>NZ_BKCF01000030.1 GCF_009014635.1 Patiriisocius marinistellae | reverse complement strand
CGAATTTTTACAAATTCGACTTATTGCAAAAAAAAATTTAATAAACGAAATTTGTAAAAATCAGCTCGGGTACGTCCGAAAGGCTTTCACCTTTCTTCCTCCGCACTGCTCATATACAAATCCGTTGCCAACAATACGAAAAATGAAAATAGGAACTAAAATATTAATCCTTTTCTTGACTTTGAATTTCCTTTCCTGCAAAGGAATTGCTCAAGAAACGGAAACTAAAAAACCAACTACTGAAATTGATTTTTCGGAAACGGAAAAAAGTTCTATTCCAAAACCAATTGGAATTATAAATGATTACGGAGAAATTTTTAAGGAATCGCAACGAAGTGAATTATCGAAAATTCTTTATGATTATGATATTGAGACGACAAGACAAATTGTGGTTGTTACAATTGACAGCATAAAACCTTATAATGACATCCAAAAATACGCAACGGATTTAGGACAAACTTGGGGAGTTGGAAATGCCGAAAAAAATAACGGATTAACAATAGTTGTTTGCAATCCTTGCAGACAAATCGGAATTGCAACTGGAACTGGAACCGAATTGATTTTAACTAACGAAATTTGTAAAAAAGTAATTGAAGAAAAAATAATACCTGAATTTAAAAAAGGAGAATTTTATAGCGGAATTAAAAAAGGTGTGATAGAATTAATAGAAAAGTGGAAATAAGTACTGTTGGCAACAACGTATATAAAAAATAGCGCGAGTCGTTGCTAACACAAAGGTTCGGGCATTTTTGGAAAGTCGCCAAATTTTTAAATTTGACAAATTCCCAAAAATAATATAATTAGTAAAATTTAAAAATTCGGCTTGTGTTTCATCCGAATAGTTAGCGCTTATTTTCAGCGCTACTTTTCATATACACGAACGTTGTAAAACATTATGATAAAAATAAGGAACAAGCATTTTGAAATACTCTAAAACTCAACAAAAAAGGTTCAATTTATATTATCAAGAAAAATATAAAAAATTCTATTACAAGTTTCTGGTTCAT
>NZ_BKCF01000029.1 GCF_009014635.1 Patiriisocius marinistellae | reverse complement strand
CGTTGTAAAACATTATGATAAAAATAAGGAACAAGCATTTTGAAATACTCTAAAACTCAACAAAAAAGGTTCAATTTATATTATCAAGAAAAATATAAAAAATTCTATTACAAGTTTCTGGTTCATCCAGGTAATATTAAAGATAGGTTATTACTGTTTTGATCATTTTGAATATGCCTATACCCTTTCTCAATCCACTGGTGTTCCTGATGATACCAGAATATTTTGGCAGAAAATGTGGGATGACCTATTAGCTAAACCAGTGCATTCTGAGTATAGACCCTTATACTTTTCTTTTCAAAATACAATTCATCGAAAACACTTCAAATCATTTGAAAAATATATCATCTTCTTCTTTAACGAATATGAGAGAATAACGTCTTAAAAATCTTTACATATTATGAAAAAAATCCTGCTAACATTAATATTTGCCAATCTGATGTTCAGCTGTTCGGAATTTGAAACTCAAACTGATGTGAATAACAAACTCAAAATTGACGTTCCGAAAGATTGAGCTTTGCAAAATACTGGAGAAGAAATTATTTCTATAATGAGATTTACAGACACAACTGTAAATTACAAAGACAGACTATTATTTGATATTTCGTGGGAATCGGATAAAACTGAATTTACGCCCGAATTTAAAACTTTAATGGATTCTATTGCGGTTGCGAAAGTTGGGAGACCGAAAAATCAATCTTTCCAAAACGTAAACGGATTTGATGCGTATTATTTTGATGTTGTAGGAAATGATAGTTTAGGTAATTTTGACTTTGTAGTCAACAACAGATATTTAAATTCAAAAGGTAAAGACGGAACTATTTTTCTAACAATTACAAGATGGAAAGAAAAATTTAACGAAACTGACTCGCTTTTAGTGGAAAGGATATTCGGAACATTAGAGCGGAAATAACGTTTTACAACAACGCATATAAGCAATGCGGGAGTTTGTGCTTAATTAAAAGTTAAGGTATATTTGGGAGACCGCCGAATTTTTACAAATTCGACTTATTGCAAAAAAAAATTTAATAAACGAAATTTGTAAAAATCAGCTCGGGTACGTCCGAAAGGCTTTCACCTTTCTTCCTCCGCACTGCTCATATACAAATCCGTT
>NZ_BKCF01000028.1 GCF_009014635.1 Patiriisocius marinistellae | reverse complement strand
GATGAACCAGAAACTTGTAATAGAATTTTTTATATTTTTCTTGATAATATAAATTGAACCTTTTTTGTTGAGTTTTAGAGTATTTCAAAATGCTTGTTCCTTATTTTTATCATAATGTTTTACAACGTGTTTGTGTATGCTTTGTTGCGTGTTTAAGTTACTAAGTTAGCAAATAAATACCGAATAGAAAATCCGCGAGGATTTTCGTAAGCAGGCTAGAACCTAGCAATAAAATATACACGGTGTTGTGGTTAGTGTTTCTTTATTTCAATCCACAAGTTTTCTCTCCACTTGTCTATAATAATTATTAAGTCCGACAAGTCCCATTTTTCCGTTAATAATTCTAATCCTTTGATAATTGGTGATTCTGTAATATCAATTTCTTTATTTATTTTTAAACCACAATCTAATAAAATAGATGAAGTTCCTTTTCTTAAATCATTTTCGTCATCTCTATGTTTAAAATAGTTTGCAATTCCTATTATTAATTCTATTTCAGTTCTTTTTGCGTCATTTACTAACTTTCCAATTTTGTATTTTTCATATTGGTTGTTTAACGTTTCAAATCTGTCATAAATGCTACTATTTATATAATTTTGAAGAGCAATAAATGATAATCCAATTATAGGTTCAACTTCTTCTAAAAACCAAATCCCGTCATACCATTCTATCTCTTTAAGTTTTTTCTCTAATTCAACTATAGATTTTTCAAGACCTTCAATTGTTAATCTCAAACTTTCTATTCTATAATCACATCTTTTCCAATGCATTCTTTCTTTTTTTTATGATTGCCCATATTATATGCGAACTTAAGGCAGAGATTGTTCCGAAAATCCAGAATCCGAGTGTAATTCCGAGAATTGGCATTCCACAATTAATTCCGTCTGTTCTAGGTTCTGGATAGAAAAATTGCGGAAAAATAAAATAATATCCAATTAGAACTAATATCAGAATAACAAAATTCGGAACCTTGATTTTAAATCTATAAGTCAGATAATAACAAGTCAATTGTATTACAGTGATTGCTAAAATAAATAATAAAATCATTTTCTTAGTTCGCGTTTTTTACATTAACCACAACGGTCTTGTATATGGCTCGTAGCGTGTAAATTAAACAATTAATTTCGGATGAAGCACGAGCTGAATTTTTAAATTTTTCTTATTATCTTTTTTATTGGAAAGTCGTCAAATTTAAAAATTTGGC
>NZ_BKCF01000027.1 GCF_009014635.1 Patiriisocius marinistellae | reverse complement strand
TTTTTTGATTAATCAATTTCTATTTTTAAATCTTAAGTTCAGCTAAATTTACATTATTTTTTCGATAGGATTTATATTTGATATTTGGATTTAAGTGTACTTCAGCTGGTTTTCTTAATTCCAGGCTAAAATGCGTTCTTAAATTATTATAAATATAGACAGCTTGCTCCGTCATTTTTTGAGCTAGTTTTGTGTTTTTAATCGTTTGTTTTAATCCATATTCGTATTTCAACGTTCTATTAATTCGTTCTGCTACAGCATTTTCATAAGGGTCGTATTGCTCAGTCATACTCATTACGATATTGTTGTCTTCAGCAAAAGTTGTGTACTTAGGATTGCAGTATTGAAAACCTCTGTCTGAATGATGAATAAGCTTTTGATTGGGGTATTTTCTGTTTTTAATGGCCATAGCGAGTGCATCGGTGCAAAGTGATGTTCTCATATGGTTATCTAGTTTGTAGCCCATAATCTGCTTGGAATAGGCATCTGTAACAATGGCTAAATAATTATGGCCGTATTGTGTTTTAATGTAAGTGATATCACTTACCCAAAGTTGTTCAGGTCGAGTAGGGACGTGGTTTTTAATCAGGTTCTTATATTTTTTGTACATATGATTAGAGTTTGTTGTTGTGATGTAATTTTTAGTTTTAGGAATCAAAAGATTATTTAGTCTGAGGAAGCGATAGAACTTATCTCTACCAATTTTAATATCAGCGTTTATAAAGTCTTGCTTTAGTTCTGTATGTAGTTTAATGCCACCAGTTTTAGAGCCTACTTTTTTGCGGTAGTCCTTGACCATTTTGATCATTTTTTGATGATCTATTTCTTTTTTCTGTTGAGTTCTTAGTCTTTTGTAGAAGGCTTGTTTAGATATCCCAAAACATCCATAGAGCCATTTTCTTTTATACGCTGTTTTTTCTTTAGCTCTATCTCTTTTGCTAATGTTTTGGGTAATGACTTTTTTGACATATCGACACCTGTAATTAGTTCCATATCCGCGATAATGTCTTGTTGGAAGTCTTTTTGAAACTCAAGTTCTTCAATCTTTTCCTTGAGTTTTTTAATTTCATCATTTTTACTCATACCAGTATTTTGTTGTACTAAGGTACTGTATTTTCTTAACCAATAAGAAATAGTTGTTCTGGGAATGTCATATTTTTTTGAAGCTTGGTTATTGGATATCTGCCCGCTAAGTATTTGGTCAACGACTAAAAGTTTCGTCTCTAAAGTTGCTTTTTGATAGCTTTTTTTTCGCCAGTGTTCATTTTGTGTTTTCATAAGTGACTATAATTAAAGGTTTAATTTTTAGTCAACCTATTTCAGGAAAGTTCA
>NZ_BKCF01000026.1 GCF_009014635.1 Patiriisocius marinistellae | reverse complement strand
AAAAGTTTCGTCTCTAAAGTTGCTTTTTGATAGCTTTTTTTTCGCCAGTGTTCATTTTGTGTTTTCATAAGTGACTATAATTAAAGGTTTAATTTTTAGTCAACCTATTTCAGGAAAGTTCATTTTTTAAATTACTGGCAACGGTCTTGTATATGAAAAGTAGCGCTGAAAATAAGCGATAATTTTCGGATAAAACACAAGCCGAATTTTTAAATTTTACTAATTATTTTATTTTTGGGAATTTGTCAAATTTAAAAATTTAGCGACTTCCTAAAAATGCCCGAACCTTTGTATTAGCAACGACTCGCGCTATTTTTTATATACGTTGTTGGCAAACGTTTTATTCATTTCTAATTTGCTTAATTGTGGATTGAATTAAATTGAGTTTGTCGTAATCAGGAAATAATTCTTTTAGGCTATCATTTGAATTTCCTGTAGGCAAAATTTTTACTCCTCGATCAATAAGATCCGATGTTGTTGATATGGATAATTCAAGTCTTTTAATTGTTTCAGGATCTGTATGATCGTAATGTTCACTAGCAATTGCTTGAGCTTCCGCATTCAGTATATTTTTAACCTGTATTTTTTGCGCATTAATAATATCTTTAAGTGCATCATTTTTTAATTCTAAGGTTTTTGCGTGTTCTTCAAAAATCTTTGCTTCTGCGCGTTTTTTTCTTATTACCGAAGCTGCCCATACAATACCTGCAATAAGTTTTACAGCTCCAATTGTTCCTAACGCTACATTTAACCAAATTGAACCTCTATCAGCAGATATTATTTCAGTTTTACTTTTATCAATTCCTGCATCTATTATAGGTAATTCTATAGCCTTCTTGAGTTCATTAGAAATTTTGTTTAGATCATCAAAACTATTGAGTTCAGGTAATTTTATGGTAATGGCATCAAGATTCTTTTCATTCTTAGTAGTCTTATCAAAATAATCCAGAAGAAAAGTAAGTCCAGCACGTAAATATTCTACATTTCTAACAATAATATTTTCTTGACTGGAAACGAATTTTTCCGAGTTTTTATGTGTGTCAAAAATTCCTGAGTCTTTTTTTAATTCATCAACATAAGATTCGAGAAAATCTATCTCAGACAATAATTCAACACCTTTCCTTAAATCATCGAGGTTGCCAAATAAATACGGTTTTTCATCATTGGAAAGATATTCTCTTGAATACTTCAAAAGACTTATTGCTTCTTTTATCCTTTCGTAATTTTCTTTTATTCCCAAATTATTTTTTTTAGTTAATGTTTGCCAACGGTCTTGTATATGGCTCGTAGCGTGTAAATTAAACAATTAATTTCGGATGAAGCACGAGCTGAATTTTTAAATTTTTCTTATTATCTTTTTTATTGGAAAGTCGTCAAATTTAAAAATTTGGC
>NZ_BKCF01000025.1 GCF_009014635.1 Patiriisocius marinistellae | reverse complement strand
GTCGGGCTCTTCGGGTACTGGATTAGGCAGTACGCGTAGGGTAAGGGTCACGCTCGTGTCTGCACAAAGGGTGTTTCCATCGGTAACACGAACAAAAATAGTCTGTGGGTTTGACGTGTTCTCGTAGGCAGTAGCAGGATTAATGGCATTTATATTTGCATCAGCATCTGCTTGACTCTCAAAATACTGCACGCCTACTCCAGCTGCGCCTCCTGTGATCTCATCATTCTTAACGGTAAGATCAAAAGCCGTAGTTCCATCGTTGGACGCTCCCAAATCATCACAAAGCTCTAACGGTAGCGGTTGGATTACTGTTGGACCTAAAGATACTTGCAGCTCAAAGGTACCTACCTTAAAACAGTCTGTATCGATATCTCTTAAACGCACCCAAATTGGTTGTGGATTAATCGTATTAGTAAATGCACCTGGCGCTGCAATTGCTGCAGTACCTGCTTGTGCGTCTGCTAATGTAGTATGATAACTTAACGCATAATCTGTTGGGTCTTGGGTTCCGTAAATATCGGCTGCACGCTCAGTAAGATCAAAAATGGCAAAACCATCACCATCATCATCACATATTACTAATGGAGCAAGGTTGACAGGAACCTCTGGAGTTGGGTTAACTATAAGCTCTAAAATCACTACTTTAAAACAACCTGTACCTACTGCTGGAGGAACATCGTCATAGGTAGCACGTGCGTATATAAGTTGACTATCTGCAACAATATTAGCATACGGATCTGTAAGGGCAAACGTACCGTTCTCTGCATCTAGCGGTGTTTCATGATATGTTATTACAACACCGGGCTCTCCTCCTATGATCTCTATATCCTTATCTGTAAGGTTGAATGTTGCAAAACCATCGTTATCAATATCACAAACCTCTAACGGCTCTGGGGTGATAGGTGATGGTCGTGGGTTTACAATTAAATCTAACGTAACCATACCACTATCTACAACACAGCTAGTATTTACATCCTCTGCGCGAATATAGATGGTCTGAGGATTGTCAAGCACATTGATGTAAGCCGTTGGTGTCGCTATCATATTTATGTTAGCTTGCATGTCTGAAAGGGTCTCGAAAAAGGTAATCGAAACTCCCAAAGCACCTCCCGTTATCTGAGGAATAGCTTGTGTAAGATCAAAGATTTCTTGCTCATCGTCAGGACCGATGATTTCGGTCTGGTCACACAACTCTAAAGGATCTGGATTGACAAGTACTGGAGGTATCTCTACTCTTAACTCAAGCTGCGTTTCTGCTATACAATCATTATTGGTATCTCTTACTGTTATGTATATAATTTGTGGATTTGAGGTATTGGTATATGCTCCTGGATTATTTATAGGACTGGTCTGTGCTATATCACTATAATATGTCACTACATAGGGACCACCTGTAAGACCAAAAAGGATATCGTCTTCTACTTCTATAAGGTTAAACACAGCAAAACCGTCTGCGTCTGTATCACAAACCACCAATGGGGCTGGGTCTGTTATTTGAGGGGTTTGCTCTACGATTA
>NZ_BKCF01000024.1 GCF_009014635.1 Patiriisocius marinistellae | reverse complement strand
TTATCTCTTTAAGGTAAAATGTCCTTTTATTTCTTTTCTTACTTCTTGTTCTGTGTACTCTACTCTAAACCAGTAGTCACTCGATGGTAACATATTACCATTGTACGTACCGTCCCATCCTGGGGTAAGTGGGCTTATCTGCTTGATAAGTTTACCGTAGCGGTCAAATATAAAGATATTTGCCGTAGGATCGAAATCTGCAATTCCAATGATATTCCATGTCTCATGGAACCCATCTCCATTTGGTGTAAAGTAATCTGGATAATCCACCACACCTATATCAAACTCTATCTCACCACAGCCGTTTGCATCCTTTACCGTTATTGTGTGTACACCTGGTGATACATCTATAAATTCATTGCTCTCTTGGAAAGGCCCTCCATCAATACTATAAATATATTCTCCAAGACCCTCTGCCGTTATCGCAACAGTATGGTTATCTGCAAAGGCGCCATTGACTAACTCAAAACTCCATGCTGTTGGTGCTTGTGATACTGTTACTGTAGTACTTACTGTTGTACTACACATTGACTCATTCTCTGTGATAGTTACCGTGTACTCACCTCCTTGTAGCGCAGTAATACTAGGTCCTGTCTCGCCCTCTTGTACTTCTGCGTCGATATCCCACACAAATGTATATAATGAAGGATCCAGTCCTGTATCTATTAGTGGTGGAGAGTCTTCTCCTTCTTCTTGCGCAATAGGCAATCCGTCTGCATCAACACACAGTCTAAAACTCTCTGGTAGTATCACTACAGGTAATTGCTCTACTTTAAGGATTACCTCGGCAATCTCAAAACATTCCGTATCTAGATTCTCTACTCTCGCATAAATAACCTGCGGATTGATAATGTTTGTGTAAGGTGATGTCAAATTATTTGTTCCCTCTGTTGCCGTTTCTAAAGTCTCATGAAAAGTCAACTCATACAACATAGGGTCTTGTCCATTGAGTATCTCGTCCAATAGCGCTTCTGCTTCTGGGGTGCTCCTATCGAGTACAAACTCAGCCAACCCATCGTTAGGATCAGTATTATCGCATATGGTATAAGGCTCCGCTGGCGCTGTGGCCGTGGCTCCCTCTCTTACCTCAATATTGAAGAATTGAACACCTCCTATATAACAACCCGTTGCCGTGTTTCGTATACCCACATATATCATCTGTGGATTGCTCGTGTTTTGATAGAACGTTGGGTCGACAATAGGGTTAATACCTGCCATGGCATCTACCTGCTCTTCGTAGTAGCTCACTTGGTTGTTAACCATGTCTTGACCCACCAATATCTCTTCATCTTTTGTAGTAAGATCAAAGATTGCAATACCATCAAAGGGCACTTCGCACAATACATAGTCCTCTATCACTGCACTATCATCTGGAAGTAACTCCACACTGATAACAAGCTCTACTATCTCAAAGCAGCCTAAAGGACTGTCTGGATTCACCACGCGCACATAGATAGTCTGTGGTGAGGATGTATTTGTGTACATCGTAGGGTCTAGTATCTCAGTACCTGCAATACCCGCTATAGCATCTTCTTCTAACTCGTAATAGGTAATATCATATACATTGCCGTCCAATATCTGTGTCTCCCGAATGGTAAGATTAAATTCCTGTGTTCCATCTCCACCAACAATATCACATATTGCTATTG
>NZ_BKCF01000023.1 GCF_009014635.1 Patiriisocius marinistellae | reverse complement strand
GAACCGTAGATACTACGTATGGAACAGTTGCAGGAACAGACAATGATGGTGAATTCAATACACAAGCAGGAGATACTGTTACAGTAACGTATGATGATGTTTTTGATGCTACAGGATCAGATCCTGCACCAGTTACAGATACAGATATTGTAGGTGACTTGCCAGATTTTGGACCAACAATATTTACAGGAAATACAACTATTATTGGAGGTACAGGAGTAATTGATTTTAGAGTTTTTGTTGCAGAATACAATGGAAGGTTTTCAAATGGAACAGATCCAGTAGAACTTAGAATTATAAAGAATTCTGATTTAGTTGTTTCATTTGATAATACATTAACCACACTTAATGGAAGTTCAGTGAATAATCAGGATTGGATTTTCGACGATAGTCATCCTTCTCTATATAAATTTACGTATGTAGGAAATGGAGGGGTTTTTGAAGGGGCGACAGCTTCTAATATTGGAATTAATGCAGTGTATAATCCACCAATGAGTACAAATGGATCATTTCCTGTGAAAGTTACAGTAAAATACTTCTCAGGTGGAGAAATAAACAACTCAAATAACGATGATTTCGATTATATTGAGTACAATAACAACTAATAATAACCACGGTTATCATGGATAAAGTTAAAATATATAATATGAAAAAGTTAGCATTTTTAGCGATGTTTTTCATCGCAGGATTCACAGGTTTCTCACAATCTGTGTCTCTTCCAGAAGCTACAATTAATCCCGCACCATTGGAGTCGCTGGAAAATAACGGTACTGGTGTTGCAGGGTTTACATTCGCTGAATCATCAGGAATTGATGTTCCAGCATCTGCTTTTGGATTACCAAACGTAACTATTAGTGTAAATCTTCAATATATTGAACTTACTAATGGTGATATTAATGGGATAACAGGTACTCTTTTAAACTATTTTGATGTAAGTTATGATGCAATAACTAACATTATTACATTTCAGCAGAGTACATTAATTCCCGGAGATGCTTTTGCTTCTATACAAATACCAATTACTGTAATTCAAAATTCTTCTCAACAAGAAGCTTTTAATGGATTTAATGCAAATATTGCTGCAATTGATAGAGACACAAATGCTGAAGGTAATGCTGCTACATTTACATATACTTCAGATGACCAAATTAACGTAACTAAAGCTCAAGTTTCGGTTTCTGGATCAGCAGAGTTAGGTGACATTATTACTTATTTAATAACTATTGAAAATACAGGTAATACTGCACTTACGAACGTATTACTCACAGATGCAAATGCCGTATTAGATCAATCATTTGATAATCCTATTCCAGAATTACTTGCAGGTGCAATTATGGAGGTTGATGCTACACATACTATTACTCAAGAAGATATCAATATGGGTTTTGTTGAGAATAGTGCAGTTGCATTAGGTAGTAGCCCAACAGGTGTAAATAATGTAGGTGATATTTCAGATACTTCTACTGATACAGATGGAAATGATATTATAGATAATGAATTAGTTGAAACTCCTAATGGAGATGGTAGTACTAATAATAATGCAACAGATGACCCAACAGTTACACCTTTAGAAAGAGCAGGAAGCTTAAGTGTTATTAAGAGTCAAACGAATGCTGCTGGCGGATTAGGTGATGTTATCACATACGATATTGAAGTAACAAACACAGGAAACACTACATTGACAAATGTTGTTGTAACAGAT
>NZ_BKCF01000022.1 GCF_009014635.1 Patiriisocius marinistellae | reverse complement strand
TGAATTCACCATCATTGTCTGTTCCTGCAACTGTTCCATACGTAGTATCTACGGTTCCTGCAAAAACTCCTGTATCTGGACCTGTTTCTGTTAATGTTATAATTTCAGACTCTCCTGTGATATCATTTAATAATGTTACATCAACTGTTTCAGCAACTAATGGATCTACGTTTAAATCTATATCTGTAACTGAAATATCTAAAATATCTCCTGGCCTTGAAAACTCAGTTATTTCAACCGTTGCTGGATTACTTGTAGTATAGGTAAATACCGCAGCATTACCTTCAGCATTAGTGACACCATCAATAGCAGCAATATTAGCATTAAATCCATTAAATGCTTGTTCTTGAGTAGAATTTTGAATCACCGTTAATGGCATTGAAACTGAACCGAACCAATCACCTGGAATTTCCGAAGTTTGCTGAAAAACTAAAATATTAGTTAATGCATCATAGCTAGGAACAAAATAATCTAATAAAGTTCCAGAAATCCCTGCTATATTTCCATCAGTAAGTTCAACATATTGAAAATTTACGCTAACTGTAACATTAGGCATTCCAAAAGCAGTAGGTTGTACAGCTATTCCTGATGACTCAGCAAAAGTAAACTCACCTACACCAGTACCATTAAGAGCAATTGACTCAAGTGGAGCTGGATTAATATTTGCTTGTGGTAATGAAACTGATTGTGAAAATCCTACAAAGGATATCAAACAAATTGATACGATTAGTAAAAGTTTTTTCATGTTAGTTTTGTTAGGGTTTAAAATAATATTGGGTTGCTATTAATTGTTATTATATTCAATGTAATCTAAATCATCATTATTGTTGTTATTTATTTCTCCCCCAGAGAAATATTTAACTGTAACTTTTATAGGAAAAGTTCCATTTGTACCCATTGGCGGATTGTATATCGCATTAATGCCAATATTTGATGCTGTCGAAGCATTAAATATTCCTCCATTACCTATATAAGTAAATCTATGTAAAGAAGGATTAGAATCATCATACAACCAATCTTCGTTACTTACTGGCACGCCATTTATTGTTGTAAGTGTAGGATTATATGTTATAACAAAATCATCATTTTTTATAATTCTCAATTCTACAGGAGTAACTCCATTAGAATTTTGATTAGCATACTCAGCTACAAATACTCTGAAATCAACAACACCTGTCCCTCCAATTACTGTGGTATTACCTGTAAAAATCGTTGGTCCGAAATCTGGTATTAATTCCATACCTACAGTTATATATACCGTTGCTTCATCACATGCTTGTGGTGTACCATCATCACAAACACTATATACAAAACTATCTGTTCCTACAAAACCAGGGTTTGGGGTATATACAAATGTTCCATCTGTATTAAGCATAAGAGTACCGTTATTAGTTCCTACAACTGGAATAACATTTACTATCTGCGTATCATTTTCTGGATCTGTATCGTTGTCAAGCACATTAGCATTAATAGGACTATCAGAGGTAGTGTTATAAGCATCATCATTTGCAACTGTCTCATTTATATCATTGGCTGGATTAACAGTTACTGTTACCGTAGCACTATCACATAAGGCAGGACTTCCATTATCACATATCTCATAAGTGAACGTATCCTCTCCTGTGAAACCTGCATCTGGAATATATGTTACCGTACCATCTGCATTCAACACAGCGGTACCATTGGCAGGGTCCGTTACAGAACCAGGCGTTACAGCTATAGGATCCATATCAG
>NZ_BKCF01000021.1 GCF_009014635.1 Patiriisocius marinistellae | reverse complement strand
AACAACGTATATAAAAAATTGCTTTTTTAGGCTAAATTTAAAGGTCGTTGCACGTTTGCTACGTCTGATTTTCCTTCGGAAAATCCTCGCACGCAAACCCGCAACTTTCCATATACAATCACGTTGTGCAACATTGAAAAAAAACCGTGAACTAAATTGAAAAATTGGCTTCTAATTTTATTTTTTGCAATTTTAATCGGATTATACTTCGGATTGGGAACAATATTCGGATTTTTTAATTTGCTTATTATATTTGGAATTTGCACGCCAATTTTTATTGTGCTTTTGATTATTTGGAAAAAGCCGAGTAAAAAATTCAAATATTCAATTCAGATTTATACGACAATATTTTTCGGATTACTTTTTTGTTTATTATTTGCTCGACTAAAGAATGAATATAATCAACGTAAAGCTGATTTGACTGTAATAAAAATACAAAAATATAAAACTGATTTTCAACGTTATCCAAACTCACTCGCTGAACTGAAAAACGAAACGGAATTACCTCAATATTTCGACCAATTTAAATTTAAAGATTTTGATTATATTGTGAATAAATCAAATGGAGAATTTAATCTTTCTTACTCACTCGATGGATGGCACATTAACGAATACGATGTGAATACCAACGAATGGGAAAGTAGAGACTGAATAAACAGAACGCAGAACAACGTTGCACAACAAAGTATACAAACAATGCGAGATTAGTCGCTAAATTAAAAATGAAGGCACTTTTTTACGTCGCCGAATTTTTACAAATCCGACTTATTGCAGAAAAAAATAAAAAGCGGAATTTGTAAAAATCAGCTCGAGGCTCAACCGAATGGCTAATGCCATTCTCCCTCGCACTGTTAGTATACAGAGACGTTAGCTACAATATGAACCCAGAGACTGAATTAAAACGTATTTGTAAAAATTGTAATGGTGTATTTGAACACGAAGATTATAAAGTTGGTGGCGAAATTGGTTCATTTGTCCATATTTCTAAATATAGATTAAAAATACTTTATAAGAATTTCAATATGAACATCTTATATGATTTTGGGAATTCAGATACTGCAGAATTCAAAATCGATAAGTCAAATAATCAAAAAATCCCTGAATTTGAAATAAAAACAATTGACCACTTAAGTAAACTGATTTTATTTAAAAAACGAAATTGGGATATTAAATCTGCTGATAATTTATTTAAAGAAAATATTGAGTACTTAATTATGAAATTAAACTTAAATGAACTTATTGAAAACACAACTTTTGAACTTAACACATTTGGTAAACAAAAAAATGAGAAATACTCAATCCGAACTGTATTCTCTTTAAAATATGAAAAAAATACTGAAAGTGCAGAATCAATTATTAATTTTCATAAAGGTTTAATTGATTTAATAACAAGAAAATACTGTAGCTAACACCGTGTATAATTAATTGCTTTGTAAGTGCTCATCTGGAATATTCCTTCGGAATATTCTCAGGTTCGTAAAAGTTTGCTAAATTAGTTGCTTAACCACGCAACTAATCATACACAAACACGTTGTCTTTAATGCTGAAAAAAATGCTAACCATCAAAATTAACGGAAATAATTTCTCAAATCTTGTCGAATTTTACGATGAAGTTGAGCGAAAAATGACCAAAGGATTGGATTGGAAAATTGGAAGAAATTTAAATGCGTTCAATGATGTTTTGCGTGGTGGATTTGGAGTTCACGATTGCGATGAAGATTACAAACTGATTTGGGTAAATAGCCAAAAGAGTAAATCGGAACTAATAGAATTCCCTACAATTATTGAGATGATAAACGAGAATGAAAACGCTAAACTCGAATTAAAATAAGTGATAATTCGTCCGCACAAAATATTGCTGATTAAAAAGAATTTCATCGAATTCTCATTTGACGATGATATTGAAAACGACGAAGAAACTATTCCCGATTTTAAAAAATTTCAGACCCTAAATTCAGCGGAACAATATTATCTCGCTGATAATTATAATTGGGACGACGGAACAATCGTTTTGAATTGGATAATTGAAAGCCTAAAATGTGATAAAGGAACTGCTTGTATGATTTTCTGGAAAGCGGAACCTGATTATTATTACGATTATACAGCAGAAACGATTGAAGATTATCAAGCAGACGTTTGGCATCTTCTTCAAAAAATCGTGGAGAGATTTAAAAAAGACGATTTTAAAACGAGTAAATTTGAGTTTGTTCCAACTGACGAAGGATATAAAACTGATTGGCCAATTAAGATGGACATTTGGAAAATTCCATCCGAATTAAATAGTGGAATTAAAGGTAAAAAACCGTTCGGATTTGGATTGTAAAAACCAAACTGTGCGGAAAGCACTAAAGACAACAACGTATAAAAATAATAGGGCAATGAGTGCTTAACCCAAAGGCAATAGCACTTTTGCAAGGTCGCCAAATTTTTAAATTTGGCTTATTGAGAAAAAAGATAATAAGAAAAATTTAAAAATTCGGCTTGTGTTCATCCGAATGGTAGTCGCTTTTTTTCCGCCCTACTATTCTTATACACAACCGTTACCTGCAAGCTGAAAAATGAACTTTCCTGAAATAGGTTGACTAAAAATTAAACCTTTAATTATAGTCACTTATGAAAACACAAAATGAACACTGGCGAAAAAAAAGCTATCAAAAAGCAACTTTAGAGACGAAACTTTTAG
>NZ_BKCF01000020.1 GCF_009014635.1 Patiriisocius marinistellae | reverse complement strand
GAACCAAAAACATAAGCCATATGATTTCCGAAAGTAGTTTTTACAACTTCTCCGCAACTCTCCGAAATCATTGAAATCAGAATTAAAATTGGTATGACAAATGTTCTTTTCAAATGTTTTACAACGTCTCTGTATAATAGCAGTGCGGATGAAGAATGGCATTAGCCATTCGGCAGTAGCACAAGCCGATTTTTACAAATTCCGCTTTTTATTTTTTATTTATATCAAAAGTCTGATTTGTAAAAATTCGGCGATCTCTAAATATACCTTAACTTTTAATTTAGCGACAACTCCCGCATTGATTTTATACTTTGTTGTACAAAGTTATTCTCTCAAAATATATAAATATGATTTAACTCCTAAACCACCACAGCCATTAGGTGTGCTGTTTTTCATACGAATACCTAATGTAATAGTATGATTGGGTAGATTATTGTATATGTCTTCTGAATATTTAAAAACATACTCATCTGTATTATGTGTTAATTGAGAATTTATTATAGATTCATTATCGGTTATGTTATACAATTCAATAATTATATTATTACCAGGTTGACTAATCATTGAAGGAACAAACAAAATAGAAGATACATTCGAGTAATCGGATTTATTGAAATCTGGGAAATGAAAAGTATCAAATTCAGATATATACCAATTAGTACCACACGACATTACATTTGGTGATCCCAATTCAAGCCTTACAAGATTATCTAGTTCAATAATACCTCCATCTCCATTACATATATAATCTGTATTTTCAATTTCATTTTGCTCAAGAATATTATTTCTGTTCAAATCAAGCCCCGTACTAACTCTTATACCTCCAGCTTGGCAGTTAATACCACTTAATTCAATTTCTGTTGATATAATTGAATTAAATCCATCAATTCCATCCTCTGCTTTTGAGCATGATATGATTGTTAGCAATACGAGAATGATGGTTAATATAGTTTTTAAATAAAATCGCATAATGTTTTTTTTAATTTTGTACAACGTGTTTGTGTATGATTTCGTTGCGTGTTTAAGCACTAAATTTAGCAAATAAATCACAGATAGAAAGTCCGCGAGGACTTTCGTAAGTAAGCTATAACTAGCAATGAATTATACACGGTGTTGGCAACTGGCTTTTATTCAATCGTTCTATGAATATTCAATTTCATCAATTTTCTTTGCAATAATTGTACTAAATCATCCGTATTTGTAAATGCTAAAATATCTTCTCTTGTTATTACTAAAATCCTAATATTATCTCTAATCAAAGCATTTAAAATTTCGCTATGAGCATTACTTACTCCATCTCCTGCTCCTGTAATTCCGTTTAAAGAAATCAAAATTCCCATTGTTGCAAATCTATCTTGCAATTTTCTTACAAACCAACCTACTTGAGCACTACTAACTGGGCTTCCCGTGTTCTTGCATTCGGTTATTATTGCATAATCCAAAAAATATAAATCAGAATTTCGAGTGTCATTACTAAAAACAACATCAAGCTCGTGAGCTCTTACACCATCTAAAACATTGGAATCGTAGTGTGTTACTTTTGGAACTTTACAAAAAATGTAACGAACAAGTTCTTCCAATTTTGCTCCTTTAATATAAGTGTTAGGTGCTGTATCAGATTCTCTTAATAGACGCGATATTTTTGGTTGAGAAAATCTAGCCATTATTCAAGTCCGTGAGCTATTTTATTTCTCTTATTTAACAATATAGTGTCAAAAGAATTTTCTATTAATTCATTCACAAAGTCTTCTAAATCATAACTAATAATTAAAGGATAAAGTGAGGATTTAATTTTGTGTCTTTTGTTTTCTGTGTCGAGATACAGTAAAACACCAACTTTTGCATCAGAAACCTCAATGTATTTTCTAATTTGGTTTTCTGCATTTTCAAGTCTAGCTTTATTTAAACGACCATATTTAAGTTCGAAAATTATTGGATTTCCTATAACTTTCCCCAAATTATCACTCCATAAGGCGAAATCAATTCCTTTATCTTTATTGGTGTTATTCTCGACATAGTTTAGTTTTAGGATATTGAAAATTCTAGCAGTAATATCCTCCATTTTCAAACCATTTCTAGCAGAATTTAGACCATTTCTATTTCCTGTTGTATAGTTTCGTAAGTCCTGAATTTCGGGAAGAATATCTCTTAATTGAATTTTTGTTTCAGTATGATATTCTATTGTCCTTTTTAATTTACTTTTTTGCTTTGAATAATATTGCTTTGGCTTTTTCTTTATGTCTAAAAGCAATTTTAAAATTGAGTTTTTTGTAAATTCAATATCATTTACATCAGTTCTAATGAACAACTTGTTCTCAATGTAAAAAGGGATTTTTAAATCTTTATCGAGAAGAATAAAATGTTGTTTTCCAAGTCCTTCACAAACACCCATTTCGTAAATTACATTTGGGTTATTGTCAGTTATTATAAATATCGCAAAATCAGCATCCTTTATTTTTCTTTTCAAGATTTGCTGAATTGAGTCTCCAACGGAAAAGTCATATAAATCAAAAGTGTCCACATCGTTTTCAGCAAGAACATTCTTGATAATCGATGTGTCAACATTGTGTGACGAAGAAAGAAAACATTTCAAATTTTTATTCATTTAGTTTTTGTTCAGCTTGTTGCCAACGTTTATGTATAAGAATAGTTGTGGGTTTGTATGCGAGGATTTTCCGAAGGAAAATCAGACGTTACAAACACGCAACGACCTTTGATTAAGCACTAAACCACAATTATTTTTATACGGTGTTGTA
>NZ_BKCF01000019.1 GCF_009014635.1 Patiriisocius marinistellae | reverse complement strand
ATCCAAATATCAAATATAAATCCTATCGAAAAAATAATGTAAATTTAGCTGAACTTAAGATTTAAAAATAGAAATTGATTAATCAAAAAACAACCGAAAAAAGGTCAACCTATTTCAGTATAATACACCAACGCTCGAAACAGCACTTTCATTTTTTCCAAATGCTTCGTCCAACGCTTAAAAAATAAAAGAGCTGTTTTTGCCAACGCCACTTGGAAATCCAAAATAAAAGTTTAAATTTGTCAAATAATGACAAGTCTTATGAAAACCACTTTTGGAGAATATATCCGACTTTTACGAAATGAAAACGAATTGACTTTGACGCAACTTGCTGCCAAACTTGATTTAGATTCTGCAAACTTGAGTAAAATCGAAAATGGTAAGCGCGATTTTGATGAAAAACGTTTACCAAAGCTTGCACGAATTTTCAAACTGAAACTTACAGAATTGCGAGACGAATATGTTACCGACCAGATTGGAAAACATATTTACGAAACGAATTGCACAAAACAACTTTTAGAAGTTGCAGAAGAAAAAGCAGAATATCGCAGAACATTAAACAAATCACTTCAAACACAATAAAATATGAATGTAGTATCATTTTTCGCTGGAGCTGGCGGACTGGATTTAGGATTTGAAAACGCAGGATTTAATGTTGTTTGGGCAAATGAATATGATAAAGATATTTGGGAAACTTACGAGAAAAACCACAAAAATACCACACTTGACAGGCGAAGTATCGTAAATATCGCATCGGACGAAGTTCCTGAATGTGATGGGATAATTGGTGGACCACCTTGTCAAAGTTGGAGTGAGGCTGGTTCTTTACGAGGAATAGATGACAAAAGAGGTCAATTATTTTATGATTTTATCCGCATATTAGAGGCGAAACAACCGAAGTTCTTTCTTGCAGAAAATGTGAGTGGAATGTTATTGGAAAGACATAGCGAGGCTTTAAAAAATATTAAGGAAATGTTTAAAAATGCTGGCTACAAATTATCCTTCAAATTATTAAACGCATCGGATTTTGATGTTCCACAAGACCGTAAAAGAGTATTTTTTGTTGGTATTCGTGAAGACCTTGATTTTGCGTTCCAATTTCCACAACCGCTAAAAGATAAAGTAACCCTTGAACAAAAAATAGCTGATTTACAAAATTCAGTTGTACCAGCAAAAGAAGGAAATAAAACAAATAAAGAAAATTGTAAAGTTCCAAATCACGAATATATGATTGGCGGTTTTTCTTCGATGTTTATGTCAAGAAATAGAGTTAGAACTTGGGATGAACAATCGTTTACAATTCAAGCTGGAGGAAGACACGCACCACTTCATCCACAAGCCCCAAAAATGAAATTTATCGAACAGAATGTTCGTGTTTTCGTTCCAGGAAAAGAAAATTTATATCGCAGATTGAGCGTTAGAGAATGTGCAAGAATTCAAACTTTTCCAAACGATTTTATTTTTCATTATAATCATATTGCAGCTGGTTATAAAATGATTGGAAATGCTGTTCCTGTAAATTTAGCTAAACACATTGCTGTAAGTATAAAATCTCAAATCGAGAACGCAGAAAAAAAACCTAAACAAATTGCAAAGAAAAAAATGCAATTAGAAAATATACTTTCCTAATTTATGGCTAATCAAACAATAAATGGAAAAGCATTTGAATATGCTTTGCTTATTGAATTTTACGAACGCTTAGATAAAATTACAAGTGTTTCAATTACTAAAAATGAACCATACAAAACTGCTAAAGGTTTCTTCGATAGTTTTGATGAAACAGAGCAAGATACTTTTAGAATAACTGCAAGTGCATCTATAAATTTTCTTTTGGATATTGAACCACGCTTATCGTATGGAATTAGTGATAAAGATATTTTAGTTTTAGAATTAGTAAGTGATAAAGCAGGACAATCAGGAGACGTTAGAGATGTTTTGATGATTCGCTCATTACAAAAATGGGAAATCGGAATCTCTGCAAAGAATAATCACAGAGCAGTTAAGCATTCAAGATTATCGAATAAAATTAATTTCGGAGAAAAATGGTTAGGCGTTTCTTGTTCAGAAAATTATTTTAATGAGGTTAATCCAATATTTGATATGCTCGCAGATTTGAGAGCAAAGGACAAATCAACGAAATGGACTTCTATCGAAAATATGCATCAAGTTGTTTATTTACCAATACTTGACGCTTTTAGAAAAGAATTACTCCGTTTAGATAAAGCAAATCCAAACATCGTTGCAGAGAATTTAGTGCAATATTTAATCGGACACCAAGATTTTTATAAAGTTATTAAAGGCAAAAGAAAAGTTGAGATTCAGGCATACAATTTACACGGAACTTTGAATTTACCATTTGAAAAAGTAAAGCCGAAAGCAAAGATTCCAAAACTAAAGTTGCCGACACGATTAATAGAAATAGTTTATCAAGAAAATTCAACAACAACTTTGTTAGTTTCTTTAAACGAAGGTTGGCAAATATCATTTAGAATTCACAATGCGAGTTCGAGAGTTGAACCGTCATTGAAATTTGATATTAACTTAGTGAGTGCACCACACACTTTATTTACGAATCACATATTTGTGAACGGATAAGCCAACGCTACGAGCCATACACATTTACAGTCGCGCCATCCAAGCTTCGCCCAAACTGTAAAAGAGTATGTCTCTGCCAACGCTCAAAACCAATCTGAGCGCAGAAAGCCAGTAGAGAACAATGTATATAAAAAATAGGGCGATTTTGGCTTAATCAAAAGGCAATTGTGTATTTGCAATGCCACCACATTTTTAATTTTGTATTTTTATACCTGAAAAGGTAAAAAAGAAAAATTAAAAATGTGGCTCGTGGTTCAACCGAATGGAAACAGCTTACTTTCTGCCCTACTTTTCATATACTGAACCGTTGGCAGTAATTTAAAAATTGAACTTTCCTGAAATAGGTTGACTAAAAATTAAACCTTTAATTATAGTCACTTATGAAAACACAAAATGAACACTGGCGAAAAAAAAGCTATCAAAAAGCAACTTTAGAGACGAAACTTTTAGTC
>NZ_BKCF01000018.1 GCF_009014635.1 Patiriisocius marinistellae | reverse complement strand
CCGAATTTTTACAAATTCGACTTATTGCAAAAAAAAATTTAATAAACGAAATTTGTAAAAATCAGCTCGGGTACGTCCGAAAGGCTTTCACCTTTCTTCCTCCGCACTGCTCATATACAAATCCGTTGGCAACAAGCTAAACATACAAACAGCTAATGAAAAAACATACAGCAAAAATCACCACAAAAAGCATTGAGCGAAGTGGTTTACCTTCAGATTTCAAAAAAGCAATAGCAGAATATATCTGGAATGGATTTGATGCTAATGGAACAATGATTGAAATAAACTTTGATTCAAACGACGTAGGTTATATTAATTCATTTTCAATTTCCGATAATGGCTCAGGAATTAATCTAACTAAAATTGGAGATACTTTTGGTCAGTTTATGGATTCCCAAAAAACAAAAACTTTTGACCAAAATGGTTTCATAAAAGGAAAAGCTGGTAAAGGTCGTTTTTCATTTACTAATTTTTGTAATAAAGCAATTTGGGAAACTACATTTGAAACCGAAAATTCAGATTTCTTAAAATATAATATTACAATTTCAAAGGAAAAACTACAAGACTTTCAAACGTCTGATAAAATTGTATCATTAAGCAAAAAGACAGGAACAAAAGTCAATTTTGAATCATTTCATTCATTAACTGGAGACTTATTAGAAAGTGAGGAATTTATAGATTATTTAGCAAGTGAATTTGGTTGGTTTCTGTTTTTAAACAAGGAGTCTGATTATAAAATAAAAATTAATGGAATTGACCTTGACTATTGGAATACAATTGGCGATTTTAGAGAATTTGAAGAAACTTTTAATGGACAAACTTTTAAAATTAGTTATATAAGATGGAATAAAAATATAGGTGACAAATATTTTTATTACTTCTTAAATAAAGGACAAGAAGAAGTTGCAAGAAAGCATACTTCATTTAATAATAAAGCAGTTGACTTTCATCATTCTGTTTATGTAGTATCCGAATATTTTGATACTTTTCAGCTTACAAAATCTGACCAACCAACTTTAGGTTTAAACGGAAATAATCAAAGCGATATTACTTTTAAAAATCTTATCGGTTTATTAAACGATTTTATAACTCAAGAAGAAAAATTATTCATTAGAGATGAAAAAGCTGTAAAGCTAATTGATGATTATAATTCAAAGAAAATATTCCCAATATTTAAGAATAATTCTTACGACCAAATTAGAAAAAAAGATTTAGAAAATGTGGTCAAAGAAATTTATTGTATCCAACCAAAAATATTTCAAGGCTTAAAACAAGCACAAAGCAAAACTTTAGTTGGTTTTTTAAATTTACTTTTAGATACTGAGCAAAGAGAAAATATTTTAGAGATATTAGAAAATATAACTGATTTGTCAGACGAAGAAAGAATAGAACTTTCAAATACTCTTAAAAAAACAAAGATTTCAAGTATTGTAGAATTAGTCAATTTATTAGAAGGACGTTTTAATGTTGTAAATACTATAAAGCAAATGGTGTTTGAGTTAGAAAAATTCACCAACGAACGAGACCACATTCAAAAAATAATTGAAAATAATTATTGGCTATTTGGAGAGCAATATCATTTAGTTTCAGCTGACAAAAATTTTGAAACATCTCTAAATAACTATTTAGACTTTATAGAATCAGGCAAAAAAAATGAAGAGAAATTAAAGTCAAAAGATAAACTTAAAAGACCTGATATATTTATTGCAAGACAAGCTGAAAAAACAGACCCAAATAGCGACCAATATACAATTGAAGAAAATATAATAGTTGAACTTAAAAGACCAAGTGTAGTAATTGGAAAATCACAGTTTGACCAAATAGAAGAATATATAAGGTTTATTATAAATGAACCTAAATTCGTTAGTGAATTAAGAACTTGGAAATTAATTCTTGTTGGAAAAAAAGTAGATAATTGGATTAAAGATAGATATGAATCCAATAAAGGAAAAGGAAAGAGATTTTTAGTTGAGTCAGTACGTAATTATGAAATTTATGCTATGACTTGGGATGATTTATTCAAGATATTTGACATAAGACATAAACACTTAATTCATAAACTTGAATTTAAGAATTCGGTTATTGAAGATTTGGAAAGTAAAGGTGTTTATTTAGATAAAGATAAACCAACAGAATTATTAAGAAAAATTGTGAATGAATAAAGCCAGTTGCCAACACCGTATATAATTTATTGCTGGCTTCTCGCCTACTTACGAAAGTCCTCGCGGACTTTCTTGGTCGGTAATTATTTACTAAATTAGTTGCTTAAACCACGCAACAAACCATATACAAACACGTTACCACACATATGACCAACTAAAAATGTTCTGGAATAAAAAGACAAAATTACCGATTACCAAAGAAGATAAAGTTTGGGTTGATGAAGACCTTATTTGGTTACGGACAGAATTTGGCGAAGAGCATTTTATGGAAATCCGAACAGTAACGCCAACAAAAGATTTTTACGACAGAACTTTTGACGGAACTGAAAAAGATGCAGAGTTCATACTCAAACGGACAATGGAACTTATGAATATTCGAGAAACTGAAATAAAACTCGAATTCTTTTCTGACCAGCCAATTGAAATGGCAGACGGAACAATATTGACGACACCAGCGGATATAAATGGAAGTTGGAAAAGTGCAAGCGGAACTTATCAGCAAACCAAAAAAGAAACATTAATATCAATCGAAAGAGGGCAATTAAAAAACCCTGTTTCGCTAATAGCAACAATATCCCATGAATTGTCTCATCAGATTTTATTAGGAGAAAATAGAATTGAAGAAAATGATGAATTCCTGACTGACTTTACTGCAATCACATATGGGTTTGGAATTTTTATTGGTAATTCTCGCTTTCAATTCAGTTCTCAAGGATTTGGTTGGCAATCGAGTAGTCAAGGTTATTTACCTGAGCAGATAATTGCTTATGCAATGGCTTGGTTATCTAATGAACGGAATGAAAAAAGGGATTACAGCCAATTTTTAGACAAATCTTTAAAGAAATATTTTGACCAAAGTTTAGATTGGTTAATTGAAAATGAAAAATAAATACGTGTGGTAACATTGTATAAAAATAATGCGTAAGTTTATTCCTAAATCAAAGGTTAGTGCTTGTTTGCTTGCATCCGATTTTCCTTCGGAAAATCCTCGCACTCAAACTACGCACTATTCTTATACGTAACCGTTGTAAAACATTATGATAAAAATAAGGAACAAGCATTTTGAAATACTCTAAAACTCAACAAAAAAGGTTCAATTTATATTATCAAGAAAAATATAAAAAATTCTATTACAAGTTTCTGGTTCATC
>NZ_BKCF01000017.1 GCF_009014635.1 Patiriisocius marinistellae | reverse complement strand
AATATCAAATATAAATCCTATCGAAAAAATAATGTAAATTTAGCTGAACTTAAGATTTAAAAATAGAAATTGATTAATCAAAAAAAACAACCGAAAAAAGGTCAACCTATTTCAGTATAATACAAAACAGAGATAATAGATGAATAAAGAACTTTTTAAAAAACAGTTAGAGGACATTATTGAAAAGTTTGAAGAGATGGGACGTAAATCTCAACACAACGATTTAAGTGATTTACCAAAAGCTGACAGACAAAGTTTAGTTACAAGAGGAATTGCTTCGGTTCATCGAATTTCTGGAACTAATTCAACTTACAGTTTAGAAATTGAAAGAATAATTCAAAAGCAACCACATTTACATTTGCATACTTCATCAGTAATTGGTGTTGTGAAAGCCATAAAAGAAGATTTAGAATTAGGTTACCTTCAAAATTTAGCAGAAATTGTTCATTCCGAAGTTTTTTCTGATTTTTTAGAAATGGCAAAATATCTAAATGATAATGGATATAAAAATGCAGCAGCAGTAATTGCTGGCTCAACATTAGAAAGCCATTTAAGAAAAGTTGCTGATAAAGCTTCTGTTCCATTTGAGAATAACGGAAGACCAATAAAAGCGAATAAATTAAATGCTGATTTAACTAAAGCTGGAGCTTATGAGTTGCTTGACCAAAAAAATGTGACAGCTTGGTTAGATTTACGAAATAATGCTGCACACGGAAATTATGATGAATATGAATCCGAACAAGTAAAACTTCTGATTTCAGGAGTTCAGGATTTTATAACAAGAATTAGAGCATAAAATTATGATACAAAAAGGAAGTCGAGTAAGACACAAAGACTCGGATATTGATAGTAAAAAGGGAATAATGATGGTATTTGAAATTAAGAATGGATTTGCAGTTTGTGGCTACGGAGATTTTGACAGATTAGGACAAGCAATGGAAACATACAAAGTTTCTGATTTAAAACTTGAAAATTAAAAAAACTACTGGCAACACCGTGTATAATTAATGGCTAGTTCGAGCTTACTTACGAAAATCCTCGCGGATTTTCTATTCGGTTTGTATTTGCTAAATTAGGTGCTTAAACACGCCACTAATCATACACAAACACGTTGGGCGTAATTAACACAAAATGACAAAGGGAGTTTTAATAAATGATTTAGAATTAGGATACGCACCATTATCCGCCTATCATTTCGCCAGATTTACAACTGATAAGGAATTCCACAGCAACGTTTTTGATAGTCATGTTTATATTATAGCGCAACGTAAAGAAGTTACTTTTAGCAATTTTTTTTACTGGGAAAAAGAATTTGAATTGAGCTTTGATATTGAGCAAGAGGATAATGACAATGTGGTTAGATGTGTATTGCCATTCATTCAAGAAAACATAGCGTCTGACTTAACAAAATCGATAGAATTAAGGCTTCATAATAGGAAAAGTACACCTGAAAAAAAAGTGGGGCCCCCTTTTAAAGGAACACAAGCATTTACTATTCAATCAACTGACCCATCAACAGGAAAGACAAAAATTTTAGCTCAATATACACCTGACAAATTATTCCAAAATTATTGGAAAGGGCATATTAACGTTAAGTTTAATGGAGATTATTCTGATATGTTAGAATATAATGTACATTATGTTGGAAAATCTACTGAACAAAATATATGTGAAAGATTGTCAAGTCATTCTACTTTTCAGGAAATTCTAACAAATCAAGATTCATTGTCTTTTAAAAATATTCCATCAAACGAAATAATGATTTTATTAATTCGCATAAAAGATAATAATACGATTGTGAAATGGGGAGATGACTCAACCTCTGAAGATATTACCAATTATTTGACTGATTATATTTTACCTTCTGATAAAACTATATCGCTTGACGCAGAAAAAGCATTAATAAAACATTTACAGCCAGAATACAATAGAATACTTTACAAGTCCTTTCCCAATGAAAAAGACTTAATTAATAAAGACTATCACAATTTAATTTTATATGGACTGACTGACCCAATAAAATTAATGTACAAAAATGGAGAATTGAAAGGTAATAGCGAATCGAGTAATAGAGATTATGTTTCAGTTAAAAAGAAATAAATAACTACGCCCAACACCGTGTATATTTAATTGCTAGGTTCTTGTCTATTCGGAAAATCTTTGCAGATTTTCTAGTCCGTTTTTGTTTACTAAATTAGTAACTTACACACGCAACTAAGCATACACAAACACGTTGCCAACAATTTGAGAAAAACGCTATACATATTAATACTGCTGACTTTTGGACTGAATTTATCAGCTCAAGAAGTAGTAATTAATTCGGAAATCAAAATCGATTCAACTGAATTGAAAATCACTCAATCGGATTTTGAATTTTACGCATATAGCACACTTGACAACAGAAAAACTGATTCATTAATTGTAACAATCGGAAATGTTGGAACAAGCGTTACTGCGATTAAGATTGACTTAACCGAAAACGAAAAACCAAAAGTTAAACTCACTCTTTGGTCTGATTATGGAGAATATGACGGAAAGAACACTTTGGATGTCGAACTGGAATTTTATGAATTGGAAATAAATGCGACTGAATTCAAAAAAGGCGACCGAATTATGGGACGAGTTAAAGGAAAATCAAAAATGATTCCTAATAATTCTGGTGGTTACCAAATCGAATTTGATGGAGAATTTAGTCATATAATTGGAAAATTAATGATTAAGAAAAAAGCGGAACAAAGCTTTAGAATAATAGATAATGAATAAAAACTGTTGGCAACACCGTGTATAATTAATGGCTGGTACTCGCCTACTTACGAAAATCCTCGCGGATTTTCTATTCGGTTTTTATTTGCTAAATTCCGTGCTTAAAACACGCCACTAACCATACACAAAACCGTTGCAAATAATTACTCGGAAAAATTACCGAACCGAATTCTGCCGTACTTTACGCTTAAAAATCACTCAAATTCTGAATTAAATTACGCGGATTTTTAACTCGAACGCTGACTTCCACTCTAACGGAATTTAGCAAGTTTATGTAAACTGAACTGCACGCTAAAAAACCTACTCGAAATCTGAATTATATTATGCGGACTTCTAACTCGACTGCTGATTTTTACTCAAACGGAATTTAGCTAGTTTATCAAAACTGAACTGCACGCTGATTTTAGCCTGTTTGCGGAATTATAACTCAAACCGAACAAAATAGACTGAGGACTAAAAAACAATAGCGGAATTTACCGTAATCTGACATATATTAAACGGAATTAGTAAAAACGGATAACTCAATTGTCTCACAACTATTTGCAACACCGTGTATAAATAATTGCTTACATTAGTGCTTAATTAAAAGTTGTTGCGTGTTTGGTGACTTCTGATTTTCCTTCGGAAAATCCTCGCTCGCAAACAACGCAACTATCCATACACAACAACGTTGTGCGTCATATAAAACGAACCGAAATCGACAATGATTAAACTAAAAGAAAATAATAATTTCTATGTCATAACAGGTGGTCCAGGAGTAGGGAAAACGACTTTATTGGAGGAACTGAAAAGGA
>NZ_BKCF01000016.1 GCF_009014635.1 Patiriisocius marinistellae | reverse complement strand
AGCCTGGAATTAAGAAAACCAGCTGAAGTACACTTAAATCCAAATATCAAATATAAATCCTATCGAAAAAATAATGTAAATTTAGCTGAACTTAAGATTTAAAAATAGAAATTGATTAATCAAAAAACAACCGAAAAAAGGTCAACCTATTTCAGTATAATACAAAAAACATCGTGCTAAATCAACTTTTAAGTCTTTATAAGAAACATCGTTCCAAAACACCTTTGGAAGATTTTACGACTGAAGTATTTGTTGGAATATTGAATCTGGAAGAAGATATAAAATTAACTTTCATTCAAGATTTCTTAAAACTGCCCGAAAACAATTATAGTCTAAAAACTCAAGTGAAATACGAACTTGAAAATGACCAAAATTGTGTTATTGACTTTGTCTTAGAAGGAGAAAATTCAATATGTTTTATTGAGAATAAAGTAAATTCTAAAGAAGGTTATAGACAAATCGAAAGGTATTGCAAAGTTTTAGAAAGTTTAGCCGATGATGAATTTGAAACACACTTATTTTATTGTACTAAATTCTTTGATAAAAAATTAATATCAGAACATAATTTCAAACAGATACGCTGGTTTCAAATAGCGAAATTTTTAAAAAAATATAAGGAAAATAAATTCGTAGAGAATTTTTTGGACTTTTTAATCACACACGATATGGCACAAGAATTAACCATTAATGCTAAGGATTTTGTTTCACTCGAAAACCTGCAAGACTTAATAAACCTTATAAAAGGTCACTTGAATAGAGTAAAACCTGTTTTCAAAAAAACTTTCAATTTAAATAAAGTTTCTAATGGTTTGACTACGGCACAAATTCTTGAACATAATCGAATGATATTTTATCAAACTGGTATTTTAGGAGCTAAAGGTTGGTCTGAATTAAAATATGGTTTTCAATTTAGTTCACCATCAATTTATGTATCAATTTATTTAAGTAAATCAAATCCAGAACATAAAGAATTAATGACTTACGTGAAGAAAATGCCTAATTTCACAACTGTTACTTATGACGCAGGAAGTTCCATAAATCTAAAAAAAGACATTTCAGTTTTTCTAAATGATGAACAAGCCGATACAAAAATTGCAGACTGGTTTAAAGATGCTTTTAAACAATATGCGCAATTGATTAAAAATACTGGACAATTAGACTGGAAAATAAACGTTGCCTAACAACGTATATAGCTCATAGCTGGGCAGTTGCTTAATCGAAGTTAAGGTGTATTTGGAAAGTCGCCAAATTTTTAAATTTGACGATTTCCAATAAAAAAGATAAATAGTAAAATTTAAAAATCTGGCTTGTGCTTAATCCGAAAATTATTTCCTAATTTACACGCTACGAGCCATATACACAACCGTTGTACCACATTTAAAACCAGCATTTTGGAGATAATTAAAGATTTAGGAATTATAACAATAATTGGAGGATTGATTGCATTTATAATCCGAAGTTTTATTGGAAAATATTTTGACCAAAAAGCTAAAAATTTTGAACTTGAATTAAATAATAAGTCGGAATTATATAAAAGCGAATTGGAAAAACAATTGCAAAAATATAAGAGTGATTTAGATATACATTTGACAAAGGCATCAAGATTTCACGAAAAGAGACTTGATACAATTTCTGATTTATATAAACTAATTGTTGACGTCAGAATAAATCTTGCGAATCTTACTTCTACTTTTGTAATGTCCACAGGAAATGAAGAAAAAGATGCGGAATTAAAAGAACAGCGGAAAATCGATGCAGGAAAAAGTTACGACGAATTCAGAGACTATTATGATAAAAAAAGAATTTTTGTTCCTATAAATACTTGTGAATTAATTGACAAATTGAAATCGGAATCGTTTTCTGTTTTATCCGATTATCATTTCCGAGAAAGAGTTTATGGAAATTCTTACACAGATTTTAGTCGTGAAATTCTCAAGGAAATGAACGAGAGAACAAATAAAACTATTCCGTCTATTTTAAAACAATTAGAATCTGACTTTAGAAAAACAGTTGACGTTGAAAATGGAAAATAAAAAACGTGGTACAACACCGTATAAAAAAAATTGCTAAATTAGTGCTTAATTAAAGGCAGTTGCATTTTTATCAACTTCTGAATTTCCTTCGGAAATTCCTCGCTGACAAAACCGCAACTTTCCTTATACAACAACGTTGTATGCAATTAAAAAAAACGATAGTAAATAAGGAATCTTTAGTGGAATATGAGAAGAATAAATTATCAAACTGAAAGATTATGAAAGTAGAAAAAAGAATTTAATACTGTTAGAAAACTTCTTTTTTTCCCTCATTGAAAATAATTTTATCCTTGTTATCATTTAATGATACTTCTTCGAAGTTATTCTCTTTAATATTTTTTATTAACGTTTTGACAACTTCTTTTCTTTCACTCGCATTTAATGATTGTTTTCCGTAAACACCAGTTTTAGGATGTAAGTATGCAAAATACATCTTACCCTTAACCTTAAATACCATTAAATATAATCTATAAGAAGAACTCTTACCTTTACCTTTTGAACTCGAATTAATTCTGATTTTAGCAAAAGGGTTATCAGAACTTGTGTTTAACCTTGAAGCTGCGCACTTTTCAAATATTTCTTCTGGTTCAGCAAGAAATAAGTTCTCTATGATAGCTTCTTCACAATCTTTATAAGATTCTTTTTTTAGTAGTTTTTTAACTTCTTTAATAAATGGTTTTTGAAAATAAAACTTCATTAAAAATCATCTATTACTTTACAAAGTTCTTTAAAATCTTCATCTTGTCGAAATTCAAAAATTATTTGTTCGACTTCAAAAACTGATTCTTTATGATTTTCAATTGCTTCTCTTAAATATTTAAAGTCTTCTTTAAAAAGTCCTTTTGGAACAAACAACCTTCTATCTTCAGCCAAAAATTTTCTGTATTTTAAATCCGAAGCTTTTCCCATAGCAATCAACCCTCGTATCATAACTTCGTCAGAATCAGACAAATCATCTAACCAAGTAATTTTCCTTACCAGTTTACCTAATTTGTTAATTCCATCAGCAAATTCTTTATACGTCCTCTTTCTATCGTTAATCTTATCTAGTAAATTATCGATAGTTTCTTCTCTACTTAAAGATTTAGTATAAGACTTAATTACTTCTTTTTGTATTTTGTCTAGTGTAGTTGTCATATTCCAATTATGATTGTAAATATATGTAAAAGAATGATATTAACAAGTTCTTCGAATTAGTTTAATAGAATTCTCATTATCTCTTAAGATATAAACATCTTTATATATTAGACGTATTAACTCTCTATATATTACACTAATATAAAGATTTTATTGTTAATTATTACTTAATGCTTCTATAATTATATCTATAAAAGGTGGTTTAATTACTAATTAATTGAATTTTTAGTCATAGAAATTAATATAAGCTAATAAACCTTTTCCATTAATGGATTTCAGATTTACAATTAGAACTAAATAACTGCATACAACACCGTATATAATTTATTGCTGCTTCTCGCCTATTTGCAATTATCCTTGTGGAGTTTTAGTTTCCGTTTTTATTTGTTAAATTAGGTGCTTAAACATCGCAACAAACCATATACAAACACGTTGTGCGTCATATAAAACGAACCGAAATCGACAATGATTAAACTAAAAGAAAATAATAATTTCTATGTCATAACAGGTGGTCCAGGAGTAGGGAAAACGACTTTATTGGAGGAACTGAAAAGGA
>NZ_BKCF01000015.1 GCF_009014635.1 Patiriisocius marinistellae | reverse complement strand
GCATCCAAGTAATCACCTGACTGTGGTAATGTAGCATTTGCAGCATCTCCACTACAAGGATCTTGAGGATCTGTACCGTCAATAATCTCTTGTCCATTGGTAATACCATCACCGTCACAATCTGCATCCAAGAAGGCTTGACTCTGTGGTAACGCTACACTCATAGCATCGTAATCACAAAAATCGTTAGGGTCTGTTCCATTTAAGGCTTCTTGTCCATCTGTTACTCCATCTCCATCAGAATCTGCATCGTTTGGATCTGTTATATTTCCGTTAGGATTTGCTGGAGTGTTTGGATCATCGATTCCTGTAATCTCCTCACCATTAGTCAAACCGTCCATATCACAATCTGCATTTGCATATATTGGATTTGTTACATCTTCATCACCTGTAGCAATATCTCCTAAACATGGATCTAAAGGATTTGTATCGTCTCCATTAGGTGTTCCATCTCCATCACAATCACCATTAGGATCACTTGTACAATCATCATTATCTAAAATAGTTCCTATAGCAAATACACTATCTATAATAATGTCATAAGTTTCTGTTTCTTCTATTACAAAATCATCAACCGAAGCAACCGTAACAGTAAACTCAGTTACACCAGCTGGAACTGTAATCGTACCTGTTACAGGATCATAAGTTACACCATCACTGAACATATACATTGAACTGTAATCTGATGCACCCATCGTTGTGTCATCATTTATTTCAAATGAAAACATTATTGGTGTAGCGCTCGCAACACTCAATGTTACGGTGTGAATTAGATCTTCACCTTCAGTCACTATCGCATCAGTTACTGAAATCACTACAGTAGAATCTGCATCAATTATTGTACCTGTAGCAGATTCTCCACCTACCATCAGATCATAATACTCATTTCCTTCAGCTAACATATCTGTTAGTGTTTCTGTTATAACAGTAAACGAAGTAACTCCAACCGGTACTGTAATCATTCCTGTAATAGGATCAAATGTGACTCCATTAGTGAACATTGGTATTACAATATAATCATCTCCTCCTTCAGTAGTATTATCAGTAATACTAAAAGGATACATTTCAATCATTGTTGTGACACTACTTAAAGTAACAGTATGTTGTAAATCTGCACCCTCTAATTGAGAATCACTTGTTACCCCTAAAATTAAAATATCTTCCTCTACTACCACTGTTACAGTTGTCGTATCACAGTTGGTTGGATCTAGATTCTCACATATAGTATAATCTATCATGTACGTCCCTGCTGGTGTACCAGGAGTTACATCAACTGTTCCGTCAGTATTTACTGTAAGTTCTGCCGTTGGGGTGCTTGTTAAAATTACATCTGACGGATTCAATGGATTACCATTCAATGTATCGTTTGAATATACATTTACCCCAGGTACTGTTCCTCCAACAGTTCCATTAACTGGTGTCGCACTGTAGTCGTCTGCTACTGCAGTAAGATCTTCAGCAACAGGATCTACCGTAATAGTAACAAGTGCAATATCACAGATTACAGGAGTGCCATCATCACACACTTGATATTCAAAAGTATCGGTTCCATTAAAATCAGGATCCGGTGTATAGGTAACTTCTCCTGTTACAGGATCTACCATTACCGTTCCATTAGTTGGAGCAGTTACGATTGTTACTGTAGTAGGATCAATTTCTCCATCAAGATCTGTATCATTTGCTGTTACATCTATCAACACAGGAGTATCTTCATCTGTAGTTGCTGTGTCGTCTACTGCAACCGGACCATCATTCACAGGATCTACCGTTACGGTTACTGTTGCTGTATCACAGATAACAGGGGTACCATCATCACATACTTGATATTCGAATGTATCGGTTCCTGTAAAGTCTGGATCCGGTGTATAAGTTACTTCTCCTGTTACAGGGTCTACCGTCACCGTTCCATTGGTTGGAGCAGTTACAATTGTTACTGTAGTAGGATCAATTTCTCCATCAAGATCTGTATCGTTTGCTGTTACATCGATCAACACAGGAATATCTTCATCTGTTGTTGCTGTGTCGTCTACTGCAACCGGACCATCGTTCACAGGATCTACCGTTACGGTTACTGTTGCGATATCACAGATAACAGGAGTACCATCATCACACACTTGATATTCGAATGTATCAGTTCCTGTAAAGTCTGGATCCGGAGTATAGGTTACTTCTCCTGTTACAGGATCTATCATTACCGTTCCATTGGCTGGAGCAGTTACAATCGTTACCGTGGCAGGATCAATTTCTCCATCAAGATCTGTATCGTTTGCTGTTACATCGATCAACACAGGAGTATCTTCATCTGTTGTTGCCGTGTCGTCTACTGCAAGAGGACCATCATTCACAGGATCTACCGTTACGGTTACTGTTGCGATATCACAGATAACAGGCGTACCATCATCACACACTTGATATTCAAAAGTATCGGTTCCATTAAAATCAGGATCCGGTGTATAGGTAACTTCTCCTGTTACAGGATCTACCGTTACCGTTCCATTAGTTGGAGCAGTTACGATTGTTACTGTAGTAGGATCAATTTCTCCATCAAGATCTGTATCGTTTGCTGTTACATCTATCAACACAGGAGTATCTTCATCTGTTGTTGCTGCATCATCTACTGCAATAGGACCATCATTAACAGGGTCTACTGTTACAGTTACTGTTGCGATATCACAGATAACAGGCGTACCATCATCACACACTTGATATTCAAAGGTATCGCTTCCTGTAAAGTCTGGATCCGGTGTATAGGTTACTTCTCCCGTTACAGGATCTACAGTTACCGTTCCATTAGTTGGAGCAGTTACAATTGTTACCGTTGTAGGGTCGATCATACCATCGATATCTGTATCGTTTGCTGTTACATCGATCGCTACAGGAGTATCTTCAGTTGTTGTTACAACATCATCTACTGCTTCAGGACCATCATTAACAGGGGTTACATCAATATTCAATGTGCTAGTGTCTTCACCACCGTTTCCATCACTGATCGTATAGGCCACTTCTGGTACCGGGCCATTGTAATTTTCAGCAGGAACAAAAGTATAACTACCATCTGCATTAATAGTAAGATCTCCTTCTGTTAACGAAACTGTAGTTCCGGGAGCATACGTCATCCCTCCTACTTCAAAACCAGTCACTGTTAAAATTTCATCAGGATTAGGGTCTGTATCATTACTCAACAAACCTGAAGCTGCATCAACTACTAAAGGTGTATCCTCTAATGTACTATTCGTATCAGGGTTTGCTGTAGGCGGCAAGAATGTTTTTGGAACAATCACCGTCACTGTTGCAATATCACACAATACGGGAATACCGTCATCACATATCTGATATTCAAAGGTATCTGTACCATTCACAAAATCAGGATTCGGTGTATAAGTAATTGTACCATCTGCATTTACCACAACCGTACCATTGGCAGGATTGGTAATAATTGTAACATTATCCGGGTTGATCGGACTATCAATATCACTGTCATTTGTTAACACAGGGATCACTACATCAACTCCAGGATCTGTTGTTGAAACATCATCCATTGCAATTGGAGCATCATTAACAGGATCAACTGTTACAGTTACTGTAGCGATATCACAAACTACCGGAGCACCATCATCACAAACCTCATACTGGAATGTATCGGTTCCTGTAAAGTCCGGATCCGGTGTATACGTTACTTCTCCTGTTACAGGGTCTACTGTTACTGTTCCGTTAGTTGGAGGTGTCACGATCGTTACTGTTGTAGGATCGATCATGCCATCGATATCTGTATCGTTTGCAGTAACATCAATTATTACTGTATCATCTTCATCAACTGTCGCTGTATCATCTACTGCAATAGGACCATCATTAACAGGGTCAACTGTTACGGTTACTGTTGCTATATCACAGATAACAGGAGTACCATCATCACATACTTGATATTCGAATGTATCGGTTCCTGTAAAGTCTGGATCCGGTGTATAAGTTACTTCTCCTGTTACAGGGTCTACCGTCACCGTTCCATTGGTTGGAGCAGTTACAATTGTTACTGTAGTAGGATCAATTTCTCCATCAAGATCTGTATCGTTTGCTGTTACATCGATCAACACAGGAATATCTTCATCTGTTGTTGCTGTATCATCTACCGCAACAGGTCCATCATTTATCGATGTTACCGTTATATTCTCATTGGCTATTGCTGTTGCTGTTCCGTCTGTAATTACGTAAGGAATCACAACATCTCCATTAAAGTTTGCATCTGGAGTAAAGGTGATCACTCCTGCTGCATCAATTGCTACCGTTCCGTTGTCTACTGCAATGGTTTGCGCAGTACCTGGAGTTAAAGCAGTTCCGTTGATAGACTCAATTGTTAACGTATCACCGTCTAAATCTGTATCTAGATCTAAAGGAGTTAATACGACTGAATCATCTTCATCTACGGTATAATCATCATCTACGGCTACCGGAGCATCGTTGATCGGATCTACCGTAATATTCTCATTGGCTGTTGCTGTTGCTGTTCCGTCTGTAATTACGTAAGGAATCACAACATCTCCATTAAAGTTTGCATCTGGAGTAAAAGTGATCACTCCTGCTGCATCAATCGTTACTGTTCCGTTGTCTACTGCAATGGTTTGCGCAGTTCCAGGTG
>NZ_BKCF01000014.1 GCF_009014635.1 Patiriisocius marinistellae | reverse complement strand
CGACTAAAAGTTTCGTCTCTAAAGTTGCTTTTTGATAGCTTTTTTTTCGCCAGTGTTCATTTTGTGTTTTCATAAGTGACTATAATTAAAGGTTTAATTTTTAGTCAACCTATTTCAGGAAAGTTCATTTCTCAAATGTGTGGCAACGGTTTTGTATATGGAAAGTTGCGTGTTTGCGTGCGAGGATTTTCCGAAGGAAAATCAGACGTAGCAAACGTGCAACGACCTTTTGATTTAGCTAAAAATAGCAATTTTTTATATACGTTGTTGTAAAACGTTTTTTTATTCCGTTGTTATACTTTCAGTAATTCTTGTCCAAATATTAGCTACTTCAATGTGATTATAAAACATTACCCAATTCGTTTTTTCCGAAATCAGAGTTACATCATCAGAACTCGGATATAAAAAATCAGTCCAATATTTTATGAATATTTCTTTCGTTGTTTTCAGCGTAATGTTCCGATGCCAAGTTATTATTATTTCTTCGTCCCATTTTTCCAGAGTCAATTCGAGTTGGTTTCTAAATCGCTCAATTTTCTCATCACTTTCTGCATTCGCACTTATCCAATCCGTTTGAGTAAATTTTTCTCTTAAATTATATTCCTGTTCGAAATAGTCAATGACCTTATTCAGTCTTTTCGATTCCATTTCAGAAACTGGTTGAATTTGTTTGTTTTCAGATTCAGAAATATCAGGACAATGAGTTTTTTCAAATCTCCAGCCTAATTCAAATTCGTTTAAAGGAACTATTTCTCTATCGTCTACTTCTATGTTCAATGGTTGGTCAAAATGTTTTACAACGTGATTGTATATGGTTTGTTGCGTGTTTTAAGCACTAAACTAAGCAAATAAAAACCGAATAGAAAATCCGCGAGGATTTTCGTAAGTAGGCTAGAACTAGCAATAAATTATATACGGTGTTGTAACCAGTGCTTTATTCATTGTATTTATAAAATGTAATATTTTTATTAGTCAAATCTAATTTTACTAATCCGCTTCTAATTCCCATATAAACATTTTCGTTATCAACTACCGCAATTGAATTCGGATATAAACTTGACCAAAAAGTATTTTCAAAAATCAATTCTTTTTTAAAATTCTCAACTACATAAAAATTCTGATGTGTGGCTATTAATAACTTATTTCCATAAATCGTAAAAGCCTCTGGTGCATCGTCAAATTCCATTATGTTTTCGTAGGTAAAATTCTCTCCTTCTTTTTTTAATTCAAAAATTGCTCCTCTGCTATACGATAAATGAGCAAGTCCTTCTATAAAATAGATTTTGTCATTAAACTCAAAAACGAACTTGATATTTCCTTCTTTTATTTCTATTTCTTTTTTGTCTTTATCGTTCGGAACAAATGATAGTTTTCCACCCCATTCTCCACGATTAATTCCGATTATATTTCCACCATCTATTTTTAATTCCGCTGTATTTATTTCTTTTACTTTTTCGATATTCAGTTTATTGTCTATGATTTTTACACCAAATTCATTTCGAGCGTGATTCAATTCTCTCCATTTGTCAGTACTGACTTTTGGTATTTCAGTTTCGACAAGATTTTTCGGAATATCAACTTGAATTTGAGCACAAGCAGTCAAATTTAAAAGTAGAAAGACAATCATTAAAATTCTGTTCATCGTTTTTTCTCGCATTGGTTACAACGGATGTGTATAAGAATAGTAGGGCTGAAAAAGAGCGCAAACCATTCGGATGAACACAAGCCGAATTTTTAAATTTTTCTTATTATCTTTTTTGTTCAATAAGCCAAATTTAAAAATTTGGCGACCACGAAAATGTACTATTACCATTGGGTTAAGCACTCATTGCCCTATTATTTTTATACGTTGTTGTGTGCAGTTTTTATTCCGCTATTCTTTTTTTTAAGTCCATTCTTTCGTGTAATATTCTTGTTATTTCCACGTAGTTTTGGCTCAATGTTCTGTAAAATATTATATGACGATTTGATTTTTTTCCTAAGAGTTGTTTTGATATTCCCTCGTATTTTTTTCCTAAATTTGGGTTATCAGCAATTTCTTGACAATCATAAATAAGTTCGTCGTAATATTTGTCAGCTTGTTTTTCCGACCAAACCTCGAACGTATATTCCCAAATTTTTGATAAATCAGCAACAGCTTTATTTGTTAATTTATATTCAGCCATTTGAGTGCTTTTTGGCTTTTAGAGATGCAAGATGTTTTTTGGGGTCAAAATCGTGCGCTATTCCGCTGTCAATTCCTTCTTGGATTGCTTTTTTCAGAGCAATAACTTTACTTTCCTCTTCCTCCAAAAGTCTCAATCCAGCACGTATAACTTCGCTAACGTTTTTAAAACGTCCTTCGCTTATGCTACTTTGCACAAATTGGTCAAAATAATTTCCGAGTGATATTGATGTGTTTTTGTTCATTTTGAAACTAAATTTACTCAAATATACCAAAAATTGGTATTAAGGCAAAATTTTTCTCAAATTGCACACAACGTGTTTGTGTATGGTTAGTTGCGTGGTTGGGCAACTAAGTTAGCAAACTTTTACGAACCCGTGAAAATTCCGCAGGAATTTTCGCAAGTAGGCAAGAACCAAGCAATTAATTATACACGGTGTTGTAGGTAGTTTTTATCTTTTCATTCTGATTGTAATCGGGTATTCTTTTCCGCTGATTTTTGTCCATCCAACCACTAAAATCCAGTTAGGATGTAAACTTAAATTTATATTTAAATCATTATGTTCCATAAAATAAAGTGCAGTTTCATAATCATTTTGATTTTTTTCGTTAATCACAATTTGTCCTTTTTTTTCCAAATCGATTTCACGAGCATAGAATTCAGGCGAATAAATTCCGTAACTAAATTCAAAATCATCTTTTTCACATAATTCGTCAAAAACATTTTCATCTGACTTTATAGTCAAATTAATTATTTTATTGCCACTAATTTCAATTGTTGAGTTTTCGTGGTCAAATGAGAATTCATAATTTCCAATAGAAAACTCCTCTTTAATTTCTTCAGTTTTGTTCTTAAACAACATAATTTTATCTTATAAAAATACGGATTATTAGTCCAGCGATAATTCCGAATATTATTATAATTCCAAAACCTAAAATAGAAGGAATAAAACAACATTTAGATGTTCCAATTACGATTCCGATTATCAAAATTATGAAATACGGAATGTTCTTTTTGTTCTTAAAATACTATATCATTTCTGATTTTTCTTAAATTACCTACAACGTTGTTGTATAAGATTTGTTGCGTTGTTTGAGTAGTGAATTTACTAAATAAATTACGAACGGAGAAATTCCGGAGGAATTTCCTAAGTGAGCTAAAACCAGCAATAAAGTTTATACGGTGTTCTACACAGTTTTTCTTTCAATTTTATGTAATTTTTTATGACAATCTGAACAAACTGAAATTAAATCAGATAACTTTTCGTTAAATATATTTTCATAAGTCAAATGATGAACTTCTTCAGCTTTTTCCGACTTACATTCTTGACATAAAAAATTGTCTCTTAGTTTTACCTTTTCTCGTAGTTCCTTCCATTTATGACTCGTTAAATATTCGTAATATTTATACTGTTTTGAATTCCGATTATTATATTCAGACTTTTGCTCCGACAATTTTTGTCTTTCAAATTCCTTTTTTTCTTTAAATTCTAAAAAGCGTGAATTGCTAAATTCCGAACGTATTTTTTCTCCAAATTTTTTAATACTTAAAGGTTTGTTTCGGTTTGGTGAACTTCCACAACTAATACATTGATAATAAAGAGCAATAATTCCACTGGGTTTGTGGTCAATTGTTATAATCTCATTTCTTTCCTTGCAACAATCGTCAGAATTCGAGTAAGTCCAATATTTACAATTCGCACATTCATATACGTTCCAATGGTTGTAATTTCTTTCAACAACGATACTTTTTGAATTACATTTTGGACATTCTTGCATTTTCGTTTTTTAAATTGTGTAGAACGTTCTGGTATAAGAATAGTAGGGCTGAAAAAGAGCGCAAACCATTCGGATGAACACAAGCCGAATTTTTAAATTTTTCTTATTATTTTTTTGTTCAATAAGCCAAATTTAAAAATTTGGCGACTTAGCAAAAGTGCCTTGTCCATTGGGTTAAGCACTAATTGCCCTATTATTTTTATACGTTGTTGTGAGCAGTTTTTACTCCCAATTTTCTATGTATCAGCGATATAGTCGATAAAATATCTAATGCATCTATTTCGTCCATTTCCCAAATAAATTTCGGTGCGTGAGCTGTTACATTTCTAAACATTCCAAAAACTCCTTTAATCAAATTCGCGAATCCTTTGTGTTCACTTTTTTGGGTATCATTTTCCAAATCATTAATCTGAATTAAAGGATTTTTAATTGAAAAAGCTGAATCAATTAATTCCGCTCCATCACTTGTAAGTCCAGTTCTATTCCTAATAGTTTCTGCGATACTTTTAGTTGCCTCAAAAACTGTGTGAAAATAATTATCAGCTAATAATTCCGCCTCGCAATATTGAAAAATAGTTGGATGAGTATTTCTTTGTTCTAATTTGTTTTTTAACCGATTTGCTCTTTGTTCGGCATCCGTGATGGTTTTTGCTACGTTTGTCTTTGTAAATTTTCCGCTTTCAGTCAATTCCAAACTTATAAAACAGAGTCTTTTATTTAATTCAAATCTTAAAAACTCAAATTCTTCTTGTTTGCCTACAAAACGAGCAGGATTCATTGACTTATTTATAAATTTTAAAATTCTGTTGGAATATTGCACTTTGTTTTGGTGCTCAACAAATGCATTATATAATCTTCTCCATTTTGTATTAGTCGAATCCCAATCAGGAATTTGAACTTCAGCTAAAAACTTTCCGATTTCAGTTCCGCTTAAACCTCTTTCAGTATCTCCTAAAGTTTTGGATAAACCCTCCAAAACACTTCCTTCTATTGCTTTGATTTTTGTTGACACTCGGTTTTTTTTAAATTGCTCACAACGTCTCTGTATATGAGCAGTGCGGAGGAAGAATGGCATTAGCCATTCGGACGGACACGAGCTGATTTTTACAAATTTCGATTATTAATTTTTTTGGCAATAAGTCGAATTTGTAAAAATTCGGC
>NZ_BKCF01000013.1 GCF_009014635.1 Patiriisocius marinistellae | reverse complement strand
CGACTAAAAGTTTCGTCTCTAAAGTTGCTTTTTGATAGCTTTTTTTTCGCCAGTGTTCATTTTGTGTTTTCATAAGTGACTATAATTAAAGGTTTAATTTTTAGTCAACCTATTTCAGGAAAGTTCAGTTTTCATATGTTTGCTAACGGTCTTGTATATGAAAAGTAGGGCAGAAAGTAAGCTGTTTCTATTCGGTTGAGCCACAAGCCATATTTTTAATTTTTCTTTTTTAACTTTTCAGTTCTAAAAATACTAAAATTAAAAATATGGCGACCTTGCAAATGCAGAATTACCTTCGGATTAAGCCAATATTGCCCTATTTTTTATATACGTTGTTAGCCACCGTATTTTTATTTATGCCTAATTGTTTGCATATTTACAAATATTTAACCAAATTTGCAACTAATAAAACTCAAAGTTTATGTCAGATTGGAATGACAAAGTCAAACGTTTATTAAAGTCAGAATTGGTTCGTAGAGGAATTTCAAATTCAGACTTGGCAAGTATGCTTGAACAAATAGGAATTGAAGAAACAAAATCAAGTATCGACAGTAAAATTAGTCGTGGTACTTTTAGTGCATCATTCTTTTTACAATGTCTGACCGTAATTGGTTGTGAAAAAATAGAAATAGAAGAGTACGAAAATCAATTATCAATCGCTTCTGAACCGGAAGCCAATTATAACCTAAAAAAATAATAAAATGCCGAAAGTTAAATTTATAGATTTATTTGCAGGACTTGGTGGAATAAGATTAGGTTTTGAAAAGTCTTTTGCAGAATTAGGATTTGAAACAGAATGTGTGATGACATCTGAAATTAAACCTTATGCAGTTGAAACATTAGCAAAAAATTTTAATCACGATTATTTTGTAGGTGATATTTTTAATGTAGAAAACAAACAAATTCCCGATTTTGACTTTTTATTAGGCGGTTTTCCTTGTCAAGCATTTAGTTTTGCTGGAAATCGTCACGGATTTGCTGAAACAAGAGGAACATTATTTTTTGAAATTGAAAGGATTTTAAGAGATAAAAATCCTTACGGTTTTATTCTTGAAAATGTTGAAGGACTTGTTAAGCACGATTTAGAAAATAAAAATGACAAAATAGGAAGGACTTTATCTACTATTTTATACAAATTAAAAGATGAATTAGGTTATAATGTTTCTTGGAAAGTTTTGGATTCTATTGACTTTGGTTTGGCACAATCTCGTAAAAGGATTTTTATAGTCGGTACTAAAGATGAAACTGCAAATTTGAATGTTACCAAAAGAAAATTTAATCCTTTGAAAACTATTTTAGAAAATGGTTTAGAAACAATTAATTCTGATTTTACTCAAAAGCTTTTTAATCATTTCGAAATGGAAGATTTATATGGTAAGTCTATTAAAGATAAAAGAGGTGGTGATAACAATATTCATAGTTGGGATATTGGTGTAAAAGGTGAAGTTTCTGATGAACAAATTATATTATTAAATAAGCTTTTTAAAGAAAGACGAAAAAAACATTGGGCTGAAAAAATTGGAATTGATTGGATGGATGGAATGGCACTTACCTTAAAACAAATTTCAACTTTTCATAAAAGTGAAAACCTTAAAAGCTTATTAGATGATTTAGTCAAAAAAGGATATCTACGGTTTGAACACCCTAAAAAATTAGTTAGAGAAAAAACTGATATTGGCGAAAAAAAATATCGTACTTATGATGAAACGAAACCCAAAGGTTACAATATTGTAACTGGAAAATTGAGTTTTGAAATAAATAAAATATTGGATCCTAACGATATTGCACCAACTCTTGTTGCTACCGATGTTTCTCGTTTAGCAGTTCCTGATAATGGTGGTTTACGAAGATTGACAATTCGTGAAGGACTTCGATTATTTGGTTATCCCGAATGGTATCAAATTCCAGTCAAAGAATCTGAAGCTTTTGATTTATTGGGAAATACGGTTGCAGTACCTGTCGTTGAACACGTTTCGGAACAATTAGCTGAAATCTATGAAAGAAATTTAGTTAATCATTCAATAGTTAAGGAAACTCCAGTATGCAGTTCATAATCTTCAATTACATTAGTTAACCAATGAGCATTTGAAAATCTTGTTTGCGGATACTTATAGCGAGTATTGTTTAATGCAGATAAAAATTCTTCTTTTGAGTTGAAAGCTTTGTAGGTTGACCTCTCGGAATACCATATGACTGGTCGTATGTTATGAATTACGTTTTTCTTATCTTGAACTCTTAAAGGCCATTTTTTGCTCGCACAAGTCAGTTCCCATATTTTTTTTAACCAAATATCCTTAATAGTAATTATACCATCGTTCATTTGATAAGCAAAAATTAAGTAATCAGAATCTAATCTGTATGATGCACTTAATAAAGAGTTGCTGTATGAATCAAAATTGGCTAAATCAAAGCCAGGACCATTATCAAAGTCAAAAGTCTTTACTTCTAATAATCCTTTTTTCGGATTTTCAACATCAAGAAGAAAGTCGGGAAATGTTTGAGAGTTGTTATTTTCGACAAATTCAATTTTGTTTTGATTCATCCAAGCTTTTAGCCATTCTTGAATTAAATTTCCAACAGAATCTTTTGTCTTTATTACAATACTTAAGTCTTTAATTTTGAAATTTATGCTACCTATTTCTCCAACAATTTTATAGTCGTCAACAAGTTTTTTATAGAGTTCTTTCGCTGTTATCTTCATTCAGTTTTGATGGTTTTCTTAAATTTCAAATATAGCCAAAATTTTGATGGTAGCACGATTTTCAATATGGTGGCTAACGTGTTTGTGTATGATTAGTGGCGTGTTTAAACACCTAATTTAGCAAATAAAAACTGAATAGAAAATCCGAGAGGATTTTCGTACGTAAGCACGAACCAAGCAATTAATTATACACGGTGTTGTGCGTTCGGCTTTTTTCGTTCAAATGTTAGTTTTGTATTCAAACTGCGAAAAAATCCAGCGCACATTTTATTCAGGTCAAGTTAATCTTTTTTGCTTAAAATTCTCAAAAAATCTCCGAAATAAAATCTCTTTTTTTCTATTGTGCAATAACTTTTGGGTAAGCTGAATTTTCGATGCCATGAACAGATTTCGGGCGAGCCATAAATCCGACGTAATTTTTTAGTTGAGTTTAGATTTTTGGTTTTTTAAAATCCTTTTAATTAAAAATTCCAGCGTTTTTTTAATTCAGGCGTAACGTTTTGGTTAGCTAAATTTTCGATGCGAAGAACAGATTTCGGGTGAGCCATAATTCCGACGTAATATTTTTGTTCAGTTTTAAGTTTTTTAAAATTCCTTTTAAATATAAAATCGAGCGTTTTTTAAATTCAGGCGGAATGTTTTGGCTTGCTGAATTTTCGATGCTAAGAACAGGTTTCGGGCAAGTCCAAAATCCGACGTAATGTTTATCACGTTCAGATTAGAATTCAAATTATTTATCGCTTCCTAAAAGCTTAAAATTTATAGAATTTTGCTCGGTTTCCGTGATTTTTCTCAGCTGACGCACAACGGTCTTGTATATGGCTCGTAGCGTGCAAATAGGCTGTTTCTATTCGGTTGAGCACAAGCCAGATTTTTAAATTTTACTATAAATCTTTTTATTGAAAATCGTCAAATTTAAAAATTTGGCGACTTCGCAAATATACCTTAACTTCGAATGTGCAACTAATTAGCTATGAGCTATATACGTTGTTGTAAGCAGTTTTTTTTCAAGCAAGATAGTCGTTTTCATCACTTTCTACTTGGTCAAAAACCAATAATTCAGCGTCAAAATCATCTTTTAAGATTTTATTTGCCAGATTACCAATCCAATATGGTGCTGTATTAGATTTTCCTTTTGAACTGTTATTTCCGTGTCCAAAAGTATAATCTATTGCCTCGTGGTCTAAAGCGTGTAGACTTTCGTGTATGATTGTAGCAGCAATACTTCTTGAACTTCTATTCAGCTTTTTTAAATTTAAGAACAAAGTGTTAGGAAATCTGTGGTCCATATAAGCAAAAGTTTTTCTATATTTTATTGCTCTCCAGCCAGATGGATAAAAAAGGTCAACTTTAAATTCTAAATCTGAATTCTCAATTAAATCTGCTATAATTTGCGGTGAAGCTGTACTTAAATCAAAGTTATTTTTCTCTCTAATTTTTGAGTAAAAAACTGGATTTTTTAGAATTGAATTAGCCATTTCTGTAGCTTCTTCAACTTTTGGTTGTTTGTCGTTAAATGTAATTATCATATTAGTGGATTTAGTTGGTTTAAATTGTTTTAATAAAGTGGATTATTCAACATAATCTTGGTGTTCTCTAAAGCTTCTTTGTAAATAACACCTTTATTTTCAAATTGTAATAAGCTATGTTCAAGGATTTGTTTGCTTTTATCAGTATCAAAAAGAGTAATTAATTCTGCCGAATCAGAATCTTTCACACTTGCAAATAATTCATTATAATTAGCATTATCTAATCTATCTTTAATACTCTTGATAGTTTTATCAATTATTTGATTTTTCTCGCTCCAAACTGCAATAGTAATTTGACCTTTTGCTAATTCATCCGCATAACCTATCTGAATGTGTTTAAATTTTAAAAGTAATTCTGCATCCAAATAAGCTAAATCAAAATTTGCTGTTTGTTGCAGGTCATCAATACTATTATTAAGACTATAAAAAATAGAAGTAGCAGTAACTGCTTCTTCACCAAAGGTGTCACTATCTTTAATGGAAATTGAATTAGCGGATAAGAAAGCAAAAACACCTGGCGCAATTCTATTTGCACTAAATGTTAAGCTACTTGAAGCTGATGAATTCGATTTAGCAGCTTCTGATATTGAAATTACTAAATCTGAATAACTACTAATAGCTTTTGGCGAAGTCAATACTTGCATTACTGACCCAGTTAATGACTGTGCGACAGCACCTAACGCTGCCGAAATAACTGGTGCTATTTTATCTAAACTGAATTCGTGGGAATATTCAGTTTTAATGGCAGAATTAAATATTAGTCTTCTAAAATCATCTACTTTAGCTTTTTTTGCGTGTTCGTTAATTTTAGTTTCAAATTTTTCTTTCGCTGAATTTTCCAAATCAGATAACTGTTTATTAAGTTCCTCAATTTGTTTTTTAGCCTTTTCGGATTTCTGCGTTACTCTTTCTAATGATGGACTTTTACACGACATAATATTTATATTAATTAGTTAATTGTTTGAGTTTTTCATCCGAAAGATAAATTGCATCATCTTAAATGTCAATACCCATTGAAGGGTATTTTTTAATTTGGGGTAAGCCTAAAATTGCTTACAACGGTTTTGTGTATGAATAGTTGCGTGTTTGCGCGCGAGGAATTTCCGAAGGAAATTCAGATGTGTGCAAACGAGCAACTACCTTTTGATTAAGCCAATATAAGCAATTTTTTATACACGTTGTTACCTCTAGTTATTGATTTTCAGTTCCAGTTTTCCGTCCGCAATTCAATTCCGCTTGAGTAAATTCCGATTACGTTTTATTCCGCAAAGTTTTTCAATTCCGATAGAGTGAGCAAATCCGAAAGTGGCTCAATTCAGATGCAGTTCAGTTTTCATAAACTTGCTAAATTCCGATTGAGTGAAATTCCGCAATCGACTATTTTAGTTTTTACTTTCTTAAAACTCAAAAAAAAATCGAAAATCAAACTAGGTTTTTTTCGGTAAACTTGCTAAAATTCCGCAAGAGTAAATTCAGGTTTCGAGTGATAAATTCAGCATTTTGTTCCGCTTTAATTGCGCAGTTTTCAGTTCATATTTTGTTCAGATTTGAGTGCGTGCGTAATTAGAGGTAACGTTTATGTATAAGAATAGTTGTGGGTTTGTATGCGAGGATTTTCCGAAGGAAAATCAGACGTTACAAACACGCAACGACCTTTGATTAAGCACTAAACCACAATTATTTTTATACGGTGTTGTA
>NZ_BKCF01000012.1:0-2500 GCF_009014635.1 Patiriisocius marinistellae | reverse complement strand
GAGACTTTCTCTGTCTTTAGTATTCAGTATTCAGTAATCAGTATTGTCATACTGAAACCAAAGCCTTTAGACTTTAAAAATTATTAAAATTGACAACTAAACCAAGAGACAACCTCTTGTACTCTACTTGCGCAGAGATTTCTTTGTAAAAAGTACTTCTTGTCGTATTTACTTGGCACTACAATTAAGTAAGTGCAAGCTCTAGAAAGGAGGTGTTCCAGCCGCACCTTCCGGTACGGCTACCTTGTTACGACTTAGCCCTAGTTACCAGTTTTACCCTAGGCAGCTCCTTGCGGTGACCGACTTCAGGTACCCCCAGCTTCCATGGCTTGACGGGCGGTGTGTACAAGGCCCGGGAACGTATTCACCGGATCATGGCTGATATCCGATTACTAGCGATTCCAGCTTCACGGAGTCGAGTTGCAGACTCCGATCCGAACTGAGATAGGTTTTGAAGATTCGCTCCTGGTCGCCCAGTGGCTGCTCTCTGTACCTACCATTGTAGCACGTGTGTGGCCCAGGACGTAAGGGCCGTGATGATTTGACGTCATCCCCACCTTCCTCACGGTTTGCACCGGCAGTCTTGTTAGAGTTCCCGACATGACTCGCTGGCAACTAACAACAGGGGTTGCGCTCGTTATAGGACTTAACCTGACACCTCACGGCACGAGCTGACGACAACCATGCAGCACCTTGTAATCTGTCCGAAGAAAAGCATGTTTCCACGCCTGTCAGACTACATTTAAGCCCTGGTAAGGTTCCTCGCGTATCATCGAATTAAACCACATGCTCCACCGCTTGTGCGGGCCCCCGTCAATTCCTTTGAGTTTCATTCTTGCGAACGTACTCCCCAGGTGGGATACTTATCACTTTCGCTTAGCCACACAGTATTGCTACCGTACAGCTAGTATCCATCGTTTACGGCGTGGACTACCAGGGTATCTAATCCTGTTCGCTCCCCACGCTTTCGTCCATCAGCGTCAATATATTGTTAGTGTTCTGCCTTCGCAATTGGTATTCTAAGTAATATCTATGCATTTCACCGCTACACTACTTATTCTAAACACTTCACAATAATTCAAGACAACCAGTATCAATGGCAATTCTACAGTTGAGCTGCAGACTTTCACCACTGACTGAGCTGCCCGCCTACGGACCCTTTAAACCCAATGATTCCGGATAACGCTCGGACCCTCCGTATTACCGCGGCTGCTGGCACGGAGTTAGCCGGTCCTTATTCTTACAGTACCGTCAAGCTCCCTCACGAGGGAGTGTTTCTTCCTGTATAAAAGCAGTTTACAACCCATAGGGCCGTCTTCCTGCACGCGGCATGGCTGGATCAGGCTCTCGCCCATTGTCCAATATTCCTCACTGCTGCCTCCCGTAGGAGTCTGGTCCGTGTCTCAGTACCAGTGTGGGGGATCCCCCTCTCAGGGCCCCTACCTATCGTAGTCTTGGTAAGCCGTTACCTTACCAACAAACTAATAGGACGCATGGTCATCTTGTACCGTAACCTTTAAAGTAGTAGTGATGCCACAATTACTTACTATAGGGTATTAATCTTCGTTTCCAAAGGCTATCCCCTAGTACAAGGTAGATTCCATACGCGTTACGCACCCGTGCGCCGGTCGTCAGCGGAGCAAGCTCCCTGTTACCCCTCGACTTGCATGTGTTAAGCCTGCCGCTAGCGTTCATCCTGAGCCAGGATCAAACTCTTCATCGTATAATCTTAAATAAAATATTATACTAAAAAAGTCCTCTCTCAAAAAAATTCTCAGATGTTATTCTTAGTTTAGTTCTTTGTAATAAAACAACCGTTTCCAGTTTGTTTTAATACGCTGTCAATTTCAATATGTCAATGAACTCTCTCCTATTATATAAGAGACTTTTCTTGTTGATGTAACGGAATCGAACCGTTATCTTTTTGTTACCAAATCATCATGTCAATTACTTCGTTTTCTTAGCGGCTGCAAATGTAAAACTGTTTTGCAAATCTCACAACCTTTTTGAGAAAAAAAATTATTTTTTTTAAAGAACTTTCTCGCTAACTAAACCCAAAATAAACTCGTTTTGTTAGCGGCTGCAAATGTAAAACTGTTTTACAAACCTCACAACCTTTTTTGAAAGAAAATTAAATTATTTTTAAAGAACTTTTTCGCCTTGAAATTACAAGCTAAACTCATTTTCTTAGCGGCTGCAAATATACTACTGTTTTTAAAACCACAAAGCTTTTTGAAAAATAATTCGAAATAAATTTAAGAACGTTTAATCTAACTTATAAAGAGTAATAATCTCCCTCTCAAAGCGGGTGCAAATGTACAACCTCTTTCCTTTTAAAACCAAACAAAAAATCAAATTTTTTTATAAAAAATATCATTCCTTTCTTAACTGTTTGGAAACTCAGATCTTAACCAAAAACAAATGTTAAATCACATCTATACCTTAATATATATATACCAAATTATTATAAAAAAGTACCCAACAAAATAAACACAGAGAC
>NZ_BKCF01000011.1 GCF_009014635.1 Patiriisocius marinistellae | reverse complement strand
CCGAATTTTTACAAATTCGACTTATTGCAAAAAAAAATTTAATAAACGAAATTTGTAAAAATCAGCTCGGGTACGTCCGAAAGGCTTTCACCTTTCTTCCTCCGCACTGCTCATATACAAATCCGTTACCTGCAAGCTAAAAGCCAACGCACAGTCAAGCACATTTCATTTTTATCGTGCCTCAAAAAATAAAAAGAGCTTGCCTTTTTCCAACGCTCAATCCGAACTAAAAACAGAATTAATTAGGAATTCCAAAAAATGTCCGTAAATTTGTCCGTGTACGCAAAAACGTCCGTGAAATATTATGGCAACAATTAATTTCTATTTAGACAAACCAGACAAAAAAGGGTTTGCACCAATTCATCTACGAATAAACTGTAACGGAAATCAAGTAAAAGTTTCTACAGGACAGAAAATAGAACCGAAAAAATTTGATAAATCCAAACATAAAGCGATTGGATTAAGTATCGAATCGCACGAAATCAATCATTATTTAGACTTTTTAAAAGAAAGAGCAGATGAACTTTTGCACCATTCCAACAAAAAAACTTTTAATCAAGATGAGATTAAAAGAAATTTGACCGAACATATTGAAAGCTACAAGCAAAATAATAATGTAAATATTGTAAGAGAGCAAGTTGCTCTTTATGGCAAACCTTTCACTTTTGTCGATTTGTTTGCTGGAGCTGGTGGATTTAGTGAAGGCTTTTTACAAGCAGAACACAATAATAAATTTTTCGATTTTGTTGTAGCAAATGACATCAACGAAAATTGCGAATTGACACACGTTGTACGTTACAATCATCAATTAGGCTTGGATGCTGAATTTTTAAAACAAGATATTACTGAACCAGATTTCCTTGACAATTTATTGAAAAAAATTAATGGACGAAAAATTGATGTAGTTTGCGGTGGTCCACCTTGTCAAAGTTTCAGTCTTGCAGGAAAACGCAAAAAGTTTGACAAAAAAGACGACCTATTTTCTCACTATTTAGAAGTTATTAAGGTTTTACAACCTAAATACTTTGTGATGGAAAATGTAAAAGGTATTTTGACAAAAGAAGGTGGAAAAATTAAGGAATTAATCATAAAAGAAATTAACTCGATTGTAGACAATAAAGAGATTCCTCAATTGGTTTCATTTATCAAGACAGTTAGTAAACAGTCTAATTCATTTCTCTTCGACACATTAATTAAAAGAGTTGAACTTGAAAAATTACTTGAAAAGGATAAAGAAAATGGAAAAGCTGATTTTATCAATTTTGTAGAAAATAGATTTAAGAAAATAACGCCAAAAATTGCAGATTATAAAACCAGTAAAACCGACGAAAACATAAATACTATTCGTCACGGTTTTAATCTTTTGGCACGAACAAAAGAATGGGATAAATTAAAGCGTGATATTATTAAAGAAAAAGATTTTTGCAATATTGATAGTGATAATTTTGCAGATGCTTTTACCGATTTCCTAACAGAGATAGGTTCAGAAAATATTATTTCAAAAATTGAAAACTCTTTTAAGGCTTTAAAAGTTCCAAAAAATTATAAAAAGGATTGTGAAGATATTATTACAGCTTTAAAAATTTACACGACTTCTTTTGATGAATCAATCGAAATATTGAAATCTCATTGCAACAAGGCTGAAAGAAAGGAATTAGATACTATTCTCGAAAGTATCAGACTTTACAAAATAGAACAACCATTTGTTGCTAACGCATCAAATTATGGTGTTCCTCAAAATAGAGAAAGAGTACTTTTTATAGGTTGTCGGAAAGACCAGAAATATATCTCTGAAATTCCTGCAACTGTTTCCCAAGAAGAAAAAGTAACCATATTTGAAGCTTTGTATGATTTAGATTTCATTGGTAACAATCAAGAAGCACATCGATACGAAGAAATTGATATTTCAGCTCAATATAACGGAACTGCAAAGAAAATGTCTAAACTTCTAAAAAGAAGAAAAATTGACGGAAAGCCTATTTCTAAAGGTGGAAAATCATTTGCAGAATGGTCAAAAAAAGGTAGATTAATTGAGCGTTTTAAGCCACAAACAAAGCCTTTCTATGTAAAAAACACTCAAGGTCTTGAAAATGGCGAAAAATATTTTGACGTACTCAACAACCATAAAACAAGCAATCAAAACGAAACTGTTATTGAAAGACTTGGTGTAATTCTAAAAAATGGAAATTACAAAAAAGCCCAACCAGAACTTGAAAAGTTAAATCTTTCAACGAACAAACGAAACTACAATGTTTTAAAACCAGACGAGCAAAGCTCTACGATAATGACTATTGCAGATGATTATATCCATTATAATTCGCCAAGGTCATTAACAGTTAGAGAAATGGCACGATTACAATCGTTTGATGATTCTTTTGTTTTTCAAGGCAAACGTTCAACAGGTGGAAATAATAGAAAAACTGAAGTTCCTCAATACACATTGGTTGGCAACGCTGTTCCGCCATTATTGGCAAGAGCAGTTGCAAGTGAAATTTTAAAGCATATCAAGTGAGAAAACTTACAGACGCAGAACAAGAAAAGATAAAATTACTGACCAAAAACCAAGTTTCTCTTACTTTAATTGAGCCAACCGAAACAGGACTTAAAAAGTCAATTATGGATGCGACTGGTTCTGTTCGTAGTTATTTGAAAAGTGAAGGTATTCACGATTACGAATTGCAAAGTCAAGGAACAGGAAGTAAAATAATTATTCCAACGGTTATTCATACTGGTTTTAAAACCATAAAATCTAAAGCATCTTTATACAGACCTTCAACAAAGAAAGGCGACCCAAGAATTTGGTTTTATAGTTTAACAAAAGTTGCAGAACCAAATGATATTATTGCAATCACATTTTACAACGATAGGTTTCAAGTTTTTAACTTGACAAGATTAGATGTTCGTGAGTTGATTAATTCAAGCATTCAAAATCCTTTTCAGGATTTAATTAACGCAATCAACACAACCGAAAATGAAGTAGCTTTTGAGCTTTTAGCAATGTTAAGAAAAATTGCTAATGCTGGCCCAATTCCATCAATGGTTGATGCTGACACTTCTGTTGGCAGAACACTTGAAACTGCACTTGGCATCGATATTAATTCATCTAAAAAGCCAGATTATAAAGGAATTGAATTAAAATCATTTAGAAATAATAGAACGAATAGAAAAAATCTGTTTGCACAAGTTCCAGATTGGAAATTGAGCAAATTTAAAAGTTCGGCTGAAATTCTCGATAACTTTGGTTACGTACGTGATGAAGATTTCAAATTGTATTGTACCGTTTCGGCTATTACCAGAAACTCGCAAGGTTTGAATTTAAGAATTGATAGCGACATTAAACAACTAATAGAAAATTCAGACAAACCAGAAGTTGGCGACTTCGTAGTTTGGACATTGGACAAACTTCACAATCGACTGAAATCAAAACATAAAGAAACATTCTGGGTAGAAACGGAAAGTATTAGAATAAATGAACGTGAACACTTCCAATACAAATTTGTTGAGCATACGAAAAAGCCTATCACTTCTCAATTCGATTTATTAATTGAGCAAGGGATAATAACGCTTGACCATTTAATTAAGCGTAACTCAAAAGGAAAAGTTGTTGAAAAAGGTCCGTTATTTAAAATTAAACCGAAAGGAATAGAATTGCTTTTTCCGCCAAGTGAGAGTTATGATTTAATGACATAGCGGAATTTCCAACGCTGAAAGCCATACACATTTCCAGTCGCGCCATCCACGCCACACCAAAACTGTAAAAGAGTATGTCTTTGCCAACGCGAGCAAGTTTGTGGAATAAAGCCAGCAGGTAACAATGTATATAAAAAATAGGGCGATTTTGGCTCAATCGAAAGGTAGTTGTGTGTTTGCGATGCCACCACATTTTTAATTTTGTATTTTTATAACTGAAAAGTTAAAAAATAAAAATTAAAAATATGGCTCGTGGCTCAACCGAATGGAAACAGCTTACTTTCTGCCCTACTTTTCATATACGCTACCGTTGTGCATAATGCGGAAATCGTGCCAAACATCAACATTTGTACTAAAAAAGCCAACGCTCAAAACAGCACATTCATTTTTTCCAACCACATAAGCCAACGCACAAAAAAATAAAAGAGCTGTTTCTTCCCACCGCACAAATCCGAACTAACCAAGAAACATTTTTGCAACACCATTGCATTAATAAATTCATATATTTGCATCAATGAAACATTTAGCATTCATATTGTCAATTTACATTTTCGCACTTAATCTAACACCTTGTGCAGATTACGTTGTGTCTGATAATGATGTTAAAACTGAAATCTCACAAGCTATGGATAATGACCATCAGCACCAAGATTCAGATTTATGTTCCCCTTTTTGTATTTGCCAATGTTGCCATATTAGCGCAACATATTTGCACTTTGCAGATTTAACACTCGATATAACTCTTATTTCTACTCAAGATTTTCTACATCTAAACGGTACAGAAAAAGATTTTACCACTTCCATTTTACAGCCACCAAGGGCATAATTCAGTTTTTTTAAGGATATCTATATCCAAACGTAACGCTTTTTAATGCAAGCGTTGCTTCGCTTTTATTTTGCGCTTCGCGCAAAATGATATGTTTAACTGAATTAACACATTTTCTATGATTAATAAAATCATTGATTTTTCAATCAATAACAAATTCATTATTGGTTTGCTAACGCTAACCATAGTGGCAGCAGGTATTTGGAGTATGACCCAAGTACCCATCGATGCTGTTCCAGATATTACAAATAACCAAGTACAGGTGATAACACAAGCACCCAATTTAGGCACAGAAGATATTGAGCAATTTGTAACCTACCCCATAGAAGTTGCAATGAGCAACTTGCCCGACGTTAAGGAAATCCGTTCCATTTCACGCTTTGGCTTATCTGTCGTTACAATCGTTTTTGACGATAATATGGGTACATACCTACCTCGTCAATTAGTATCAGAAAAACTAAACGCAGTAAAAGAAGAAATCCCTAAAGGTTTTGGCGAACCTACAATGGGCCCAATTTCATCAGGTTTAGGCGAAATCTACCAATACACACTTAAGGTAAAGCCAGAATATAAAGACAAGTATTCGGTTACAGACTTGCGCACAATGCAAGATTGGATTGTGCAACGTCAAATGGCGATGGTAGAAGGTGTTGTAGAAGTAAACGCCATAGGTGGTAAAATAAAACAATACGAAGTAGCAGTTGACCCAAACGAACTAAAGGCAATTGGCATAACAATCACAGATGTATTCGAAGCGCTGGAAATGAACAACCAAAACACAGGTGGCGCATATATCGAAAAAAACCATCAAGCCAATTTCATACGTGGCGAAGGATTGGTGCGCAGTTTGGAAGATATTAAAAATGTAACGGTAAAGAACACAAACAACATTCCTATTACCATTGGCGACATAGCTACTGTTCAATTCGGCTCGGCAATTCGTTATGGTGCATTGACGCAAGATGGCGAGGGCGAAGTCGTTGGTGGTTTAGTTATGATGCTCAAAGGCGCAAACTCTAATGATGTTATCGAGAATGTAAAAGTGCGGATGGCTCAAATTGAAGAATCGTTGCCCGAAGGTGTCATAATAGAACCTTTATTAGACCGCAGTAAATTAATTGCAGAAACCACATCGACTGTTGCAACCAATCTTATAGAAGGTGCATTAATCGTAATTTTCGTGCTGATTTTCTTATTGGGCAATTGGCGTGGTGGTCTAATTGTAGCTTCCACCATTCCGTTATCCCTATTATTTGCCTTTATATTAATGAATGTTTTTGATGTATGGGCAAACCTTATGAGTTTGGGCGCAATAGATTTTGGGATTATTGTGGATGGTGCTGTGATTATAGTTGAAAGCACAGTATTTTTAATTGCTTCCCAATTATATAAAAAGAAAAAACTGTCTTCCAAAGAACGTGATGGCGTTGCGGCAAACGCTTCAAAAAAGATGATGAACGCTGCCTTTTTCGGTCAACTTATCATCTTGATTGTATTCCTTCCCATTTTAGCATTAGAAGGTATTGAAGGTAAAATGTTCAAACCAATGGCATTGACATTCATTTTTGCAATGATGGGTGCAATGGTACTTTGCTTGACGTATGTACCTATGATGTCTGCCCTAATTCTGCGAGCACCAAAATCTGACAAAAAATCCTATGGCGATAAATTTGTGCATTGGGTAGAACGTAAATACCAACCTTTATTGGTTAAATCCCTTAAAAGAGGAAAACTAATTGTTGGTATTGCGGTCGTTTTCTTCGGTATTGCAGTCTTTATGTTTAGTAGAATGGGTGGCGAATTTATTCCGCAACTCGATGAAGGCGATATTGCCTTTCACGCCATTTTAAAACCAGGCAGTTCACTTACCGAAACCATCGAAACCACTACTAAAATCGAGCAAATTGTAAAAGCAAAGTTTCCCGAAGTTGAAAAAATTGTAAGTCGTATCGGTGTAGCCGAAATCCCAACTGACCCAATGCCAATGGATATTGCAGATGTTTTTGTAATTCTCAAACCTAAAGGCGAATGGTCAACAGTTTCTTCAAAAGACGAACTCATTGAAGAAATGAAAAAAGCAGTGGAGATAATTCCCGGCGTAAATTATGAATTTACCCAACCCATCGAGATGCGTTTTAATGAATTGCTCGAAGGTGTCCGCGAAGATATTGCCATTAAAATTTACGGCGAAGATATAAATGTGCTTTCCCAAAAGGCAGAAGAAATATCCAAAATAATAGCAGGAACTGAAGGTATTGGCGATATGAAAGCCGAAGCTACAACAGGTTTACCGCAAATGACAATTACGTATAACCGCAGTAAATTAGCACAATACGGACTTCAAGTAAATACTTTGAACCAAATTGTTCAGTCAGCATTTGCAGGTGGTAAAGCAGGTGTGATTTTTGAAGGTGAAAAACGTTTTGATTTAGTAGTACGTTTAGACGCTGAAAACCGAAAGGATATTTCAGACGTTCAAAACTTATTTATCAACTTACCGTCAAGTACTCAAATTCCGCTTCGTGAAATTGCAGACATCAGCTACAAAGCGGGACCAATGCAAATAAGTAGGGACAATACCAACCGCAGAACCTATGTAGGTATTAACGTGAGAGGTCGTGATGTAAAGTCATTGGTAACTGAAATAAAAGAAAAATTAGATGCAAATCTCGAACTGCCATCTGGTTATTTTATTCGTTACGGTGGTGCTTTTGAAAATCTGGAACGTGCCAGCAATCGCTTACAAACCGTAGTTCCAATTGCATTACTTCTAATTTTCGTTTTAATCTATTTTGCTTTAAAATCACTTCCGCAAACTTTAATGATTTACATCGCAATCCCAATGGCAACCATTGGTGGCGTTGTTGCTTTATGGTTAAGGGATATGCCTTTCAGTATTTCGGCAGGTGTTGGTTTTATTGTCTTATTTGGTGTGGCGGTTTTAAACGGATTGGTAATGATTAGCGGACTGAATGAGCTAAAAGATGAAGGCGTAACCAATCTCAAAGACAGAATTGTGGAAGGCACAAAACGTAGAATAAGACCTATTATGTTAACTGCCTTTACAGATGTTTTAGGCTTTTTGCCAATGGCAATTTCATCTTCGGCAGGCGCAGAAGTACAACGTCCTTTAGCAACAGTCGTTATTGGTGGTTTGTTGACTTCTACCCTTTTAACTCTGTTTGTTTTACCAATTTTATATCAATGGGTAGAAAATAAATCGTTCACGTTTAGACCTAATAAAAAAGTAGTAGCAGTAACGGCAATGGTAGCCTTTTTATTTTTGTTACCAATAACAGGAAATGCACAACAAGTCAATGATTCGTTACCAATTATTTCAATAAATGATGCGGTACGAATTTCAAAGGAAAACTATCCAAGTTTAAAACAAAGACAGTTGGAAGTTGAAAAACAGCAACAGTTAAAAGGTACTGCTTACGATTTTGGAACAACTCAAATCTTTACAGGTGGAGAAGAAATCAATAATGGAGCAGGAATTTATACCACAGTTGGCATAGGACAATCAAATATTGATATTTTCAGTATTGCACCAAAACGTAAATTACAGGAACAGCGCATTATTTTGGCACAAAAAGCTTTTCAGCTTTCAGAACTCGATTTAGAAAAAGAAGTTAAAAAAGCGTGGGCAAATGCTTTCCAGAAAAAAAGGAACTATAATCTATATCGTGCATTGGATTCAATCTACACCAATTTTGAAACAGCGGTGGAATTAAATTATGAGGTTGAAGCCATTTCAAAATTGGAATATTCCGCATCAAAAAACCAAGCATTACAAATTCAAAATAAATTCTTGCAAGCAAAAAGCGACTATCTAATCGCTTTACAGCAATTAAATCTTTGGTTGGTTTCCGATGAATTTTACAGCGTTCCAGATGAATTGGATATCACTAATGAAATTGATGTAAACAACTTCAATATTAAAGAACATCCATTATATAACATCGCGCAAATTCAAGTTGATGAAGCAGAAGCAAATTATAAAACTGCAAAAGCGGAAAATTTGCCCAAGTTCAACCTACAAAGTGGTTTACAAAGAGTAAACGGCAATTCTGGTTTCTATACCTATCAAGCAGGCATTTCAATTCCTTTTTTATCGGGTACAACAAAAGCAAATATTAGAACTGCAAAAATTGACAAACAAATTGCCGAAACAAATATTCTTTTCAGACAAAAAGAAGTTGAAGCTAAATTTATACAAGCGAAAGAAAATTATCTAAAGTGGAAAACATCGTGGCTTTTCTATGAAGAACAAGTACTACCGCTTATCAAAGACCAAAAAACGGGAGCATTGTTCGCTTATAAAGAAGGCGAGATTGATTATTCCGCATTCACACAACTTATTAAAGACGCTATTCAGAGCGAAATTGAAGCGCAAACAGCTTTGGTAAATTATTTAGAGAGCACATTTGAATTACAATATTTTAAAAATTAAGACTATGAAAAACACATTATATATCATTCTGGCAGTTTTAATACTGTCATTTTCAACAACCTCTTGTGGCAATAAAGAAAACCACAATGAAGAGGATGGACACGCACACGACGAGAAAACTAATAGTGAATCTAAAGAAGAGCATAGCGAAAGCGAAGAAATTATGCTATCTGCAAGACAGTTTGATGCCTTAAAAATGAAGATAGACACGATTGCATCACGCAATATGAGCGGCTATGTAGAAGCAAACGGAACATTAGAAGTGCCACCACAAAGCGAAGCCGCCATAACTTCGGTTGTTGGTGCAAATGTGGTTTCTATTGAAGTGATTGAAGGCGATAAAATAAACAAAGGTCAAGTGGTTGCGTACCTCTCACATCCCAACATCATTCAAATGCAAACCGATTATTTAAATGCGTATAGCAACAGTAATTTTTTAAAGAAAAACTATGAACGCCAAAAGAAACTCTACGATGCAGGTGTTGGTTCAGGTGCAAATTTCCAAAAGGCAGAGGCAGAATATGAGGCATCAACCGCAATGGTAAAAGGCTTGGCATCGCAATTACAGTTATTGAACATTAGCACCACATCTGTTGCAAAAGGTACAATTGCCCAACGTGTGGCATTACGCAGTCCAATTGAAGGTTTTGTGCAAAAGGTGGAAGTGAAAACAGGACAGTACGTTGAACCACAAACCGAACTCTTTGAAATTGTGGACACACATCACGTTCACGCAGATTTAATGGTCTTTGAAAAAGATGTGTCCAAAGTAAAGAAAGGTCAAAAAGTTACCTTTAATATTCAGTCCATTAAAGATGATGAATTGAGCGCAGAAATATATTCCGTAAGTAAAACCTTTGAAGAAAATCCAAAAGCGGTACACGTTCACGCAGAAATCGAGAACAAAAAAGGCAACCTAATCCCTGGTATGTATATTCAAGGTAGAATTCAGACAGAAAGCACCAAAACAATGGCATTGCCCGAAAGTGCCATAGTAAAAGAAGGCGACAGGTTTTTTGTTTTTTCGGCAGAAAAAGAAAATGACGATTGGAGTTTTAAACCTATCGAAGTCATTTTAGGCGTAAAAGATGGCGATTGGGTAGCGATTACTTTTTCCGAAAACATCGACCCAAAAACAAAATTTGCCTATAACAATGCGTACTACCTTATTGCAGAAATGAAAAAGGGAGAAGCAGAACACGCACACTAATGATGAAAAATATTGAACAACTATTAGGAGAAAAAAATATACGCGTTACCGCAATGCGCTTATTGGTATATAAATTTCTTGCCGAAAAAAAGATTGCGGTTGCTTTGAGTGATATTGAGAACGCTTTCGCGAAAGCGGACAGAACAACTTTGTACAGAACCGTTAAGACATTTGAAGAAAATGGAATCTTACATCAAATAGACGATGGTACAGGAATTACAAAATATGCACTTTGTGAAAAAGGTTGTAATTGCGAGATTGAAACCGATTTGCACTTGCATTTTCATTGCAATAATTGCAACGAAACAGTTTGTCTAACAGAGCATAAAATCCCACAGATAAAAGTGCCCAACGGTTTTGTGGCAGAAGATGTAAATTTGGTGGTAAAAGGCATTTGCGAAAAATGTAGTGGTCAATAAATGCACTTCCATTGCACGCATCTTTATACTATATTGTCAACCTAATAACTAAAAAAAAACAATGTTACAGATACTAAATTCAGAAAAGGAAAATCTTATTTCAGCTAAATTAAGCGGCAAGATTTCAAAAAACGATGTAGAAAAAATCCATTCAAAAATCCACGATATTTTAGAAAACAACGATAAAGTCGATTTCTATTTTGAAATGGATGATTTTGATGGCTACACCCTAAAAGGATTTTGGGAAGATATAAAAACAGACAGCGCACATATTTCAGATTATGGAAAAATGGCGGTTGTTGGCGAAAAAAAATGGCAAGAATGGGCAACCAAAATAACCGACTTTTTCACAAGTTCAGAAGTACAATATTTTGAAATGGCTGAAAAAGAAAAAGCAATGATTTGGATTAAACAATAAAGGACAATGTTAAAAAAGAAGAAAGTTGAATTGAAAGACCTAAAGGGAAATTCAGAAAATGAACACAGCCACGATGATGGTCACAATCACGGAAGTGAACCAAATAGTTTTAAAACCTACATTCCAGCAATCATAAGTTTTACGATGCTCATTATTGGCATCGCATTAGATTATTTTGATGTTGCCTTTTTTAAAGATTGGGTACGCATTGTTTGGTACGGCATTGCCTACTTACCAGTTGGTTTTCCAGTTTTAAAAGAAGGTTGGAAAAACATCACAAAAGGCGATGTTTTTACAGAGTTCTTTTTAATGTCAATTGCCACAATTGGCGCATTCATTATTGGCGAATATCCCGAAGGTGTTGCAGTTATGTTATTTTATGCAGTTGGCGAATTATTTCAAAATGCAGCAGTCAATAGGGCAAAATCGAACATAAAAGCGTTGCTCGACGTAAGACCAAACGAAGCGTTGGTATATCGAAATAATGATTTTCTTTCGGTTAATCCTGAAACTGTAGAAATTGGCGAAAAAATACAAGTTCGTGTTGGTGAAAAAGTACCGTTGGATGGAATATTACTTTCTGATAAAGGCTCTTTCAACACAGCAGCTTTAACAGGCGAAAGCAAGCCTGATACGATTGCAAAAGGCGAAAAAGTATTTGCGGGCAGTATCAATATGGATGGCGTTGTAGAAATTGAAACTACAAAGGAATTTAAAGACAGTTCTATTGCTCGAATTTTGGATATGGTTCAAAATGCGACAGCTCGTAAATCAAAAACAGAATTATTCATTAGACAATTTGCAAGAATTTACACGCCAATCGTTGTGTTCTTGGCAATTGGCGTTACATTTTTACCCTACTTTTTTGTGGATGATTATGTATTTAAAGATTGGTTGTATCGTGCCTTGATTTTTCTTGTGATTTCGTGTCCTTGTGCATTGGTAATTTCAATTCCGTTAGGCTACTTTGGTGGATTGGGTGCAGCTTCTAAAAATGGAATTTTATTTAAAGGTGCTTCATTTCTCGATGCAATGACTAAAATCAATACGTTGGTGATGGATAAAACGGGAACAGTTACAAAAGGCGTTTTCAAAATAAAGGAAGTTAAAGCAATCGATTTGGCAGAAACCGAATTTATGAAATACTTAATGGCGATGGAAGAACAATCTACACATCCAATCGCAAAAGCTATTTTAGAATACAAAGCAGATGGCGAGGATTTCGATGCAACTGAAGTTTCAGAAATCGCTGGAAAAGGTTTGAAGGGCATTGTAAATGGAAAAATAGTTTTAGTCGGAAATAAAGCGTTAATGACCGCAAACAACATTCAAGTTTCGGAAGAAACCGAAAACATTGTAGAATCCATTGTATTGGTAGCAATTGAAGGAAAATTTGCAGGTTATGTGGTTATTGCAGACGAATTAAAGGAAGATGCAAAAGAAACAATTACTAACCTACATAAAGTAGGAATTGCGAATATTATGATGCTCTCGGGCGACAAGAATTCCATTACTCAAAAAGTAGCATCCGAATTGAACATTGAAAAAGCCAAAGGCGGATTATTACCCGAAGATAAATTGAATGAAGTTGAGATTTTAAAACAAAATCCAGACAACAAAATTGCTTTTATTGGAGATGGTATAAACGATGCACCAGTTTTGGCTGCAAGTGATGTGGGAATTGCGATGGGTGGTTTGGGTAGCGATGTTGCGATTGAAACCGCAGATGTAATTATTCAGACCGACCAACCATCAAAAGTGGTTCGAGCGATAAAAATAGGTCGTTCTACTCGAAAAATTGTTTGGCAAAATATTGGTTTAGCTTTTGGAGTGAAAGTGATAGTATTGATTTTAGGAGCAGGTGGATTAGCGACAATGTGGGAAGCAGTTTTTGCCGATGTTGGTGTAGCACTTTTAGCTATTTTAAATGCAGTTAGATTACAGAAAATGAATTGGGATTGAGCACTATTGCGGAAAAATTCCGTACTAAATTGAAAAATCGATAACCGAAATGCCAACGCTAAAAGCCATACACATTTACAGTCGCATCATCCAAGCTTTGTCAAAACTGTAAAAGAGTATGTCTCTGCAACGCTCACTTCTGAACTAAACAACAAACATCGGAAAACCAAGCTGAACGTGTAAAGCACTATGCACAACAATGTATATAAAACATAGCTAATATAGGCTTTCCGAGAGGTTTTTGCTTCTTTATTAAGTCCGCCAATTTTTTATTTTTGTATATTTAGAAAATTAAAGATAAAAAGAAAAATTTAAAAATTCGGCTCGTGTATAATCCGAAACGATAGCGTCTTTTTACACGCTACGTTTCATATACGGAGACGTTGTGCTTAATGCTGAAAAAAAAATCTTGCGTGTTTAAAAGTTAATTTATGAAAAAGTGGTTGTTGATTATTTCGAGCATTATTATTGTAATTCTGGCAATAATGAGTTTTCATTTTAACTCTG
>NZ_BKCF01000010.1 GCF_009014635.1 Patiriisocius marinistellae | reverse complement strand
AAATTGTTTGGTGTCATTTTTTCGTTTGCTGTAAATTCCGCCACGTTTTTTTCCGCTTTAGATGACCAAAAAGCAAGACCTGCTAAAATTAAAATGCCAATAATTATAATTAATGTAATGCTCATTTCTCAAATGTGTGGCAACGGTCTTGTATAAGAATAGTTGCGGGTTTGCTTGCGAAGAATTTCCGTAGGAAATTCGGACGTAGCAAACGTGCAACTGCCTTTAAATTAAATTCAAAATAGCAATTATTTTTATACTTTGTTGCCAATAGTGCCTTTTTCGTTTCTAATTCGTTCTGCTATTTTTAATTCCGCAATTTTAGTTTTTCGAGTTTGAGTAAGTTCGGCAGTTTTCAATTCCACAAACTTGCTCAAATTCCGATTAATATTTTTTCGGCAGAGTGGAAGTCAGCTTTTTTTTTCGTTCAGTTCCGTTTTCCTTTTTTTCCAATATTTGTCAATTCCGCACAGAAATTCATTCCGATTTTAGTGAGTAAATTCACGTTTTTGTTATTCAATTCGGCGTTGTTTTTCACGCTTTAAAATTCCATCTTTGTTATCAGAATTCCGATTTCACAAACTTGCTCTCGCATTATTGGCAACGGTCTTGTATATGGCTCGTAGCGTGCAAATAGGCTGTTTCCCTTCGGTTGAGCACAAGCCAGATTTTTAAATTTTACTATTTATCTTTTTTATTGGAAATCGTCAAATTTAAAAATTTGGCGGACTCGCAAATATGCCTTAACTTCGTTTAAGCAACTGACTAGCTATGAGCTATATACGTTGTTGTGGGTAGTGCTTTATTCAATTTTAATACATCCGTTTTTGTCTCTAGGTCTTTTACTTTTTAATAGGTAGCAATAACTATTGTCTGGAGGTATTGCTATATAATTCGAACCTATTTCATTTAGTAGCCTTTTTTCCTTAATTAGTCTTAGTTTCCAATTTGGGAAACTATCGTTAGGAGTAAAGTCTTGTGATATTTCTATTAAATTCTTGTTCTTCAGTTTCAGTAAAAGGTTTTTGAAATATTCTCTAAACTCTGAATGAATCAAATATTCTATTTCACGGAATTTGTCTATCAATCTTCTTTTATCGCTATCAACAACATTCCAAAAAGACCACCAGTAATGATAAAATTCGTACTTCCCATCGACTGATATTGTTAATAGAGCACGCCTTAAATCATTTGTTAAGCACGAATCTGAACTAAGATTTCTTAAGAATACAGATTTAATTTCCTCTAATGAATCCAAGTGAATATTATCTAAAGTCTTGTCGATATTTAAACAGTAAAAAATAAAATCTATACGACCTCTCAACAAGTCTGAATCTTCTAATTGAAATATGGATTGCTTAATTTGAGGATTTTTAATAATAATTCTCGCTTTAAATTTTTCTTCATCAATTTGTTCCTTTGCAAAGGTTGATTTTAAGTTGTCGATTTTTGATAAATATTCATAAATATCTGAACAGCCAGTGGATAATTCTGAAATTAGATTAATAACACCATCAAATGTTGCTGGACTTCTTACTATATCAGGTCTTTTACCACTTTTTTCTATATCTCCTCTAGAAACTATATTTCTTACTACTCTTATCCAATCAAGATATTTTTGAGTGTTAGTCTCATCTGCGTTTCTAAAGTATTCTAATTGAGCAAAAAGGAAAACTCTTTGAGTATAAGATGCACCATCAATTTCTGGAGCAAATATCACTTCTTTTAAAAAATCTTGATTTGGTTGATGTCGAAACAAAGGAAAGTCAATTTTTATCTTCTCTATTTCCTCATACTTTTCATCTAATAGATTCAAGCAATCAACTAAATAATTAAAACTATGCTGTTGAAAAAATTTTGGAGAAATGTTATTGGCATCATCTTTTAACTTAGAAATAATTTTTAATCTTTCATCTGTTTTCTTGCTTCTTTCTACAGATGTCTGTAACATTAAAAGTGTTGAAATAAAATTTACGAATGAGCTGTCTACTGTATCACCTTTTCTAAAATGCTTCCAAAACAAATCTGTCCAAGTTGTATCTATTTTAAACGCAAATGTTTTTGTGAAATCTGATTGATTTTCCCATTTTTCGTCTCTAATCAATTTTTCAAAACCTGCTTTGAAATTTTCAAAAGTAGAAAGTAGTTTCCCTCTAGCATTCATCTTTATGTAAAGGTCGTCTGTTAACCCAATATTTTCTAATTCAACGTGGTAAAATCTTATAAGATTAAATTCTGATGATGTTAGTTTATGCCAAAGATTTGGTGTTTCAAAAAATTTTAAATGAATATCATCTATTGTTCTCAACATAGCATCGATTGTAGGGTCATTTTTCCAAGATAAATAAAACCAAGGAGAATCTATTATAGTTTCACTTGGCGAAACATCTTTTGATAATGAGATGCTATTTTTTACAAGTGAATTACAAAAATCTCTTGAGGATATCCTTGTTTCATAAGTAAACTTAATTAGTGTCTTTTCTGCTTCTAATAGCTTGTTGTCTTTTAAAGCAGCATACCAATGCAAAAGAAAGAGTGTTGTCAATCTTTGCTGACCATCGAGAGGTTGGAAGGAATCTTCTGTATTACTCCCATATACAAAATCCAACATAATTTTTTCTTCTTTGCTAATACTTTCGTACAGAGCATTCAAGAAATTTTGCCTAATTTTCTTTTTATCTTTTCTGCCTTGGGCATAATCACGCTGAATGATTGGAATCTCAATATTATTAGATATTAGTAATTCATAAAAACTATAAATTTTGCCTTTGTACTTTTCGTTTTCCATTATGTTTATGCTAGATAAGAATTTAGAACATTATGTAAATCATTTTCATAATTTTCTCGGTCTTCTTGAGACCAAAAAGAAATTTTTGGAGGATACTCACTGAAATATTTTAAAAAAACATTTTTTGTGCATATAGGAATGAAAATTCCTTGTTTATCACGATTTATAATAGTTTTTCGCTTAAAAGGAAATACTGCATTTTTATAACTTCTATTGGTCCCAGAATCTAATAAAGTAAGATTTGATAAATCATTTATATCATCATCTTCTCTTAATTCCGCGTTGAAATAAGTGACTATTTGATCGAACAAAATTTTAAAGCCATCCTCGTCTTCTTCTTTCCATTCATTTATTTTTTTTCTTAATGCTTTTTCTTCTTTTGTTTCATTACCAATAAAGACAACTGCATCTTCAATCCATTGCTTTTTGTTTTTGTCAGGTATTTTATCTTTTACAGAAGTTATATGCTCTAAATCCCATTTTTCATTTTTATATAAGTCAAAAGGGAAATATGAATTATCTTTTGAACTAGCCAACATTGTTAAAATGTTATACAAAAGGAGTACCTTTCTTACATCTTTTCCATCTGAATATTGCAGTTCATTTATATCTATATTTTTCAACTCATTTTTAATAAGACTATCTAGATACCCTTTAAATTCAGATTTACTAATGTTATCAGATGTTTTGTAAAGTTCTTTAATACTTGTTGATTCAGTGCTAATTAAAAATCCTATTTTATGATATAATTCACGTTCATTGAACCACTCGCTAAATCTTTGGAAATATCTTTTTACCTCTTTCCAATTTTTAGTTAATTCTTCATTGCTTCCTTTTGAAAATTTCCTGCTGAAATATCGAAAAGTATCATAATTATCATTTGGGTCTGGCTCCTCGTTTATTAGGTTGAAAATAAATTCTATTCGGTTAGTTGAAACAGAGTTTTGATTTAAGAAGAACCAAAATTTATCGTTTTGTAAAGAGTTTTCAATATTATCCCATTCTGTAGCTATCTCTAATTGCCTTAATCTTAATTTACTTTCTTGATTTTGAAAATTCGAACTATTTAGAAATAGCGCTTTAATTAACTCGGAGTTCGTTAGCGGAATTTTACCAATGTTAATTCTTGTAAAAATTGAAATTGAATCATTTTCATTACTTAAATACCAAATTACTTTAGAATTAAATTTAAATTTTGAACGAAAATTTCCCGTGTCAAAATTATTTCCTTTTTCTTCAAACCAATTAGAAATGGTCTTGTAAGCGTTTGTTATGTAAAAAAAGTCAACGTTTGATTTATTATCAACATCTTCTTCTAATTGATTTAAAAAGGTTTTGGAATCTGTTCTAGTTTCGTAATCTAATTCAAATAGTTTATCTCTTCTTTTTTCTACAAAATCCTGATTTAAATAATATAAGATTAGGTAAATTGTAGTGAGTCTTTGTTGTCCGTCAATTACTTCAAATTTATTGTCATCGATTTTTTTTACTACAATTGGCTGAAGACAATACCAAGTTTTTTCATCAGAACTCTCATTTATGAGTCTTGGCGTGAAATTTGAAATGTCGTTAAGTAATTCAACAACCTCTTTGGAACTCCATCTATATCCTCTTTGATAAGAAGGTATAAAGAAATCATATTCTTGAAGTTCACCTATAGTTTTTAATTCTAGTATATTTTCCATACGGTTTTTTTTGCATTACCCACAACGGTTGTGTATAAGAATAGTAGGGCGGAAAAAGAGCGCAAACCATTCGGATGAACACAAGCCGAATTTTTAAATTTTTCTTATTATCTTTTTTATCAATAAGCCAAATTTAAAAATTTGGCGACTTTGCAAATGAGCGCTAACCTTTTGTTAAACAACTAATTGCCCTATTATTTTTATACGTTGTTGTGCTTTCGTACTTTCACGCGAACTCTTTCCATTCGAACTCTTGATAACTTTTAGGATTCCAGTTTTTTAAGGAATTTCCTAATCGGTTTAACGATGCAGGTTCAGCTTTCAAAGTAAAGCTTGCGTTGTATTCAGTTTCCTCATCGCCATTATTCCACGCATCAATTTTGAGAGCTGATTGTCCATTCCTCAAATAGCAATATACTTTTATCATAAAATAAAACGCCCATTTTTTATCCTTTTCTCCGATTTCAAATTTCACTTCGTCATTTACGTTTTTTGGAAAAGTAATTAACTCTTCTGCAAACTTTTGAAACGCATCATCATATTCATAAACCTCAATTCCTACAGAACAAATTCCGTTATCCACAAAAATATGATAGTGAATTAAGTCATCGCCTTCGTCGATATCAAGTACTTTAATTTTAATCACAATGTTTTTTTAGTATGAAGCACAACGGTTGTGTATAAGAATAGTAGGGCTGAAAAAGAGCGCAAACCATTCGGTTGGACACAAGCCGAATTTTTAAATTTTTCTTATTATCTTTTTTGTTCAATAAGCCAAATTTAAAAATTTGGCGACCTTGCAAAAGTGCCTTTACCATTGGGTTAAGCACTCATTGCCCTATTATTTTTATACGTTGTTGTGGCACGTTTTTATGCACCCAGTTTTCTTTATTGGCTATCATTTCCGCTGATAATGGTTCAATTTCGTCTTGAATTATACATTCCAAGCACGAATTAATTATTGTTTTCGTTCCGCTCAAATTCAGAATTTCATCCTGTTTTGGTTTTCCGTATTCTATTGCAATCATTGAAGCCCAAACAGATACTCGATATTGAGATTCCATTAAATATCCTAAAAAATTTTGAATTCCTTTTTGGGCCAAAAGCTCTTTCCCTAATTCAACTATTTGTTTGTATTCATTCAGATTTCTTTTATCAAAGTCAAAAGGATGAATTGATGCCAAATAGAGATTTCTGCAACCAAATAGAAAGTCAGTACCTTTTTCATTAGTTAGCAACCTAATCGGTTTCACATTCATTTTATACGCAATTTTATCCATTCGGTTTTTCTGCTCAACACTCAATTCCATTTCGCATTCAGTTATTAGGTATGCAAGATGTTCATAAGCAATTCCGTATTCTCGATTTTCTAAATATTCCGCAATGATTTGTTTTCCATTTTTAATTCCGAGACTTTCAAAATTTGATTGTTCAATTCTATTCGACCAAACAGTATTCAGAATGTCATTGCTCAATTCGGCAATCTCTTTTTTTAATGATTTCTGAAATATTTTAATCAAATCTCGATTTTTTTTTAAATGTGCCACAACGGTCTTGTATATGAAACGTAGTGCAGAAAATAAGCAGTTTCGTTTCGGATAGGCACAAGCCGAATTTTTAAATTTTTCTAATTATCTTTCTTTTCTCAATTAGCCAAATTTAAAAATTTGGCGACCTTGCAAAAATGCCCGAACCTTCGTGTTAGCAACGCCTCGCACTATGTTTTATATACGTTGTTGCCACACGTACTTTCTTCACTTATTGGACATTTCATAAATATAATCAGATGTCCATTCAGGTCTATTTCTTCCAACACTTAACATTTGTTCTTCAGTCATATTTGCTCGAAGTCCCAAATCAAATTCAGTCAGATGTTTTTCGGCTGGTTTTGAAATTGCCATTGGAAAATACATTCCCGTTCCGATATTTGATTTCCGTATTAGAATATATTTATCGAGTAAGCCTGAAACTACAGGATGATCCATTGGCATTGAAATTGTCGTCCGTTGGGTAATCATAAATTCTCGTAAAACGGATTGTTCCGATGGGTCTAATTTTTTAAGCTTTTCTTTAAGTTGCTTTGTTAGTTTTTTTCTAAAGAAGTAGCTGTTTATTTTTTTGAATATGAAATAGATAAGAGACAGAATTATGAATGCGACACAAACGATAAAGATGATGCCGAAATACATTCCATAATTACTTTCAAATTCTGTTAATTTTAGTTGTTCAAGAAATTGTGCAGGTGCAAAAAGAAGAATTCCACTAACAATACCAAATAACCAAAATATCTTTATTGGCACTTTACTAAAATCTATTAAGTCGCTAAATGAAAAAGTCATATTTTAAATTGGATAAACCTTGGTTGTTGACACATTCATTTTCCTATTTTCTGGATTGTTAATTTCTTCTAAATCAACAAAATGTTCGATAATGATATGTTCTTTTTCGGTCGTACTTTTGTCCGTTTTCTTTATTCTATTATCAATTACTTTATATTCTCTATCGTCGAAATTGATTTTGCATTTTTGTCCTAATTCCATTTTTTTCTTGTATGTGTGGCAACGGTCTTGTGTATGAAACGTAGCGTATAAAAAGACACTAACTTTTCGGATTTAACACGAGCCGAATTTTTTATTTTTATGTTTAATTTTCTTTTCTAAATATAACCAAATAAAAAATTTGGCGTACTTTGTAAATATACAAAAACCTCTCGGAAAGCCTATAATAGCTATGTTTTATACACGTTGTTGTGTGTAGTGTTTTTCACGTTGTGCTTGGTTTTCCGATGTTTGTTATTTAGTTCTGATTGTGCGTTGGTAAGACATACTCTTTTGCAATTTTGGGCTTGTGGGTCGGCTGAAGCGAATTGCAAATGTGTATGGCTTTGAGCGTTGGCATTATTCAGTTCATAGTTTTATTTATTTCCTTTTGCTCGATTATGAGTTTTACATAACATTTCGCAATTCTTTATGTCTGTTTTTCCTCCTTTACTCCAAGCCGTAACGTGGTCAGCATCCATTTCTTTCAGAGAATAAATTCTGTTCTTATTCGCGTTATTTCCTAAAGCACAAAGTGGACAATTTGAAATTTCTTTCTCTTTTGCTTTTTTAGTTTGTTTACTATAAACAGATTTTTTGTCAGCTTCATCAAAAACTCGAATTTCTAACAATTTTGTGTCTTCTGAACCGCCAAGAATATATTCAAAAATGCCCTTTCTTTTCTTCAAATATGGGTCGCCATAAAGTAACTTAACTTGTTCAGTTACCTTTTTTTGATTGTATGGTTGTTTATGATAAGTTTCATAAAGTCTTCCCCAATCTAAACCACACATTTCACTTTCCACGTCTTCAAATACACTTGAAGCCCAATCAATTACACTATTAAAATAATTTTTAAGTTCACTTATATTTGTGTCATATCTGTGTTTACTCATATAATCGACAATATTTCCTTTACTTACCCAATCTAAAGCACGTTCCATAAAATCTTGTCTATTTGCACTTCCACGAACGTAAGCACTCCATTTTTGAATATTGGCGTTTTGACTATTACTGAACTCTTCTTTTGCCAAAGTAACAAAAGGTCCTGAAAAAACAGCGTTATTTACTTCTTGTTCATTTAATGGAACTCCAGCTATATTAATGGTACGAAACCATTCTTTAATCTCGCTTTCTTCACCTTCGCAAACATAAATTAGCATTGGCGTTTCTAAAATTATTTTTTGCTTGTCTTTTGCAATACCGTCAAAATATTGAGGCATCCCATTTTCGTCTGTAATTGCAAATTTATTAGTAACATACCTACCAAAGCTTGTAATTCTTTGTTGACCATCGAGTACTTCAAAATTGTTATCTGCGACTTTATTAAAATAAATTAAACCTAATGGATACCCTTTTAATAATGAATTAATTACAGCAACATCTCTTTTGCCATCAGCATATATATAGTTTCTTTGATATTCTGGTTGAATTGTAAGTTTTCCTGAAAGACCGAATAAACCTTTACCTTCAAGTTCGTTATATAGGAAACCATCACAAATATCTTTTACTGTAATATTAGTTTTTAAGGTTGTTATCATTTGTTTTTTATTGTTTTTTTACTTTTGAGGGAATTATGAAGAGTCTATCGTATAATGAATAAGCACAATTACCTTTTTCATCAATATAGTAATTACCTTTTTTTGGTTTGCCTGCAATCATAGGATTACCATTTGTTTTTTTTCCAGAAGAACCTGTATATGAGCCATCTTGTCTAATTTCTTTGTAATTATCATAAAATTTATGACTTTCTAATCCAAATCCATCTTTCATTGATAAACCTATTATTTCAAATTGTTCAGGCGAATGTTTACTTAAAAAACTGATAGGAACTCCCATTACATCATTATAGTCACTTGGTATATTTTTAACTCGAGAGACATCTATTGCATCAAAATTGTCATATTTGACAAAAGGTTCTTTTGTACTAAATTTTATTACATCCGCTTCAGTCATTAATGGTAAAGGTCTATGTCTTTTACCGTGGTCAACATTTGTAAACCAAATAGTACCAGCTACAAAAGCGTATTTTTTACCATTTTCTTCTTTATGAAAGTTTTCAAATTCATCGGGAAGTTGATACCAAACATTCCGACCATCGTTTTTTCCCGCGCCTAACCACATTTTTTTGTCTCTAATTATCGGGAATACTTCTTTATATTTAATAGCATTCATATTGCCAATAATTATAAATTGTTTTTCTGCTTCAACTATCCAAGCTAAAAAATCACGGAAAAGAGAGAAAGGTGGATTTGTAATTATAATATCAGCCTCATCACGAAGCTTTTCAACTTCATCACTTCTAAAATCACCATCGCCTTCTAAATAATCCCATTCTAAATCGTCCACATCTATTTTACCATCACCACTTTTGTCGTGAGTTAATGTAAAAATCTTTCCGTTATTACTGGCTTTGCTTTTGTCAAATTGAGGTGCGTTTTTTTCAAAAATTGTAATTTGGTAGCTACCTTTATAGAGTTTACTATTTATTGCATAGCTTGTACTAATTAGTTTTTTAATTCCTAATCTTTCAAAATTTTGCGCAAAATATTTAGTGAAATTACTCCATTCTGGGTCATCGCAAGGTAATAGTACTGTTTTTCCTTTAAAGACGTTAGAGTCATATTCTAAATAAGCAGAAATTTCTTTTTCAATATCAATATATTGAGTGTAAAACTCATCATTTTTAGCCTTTTTTGCATTTACGAGATTACTATGCGCCATATTTTAATTTACTTATTTTTAGTTTTCAATTTAACATTATTTTCAGCGTTGGCAAGAAACAGCTCTTTTATTTTTTTCGCGGTGGCATTTCGCGTTGGAAAAAAAATAAATGTGCTGTTTGCGCGTTGGCTTTTTTAGTTCAAATGTTCAATTTCAGCACGATTTTTACATTACACACAACGTGTTTGTATATGGTTTGTTGCGTTGTTTAAGCACTAAAGTTAGCAAATAAAAACCGAATAGAAAATCCGCGAGGATTTTCGTAAGTAAGCTAGAACTAGCAATAAATTATATACGGTGTTATGTGGCGTTTTTTAAATCATTTTTCAAACCTAAATTCGCCAATATCAAACGTAATGTTATTTTTCTTAAACAGAAAATTTGAGATTTCAAATCTTTTTCGTTGATGGAATTGACACTTCCGTGTGTTAATTTATCTCGTGTTTTCTTTAACTTATTAAATGAATATCCAAAATCTAATGGATTTATACTATTTAATTTCAAAGTCTCCTCTAAAGGACTTTTTAAAGGTTTTATCTCGATTTTATTAATAAGACCATTCCATTTATCTTTTAATAAATCTTTATCTGCATTTTGCTCTAAAGATGATGAAATTAACTCAAATGCCTTTCTAAAGTTGTCTTCTTTGGATTCTTTAAATATAAATCTTTCAATTTCTTGTTTAATATTGAAAATCTCGATTATATTAAAAAGCAATAAAAATGAAGCAGTTAAATCTACTTCTCTTGAATGTAAATAATTATCTATTGCTTTATCGAATTGCTTTTCTTTTGTGAGATAATTAGCGTACCAATCTGTTTTTAATATTTTCTCAATTCGGCAGTTTTTTTCCAAATGATAAAAAACTGTCGAAAAATCGGAAACAAATGTTTTATTATTTGGCGAAGTGTCTCGATAAATAAAAATCTGTTCTTCTGTTCTGTAAGTTAACTTTTCAAATATGATTCTAATTCCAAAACAGAAAGATAAAAAACTACATATTATCTCCAGAGACCTTTTAGACTGTTTAAAATCTAAATCTGCAAACTTATAGTTTATGGTCGGAATTTTTTTTACTGTAAATTGTTCGCTTCCTCGTTTTTCATTATTTGTAAATTCCAATTCTGGTCTAAAAGATATTTGTTTCGCATCATAGAAGTCTTTCATTCCATTCATTCGAGAAATTGAAAAATCATTTTTGTCTTTGAAATTGGTGAAAAAAGAGTAAAATGAATTAACTGTTTTTAATCCATTTTTATTCAAAAATGCCTTTCCTTCATTTACAAATTCTTTGTGTTTATTCGGAAACACTAAAGCTATTTTACTTACATAAATAGTGAAGTAAGTATTTTGGACATCGCTCTGAAATGATTGTGTTCTGTATATTCTACTTTTGTCTAAAAAAAGCGCAACCTCTGTACCAGTAATTTCAAAATTATCTTCAAAAAGTCCGTGAGAACCTTTTGATATCATAAAATTCCTGTCAATTTGAGAACCAGCTTCATTATCTATTATTTGAAAATACATTATTTCGTCAGTAACAAATAAATGAGCGTGGAATGTTTTGGATGAAATCTTTTTGTCCTTAAATTTTAATTCTATGCAGAAATATTCTTTCATTCACGATTTTTTTTCAAATGCCACATAACGTTCTTGTATATGGCTCGTAGCGTGTAAAATAGCAGTTGCCATTCGGTTAAGCACGAGCCACATTTTTTAATTTTCTTTTTACCTTAAAATTTCAAAAAGTTAAATTAAAAAATGTGGCGTATTTCGCAAATAGACCTTAACTTGTGATTGTGCAACTATTTAGCTATGAGCTATATACGTTGTTGGGCACAGTGCTTTCGGGTTCTAATGCCATTCTAACTTGTCCGTAGTTTTTATATTTTTTAAGCTTTTTATCTGCTATATATTCAGTTAAGCAATTTGCAAGGTATTCTCCCAATTTTACTGGAACTGCGTTACCAATAATTTGCTCTAAATTTGTTTTAGTTCCGTTAAATTTAAAAGATTTAGGAAATGTTTGAATATAACTCCTTTCTTTAGTAGTCAACGACCTTACATTTTCCGATACATCAACTGGGTCTCCCGAATGTCTTGGATAACCTGCTGGAATTGGTCTGTTAACTCCACGAACAGTAGGACTTGGTTCGTGAATGCTGAAAACGCCACGTCTTTTGTAACTTCTTGGATGTCTGTAATAATTTTCAACTCCAAGTGAATTTCCAAGATAGTCAAAAACTGTCATCGGTTTTTCAGATAAATTTTCATTTATATAAGGCATCAAAAAATCATCTTTTTCTTTAAGACGACCAATCATAAAAAATCTTTTTCGAGCTTGTGGAACTCCACATAAACTTGCATTTAATACAGTCATTGTAATGCCATAGCCAGAATCTCTCAAAATATCAATTGCCTCTTTTAAAATTCTACTTTTTTTAATTCGCTCGACATTTTCCATTATAAAATACTCTGGTTTAACAGAACTTATAATTTTGGCATATGATATTGTCAAATCAGCTCTTCCTAATGTATCATCTCTTTTTCCTGCGCTCGAAAAATCTTGACAAGGTGGACCTCCAATTATCAAGTTAGGTTTAAGTTCGTTTATAAACTCTTTGCTTTCATCGGTACTCAAATCAAAATCGTAAATAGGATGGTCGAAATTCTCCTTATATACTTCAACTGCTGGTTTCCAATTATCGAAAGCAGCAACTATATCAAATCCTGCATTTTGAAAACCTAAAGACATTCCTCCACATCCTGAAAATAAATCTACTGTTCTAATTTTGTCTTTTTCCATTACTCAAAAATTTCGGGTGAATTAAATATTATTGCGTCAAATCTTCTCTCTGGACTTAATAAGTTTTGACCACCACCTAATATAATGTTTTTTATTTCATCTTTTGTTATTCTTGGTTTGGTTAATTCCTCACATCGCATATATTGAAAAGTAACCAATCCACTAACAGCAAAAGCTTTATCGTTTTTCGTATTGTAAGATAATGAATCAATAATTTTTGCGTGGTTAAATTGTCCATTATTTGAAAAATCATAAATCATTTTGAAAAGCCAAATGATAGTTCTTATTTGTCTTGTTATTCTATTTCGCGATGATAATTCTCCGCGTGCAACATCTAAAAACAATTGCGTAAATGCAAAGTTTGACCATACAAATACATCAAGGCAATTTTCCGAAAGGGCAGGTGATTTGCCTAGCGTTTTCCAAATAGGTTGCATTAATATTGGCTCTTGCTTGTCGAGAATTGATAAGGTAATTTCATCTATAATTTGAAGCATTTGAGGAAGATAAGGCCAAACGGAAGTTCCTTCAGTCCAATCTTCTATTTTTTCAAAGTCTTTAGGAAAATGAGATTTTAATTCATCGAGCCTATCTTTAAAATTATTAACTATACTACAAGCAAGATATACAATGGTGTCAGGTCTAACTACAATTTCAGTTCCATAGTTATCTTCTGTTAAAGAACAAGTTGTATTATCTGGTAAAGCTGTAAGTTTTATTTCTATAGGTTTTAATGCTTGTCCGCTACTTCTACTTTGGGTTACGAGGTCAACTCTAGGAAGATGTCCAACTAATAATTGTTCGTATGGCGTAAAAGCAGATTCAAAAGAGTAAAATAAATCATCTGAATTTGGGTCAAGTCCGAAAAAGTCCAAAGTTGATATTTTGTTATGGACTACCTTTAAATCTTTGTCTAAAGTTAAGTAAACGTTGTCAAAATTACGTTCGTAGAGATAAGCTGAAAGTGCTGCTGGAAAGGAAGAATTAAATTGGTTTTTGCCCCAAGTATTTTTATTTGTAAAATCTCTATTTGAGTGATTAATTCCGAATAATCCAGGTTTATTATTGGTCATTTGTTTTCTGTTCTTTTTATTGCAATATCGTGATTTTTTCGTATTGTGCCCAACGGTCTTGTATATGGCTCGTAGCGTGCAAATTAGCGACAACTATTCGGTTAAGCACGAGCCGAATTTTTTAATTTTCTTATTATCTTTTCTTTTCAATAAGCCAAATTAAAAAATTTGGCGGACTTGCAAATATGTCTTAACTTTGATTAGGCAACTGCCTAGCTATGAGCTATATACGTTGTTAGCAAACGTATTTTAACCGCTCTAATTTTCTAAAAGGCTATATTTTACAAAATTGTTATTCCATTTGTCCGTAATATTTATTGTTTTTACCAAATCATTAAATTCAAATCCGTTGGTATTTGTTGCTGTCAAATATATTCTTGCCTCTGCATTTTGTACTTTGAATTTATCTATTGTTGGGATGTAATCAATGTTGTTGGTATCTTCAACTTGCTCAAAATCATTAAAAAGCCTTAAACAAAAGTTGGATTTTGTATTTATCAAATTTGGCGAAAATTTATTCTCTGTGATATTGGTGAAATAATTGTAATTATTACTATTGTCAAAATAATTTTCAAATTCTTCCATTAAACCTTTTAGCCTTGTCAAATCCTTTTCAGAGTATTTGTATCTTTTTTCTGTAATATATTTATTCTCACTTTCAAGTAGTTGAACATCTTCTTTATCGTCTTTGTCTGTTCTTTTCCAATTTTCTCTGGTTAAATCGAGATAATTAGCATAACGTTGTAGTTCCTCCAAGTTAGTATTTGTATTATTTTTAAAAAAAGAGGACACATCGTAATCGCTCAATTTGTCCGTTTCTGTGAGATAATCACGATAATCTTTTGATTTAAACGTAATTGTTCCTGCTTTATATTTTAAAACTAATTCCACTACAATTTGACTTTTCTCAATAATTTCTCCAAAGGGATTTCCAATTTCCGTGGTTAAATTCAAGATTGTCGTTTGGGAAGAGGATATTGTAGAAAAAATCAGTTTTTTGTCTTTATTGAATACGTCTCCGAATTTATAGCTCAATCCGTTATTAAAATCTAATTTGAACGATTCTTCTGAAAATCCATTTTTTGTCTTTTCCTTAATTTCGTTCTTTGAATTTGGCATTTTACTTTGAATGTAGTCTTTTGGTCTTATATCAAAGCTGTACAAAATATCGTTTTCTTTGTTTTTGTAAACAGATTTTATTGTTACTCCTAAAGTTTGGTAATTAATGTCATTTCCTTGATTTGCTTTTGCTCTTGTAATTTGTTCATTTTCTATTTGTTTGAAAGAATTATTAAAGTCGTTTGAAGTGCCATAGTCATTTTTGTCAATTATGTAAGTATAAATAATTGTATTAGTTTCTTTATCAAATTTTACCTTTTCTGCGAAAGTGTATTCATCAACTTTAGCTGGAAGTTTCATCATTCTGTTCGTGTTCTGTGCGATTTGCGTCATATAGTTTTGAGCATTTTCTTCTTTTTTTGACAGATTATCACAACCTATCATCAAAAAGCACAAAATTATTAAGTAAAGAATGTTGTTTGTTTGTATTATACTGAAATAGGTTGACCTTTTTTCGGTTGTTTTTTTTGATTAATCAATTTCTATTTTTAAATCTTAAGTTCAGCTAAATTTACATTATTTTTTCGATAGGATTTATATTTGATATTT
>NZ_BKCF01000009.1 GCF_009014635.1 Patiriisocius marinistellae | reverse complement strand
CCAAATATCAAATATAAATCCTATCGAAAAAATAATGTAAATTTAGCTGAACTTAAGATTTAAAAATAGAAATTGATTAATCAAAAAAAACAACCGAAAAAAGGTCAACCTATTTCAGTATAATACAAAAAAGCCAACCGCACAGTCAAGCACATTTCATTTTGCTCGTGCCTCACAAAATAAAAAGAGCTTGCCCTTCCCCACCGCCACCCAATCATAATATTTACATTTTTTACACCAGTTTTTGAGATAATCAAAATAACTTAACTATTTTAGTGGACTTAAACAATGTCTGAAATGAACCGAATTAAGGAAGTGTTGGAACAGAAAGGAATTAAGCAAACTTGGTTAGCTGAAAAACTCGGAAAAAGTTACAATATGGTAAATGCTTATTCGCAAAATAGACACCAACCAAGAATAGAAGTGCTATACAAAATCGCAGAGCTACTCAATGTTGATGCAAGGGATTTATTAACTGAGAGTGATTATAACAATGACTGAAAAAAATTTAAAATTTATAGATTTATTCGCTGGAATTGGCGGATTTCATATTGCTCTTGAAAAACTCGGACACGAATGTGTCTTTGCAAGTGAAAAAAGAGTAAACCTTGCCGAACTTTACGAGAAAAATTTTGAGATTGAAGTAAATAGAGACATAACTAAAATAGAAGTTTCTGAAATTCCTTCTTTTGACATTTTATGTGCTGGGTTTCCTTGCCAGCCTTTTTCCAAAGCTGGAAAACAAGACGGATTGCAAGACGAAAGAAATGGCTCTCTTTTTGATAAAATCGTGGATATTTTAGAATTTCATAAACCAAAATACTTCATTCTTGAAAATGTAAGAAACCTCATAAGTCACGACAACGAGAATACTTGGTTTTATATAAAAGAACAACTTGAAAACAAACTAGGTTACAAAATTGACAAGAAAATATATTCTCCACATAATTTTGGAATTCCACAGCATAGAGAAAGACTTTTTATTATTGGGTCTAGTGATGGTTTAGACCATTTTGAATGGCTTGAAACGACCAATAAAACAACCAGTATTTTCGAATTTCTTGATGAAAAACCTGTTAATGCAAGAAAATTAGAAGAAGAAAAAATTGAAGTAATTGATATTTGGCAAGAATTCATTTCAAAAATTCCTCTAAAACATAAATTACCAGGCTTTCCAATATGGAGTATGGAATTTGGAGCTACATATCCGTTTGAGGAAAAAACACCTTATGCTTCTTCTTCAATAGCCTTAGGCAAAACAAAAGGTAATTTTGGTACTGAACTTAAAGGGATATCTAGACCAGAAAAATTTAAAAATCTACCTAGTTACGCTCAAACAGAAGAAAATGAGTTTCCTTCTTGGAAGAAAAATTACATAAGAAAGAACAGAGCTTTCTATGAGAAGTACAAAGATGTTTTAGAACCAATCGTTAATAAAATTGAAAATCTAAAAATCGCTAGTTGGCAAAAACTTGAATGGAACGTGCAAGGTGGTGAGCGAGATTTATATAAATACATAATTCAATTTAGAGGTTCTGGTGTTAGAATTAAAAAAACAGATTTTTTTCCATCCTTAGTAACAGTTAGTACCCAAATCCCAATAATCAGTTGGGAAAAAAGATACATCACACCATCAGAAGGAGCTCGTATTCAATCTTTGAATGGTATTGATTTACCAGAAAATATTGGTACTTGCTTTTCCGCATTGGGGAATGCAGTAAACGGAACTATCGTGAGATTAATTGCAGAAAAACTAATTGAGAAAAAGCCAAAGACCATTAAACTCAATGGGAAATCAAAAGTAATGAACGGACATAAAATAAACTCTAACAAAACAAGTGAGCTAGATTATGAAAGAATTGAATAATGTAAACATCCGCCCAGGTGTTACAATTCTTTCAGTTTTAAAACACCTTAATTATAAGCCTTACTATGCTTTAGCTGAATTTGTTGATAACGCAATAGACAGCTACTTAAAAAATGAAATTGAGCTAAGAAAAATTGAAGGGGAAGATTTCAAATTAAGAGTAGATATAGAATTTGATACAAATAACAAGAAAATAACTATTAAGGATAATGCAGCTGGCATTCATACTGATGATTACCAAAGAGCGTTTAGAACAGCAGAATTACCACCAGACAATACTCGTTTATCCGAATTTGGAATGGGAATGAAATCAGCAGCTTGTTGGTTTTCTAATAGATGGCAAGCAAAAACAACTGCCATTTACGAAAATGTTGAACGTAAGGTGTCTTTTGACATTTCAAAAATTGTAGAAGACAAAATACAAGAATTGCAAATTGAAACTAAAGAAGCAAAACCAAACTCTCACTATACGTTAATTACCCTATTTGGTATTGAAGAAAAAATGCCTATTCGCAGGGGACTTGGCAAAGTAAAAAGACACTTAGCAAGTATTTATCGAGATTTTTTTAGAAAAGGAATTTTAGATTTATACATAAATGGCGAAAAACTAAGCTACAAAACACCAAAGATTTTAGATACTGCATATTTTGAAACTCCCAATGCAGAAAATGTAAAGTGGAAACAAGAAGTTGATTTTGATTTTGGGAATAACCATAATGGAAACAAGTTAAGAGCCAAAGGATTTATTGCCATTATGGAAACAATGTCTGTAAGAGATAGTGGATTTGCTCTATTCAGAAGAGGAAGAGTAATTGAAGGTAGTGCAGATAATGATGAAGGTTTTAGACCACCAGCATTATCTGGCTCATTAGGTAGCCATAGATATAAACGACTTTTTGGAGAACTACACTTAGAGGGCTTTAGTGTAAGTCACACGAAAGACGGTTTCCAATGGGACGATAATATGGATGCCTTTTTAGAATTGCTAAAAGAAGAACTTCAAAGCGAAAATTCGCTTCCTATCTTGAAACAGGCTGATAAGTTAAGAGTTCGTGAAAGTAAAAAAAACCTAGAAACAGTATCAAAAAAAGTAGTTGATAGTACAACAAATAGAATTCAAGATGGAATTGCAAAAGATGTTGAGGCTGTTGTTGCAAAACCAACTACAAATATTGTTGAGGAACCTCAATTAAAGGAGGTTGAAAAATCTTATCACAAGAAATTTCCACTAAATATTTCAAATATTGATTATATGGTTCATATTGAGTTGTCTTATGACGAGACAATTGATGAACTAATTCAAGTTGGCGACCATTTAATCCCTGAAAAAGACTCCAATTATAAAAATATAGGTGTTCGGTTATCTCTTATTCATCCATTTATGATTGAGTTTGCTGGTGATGACCACAAAGTAATTGAGCCTGTTTTGCGTTTGGTAGTTGCATTAGGACTGTCCGAAATACTCGTAAAAAAATCGGGAGCTCCAGTAACTGAATTGAGAAATAATATTAATGACCTTTTACTTGGTTCACTTTCAAAATTATAGCATATGTCAAAAACTGAAAATATTAATATAATGTCTAGCTCATCAAATGACGACAATTGGATTCCCGAATATGGTGAAGAATCTGAAAAATTATTGAACAAGATTTTTGGTGATGATACAGATGCAAAAGACAAAGTTAAAGAAGAAACTTATCACATAATGAAATTATGTGGCAATCCTAACGAAGAAACAAATAACGATACTGGCTTAGTTTTTGGATATGTTCAAAGTGGTAAAACACTCTCGTTTACAACACTTACAGCATTAGCAAGAGACAATAATTATCAAATAGTAATAGTGCTTGCAGGTATTTCAACGAATCTTGTAAATCAATCTTTCAATAGGTTACAAAACGATTTAGATATAAATCAAGGGTTTCATAGAAAATGGGTAATGCTTAACAATCCTAAAGACCCAATTAAAAATCCACAAGATAAAAACACTATTCAAAGAGAACTTCAAAATTGGAAAAAGCCAAATACTCCTGATGACTTCAAAAAAACATTACTCATAACAGTAATGAAAAACACAAGTCATTTAAAAAATTTGCTTGCAGTTCTCAAAAAACTTGATTTATCAAACGTTCCTACTTTAATAATTGATGATGAAGGAGACCAAGCAAGTATGAATACCAAAGCAAGTTCTAATGCAAAAAGAGCCAAAGAAACAGGCGTTCATACTGAACAAGAAATGAGTACTATTTATAGTAGAATTAGAGATTTAAAAAACATACTACCACATCACACACTTATACAATATACAGCTACTCCGCAAGCTCCGTTATTCATTCATATTTTAGACAACCTCTCGCCAAATTTTATTCAACTTTTAACACCAGGATATAAATATACTGGTGGTCGAGCGTTTTGCCTAGAAAATCATTTTATTATAAGAGACATTCCTTACTCCGAGATTTATAGTGATGATAACACATTTCAAGAAGCACCTGAAACATTGCAAGAAGCAATGCGTATTTTCTTTTTGAGTGTAACATCTGGCTATTTACTTGGCAATAAAAAAGGAAATCCAAAAAATCGTTCAATGATGGTTCATCCCTCAAGATTGGTTGAAGAACACGATATTTACTATGATTGGGTAACACATATTAAAAGTCTTTGGGAAAAGGTTTTATTGGAACGAGATGATAGTGATGAAACCAAACTGCAAATCATTTCAGAATTTAAGGAATCATATAAAGATTTAAAAGCCACTGCACCCGAAATACAACCTTTTGAAGTCCTATTAGAGACTTTAGGCCATAATATCAGTAATACTGCTGTTGAGCAACTAAATTCAAGAGCTGGTAGTTCAGTTGATTGGAAAAGCAACTATTCTTTTATTCTAGTAGGTGGACAAGCAATGGATAGAGGCTTTACAGTTGAAGGTTTGACCATAACATATATGCCAAGAAGTATGGGTGTTGGAAATGCTGACACTATACAACAAAGAGCTCGTTTCTTTGGTTATAAAAAAGACTTTTTAGGACATTGTAGAGTGTATCTTGATGCCGAGAACATTCACCTATTTAGCGAATATGTAAATCACGAAGAAGATATACGTAAAAAGCTATTAGAACATAAACTTTCTGGACAACACTTGAACGAAATGGAAAGAAAATTTGTGCTTAACGAAATGTTTAGATTAACGAGGAAAAATGTACTTTCTGAAGATTTGACAAGAACTACATTTGGTAATAAATGGGTTAGAATAAGAGCTCCGCACGATAGCGAAATTATAATTGAAAGCAATAGAACTATAGTTGACCGATTTATTGAAAAGTATAAACAGGAATTTTCGGAAAATGAAGGTCATAAAGACAGAACGGAAGAACAAAAACATCTTATTGCTCAAATACCTTTAAAAGATTTATTCACGGAATTATTGAATGAATTGAAATTTACGAGACAAACAGATTCCACCACGTATACCAATTTAAAATCTGTAATAGATTTATACACGGATGAATTTCCGCCAGAAGACAGTTTCGTTAATTTAATTGCCAAAGGTAAACCTAGAACAAGACGTTTAAAGAAAGATGAAATTCAACAGTTGTTTCAAGGTAAAAACCCAAGAACTGGAGAAGTTATTTATCCTGGAGACGAAAAAATAAAAACTGATGATTCTGTAACTGTTCAAATACACAATCTCGACTTTCGTGATACCGATTTCGAAAACATAGCGACTATTGCAGTATGGATTCCTGCTCGCTTATCTCAATCATTAATCTCTAAAATTAATGCTTGATTTAAAAGGAATATATGAGAATCTACCATTGCCAAAAAATCAGAATTCCAATTCGTATTCGGCAAAGGCAATTAAGGGCTATGAAAATCATAGAATAGCCAAAAACAATGCAAATAACCCAAGTCTCTTAATCTTTATTTCGGAAGAAAATCAGGACTTTATAATTGCCAATCAAAACTTATTTAACATAAAGGTTTCTCACAATTTAAGGTGCGAAATAGAATCAGAAGGTAAAGTTCATCATAATAATTTTTCGGTTGTATCATACATAGGTCAGAACAATGATGTTAAAGACCTTTTTTTGAGCACCTGCCAAATTGTGACAAAATCACTTGGTCAAAATCCATCAAACAAGCAAATAAAACATACTGTTAATAAATTTATTGAACTGTTCAAAGCAGTAAAGGAAACTCCGAGAAATTCAATACAAGGTCTTTGGTGCGAATTGTTCTTAATTGAACAATCCTCTTTTCCTGAAAAATTAATTACTGGTTGGCACAGTATACCAGAAGAAAAATTTGATTTTAGCTTTGGAAAATTACGTTTTGAAGTTAAGAGTTCCGCATCAGAATCTAGAATACATAATTTTAGTTCAAGACAACTAAATCCGATTAACGATACAGAAATAATCATTGCATCAATCCTTGTAAGTCAAAATGTTGCAGGTTTTAGTATTAACGATTTGTTAAGCCGTATTAACAATAAACTAAATGATTTCCCTAAACAAAAAGAAAAATTGCATCTTTTAGTCTATTCGACTTTGGGTATTGATGTAGAAAAAGTCAATCAAATCAAGTTCGACCCTGAATTGGCTAAAAGCTCTTTACAGTTTTATCATTCGATAAATATCCCTAAAATTCAAGATATCAATATTCCTAAAGAGGTTACTAATCTGACATTTGTTAGTAATCTATTGAACTCAACTCCTATTGATTCAAGTCTTGATGAACTTTTAAATCCTTACATCAAAGACAATTAAAACTCAGGCATTATGGAAGAAAACAAATCACAAATCATAATTTATCAGACAGAAAATGGAGAAACCAAATTAGACGTCCGTTTTCAAAATGAAACTGTCTGGCTTACTCAAAAGTTGATGGCAGAGTTGTTCCAAACCTCTGTTCCTAATATTAATATGCATCTCAAAAATATATTTGAAGAGGGCGAATTAGAGGAAAATCGAACTATTAAGGATTTCTTAATAGTTCAAAAAGAAGGAAATCGAGATGTTAAAAGACAACAGGTTTTTTATAACCTTGACGCTATTATTTCTGTTGGGTATAGAATAAAATCTCACGTTGCAACTAAGTTCAGGCAATGGGCAACTAATCAATTAAGAGAGTACATTGTAAAGGGATTTGTTTTAGATGATGAACGTTTAAAAAATCCTGATTTACCATTCGATTATTTCGAAGAACTGGAAAAGCGAATACAGGATATTCGTACTTCTGAAAAACGATTCTATCGAAAAATTACAGATATTTATGCAACAAGCATTGACTATGACCCTACTTTAGAAATTAGTATTAGTTTCTTTAAAACGGTTCAAAATAAATTGCATTGGGCTATAACTGGACAAACAGCTGCGGAAATCATTAGCCAAAGAGCGAATAGTTCAAAAGAAAATATGGGATTAACCACTTGGAGAGGAGAAAATATAAGAAAAATGGATGTTTCCATTGCTAAAAATTATCTCAAAGAAGATGAATTATCAGCATTAAATAATTTAGTGGAGCAGTATCTAATTTTCGCACAAGGTCAAGCACAACGAAGAGTACCAATGTATATGAAAAATTGGATTGAAAAACTAAACGGTTTCTTGACTTTAAACGACCGAGAAATACTAAATAATGCTGGAACTGTTTCTCACGAATTAGGTAAAGAAAATGCGGAACGAGAATACAAGAAATTTAAAGAGACCAAACAAAAAACAATCGGAGAAGGAGATTTTGAAAAAGCAATTAAAAAAATAGAAAACAAGAAACGGAAATAAGCCAACGCAAGGTTCAAGCACATTTATTTTTTGCCAACGCTCAAAGCCAACGCACTAAAAAATAAAAGAGCTTAAACCGCCAACGCTAGCAATTTTGCGGAAAAGCCAGCAGGTAACAATGTATATAAAACATAGCTAATATAGGCTTTCCGAGAAGTTTGAATGTATTTGCAAAGTCCGCCAAATTTTTAATTTGGTTATATTTATAAAAGAAAAGTAAACATAAAAATTAAAAATTCGGCTAAGGTTAATCCGAAAGGTCAGCGTTTATTTACACGCTACGTTTCATATACGAGACCGTTGTGTGCAAGCTGAAAATTGAGAATAATTGAGAAAAACGATTTACATAATTACTCTGATTTTACTCATAATTGGAATTCCTTTATTTGAATTTATGGCTTTTAATTCAATGGTTAGTTTAAAATATGAAACACGTAAATTAACGGATTGTATTTCAATTGTTTCAGGAATTGATTTATGTAATGCAATTAGAACTTTTCACATTTTAGCAATTCTTTGCGGACTGATAATTATCGGACTTTTGATTTACAGAAAACAGATTTTAAAACAAAAAAGTGAGAATGAAATTTAAAATATTAATTTGTGGTTTATTATTTTTAATTTATGGTTGTAGCGTGGAAAATGACCGAGAAAAATACGCTGAATTAATAATTGAAAAAGTAGAAAAATTTAAAACAGAAAAAAATAGATTGCCGAAAAATGCCTCTGAAATTGGACTAGTTGAACTTGAAAATAGTAAAGCTTTTTACGAGAAAAAAACTGACTCGACTTATATAGTTTGGTTTGGAATAAGTCTTGGAGAATCTAAAACTTATAATTCATCAAAAAAGGAATGGACAAAAGGTGGATGAAAAAAGCCTGCACACAACACCATATATAATTTATTGCTGGCTTTTTGCTTACTTACGAAAATCCTCGCGGATTTTCTTTGTCTGTAATTATTTACTAAATTAGTTGCTTAAATCACGCAACAAACCATATATAAACACGTTAGCCATAATTTAAAGAAACATCCTAACCCAATAGAATGACACCAACACCTGAACAAGAAAAAATATATAATTTCATTAAATTCGATTCAAACCACGGAATTATTGATGCAGTTGCTGGTTCAGGAAAAACTACTACAATAATTCAAAGCATTGATTTTATTGAAAATTCCAAAAGACTTCTGTTTTGTGCCTTTAATTCTAAAATAAGAGATGAAATTGAAAGTAGAATTAAGAATAAGAGTAATATTATAGTTAAGAATTTAAATCAACTCGGATACGACATATTAAAGTCAAATTACGAGTTAAAATTTAATTTTCAGTTAAGAAAATATGATAACCTTGTTGATAAATCGATTAAAACTTACAACAAAGAACTATTTCTTAAATTTTTAAAAATAAATGACATAAGTGCTGAACCTGCAAATCCTTTTGAAGAAAGTGTACTAAAAAAATATTACGGAATTTTCAAATATAAACTTTTAGAAAGTGTCAATAAATATAGACTTACTTTAACTAAAGATGATTATGAGGATTATAAAAATATGGTAATTCATTACAATATTATCGACCCATCAAAAATCAATGAGAATAAATTAGACAAAGAAATAAATATTTTTTTCAAAGCAAATAACTCATTAATTAAAGAAGGAAATTCATTAGCTAAAAGCCATCAAATTATTGATTTTAACGACCAATTATATCTTCCCTTTATTTTCAAATTAAAACCTAAAACAGAATATGATATTTTATTCATAGACGAATGTCAAGATTTATCTAAGTCTCAATTGATGGTCGCCTTAAAATATGTTAAAAAGTCTGGTAGAATTATGGCAGTTGGCGACCCTTACCAATCAATATATGGATTTACGGGTGCGGATATTGAATCCTTTAATCGTTTTTACAAATTACCAAATCACGTAAAATTATCTCTGTCATTTTGTTTTAGATGTCCAAATAATGTAATTGAATATGCTCAAAATTTTCGAACAGACATAAAACCATTTAAGGATAAAGAAGGATTTATCGAAAAAGTTGATTTTGAAAAAGTTTTCGAACTTGCTCAAGATGGCGATTTAATTATAAGCCGAACGAAAGCACCACTAACTACTTTGTTATTCATCTTACTTGAAAATAATAGAAAAGTGAATATTCACCAAGATGATGTAAAAGAACTTTTTAATGAACTTCGATTTTTATTTTCAAAACAAGAACTAAATACGAGAAATGTATATAAAAACGGATATGATTTCTTTGAGAAAGTTAAAGACAGGAATATATACTTTATAGAAAAAAAAGCAAAAAAAATGTCCAATCAATCTTTAAGAGAAGATTTCATTGATGAAGAAACTGAATATGTAGAAAGAAGAATTAACTTTTTGCAAAGGCAAGCTTCTATACATTTAGATGTATCTACAATTAATGAATTAGTCAAAAGAATTGAAGGATTAATAACTGAAAGTGAAGATGCGATTAAACTCTCTACTATTCATAAAGCAAAAGGTCTTGAAAACCAACGTGTATTTATTCTTGATTATGATAAATTACCAATGAAAAAAGATAATCATAAGCCTTGGGAAAAAGTTCAAGAAAACAATTTGAAATATGTGGCATTGACAAGAGCAAAGAAATCTCTATTTTTAGTAAACTCTATGAAAGAAGATGTTGAACCTGAAGAAGGTAATCTATTTGATAAGTTAGACGATATTTGGTAATAAAAACTATGGCTAACAATGTATATAAAACATAGCTATTACAGGATTTCCGAAAGGTTTTTGTGTATTTGCGAAGACCGCCAAATTTTTAAATTTGGCTTTTTGAGAAAATTAAGTTAAAAAGAAAAATTTAAAAATTCGGCTCGTGTTTAATCCGAAACGAAAGCGCTTTTTTACACGCTACGTTTCATATACGGAGACGTTAGCCACAAGCAAAAACGAACATCAGTACATAAAACAAACATTAGGAATTTAATGGAAGCAGGAAAAAGAACAATTAGAGATATATTCAACAGAGGTAGAAATTTAGAAATACCCTTTTTTCAAAGAGCGTATGTTTGGGATACCGAACAATGGCAAAGATTTTTAGAAGATATGATTATGGTTTCCACTACCAAAAGACCATATTTTTTAGGTTCTGTAATTTTAAAACAACAAGATACCACTTCAAATAAAGATTCGATTTTAACGGTAATTGACGGACAACAAAGGTTGACGACTTTAAATATTTTTTTAAAAGTTCTTTGTTTAAAAAATAATTCAGACAACGATTTTACAGAGACTTTTAAAAAGCAGAGAGATAAATCTATCATTTTACTTCACAATCATAATGACCAAGAATCGTTTAATAAGGTTGTAAATCTTGAAAGTTTGACAGTTTTCAAGGACGTTTCAGAAAACGACAATATTCTTTCGGCTTATAACTTTTTCAACGAAAATATATCGACAGACGATTTAGAAAACTCGATAGACTTCTTTAATATCCTTGACAATATTCTATTTGTTGGTATTGACCTTGGTTACGAAGAGGACGAACAACAGATTTTTGACACAATTAATTCACTTGGTGTTAGATTAACAACTGCGGAGTTATTGAAAAACTATTTTTTCAAACGAAATGAATTAGACAATTACATTAAGTATTGGAAACAGATATTTGAAAAAGATGACGACACAAAAATTTATTGGGATAGAGAAATTACAACAGGTCGTTTAAGAAGAACATTTATTGACCTTTTCTTTTACTCGTACTTGCAAATTAAAATTCAAGAACCTGAATTAAAAGTAAATACAGAGGATAAAATTGAGTTTTCAAAGGTTGAGAATCTATTTGAATCTTACAAAAGATTTATTAGAGATTACAAATTAGATAAAATAATCATCCTTAACGAATTAAAGGAATACGCACATTTATTCAAAGAAAATTTTGATTTTGATATTGTCAATAACGAACTAAATTCAGATAATGGAATTGAGCGAATAAACGCCATAATTTTTGGGCTCGATACTTCAACATTAATTCCTTACTCGCTTTTTATTCTCAAAAATGTTACGGACGAAAATCAACGAAATGAGCTTTTTGCATTTATAGAAAGTTATGTAATGCGAAGAATGGTTGTTAAAGCAACAACAAAAAACTACAATCAATTATTTACAGACAGACTAATATCAAATAAAATATTGTCAAAAGAACAGTTCGTGGAATATTTGGAAGGTAGGAACGATAAAGTAAATTACTTGCCAAATGACACCGAATTGAAACAAGGTTTTGAAAATTCGATTTTAATTAACAAACAAACCGCAGGAATTGTCTATTTAATTGAATCTAAAATTAGAAATCGAAATAAACAAGCAACTCAACTTTTAGGAATTAGCAAATACAGTTTAGAACATTTAATGCCTAAAAAATGGGAAAACAAATGGAATAGCGTTTCAACTAAAGAAGCAAAAGATTTTAGGAATTTTAAACTTAAAACTTTAGGAAATTTAGCGATTATTACACAATCATTAAATGCTTCGATTAGAGATTCTAATTGGCCAACAAAAAAGAGAGGAAGTGGAAATAAGGAAGGTTTAAAACACTATTCGGGCGGAATTGAAACTCTTGCACCTTATCTTGAATTGAACGAATGGAACGAAACTGAAATTGAAAAAAGAGCCGAATTTCTACTCGGAAAAGCGAAAGAAATATGGACAGCGGAATAATTGCCTGTGGCTAACAACGTATATAAAAAATAGCGCGAGTCCTTGCTAACACAAAGGCTCAGGCATTTTTGGGAAGTCGCCAAATTTTTAAATTTGACAAATTCCAAAAAATAAAATAATTAGTAAAATTTAAAAATTCGGCTTGTGTTTCATCCGAATGGTAACCGCTTATTTTCAGCGCTACTTTTCATATACAAGACCGTTGTGCATAATGCGGAAAATCGTGCAAAATAGTAAAATTCCGTACTGAAAAGCCAACCGCATATTTTAGCACATTTGGTTTTTCCCATACACGAGCCAACGCTCTAAAAACCAAAAGAGCTAAAATTTCCCAACGCTAAACCGAATAAACAAAATGAAAAACATAAATTTGAGACTGAACAAAAAGACATTAAAAACGAATGATAGACTTTAAGGCAAAGGCAAACCTAATTTGGGACGTAGCGAATTTATTAAGAGGTGATTACAAGCAATCAGATTACGGAAAGGTTATACTGCCATTAACTGTTTTAAGACGTTTGGACTGTGTACTTGAACCAACAAAAGAAAAGGTTTTAGAATACTTACCTAAAGTTTCGGACAAACCAGACAAATCGAAAGACATAATTCTTAACAAAATTGCTGGTCATAATTTTCATAACAGAAGTAAATACGATTTTGAAAAATTAGTCGCAGAACCTGACAAAATAGCTGCAAACTTACGAAACTACATTAACGGATTTTCTTCAAGTGCAAGAGAGATAATAGAATATTTCAACTTTGACGACCAAATTGAAAGGATGGACGACCCAAAAGCTGATATTCTTTTTCAAATCGTTAAAAAATTCTCTGAAATTGACCTTTCTGATATGGACAGTATGTCAATGGGTTACACTTTTGAGGAGCTTATTAGAAAGTTTGCAGAACAATCAAACGAAACAGCTGGAGAACATTTTACTCCAAGAGAAGTAATTAAACTTATGGTAAATCTCTTGTTTATTTCAGATAGCGAAACGCTAACCAAAGAAGGGATTGTAAAAACGCTTTACGACCCAGCTTGTGGAACAGGTGGAATGCTTTCAATTGGCGAACAACATTTAAACAGCTTTAACAAAAAAGCAAAACTGGAAGTTTTCGGACAGGAAATTAATCCTGAATCCTACGCTATTTGTAAATCAGATATGCTAATTAAAGGACAAAATCCATCAAACATTAAATTCGGGAACAGTTTTACAGTTGACGGTTTAGAAGATGAAAAATTTGATTATATGCTTTCAAATCCACCTTTTGGAGTTGACTGGAAAAAAGCACAAAAAATTATTAAAGCAGAACACGAAAACAAAGGGCATTCTGGTCGTTTTGGAGCTGGATTACCAAGAATTAATGATGGTTCTTTTCTGTTTTTACAGCATATGATTTCTAAAATGAAATCTGATGGAACTCGAATCGCAGTTGTTTTTAATGGTTCACCTCTTTTTTCTGGAAGTGCAGGAAGTGGAGAAAGTAATATTAGACAATGGATTATTGAAAATGATTGGCTTGAAGCCATTATAGCAATGCCTGACCAATTGTTTTATAATACAGGAATTTCTACTTATGTGTGGATTGTAAATAACAAAAAAAGCAAAGAGCGTAAAGGAAAAATCCAACTCATTAACGCAACAGGAACTAAAGACGAAGAACTACTTGCTGAAAAGAAAATTGACTTCAATCGTTTTTATGAAAAACAAACACCAAGCTTAGGTAATAAGCGAAAGAGAATTATTGAAAATGGTGAAGAAAAAGGAATTGGTTATATCACCAAAATTTATGGTGATTTTGAAGAAAATGAATTCTGTCAAATTTATCCAAACGACTTCTTTGGTTATTGGCGAATTAGTGTTGAACAGCCGGATTGGTATGATTTAATGCTTAAAGTTGCTCACGATAAGCAAACTTTAGTTGACTTTTTAAATAAGGCTTCTCTTGAAAAAATTGAAAAAGCAGTTGATGATTTTGAAGAATTATGCAAAATGCATATTAAAGAAGGAAAATGGTCTTTAAATGAAAATGAATTGACAATAGAAGAAGGCAAAAAAATTAAAGTAAAACCTGACACATCTAATAGAGATTACGAGAACATTCCATTTTTAAAATTAGATGATGATGATGATAAATTAGTACCACAAACAATTGAAGAATATTTTATCAGAGAAGTAAAGCCACATTTACCTGAAGCTTGGATTGATGATAGTAAAACCAAAGTTGGTTATGAATTAAACTTCACAAAGTATTTCTATGAATTTAAACCATTGCGTTCATTGGAAGCTATTAAGGCTGACATCTTTGCGTTAGAAAAAAGTTCTTTAGATTTAGAAAAAAAGGTTTTGGATTAATGGAAAAATACAAAACATACAAAGATTCTGGTATTGAATGGTTAGGTGAGATTCCAGAGCATTGGGAAGTCAAAAGACTAAAATATATTGGTGATTCTATAATAGGCATTACATATAGCCCAAAAGATGTTGTACAAGAAGGTGGCACTTTAGTATTAAGGTCTTCCAATATTCAAAATGGAAAATTGAGTCTAAAAGATAACGTTTACATTAACAAGGATATACCTGAAAAATTAGAAACTAAAGTTGGAGATATTTTAATTTGCTCAAGAAATGGTAGTAGAAAACTAATAGGTAAAAATATTACAATAGATAAAGAAACTGAAGGTGAAACTTTTGGAGCATTTATGACTGTTTTTAGAACTGAACAATACGAATTCATTTCTAAATATTTTAATTCACAAGTGTTTTCAGGTCAGTCAGGTTTATTTTTAACATCTACCATTAATCAATTAACTATCAATACACTTAACAACTTTTATACAGCTTTACCACCAAAGGAAGAACGTGACTTAATAGCTAAATATCTTGATAAAAAGGTAGGCGAAATTGATAATCTAATTTCTCAAAAAAAGAAACTGCTCAAACTTTATGAAAAAGAAAAGGAGGCTTTAATAAATCAAGCAGTCACTAATGGCATTAATCCTAATGTTAAATTAATGGATAGTAATATTGAATGGTTAGGTGAGATTCCAGAGCATTGGACAATTAAAAGGTTTAAATATTTTTTTGAACTAAAAACTCAAAAAAATGATGAAATTTTACCAAAAGTTGGTTTAGAGAATATTGAAAGTAAAACTGGTAATTTTATTGAAACAGAATCTGATTTTAATGGTCAAGGTGTTCATTTTTTGGAAAAAAATATTCTTTACGGCAAATTAAGACCATACTTGGCAAAAGTCTGGTTAGCAGAATTTGAGGGTCAGGCAGTAGGAGACTTCTATGTTTTTAATGCTTTAAATGATGTTATTCCCGAATTTGCTAAATTCAAACTTCTCGCTTACTCATTTATTGATATAACTAACAGCTCAACTTATGGTTCAAAAATGCCAAGAGTAAGTTGGGAGTTTATTTCAAATCTACTTATTTCATTTCCTGATACTGATGAACAAAAGGATATTGTTCAATTTATAGAAGATAAACTTGAAGTAATTCATAAGAAAACAAATAAAACTAAAAAGCTCATTCGTCTATTAAAGGAATATAAAACAGCATTAATAAGTGATGTAGTAACAGGAAAATTAAAAGTAAATTAAACTATGTTAGCAACATATCAAGATATATCTAATTCATTTGGAGCAGTCCAAGATTTTTTAAGAACACAAGGTTATCTCGGAACAGATAGAAAATTTATTGATTGTAGTTTTAGTATTGACCATCCTCATACGTTTATTGATAATATTGAAATAGAATGTCGAGAAAATATAAACAACCCAACTTTTATTCTGTATTCCAATGCATTTAAGGCAAATGGATATTTTAGACCTGTTTGGAGTTCATATCATTTATTTACTTATGATGATAGCACACAAGAATTGAAAGTTGAATTAAATAAAAAGAATTATACCATAACTCACTCATAGCCTATGACACTCTGCGTATCTTGGATAAGAAAAGTAAATAATATTGAAGAATTAATCTTTGCAACTGATAGCTGTCTTTCTGGTGGAGAAAGATGGAATAGCGGTGTAAAATTGTTTGAATTACCCAGAAAAGATTGCTTAATTAGTTTTGCAGGAGAAACAAGTCGTACTTATCCATTAATTCTAAATTTAATTTCCTCAATTAAATTTGATGAACATTTAGCCAACTCGCACACAGATATTAACGAAGTTTTAGATTACTTGAGTAACCTATTTACAACATTATATAATTCTATAGATTATGGTGGAGCTCAAGGCGATGAAGTCGAAGATTTCAAATTTCTCTTCGGAGGTTATTCTTGGAAAGAAAGCAAATTCAAGCTTTGGGAAATTGGCTATCTAACAGAAACAAATGCATTTATTCATAACGAAATTGATGAAAATAATATGTTTTTTGGCTTCATAGGAGACGAAATTGATAAAGCAGAAGAATTACTTGAAGAAGAACAGAAAAATAATGGAAAGCGTTTTTCAAATAATTTTGATATGGAACCTTTTAAGGTTTTATTGACAATGATTAGAGAAAAGGAATATTCAACAATTGATGGAGCAATACAAATCGCTAAAATTCATCCACCAGGAACAACAGAATTTTTAGGCGTTTATTGGCCTTCAATTAAAGGCAACAAAACCTTTTTAGGAAAAGATGTAAGTATAGACAACAATCCAAATGTAAACTTCATTGACCCAGATACTGCAACCATAGTTGGTGAAGAATTACCTGAAAAATTAATAGAAATTGATTCAGATATTTATGGCATCAACACCAAATTTGTTGAAGATTGCTATCCGTTAGAAGATGGATTTGAAAATCGTAACTTGAAACAAGATTTGACCAAAAGACAAAAATCAAGGTTAAAAACTATATTTAGTGATATCGCTTATGCTCGATTTGTCGAAAGTGAGCAATTAGAAAAAGAAACCGATTAATTATGGCAAATTTAACTACAGAAAATACATTTGAAACTGCCATAGTTGAATCATTAATTCAAAATGGAGGTTACGTTCAAGGGAATTCAGCAGATTACAGTCCTGAATTGGGAATGTTCAAATATGAAATATTAAGTTTTTTACAAGAAACACAACCAAAAAATTGGAGTAAAATTTCAGGTATTCACGGAGAACAAGTTGAAAATCGTATTATCCAACGTATCTACAAAGAAATGGATTTGCGTGGTGCTTTAGACGTTGTACGTAATGGATTTACAGATTATGGAGTTCGTTTCAAATTAGCATTTTTTAAGCCTGAAACTGGTTTAAATCCTGAAACACAAGAATTATACGACAAAAATCAACTAAAAGTAATTCGTCAAGTTTATTACACACATAAAAACAGAAATTCAGTTGACATTGTTTTGTCTTTAAATGGGATTCCATTAGCTACAATTGAGTTAAAAAATCACTTTACAGGTCAAAATACTGACAATGCAAAAAGACAATATGCAAGCTCAAGAGATAATAGAGAATTATTATTTGCTTTCAAGAAAAGAGCTTTAGTACATTTTGCAGTTGATGATGAAGAAGTATTTATGGCAACTAAATTGGATGGCACAAAAACATATTGGCTTCCATTCAACAAAGGTTATAACAGAGGAAAAGGAAATCCACCAAATAAAGATGGTTACAAAACTGACTATTTATGGAAAAAAATATTAGCAAAAGATAGTTGGTTAGATATTGTTCATCGTTTTGTTCATCTTCAAACAGAAGAAATTGAAATTGATGGAAAAACATTTAAAAAAGAAAAAATGATTTTTCCTCGTTATCATCAATTAGATGTTGTTCGAGATATTACAAAAAATGTAAAAGAAAACGGAGTTGGAAAAAATTATCTGGTTCAACATTCAGCTGGTTCAGGAAAAAGTAATTCCATTGCTTGGTTATCTTATCGTTTATCAAGTTTACACAATACACAAGATGAACGCATTTTTGATAGTGTAATTGTAGTAACAGACCGAAGAGTTTTAGACCAACAATTACAGAATACTATTTATCAATTTGAGCATAAAACAGGAGTTGTTCAGAAAATTGATAAAGACAGTACACAATTGGCTTCAGCATTAAATTCTGGATTGCATATTATCATTACTACATTACAAAAGTTTCCGTTTGTAATTGAAAAAGTAGAAGAGTTTTCAGGACGTAAATTTGCTGTTGTTATTGATGAAGCTCACAGTTCACAAGGTGGTGAAGCGCATAAAAAAATGAAAGAAGTTTTAGGAGCTTCTGAAACAGAAAATAATGAAGATGAAGAATATTCGGCAGAAGATTTTATTAGCGAGCAAGTTGAAAAATCAGCTACTGCAAGAGGAAAACAAAATAACATTTCGTTTTTTGCTTTTACTGCGACACCAAAATATAAAACACTTGCTATTTTTGGTAAAAAAGGTAATGATGGGAAACCTGAACCTTTCCATTTGTATTCAATGCGACAAGCAATTGAAGAAGGTTTTATTTTAGATGTTTTACAAAATTATACGAATTACGAATTGTATTTTCAGCTTTCAAAAGCAATTGAAGATGACCCAAATTTAAACAGGAAGAAAGCTGCGAGAGCAATAGGTAATTTTGTGAATTTTCATCCTCACAATTTAGCACAAAAGACAGAAATAGTTATTGAGCATTTTCGACAAATTGTTGCTACAAAAATTGGAGGACGAGCAAAAGCAATGTTTGTAACGTCTTCACGAAAATTAGCTAAAAGGTATTTTGAAGAATTCAATAAATACATCAAAGAAAACGAATACACAAATGAGCTAAAAATACTTGTTGCCTTTTCTGGAAAAGTTATAGATGACAATTATCCTGATGGAGTTACAGAACCTCAATTAACTGGTTACGGAGAAAAGGAGCTTCCTAAAGCATTTAATGATGACGAATACAAAATATTAATTGTAGCAGACAAATATCAAACAGGATTTGACCAACCACTTTTGCATACAATGTATGTAGATAAAAAATTATCAGGTGTTAAAGCTGTTCAAACTTTATCTCGTTTAAACAGAATGACAGCAGGAAAAGAAGACACTTTTGTGTTGGATTTTGTAAATGACAGAGAAACAATATTTGAATCCTTTCAACCATATTATGAAAAGACAATGGTTGCGGAAGAACCAGAAATCAACCATTTATTTGATTTGAAATTAAAGATTGATGAAAAACAAATCATTCAAGAATCTGAAGTAAATGCTTTTGCTAATGTTTATTTTAAGCCAACAGGTAAATTAAATTCCAAAGACCAATCACGTTTGTATTCTTTTATCGACCCAGCTATTGACAGATACAAAGCTATAGACACAGAGGATGAAAAGGACGAGTTTAAAAAGAGTTTGAGAACTTGGACTAACCTATATTCATTCCTTGCTCAAATAATGCCATTTAAAGAACCTGAATTTGAAAAGTTCTATGCTTATTCTAAACTTCTTCAAACTAAACTTCCGAAAAAGGAATTAGCTGAAAGTTTGCAATTATCTGATGAGATTGCAATGGAATATTATCGATTACAAAAAGTGAAAGAAGGTTCAATTGATTTAGTAAAAGGAGAAGATGGAGAATTAGATGGATTAACAGAAGCTGGAATTAAAAGAGCTAAAGAAGAAAAGGCGTTACTTTCAGAAATAATTGATGTTCTAAATGAACGTTTCGGAACTGAATTTGAAGAAGCTGACCGATTATTTTTTGAACAAATAGAAGCGGAATTAATCGAAGATGAAAAATTACAAGCACAAGCGAAAGCAAATAAAATAGACACGTTTAAATATGCTTTTGAGGATATGTTTTTAAATAAACTTATTGAGAGAATGGACCAAAATCAAGACATTTTTGATAAGATAATTGAAAACAAATCTTTCGGAAATCTGGTGAAAGAATTAATGCTGAAAAAGGTTTATTCGAAAATTAACGAAAAAGACCAATCCTAAAGCCATACACATTCGCAATTCGCTACAGCCAATGCTAAGCCAAAAATTGCAAAAGAGTATGTCTTGCCAACGCTCAAATTTGAACTAAATAACAAACATCGGAAAACCAAGCTGAACGTGAAAAGCACTATGCACAACAACGTGTATAAAACATAGCTATTATAGGCTTTCCGAGAGGTTTTTGTATATTTACAAAGTACGCCAAGTTTTTTATTTGGTTATATTTATAAAAAAAATTAAACATAAAAAATTCGGCTCGTGCTAAATCCGAAAAGTTAGTGTCTTTTTATACGCTACGTTTCATACACAAGACCGTTGTGTGCAATTTAAAGCGAACTGCTAGCCAATCGAATTAAGGTAAAATATTATATGAATCTAAAAAAAATACTAGAGAAAGGATATTTACCTAAAGAATTACCACCACCATTTAATTCAAAGTCTTACGCAAGTAAAAATAGATATACCAGAGCTAAATGGGATGGGATTATAGCATCCGAAAAATCACAAAAGACTGGAGAAAATAAGTCTGCTGCAAGAAAAAGATTTAAGGATGATTATGGAAAATACAGTAGTTCGCAATTAGCTATTTACAGTTTGGCAAAAGGCACCTATTCAAGAAGAAAACTCGGTATTCCTAATCCAAAACAGTTTTCAGATTTATCTAAAGCCGTAATTGAAAATTGGACTTTATTAAGAAGTACTTACAAACTTAGTAACTACTCAGAAAGTACACCTGTTGAAGCCAGAGCTAGAAGAGCTGTTAGGACAAAAAGTACTTCTTGGAATAATTTTAAATTTCAATTAATTGAAAAATCTTTTGATAAAAAAATTCAATTAACACTTGATATTTCTCAATTCTATCCAACCATTTACACCCATTCAATACCTTGGGCTATTTTGGGAAAAGACAAAGCAAAAAAATTCTTTAAGATTGCTATTTCTGACCAAGTCAGATGGCAAAATCTCTTGCGTACAAGTAGAGATGCAAAAAAGTATAAATCAGCAGATTTCATCGATACACTAGTTCGGAATTGCAACGATAGACAAAGTGTTGGTTTGTGTATTGGTCCTGACACGTCTCTTATTTTGGCGGAAGTAATTGCAAATAGAATAGATGAAGAAATAGAAAAAAGGCTACACTCTATTCCTCATACTGGAACTCGATATTATGATGATTACTACTTTTATTTAAATAGTAGAAACGAAGCTGAAAATGCTTTGAAAATAATTCAGCAAGTTCTATATGAATTCCAGTTAGAAACAAATGAAAATAAAGTTGGCATTAATAAACTGCCATTTAAATATATCGAAGATTGGTCAGAACAATTTGACAGGTTTAATTTTGTAGAAGTCGATAAATACGAATTGAGAAATTATTTCTCGCTTTTGCATAATGCAATATCAAATAATCCTAAAAATTCTTCTTGGATAATTGGATATGCTTTAAAGCAATTTAAATTAGGTGAGACAGTAATTCTTAATGAAAATTGGGATTTTTTCCTTTCTTTCATTTTACAGACCTTATTAATAGATTCAAGCACTATCGATATAATCTTCGAAGTACTTTTTATTTATAAAATATACCTTGATAATAAGTCGAAACAAAAAATAAAAAATGTTTTAATTTCAATAATCGAAGAACACCTTACACTAAATCATTCTTTTGAGGTGTCTTGGTCACTATGGATTTTAATTACCTTTAACATAAATTGTCCAAAAAAACTTGTTGAATCAATTTTAGAAAGTAAAGACTCAATATCTAAATTATTGTGTCTTCATTTAATTGAAGAAACTCTTTATGATGGTAGAAAACCAGATATAAGAAAAGTTAAAGAAGAAATCAAAATCTCAAGTACATTTGGTGAAAATTGGCTCTTAATATATGAAACCATAGCAAAGGAATGGATTGAATATGATAATATCAATGATATTTTGGATAATGAATATTTTAGCATAATGCTCGATTATGACGTTTCTTTTTATGACGTCGAAAGACAAATCCGTCCAAAAGTTTCGATGGTCAGCAATCATTTTGGAGGCTATAATATGATAGAAGTTGAATATGATGAAGGCGAAGAAGAATGGTATTAAAAACTGCACACAACAATGTATATAAAACATAGCTATTATAGGCTTTCCGAAAGGTTTGTGTGTATTTGCGAAGACCGCCAAATTTTTAAATTTGGCTTTTAGTAAAATAAAGATAAAAAGAAAAATTTAAAAATTCGGCTCGTGTATAATCCGAAACGATAACGTATTTTAACACGCTACGTTTCATATACGGAGACGTTAGCAAATATTTTGGTGCTTGAACTTTCCTGAAATAGGTTGACTAAAAATTAAACCTTTAATTATAGTCACTTATGAAAACACAAAATGAACACTGGCGAAAAAAAAGCTATCAAAAAGCAACTTTAGAGACGAAACTTTTAGTCG
>NZ_BKCF01000008.1 GCF_009014635.1 Patiriisocius marinistellae | reverse complement strand
TACCCCAGGATGGGACGGTACGTACAATGGTAATATGTTACCATCGAGTGACTACTGGTTTAGAGTAGAGTACACAGAACAAGAAGTAAGAAAAGAAATAAAAGGACATTTTACCTTAAAGAGATAAGATAGAATTAGATTAAGAAAACTATGAAAATTAAAAAGACCTACATTGTATTATTCCTGCTATTAAGCCAATTTGCGTTTTCTCAAGACGGAATACCTTTATATCAAGAATATCTTAGTGATAATCTATATATATTACATCCATCCATGGCGGGTGCTGCAAGTCATAATCAAGTGAGATTGACAGCAAGGCAGCAGTGGTTCGATCAAGATGAAGCTCCTAATTTACAAACCTTGAGTTTTAATGCCAGAGTGGGAGAACGAATAGGATTAGGAGGAATCGTTTATAGTGATAAGAATGGATTTCATTCACAATCTGGTGGGTACCTTACTTTTGCATACCATTTAATGTTTTCTAGAACAGATGCAGATTTAAATCAATTGTCTTTTGGTTTAAGTGCAGGGTTATCTCAAAATAGATTAGATGAATCTACATTTGCTACTTCTTATCCAGACAATGATAATTTTGATCCAGCTATTTCATTAGGTGGAATTGAGCAATCTAGTTCTTACTTTAATATAGATGCAAGTTTGTCGTATAACTTTTTAAATTTTTCATCTCATTTCACTGTAAAGAATTTAATATTTCAGAATAGAGACTTATACGATCCTCGAAATGAGTCAAACAATCAAAGGCGTTATTTAATTTCAGCGGCTTATGCTATAGGTAGCTACGGCTCTACGTGGAGTTATGAGCCATCATTTTTGTTTCAATTTTCTGAAGCAACGGGTGAGCAAGCATTTGATGTAAACTTTAAGGCATACCGAGAAATGGATTTTGGTAAATTATGGGGAGCATTGTCATACAGAAGAAGTTTTGATGGTGCGGAGTTTATAAGTACAGGTCAAATTGACGCACAAAAGCAACAATTGATAACTCCAGTGATAGGAGTTAATTATAAACAATTTGTATTCGCATATACGTATAGCATACAACTTGGTGAAGTGAAATTTGCAAACGGTGGTTTTCATCAAATAACATTAGGGTATGATTTCTTAGGGAATAGACCTGAACCATATGACTGTAATTGTCCAGCAGTAAATTAATTAAAAAGCCTCTTTTAAAGAGGCTTTTTTAATGGAATAATATTTTTTAATTTAAAACAGTTCTTGAGTAAGATCGAACTTTCAGTTAGCAAATGGTTATTTTAAATGAGTAAACTAGGTAAATTGATGTGATTAAATTTATGATTAGGGAATAGTGTATTTTTTATCCTCTTATAATGTATGTATGTTTACTTTTTAAATTATTATGAATAAATTAGTAATAGTCTTTTTTATGCTTTCATTACTCACCTTTAGTGTTAATGGACAGGTGAAAAAATATTCAGAAAATACATTTCGGCTAAAGGGTAAAGTGCTTGAGAAAGATTCAAATGCACCTATCTTTAAAGTAAATGTTGAGATAGAAGGCGGTGATTATACCACAACTATTGCAGATGGTTCATTTATTATTAATGCAAGTTTAGGTGACAACTTAGTTATCAAAAGTGATGCGTTTAAAACAGTGTATTACGAAGTAAACACCAAAGAAAATGTCACTATTTTAGTTGAAAGCCAATTACATTTAACTAAAACTAATAAGAGGAGATTTAATAGTCAAAATAATTTTATTGTTTATTTAGATTCAGCAAAGTTTTTCTCTAAGCGGGATGCAGAAAAAAGTATAGAGTACATAACAAAAGCACTACAAAGTGATACAGGAAAAACGCCTACTGCACTACAAAAAAGTCTAGCTTTTGAAACCCTTGGAGATACTTACATGTTTTGGCAACTTTATGATTTAGCAAGTGAAAATTATAAAAGAAGCATTGTCAATCAATCAACAAATAGAAGAAATATAAAATTGGCTGTTTCTTTTACTAAAAATAAAAACTACCAAGAAGCAATTTCACTTTATAAAATTCTACAACAAAAAACGCTTACAGAAATTCAAAAAATAGCCGTGTTTGAAGGATTGGGAGATATATACACTGCCATAGGCGAAACAAACACCGGTATTTCTAATTTTAAAAAAGCATTAAAAATAGCCTCTGAAAATGATTTTAAACCCTCTGTAATAGATTTAAACTCTAAAATAGCTGTCGCATATTCGCAAAGCGGAAATAAACAAGATGCAAACAATTACTTCGGAAATTCACTGGACTTGTCAAAAAAAGAAAGTCCAAAACGTGCTACCGAAGAGAAAAATAAAGTAGCAGATTTTTATAATCTAAATGGTGAATACGAAAAGGAGATTGAGCTTAGAGAAGAAACATTGACCGAAGTTGAGAATATATCAAAGAATGATGAAAGTATTGAAGACAATCCGGCACTTTCACCACAACGTCAAAATTATAAAATAGCTAATGCTTTTATTGGTCAAGAAAAATATGCAGAGGCAATCCCATACTTAGAGCGAAGTATTGAAGAAGCTGATGAAAAAGCAGATTTATATGTTGAAAAAGATGCAAGACGAAAATTGTCTGAAGTATATAGAGACATAGGTGAGTTTGATAAAGCGGCAGAAGGTTATGAGCGCTATGTTGAAGTTGTTGATGAGCTTTACATTAAAAAGGAGCAAGAAATTTCACAAGCGGCAAGATTTTCTCGCGAAATTTTAACGAAACAAAACAGAATTGCAGGTCTTGAAAACGAACGCGAATTAAATGAGAGTAGATATAAATTAGCATTTGAAAATCAAGAACTCATTGAGACAAATAATCGTACCCAACAATGGATTATTGGTTCATTAATAGTGATTGCTTTATTGTTGTTATTTACAGCATACACTCAATTTAAAAACATCAAGCAGCAAAAGTTTGCAAATAATTTATTAGCACTTAAATCACTGCGTTCGCAAATGAATCCACATTTTATTTTTAATGCTTTGAATTCGGTTAATAGTTTTATTGCTACAAATGATGAACGAGCAGCAAATAAATATTTGAGTGAATTTTCACAATTGATGCGTTCGGTTTTAGAGAATAGTGAAGAAGATTTTATTCCGCTCACTAAAGAAATTGAATTGCTTGAAATTTATACAAAGCTAGAACATTTCCGTTTTAAGGATAAGTTTGATTATGCAATAAATGTAGACGAAAAATTATTACATGATGATTTTGTTATACCCCCTATGTTGTTGCAACCCTATGTTGAAAATGCTGTGTGGCATGGATTGCGATATAAAGAAGAGCGTGGACATTTGGTTATTGACTTTAAGAAAGTTAATGATTCAACAGTAAAAATTACTATTGAGGACGACGGAATAGGAAGAGCAAAATCTGCAGGTTTTAAAACCGAAAATCAAAAAAAGCAAAAATCAAAAGGGATGGGAAATATAAAAAAACGAATTTCTATCCTTAACGAAATGTATAAAGATAAAGTAGATGTAACTATCACCGATGTTCAAGAAAATACCGAAGGTACACGCGTAGTCCTTATGGTAAAAAAAGATTAATTTTTAAACAAGTTGTATGAATTTGAACGCAATAATTGTAGAAGATGAGGAAACAAGTAGGGAGATTCTACGCAACTATATTGCTAAATATTGCCCAAAGGTGACTATTAAAGGAGAGGCAAGCAACGTAGAAGAAGCACTCATACTTATTCGTAACCATGAATTAGATTTAGTTTTTCTTGACGTAGAAATGCCCTACGGAAATGCTTTTGATTTGTTAGACAAAGTAGGAGACCGCCAGTTTGAAACCGTTTTTGTAACGGCATACAATCATTATGCTATTGATGCTCTAAATGCCCATGCTGCATATTATTTGCTTAAACCCATCTCTATTGACAAACTCATAGAAGCGGTGGATTACGTTGCCGAAATAAAACAAAAAGAGAATGAATTACAGGATGTCGTTCTACAACCTAAAGTTAATCAAGTAGCCGGTAAAATTACAATACCCCTCCAAAACGGATTTGAGGTTCTTCAAATAAACGATATTTTATATTGTCAAGCAGATGATAATTATACAAATATTTACGTTGGTGATAAAAAGAAACTCGTTAGCAAAACACTCAAATACTTTGAAGATATTTTAAAAGAAAATGGTTTTGCACGCGTTCATAAATCATATCTAGTAAATGTCAATGCAGTTGTAGAATATAAAAAGGGAAAAGGAGGGAGCGTAGTCTTATCTAACGGAAAGCAAGTAATGGTAAGTCCATCTCGCAAAAAGGAGTTGTTATCTTTCTTTGGTTAAAATATTCTTTAAAATTTCTTCGGAAATATTAGACAACCATTTAATCTGCTAAAAATTTAGATTTGTAATATTTATCTTGTTTTTATACAAATTTAATAGTAATGCTAGGGTATCAGTTTTCGAATTACTGAAAAATTCAAGGCAAGGTTCCGTTTCCGAAGTATTTAAAAGTTTATTTTCTATTAATAATCTTTGTGTATGTCTAGCTACAGCGCCACCACTATCAATAATTTTCACACTTTTAGGGAGTAATTTTACTAGTTGCGGAATTAAGTATGGATAGTGGCTACAACCTAAAACTAGGTGGTCAATGTTTACAGCTATCATGGGGGCTAAAAGCTTTTGTAAAAGCGCTGTCATTTGAGGGCTTTTTAGAGCTCCTTTTTCTATGAGTGGCACTAATCCTTCTCCTATGACCTCTACAACTTTTAAATCCTTTGCAAATGCTTGTGATGTTTTGTGAAACAATGCGCTGCTTAGTGTGCCTTTTGTGGCTAGTATACCTATGCTTTTTGTAGTTGTTTGTAACGCGGCTGGTTTAATTGCTGGTTCAATACCTATAATTTGCACATTGTAGTTTTTTCTTAGATAATCTATCGCATTTGTAGTTGCAGTGTTGCAAGCAACGACGATTATTTTACATCCCATTTTTAATAACTGTTCTGTATTTTTAATAGAGAGTTGGAGGATTTCTTGGGCAGATTTATACCCGTAAGGTGCGTTTCTACTATCTGCTAGATAGATAGTGTTTTCAAATGGAAGTAAGGCATGTATCTCTTTCCAGATGGAAGTACCGCCTACACCAGAATCAAATATACCTATGGGAGCCTCTTTATTCATTATTGTAAAGATAATGTTTCGGGTTTTAGGTATTTGTTTTGTGTGAAAATTATTTAAGAACGTAGGTTTTAAAATCTTTAGAAATTTTTCTAATGTTTAAAATTTCAGAATAAAAAAATCCCAAACCACTTATAGTGAATTGGGATTTTAATTTTATGAGATTAGGGGGTATTAAATTCCTAATTCCTTTTTAACGTCATTTATTAAGTCAAAACCATCAGCAAGGATTACTCCGTTACCAGTTGCAGAGTCAAGAACATACTGATATCCTTTAGCTCTTGCTACTTTTTGAATTGCTGTACGTGCTTTTTCTAGAATAGGCTGATACACATCAACTTCTTTCTTTTGAAGGTCTTGTAAAGCTTGTTGTCTGTATGCAGCGATGTTACGCTCCATGCCTTGTACTTCTTGTACGCGCTTTGCATTTTCTTCATTTGTTTTAGTAGTTTCTTCGCTACCGTATTGCTTAACTTTTGCTTCAAACTCTTTTACCATGTCTTTGATAGAAGTGTCGTATGTTTTTTGCAGTTTTTCTAATTGATTTTGTGCTGCTTTCATTTCTGGCATTGCTTCAACTAACGCTTGAGTGTCGATGTGAGCTGTCTTTGACTGAGCGTTCATAAAACTTGTAGCTCCTACAAAAAGTACTACTGCTAAGAATAATGATTTCATTGTTTTCATTGTAATTGTATTAAATTAAGTGTTATATAAAATTTAGGTTACTATTTTTTTAATTTCCTCCTTCTCCGTCAGGTAAGCCTGGCGCTCCATTACCACCTTCACTGTTGGTATTACTTTCTGGTGGCCAAGGTTGTCCTGCTCTTACTGCTTTTATTGAGTCTCTTACACGTTGTCTCTTGGCTAAAAGTCTAGCTCTCTTTGCGTCATACTCAGCTTTTTTAGCAGCTCTTATAGAATCACGTTCTCTTTTACGTTCGTCCATAATTTGTTGACGAGCACTTTTTTTAGCTTCATTTTCAACTTCTCTTTTTGTAACTTCTTTATCTTCCTCCATAGAAAGATCATCACGTTGCTGTATTTCTCTTTTCTCTCTTTTATTTACGGCTTCTTTTCTTTTTTCTGCTCTGTTAATGCTTCTTAAAACGATGTCGCTTATATCATTTCTTTCTGCAGCAAAAAGCATTACCACATCTGCAGATTTGTCAAAGATAAAATCGTATTTTTTTCCTTCAGCTACTTCTTGAACAATATTAAAAACTTGGTCTTGAATAGGTTGCACTAATTGTCTTCTTTGAATAACTAAATCCCCACCTGGACCAAAACGATCTTGTTGATATTTAATCATTTCGTCGTCTTTAATTTTAATTTCCTCTTCACGTTCTTCAATAAGTTCTTTAGTCAAAAGAACACGCTCGTTTGTAAGATTCAATTTCATTAAATCAACTTCTTTTTGCTTTTTTTCAATATCTGATTTCCAGCGTTGCACTTTCCCGTCTAATTGAGTAGATGCTTCTTTGTATTCTGGAACATTTTCAAGAATATATTCCATATCAATATACCCTATGCGCACACCTCTTTGGGCTTGTGCTGCAAATGTAACAGTCATTAAAGTGATCGCTAAAAGTAAAAATTGTTTAGTTTTCATAGTGATGGTTATGGTTAAGAAAATATCGTGCCAAATTAAAATTGTTGTCCTATAATAAAGTGTGTCTCCCAGCCATTAGGCTCAACTCCACCGAGTACTGGATCAAATCCGTATCCAAAATCAATTCCTAGTAATCCAAATGCGGGCATAAATATACGTAATCCTGCTCCAGCGGACCTCTTAATACTAAATGGATTATAATCTCTAAATCCATCATAAGAGTTTCCACCTTCTGCAAAACCAAGAACATAAATTGATGCTAATTGTTTCAATGTAATTGGATACCTAACTTCTAACGAAAATTTATTGAAAATGGTATTTCCATCTTGACTAGATAAAGATTGGTTAGGGTATCCACGTAATTGAATAACCTCTCTTCCATCTAAACTATAAGCTCCAAGGCCGTCACCACCAACAAAAAATCTTTCAAACGGAACAGTACCTCTATCATTATTATAAGCTCCTAAGAAACCAAATTCAGTTCCTGTTTTTAATACTAAATCTCCATAAAGTTTTGTATACCAGTCACCACTAAATTTAATTTTATAGTATTCTAATAATTTAAATCTTTTTTGATCAATTTCCCCGAGCCTAATAGCAGCATCTGTTCTTGAGCCATCTGTAGCATCATTGTCTAATAGTATTGATTCTTGAACTGCTCTATCATCAGCAAGTTGACTGTAATCAACACCATCAAAGGCAGAATAAGGAAGGGTGAGCTTTGCTGTTAAGCTAAAATCTGCACCAAACTTAGGATATATAGGGTTGTTACCTACATTATTTCTACTTAATCCTATAGTGTAAGCTAAATTGTTTGATTCTCCATTAGGGAATGTAAACAAGTTTGTACTATAGTTTTTGAGATTATAATGCTGGAAGCTAATTGCATTAGAAAAAGTAAAGCTGTCGTCGGGCCAAGTCAGTCTCTTAGCAAGTCCTATAGATCCACCTGTAATTAAAAATCGTTGATCACGATCTGCTTCTCTATTTTGAAAATCATACTGATATTGAACTGTATGAGAGAAAGATGTACTTAGTTGTACAGGCCTTTTGCCACCTAGCCAAGGCTCTGTCAATGAAACACTATATGTTTGATAGAAACTACTGGCTTGTGCGCGAAGTGATAGTTTTTGGCCATCTCCCATAGGTATAGGTGTGTATGCTTCTTTATTTAAGATATTTCTTAATGAAAAATTATTGAATGAAAGTCCAAGCGTACCTACAAATCCACCACCACCATAACCACCTTGTAATTCAATTTGACTAGACCCTTTTTCAACTACTGAATATTCCATATCCAAAGTACCGTTATTAGGGTCTACGTTTTTAAAATTTGGTGAAATTTGTTCTGGATCAAAAAATCCAAGTTGACTTAATTCGCGAATGGTACGAACAACGTCTCTCTTACTATATTCTTGACCAGGACGTGTTCTTAATTCACGATAAATGACATGGTCGTTTGTTTTAGTATTCCCAACTACTGTAATATGATCAAAATATGCCTTTTTTCCTTCACGTATTCTTATTTCATAATCAATAGTGTCTTGACGTACGGCAACTTCTACAGCATTTATTTGTGAGAATAAATAACCATTATTTTGGTACAAGTTTGTTAAGTCAAAAGCTTCTGGATCTGTATTGTCTTCAATACGTTTTTTTAGTAATGTACCATTATAAACTTCCCCTTTTGTGATTCCTAATGTTTGACGTAATTGACCATCTGTATAAACACTATTTCCTAAGAATTTTATATCCCCAAAATAATATTTTTGTCCTTCTTCGATTTCTATATTAATACCTAAATTTTTTCGGTTTTTTTCAAAAACACTATCACTAATTATTCTTGCATCTCTATATCCATTAGACTTATACTTTTCTATGATTGAAGCTTTATCTTCTTCATAGCCAGCTTCGGTGAATTTAGACATTTTCCACAATCGTATAGGGTTTCTTCGTTTTGTGTTTTTCATGGAACGTCTTAATATACCATCAGATAGGTTTTCGTTTCCTTCAAATTCAAGTGGACTTACTTTAACACGTTTGCCTTTATCTACGAGTATGCTCATGTTTTTAGCAATCTCGGTACCAGTGGAGTCAATTTCAGGTGTAGTGGTTATAATAACCTCAGTATTATAAAAACCTTTTTCTACGTATTTGTTTTTAATTTTGTTTTTGGTTGTCGTAAGTAAGTTTTTAGTGATTTTAAGACCTGATTTAAGATCTGTTTCTTTCTTGATTTCTTTAACAACCCCTTTGCGCATTCCTTTTCCTTCAAAGGTGATTTTATTTAACTTAGGTAGTTCAACAATATAAATTTCTAAATCAACCATATCTTCCTCCATGGCAGCAACATAGATAGCAATATCGCTAAAAAGATTTTGTTCCCATAATTTTTTAGTGACTTCACTTAAACGCTCTCCAGGAATGTAGATGCGTTCACCTACTTTTAAGCCAGTAAATGCAATAACAGTTTGTTCATTGAAACTTTGTGTTCCAATAACTTTGATGTCATTAATTTCATATTTAACACCAGAGTCAAGCTCTTTTTTTTGTGCTTGTGCTGAAAAAACCGATAGCATTGTAAAGAGTACAATGCTATATAATTTTGTATGTAATTTCAAAAACTGAATTCTCCTAAAGTTGCTCACTTGTCTTTCCAAATCTTCTTTCTCTGTTTTGATAATTCAATATTGATTCAAATAAATGTTCTTTAGTATAATCTGGCCAAAGTACATTTGTAAAATATAACTCAGCATATGCAATTTGCCATAAAAGAAAATTACTAATGCGTTGTTCACCACTTGTTCTTATTAATAAATCTACATCAGGTAGATCGTTTGTATATAAGTGATTTTGTATTATTTGCTCATCAATATCGCCCGGCGAAATTAGTCCTTTTTTAACTTTAAGACTAATCTCTTTTATTGTTTTTGTTATTTCTTCTCTAGACCCGTAACTTAATGCGAGTGTTAAGGTCATTCTATTATTGTTTTTGGTCTTTTCAATAACGTCAAGCAACTCTTTCTTAACTTTAGGTTTCAATGCTTCAATATTACCAATTGTATTTAATTTGATATTATTTTCTTGCAATGTTTTAATCTCTTTTTTTAAAGAAGAAACTAAAAGTTTCATTAGTAATTCTACTTCTATTTTAGGACGGTTCCAATTCTCAGTAGAAAAAGCATATAAAGTTAAAAATGGAATATTTATTTCGGCGCATGCCTCAGTAATTTCCCTAACTGCTTTTGTGCCATTTTCATGACCTATAGCTCTCAAAAACCCCTTTTGTTTTGCCCATCGACCATTACCATCCATGATAATAGCCAAGTGCTTTGGAAGTTTTTTTGTATCTATTTGATCTAAGAGACGACTCATTTTTTTAGAAATTACAATAACATGGTTCACGACCAAAGGTAAACGATAAAGTAAAGCCTGTAAAGACATACCAATCATTATTATTGACATTGCCAAATCTAAAGCCTTCGCTGTCAGCCAGCCCTTTTACAGGATAGCTACCATCAAGATCGTCTGTAAATGTATAACGCGCACCTATTTCGATAGCGGCAATTAATTTTGTGCTTATTGTTGCTTTGTAGCCAAGTGTCATAGGAATTGCAAATGAACCAGCTTGATCATAGTCTCTATAAGTGCCATTTGCTCTTATGTAAGATGCTTCATAAAGAAAATAAGTAATTCCAGTATATAAATAAGGTGCCGATGCTGGATTCCCAGTATTTAAGTTAAACTCCCAAAAAGTATATTCCATGCCTAAAGAAGCTTCCTTGATGTTGTTCTGGAAAGAATAGCCGCGTTGTTGTCTACGCTCTTCATCACTATCTAAATCATCACCTTCAGCTTTAGCATAGGTTGCAGAAAATCTAAAGGAATGACGTTCACTTCGATTCCATTTAAAAATAGCTCCAACAGCAAGGGCGTTTGGATTAATGTAGGCGGTATTTCCTACATCTCCTATAACATTAGCTCCGCCTACAAACCCACCAATTTCGTAGGTTTGCGAATGTGCTAAGAATGAGCAGGTAAAAAGTAAAATAAGGGGTGTTATATACCTCATAAAATTTCAAAAGTTTGCAAATATAATAATAAACTTTGCTTTACCCCATTATAAGGGGAATAGTCTATTTTGTTAACTTTTTTTGAAGTGTTTTATTGTTTAGTTTCTTTTGTCCTCACCCCAAAGAAGTTTTTTTCTGAGTGTTTTTACAAAGCTTTCTTCTGTGAGCTGAACGAGTTTAATTTTAAAAGGAGCTTTCTTTATTGTAATTGAAGTTTCATTATCTAGTGCAAGTATTCTAGAATCTAGAGAACATAGATATTCTTTTTCTCTTCCTGTGACTTTAAGGGTGATTTTACTGTCGCCTTGAACAACTAAAGGTCTAGCGCTTAAATTATGTGGCGCTATTGGGGTTAAAATAATGCAATCATTAGTAGGGTCAATGATGGGGCCGCCACAGCTTAGTGAGTAGCCTGTGGAGCCTGTGGGTGTTGCTACTATTAAACCGTCTGACCAATATGATGTTAAATACTTGTCATCAATAAATGTTTCTACTTTAATCATTGAAGTGGTGTTTTTTCGATTTACGGCTACTTCATTTAAAGCAAAATTTAATGGTACAATTTCTTGATGTCCTGGGTCTGTTTCAATCGAAAGTAATGTTCTTTCTGAAATATAATAATCACCTTCTAAAATTTCAGAAATACTTTCGGCTATATTTTCTTTTTGTATTGTCGCAAGAAAACCTAATCGACCTGTATTAATGCCTACAATTGGAATATTGAAATCTCGTACAAATGTTACAGATTTTAATATTGTTCCATCGCCGCCTATGCTAAAAAACAGGTCATAAGAGCTATCAAGCTTTGTAAATGTTTTAATGTTCGTTAAGTCTGAATGAAATTTTTGATGTTCATTCATTAGTGCCATGAAATTCTCTTCAATTAAAATAGTCACATTTCGGCTTTGCAAAACATCTAGAATTGACTGAATATGATGTTCACTGTTTTTATGATAAAATTGACCGTAAATCCCTATTTTCATCGATTACATATTTAGGTATTTGTCTAAATAATTTGAGCGCATTTTCAAATCTTCTAAAAATTTATCTTCTTCATGATTGCTAACCACGTTGTAACTGTAGCGTCTAAATGTCTGGACAATTGCATTCATCCCAGTATGCCCTATTTTAATAGTCGCTTGCATTAAGTCATTGCTCATTTTTGATATGAAAATACCTAATACTTTAGCGTCATTGCTTTCTATTATTTGGCACATTTCAGAAAAAGAATAATCACGTATTCCTTTCTCAACAACGATAATTCCCCCAGCTTCGCTTAAAAATGGAGTGTCATTAAAAAGATCCATTATATCACTCAATTCATAATACCCCAAGTACTTATTTTGAGTGTTGAGCACAGGCATAATGTTACTTTGGTGAAGAGCAAATGCTTCTAGAATATCCAGCCAGTTAGTGTTATCTTTAACATGAAAAGGTTCAAGTGCGTATTGAAAATCACCTATAACTTTATCTGCATCAAAACAATGTACGTCGGTTTCAGATATACTTCCTATAAAATCATTTTCGTGAACCACGGGAATATGTGAATACGTTAATTGATTAAATGCTTTTTGAACCGTATTTATAGGTGCGGTTTTGTCAAAAGGCTGGATGTCATTAATGATATAGTGTAATGTATTCAAAGCGTTATTTTTTATGCAAATTACTCAAAATATAGCTTCGTCACTGTATATAAGGATTGTATTTTTGTTTTTTAAGGAGATTGACTTCTGAAATTTTAAACATTGAAATAAAGTTGTTTGATGGTGAAAACGAAATAATTTCAAACAAGTCGTATTCAAAGCAATCAACTAAAAAGATTACCTCAGAATAGATATAAATTTGAATCTAATAAAAATTTACAAAAGCGATACATGATGACAAAACTTAGTGTAAATATTAATAAAATAGCTACACTTCGCAATGCGCGCGGAGGTGATTATCCTAATGTGGTACAAGTAGCAAAAGATGTACAGGCATTTGGTGCACATGGAGTTACTATTCATCCACGTCCAGACGAGCGACATATTCGGTATCAAGATGCATACGATTTAAAGAGCGTTGTGACTACAGAGTATAATATAGAAGGAAATCCAATCAAAAAATTTGTAGATATGGTGTTAGCCATCAAGCCTACTCAAGTCACATTGGTGCCAGATAGTGTTGATGCAATTACTTCAAATGCGGGTTGGGACACCATCAAACACAAAGATTTCTTAGCAGAAGTGATTTCCGAATTTAAAAGAAATAACATTCGTACTTCCATTTTTGTTGACCCAATTCTTAATCAAATTGACGGAGCAAAGAAAACAGGAGCAGATCGTATTGAATTATATACTGAAGAGTTTGCAAAGCAGTATACCCTCGGAAATATTAAAGCCATTACATCTTATGCCGCATGCGCGAAAAAAGCAAATGAGTTGGGTATAGGAGTAAACGCGGGTCACGATTTATCATTAGATAATATTAAGTTTTTTAAACAAAACGTCCCCCATCTGGCCGAAGTAAGTATAGGGCATGCATTAATTGCAGAGGCTATATATAAAGGACTCAAGCCTACTGTTGAAGAATATCTAAAACTATTGAAATAATGCAGATACTACATTCACAAATTATAGGCGAAGGAAAGCCATTAGTTATTTTACATGGTTTTATGGGTATGGGCGATAATTGGAAAACGATGGCAAATCAATTTGCGAATGATGGATTTGAAGTTCACCTTGTTGATCAGAGAAACCATGGTCGTAGTTTTCATAGTGACGATTGGAACTATCAATTAATGGCTGATGATTTACTGGGGTATTGCGATGAGCATGAGTTGGAACACATCTATTTAATGGGGCATTCTATGGGGGGAAAGGTTGCAATGGAATTTGCTGCAATATACCCGGACCGAATAATTAAGTTAGTAATTGCAGATATTGGTCCTAAGTCATATCCTCAACATCATCAAGATATTTTGAAAGCATTGTCGCTATTAGATTTTTCTAAATTGAAAAGTAGAGGAGCGGCAGATGATGTTTTGAGTGATTATATTAAAGATGTGGGTACAAGACAATTTTTGCTTAAAAATTTATATTGGAAAGAAAAAGGAGTTTTAGCGTTACGGGTTAACTTACCTGTAGTTTCAGAAAAAATAGAAGAAGTTGGCAAGGCATTGTCAGAAACTTTAGTCTTTAAAGGAGATACACTATTTGTAAGAGGAGCTAAGTCTGGATATATTGAAGACGAAGATGAGTGGGGAATCAAAAAACAATTTCCGAAGAGTAAAATAAAAACAGTTTCAAATGCAGGTCATTGGCTGCATGCAGAAAATCCTGATGAATATTACCAAATTGTTATGAATTTTTTATAACATTGCAAGTCTCAATTTATTATGTATGCATAGTATTTGTTAATAATCAAATAGAATGCTTATTTTAGAGGCAATAAAACAAACAAACTTTAATTTTAATTTAACTGAAAACTATTATGAAAAAAGTTTTACTTCTTGCTGTTTTTATTCTTACTGCAGCAGTAACCTATGCCGGAGGGTATAGGGTAAGTCTTCAAGGAAACAAAGCCTTGGCGATGGGTCACACAGGTGTTGCTGTTGTCAACAGCAGTGAACTTGTATTTTTTAATCCAGCAGGATTAGTTTATCTTGAGGATAGATTAAGCGTGTCACTAGGAGCACATGGTGTCTTTGCTGATGTGGCTTATCAAAATACTGCAACTGGAGATGCGGCTGTTACAGACAGTGATGTAGCAACTCCTTTTTATGCGTACATATCATATCAAGCTACAGATTGGCTAGCACTAGGTCTTGGTGTATACACGCCTTATGGAAGTGGTGTTACTTACGAAGATGATTGGGCTGGTTCTCATTTAGTAAACAATATTGACCTTCAAGCAATTTTTATTCAACCAACAGTATCTATTAAGTTGAGCAAGTATTTTAGTATTGGTGGTGGACCTATCTTTGCTACGGGTAATGTGAACTTTAACCGTAATTTAAATAGAACTACGTCTAACTTAGAAGGTGAACGTTCTGAAGTTACTATTGATGCCACTGGTGTTACAAAATGGGGATGGACTGCAGGATGGATGTTTAATCCAACCGAAGAATTAACTTTAGGAATGAATTATCGTTCAAAAATTATTCTTGAAGCAGAAGATGGAGATGCTACATTTGAAAATGTGCCAAATTCTCCTTTAACGCCTTTCCCAGACACAACAACTTTTGATGCTCGTTTACCTTTACCAGCAGAATTAACTGTAGGTCTTTCTTATGAGTTTTGCGATAAGTGGTTATTTGCATTTGATTTTAACAGACAGTTTTGGGATGTTTATGAATCTCTAAATATTGATTTCGCTAGTGAGACTGTGCCAGATTCACAAAATGCTCGTAATTACAAAAACTCTTCTTCTTATAGATTTGGGTTACAATACGAAGCAACTAAAACGTTTACATTGAGAGCTGGTTATTACTTTGATGAGTCTCCAGTACAATCAGGATATTTTGCTCCTGAAACACCTCGTAACGATAGTAATGGTTATACTGCAGGTTTAACATTAAACCTAGGAAGTCGTTTTGAAATTGACGCTTCATTTTTATACTTACACTTTAAGGAAGTTGACGCTTCTTACGATTTCTATTTTGAGAATGGACAGTCAGTTCCTTTTGAAGGAACTTATAAGTCTAGTGCATTTTCACCAGGTTTAGGTATCACGTATAAATTATAATCCCAAAAAAAATACAAAATGAAAAATACTATAAAATTAATGATTGGTTTACTTGCCGTTGGGTTTGTAAGCTGTGAGCCAGAATTTGAAACGCCAGTTGAAGATGGTTTTTATACAAATGGTGATGCTGATTTCTCAAATTATGTAGCTGTAGGTAATTCACTTACTGCTGGATATGCAAGTAGTGCATTATTTATTTCTGGACAAGAAGATTCATATCCAAACATTATGGCTCAGCAATTTGCTTTAGCTGGTGGAGGTGAATTTACACAACCTTTAATGAATGATAACTTAGGTGGACTATTAATTGGTGGAGCTCCATTACCTGGTTTTGGTAATAGATTAGTTCTTTCGGTTGATGATAATGGAAATCCAGGGCCTGTTACATTAGAGGGTCAAGGTACTACTGAAGTATCAAATGTAATTTCTGGACCGTTCAATAATATGGGTGTTCCTGGTGCTAAGAGTTTTCATTTAGGAGCTGAAGGATACGGTAACATTGCGGGGCTTTCTTCAAACCCACCTAGCGCAAATCCATATTATGTACGTATGGCTACAAATCCTAATGCAACAGTAATCGGTGATGCGGTTGCGCAAAGTCCTTCGTTTTTCAGTCTTTGGATTGGAAACAATGATATTTTAGGATACGCTACTGCTGGTGGTGCTGGTGTTGATCAAACAGGTAACTTAAATCCATTAACATATGGTTCTGCTGATATTACAGACCCTAACGTTTTTGCTTCTGTATATTCAGGATATGTTGATGCATTAACTGCTAATGGAGCTGGTGGTGTTTTAATTAATATTCCAGATGTAACTTCAATTCCTTATTTCACAACTGTGCCTGCTCAATCTATTCCATTAGATGCAGCAACTGCTGGAGCTGTAAATGCTCAATTTGCATTATATAATACACAGGTGTTACCTGGATTAGTTGGTGCTGGTGTGATTACTGCAGAAGAAGCTGCTTCTAGAATGATTAACTTTAATGCGGGTGTGAATTTCCCTATTATAATGGATGATGACTTGACTGATATTTCTGGTATTTTACAAGGACCTCCTTTTGGTTTACCTGCAGCTACTGCTGGTCTATTAGGGCAGTTGCGTCAGGCAAATAATAGTGATTTAGTTGTATTGCCTGCATCTAGTGTGTTAGGTTCTACGCCAGATCCTGCAAACCCGCAAGGTGTTGTAGGAGTTTCTATTCCATTGGGAGATCAATTTGTTTTGACAGCTGTTGAGCAAGGCCGTGTGTCAACTGCATCTGCTGCATATAATTCAACAATTCAAGCACTCGCTTCGGCAAAAGGAATTGGGTATGTTGATGCAAGAGGAGCATTAGCACAAGTTGCTGCTGGAGGAATAGGCTTTGATGGAGGTCAATTAACTTCTACATATGTTACAGGTGGGGCTTTTTCACTTGATGGTGTTCACCCATCTCCTAGAGGATATGCTTATACTGCAAACGTGATAATTAATGAGATTAATCGTGTGTATAATGCAACTATACCTAACGTAAATATTGGTACTTATGGTACTGTTTCATTAAACAATAATCTTAATTAAGGTATAAACAACTTAAATAATAAAGTCCCTATTGGTGAAATACTAATAGGGACTTTTTTTATCTTCGGAAATTTCCACTTGATTAAAAATCAAATTATTATACTTCATATTGCATTAGATAAATTCTTTGTTTGGCTATAAAATAAATCGTATTTTTGCACGCTCGTAAATCAAGGGGTAATTGCCAACGGTTTCCGAAGAAAAATTTCTAAAGAAAAAAATAGTAAAGAATGGATATTACAAAAAAGGATATTGATGCATTAAATGCAGTGGTAACAGTCGAAATTAAAAAAGAAGACTATGAAGGAGAGGTTAAAAAAGTATTAGCCAATTATAGAAAGACTGCTAATATTCCTGGATTTAGAAAAGGTCATATCCCAATGGGAATGGTTAAAAAACAATACGGTCAAGCTGTGTTAGTAGAAGAAGTAAATAAGCTTTTACAAGGAGGATTACAAAAATTTTTGACAGAAGAAAAGCTTGATGTTTTAGGTAACCCACTTCCTAAAAATGAAAACGAAATTGACTGGAAAAGTGAGGACTTTACGTTTGAGTTTGATTTGGGAATGTCTCCTAAGTTTGAAGTAGATGTAACTAAAAAAGCAATTACAAATTATAAAGTAGTTGCAGATGATAAAATGCTTGATAATCAAGTAAAGACTATTCGTAAGCAATACGGTAAGCTTACAAGTAAAGATAAAGCGGAAAAAGGAGATGAGATTACAGGAACATTTTCTAATGAGGAAAAAGGAGTTGAAAAAAGTACAACTTTAGAGTTAGATGAGTTAAAAGGTAAATCTCAAATTAAAGCTTTAACCGGTGCTAAAGTGGGAGATGTAATTACTTTGAAAACAAAAGGGATGTTTGCTGAAGATCACGAAATTCAAAAGCATATAGGATTAACTCCTGAGGATGCTAAAGACGTTGATGAACTTACATTCAAGGTAGAAGAAGTAAACACTCGCGAGATGGCAGAAATGAACCAAGAGTTATTTGATAAGCTTTTTGGTGAAGGTGTTGTAAAATCTGAAGCTGATTTAAAATCAAAGATCAAAGAAGATGCAGAAAAGCAATTTGAGCAACAAAGTGATCAAAAAATGCTAAATGACGTAGTTGAGTCGTTAATAGAAAACACAAAATTTGACCTTCCTAAAGAGTTTTTAGAGCGTTGGATCCAAGTATCATCAGAGAAGCCTATGACAGATGAAGAGGCTAAGGCAGAATATGAAAGAAGTGAAAAAGGATTACGCTACCAGCTTATCGAAGGAAAGTTAAGAGCAGAGAATAATTTACAGGCTAGTTTTGAGGAATTAAAAGAGTATAGTCGTGGGATGATTAAGGCACAGATGGCGCAGTTTGGTCAAATGGATCCTAGTGATGAAGAGCTTGATAATATTGCAGCTCGTATTATGTCAAACCAAGAGGAAGTTCAACGCATGGGTGAACAACTGAATACAAATAAATTACTTCAGTTTTTTAAGGAAAAAGCAAAATTGAAAACTAAGGAAGTGACTTATGAGAAATTCATCAAAGAGGCTTACGAGTAATTCAATAAGAATTTAGTTATCTTTAGGGCGCTTTATACAATGATAGAGCGCCCTATTTATTTCTGAAATTTTAGATATTTGACAGATTATTTTTTGACATACCTACAATATGTCAGTCATTAGTATTTAGGCACTTTATTTGACATATAGCTATTTTTAAATTTATTAAAATTTCAGAAGAGAAAAAGATTAATACAAAGAATTAAAGGACAAAAGAATATATGGACTACGGAAAAGAGTTTAAAAAATACGCAATTAGTGACCACGGGATTAATAGTAATTACTACGACAAAATAACTAGTAGTATGACTCCAGTGGGGCTTACACCAAATATTATTGAAGAGCGCCAGATGAACGCGGTAGCAATGGATGTTTTTTCAAGGCTTATGATGGATCGTATTATCTTTTTAGGAACTGGTATAAATGATCAAGTTGCAAATATTGTGCAAGCACAATTACTTTTCTTAGAAAGTACAGATGCTGCAAAGGATATTCAAATTTATATCAACTCTCCAGGAGGGAGTGTTTATGCTGGGTTAGGTATATATGATACCATGCAGTTTATAAAACCAGATGTGGCGACAATTTGTACTGGTATGGCAGCATCTATGGGAGCTGTGTTATTATGTGCTGGAGCAAAAGGAAAAAGAAGCGGTTTAACACATTCACGAGTTATGATTCACCAACCATTAGGTGGGGCACAAGGACAAGCAAGTGATATTGAAATTACTGCGAGAGAGATAATGACACTCAAAGAAGAGCTTTATAAAATTATCGCAAAGCATAGTGGGCAATCTTATGAAAAAGTTTATGAAGATAGTGATAGAGACTATTGGATGAAAGCAGACAAGGCACTAGAATATGGAATGATTGATGAGATTTTATCCCGTAATAAATCTCTCTAAAAATAGATTGACAATAGGAAAATACTATGGCTAAAGAAATATTAGAATGTTCTTTTTGTGGAAGAAAGAAAGCTGAGACAAGTTTGCTAATTGCTGGCTTAGATGCGCACATCTGTGATCGTTGTATTGAGCAAGCTCACGGTATTGTTGTTGAAGAAGCAGTGCATAATAAAGGTGAGGAGATTAGCAAGGATTTAATGCTTAAGAAACCAAAAACCATTAAAGCTTTTCTTGATGACTATGTTATAGGGCAAGACCACACCAAGCGTGTAATGAGTGTTGCTGTTTATAATCACTATAAAAGATTGTTGCAACCTAAAACTGAAGATGATATTGATATTCAAAAAAGTAATATCATTATAGTAGGGCAAACTGGAACAGGAAAAACACTTGTTGCTAAAACAATAGCGCGTATGTTAAATGTGCCATTAGCAATTGTAGATGCAACTGTTTTGACTGAAGCAGGATACGTAGGTGAAGATGTTGAAAGTATCCTTACGCGTTTATTACAAGCTGCAGATTATGATTTAGAAAAAGCACAAAACGGAATTGTATTCATTGATGAAATTGATAAAATTGCCCGCAAGAGTGATAATCCATCAATAACTAGAGATGTGAGTGGAGAAGGTGTTCAACAAGCGTTGCTCAAGTTGCTTGAAGGAACTGTTGTTAATGTTCCGCCTAAAGGTGGTCGTAAACATCCTGACCAAAAGTTTATCGAAGTAAATACAGAAAATATTTTATTCATTGCAGGTGGTGCTTTTGATGGTATTGAACGCCATATCACAAAAAGACTAAATATGCAAGCTGTAGGTTTTAGTGCCTCTAAAAAAGAAGATTATTTAGAACGCAGTCATATGCTTAAATATATTATTCCAAAGGATTTAAAAGATTTTGGATTGATTCCTGAAATTATAGGTCGACTTCCAGTTCTAACATATATGAATCCATTAGACAAAGGAACGCTTAGAGCCATTTTAACAGAGCCTAAAAATGCAATTATCAAACAATACGTAAAGTTGTTTGAAATGGATGATATAGAGCTTGTAATTACAGAAGAGGCGTTAGATTTTATCGTGGAACAAGCTATTATTTATAAATTAGGAGCTAGAGGTCTAAGATCACTGTGTGAGGCCATTTTGACAGACGGAATGTTTGAGCTGCCAGGGTCAGACACTAAAATCCTTAGAGTAACAAAAGAATATGCTGAAACGAAATTAAATAAATCAACTATTAAAAAATTGAAAGCAGTTTCATAGGCATACGCCGAAATATATAATATTCAAGCCCGCAGTTTTTCATTGAACTGCGGGCTTTTTATTTTAAAAAAAATTCCCGAATATAATAAATACAAAAAGCCCTGACTCTCTCAATATCAGGGCTTTTTAAACTTAACTTACTTACTTATTTTTAAGGCAATGCTATTACCTTTTTTGATGATGTGTTTAAAATTTTTTGTTCCATTAATTGTTTTTTATCTTTCAATGTATAACCTGCAACATCTGTCTCGTTATTTTGGATTGAAGAAGTAGTCCCACAAGATGTCATTGTGCTTGTTAAGATTACTGCTGCTAAGATAAAAATTACTTTTTTCATGTCTCTATTGCTTCATTTGAACAAGACAAACATACCTCGTAAGAAAAGTACTACCAAAACTTTTAGTTGAACGATGAGCTAAATTCGTTGAAATACATAGAATTTTTAAATGTTCGGTAAAGTGAACAATAACAGGGGTTAACGGAGTTTTTTTAATCGAGAGAAGTGTGTCGTTAATCGGGAATAGTAATTTTGCTATTTGTTGAGGTCTAATAATTCGTTTAAAAAATCACGACTATTAGATAACCTAGGTACTTTATGTTGTCCACCCAGTTTGTCTCTTTTCTTTAGCCAATCATAAAATAATTTATCCCTGCCTATATGAATTGTTGGTGCGTTTAAAGTTAGGTTATTAAAACGCTTTGCCTCATAATCACTATTAACTTGCATTAATGCTTTGTCTAACTCTCGTGAGAATACTTCAAAGTTTATTGGTGGTTTTTTAAATTCAATAATCCATTCGTGAGCACCTTTTTCTTTGTCTTTCATAAAAATGGGAGCAGCCGTGTATTCTACAATTTCGCAGTCACTTAATATTGAAGCTTTTTTTAGGGCAGATTCAGCATTTTCAATAATAAGCTCTTCACCAAATACATTTATGTGGTGCTTAGTTCTTCCAGTAACTTTAATGCGGTGTGGGGTAATAGAGGTAAATCTAATTGTGTCGCCTACTTTATACCGCCATAAACCAGCGTTTGTTGTAATAACAATTGCATAATTTTTTCCAATCTCTACATCGCTTAACGGTATTACTTTCTGTGCCTCATTTCCGTAGGAATCCATCGGTATGAATTCATAGAAAATGCCGTAATCTAACATTAGTAGAAGTTCTTTGTTTGCATTACGGTCTTGTATTGCAAAAAAGCCTTCACTAGCATTGTAAGTTTCGTAATATCTAAAATTATCTCTAGGTAGTATTTTATTGTACTGTTCAATATAAGGATCAAAACTCACGCCACCGTGAAAATAAACCTCAAGATTAGGCCACACATCAAATAAATTGTCTTTGCCTGTTGTTTTAATTACGTTATTAAGTAGTACAAGCATCCAAGAAGGTACTCCTAGTAGGCTTGTCACATTCTCGTTAATAGTTTCATTAACAATTGCCTGCATCTTCACTTCCCAATCTCCCATTAAAGAAATTTCGTTACTCGGCGTACTACTGTATTCTGCCCAGAATGGCATATTGTCAATTAAAATTGCAGATAAATCTCCAAAAACAGTTCCGTTCTCTTTATACAATTCCTTGCTACCACCTAAACGTAAACTCTTTCCTACAAATAATTTTGCATCCTCATTATTGTTGAGATACATGCATAGTAAATCTTTACTTGCGGCATAATGGCAATCTACTAAAGACTCATTACTCACGGGAATAAACTTGCTTTTTGCATTTGTAGTTCCGCTAGATTTAGCAAACCATTTAATAGGTGAAGGCCAGAATATATTGCTTTCTCCATGGCGAGAACGCTCAATCATAGCACTGTTTTCTTCGTAACTTGTAATTGGAATCCTATCAGCAAATTCTCTATAGGTTTTAATGGAAGCAAAGTCGTATGTTTTCCCAACTTCAGTATTTTTTGCTGTATTTAAAAGATATTCAAGAAGTTCATTTTGTACGTCAATTGGGTATTTAAGAAACAACTCTATTTGATGGAAGCGTTTCTTTAAAAACCACGAAGCAATCGAATTTACAATGGGGATTGGCATATTTTGACCTATCTTTAGACTTTAAAAATACATTAAATTTCTATGCAATACCAAGGGGTTCTTACAAAAATGCAAACCGAAATAGGCTCACCCATCCAGTACTATCTTGTCTTTGAAAATGATTTTCTGAATGTCAATCAGTTACTAGATAAAAAAATGAGTATTAATTTTGTTGGCTATCAATGTCTTAATTGTAAAAAAGAGAAAAAAATTTATAGACAAGGTTTTTGCTACGACTGTTTTTTTGAAATTCCACAAGCGGCAGATTGGGTAATGAAACCAGAACTGAGCAAAGCGCATTTAGGCATTGAAGAAAGAGATTTAGAATACGAACAGCGCGTACAGTTAAAACCTCACATTGTTTATCTTGCAAATAGCAGTAATGTAAAAGTAGGTGTGACCAGAAAAACCCAAGTGCCTACACGCTGGATTGATCAGGGTGCCCATGAAGCTATTGAAATTGTAGAGGTGCCTAATCGCTATTTAGCGGGTATTACTGAGGTTGCATTAAAAGACTACGTAGGAGATAAAACAAACTGGCGCACCATGCTTAAAAATGAAGTACAAGATGAAAATCTAGTGGAGTGGCGTGACAAATTAAAACAATACATCCCAGAAGAAGCGCAACAATATTTTATAGAAAATAATACCGAAACAAATCTAGAATTCCCAGTTTTACAATACCCTAAAAAACTAAAAACACTTAACCTCACAAAGACGCCAGATTTTGAAGGCGTGCTTAAAGGAATAAAAGGACAGTACTTTATTTTTGAGGATAATACCGTGTTTAATGTACGAAGTAACGAGGGTTTTGTTGTGACAATAAATGTTTAGTTTAAGTATCTATTTTAAATGTTTTAGAAGATTATAGAGTGATTAAAACCAAAATCTTATTTTATATTAAAAAGGTCTAATTACAAAAAAAATAAATCCAACAATGATAACTTCGGAAACGGTACAGCTTGAAAATGCCAGAGTACTGTTGAGACCTTTGGTTGCAAAAGACGCTTCCGCTCTTCTAGGATTTGTAAAAGAAGAATCCGAAATTTGGACATATTCTCTAAGGCAACTTCAAACGACGAGTGATTTAAACGATTATATTTCCGAAGCACTTAGACTTAAAAAGCTAGGGAGTACTTATGCATTTACCGTGTTTGATAAACTAAAAAAACAATACGCAGGCTGCACACGTTTTTATAATATTGATGATGTTCATAAAACTCTTATGTTAGGGTATACTTGGTATGGCAAAGAATTTCAAGGTACTGGATTAAATAAAAATGTAAAGCTGTTACTTTTAGAATATGCATTTGAAATACTACAAATGGAACGTGTTGAGTTTAGAGCAGATGTAAATAATCTACGTAGTATTCGTGCAATGAAAAGTATAGGGTGTAAAGAGGAAGGGGTGTTGCGTCAAAATTTTGCAATAGCAAATAAAAGGAGAGATAGTATTATTTTAAGTATAATAAAAACAGAGTGGGCAGAATGCAAACAATTACTGCTTAAATCAATTTATAATGGCACTAATAACTAATACATAGAGTATTTATTACTAAGCGTAAGCGTCAAATATCATTCTTACTCCTTGAACTAAACTCCCTATAACAAGCAAATACCCAATTATGGTGTGTACTCTTTTTTTGTTTTTTGAGTCTTTTGTATTTATTTTCTTGCTTAACTTTCCATACATATATAATACGCTAAATTTTCCTACAAAAACACCTGTAAAAAAGCTAATTAGCACAAATATGGGGCTAAATTTTGTTATTGAAAATAAAAATTGATTAGCAAGCGATAATATGAAAATCCAAAAGAGTAATGCTGGAGGATTTAAAATAGCTAACAACAATCCTTTATAAAAACTTCCTACATTCCATTCTTTTGCTAATGGATTTTCGATGCCAAAATCAAAGTAATTTCTTAAAACAATAAGTAAACCAATGATGAAAAATAAAACAAGAAACGAAATCTGAATCCAAAGATTATTTTCAAAATAGTCTGTAAATGCTCTACTATACCACAGTGCAATAAATGCTATAAGTGTGCTACCTAGTCCTGCTCCATAGGCAATATTTACTGCTTTCTTAAAAGAGTTTTCTAGTGTAGTAGTCACCATCGCAACATTTGATGAACTAGCAGGTAGTGCTCCTAGTGCAGATATTAAAAATCCGCAACCGGCAAAAAGAATTAATAGTACTGAATCGCTCATTATTTTTTTTGTGAGCAATAATGCTCATCATTTGGTTAATTAATACTGTCTTTCTTTTTTTTCTTTCCACCACCAAAGAGACCTCCTAATACGTCTTTAATAATTTCTTTAGGTTTTTCGTCTTTGGGCGGAGTAGTTGTTGTACCTGTATTTGTATTTCCGTTTGTTGAGTTTCCAGCATTATTGCTATTAGAATTTCCACCTAGCAAATCACCAAGGATTCCAGTTCCTTTTTCAATCAAATTGTCTTTCTGTTTTGCGACAATCCGCTGTGTAAGTTCTGTTACTGCAGCTTTTGTGTTGAGGTTTACTTTAGGATTAGTGAAACTGCCTGTAAGACCTACGGGTAATGCTACTGTCATTTTATCTGCTTCTGTTGGGTCCAGCTTTGTAAGTATCTTTGTGACATCGCTACCCAAATATTTTGCTGGAACATCCATTTTTAAGTTATAATTAATGCTGTTACTAAGACTATGCGAGCCTGCAGCGGTAATTTTAATTCCTTTTACATCAAAATCAAATGGTTTTACAACAATGTTTCCATTGTCAAAAGAAAGATTTGTGTCAATGTCTCTCAATTCAAGCTTATCCAAATTTAAAAATGATAATTGACTCCCTAGAGCATTTAGTAAAGGAGTTTGATTTCCATCAACTTGTGCTGTTATAATTTGAGCATAGGCTGAGCCGCCTAGACTTTCAAGAACGGGAGTTAAATCTTTAGTTAAATTTCCGTTGAGCTTAAAAGTAGTGTTCATATTTCCTTGCAGTGCTTTTGCAATGGGAGCTAAAAACTTTAGCATAGGCATTTTAGAAAACGACTGATCAATATCAATTTTTGATAAATCTAAATCCATAGTAAATGTAGGTACATCGCTTTTTGTAGTAACATTTCCATTAAGAGCAATATTACCGCCAAAAATTGAAGACGTGACATTGCTTAATTGTGCTGTTTCATTTTTGATTGAAACGGTTCCTTTGGCATTATCAAGCGTTAAATCATCATAGATAACTTTCTTTGCATTAAAATTTAAAGTTGCATCAAGAAAATCTGGAATTTTGATACCCATTTCTTCTGCTGAAATTTTACTTGCATTGCTATTTTTAGTTGCTGTTTTAGTTTCAGCAATCATAAAATCATTTACATTAAACGTATTTGAAGTCACATTAAAATTACCTTTCAAGTCTTGCTTTGCCATCACCCAAGGGATTAAATTTTGAATGCTCCCTTTTGCATTTAAATCTGTCTGTCCAGAGGTTGCATTCATATCATTAAGAACAATATTTCCAGTCGCCATGGTAATGTTTGCATTTTCTATTTTAATTGGATTAGGGAACGCAGGATCTGCGTAATTAAAGTCTGTAATACTTGCTGTTCCATTTGTTTTAATATTTTGGTATTGTTCCTTTTCAACACTATTCATGTCAAAATTAGTGGTAACATCTGCTTTAAAAACTCCGGACAAGTCTTGGTCAAGTTCTACGGGAAATACTTTTTCAATATTGGCAAGATTTATCGTTCCTTTTAATGCTAAATCTACGAGCATATTATCGGTAAAATTTTTAATACTTCCGTTCACGTTAAAAATTTCATCATCAATTTTAAAAGTTAATCCTCCTATATTTAAATACGTGTCTTGTAATAACCCAGTTGTATTAATTAAATCTGCATTTATCGAAATGTTTTGCACAGCCTTAGGCAATGAAGGGTACTTAAAAGACGCATTATCACTACGTACTTTTATATCCATCGTAGGGATTTTTGTTTCATCAATAATGCCTTTTAAAATTCCATTAACAGTAAAATTACCAGTGGTTGTAACACCGTCAAGTTCTTTGACATATGCTTTTGGTATTACTCCAAGAAAATTTTTAAAGTTTGAAGAAGGTGTTTTAAATTTTAAATCTACCTCATTATTGCTTTCATTAATTTTTACAAAACCATCAAAAGTTAGAGCCAGCTCATTAATCTTAGCTTCATTTTCTAAGAATGTATATTTTTGATTTTCTAAGTCCATATCAAACACTGCGTCAAGTGTTAAATTATTTTCACTTAAATAAGCAACATCACCCATTTTAAAACTAACCACAGCGGTAGTCTCAGTATCAAGTTTTGATTTAGCTGCTGAAAAATCTCCAGTACCTTCATGATTTACATTTGCAAGCATCAAGTAAGTTTGAGTGCTGTCATCGCTATAGTTAATACGAGAGTTTTTCAATGCATATTGTTGTAAATCAAATGTAAAACCAGTGCTTTCTTCGGTAGAAATTGTTTTGTCTACAATAGGTGCATCATCTTTAAGCGCTATATCGTAGTTAGCATTTCCGAGGGAATCTAAACGAATATTAACCAGTGCCTCATCAAGTTCAAGTGCATCAATTTTAATAGGATCATCACTACTTTTAAAAAGTTGCGTAATACCCATATCCAGTTTTAGTGTCTTCCCGCTCGCTAGCGTATCGCCTTCAAATGGTGCTTTATTGAGTACACTAAAGTCAGATATTACTAAGGCGGCATCAGGAAAACTACTAAATAAACTAAGGTCAAAATCATTCCATGCTACGGTAGCATTTAAATTTTTATTAATGTTTTTAACAAGAAGTTTTTCGAGCGAATCTTTGAAGAGAAATGGAGATGCAACAAGCGCTATGATTAAAATCAAAACGACGATACCGGTAATTTTTAAAAACTTTTTCATAGTATTTTTTATGTTTTAGCTTCCGTTCAACTGTGAAGCACTTAATGTATCTAGGTTGTTTGCTAATTCTGGAATTTCTTCTCCAATGTTGAGGTTAAGTTTTTTCCGAAGCAATCCAACAAACAAATATAAAAATGGTGTGTCTAATGCGGCAATCAATACTTTAAATAGGAATCCGCTTAAAAGAAGTCCACCAAATAATTGCCACTCAATTTTTCCAAAACTACAAAGTAATAGCAATACTGCTGCTGTATCAACAAGTTGAGAAAGAAAAGTAGAAAAATTATTTCTTATCCATAAATGTTTTCCTTTTGTAATTCGTTTCCAAAAATGAAATATTTGAATGTCAATATATTGCGCCAATAAGTATGCCACCATTGAAGCAAAAACTGCAATGGCAGTTGCCCCAAAAACTTTACTAAAAACACCGTCATCAATAGGACTCCAAGAAGTAGCAGGAACAGCATCTGCAATAAAGACGATTAGTAAAGAGAAAAATGACGCAAAAATTCCAGCGGTCACTACTTGGTTTGCTTTCTTTTTGCCATATACCTCGCTAATAATATCGGTTATTAAAAAGGTGATGGGATAGGGTAAAATCCCCACTGAAATTTCAAAAGTATAAAGCCCAAAAAAATCCCAATAGAAGAATTTCTGAAATATTAAATTAGAAACTACTAGAGAACAAATAAACAACGCAGCTAAAATTAAATAGATGCGTTGCGCGAATAAATGCTCCTTGAGTGATAATTTTCTCATTTTTAAAGTACTCTAGTCATCTGGTTGGGCGCAGTCGAAACCTATATTGAACACAGAATGTTTAATGAGAAGTACTGTTAAATACTTTAAGATTTCAATTTTCATTTGCCAACAAAGATAATTGCGAGTAGTTTTGTTTTTCTTAAAATGAACTTAAATTCTCTTAACAAATTATTCCTCTAAACAATATATATCTAGGGCTAGGCAGTAATATGGGTAATCGTTTTGAACACCTACAAGCTGCTGTAGATGCTATTTTTAAAAAAATAGGCTCTGTAGTTAAAATTTCTTCAGTATATGAAACCCCTGCAATAGGATTTGAAGGAGGTGATTTTTTAAATTGTGTACTATTAATACAATCAAATTATTCAACATCAAAACTGCATAAAAATATCTTGGAGATTGAAAAGAAGATAGGAAGAGAAGATAAAAAAATCACGGCATACGAGTCTCGACCAATTGATATAGACATATTGCTTTATAACGATGAAGTAATAGAAAAGAAAGCGTTGAGTATTCCTCACCCTAGAATGCTTGATCGCAAATTTGTTTTACAACCACTTGCTGAGATCAATGGTAAACTAGAACATCCCATTTTTAAGAAAACTATTGATCAATTGTTAATTGAAACTATTGATGTAACTATAATTGCAAAGCAATCAAAATGGCTTCGAAACCCTCAAAAAGATTTTGATTTTAGCAAACTTAATTATATAGCTATTGAAGGAAACATAGGTGCGGGGAAAACAAGTCTAGCGCACTTAATGGCTTCAGACTTTAATGGCAAATTAATATTAGAACGTTTCAAGGATAATCCATTTTTACCTAAGTTTTATGAAGACCAAGCGCGTTATGCATTTCCGTTGGAGATGTCATTTTTAGCAGACCGATACCAACAGTTATTAGAAGATATTACACAATTTGATCTATTTAATGATTGCGTCATCGCAGATTACGACGCGTATAAATCTTTAATATTTGCACAAGTAACTTTGCAAGCAGAAGAGTTTAACTTGTATAAAAAGTTGTTTCATTTAATGCATAAAGAACTACCTAAGCCAGACGTGTATGTTTATCTATATCAAAATACGGAACGCTTGTTAGAAAACATTAAAAAACGAGGAAGGTCTTACGAAAAAGGAATTGCACCAGAGTACCTTCAAAAAATTAATGATGGTTATTTAGAGTTTATCAAAAACCAGCATAATGATAATATCAAAATCATCGATATTTCGGCTTTAGATTTTGTTAAAAATAGAGAAGATTATCTCTCTATTTTAAATCAGATTTTAAATTAATTGTTTGAAAAATAAAAATTAATGTGTTGAAAGATTATTAATACAACCTAACAATTAATACTTTCTGTATCATTCTTGATTAAGCTTACAAAACAAATCCCAAACTACTACTCCCGTGCTTACCGCAATATTTAAAGAATGCTTGGTCCCGTATTGTGGAATTTCAATAACAGCATCACTTTCGGTTACTATTTTTTGCTGTACCCCTTTTACTTCATGACCAAAAACTATGGCGTATGTCAATGCTTTTTGCGTAGAAAATTCCTGTAGAGGAATAGATAATTCAGCTTGTTCTATACTTGCAACAAATACACCTTCTGCTTGCAGTTTTTTTACTACATCTATTGTGTTTTCAGCGTATTCCCAAGCAACACTATCAGTTGCTCCCAATGCTGTTTTTTGAATATCCTTGTGAGGAGGTTGCGCAGTAATTCCGCATAGGTATATTTTTTTTACTAAAAAAGCGTCGGCCGTTCTAAAGACCGAACCTATGTTGTTTAAACTTCTTATGTTATCAAGAATAATAATTAAAGGTGTTTTTTCTTGAGCTTTAAAAGTTTCGGCATCGATGCGATCAAGCTCACTATTTTTTAGTTTACGATATTTCATAATACAAAAATAGAATTTATTTCCGTCGGAAATATAATACACCGAATACTTGAGATTTTAATTAAGCAAAACAGAATATTTTTCTTTTAAATTATTTAAATTTTTAATATTTCAGAAAATAAATCTAATTTTATTTGTTTTATAATAATTAATTTCACAATATTTGTCCTCACAAAGTTCAAAACTTTATTGAAATGTTATCAAGAAAGGCGGAGGGATTAGACCCATTGAAGCCTTAGCAACCCTTGTTATTCTACTTATCTAAGTATAGAATATCAAGAAGGTGCTACATTCTACAGCGATTTTTTTAATCGAAGATAGATAACGACAACACAATATGCTAGCAGTGTATTGTTGTCAATTCTTATAACATTTTTCTTAAACAATTATTAATAGGTTTCGCTCAAAATAAAAAAGCGAAATCGAAGTAAATTTTAGAAAAATGAGTGCAACAAAAATTATCCATTCCATTCCAAGCGACCCATTAACGGGTTCAATTTCGGTACCTGTGTACCAAACATCAACATTTATTCAAGATGCCCCTGGCGTAAACAAAGGCTACGATTATGCCCGTAGTAACAATCCCACTCGTAAAGCATTGGAAGATGTAGTTGCTGGACTCGAAGGCGGTCACGCAGCATTTGCTTTTGCAACAGGACTTGCTGCCATTGATGCAGTTTTAAAAACTTTAAAATCTGGAGATGAGATTGTTGCGGTAGATGATATTTATGGTGGTGCATACCGTTTATTTACACATGTTTATGAAAAATTAGGTTTAAATATTAAATATGTGGACACTACTATTGTTGAAAACGTAGCAAATGCCGTAAGTAGTAAAACCAAATTTATCTGGATTGAGTCTCCCACAAACCCCACATTAAAAGTGAGTGATATTAAAGCGATTGCTAATATTGCAAAAAGCATCAACGCATTACTCGTAGTGGATAACACGTTTGCAAGTCCAATAGCTCAGCAGCCACTCGCACTTGGAGCAGATATTGTGATTCACAGTGGTACAAAGTACATAGGTGGTCACAGTGATTTAGTCGCTGGTCTTGTCGTGACTAAAACGCAAGAGCTTAGCGAGCAAATTAAATTTATTCAAAATGCATCTGGCGGAATCCTTGGACCATGGGATTGTTTTTTAACTATTCGCGGTATTGAAACACTTGATATTCGATACAGAAAGCAATGTGAAAATGCACAAAAAGTTGCAGAGTTTCTTCTGAAATGTGACCAAGTTGACAACGTTTATTTTCCTGGATTAACAGCACATAAAAATCATGAAATTGCAAAAAGACAACAAAATGGATTGTTTGGTGGTATTATTTCATTTACGCTAAAAGACGACACTGTTGCTGCTGCAAATGTATTTGTAACAAATACAAACTACTTTAAACTGGCCGAAAGTTTAGGCGGAGTTAAAAGTTTATTATGCCATCCACCACAGATGACACACGCATCTGTACCCAGAGAAAAAAGATTGCAAACGGGTATCAAAGATTCATTAATTAGATTGAGTTGTGGTATCGAAGAGGCAGAAGATTTAATTAAAGATTTAGAAAGTGCTTTTAAGAGGGTTGCTTCAAAAAAATTAGTGCAGGCTATTTAAAAAAATCAAACAAGAAAATGAATTTAATGCAGTCAAAGTGGTAACAGTTCTGGCTGCATTAGACTAAAAATAATTAAAGTTATGAGTACAAGTATAGAAACTGTAGAAAGAGAAAAGATTGATTTAGTTGCACTAAAAAAAACAAATATTAATGTAGTTGTTTTTGGTCATGGGAAAGTAGGAAGTACATTAATAGAGCAAATTTTAGATAAACATCTATCACTATGGAAACGTAGGGATTTAAATGTAAAAATTATTGCGGTAGTAAACTCTACTAAATTACTTTTAAGACCAGACGGTATTAATAAAAATTGGCAGCTAGAAAAACATACATATGGAACTAGATACTCAGTACAAACAATAATTGATTTTGTAAAATTACATGAGTTTGAACATGTAATTGCAGTTGATAACACTGCAGATGATAACATAGTTCATGAATACACTACTTTAATCAATGCAGGTTTTCACTTAGTATCATCAAACAAAAAAGGGAATACACAGTCGTTACAATTTTATCAAAATTTAAGGAAAACGCTACAAGTTAATCATAAAAAATATTTGTACGAGACTAATGTAGGCGCAGGATTACCTTTAATCGATACCATTTCATTATTGCATGCTAGTGGTGAAAATATCACTAAAATTAGAGGTGTTTTCTCAGGCTCATTAAGCTACATCTTTAACACTTTTGGTAATAGTAATTTACCCATTAGTGAGGTGCTAAGCCGCGCTATTAAAAAAGGTTTTACAGAGCCAGACCCTCGTGAAGATTTAAATGGAAATGATGTAGCAAGAAAATTATTAATTCTCGCTCGAGAGTTAGATTTGCACAATGAATTAAAGGACGTAATGGTTGAAAATCTAGTCCCAAAAAGTTTAAGAAATAGCTCAAAAGAAGAGTTTCTTAATTCTCTATTTTATTTAGACGTTCCTTATAAAATCAAAAAAACCAATTGTAGAAAAGGGAATGTATTGCGTTATGTAGCCGAATTATCTGGCAATTTAGCCAAAAATGATGGAGCCAATCTTGCCGTAAGGTTAGTTGAAGTTGCTAAGGATTCGGTCATTGGTCAATTAAAAGGTAGCGACACCATATTTGAAATTTATACAGAAAACTACGATAAAAACCCAATTGTAATTCAAGGAGCTGGTGCTGGCGCTGAGGTTACGGCAAGGGGAGTTTTTGGAGATATTTTGAGGCTGAGTGAACAGATTAAAAACTAAATATAGAGAATGAAGAACACCAGCAAATTAAATCAAGCATTGCGCGACAGAATCCTAATACTCGATGGAGCGATGGGAACCATGTTGCAACGTTATAATTTTACCGAAGAAGATTTTAGAGGTGAGCGATTTAAAGATTTTCATACATCCGTAAAAGGAAATAATGACTTGCTTTCTATCACACAACCCAAAGCAATTGCAGAAGTACACGCCAAGTATTTTGAAGCTGGTGCAGATATTGTGGAGACAAATACGTTTTCAGGGACAACAATTGCTATGGCAGATTATGACATGCAAGACTTAGTATACGAGCTCAATTTTGAAAGCGCTAAAATAGCGAGAGAAGTTGCAAAAGTTTTTACTAAAAAAGAACCGCATAAACCCAGATTTGTAGCAGGAGCAATTGGGCCAACAAATAAAACGGCTAGCATGAGCCCAGATGTAAATGACCCGGGGTTTAGAGCCGTTTCTTTTAATGAGCTACGAGTTGCATATAAGCAACAGGCAGAAGCATTACTTGACGGCGGTGTTGATGTGCTTTTAATAGAAACTATTTTTGATACACTCAACGCAAAAGCTGCATTATTTGCAATTGAAGAAATTAAAGAGGAACGTCAAATAGACATTCCCATAATGGTCAGCGGGACAATTACAGATGCCTCTGGGCGAACGCTATCTGGTCAAACGGCTGAGGCTTTTTTGATCTCAATTTCGCATATTCCATTATTGAGCGTTGGATTCAATTGTGCTTTGGGCGCTAAACAATTAACACCCCATTTAGAGGTGGTAAGCAATCGCACTGATATTGCGATAAGCGCTTACCCCAACGCAGGATTGCCAAATGCCTTTGGTGAATATGACGAATCTCCAGAGCAAATGGCAGAACAAATCAGGGAGTATCTTGATAAAAAGCTTATTAATATAATTGGAGGATGCTGTGGTACAACACCACCACATATTAAGGCCATCGCAAAAATTGCAAGTGAATACAAACCTCGTCCATTAAATTCCCCTGTTTTGTATGTCTAATATTTCAGAAATAAAAAATAGTGTTTTATGTTCTTCGGAAATGAATAACACCCAAAATCGAGTGCTAAAATTATCTGGTTTAGAACCTTTAATTATAACCCCCCAAAGTAATTTTATCAACGTTGGCGAAAGAACAAACGTAGCCGGTTCCCGAAAGTTTTTACGTTTAATTAAAGAGGAAAAATTTGAAGAAGCACTTGCAATTGCGCGTGATCAAGTTGAAAATGGTGCACAGATAATTGACATCAATATGGACGATGGTCTCATTGACGGTAAGGCTGCGATGGTCAGGTTTTTAAACTTGATAGTTGCGGAGCCAGATATTGCTCGCGTACCCATAATGATTGATAGCTCTAAGTGGGAAATTATTGAAGCTGGACTTCAAGTAGTACAAGGTAAATGTATTGTCAATTCAATTAGCTTAAAAGAAGGTGAGACAGAATTTATTGAAAATGCAAGAAAAATAAAACGCTATGGAGCAGCCGTAATTGTAATGGCATTTGATGAGGTGGGACAAGCGGATAATTTTAATCGCCGTTGTGAAATTTCAAAACGCTCGTATGATATTTTAGTAAACTCGGTAGGCATTAAGCCTGAAGATATCATCTTTGATTTAAATATTTTTCCTGTGGCAACAGGAATGGAAGAACACCGTAAAAATGCTATAGATTTTATAGAAGCTACTCGGTGGGTAAAAGAAAATCTACCGTATTGTAGTGTAAGTGGTGGAGTGAGTAATGTGTCATTTAGTTTTCGTGGGAACAATACCGTGCGGGAAGCAATGCACTCAGTGTTTCTATACCATGCAATAAAAGCAGGAATGAATATTGGGATTGTAAATCCTACGATGCTTGAGATTTATGATGACATCCCAAAAAATTTATTAAAACACGTTGAAGATGTCATCTTTGACCGTAGCGATGATGCCACTGAAAGACTATTAGAATTTGCCGAAACCGTAGTAGGACAGGTAAAAGAAAACACTGTTGATTTAAGTTGGAGAATGGAACCTCTCCAAAACCGAATTACTCGTGCATTAGTAAAAGGAATAGACCAATATATTATTGAAGATGTAGAACAAGCAAGGCAAGAAGCGAACGCTCCAATTGAAGTTGTCGAAGGCAATTTAATGACAGGAATGAATGTGGTGGGAGACCTCTTTGGGAGTGGGAAAATGTTTCTTCCTCAAGTAGTAAAAAGTGCTCGTGTAATGAAAAAAGCTGTAGCGTATCTAGAGCCTTTTATTGAAGCCGAAAAGCAAAAACAACTAAAGCAAGATTTATTAACGAATAAGGATGCAAAGGTACAGCAAAGAGGTGCAGGTAAAATATTAATGGCAACGGTAAAAGGAGACGTTCATGACATAGGGAAGAACATTGTTTCGGTAGTACTTGCTTGTAATAATTATGAGATTGTAGATTTAGGAGTAATGGTGCCTCCTGAAAAAATTATTGCAGAAGCAAAAGCGCACAATGTAGATATTATTGGGTTAAGTGGATTGATTACACCGTCGCTTGATGAGATGGTTTTTATAGCAAAAGAAATGCAACGTCAAAATTTTGAAGTTCCACTCATGATTGGTGGAGCAACAACAAGCAAAGCACATACAGCAGTAAAAATTGATACAGAATATAAACATGCAGTTGTGCATGTTAATGATGCGTCAAGAGCAGTTACGGTTGTTGGAGATTTATTACAAAAAGAAAAAAAAGATAATTACAAGAAAGATTTAAAAGCAGATTATGCGGTATTTAGAAATAATTTTCTGGGAAGGCAGCGCACTAAAGAATACTTGAGTGTTAAGCAAGCCAGAACTAATAAATTAAAAATTGATTGGAATACTTCGGGAATTTTTAAACCGAGGACATTAGGAATTCAAAAAATAGAGAAACTTGATTTAGAGTTATTGAGGGATTACATTGATTGGAGTCCATTTTTCAGAAGCTGGGATTTACACGGCAAATTTCCGCAGATATTATCAGATACAGTTGTGGGCTCGCAAGCTACTGAGTTGTTTAATGATGCTCAAGTTATTCTCAATAAAATTATTTCAGAAAAGCTGTTGACTGCAAAAGCAATTTTTGGACTGTTTGAAGCAAATACAATCAATGATGATGATATTGAATTAAAAAATGTTGTCTGTTCCAGCGTAGAAGAAAACTCTCTTGGTGCAGATAAATTTATATTTCACACTCTTCGGCAACAATCAAAAAAAGCAACTGGAAGGCCTAATGTTGCATTAGCAGATTTTATCGCACCACTAAATACAGGCATTCAGGATTATGTGGGTTGTTTTTGTGTGAGCACAGGCTTTGGAACTAAAGAATTAGCCAAAAAATATGAAGCAGAAAATGACGATTATAATTCGATAATGGTAAAAGCAATAGCAGACAGACTCGCAGAAGCCTTCGCCGAATATTTACACAAACAAGTGCGCACAAAACATTGGGGCTATGCTGAGAATGAAACATTAACAAATGAAGATTTAATTAAAGAAAGTTATAAAGGCATTCGCCCTGCGCCAGGATATCCAGCATGTCCAGACCATCTAGAAAAACTAACTATTTGGGAGGTCTTAAATGTGAAAGAGGAAATAGGAGTGGAGTTGACAGAGGGATTAGCAATGTGGCCAGCGGCATCGGTAAGTGGATATTATTTTGGAAATCCCGAAGCTCGCTATTTTGGACTCGGAAAAATAAAAGAAGATCAAGTAAAGGATTTTGCTAATCGCAGGCAAATTTCCGAAGGAAAAGCATTAAAATGGCTTGCGCCCAATATTGCTGACTAGAAAAAAAACTCCATGCCTTAGAGCATAATTGAATATGAAAGTAACAGAACACATAAAAGAAGCCAACGGTAAAACTCAGTTTAGTTTTGAGATTTTACCTCCTTTAAAGGGGCAGAATATTCAACAAATATTTGACAATATTGACCCCTTGATGGAATTTAAACCGCCGTTTATTGACGTAACATACCACAGAGAAGAGTATGTATATCAAGAACAAGAAAATGGATTGTTAAAAAAGAAAATAGTACGTAAGCGTCCTGGAACAGTGGGTATTTGCGCTGCGATTCAAAATAGATATCAAGTAGATGCTATACCGCATATATTATGCGGTGGTTTTACTAAAGAGGATACAGAAAACTTTTTGATTGACTTGGGTTTTTTAGGGATTGATAATGTGATGGCGTTACGAGGAGATGCCGTTAGGAACGAAACGTATTTTACACCCGAAGGGGAAGGACATACATATGCCAGCGAGTTAGTGAGTCAAATTCAAGCACTCAATAATGGTGAGTATTTAGATGCAGAAATACAAAACCAATCAAAAACAGATTTTTGCATTGGCGTTGCAGGTTATCCTGAAAAGCATATTGAAGCTCCCAGTCTTGATAGCGATATTCATTTTATAAAAAAGAAAATAGCAAGTGGCGCTACTTACATAGTGACACAGCTTTTTTATGATAATAAAAAGTACTTTAAATTTGTCGATAAATGTAGGAAAGAAGGAATTACAGTGCCTATTATTCCAGGGTTAAAACCAATTGCAACTAAGAAACAACTTAATTTAATTCCGCATCGCTTTGCTTGTGAGTTACCGGATGACCTTATTATGGAAATTGTAAAATGTAATGATAATAAAGCCGTCCGTCAAGTAGGTGTTGAATGGAGCATTGCTCAAAGCAAAGAGCTTATTGAGGCTGGCGTCCCTGTTTTACATTATTATTCAATGGGGAAGAGTGATAATATTAGATCCATTGCTGGGGAGTTGTTCTAGTTTTTTTTGTGTGTTATTGAGCATTTTTAAGCTCAAATTTAGAATGTTTTTTATCTTTTATTTAGCTTTCAGTTTTTACTCCAAATGGTTTTTGTTGATAAATCGATCAATCCTGCTTTCAAAAGTGCATAACTACGGGTAATGATTTCTTCGGAAATTTTAATATTTCGGTATTTTTGAGATGTTTAAAATTTCCGAAGAGACAAGATGAGCAAGCCCAAAAAAGTGACCCCTTTAATGAAACAATACAATACCATCAAGGCGAAATATCCTGATGCATTATTATTGTTTAGAGTAGGGGATTTTTATGAAACTTTTGGGGAAGATGCAGTAAGGGCGGCGGGTATTTTGAATATTACTTTAACTGCAAGAAATAATGGGGGCGATGCTGTTGAGCTTGCTGGGTTTCCACATCATTCTTTAAATACATACTTGCCTAAGTTAGTAATGGCAGGATGTAGGGTTGCTATTTGTGACCAACTCGAAGACCCAAAGCTTACAAAAAATATTGTTAAACGAGGTGTGACCGAGTTGGTAACGCCAGGTGTTGCTTTGAACGATGATATTTTACAATCAAAGTCAAATAATTTTTTAGCCGCGATACATTTTGGCGCCTCAAAAAGTTCTGGTGATTCTAGAAAAATAGGAGTTTCTTTTTTAGATATTTCGACAGGTGAATTTCTTACTTCAGAAGGGAATGCTGAGTATGTGGATAAATTGTTGCAAAACTTTAATCCTAGCGAAGTGCTTTTCAGTAAACAAAAAAAGAAACAGTTTTCTGAAACTTTTGGAGATAACTTTCATGTTTTTCATTTGGAGGATTGGGTATTTCAAATGGATTACTCAAAAGAGACATTGCAGAAACATTTTGGCACAAAAAATTTAAAAGGTTTTGGAATCGACCATTTAGAAAATGGAATTATTGCCAGTGGTGCTGCGCTTCATTATTTAGGAGAAACACAGCACAATAAATTAGAACACATTACACGAGTGTCTCGCATTGCCGAAGATGCGTATGTGTGGATGGATAGATTTACCATTCGTAATCTTGAACTGTATCATTCAAATCAACAAAATGCTGTTACATTACTTGATGTGATTGATAAAACGATTTCGCCAATGGGTGGTCGTAAATTGAAAAGATGGATGGCATTGCCGTTAAAAGATTTAGAAAAAATTAATCGCCGTCATGAGGTGGTAAGTTATTTGCTCGAAAACGAAAAGGTGCTTACTAATGTACAGTCGCATATAAAAAGGATAGGTGATTTAGAAAGGCTAATTTCAAAAGTAGCAACAGGAAAGATTAGCCCGAGAGAAGTTATACAGTTAAAAAATTCTTTAGAAGCTGTTAGTCCTGTAAAAATTGCTTCGATAAATTCAGATAATGAATCACTCAAAATAATAGGTGAGCAATTACATGAATGTCAATTGTTACGTGATAAAATAAAGGAAACTTTAAATGAAGAAGCGCCTGTCAACATTTTAAAAGGAAACGCTATTGCTTCTGGTTTTCACGTTGAGCTTGATGAGTTGCGTGCCATTGCAACTGGAGGAAAAGAATATCTAGATAAAATGCTTGCAAGAGAGACTGAGCGTACGGGAATTTCATCATTAAAAATTGCTAGTAACAATGTGTTTGGGTATTACATAGAAGTGAGAAATACCCATAAAGATAAAGTTCCAGAGGAGTGGATACGCAAACAAACACTAGTAAATGCAGAGCGATATATAACTGAAGAGCTAAAAGAATATGAATCAAAAATTCTAGGTGCTGAGGAAAAGATAGGAGTTTTAGAACAAGGAATTTTTGTAAAATTAGTTAAGTGGATGCTTCAATTTATAGCACCGGTTCAACAAAATGCGTCTTTAATTGCTGAGGTTGATTGTTTGTGTTCATTTGCTTCTCATGCAAAAACAGCTAAATATGTACGACCAGTTTTTGACGAAACTACAGATCTGCATATAAAGGATGGCCGTCATCCTGTAATAGAAAAACAGTTACCGCCAGATGCCCCATTTATTGCTAACGATGTTTTTCTTGATAGAGAGCGTCAGCAAATCATTATGATTACCGGGCCTAATATGAGTGGTAAAAGCGCTATTTTACGTCAAACAGCACTAATAGTGTTGCTTGCTCAAATGGGGAGTTTTGTCCCTGCTGGCGAGGTACGATTAGGTGTAGTAGATAAGATTTTTACTAGAGTGGGAGCAAGCGATAATATATCTATGGGCGAATCTACATTCATGGTAGAGATGAATGAAACGGCGAGTATTTTAAATAATATTAGTGAGCGTAGCCTTGTGCTTCTAGATGAAATAGGTAGAGGAACCAGCACTTATGATGGTATATCCATTGCTTGGGCTATTAGTGAATATTTACATGAACATCCCAGTCATGCAAAAACATTATTTGCAACGCACTATCATGAAATTAATGAGATGACCGAAACGTTTAACAGGATTAAAAACTATAATGTTTCAGTAAAAGAGTTGAAAGATGATGTATTATTTCTTCGGAAATTAGTTCCGGGGGGCTCACATCATTCGTTTGGAATTCACGTTGCAAAAATGGCTGGAATGCCGCAAGCCGTTTTAAATAGAGCCAATAAAATTTTGAAGCGGCTTGAAAAAAGTCATTCTTCCGAAGAATTAAGTGACAAGATGAAGCAAATTTCCGAAGAAGAAATGCAACTAAGCTTTTTTAATCTTGATGATCCATTGCTAGAGGAGCTACGTGAAGAAATCTTAGAGGTGGATATTGACACATTAACTCCTGTTGAAGCGCTAATGAAATTAAACGAAATGAAACGTATGTTGTTAAGAAGTGCAAAAATTAAAAAAAGTAAGTAATACTAATTTTAATTAACGAATTCTCTCTATTGTAAAGAAGCTATTAGCAGATGATCCTACAAGATTTGTAGCTACACTCACTAAACTACTTTCAATTTCAAACTTAATTTCATCATTTTCATTTAATTCTACAAGAGTTTGTACAGTTCTTACAGGCGTTGTTATGTTTACTAAGGCTACGCTTAAATTAGCAAATGAGTTTTTTTGAATCACAGTGTTATTCTTTAGGATTCTTACTCCATAGTTAGTTGATATATGTAGATTGTTTTGTTTAACCTGAACATAAATTCTATAAATTCCATCTTGTTTAGCTGTAAATTTATGCGTAGTTGTATCAAACTCATCATTAATGTCAAAATCTTCATTATCAAAAGGTACAATGCCTGATCCACCTAATAAAGAAATACTAATTGCAGAAGCGCTATCAAAACTACCTTTAACTGCTGTTTTAAATTCTTCTTTATAAATTTCTAATAATGGGATTTGTTTTATTTCATTATTATTTGTGATTAAAATTGAATTCTTTGCATTTGATGCGTCGTTTTCGAGAGGTATAGATCTTACCATTAAACTTCCATTGACGTCTAACGTTGCAAGTGGATTACTTGTGTTTATTCCTACTTGAGAATATAATGTACTGCTAAGGGCTAAAAAAATAAATATGTATCTCATAACTTTAAAGTTTAATTAAAACTATTTGCGAGGAGATTGTAAATATATGAATAAAATACGTTTAAAAACAAATAAATCCGTTAAAGTGTTAATTTTAATTTGGATTATGTTAATTTTTTTAATTTGATGTTAATGTCCTAACATCCATTTTTTATTAAATGTTATTTAAAAAAAAATAATTTTTCATGTTGTCAACCCTTGATTTCAATCATTTTTTGTAAAACCAATGAACAGTAAATTTAAAATTGGAGTTTTAATTTTTATAAATTTTTACTGTGAACGTTTTTATTTCATAATGAGTTAATATTTAAAGTGTTGTGTTTTAATTAAAAAAAAATATTATTTTAAGTTAAAAAAGGGTTTGAGTTTAAACTAATTATTTTAAATTTGCAACCGCTTTAACAGCGAAGTACGTTCTTAAATACTTACCATTAAATTGGTATAATTTGCGAAAATAGCTCAGCTGGTAGAGCGCCACCTTGCCAAGGTGGAGGTCGCGGGTTCAAATCCCGTTTTTCGCTCAAGTATCTACCTAGTTACATTTTTGTAGCTATTTAATCGCTGAAGTGGTGGAATTGGTAGACACGCTGGACTTAAAATCCAGTGGGCAGTAATGTCCGTACGGGTTCAAGTCCCGTCTTCAGTACTTTAAAAAACCGAATCGAAAGATTCGGTTTTTTATTTTCTACAGAGTAGATTTGCTCATAGGCTTACCTCATTATTAATTTTTTCAAATCTAAAACACTTTGTGAGCTTGTCTTGTGAAAACTTACATTAAATAGTAATTTAATAGTTTTTGTCTATCTAAATTCCAAATAACATATAAAAATACTATTTCAGAACATCTATTTGTAGCTATTTTTATGCGTTTTTGAGAAGCTTAAATATGTGTGTATACATAAATTTTAAAAGTCTCTTAAATCGCTTTAAATAGATTTTACCCCTTTTTTAAGAGTGATTTGTATTTTTCTTTAATTTTTTCTTAATCTTTTAAACAATTTTATCCCTTTTTTAGTTCTTATTTACTGATAATTTTCTATTGTTTTTTTAAGAAATATTTAGAGGTTTAAGTGTAGTTTAACACTGTTTAGTGGTTGTTTTTAGGTTAAGTAAGTAAAACCTTACGTAAATAAACGATTAAAAATGTATTTAAACGAAACTATATGTCTAGTTTTGTCGTATATAATAGTGTTGATATTGTTAATAACTATATTCGCATCTTGATTTACTATCCAATTGAATGTCATTTTTTAAGACCAATTGATTGTTAAGTTAATTTTTAAAGAATTTATATCATTTGATATTTCCTACTTATGAAAAATTTTACTCAATTACTTAATAGAAATATTTGCTTGTCGCTGTTTCTAATTTTTTTATTCAGTATTTCATCATATTCACAAACTATTTCTGCAACAAATGGACGTGGAATTTGTGGTAACTGTGCGCCTCCAGGGTGGGTGGATGCTGGTGGTTCTCCAGATGTTTCGGATAGAAATAATTGTTCTACCGCTGCTGCGGGTGGTGGTGGTGGTGATACTTGGCTAAGTGGTCCTTTGCCTCTCCCTCCTAATGGGCATGAAACATGGTTGTCTTTAAGAGATTTAGGGGATTTAGCAGGAGAAGAAACTGTCCGTACAACTATGGAAGAGCTTATTGTAGGTGATACTTATGAGATAACGGTATATACTTTAACGGCTTTGGGGAATGGAAATGGAGCGGTTTTTAATGGAAATAATATAGCTTACGCTGCTAATTTTAATGATTCGTATAGATACCTTGTAGAGGGGCAAGCTATTACCAGTATTGCTATTAGTGGTCAAAATACATGGCAGACAGATAAAATAGTTTTTACTGCAACAGCTACAGATTTAGATTTTACTTTCTTTCCAGGTAATAATGCTGGTGGAGGTAATAATACAACAATTGATGAAATTGAAACGGTACAGTTGTCAGTTACTTTAAATTCAATCGAAAATATTACTGATAGTGATGGTGATGGAGTTCCAGATACGGCTGATGTTTGCCCTGGATTTGATGATACTGCAGATAATGATAACGATTTAGTGCCGGATGGTTGTGACCTTGATGATGATAATGATGGGATTCTAGATACAGTAGAATGTCCAAATATATCTCTTTCGTCAGATATCATAATTAATTCTCTTAGTTCGGGTAATTTAACTGTTGTTGGTGGCGGTGCTTCAGGAACACCTTTGGTTCAAGATGCTGGCCCTGGGAGTGACGAGCCAGGATTAAGATATTTAGATCAAGATTTAGGATTGACTTGGTATAGATTAAATTTAAATGGTGATGATTATTCTAGTGTAGATGGTAATTTTTTAAATTTTCGAATTTATATTGAAGATCAAGGGCAATCTTGGTTTAATAATTTGCAGGCTATTAATAACGACATTCGTCTTGTCTCTGGAGGAACTACCTTAATTTCAGATGTGAATCAAGATCCTTTTTTAACAACTGAGGCGATTGGAGATTTTCCAGTTAGTTATCAATTGACCGCTGCTAATTTTGGTGTGTCACAAACAGCATTTGAGGCTGTTATTTCAAATTTAGATTTCATTGATATTCGAGCAGAATTTTGGGGTGGTAATCAAGGAATTTTAGAAAGTGAATTAGTGCCATTCCTTACGAATCCAGATTTAGCCTGTGATATTGATATGGATGGTATACCAAATATCTTTGATGAAGATAGTGATGGAGATGGTTGTAATGATGCAGACGAGGCCTATAATAATAGTGATACAGATTTTGATAATAATGGTTTCTTCGGAAATGGAACTCCAGCAGTAGATCCTGTTGATGGTACAGTAGTAGCAGCATCATATGTAGCGCCAACGGCTACAGGTGCAGGGTTAAATACATTTGAAGAAGGAATGAATGTCGTGATTGCAACGACACCTGAAGATGAAGATATATGTGAAACGGAAATAGCACAATTTGATGCAGTAGCTAATGCCACTCCAGTCGCAACAAACACTCCAGTTGCTACAGCAAGTACAAATGTAACATACCAATGGTCGGTTAGCACAGATGGGATAAATTTTTCAGATTTAGCTTCTGAAACAGGAACAGTAGCGAGTGGTGCAACAGTTTCTCTTGTGTTAACAGGAGTGACCGAGGCAATGGACGGTAATATTTACAAAGTCTTATTTACGAATGAAGCTAATATTTGTGGAGCTGAAGCGGAAGCTACCTTAACTGTTAATGTTGAAGATGCAGGTTTTAATTATGATGCAGCTGCTTATTGTGTAGATGCTTCAGACCCTACTCCTACAATTATTGGAGATGCAGGAGGTACTTTTAGTAGTGCACCGGCAGGATTAACCATAAATGCATCGACCGGTCAGATAGATGTGAGTGCATCAACTCCAAACACATATTCAGTTACGTATACAACCTCAGGAGTTTGTCCAGCTAGTTCAAATGTTTCTGTAACAATTAATGCCTTAGACGATGCAAGTTTCAGTTATGATGCTGCAGCGTATTGTGTAGACGATTCAGATCCAACTCCAACCATCACTGGATTGGCAGGTGGAACATTTACAAGTGGTGCAGGCTTATCAATTACTTCTTCAACAGGAGCAATTGATGTGAGTGCTTCAACACCTGGAACCTATGCAGTAACCTATACAACGATAGGGACATGTCCAAATAGTTCGACTGCTTCAATAACAATTAATGCCCTAGACGATGCAAGTTTCAGTTATGATGCTGCAGCGTATTGTGAAGATGCAACAGATCCAACACCAACAATAACAGGAGTTGAAGGTGGAACTTTTTCAAGTACTACGGGACTATCTATTAATGCTACAACAGGAGCAATTGATGTGAGCGCTTCAACACCTGGGACCTATTCGGTAATCTATACAACGGCAGGAACATGTCCAAATAGTTCGACTGCTTCAATAACAATTAATGCCTTAGACGATGCAAGTTTCAGTTATGATGCTGCAGCGTATTGTGTAGACGATTCAGATCCAACGCCAACGATTACAGGATTAGCAGGTGGAACATTTACAAGTGGTGCAGGCTTATCAATCACTTCTTCAACAGGAGCAATTGATGTGAGCGCTTCAACACCTGGAACCTATTCAATAACCTATACAACGACAGGAACATGTCCAAATAGTTCTATTGCTTCAGTTACAATTAATGCCCTAGACGATGCAAGTTTCAGTTATGATGCTGCAGCGTATTGTACAGACGATTCAGATCCAACGCCAACCATCACTGGATTAGCCGGTGGAACATTTACAAGTGGTGCAGGCTTATCAATTACTTCTTCAACAGGAGCAATTGATGTGAGTGCTTCAACACCTGGAACCTATTCAATAACCTATACAACGACAGGAGCATGTCCAAATAGTTCTATTGCTTCAGTGACAATTAAAGGCTTGCCAATTGCGGTTAATGATGATTATGACGTTGATGAAGATGACTCAGTGGTACTTACGCCACTTAATTTAGATTCAGATCCTGACGGTGATACCTTAACGATTGAATCTATCAACGGAACAGCGTTAACCCCTGGAACTGCGCAAACCATTGCAGTAGATAATGGAATAGTAACCATTGATGCAGCAGGAGTGATCACTTTTACTCCAGATGCAAACTTTAATGGAGATGTTGTGATTCCTTACGTAATAACTGATTCAGATTGTGGTACAGCGACAGCCAATGAAACCATCTCAGTAAAAGAAATCAACGATGCTCCGGTAGCCGTAGATGATGATTATACCGTAGATGAAGATGATTCAGTCGTATTAACTCCTTTAGATCTAGATACAGATTTAGACGGTGATACGTTAACAATTGAGTCTATCAACGGAACAGCGTTAACACCTGGAACTGCGCAAACCATTGCAGTAGACAACGGAACAGTAACGATTGATGCAGCAGGAGTGATCACTTTTACTCCAGATGCAAACTTTA
>NZ_BKCF01000007.1 GCF_009014635.1 Patiriisocius marinistellae | reverse complement strand
ATTGGCAGGCTGCGTGTTTGAAGTGACAGCCTGATCATCTCCCTCTGCATCCTCATCATTAATCAACACATCGCCACTAACAGCTAAATCGACAAAAGTGTCATTTATATCATCAATAGCATCAGTACAATTTAAAGAAATTGTAACTAGGATATCTACAGTACAAAGGTTTGCATCAAAAATAGAAATAACATAATCTCCTGCAGATAAATCATCAAAAACACCAGACTGCTGCTGCGTACCGCCATCTAAACTATAGCTATATGTTGGTGTTCCTCCCTGAGCCGATACGGTAACAGACCCACCTGCACCACATAAACTATTTAATTGAGAATCAATTTGTGCAGTCAAAGCAGCATCAGGCTGTAAAACAACGGCAGCATCGTTTAAGACACATCCATTTTCATCAGTTATTACTACTGAATAAGTTCCAGCCGTTAATCCAGAAATATCTTCAGTTGTTTCTCCATTACTCCACAAGAACGTATACCCAGCTGTACCTCCACTAACGGTTAAGTCTAATGAACCCGTACTATCGCCAAAACAATTAACATTAGTAATTGCTATTCCAGAAGTAAGTGCAGTAGGCTGATTTACAGTTACTGAGCTCGAAGAAGTACAAAGGGTTGCTGTATCTGTCACAGTAACTGTATAAACTCCAGCAATCAAATTACTTATCGTCTCACTTGTCTGTCCACCAGGTGCCCATAAAACTGTAAAAGGCCCAATTCCCCCATTAATATTTACTGTTGCCGAACCATCATTTCCTCCATTACAAGAGACAGGAGTTGCAGATGTGTTAGCCATTAAATTATTACAATCTCCATTATTGACAGTTACATTATTTGTAACAGAACAACCATTATCGTCTGTCACCACTACGGTATAAACCCCGTCACTTAGCCCAGTAATTGTTTGAGTAGTTTCACCACCTGGACTCCATAAATAAGTATAAGGAGGAATTCCACCTGAAGGATTCGCTGTTGCAGTACCATCATTTGTTGTTGGCCCAGTTTCATCTGTTGAAGACACTGTAACACTTACAGCACTTGAAGGTTCTGTAATAGTTACACTTTCTTCTACGGGTTGACATAAAGTACCATCAATTGTAACACTTACAGTATAGACGCCTGCTCCTTGGTTATTGATAGTACTAGATGTCACACCAGTATCTATTTGTACAGGTATTGTATTCCACGTGAATGTAAATGTAGCATTAGAATTTGCTGTAGAGCTTGCATTTACAGAAGCACTCCCTGTTAACTCTCCATTACACAAAACATTAGTTACATTTCCGACGGCAAGAACAGCATCACAATCTTGAACACAATTAATGATCACACTTTGTTGTGCTGTACATCCATTATCGTCAGTTATTGTTACAGTATATTGTGTTCCTCCAAGAATACCCCCAGAAAGACCCGTAGCCGTCGCTGTTGTTTGACCATTAGGGTCATCCCACAAATAAGTATATGGACCAACACCTCCAGAAACTGTTGCTGTTGCTGTACCATTATTACATAGTGCGATTGCATTAGCATTAGTTTTAGTCAACTCAATACTAATAGATTCTGGCTCAGTTAGTAGAACATTAAGAGTATCTGTATTACCTAAACTATCTGTAACAGTTATATTATATGAACCTGCTGTTAAATTATCAAATGTAGGATCGCTTTGTTGAGAACCACCATTAATTCTATACAGATAAGGAGCTAATCCACCGTTTGCATTTACAGTAATTGAACCTGTCGCATCTCCATTACAAAGAATATCAGTTTTTTGTCCTATTTCTAACTCTACGTTAGTCCCATCTACAAAGTCGTTACCACATGTAGACATTATATCTAATGTTTTGGTAATCAAGTTATCATTAGCCCCGTCAATATCAGAAACTGAAAAGTAACCACTTGGATCATTTTCACGAATCTCAAAATCAACTTCAACATCAATTGCTGGAATAATAGCAATGGCCCTATAATCGCCATCTGCATTAGTCGTAACTGTTTGAGTACTTCCATTAGCTCCAGTTACATCAATATCGACATTAGGCAATGGATTCCCTTGATCATCACTAACATTACCACAAATCACAGGATTTGTAATAACAACTGTTTCTGGATTTATATAGGTTGCTTTATTTAAATCTAGAGAAAAGAATCTATCGTCATTTCTGTCTAATTTTCCAATTCTATACAATAACGTCGACTTATTCTCCCAATAGTTACTAAATGTAAATCTAGGATCTAAAGAAACTGTTCCTCCAGGGGCATTAGCCGCAGATTGAGCCTCCCCCCTAACAAATGTAGGTCCTTGAGAAATATCAATTATAGCATCGGCAGATAAATAGTAAGCATCAGGCAGACTAAGCTCTGCATATTCTCTAGATATAACACTATCGCCATCAATATCTAAAGGACTTCCGAAAAAAGAAATTGTAACCTCATCACCATAGTTTCCACCACCTTCAACAAATGTCATACTAAAAAGAACACTTTGATCCCCACTGTTAGTACTATTTATTCTTGGCTGAAAAGCACGATCTAGTCCAGTTCCTGTTACGTCCATTTCTAACAAACCAGCACCTCCTGCAAAAGCCTCGACCCTAACTAAAGCATCAACTGTAGTTCCATATGGATTTCCCGGAAAAACATTTGGAAATCTATATACAGCTCCTACTCTTAGATTAGTTCCAGCAATTAATTGGGGATTAGCAAAGTTTGAATTATCATAAAAAGGAGAACAATCACAATCTCTAGGATTTGGTTCATTAAAAACTAAAATCAAGACCGTAGCCTCACTAGTATCACCATTTGAATCTGTGATAGTATACTTTAAAACATCATTTCCTGTATAATTATTACTAGGTTCATAGCGAATAATATCATCTAATGGATTATTAGGAGTTCCATTTTTATTAACTATTGCCGTTCCATTTCCTGGCGATTGAGTAATAACAACAGCCCCAGAATTGGGACCATCACCACCAAATGAGTCATTACTTAAAATATTCAAATTACTAAAACCACTATTAGTGAAGACAGTATAAGAATCGTCTTCAGCGACGGGAAGGTTTTCTCCACATAACGAATCTACATTTACACCAGCAGCAATAACCCAAGATTGTCCACCTACAGATTGTCCGTTTTGATTATTTCTTGTATCAACTGTAATTGTCACTTGATCAACATTCCCAGGAACATTTGATAAAGTCAACAAAGGGATATTTAAACAACAACTCCCACCAGGTAAAGAAGGGTCAGATCCATAAATTATGGTTTGATCCGTAATTCCTCCAGCTTCAGCCCTTAATAAAAGATATCTTCCATCATTTGTAGTTTCAGAAATAGGAACCTCTACTACTAAATCTCTAGGACCATCAGATAAAGGAACTTGAATATTTATTGTTTGAAGATCGTTATATCCACTTCTATTTGTAAAAACCCCAGAACTTCCTGCAGCGCCATCAACATTTCTAAACGCATAAACCACCATAGATTGCAACCTATTAGTTTGAGATGAGTTTGTATATGTAACCGTACTAGTATTACCCGCAATTTGCCCCCTATAAACCCAAACATTACTTCCTGAACCGAAAGGGACAGAGCGAGTTAAATTATATGTGTTAGATGAATCATCACGTATTTGAATTGTAGAGCCTGGATTTCCTCCTTTATAAACAATTTCTACTTGATATTGATATATATTTGAAGGATTCGGCAATGTAGCAACAGTAGTTGTAGCACCATTAGCATTATATCCATATTCATCAACTAGCTTATCATCACCACATGAAAACAACCAATCAGATACTGGTTGAGTTCCAGAACTACCAAAACAACCTTCAAAAACGAAATCAATACCATCTCTACTATTTGAAAAATCAATATTACCATCTGAGTTAAATTGCTGAACCTTAAAACTAAAGACAGTTTGGGAGCCATTTATTTGCAATGTTCCAGACCCCTCTCCAGTTCCGCATGAATTTACAGATTGTGAAGTATAATTACCAGCATTCCCTAATTCAACAACTTGACCATTTAATTGCATTGAATTAGCAGAACTTAACAAAGTAGCAGAATCACCTCCCTGAAGTGTCCATTTTGAAGTATTAAAATTATTCCCATTAGAACCACCTATCCCTGCCCAATGCATTTTAGGATTAATTACAGGCGTAGAAGCTCCATTATTATCTATAAATTCAACATTAAAAGTAGTGAAATTTTTTGAAGGATTTTGACCTTGCGCACCAACTAGTGTTTTAAGAGATTCTTGATTTGCTATACCACTAAAATTAGTAGTAAAACCACCACAAGAAGCATCTAACGGTCCAGATTCAGGAAAACCAGATGCATCCCAATGAGTCGAAAAATCTTCCATCGTAACTCTAACCTTAACATCTTGCGAAAGTTGACTTATCCAAACTCCCGCAGAAACTTCTGTCCAAACTCCAGTCTTATAACAAATATCCGTCATAATCGAAGAAGAAGAAGATTCCTCATTATACTTTGAAAAATCATTTGTAGCACTAGTTAATAGCAAATCACTATTTGAAGCAAAATCATCATTCAAAATAACTTCATTTTCTTCAACAATACTTGCAGAGAAATTTTCATCACTAAAAGACAAACCAGCTAAAAAGAACGTAGCAACAATTAGCAAAGAACTTAATGTCAATGCTAATGCACTTTTTTTAATTTTCGAGGTTAATGTAGTTTTATGCATACTATTACGATTATATATTCGATTTACTAAATAAATAGAAAACAATAAGTTGAAATTCTAAATAACAAAGTTACATAGTAAAAACACACCTTTTGTTTATGATACCAAGGTATTAGTTCAACTGCAAAATATACTCGTTGAACTACTCAAAAGACTAAGATTTCACGATTATTTTTTGTAGGAAAAAACGTTTCTAATCTTGTCTGAACACTCTATTTACAATTTAAACCACAAATTTATTTGTAGGACAGAACCAATTTTTATTTATCCCACAATTATTAATTACTCAATTTATATACTCAAATTTTACATTTAAAACAACAACCTTGTTAAAGTACCTAATAGCAAGCAGCAAAATTTAATTAACAAGATGTAAACAAAAATCGTCCAAAAACAAATATATGCGATTAAATACATTCTCACTTTGCTAATAGGGGAAGATTATTGTAGGAAATAACCTTCAAATTGGATTAAATCAAGTCATTTTAAGTGTTCAAAAATTATACTGTATTTCCAGCCACTAGATGTATATTTGCATTAAAATTTTGATAAAAATGTCTCTACAAAAAGAAATCAATCGACGTAAAACTTTTGGTATTATTTCTCATCCAGATGCAGGAAAAACTACACTTACAGAAAAGCTATTACTATTTGGAGGAGCTATTCAAGAAGCTGGTGCTGTAAAAAGTAATAAAATAAAAAAAGGTGCTACAAGTGACTTCATGGAAATTGAGCGTCAACGAGGTATTTCTGTCGCTACTTCTGTGCTAGCTTTTGAATATGAAGGGATCAAAATAAATATATTAGATACACCTGGACACAAGGATTTTGCTGAAGACACCTTTAGGACACTTACCGCAGTAGATAGTGTTATCGTTGTAATTGACGTTGCTAAAGGTGTAGAGGAGCAAACAGAAAAACTTGTAGAGGTTTGTCGCATGCGAAACATTCCCATGATTGTATTCATTAATAAAATGGACAGAGAAGGTAAAGATGCCTTTGAATTACTTGACGAAATTGAACAAAAACTTGGTTTAAGAACCACCCCCCTATCATTTCCCATTGGAATGGGATACGATTTCAAAGGTATTTATAATGTTTGGGAAAAAAACGTCAATCTATTTAGTGGTGATAGTAGAAAAAACATTGAAGAAACAATTGAAGTTGATGATATCTCTTCGGAAATGTTAGATGAATTAATAGGATCAACTGCTGCCAAAACATTAAGAGAAGAGTTAGAATTGGTACACGAGGTTTATCCAGATTTTGATAGAGAAGAATATCTTAGTAGCAAATTACAACCAGTATTTTTCGGATCTGCCCTTAATAATTTTGGTGTTAGAGAATTACTTGATTGCTTTATTGAGATTGCTCCAAAACCACAACCTAAAAATAGCGATACAAGATTAGTAAAACCAGAAGAAAAAGATTTTTCGGGATTTGTATTTAAAATACATGCTAATATGGACCCCAAACATCGTGATAGATTAGCATTTGTCAAAATCGTATCTGGTACATTTGAGCGAAATACAAATTACCTACACGTGCGTAATGGTAAAAAAATGAAATTTTCAAGCCCAAATGCTTTCTTCGCCGAAAAGAAACAAATTGTAGATATATCTTATCCAGGGGATATTGTAGGACTACACGACACAGGTAGTTTTAAAATAGGTGACACATTAACCGAGGGTGAAGAAATGAAATATAAAGGCATTCCTAGTTTTTCTCCAGAGCATTTTAAATACATTAATAACGCAGACCCTTTAAAGAGCAAACAATTAGAAAAAGGAATAGATCAATTAATGGACGAGGGTGTTGCGCAGCTATTCACATTAGAACTTAATGGTCGTAAAGTTATTGGTACGGTTGGTGCTCTTCAATTTGAAGTAATACAATATCGTTTAGAACATGAATATGGCGCTATTTGCCGCTATGAAAACCTCAATGTACATAAAGCATGCTGGGTAGAAGCTAAAGACCCTAAAAGTGATGAATTTAAAGATTTTAAACGTGTAAAATCTAAATTCCTTGCTAAAGACAAAAGAGGTCAACTTGTATTTTTTGCAGATTCTGCATTTACACTTCAAATGACGCAGAGTAAATATCCAAACGTAAAACTACATTTTGTAAGTGAATTTGAAAAAACTACAAAGAAATAGAATTATAAATATTGATTAAGATTATTTATTAAGAATCGCGTATTTGATCAATTCCTTGAGAATTTTTAAAATACGCGATTCTTAGCGATTAGAAATATTTGTGAAGTTATTACAATCCAATCAAGCTTCACCTGTTGGGCCAAAATTTATCGGGATATTTGGTTGGTTAAATTCTTTTATCTGCCCATGTTGCTTTTCAAATCTACTTATATTTTCATTTAAGGCTTTTAACAATCGCTTAGCATGTTGTGGTGTTAATACAATTCTTGATTTCACTTTGCTTTTAGGCACTCCTGGCATTATAGAAACAAAATCAACAATAAACTCAGACTGTGAGTGATTTATGATCGCTAGGTTGCTATATATTCCTTGTGCTGTTTCAGCATCGAGTTCTATGTTTAATTGTCCTTTTTTAGGTTGTTCTTTTTGATCTGCCATTTTTAATTTTTTAAAATTTCCGCGAAAGCGAAAAAAGTACATTATTTATTTCTTGCCTAAAAATACAAAATCCCGTGACAAGCACGGGATTTTGAAATATTTAAACTATTGGAATTCCCAATATTCCAGAATTAGTTATAATTAACTTCTTCTTTCTCTTTTGTCATTTCTTCAAGCTCTTCTTTAGAACCTACAATAATAGTATCATACTTACGCATCCCTGTTCCGGCTGGTATTTTATGACCTACAATTACATTTTCCTTAAGACCTTCAAGGTGGTCAATCTTACCTGCTACAGCGGCTTCGTTCAATACCTTTGTAGTTTCCTGGAATGATGCAGCTGAGATAAACGATTTAGTCTGTAAAGAGGCTCTCGTTATTCCCTGTAAAATAGGTGTTGCTGTCGCATTGACTGCATCACGTGCTTCTACAAGTGCTTTGTCTGCTCTTCTTAAGATAGAATTTTCATCACGTAATTCACGCGAAGTCAAAATCTGCCCTTCTTTTAAAGTATCACTATCACCAGCATTTTCTACTACTTTCATTCCAAAGATTTTATCGTTTTCTTCAATAAAATCTGATTTATGAACTAGTTGATTTTCTAGGAATAATGTATCTCCACTATCAACAATACGTACTTTACGCATCATCTGGCGAACTACAACCTCAAAATGCTTATCGTTAATCTTTACACCTTGTAGACGATATACTTCTTGAACTTCATTTACCAAGTACTGTTGTACAGCAGATGGGCCTTTAATTCTAAGAATATCTTCTGGTGTAATTGAACCATCACTTAATGGCATTCCTGCTCTTACGTAATCGTTTTCTTGAACCAGTATTTGGTTACTCAATTTAACCAAGTATTTCATTACTTCACCAAGTTTAGACTCAACGATAATCTCACGGTTACCACGTTTTATCTTTCCGAAAGAAACAACACCATCAATCTCACTAACTACAGCAGGATTAGAAGGATTACGAGCTTCGAATAACTCAGTTACACGTGGAAGACCTCCAGTAATATCACCTGCTTTTGCAGATTTACGAGGAATCTTAACTAAGATTTTACCAATCTTAATTTTCTCGCTATTATCTACTTGAATTAATGCTCCTACTGGTAAGTTATAGCTACGAATTACTTCGTCACCTTTACCTAAAATTTGAAGTGTAGGTATCTTTTTCTTATCTCTAGATTCAGTAATTACTTTTTCTTGGAAACCTGTTTGTTCATCAATCTCAACAGCATAAGTAATACCTTGCTCAATATTCTCGTATTTGATTTTACCTGCAAATTCAGAAATAATAACACCGTTATATGGATCCCATTGAGAAACAACATCGCCAGTTTTCAACGTATCTCCATCTTTTATATAAATGGTTGAACCGTATTGAATATTATTAGTACTCAATGTAATACCAGTTTTCTTATCAATCAATTTTAGTTCAGATGTACGAGAAATAACAATATCAATATCGTTTCCATCGCTATCTTGACCTTTTACAGTCTTCAAATCTTCTATTTCAGCTTTTCCATCAAACTTAACTTTAAGTTTATTTTCTTCGGAAATGTTACCAGCAATACCACCCACGTGGAATGTACGAAGTGTTAACTGTGTACCAGGCTCTCCAATGGATTGCGCAGCTACAACACCTACAGCTTCTCCTCTTTGAACCATTTTATTGGTTGCTAAATTTCTACCATAACATTGAGAACAAATACCTTTTGTAGCCTCACAAGTTAATGCTGAACGTACTTCAACAGTTTCAATTGGTGAATCTGCAATTTTAGCTGCTATATCTTCATCAATATGAGCTCCACTAACAACAAGAACTTCTTTAGTTAATGGATTTACCACATCGTTTAATGCAGTTCTACCAACTATCCTTGCAGCAAGTTTTTCAACTATCTCTTCATTTTTCTTAAGTGCAGACACTTCAATTCCTCTAAGAGTACCACAGTCTTCACTGTTTACAATTACATCTTGAGAAACGTCAACTAATCTACGTGTTAAGTAACCTGCATCTGCCGTTTTTAATGCTGTATCTGCAAGTCCTTTACGTGCACCGTGAGTAGAGATAAAGTATTCAAGAATTGAAAGTCCTTCCTTAAAGTTAGAAAGAATAGGGTTTTCAATAATTTCACCTCCACCACTGTTTGATTTTTTCGGTTTTGCCATCAATCCACGCATACCTGTAAGCTGACGAATCTGTTCTTTAGATCCACGTGCTCCAGAATCAAGCATCATATATACCGAGTTAAATCCTTGTTGATCTTCTCTAATACGCTTCATTGATAATTCAGTAAGCGCCGCGTTAGTTGCTGTCCAAATATCAATTACTTGATTGTAACGTTCGTTTTGAGTAATTAGACCCATATTATAATTAGCTCTAATTCCATCTACTTTCTCGTTTGCTTCATCAATCATTGGGTATTTTTCAGCTGGGATAATAATATCACCTAAACTAAAAGATAATCCACCTTCAAATGCAAACTTATATCCTAACGTTTTAATTTCATCAAGGAAATTCGCTGTTTTTGGTACACTTGTTACCTTCAAAATACCACCAATAATATCTCTAAGAGATTTCTTAGTCAATACTTCATTAATAAATCCTGCTTCTTCTGGCACCCTTTCATTAAATATAACCCTACCTAAAGTGGTAGTGATAATTTGCATGGTAAGCTTACCTTCTTCGTTAAAATCTTTTGTTCTAATTTTTATTTCAGCATTTAAATCTACCATCTTCTCATTATAAGCGATGATAGCCTCTTCGGCTGAATAAAAAGTTAAGCCTTCACCTTTAACTTTTAAGTCATTTGTAGACTTTTTAAGTTTGGTCATATAATAAAGACCCAATACCATATCCTGAGAAGGTACTGCAACTGGAGCACCATTAGCAGGGTTCAAAATATTGTGTGAGGCAAGCATTAATAATTGTGCTTCTAAGATTGCTTCTGGTCCTAAAGGAAGATGTACTGCCATTTGATCCCCATCAAAATCGGCGTTAAATGCCGTACACACTAATGGATGCAACTGGATTGCTTTACCTTCAATTAATTTAGGCTGAAATGCTTGAATACCTAAACGGTGCAAAGTAGGCGCTCGGTTTAGCAATACTGGATGTCCTTTAAGAACGTTTTCCAAGATATCCCAAACTACAGGCTCTTTTTTATCTATAATTTTCTTTGCAGATTTTACAGTCTTAACAATACCACGCTCGATAAGTTTACGTATTACAAAAGGCTTATAAAGTTCTGCTGCCATTCCCTTAGGAATACCGCATTCAAATAATTTTAATTCTGGTCCAACAACAATTACTGAACGTGCTGAATAATCTACACGCTTACCAAGTAAGTTTTGACGGAAACGCCCTTGTTTACCTTTCAATGAGTCTGAAAGAGATTTTAATGGACGATTGCTATCAGTTTTTACTGCTGAAGATTTACGAGTGTTATCAAATAAAGAATCTACCGATTCTTGCAACATACGTTTCTCATTACGCAAAATTACCTCTGGTGCTTTAATTTCCATTAATCGCTTTAAACGATTATTACGGATAATTACACGACGATAAAGGTCATTTAAATCTGAAGTTGCAAAACGACCACCATCAAGTGGTACTAATGGACGTAATTCTGGTGGAATAATAGGTACCACCTTCATAATCATCCATGCTGCTTTGTTTTCTCTATTTTTGTTTGCATCACGCAATGCTTCGACAACTTGAAGTCTCTTCAGGGCTTCTGTCTTACGTTGCTTTGAAGTTTCGTTGTTTGCTTTGTGACGTAATTCAAATGATAATGTGTCTAAGTCAATACGATCTAAAAGATCGATTAAACATTCGGCACCCATTTTTGCGATAAACTTATTAGGGTCACTATCATCTAAATATTGATTTTCTTGTGGAATTGAATCTAGTATTGCAATATATTCTTCTTCACTAAGGAAATCTAGTTTCTTAACTGGATCACCTTCTTCGTTCTTTGCAATACCTGGTTGAATTACTACATAACGTTCGTAGTAAATAATCATGTCCAATTTCTTAGATGGTAATCCAAGAAGGTATCCTATTTTATTAGGCAAACTTCGGAAATACCAAATATGGGCAACTGGTACTACTAAGTTAATGTGTCCTACACGGTCACGACGTACTTTTTTCTCAGTTACTTCAACACCACAACGGTCACATACGATTCCTTTATAGCGTATTCTTTTATATTTTCCACAGGCACATTCATAATCCTTTACAGGACCAAAAATACGCTCACAGAAAAGACCGTCACGCTCAGGTTTGTGCGTACGGTAGTTTATAGTTTCTGGTTTTAGAACCTCTCCTCTTGACTCTGCAAGAATCGCTTCGGGAGATGCTAATCCAATAGAAATTTTATTAAATTTCTTCTGTTGTTGTTCGTTATTATTTCTTGCCATAATGCTGTATAATAAACTTTATTATTATTTGAAAAATAGACCTCTAAAAAGGTCAATGAAGAATTATATAAATGTGTAGGCTAACATTTCCGCGAAAGCGTTAGCCTACATCACTTTTATTCTTCTAATCTAATGTCAAGACCAAGACCCTTCAATTCGTGCATAAGTACGTTGAATGATTCTGGTAGTCCAGGTTCAGGCATTGCTTCTCCTTTTACGATACTTTCGTAAGTTTTAGCTCTACCTATAACATCATCAGATTTTACCGTCAATATTTCTCTTAGTGTAGCTGATGCACCATATGCCTCAAGTGCCCAAACTTCCATCTCTCCAAAACGTTGACCACCAAACTGAGCTTTACCTCCTAATGGTTGTTGCGTAATTAGTGAGTATGGTCCTATAGAACGCGCATGCATTTTATCATCTACCATATGGCCAAGTTTCAACATGTAAATCACACCTACTGTTGCAGGTTGATCAAAACGTTGACCTGTTCCACCGTCATAAAGATACGTATGCCCAAATCTTGGAATTTCAGCTTCATCTGTTAATTCGTTAATTTGATCAATGGTTGCTCCATCAAAAATAGGTGTCGCATATTTACGCCCTAGTTTTTGACCAGCCCATCCTAATACAGTTTCATAAATCTGACCAATGTTCATACGTGACGGTACCCCAAGTGGGTTCAACACGATATCTACTGGCGATCCATCTTCTAAGAATGGCATATCTTCATCACGAACAATACGTGCAACAATACCTTTGTTACCATGACGTCCCGCCATTTTATCACCTACTTTAAGTTTACGTTTTTTAGCAACATAAATCTTAGCAAGCTTTAAAATACCAGCAGGTAATTCATCACCAACTGAAATTGTAAATTTCTCACGGCGTAAACTTCCTTGTAAATCGTTCTCTTTAATTCTATAGTTATGCATCAAATCTGCAACCATAGCATTAGTTTCATCATCTGTTGCCCAAACACCACCTACTAAATGCGTATAATCATCTACAGCATTTAACATTTTAAGGGTGTATTTTTTACCTTTAGGGAATACAACTTCACCAAGGTCGTTCATAACACCTTGAGCTGTCTTTCCTCCAACGATAATGAATAATTTTTCAACTAATATTTCCTTAAGTGCATCAAATTTAGCGTCATATTTAATTTCAAGTGCTGAAATATCTTCCTTATCCTTAGCTCTCTTACGCTTATCCTTAACTGCTCTTTCAAAAACTTTTTTATTGATCACAACTCCATGTAATGAAGGAGACGCTTTTAATGAAGCATCTTTAACATCACCAGCTTTATCACCGAAGATTGCACGTAGTAATTTTTCTTCTGGTGTAGGATCACTTTCTCCTTTAGGAGTTATTTTACCTATTAGTATATCACCAGGCTTTACTTCTGCACCAATACGAATCATTCCACTTTCATCAAGGTCTTTAGTAGCCTCTTCTGAAACGTTAGGAATATCATTTGTCAATTCTTCATTACCCAACTTGGTATCTCGAACATCTAAAGAATATTCATCAATATGAATAGAAGTAAAGATATCTTCACGTACTACTCTTTCTGAAATTACGATTGCATCCTCAAAATTATATCCTTTCCAAGGCATAAAGGCAACCTTCATATTACGACCAAGTGCAAGCTCTCCTTTTTCGGTAGCATATCCTTGACACAATACTTGTCCTTTTGCAACTCTATCACCTTTCTTTACAATAGGCTTTAAGTTAATTGATGTTCCTTGGTTTGTCTTTCTAAACTTAATAAGTTGGTATGTTTTCTCATCACTATCAAAACTTACCATTCCAGCTTCTTTGGTACGATCGTATTTGATTGTAATTTCGTTTGCATCTACATACTCAACAGTTCCATCTCCCTCTGCATTAATCAATACACGAGAATCACTAGCTACTTGTCTTTCTAAACCAGTACCAACGATAGGAGAATCTGCAATTAATAAAGGAACTGCTTGACGCATCATGTTACTTCCCATCAATGCACGGTTGGCATCATCATGTTCCAAGAATGGAATTAATGAAGCCGAAATTGATGCAATTTGATTAGGTGCAACATCAGCATAATTTACTTGTGTAGGCTCAACAACTGGGAAATCACCTTCTTCACGAGCAATAACTCTATCTGTATCGATTTTTCCTTTTCCGTCAAGTGGAATGTTTGCCTGCGCAATCATCTGGCCTTCTTCTTCTTCTGCCGAAAGATACTTAGGTTCAGTTTTTAAATCAATAACCCCATCTGTTACCTTACGGTATGGTGTTTCAATAAAACCAAGATTGTTCACTTTTGCATAAACAGCCAAAGATGAAATAAGACCAATATTTGGTCCTTCAGGAGTTTCAATAGGACATAATCTTCCATAATGTGTATAGTGTACATCACGAACCTCAAATCCTGCTCTTTCTCTTGATAAACCACCTGGTCCTAATGCTGAAAGTCTACGTTTGTGCGTAATTTCGGCTAGTGGATTGGTCTGGTCCATAAATTGTGATAACTGATTCGTTCCGAAGAAAGAATTAATTACCGAAGAAAGCGTTTTCGCATTAATCAAATCGATAGGAGTAAACACTTCATTGTCACGCACATTCATACGTTCACGAATTGTTCTTGCCATACGTGCAAGACCAACACCAAATTGAGATGATAACTGCTCACCTACTGTACGCACACGACGGTTAGATAAGTGATCAATATCATCAATCTCAGCTTTACTGTTAATAAGCTCGATAAGATATTTTACTATAGTAATAATATCTTCTTTGGTAAGCACCTGCTTATCCATTGCGATATCAAGACCTAATTTTTTATTCATACGGTAACGACCTACTTCACCTAAATTATATCTTTGATCAGAAAAGAATAATTTATTAATGATACCACGAGCAGTTTCCTCATCTGGCGGTTCAGCATTACGTAATTGTCTATATATATGTTCTACTGCTTCTTTTTCTGAATTAGTAGGATCTTTTTGTAATGTATTATGGATAATTGCATAATCTGCAAGATGATTATCCTCCTTGTGTAATAAAATTACTTTGGAACCAGAATCAATTATCTCTTCAATATGCTCTTTTTCAAGAACAGTATCACGATCTAATACAATCTCATTTCGTTCAATGGATACAACTTCACCAGTATCCTCATCAACAAAATCTTCGTGCCAAGTTTTCAACACACGTGCTGCAAGCTTACGACCCAAATACTTTTTAAGTCCAGTCTTTGATGCTTTAACCTCTTCAGCTAAGTCAAAGATTTCAAGAATATCTTTATCTCTCTCAAAACCAATGGCACGGAAAAGTGTTGTTACAGGTAATTTTTTCTTTCTATCGATATAAGCATACATAACGCTATTAATATCGGTAGCAAATTCAATCCAAGAACCTTTGAAAGGTATTACTCTTGCTGAATATAATTTTGTTCCATTTGCATGGAATGATTGTCCAAAGAAAACCCCTGGAGAACGGTGTAATTGTGATACTACAACACGTTCGGCTCCATTGATACAAAAAGTACCACTAGGAGTCATATAAGGAATGGTACCTAAGTATACATCCTGTACAATTGTTTCGAAATCTTCATGTTCAGGATCTGTACAATACAGTTTTAAACGTGCTTTTAAAGGCACACTGTAAGTAAGACCACGTTCAATACACTCTTGGATAGAGTATCTTGGTGGATCTACGAAATAATCTAAAAACTCTAAAACAAACTGGTTGCGAGTATCTGTGATTGGGAAATTCTCTAAGAAAGTCTTGTAAAGTCCTTCTTGGCCTCTTTCATCTGACTTGGTCTCCAGTTGGAAAAAATCCTGAAAGGATTTAATTTGGATATCCAGAAAGTCCGGATAATCCGGCTTATTTTGTACAGAAGAAAAATTCAATCTTTCAGTTAACATTGCTGACATCTATGGACGGAATTAATTTAAAAAAACAGTGTATGCGTACACTCAAAAAATAGTAACCTTTATATACGCAAAAATGGTTTAGGTCTTTTCGTTTAAACGAAAGACCTAAACCTTAAGGTTTGGAGAGTAGTTAGCTTACTTAAGCTCAACCTCTGCTCCTGCTTCTTCTAATTGTGCTTTTAAAGCTTCAGCTTCATCCTTAGCAATACCTTCCTTAATTGGAGATGGTGCGTTGTCAACTAATTCTTTTGCATCTTTAAGACCAGCTCCGGTAAGTTCTTTAACAAGTTTTACAACTGCTAATTTAGAAGCTCCAGCTGCTTTAAGGATTACGTCAAATTCTGACTTTTCCTCAACAGCTTCACCACCACCAGCACCACCAGCAGCAACAGCTACAGCAGCAGCAGCAGGCTCAATACCATACTCATCTTTTAATATAGTAGCTAATTCATTAACCTCTTTTACGGTTAAGTTAACTAATTGTTCTGCGAAATCTTTTAAATCTGCCATTTTCTATCGTTTTTAAAATTGTAATTTATTATTTGTATTTAATTAGTGCAATATATATTAAGCCTCTCTCTCCTGAAGTGTTTTAACAAGTCCAGCAATTGTGCTTCCACCACTCTTAAGAGCAGAAATAACATTTTTAGCCGGAGATTGTAACAACCCAATGATGTCACCGATAACTTCTTCTTTGGATTTAATATTAACTAGGTTATCTAGTTGATCATCTCCAATATAGATAGCTTCTTCGATGTATGCCCCCTTAAGCAAAGGCTTATCAGATTTCTTTCTGAATTCCTTTATTACTTTAGCAGGCGCATTACCCGTTTCAGAAAATAATAAAGACGTGTTCCCTTTAAGAACTGTCGATAAATCTCCAAATTCCTTATCTGAACTTTCCATTGCTTTTGCTAGCAATGTGTTTTTAACTACAGCAAGTTTTATTCCTGCTTTAAAACAAGCACGGCGTAAGTTTGTTGTAGTTCCTGCATCAAGACCAGAAATATCGGCTAAATAAATAGTCGTATTATCTGTAAGCTGTGCAGTCAACGTTGAAATTACTTGTGATTTTTCTTCTCTTGTCATAAGTTCTATTTGTTACTGCTCAGTAAATCTTTTTGTATCAATTTCTATACTAGGGCTCATAGTACTTGACATAAAGATGCTCTTAATATAGATTCCTTTAGCCGCTTGCGGCTTCAGTTTTACCAATGTAGTTAATAATTCTTTTGCGTTCCCTGCAATTTTATCAGCATCAAAAGATGCTTTACCAACTGCGGCATGTACAATACCAGTTTTATCAACTTTAAAGTCAATCTTACCAGCTTTCACATCAGAAACAGCTTTAGCTACGTCCATAGTTACCGTACCTGTTTTTGGATTTGGCATAAGACCACGAGGTCCTAAAACACGACCTAAAGGTCCCAATTTACCCATCACACTCGGCATAGTTACAATTACGTCAACATCCGTCCAACCACCTTTGATTTTGTCAAGGTACTCGTCTAACCCAACAAAGTCTGCTCCAGCGGCTGTTGCTTCTGCTTCCTTATCAGGAGTTACAAGCGCAAGCACTTTCACATCTTTACCTGTACCGTGAGGTAAGGTTACAACACCTCTAACCATTTGGTTTGCTTTACGTGGGTCAACATTAAGACGCACTGCAAGGTCCACAGATGGATCGAAGTTTGTATTGGAGATTTCTTTTATTAACGCAGAAGCTTCAGCAACAGTGTAGGCTTTATCCTCCACCTTAGTTACATTCACTTTACGCTTTTTTGTTAATCTTGCCATTTTATAGATTCTTTTTTATTAAAAAGGTGCAGCACCTTTTGTTTTAATTCCCATTGAACGTGCAGTACCAGCAACCATTTTCATAGCACTTTCAACTGTAAATGCATTCAAATCGGGCATTTTGTCTTCTGCAATAGCTCTAATTTGATCCCAAGTTATAGTCCCTACCTTCTTAACGTGAGGCTCACCAGATCCTTTTTTTATCTTTGTAGCTTCAAGAATTTGAACTGCAGCTGGAGGAGTTTTAATAACAAAGTCAAAAGACTTGTCTTTATAAACTGTAATCGCAACTGGCAATACTTTTCCTTGCTTGTCTTGTGTTCTAGCATTAAACTGCTTACAGAACTCCATGATATTCACACCGGCAGCACCTAAAGCGGGTCCAACTGGTGGTGACGGGTTTGCCGCACCTCCACGAACTTGCAATTTTACTACTTTACTGACTTCTTTTGCCATGTTCTAAATTTAAATTTTGCGATTTTCTCATTAGTGGAAGCTAAAGAAAAAATCTATTATATAGCGTGTAACAATTATACTTTCTCTACTTGCATATAACTCAACTCTAATGGTGTTTTTCTTCCGAAAATTTTCACCATCACTTCAAGCTTACGCTTTTCTTCATTAATCTTTTCAACTGTACCATTAAATCCATTAAATGGACCATCAACAACTTTTACAGTTTCACCGATTACATAAGGAATATTAACATTCTCATCCTTTACTGAAAGCTCATCAACCTTCCCTAACATTCTATTAACTTCAGCCTGCCTCAATGGCACTGGGTCTCCCCCTTTAGTCTCACCCAAGAAACCTATAACACCATTAATTGACTTTATAATATGTGGAATCTCACCAGCCAAACTCGCTTGAATCATAATATAACCAGGAAAATAAACACGTTCCTTATTAGATTTTTTTCCGTTACGTATTTGAACCACAGTTTCAGTAGGAACCAAGACCTGCTCAATATAATCCGCTAAGTTCAACCTATTGATCTCAGATTCAATATATTCTTTAATCTTGTTTTCCTGTCCACTTACTGAACGGACAACATACCATTTTTTTGCACTTTTCGTTTCAGTCATTCTTATTATTTTATTAACTCAAAGTAATAAGATATAATTTTACTAAACACACTATCGACTCCCCATACAGCAAGCGCCAGGATTACCGAAAACGCAGCAACAATTACCGTAAGACGCTGTGCCTCTGGCCAAGGTGTCCAAGTAACATGATTTCTTAGTTCGTTATACGACTCTTTAATATAATTTACCATCTTAAAAGGTATTTAATTTTCGTTTACACAAACGTTGCACGGGTTGCGAGACTCGAACTCACGACACCTGGTTTTGGAGACCAGTGCTCTACCAACTGAGCTAAACCCGTTTATAATTTCAAGAATTACAAATTCAAAAATTATAAATGCGATATTAAAATATTTACTATTTCTATAGAAATTTAAAAAGGCCTAACCTCAATGGGGAACTACTAAACCCGTTATAAAAGTCAAGGCGTCCCGAAAACGAGACACCTTTACCTTATATATTTTTGACTAAAATTTAGTCTAAAATTTCAGTAACCTGACCAGCACCTACCGTTCTACCACCTTCACGGATAGCAAAACGCAAACCAATACTCATTGCGATTGCAGAAATCAACTCAACATGAATAGTTAAGTTATCTCCCGGCATAACCATTTCAACTCCATCAGGAAGAGAAATATTACCCGTCACATCAGTTGTACGTACATAGAACTGCGGACGATAGTTATTATGGAATGGAGTGTGACGCCCACCTTCTTCTTTTTTCAATACGTAAACCTCAGCTTTAAATTTAGCGTGTGGAGTTACAGAACCTGGCTTAACAATTACCATTCCTCTAGAAATCATTGATTTCTCAATACCTCTCAAAAGAATACCAGCGTTATCTCCAGCTTCACCTCTATCAAGGATTTGACGGAACATCTCAATACCAGTAATAGTAGATGTTAATTTTTCAGCACCCATACCAATAATCTCTACAGGATCTCCAGTATTAGCAATACCAGTCTCAATACGACCAGTTGCTACAGTACCACGCCCAGTAATAGAGAACACATCTTCGATAGGCATTAAGAAAGGCTTATCCACTTCTCTCAATGGCTCTTCGATCCATGAATCAACAGCTTCCATTAAAGAAAGAACTGTATCAACCCATTTTTGTTCACCATTTAACGCACCTAATGCAGAACCAGCGATTACAGGTCCATTATCACCATCATACTCATAGAAAGACAAAAGATCTCTCACTTCCATCTCAACTAATTCAAGTAATTCCTCATCATCAACCATATCTACTTTATTCATAAATACAACGATACGCGGAATACCTACCTGACGACCTAAAAGAATGTGCTCACGTGTTTGTGGCATTGGTCCGTCTGTAGCAGCAACAACTAAGATCGCTCCATCCATCTGTGCAGCACCAGTAACCATGTTCTTTACATAATCGGCGTGACCTGGACAATCAACGTGCGCATAGTGACGATTAGCCGTCGCATATTCAACGTGTGAAGAATTAATTGTAATACCACGCTCTTTTTCTTCAGGAGCGTTATCAATTTGATCAAAAGCTGAAGCTTCTGAATAACCAGCATCAGCTAGTACCTTAGTAATAGCAGCTGTTAATGTTGTTTTACCGTGATCTACATGTCCAATAGTACCTACATTTAAGTGGGGCTTCGAACGATCGTATGTTGCTTTTGCCATTTTGTATTTATTTACTTAGTTATATATTAGTGTTCAAAATTATTCTAATATGTCGAGCCAATGACGAGAATTGAACTCGTGACCTCTTCCTTACCAAGGAAACGCTCTACCCCTGAGCTACACCGGCGAGTTTTACATTGCTGGCATCAAGTTCCACATTAGCGCTTCAAGAATAGTAACGCATACTGAACAAGAACTCAAAGAGAAATCATTGCAACCTAAAACAGGCTACAATGAATATCTGCTTTCGCAGAAAAATAGAGCGGGAGACCAGGTTCGAACTGGCGACATTCAGCTTGGAAGGCTGACGCTCTACCAACTGAGCTACTCCCGCTTTTATAACTTAGCAAGATCTAAAAATTAGAACTTACCGTTAATGGAATTCAATATTTCATTTATTTGGAAAACCACTTATCTTAGCCCTCCTGGATTGGTGACCCAACCCAAACAACCCTAAAACGAAACTATGTAAAAAATCTTTTAACAGCTTCTTGTTTTAAATTGCTTGTGGGGAGAGCAGGATTCGAACCTGCGAAGACGTAGTCAGCAGATTTACAGTCTGCCCTCGTTGGCCGCTTGAGTATCTCCCCGTATCAGCCCGCCTCCTAAACAGAGACAAAACTAACAATTTCAATATTTAAAGAACTTCTTTAAAAAAAAGAGCCGATGGAGGGACTCGAACCCACGACCTGCTGATTACAAATCAGCTGCTCTAGCCAGCTGAGCTACATCGGCCTTTAACTATTTTACACTGCGAAAATCAGCATAAAAAAGTCCGCTATTTCTAACGGATTGCAAATGTATGTAATTTATCCTTTTTACAAAACAAATTTTAGAAAAAATATTGTAATAATTTCTTCATCACAAATGCGGTGCAAAAATATTCAAAACTAAGATGTGTGCAAACTTTTTGAGTAAAATTTTTACAAAAAATTAAAAAAATAATTTACTTCGAGGTTCGAGGATGTGCACCTCTATATACTTCTTTCAATTTAGCGATATTATTATGAGTGTAAACCTGAGTAGAAGCAAGACTTGAATGACCTAGTAACTCTTTGACTGCGTTTAACTCAGCCCCTTCATTAAGCAAATGTGTTGCGAATGAATGCCTCAAAATATGCGGGCTTTTTTTCAACTTTACCGAGGCCATCTCAAAATATGCTGTAATCACTCGATAAACTAGTGTTTCATAAATAGGCTCGCCTTTTGATGTTAACAGTAAAAATGTCGAATTATTCACATCAACATCTTCTCTAAATTTAAGATAAGCCACAACCGTCTCTAAAACAGATGACAACAATGGAATAATACGTTCTTTTTTTCTTTTTCCTAATACTTTGATTGTTTTTTTAACCTCGGAAATATCACTGAGTTTTAAATTAATTAATTCTGCCCGACGCATTCCCGTACTATAAAAAAGTTCAACAATCAATTTATTTCTAAAACTTTCAAAATCGTTAGCGTATTTTAGCATTTCTAACACACTATTTATTTCGGTTTCCGAAAAAGGGACTTGTATTTTTTTTGAGGTTTTTAAAGCTTTGTGCTTTGCTAATGGGTTTTCAACTATCTCTCCTATTTTCAATAAAAACTTATAATATGTTTTTAATGATGAAATTTTTCGATTTACCGTTCTGTTTGAAATTCCAGAATCAACTAATGTCACAATCCAACTCCTAACAATAGGATAATTTACTTCTGCTAAATTTGAGATTTCGAATGTCTCTTTTCCGAATTCAAAAAAAGTTTCTAAATCCTTTTTATATGCCGTTATGGTATGTGCCGAGTACTTTTTCTCGAGGCTTAAATAGTCTATAAATGGAGATAGTAGCAATTGACTTGTTGTTTTAAATTTCAGCTTTGCGTTAAAATTACAAATAAAAAGACCGCTACTTTAAAAGTAGCGGTCTTAAATTATATTTTTAGGATGATAGGAAACTAGATCTCCTCTGCATCTCTAAGTCCTTGAATGTACTGCGCTTTCTGTATTTGTTTTCTTCTAACTACAGATGGCTTTGAGAATGCTTGACGTGAACGTAGCTGACGCATCGTTCCCGTACGATCAAACTTACGCTTGAAACGCTTAAGCGCTCTGTCTATATTTTCTCCGTCTTTAACTGGTATAATTAACATAGTGTCATAACCTCCTCTCTTTTGGACTGCAAAAATACTACTTATTTTGAAATCTCAAAACGGGTATTTGTTTTTTTTCTGAAATATTAATGAAATAAAAATTTCAGAATATATATTTACTACTCTTTAAACAATCCTGCTCTTCTTGTTAAATCTCTAATCAACTTTTCTTCTTCTTTACTTTCTAACAATACATTATAATTTTCCCAAAACTCGGGATGATACGGTTGTGGCGAAAAAATATCTTCTGTCCATTGTTTTGAACGCTCCTCTTTTATTAGGTCTTTATCTCTAATAATTTCAGTAAAAACTATCTCTTGTACGGTATTGTAATAAAACTCTTCTTTATCCTGTGTGGGTCTTCCCTCTTTATCGGTTTGATCAGACGATCGGTCTCCTGCGTTAACGAGTTTTGGTGTTTCATAATAGATGTACTTAGGGTACATTCTGCCTTCATACTCCATATAGGTCATTACGAGTTTGTGATTTAACAGTGTTCCAAAAAGACTTTTGCTACGCTTTTTTTGATTATCTGAAGCTGCAATTAATTGGTATTCTACTTTCTTGATTGCCCAAGTATCCCAATCAATATACAACCATCCTTTAGCTTCAAAGCCTTCATTATAAATATCTGGTGTGTTTAATCCTACAAAATCATTTCCTTTTAAGATTTCGATTTTATAAAGTTTTTTATCATTCTCAACTAAAACTGTATCTAATTTAAACTGTTGTCTTTCTAATAACCCCTCGCCAAATATAGCACCTGACTCATTTGCATTTCTAATAAGATTAATTTTACCTCTAAAGAGCTTATCAAGTCCATTTACCCGCTCGTCATTCCATCTAATAGCTTTCACTAAACTAGAAGTTGAAATGGTATCACGCCTCAAATTGTTTTTACGTAGTTTTTTATTTCTAGTTCTATTTTTAAGGTAAGCTGTGTAAGCATAAAGGCTATCTACATCTCTAAGGTCATAACTTTTACGGGTTTCATCAACATTAATCCTGAGATTCTTTTTTGCACCTGAGTTATAACTGTCATCATATAATGTGATGGCGCTTTCAATAAGCCATTTATACTCGGTTGAATTCCTTTCTTTGTGCCTAAGAAAGCCCTTTTGAATGTACGCACTATCTGGTAATGTTTCTGGAAGTTCTTCGATTGCACGAAGTACAATGTCGTTACCAGTTTTTGGACGGGTTTCAGCAACGATAATGATTTCGTCCAAAGATGCTACGTCCTCTTCAAGAAACAAATCCATTGATGCATCAAAATCTTTTACAACGCTTTTATAACTTTTAAAACCTATACTAGAAATAACTAGGGTATCATTTATAAATTTTTGAGGTACTGTTAGCGCAAAATTACCATCAGCATTACTAATGGTACCTATGGTACTATTTTGAACATAAATACTCGCGCTTTCTATACCTGCAAAGGTTGTAAAATCAACTACCTTTCCTTTAATATCTATTTGAGCAACAGCATTAAAAGAAATTAAACAAAGTAAAAAAAGTGATATCCTATTTAAGAAATGATTTTTCATTGTAGGTTGTTTATTAAAAGTAGAACGAACTGAATAACGTTCTATTATGTCGCAGGTTTGTAAGAAACTCCATCAATGACCATTTTAGAAATAATCTCTCTAAGAATTTCGGAAGTTCCTCCACCTATTGGTCCCAATCTGCTATCTCTCAAATTACGCGCCATTGGGTATTCTTCCATATAACCGTAACCACCTAGTAACTGCACACACTCATATGCAACAGCATCAGCTATTTTTGTTGAGACCAGTTTTGACATTGTTGCCTCTTTAACCACGTATTCCCCATCATTAAGACGTTTTGCAGTAACGTAATTAAATGTTTTTGCCATTGCAACTTCACTAGACAAATCTGCAACTTTATGACGTAGCGCTTGGAATTTTGAAATAGGTTTACCAAAAGCAGTACGTTCTTTCATATACGCAATTGCATATTCTAACGCCCATTCACTTCTTGCATGTGCATTAACCCCCATAATCAAGCGCTCTAATGCAAAATGTTGCATTATATATGGAAAGCCCATATTTTCTTCGCCCATTAAATTTTCGGCAGGGATAACAACATTGTCAAATGCGATTTCTCCAGTATCACTGGCTCTCCAGCCAAGTTTATCTAATTTTGTTGCGCTTATTCCAGGCGTATCTCTATCCATAACAAAAATACTAATCCCTTTGTTCCCTAACTCTGGGTTTGTTTTTGCACAAACAATTAAATAATCGCTATAAATACCATTAGTAATAAAAGTCTTTGACCCATTAATTATATATGTATCGCCTTCTTTTACGGCAGTCGTTCTCATACCGCCTACATCACTTCCTCCAAATGGCTCTGTAATACAAAGACACCCTATTTTTTCACCAGTAACGCTAGGTGCTAAATATTTCAATTTTTGTTCGTGGTTTGCTTCTTTATTAAGGTGTGTCATTGCAAGGTATTCATGCGCCCACATTGCAGCAGCAAAGCCACCACTATTTATTTTTTGTAATTCTTCAATAAAGATTATTGTGTAAAATATATCTAAGTCCATCCCGCCATACTCCTCAGGAGTAGCAAGACCAAAATAACCCATTTCACCAAATTTCTCCCAGATAAATCTGTCTATCGTCCCAGTCTCTTCCCACTTTTCAATATGTGGTACAACTTCTTTTTTTAAGAAATCTTGAAAACTCTTTCTAAAAAACTCATGCTCTTCGGTAAAATACATACGCTATTACGGTATTAATAATATGGTTGGAAAATAATGTCAATTCTTCAATAATTTGCTGGATTTTTACAAATCATTCAACAGACAAATATAACGCAATTAGCTTTAATCTGGAAGTAGTCATTCCGTCAATTTTTTCTAGTTCATTTAGATTATTAATTCGTTCTCTAAGGGTTACGAACTCCCATATTTCAGTAGCGAAATCAAAGGATATTCCTTTTATTGTTGCAATATCAGACGCAGATGCAGTGTTAATATTCATTCTCTCTATAACTTTTGGTGTTTTCACCGTAAATCGCAGCAATGTTTTCTTTACTACAGAATCTTTTAAGCCCCAAACACCATATAATTGATCATCATTTGAAAACCCACCTAACTTCTGGCGCTCTTCCACAATTCGAACACTGAGCGCTGGTCCTATCCCGTAGATCTTTTTTAACTGCTCAGCTGTTGCAATATTTAAATCTACTTTCTCTGCAAATGGCAACTCTTTATCATATTCTTTAAAATTTTTCTTCGGAAATGAGGTGCTTGAACTATACTTTATCTTAGGGTTTGTTACCCATTCTGGGAATTTAAAATAGGGGCTTATTTTATTTAACACACTATCATTAACTTGAGTTACTCTTTTAAAATCGGCTACTGAATTCACCCATTTATTTGTATTTCTAAATTTTTTGAGTCTGTCAAATTCTTGTGTAGATAAACCGAGAGTGTATGCTTTATAGTCTGTTATAAAGTTGGGATTGAATGGGAATATTTTTGGTTTTCTTTTTTCAATTGCGACTAACTTTAATGAATCAATTTCTCGTTGGATGGAGACAATTTGTGGAGATGAAGTGTCCAACAATGGTACTTGTGTGGGCTTGTAAAATTTCAGAAAAACTAATAAACCTATTATAAATAAACACAAAATAAAAATCCCACTTCGTTCATCTTTTGAATATTCGAAATGGGATTTAAACTTTTTCATAACTCTCCTAGTTTTATAACTGGGGAGTTTAAAAATTGATATGTTTTACTATTAGGTTATCGCCCTAATTAATTGCGTCTTTCTTTAATTTAATGGCATCAAGGTACCTGTTAAGTTGTTTTTTAACTATTGGGTATAAGAAGAAAAGACCAACCATATTAGGGAAAATCATTGCAAATATCATTGCATCTGAAAAGTCCCATATTGATTTCATGTTTGCAGCTGCTCCAATTACAACAAATGTTAAGAATAAAACTTTATAAAGTAAATCTGCTTTTTTACCTCTTCCAAATAAATATTTCCAAGATTGAAGTCCATAATAAGACCAAGATATCATTGTAGAGACTGCAAATAACACTACTGCAATAGTTAAAAATACATTTGAATAAGGAATATATTGTGCAAAGGCTTGAGATGTTATCCCTGCTCCTTCATATGATAAACCATCGATAATTACAGCTCCAGTACCGTCTCCTCCATATTCAAAGAAACCACCAAAGTTAAAGATAATGATTACTAGTGCTGTCATCGTGCAGATTACAACAGTATCAATAAAAGGTTCTAACAACGCTACTAATCCTTCACTAGCTGAATATTTTGTTCTTACAGCTGAATGAGCAATAGAGGCAGAACCCGCTCCAGCTTCATTTGAAAAGGCTGCACGTTTAAATCCTACTAAAAGAACCCCTATAATACTTCCCACTCCTATTGCAGTAGGGTTAAATGCCTCTGTAATAATTAAAGAAATTGCATCATCGATTAATGAAAAATTAGATAAGATTATATATAAACATGCTACTAAATACATAACAGCCATAAATGGCACAACTTTTTCTGTCACTTGTGCTATACGCTTAATACCTCCAATTATAATAATACCAACAAGAATTGCTAAAACAACACCAATCCAAAATCCTGCACCTGCACTATTTAAATTAAATAATTCTTTTAAGACAATTGTTGCTTGATTTGATTGAGCAGCGTTACCTCCACCAAATGAACCTCCAATACAAAAGATTGCAAATAATGCAGCTGTGATTTTTCCTAGTGTAGCAAACCCTTTTTCTTTAAGACCTTTACTTAAGTAATACATAGGACCTCCATAAACAGTACCGTCTGGACCTACATCTCTAAACTGAACCCCTAAAGTACACTCAACAAATTTTGTACTCATCCCTAAAAGTCCACAAATAATCATCCAGAAAGTAGCTCCAGGTCCCCCTAAGGCAATTGCTAGTGCTACACCAGCAATATTACCATTACCTACAGTACCAGATACTGCAGTAGCTAATGCTTGAAAATGACTTACCTCACCGTCTGAGCTTTCATCTCTAATTGTATCTGCTATATCACCATCTATTGCAAGCTCATCAACAGTTTCTAAATGTTTATCAAAATCATCAACCTTGTTCATATCAACACCCTGAGCAATACCTCCCTCACCATATAGTTCTTTAGCTCCGTGCTTCTCTATATCTTCATATTTCCCTCTTACGGTTTGAATTGCTCTCCAAAAGAATCTAATATTAGGAAAGCCAAAATATAATGTGAAAAATGCAGCACTGAAAACCAATAATATTAATACAAATGGAACCCCTGCAACTTCAAAGAATATTATACTTGAAAAAAAGTTAGCTACTGGAGCAAATGCCTGATTAATCTGTTCATCAATTCCAACCTCCTCAACTTCTTGAGCAAAAGTGAGTAACGGCATTAAAAGTGCAAATAAGGAAAGAAGATATTTCTTCATAATGGGTATTTATAGATTAGTTTTTATTTTAAGTCAAGCAATATGCTAAAAAATAGGCAAAACTCAAGCGTATAAACCGTTAAAATGTTAATGTTTTCTAAACGTTATATAGGTTTTTGAGACTTTCAATTTGTGTTGGGCGACCTATTAATATTAACTTTGACCCTTTTTTTAAGACTAAAGATGGCTCTGGGTTTACAACATATTCCCCTGTAGGACCTTTATAACCAATTACAGAGCATCCTGTTTTTCTACGAATATCAAGTTTTTCAATTGCTTGTTCATCTCCTGATGGACATACATTTTCAAAAGAGACTTGTTCTACATTAATACTATCGTCATCACCTGATATTGACAAATTGTCTAAAAACTCAATTAAATCTGGCACCACTACTAAAGATGCCATGTGATCCCCTCCTATCTTGTCTGGTAGAATTACATTATCTGCACCAGCAAGCTTCATTTTTCGATAACTAGTTTCCTCAGTTGCGCGGCTAATAATTTTTAAGCTTGGATTGATCTGTCTTGCCGAAAGCACAATAAAAAGATTATCTGCATCACTTGGTAATGCACAAATAATAGTACTTGCCCTTTCTAGTCCGGCTTCGATTAAAACCTCATCTTCATTTGCATTTCCTTCGATAAATAACAAATCTTCCTCTGCAAACTTATCTACCACCTCATGATCTTTTTCTATAACCACAAAATCTTGTTTGTAGTCTAAAAGCTTTTGAGCGGCTTGTTTTCCGTTACGTCCGTAACCACAAACGATTACATGGTTTTTCATTTTACCTATCATTTTATAAGCTCTTTTTTCTCTTAAATTACCAATGTTGTTTTTATTTAATATGTACTCAGTAATAACACTTATTGAAAATGCTACAATAAATATACTTGAAAGTATTAAAATGGAAGTAAATAATTTATCCACATCATTGAGTGGTTGTACTTCTCCAAATCCTACTGTAGTCACAGTAATCACCGTCATATAAAATGCATTTACCCAAGAATAGTCTGAGATAAATCGATACCCTATTACACCAGCTGCAAAAACAGCAAGTAAAAGGAAAAAAGCAAAATATAATCTAGATTGAAATAGTTTTCTCATAAATCAAAAACCGAAGTCCGTTTTGTATACACTAAGTCTTTTAATTTCAACAAAAAAGCCAAAGTAAGATATATAGCAAACCAAACTCCTGCAGTCGCAAACGACACATAAATAAAAAAGAGTCGCACGCTTTTTGTACGCATACCTAGCCTATCTGCAAGACGTGCACATACATAATAACCATTGCGCTCAAAGTAATGCCGTATCTTATAAATCTTATTTAGCATAGGAGCAAATTACAACTTTTCAAGCAAAATTTCACGCTTTTAATAATTGATTACCCACTGCACATTGCAAGCATTTCATCGCGTTACAATACTCATTTTTCAACTGTAATAACCCTTGACTATCCATTGCATTTTTAGCAATCGGTCTTAAATCATTAAATTTTTTGGTAATACTATTATTCTCTGCCGAAATTTGCTGCGCCATTGTAAATAACGTTTCTGTATCATCTTTCCCTAAGTGAGAATCATAACAAAAACGCAACGGAAGTATCGTATTTATAATCAACAGATCAATAAATTTTTTAGTAAGAACACGTTTATTCTTTGCTGAAGTCACACCAAAATTATAATGAGATCCCCAATATGGCAAAGCCGAAATTTTAAACACCTCATACATTTGAGAACTATTATTAACATTCATAATCTCAGAAAACAGAGCCTGTTTTTGATGATATAAATTTGCTAATTGTGACAATCTAATTGTAGGGAAATTAGGAGGTCTTAATCTAAAATATTTTGGAATAATAACCGAAGTAGCATCCAATTGAAATTTCCGCAGTAAAAATTTATAGTTTTCTTTTTGAGACTCAAAGTATGGATCATCATTTTCAGAATTAAAAAAACCAGCTTGTCCCATTAACAAAGCCTCAAGAGTTTCTGGTTCTTTTCGGCATTTTTGAACGACGCTAAAATTAATAGATTGTCCTATGCTCAAAAAAGCCTCGCCATTTACTTTAAGTCCAAAACTTTTAGCAAGCATCTCAAACAATAACGCTTCCCAATGATTATTAAGTTCTTTTAATCGATGCATCATCAATTCGCTTTTACGTTGTAAGCGGTCAATATATAATCGTTCAATCCAATTATTCATAGTTAAATCATCAACTTCATGAAAGCGTTGTTGACATCCAATCCATTTTTGATCTTTTTTAAATAGGGTATGATATGCGTTTAAAATTTCCGTAGGAATTAAAGGTTTTAAAATCACCGTAGGAATTGCAGTACCGTCTTTGCGATATACCTCAACATCGTGTTCCCACACTACATGCAAAATTACATTGTCGTACGCTGGGTCAATTTCATGACGGTGTGCAAACCAGTCTGACGATTTTATGTGTATTTCTATATTACCAGCCCATTTTTGTCCGCCAATCAACACCTGCCCGTTAAAAAAATCTGGACCCGAATTATGGTTATGCATACCCACACGAATTACTTGAATGGTATCACCAGAAGTTGTGGTAAGTGTCGCAGTATTGAATTTTTGAAATTTCCAGACGTAGTGTAAGAAGTCCTCCTTCATAAAAAGTGCGTAGCGGGGAGCTTTGCGAATGAGAAAGGTAGGAAAAAAGTTGATGAGGCGATGTATTTATTATGAGTTTTACCATAAAAGAAAAATCCCTGATGTCAAAACAACAGGGATTTTTACAATTTGTACGAGTATTATTCTTTCAAAAACTTGGCAGAATACAATTTAGTCTCAGTTTGTATCTTTAAAATATACATGCCATTTGACAACTCTTTAACAGGAAGAATGTTTGAAACACCTTTTTTATACACCTTAACAAGGTTTCCTAACGTGTTATAAATTTCTATTTTTTGAGCTCTTTCGTACCCCAAGTCAAACATTATATATTCTTGTGTAGGATTTGGAAAAACCGATAATACCTCTATTTCATTGCCCACAATACCCAATGTGCAATTAGGGCCGTTGGCATAACTTGTTGTGGGGTCAATCTCCCAAGTACTATAAGGCGGTTCTCCGTTGTTTGCTGCTATAGGATTATCTACAAGGATGCATTGTAATAAAGGATTCCCCTCTGTTTCAACATTGTCCAATATACTATTATTTCCGTTCATTAAATTTAAATGTTCTAAATCTAAATTTAACGCTTGTAATCTATCGAGATTAGGGTTATTACTTAAATCTAGGTCAGTAATTCTATTGCGAGGCGTTATTACCCCCTCGGACTGACCTACAAATAAAACCTCAAGCGCTGGATTATTAGATACATCAATAGATGTTAGATTATTATAGGCGCAAAAAAAACTTTCTAAATTTACATTACTAGACACATCAATTGTTGTTATATTAGTTACGCCAACCCCTAGAAAAGTTAGGTTGATTAAATTGCTAACGTCAATTGATGTCAGTTCGTTTAAATTGCAACTCAGCATTTCCAGCGATATAAAATCTTGAATTCCCGTTAAATCTTGAATTCCTTCATCATTCACCATAAGCATGGTAAGGTTCTCAATATCAGCCGTGGCCACTTGTCCATTAATTGTGTTATCAGTATCGATACCTTGCTCTATTAACTCATTTTCAAAATTAGTGTCTGGTATTAAAGTAATTTGTGAGTTAACTTGAAAAGCAATAAGAACAAAAAAAAGGAATGTATAAGTTTTCATATTTTAGTATTTAATTATTACCCTGTTTTAATATTACAGTTTCTTGTATTGTACCATCATTATATGACTTTTCTATTTTATAAAGCCCTGGATTTAAGTTATCAACCAACTGAGGGTTATTAATTTCATTTTGATTTTTTGGAACTGTGGTTACATTTGTGTTAAAATAACCATCATTAAATTTCATAACCTTACCACTTTCTGCACTGCGATTATAATTGTCATAGCATTTTTTTGCCCCTACTGTTAGTTCATAATTTTGGAGCTGTTCAATAATAATTGCAGAATGATTAGGGTGTGTGATGATACTAAAGTCCGTTTCAAATTTATCAACTTGCAAATATACACTGTTAATACTGTAAGACCAGCTTGTGTCATAAAAGTCTGAAGGTTGCGGGTAATCACCAGCGCATTTAACAAATTTATAATCAAATCCAGGTTGAAATAGAGGAGTATCATTCACCCCTAACGGTCCTGCATTGTAGTAATCGCCTATATAAGGATTATATAGATTCTCGATAGATGTAATTGCAGGAGTTAAAGTATTAGATATTGCAATTTTTTCTCTCATTCTAATTCCCTGACCTGGTGTCATATAATTTGAAATACAATCAAAGGAATAAGCCATTGTATTTATTAAATCTTCATAAGTAAGTGTAAAAGGAGTTCCTTTACAATCTGTTCCGCTACCTGTGTATAAACAATTGATAGGGTCGTAAGTATTTATACCTTGGTTTGATCCCATAGCTGGTATTGCATTAGTATCAACCACTCTATCACCAGCGACATCTGCATTGAAATAAGTATCATTAGGATCATCTGCATCATCTAGGTCATTTACATCACGTGTAACTTGCTCACAATAACCTGAACTACTATATCCACTATGGGTATGTGATAATCCGAGAGCATGACCTAATTCATGTACCAAAGAGGGTCCATTAAAATTAGTATCTCCAATACCAACAAACCTTGAGCCCCATCTTACGCCGCCGTAACAAACAGTTTCTTTCATTACATAGATATTAATTGAATTTGGGTCATTATACGCAGCGTTTTGCTGAACTACAGACCCAACTTCCCAATAAGGATTATGATTAGGATAGTCAATTGGATTACATGCGGTAAAATTACAAGCGCTATTAGGGTTAGAACAAGGATTTATGGTTAATGCAACTTCACTATCTGCAATTGCAGAAATACCATTATATTTAAAAAAAATATTAAATTGATTATACGCTCTATTTAAAACTGCAATAGCTTCTAACGCATCATCAGTATCTGGTCCAGTATATAATGGGTCGTCTAAATTAACAATATCGTTATCTTCAAGTAAAATCCAAGACTTAACATTAAATACTACAGGTTCAAAAGAATCTAGAATCTCGGAATCTGTAGAATAAGAATAATGCCCAGATGGATCGGGAGTTAGATCATCTTCTGTTACGCAAATAAAAGATTGACCATACACTCCTACAATGCTAAATAAGAGAGAGAGAGAGAGAGAGAGAGAGAGAGAGAGAGAGAGAATTTCTTCATGTCATTTTGATTTTTAAAATTAGATTACCTAAATATATAAAAATTTAAAAACAAACGAACACTAGCTTACATTATTTTTAAACCTCATATATTTTGTGCGTTGTAAAAATCAAAAAAATAAACTAAAATTTTAATTATTATTTCCTTTTTGTTTTAAGTCACCTATTCAATATACCCCATCTCCTTCATCCACTCATCATTGTACATTTTTCCAACGTAGCGACTTCCGTGGTCATGGAAAAGTACGACTATTACATCATCTTCATTAAAATGTTCTTTTAGTTGGTGCAATCCTTTCATGGCTGCACCTGCACTATTGCCTAAAAACATACCTTCTTCTTTAGATAGTTTTTGTGTCCACACGGCAGCGTCTTTATCGGTTACCTTAGTAAAGCCATCGATGATATCAAAATCTACATTTTTTGGGAGGATGTCCTCGCCAATACCTTCGGTTACGTATGGGTAAATTTCTTTCTCGTCAAAAATGCCTGTTTCGTGGTATTTTTTGAAAACGCTACCGTAGGTATCAATCCCCCAAATTTTCACATTAGGATTTTGCTCTTTTAAATATTTACCTACACCACTAATAGTACCTCCAGTACCAACACCCACAACAAAATGAGTTACTTTACCTTCAGTTTGTTTCCATATTTCTGGTCCAGTACTTAAATAATGTGCTTTGGCGTTACTTGGATTGTCATATTGATTTACATACCAAGAATTAGGCGTTTCCTTTGCTAATCTAGCAGAAGTTGAATAATAAGAGCGTGGATCCTCAGGAGCAACATCGGTTGGACAAACAACTACTTCACTTCCTACAGCTCTAAGAATATCCATCTTCTCTTTACTCTGTTTGTCACTTATTACACAAATCATTTTATATCCTTTAACGATTGCTGCAAGCGCTAAACCCATTCCTGTATTTCCAGAGGTACCTTCGATGATTGTTCCTCCAGGCTGCAACCTTCCATCTGCCTCAGCATCCTCAATCATCATCAACGCCATACGGTCTTTTGTTGAGTTTCCTGGGTTAAAAGTTTCATATTTTGCTAGGACGAGTCCTGGAATATCTTGGGCTAGTTTGTTTATTTTGACTAACGGTGTATTTCCTATTGTACCTAATATATTTTCTGCGTAATCCATAGTTTATTTTTGAAAGCGCAAAGGTACTATTTCTTATACAAACGACTATTAATTGATGCTTACAAGTTAGATTGTTGTCTTCGGAAATTTATAACATTAAAATAATTATATATCATTAAAATTTTGCTTCCCAATAGCAATGCAATGTGTCATTAAACTATTTATTAAAATGAAGTTTAAAACAATGGCAAAAACTACACAATTAATATTTCCGAAGAAAAGAAAAGAAAATCTATATTGCCCAACTACTCAAACCTAATTGCTCGTACCGGACTAATTTTTGAAATGATATAAGAGGGTATCAGCAAAATCAAAAAACATAAAATAAATGTCCCAATATTGAGCGCCAAAATATAATCCCACGCAAGATACACGGGTGCTTGGTCAACATAATAAGTATCTGGATTTAACGGAAATAAATTGAAATTATGCTGCAATAACAACAACCCTATCCCAATTAAATTACCCCAAAACAAACCTACACTCACCAAGTACATGGCATTATAAATAAAAATTTTACGTACGCTCCAATTGTCACTTCCTAGTGCTTTTAAGACGCCAATCATTTGTGTACGCTCTAAAATAAGGACTAACAAAGCAGTAATCATATTGAATCCCGCAACCACAATCATCAACACAATAATGAGTGCGATATTAAAATCAAACAAATCTAACCACTCAAAAATTGAATAGAATTTTTCGCGAATTGTTTGTGTATCTAGTGTACTTCCCACACCATCATACACCGTATTTCCTATTTCTCTTACAGAATCAAAATCATCTACAAACAGCTCAAAAGCGCCCACTTCATTTTCATCCCATTTATTTAATCGCTGTATGTGTCTAATATCTGCAACCATAAATTGCGCGTCAAATTCTTGAAATCCACTATTGTACAATCCTGAAATAGCAAATGCTCGTGTACGTGGTGGTTTTGAACTTTGCTCATCAAAAAAATACGTCAACACCTTATCACCCACATTTAATTGTAGCCTGTTTGCTAAATATGTTGACAACAATACCTCATTACTTTCACTATCTGTCTTAAAATTAGGTAGCGTGCCTTTGGTCAAAAAATCCTCGAAGTATTGCCAATTGTAATCTTCGCCTACACCTTTGACAATGATGCCTTCAAAATCTGTTTCGGTTCTAATGACAGCGCCTTTTGTCGCGGTGGCTTGTATGTGTGTTACCCTATCGGAAATATTAAAATTGGGGTAAAATTCCTGCGTTTTAGAAACCGGAATCTGTGAATCGTCAGAAAAATTAGTATCAAAGTTTGTAATAATAATATCACCATTGAATGCCGAAACCTTTTCCCTAATCTTTTTTTGAAGCCCCACACCCGTTGCAATCGAAATTAACATCATCACCATACCAAGCGCAATTGCTACGATAGCAATTTTTATTATTGGTGCCGAAATGCTACTTTTATAATCCTTAGAAGCAACAACGCGGCGGGCGATAAATAATTCGAAATTCACAAGTAACAAATGGGTTTAATAGTTCTCAAAAATATAGTATTTATAACGATTTTAGGATTGTTTTCGTGTGGAAACGTTAAAGATGACGGAAGACGGGTGACAGGTGATGGGAGTGCTTTAAATGCTACACTAGAAATTCAAGAAACAGAAATTGATGATTTTAATGATAAAGATGAGAGAGAAAAAAACAAAGATATAGTACTTGGCGCTAATAGATATAACGTTTATTTACCAATGCTAAAAAATAAAAAAGTGGGTGTTGTTGCTAATCAAACTTCGGTAACAAATATTTTTGAAAAAGAAATTAATTCGGGAATTTACAATCCGGCAGATCATACTACTAATAACAATACACACCTTGTAGATTATTTGGTTTCGGCTAAAATTTCAGTAAAAAAAGTCTACGCACCAGAACATGGTTTTAGAGGAAAAGCAGATGCTGGAGAATTACTTAAAGATGGAGTTGATGTTAAAACAGGTATCCCAATCATTTCTATTTATGGTAAAAGTAAAAAGCCATCGCCTGAGCAACTCGCAGGTATCGATGTGATGGTATTTGATATTCAAGATGTGGGTGCTCGTTTTTACACCTATATTTCTACACTACATTATGTGATGGAAGCCTGCGCTGAAGCTGGAATTCCAGTAATCGTTTTAGACAGACCTAACCCAAATGGCTATTACATTGACGGCCCCATTCTTGAAAAAGAGCACGCTGGTTTTGTGGGTATGCACCCCATTCCCGTAGTCCACGGAATGACCATTGGCGAATACGCAAAAATGATTAATGGCGAAGGATGGTTAGAAAACAACATAAAATGCGATCTCACGGTTATCGAAATGGAAAACTACGAGCGTAATATGCCTTATTCATTACCTATTAAACCTTCCCCCAATTTACCTAACGACATTTCTATCAACCTCTACCCTAGCCTTTGCTTTTTTGAAGGCACTATTGTAAGTGCGGGAAGAGGAACGGAACAACAATTTCAAATCTTTGGCGCACCAAGTCTGCCATCTACATTGTATGATTTTCAATTTACACCGCAAGCAAACGAAGGTGCTAAATACCCAAAATTTAAAGGAGAACTTTGCCAAGGAAAAGATTTAACAAATCATCCAAAACTCAATAAAATCAACCTAGAATGGCTCATTGAGGCCTACGAAGCCCACGGCAAGAAAAAAGACTTTTTTATTCCCTATTTTACCACACTAGCAGGAACAAAAAAACTACAACAGCAAATTGAACAAGGATTATCTGCTGAAGAAATTAGAGCAACTTGGGCATCAGGACTAAAGGAATTTGATGCGATGCGACAGCAGTATTTAATGTACGATTAGTCTTTTAAAAAAACTTATGCTGTTATTTTCTAGTTTTATCTACTATCCAATTGGATGGTTTTATTTATGGATTAAATTCCGAAACAAAAAAAAGTACACATTATCTTAGAAGAAAAATATGATGGCAGCTACTATACAGCAGGCGCTTTAATATCTTGGAGTGCTTTTGGAGTTTTGCTTATTTCACTTCTAATTATTTTTCTTTTATTAATAATTATTAGAACTATCTACGATAGTATTCAATAAAAAAATCTTTTATATTAAATTCGATTTTGAACTTAATGCCTTCCCCCATTAAATCTGTGTTTCTCACCTCTTGGATTTTTTCCCACATCAACGGCTTTTTTCATCGCCTCTACAATATTAAATGTTGCAGGGCAAATGGCTGTATTTTTTAAAGTAATCTCACTAATTTTATGAAAATCTCTACGGTCAGTGTGTGGGTATTCGGCGCATGCTTTGGGTCGTACATCATAAATGGAGCAGGAATTATCATCTGCTAAAAAAGTACACGGAGCAGACTTCAATACGTGAAAATTGTCCTCATCAACACTAAGGTAGGTCTCAATAAAACGTTGCTCTTTAATACGAAAATGCTTGGCAATACGATTAATATCTTTTGTTGTAAATATTGGGCTCGTTGTTTTACAACAGTTAGCACATGCTAAACAATCTGTCTTTTCAAACTCAGCATCGTGTAATTCCACCATAATCTTATCTAGATTTTTGGGTGGTTTTTTCTTGAGCTTTGCAAAATACTTTTTGTGCTCGTTATGTTTATCTTTGGCTTTTTTAGGGAGTTCCCGTAACGTTTCTTCCATGACGCAAAAGTAAAGCTTCAAAAATCAATCAAGGGTTTATTTTTTCTGAAATTTTAACAATGAAAGATATACTAGGCAAGGCGCTATTAGATTATTTCCAAGGAAACCACACCGAAGACATTATCACTGAAACTAATATTAGTGAAGAAGATGAGATGCCTCTTTCATACCTATTTAGAGATTTTAAAGAGATGCCAGCATTAGAACAGCAAGCACTAAGGTTATCTAAAGGTAGCACACTTGATGTAGGCTGCGGCGCCGGAAATCATTCGTTGTATCTTCAAAATCAAGGACTGGATGTTTTGGCAATTGACATTTCCGAAGGTGCTATAGAAGTAGCAAAACAGAGAGGTGTTGAGCGTACAAAACATATTGAATTACTTAATCTAAATGACGAGACTTTTGACACTATTTTACTAATAATGAATGGGACTGGTATATTTAGCCAACTCAGCAATGTGTCAAAATATTTACAACATTTAAGGACGTTACTAAATGACGGTGGTCAAATTTTAATTGACACTAGTGATATTAAGTATATGTTTGATGAAGGTGAAGATGGTGGAATTTGGGTTCCATCAGATAGGTATTATGGTGAATTGACATTTACAATGTCTTATAAAAAAGAAAAAGGTGAGCCATTTGACTGGCTCTACCTTGATGCAAATTTATTTGAAACCGCTGCTACTAGCAACGGTTTTGATTTTGAAATCATTGCTCACGGGGAGCATTTTGATTATTTGGCTAGACTTACTATTGCGGCGAATAGCCCTTTGCAATAAGTGCATTCATTTTTTCATTAAACAAGTCTCTACTCCAGTATTCGCTAATTTGAGAAACATCTGTAGTTAACTCTCCGCTCACACTATTTAAATTTTGTCCCGCTTCACTATCATAAAAAGCTTTCACTTCTTTACGCTGGTCTGCGTTTAAAGCCTCAGGATTGATACGCATTTGCACTCCAGCAGGAGTTCCAAAAAAGTTATTCATAGCTATAATTTGATCTTGTGTAAAGTGCTTTCTATATGCAGACGCAAACATACGTATAGCCATATCTACATCTTTAGATTTTGAGTTTTTCAAATTTGCCCATTCAGTCTCTGGTATGTTTGCACCAGAAAATTGTTGTTTAATTACAACAAACATATCATCAAATACGCTTTCATACTGTTTTACCGTACCATTAGTAGTTAAGTAGTTGATTACTTCTTGCTGAAAATCGTTTTTTTGTGCTGTTGCTGAAAAACAAATGGTTAAAAAAACCGTTAAAAATAAATACCGTACGTTCATAATGCGTTGAAAAAGTTATGTTTGCTAAAATACAAATTTATACAATGAAAGGATTTAAATTAACATTCTCTATCCTCTTTTTTGTAACAGTAGCTTTTACTGCTTGCAAAGACGATGACAATAATGATGCCGTAGAAGACCCAAGAGCTCAAAATTTAAAAGCCCTAGGTACCTCAGCCGAAGATATTCTATCAAATGCAACTTTTAAAAGTTTAACGGTTGAACTTGCTTATACTAACAATCAAAAGCCTTCCCAAGAAGCTCTTGATCGTTTTAAAGATTTTATTATTGCGCGTGTTAATAAAAGTGATGGAGTTAATTTTATTGAAACTGTAGTTCCCAATCAGTCAGGAGCACCCTTTACTATTCAAGAAATTAGAGATATTGAAACTAATATTCGCACACAATACACAGTGGGTGATGATATAGCAATGTATGTTTTTTTCTCAAATGGGAGTTCTGAAAATGACACAGACACTACAGTAACACTTGGAACAGCATATCAAAATACGAGTGTTGTAGTATATCAAAATACGCTAGTTAATATTACTGCTGATGACCCTGAGGTTTTACCCCTGCTAGAATCAACAACGTTACATCATGAATTTGGTCATATTTTAGGTCTTGTCAACATACAAGATGACGATATCCATATTGATGGAGAACACGAAGATTTAGACCACCCAAAACATTGTGTTATTGAAGATTGCTTGATGTTTTTTGAAGCATCAAACATCACTAGATCACACGTAACACGCATGGTAAATATGCTAAGACAACGCGCTAATGTTCCAGAATTTGATATAGAATTATGCCTAGCAGACTTACAAGCAAAAGGTAGTAGATAATATTATTAAAAAAATAAAATATGAACACCCTATATTTTAAAATCATACTAGTTTTCTTCTTGTCCTCTTTATTATCAAGTTGTTTTAAAGATACAACAGACGAAGGTGGTATTGAAACAAGATTATACGGAAGTGTTTTAGATACTAATAACAATATACCTGTTACTAATCTAAAAATAAGAATAGCAGAATATAATGATGTTCCCAACATAGCTCCAGGTAATCAAGAAGATTTCATTCAATTTATAGATTCTACCACAACAGACTCTAATGGTAATTATGATGTTACTTTCACAAATAGTGGATTGGGCGATACATATTATATTACAGCAATTACTAACGATTCAATTTATGCCATAGAGTCAAGTTCTATAGAGTTTGATGAATTAGGTGAAGATTTACAATTTGATTTTAGGCTATTACACCTTTATCCAATGAACCTCACAGTAAAACTTGATACTGATGTTCAATATACACCAATAAGAATGCGTCCAGAATATACTGGACTTGGCGAGTTGAATAAATTAAAATTTGTAGATGTTGATTACTCTAGAAGCATATATACTGACAAAAACACTTCCGAATTAATTCGGTTTACTCGAAGAGATACGTTGACTGGTGACTATCAAATAGCAGAAGTAATTATTCCTGAAACAAACACTACTTCTGCTACTCAATTTGATATTTTTCTCCGTGAAGAAGATTTTAGGGATCAGTAAAGTTTAATTTCGAGTAAACACTTTTTTTCCATTTATAAAAGTTGCTATCGTCATCGTTTTAGGGATACTATCTTCTGGTATTTCCATTATGTTTCGATCAAGCACTGTAAAATCTGCAAACTTGCCTTTTTCAATACTCCCTTTTTCATTTTCTTCAAAGTTTGCGTAGGCTGCCCAAATAGTCATTCCTCTTAATGCTTCTTCACGACTCAAAGCGTCTTCTTTTCTAAAACCATCATCAGGATAATTATCTAAATCTTTTCTTGCTACTGCCGCATAAAACGTAAGCATTGGGTTTACTTGTTCTACTGGAAAATCTGTTCCTAAAGCTACAATCCCTGCATTATTTAATAATGTTTTATATGCATAGGCACCTTTAATGCGTTCTGCACCTACTCTATCTTCTGCCCAATACATATCGCTGGTAGCGTGAGTGGGTTGTATTGATGGGATGATGTTTTTAGAAAAATCTTTAAAGTCAATAGGTGTTACAATTTGTGCATGCTCTACTCTCCAGCGAGCATCTTCTTTTCCTTCAAGTGCTTTTTTATAAGCTCTAAGAACAGCTACATTTGCAGAGTCTCCTATGGCATGCGTATTCATTTGATAACCTGCTGCCGCAATAGCCGAAGCTAGAGAGTCCAATTGTGCTGCTGGTGTAATCATCGCACCAAAATGATTTTCAACATCACTATAACTTTCACGCATTGCAGCACCACGAGAGCCTAATGCTCCATCTGCATATACCTTAACAGAGCGTACATTTAGCCTATCTGTTTTAATAATCCCATTGGGTAGAAAATGATTTAAGTCCTCAGGAGTGTTGCTTACCATAGCATATACTCTTAAATCAAGTTTTCCGTTTTTTTGGAGAGCATCAATAGCATTTATGACCTCAATAGAAAGACCAGCGTCATCTAGTGTTGTTAAGCCATAGGAAAGGCAAACCTCCTCAGCTTGAGTTAGTGCACTTTCAATCATCTCAATGCTAGGCTTAGGAACTACTTTTCTTACTAACTCCATAGGAGTATCAATAAGCAATCCTGTTAATTTTCCGTCAAAAACCTCAACCTCTCCACCGGGAACTTTAGTTTTTTTAGTAATACCTGCAAGTGCTAATGCTTTTGAGTTTGCTACCATTGCATGACCGTCAATACGAGTTAATGCTACTGGTGTATTAGGAAACAATGAATCTAATTCAATATTTGTAGGAAACTCTTTAATTGGCCAATCGTTTTGGTCCCAACCTCTACCTAAAATAAAATCTGTTTCTTTTTCTTTCTGAAATGTGACAACCCTTTCTAAGACGTCTTTATAACTGGTAGTACCTACTAGATTTACACGTTGCATAGACCTCCCTAAATTATATAAATGTGCGTGCGCATCAATAAGTCCTGGGACAATTGTTTTTCCACCTGCATCAAACGTTTCGGTAACGCTGTATTTAAGTTCCAGTTCTGGCTTAATACCTATTTCTAATATTTTTCCATCTTTTACAACAAATGAATTTGCAGTATCAAAGGACTCATTAACTGTGTAGATATTTGCATTTTTAACTAATAAATCTGCATCAATTTTATCAGGGGCGCAGTTTACAAATAGTAAGATTGAAAGTAGAAGGTATAAAGGCTTCATAAATTTTAGTTTTCAGTTTTGGTAAAAATAAGGAATACATCGAAGCAAATTTCCGAAGAGAGAAAATAAAAAATGCTCCCTCCAGAAATCGAAATCTGAAAGAAGCATTATATAGATTACCAATCTAAATTTATGATCTTATTACCAATCAAATTTATATGTTGCACCACCTAATACTTGAATTCCTTGAACGGGGTAATTGTACCACTTTTCATAGTTTCCACCTATTAAATTACTACCTTTCATAAAGATTGATAAGCGCTCACTCAAGCGATATCCTACATGCACATTAGCATCCACATACCCATCTAGAGTTACTACGCCGCTATCAGCAACAATATTATCAATCAATAAATTATCATCAAAATCTTTACGTTCTCCTACATAAAACAATGAAACACCTCCGTACAATGCTTCTGTAATATTAAATGTACTAAATACTGTTGCTTGTAATGATGGGAGGTTCCAAGCTTCTTGTTGGTTATCTGTGTTATAACTATTAAAAGTTCCATTAACACCTATATTGAAATTGGGAGAAATTTCGGCCTTTAATTCCCCAAAAAAACTTAATGTGTTTATATCATCATAAATAACATTAAAAGAATTTCCATATTTATAGCCTTCAGTGTCTAATGGCGATGGTGTATATGAGTTTGCCTTAAACAAGCTTTTGTCATTTTCATTACTGTAACTCCCTCGCACATTATAAGCAATGGCGCTTGACAACTTTCCTTTTAACCCCAAAAATGCATCATAGTTTTTGCTCGTGGGAGCAATATTTAGCGTGGGAGATATAAATGGATTAACTTCTTTAAAATCATAAAAAGTATTTTGTGTTAAACCTCCTTCAATCCCAGCATATGCAATTACCAACTCATCAACAACACTATAGGAAGCTAAAACATTAGGGTACACATAAAAATCTGTCTCGCTATTCTCTGTATCCATCCCCACATAAACTTTTGCGCCAAGTGATAGCGATAAATCATCTGTAATAATATCAATTGATGGAAGAATCCCCGCGTTAAACTGACTATAATTCTGTGTTTCTGAGTCAAACAACCCTTCATAGAAACTGCCGCTTAAATAATCTAAATCTATTCCTATTTTAAACTTATTGTCTGCTACGGGGAATGCAAACTCTGGCATGGCGGTAAAATTAATTTCAGATGACTCATAACTATCGCTCAAGTATCTAAGTTTTGCAGTTGCCTTATCAAAAAACGAATTTTCAACATCAATAGTTCCACCTATGTAACCGCTAAAATAGTTTTGAACAAAATCTGTATCATCAAAAAAAGCATCTGGTTGAAAATTGAAAGCATCATTTATACCATACCAGTTATATGATTGATGCTCTACTCCCACATCTAATCCATAAGAGGCATCTCGCTGGCGGCTACTATAGCTTAAATCTAATTGCGTGTCAAAAAAATCTGTTGAGGCTTTTACATCATCAATATCTCCCATTGCGCTGTTATGACTAAAAAAGACTCCTACATTATCTGTACGGCTCAATTGAAAATTACTATATAATTCGCCTAAAACAGTAGTGTAGTTTCCAAAACCTAACGTTGCATAATTATCAAACAATTTTATCTTCTTTGCTTTTTCAACTGTTTGCGCTTTTCCTTTTGACGGTGTAAATGTTGAAGCCACAGGCACTGAGAAAATACTGTACTCTACTTGTTTTTTTTGTTCACTTATGGAGTCATTTAAAACTGGTGTTTCTTTAATCTTAAATGCATCACTAATTGTAGGCGTGTATGGCTTAACAATATTAACCACTTCAGTCCCTAGCGGATCATCATCTTCTTGCGCTATAATAGGAAACGTACAAATGAATGCTATAATCAATAACAATACATTTTGATTATTTAAGCTTTTAAAAATTGATTTTATTATAAAAGTTGTACTTGTCATACAATGGTATTATTTAGGTTGCTTTTTGTTGTTTTACTTCGGAAATATGTGGGGTGCAAACAATTTTGTTTAATTTTTCTCTGGTGCTTCAACCGAAGAATTTGTTTTAGACTCTGCTGTTTTAATTGTTGCAAGTTCCTTTTGTGCCTCAGCAACTACTTCTGGAAAATCAGCAAAATTAGTAATTACACTATCTAAAATGTACGTAGCTTGGTATGCATCACCTAATCCATAAAAGTTCTTAGCCATAATCAATAGTCCTTTTGCTCCAAACAATTTATATCCGGAATAATCCTTTGCTAGTTTTTGAACCGACTGATTAGAAGATTCAAATTTTCCGTCTTTATTTTTAAAATAAGCTTCATAATAAAGTGCTTCGGCGGCAAGCTGTCCTGTTGCAATTTTAGCTACTTCGGCATAGGCTGTTTTTGCTTTAGCTTCATTATCTGTTTTAATAGCTGAACGTGCTATAATGATTTGAGCATCACTTTTTATACTATTATCAATCTTACTATTTTGTAACACCTTATCTGCATAAGCAACCGCTTGTGTGTAGTTCTTTAACTCGTAGCTTGCTTTCATACTATTAGTTTGAGCAAAGATTATATTTTGTGGAAAATCTGCTTCGGTTTCTAAACGAGCTAAATATGACAACGCATTTTGATAGTCTTTTTGGGCAAGGTATACTTCTGATATACGCGCTAATGCCTGCTCAGTAAATTCATTACGCTCTTTGTCTACTACAAATTTAAAATGTGGAATTGCTTTAACGCCGTCCTCATTTCCGAAGTGCATTTCACCTAAATAAAAATGTGCTTTCATAGCATGTTGCCCTGACGGGAACTGCTCTAAATATGCTTCAAAACGCTTAATTGCTTGCGATACATCGTTTTGTAAATAAGGTTGCTCAGCAGCTTGATATGTTGCATCATCTAACTCTGCATCTTCAATATCAACAAAATCTAAAGTGTTTACCCATGTCGCATAATCATCCACACGACCTTGATCTATAAAAATAATTTTTGCACTGCCCACTGCTTGCATGGCCTCTGGCGTAGAGGGATAATCACTAGCAACCATTTTAAATAATGAAAGTGCTTCGTTACTTTTTCCATCATTATCTAGAATAAGCGCCTGCTTCAATAATGCTTTTGAAACGTAACTACTTTTAGGTTGCTCTTTTACTAGTTTACGATACGTACGAGTGGCATCTGCATTTCGGTTTTGTGCTAAATAGGTGTTTGCTAACTCATACAGGGCATCATCTTTATAGATTGATTTTGGATAACTATTTCCATAACTTTCTAACCCTTTAATTTTATCCTCTGTTCTATCAACAAAGCCATAACTTATTGCTTTTTGAAATGCCGCATAGTCATTATCGCTATTGCTCAACTCAATTGATTTGTTATAATTTTCCATTGCTGGCCAGTATTTACTGGTTACAAAATAACTATCACCTAATCGTAAAAAGGCATCTTTTTTCCTAGCCTTATCAGCAGATGAAGAGGTTGTATATTTTTTAAAATTTTCAATAGCCTTATCGTAGTCTTTTAATTTAAAATAATTGTAACCCAGATTGTAGCCGCTATTTATATATTCTTGAGTTCCTACCGCTCCAGGAAGTTGCATAAATTGCTTATATCCTAATGCAGCTTCTTCAAAGTTTGACAATTGGAAATCACTCTCAGCATTCCAATAAGTTGCACGTGCTGTAAATTTAGGGTCGCGAGGTTCTTTTAAAGATTTTTTAAAAAATGATTTTGCCTCTTGATAATTGCTTTCATTATACACTTCAATTCCACGATAGAACGCTACTTTTTGATACGCTAGTTTATTTTCAAATGAGCTATTGTTTTCTAACAATTGCATTGCTTCGCTATAATTTTTCGAAGTGATGTAAGAGTCTATTAATAAGTCTTTAAGTGCTGTATTATTTTTATTATCTGGATATTCTTCAATGAATGATAATAAAACCTGCGGCACACTCTGGTAGCTATTCCCTATCTCGTAGCTAATTTTTGCATAATTAAGCCAAGCATCTTCTTTGATTTCAGAGCTAAAATCCATTTCGGATGCATTTTTAAAGGCATTTAAAGCTTGTTGTTTTTGATCGAGTTTTAAATAAGACTCTGCTAAATGGTAGTATGCATTTTGAGATACAGCATTATTACCATCTACTATTTTATTAAACTCTCCAACAGCTTCTGCATATTTTGCTTGTTTGTAATACGCATACCCTAATTGGTAATAATCTGTATTATTCCATCGACCGCGTTGTCCTTTATATTCTTTTAAATAAGGAATTGCCTCAGCATATTGACCAAGGTTGAAATAACTCTCTCCAATTATTTTTGACAATTCGCTTTTCTCTTTTGGGCTAGAACGGTCAAATTGAGCAGCACCTAGTTCTATTGCTTTATCAAATTTGCCTAATTTAAAATTCATGTCTGCCTGATAATACGACATGTCTTTACTATAACGCTCTTCGTCTTTAACCTCTTCAAAAAGCTCATTTGCCTCTTCATAATCATCACCTTCATAAGCAATATATCCTAAATAATATTTAGCCTGCGAGCCATATTTTTGCGAAGTGTTTACTTGATTAAAATACTTTTTTGCTTGTGTAAACTCATTAGATTTGAAATATGCATACCCATTATTAAAATTGAAACGATCTCTTTCTCCACCACTTAACCCTGAAGTATCTACCTTATCATACCATTTACGAGCGTACGAATATTTTCCATTTTCAAAGTAGTAATTTGCTACATCAATGTAAGCTGAATTTCTTTTTACACTCGTAGGGTAGTTAGAAACAAAAGACGTCATCAACTGGTCTGCATCTTGTTGGTTAAGACGCACAGCACAATTAGCAATATAATAAGCACAATCACTTTCAACGCTCTCACTATCTGTCGTCTGTTTTACTTTTGAAAACTGACTTTGAGCTGCGAGATATTGGTCGTTATTATATAACTCAACTGCTTGGTTAAATTCGACCAGTTCGTTTGTAAAAGAAGCTGTTTGTTGTGCAAATGTGGTTGTAGAAAGAGCTAAAAATAAGCTAAAGGCTATAAGGTTTTTCAACATTAGTTTGGGTTTAAATGCTAAGTCAAAGATATAAGTTTCACTCCATGAGTTTTATAAATATCCTTTGAAGTATTCACAGGTTATGAACTATAATTTGTCCTTTGAAAATTTCAGGTTGTCAATAAAGTTAACGGCAAAGTTTGTATATAATTATATAGGTTTATCATAAGAAATAAGATTTAATATAATTTTAACTCGTTTTCTAAAAAGCATCCACTAATAAAATTTACTGTAACTTTAAACGATAATCTCAATCTAAATTTTCATGAAAAACTCCTTACTCGTCCTCTTCATTATTAGTATGACCTCTTGTATTGCTCAAACTAATACTAGCGTATTTAATGTCATCTCAGAAAAAAATGGAATGGTAGGCATTGGCACTCAAAATCCTGACGAAAAATTGACTGTTAAAGGAACAATTCACACTCAAGAAGTTTTAGTTGACCTTAATGGAGCCGTTGCTCCAGATTATGTTTTTGACATGTATTTTGACGGAGAGTCTCCTTTAAAAAAAGACTATACAATGATGAGCTTAACTTTACTTGAATCATTCATCGCTAAAAACCATCATTTACCTAACATTCCTAGCGCATCAACAATTGAAGAAAAAGGATTATCCTTAAAAGAAATGAACCTAGCATTATTAGAAAAAGTAGAAGAATTAACGCTCTATACTATTGAGCAACAAAAAGAAATTGAAGCTCTTAAAAAAGCAGTTCAATCGCTAATCGAGAAAAAATAATGAAATATTTAGTATTAATTTTTACACCTTTTTTCTTCTTCGGAAATGTGACTGCACATTCACAAGAAGAGGTTGAGCATTTTTATTTTCATGTAAACATTGCAGATACTGAAGCGTTCATAGTAAAAGAAAAACGCGATGGAACTTTTACAATAAAAAATAAGAATGATAAAAATGAGACAGCGATATATGAGAAGTACAATATATTTCAGTTTAAAATAGCATTTCCTAATACAGATCGAAAATTATTAAAAACAGTGCACACCATTGAGACAGACAATGTAGAACTCCTTAGTAGATTAAAAAACAAATTCCCCAATAAATACACACGAATTGACCAATTTTACCCTGCAAAAAACCCTTACTACCCCAACGATTATGGCACAACAAGTGCTGTTGAAAACAAAGGAAACAAATATCCTAGTTATGATTTGGATCTTATTCAAGCAGCAGATGCTTGGAGTATTACACGAGGCAATAAAAAAGTAATTGTAGGTATTAGTGACTCTAAAGTCGACTCACTTGACCCAGATTTAAAAGGTCGTGTAAGCAACTATTTATCATATAATAATTCAAAAAAAGGTATATCCTGTTCTCATGGAACTAATATAGCTGGAACAGCAATTGGGCGTATGGACAACGCATATGGAAGGCCTGGAATTTGTTCAGGATGTGATGTTATTGCACACAGTTATGGAACAATGGAAAAAATAGAAGAATTAGTAGCCGCTGGTGCAAAAGTGATTAATACAAGTTGGGCTATGTGTAAAATGGGCGGGAATTACAGTCAAAACATTAACGAGAGAATTAAAGAATATTATGATGATGGTATCATCATTGTTGCTGGTGCAGGAAATGGAAGGGATTGCAATAGAGATGGTATAAAAATAGGCGATTCCTTATATCCTGCCTCGTACGATCGGGTAATTTCGGTAACTGGCACGTACTTAGGCAATACCTTTGAAACAGATGAAGTTTTCCCAGACAAAGAAGGGAGGCTCATGACAAAAAGAATGAATGATAGACGAAATGGCTATTTTTATATAGAGGAAGATGGAACACTTACGCCAAACGACCCTGAAAAAGGTATGCAAGTAAATAAAGCTATTGACCTGCTTGCTCCTGCAGAGGGTTATTTGTTAGGGGCTGATATTTGCGGAAAAGAAAACCCTTATGGAGGCGCTAGCTCTAATGCAGCACCTTATGTAACAGGCACCATAGGCTTAATGTGGTCTGTAAATTATTGTTTAACAGCCTATGAAGTTGAAACCATTTTAAAACAAACAAGCGATGCCATTGAGCACTTAAATGGTAATGAAATATTTGTTGGTATGCTCGGGGCTGGAAGACTAAATACATATCGTGCTGTGGAAATGGCTAATGAACTTAAGAATCCCTTCGGAAATGTGACTTTTAAAAATAGAGATTTCTACCGCTTTGAATTCACTATAAGCAGCGCACCAAATACAATTACACTCCAAAATCAAACGTTTAGAGATGATGCTACTGTTGATTTTAAAGCTAAAGAATCAATTGTTTTAAAATCAGGCACTCGCATTGCACCTAACAAAAGGGGTTTTGCAAAATTAAGCATTGATCCAACCATTGAAATTAAAGAATGTGAACCCACACCTCCTAAAAAATATGGAAGCTATAAAGACCTATCGACGAACAATAAACCTCAATAATAAAAATTAAGATAATATTGAAAATTAACTTGGTTATTAAACAATTACGCAATCAACTCTTTACTATTATTTTTAATTTTGAAAATCATACAGGTGAAACTGTTTAAATTCTATATTATCTAAATTTAAAATTATATTTGTTTTAAAATTTATTGCACATGTCTCAAGCTGTCTTAGAATTTAAAAATGCTTCTATTTTTCAACGAGAAAATCTTATTCTTGATGAAGTCTCCGTAAAAGTTGACAAAGGCGAATTTGTTTATTTAATAGGTAAAACGGGCTCTGGTAAAAGTAGTTTTATGAAAACGCTTTATGGAGACTTGCCTCTACAAAAAGGGGAAGGGCATATTGTAGGACATAATTTAAAGACTTTAAAAGAGAAAGATATTCCTGCATTACGCAGAAAACTAGGTGTTGTTTTTCAAGACTTTAAATTACTAAATGACCGCACTGTAAAAGACAATCTTTTCTTTGTACTTAAAGCAACCGGCTGGAAGGATAAAAAGGAGATGGAGGCTAAAATTGATGAAGTACTTGATAAGGTAGGAATGAAAACTAAAAACTTTAAATTCCCACATCAATTATCTGGTGGTGAACAACAGCGTGTTGCAATAGCAAGAGCACTACTCAATGACCCAGAACTTATCCTTGCAGATGAGCCCACAGGAAACCTTGATCCGCAAACAAGTGTTGAAGTAATGCAGGTCTTGCAAGAAATAAACAATAATGGTAACACCATTTTAATGGCAACGCACGACTATGCATTACTTTTAAAATATCCTTCAAAAACTTTAAAGTGTGATGAAAATCAAATATTTGAAGTAGTACAGAAGACGGTTTAAAATTTAATGCAGACTGAAAATTTTAAAGAGTTGCTTTTAAATAGTCATCCACTAACCTACTACATTTTTTAGCTCCATTATTTGTTAAATGGTCTGCGTCCCTCAAATCTTCTTTATTAAATGTAGAATGCTGTGTTAAATCTAAGTGGTCTGTGTTTTGATGCTCTTTAGCTAATAGATGTAAAGTAGTTTCAATTTTTGACCATTTTTCTTGATCTAACAAGTCATAATAAGTGGGATACACAGGCATCTCTATTAATAATACTTTGACATTCCTATTTTGACAAAGTGCAATCATTCGTTGCAGTCTTACGGTATTGTTTTTAAAATCTAACAATCCATCTTCGTGTTTTTTTGCTATGAAGATTGAGATATTCTCTTTATCTGTAACAATGTCATTTTCATCTTGTATTCCGTAACCGTTTTTATAACAATTAACAATGGTACCGTTATCATGATATTGATGAGTTAACTCTAAAGATTTATGAAGTCTTCTCGCCAATGCTAGACTATATTTTTGGGGTGCAAATGACGACACGATAGGAACATCTAAATCCATCTGCGCTTCATAAAAATATTTGCGCCAACTATCTTCTTTTGAGTTTTCTAAAGAAGACAGACTAAAATAACTCACATTTAATATAACCGTTTTCAAACTATCCATTGAGTCAATATGCTTTTCTAATAGCAATTCGTCAAAATAAAGCGTTTGACTTATGTTAGCTAGATTAAATGTTTTAGAGGTAAAATACTCAGGATCTAATCCATAAAAAGTATGCGAATCTCCTAAAATGAGCGTCTCAATACAGTCATAATTTTCAATGAGCTTCGCTGTTTTATAGGTGTAATTCGTTTCTGTAGTACGGTAAAAAAACTCTAATGCTCCCCACAATGCCAACAATGGCAACAGGAATATGAGTAGTTTTATATAGAGCTTTTTCATACTTAAAATTGAAAATAAATAAATGGCTGCAAATCACCCGCATGCAGCAAAATAATCCCAACGAGAACATAGTATATTGCATAGCGCATTAATTTTGATTTAATAAACGTAATGTCCAGAATATGGCCTCTGTGGCGTTGTATCCATTCAAAACACATATACAAAAACAATAATAATATACCACTTCTTGGAATATTAGGCATTGTAATTAAACTTGGCGAAGCGATTGTTTTTATATATAAAAATGCATCTGTAATTGTTTCGGCACGAAAGAAAATCCATGCGATGACTACAATTAAAAATGTTGTAAAAATATTAAATAGCTCTTTAAATGTAGGTAGTTTTTTTCCCTTCGGAAACGTGACATCCTTTTTAACAAATAGAATTACAGGAATAACAAACAGCCCATGAATGAATCCCCAAAAAATAAATGTCCAATTAGCCCCATGCCATAATCCACTCACTAAAAAAACAATGAAAACATTTACAATCAATCTAGTTTTTGAAACCCTACTGCCACCAAGCGGGATATACACATAATCCCTAAACCAAGTGGAAAGCGAAATATGCCAACGTCGCCAAAAATCGGATAGGTTTTGTGATAAATATGGGTAGTTAAAATTTTTCATTAAATCAAACCCCATCAATCGTGAAGTACCAATAGCAATGTCACTATACCCAGAAAAATCTCCATAAATTTGAAATGCAAAAAACACTGCACCAAAAAATAATGTGCTTCCGCTTTCGGCTTGGTAGTTTTCAAATATATGGTTTGCTATTAAGGCACAGTTATCTGCAATAACCATTTTTTTAAAGAGTCCGCCAAGGATTAATCGCAATCCATCAACAGTAGGCTCCCTATTAAAAACACGTGGTTTTTTAAATTGTGGCAGTAAATGTGAGGCTCGCTCAATAGGACCTGCTACTAATTGTGGGAAAAACGAAACAAAGGCGAAAAATGAAACTACATTTTTAGTAGGTTCAATACGTTTACGATATAAATCTATAGTATAACTTAGTGTTTGAAAGGTATAAAAACTAATACCAACAGGCAGCAAAATATCTAAGGAGCTCATATTAAAACTAGTGCCAAATACGGCAAATGTTTCTGAAAATGAGGTGACAAAAAAATTGAAATATTTAAATGTGAAAAGTAATCCTAGGTTAAATACCAAGCTGGCAATGAGCAGCATTTTTCTGGTTTTAGGAATTTCGGCTTTGCCCATTGCGAGACCTATAGAATAATCTACAAGCGAGCTTAAAAAAATGAGTGATAGAAATCGCCAATCCCAAAAGGAATAAAAAAGATAGCTAACAACAACTAGAAATACATTTTGAAGTTGAAGTGATCGCTTAAAAATTGTCCAATATAAAAGCAATACCAGCGGAAAGAAAAAAGCAAAATCTACGGTATTGAAAAGCATGTTAGGATTTTATGGCAATATACACAGAAGTACTGTTTTTTCATATTGTACCGAGCTTTAAAAAGTTGCAGTGTGAGTGGTTTCTTCAATGGGAGTTTTGTACTTTCGGGGGATGATTTCTGTACTGATACCTACGTATAATTATGATGTGCGTGAACTTGTAAACAATGTTCATAAGCAGTGTGTGGATACAGGTATTGATTTTGAAATTTCCATTGTTGATGATTACAGCACAAATAGTTTGAGCTGTGAAAACAATGAAAAATTATCGATCTTATCGCATGTTAATTATACTAAAAACAAAGAAAATTTAGGGCGTACCGCGACAAGAAATAAACTTGCTGTTGAGGCTACTTTTGAGTGGTTACTGTTTTTAGATGCAGATGTGCTTCCTAAAGATACTATGTTTATTTCTAGTTACGTTTCAGCAATAAATAAAGAACACGAGTGTATTTATGGCGGAATTTCATACACAGATAGAAAGCCAAATAAAGAATTAATCCTGCGCTGGACTTATGGTAAACAGAGAGAGGTGAAAACTGTTTCACAACGCAAAAAGTTTCCTTTTGATGTTATTTCTCAAAACCTATGTATTAGAAAAAGCACATTTTTAAAATGTAATCCAGAAAAATATAATGCCTACGGTATGGATATTTTATTTTCGTACAATTTAAAAATGGAAAATATTAAAATGCTACATATTGATAACCCAATTGTTCATCACGGACTTGAAGATGCTGTGACATTTTTAAAAAAATCATTAAACGCTGTTGAATCTACTTACAATATGGAAAAGGAGGGTTTAATAAGTAATGATGCGAGACCGTTGCAGCGAGTTTATCTTAAATTGCAAAAAGGACATGGTTTACTTACATTTCAAAAAAGCTTTGCACTTGTAAAAAAACAGACATTTAAAAATTTACATTCCGCTAAACCTTCTATGAGATTACTGGACGCTTTTAAATTAAGTCACTTTATAAAATTAAAACGTAATGGCTAAATTTTCTGTAGTGATTGCTGTTTATAATAAAGAGGGATTTTTGAGTCAAACAATCCAAAGTGTACTTGCCCAAACGTTTGAGGATTTTGAGATTATCATTGTAAATGATGGATCTACAGATACCAGTGAACAAATTATAAAAAGTTTTGATGACCCGCGCATTAACTATTATTATCAAGAAAATGCTGGCGCTGGAGCAGCGAGAAATGCTGCAATTTCTATGACAACATCAAAATACATTGCGTTGCTGGATGCAGATGATTATTGGGATCAAGGATATCTTCAATGTATTAATTTATTAGTCAAAACTTACCCTGAAGAAAAAGTTTTTGCTGTGGCATGTAGAATAGAAAATAGAAAAAAAACAAGTGCTCCTGTATATTCTATTGCAAATTTGCAACCTAACGAAACACGAGTGTTAGATTTTTTTGACAGTAGTTATATCAATAGTATTTTGACTAGCTCAAGTACTGTATTACACCACTCTGTTTTTAATAAAATAGGGGTTTATAACCCAAAAATAAAAAGTGGTCAAGATACTGATCTTTGGATCCGTATAGGATTGCATTACAAAGTTGTTTTTAAAAACACTCCCTATGCAACCTATAATTATAGTCCTTCAAGTTTGTCAAATACAACATTTAATATAAATGAAAAAATTGATTTATATCCTTACAAACAATTTGAAAACAAACACTCTTCATTACAGAAGTTTTTAGATTTAAATCATTTTTCGATAGCTATATTAGCTAAAAAAACAGGAAACATTGAAGGGTTTGAAAAACATTTTAAAGAAATAAACCAAGAAAATCTAAATAAGAAACAACGGTTTTTATTAAATGCATCGCCTTTAATGTTAAAAAGTTTAGCTTTAATGAAAAGGGTTTTAGAAACTCTTGGTCTGCCTTTGAGCGCTTTTAAATAAAATTTAAAATCTAATTACAAATAGTAAATTAGTTAATCTTTACAATACAATTTAAAATCATCATAATCCCTAATATAATCTTCCTCATCATAGACTTCACTAACAAGAGAAAGACACACAGCACCAGCCGAAAAATTTTCAAGTTCTCTCCAAATCCCACATGGAATTAAGAGTCCTTTATTAGGTCTATTTAATGTAAACGTTTTGCGCTCTTTTCCATTATCAAGAACAACATCAAAACTACCACTCAAAGCAATCAAAAACTGTTGTAATTCTTTGTGGGCATGTCCTCCCCTAATAGAATCGCTAGGTACATCGTACAAATAATACACTCTTTTAATATCGTAAGGTATGAGATCTTTTTCTATTACAGATAGATTACCTCTTCCATCCTGTGCAATTATCTTAGGGATATCCCTTAACTCTATATTCTTTAAATTAATGTAGCTCATTTTGTATTAATGTATCCCATTGTTTTGAAACCTCCTCCATTGAAAATTTTGTAACTGTAACTTTTGCATTCCTTTTACAGTATTCAAGCAGCTCTTTATTTGTAATCATTTCATGAATGGCCTTTGAGAATAAAGGTATACTTCTTTCTTTAACTAACAAACCATTTAATTTATGTATTATAATTTCTGAAGGGCCAGATACAATATCTAATGATACTACTGGAGTGCCTAACGAAAGAGACTCAACAAGGACCATAGGAAATCCCTCATATTTACTTGTAAGTGTTGTAAACTGTGCGTTTGCAACAATCGAAAATGGGTTTTTATTAAAAGGAATAAAAACAATATGAGATTTACATTCTTGACTTTCTGCTAACTCTTTAATTCTTTCTTTATCTTTTCCATCGCCCATAATCACTAGAAAAACATCTTGTTGCCAGATTTTTGATGCTTGAAATGAGTGAATCAAAAAACTGAAATCTTTTATAGCATCTTCAATCCTTCCGTACGTAAGTAGATATTTTTTATCTTTTAAAATATTGGGCAATTCATTTTTACCTGCTCCCCATTCTGGATTATAACTATTATAAATAGTGTTACAATTTGTAACCCCCATTTTTTTTATCTCTTCTGAAATATGTATTGAAACTCCTATCGTGCATACATTTTTATTATAAACACTTGCAAACCTCAAAGGCATTTCGGTAAAGTATCCCGAAAGATTAGAACTATGTACCACATAAATCTTTTTTAATCCCTTATAGATATATCGATTATAAAATTGCTCACGCCAGTAGCTATTTTTAGATCTGTGATCAATGATAACATCAAAATTTTCATTAATCAAAAATTTCCGAAGCCTTCTAAATCTTTTTAATCGTTTTAATAACGTGTCGTTTTGCTTTTTAAACACACCCAAATTAAACAACGTTCCTGAAAATTTAAAGTCAACATTATCATTTAAAATAACAATGTGCACATTATGCCCTTTGTTTGATAACATTTGGGAAAGCATTGCGGAGGAGCGTTCAGCACCTCCTTTACCGAGAGATATTGCTACAATGCAAATTTTTTTATGGTTATCTTGCAAACGTTTCTTTAATTTAAAATTGAACGTAATTAAATGAAAATTCTTCTACTTGGCGAATATAATTCTTCTCATTATACTTTAAAAGAAGGATTGGTCACTTTAGGTCACGAAGTTACAGTTTTAGGTTTAGGTGATGGCTTTAAAAATCGCTTAGTAGATATAAATTTTCAAAATAAGTTTATAAAAGGTTTTCCTCGTTTTGTTAAAAGAGTTATTTATAAACTATTTAAAGTTGATATCAACTCACTAAATATTAGAAAGCAATTTTACAAACATCAGGATCTATTTAAAGGCAATGATATTGTTCAATTAATTAATGAGAATACCTTTGGCACTGTTCCCAAAATTGAAAAAGAGCTACTCGCATTTGTATTTGAGCATAACAAAAATGTGTTTTTATTGTCTTGTGGTACAGATTATCCAAGCGTTAAATATGCAATGGATGATAATTTTAAATATTCAATTTTAACACCATTTAAAGAAGGGCGTGGTAGTGCTCCAGAATATCTAAATGCAATAAAGCACACAAGTACCCCTTATATTGAACTTCACCATTTTATTTATAAAAGCATTAAAGGTGTCATAGCTTCAGACCTTGATTATGAGATTCCTCTTTTAGGAAATAAAAAATATTTAGGGATGGTAGCAAACCCCATTAAGACTGAACAAATTAAATATATCCATCCAGTATTAAATGGAAAAATAAGTATCTTCCATGGAATCAATAGGTCTAATTACCATAAAAAAGGAAACTATATTTTTGAAAAGGCCTTGAAAATAATTTCAGAAAAATTTAAAGATAAAATTGAAATTATTACCGTAGAAAACGTTCCCTATAAAACCTATATAAACCTTTTTAATTCAGCACATATTTTATTAGACCAAGTATTTGCTTATGATCAAGGATTCAATGCACTTGAGGCTATGGCAAAAGGAAAGGTTGTATTTACTGGTGCCGAGAAAGAATGGTTAGATTATTATAAACTTGAGGAAGACACTGTTGCAATCAACGCACTACCGGACCCTATTAAAATTGCAGAAAAACTAGAGTGGCTTATTTTAAATCCAGAAAAAATTCTAGAAATTTCTCAAAATGCTCGCAAATTTATTGAAGCGCATCATAATTATATTGATGTTTCTCAAAAGTATTTTGATAAGTGGTCCAGTAAAATTTAAGCTTTTAACTTCGGAAATCTTAGCTCAATAGACACTCGTGTTTTGTCACTTCTATTTACTGCTGCTCCATGAATTAAAAATGGTGAAAACAATAGTGCATTTCCCTCTTTAGGGTTGGGGCGTATCATATCCATATTACCATCCTTAGTTTTTAAGATACACGGTACAAAATAAGTATTTCCGTTAATAGTAGCACCTTTGCTATTGGTCCTATAAATTTCATTTTCCGGCAATAAATGACTTCCTGGTAATACCGGCAATGATGTTTGCTCATTACAGCTTTCAATAGGTATCCATACATTTACTACATCTTCCCAATAACTCAAATAACCATCTCTATGTGGTGGATTTATATCTAATGAGCTAGGACGGTTTATGCGTATTTGAATGTGCGATTTTTGCAACTCTTCCACCCACGAGGTTAATTTGTAGCCTAGAATTTTTCCAAAACGCTCGGTAAGCGCATCTATATCAAAATCAAAATCTTCATTAGTCAAACTTCTGGTTATATCAATTACTTGAAGATGCTGCTTATCTGTTTTAACTACATTATGGTAATCCCTTAATTCAAAATTTGACGGATATTCAATTTTGTTGATTTTAAAGGCTTTGATAATGTTTTTTTTAATGGAATCTTTTAAATTTTGAAATTCATTTCCGAAGAAAGCCTCAACAACACCGTACCCCTTTTCACTCCAACTAGTTTTAGATATAACGCTATTTTCTGGTTTATAAAGGAGCTCTTCTTTACCCCAAAAAAAATCACCAATTACTTCAAATTGATATGGGGTATTGTCAATAGACAGTTTACAAGTTTCAGCAGCCATTTTAAATATTTTATAATTTTATAATCTAGTCATTTTTCGTCTCTTCTCCATCACCCATCAAGTTTTTGTTAAATGCTCTTTGTAACAATAAAAGTACTACAATAAAGTAAATAATATACCTAATAAAATGTGCTATAACAACTCCTTCAACTCCATAAATGGGAACGAGGTAATAAGAAAGACCAAAGAAAAGAATGGTGGAGATTACTTCAGAAAATATAAAATTTCTAACCATCTTTTTTGCAAGAAACTGGGTTGCTAAAATAATAGAAGCTAACCTAATAAAGTCTCCCATTAATTGCCATTTAAACAATGGTGCCATGCCGTCAAAACCTGGAAAAATTAAATCTATAATAAAATGACGTAAAAAATAAATTAATAACATTCCTGCTCCAAAAAGAGGTAAAAGTGTTTTGTAAATACTGCCCACTTCTTTAAAAAACAAAAATTTTGTTTTGATAGTGGCAAATTTAGGTATCACATACATCGTAAAAAGCAATGATGAAAATGCCATGTAATTTTTAGACAAATCAAGCATACCTGACCAGAGACCAGATTCGGTTTGCGAAATATTTGTACGAATCATATTTCTAATTTCAACCTCAACAAAGCTTAAAACCACTGTTGACATAAATGAGATTAATGTAAACGCTAACAACACATTTTTAAATGGAGTTCTAAATGAAATTTGCTTATAATCAATGTAGTTTTTAAAAGTTTTAAAAAATACATACAACATTATAATCAATTGTAACGCTGGGGTAATTGCAATAGAATATAATGCAAATTCAAAATGATTATTCCATGCAAAATATAGTAGCAAAATAGCCGAGATAAGATATGTTACAATGTCAACCTTAGCAAAACGTTTATACTCGGTAAGTCCATTAACTATACCATTATACAACCGTTGTAGTCCTATCATGGGCGCCACACACCCTATAACAATTAATACTGAAGCGTAATCTGTTGTTTCAAAAAAATACTCAGAAAGCGGTTTTGAAAATATAGCTAATGCAATTGCAACGATACTGGAACTAAACATCCAAAAGACAAAAGCAGTAGAGAATAATCCATTTAATTTTTCTTGGTCTTCCTTATGTTCTGCAACATATTTTACAATACCATTAAAAAAACCAAACGATGTTAATGATAAAATTCCTTGTTGAATACTACGCAATTGACCAATAATGTCAATCCCTACTTCACCAAAATTTTCTGCAACTACTCTTCTTATAAACAAAGAAAATACCTGCCTAACAATAATAATTGGAGCATTTACCGAAGTTATCTTCAGTAACAAATTTGATTTAATGGAGTCTGGAATTTTCAATTAATAACGATTTAAAACTTCAATAACACGACTCACTTGTGCTTCATTCATCACTGGACTTATGGGAATACTAATTACTTGATTGTGCAACATTTCGGTAATTGGAAAGTTTAAATCTTTTAATTCTAACAATGCATTTTGTTGATGTGGCGCAATGGGATAGTGTATTAAACTGCCAATTTTATTATCATTTAAATACTGCTGAAATTCATTTCTATTCTCTACTCTAACTACAAACAAATGGAATATGTGATTTTCAGTTCCATCATAATTGGGCATTAAAATTTTTGAATTATCTATTTCTGAAATATAACGCTTAGCAATTTCTCTTCGGAAATCATTATCTGCACTTAATTTTGGCAACTTAATATTTAAAAAAGCAGCTTGAATTTCATCTAGCCTTGAGTTAAACCCCAAAACATCATTGACATATTTTGAAGAAGTCCCGTAGTTACGTAATTTCCGAAGTACTGCTGCAAGTGCATCATCATTGGTTGTCACAGCTCCACCATCGCCTAGTGCTCCTAAATTTTTAGTAGGGTAAAAACTAAAACCTCCCGCATTACCTAAATTTCCGGCACATTTTCCACCTCCATCTTTTGCGCCGTGTGCTTGGGCAGCATCTTCAATAACTATTAAATCATACTCTTTACTTAAAGCATTAATTTCCTCCATTGGGGCTAGTTGTCCATACAAATGTACAGGCATAATCGCTTTAGACTTAGGCGTTATTGCTTGTTTTAAAGCTAGTAAATCAAAATTAAATTTTTCTGTTTCAACCTCTACAAGAATGGGTTTCAATCCAGCCTGTTTGATTGCAATAATTGTGGCAATAAATGTATTTGAAGCGACAAGAACTTCATCACCATCTTTTAATTTTCCTAGTAACTTATAACCTTCAAGAATTAAACGTAGTGCATCTAATCCATTTCCCATACCTATGCAATGAGTAACGCCACAATAGGCTGCAAAGGCTTGTTCAAAAGCTTTGACCTGATTTCCAAGAATATAATAACTACTATCTAAAAAATTCTGAAATCCAATTTTGAAGTCGTTTTCAAAACGGGCGTTTATCGCATATACATCAATAAATGGAATCATAGCACGTTTAAATCTAAGGTTTTGTACTTTACTGTTTCCACAACGTAATTATCTGCAACAAACGTACGCGCACCACAACTTTCTTTCCAAAAAATGAGCCCGCTATTAAGTTTTGTTCCGTTTTCTTCACTCGAAATATTGAAGTCAAAATAGCGTTTTTGCTTAGCAAAATGATTAATAATAAAATCGTATGCAAGGTCTAAACTGCCATAAGCATTTTTATCACTATTACCTGAAACGTATTGTGGATGAATAGTTGTTTTAGTTAAAAAAACAGTAGTTCCTGCAACAATGGTATCGTCTTTATATACATTAACTTGTTTAATATTTTCTGGAAAACGTGATGCAAGCAGTTTAATTTCTTCAAGTGAATGCACTGGTTTTACACCGTGTTTTTTTGTGAGATTGGGAATAAGAATTTCATTCCAAAAACTATCAAAATTATCTTCTACTTTTATTTTTAAACCATTTCTAATTGCTTTATTTATACCTTCTCTTCGATTTTTTTGAAACCCTAAATTATGCGTAGTATCTATAACCATTAGCGCATCTCTTTTTACTAGTTGGGCTTCAGCTTTAAAAAGAAAATAGGAAAGCTCATCTGCGGGTAAACTATTATAAAACGTAGGGATATTTCTAATTTCTAACGTTTGTATTCCTTCCGAAGAAAGAAATTTTAAAAGAGCTTTAAAAGCCTCAAAAGCATATAACAATTTTGCTTTTTCTTGAAGCACAAAACTCCCATACGTCAATCCTTGATGCGAATAAACTACTCCATCTTTAACGTTTGCTGGAAGTACAGCGTACAAATTGTCATCTTTAAAAACCATTAATGAATAGTCCTTAAATCTGTCACTGTGATAATCCATAAAGCCTCTATCAAAAAGAAACGTCGCATTTTTTGCGCTTGCAATAAATGCGTTCCATTGAGAGAAATCTTCTTTCTTATATTTCCTTACTGTAAAGATATTTTAGGTTTTTTTTGTTACTCAATTGGCACGTAATACGCTTTGTAATTTTCGTCAAGCACTTGAAAATAAGCAGCATTACTTCCTTCATATAATGGAAGATAGCTATTATCTACTTCAAGATCATTTAAAATATTTTTATCATCTGCCAAATATGAGAAAATATAAGGAAACAGATTGACATTCGTCTTACAATTAAAGCCTTTAGGCTCGTTATTTTGAGGCCATTTAATACTTAACAAACTACTAAATGTAGATTTTGTCTCAATTGCTGTAAGCTGTCTCGTCTCAACTTCCTTTACAGATTTTAATCCTACGTAACCGCCATGGTCTGCCACAATAACTATCAACGCATTATTATCATTTTTATTAATAATTGAAATAAGTTCTTTCAGCCATAAATTTGCGCTTTTAAGCCGTGAAAAATAATTTTCTCTTTCCTTTTCTATTCCCTGCGATGATGCTTGCGTGTATGCAATATGGCTAGGAAGCGTTTTCTCAATAAAATAAAAATTTGATGACGCAGATTGATTTTTAACTAAATTTCTAAAATCTGTCACAATATCTACATTGTGAATACCTCCTGAGTCGTATATCTTTTCTGTTTTGCCTTCCACATTACTGTGATCAAATAATGCTGTTTTTCTATTTACTGTAAAGAAAGAATTGTCTGTTACTAAATGTGTTTTGTAGTCGTTATTCTTTAATATTTTCAACACATTATTATCATTACCCACAATTACCTCTTGAGCGCCAAACGTCTTCAAATTTCCTGAATATGTATTTTTATAATAGTGATGCTTCATTGCAAACATAGAAGCGTTTGATGTTAATGTTGAATAATAATTGCTTCGGAAATTTTTATAATTTATAAAATCGTTTTCAATTAAATAATCTTCAAACTTTGTATCACTATAATTATAAGGTGCCTTTTTCATTACCTCAAAATCCGTATAACCATCAGGTTGTATTACATAGATATTAGGTTTATTATTTAAAGTAATATTTTCAAGTTTTGGTGTAATTTGTGTCCAACTATTATTATAATTAAAAGCGAAAAACAACTTAGGTATTAATGTAAAGAGGCTCATTACAGCTATAATAATCTGAAGCAGTACAATCTTTTTTAAATATTTATTAAGCAACAAACTAAAAAGTGCTGCAATAACAATAACGAGAACAAATACTTTTTTGTTTGAAAGAAAAATAAGCATACTCAACAATCCAGAAAAACAAACAAAGTTTATAGCAGCGAGTCTATATTTTTGAAACTTTTGAAGAAAAGAAAGATTAAAAATATATTTTGAAACTAAGACCAAAGTAATAGGAACTACAAAACAAGCAGTAATTAGAAAAAATAGCTGAAACCAAGAATCTGCCAAATCTAGATTGCTACTATAATAATGAAAAAACGGATATAAACCCGCTGCAATGGCAACAAGTAACTGAGGAACTTTATCGTTTTTTAAAAAGTTTAAAAACATATTAATTAATTTTTAAAAACTTTTTCTAGTGTAATATCACCAGCATCATTAATATATTTATAAACATCATTGGGAGCTCCTTCATTTAATATAACGTAACTACTATTATCTTCTAGATTAGTCAAATATTGTTCATTTTCTGAAAGGTAAGAAAACAATATTCTAAATAAGTTTACACTACTCACCAGTTTTTCATCATAACTTGGTGCTTCATTATTAGGCCAATGAATCAATAAATTACTACTAAATATAGAGTTTATAATGCCAGCATCTTGTGTTTTTTTATAAATCTGCTCCGTAAAATTCATTCCTACAAACCCACCATGGTCTGCCATGATTATTATAAGTGCATTAGGGTCTTTTTTTTTAACTACAGTAATTAGCTGTGTTAGGTTTTCATTGGCTTTTTTTAAACTTTCAAGCCACTCTTCTCGCTCAATTTTGCTCCCATCACTTATTGATTCTCTTCCTTCTATATGCCCTGGATTAAACATTTCAATAAAAAAAAACTGAGGTTTTGCGTTGTTAACTTTTAAACTATCTAATATCTGCACTACGTTTCTTTGCTTACCTAAACCTGTTCCAATAAATGGAATTTCAGAAACTATAATATTACTATTATCATAACCCAGGGTGGGTTTATTCATTAACAAATAATGCTTTTCTCCTAAAAAAGTTGTGTTATACCCATTGCCTTTAAATACATCGAGAACTGTGTTTTTAGACATAATTATATCACGTGCATTGAGCGCTTCATTAAAACTCTTCTCACCATTATAATAATGGTGCTTCATCATAAATGTAGAACTATTTGATGAAAGTGTAGCCGCGTAATTACTCCTAAAATTAGGATAGTGAACAAAACCATTTGCTGCCACAAAATTTTCAAATTTAGTATTGTCATAATTATATGGGGCTTTTCTTAATGTAGAAAAATTGACATAGCCATCTGGCTGAATATAGTATATATTGGGCTTTTTCTTAAAAGTAGCACTGGCGATTTCATCTGGTTGTTGCATCCAAGAAGTATCGTATGTCAATTGTTTTACTATATGTTGAGTAAGCGAAAATCCTGCTATGATGGCAAGTATAAGTTGTAGTGCAATAATTTTCTTCAAATGTTTATGAAGTAAATATGCAGCTACAATAGCAATGAAAAAAATTACTACAATCATTTTTTTTTGAATGCCTGCGTATAAACAAACTTTCATCAAAAAAAGAAATATAAAAATGTTTAAAAATGGAAAGATGTATTTTTTAAACTTTTCAGGTACTATTTTTTTTTGAATCAATTTTGCAAAAAGAAAAACAACAAATGGAACTCCAATAAACATTGATAAAAAATACCCAAAATGCCCCCAAGTATTCACCAGAGGATAATTATTTGAATAATAAAAGAAAATTGGATACAACCCGGCAGCAATTGCAGCAAGTAATGGAGAAACGTTATTAGGTTTTAAAAACGCTACAAAAAAACTCTCTTTCTTAGGCGATGCCATTTTGTTTGTTTTTGTAAAGATACAAAATGCGCTTTGTGCCTTTAACCTCCACCTTTTTTTCTAAGTCAAAGTATTGTCCGTAACCCTGTTCAAATTCAGTTTGATTATAAAAATCAAAGTGGTTTATAAATTCTCTTTTTCTAACTAATAAGCTCTCCACCCAAGAGTCTTCTCTAGTAGGAAACTCAATAATAAGATGTGTAGAAAATTTTGAAAAGAATTCTGCAGATTTATTAAATGGAACATTACCACTCAACGTAATATGATGGATTAAAGCAAGTGCCATTGTAACATCTGGCGCATAAGTTGCTAATCTATCAATTAAGGAATTACGTTCTGTATTATTAAATCCAATTCCTGGTGCTGGTTGTAAAACGTCACATACAAAAGGCAACATATTTGTTTCCTTATGTTCTTGTACTTGTTTGTAATTATAGGCTACAGCATTGCTGTCAATATCTGTTACAATAACGTTTGGCACTTGAGAAAGCACTGTACGAGCAAAAGTCCCGTCATTACCCCCCATGTCAATCAATCGCTGTGGTTTTAAATTACTTACCCAGTCTTGAATAAGCTCCTTTTTACCTTGAAAAGCTGCGTCGTTGTAATTTGTTTTATCATAGTAATTACCCCACTCGGTTTCTTCTTTAAGACTCATCTTTTTAATAAAATTAAAAAGATTATCTAGAATATTATTTTGTGCTTTTTTAGAAAGCTTTGCAATCTTAGTTTCGGCTTTATAGTCTTCGCTATGCTTGCTCTCCATCTTTGCAGCTAGATGGATGTTTGTGTAAATCGTAGAACTTAATTTTGTCTTCCCAGGAAGCAATGATGAAATCAACTTTACAGGAATCCCATCAATATGTGTTTGCAACATTTTGAAAATTTCGGTGCCATGATAGCTAGCTAAAACTAACGGTCCAAAAAAATGCGTTATAAATTGTTTGTAGGCCCTCCACGGAGTATCTTCTTCATAAAAATCAAATGAGAGTGTATCTATAAAAATGGGCTTTCCTTTATGAAATGTAATATTATAAGCAGATGCATCTTTCAAGATAAACCCTTTAGTTAAAGCATATTTTTGAAGCTTTAAAGTATGTAGCGCTGCATGTTTAAATTGCTCAAAACTCCACTCATAAGGATTCGTAATAAAAGGAATGGGCTCTGGAGTAATAATAATTTCATTTTCAAAAACGCTATTTTCTTTATGAGGAATAAGCAATTCATTTTTAAAAAGTGTGGCAAAAAAACCACTGTCCTTTAGCGCATTATATTGCTTAAAATAGATAGGGTTTATTCTCCTTCTAAGTGTATCGTCATCATAAAACATGTGGCCTGATGGATCACGAAACGAAGCCTCGTGTGTCTTATTGTTTTTTGTCATCTTTCCCATCCTCATTTTCATCAACATCAATAGAATCGTAAGTATCGTCTTCGTCCTTATTCATGCCAAAAAAACCTTTTATTTTGTACATTACTCCTTTAGAAAAAAGCAAAACACCAGCAACTCCCGCTGCTACAGCTTGTACAATCATCATTCCCAGACCGGGATCAAAATATAATAAATGCATAGTTTTAATTCTGTTAGCAAATAAACGAAAAATGTAGGTTTTTGTTGGGCTGAGGGATAGATTTATTTTCGGTGTTATTTTTTTAAGAAAAATATACCCATTAATGATTATTACTTAGGAATTGGCAAATTATTAATTTGTGTAAATTTTAAATAACTAAATATGAAGTTTCGTACTATTTTAGCATTAGTAACAGTTTTAACATTCTTTTCATGTGAGGAAGATGACTGTGATAATTGTGGACTGCCAACATCAAGTAATTTATTCAATATTATATTTAATGAAGAAACCCATGAATTAAAAGTGGGGTATGATTTTGGATATGAAAGAGAAACATATATTAGCGGTAATGTTTTCAATTTTTATGAAGACTCATCGCTTTTTAGTTTAAGTTTAGATGCCTCGTCTAATGTTCCTAATAATACCAACAAAGTTTTTCAAAGCGTAGGTATTTATTAAACAGCAATATGGACCCAGAACCAGGCAATTAATCAACTTTAAAAAGTCCACGTTTTGAAATACAAACCCCTTCTACAAGGTATACTCTAGCGACCGAGGATGATTTTGGCTTTGACCCAATAGAAGATACTAGTATAATAATTACTGATTATAGCCTTAATATAATTGAAGTTGTGAGAAATAGTGAATCTGGAATTCACAAAATAAAAGGTAGTTATTCCATATCACTCACTTCTGGAAGAAGTGCTGAAGATCATACTCTTGATGTAGAATTTGACATCAATGACAGTAATACCTTATCACCTATATATACACCAGACAATGGTGGCGGCAGTAATAATGGCAGAGGTAATATAGATTGTGGAAATTTAGTTTATAACGGCCCTACTGAAGGACAAATCATTCAATTTTGCCAAACTGCTCAACTTTATGAATGTCTAGGACAGACAACAGAACTTGAATATGTTTGTGATGCAATTGAAAGTTATGGTGCAAGTTGTCCTTATTGTGATTAGATAAAAAGTGTTTTATTCTGCACAACTTCAAATAATCGCTTATCAATTTTATTGATAAGCGATTATTTTTTTGAGAAAAAATTAATATACCTATAACTTGAACATGATAACTAAAAAATCCCTTACAGAATAAAATTCAGAAGGGATTTCAAGTACTTGAATATATCACCTATATATTAGGCAACTTTTGCTTATTTAATCTCTACTACTTCAAGATCAAAAACAAGGTCTTTACCAGCTAATGGATGATTTGCATCTACGACAATACTTGTGTCTTTCACTTCTACAACACGTAAATTCATTTCTTGACCATCTGGCGTTTTAGATACTAAGCCCATACCAACTTCGGGTGTCATATCTTGAGGAAGATCTGTCTTTGCCACTTCCTGCTTTAGCTCATCTCTAACGTCTCCATATGCTTCTTCCTTAGGAATAGAAATAGTCTTTTTTTCATTTAACTTCATATCGATCAACCCTTTTTCAAAACCAGGAATTAACTGTCCTTGTCCTAAAGTAACTTCAATCGGTTCTCTTCCTTCAGAACTGTCAAAAACTTGCCCATCAGTTAATTTACCTGTGTAATTTACTTTTACTGTGTTGTTCTCTTTTACTTGTGTCATTCTATACTTTTTAATTTCAAAAAATACTCTTTTGCATAATTTTTATGCAGGAAATATTTATGTTTTTATAATACTCCCAGCAGGTGCTAAAACCAAGCCATAGATATAGCGTATATTTTATAACTTTTAGATAGATACTTTAACGAACCTAATAATCACTCCTTAGTCCTTTGATAATAGTAAAATAGGAGATGAAGAATACAAAAAAAAACATCTTTTGTATCAGTTTAAATAATCGGTAATTATGTCAGTTAAATAAATATTCTGAAAATAATTACGCCATAATTGCAATTAAAAAATCTGCACTACACTAATACCTTTAGGCAATGTGTAATGCAGATTAAAATATAATTTGTACTTAAAATTTCCGAAGAAATATTAAGAGATTTTATTCCTCTTTCTATCTGTAGCTTTTAAAAACACTTTACGTATACGTAGGTGATTAGGCGTTACCTCAACATATTCATCTTTTTGAATAAACTCTAACGCTTCTTCTAAAGAGAATTTGATAGCTGGGACAATTTTTGCCTTGTCATCTGCTCCACTTGAACGTACGTTAGATAGTTTTTTAGTCTTGGTAATGTTCACTTCCATATCATCCTGGCGTGTGTTTTCTCCAATAACTTGTCCTTCGTAAATATCTTCATTAGGATTTACAAAGAAACGTCCTCTATCCTGTAATTTATCAATAGAATAAGGAATGGCACTTCCGTTCTCCATTGAAACTAAAGATCCATTTTGGCGCTCAGGAATACCACCTCTCATAGGCTGATACTCAACAAAACGGTGCGTCATAATAGCCTCACCCGCCGTAGCAGTCAATAACTGGTTACGCAAACCAATAATACCTCTAGATGGGATGATGAATTCGCAAATCATACGATCACCTTTCGCTTCCATAGATACCATTTCACCCTTACGGATTGTCACAAGGTTTACTGCAGTTCCACTTACACTTTCTGGCAAATCAATTGTTAATTCCTCTACTGGCTCACATTTAACCCCATCAATCTCCTTGATAATTACTTGTGGCTGACCAATTTGCAATTCGTATCCTTCACGGCGCATTGTCTCGATTAAAACCGATAAGTGTAGAATACCACGACCGTATACTAAAAACTTATCTGCACTTCCTGTTTCTTCCAGGCGCATTGCTAAGTTTTTCTCTAATTCTTTTTCAAGACGTTCTCTAATATGGCGAGATGTTACAAACTTTCCATCTTTCCCAAAGAAAGGCGAATCGTTAATTGTAAACAACATACTCATTGTAGGCTCATCTATCGCAATAGTTTTTAAACCCTCTGGATTTTCAAAATCTGCCACTGTATCTCCAATGTCAAAACCTTCTAAACCAACTAATGCACAAATATCACCTGCATGAACTTCTTCCACTTTTAAACGGCCTAACCCCTCAAAAGTATGTAATTCTTTAATTTTAGTTTTTGTAATCGTACCATCAGCTTTCACTAATGAAACACGCATACCTTCTTTCAAAGTACCACGAGTTAAACGCCCAATAGCGATACGTCCAGTAAATGAAGAGAAATCTAAAGATGTAATTAATAACTGTGGAGTTCCTTCTTCAAACTTAGGCGTAGGTACATTTTCTAAAACCATATCTAATAATGGTTCAACATTATCTGTTTCTACTTTCCAGTCATCACTCATCCAGTTGTTCTTTGCAGAACCGTAAACTGTAGGGAAATCTAATTGCCATTCTTCTGCACCAAGCTCAAACATTAAGTCAAATACTTTTTCATGCACTAGCTCTGGCGTACAGTTTTCTTTATCAACTTTGTTTACAACTACGCAAGGCTTTAAACCAAGATCTAAAGCTTTTTGTAAAACAAAACGTGTTTGTGGCATAGGCCCTTCAAATGCATCCACTAACAAACAAACACCGTCTGCCATATTCAATACACGCTCTACCTCTCCACCAAAATCGGCGTGACCAGGGGTATCAATAATGTTAATTTTTGTGTCTTTGTACATTACAGATACGTTTTTAGACGTTATCGTAATTCCACGTTCACGCTCAAGATCATTATTATCTAAGATTAAATCTCCTGTATTTTGGTTATCGCGAAATAACTGACAGTGATACATAATTTTATCAACCAAGGTCGTTTTACCATGATCTACGTGAGCAATAATTGCAATATTTATAACTTTCATCTTCAATATCCGCTAAGGCGGTTAACTATTTAATTAAGTGGCAATTAAAACGTTGAAACATATTCTATTTTCAAGCGCCTTTTTTGACGGTGCAAAAGTACTGCTAATTAATTAATTACTTGCATGTTGAGGCGTGATATTTTGAAGCTAAAGATATAGGTATAATTTCTTCGGAAATTTTACCACCCTCTTACCTCGTTATTATCAATCTAAGTTTGATGTATTTACTATATTTACACATCAAAAAAAACGCTATGCAACTTTCAGAGATTCCAAAGATAAAACACGCTAATTCAGATAATTTTTTTCTACTCGCAGGCCCCTGCGCCATTGAAGGAGAAGACATGGCACTTAGAATTGCCGAAAAAGTTTTGGGTATTACTGATAAGCTAAACATACCCTATATTTTTAAAGGAAGTTTTAAAAAAGCAAACCGAAGTCGTATAGACAGTTTTACAGGAATAGGGGATGAAAAGGCACTAAGAATTCTTCGTAAAGTTTCAGAAACTTTTGACATTCCAACAGTGACAGACATTCATGAAGTAAGCGATGCTAAGATGGCTGCTGCTTATGTAGATGTCCTACAAATTCCAGCTTTTTTAGTACGCCAAACCGATTTAGTTGTTGCGGCTGCTCAAACGGGTAAAGTTGTAAACCTTAAAAAAGGACAGTTTATGAGCCCAGAAGCTATGCAGCACGCTGTTCAAAAAGTAAAAGATTCTGGAAGTGATAAAACTTGGATTACAGACAGAGGTACTATGTTTGGTTATCAAGACATGATTGTGGATTTTCGTGGAATTCCTACAATGAAAGAATATGCTCCCGTTGTTCTTGATGTTACTCATAGTTTACAACAACCCAATCAAAGTGAAGGTGTTACAGGCGGGAGACCCGAAATGATAAGCACCATAGCCCGTGCTGGAATTGCCACCGGCGCCGACGGACTTTTCATCGAAACTCATTTTGACCCAACAAATGCAAAAAGTGACGGCGCAAATATGCTCGACCTGAGCAGGCTTGAAAAATTGCTGACAGATTTGACAGCGATTAGAAAAGTGATTAAGAGTCTATAATACTATTTATAAAATGACTTCTCTCTATGAGAATGTGCCTCGAGTAATATATCGATGAGTACACGTTCGTCTATATCTTCTTGTTTGTAGTAGCGTAATGATTTTAATGCCTTTCTCCCATACGGTTTTAAATGCTCAGGATAGATATCTAAATATGCAGAACGCCAAAAAACAACATCTACATAATTTTTAGTTTGATTGAGATAACAAAAGCCGCTATGCTCTTTATACCAATAACAAGGTAAGCTCCATTTATACACTAAATCCAGGTCTTTCACCGTATGCTCAATCACCACTTGAAGCTGAAGCAACATGCTTTTAAATGGTTCGGGTTTATTGAGGATATAGTTTTCGGCTGGATTCATATTTGTGTATTAATTACTAAAAATAAAAAAGGCTGCTATTTCTAGCAACCTTTTCGTATCAATATCGCTTATAAACTCCCCAATTTATATAGCATTAAATTAATATAAAACAAAGATGCAGCACTTCTCAAATATGGACAAGAGGATAAATACCTGAATCAATAGGGGTTTTTCCCCTTTTTTTAAAATTTCCGAAGAAAAGTATAGCAAAATTCTAAAATATACATTTACTTTGTATTTCAAAGTACTTTAAAATGAGTGAGCAAGATTATTTAAAAGACCTCAGCGAAATCAAAAACTTGATGACTAAGTCTTCACGTTTTATATCTTTAAGTGGCTGGGCAGGAATTATGGCTGGAGTGTATGCTGTTATTGGTGGTATAGTGGCTTATTATATTGTTACAAATAGTGCGCGAGAATATTTAATACTTGATGGATATATTTTTAAGCTCATCATGCTAGACTTATTTTTAATTGCATTTTTAAGCATTTTGACTGCTGTCTTTATCACAACACGACGAGCTAAAAAAGACGGAGTCGAAATATGGGACGACACTACAAAACGCCTTTTAATCAATTTTTTAATTCCATTAATAACTGGTGGAATTTATATAATTATCATCTTAGGACAACAAAAATATGGACAAACAGGTGCGTTAATGCTAATCTTTTATGGACTGGCATTAGTTAGTGCTGCTAAATATAGCATAGGCCACATTAGATATTTAGGGTTTATAGAAATTATCTTAGGACTTATTTGTGCCATTATTCCAGGGTATGGATTTTGGTTATGGATGCTCGGTTTTGGAGCAATGCACATCATCTATGGTGCTATCATGCTCATAGCAGAAAAAAAGAAGTAGTGGGAATTATTGAAAATATAAATAAGGTTTTTGATCACCGCATTCGTCTTGGCATTATGTCCATTTTGATGGTAAATGAAGATGCAGATTTTAACCGACTCAAAGAATTGCTTGACGTGACTGATGGTAATCTAGCGAGTCATTTAAAATCGCTTGAAAAGGAAAAATACATACATGTAGAAAAACAGTTTATAGGCAGAAAACCAAATACAAGATATAGTACTACCCCATTAGGAAAAGCAGAATTTAAAAAGCATATTGAAGCATTAGAAAAATTACTTCGGAAATAGAAAACAACAACTAAAATTGTGCTCAACTTACATTGAGTATTTTTTTAAAATATTCACTTTGAAAAACAAAGTACTTTATGTTACAATTAAGAAAAAAATTAATCAATAAGTTATTTGAAATTACCATGAGTTTGTACTGCAAATTCAAAAAGAAAAAAGCGTGGGGCATCTCTACTGAAATGTTATTAAATATGAGTTCTGATACATTTGGATATCACCTAGGCAGCTTCTTAAAAGAACGAAATTTTCACCTAATACCTAAAGTAGAACGTCACGATGCCTATCACGTATTAACAGGTTATGGAACAAACGTAGAAGATGAAATTGCTCTACAGTATTGTTGTTTTGGCAATGGTAAACGTACCCCATATCTCTACGGTGTACTATTGCTTGGCACATTAATACTTCCAGATTATCTAAGATATTATTTGAGTTCGTATCGCTTTGGAAAGCAGATCAACTCATTTCATCATTATGATTACAAAGCAGTACTTTCTTTAAATTTTAAAAATTTCCGAAGCATTATTATTTCAGAAAGAACACTTATAAAACCATATTTAAATACCCTCAATTATGAAAAACAAAGTTAAAGGCGCAAGCAGTCTAGCATTATTCTTTTTTAGTATTGGCACCTTACTATTAATATTACAAACAATATTTAGGGATCTCAATGGAGTCACTATGGTAGGGTTTTATTACCTCTGTATTGCAGTAATATGTAATGTATTTTTTGTGGCAGTGCTGTTAATAGGTTTACTACTCAAAGAAGACCCAAAAGAAACCTTTAAAGCTATAGGTATTTTATTGATTAACCTCCCCATTGCATACGTTTATGCTTCGCTTGTTTTTGCATTTTTAATATGAAAAGCATGAGAACAAAAGCCATATTCTTTTTCATTTCAATTATTTTTTGTGTCTTAACATCTTATCATTTTGTGTCTTTTTCGGCTAAAGGCAAGACATTTACAGATATTAACAATATTACAAAACATGAAGTGGGAATATTACTAGGCACAGGAAAATTTACCGCCAACGGAAAAGTAAACAGCTATTACACTCATAGACTTAATGCAGCTGTCAACCTATACAAATTAGGAAAAATAAATCGCATTTTAGTTAGTGGTGACAACAGTCGAAGGGGCTACGATGAGCCTTCAGATTTTAAAAATGATTTAATAGCACTGGGAATCCCAGAACATCACATCTATTTAGATTTTGCTGGTTTTAGGACTCTAGACTCTATAATAAGAGCAAAAGAGGTTTTTAATGTTAATAAGGCAATTATCATTTCGCAAAAATTCCATAATCAAAGAGCTATTTATCTAGCTTCCCAATATGACTTGAATTTTATAGGTTTTAATGCTCAAAATGTTTCAAATTCATACGGGTTAAAAACAGAATTTAGAGAATATCTAGCAAGAACAAAAGCTGTATTTGATATTATTTTTAATGTACAACCAAAATTTAAGGGACCTAAAGTTATTATAAAATGAAGAGATACTTAACAATATTCATCCTGCTATTAATCACCGAAATTGCAATAGCAACATTCTATTTCCACTCATTTATACGAGGATTTCTTGGAGATGTGCTCGTCATTCCACTACTCTATTGTTTTGTGCAATTTTTTAAACGTCACAATATTATAACTGTAACAGCTTGGGTTTTAATTTTTGCGTTTACCGTTGAGATAGCACAATATTTTTCTCTTGCTGAAATGTTAAACATCCAAAATAGGTTTATAAAAATTATAATTGGGTCTCATTTTGACCCTTGGGATTTGTTGGCATACACACTTGGCATTTTACCTATACTACTCATTGAAAAATTTACACCCAATGGAAAAAATTAAATCAGTAGTAATTGAAAATTTTACAATACTATTTTACGCAGTGTTGTTATTAGGGACAAGTTTGTTTCTATTAATGTTAAGAATGAAAATCACACATTCGTTTTTTCTATTATTCCTCGTATGGAATTTATTTTTAGCATGGATACCCTATGGCATTTCATCAGCACTACTCTATCGAAAAGGTCTATCTAAAAGTGTGAAAATTTTGGGTTTTGGAGCATGGTTATTGTTTTTACCCAATGCCCCTTATATTGTGACAGACCTTGTTCATTTACAAAGAAGTGAGGATGTAATTCTTTGGCTGGATAGTATGGTTATTGGGAGTTTTGCAATTAGTGGTCTCTATGGGTATATATGTTCTGTAATGCAAATACAAATGTTTTTACAACGGCACATTTCAGAAAAAAGAACCTCAGTTATTATTTTTTGCACACATTTTTTATGTGGATTTGGTATTTATTTAGGAAGATTTCTACGTTTTAATTCTTGGGATTTACTACAAAACCCAATCAATTTATTTAAAAGCATAATTATTAGCATTACAAACCCTATTGCATTAATAACAACAATAGGTAGTGGAGTTCTATTGTGGGTGATGTTTAAAGGATATAAAAATGCTCAATCCTAAAGAAGGACTGAGCATTTTTATCTAAATTAATAATGGTTATTCCTTAGCGAGTTGTTTAACAACTTGTCCTTTATTTGTTGTTATAATTACCATGTAAGTAGCACTCTGTAGGTTTGAAACATCTATTGTGAGAAGTTCGTTCATTTCAGAAATGCGCTTGTTAATTATAGCTCTTCCACTAATATCGTAAATTGTAACCTCCTTAATATCTATAAATTGAGGATTACTAATATTAATTATTTGATTTGCTGGATTAGGGTACATAATTAATGTTTCTAAAGAAACTTGTGGATTGTCTGCACCTAAAATATCATCAATGTATACCGTAAATTCGCATTCTTCCTCAAACCCGTTCATATCCTCTGCTGTTAATGTAATAGTATGCACCCCTTGTTCTAATAAAGTTCCAGGGTCTGGATCTTGAGATGTAATTACGTTAGACGAGCAATTATCTGTTGCAATAGCTTCACCCGTGGCAAAATAATCTGGTAATGAATATGGTCCATTAGAAACTACAGATTGATTTTCTGGGCAAAATACTTGAGGTGCAAGACCATCAATTACATTAACAAATGCAATACATGTATCTGTTTCACCAGCGGCATTATATACTGTAAATTCAATTTGGATAGGCGCTCCTATATCATCACAGGTAAAGAAATCCCTATCAATACTAAAGGGGTTAAAACAACGTGTACCTGTTGAACCTGCATCAAAATTAATTGCCATTACTGTTGCTGTTCCATCTTGTTGTAATGGTACTGTTACACTTTCGCAAACTGCATTTGGAGCAAAAACACCTTCTTCTATCATTACCGTTACTGTGCATGTTGATTCATTTCCGCTTTGATCAATTGCTACAATAGTCACTTCGTTTTCTCCTAAATTTGAACAGTTAAAAGTATCTACACTAATTTCTGTACTTACTATTGAACAGTTGTCTAATATATCAATAGATATATCATAAATATCAATAAATACTTCATAGTCTGAATTTAAACTACGCGTTATATTTTGACAATTAAGCACGGGTGGTAATACGTCTTCTACAGTTACTATTGATAAACATGTAGCAGTATTACCTTGAACGTCTGTGATTGTAAAAAACACTTCATTGGCTCCTAGATTGCTACAGTCAAATGTATCTACATCTACTGAGAGTGTATAGTTTGCGCAATTATCTGTACTTCCATTGTCTATTTCTGAAGGAGAGATTGTTGCTATTCCATACTCATCTAATTGAACGGTAATATTTTGACATATTGCAACTGGCAATTGTGTATCTTGAACAGTTACAATAGCAGTACAATTTGAAACATTACCACTAAAATCTGTTACAGTAAGTGTTACCTCGTTGTCTCCAACCATAGAACAATCAAAATCTGTGATATCCAGAGTATATTCAACTATTGCACAATTATCTGTGCTTCCAGCATCAATATCTGCAACTGTTATTTGAGCTTCATTGTTTGCATCTAGAACTACTGTTACATTTTGACACACTACTTGAGGTGCAATATTGTCTTCTACTGTTACTATTGCATTACACTCGCTAGTCAACCCTGCATTATCGGTTACTGTAAAAACTATTGTGTTTTCCCCTATATCATTACATGTAAATGTAGTATTACTAATAGCTACGGAAACAGTACCACAATTATCTATGCTGCCTCCATTAATATCATTAGCATCAATAACGGCAATTCCGTTTGCGTCTAATTGTATTGTAATGTTTTGACATATTGCTGTAGGCGTAGTGTTATCAACTACACTTAAGTCAAACGAACATGTAATCTCATTACTACCATCATTTGCAGTGATCTCAATTTCTGTAGTACCAAGTGAAACAACTGTTCCTGGCGCAGGAATTTGAGTTACCGTAAGAGTATTACAGTTATCACTAGCCATAGCCTGTAAACGATAATCTGGAATTACAAATTCACAATTCATTGTTGTGCTTTCAACTTGATTATCTAAACAAGTCATTGTTGGCGGTGTTGCATCTTCAACTGTTACTATTGCTAAACAACTTGAAGTATTTCCACTAACATCTGTTACAGTAAGTGTTACCTCGTTGTCTCCAACCATAGAACAATCAAAATCTATGATATCCAGAGTATATTCAACTATTGCACAATTATCTGTGCTTCCAGCATCAATATCTGCAACTGTTATTTGAGCTTCATTGTTTGCATCTAGAACTACTGTTACATTTTGACACACTACTTGAGGTGCAATATTGTCTTCTACTGTTACTATTGCATTACACTCGCTAGTCAACCCTGCATTATCGGTTATTGTAAAGACTACTGTGTTTTCTCCTATATCATTACATGTAAATGTACTATTACTAATAGCTACGGAAACAGTACCACAATTATCTGTGCTGCCTCCATTTATATCATTAGCATCAATAACTGCAATTCCGTTTGCGTCTAATTGTATTGTAATGTTTTGACATATTGCTGTAGGCGCAGTGTTATCAACTACACTTAAGTCAAACGAACATGTAATCTCATTACTACCATCATTTGCAGTGATCTCAATTTCTGTAGTACCAAGTGAAACAACTGTTCCTGGCGCAGGAATTTGAGTTACCGTAAGTGTATTACAGTTATCACTAGCCATAGCCTGCAAACGATAATCTGGTATTACAAATTCACAATTTATTGTTGTGCTTTCAACTTGATTATCTAAACAAGTCATTATAGGTGGTGTTGTATCTTCAACTGTTATCGTTGTGTTACATGTAGCTACAAAAGCACCATCATCAATTGTAAGTGTAATATTTGTAATCCCTAATGGATAAGGTCCTTCAGGGCTTACGGTGATTATTGTTGCCATTCCATCTGGATCAAATGAACCCGCATCAAAATCTGCTGCGGTTGCTTCACCTTCACAATTTTCATTAGCAGACACAATTACTGGTTGACAGAGTGCTACTGGAGGCTGATTACAAACAAATAAGGGGTCTTGAACATTAACCGTAGTTGTACAATGGCTAATATTTCCGTAGTTATCCTCTACTGTTAACGTTACAGCATTAGGACCTAGATCATCACAAGTAAAACTAGTTATGTCTATAGTCATTAATGAAATATCACAAAAATCTGTTGAGCCTCCATCGACATCTGCTGCTGTTATTGTAGCAATTCCGGCTGCATCTAATGAAACATTAAAGGGCGATGCGCAAACTGCATTTGGTGCCGTTGTATCTTCAACTAAAATATCAAACGTACATGAAGTTTGATTATTCAAGTCATTTGCAGTTAAGGTAATAGTAGTTGTTCCTAGACCTACCATTGAACCCGCAGCCGGACTTTGTGTGATTATTAATACATCATTACAGTTATCTGAAGCCACTGCAAGTCCAGAATAATCTGGCACTACAAACATGCAATTATCTGCATTTACCTCTTCGGTTTGATTTGATGGACATGCAATTACTGGTGGCGTAACATCGTTTTGGATCACTTGAAAAGCACAAGACCCTATGTTACCTACATTATCTTCTGCAAATATTGTTACAACTGTATTTCCATAAATAACCGTTCCTTCTGGTGGAGTTTGACTTAAAATATATGGACCAGGGTGACACGCATCTGTAACTACAGCCATATTAGTATAGTCTGGAAGAATAAATTCGCAATTAATATCAAAATCTTCAAGTTGATTTTCTGGACAAACAACTATTGGTGGACTATTATCATTGACTGTAATATTAAAAGTACAAGGTGAACTATTAACTCCATCCGTCGCAGACATTGTTATTAATGTAACGCCTAGTCCCACAATAGTTCCTGGTATAGGAATTTGCGAAAAAGTAGGTGTTCCACAATTATCATTTGCAGTAGCAAGTCCAGAATAATCTGGTATTACAAATTCACAATTTAAATTTGCGCTTTCATCTCTGTCTGCTGGACAAATAATTGTTGGTGGTGTTATGTCACTCGCTATAATATCAAACGTACAAGCACCGGTATTTCCAGCCTGATCTGTTGCAAACAAAAAAATTGTAGTAGTTCCAGATACTACAGTTCCAGGGAGTGGTGTTTGTGTAATAGGTATACTACCTGGGCTACAAGAATCTGTAGCGCTCCCCAAGGAAGTATAATCAAGCAATACAAATTGGCAATTTTCATCAAAAATTTCAACTTGGTCAATGGGACATGTTAATGTTGGAGATGTAGTATCAATAACCAAAATATCAAAATCACAATTTACAGAATTCGTACCGTCATCTGCAGATATTGTTATTGTATAAGCACCCAATGATACCATAGTACCGGCAGGTGGATTCTGTGTAAATGTAGGTGATGCGCATGCATCATTTACTGTGGCTAAACCAGTATAATCTGGTATTTGAAATGTACAACTAGGCGTTGCAGATTCAGTTTGATTCGGGGGGCAGGTTATGCTAATATTGCAATCTTCTATATCACTAAAAGTTTCACTAAATGCTACATTATTAGTAGTAGCATTTAAGATAAGACTTGATAAAGAGAATAATAATACAAAAAGAACATTAACCGAGTAGTCGTTTTTCATTCTGAAATTTTAATTCATTAATATTGAAACAAATAAACTAAAAATTTCTATGAAATACACATAAATCCGATTAAAAGCGTTTTTGTCGCAAAAATTGAGATTAAATCTAAAAAAAATTAAAATTCAAAGACCATTAATAAGACGCTTTAGAATTTTTTAAAATTTATGGTTTATATTAAAAGATGCATTTAAACCGATTAATGTTAAATTTTAACTTATTTATATCAATTGTTATAGATACATTTGTTTGATGAATTTCACAAAAACGTGTATTTTCTTATTTTTCCCTATTGCTTTATACTCTCAATCGAGTATTGAGAAAGCTAATGACACAATACAAACTTCACGAATTGATACATTAGTAAAATATGTTTCAAAACAATACTTTTCTAGAAACTACGCTAATTCTATAGAATATGGGGAACTTGCTAGAAAACTTTCTAAAGAGAATGATTATTATAATAAATATCATCAAATCTCAACCTATTTAGGAAACTCTTATTTGGCCATAGAGGATACTGTTATGGCTAAAGATATATTCTATGAAGGAATACAAATTTCAAAAAAAAACAAAGATACTGTAGGAATCATTGCTACTCAATTAGATTTTGCTACTTATATAGCATCAAAAGAAAGTGACGATTCTAAAAGAGAAGCAATTAAACTTTATAAAAATTTAATTCCTTTAGCCAAAAAAATTAAAAACACCAATAAGTTACAGACGTTAAACGCAAATATTTCCAATTTTTATTTAGACCTCAATGAGCCCGAAAACGCCAAGGTATATTTAGACAATTTTGAAAATAATATCACTGATAATACTTTTGTTGGTTTTATAGGAGGTTTTAAACTTAGTAAAGGAAGATATTATAGTTTAACAGGAAACTATGAAAAAGCAAAAGATAATTTTAAAGAAAGTCTTTTAATTCTAGAAGATATTAATTTTACCGATGGTATAATTGCTGTCTACGAAAATATAATTGAAAATGCTGTAAAATTTAAATTTTATGAGGAGGCTTATACTTATCAAACAAAATTAGACACTCTAGAATTAGAAAAGTATGAGAAGGATAAATTAGAGGCAATTCAAAATGTTACAACTAAATTTAAAGTAAATGAAATTAAAGATCAGCTTGCAAAAGAAATATATTTAAGTGAAATTAAAGCTGAGAATGCAAAACAAGAAACTTCTGTTTTATGGATAAAGATTGCATCTAGTATTTTGCTTGTTTTTTCATTAATTCTACTCTATTCCTATCTTAAAAGGAGAAAACTATTAGCTAATCTTATTATTAAAAACAAACAATACCTTGAAGAAAAGGATCGAAGTGATGAACTTTCAAAAGCAAAAAGTTTATTATTTTCAAATATTACTCATGAATTAAGAACTCCTATGTATGGCATTATAGGAATTTCAGATATTTTATTAGAGGAAAATCAATTTAAAGATAAAAATGACAATATAAAATCATTGCGATTTTCAGCCGAATATTTATTGACACTTGTAAATAATATTCTTCAATTTAATCAAATTGAGAATAACGAAATCAATATAACAAAAAATGAGAAAATTAAAGTACGCAATTTAATTGAGAATATTGTTGAATCCTCCAAACCGTTAAGCGAGCTAAACCCTAATGAATATTCAATTTTAATTGATGAAGATATACCAGATGTGTTAATTGGTGATAGAGCTACTTTAGCTCAAATTTTAATAAACCTCATTAATAATGCTAGCAAATTCACGAATGATGGTTTAATTAATATAACTCTAGAAAAAATTAAACAAAAAGACAATACAATAGAGATTTCTTTTCATATTAAAGATAATGGTCCAGGTATTAGTCCAAAAGAAAAAATGCATTTATTTGACCGCTTAAAACCATCATCACAAAGTCAAGATTTTATGGGTACAGGACTTGGATTACCTATTGTGAAAAAATTACTTGATGAAAAAAACTCCAATATAAATATCAATAGTGAATCTGGCCAAGGAACAACTATCAGTTTCAATCTTGAATTCAAATTGGAAAATTTACTTCCTATAAAAAATAAAACAAATCAAATTAAACCAAATTCTTTATTATTAAAAAGATACCGAATACTTGTTGTTGATGATAATAAAATAAATCAAATCGTAACTAAAAAGTTTATTGAAAAATACGGAGCTGATGTTTTAACAGTAGGAAGCGGAAAGGAATCAATAATAAGTTTAGAAGAAACCGATAATAATATTGATTTAGTTTTAATGGATATTAATATGCCAGAAATGAATGGTTTTGAGGCAACAGAAGCTATACGAAAATTTAATAAAACAGTTCCTATATTAGCTTTAACAGCAGTTGAAAAAGAAAAAGTAGTAGGAGATCATTCTTTTAATTTGATGAATGGTGTTATAATTAAACCATATTCTATTGATTTATTTCTTTCAACACTAATTAAACACCTTAATTAAACTTTTAAAATAAGAAGTAAATGCTTTTCTTAAAATGAGTTGCGTATTTCAAATATCAACTTGTTTATAACAAAAAATATCTAATTTCTTTTTGGTATAATTTATAATGCTCGGTAATTTTGAAATTTCATGTCAATTATTAGTAACTATAATATACGCAAGGTTTGAGAAGCTTCTCTAAAAATAAATATAACTAGTTAGTATTAAGTGAAATATCACATTACTTTATTTTATTTTTTATATACTCGCTTAATTTTTCATCACTAATTATATTTAAGTAATAACAGTGCTTACTTTTTAAAAAAGCTCCATCTCAAATTGGTCTTTTACTCTAAGATTGTGCAAACTTCTTTCTGGCTGAATTAATCTTAAATACTTGCTACCCTTAATATGCTATAAATAGAATACCTAAAATTATTAATAGAATTCCTCTGTGAACTATTATTTATAAATTAATAACATAAATGTGTTCATTATAGAAATATGTAGATTATTAAATGTGTTTACTTTTGGGGTTAAAATCGACAACTATTTATTAAAAAAAATAAATAATATTGCAACTAAGAAATCTTTCAACCTATCCATATGGATACGTGAACTTACTTTTAAGATTATAATTTTTTTGTAACTAGTAAACCTAGATTTAGTAAAACTTGTTAGAACAAAAAAAGTACGATTAAATAATCGTACTTTTTTTGTTCTAAATACACATAAGCATTAATGCTTACTCATCACTACCCAACGTTCTAAGAATGCATCATACATAATTTTAACCATTTCATATTGTTTCAAACTTACATCATTTCCATCCCCTAAAATAAATTGATTTTGATTTAATGAGTTTGAATCCTCACTTTTCAAAGTAAGTTCACCACTCACATTATATAAAGACATTGTATAACCATGAGCATCCATTAATGTTGAGAATACTGACATATCAATACCAGTCATTAATAAGTCTCCAGAAAGATTTTCAATACGAATTACAGTTCTATCTTCTCCTGTACCACCTGGCCAAACTATACCTCCAGTGTCATGCAACGATGATAAATTAATTAGTGGCAATCTATAAATACCTGACCTTCGAGAGTCAGATCTAACTTTGTTTCCATCAATGTAAATATTATCATCTAATTCTAATTCAATGATCATCCCATTTTCATCAACACCTAATAATTTTTTAGCCTGTATGTTTTCCATAACTCGCTTGCCAATACGCATAGATCCATTAACATCTAAATCTGCTTGTGGATTATCTGTATTAATCCCCACTTGTGACAAAAGCCCAAGAGGGAACATAATTATTAAAAGAAGTAGTTTAACTTTCATAAGTAGTATTTACAGATAAATGTGGGGATTTATCGATATGACTATGCAATGTAAGAAAAAATCTTACCTTAAAACAAATAAATTCGACGAAGGGCAAAAATGACTGTCTTTACGCAATTAACATCGATAAAATACATTATGACTTAATTATCATTACGCTATATAGTCTTTTAAATAATTAAAACGTTCAGTTAGCGTCCCTTCTTTTGTAGTCATTTTTGCTCTTTTTAAAATGCCACGTTCATCATTATTAAAAAAAGCAGGGATAACATTTTCTAAAAACATCTCTCCAAAACCTTCGCTTGCATCTTTAGGCAATTCGCAAGGTAAATTATCTACTGCCATCATGGTGATTGCCCCTTTAGCATCCATTGCCACTTCTTTTTCTGTTTGTGGGTCGTAGCCGTAAAAAGGATCTGCAATAGTTGATGGTTTTATGGTTGCAGCCACTGGCCCGTCAATGTCACAAGAAATATCTGCAATCAAGTTAATTTTAAAATCTTCTTGTTTTGCATTATCCCTAGTAAATAAATAAGGTGCATTATTACCATAAAAATGTCCAGCAATAAAATAATCTGTTTGTGCTGCATATGGCATAAAGTTACTTTCATAGGGAGTGGGATCTTTATAAAATGCAAATTTATCACCTACTTTACCATCTTTACGTTTATTGTATTCCATAACATCTGCTATGCAATAAACAGGCTCTGTAAATGTTGCGGTGAGATACAGCGCGTCACTAATTTGTTTAATTTTTAGATGGTCTAGTATTTCTTTTGCTCCTTTTGCTACTTTGCCTGTTCCTGTCAATAAAATTTTTATTGCTGGAAGTTTAATCTTATCAAGTTGGGCTTTAACAGCATCAAGGTCTGGTAAGTTTTCAACTTTTGGGAGATTGAAAAGTCCATCTCTTATTCCTAATGCTCTAAATCCATTGTAAGCGCCAACTAATCCTGCATACCTTCCAAAACCTATTAAACGTGCTCCACTTTGTTTAACAATTGTTTCGTGGTCGTACATCTCAATGTTTTTCTCAAGCATTGCCACCAATAATTTTCTATTATAGGGTTGCTTTTTAATGGTATGACTGAAATAAAAATATTTTTTATTAGGGATTAATGCTTCTACAGGAACTTCTTTGACTCCAAGCATTACATCTGCTTCACTTACATCCTCTTTTACTTCAAATCCTGCGTCTCTATATTGTTCATCATTAAAAATACGCACATCGCTTGACTCTACAATAAACTTGGCCTCAGGAAATTGGGCTGCAGCTTCTTTCAGTTTTAATGGTGAGAATACGACACGACGGTCTGGCGGATTTTTACGCTCTTTAATGATAGCAAAAGTGATTGGCATTTGGTATAGATTTTGTGTTTTTATTATGAATCAAAGATACTTATAAACTTGTATCTTTGCGAACCCATTGCGGGAATCCTACAAGGTTTTTCAACTTGAAGGTATGCGCGCAAAGGCTGCGTGAGGGATAGCAGCGGCATCCTTTTATACCTCTTTAGGGTATAAAAGATAAAGCGAATAGCCCGACTTTTTTGAGCTATAGGCGAAAAAAAGACACGCTCAAATAATCTCAGTATTGATAAAGCTATTTACCAGTTTACACTGAGTATTACTTTTGAAAACTGAATACTAAAAAAAGGGGCCGACTGGTTTTGACAGCGAGTCAACTAGTATAGTAAGCATGTAGAGCGCTGGGAAACAGCTCTTAAATCTCATTTTTCACACTTTTTAAACGGCGAGAATAACTACGCCCTAGCTGCATAATCTGAATCATAGTAAGATTACGCCTCGGTCTACAAGGTAGACAAGCAGGAAGTCACTCGAGAGCCTTGGTTTACGGCAATCGATATAGTGACTTCGTAAAAGTAAACCTATTGAGGGTGGTGTCTAGACATCCTTGAGACACTTAATTTAGAATAAGGGGTGCGTTGGTAGTTTTTGACCGGCAAGCTCACGAAAATTTAAATAAAAACTAAACATGTAGAAAGCTGTAATAGTGCACGTTTGGACGAGGGTTCGAATCCCTCCGGCTCCACTTTTAACCTCGTAAACCCAATGTTTACGGGGTTTTATTTTAATGGGGGCATAAAAAGGGGCGTATTTTTAGAAAAAAAGTATTAATTACATTTTACAGTAGAGAAATTACTATTTTATTTTTATGGCTTCGGAAATCTTAATTAATTTGTAAATACGCTGCACTTTAAAAGTAGGATATAACCTACTCTAATAAGTTAAAATATCGTTTTTTTGCATTTTTAACAAGATGATCTAACCTCAACTATCTTTTTCTTGTATATTAGCTCCATCAACCTATTTATGCATTGAAAGTTTTACACTTCTTTTTATTTTTAAGTACTTGGAATTTTTTTTCACAAAATCTTCCATTTGATCCAGAAGTTGACAAAGGTCAATTGTTTGAATATGCTCAATTTACAAATGCTGGAGAAAATGATTATTCAATAAACGATGTAATTGAAAATAAGTATTTAAAATACGATTCTATTTTAAATGAAAATCATAGTCTAGGTTTTACAACAGATTTTTATTGGGTAAAATTTAGTCTTAAAAATAGCTCAAAAGAAAAACAAAGTTATTATTTAGAGACAGCTAGACCTGTGACAGATGTCGTTAACCTATACCAGATTGATGAAGATTTGATAAAAGTTTTTAATAGTGGAGATCAATTATTATTTGAGGATAGATCTCAAAGTCAACGTCAAACCGTTTTCAAAATAACTATACCTAAAAACGATACACAAGATTTCTATCTCAAAATAAAAAGTGATGGAGAAACTGTTAATGTACCTCTTAATTTAAAGAGAAGCGAAGAGTTTTATGAGTCAAATAGTAAACAACAACTTTTCTTTGGTTTATTTTATGGTATCCTTGTCTTTGCTGGCCTCATGTATTTGTTTTTTTATACCAGTCTAAAAGAAAGGTCTTTCTTTTATTATGGTTTTTATGTTTTATCCATTGCACTTATGCAAGCTGCACTCGATGGTTTTTTATATAAATATGTGTTTACTGGTGGTGGGTATTTTAATAGCAGATTAGTGCTTATCACTGCTCTATTTTCCAATTACTTTTTATTAAAATATTGTGAGCACTTTTTAAATATCGCTCAAGATTTAAAAATGTTTAAGAAATTTTATAATGTTGCTTACGGTATCATTGGTGTATTATTCCTTGCTATTTTTATCAATAAAAACACACTTGCACTTACCTATCCTATAAGCAATCTTAATGGATTATTTAGTTTAATATTAATACTCGCATCGTTATTCACACTACGATATAAGCGTTTTAAAGTAGACATATATTTCTCCATTGGTATTTTCTTTCTTGTTATAGGTCTATTAGGTTTTGTAATGAATAACCTTAGCTTATTACCTAATAATTTTTATACTTTGAATAGCGCTAAATTTGGTTCAGCATTTGAGGTAATATTTTTATCACTCTCTATGACTAACTTGATTAGAACATTGCGTTTAGAAAAAGAAAAATCGCAAGAATTAGCACTTCAAAAATCTGAAGAAGTTAGTGAGCTTAAATCTTATTTTATGTCAAACCTAAGCCATGAACTACGCACTCCAATTAATGCTATTTTAGGAATTGTTGACGACCAACTTTTCAAAGAAAATTTTGATTCTGACCAAAGAGAATCTTTCAACATCATTAAAAACGCATCTTTTAGCTTATTAAGTAATGTTAACGATATTATTGATTTTGAACGTATTGAAAAAAATGAGCTTGTCCTAAGACCTTCTGAGTTCAATCCCTTAGTTCTTTTAAATCAAATTTCTAGTAATTGGGAATTAGAAGCAAAAAACAAAGGACTTAACTACACTGCTTTGATAGACGACAACACTCCTAAACTTGTATATGGTGATGCTGAACGTTTTGGACAAATAATTAACAACATACTAAGCAATGCTGTTAAGTTTACACATGAGGGTTTTATTAATCTAAAACTAAAATGTTTAATTAAACCAGACAAAATTTGTATGTTTTCGTTTGAGTTATTAGACACCGGTATAGGAATGGATGAAAACAGTAAACGCAATGTTTTTAATAGCTATAGTCAAATGCGACTAAAGCATGATAGAAAATTTGGCGGTATTGGACTAGGTTTATCAATTGTTCAAAATTTAATAACATTGTTTAATGGGAAATTAAAAATTGAAAGTAAAGTAAATGATGGAACTAAAGTGTGTCTAGATATACCTCTAAAAATACTAGAAGAGCCTAAAAAAGTAAATGCTACAGACGCACTTAAAAATCTTAATTTTCATATTTTAGTGGTTGAAGATAATAAGCTAAATCAAATGGTTATGAAGAAAATGCTTTCTAGCAATATAAACATCTCGTTTGACGTAGTTAGTAATGGCCAAGAAGCACTTGATACATTGAAACTCATAAATTATGATATTGTTTTAATGGATTTACAAATGCCATTGATGGATGGATATGAAGCCACAATGAAAATTAGAAATGGCGAAGTAGGCGCAGATAAATTGAACATCCCCATAATTGCGATTACCGCAGATGCTACTGAGAAAACAAGACAACGGGTATTTGAATTAGGAATGAATGAATACATTTCAAAGCCCGTAAACAAAGAAGATTTATTTGATAAAATAACTGTTTCTTATAGCTTGGCGTAGTGAAAAGTATTTATGACATTTGCCTATTACAGTCATAAGCATATATTTAAATGATTAACTACCCAAAACAACTTTTAGGCACCCTAATTGCCATAGTAATATTACTTTTTGTAAGTCAACTTGCAAAGCGCGTTATCAAACGTTTTGTTAAGAAAAAAGCAATTGACCCCAATCGCAAAAAAGTTATTCTCAATTTAAGTTATATCCTGTTTTTCTTAATAACCTGTATTGTTCTTATATTTATTTGGGGGATAGGCCTTAAAGACTTTATCTTTTTCATCTCCTCAATTCTTGCAGTATTAGGCGTGGGTTTTTTTGCACAATGGTCCATATTGTCAAATTTGACTTCAAGCATTATACTATTTTTCAATCATCCAGTACGTATTGGTGATCGTATACGTATAGTGGATAAGGATTATGAATGGGTGGGTGTTGTAAAAGATATCACCGCATTCTTCGTTTATATGCGAACTGATAATAACGAGTACATTTCTTTCCCTAATTCATTAGTATTACAAAAAGCTATCGAGATGCTAGACCCTCTAGTTCCTCCACCAATTGATGATTTTACAGAAACTATAATTGATGATGAAACTAAAATTTCAGAAATAGAATAGGAGAATCAAAGTTTTCAAATCCTGTTTATCAATATATTTTCTCACTTCGGAAATTTGCTGCGATTAAAATTTGCACCACTTAAACCCTAAAGTATTCTTAAATATTTTGCTCAATGCCATTTGTTTAATTATATTGGAAAAATTGTTAACAAACAAAATTCTGAAGCAATGGATATCCTACAAGAAGCTGCAATATTTGAAGAAGAAAAAATGAGCCATATGTCTATGAGTGACCGTGTTACGGCATCGAGAGAAGCGAAAAGGCTTATTTTAGCAATCAATGAGATTTACAAAAAAACAAAAGATTCTCAATTAATGGACACTATGAAGCGTCTAACAGAAAAAAAGAAGAAAATTGAGAAAAGACTCAAAGGAAGATTGACAGCATAAATAATTTTTAAAGTAATAAATGCCAAATATTAAATTTAATATTTGGCATTTTATTAACCATCAATCACAAACTCCTCCTAAAGTTAATTTTCTAAACTCTTAAAGTCCTTATTTTTATAATACGATGCATTTGCATCTTTCATCTTAAATGAAGTATTATGAAAACCTTCCTGCTTTTAACAACAATGTCACTAGGGTTATTTTTTAACAATAATTCTAAAGAGGTTATACCAAATAATATTGAAATCACTTTTGACGGCCATGAAGGCGAACACTACTTTTTCACTTCAAACACAGGCAAAGCTATTCAACTTAGTGAACACCATAATGAATTACTTCAGGATGAAAATTTTGAAAACGGTAATTACATAGGTAAAAAATTTATTATTAAGACCGAATCTACTCTTAGTGATAAAAGTCAAAACATATCACCTAAGATAAAAGTGATGGCGTTTTTATAATCATAGAGATTACATATTTTTAAGTTATCTCACCGAATCTCCAATTACCAAAATATCAACTAATTGTATTTAACAAATTTGAATATGAGGTTACTACACAGTATTTTACTCTTAATTCTAATACTTTTTACTACCAGCTGCTCACCAGTCAAACGTATTAAGAATTTAGATTATCTACCTACCGAATTACTTACTAAAGACAGCAACCCCAAACTCAACATCTTCACTCTAAAAGAAAAACCCGAGACTGCAATGCCTGTAATCATCTTTGCACATGGTGGTAATTGGAATCGTGGAGACAAAGACACTTATGCCTTTTATGGAAAAGATATTGCTAAAAGAAATATCATTCTCGTTGTTCCAGAATACACCTTAAGTCCAAATGTAACCTATGACCACCAAGCGCAACAAATTGCTGCTTGTATTCAATGGACAAAAGAAAATATTGTACAATATGGCGGTGATCCTAATAAGATATTTATGAATGGCCACTCAGCGGGAGGGCATCTATCTGCACTTTCTGTAATAAACCCTAAATATGGTATTGATCAAAAAAGTATTTCAGGAATTATTTTGAATGATGCGGCTGGTTTAGATATGTTTTGGCTTAATACAATTAACCCACCTAAAAAAGGGGGTTTTTATGACTATCAAAGTACATTTACTAATGATCCAGAAATATGGAAAGACGCATCTCCCATCTATTTCATTTCCGAAGAAAACCCTCCATTTTTGATTTTTCAAGGCACTAAAACTATTGAAAGTATCGCAAAAACAAATAATGATTTTGTAAATAAATTAAAAGAATTTCAACCAGATGTACAATTTATAAAACAGAAAAAAGGGCATTTTGGTATGATGTTACAATTTATCTGGGGAGGTCAAGAAACTTTAAACACTATAGAAATGTTTGTTAATGCAAATAATTAGCTATAATTACCCACAATACTATATACAAAAAGACCTTATAATATTTATTTAATATTATAAGGTCTTTTTTTGGGGGGAAATTAAACTATTGTTCTACGTCAAAATCCTCTCCCTCCCACTTAGTAATTCCGCCATCTAGATCATAGATTTCCTTAAATCCCATCTCTTGTAAAATTTTTGCTGCGCGAGCACTACGCCCACCTCTTTTACAATACACATAAACGGGTTTATTTCTATCTAAATTTTCAGCTTTTTCTTTAAAATCATTGTCTGTAACACAAATGTTTTGTGCATCTTTTAAATGACTCACCTTGAATTCGTCTGTGGTTCGAACATCAACTAACTGAGCATTTGGGTTATCTTTTAAAACGTCATGCATTGCCTGGGGAGCAAGCACTTTTACAATTTTACCTCCCTGTACCGTATTGCCATCTGCATTTTTAGAAGCATTTTTATTATTACAAGAAATTATTCCTACGCAAAGGAAAAGTGCTATTATTAATTTTAAAAAACTTTTCATTACATTGTTGTTTCTCCATTCCATTGAGAAAATCCTCCCATTAAATTGAATGTATTATTATATCCTATTGAGTTTAATATCATGCATGCTTGGGCACTTCGCCCTCCTGCTTTACAATACACATAATAATTTTTTGAAGGGTCAAGTTCTTTAGCACCATCCATAAAACTACCCGCATTCATAATATCTAGATGTTTTGCATTAGGAATATACCCTTCTTCTACTTCGGCTTCCGTGCGAACGTCTAGGATAATTGCATTATCATCTTTTTCTAATTGCTCACGCCATTGTTGTTGTGTTAAATCTGCCATATTATGTGTTTCTTAAAATTTAAGTAAAATTAATCAATCGAATTAAAATTTCATAAAAAAACCGAACACTTATTATAAGTGTTCGGTTTAAAAATAATTAAATTTTTTTTTAAGCTTTAATTGAGCAACCTATCGCTTTAGTTTCTTTTACAGTTACATCTTTACCAGCTAACAACTCATCAACTGCATTTGCTAAAAAAGTTTCTTTTACAGAGGATGCATTACGCACATTATCATCAATTGCTCCTATATACTTTACAACGTTACCATTATCTTCTTTTTTAAGCAAGTACACATGTGGCGTTTTTGTAGCTCCATATGTTGCATATACTTTATCGTTGGCATCATATAAATACGGGAATGTAAATCCTTTATCTTTCGCTTTTGCTTGCATTAACTCATAAGTATCATCTGGTTGTACTTTTGGGTCATTAGGATTCACTGCGATTACAGGATAACCTAGTACTTTATACTTTTTATCTAATGCATTAATTCGATCTTCACTAGCTACAGCAAATGGACATGTATTGCACGTAAATATAACAATATAGCCTTTGGCATCTTTATAATCTGCCATCGACACCATTTCTCCATCAACATCCTTCAACTTAAAATCTGTAGCAACATCTCCCACTTTATAACCTTTGATGATTTTACCGTCTCGCACTTGCATGCTTAAATCTTTTGAAGTTGATTCTTTTAAAACAACTTTATCTAAAGTAACTTCTTTTGAGACGTCTTTAGTTTGATTGTTACAGGCTAATAGTGTTGAAACTGTAACTGCTACAACAGCCAATTTCAAAAAAATATTTGTTTTTTTAATCATAATTTCTATTTATTAAATGTTTCTACTTCTGTTTTTAATTCTTCGTAGTTAAATGATTGCTCATAAAATTTACGCGTATTTTTTTTATATATTAGAGTGGCAGGAATTGCACCACTCCATGTTGAGTCAACTTTAGGTATCCAGCTATTTGCATCTGCATCATCAAGTAAAATAACATCACTTTTAATCCCATTTCTATCAAGAAATGGAATAACTTGATTTTCAACTTTTTCAGGAAAGTCTAGACTCACTAATAGTACTTTTACTTTTCTTGAAGCTGCCTCTGCATTTAATTTCTCAAATGCTGGTAGCTCGGCGATACATGGTTTACACCACGTAGCCCAAAAATTAATAACATATGTAGTGTCATTCTGTTTAGTTAAAAACCTTGAAAGTTCTTCAAAATTATAAGAAGGCACACGACTTTTTTTTACTTCGGAAATTTCAATATCTGAAACATCTTCCAACTCATTTACACTACTTTGTTTCTTTTTAGTATTTGTACATGAGCTAAAACTTAATAAAAAACAAAAAATAATAATACTATATAATTTCATTAGTTCTATAAAATTTAGTTGTTATCCTACCCTACCCCTTAACTGTAAAATACAGTATTATAAGTGATTAACTGCATATTTCGGCTTTAGCTAAAAAACTAACAAGCTGTAATTTAAATGTCTAAATAAACCTATAATGATAAACAATGTTATAACTAATAACGTAAATAACGAACTGACATCCATTAAATATTTGTTAAAATAAATTTCAAACAAATAAAATAAACATACATTTGTACATACAACTATTGTACATACAATATTATGAATATAGAACAAGCAATACAGACAAATCACAAAATGAACATTGCCACAAAAACGGCAATAAATGTGGCGTATACAAGTCGTATTATGGAAGAATCTTTTTTAGAAATATTAAAACCACATGATATAACTCCACAACAATTTAATGTTCTACGAATTTTAAGAGGACAAAAAGGAAACCCCGCAAACCTATCAACCATTCAAGAACGCATGGTTGATAGGAATAGTAATACTACTCGCTTGATTGACAAACTAATTAAAAAAGATCTTGTCACAAGGAGGGTTTGCGCATCTAATAGAAGAAAAATTGAGCTTTTTATTACTAAAGAAGGTCTTTCTCTTTTAACAACCCTAGATCCTATTACTCAAAATAATAACGAAAAAATTACCAGCGCGCTTGACGCTAATGAACTCGAGCAACTTAATAACCTATTAGATAAACTAAGGACTTTTAAAAATTAAAACTATGAAAACAGCAGTAAAATCAATTTTAATCTTAGCAGTAGCCGTGGGAGCAACTGCATTTACAAACAATACTATGAAAAAAATAAGTGTTTCAGAAAGCACAATCGAGTGGACCGGTAAAAAAGTATTAGGATCTCACACAGGAACTATAAATTTAAAGGAAGGCTCCTTAGAAATGGAAGGATCAACATTAACTGGAGGAATGTTTGTCGTAGATATGACCAGCATTAATGTAACAGATTTAAAAGCTGGAGAAGGAAAAGAAAAATTAGAAGGCCATTTAAAGAGTGAAGACTTTTTTGGCACAGATAATCACCCAACTGCAACTTTAGTATTTACTAGTGTTAAAGCGATGAATGGAGGTTATAAAGTAACTGGAAATATGACTATTAAAGAAACTACTGAGCCTATAACTTTTGATTTAAAGATGGAAGATAATCAAGCAACAACATCACTAAAAATTGACCGTACAAAATACGGAGTTCGTTACGGTTCTGGTAGTTTTTTCGATAACTTAGGAGACAATACTATTAGTGATAATTTTGACCTTAATGTAACGTTAAAGTTTTAAATTAAAAAAAAGTTATGTTTTCAATATTGGATAACTTTTCTATCTTTGAAGCAATAATGAGAACAACACAAAACAATTGGTGGTGGAATAATTTACAGACAACGTCCGTGAACTAGGTCATCATTATATATAACATATAAGCCTGTCTTTCACGAGACAGGCTTTTTTTATTTCCGCAAATGCAGGATTAAAGTAACAAGAGAAAAAACAAACAATGAATTACAAACTAAAAACGCATTCAAAAAAATTACTTGCAGACACCCTCACCCCTGTCTCAGTTTACTTACGTTTGCGAGATAAATTCCCTAATAGTTTACTCCTTGAAAGTAGTGATTATCATGCTAACGATAACAGCTTTAGCTATATCTGTTGTAATCCTATCGCGTCAATAAAAGTAGCAAATGAGGAAATCACACAACATTTTCCCTGCGGAAACGTAACTACAATACAATTGTCGTCGTCTCAACAACCAGCACCTAATGTGCCCGCCATCATCCAAAAATTTTCTGAGTCATTTACAGCACAAGAGACTAATTTAAAGTTTATAAATAATGGACTTTTTGGCTATACAAGTTATGATGCAGTACGCTATTTTGAAAGTGTTGAAATAGACAAAAGCAAATCTATATTAGGAATACCAGATATGTACTATGCGGTATATCAAAACATAATTGCTATCAATCATTTTAACAATGAAGCTTATATTTTTTCTCATAATTACAATACAGAAAGTAATATTGAGCAAATAGAACAACTTATAAATTCAAAAAACTTTGCAGAATACCCTTTTTCCAGAAACGGAGAACCAACAACAAATTTAAAAGACGAAGAATTTAAAGACTTAGTTGTAAAATGCAAAGCACATTGTGCTCGTGGTGATGTATTCCAGATTGTACCGAGCAAAAGGTTTTCTCAACCATTTATGGGTGATGAATTTAATGTGTATAGAGCATTACGCAGCGTAAATCCTTCCCCATATTTATTCTATTTTGATTACGGAAATTTCAAAATCTTTGGAAGTTCACCAGAAGCACAATTAGTTGTAAAAGGAGATACTGCAGAAATCCACCCTATTGCAGGCACATTTAAAAGAACAGGAAACGATTTACAAGACGCTGAACTAGCCAAGCAGCTTTCAGTTGACGAGAAAGAAAACAGTGAACATGTAATGCTAGTAGATCTTGCCAGAAATGACCTTAGCCGTCATGGAACTAATGTAACTGTAGACACTTACAGAGAAGTTCAGTTTTTTTCACATGTAATACACTTAGTGAGCAAAGTCACAGCAACAAAAAATAAAAATACGCCCACAATGCAAGTTGTTGCAGATACTTTTCCTGCAGGAACGTTAAGTGGAGCACCTAAACATAAAGCACTACAATTGTTAGAAAAATATGAAAATATAAATAGGGAGTTTTATGGTGGAGCCATTGGGTTTATGGACTTTAAAGGCAATTATAACCACGCTATTATTATTCGCTCATTTGTAAGTAAAAATCACACGTTACATTGGCAAGCTGGTGCTGGAGTTGTAAATGATAGTAAACCAGAAAACGAACTTCAAGAAGTGTACAATAAGCTAGGAGCATTAACAAAGGCATTAGAATTAGCAGAAACAATTTAAACATTATACACCTAGCAAGTAAAAATATTCGCCTTCGCGCAAAATTAAAATCACCCTTCAATACGGGCATTAAAGATGAAAATATTAGTAATAGATAACTACGATAGTTTTGTGTACAACCTTGTTCATTATTTAGAAGAATTTGATTGCGAAGTGCATGTAATTCGTAATGACAAATTTGACATTGAGCTACCAGAACAATACGATAAAATTGTACTGTCTCCTGGTCCAGGTATTCCTGATGAAGCTGGACTTTTAAAAGAAGTAATAAAAATGTATGCTGGCAAAAAACCTATTTTAGGTGTCTGTTTAGGACAACAAGCTATTGGCGAAGTTTTTGGTGGCACACTCTCAAATCTCAGCGAGGTATTTCATGGTGTTTCTACACAAGCAACTCAGCTTGTAATAGACGAAGCGCTTTTTAATGATATCGATACAACGTTTGAAATAGGCCGTTATCATTCATGGGTTATCAGTCAAGAGGGTTTTCCACCAGCTTTAGAAATAACATCAATTGACGAAAACGGACAAATAATGTCAATACGCCATCGTGAGTTTGATATACGAGGTGTACAATTTCATCCAGAAAGCGTTTTAACACCGCAAGGAAAATTGATGATTAAAAATTGGGTTAAGTTATAAAATTTTTCAAGTTGAGCATTAGTGGAAAACTAAGCAATTAATTTGAGAATAGCCTATGCGGTTAAAGAAACCTGCGTTGTGTAGACTAAAAATAAAACAGTATTACAAACAGCATTAAATAATGAAACAAATATTAAACAGACTCATAAATCACGAACATCTTGACAAAAAGGAAGCAAGAGAAATACTTGTTTCAATTAGCGAAGGAAAGTATAACAATTCACAAATAGCCGCATTTTTAACTGTATATATGATGCGAAGTGTTACGCTAGAGGAACTTGAAGGATTTAGAGATGCATTGCTAGATTTATGTCTCAAAGTTGATCTTGACCAATATAACACTATTGACTTATGTGGTACAGGCGGTGATGGAAAAAACACTTTTAACATATCTACCGTATCATCATTTGTTACCGCTGGCGCTGGTATTAAAGTTACAAAGCATGGAAATTATGGAGTTTCTTCCATTAGCGGTAGCAGTAACGTAATGGAACACTTAGGCATTAAATTTAGCAATGATTCGGACTTTCTAAAAAGGAGTTTAGACAAAGCTGGCATCTGTGTTTTGCACGCACCTCTTTTCCATCCTGCCATGAAAAACGTGGCTCCTATTCGTCGTGAGTTGGGAGTGAAAACATTTTTTAACATGCTTGGGCCAATGGTAAACCCAGCATTTCCTAAAAATCAATTAGTTGGTGTTTTCGACTTAGAGTTGGCGCGTATGTATGGCTATCTCTATCAAAAAAGTGATAAAAATTACGGCATAGTGCACGCTATGGATGGCTATGATGAAATTTCATTAACAGGTGATGTAAAAATACTTTCAAATTCTTCTGAAATGGTACTGCACCCTGAAAATTTTGGAGTTGAAAAACAAAAACAGTCTGACATTTATGGAGGTGAAACCGTCGCTGAATCTGCTAAAATTTTTATGAATATTTTAAAAGGAAACGGCACAAAAGAACAAAACAATGTAGTTTTTGCTAATGCAGGCACAGCCATATCAATAGTCGAAAAGTGCGACCTAAGTGATGGGATTGAAAAAGCGAAAAAATCTTTACATTCTGGTAGTGCTTTAAAATCACTTAATACATTAATCGCGTTAAGTTAATAACAAATGACAATATTAGATAAAATTATTGCTTACAAGCATAAAGAAGTAAAAGCAAAGAAAGCTACATTCCCTATTTCAGTATTAAAACAATCAGCTCTTTTTTTGAGAGAAACTAAATCACTAGCAGAGGCATTAAAAACTTCTAGTTCTGGAATAATTGCTGAACATAAAAGACGCTCGCCCAGCAAATCTGTAATAAATGATAAAGTATTAATTACAGATGTTGCTCAAGGATATCAAAATGCTGGAGTAAGTGGAATGTCTATTTTAACCGATACTAATTTTTTTGGCGGCTCATTAGATGATCTTTTAGTTGCCCGTAATGTAGTTGAGTTTCCATTATTGAGAAAAGAATTTATCGTGGACGCATATCAAATCTATGAAGCAAAAGCATATGGTGCTGATGCAATACTTTTAATTGCAGCCGCCTTAACAGAAAGTCAATTAAAAGAATACTCAGCAATTGCAAAGTCACTTTCACTAGATGTTTTATTAGAAGTCCATAATGAAGAAGAATTAAATAAATCAATCATTCCAACTGTAGATATGCTTGGAGTTAATAATAGAAATTTAAAAACTTTTAAAGTTTCAATAGATATTAGTAAAGAACTTTCTTCAAAAATCCCTACCGATTTTGTCAAGGTTTCTGAAAGTGGAATTTCTAGTGTTGATACTATTAATGAATTAAAACAATATGGCTTTCAAGGTTTTTTGATAGGAGAAAATTTTATGAAAACTGAAAATCCTGGTCAAAGCGCATTGAAATTCATCAAACAATTATGATTGATTTAAAAATTAAAATATGTGGTATGAAACACAATGTTGCTGAAATAGCAGCATTACATCCTGATTATTTAGGATTCATTTTCTACGGAAATAGTCCTAGAAATTACAATGAGTCTGAAGTAATAAAACTATCAAAAGGAATAAAAAAAGTGGGAGTTTTTGTTGATCAATCTGTCACGGAAATCATTGAACTTGCGCACAAATTTAATTTTGATATTATTCAACTACACGGAAATCAAACTAATAAATTTGTGGCGTTGCTTAATTTAAATTTGAAAAAAATTGAAAAAGAAGAGGTAGAAATATGGAAGGTGTTTTCAATAAAAAACACTTTTGACTTTTCGGTTTTAGAAAGTTTTGAAAATCTAGTTTCAAAATTTTTGTTTGATACTAAAGGAAAAGAAAAAGGTGGAAATGGAGTTACTTTTGACTGGTCTGTTTTAGAAAATTATCCGTCAACAACACCTTTTATTTTAAGTGGTGGAATAGGGTTAGCAGAAATTTCGGAAGTAAAAAAAATTCAGAAATCCTCATTACCCATTTATGGGATTGATGTGAATAGTAAATTTGAATTAAAACCTGGGTTAAAAGACATTTTGGCCTTAAAAAAATTAATAGAAGAACTTAAATAATTCTTCGGTAAAATTTATAATGATTAGGATACTTTGTCAACTTAAATTTATTGAAGTATAATAAAAAGCTATGAAATACAATGTAAACGATAAAGGCTATTATGGCGAATTTGGTGGTGCTTACATCCCCGAAATGCTATACCCTAATGTGGAGGAGTTACGCCAGCAGTACATCTCAATTATGCAAGAACCTTCTTTTCAAAAAGAGTTTAATGCTTTATTAAAAGAATATGTGGGGCGCCCTACACCCCTTTATTTTGCCAAGAGGCTTTCAGAAAAACATAATACAAAAATCTACTTAAAGCGAGAAGATTTATGTCACACTGGAGCGCATAAAGTAAATAATACTATAGGACAAATTTTAATGGCGCAACGTTTAGGCAAAAAACGAATTATTGCCGAAACTGGAGCAGGACAACACGGTGTTGCAACTGCAACTGTCTGTGCTTTAATGGGGTTAGAATGTATTGTATATATGGGCGCGATTGATATCGAGCGACAAGCGCCTAATGTAGCAAGAATGAAAATGCTGGGCGCAAAAGTAGTTCCAGCCATTAGCGGTAGCAAAACTTTAAAAGACGCAACGAACGAAGCTATTAGAGACTGGATAAATAACCCAGCAGACACACATTATATTATAGGTAGCGTCGTAGGACCTCATCCCTATCCAGATATGGTTGCGAGGTTTCAAAGTGTTATTTCTTCTGAAATTAAGAGTCAATTACTAGAAAAAGAAGGGCATGAAAATCCGGACTTTATTATTGCATGTGTAGGTGGTGGAAGTAATGCCGCAGGTGCTTATTATCATTATTTAGATACTCCAGAAGTAGGAATAATAGCAGTCGAAGCAGCTGGTAAAGGAGTTAACTCTGGAGAAAGCGCTGCAACCTCAGCGCTAGGTAAAATAGGGATTATTCACGGAAGCAAAACATTATTGATGCAAACCCCGGATGGGCAAATTACTGAGCCTTATTCAATTTCGGCTGGATTAGACTATCCAGGAGTTGGCCCAATGCATGCCCATTTATTTGCTAGTGGTCGTGGGGAGTTTATTTCGGTCACTGATGATGATGCAATGAATGCTGGAATACAATTAAGCAAACTCGAAGGCATTATACCAGCAATTGAAACAAGTCACGCCCTTGCCATTTTTGAAACTAGAAAATTTAAACCTAGTGATATTGTTGTCGTTAATTTAAGTGGTCGTGGCGATAAAGACTTAAATACCTACATTGATTATTTTAATTTATAATATTTTAAAATTTAAAACAAAGGTACGTTTGACTACTATCGGAATCTTTTTTTAAAATATAGCAATAGGAAATCACGTGTTTAAAATCTATACAATGAATAGAATTTCAGAAAAATTAAAAGAAAATAAAAAAATACTATCCATTTATTTCACAGCTGGCTATCCTTCAATTGATGACACAGTTTCCGTGCTAGAAGCATTACAAGAAAGTGGTGTTGATATGGTTGAAATTGGGCTGCCTTTTAGCGACCCACTTGCAGATGGACCTACAATTCAAGCTAGCTCAACGCAAGCATTAAAAAATGGAATGACTACTCAACTACTTTTTAATCAATTAAAGGATATTCGAAAAAAAATAGATATTCCATTAGTCTTAATGGGCTATTTTAATCCTGTATTACAATATGGCGTTGAAGACTTTTGCAAAAAATGTCAAGAAATAGGAATTGATGGTTTGATCTTACCAGACTTACCCGTCGCTGAATATAAAGAACATTATCAAGAAATTTTTGAAAACTATGGCCTAATCAATGTATTTTTAATCACACCACAAACAAGTAATGATCGTATAAAAGAAATAGATTCAGTTTCAAATGGATTCATTTACATGGTGAGCAGTGCCAGTGTGACTGGTGGAACTCATGGTTTTGGAAAAAGCACTAAAGATTATTTTAAACGTATTTCTGAAATGAAGCTTAATAACCCCCAGATTTTAGGCTTTGGAATCAGTAATGCAGACACTTTTAACTCTGCAACAAAATATGCAAAAGGAGCAATTATAGGTAGTGCATTTATAAAAATGTTATCTAACGAAGGTTTTAAGGGCATTAAAAAATTCATTAAATCAATTCGTTAGGTTTAACTAAGGTTTAGTAATTTCTTAATAAAAATTAAGATTCATTTTTTATACTTTAGTGATGAACTGAAAAATGAATTAAAAATTAATATTATGGATAAGAAATTCAGAAGAAAAACCGAACAAACAAACCCAACAAACCCTACAGGGAATACAAATCAACCTACAAATAAGTTTGACATTGATAAAAAAACTATCAAGGAACAACAAAATAAAAAGTAATGGGAAAGGGTGACAAGAAGACCAAAAAAGGAAAGATCAATATTAGCTCTTATGGAAAATTAAGACCCAAGCGAGGAAAGTTTAAAACAAAACCTCGAAACATTAAAGGAGCTTTAAAACCTGACTAAATAAAAACCCCTTCACTTTAAAAGTGAAGGGGTTCTTTTATTATTGCTAATTGCTATAAAGCTTATTTTTTAATAAGTCTTTTTACAACGCTAGCAACATTACTAGTTAATTGAACTGTATAAACTCCAGCAGATAACGCAGAAACATCGATTGTTTGATCTCCTTGTGCACCTTTTAAGTTAACATTCATAACCACTCTTCCATTAATATCATGAACAATTGCATTTTCTAAAACTTGTGTTGAAGAATTTTGAATTGTTACAACATTATTAGCAGGATTAGGGTATAATGATATTCCATCAGCAAGGATGTTGTCATTAGCTCCAAGAACACTTTCTACAGTCAACATAAAAGTACATGTACCTTCATTACCATACTCGTCAGTACCAGTTAATGTAATTGGATAAGTTCCATCAGGTAAGAAAGAACCTGCTGCAGGGTCTTGTGAAGTAATTGTTACAGGATCTGTACAGTTATCTACAGCTGTAGCTTCACCAGTTGCGAAATAATCTGGAACTTCATAGTTCACATTTCCAGCACCTGGATCAACCGTAATATCAGCAGGACAAGTAATTACTGGTCCAAGCATATCAACAACAGTTACCATTGCACTACAAGAAGCTAAGTTACCACCTGCATCATTCACAAAAAGAGTAACCATAACTGGAGTGCCTATGTCATCACAGTCGAATTCAGTGATATCTGCTGCTGCAGACATTATACCACATGCTTCAACAGTTGCTCCCATATCAATAAGTGTCATTGGGTCTAAAGTTACCGTACCATCTGCACCTAATTCAATTGTAGCATCCATACAAACTAATTCTGGAGCTGTAACATCACGAACAATAACAGTTGCAGTACACATTGAAACGTTTCCACTTGCATCAGTCACTGTCACATCAACTGAATTTGAACCTAAATCATCACATGTAAATACTAATCCAGAAGTTGGATCTGGAGTTTCATAACGAACGATTCCATTAAAGTTTCTTGGTGAGAATAGAGTTCCTGCAGCTAGTGACGTTTTTCCACCACCTTGAAGATGCTCAATATTAGTATCACTTACTAATATATCCCCAACCATGCTCCCAGCAGGTCCATTAGTATAATTTATTCCTAGGTCAAGTGTAGCAACATAAAAAGCAACAGTTTCACCAGCGGCAACATCAATATCTAAATCTAAATTGAGTGGTGATGGTAAGTTCTCACCTGCAGATGTTACTGCTGTAGTAGCAACTAGTGTCCAAGCTGCTGGATCACTTTCAAACCCTACCCACGTTCCTGTCTTAAAGTATACTTCAACATTACCTGAACCGGCATCTAAATTCATGTCAAATGACTGAAAAGAAACATCGTTTAAAACGTTAATATCAAAAAAGTTACCACCAGGGTTAAGTCCATTACCTCCAGCAAGTCCAACATTAAGTTCAGCTGGAATTCCACCACCTGTGTTTCCACCTGCTTCAATTGTTACACTACAAGCATCTTCAACAGATAAAAGTAAGTCACTTGGATCTATAGTTGCCATTCCCATAGCATCAAGATCAAGTACAAGTGGTGCAGCAGGTGAATCATAGGTCAACATAAAGTTATCAAGACCAGCTCCCCATGCAAATGTATCATTATCATCATAACGAAATCTAAATTGAAATGCATCATTTGCGAAAGCTAGAACATCGATAACACCAGAATTGATTGGGTCTTGATCTTCAGTTTCAGTTAAAATAACTTGCCACGCAGATCCGTCCCAAACTTCAGCAAAAATTTCACCTCCACCAGCGAAGTCTTGCAAAGCATAATCAAAAGAAATACTAGCAGATGCTACTCCAGTTAAATCATATATTGGCGAAAACAAAGTTGCCTCTCCTACTTGAGCTGAACCAGCACCATCATCATCAAATATTGCTGCATTAGTTGGAAAATCTGCTCCTATAGGCATATCCCCTGTACCAAATATCCAATCAGCTGGTCCACCAGATTCAATTACTGTTGTCCATCCCGTTGGGATTGTAGCTCCTTCAAAGTCTTCTAATACAGAAACCAATCCTGGCTGACCAATACATGTAATAACTGGTGCAGTAGTATCTGTAATTGTTACTGTAGCCATACAAGTAGATTCGTTTCCACTATCATCTGTTACAGTTAATGTTACCATATTAGCACCTAAGTCACCACAACCAAAAGTTGTTTGACTAGCTACAACACTAGCAACAGCACAGTTATCAGAAGAACCTGCATCAATATCTGCAGCAGTAATTGTAGCCACACCCATTAAATCTAATTCTAGAGTTACATCTTGACACATTGCCATAGGAGCTTCCATATCCATTACAGTATATGTAGTCTCACATGTAACTGTGTTTCCATCAGAATCTGTTGCAGAAAACTCAATAGTTGTATCTCCAACTGGAAAAACTGTTCCACTTGCAGGTCCCATTGTTTGCGTTGTTGCGATTGCACCATCCTCTGGGTCAATTGCTACAGCAGCTGTAAAGTTTACTACTGCACCACAAACACCCGCATCTGTATTAGCCATTCCACCCATTGGGCAGTTGATTACTGGGGGTGAACCTACAGGAGGAGCTGCAAATGTTATTTCATAACTAAATAATGAACCGCCATCTCCGCCAGCATCATCATTTATTTCTAGAACCCAGTCACCAGTTACTGTCTCTCCAGCAAACTCGGTATTCATATCTACTCCTGGACCGTCACCAAAGCCTACATTAAAAATGTTAGCTCCACCTTCTGCACGATAATCTACCATTGGAGCGCCACCATCCCAACCTGTGACATCATTAGCAGAAGCATCATTAAAAACAAGTGATGTAGGATTAGTATCAGTACCGTTAAAACTACCATTATCAGTACATAAAGCAACTCTAGTCCCTGCTGGAGAAACTAAAACAATTTCCATATCTCCTGCAAATGAATGAGTAAGGCTTAATGTTATATTATCTAGAGTAAATTCTCCAGATCCTGGCCCCACTACACCAGTAAGTGGCACAGTTGCTGCTGAAGAACCAACATCTCCTGAATTAGGGCCTAAAGCAACAGGTGTTCCTGCTCCAGAATACGTTTGAGCACTTATAGTCCAACAAAATGTGGTTACCATGAGCGCAATTAAAATAAATGTAATTTTTTTCATAAATCAATTAATTAAGTTAATAAAGTATAAAAGTTAATAATGTGTTAATTTAAACAAAATAAATAGTATAGCAATGTTTTATCTTCAATTTGATGATTTTTTAGACAAACAACGTAAATTTTCTGTTTAAAAGAATGCAATTAAGGCAATATATAGTTTTACAGTAAAGATTTAGTAATTTGACTGAAATTTCAGCAATAAAAAAAGCCACCTTATTTTAATAAAGATGGCTTTTTCTTACTGAGTGAGTACTAATTATTGCACTATCAATTTTTTAGTTGCGGTCCCTTCATTGGTAGTTATTTCAACTAAATAATTCCCTGTTTTTAAACTACTAACATCAAATTTATTTTCTGTAGTTGTTAGCACTATTTGACCAAGTAAATTTAAAACTTTTAACTTAGTCACATTTGTTGATACATTAACAATACCCGAAGATGGATTAGGATACATTGACACATTGGATAAGCTATTTGTTCCTATTCCTAAAAGCTCGTTAACTATAACATCAAAATTACACGTAACAACATTCCCAGCTGCATCTGTCGCAGTAATTATAACTTGCGTTGTTCCTAGACCTACCATAGTTCCTGCAGCAGGAGTTTGTGATATTGTTGAGCCTTGGCAATTATCAGTAACAACCACTAAACCGTTATCATCATAGTTAGGAATTTCATACATATCATTAGCATCTCCATCTACCATTTGCTCTACAGGACATGTAACAACAGGATCTTCTACATCATTTACTGTAACGTCAAATGAGCATGAACCTACATTTCCTACAGCATCAGTAACTTCATAAGTAACTGTTGTTGTTCCTACAGGAAACTCAGAACCACTTGGCAAACCAGATGTTAGAGCAACTCCAAAACCTCCTGTAGTATAAATTATATTTCCATTAAAATTTCGTGGTGAGAAATTATCTAAAAAAGGATATTCATTACCTCTACCTTCTAACACTTCTAAATCTGTATTAGAAACTAATACCGCACCTTCCGTCACACCATTTGTATAGCTTACGTCTGCACCGGTACTTGTTACATAAAATGCATACGTCATTCCAGCTTCAAGAGATACCATTAAATCTAGATCAAGAGGCGTTGCGACATCTGGACCATTAGAAGTAACACCAGCAACAGAACCCACTAACGTCCAGTCTCCTGGATTTTGTTCAGACCCTGCATAAGATCCTGTTTTAAAATATACCTCAAAATCTCCACTTGCTGAAGTTAAGTTTACATCAAAAGATTTTATTGTAATATTATTTAATGCATTTATATCAAACATATTTCCATGAAATCCATTTCCACCTAAAAAGCCCGTTGTTATTGTTGTTTCAGTTATGGTAGGCTCTGGACAATTGTCAGAAAAAATAATTGGATCATAAGTAACCACAGCTCCACAAAGTCCTGCTTCATTATCAACATTTATATTTGCTGCACATACAACAACTGGTGCCTCAGCATCTAGTACAGTTACAGTAAATGTACACATACTCATGTTTCCTGCCGCATCTGTTGCCGTGAACGTAATATCTGTATCACCTAATGAAAAAGTACTTCCACTAGCAGGTCCTGCAGTTTGAGTTACTGTTGGATTAGGATCAGTATCATCTGTTGCTGTTGCATCCATAAATGATACAATTGCATCACAGAGACCTGCATCATTATCCATCATTATATTAGTAGGACAGGTTATAACTGGAGGTGTTGTATCTATTGATGATGTTCCTGTAATAACAATATCATCCATAGCAAAATCCTCATCACCAGAATTTAAATTAATACTCACTCTTACATCAAGCAATGAGCCAGTTCCTGTCATCGTTTTTAAAAATGTAGCTGCAGCATCACCCATTAATCCACCATCACCTGTACCATCAAAATTAGTATCTTCTCTAAAAAAACCATTATTTGTTCCACTTGAAAAGTCTGCTCCTACAAATGATATAAGATTTTGATAACCGCCACCATCAATTTGATATTCAAATAAAATAAAATCTGCCTCGTCAATATCTCCAGGGGAATCAAAAAACTCAGCAAATGCACCTGAAAAATTTAAATCTGTTAATCCTGCTATATCAAGTCCCGTCCACTGAACAGTAATAGGCAAAGTAGCACCTTCACCATCAAGGTCCATTCCTGTTAAAAAACCTCCTGTAAATCCTGTATATGCTTTTAAAGCACTAGGAACAGTCCCTGTACCATAATCATCAACTCCTCCAGCAATACCAAGGTAATCACCATTTCCGTCAGAAAAAAAACCTGAAGATGTTGTAAATCCAGTTGCATCATCAAATGTTTCATTGAGGACTTGCCCAAAGGAAACCGTAAATGCACATAATAATAGTAGTGTAAAAATTTGTCTCATAATTATATTTTTAAATTATAAAAACAAAACTAAGAATATTTAAACCTTTCTAATAAACTCATTGAATATTATCGATGAAAGTTTACAATAACATAACAATCAGACCAAAAAGAAAGGTCGATATTGTTCAATTCGGAAATCTATTGTGTTTTTCTTCGGAAATTTTTGTTTCATTTCTTTATAAGCAAGCAAACTACCCACAGCTCTATTTGCAGCTCCCGAAGGTGCCGTTAATGAAACCGTTTTAATAACTCTATTTGAATCTGGAAGTTTAAATTGATGAATTCGTGGCACCTTATTATCAACAAGCTCTAGTTTTAGATTATATAATTTTAAATGTCTTCTAAAAAAATATTCTGGTCCATTTTTACTATTGCCCCCAGTAAATAACAAAGTGTCAATCTTTGGAAATTTCCGAAGAACAGAAACTACATCCCTAAATTCAACATCCTGCATTCCTACATCACTGGCGTCAATTTTTTCTCGCATTGCAGACGCTACAATGTCACAAATACCAATATTTTCTCTGAGTAAAAAATCCTTACGCTGGTCAATGGCATATTGCGTAGTTTCAAATTTTAAATCCAAATTAAAAATAGCATCAAGTATAGGCCATAATTGACCGTCTCGACTTCCGTAGCAAAAATTGACATCACGTTCTTTTAAATCCCCTGTCGTAAATCGTGGAGGAGGCAACGTACCTACAATTAATTTTGTAGCAGCCTCATTAATAAATGGCGGATATGGATGTTTATGATGAAAGATAATTATCTTATAAAAACAGGCGCATTTGGACTCTCTGTGTATTCCTCACTGTAACGATACTCATCATAATCAAAGCCTTTAATATCCTCTAGTGTTTTTGCATTTGTATCTATGATATAACGAGCCATACTCCCTCTTGCTTTTTTAGCAAAAAATGAAATAATTTTAAGTTTCCCATTTTTAAAATCTTTAAAGACAGGTGAAATAACTTGATTTTTAAGAAGTTTAGGGTTTATCACTTTAAAATATTCTTGACTTGCTAGGTTTACAAAAAGTTCGTCTTCTTCTAATTCTTCATTTAAGCTCTCAGTGACTTTATCACCCCAAAACTCATAAAGATTTTTCTTTCTATTAATACTCAAGTTTGTGCCCATTTCAAGACGGTAGGGTTGCATTAAATCTAATGGTCTAAGCACTCCATACATTCCGCTAAGAATACGGAGCGTATTTTGCAAGGTGTCAATTTTTTCTTCCTTAATAGTATATGCATCGAGTCCCGTGTAAACATCACCTGCAAATGCAAATGCAGCTGGCCTAGCATTACTTTTAGTAAAAGGCACATTGAAATCCTTATAGCGTTGATAATTTAACTCAGCAAGTTTATCACTAATATGCATCAACTCACCCACAGCTTTTTTTGATTTTCTTTCAAGCTTTGCATTAAGCTTTTCAGCTTGTTCTAAAAATTTAGGCTGAGTGCCTCTTGTTGTAGGCAATTTACTTTCGTAATCTAATGACTTAGCTGGTGATACTACTATTTTCATTTTTCTGTTTTGGAATGTTCCTTATTAAATATATTTCAAATGCTTCGGAAATATAACACCTTTTCACACTCTTTTATTGAATAAAAGCTATTGATTTATTAAAATTTCCGAAGAAAAAAACCATCAATTTATGTAAGTAAAGATACTGTCACAATTTGAAAGTAACCAAAAATTTATATCGAGGTAATTTATCTAATTATAAAGAAAACTGAATCTACGACAACAAAAATTACTACCATCATCAATAAAACAAAACTCATAATTTAACAGATATCTAACACTTCTGTTAAGATAAATTTAAGAATTTTAGCAAAAACATTTAAACTTCCTATTATGAAAATTAAAAAACTACTAATTTCTTTTGGTGCAATTCTTTCAATATTTCCGTTAGTCGCTCAAGAGAGAATGGGTAAAAGAGCTACTTTACTTGAAGATGGCACTATTACTACAACTGATATTGTTTTGCCAGCACAAGAAAAAAATAGAGTTGCTGCAGACTTATTATTCTCTTTTGGTAAACCAGCAAACCAAGGAATTAAAAACTCTAGAGGTGTTACGCTTGCAGATTTAAACGGCGACGGAGTGGACGAAATTTTATACGGTATTGATACTACGCTATTTGCTTTAAATGGAGATGGTACAATCTTTTTTGAAAAACCAGTTGAAGGGCCCATTTTATTACCACCAAGTATTGCAGATTTAGACGATGATGGAACTCCAGAAATTATTTTTAACACTGGATATCCCACAACCGTAGGTCGTGTATATGTAATGGATAATACTGGGGAGCCACTTCCTGGATGGCCTGTAAATTTTAATGATAAATGGATGATTAACGCGCCAGCTATCGCAGATGTTGATGGAGATGGAACGTTAGACATTGTAACCGGAGAACGTTTTGGTTCAACACAAGGATTTGTACACGCATTAAATATTGATGGAAACGAGATTAATGCAGGTTGGCCTGTTTCGCTTCCTGCAACACCTGCATTTACACCATCAATAGGAGACATTGACAATGATGGAGATATGGATGTCGTTATTGCAGCATCCTCAGCGGGCATGTATGCTTTTGACAGTAGCGGAGCTATCTTACCTGGTTTTCCATTAGTTGATGCAACAAAAAGATATTCATACCAATCACCTATGCTAGTTGACCTTGACGGAAATGAAACACTTGAAATCATTGGTGCTAATCATGGAGACTCTCCTGGCTTTTATGTATTAAATTCTGATGCAACATATGCTCCCGGATGGCCAATTGTTATTGACGAATGGACTTACTCTACTCCTACTGTAGTTGACTTAGAAGATGATGGAACGTTTGAGTTATTCTTCGGAAATAGGAACACTAGTAATGATGGAACTCCATTACCCACTATCTATGGACAAGCACCAGATGCTTCAAACTTAGCCAATTTTCCAGTTGAGAATTATGGTGGAAATGAAGGTGTAATTACTATAGCAGACATCAATGAAGACGATGTGCCTGAAGTTATATTTTCAAGCGTAATAACAGATGCTGATGGCATGGGGTTTCTTCATGCATACTCAGTTGATGGAAGTGGTGAAATTGACGGATTCCCTCTACGCACTCCTGGGTTTACATTTCTTAATGGAGCAGTTCTTGGGGACGTTGATAATGATGGAATGATGGATTTAACGGCTAATTCTTACAAACTTAATTTTGGTGTAACAGTAGACTCAACATTTGTTAATACATTTAACTTAAACATTCCTTATGATGAGAGTAAGATTTTAAGCAATGGTTACAAAGGAAGTAATTTGCGTGACGGTTTATTACACGAAGCACTTTTAGGGATTTCTGAGAATGATATTAACTCTAACCTTACTATTGCCCCTAACCCTTCAACAGGTGTTGTTCAACTTTCAGTACCTTTTGACATCAATAATGCAGCAATAAAAGTACATAGCATTAGTGGTAAATTATTATTTACTGAAACTGCAAACATTCAAAAAAACAATCCATTAGAATATGAATTTAATGCATTCACAAACGGAATTTATTTTATTACCGTAGAGAATGGCTCATCTTCATATACCGCAAAATGGATTAAAAAATAGACAACTATTAAACACCACAAAAAAATCCCGAAGCTCATCACTTCGGGATTTTTTATTCTACACTATTCTTGGAATAATTTCGCCATTTTTCGAGGCATTGTTCTATATCATCTGGAATTTTACTTTCAAAACGCAGTGTCTTTCCTGTAGTGGGATGCACAAATCCTAAGGTACGTGCATGTAGTGCTTGTCGCGGTAATACTTTAAAACAATTATCTACAAACTGTTTGTACTTTGAAAACGTAGTTCCTTTTAATATACGTTCACCCCCATAACGTTCATCATTAAAAAGTGTGTGACCTATGTGCTTCATGTGAACACGTATTTGATGTGTTCGGCCTGTTTCTAATCTACAAGAAACTAACGTAACATAACCTAGTTGTTCTAATACTTTATAATGTGTTATAGCAGGTTTGCTACGTTCTAGATCTTCATCATCAAGATACACTGTATTTTGTAATCTATTTTTAGGATGACGCCCTATATTACCTTCTATCGTACCTTCCTCTTCTGCTACCGCACCCCAAACCAATGCAACATATTCTCGCTCTGTAGTTTTATTAAAAAACTGTTTTGATAAGTGAGTCATTGCTGCTTCTGTCTTAGCTACCACAAGTAAACCACTTGTATCTTTATCTATACGATGAACTAATCCTGGGCGATTGCTGCTATTGTTAGGTAAATTGTCAAAATGGTATACTAATGCGTTGATAAGAGTTCCGCTATAATTTCCATGTCCTGGATGCACAACCATTCCCGGCTCCTTATTTACAACAAGTACATCATCATCTTCATATACAATATCAATTGGTATGTCTTGAGGTGTTAACAACAACTCATAAGGTGGATGTTCAAAAAGCACTTTAATTACATCATTAGCTTTTACTTTATAACTAGATTTTACAGCAACATCATTAACATGAATATTACCATCTTTTGCAGCTTTTTGAATGCGATTACGGGTAGCATTCTCTACTTTATTCATTAAATATTTATCAATGCGTAGCGGCTGCTGCCCCTTATCTGCTACAAACTTAAAATGCTCATACAAATCATCATTCCCCGTATCTTGGTTTTCTGGCCCTTGAGTTTCTTCTATCATTTTTTAATTTTCATCAATATTTTCATCTTCCTGCACTCTATTCAATGAACCATCACCTACGATGATATCTATTTCTGATGTTTTCTCAATCGCATCTCCAACTTCAATTTTTGAACCATTGTGACGCAACTCTAAAACCTGGTCGCTAATGTGTGGACGTTTTGAAATTTTACCAATTTTAAACCCCATTGCCAACAATGTAGGCTCTGCTTGGCGCAACGTCTTCCCCTTAACCTGTGGGATACCTATTTTAGCATAACCCGATGGATTTAAAGCTAAATAAATCTTTCTATTTTCTTTAACTAGATGACCAGCCTTTGGCACCTGCTCAATTACCGAGTAGCGTGGAAAATCTGGATTATAATTAGCAGAGTCCATGATTTCATAACGTAAATCAGAATCATCTAGCACCTCTTCAACTTTATCCAGCGTCATTTTTGACAAGTTAGGAACTTCAATAGACTGCCCATGATTTGTAGTGAATTTTAACCACCATAAAAGCAAAAATGTCAAGGCAATTAAAACAACTAATGCGTAGAGTAACTGCTTCAAAAATGCTTTGGTAAACAAAAATTTAAAAAAAGACATAGTAAAGGATTAAGATGCAAAAATATGAAACCTAAAGTTAGTATCTTTCTACCTTTATAGAATATTTTTGTAGTTTAAAATTTCCGAAGAAAGACAGTGTTAAAACGAAATAATACGCAAATTGTTATGAGTAAAAAAAATATAGCGATTGCCATGGGCGGCTATTCTAGCGAGTTTGAAATTTCGCTAAAAAGTGGTAACGTCGTAGCAGAGTCACTTGACAAGAATAAATACAACATATATCACTACCATATTTTAAAAAATAACTGGAAATGTGTATTGCCTAACGGCGAACATGTTTTAATAGATAAAAGTACATTTGGCTTTACCTTCGGAAATGAGACCATCATTCCACATGTTGTATTTAATACCATTCACGGTACACCTGGCGAAGATGGATACCTTGCGGCATATCTTGAAATATTGAACATTCCACAAACGAGTACAGGATTTTATCAAGCTGCCTTAAGCTTTAACAAACGAGACTGCCTATCTGTTTTAAAGAATTTTGGGGTTCATTGCGCAACTTCTTTTTATATTAATAAAGGTGACGCGATAGACCCAGAAATTATCATAGCAAAAGTAGGATTACCTTGTTTTGTTAAACCCAACAGAGCTGGTTCTAGTTTTGGTATTTCAAAAATTAACACAACTGAAGCCTTATTACCGGCAATAGAAAATGCATTTAAAGAAGACACAGAGATTATTATAGAAAGTGCTCTAGTAGGCACAGAGGTTTCTATAGGAGTTTATGAAAGCCCAGAAGGCTTAAATGTTTTAAACCCCACAGAAATAGTTTCTGAAAATGAGTTTTTTGATTACGAAGCAAAATATCTAGGCAAATCGCAAGAAATTACTCCCGCAAGAATTTCGGCTTCCGAAACAAAAAATGTAAAGAATGAAGCCTTAAAGATTTATAAAATTTTAAATATGAAAGGAGTTACAAGAAGCGAATTTATTATTCAAAACGGAATTCCATATTTTATTGAAACCAATACAACCCCTGGACTTTCAAAAGAAAGTATTATCCCCAAACAAACCGCTGATGCAGGTATTTCACTACAAGACTTCTTTGGTATGCTAATTGAAAATGCCTTGGCAAAAAAATAATTACATTTAGACTATGAAAAAAGCTGTATTCCCGGGTTCATTTGATCCTATTACCTTAGGACACGTTGATATTATTAAAAGAGCATTGCCCCTATTTGATGAAATTATTGTTGCAATTGGAACAAATGCTTCAAAAAAACATATGTTTTCACTTGAGGAACGAATGAAATTTATTACAAATGCTTTTAAAGGGCAATCAAAAATCAGAGTTGCAACTTATGAGGGTTTAACAGCAAATTTCTGTAAGGAGCAAAATGCACAGTTTATTTTAAGAGGATTAAGAAATCCAACAGATTTTACCTATGAGCAAACTATTGCTCAAGCAAATGAAAAAGTGAATGGCGTGGATAGTTTGTTTTTAATCGCTAGTCCAGAATACTCTTATATATCTTCATCAATTGTAAGAGATATTGCGAGAAACCAAGGAGATTACAGTGCACTTGTGCCTCAGTAATTAAAATTAAAATCTAGAGAACTATTTATTAATTTTCTCTCCCTATTTAATATCACCTAATTTACTAAAGCTACTTCAACACTAATTACATATTATTATATAAAAAAAACGCTTCTAGTTTCCTAGAAGCGTTTTTTTTTTAAACAACAATAACTTATAGCGCAGCTACATGTTTAGCCATATTTGACTTTAAGTTAGCAGCTTTATTGCTATGAATAATGTTTTTCTTAGCAAGTCTGTCAATCATAGACTCTACAGAACCTAACATTTTTTCTGCTTCTTTCTTGTCTTCTAATTCTTGAAAACGCTTCATTGCATTACGAGCAGTCTTGTGCTGGTAACGATTACGTAAACGTTTTGTTTCGTTACTTCTAATTCTCTTTAATGCTGACTTATGATTCGCCATAATTTTATTTTGTTTACTTTAATTTGTAGTCCGTAGGGGAATCGAACCCCTGTTACATGGATGAAAACCATGCGTCCTAACCCCTAGACGAACGGACCAGTTTTTGCTATTTGCGGTTGCAAAGATACAGTCTTTTTTGAATGCTCCAAACTCAAAATAACTTTTTTTTAAAAAAAATTAATAAGCTTTTGCAAAAAGCACTTTTCTTGCAGATGGTTTTCCTGTAAAAATACAGGTTCCTGACTCATTGTCCCCATCTAAAGGAATACATCTTATCGTTGCTTTAGTCTCATTTTTAATTCTGTCCTCTGTCTCAGTGGTACCATCCCAATGAGCAAGCACAAAGCCCCCTTTTCCTTTAATTACCTTTTTAAACTCATCGTAGGTCTCTACAGTTGTAGTATTTTCTTTTCTATGGTTAATAGCCTTATCAAATAAATTATTTTGAATTTCATCCATTAGAGCTGTGATATTCTCCACAATTGCCTCTTTAGGCATAACTTCTTTACTCAATGTATCCCTCCTAGCTACTTCAAAAGTTCCATTTTCTATATCTCTAGGCCCAATAGCTATTCTTACAGGTACACCCTGTAGCTCGTATTGATTAAATTTCCAGCCCGGCTTTTGAGTATCTCTGTTATCATATTTTACTCTTAGTCCTTTTGCACGCAGGTCTTTCATTAAACCATTTGCAACTTCACTAATTTGCTCTAATTGCTCTTCGCCTCTGTAAATAGGTACAATTACAACTTGATGTGGAGCAAGCTTAGGCGGTAATACAAGACCGTTATCATCACTATGAGTCATAATAAGCGCCCCCATTAATCGTGTAGACACACCCCAAGATGTCGCCCACACATGTTCTTGTTTTCCTTCTTTTGAAGCAAATTTTACATCAAAAGCTTTAGCAAAATTCTGTCCTAAAAAATGCGATGTACCTGCCTGTAATGCTTTTCCGTCTTGCATTAACGCTTCAATACAATATGTTTCCAAAGCACCCGCAAAACGCTCGCTTTCGGTTTTTAATCCTTTTACAACAGGCACTGCCATATGAGTTTCTACAAATTCAGCATAAACATTCATCATCTGTTCTGCTTCAGCTATTGCCTCCTTTTCAGTAGCATGAGCTGTATGTCCTTCTTGCCAAAGAAACTCCGCTGTTCTTAAAAATAAGCGCGTACGCATTTCCCAACGTACTACATTTGCCCATTGATTAATTAACAAAGGTAAATCCCTATAAGACTGAATCCATTTTCTATAAGTATCCCAAATAATAGTTTCAGAAGTTGGACGAACAATTAGCTCTTCTTCAAGCTTAGCATCTTCATCCACTATTACACTCCCATCATCTGCCGTTTTTAATCTGTAATGTGTTACAACAGCACATTCTTTTGCAAATCCATCAACGTGACTAGCTTCTTTACTAAAATAAGATTTTGGAATAAAAAGTGGAAAATATGCATTTTGGTGACCAGTCTCCTTAAATTTTCGGTCCAATTCAGCTTGCATCATTTCCCATATTGCATACCCATATGGTTTTATCACCATACACCCTCTAACCCCACTGTTTTCTGCAAGGTCAGCTTTTATGACAAGTTCATTGTACCATTTAGAATAATCATCTTCTCTACTTGTTAAGTTCTTCGCCATAAGCTGTAAGTTTGGCACAAATGTTGCGACCTATTTATATGTTAGTATGTTTCGACAAAACTAATTATTTTTATACGTTTCAACAATTAAAACAGCACCGTTATGCAACTCATTTTATCCATTCTAAAGAAAACAACCCCCTCATTTGCGATAGGGTTATCCGCTCTACTTTTTGTATCCTGCGGAACACATCAAGATAGCGATTATAATGCTAACGATGGTATTTATAATAGCGACAATCAATTTTCTAGCAAATCTGATGATAATACATCAAAAGATTCTTACTATAAACAATATTTTAACTCAAAAACAGATTCTTATGAAGATTTGCCTGACGAAGGTGCAATATTCACAGATATAGATGCTTATCACACTACCGAATCAATAAATAAAGAGGGAGAAATTATTATTGAAGAAGTTGATAATGAAGATTATGCTTCTTGGGGAGAAAACTCGGGAGAAGTTGTTGTTAATGTTTATAACAATAGCGGTTATTATGGAGGTTACTGGAATAGGCCTTACTGGTGGTATGGTTCAGGATGGGGGTACTCAAGTTACTGGCGTGGTCCCTACTATGGTATTGGATTTGGCTGGGGATACCCTTATTATGGATATTACGGCTATGGATACCCAATTTATAATGGAGGTTATTACAACAATTATTACAATCCTTACTACGGGAATGCATACAATGGTTATGCTTACACCAGAGGAAGAAGAAGTTCAGATTATTACAACGGACGTACAGTAAACAGCACCCGAAATTATAACGGGATAAGAAGTAATAGAGATATGGCAGAAAGGGGAAGAAGAAACACAACTAACGCAAGATTTTCTAGAGAGAGTAGAAACAACAATGTTTCTAGAAGCTCAAGAACTTCAACATATCGACCTAATAGCCAAAGTTCTAGAACTCGTCCTAATGCATCATCAACTAGATCAAGAAATACACGTACGTATAGACCAAATACTACTACTAGAAGCACGAGACCTACAGTTCAGTCTAGAAGAAGTAGTTCCTCAAGATCAAGAGTAAATACTTCACGTTCTTCATCACCAACAAGATCTTCATCAACTAGAAGTTCAAGAAGTGGAAGTAGTCGCTCAAGCGGCACGTCAAGAAGTGGCGGTAGTCGTAGAGGTGGCGGAAGAGGAAATTAAACTTTATTTAATTAGTTATTTTAAAAAATAAATTATGAAAAGAATTTTATTCTCATTCATGATGGTATTTGCTATGACCCTCATGAACGCTCAAGATATAAATGATGCACTTAGGTATTCGCAAGATGGCATTTTTGGAACAGCAAGGTATCAAGCTATGAGTGGTGCATTTGGCGCTTTAGGTGGTGACATTAGTGCAATTAGCACTAACCCTGCTGGAAGTTCTGTGTTTTTAAAATCTGAAGGTGCGGCAACTTTAGCATTGAATGATAAAGAAAATTCAACCACTTTTTTAAATAATAATCAAAAATCAGTAGAGACTGATGGCAATCTTGGTCAAGCAGGTGCAGTCTTTGTTATAAAAAATAGAAACGAAGAATCTGATTGGAAAAAATTTACTATTGGATTAAATTATAATGCAGCTAAGAATTATGATAATGAAATTTTTGTAAATGGCACAGGAAATAACTCACTTGCTAACTTTTTTGTAAATCAAGCAAATGGAGTTTCGTTAGATTTATTAGAATTACAAAACAACGAAACAATCTCAAGCCTTTATTCATTTTTAGGAAACACAGAAGGAACCACTGCACAAAATGCTTTTCTTGGATATCAAGGTTTTATTTTTGATCCTGTTAATCCAACAAACTCAAACAATACAGCATACTCATCAAATGTTGCTAATGGACCAGTTCAACAAGAATATTTATTTCTTTCTGAAGGTGTTAACAGCAAACTAACAATCAATCTATCTACTCAGTTTACAGATAATTTTTATTTTGGTATTAACCTTAATTCACATGTTATCGACTATGATCAGAGCACACTAATTAGAGAACGCAATTCTAACACAGGGAGCACAATTAGTCGCATAGGTTTTGAAAATAATTTATCTGTATTAGGATCAGGATTTTCAGCTCAAATTGGAGCTATTGGAAAATTTAACAACCTAAGAGTTGGTCTTACATTCGATACTCCTACATGGTATCAAATTTCCGAAGAAACAAGTCAACGGCTTAGCTCAACGAGACTCGAAGACAATGAAAATATTTTAACTATAGTCGATCCAAATATAATTAATATTTTTGAAGACTATTACCTAAGAACCCCCGGTAATTTATCAGCAAGTGCTGGATATGTTTTCTCAAACAAAGGACTTATTAGCATCGATTACTCCTACAAAGACTACGGAAATATAGAATTTGACACTGAATTTAACGATAACGTTTTTAATAATCAAAATACCCAAATAAACAACAACCTTCAAGGAGCTTCAACCATTAAAATAGGTGGTGAATATAGAGTCAAAAACTTTAGTCTTCGAGGTGGATTTAGATATGAAGAAAGCCCATACGCTAATGAAGACATTATGAGTAGTTTAAGCGGTTTTTCACTAGGACTTGGTTATAATTGGGGTCGTTACAACATTGACGCTTCCTACGCAAGAGCTGAACAAGACAAATTAGAAAGTGTTTCTGGATTAACAACTCCCATAAAAGTCAATACAATTTACAGTAATGCTGCATTAACATTTGGCTTTAAATTTTAAATTGTTTTTTTATTCCGAAATATACCACTTTAAAGCAATAACTATTTATTAAAATTAAAGACTGAATCAATTAAAGGTTTGGATTTTCAATCGAAAATTCAAACCTTATTTTTTGAACTAAATCACCCTTAAATTTAACATCCAAAACTTTTTAAGTCGCTACTTAATCATTGCAAATTAATTTCGAATAAGCTATTTAAAATAACAAACAACATAAATTACCTATATTTTTCTTCGGAAATTTGAGCTACATAAAAATTGAAGTGTATTCATTGCTCTTCTCTTAAAACAAAACCCCCGCTACAGTATATTGTAACGGGGGTTGTCGTTTTATAGATATTGCTTAAAGCCTTTT
>NZ_BKCF01000006.1 GCF_009014635.1 Patiriisocius marinistellae | reverse complement strand
TACCCCAGGATGGGACGGTACGTACAATGGTAATATGTTACCATCGAGTGACTACTGGTTTAGAGTAGAGTACACAGAACAAGAAGTAAGAAAAGAAATAAAAGGACATTTTACCTTAAAGAGATAAAAGGCTTTAAGCAATATCTATAAAACGACAACCCCCGTTACAATATACTGTAGCGGGGGTTTTGTTTTAAGAGAAGAGCAATGAATACACTTCAATTTTTATGTAGCTCAAATTTCCGAAGAAAATATTATTTCAATCAAAACATAAATTAATTTTTCAAAAACAATCATCTATCCAATATTTAATATTTTGGTAGTTAAACGCTACCTTTGTAGTCTTATTTAAAAATGCCCTTTTAGGGAACGACTATGATTAATTTAGGTGTCTATAATACATTAGAAATTTTAAGAGAGACAGAACCAGGATTGTACCTTGGTGATGATGAGGAAAATGTGGTATTGTTGCCACACCGTTACAAACCTGAGCAATTTGAAATAGGAGATATGCTGGAGGTTTTTGTATATCTTGATTATGAGGAACGTCCCGTAGCAACTACGTTGACGCCGTATGTGACGTTGAATAATTTTGGTTATTTACATTGTAGTGATGTTAATCAATATGGAGCTTTTATGGATTGGGGAGTACAAAAACAACTTTTTGTACCATTTAAAGAACAAGCACGCCCTATGAAAGTAGGCAATTGGTATATTATACACCTTTCATTAGATGAAAAAACGGATAGACTCGTGGGCTCTAGTAAAACAAATAAGTTTTTAAATAACGATAATGTAACGCTAGAAAAATTTGATGAAGTAGATATTCTTGTAACACATTTGACAGACCTTGGAGCAAATGTTATAATAAACGGAATTCACAAAGGACTTATTTTTGTAGATGAAATTTTTGAAGATATTAGAACGGGTGATAGAATGAAGGCTTTTATCAAGCGCGTACGTGATGATAAAAAAATTGATGTTGTATTGCAAGCTCCTGGATATCGTAGTATTGAACCTAATGCAAATTTCATTCTTGATGAACTTAAAGCTGCTGGCGGATTCTTACCTCTGCATGATAAAAGTGCGCCAGATGATATAAAAAATGAGCTTGGTATGAGTAAAAAGAGTTTCAAGAGAGCAATTGGAACACTATATAAGGATAAACAAATTACCATTAAAGAAGATGGTATTTCTTTATTAGCAGACGAGTAATTTGCAATCATTACTATTTTAGTGATTGAAAAATCGCTTCATAGTTGTATTTTTATAGGAAACTACACCATCTATGAAAACGACACTATTCTCCATTGCCTCGCTATTTATTTTTCAATTATTATTTATTTCTTGTTCCGAAAAGCAAAAAACGACAGACCCTCGAGTAACCATTACACTTAGCGAAGATTTTGATAGCGAAAGTTTTGACGGCCGAATGTTATTAATGTTATCGAATAATAACGAAGCCGAACCAAGATTTCAAATAAACGACGGACTCAAAACACAGTTGATTTTTGGTAAAAATGTAGAAGGTTTAAAACCAGGCGGCACTGTAACTTTTACAAACGAAGATTTTGGTTTTCCATTTGATAGCCTTTCTAAAGTTCCAAAAGGAGACTATTACGTTCAAGCATTATTACACACCTATGAGACTTTTAATTTGTCAACGGGACATACGGTTAAATTACCTATGGACAATGGCGAAGGACAGCAGTGGAATAAATCTCCAGGAAATATGTATAATGAACCTGTACAACTAAGTTTTGATGCTAGTAACGTTTCAGAAATAAACATTACTATTGATAAAGTTATTCCGCCTATTGAGGAGCCAAAGGATACGGAGTGGGTTAAACACATTAAGATGAAAAGTGATATGCTTTCTAAGTTCTACGGAAAAGATACTTACCTAGGCGCTCACGTTTTATTGCCGAAGGATTTTGACAAGCATCCAGAAGCAAAGTATCCATTAATGGTTTTTCAAGGACATTTTCCAAGTGATTTTGGTGATTGGAGAACTGAACCATTGGACCCAAATATGGAATCTGAATATTCAGACCGTTTCAAAGTAGATGGGTATAATAAAATTGTAGAACAAGAGGCATACGATTTTTATCAACGATGGAATGAGCCAGACTTTCCTAGAATGCTGATAATTGAAATACAGCATCCTACGCCCTATTATGATGATAGTTATGCTGTCAACTCTGCGGCACAAGGACCTTATGGCGATGCTATTACATATGAATTAATACCGTTTATTGAAGAAAAATTTAGAGGAATAGGCGAGGGGTGGTCAAGATTTTTATACGGTGGTTCAACAGGAGGCTGGGAGTCTCTTGCGGTACAAGTTAAATATCCTGATGAATACAATGGCTGTTTTGCTGCATGTCCAGATCCCATAGATTTTAGAGCCTATTGTTTGACAAATATTTATGAGGATGAAAATGCATATTATTATGATAGTGATTTTAACGCAATAGAAGTTCCTGGAAAAAGAGATTACCTAGGTCAGGTTTATACTACTTTAAGAAGAGCAAATCACTTAGAATTAGTTTTAGGAGATAAGTCACGTTCGGGGCAACAATGGGATATTTGGGAGGCTACCTATTCACCTTTAGGTAACGATGGTTATCCACAACGCATTTGGGATAAATATACTGGAGATATCAACAAAGAGGTAGCAAACCATTGGAAAGAGAATTATGATTTGCGTTATATTCTTGAAAGAGACTGGAGTAAGCTAGGAGAAAAATTGAAAGGAAAAATCCATATTTACTGTGGCGATATGGATAATTATTATTTGAATAACGCTGTTTATTTAATGGAGGATTTCTTAGAAAATACTTCTGAACCGTATTATGAAGGTGAAGTTGCTTACGGTGATAGAGCAGAGCATTGCTGGAATGGTGATCCTACACAGCCCAACCATATTACAAGATTGCGTTATAATAGTATGTATTTACCAAAAATTATGAAGCGAATTGAAGAAAGTGCTCCCAAAGGAGCAGATTTGACGAGTTGGAGATATAAGTAATGCTATGCTGAAATATTAAAATTGAGATACTTTTAGCTAATTTCTAATAGGTGTAACTTCTTGAAAATAGAAGGGATTACGGTAATAGCGTGGCTGATTGTTTTGATGAATATAAAATGGTCTCTGTTCTTGATAAACATTATTACGAACAGTAGTTTGACCGTCTGAAAACTCAAAGGAACTCCTTCCCCCATTACCTGTAATTGTGAAACCAAATTGTTTTTCCTGCAATTTTTTTAATCGAAGAGATGGATCACTGTAATTAACTGTAGAACCACCTAGAGCAACAGTCATGTCCACAGGTTGCCAGTAATTGTCAGTACTAATTTTGTAGGCATCTAAAACACTATTAAACGTTGGTGTTTTTTCTAATGTTAGCGTCCCTGTATTTTCTAATTGTTGTTTTTTTGGGATGAATGCTACTTCGGGAATTTCTGGGAGTGACTCAGCATCAATGGTAAAGTAACGCGTTTCAAAATCATTTTGAGACCATGCCATTAATGGGAGTAATAAACCTAAAAAGAGTAATTTTTTCATCATCACAAAGGTATCAAAATTTAAGCCAAATGTTAACTCTTAATATATTTATGAGAGCCGTCGCAACTAGGCATTTTTTTAGAAAGGCCACAAACACAATCATGAAAACCTTTGCCATCTATAATGCGTTGCTCGTATTTATTTATTCTTGCAGTGCGGGTTTTAGATTGTTTTGCACTTTCAAAATATAAAATATAACCTCTTTGGCGACCTGGAGTTAAATTTAGGAATGCCGATTCTAAAAGTGGGTTTTCTTTAAAAGCTATTTTTAATTCTTCATGATAATCAAGTTTGTCATCCTTTTTTAAATCGATTTTTAGTCCTTTTTTTTCAATTTTAATTGCCTCTAAAATGTAGTTTTTAAGTGTGGATTCTAATTCGAAAATTTCTTCAAGATTTTTAAATGAGATTATTTTTGCTGAACGTGAGTTAGGACCTGCAGAGTTTAAAATTTTTTCAGTATCCTTTAAAAGCATACCCTTGAAAAAGCTTAGTGTGCAAGCTTCTTTTAATCTTCCAAGGATAATTATATTCTTGTAATTTAAAGTATAGCATGGATTTCGCCATTTAAAATCTTCGGTTAAATTGCAATCAAGCACAATGCTTCTCAAGGCTTTTAACTCAGCTTGCCACTTGTCGCTTTTTTTAATATAAGCTTCAACCTTTGAGTTCATACTTTAAAATTACAATGCTAATTTTTTAGCTGTAGCTTTTGGTACCGCATCTTTATGTAATGTAATACTAATTGCTTTTAACTTCATATATGCTTCACTAAAATAAACGTAACCGCCGTTTGCGTTTTTTGACTCGTCAGTTCCCCAACTGTTTTTCACTTTATAGTATGTGTTACCTTTTTGGTCAAGCAATTTTCCTGTAATATGCATTAAATGATCATCGGTAGTTGTAAAATTTTCAAACTCATCTTGTCGATATTCTTGTGTTACATTTCGCTCTGGATAAATTGAAGTTAAGGCTTGGGTGTTATTCATTTCCGAAGCAGGAATAACCGCAACTCCATTTTTTGATGAGAAGGTTTTTTCACTAACATCGCAGTCTAACTCTACAGTAAATCCTTTTGATAATGCGTTATCAATTGTAGTAATCATCTCATTGAGAGGGACATTATACATACTGCCGTAACTCCAGTTATCTGGTATATTTAAGATAAAAGGACGATAAAATGGCGCATGAGTAAATGAAGTTACGGTTATATAATCTGTGGGATCTATTTTCATAGCTTTTGCAAAACTTTGAGGAGTATATTGTTTTCCTTCAAAACTAAAATTTGTCACGTTTTTTCCCAAGTAAATATCTAATACAGCCTCAGTCGCAGGTTTCCATTTTTTACTTAATTTTCTAGCAGGATTTTCAATATAAGTTTCTCCCATCGCTTTTAAAACAGCAACGAGCTCTGCGTGATTATGCAACGTTTCCGAAGCAAATAAACCGCTATACGATTCTGCAGGAACAAGACCGTAGCTAGCAACACTATTCATAACATCGTGTGCAAGTCCACCTTCGCTAAACTGTGATTTTCCTTGGCGCATTACAAAATTTTCTAGTTTTTTTGGGTAGGTATTTCGCACGGTGTACATTTCAGAAAGGTCAACCTCTTTGCCGGTGAGCCTAATAATTTCAGACTCTAAGAACGATGTGCTCGAATAGCTCCAGCATGTTCCCGTGCGGCCTTGACTAATTACAGGTGTTGTTTCAAGATCAATAACAGTTCTAAATGTATAGGCTTCTTGACCAAACATGGTAATGTTGCTAACTACTAATAATAGAAGTATTGATACTTTTTTTATTGTTTTCATTTTAAGTAAGATTTATTTTTATGCGTACGTGTCCTTCTTCAGTAAACTCTTTAGTAATATCCTTGCCTTCTAGCATCTTCAAAATACGTTCATTATAACCAGAAATCACAGCTGTTAAGCATTTATAACCCATATCTTCAGCAATATAAATCATATATTCAATAAGCTGTGTGCCTAGTTTTTTACCTTGCCATTTATCAACCACAATAACTGCAAGTTCTGCAGTGTTTTCCTTTGAAAAATCCTTTGCAATACGTCCAACACCTGTTACAATTTTATTATTATTAATGGTAATTTCTGCAACTATAGCCATTTCTATTGCAAAATCTACGCGTACTAATTGTGAGATTAAGTTACTTGTGATTTTTGGGATAAATCCAAGAAACCGCGCCATTAATGTATCATCTGTTAAAGAAGCTCTAAATGCAGCAGCTTTGTCTGCGTCACTTGGGTGCATGGGTCTTAAAACCATTTGACTACCATCTGCTATTGTCACAGATTTTATATATTTTACAGGATATTTTTGGAGACTCAAAGTGTGGCTTGTTTAATTTTTTATGACTTCTGAAATATTAACGATTGAATAAATTTAGACCATTTAAACATTTGTTGATATTTTTAAAATTCTAAGATATTTAATCAAATAAAATTTAATTAATCTTCATTCAAAATTATTTAAAAAAAATGCTTTTTTTTCTTTAGCAGATCTAATCTGTGAGCCCCAAAACCACAAACATTTTTTATCTTTGAAGTAAAAATAACGATTATGTTGAAACCCGCTTGGAAAACTGTCAAAGAATATGAAGATATTACCTATAAAAAATCTCATAATGTAGCCAGAATTGCATTTAATAGACCAGATGTACGTAATGCATTTAGACCAAAAACTACGGCAGAACTACTTGATGCATTGCACGATGCACAAGAGGATACAAGTATAGGAGTTGTGTTATTATCTGCAGAAGGACCTTCGAGTAAAGACGGTGTTTATAGTTTTTGTAGTGGTGGCGACCAAAAGGCAAGAGGTCATCAAGGCTATGTTGGGGATGATGGATATCACCGTTTGAACATACTTGATGCACAGCGTATGATTCGTTTTATGCCAAAAGCTGTTATTTGTGTAGTACCAGGCTGGGCAGTTGGTGGTGGACATTCATTACACGTGGTTTGTGATATGACTTTAGCGAGTAAAGAACACGCTATTTTTAAACAAACAGATGCTGATGTAACCAGTTTTGATGGAGGTTATGGAAGTGCATATTTAGCAAAAATGGTGGGTCAAAAAAAAGCTCGTGAAATCTTTTTTCTAGGTAGGAATTACTCAGCACAAGAAGCATATGAAATGGGAATGGTAAACGCGGTTGTTCCTCACGATCAACTAGAACAAACAGCATTTGATTGGGCACAAGAGGTTTTAGGGAAAAGTCCAACATCTATTAAGATGCTAAAATTTGCTATGAATTTGACAGATGATGGTATGGTAGGACAACAAGTATTTGCTGGTGAAGCAACACGCCTTGCTTATATGACTGATGAGGCAAAAGAAGGGCGCGATGCCTTTTTAGAAAAAAGAGCACCTAATTTTGATAAAAAGTGGCTGCCTTAGAGAATTTTATTTTTTATAATTTAGTCTAATTACTAATTAATACACATTATTTGATTTCAGAATTACAATTTATTCGTGAATATTTAGAAACTATTTCTGAAGTATCGGATAAAGACTGGAATAACTTTTCTTCTAGATTAGTTAAAAAAGAGCTTAAGAAAAAGACTGTTTTTTTAAAAGAAGGAGCAGTTGAAAATAATATATCTTTTATACAAAAAGGGGTAGTTCGTTTTTATATTCCTAAAGAATTAAAAGAGAAGCAAGTTACTTTTGGTTTTTGTTTTAAAAATCAATTTGTAAGTGCCTATGATTCTTTTTTAACACGAAAACCTTCTAATTATGAATTAGAAACACTTGCAAATACAACTATGTTTAGTATGTCTTATAATGACTTGCAAGAGGTATATAGCACTACAACCATAGGTAATTTAATAGGAAGACTTACTGCCGAACGTTTGTTTTATTTAAAATCAAAACGAGAACAATCTTTATTAAACGAAACACCAGAACAGCGTTATTTAAATTTATTTAAAGAACGTCCTGAGCTTGTTTCTATAATTCCTTTAAAATACGTGAGTTCTTACATAGGAGTAACTCCTCAAGGTCTAAGTAGAATTAGAAAACGAATTAGTTAATTGAGGTTCATTGTTTGGCTTTGTATTTGCTAATACCTTTACAAAAAAGAACAATGACAATTTTAATATTTATAGTAGTACTGTGGTATGGAGGTTTGTTTTTTCAAACATTTTTTCTTCATAGATATGCAGCTCACCAGACTTTCACTATGTCAAAAGGCATAGAGAAACTTACATTTATACTTACATGGTTTTTTCAAGGTTCAAATTACTTGAGCGCTTATGGGTATGGAGTAATGCATAGAATGCACCACGCGTATGCAGATACAGAAAAAGATCCTCACTCCCCTAAATATGATGTTAACGTATTTGCGATGATGTGGAGAACTAAAAATATATATGCGGACATCAATCAAAAAAAGATTGATGTAGATGAAAAATTTACAAAAAATGTTCCTCAATGGGAACGCTTTGATGCTTTTGCTAGTTCTTGGGTTTCAAGATTATTATGGGCAATAGCATATTTTGGATTTTTTCTGGCTTTTGCTACCGCTTGGTGGCAATGGTTATTTCTTCCTGTAGCTTTATTTATGGCACCTATTCACGGAGTTATAATTAATTGGTATGGTCATATTTATGGATATGTAAACTTTAAATCAAAGGATACTTCAAAGAACTTATTTAAGTTTGATTTTTTAATGATGGGTGAGGGATATCATAATAACCATCATAAATTTGCTTCTAGAGCTAACTTTGGTGGTGTGCGTTGGCATGAAATTGATGTCACTTATCAAATTATGCGTGTATTAAATTTTCTTGGAATAATTAAAATTAAAAAATTACAAACGATTAAAATAAAGTAGGTCTAATATTTTTGAAGGATTTATTTTTTCTTCTGAAATATGAATTTTAAAAAAACCAGAAGTTATATGAATAACATATAGCTTCTGGTTTTTATTTTTTTTAGAATTCTATTAACTCAATACCTTAAAGTTTTCAACAGCTTCTTCGACACTTGTTTCACCTCTTAAAATTTCAAATGATTGATTTTTTGCGACTTCATTGTCAAGACTTTTTACAAGCGTTCTTGCTACGTCCCATCTAGGAATTTCACCTCGCTCATTCAACTTATGACTTAATTTAATTTTCCCAATCCCTTCTTCATTATTTAATGTTCCAGGGCGAACAATTGTAAATGTTAAACCACTTATATCTAAATATTGATCCGCATTTTGTTTAGCTTGTAAGTACTCTTTGAGTTCTCCTTGAGGATTATCTGCTCCCATAGAACTTAACATGACAAATTTTTTGATACGTTCTTTTTTTGAAGCATCTATTAATCTTTTTGCTCCTTCTTGATCAATGTCATAAACATTTTTGCCACCAGAACCAGCTGCAAATATAACGCGATCAATACCTTTTGTGGTATGAGAAACATCCTCTGACAAATCTCCCATTACAGTCTCTATATTCTCCTTTTTAAACTGTGATTGCTGTGACTCATTTCGAACCATTGCAACTGGAGTAAACTTTCCTGACTTATTTAATAAATCAATTATTTTTTTTCCGGTAGTGCCTGTTGCACCTGCTACTAATATCTTTTCCATAATTTAAAAATAGAAAAACCGCTAAAAAAATAAAAAATATTAACTTTCTTTAACTAGAGAATATTAAAAATTTACAATTTTTTTTATTAAATTTTATGACCATGCTAAAATAATTTGAATAAAAATTGAAAAGTATAAAGGGCGATTTTAAATTATTAAGATTTAATTTCTTCAACAATAAAAAAACCATCGTTCCCTTGAGGTTGATATAAAGGCATAAATATGAACGCGTCCCAAACACTATTTATTTTTTTTCCATTAAGCATTGCAATATGTTCACCTCTTTCAATAGATTGAAAATTTTTAAACCCAGGTTCCATTTTAAAATCGTCATTTTCTTGTAATCCAAAACGATGGATGATATTAAATGTTTTTTGGGCGGGGGTATCATTCATAGTTTTTAATACGGCTTGCGGTATATCTGGAAGTTGGTTAAAATCTAAGCCACACGCTTCTTGTAGTGCAATCCAAATACATCCTTCATGGTATTGTTCGCTATTTAAATCATTATGTTGACCAGCTTCTACTGTAAAACCAGTATAACCTTGATTACTAAGGTATCCATCAATCGTGCCGGTAACGATATCAGAAAATCCTCGAATAATATGAATAGGAAATTGTTGTGCCCATCTATTGTTCTCTCCTAACTGTTGTACAGAAATATATGGGAGACTTGCAGACGAGGTAGTGTGACAATCTATAAAATAAGTCTGGGAAAATTTATTATTTTGAATACCTTTAATTTTATCGATTATGTCATGCATTTCGAGTTCTTCACTTGTTAAATTTTTATTTTTTTCAATTTTATTTTTTATCCAAGTACGATTTAAATCTTCATCAATAAAGCGAACCTTTTTTTTCAAAGCTTCTGAGTTTCCAATAATTCCAATGATTTTACCCTCGATTTTAGGAGACCTTTGATTTAAAATTTTAAATACATTTTTTAATGCATTAATTCCGCTTGGTTCATTACCATGTACAGCAACAGTTATAATTAGTAATGAACCACTAAAACCGCTAGTATAAGTATCGATAATTCTTTCCTTATTCATTTTTAAATAAAATTTTATAGTTTTTTGAAAAATATCATTTCAAAATTTAGTCCATCGTCGCTAGCTCTCTGTTGCTAAGGCTATTATTATAAAGTTTTTTATATTCTACCTTGCGTTCAATTGCTTTAATTACTGTTTCGGTGAAATCAGGAAGTCCAATAGCTTCACAATAATCTAAACCTCCTGGACTTAGTACATTAATTTCTATTAACTTATTATCAACAATATCAAGTCCCACGAAAAATAAACCATCTTTAATAAGCTTAGGTGCGGTAATATCAACAATTCTTTTCATTTCTTTGGTGTACTTAGTCTTTTTAGCCTTAGCGCCTAATGCTAGATTACTTCTAAACTCGGTTTTATCACTGTTTACTCTTCTTATAACAGCTTTCTCTCCATTTTCTTCTAATACTTTTCCATTCATTAAAATTACACGAACATCTCCTTTTGAAACCTCTGGTAAAAACTCCTGAGCAATAACATATCCTTTTTCACTTATAGTTTCGAAAATTTGATTTATATTTTTCTTATCCTCGTCAATAAGATATACATTTTGACCTCCAGATCCTTCTAATGGTTTTAGCACCATTTTCTTACCTACTTCTTCCCAGAATTTTAATAAATCTTCTAAACTTCTAGTTACGATGCTATCTGGCTTAATTAAAGAAGGAAGCTCTTCAAAATAAAGCTTATCTATAAAAGCATGGGACATAGCAAAGGCATCATTTAAAACTAACACCCCTTCTTTTTGGATCATTCTAGCGAAAGCAATTCCGCTATGTTCTGCCCAATGCCTGTCATTTGATTCTTCTGTAGGATTATTTCTTAAGAACATTACGTCAATGTCTTGACTAGTAACTAATTTACGTTTTTTAGTATCTTCTTGAATTTGTACCCAAAACTCTTCAGCGCAACTATATTCTATGTTATTTTTCAATTTCTTACAACGCAAACTCATTGGGGAGTCATGGTGAAATATAAAATCACCTACACCCATAACATATACAGTGTGACCCCTTTCATAAGCTTTCTTTAATAATATAACAGAAGTACCAACGCCTTCGGTTTCAATTTCACTAACTACAAAACAAATGTTCATATTATGTCATTTTAGAAAGGGAGAGCCCTTTTTTTAATTTATTAATTTTTTTTGAGAAATTCTTATGCTCGAAGTACCGAGGTATTAACTTAGGAGGATGAATTAATCCTCTCGTAGTTAAGTCTTGAATTAATGGTACATGCTTTAGAGCAAATTTACCTCCTAGCAGAGGTTTTAATTCACCTCCTTCTGCTAAATAATCCCTCAACTTTACAAGTCCTTTTAAATAAATAATATCTTTTAAAAAACCCCCGCCTTGAAACATCCTTGAAGTTATATTAAACGCACGTTCTTTAGTAAAATCATGTTTAGAATATAATTTGAAGAATACTTGATGAAAATCTGCACCGTCCAGTAAGGCTGCACCCGCAATTACCCGTCCAGCTAATATGCGTAATCGATTTGCAGAAAGACCACCACAAAGGTATTCACTTAGAACTGCAATCCCTTCTTGTAACGCATCATAGTTTGCTAAACCTGATGATAGTTGACTTAATGGTTGTTGTGCACCATTATAATATGTGAGGGCATGAGTGCCTATTTCATGCTGTATGAGGGCTCTTGCCCCTTTTCTTGTCATTGTATAATCTGATGGTAAATATAACTCACCTTTACTTACCATCATTATATTAACATCATCACGAATATGTACGCTACAGCCAAAATTTACATCTTGAGATTTAAAATACTCAAATTCATCTTGAGCTAGTTGCCCAAATTCTTTACTTGTAATATGTTCTTTTTTTTCTTCTTCATGATCTTCAGAAATATTCTGTAAAATCAACTCGGCTTCTGCTAAAACTTTTTTATCTAAGCCGTTATATAGCCTTACGCTACTATAAAAAAAATTTTTAGAACCACGCTCTTTAAGCATTGTTAACTCATGATCAATTTCTTCTCTTTTTTCATCGAAAAGATATGAGAGTGCTGGATCATCTATTTCGTCAATACGTAAATTATAAAGTTTTCTCTTAAGTATATCAGGATCGACAGGTAATAATCGATAATGATATTTATCTAATTTTTTAAAATGAGATTCAAAAAATTGATTTTTTAAAGATTGAATATTGACTGGAGCAACTAACAATAAAAATTGGTAGCTATTTTCTATTTGAGTTAATTGTTTGTCAATTTTAAATACTTCTTTATGAATTTCACGTTTTCCTAGTGCTTTATAATTATTTAAATTTGATGTGGTTTGAACCCTAATAAATTCGAATACGGCTTGTTGAATAGCGATTGTAAATTGGTCTCTAAACTTTCTAAAATAAACGGGATATACAGCACCTTCATCATCTTTATATACTGTTGGAACTTCTAACCCAATAAAAGTAGCTCCACAATTTTTCATTTCTTCAATATCAAAAAATGAATATTCTTCTTTAGGTGTTCTTTTTTTAGTTTGCTTTATATGAGCATTTAGAGTTACGTTATATTTTCTACTCTTAATGTTTTCTAGTCGTTCTTTTAGCACATCGAGGGATACAGGTAATTTATGGGAGGGACCTCTAATTATAAAGGAATTATTTTTATGCTCAGAACTATATATTTCTAATACAATGAATGCTCCAAATTTTTCAGACATTTTTCTTGTAAGATCGAGTACAAATTTTTTATAATATTCAAAATCTTCACGGCCTACTATCAAATACGACGCTCCACTCTTGACAAGTCTTCTTGTGGCTGTGTCATCTGAGATATCTCTGTAAATTAATAGCGAAGGGACATCGTGTTCTAAAAAAAGGTGTCCTCCAAATGGTAAAGAAACATTTGTTCTTTTTCCATCTTGAAGTTGTGGAATTAATGTGGCAATATCTGGAGCTGTATCAACATGCTCAATAGATGTGCTCATAAATGAATGCTTTTTGAAATGAAATTTTAAGATAAAAAAAACAGCCTGTTTCCAGACTGTTTTTTAGGTATGTTTAACAATAGAGTATTATAGTTTGTGATTTGTTTAGCGGTATTTAAATAGTATTCATATTTTTTTAAAAATTTAAGACTTTATAATTTTATTACTATTTAATTGTAATATAATCTTTCCGCTATTATTTATAAGCCTCATCGTGCACATTCGCTACAGCTCTTCCGCTAGGGTCATTCATATTTTTAAAACTTTCATCCCAGTCTAATGCAACTTGACTGCTACATGCAACACTTGGTACAGATGGTACCGTTAACGCGGCTGCATCACTTGGAAAATGTTCCTCAAAAATAGTACGATAATAAAACTCTTCTTTACTCTTTGGCGTTTGAATAGGGTAGCGGTATGCCGCGTTTGCTAATTGTTCATCCGTTACGTTGCTATTTACCATTTCTTTTAAAGTATCAATCCAACTATAACCCACGCCATCACTAAATTGCTCTTTTTGTCTCCACGCAACTTCAGCCGGCAGCATATCACCAAATGCCTCACGTAACACCCATTTTTCCATTGCTTGTCTATCTGTTGGACTAGACTGTCCTGCAATTATCATTTTGTCAGCCGGATTTAAACGCATTGCAACATCCATAAAATCTTTGTCTAAAAATGGAACTCGACCTTCAATACCCCATGAAGCTAGAGACTTATTAGCACGCAAACAGTCATACATATGCAGCTTATCTAATTTTCTTACATTCTCTTCATGGAACTCTTTAGCATTTGGAGCTTTATGAAAGTAGAGGTATCCACCAAAAATTTCATCAGCACCTTCACCGCTTAATACCATTTTAATTCCCATTGCCTTAATTGCACGAGCTAATAAAAACATAGGAGTTGAGGCTCTAATTGTAGTAATATCATACGTTTCTACATGATAAATTACGTCTCGTAATGCATCAATTCCTTCTTGAATGGTAAAATGGATTTCGTGGTGTACCGTGTCTAAATAATCAGCAACTTTTTTTGCTGCAATAAGATCTGGCGAACCTTCCAGCCCTATGGCAAAAGAGTGTAAGCGGGGATACCACGCACCTTCAGTATCACCGCTTTCAATACGTTTATCTGCATATTTTTTAGCTAATGCTGATGTGATTGAAGAGTCTAAACCTCCCGAAAGTAGTACTCCATAAGGTACATCACTCATTAATTGTCTATGTACGGCAGCATCAAGCGCATCTCTTAATTCTGAAATATTAGTCTCATTATCCTTTACATTGTCAAATTCCATCCAGTCACGAGTCCACCATCTTTTTAACTCGCCATCACGGCTATCCATAAAATGTCCTGGAGGGAATAATTCAATTTTAGTACAAACTCCCTCGAGTGCTTTTAATTCACTAGCAACGTAGAATGTGCCATCTTTGTCCCATCCCATATATAATGGTATAATTCCCATGTGGTCACGAGCAATTAGATACGAATCATTTTCAACATCATACAAAGCAAAACCAAAAATACCATTGAGCTCATCAAGAAAAGCTGTTCCTTTTTCTTTGTATAAGGCTAAAATTACTTCACAATCACTTTTTGTTTGAAACTTATACGTTCCTTTAAACTGTTCTCTTAAATCTATATGGTTGTAAATTTCACCATTAGCAGCTAAAACTAAATTACCATCTGCCGAGAACAAAGGTTGTTTTCCAGAAGTAGGATCAACAATAGCTAATCTTTCATGAGCTAGAATTGCCTTGTCATTATTAAAAATTCCACTCCAATCTGGTCCACGATGTCTAAGACATTTTGACATTTCTAATAATTGAGGGCGCAACTCCTCTGAAGATTTTTTTAATTCAAAAGCGCATACAATTCCACACATAATATTTTTATTTAGGTTAATTAGTTTTTGTTTAAAATACAGCAATAAAAAAACCGCCAAGTTTACAAAAACTTGGCGGTTCATTTTAGAGTACAAGTTTCTGTTACGTCTTTGCGTTGTTATTATTAAAATTATTATTTATAATAAACTGTAACATCTACTTTTTATATTCTAATTATAGTTTAAATGTAAATAATTATTATTAATTACAAGCGACTTTAAGTAAGAATTAATTTTTTAAGAGATTTTCATTCACCTTGTTTTCTATACGAATAGTACTGTTTATAGAGTTTCCAATGAGTTGTATGTTTGGTTTTGTTTCATTATTTCTATAATTAATAAGGTACTTTCCAGAGTCCATATTATTATTCTTAATTATTATTTTTGAAATACCACCTCCATTTTTTGAATTAAACCAGACTAAACTAGAGTTTTCATCTACATTTTTTAATTCATTGTTTTGAATAGTAACTTCACCTAAAGTATATTTTGCTGATGTGTTAGTAAAGTTGACAAACCTGCACATAGCGTCATGTAGTGATCTTATTTTCTTTGGATTTTTAAAATCATTCACTTCATTTCCTTCAATTAAAACAGGGCCAGTATTAAATGTTAGATTAATACATCCAGGGTATCGAATACCTTGAAATTTATTATTTTTAATAATCGAAATTTTAGTAGAAATAGAATCTTTACTTGTAGTTCCTAATTGAATAAGCTTTTGACCAGCATTTTTAAAATTGTTATTTTCAATTATAACTTCATTATTTCCGCCAGATATAAATCCATTTAATTTTTGATCAACCACTTTTTGTTGGTCATATGTATTATTTGTAATAAACCACTTTTGTTTAGATGAAGATTTGTCAGCAATTATATAAGAATTTCCATCACCTTTTATATTATTAAATGTATTCTTATCACAAAATAAGGTGCCTGAACTACTATAAATTACCGAGGTCATCACGTTAGAATTAATATTTTCTATTAGGTTATTTTTAAAATGTGTTTCCTTTAAACCGGTGCGCAACAATACTCTTACAGATTTTGTGCCGCTCATGCAACCATCAATTTTGTTATTTTCAAAATAGGTGTAGTCACTATTTTTGATTGCAATCACAAAAGATTTAAAATTTTTAATCACATTATCTTTCATTTCTAGTTTACTAGTGCTTAACTCTTTTGCAGCATAAAATACTGTGGTATTAGTAAATGAATTATAATTCATATCTATTCCTGCTATGTGTTGAGAACCCGTAGCAAGTATTGCATAATTTTTAGCGACTGGGGTTTTTGAAATATCAGCATGAATATCACAATTCAATATTTTTACTGTATCATAATTATCTTCTCCAATTAAATTAAGAAAAGGAGGGTTTGCTTTTACTTCGGAAATTGTAATGTCATTGAAATTTTCAAACTTAAAAAATGAATTTTCAGTAGCTAAAATTTCGGCTTTGCCTTGACCTTGAAATGTGATTACATTTTTATTTCTATTAATTAATGATGCTGAAATTTTATGCGTTTTTTGTAATATAACAGTACCATTACCATCATCTAACGCGCTTTGTATCGCTTTTGTATCATCTTTAATACCGTCTCCAATTGCTCCGTAATCTTTTACAAATTTTGTTTTTCCAAAATATTTTTTAGGCTTTACATCTTTATTTGATATAATTGTATTGTTAGTTGTAATACTTATTTTGTCTTTAGCTTCACCACAGTTAAGGAGCATTAATGTTATGAAAATGAATGTTATTTTACTCAAAATATAAGGATATTAAAAAGCCTTTCGTTTTATTTCGAAAGGCTCTTAGTTAAAGATATTATTAATTTTCAAAAACACATTAGTGTTTGAAAAACGCTTTTTTATTTATTCGCATTCATAAACGCAGGCAAAGCAGATGCACTTACCATTTTTCCATTTGCATCAAGGTAACTAGATTTGTTTGCATCATTAGCGTTATAAACTTTATATACTGTTTTATCTGGATTAAATAATGTGATTACATTTACTTTATCTTCACCATTATTAACTTTTGATTTAATAGAGGAAGGTAATGAAGCTATTGGAGTTAGTTGTGCATACATAACTCTTAATCCATTAATGTTATAATATGCAAAACGATTAGCTTGACCTTCAAAATCAAACTTAGCCATAAAAATTTCATTACTTAATGCTCTCCACTCAGTATTTGAGGAAGCGGGAAAATAGAAATTATGATTATCTGTAATAGACTCTGGAACTTCAATGTCTGTTGAAGTCATTACTTCTTGCGATATAGCAGTTGTTACAAAAATGAGTAACGTTAAACAAGTGATAATTAGATGTTTCATTTTTATGAATTTTTAAATTTCGGAATAAATATAATCAAATTGTAGTAATAAAAATTATGTTTAGTACTATCTTAACTTAGGGAAATCACTAGGATTTGCTTCATGCATCATGTCGTAAACTTTTTCAAAAATATCTTCTGCACTTGGTTTACTAAAATAATCTCCGTCAGTTCCATATGCTGGTCTGTGAGCCTTAGCTGCAAGTGTTTGTGGTTTACTGTCTAAATATTTGTAGCCGTTTTGATTGTCTAAAATTTCTGATAATATATAAGAGCTTGCCCCTCCTGGAACATCTTCATCAATTACTAAGAGGCGGTTGGTTTTTGCAACACTCTTTACCATATCTTTATTTAAATCTAACGGTAATAATGATTGAACGTCAATTACCTCAGCATCAATACCTACTTGTTGTAATTCCTTGGCAGCCTCTTCAACGATACGAAGTGTGCTTCCGTAAGAAACTAGAGTAATGTCATTTCCTTCTTTGATAGTCTCAACAACACCTATTGGAGTTTTAAACTCCCCTAAGTTTGTTGGCATCTTTTCCTTTAAGCGGTAACCATTTAAACATTCAACAATTAACGCAGGCTCATCGCTGGCTAATAACGTATTGTAAAATCCAGCAGCTTTAGTCATGTTTCTAGGCACTAGAATATACATTCCGCGGAGTAAGTGAACCAGTCCTCCCATTTGAGAACCACTATGCCAAACACCTTCTAATCTGTGTCCTCTTGTACGCACAATTAACGGCGCTTTTTGTTTTCCTTTTGTTCTATAACGTAATGTTACTAGATCATCGCTCATAATCTGTAACGCGTATAATATGTAATCAAGATATTGAATTTCGGCAATAGGGCGGAGGCCTCTCATTGCCATCCCTATTCCTTGACCAAGAATGGTTGCTTCCCTAATACCAGCGTCGCTCACACGAAGCTCGCCATACTTTTCTTGCATTCCTTCGAGCCCTTGATTTACATCACCAATCTTCCCAGCATCTTCTCCAAAAATGAGTGCCTCAGGATGCTTATTAAAAATAGCATCAAAATTGTCACGTAAAACCAAACGCGCATCAACCTCTTCGACATTTGTGTCGTAGGTTGGTTTTACTTCTTGAATTGTTTTTGCATTATCATTTTGCTCCGAATATAAATCTGAAGAAAATTTAGGTTGTATTGTTTCAATATAATTATTAATCCAATCTTGAAGTTGTCTCTTTTCGGCTGAATCCTCATTAGTTACATATCTCAATGCTTTTCTAGCTGAAGATGCAATGTTACGACGAAGAGGCTCTTTTTCATTAACTAATTCATTTTTAATCTTCTCAATAAAATTTTTATTTGTTGAAGATTCTGCAAGATTAGTTAATAAGGTTACCGCCTCGTTTTGTTCTTGTTTTTGAGGAGATAAAAATGCTTCCCAAGCAGCTTTTTTACCATCGCGAACTTGTTTTTTAATATCTTTTTCAATGGCAGTCAATTCATCCTCAGTTGCCATGTTATTTTCCAACATCCATATTCGCATCTGGTTGTTACAGTCGTATTCTGTTTCCCAAGCAAGACGGTCTTTACTTTTATATCTTTCGTGCGAACCACTAGTAGAATGTCCTTGTGGCTGCGTTAATTCGCGCACATGAATTAAAACAGGTACATGTTCTTCTCGTGCAATTTTTGAAGCTTTTTGATACGCTTCAATAAGCGCTGGGTAATTCCATCCATTTACACGAATAATCTCATATCCTTTTCCAACTTCATCACGCTGAAACCCTTTTAAAATTTCAGAAATATTTTCTTTTGTCGTTTGGTGTTTTGCATGTACTGAAATTCCGTATTCATCATCCCAAACATTGATTACCATAGGTACTTGTAAAACTCCGGCAGCATTTATGGTTTCCCAAAAAAGACCTTCACTTGTACTAGCATTTCCAATGGTTCCCCAAGCTACTTCATTTCCTTTTTCTGAAAAGTGACTTAAATTATCCAGTCCGTCTACGTTTCTAAAAATTTTAGATGCTTGTGCTAATCCTAGAAGTCTAGGCATTTGCCCAGCAGTAGGAGAGATATCTGCGCTACTATTTTTTTGAGCGGCAAGATTTTTCCAGCTACCATCTTCATTTAAAGAATGTGTTGCAAAATGACCTCCCATTTGGCGGCCTCCACTCATAGGATCTGCATTAATATCAGTATGCCCGTAGAGTCCAGCGAAAAACTGTTGTATTGTTAATTGACCAATAGCCATCATAAAGGTTTGATCGCGGTAATATCCACTACGCCAATCTCCATTTTTAAATGATTTAGCCCAAGCGAGCTGTGGCACTTCTTTACCATCCCCAAAAATTCCAAACTTTGCCTTACCCGTAAGTACCTCACGGCGTCCCAACAAACTACATTCCCTACTTGTTACGGCTATTTTATAGTCGTTTAAAACCTCGGTTTTGAAGTCTTCAAAAGATAAGTCGCTGTTGGTCTGAGGGTTTGTTTGCATAGTTTAAATTTATGTCATTTGATTACTCACAAAAGTAGCTAAAAACCACACAAAAAACAACGTTAAAATGTTGCAGTATTCTTAAAATTATAGCGTTAAATTTATTATTTTTTATTAAAAGCCCCTAATTTCAGCAAAACGATACGGATTAATAAAATAAATGGCGCTCCGTGTAATAAAACATCAAACCAGTCTTTGAGAACCATACCTTCTGCACCGCCAGCAATCCATTTGAGCTTTCCCCAAATATGTGGCTCTGGAAAAAATGGCGCTAGTCCTAATGTGAGACAAAGTAATAAGATAAGTTTTGGGTTGTTGAGCATTTTTGGGGAGGTTAAATGGTTGATCGAAATTTTGCATTTATTTTAAATTTCGTCAAGTCTTAATTTTTTTTTTGTAAAAGTACATTTATCTTTAAATATTTAATGAATTATATATTTTGCGCTTATATTTTGAAGCTATTTTAATTTTGAAACGGGCATGATAAAAACATAATCAGGGTACTTTAGTGTTGCTTCAAGTTCTAAGCATATAATTATAGGTTTCTTATTATTCACTTCTTTATACCTTATAACTTTTTAATTGTTTTGAATTGCTTCACTCAACTTTATTTTTTAAAAACTACTTTTAAATTTAGCTTCAACATATTTTTTTAACATCGAAATAAATAATCTGGATATAAAGTAATTTCAATATAACCTCCTTTATTTTTTTTGATTATAAATACTCTAATCTAGCAAGAAAGGTTGTAAATAATTAATATTTCCGAAGAGAATAACTAAAACAGACTAATACCACTCACGAGTAAACAATCCTAATAAAGTTTTAGGACTCAGCGTAACGGTAAAACGTATTTTCTGGTCGTAATTAGGCATGCCAGGTTCCCAACCTAAGTTTGAATATAGTGGGAAGTAGAGTTCAAAATAATCTTGTACTAAGTTGATACGAATCCCAGAATCAAAAACAGCTTTTGTGCCGCTCTGTGTGTTGTTTACTAACCCGGCATCTCCATAGACTAATATCCATCTCCAGATATTTGTACTTGCATTGATAGTTGTAATCCAGTTATTTGCAAATGCAGGCTGTAGTTGTGATTTAAAACCACCTTCAGCAACTATTAATTGCTGGCTAAAAATACCAGTGTCTTCACTTCTTCCGTAATAATTGTACTCAAAAAGATAATCTGTTGGGCGGTCTAAAGAGAAACTAAAAAAGTCCTCGCGCTCTCTTGTATCATTGAATAAAAAGGCTCCTGCAAATAGGCGAACGTTTAATTGACGGTTGTTTACAAATAACTTTCTGTAGTCAAAAGTGACAGATGCTTTTGAGAATTTTGATGAAATTTGATAATCAACAACTCCTCTAAAATAATTAATTAGGTTAGGGTTGCTATATACATATTGTGCATTAAAAACACTGTAATTAGGTTCTTGATTTGGGTCGTTTTCATTCTCATCTCTATAAACATTTACGGCTCTTAAATTTATATATTGCTTTTCATTATTTCTTAAATCCTCATTTCTGAAAGCAAACGTCATGTAAGGTGTATACCTGCGGTAAAATAGGTCATCATCATAGGAGTAGTAACTTCCGCTTAGGCCGTAGCGCATCGCATTTAGAGGACCACTGTCAAATTGATTTGTGTATTGAATATTTCCGTTTCCTATTAATTTTTTTGAGCGATACCCATATTGTGGTTCTAGTTTGTAATGAATATTTTTAGGCAACAAGGTTTTGTTGTATAATTTCATTCCGGTAGTGAATCCATCGTATAAGTTGAATTCAAAAATGGGCATAAAAAACAATTGATTGTACCGGTGATCTTCAGCATCTTGAAAAAGTCTAAACTGAAAAGGTCTATTAAATAATCCTGATACTTTTTTTGTATTGTTACGTCTATTAAATTCGGCTATTTCACCGTCGCGGTTTAGTTCTAAACTTCTTATTCCTTGGCTAGGTACTGTAATTGTTGCGATACTATCAATAGGAGAAGTCCATTTTTTGAACAAAACGGTATCTTTGTTTACACCATATATAGAAACAGGCATCACTGTATTTCGCTTATTTAAAATGGTAACATCTAGCGAGTCGCCCCTTTTTTTAATTTTTTTAATCTTAAAATCTATCGTGGAGCGTTCATTTACATAATCATTAAAAAACCACGAAACATCTTTATCTGTTTGTTGAGAGATTATATCTCTAAAATTTGAAACGTTTGTAGGCTTTAATTTGTACGTATCAAAATAAGACTTTATGCTTTTACCTAGCGTGTTATCCCTTAAAAAGTCTTTTAAATATTCTAATCCTTTTCCACCATAATAATCATTCGCAATATTCATATTAAATTTTACTAAAGAATCCCTAGGTGTTGTTAAAGGTTGATGAATATTGTTGCGTGCCATATTCATATACAACAATGGGTACTGGTCATTAAATTCTAGGTCAGAAACGTGTGACCATTTAATAATCCAAAAATCACTTAATGCGCCTAAAATTTTCATATTAGGATAATACGTATCCACGTATTCCATCATTAGATGAATTTGAATAGCGCCAATTAACCAAGATTCTTCTCGTTGGTTAAGCAATAATGTATTTTCAATATACTCACGGCTCATTGTTTTAAATTGCGCAAGGTCGTATTCAATCCCATTAGGAAACGGGCTTAAAAAACTAGGCAATTGATTGAGTCCATATACAGGATTGTTACGATTGTCTTCATCACTTACTACAATTTTTTTAAAAGGATATTCACCCAGCTTTTCTTCAAGAAAATGGACCACACGATCTACCATTATAGCGCGCACCGGTGGTGTAACTTTGCGTTGGTAAATATTTGTAACAACTTCAACTTTATCTGTAACTATTGATTCAAATAATGGTTCTTTGTTAATGAAAATTTCGGCTTTTATTCTTTGGTTGCTTTTCAGCGAAAATGTGGTAACGCCACGCACCGTTGTTTGATTAACCACATCTAAATTTGAAGTTAACTGTAGCCCTGACGGAATTCTAAATTTTACATCAAAGTTTGAAGGTTGTGTAAAAAGATCCTGTGTGTTTTTATTACTAAAAGCTTTCCAAGTTCCATCAAAAACTGCTGGCGAAATATACCAATAACGTAGTTTGTAATCTCCGTTATTATCAACCCCAAAACGTGTAAACTTGTCATCTGGTGCTTTTACACTATATTCAAATTTAAAAACTGAAGAGGCCCCAGGAGCAATTGGTTTTAATGGGATTACTTTTAAAATATCAACGGCTTCGCCCCGTTGCCACACTAAGCTTGTGTTTCCAGAATTAGTTACAGTGTTAATTGTTGTTCGACCACGATCCTCATCTCTTTCAAAATGAAATGGGGCATCATAATTTTCAGCAAATCTTATTCCCAATGGTGTTTTTTTGTGGCTAAAGCTATTTGCCCAATCATTGAAATAAATAGTATCTAACGCTTTTGTTGATGTATTTACAAATTCAATTTCTTGTATTATTGAAATTGTATGGTTTGTATGGTCAAGGGTTGCGTCTATAATAATAGTATGCTGCGACCACAAAGAAGAAGTGGTAGCGACAAGAATAATGCTAAGAATGTGATAGATGTGCTTCAAAAAGTCTTCAAGAATTTAATAGTTTGGGTGGAAGACTGGTTGTTTGTTAGGTAATAAACTCCTTGCGGAAGATGCGCTATGTTAATAACGGTGGTTGTTTGATTTTTATTTGATGTTTCGGTAATTTTCTGCCCTAAAGTATTATAAATACTAAATGTAATATCTGTATCACCCAAGGTTTCAATTTCTAAAATTTCAGAAACTATTGTGCTTTTTAAAATAAAATTTGTTGCAACTTCATTAACAGGCGTATTTAAAATAACAATTTCTTTATTTGTTTCTAGGCTCATTACTACAGGTAAATGGTCACTCATATTGTATAAACTACTGCGCAATTGTAAACTAAATTCGCCATCGCACTCAAAGGCATCAATACGATTGTTATAGCAATTTGCATTATTCCCAAAGGATTTGTAAGTGCCTTCAACATAGCGCAAGGTAGGGTTTGTTTGCATAGATTGAGACATTAAGATAAAATCAAACCTGTCATCAAGGCCACCTCCAGCACCAGCACCAAAACCACTTGAGCTTATTCGTGTACTTTGGGTGTGAATACCCGCAAAATCTTCGTTATTATTCCAAGAGCCTGGTGTGTCAATTGGGTCAACCATTACCACATTGTTAGTAGGGTTTAATAATGCACCATAGGCAGGTTCAGTTGACGTGTAAAGGTTAAAATCTCCCGCAAATAACACAAAAGCATTGGGGTCGAGTGACTCAATATCTTCTGTAAATTCTTGCACCATTTCAAGTCGTAGTGTTTGATTTGCACTACCTTGACTTGATTTTAAATGTGTAACATATGTATTAATAATTACTGGGTCTGTATCTCCATCTAGAGTGCTCAATTTTAGATCATATCTGTTAATATCACGCACTGGAGTTGTTATAATTGCTGTATTCTCTAATGTGAACATATTTTTACGATAGAATAATAATTGCTGTAAATCTGCACCGCTAGATTGATTTTCAAAATAAGGGGCTGCTGCAAAATCACTATCTTCATCATTAAGTGAGCTATTTAAAATTAAATCTGCTCCTTCTTGGCTCTGCAACTCGCAAATCATAAAAACATCTGGGTTGTATTCATTAAGAATATCCTTTAAAATAGCTTCTCTATTTTGGGGTAGTGCTTCAGGAAACTCTAGCAGGTTGTAAAACATTGTTTTGATTTCGGTTTGCCCAAAACTTAACAATGATGAAAAAACTAATGCTGTTGTAAAAATAAATTTTAACATTGAATAGGGGAGTTGTACTATTAAAAATTAGGGCTTAAATTATATTCATCATAGAAACTATTTAAAATTTCTAAAACTTCATCTTCAGTATCTACAATGTGTATCAAATCTAAATCGCCAGGGCTTATATTGTTATTTTGTTCAAGCACGGTATTTTTAATCCAGTCCATTAACCCAGTCCAAAAAGAAGTTCCTACAAGTATAATAGGAAATTTATCAATTTTATGTGTTTGTATCAAAGTAAAAGCTTCAAAAAACTCGTCTAGTGTTCCCATACCGCCAGGCATTACTACAAATCCTTGAGAGTATTTTACAAACATTACTTTACGAACAAAAAAGTAATCAAAATCAATACTTTTATCGCTGTCAATATATGGATTGTCGTGTTGCTCAAAAGGTAATGTAATATTTAATCCTACAGAAGTTCCACCTGCAAGGTGTGCACCTTTGTTTCCCGCTTCCATAATCCCAGGACCACCACCAGTAATAACTCCATAACCGCTTTCGGTAATACGTTTTGCAATACTCTCAGCTAGTTTATAATATTTATGATCTGGCTTTGTACGCGCAGAACCAAAAATTGAAACACAAGGTCCTATACGGCTCATTTTTTCATAGCCATTTACAAATTCTCCCATGATTTTAAAAATCGCCCACGAGTCATTTGTTTTTACTTGATTCCAGTTTTTTGGAGTTTGTTCGTTTCTCATACTAACTTCTTATTTCTTTTTTCTTCTGAAATATATCAGAATTAAACTTTATTTTTTAGTTAACAGCAACATGCATTTCCTTAGCTAAGAACTTAGCAGTGTAACTTTTTTTATTTTTGATTACTTGTTCAGGAGTTCCTTTTGCCATTACAGTTCCTCCATTTTTTCCACCCTCAGGCCCAATATCGATAATATAATCGACAGTTTTTACAACATCTAGATTATGTTCAATGATTAAAACTGTATTTCCTTTTTTAACAAGTTTTTGAAGTACAATCATTAATACTCTAATATCTTCAAAATGAAGTCCTGTGGTGGGCTCATCAAGAATATAAAATGTATTACCAGTATCTCTTTTAGAAAGTTCAGTTGCAAGTTTTATACGTTGTGCTTCACCACCAGATAAAGTTGTGCTTTGTTGTCCGAGTGTAATATAACCTAAACCTACGTCTCTAATTGTTTTTACTTTCCTAAAAATTTTAGGAATAGCTTCAAAAAAGTCGCATGCGTCATTAATTGTCATTTCGAGTACGTCAGATATCGACTTTCCTTTATATCTTATTTCTAATGTTTCTCTATTAAAACGTTTTCCTTGGCAGGTTTCACATTCAACATACACATCTGGAAGGAAATTCATTTCAATAACTCTTAATCCTCCACCTCGACAAGTTTCGCAACGACCACCTTTTACATTAAAACTAAAACGTCCTGGTTTGTAGCCGCGTATTAATGCCTCGGGCACTTTTGCAAAAAGGCTTCTTATTTCAGAAAATAAACCTGTGTAAGTAGCTGGATTTGAGCGCGGTGTTCTCCCAATGGGGGATTGATTAATATCAATTACTTTGTCAATATGGTCAAGCCCTTTAATTTTTTTATAAGGCATTGGTTTCTTAACACCGTTAAAGTAATAGGCGTTTAAAATAGGGTAGAGGGTTTCATTAATCAATGTAGATTTTCCACTTCCTGAAACCCCTGTGACTCCAACCATAACTCCCAGTGGAATTTTAATCGAAACATTTTTTAAATTATTTCCGGTCGCTCCAGTGAGCTCTAAAAATTTCCCGTTTCCTTCGCGTCTCTTTTCTGGAATCTCAATTTGTTTTGATCCATTTAAATACGCAGCAGTAAGTGTGTTGTGTTTTAAAATTTCAGCAGGTGTTCCTTCGCTCACAATTTCGCCACCATGTTTTCCAGCAGCAGGACCAATGTCAATGACGTGGTCTGCACTTTCAATCATATCTTTATCATGCTCCACAACAATTACAGAGTTTCCAATATCACGCAATGAAATTAACGAATTTATCAATTTTTGATTGTCTCGCTGATGTAGCCCTATACTAGGCTCGTCAAGAATATAAAGAACTCCCACGAGCTGAGAGCCTATTTGCGTTGCAAGTCGTATGCGTTGTGCTTCACCACCTGAAAGAGATTTTGAACTTCTGTCAAGAGCCAAATAGGTTAATCCTACATCAACTAAAAATTGTAAACGAGTACGAACTTCTTTCACAATTTCGCTTGCTATCTTTAGTTGCGTTTCGCTTAAATCTGCTTCAATATTTTCAAACCATGCTGCTAATTCTACAACATCCATGTGAGCAAGCTCGGCAATATTTTTTCCGTTTACTTTAAAATAAAGGGATTCTTTACGCAAGCGGCTTCCTCCGCATTCTGGACATTTAATTTTATCCATGTACTCTTTTGCCCATCTCTTTAAAGATGTTGTTTCTGCAGCGTCGTAAGTGTTTTGTAAAAAAGTTGCGACACCCTCAAACTCTATTTTATAATTGCGAGTGATGCCTAAGGTTTTTGATTCAACATCAAATTTGTCATTTCCGCCATGAAAAATTAATGTTTGTGCTTCTTTAGGGATTTTTGAAAAAGCATCTGTCAATTTAAACTTATAGCGCTGTGCAATTAACTCAAGTTGTTTGAAAATCCAATTATTTTTTTGAGGTCCGTGGGGTGCTAAAGCTCCATTTTTAATAGAAACAGAATCATCTGGAACAACTTTACTTAAATTAACCTCGTGTAATTCTCCTAGTCCTTTACAATTGGGACACATTCCTTTTGGAGAGTTAAAAGAGAAATTATTGGGTTCAGGATTAGGGTATGAGATGCCACTTTCAGGACACATTAAAGAGCGACTAAAAAATCGTGCTTCGTTTGTATCGTTATCAAGTACCATTAAAACATCATCGCCTTGATACATAGCTGTTGTAATACTTTCAGACAGTCGTTTACCATCATCACCATCTGTTGATGGAGTTATGGGTATTTTAAGACGGTCGATTACAGTTTCAATATCATGTGTTTTGTAACGGTCAATTTTCATCCCCTTTACAATATCTAGCACTTCACCATCAACTCGTACTTTGACAAATCCTTGTTTGGCTATTTGCTCAAAAAGCTCACGATAATGTCCTTTCCTTGAACGAATAATAGGAGCTAGAATACTTATTTTTTTGCCAGCAAACTCAGTTAAAATGAGTTCCTTAATTTGGTCATCGCTATAACTAACCATTTTTTTACCCGTATTGTAACTGTAAGCGTCACTAGCACGTGCATATAAAAGACGGAGGAAATCGTAAATCTCTGTGATTGTTCCTACTGTTGAACGCGGACTTTTACTCGTCGTTTTTTGCTCAATAGCAATTACGGGAGAAAGCCCCTCTATTTTATCAACATCTGGGCGCTCTAGACTACCTAGAAATTGTCTAGCATAGGCAGAGAAAGTTTCAATATAACGGCGTTGGCCTTCTGCATAAATTGTATCGAAAGCAAGTGATGATTTTCCACTACCAGAAAGTCCTGTAATAACTACAAGTTTTTCACGGGGAATAGTGACATCAATGTTCTTTAAATTATGAACACGTGCCCCTAAAACCTCAATAACATCTTCGTTTTTTGCCATAGCGTGCAAAGGTACTATTTATAGACTGAATTAAAAATGAGACAGTGTGTTAAGAAAGTGGGTTTTATGTTAAAAATAAGCATTGTTTTCTATTACTAAACAAAGAAGAGAAAGTTGCTATTAGTAAAACATTTGATAGGGGAAATTACTACTATTTAGTATGGAAATTTAATTTCTTTAATTTTTTAAAATTTCAGAAATAGAGAAAATTATTTAACCTTTTTATTAAAAATATAATTTACGGCCCAAGTACTTTTATAGAATAATAGGCTTATAATAATAGCATATGAAATTCCTAATACAATAGCAGGTAGTGATAATAGAATAGTAATTAATGGAATAATAATTCCTATTAAAACGATCATGGCAAATAAAATATAGAGAATTTCAATAGCGTTAGGCATCCCATTAGATTTTCTGTTTTGTATTTGTAATAATTGAGGGATGATTTGCTTGTTTATATGTTCGCCAAGTTTAGATAAAAAGACTTCATTAAAGGAAGAATCTTCAAAAACATTACTATCAATCTCATTAGCGAGAACTAAAATTTTGTCTTGATGGCGTTCAAACACTGCTTCTATATCAAAAACTTCTTTATAGTCGCCAAATCTATACCCAAAGTAATACCATAATCCACTACCGCATTTATGTTCTTGCCACTTTTTGAGAATTTCAACTTTATATTCTTCTGGAAGAGAATTTGTTTTGATGATTTTCTTTTGTTTAGGATCTTCTAATAGTAAAGATTTTAATTCTAAATAAAGTGTTTCTGTATCATTAAAGCTTTTTTTTTCTTGTAGGAATTCAATGGCAAGTTTTGATTTACCTCGATAAAATTCTTTTACTTCAAAATAGGTCAATCCATAGAACTCTTTATCTATAAACTCTTTTATTCCTGGGAGCCATATATTGCTGTCAAGCAAAATTTCAATAATAGATTGAACCTTATTCATTTTTTTAACTAGACTGGCAAAATCATTACTTGAAGAAATTTTATCTATATGTTTTGTATAAAGAGTAAAAACCAAATAACCAAAAACAATAGCACTCACAGATATACTTAATCCTATAAAAATAGGCGCTATGTCTTTTAATAATAAAATGAAAGCCTCCTCTTTTTGAATTTTCTGATAAAAAAGATAAATCAATACAAAGCATAATAGCCCTGATAATACTAATGGTATCAAGGATAGAACTTTTTTACTCAGTGCTTTGTTTTTCATAAGCGTATTTGGGGAAAGCGCTATATTGAATAATTATGTAATTTTAAGTACTCCAAATTTTAAGATGTGGAGAATACTGCAAATGTGTAGTATTTTACTTACATAAAGGGTGTGGTGAGTTTCTTTTAGTTAAAATGCGTGTTTTTTAGGATTAAACACAATAATTATACCTTTTTTTAAAAGCCTACAGCAGTATCATCACCTCTTTTATCAGCGCCACCTTCATAAGTCCCATCTGGTAGTGCAAGAATTGCATCAACTTTTCCAATAATGGGAGCAGAATTTTCATCAATAAAATAGCCATATTTTTCTAACTCGGTAAGAATTTTTTTATCAAAGCTTTCAGGTTCAAATTGAATAATATCTGGTAGCCATTGATGATGAAATCTAGGTGCATTTACTGCGTCCTGCATGGACATATCATATTCATAAACATTTAAAATTGTTTGTAGTACAGATGTGATAATTGTAGAGCCACCAGGTGTACCTACACTCATCCAAAATTTACCATCGCGTTCCACAAGTGTAGGTGTCATTGAGCTGAGCATTCTTTTTTGAGGTTCGATAGCATTTGCTTCGCCGCCAATTAACCCAAACATATTAGGCTCTCCTGGTTTTGCGCTAAAATCATCCATTTCATTATTCAAGAAAAAGCCAAGTTCTTTAACATATAATTTTGAGCCAAAAGCTGCATTAAGAGTAGTTGTTACCGCAATGGCATTACCAAACTGGTCTACAATAGAATAATGTGTAGTTTCCATACTTTCATAACCAAGCAATGAACCATGAGAAATTGTAGTAGAAGGAGTTGCTTTTTCAAAAGAAAAATTGTCCATTCTGGCTTTAAGATAATTTTTGCTAATTAGTGAATCAATTGGAATTTCAACATAATCTGGATCACCTAGAAAGTGACTTCGGTCTGCATATGCGCGGCGTTCAGCTTCAGTAATAACCTGAATCGCTTTTGTACTATTGTGTCCATAATCTGCGATGGGATAGGGTTCTATTGCTTTTAAAATTTGAGCAAGACAAATACCTCCGCTTGATGGTGGTGACATTGATATTACTTTTAAATCTTTGTAATTGAAAATTATAGGTTCACGCCATTCTGCTTCATAAGCATTAAGATCTTTCATATAAATAATGGCATCTCTTTTTTTTAAAAAATTTACTAGCTTCTCACCCACATTACCATGATAAAAAGCTGCTCTTCCTTTTTCTGAAATTTCTGTCAAGGTTGCTGCGAGTGCTTCATTTTTAAAAAGATCTCCGGTGTTATACGTTTCGGTATAAATAGAAGACTCACCATTTACTTCTTTAAATATAGGACCATATTTATTAAAGCGTATTGCTTGATCCTCAGTTAAAATAAAACCTTCTTTGGCGAGTTTAATTACAGGAGTTAAGATTTCTTCTATTGGTAAGGTCCCAAATTTTGAATGCGCTTCAAAAATACCAGCAATTGTACCTGGAATAGCGACGGCTAGACTTCCTGTCTTGCTTTTGCTAGCCATATAATTTCCATCATCATCAAGATACATATCTTTAGATGCTTTAATAGGCGCTTTCTCACGATAATCAAGTGCGCCAATCTCCCCATATTGTGTGCGATAAACCATAAAACCACCACCTCCCAGATTTCCTGCATAAGGATAACAAACAGCCAGCGCCATCTCTGTGGCTACCATAGCGTCAAAAGCATTTCCACCGTTTTTCATTATATCACTACCTATTTTTGAAGCTTCTTCTCGTGCCGAAACTACCATTGCATTTTTAGTGATTAATCCTATTTGAGGCTTATTTTCTTCGGAAATTTGTGCTGTTTCCTTTTGTTTACAATTTCCGAAGAAAATAAAAAATGGAAGTGCTATAAAAACTATCTGTTTAGTATTCATAACTGTTGTAGTTTATTTTTTGAAAAATCCTTTAAGTCTTCAAAAAAAGATGTGAACTCTGTTTCAAACTCGGTATAAAATTCTTCTAGCTCGATTACGGCAAAATTCATTCTTGATTTTCCTTTTGTGCGCACATTCATTCCGTCAAGTATTTTTGAAATTCCAGGGATTGTGGCGTAACTCAACAACCAATTGTCTGATACCATATATGGCATCAATCGTTGTATGCGCGTGGGTAATATTTCATAATTTTTACTGAGCATTTCATAAAAATCCTGTACATATTCATCTAGTGGTTGGTCATGATAGGTTTTCCAGTTTTTTGCTAAAAAATGATCATATAAAATATCAACGATGACACCGCTATAATGTCCATACTTATGATGGAGCCTTTTTGTGCTTTCACGTACAGTGGGATGATGATCTGTATAGCTATCTATACCACGGTGTAGTAGAATGCCTTTTTGGATTTGTGGCGGAAATTTAAGATATTTTTTACCTTTAATACCGTCAGCAATAAAATTACCAATGGTGATACCTTCATCTTCACCAGAAAGATAGATGTGTGCGAGAAAATTCATCTCTCAAAATTACAAAATAACGTACAACATTTTTGCTCAAAAAAACTATATTTGTCGCGTGTCTTAATTCACTTTAGTCCATTGATTTAATAGGCTTTAGCGATTATTTTGAGTAATTAAAAGATACGATTTTTACATAATTAAATATAAAACACACAATAGTAAATGACATTAATAAAATCTATTTCAGGAATTAGAGGAACCATTGGAGGAACTCAAGGAGATAACTTAACCCCTATTGATGCGGTAATGTATGCAGCGTCTTATGGTACATGGGTAAAACAACAACGTGATAAAAAAGAATATAAAGTTGTTGTAGGTCGTGATGCTCGTATAAGTGGTTCTATGGTACAGCAACTTGTAATGAATACACTAGTAGGGATGGGCATTGATGTGATTGATTTAGATTTATCAACAACGCCCACAGTGGAAATGGCTGTGATGATGGAACATGCAGATGGAGGTATAATTTTAACAGCAAGTCATAATCCTAAACAATGGAATGCACTTAAACTTTTAAATAATAAAGGAGAGTTTTTAAATGCAGCTGCGGGACAAGAAATTTTAGATATCGCTGCGGCTGCAGATATCAATTTTGCAGAAGTTGATGATTTAGGAGAAATATCTCGCAACGATGCTTATATAGATTTACATATAGACGAAATTTTACAATTAGACTTGGTTAATAAAGAAGCCATTGAGAAAGCAAATTTTAAAGTTGTTGTTGATGGAGTTAACTCTACAGGAGGGATTGCAATTCCTTTATTATTAAACGCTTTAGGGGTTGAGCCTGTAAAACTTCATTGTACGCCTAACGGCGAGTTTCCTCATAATCCAGAGCCTTTAAAAGAACATTTAGGTGATTTAATGAAAATGGTTGTTGATGAAAATGCAGATTTTGGAATCGTAGTTGATCCAGATGTGGATAGACTTGCATTTGTTGATGAGAAGGGAGAGATGTTTGGTGAGGAATACACACTAGTTGCCGTGGCAGATTACGTACTTCAAAACACTCCAGGTAATACTGTTTCAAACATGAGTTCTTCTCGGGCATTACGTGATGTTACTCAAAAATTGGGAGGGACATACACAGCAAGTGCTGTGGGAGAAGTGAACGTTGTTCAAACAATGAAAGATACAAAAGCTGTTATTGGTGGTGAAGGTAACGGAGGAATCATCTATCCTGAGTTACACTACGGAAGAGATAGCCTAGTAGGTGTTGCTCTTTTCTTAAGCTATTTAGCCGAAATTAAAACTTCTGTGAGTAGTCTTAAAAAACAATATACTTTATACTTTATGAGTAAAAAGAAAATTCAATTAACACCAGAAATTGACGTCGACGCCATTTTAAAAGGAATGGAAGAACGTTATGCTGCTGAAGAAATTAATACAGTCGATGGGGTTAAAATTGATTTTGATGAATATTGGATACACCTGAGAAAATCAAATACCGAACCAATAATCCGTATATATACAGAAGCTCAATCACAAGAAAAAGCAGATAGCTTAGCAGATGGAATTATAAAAGAGATTAAAGAAATTGCAGGAATTTAAATGAATGGATTTACAAGAGATTTTTTATTAATTATAATTTTACTCATTTCGGTAAGTGGTTTTGCCCAATTTAAAAAAGGGTTTATACATCTCAAAAATGGAGATACTTTAAATGGTTACGTAAAACTTAGAGAGAAAAATGTTGTTAAATTTCGGTTAGAAAAAAACGGAGAAACTGAGGTTTATGGCCAAGAAACTTTAAAAGGTTTTCATTACAACGATTTTGATAGAGATAAAACTTTTGAGTTTCTTGACATGAATGGAAGAGGTAAAATTAGATTGCTGGAGCGAATTTCAGAAGGTAAGATTTCTCTTTATGGCGTGCCTCGTGATAATTTGAGAGGGGCATCAGGTGGGGTTTATGGAACTTCTAATGGAGTTATTATTAACTCTCAGTCAACTTCTTCTTTGAAAGAGTTTAGAGCGTTTTATGTGCCAGATGATGATGGATATGAAAAGGTAAGTGCTCGTTTTAATGATGAGCATTTAGGGTTTTTAAGAGGCTGCCCAAAATTAGAAGAAGCATTTAAAGAATATAGAAAGTCAGATTACGGAGTAATTGAGGCTTTTGAGTATTATAACAATAACTGCGGAAATTGAACAACAACCAATTATGGAAGCTACGATACCCAAAACTGCTTTAGAAACTTATTTTGAGAAATACCGAAATAATATTCTAGGTATTGATCAATCATTTGTTTCACCTTATGGAGAGAAAAAGATAGTTTATACAGATTGGACTGCTAGTGGTAGGTTATATAGACCCATTGAGGAGAAGATGCTACATCTTTTTGGACCTTTTGTAGCAAATACCCATACCGAAACTACCGTAAGTGGGACCACAATGACCCGTGCATATCATGCAGCAAGAAAAATTATAAAAAACCATGTTAATGCTGGCGATAACGATGTTTTAATAACTACAGGAACTGGAATGACTGGCGTTATAAATAAATTTCAACGCATACTTGGTTTAAAAATTCCTGAAAACATGCGGGAGTATACAAATATTCCAGATTATTTAAGACCCGTAGTTTTTGTTACTCACATGGAGCACCATAGTAATCAAACATCATGGTTAGAAACAATAGCAAAAGTAGAAGTAATTCCATGTGATCAAGAAGGACTTTTTTGTATGAAAGAGTTTAAGATTTTAATAGAAAAATATAAGGAACACCCATATAAAATTGCATCAATCACAAGTTGTTCAAATGTCACAGGAATTAAAACGCCATACCATGAAGTTGCAAAAATAATGCACCAAAATAATGGTCTCTGTTTTGTTGATTTTGCATGCTCTGCACCATATATAAATATTGATATGCATCCTGAAGGAGATCCAGAAAGTTATCTGGATGCTGTATTTCTTTCTCCTCATAAATTTTTAGGCGGTCCAGGTACAAATGGTGTTTTAGTGTTTAATAAAAAATTATATAAAAATTTAATTCCAGATTGTCCAGGCGGCGGTACCGTAGCATGGACAACTCCTTGGGGTACTCATCAATATATAGAAAATATTGAAGAACGCGAAGATGGAGGAACTCCTGGGTTTTTACAGGTTATTCGTACTTCTTTGGCAATTAGGTTAAAAGAAGAGATGGGAGTTGATAATATTTTGAGAAGAGAAGAAGAATTATTAGAAATACTTTTTGAAAGATTAGGTAGTGCTAATGGAATTTCAATTTTAGCACCACATGTTAAAGATAGATTAGGAGTAATTTCGTTTAATGTAAATAGCTTGCATCATGATTTAACAGTAAAAATATTAAATGATAGATTTGGCATTCAATCTCGTGGTGGTTGTAGCTGCGCTGGCACATATGGTCATTATTTATTAGAGATAGATCAACAACGCTCTACAGAAATTATTGATTTAATGAATCAAGGATCTTGTGATTTAAAACCAGGTTGGGTGCGTATATCAATTCATCCCACAACCACTACGGAGGAGCTTAATTATGTGATTGATAGTATTATATTGTTATCTAAAAACTCAAATGAGTGGAAGGATGATTATAAATTTAAAAGCACAAAATTTGTGCACCACAATGAAACTTCAGAAAATTCAAGTGCGTTATGTGACTCGTGGTTTAATTTTTAAATTCTAAGTTTCCATCTTTTGTGCGACCATAAATATAGATGAGGAACTTCTTTAATTTGAGATTCTAAAAGGTTATAAAACTTTCTTGTAATTTCAAAATCATTCATTGTATTTGCATGTTCAGCAATTGTTTTAAAGGTTACTGCATAATAGCCCCTTTTTACTTTTTCAACATGTAAATATAATACTGCAAAATCTAGTTTTTTAGCTAAGTCCTCAGCTCCTGTAAACATGGGAACATCTATATTCATGAATGTATCTCTGTGTTTATAATGACCATCCTTAGGACTTTGGTCTGATAAGATATATGTAAGCGTTTTTACATCCTTTTTCTTTTTGCGGTAGAGCATGGGCACCACTAATTTATTAGAGACAATTACACCGCCAAAACGTTGTCTAATTTTTTTGACAACTGCATCCATTTGTTTGTTTCTCAATGGTTTGTAAACCGCATGCGCTTGATGATCCATCATGCGGTTGAGAATGCCACTCCATTCCCAGTTTGCGTAATGTCCAGCCATTAGAAGAATACTTTTATTAGCATCATAATATGGTTTTAAATGTTCAATATTAGTGACATTAAAACGTTTTCTAATTTCTTTTTCTGAAATCGTAATACTTTTAATAGTTTCGGCAATAATGTCACAAAAGTGAGCGAAGAATTTTTTTGAAATTGCATTAATTTCCGAAGTGCTTTTTTGAGGAAAAACTAATTTTAGGTTGTTAATAACTACTTTTTTTCGGTAGCCAATAACATGATAAACAAAAAAAAATAGAATATCACTTTTAAAATAGAGCCACCACATAGGTGCTAAGGAACTTAACCAAAAAAAAGGATATATTATATAATAAAGAAGCCTTTGCATAGCGTGCTTTTCTACAAATCTACTTAATTTTAAACCAAGAATTATTGTAGATGGAGTAGAGATTTTAATTTATACCCATCTTTGTAATGCTATTAAAATTTCAGAAATATGCCAAACATTGATATTGCAACATTAGTCATTATTGCAGCCAACGTGCTAATCTCTATTAAAGGATTTAATGACCATTATTTTTTTGACAAATATAAATTTAACATAGCCGCAATTAAAAAAGGGGAACAGTTACGAATGGCAACTTCTGGCTTTTTACATGCAGATTTTAATCATTTGCTTTTTAATATGCTTACGTTGTATTTTTTTGCTCCAGTTGTTGTGATGTATGTGGGTGAAGTAAAGTTTGTAGCAATATATTTAGCTAGTTTGTTATTAGGTAGTTTGTTATCGTTTTATTTTCATAAAGATGAGCCTTATTATAGCGCTATAGGTGCGAGTGGTGCTGTGACAGGTATATTATATGCTGCTATATTATTTGAGCCGTCGATGAGCTTATATTTGTTTTTTGTGCCCATTCCTATTCCAGCTTGGCTTTTTGGTGTGGCATATTTGTTGTATTCTATTTATGGTATGAAAAGTAGGGCGGGGAATATAGGTCATGATGCTCACTTTGGTGGTGCTATTGCTGGTTATATAATGGCATTAGTATTTATGCCAACAGTATTAACAAACGACTTATGGATTGTGTTATTATTGGCAGTCCCTATTGTGTTACTTTTTGTGTTACATAAATTAGGTAAAATTTAAAATCACAGCTATGAAATTACTCACATCAGTACTATTAATCTTAACAACCACATTAGTTATGGGACAACAAACACAAAAACCATCAATAGACGTAACAGGAGAAGGTATTGTTTCCATAATTCCAGATCAAGTCACCATTAATGCTAGAGTTGAAAATACTGGCAAAGATGCTAAAACCGTTAAACAACAAAATGACGCTGTTGTTAACGAGGTTTTTACAATGCTAAAAAAAATGGGGATTAAAGAAAAAAATATTCAGACAGATTATATACGATTGAATAAAAATTATGAATACAATAGTAAAACCTATAATTATGCTGCAAATCAAGCTATATCCATTAAACTAACTTCTCTAAGTGATTACGAGAGTGTAATGAATGGATTATTACAAAGTGGTATTAATAGAATTGATGGCGTAAATTTTATTTCATCAAAGCAAAAAGAATTAGAGCAAGAAGCACGTAAAAATGCAGTTATCAATGCAAAAATGAAAGCAAATGATTATGCTGGAGTTTTACAACAAAGCGTAGGTAAAGCGATACAAATAAGCGAGTTTCAACAAAGTTCAAGTCCGAAGCCTATGTATCGTGCAATGGCGATGGATGGCGAAATGGCCGGAGGTCAACAAACTATTTCGCCTGGTGAAATGGAAATTAAAGTAAGTGTCAATATTAGTTTTGAATTACTTTAAATAAAAAAGCTTATCACATAAGAAACCCATCTAATTTAATTAGATGGGTTTTTTATTACTATTTAAAATATCATTTAATCAAGTAAAGAAGCAATTTTTCTTCCTAGTGCAGGGCCTCTTAAATTTTTTGCGATGATAGTTCCATTTTCATCCAATAAAAAAGTAGCTGGAATAGAACGCACACTATAATCTTTTGCAATAGGGTCTTGCCATGCCATTAAGTTTGATACATGATACCAGTCCATTTTATCGTCGCTAATTGCTTTTTTCCAACGGTCTTCTTGGCCAGCCTTATCGAGTGATACACTTATAATATTTAATCCTTTATCATGATACTGGTTATACACGTTTACAACATTAGGATTTTCTGCACGACATGGTCTGCACCAAGAAGCCCAAAAATCTATAATAGTATATTTACCCATGGCATCCTTTAGAGCTAATTCTTTTCCGTCAGGAGTTTTTGCTGAGAAAGCAGGAGCTTCGCCACCTATATCGCTATTTTTAATATTTGCTGCAACAGCTTTAATTTCTTTAGCCATATCTGTTGCGGCAATTTTTGGAGAAAAATTGTTAACTAATTCGGCAGCTTCAACAGCATTGATTGTTTTCTTGTTTAACATTTCAGAAACAAGCATTAGAGCAAATATTGAATTTGGATTTTTCTTTGCAAAGTTGACGTCTAGCTCATTTTGTTCATCTCTTAGACCTAAACTTTCACGCTGTAACCTTGCGATTTCTGCATTATCATTAGCAGTTCTTGCATTTTTATAATCTGTTTGTATTTTTTGAGCACGTTTTGCAAATGATATTTTTTGATTTCTAAAATCAAGGTATGCTGCGTTTTGAGAATTTCCAGATACAAACGAAGCTTGAATGCTATCTTTGTAAATAGTTGCAGTTAAATCTTCTGTTTCTGGGAAATATAATATACTACTATTGTTAATCATTAAATAGTGAACTGAAGGTGTTTCAGATTTTATAAAGTCGCCAGAAAATTTTCCGTTTTTAATAGTTAATGTATCAAGTATTGTAGTTTGATTATCTTTGATGGTGTAAACCATAACTGGTGTTTCATCAACAAAACCACTTGCTGTTCCTTGTAGGCTGTAGGTGTCACTATTGCCTGCGCAAGAGATAAGAGTGATTGCCGAAATGATAAATAATAGAAATTTCATAATATTCAATTTTCAACAAAAATATAGTATTTTTTCTGAAATATAATAAACATCAAAAATTTGTTAATTGTAGGCAAATCGTACTAAAATCCTATAATTTTACATACATTTAATAGAATAAAGAATTGATAATGAAGACAGAAGAACAACAGTCCCCACTAAAGATTGAAGTGAGCTTTAAAAAAGTCTTTGACCAGTACAAAGGAAGGCTCTCCTCAGACAATGCACTCGTGCAACAACGAGCAGTTTCTGTCTTAGAAATTGCGGATAAATTTCCTGAACTTTCTACGGGTATTTCTGATTTGTCTAAAATAGGGAATTATAAAAATCAAATTGATTTAGTAATGGAGGATATGTTTTCTTCAATTTTAGAAAACAATGAAATAAAAATAGCAACAATACCTTATAATGATTTCATTTTTAAGACTTCAGAAAGATTTCAGAAAATAATTAAAAATGCTGGTCCAGATTTTAAAGTTCAACTTAATAACTTTACTGAGGATGAATATTATATTTTAGGTTGTGTTATTATAATGAATTTTTGCTACGGGTTTAAAGCAGATTTTAGTAGACCATTGTATTTTAAAATACCTTCTGAAAACGGTATTACAAAACATTACCGCTTGCTTTATAATGCAGACTTTGTTGAAATAATAAAAACAAAAAAAGCGCCAAAATTTGTTGAAAGTGATTTTGAAGAATTACTAGATAATTTTGATAAAATTGCATTGTGGAAAGAAAAATTTCCTCCTGGAAGCTATATTTTTAAAGGCTTTATATTAGCTAATATGTTTGATGCTACTGCAGATGTTAATATTTCAGACTTTAAGGCTAGTTTAATAAACGATAAGGCTAAAAAAGAAATGAACGAGGATAATTTTAGAGGCATTTTTGCTTCTGTTTTTAATTGTCCAGATTTAAGAATAGGATTTTCTGAATATAATACAGAGGATAATACTTTGGATCAAATTGTAGAAAATACAAGCATGTCTAGTTTTATTTTATGTGGTAAAAAATCTCTCGTTAGTGAAGACGCGCTTTGCCAAGTTTCATATTATACATTATTTAAACAAAATGAATTTTATACAGTTTCAAATGCTTCGAGATATCATGAACTTTATCCAGATAACTCACTGTATAGAAAATTAATGGATCAAGAAATTGAAAGTGCCATTTTCGCACCTATCGTAGATAATGGTAAACTTTTAGGAATTATGGAATTAGTATCTCCAACTAAAAATGCTTTAAATTCTGTAAATGCAAATAAGCTGAGAGACATGATGCCGTTTTTAAATGAATACGTGATCCAGGCAAAAGAAAATGTTGAAAATGAATTAGAGTTAATTATACAGGAAGAATGTACGTCAATACACAAAAGTGTTCATTGGAAATTTAGAAAAGAGGCTAAAAGATACGCTAGATCTATAGCTCTTGGAAATCAAGCAACATTTAGAGAAGCTGTGTTTGATGATGTATATCCATTATTTGGACAAATTGATATCAAAGGTTCGTCTGAAGCTAGAAATCTGGCTGTAAAAGATGACTTGGAATTACAATTGCATCATGTAGAAAAAATTGTTAGACAAATTTATGTTCTTGAAAAATTACCAATTTATGAACAGTTATCTTATAGGATTGATAGTTTTTTAAAAGACTTACAAGAAAATTTCCAAGTAGATAGTGAGCGTTCTGTTCTTAAGTTTTTAAAATCAGAAATTATCCCCCTTTTTAAGCATCTCTCAAAAAAGAATGAAACTCTTAAAACACTCATTGCAGAATATAATGAACTCGTTGAGAGTAACACTGGTTTTGTTTACAAACACAGGAAAGATTATGATGAGTCTGTAATGCAAATAAACAAGCGTATGGCAAGTGTTATTGATCGAAACCAACGAGACGCACAGCAAATGTATCCTCATTATTTTGAGCGCTTTAAGACTGATGGAGTTGAGCATAATATGTATATAGGTGAGTCTATTACGAAAGAGAAGAGCTTTAATAAAATCTATTTATACAACCTGCGTTTATGGCAACTTCAAGTAATGTGCGAAATGGAGAATAGTTACTATAAAATGAAAGAAACATTGCCAATTCCGTTAGACGTTGCATCAATGATTCTTGTATTTAATTCATCTTTAGCATTACGATTTAGGATGGATGAAAAGCGTTTTGATGTAGACGGTACATACAATGCTCGTTATGAAGTAATAAAAAAGCGTGTTGATAAAGCAAACGTAAAAGGAACAGAAGACCGCATTACTCAAGCAGGGAAAATTGCAATTATCTATTCTCAAAAAGAAGATGAAAAAGAATATTTAAAATACATTCAATTTTTACAAACTAAAAAGCATTTAGATACAGAAATTGAAATTCTTGAATTAGAAGACCTGCAAGGTGTAACAGGGCTTAAAGCAATTAGAGTTCCTATTTTATACACTCGAGGAGGTAAAGAGAAATCAAAAGAATATTATACATACGAAGATTTAATTGAACAACTTAATTAATTTTATCAATATTTTAAATTGTATTTACTTCATGTAAATGGGTTGTAATTTTTATTGAAACCTTATCATTTCTATAACTTATTAAAAACCTAAAAACGATAGCTTTGCAAAAAAGGCGAAGGAACAAATTGAGTTTAGAAAAAGAAAAAAAAGAAGAATCCCCTAAGAGAAAGAAAAAGTATAGAGCCCTTCGCATTTTTGCAAAAATAATGCTAGGTATCTTAATTTTTTTATTACTCCTCGTATTATTTATTCGTAGTGAATGGGGGCAAAATATAATAGTTAATAAAGCGGTTAATTATGTAAGTGATAAGACCCAAACTAAAGTTGCTATTGATAAACTTTATATCACTTTCGATGGAGATATTTTATTAAAAGGACTTTATCTCGAAGACAAAAAAGGGGATACGCTTGTTTACTCAAAATCTTTAGAAGCAGACATCCCGTTGTTGCCCATCATTCAAGGTAATGGTATTGGCGTGGAATCTCTTGATCTGGAAGGATTGCGCGCAAACGTTATTCGAAAAGACACTATCGAAGGGTACAACTTTCAATTTTTGATTGATGCATTTGTAACTGCAGATCAAACTCCAGCAGCTCCACAAGAAGAATCACAACCTCTAAATATTATCCTCGGAAATTTTAATCTCAAAACAATTAATGTTGTTTTCAATGATGCCGTACTTGGTATTGACAGTCATTTTGTATTCGATGAACTCCAATTAGAAATGGAGGAAACAAATCTAGAATCGATGACATTTAAAGCAAATGATATTGCGCTTAAAAATGCTCAAATAAAATTCCATCAGTTTCCTATTCCTTTAGATCCCAATGCAGACCCTGCACCTATGCCCATATTAGCTGTAGATAATCTATTATTAGAAAACACATATGTAGATTATCAATCATTAGGTGATCGCATTGCCGCAACATTTGATGTTACAAAAATGGAGATGAGTATGCCATTAGCAAATCTTGTAGACACAAATATTGATATAGCGTCATTTAATTTATACGATTCTAAAATTAGCATCCATACCGAAACTGAGACTAACGCCATCACAGAAAAAACAGAAGAGGTTGTTGAAGAAGTAGCACAAGACATAAAGGCTTTTGAGTGGCCAGAGATTGTATTTAACATTGATAAATTTAATTTAGAAAGAAACAACATTCAATATTATGTAGGAAATACAAAGGCAGAAAAAGGTGTTTTTAACCCCAACGCGATAGTTTTAGAGTCATTTATTCTAAAAGGAAACGACATTTTCATCAAAAACAAAGAGGCAGGACTAACTATTACCGAAACTAATTTCAATGAATTTTCTGGATTTAATATTAAGGAATTTGGTGTTGCTGTCAATGTCACAGACACGCAACTTTCAATAAAAGACTTAGCTGCAAGGGTCAACAACAACAGTATATCTGGGCGCGTTTCAATGCAATATCCATCCTTGTCTCAATTAATTTCTGCGCCAGATGCTTCAAAGATTGATGTAAACATTTCTAACTTTAAACTAGATTTAAAGGAGGTTTTTAAATTTCAACCAGATTTAAAACAGAATCAATATTTTAAAACACTAAGTACTAAAATGCTCTTCGGAAATGTAACTGCATCTGGATATCTTTCAAATATTTCTATACCTAGTGCAAATGTAAAATGGGGAAACAACACTAAAATTTCTGCCAACGGAACCATTAAAAATGCGACAGACACAGAAAAAATGGAATTCAAATTTCCGAAGATAAAAGCAAATACTTCTAAGAATGATATTTTACAATTCGTAGATGAAGCAGCATTAGGAGTATCATTACCAGATGATGTTGCTTTAATAGCTGAAATTGATGGTACTGCCTCAAATATGTATGCAGATGCCACTCTTACAACTACTCAAGGAGTTGCTACTGTAAAAGGAACTTATAAAAATGAAGAGCGCATAGCTTTTGATGCCATTGTAGGGATTGATAATTATGCAATGGGGCAACTTCTGCAAAATGAACAATTAGGTAATTTAAGCCTCAATATTACCGCCAAAGGAAAGGGAAATAGTATTAATGATCTTGACGCTGTAATTGATGCTACAGTAAGTTCATTTGCTTTTAATGATTATGAAATTAAAGATTTAAAGCTCAACGGAATTTTTAAAGAAGGAACAGGAGCTATCACTTCTAATTATAAAGATGAAAATATTAATGCAGATATAGAAGCACTTGTTGTACTAGATTCTATAGCTACAGAGGCAGATTTAAAGCTTAATCTTATTGGCGCAGATTTACAAGCTCTTGGATTAATGCAAAGAGATGTGAGAACAGGTTTAATATTAACAGCTAACTTTAAAGGAAACACAGAGCGTTTTGATGCATCTGCTTTTCTTGAAAATGGACGTGTTGTTTACGATAACAAAACATATTTGGTAGGTGATTTGACGGCAAAGGCTAGTGTGCGAAAGGATTCTACAGCATTTTCAATAAAGAATAGAATGGTGGACTTTGAGCTAGAATCTAATACAGATCCTCAATCATTTGCAACCGCATTACAAACACATGTGGCGAGTTATTTTTATAGAGATGCTGTAAGGCAGGATACACTTAAAAACCCTGTGAAATTAAAGGCTAGAGGCACCATTAGTGAAGCACCTTTACTAAAGGAAGTTTTTTTAGTTAATATTCAAGAACTAGATACAATTAATATAGCGGTTGACTTTGACGAAACCTTGCGAGAGTTAAAAGCAAATGTAACCGCACCTCTTATTAATTACGGCGGGAATAAAATAGATAGTCTTGCTTTTTCTATGGATACAGATAAGGACAAATTTATTTTTGACTTAGGGTTTAAAAATATCCAAGCTGGCCCTATTGATATTCAACGCACGTTGATTTCGGGTAATCAAATTAACAATGAATTAGATTTAGACTTTATTGCATTTCAAAATGACTCTACTTTAATAAAAATAAAGTCACAAATAACCGGAGATAGAGACCGTTTGCGGTTTCATGTAAATCCAGATAGTTTAATAATACAGAAAAAAAAGTGGGATACTCCACAAAATAATGAGATAGTTTTTAGTAAGATTAGTGATGTGTATTCATTAGATTTTAATGATTTTAATTTTAGTAGAAACACGCAATCAGTTTCATTTAAAGATGATTTGCCATCAATTTCAAAAGAGCATATCGCGGTTAATTTTCAGAATTTTAAACTTAGTGAGTTTTTAAATTATTTAAATCCGGATGAAAAATTTGCTAAAGGGAAACTCTCTGGTGATTTTATTTTAGAAGAACCCTTTGGTGCTACAGGAATTATAGCAGATCTTACCATAGAACAATTAAACTTACTTGATGTTGAGTTAGGAACAATGACTGTGGATGCAAAATCTTTAGGTGGTGCCTCTTATGATTTTAACGCAGCAATTAAGGGGGGAGAAGTTGATCTTGATCTAACAGGTGATTATAAAGCCAACGACGAAAGTCCATTACTTAATTTAGACCTAGCACTTAATAGTGTCAACATGAACGCTTTTGAAGGATTTTCATTTGGAGAAATTACAAATACAAGTGGAACCATGCGTGGTAACTTTAATGTTAATGGAACACTAGCAGCACCTAAATATGATGGAGAAGTTATATTTGACAATGCTGCATTAACCATAAAAAAACTTAACGCCCCATTTAAATTTGTCAACGAGTCAATTACAATTAATAATGAGGGTTTACAGATGGACTCATTTACAGTTCGTGATGAAAACGACAATACATTTATTGTAAGCGGTCAAGTAGGCACAGAGAGTTTTTTAAATCCCACGTTTGATTTACAAGTTGAAGCAGATAATTTTCAGTTAATAAATGCAACAAAAGAAGATAATGATTTAGTTTATGGACAAGCAACAGTTAGTGCAGATCTTACTGTAAAAGGAGATTTACAAATCCCCAAAGTCGATGTAACTGCTTCGATAAATGAAAATACTAATGTTACATATATTTTACCCTCTACTGCCGTAAATATTGAAAGCAGAGAAGGTGTTGTAATATTTGTAAATCGTGAAAATCCAGATGCAATTTTAACGCGTACACAAGAGGAAACAGCAACCCTTGCAGGTTTTGATATTAAAGCAAAAATTAATGTAGGGAAGAATGCAAAGTTGAATATTATTATTGACGAAAACACAGGAGATAATTTTCAAGTGTATGGTGATGGTGATTTTGATTTTAGAATTAATCCTAACGGAAATATGACACTTTCAGGTATTTATACTGCTGCTGGAGGTCATTATGAGATGAATCTTTACAATTTAGTCAACCGAAAGTTTAAACTAGTATCTGGAAGTAAAGTCACATGGGTAGGAGACCCATTTGATGCCAAACTTGACGTACGAGCGCTATATGATGTAGAAGCATCTGCTTCGCCATTAATGGCTTCTGTAACATCTGGATCAGATCCAAGTGTGCAACAACGATTTAGACAAGTTTTACCTTTTCAAGTATTTCTTAATATTGATGGTGAGCTTACTGCACCAGTAATTGATTTTAACCTTGATATGGAAGAAGATGAACAAGGGGCAATAGGAGGTCAAGTGTATGGTAGAGTACAACAATTAAATAGTCAAGAAGCAGAACTTAACAAACAAATATTTTCATTACTAGTACTTAATAGATTTTACCCAGAGCCCGGAAGCGATGGAAGTAGAGGTGGAGTTGCAAGTATCGCACGAGATAATATTAATGATGCATTAGCAGATCAACTTAATGTTTTTAGTGATAAGCTATTAGGAGATACAGGAGTGGAGTTAGATTTTGGTCTTGATAGTTATACAGATTATCAAGGTGATAGTCCACAGGAGCGAACCCAATTAGATATTGCTGCACAAAAAAAACTATTTGATGATCGGTTAATAGTAAGAGTGGGGAGTGCTGTAGATTTACAAGGAAGTAGTTCTACTTCTGAAGCTACACCACTAGTAGGTAATGTGAGTTTAGAATATTTATTGACAGAAAACGGTCGTTATCGCTTAAAGGGTTTTAGAAGGAATGAATTTGAAAATGTGATTGATGGTCAAACCATTGTAAGTGGTCTTGCATTGATATTCACACAAGAGTTTAATCAATTTAGTGAATTATGGGATGCTATGTTGCGCTCACAAGCTGAAAGGGAAGAACAAAAAAAACAGAAAGAAAAAGAAAAAGAGACTAAGGAGAAAATTAAAAAAGAATCGGGTGATAGAATCAAAGAGACACCTGCACCTGAAAATAATGAAACAATCAAACAATAACAATCGGTGAATTTTAAAATTTTATATAATAGTTTAGTTTACACAGCAATTTTCTTATTCATACAGGCGTGTAGTGTTCAAAAATACATTCCAGAAGATGAGTTGTTGTTTGATGGATATGAGGTAACTGTTGCAAGTGAAAATGATTCTTTACCTATAAAAAACAAACCTCAGTTAAAGGCAGCTCTAGAAAATGTATTACTACCCGAAGCAAATGGGAAATTTTTAGGGATGTACCCTGGTCTTTTCTATTTTTATAAGGTACAGGATTCTACACCAGGCTTTTTTAATAAGTTTATGTTTAGGCAAATAGGAGAAAAACCAATATACAAGAGTGATGTAGAGAGTTATGAAATTGAACAACTTTTGCAAAATAGATTGAATAATCGTGGTTTTTTCTATAGTACAACAACTTCAAATTTTATTGACGATGAAGAAAATAAAAAGTCAAAAGTAGATTATAACGTAACAGTAAAACAACCTTATGAGATGGAAACGTATCAAATTGATTCATTACCATCACCACTAGAAAATGAGATAAAAGAGATTGTAGCTGAAAGCAAATTTGAGAAAGGCTCACGATTTGATTTATCAAATATGAAACTCGAAAGAGAGCGTATTGACGGAGAATTAAAGAAAAGAGGCTATTATAATTTTAATCCAGGATTTTTAATTTTTGAGGCTGATACTAATCAATATAAAAATAAGCGTTTTGACTTATTTTTAACGCTTAAAAAAGATGTGCCTAAGAAAGCAGTGATTCCATATATGGTCACAACAATTAATGTCTATACTAATTATGATTTAAAGAAAGATAGTTTAGAGCTTGAAACAGTTGAATTTAATAATAAAAATTATATAAGTGACGAGTTATTTTTCAAACCAAAATATTTAGACCCATTTATTACATTAAAAGCTAATTCACTTTATGATCCTGTAGCTTCAAAAAATACAGCGCGAAGGCTTGCAACAATAGGTTCATATAAATTTGTGAATATACAATACAGGGAAATTGAAGATGAGGATCAAGATAGTATAGGTAAATTAGAAGCAAGTATTTATTTATCACCTTTAAATAAGCGCGCCATTAGAGCAGAATTGCAAGCTGTTACTAAATCAAATAATTTTGCGGGCCCCGCACTGGGTCTCACTTTTACCAACCGTAATTTATTTAAAGGAGGAGAAACTTTAAACATATCTGCTACTGGTGGATATGAAATTCAAGTTTCGGGAGGTGATCAAAGTGGTTTGACTAGTATTGAATTAGGCTTGGGTGCAGAGTTGTTTTTTCCGAGAGTTATATTTCCGTGGAAAATAAATACAGATTTTTTTGAGTATGCAATTCCTAAGACTAAAACAGGAATATCATTAGATTATTTAAGCCGAAGCCAATTATATACATTATTGTCTGGCACGGCAACCTTTGGTTATGTTTGGGATGCAAACCGTTATGTTACGCACCAAATTAATCCTATATCTGTGAATTATACGAAGCTTTCAAATACAACTGAGGAGTTTCAAATGATTTTAGACCAGAACACATTTTTACAACGTAGTTTTGAGCAACAATTTATCTCTGGATTAACTTACTCTTTTACATATAATGGCATGGTTGATACTAATAAAACAAATCAGTTTTACTTAAATGCAACGCTTGATGTTGCAGGAAATTCAATTAGTTTGTTTGCAAAAGAAGAGACTCCAGGTGAGCCAAAAACTTTTCTTGGAACCGAATATGCACAATTTGCAAAAGCCGATGTTGATTTGAGGTATCACTTTAATTTTGGTAATGATCAAAAGATTGCAACACGATTATTTGCAGGATATGGTTATGCCTACGGAAATAGTGAAGTACTACCTTTTATAAAACAATACTATTCTGGAGGCCCTTACAGTGTGCGAGCATTTAATATTAGGTCTTTAGGGCCGGGGACATTTGATGGTACTATTAATGGCGATGATACTTTTTTTGACCAATCTGGAAATATTAGACTCGAAGCAAATGCAGAATATAGATTTCCCATTTTTGGTTTTGTGAAGGGAGCTATCTTTGCAGATGCTGGAAATATTTGGAACTCTATTGATAATCCAGATATTCCTAACGATACTTTTTCAAGTAGTTTTTTGAGCGAGTTAGGTATGGGCGCAGGTTTTGGGGTTAGAGTTGATGTACAGGGGTTCGTAATTAGATTAGATTTAGCAGCACCTTTTCACGATCCTTCGCTACCCAAAGGTGAGCGATTTGATTTTCAGATTGATAAGCCAGTGCTAAACTTTGCAATTGGTTATCCTTTTTAATTAATAGTGACATTTATTGGCCAGTAATCATCATTTCTGCCATTTCAGTTAAGGCTTCTTTTGTAATAGGTTTTACAACATAATTACTTACGTTTTGATAATTTTTAGCCCTTTCAAAATCAGCAGGATCAATAGATGATGTAACTATAAAAATAGTAGTACTTTCCTTACTCGGGATTTCTATAAATTTATCTAAAAATTCCCACCCGTCCATTATAGGCATATTTAAATCCAATAGAATCAAATCTGGTAATTTACTTCCAGATTTAATTATTTCGGTCAAGCCTATAATGGCTTTTTCACCATCATTGTAAATTAGAAAACTTGAGCAAAAATCTGCCATTTTCATTATTTTTTTTGTACCAAAAATAAAAATGGGATCATCGTCAATAATACACGCAGTATTAATTTTTGTCATATTTAATTGAATTTTATTTTTTTCTTATTCCTAATGTCTTTAAACTTCTATACATTCTCGCTAAAATAAGATTTGGCTTTTGCTATAAAAAGACCAATATCTCTTGCACCTTTAATTTTATATACATTCCAAAAAGCTTAAAGCCGAATCTCTTTAAATCAATTCTTAAAGTATTACCTTTTAATGATTAAACTACATATTTTTTGTAGTCTCGATTGATACTGTGATGGTGCTGTCTCAATCACTTGATCGATATTTTGAACCGTTTGAGATAAAGTTATATAAAATAATAGCAAAATAATAATGAACACAAACGATTTTAAAAAAAAAGAATCATTTATCGACTCCTATTTATTAATAGTTACTTGATTTAGGAACGTTTTTTTGTTTGCAAAGAAATAGTACTACTAGAGTGTAAATAATAAAACAGAAAATTGTATTTAATTTTTTCTCATTGGATATTTACTATTTTTAAATTAGTAAATATCCAAATCTGCTTTTAATTTACCTCAATAGTAGGAACTTCAACGGGGTGTCCAGAAATATAAAATGAAATTCCAAAAGATATGATGGAAATAATTGTTCCAATTACGAAAATTGTATATGTGGTCCTTAAAATACGGTATTTTCGGTCTAATACTTTTCCGAGGAAATATAAATCTTTGGTTAAAGAAGAATAGATGTATTCTCTATCTTTAAGTAATTCTTCCATGGCCCATTCAAATTGAGAAAGTTCCATTTTATGAAAATTTCCGAAGAAAGCAAGATTAACACTTTTATTTGCTACATCTTCTTTAGTAAATTCACCACGAGTTACGTTAGGTCTCGTCGCAATGACAGATAATATCATCGTGGTCGCACTTGACAAAACAAATATTGCCGTAGGAATAACTAAGAAATCGTTTGAATCTAATTTTGATAATAGGTTAGATAATACTAGTGATATGATAATCGCATTTACAGATAATAAGATGTTAGCTTTTGTATCTGCAATATCACTCAACTTAATATGATTACGCAATGCTACTCTATAAAAACTTTGAATTCCTCTATCTGGACTAGCCTCTTTATACTTAGCCTTAAGCTGGGCTTTCATGTCCTCTTTCTTGCGAGTTTTTTTTAATTTTTTCTTTTCTTTAATTAGATTCGCTAGATTTTTTTCCTTTTGAGGCTGCCATTTATTCATAGCGTACTCACTATAATATTGATGTTTCTTTACAAGAACATTAATATTCTCATTTCTCCACTCATTAGCGGTATATTCTTTTATACCTTGTAATTTATATTCTTGCCTTAAAAATTCGCTTGCTTCATCAAAATATTTTTTACCAAAATGGCTTGAATCTGCATCTTTAATCATCTCCTCCATAGAATCCTTAGGATCTACGTCAAATTTTGTAGCAATAATGCATTTTACTACGCCTTCAATAATTTCTTCATCAACGTTTTGCGATTTTAAAAATTTTCTAGCGATTTTAGCACTTACTTCTTCATGACCATCTCTAGTCTCGGTATATCCAGTATCATGTAATAATGCAGCTAACTTTAATACTGTAGCATCTTTAACATTAATTTGTGACTCTTCGATAATATCGTTTATACTTTTATACACTCGTTTTGAGTGTGTATAGTTGTGATATACAAAATTGTTAGGTAGTTTATCTTTAAAAAGATTCATTACAAAAGCATCTGTACTATCAATAATATCGCTCATAAATTATAGGAATTAGTCAACCAAATTACTAAAAAAAATAGTGACGTTTTTTTTTACTTTAAAAATTAACATCAATATAACTTTTTTAGCATCTTGCGATCACGATAATACTCTTAATGCCATTTATGTATAATAAAATTTTTACTATTTTTTTGATTTCATATTTTTTGGTTTCTTGCGCGACCTATGAACCACAATATAGAAATCCAGAAGCAGTTTCTGTTTTTCCGTCTAATAAAGAAATTGAAAAAACATTCTACCTCATTGGTGATGGAGGAAAATCACCTGACGGAACTTTAAGTAAAGGACTACAAGTTGTAGAAAACTATTTAAAAGAGAATCCAGTTAAAGGAGATTATGCTATTTTTCTTGGTGATAATATTTATCCAGATGGAATGCCTCCACTTGGAGCAGAGGATCGAAAACACTCAGAGTATCAGCTTGATGCTCAAGTTAAATCTTTAGGTAATTTTAATGGTACCATGTATTTTATTCCAGGAAACCACGATTGGTATAATGATGCACTTGTAGGTCTCAAAAGAGAAGAGGATTATTTAACCGAAATTTCTAACGGAAAACGATTGCTCCAACCAGAAGATGGGTGTCCCATTTCAAGTGTTAAAGTGACAAAAAATATCCAACTCATCATGATTGATAGTCAGTGGTATCTCGAAGATTGGAATTTTTTACCTACTGTAAACGCATTATGTGAAATTAAAACACGAGAAAAGTTTTTTATTGAACTAGAATATGAAATAGAAAAGCATCAAAATAAAACTATTGTTTTTGCAATGCACCATCCTATGTTTACTAATGGAACACATGGAGGTTATTTTGCATTAAAAAAACATTTATATCCCACACAACGTAATTTGCCATTACCTGTTTTATCATCTCTAGTCACACAAATTAGATCACAAGGCGGGGTTTCAATACAAGATAGGTATAATGAATTGTATAATAATTTAATGGTAAGACTAGGTGCTATTGCTAAAAAACATGAGCGTCTTGTCTTTGCATCTGGGCACGAACATACATTACAGCATATAGAAAAAGATGGGCTCATTCAAATTGTTACTGGTAGTGCAGCAAAGGAATCTGCAGCATCATTAGGTAAAGATGGTGTTTTTAGTACTGGGGCTCAGGGGTTTGCTGTGATGGACGTTTTTAAAGATGGTTCATCTTGGGTACGTTATTTTATAGCTGGAGCTAATAATGAACCCAAAATGGTCTTTCAAAAAGAAATTATCAAACCTATAAAAATGTATGATGTTAGCGCTCTCAATACAGCGTATGCAGATGAAGTAAGTGTGCCAGTTTATACCAAAGATAGCATTAGAGAAGCACTTTTTTTTAAGACAATTTATGGGCAAAAATACAAAGAAGCTTATGAAACCCCAGTAACTGCAAAAGTTGCTTTGTTAGATACATTATATGGTGGATTAACACCAGTTAGAGAAACAGGGAAAAAAGATTATAAGGCCTTACGACTTAAAGATAAAAATGGAAGAATTTATAGAATGAGAGCATTAGCAAAAAATTCTTTCAAATATTCACAACCCATTGTATTGACAGATGCTACAACCGAAACCACTCAAAAAGATCAAGTTGCCGAAATTACGGTGCCAGATAATTTTAATTCAGACTTCTACACTGCAACACACCCATATGCAGCATTAAGTATTCCAACTCTTGCACAACCTTTAGATATATTTTTTACAGTAAACGAATTATACTATATACCTAAACAACAAATTTTAGGGAAGTATAATGAAAGTTTTGGAGGAGAATTATATTATATCGCTATTGAACCAGCGGTTGAAAATGAAGGAGAACAAATATTTAGTTATCCTGTAGATATTGAAACTACTGATGATATACTAATAAAATTACGTAACAACCCATCTGTATTGATTGATGAAGAAAGTTATATTACATCAAGACTGTTTGATATGTTGATAGGTGATTGGGACCGCGAACCAGACCATTGGAGATGGGCTGAGTATTTAAAGAAAGGCGGTAGTTATTATGTACCTATACCTAGAGACCGTGATGATGCTTTTTCTAGCTTTGATGGAAATATAATTGATATAGCCCGCTCCATATTTAGCGGAAGTAGAGAAACCCATATTTATAGAGATGATTTTAGAGATATTCAATGGTTTAATGAAGAGGGAATTATTCTTGATCGTGCTATTTTAAAACGCTCGGGAGCTAAGCAATGGATTTTTGCTGCACAAAGAATTCAAGAAAAATTAACAGACGAGATTATAGATCAAGCTTTTGCTAAAATACCTAAGGAAGTGTCTAATCAATCATTAGAAGATATTAAAAACACCTTGAAAAAGCGAAGAGATAATCTTGCAGATATTGCAGAAACACACCACAAATACGTAGCTAATTTACAAACCATAACAGGAACAGATGAGAGTGATTATTTTGAAATTACTAGACTACCTGGAGGGATAACAAATGTAAAAACGTATGAATATAATGGAGGTTTAAAAGCATTTATTGGAGAGAAAAATTTTGACCATAACATCACGAGAGAAGTCTGGGTTTATGGGCTTGATGGTGATGATACTTTTGAAGTAAAAGGAGTAGATAATGATCTCATTTACTTAAGGGTTATTGGTGGTCGGGGTACTGATTATTTTGATTTAAAAGATGGGCGAAGAGCAAAAGTATATGATACAGAAGACCAAATATCTGTCATTAAAGAGAACGATGGAGGAGAACTTATATTTACAAATCTTTATAATTTAAACACTTACGATTATCGTAAGCAAATAGAGCGAAATACACGCTACGCTCCTGCATTAGGGTACAATCCAGATGACGGCTTTAGGGCGGGTTTACAATATGTTTATACGGTTAATAGTTTTAAAAGAAATCCATTCTCTAAACGCCATGTTATTACTGGTGGATACTACTATGAGACTAACAGTTTTGATGTTGAATATAATGGTGAATTTGCGAATTCGATTGGGGATAGTAATTTGAGCATTGGTTTAAGATTAACGAGCCCTAATTACACAGTAAATTATTTTGGCTACGGAAATGAAACCAATAATCCAGAAGACGTCCTTGGCTTTAACTACAATCGTATAGAATTGCAAAATAATACGGTATATGCAGGACTTATTAGAAACTCTAGCTTTGGTAGTGTATTCTCTTTAAAAGCAAAATTTGATAGTTACCGTTTACAAAGTACAATGAATAATTTATACCAAGATAAAGGGGAGGTTTTACTTGAAGACACAGACTATTTTGCAACTATTGAAGGTAAATATGATTATAAAAGTTATGATAATCCATTAAATCCAGCTCGTGGAATGGTATTTAATTTAACAGCAGGATTGACTGATAATTTAACGAGTTTAGAACGTGTTTTTGGATATTTAAAATCCAGTATTACATTTTATAATGCTTTAACAAGTGATGAAAAACTTGTGTTGAAAAGTACTGTGAAATCCCAATTTAATTTCGGAAATAAATTTGAATTTTATCAAGGAGTAAATGCAGGGGCAAATAATGGTTTAAGAGGGTATAGAGAGGAGCGCTTCACGGGTAAAAGTGCTTTAGTTTCGGGAGCAGATTTAAGATATAGCTTTAGTGAATTTGACATTGGTCTTTTCCCCATACAAATAGGAATTTATGCTGGAGGAGATTTAGGTCGTGTTTGGACTCCCTCAGATAACTCAGAGCAATGGCATAATGATTATGGTGGTGGTCTTTGGATAAATGGAGCTGGAGGTTTTGGTACAAACGTTAGTGCATTTAGGTCAAAAGAAGGAACACGTATTTCCTTTGGAGTAGGATTCAACTTTTAAAACTTCAAAAATAATCTTCAATTTACGATTAATAAATTCTGTGACATTACTCTAAAAACACCTATGAATATAAAATTACTTATCCCTACCTTAATATTCTTGTTATGTATTAATTGTACAGTACATAAAATGGTCATTGCAGATGAAATTAATAACCCTATTGAAAGAAACCCTACAAAAACAGCACAGGTTTTTTATATTGTTGGAAATGCCTCTACAACAAAGGCAAAAGCTGTTCCCGTACTAGATGCAATGCAATCTCATATTGCCAAAACAAATCCTACTAATCCACAAATTATATTTACTGGTGATAATATAAATGGAAGCAAAAAAGATACTATTTATGTTAAAAAACAATTGGACAGGCATCTAGATTTTATCAATAAGGTTGATGGAACATCATATATGATTCCCGGGAATTATGACTGGGATTTTAATAAAACAAGAGGGTTAGAATTTGTTGAAGAATATTTAAATAAAAATGCAAATCAAGAGGATATTCTAGTACCAAAGAACGGTGCCCCGCTTAAAAGTATTGAAGTTAACGATGCCGTTCAAATGATTATCGTAGACAGTCAATGGTATATTTTAAATTGGTATTTAAATCCAGAAATGAATGACAAAAGCGAAATTAAATCGCGAGAAAAACTACTGTCAGAGATTAAGGGTGAACTAAAAAAAAATGCAAATAAAACCATTTTGTTTGTGATGCATCACCCCATGTTTACAAATGGATTACACGGTGGTCGTTTTTCATTTAGAGACCACATATTTCCATTAGGTGGAGATATTCCGTTGCCGGGGATTGCTACACTTATTACGCAAATTCGCTCTCAAGGAGGTATAGCAATTCAAGATAGATTTAATGCAAAGTACCGTGAGTTAATGGAAGAGTTACAAATTATGCTAGATAATCCAGCGTTGAGGACGGTATTAATATCTGGACATGAAGAGAATTTACAATATATTGAACAGGGGAATATAAAGCAAGTAATTTCGGGAGCTGGGAGTGATGTGAAGCCAGTGAATGTAAGTGATAACGGGTTGTTTTCTTATGGACAGCAAGGATTTTCCACCCTTGAAATTTCAGAAGAAAATAGTGTGTTTGTTAGTTTCTTCGGAAATGATATGAACGGAAATTACGAGCTATTGTTTAAAAAAGAAATTTTACCCAAAATAGTAGCTCCCAATCTTGATAGTCTGCCTGAAAGATTTCCTAAATCGTTTAAAGCATCGGTCTATAAACCAGAAGAAACAGAAAAAACAGATTATTTTGAGTCCTTTTGGGGTAATCATTACAGAGCGGTTTATGGGACTGAGGTAACAGCAAATACGGCTATTTTAGATACGCTTTATGGAGGTCTAGAGGTGATGCGAAAAGGTGGAGGTCATCAAACAAAATCACTACGTCTTAAAACAAAAGATGGAAAAGAATACAATATGCGTGCACTTAAAAAAAGTGCTGTACAATTTTTAGAAACTACTACCTTTCAGGGTATTGATGGAGAGGTTTATTTTGACAATACTATTCCAGCAAATTTAATATCAGATTTTTACACAGCGGCACATCCCTACGGAGCTTTTGCTATTCCTACACTTGCAAAAGCTGCACAGGTATATTATACCACACCAGAGTTGTTTTATGTGCCGCAGCAAAAGGCATTAGGGAAATTTAATGAAGAATTTGGAGATGCTTTATATATGATTGTGGAACGCCCGACGGATGATTATTTAAATAAGAAAAATTTTGGCTATCCAGATGATGTGGAAAGTACAGATGACTTATTAGAAAAATTGCGAAGAGATGAGAGTTACACAGTTAATGAACCTGCATACATAAAAGCACGTATTTTTGATATGCTTATAGGTGATTGGGACAGGCATAGTGATCAATGGCGCTGGGCAGAAATAGAGGTTGGTAACGATAAAAAAGAATTTTTACCCATTCCTAGGGACAGGGACCAAGTTTTTGCAAACTTTGATGGAGAGTTTTTAGATGCGTTGAGGGCGATGATGGGTACTGTAAACCAGTTTGGTGTTTATGGTGAAGACATTGGCGATATAAAATGGTTTAACGAAGCAGGATCAAAATTAGATAGAGCACTTATCAAACGAAGCGGAAAAGAGGTATGGATAGCACAAGCAAAATTTTTACAAAATGCCATTAATGAAAATATTATTGATGATGCATTTAGTGCTTTGCCAGAAGAAACCCAAGGAAAAACGACTCAAGAGATTAAAGAAAAATTATTACTTCGTAAAGCAAACTTGGTAAACATTGTAGAGCGATATTACACGCAGTTTTCAAAATTTCAAATGTTAACAGGAACAGACAAAGATGACCTATTTGAAATTGAAAGAAAAAGTGATGGAGTGACTAATATTTCGGCATATAGAATTAAGGATGGCGAAAAAGGAGATGTATTGTTTGAAAGAAGTTTTTCTTCAGAAACTACTGAGGAAATATGGTTGTATGGCTTAGATGATAAAGATGTTTTTAAGGTAAGCGGTGATGGTAATAATCTAATTAAAATGCACGCAATTGGTGGGCAAAACAACGATACATTTGATGTTCAAAATGGAAAGAAAATCTATATTTATGATCACCGAGCAAAGAAAAATACAATTGAAAAAAGAGGTGGTGCAAATGTGCGATTGACAAAATTTTATGAAGCTAATATTTATGACTACAAAAGATACCCAACAGAAAGTGGTGGTGTAGGATTAGCAGCAAACTACAACCCAGATGACGGTACTCTGATTACTGCAGAGTATAGCAAAGAAAAAAACAATTTTTTATTAAACCCTTACAGTAGTAAATTTTATTTAAAAGCGGAATACGCTTCATTAACGCAGGGTATTGATGTTAGCGCTGCGAAATATTTTGCTTCTATTTTTTCAGATTTTAATTTAGTAATTGATGGAAGATTTACATCAAAAAATTATACAGAAAACTTCTTTGGCTTCGGAAATGAAACTAACAATTTTGATGAGTTACTTAGCATTGATTTTAATAGAGTTAATTTAAGTAGATATAAAGCAGGAGCAGGAGTAGAGCGTACTTCACAATATGGAAGTTATTTCCAAATAAAGTTTGATTTTGACGCTGTTGAATTTGTAGAAAATGGTAATAATTTTATTAAACAATCTAATACTACAGTTCTTGGAGAACGTTCTTATTATGCAATACCTTCTATGACCTATGTGTACAGTAATTTTGATAATACAAGTTTTACAAGTAAGGGTATGGAGTTTCGTTTAAAGGGGGGAGGTATTGATGATTTAAATGATGATATTCTTACAGGCTTTATAGATAGTCATGTTTCGTTTTACAATTCATTATTGAGTAATAATAAGTTGATCTTGAATACGCAGGTGCGCTCACGATATACCTTTGGTGATCGTCCTCAATTTTTTCAAAATGCACAATTGGGGGCAGATAATGGCTTGAGAGGTTACAGAAACCAAAGATTTACTGGAGATGGTAGCCTTGCAGGAAGAGCAGATTTAATCTATAATTTTGAGAAAATTAAAACATTTTTATTTCCTCTAACATTAAGTGCATATGTGGGTTATGATATAGGAAAAGTATGGGTTGATAATCAATCATCAAATGAGTGGCATGATGATTATGGCGGAGGTTTTGTGCTTAAATGGACAGAAGCAATCCAAGCTAAAGCTCAATACTTTCAAAGTAAGGAAAGTGGCAGATTTGAATTTGGATTTGCTTTGAGATATTAGATACGAGTGCTCCTTTTATAATTCAATAAGATTAAAACTTTATCTAATTTTTATACTCATTGACTTATTCTTATTTCAATTTTAATTCTTTACTAATATCTAAAAGATAAAGATTACCACCTTGAGGGCCGTTTCTTTCATCGGCAATATAAATATGAGTTTTATCTTTAAATGTTACACTTTCTTTTTGTGATTTATGATCTAGTTTAATTTCGGTTACTTTTCCGCTAAAAAAATTATCCCCTTTGTAATTGCTAAGCACCCAAAGTTTATTGTAACTTAGTAAGATAATGTCTCCTGTTTGATGATTTATAGTTGCCGAAGTTACTTGACAATCATCATCATCATTACATGTTTTAAAAGTATCAATTAATTGGGCAGTATAGTCTCCGGGTGTAGCTGGTAGTTTGTAAACCTTGGTTGTTCCGTCAAAGTCTTTACTGCGATTTCGGGTAAAGAGATAAAGGTTTTCTCCTTTGTTAAAGAAGGCTTCAATGTCATAATTGCGATCTTTCTTTTTAGGTGGGTAGTCTGTTTGATCGCTTAATTTAAATGTAATTTTTTGGGTAGCTGTATCTTGACTTGCAAGATTAGCGATATCATTAATTTTATAGATTGTTAAATCTTTGCGTTTGCTAGCATTATTTCCAAAATCACCTATATATAAATTCCCTCTTTTGTCACTTGCTAAATCTTCCCAATCAACATTTTGAGCATTTTTGATAGTAAATTGCTGTGCCATTTTCTTTTCTTTTAAATCGTATGACATAACAGTAGCATCACTACCACTGTCACTAATAAGCCAAAGAGATTCATTATTTGGTATCATTTCAATACCGCTTATTTCGGCAAATTCATCAGGGAGTGAAGTAATAATCTCCATTTTTCCAAAATCTTGCTGTCCGCAACTATAAAGTGAAATAATAAATAAAAGGAATGAGATGTTTTTCATAATCAAGAAAGGTGAAAATTAAAAGACATTTAAATTAAATCCAATAGAATTTAACTTAAATGTCTCTAATATAAAATTTTATATTTATGCTTCTGGGTGCGAATCTTTTCCACTCATTGACCATGCGTCTAACATCCAACTTGTTTTTTCAAGGTCACCTATATATCCACCTATCATATCAATAGTACCTTCATCTTTCGCTTCATCAGCGACATCAACTACGGTGCGCATTTGTTTTAGTAATTTGCCATGATCTTCTAACAAAATTTTTACCATTTCAGTATCTTTTGTTTCTGACTTGCTTTCTGATATACTAGATTCTTTTAAGTAGTCTGAAAAATTACTTACAGGCTGAAACCTTAACGTCAATATACGTTCTGCAATTTCATCAACTTTTAATTTTGCATCATCATACATTTCTTCAAATTTTACGTGTAAGTCAAAAAAGTGCTTCCCCGTTATATTCCAATGAAAATTACGTAACTTTTGGTAATACATGTGATAATCAGCTAAGAGGGTGTTAAGTTCTTTTGCTGTTTTAGTAATTTTTTTCTTATCTAGGTTTAGGTAATTCATGGTTTTATGTTTTATTTCAAAGTTATAATGATTTGATAATCCTACCAATTTTATAAAGTTGTTTAGTTTTTATTTAACTTAATTATCATAAAAAATTTGAATTTGAAATGCGATATAAAAAAGTCACGAAGTCTAATCCTGTATATTTGTAATTTAATAAAACTAACTAAATGCAACAACTTCTAGAAACGGCAATTAAAGCAGCAATTGATGGCGGAAAGGCTATATTAAAAATATATGTAACCGATTTTGAAGTGTTGTCAAAAGACGACGCCTCTCCTTTAACACAAGCAGACAAAAACGCTAACGATATAATCAATAGATATTTAGTGGACACAAAAATCCCTATTATCAGCGAGGAAAATAAGCAACTTGCATACGAGGAGCGTAAAGATTGGAGTCGTTGTTGGATAGTAGACCCTCTTGATGGGACAAAGGAATTTGTTAAACGTAATGGGGAGTTTACTGTAAACATTGCGCTTGTTGAAAATGGCAACCCTATTCTTGGGGTTATTTATGTTCCTGTTACGAAAGAGTTATATTACACTACTGCAGATGCTAGAAATGCGATGAAAGCTACTTTAGTTTCAGAAGAAGAGGATACGATTGAAAGTATTTTAAATAATGCAGAAATTATAAGTCCTTCGGAAATTTCTGTTGATGAAAACTTCGTTATCAAAATTGTAGGAAGTAGGTCGCACTTAAATGATGAAACAAAACAGTTTATTTCAGAAATAGAAAAAAATAACACTGTCGAAATTGTAAGTAAAGGAAGTTCTTTAAAGTTTTGTTTAGTAGCTGAAGGCGCAGCACATATATATCCACGTTACGCACCCACAATGGAATGGGATACTGCCGCAGGACAGGCTATATGCCAAGCAGCAGATGTTCAAGTAATAGATAATGAAACAAAAACACCTCTTAAGTACAATAAGGAAAATTTGTTAAATCCTTACTTTTTAGTAAAAAAATAAGTGCGCGATTCATCACATAAAAGACATATTGCAAAAACCATTACTTGGCGCTTTGTAGGAACAATTGATACAATTATTCTTTCTTGGATAATTACAGGAAATCCATTAACCGGGTTAAAAATAGGGCTCGCAGAAGTTATTACAAAAATGATTTTATACTATTTACATGAACGTATTTGGTTTAAAATAAACCTCTCAAAAAATGGAAAAATTTTAACAAGCCGAAAACGACATTTAGCAAAAACGTTAACTTGGCGAGCAATAGGTACTGTTGATACCATGTTATTATCATTTATTATTACTGGAAATCCAATGACAGGTCTGAAAATAGGCATTGCTGAAATGATAACAAAAATGATTTTATATTATTTACATGAACGTTTCTGGTACAAATTAGATTATGGATTACAACCACGTCGTTAATAAAAGTGAACAATGAAAAACATTATTCCTCAATCGTTTAATATTTCGGCAGAAAATAGACGTACTTTAAAAAAGCATAAACCTTTATTATTGTGGTTTACGGGACTTTCTGGGTCTGGTAAATCTACAATAGCGAATGCGGTTGAGCAGGCATTATTTATTAAAGGAGTTCACACGTATGCCCTAGATGGCGATAATGTGAGAGGAGGTTTAAATAACAATCTAACATTTTCTCCTCAAGATAGGAAAGAAAATATACGACGTATTGCAGAGGTGGCTAATTTAATGATTGATGCAGGACTTATTGTCACAGCATCCTTTGTTTCTCCGTATAGAGAAGACCGAGAAAATGTTGAAAGGATTGTTGGAGAGGCAAACTTTGTTGAGATATTTGTGAATACACCTATTGAAGTGTGTGAGAGACGAGATGTGAAAGGATTATATGCAAAAGCACGCGCAGGAGAAATAAAACAATTTACAGGAATTGATGCGCCCTATGAGGCTCCTTTAAATCCTGCAATTGAAATAGACACGACAAAAACTTCCATAAATGAATCGGTTGCTTTAATTTTATCCCAAATCAATTCACATTTAGCTTTAGAAAAATGAGCAAATACTATTTAAATTATTTGGACGAACTAGAGAGCGAAGCTATTTATATTCTGAGAGAAGTATGGGCGCAATTTGAGAATCCAGTGATTCTCTTCTCTGGCGGGAAAGATTCAATCTTAGTGACACATTTAGCTCAAAAAGCCTTTTATCCCTCAAAGATTCCGTTTCCCTTAATGCATGTTGATACGGGGCATAATTTTCCTGAGACCATTCAATTTAGAGATGATTTAGTTAAAGAACTAGGCGTTGAGTTATTGGTTGGCTCAGTTCAAGAAGCTATTGATGACGGACGTGTTGCAGAGGAAAAAGGAAAAAATGCAACAAGAAATACATTACAGATTACCACACTTTTAGACGCTATTGAAAAGAATAAAGTAGATTGTGCCATAGGTGGAGGAAGGCGTGATGAAGAGAAGGCACGTGCTAAGGAGCGTTTTTTCTCGCATAGAGATGATTTTGGACAATGGGATCCTAAAAATCAACGTCCCGAATTATGGAATATACTAAACGGAAAGCATTTTGAAGGAGAGCATTTTAGAGCATTTCCTATTAGTAACTGGACAGAGATGGATGTTTGGAATTATATTTTAAGAGAGAACATTGCAATCCCATCATTATACTTGGCGCATCAGCGAGATGTTGTTTGGCGAAGTAATAGCTGGATTCCAGTTTCAGAATTTCTGAAATTAGACGCGGGAGAAAAAGTTGAGAATAAAAAAATACGTTTTAGAACATTGGGTGATATTACCATTACTGGTGGATTAGAAAGTGATGCTGATACTTTAGAAAAGATTGTGGCCGAAGTTTCGGCAATGAAACAAACGGAGCGAGGTAATAGGACTGATGATAAACGTAGTGAAAGTGCTATGGAGGATAGAAAGAGGCAAGGTTATTTTTAGATAACGACGTTAAAGGGATTATTAAAATTTCAGAAGAAAAAATGGCAATAGATAACAACCAACTACTAAGATTCACCACTGCAGGGAGTGTGGACGATGGAAAAAGTACGCTAATAGGCCGACTTCTATATGATAGTAAAGCAATCTTCGAGGATCAACTAGAAGCTGTTACAGTAACAAGTAAGCGTAAAGGACACGAAGGTGTTGACTTGGCATTATTTACTGATGGTCTTAGAGATGAGCGTGAGCAGGGGATTACTATTGATGTAGCATATCGCTATTTTACTACTCCAAAGCGGAAGTTTATTATTGCAGATACCCCAGGGCATATTCAATATACCCGTAATATGGTTACGGGTGCGTCAACAGCAAATGCAGCATTAATATTAATCGATGCTCGCCATGGTGTCATTGAGCAAACTAAACGCCACGCATTCATAGCCTCTTTATTACAAATTCCACACGTCATTGTGTGTGTGAATAAAATGGATTTAGTAAAATATGATGAAACTGTTTATAATAATATTGTATCGCAGTTTGAAGAATTTTCATCAAAACTCTATGTAAAAGATGTGCGTTTTTTACCTATGAGTGCCTTAGATGGTGATAATGTAGTAAACCGAAGTACTAATATGAATTGGTTTCAAGGAGCTCCATTATTACATACGCTTGAAACATTACACATAAGTAGTGATGTAAATAAAATAGACGCACGTTTTCCAGTCCAAACGGTGTTACGCCCGCAACGTGATGGATTTATTGATTATCGCGGCTATGCAGGACGTATAGCCAGCGGGATTTTTAGACCAGGTGATGACATTGTTGTGATGCCTTCAGGGTTTAACTCAAAAGTTAAAACAATTGATACAGATAAAGGAACACTAGAAGAAGCTTTTGCTCCTATGAGTGTTTCAATCACTCTTGAAGATGATATTGATGTGAGTAGGGGAGATATGATAGTTAAATTAAATAACCAAGCAAAAGCTGTTCAAGAATTTGATGCCATGATTTGTTGGTTTAATAACAAAGCGGCAAGACCTCGAGCTAAATACACGATTGTTCATACATCAAATGAACAAAAAGCAATGATTAAAAATGTGGTTTATAAAATTGACATTAACACATATTCACGTATTGAGAATGATAAGGAGCTCACGATGAATGACATTTCTAGGGTGACTATCAAAACAACACGCCCCATTATGGCAGATGAATATAGAGACAATAGAATAACGGGTAGTTTTATATTAATTGATGATGCAACACATGAAACTTTAGCTGCAGGGATGATTGTTTAATTAAATTTATTTAAATACATAAAATTAAATACCTTTGCCGAATGCAAAATAAAATTGAATTTTTACTTGAAAAATTAAAAAAGAAAAGAGAGTGGCACGATAAGCCTGTTTTCTGTTTTACTAGTGATATAGACTGGGCTTCTGAAGCTGTAATGGAAGAATATTTTAACATTCTTAATCCTCACAATTTAAAACCTACACTATTTGTTACACACGAATCTAAACTTATTGAACAAAATTTTAAAGCAGGAAAATTAGATAGAGGTATTCACCCTAATTTTTTAGCAAATAGCTCACATGGAGAAAACTTTCAAGAGATAATTGAAACTGTTATGAGGTTTGCTCCAGAAGCTAAAGGGTTTAGAAGTCATCGTTTATTCGATGTGACAGATATAACTCACATGCTTAAAGATAAATTTGGGTTTAATTATAATTCTAATCTCGGAACTATAATGAAGACTGAAAGCTATCCAATAATCCATGAATCTGGATTACTTCATTATCCTATTTTCTTTGAAGATGGAACTCATTTGTATAACAAGTTGAATCTTGACTTTAAAGTATACGAAGAACAATTTAGAACTCCAGGAATTAAGATTATTAGTTACCACCCAATGAATTTTGTATTTAACTCACCTAATATGCCTTTTATGAGAAATATAAAAGATTCACTCTCTAGAGAGGAATACAATAATATTTCAGCAGAGACAATTGAGAAAATGAAAAATACAACAGAAAAAGGTATAGGCGATACTATTTTAGACATTGTATCTTTTGTAAAAGAAAACAATTACTCTATCATGTCGCTTGATGAAATCTATAATGAAACTATACGATAATTTACCATGTCTAGATTAAATTACTTTGCGCATAAATCCTCGTTTGTTGATGATGGATGTATCATAGGCGACGGTACAAAAATTTGGCACTTTTCTCACATTATGTCCAATTGTACTTTGGGTAAACGATGCAATATAGGTCAAAATGTTGTGGTTTCTCCAGACGTTATTTTAGGAGAAAATGTAAAAGTGCAGAATAATGTTTCAATCTACACAGGTGTGATTTGTGAGGATGATGTTTTTCTAGGTCCTTCAATGGTTTTTACAAATGTAATCAATCCAAGAAGTGCAGTTAATAGAAAAGATGAATATGCTAGAACACTTGTGAAAAAAGGAGCTTCTATAGGTGCAAACGCAACTATTATCTGCGGAAATGATATTGGAAAGTACGCATTAATTGGAGCTGGAGCAGTTATTACAAAACCAGTTAAAGATTTTGCTCTCTTAGTAGGTAACCCAGCAAAACAAATAGGGTGGGTTAGTGAATATGGGCATAGACTAAGCTTTAATGAAGAAGGTGTTGCACATTGTCCAGAAAGAAACGACGAATACCAATTAAAAAATAACCAAGTACAGAAAATCAAATCATGAAAAATTTTGCACTCATTGGAGCCTCAGGATATATCGCACCACGACATATGCAGGCTATAAAGGAAACAAATAATAATCTAGTAGCAGCTCTTGACAAATTTGATAGCGTGGGTGTTATTGATAGTTATTTTCCTAATGCTGCCTTCTTTACAGAGTTTGAACGCTTCGATCGAGAATTATCAAAGTTAAAGCATGAGAAGGGAACTCAAATGGATTACGTTAGCATTTGTACTCCTAATTATTTGCATGATTCTCACATACGTTTTGCATTAAATCAAGGAGCAGATGCTATTTGTGAAAAACCATTGGTACTTAACCCATGGAGCGTCGATTCTCTTAAAACTATTGAAAAAGAAACTGGGAAGAAAATTTACAACATTCTTCAACTAAGAGTGCATGAAAGTATTATTGCTCTTAAGAAAAAAATTGATGAAGGACCAAAGGATAAAGTGTATGATGTAGATCTTACATATTTGACATCTCGCGGAAGTTGGTATTATACATCTTGGAAAGGAAATGAAGACAAATCTGGAGGTATTGCTACAAATATAGGCGTGCATTTTTATGATATGTTATCTTGGATTTTTGGTGGGGTAAAAGCAAATATAACACATGTTTATTCTCATGATAGAGCATCTGGATATTTAGAATTAGATCGTGCTCGTGTGCGCTGGTTTTTATCTATTAATGATGAGGTACTTCCTAAAGAGGTGGTAGAAAAAGGACAACGCACCTATCGTTCTATTACAGTAGATGGCGAAGAACTAGAGTTTAGTGGTGGATTTACAGATTTACATACATCGAGTTATAAAGAAATCTTAAAAGGGAATGGCTACGGAATTGAAGATGCGCGTCAAGCCATTGAAATTGTCTATAATATAAGAAATGCAACTCCCATAGGGTTAAAAGGAGATTACCATCCTTATGCTAAAAAACCTTTGTCTATTCACCCTTTTAGAAGAAAATAAAATGAAAATTATTACCATTATTGGCGCACGACCGCAGTTTATAAAGTCAGCGGCCATTAGTAAAGCCGTTCTTGAATATAGTGCGCAGCATCCTAAAGCTCCTGTAGAAGAAATTATCGTTCATACGGGACAACATTATGATGCTAATATGAGTGGTGTTTTTTTTGAACAAATGAACATCCCTAAGCCCAAATACCAATTAAACATAAATGGTCTTTCTCATGGGGCAATGACGGGGCAAATGCTGGAAGCCATTGAAAAAATATTAATTAATGAACAACCACAATGGGTTCTTGTTCATGGAGATACAAATTCAACACTTGCAGGTGCATTAGCAGCAAGAAAGTTGCATATCAAGGTTGCACACATTGAGGCTGGACTTCGTTCATTTAATGAGCGAATGCCTGAGGAAGCTAATAGAATCTTAACAGATAGAATGAGTACGCTGCTATTTGTTCCTACAGATAGCGCAATAGAAAATTTGAAAAAAGAAGGCTATGACTATATAGGCACTAAGGTAGTAAAGAATGGAGACGTTATGTTGGATGCAAGTTTAGTATTTACTCCTTTTGCTAAAAAACCTTCTGACAACTTACCAGAAAACTTTATCCTTTCAACAATACATAGGGCAGAAAATACAGATGACCCTAAGAGGTTGAATGGCATTTTTAATGCACTTAATAAAATTGCTGAGAAAGATGCTATCGTGATTCCATTACACCCCCGTACTAAGAGTTTTATAGAAAAATACGCTATTACACTTCATAAAAACATTTTTTGTATTGAACCTGTTGGTTATTTAGAAATGCTTTATCTTCTAAATAATTGTACTTTAGTTATGACTGACAGCGGAGGATTACAAAAAGAAGCTTTCTTTTTTAAGAAGTTCTGTTTAACTATGCGCGATGATACTGAGTGGGTTGAGTTAGTCAATAATGGCTATAACACTTTAGTAGGTGCAGATACAGATAAAATAATTGCAGCTTACACGAGTGCTGGTAATACATCATTAGATTTTTCAAAAAACTTATATGGTACTGGAGATGCAAGTCAAAAGATAATTGATGGGCTAGTTAATTTTACCAACTAAATAGTGCAAAAAATTTTTAATAAACTAATGATGCGCTTTGGGGCAGGAGGGAGTGTAAAATCTCTCCACCTCGCAGTATCACAAAGTTTTGTTGCAGTTCTATTTGTTTTAGTTGACTATTTTTTTTCAAAGGAACTTTCGGTAAAACAGTTTGGACTATGGAAAGAGGTTTTTTTTATCTTCAATCTAGGAATTCCTCTAATTACATTTGGATTACCAGAGGGTTATAAATATTTTATAGCTAAGAATAAAGACTATTCAGGTTATTATAAAAGCCTAACGAGAGTACTTTTTTTAATTGCGCTTTTTGTTTTTTTTATAGCTCTTGTTACTAATGTATTACATTACAGTTGCCTTATTAACTTAGGTTCTTATTACCTAATAAGTTTGTTGTTTCCATTGCCATTACTGGCTTTTATTACAAATAAGTCATTACGCTACACTTACATAAATTTAGACAAGACCGAAGTTCTAACAAAGTTATCTTTCTATGGAGCCATAGGAAGTTTACTTGTAATTTTTTGCGGGGTTTTTTTCTTCAAGTTTACTAATGGATATTTTCTAGTAATCCCTATAGTGGTTTATGCAGCGATTTTTGGATTACCTTCCTTTTTCTACTATATAAAATTACCTTTTAAAACGAGTACAGAAACCGTCTCTAAAGTAAAAGTGAAAGAAATGCTTCACTATGGTTTTCCTCTTTATTTAGCAACATTTACAGGGCTAATCAATGGATATTTAGACAAGCTAATTGTCAACGTTTTTGAAAACGAAACAACATTTGCAATATTCTCAGTTGGAGCTTTAGAAATACCCATATTTGCTATGTTAAGTGCTGCCTTTTCACAACAAATATTTCCTTCAATGGTTGCGAATATTGAGGCTGGGAATGAAGCTAAAGCAAAATCTATTTGGGTAAATACTACAAAAAAAGTATCATTATTGACCTATCCCATTTTGTTAATATGTATGTTTTTTGCAGAAGAAATTATTTTCTTTGTTTATTCTGAAGCATACGCATCATCAGTTATTTTGTTCAAAACCTATCTTTTAGTAGCCTTGTTCAGAAACAATAGTTATGGAATTCTATTAACAGCTAAGGGTGAGACAAGGTTTATCACTAAAATAGCAGTTTTTATGCTAGTATTAAATGTTATCATTTCTATTTTATTGTATTATTACTTTGGTATTACAGGAATTGTTTTTGGCTCATTGTTTTCAACAATATTTTTTGTCATAGTAATACTTATTAAAGAAAAGCTATGGACACTTTATCTAAAACAAGTATTTTTGAATCCAATTATTGGAAGCCTAACAATACTAATTATAATGGCTTATCTATTTAATTAAGGCTCTTTTAGAAAAATAGTTTTTCAATTATTACTTTAAAATAATTCAAACCTTTTAATTTTTTATCATGCGTGTATTAGAATCTGACAGATTAATATTAAAACCAGTAGAAGAAACAGATTTACAATATTTGCTTGACCTTAGGTGGGATGCTGAAATTGTAAATTATCTTATCCATGAGCCGTTATCATATTCAGACCAAATTAAATGGTTTAATGGACTCACTAAAAAGGACATGCCTTTATTGCTGTGGGTTAAACAACCTGATGGTTCCTTAGAACGTGGTGGTACTATAGGGTTATATAATATAAATCAAAGACATCAAAATGCGATATGGAAATTGCGTATTGATGACAAATTTCAAAATAAAGGATTTGCAGTTGAGAGTGCAGTTATGATGTTTACGTATGGATTTGAAATTTTGAACCTTAATAAAATTACAGGTACTTTATTTGCAAACAATCCAGGAACCGTAAAAATGCATAAAAAGCTTGGCTTTACTAATGAGGGGCTTTTAAGAGATCACTATTATCATCAGGGAGCTTTTAAAGATTGTGTGTATGTTGGTTTGTTAAAAAGAGATTTTAATAAAGAAAATGCTTTAAAATATGTAAAGTGATAATTCAATATTTATTCTTATAACTAAAAATGAAAAAGAAGTTTCTGATCATCTCCTATTCGTATCCTCCAGCTAATTCTCCAGCTGCACAGCGACCTTATGCATTAGCCAAGTATTTAGATAAATCTAAATTTGACGTATTTGTTTTAACTTGTGGTAACGCTGATAGCTCAATGGGTTTTGATGATGGTTTTGACGAAAATATAAAAAATGTAACCCTGATAAAGGTTGATGATTTTTTAGGAAAAAAAGCTTCAGGTATTCGAAACCATAGAACAGTAGCTAGTAATGCCGGTATAATAGCTAAAATAAAGTCTAAAGCTTTTGTTACTGCAAGAACGATGTTGTTTCCTGATAGAGCTATTTTTTGGTTGCCAAATGTCTATAAATATTTAAAAAATAACCCTATATTTTTAGACTCGATAGATGTATTATTTTCTACTTCGCCATTATTTTCAAATCATCTTGCTGCGCTGTATATAAAAAAGCGAAATAATAAATTAAAATGGATTGCAGATATACGGGATTTTCACTACATAGAACATATAGAACATAAATCAATTTTATTAGGATTATTACATAAAACTGTTGAGAAAAAGGTTTTGAAAAAAACAGACTATGTCACGGTAGTTTCTGAAATCATGAAACAGAAGTTTGAAAATCGCTATCCTAAATACGCTTCTAAATTCAACTTATTATATAACGGTTTTGATTTAGATGATTTTAGGCAATTAGATATCAAGCCACTTACCGGTGATACATTAGATATTTTTTATGCAGGAAGTTTTTATAGCGGTGTACGCACCCCAGTACCTTTGTTTAAGCTGTTAGATATTGTTTTTGAAGAAAAAATAATAAGCCCTGAAAATATAAAAGTTTATATAGCGGGTACTATGGATGAACACCTTAGTTTAGAAATAAATAAATATAAATCTGCCAAATGCATGGAGTATTTAGGGCGAATTCCTAGGAGCGAGGTTTTATATAGATTAACAAATACTCATTTACTTTGGCTAATAATAGGCCACACTAAATTACATAGTATTGGGATTCCAATAAAGTTATATGAGTATATAGCAGCGAAAAGGCCTATACTTTGTTTTGCTCCCCATACAGCAGAGCCAGCAAATGTAGTAAGAGAAAATAACTTGGGTTGGGTAATTGATGATAAGGCAGATGCTATTGAAATACAGGTGAATAACTTTAAAGATATTGTTGCTTCTTTCAAAAAAGGAACGCTACAACAACCTTTGTCCATTGATGCTTTGAAAAAATTTAATAGAGAACAACAAGCTGAAATTATTGCTAGATTAATTAATAAATGAAAAAGTTTTTTTTTATAATTTTTATTTTCTTATCATTTATTACTCAAACGATAACTGAACCTGGGACAAATCCCATACTTTCTAGATTAACACCTTCAGATATTTTTGGTGCTCTTGGATTATTATTTGGAGTTACCGCTTTGACAAAAGGTTTTACTTCTTCATCATCGCTTTCAAAAGTCTATCAGTCTTCCTTGTTTTTAATTGTATGTTTTTTTCTGCCAATCATGTTTTCCTATAATATAACAGGAACTTTGATAGAAAGTCTTATTCTTTTATTTTTAATATTAATTTCTGTAACTATTTTTCAGAACTTTAAGAATAACTTATTAGATTCTCTGTTTCCCATATTGATGTATACTATGATTTGTGCATCTATTTTAGGTTTTTATGATTTGATATCTAGCACAATTGGTTTGCCTAGAATATTTCCTAAAAGAACTGATGGAGAGGCGTTGTCTGGTTTTAGAAATGCAGGACAAGCAGGTGCTTATTATTTAGTGATGCTTAGTATTTTAATTCCGCTTCGATATTCTTCACTTTATGATTTGGTATCTCCTAGAAATAGAAAAATATTGCGGGTTTCAATTATTATCTCAATTATATTTATTTTCTTAACAGGTAAAATTGCTGCATATATAGGATTGGCGGCTGGAATTTTATTTTTTTTACTTTATAAAAGAAATTTCAAAGCTACTTTTGGGGTCATTTTTGGGGTAGCATTATTATCAATTCTTTGGGTTAATTTAGAAACGCTATTGCCCAATCTTCATAATAGGGTATCAAAAAAGTATGATAGTCGTGTTACTCAAAGGATTGAAGGAACAAACAAAGGCGGTTTTATGGAAAAAAACTTTGGTGCTGCGATACAATCATTTGAAGACAGACCTTTAATAGGCTCTGGGATAGGAGGATTTAGTAGTAAATATGGCACGCACGAGGTGCATAGTACCTATTTCAAAATGTTAGGTGAGACAGGTTTATTTGGCGTTATAGGGTATCTTATTTTTCTCATTTCTTTTATTTATATGTTTAAATATAGAAAATTCAGAAAAGTAAACCCATATTCAGATTATCTTGCAACTATGTTTCCTTTTATTTTAGGTTGTTTAATTAGTTGGGGGTATACCTACCATTTGCGTAAACGTGAATTCTGGATATTAGTGGCAGTTATAATGATAGTTAACTATTGTGCAATCAATTATAAGCAAGTAATTTTAGAGGAAGAGGTTTAATTAGATTTTTATAAAAATGAAAAAATACCTGAGTAAAATTTATAACTATCTTCCCCATTTTTGCCACAATTTATTTGTTACTGGTTATAATATAGTGAATTATAAAATAAGAATGTCTGGAAATTATTCTAAGTGGAGAAAACATTATAAAAACAATGAGGGTTTACCCATTGAAGAATTAAAAAAAATACAAGAATCAAAATTTATAGATTTATTAAGGTATACTTTTAATAACTCTCCATTTTATGCTCAATTTTATAAAGATGTAGACGTTTTGTCAATTTCAGAAATCTCAGAAATACAAAAACTTCCTATTATCCATAAAGAAATATTAAGAGCAAATATTGATCAAATAATTACACTTCCAAAAAATAGAGCAAAAGCATCAAAAACTGGAGGTACTACAGGAAAATCATTAACGGTTTACAAATTTGAAAATGATATTCAAGAAAGAATCGCTATTCTAGATAATTTTAGAGCGAAAGAGGGGTATGAATTAGGCAAAAGAACTGCTTGGTTTTCTGGAAAAAGTTTATTAACTAAAAGAGATATAAAAAAAAATCGCTTTTGGAAAACAGATTATTGGTACAATGTAAGGTATTATTCTACTTTTCATATGAAAGATACGTTTCTTAAATATTATATTGAAAATCTAACTACATATTCGCCTGAATTTTTGGTAGGTTTTCCATCAACAATTTATGAAATTGCAAAATATGGTTTAGCACATAATATTGATTTTCCTTCTAATACAGTGAAAGCAATATTTCCTACCGCCGAGACCGTTACTAAGGAAACTCGTGCAGCACTTGAACTTTTTTTTAAAACTAAAGTGTATGACCAGTATGCTTCATCTGAAGGAGCACCATTTATTTTTGAATGTAAACTAGGTAATCTCCACATGGATATACAAACCGGTGTGTTTGAAGTGCTTGATGAAAATGATACTCCTGCTAAAGAAGGGCGTTTAATACTTACATCATTTACATCTTACGGTACTCCTTTGATTAGATATGATATAGGGGATAGTTTATTATTATCAGATAAGATTTGCACTTGTGGGAACAATAATCCTTTAGTAGAAGAAATTTTAGGTAGAGTGAGTGATTATATTTATTCATCAGAGACGGGTAAAATTAATCTGGGTAATGTTTCTAATACACTAAAGGATACAAAGGGAATCATTAAGTTTCAGGTAATTCAAGACAGTCTTGAACGTATTGAAATAAAAATTGTTCTTGATAGCGCAAAATATTCTAATCATATTGAAAAGATTTTCTTGGATAATTGGAGAGATAGAGTGGGAACAAAAATGGATATAGATATAACACAAGTGGACGATATTGCTGTTGAAAAAAGCGGTAAGTATAGAATTGTCCAAAATAATATTAAACATCTGATAGAGAATAACTCATGAGCAAACATAAACTTATAAGAATAACAACAATCCCAAATTCTTTAAAAAGTTTACTTCGTGGGCAGTTGGGGTACATGAATCAGTTTTTTGAGGTAATTGGAATATCTTCACAAGGACAGCCCCTAGAGGATATTAAAAAAGAACAAGGAGTACGTGTTATTCCAGTAACTATGACGCGTGTTATATCTCCATGGCAAGATTTGAAATCTGTATGGCAACTATATAAGATTTTTAAAGTTGAAAGGCCTATCATTGTTCATACACATACTCCGAAAGCTGGTACTGTAGGAATGATTGCCGCCTGGTTAGCAAGAGTTCCAAATAGGCTCCATACAGTTGCTGGATTACCATTGTTGGAAATAAGCGGAAAGAAAAGAGTACTTTTAAATATTGTTGAAAAGCTCACATATCGATGTGCTACTAAAGTTTATTCAAATTCTTTTGGTTTAAAAGAAATTATACTATCTGAAAAATTGTGCGGACCTAATAAAATTAAAGTAATTGGTAAGGGAAGTTCTAATGGTATCGACACAGAGTTTTTTTCTCGTGATAAAGTTTCAGAAGAAACCATTAAGGTTTTAAAAGAAAAATATAAAATAAACCCATTAGATACTGTTTTTATTTTTGTGGGAAGGTTAGTTGGTGACAAAGGAATTAATGAACTTGTTGCCGCTTTTAAACAAATTAGTCTGAAAAACAAAAACTCTAAATTGTTATTAGTAGGTTCTTTAGAATCTGAGTTAGATCCTTTAAAAAGGGAGACACTTTTAGAAATGGAAGCTAACGATAGAATAATTCTTACGGGATATCAAACAGATGTGAGACCCTTTTTTTCTATTTCAAATGCGTTAGTTTTTCCAAGTTATAGGGAGGGTTTTCCAAATGTAGTAATGCAGGCTGGAGCCATGGGAATTCCTAGTATTGTTTCAAATATAAATGGTTGTAATGAAATTATTGATGACGGTATAAATGGGTGGATAATTGAACCTAAAAATGAGATAGAATTAATGTATAGTATGCTGAATTTGATTAGCTTTAATAATGAGGTAAAAGATATGGGTACTATAGCTCGCAATATAGTTGTGAAAAAATTTCATATTTTAACGGTTTGGGAATCAATTAAAAGTGAATACAATTCTCTGATTAAAATCAAATAGTTTTTTAATAAAAATTTAGCAAAAATTTTATAGGGTATCTTGTTTATTTCTATGAAGCTAAAAAATTGATGTTATTAACAAATACCTATATTTGCAAATTAAAGAATAATATGACCAAAAAAAATATTAAGATAGGTGATGAGGCTACTTTTCAAAAAACTGTCACAGAAACCGACGTGCATCTTTTTGCAGGAATATCTGGGGATTTTAATCCTATCCACATAAGTGATATTGCAGCTAGCAAAAGTATATTTGGTAAGCGTATTGTTCATGGAATAATATTAGTTGGTTTTATTTCAGCAGTTTTAGCTAATAAATTACCAGGTGAAGGATCAATTTATTTAGGGCAGGATGTTAAATTTAAAAAGCCTGTTTTTATTGGTGACACTATTACCACTATTGTTAAAGTAGTCGGAATTAGAGAGGAAAAAAATATTTTTACGTTAAGGACTATTTGTAGAAATCAGAATGATGAAATTGTGATTGATGGCGAAGCTGTCATTTTAAAAAATTAAATTAGTATGTATCTCACTGTAATAAAGCCTTTACTTGATAAAGTTTTCTTTATTTTATTAACGCCTATTTTTTTACCATTATACATTGTTGTCGCGGTTTTGACATATATTAAGATAGGTAGTCCAATAATATTTTCTCAAAAGAGAATTGGTAAGGATGAGAAAATTTTTAAGATGTACAAATTTAGAAGCATGACAAATGAAAAGAACGAGGACGGTACTTTAAAACCAGACCAAGAGCGTATCACTAAATTTGGAGCTTTTCTTAGACTTTCAAGTTTAGATGAATTGCCCGGATTATTTAATGTTTTGTTGGGAAATATGTCTTTTGTGGGACCTAGGCCGTTATTAGTCCATTATTTACCCTATTATACTGAAAGAGAAAAAAAGCGTCATCAAGTACGGCCTGGCATAACAGGTTTAGCTCAGGTAAATGGTAGAAATACAGTACAATGGGATGATAGATTAGAAATGGATGCGGTTTATGTTGAAAATATAAGTTTTATAAATGATGTTAAAATACTTTTTAAAACTGCATATAAAGTAATAAAAAAGGAAGATGTTGTTGTGATACCGGGAAAGCTTGGTGGGCAATTACATGTTTATAGGGCTAATAAAATAAACTCAGATGAATAGAAATATTTTAAGTACAGAAAGAATATATTTTGAACTTACGGAAGAAAGACACCTTGAAAATAGAGTGAATTATATTAATGATTCAGAAATACAGGGTACACTAAATTATGATTTTCCTACATCTTTATATAAAACAAAAAAATGGTTTGCGAATCATGCTTTAGACTCTTCCAGGGTTGATTTCGCCATTATGTGTAAGGAAACAGATAAAATGATAGGTTTTTGTGGTTTTATAAAAATTGAGAAACCTGTTATGAAAGCTGAATTACATATTGTTGTTGGAGATAAAAACTATTGGGGTGGAGGTTTTGGTGGAGAGGCTTATAAATTACTTTGTAATTACGGTTTCATTGAACTTGGTTTAAATAGAATTTATGGTTATCAACTAGGTCATAACGAAAAAGCTCATAATGCAATCAAAAAGATAGGTTGGGAATTTGAAGGTTATTTGAGAGAAGACCTTTTTTCACACGGAACTACAAAAGGAAGACATGTTGTTTCGATTATTCGGAAGGATTGGGAAAAACATTCATCTTATGATATCTAAAATTGAATATAACTCTAATGATGTAAGAGTTTTTAGAGATGATATATATCCATTTTTAGGTGGAGGTAATAAAGGTAGAAAGATAAAATATATTGAAAAAGATATTATAAAAAAAAAATCAAATGCTGTGGTTACAACGGGTGGAATTCAGTCTAATCATTGCAGAGCATTAGCCGTTTTAGCAGCTCAAAATGGTTGGAAATGTACGCTTGTACTCCATGGGAATCCTGATAGATTTAAAATTTTAAACGGGAATGCTAAGCTAATGCGTAATAGCGGTGCAGAAATTATTTTTGTTGCGGCAAATAACATCAGCATTGCTATGGATGTAGCGATGAATAACTACAATGAGCAAGGCTTAAAGCCATATTATGTATGGGGTGGCGGTCATACGATTGAAGGGGGATTAGCATATATTGAAGCTGTCAAAGAATTGAAGCAGTATTGTATTAAAGAATCTTGGGAGCCAAAATATATTTTTTTAGCTTCAGGAACAGGCTCAACGCAAGCTGGTATCATGGCAGGTTTAGACAATGAAAATATAGATGCTCAAGTAGTTGGGATTTCTGTAGCTAGAGATAGGAAAAGAGCGGAACAAGTTGTGAGCGAATTTTATAATGACCTTATTGATTTTTATAAAATAACTACTTCAAATAGAGATGTAACTGTACTTGATGATTATCTTTGTGGAGGTTATGAATTATTTGATACTTCTCTAAAAAAAGTATCAAATAATTCATTGAAAAATTTTGGGTTTATACTAGACACTACTTATTCGGGTAAAGGATTTTACGGGATGGATGACTATATTAAAAGAAATAACCTTTGTCAAGAAAAAATATTGTTTTGGCATACTGGAGGTGTATTAAATTATCTCAATTAAATGAACATACTTTTTACTTGTGCCGGAAGGCGAAATTACTTGATAAACTACTTTAAAATGGCATTACAAGGTAATGGGAAAGTTTTTGCTGCAGATATGCAAGCTAATGCACCAGCCTTAATTGATGCTGATGTTTCAATTATAGCACCTTCTATTTACGATGATACATATCTAGAATTTTTAAAGAGTGTAGTTACCGATCATAATATAAAAGCTATAATCTCATTAAACGATCTTGAACTACCGTTATTATCAAAACATAAATCTGTACTTGAAGACTTGAGAGTGAAAGTTATTGTTTCTGATCCAAAAGCAATAAATATTGCTTTTGATAAGTGGGAAACTGTTAATTTTTTAAAAAAGTATAATTTAAAAACTCCTACAACTTTCATTGATCTTTTAGAAGCAAAAAAAGCATTGAAAAAAGGTAATTTAAGTTTTCCAGTAGTTGTTAAGCCAAGATGGGGTAGTGCTTCGATTGCGGTTGACTTTGCTGAAGATGAAGAAGAGCTTAATATGGTTTATAAACTACAAATAAATAAACTAAAGAAAAGTATTCTTGCGACTGCGAGTAAAAATGATTTAGATAGAGCTATTCTCATTCAAGAAAAAATTGATGGGGTGGAATATGGTATGGATGTTCTCAATGATTTAGAAGGAAACTATTATGGTTCTTTCGCAAGAGAAAAGCTTTCTATGAGATCTGGTGAAACAGACAAAGCAATTTCTGTAATAGATGAAAAATTAAGTAAAATAGGTGATGTTATAGGTTCAAATTTAAAACATATAGGTAATTTAGACTGTGATGTGTTTTTTAATGGTACTGAATACTATGTATTAGAATTGAACCCAAGATTTGGTGGAGGTTACCCATTTTCTCATGAGGCTGGGATAAATACTCCGGCGATTTATTTAGATTGGTTGAGGGGTGAATACAAAGTAGATCACCATAATTTATACAAGGCAGGAATTGCATTTGCTAAATGTGATAGATTATTAAATATATCGCAAGTATTATAAATTATGATATTTCTTTAAGGGCTATCGATTTCTTTTAAAGTTTTATATTGTTACTTTAATTTAATCTACCATTTTATAATTTTCTTTGGTTATGTAGGCTTGACACTTTTTCTAGAAGTTTATTTTTAAGAAAGCAGATGTCAATACTTTCAGCAATTTTCTCTTTAATAAATTAGAACTAATCATAAAAAAACACATAGAATTAAAAAATGGAGAATTTTAAAGAAATATAAATTTGTTTAAATAATTTAAAGATTTAACGTTTTAATTTGTAATAAATTTATTGTTAGACTTAGACCATATATTGAATGTTTTTATAAAAAAATTTCAAGGAAAATACAAAAATTCACATTTTAAGCCCTAGTATTTTTGTGTTCCATTAAAAAGTATATTATTGAGAAAATTTATTAATAGAGATTGTTATAAAGAAAAGATCAGTACTTTAATTTAATTTTTTTTAATAATAATAATTTTTTATTACTATTATAACTAGTCAATCATTTTAAATTTAAATTTTTTAGAGCATCAAATTTTCGAAAAAAAAATAATAAATGAAAGATAAAATATGGCTTTCATCTCCACATATGGGAGGAAGTGAGCGTAAATTTGTAACAGAAGCATTTGATACAAACTGGGTAGCTCCTTTAGGACCTAATGTAAATGGGTTTGAAAAAGATTTAGAAAGTTACCTCAAAGATGATATTTATGTTGGCGCTTTGAGTAGTGGTACTGCTGCTATTCATCTTGCCTTAATTTTACTAGGCGTAACAGCGGGTGATGAAGTATTGTGTCAAAGTATGACGTTTTCTGCATCTGCTAATCCTATTATGTATCAAGGAGCCACACCTATTTTTATAGATAGTGAAACAGAGACTTGGAATTTGTGTCCAGTTCATTTAGAAACTGCCATTAAAGACCGTATTGCAAAAGGAAAAAAACCCAAGGCCATCATAGCAGTACATTTATATGGTATGCCTTATAAGGTTGATGATATAACTGCAATCTCAAAAGAGTATGACATTCCTGTTGTTGAGGATAGTGCAGAAGCGCTTGGAAGTCATTATGATAATAAAATGTGTGGAACCTTTGGCGATATTGGGATTCTGTCTTTTAATGGAAATAAAATTATTACAACTTCAGGTGGTGGAGCACTTGTGGCTCATACAAAGGAGTTGAGAGACAAGGCGATTTTCTTAGCCACTCAAGCTAGGGATAATGCTCCTCATTATCAGCATAGTCATGTGGGTTACAATTATAGAATGAGTAATATTTCAGCAGGAATAGGAAGAGGACAGATGGAAGTATTAGACAAGCACATAGCATTGCGTAGAGAAATGAACGTGTTTTATAAAGATTTGTTTAAGAATGTAAAAGGTGTTTCTGTTTTTTCTGAAATTTCAAACAACTATTTTTCTAACCACTGGTTGTCATGTATAAAAATTGATAGTAAACTAGCTGGTTTTACTTCTGAAACTTTACGACTCGCACTAGAAGATGAAAATATAGAATCTAGGCCTTTATGGAAACCTATGCATTTACAACCTATCTTTGAAAAATTCCCTTATTACGGAAATAATGTAAGTGAAAATTTATTTAAAAATGGACTTTGCTTACCCTCTGGATCTAACTTGACAGATACTGATAGAGATAGAATAACATCCGCAATTCAAAAATTATCGTAGTTATACTTATATTTACCAAATAATTAGAAAAACCATTGAAATCGATAGATAAAGTACTCTCTACCTTTTATACTGGCGATAATAAATTAAAACTACTAGATCAAAGGTATTTACCTAGATGGATTGTGGTAGTTCTTGATTTGTTTTTGTGTGCTATCTCTTTAGCCCTAGTATACCTTATCCTTTTAGGAACTCCTGTTTTTTTTAGTGATCATGTTTCATTGCCTACGCAAGCAATATTTTTACTGGGGGTAAATTTTCTGTTTTTTGTTGTATTTAAAACCTATTCAGGGATTATTAGGCACTCTACATTTACAGATATTTTAAAGCTCGCATTTTCTTCAATAAGCACCTTCGTAACATTGATAATATTCAATACTATTTACGGAGCCACTACGGGTAAATATGTATATACATTGACGTTGCTAATTATGTATATGTTTTTGTCTTTTTCTTTTTTATTATTATTTAGGGTAGCAGTAAAAGAAAGTTACCAAATTTTAAAAAAGGGTGCAAAAGGGATTTTAAAAAAGAGAGTAGCTATAATTGGAGCAGATGATCAAAATATATCTTTAGCAAAAGCATTGACAACGGAGTCAAATTTACCATTTAAATTAGTGGGTTTTTTAACTGAGAAATTTGATTCAAAAAGATATAAATTATTAGGAAAGCCAGTAATTCCTATAAAAGATAATTTTACCGAAACTGTACAAAATTATAATATACAAGGAGTAATAGTAATAAGCGATTCTCTGGGTGTAAAAGAAAAAAATAAAATTGTTAATAATTGTCTTGAAAACAATGTGGAGGTTTTTAATGTACCATCAGTTGAGCGTTGGAATACTAAAGCAGATATAAACAGTCAAATTAAACCCATACAAATTGAGGATTTACTAGAACGTGACCCCATATGTATTGAAAATGAAGCGATAGCAAATGATTTAGTGGGTAAAACTGTTTTAGTTACTGGCGGTGCTGGATCGATAGGGAGTGAAATAGTACGTCAAATTGCCTTATTTAGCCCTAAACAAGTGGTCATCCTTGATCAAGCAGAATCTGCACTCCATGAACTTGAACTATATTTAGCAGAAAAATTTCCAACACTAAATTTTATCACAGAGCTAGCTAACATTAGTAACATGTATCGGTTAGAGCAATTATTTACTAAGTATAATTTTGATATGGTATATCATGCTGCGGCATATAAGCATGTACCACTTATAGAGCGTAATCCACATGAGGCAGTTTATGTTAATATTTTGGGTACTGTAAATCTAGCAGTTTTATCTGTGAGTAATAAAATTGATAAATTTGTGATGATTTCGACAGACAAGGCAGTAAATCCTACAAATGTAATGGGAGCCTCAAAACGGGTTGCAGAAATGTATGTTCAATCGCTTCAAAGAAAAGAAGTAATTCATACACGTTTTATTACTACTCGCTTCGGAAATGTATTAGGTTCAAACGGTTCAGTTATACCACATTTCCGAAGACAAATTGCAGCAGGAGGTCCAGTAACTGTGACTCATAAAGATATTATTAGATATTTTATGACAATTCCCGAAGCATGCCAGTTAGTCCTTCAAGCTGGAACAATGGGGTCTGGAGGAGAAATTTTTGTTTTTGATATGGGGAAGCCTATCAAGATTCTTGATATGGCAGAGCGAATGATAAAGCTTTCAGGTTTAGAGCCTTATGAGGATATAAATATTGACATTACAGGGTTGAGACCTGGAGAAAAATTATATGAAGAGTTGCTAAATGATACTTCAACATCGTTACCTACACATCACCCAAAAATTATGATATCTGAGGTTCCAAGCGTTAGCTTTGATATTATAAATGTGAAAGTTAAAAAAATAATTAAAACTGCAACTAGGTTTAAAGATAACGAGGTGGTTTTATTATTAAAAGATTTAGTTCCTGAGTATATAAGTGAGAACTCTAGATTTGAGGCTTTAGATATCGAAAAAGATAGTTAAAGTTTAAATCCCCAATAATCGAAAACCTTCCCTAAAAATTAAAGAAAAGTTCATCTATAAGTATGAATCAACTTATATTTGCAAGAATTAAAAAATAGGAATGAAAAAATACCTCTTACTAGCCTTGATATCATTTAGTTTGTTCTCTTGTGCTACAAAAAAAGAAATTATCTATTTTCAAGATATTGATGCATTGAATAGTAAATCAATTGAACAACCATTTGAGCCTATAATTGAGACAAATGATATTTTATATATTTCTATATATTCTATAGATTCAAAAGCAATTGCGCCGTTTGTAAAAGGAAGAGAAGATGCGACCGCAACAAATACAAATGCAAATCCTAGTCTTGATGGATATTTGGTTAAAAAAGACGGTTCTATTATATTTCCAGTAATAGGAGATATTCAAGTTGCAGGAAGTACAAGAGCAGAAGTCGTAGATAAAATTAATAAAGCTTTGTCATTGTATATTAAGGATCCAGTAGTTGATGTTAGGATAATGAATTTTGAAATTACAATTCTAGGTGAGGTTAATCAACCTGGAGTATTCCCAATAAGAGATGAACGAGTTACATTGCCTGAGGCTATAGCTCTTGCAGGCGATTTAACTGTTGATGGAAAACGCGAAAATATTACTATTGTTAGAGAAGAGAATGGAAAAAGATTAATAGAAACAATTGATTTGACGAGTTCTGATTTTTTTAATAGTGATTTTTACTATTTAAAACAGAATGACGTAATTTACGTACAACCGTCTTTGAAAGGAGTTAAAAAGTCTGGTTTCATTCCTGATGTCCCCGCCCTATTGTCACTTTTCACAATAGTATTAAGTTCTATAATAATAATTACCCGTTAAGAAGTTTAAGATGAACAGTATTTCGCAACAAAAAGAGCTTAAAGAAACCTCCATTAAAGATTTAATATCTCAATACACTAGGTATTGGTATTTTTTTATTCTTGCAGTAATTATAGCGTTATCATGTGCTTTTTTGTACTTAAGGTATGCAGAACGCATATATCAAACAACGAGTACAATTATTATAAAAGATGAAAAAAAAGGAGGTGGTGCTGAACTAGCTGCTTTTTCTGAACTTTCTTATTTTCAAAATGCATTTTCTAGCAATATTAGTAGTGAATTAGTTTTATTAAAATCAAAATCCTTAATTGCCAAAGCGGTAAAAGAGCTTGACTTAAATGTAAGATATTTTTATTCAGGTAACATAAAGACATCTGAATTGTACGGTTATAAGCCTATTAAGGTGAATTATTTAACTGTTTCAGATACGTTACAATCGGCACTTCCTATTTTATTTATTACACCTCAGTCAAATACATCTTATTCAATTTCAATTGGAGAAAATAATGTTGCGAAAACTTATGATTATGGAGTAATAGCTTCTTTTAGTTTTGGCGATATTACAGTATTGCCTTCTTCATCAAACCCAGAAAAGTTTGAAGAGTATATAGGTCGAAAAATAGAGGTTCGATATGCGCCATTATCACTTGCAGCCGCAACTTTTCAAGGTGGATTAGAATTGGGTCATGATGGAAAAAGCGGTGAAGTTGTAACTCTGAACATGAAATCTACAATTCCGCAGAGATCTGAAGATTTTTTAAATGAATTGGTTTATCAATATAATCAAGACGCTATTAATGATCGTAGCCAAGTATCACAAAAAACTTCTAAATTTATTGATTCTAGATTAGAAATTATTACAAGAGAGCTGGATTCTGTAGAGAAAAACAAAGAAGATTTTAAAAGCTCTAATCGTTTAACAGATATTTCTGCAGAAGCACAATTGGTACTTGAAAATGCGAGTCAATTTGATAGACGTCAAGTAGATGTTGCTACACAATTAGAGCTGGTTAATTCAATGGTTGATTATATAGATCAAAGTGACCAGACTGAATTATTACCTTCAAATATGGGTATTGGAGGTGAAGGAGTTGTTACTTCTGTGGACACATACAATCAATTAGTTCTAGAACGTAATAAAATGCTTCAAAGTTCTACAGAACAAAATCCTGTAGTACAAAATCTTAATATTCAAATTGAACAATTAAAATCTTCTATTTCTCAATCACTTAAGAGTCAACAACAAAATTTTAAAACATCTTTAAGAGATTTAAATTTTCAAGAGAATAAATTAAATTCAAAACTTTCAAGAGTGCCAACTCAAGAAAAACTATTTAGAGGCATTGTACGTCAACAAAACATAAAAGAACAGCTATATTTATTTCTATTGCAACAAAGAGAGGAAACAAATATTTCTCTTGCGGTTACTTCCTCTAAAGCAAAAGTTGTTGATACAGCTTTTAGTGGGAGATCTCCAGTAGCTCCTAAAAAATCCATTATTTATTTAATGTCTTTTATAGTTGGACTTTTAATACCATTTTTATTAATATATGTTTATTATTTGTTGAATACAAAAATTACAAATCGTAGAGATGTAGAGCGAGTACATACTAATACTCCTTTAATTGGAGAAGTTCCAAAATTAGGGCGTAATGATGAAGAGTTAATTCAAGCAAGTGATCATAGTATTTTAGCTGAGTCTTTTAGAATTTTGCGTACAAATCTTCAATATCTTTTAATAAATAAGGAGAATTCTACTCAAAATAAAAAACGAATATTTGTTACTTCAACAATAAAGGGTGAAGGTAAAACTTTTGTAGCTTTTAATTTAGCATTGACACTTGCACTTACAGGCAAAAAAGTAGTCTTAATAGGAGCTGATATTAGAAACCCTCAATTACATAGATATTTACCACCAGAATATAAGAACAAGGCTGGTCTTACAGAATATATTGTAGATGAGAATCTTACTGTCCAAGATTTAATAGTAAAAAGTGAGCACGAGAAAAACTTAAGTCTAGTGATGTCTGGTGTTATACCTCCTAATCCTGCAGAGCTATTAATGCAACCACGAGTAGAAAATTTCTTTGAAAATATAAACGAACATTTTGATTATGTTATAGTTGACACTGCTCCTTCAATGTTAGTGACAGACACAATTTTATTAAATAGGCTGGCCGATTTGACGTTATATGTTATAAGAGCTAATTATACAGATAAAAAATTATTAGAATTTTCTCATGATGCAATTGCAGATGGAAGACTATCAAATGTTGCATTCATACTTAATAATGTTACGTTAGCTAATTTTGGCTACGGAAATAAATATGGATATACATATTCTGCTGAAAAGAAAACATTTTGGCAACGATTATTTAATAAGTAAGATGACCTTAAAATTTTATATAAAAATAAGTCTATTTTTCTTTTGTAGTATAATTGTAAATGCTCAAGATTCAAGTGATGAAGTTATTGATGAATTTTCGTATTCTGGTGAATTTTCATTATTAGGTATTGGTTCATCAGAAAATTATGTGCCCTTTTGGTTTCATACAAATACGAATGCAACAGCTGATCAATTAACTAATCTCTCTGCTACAGCTAGTTTAGCAGGTCGTTATACTTATAAAGAAGATGTTTTCTTAGAAGCAGGAATAGCTTATTATTATAGGGACGGTATAATTGTAGATGATTTCCAAAGACGCGATTTGTATGTACAGTTTCAAAATAAATGGTTAAAATCTACATTAGGGGCTAAAGCACAAGACGTGAAAGTAGACGGACTCTCAGCTACAAATAAAAACTTTTTATGGTCTGGAGATGCAAGACCACTTTCAGGTTTAATCATTGAAGCTAATAATCCAATAAAGATTAATAATTGGTTGGGTGTTGATTGGGGTATTGCTCATTATAGCCTGAATGATGAGAGGTCTGTAGATGGAGCAAGAGTTCATTATAAAAGATTAGGAGCACATATTCGCCTAAATGAAAAAAACAGATTTTATGCTCGTATTCAGCATTTTGCACAATGGGGAGGAACTTCAGAGATATTTGGAAAGCAAGAAGATGGGTTTGGCGGGTTTGTTGACCTATTTGTAGCAAAACAAACAGGAAGTAGATCAAATGCTTTAGGTAACCATTTAGGTTCTTATCTTCTTGATTATTATTTAACTACAGCAAAAGGAACCTTTAATTTTTACCATGAGCATCCCTTTGAAGATGGATCAGGAACACGCTTAGCAAATTTTCCAGATGGGGTTTGGGGAATAGTTTTTAGTCCCAAAAATAATAAGTTTGTATCAAAAATTCTTTATGAATATATTGACACTACAGATCAAAGTGGAGAAGATGGTTCAGGAAAAGATAGTTATTTCAATAATAAAGTATATAAGAGCGGTTGGTATTATGAAGGTCAAAATATAGGACTACCATTTCTAATTGTTCGTATTAATTCAAGAGTTGTAGCACATCAACTAGGTATTAGTGGAAAAATTAAGAATGTTGATTTAACTCTTAAAGCTACTCACGTAAATAGTCTTGGAACTTTTTTTGAAGGACTAGATTATGATGAAAATGTATTTTACACATATGCAAAAGCGTCTTATGCGCTAAAAAGATATGGAAAAATTTCTTTTTTAGCAGGTTATGATATAAGTACGCTATATGATAATGTATTAGGAGCTGGTGTTGAGTATAGCATCAAATTTTAGGAAACTTATTAATTCCTAAATAAAACTATTGATATGAGTTTACTCGTCCAAATTCAAATTCTACCAAGACAGCAAGAGGATGAAAATTTTATTCTTGAAACAGCTTTAACAAAAGCTAAACTAAGAAGAGGAAATATTAGTGATTGGCGCATACGCAAACGATCTTTAGACGCTCGTCAAACAAAAATAAAACTCAATCTACAAGTAGAATTTTGGCTCAAGGATGAAAAACGAGAAGATATTCCTCCATTTATTCCTCAAGAGGTTTCAAATTCAAAACAAATAGCAATCATTGGAGCAGGACCTGCAGGTTTGTATGCAGCATTAAGAGCAATTGAAGCAGGTTTTAAGCCCATAATATTTGAGCGCGGAAAAGATGTTAGGTCGAGACGCAGAGACCTTGCAGCAATCAACAAAGATCATATTGTAAATCCAGAATCTAACTATTGCTTTGGCGAAGGAGGCGCTGGGACTTATAGTGATGGAAAATTATATACGCGTTCAAAAAAACGAGGTAATGTGTTAAAAGCGATTGAGTGGTTTGTACACTTTGGAGCTGATCCAGATATCCTAGTAGACGCACACCCCCATATAGGAACTAACAAATTACCCGCTATCATTACAGCCATGCGCGAAGCAATTATAAATGCTGGCGGTGAAGTTCATTTTGATAGCAAATTGACTGATATAAAAATTTCTGAAGGAAGTATTTCTGAAATTTCAATTAATGATACCAGCGTTTTCAAATTCAACGATGTAATACTCGCTACGGGCCATAGCGCACGAGATATATTTTATTTATTACACAACCGAAATATTAAAATAGAAGCAAAACCTTTTGCTATTGGTGTGCGTGTAGAACATCAACAAGAATTAATCGATACTATACAATACCATGGAGATAGTGATAATCCATATTTACCACCTGCGTCTTATGCTTTAGTTGAACAAGTCGATGGATTAGGTGTTTATTCATTTTGCATGTGCCCTGGAGGAATTATTGCTCCTTGTGCTACAGAACAAGAAGAAGTAGTCACAAATGGATGGAGTCCAAGTAAAAGAAATAATCCATACGCAAATAGCGGTATTGTTGTAAGTGTAGAACCTAAGGACTTGTCTAATTACGAACCTAACGACCCTTTTGTTTGCTTAAACTTTCAGAAACAAGTAGAAAGAGCATGTTGGGAAGCGGCTGGAAAAACACAAAAAGTACCAGCGCAACGAATGGTTGATTTTGTAAATGGTGAAATCTCTAATACATTTCCGAAGACATCATACCAACCAGGAATCGTATCTGTAGATTTAAATGTAGTACTACCAAAACTTATCTCAAAAAGACTTAAAAAAGCATTGATAGCATTTGGGCGTAAAATGAAAGGGTATTATACAAATGATGCGGTATTACATGCCCCAGAAAGTAGAACGTCTTCTCCTATTTTAATTCCAAGAAATACAGAAACCCTTCAACATGTAGATATTACAGGTCTATATCCCTGTGGAGAAGGAGCTGGTTATGCTGGCGGAATAATATCTGCAGCAATTGACGGTATTAATTGTGTAGATGCTATAGCGCTTAAATATAAAAATAGTTCCATAAATTAATCTTAAAGAATTCTCTGTTATCTAGATTGCTTGTACCTTTGCACTTCTTAAAAATTACATTTGATTAAAGACTCAATTATAGCAGCATTATGGAGCATATCTCCTTTTGGTGAGGCAAAAGTGGGCATTCCGTATGGTATTTTTCATGATTTAAATATCTACTGGGTGTTGCTTATTTGCTTCTTATCTAATGTTTTAGTGTTCCCAATTATGATGTATTTTTTAGATAACATAAATCGTTATTTGTTACGATGGAAACGTTATAAAAAATCTGCTATTTGGGTTGCTAGACGCGCAAAAACAGGTTCAGGTGATAAAATTAGTAAATATGGCTTTTGGGGTCTTATTTTTTTTGTGATGATACCATTACCAGGAACAGGTGTATATGCTGGTAGTATAGCAACTTATATACTCAAAATTGACCGTAAGAGTGCGTTTTTAGCGAATGTAATAGGTATTTTCTTTTCATCTGTAATAGTATGGGTTACAGCTATTTTAGCTTATAAAGGTATTTCTTAAACTTAACAAAAACACTTTACCCTTGTTTTTTACTTTTTAACGAAAAGAATATTACTATAATTTCTATAAAAATTTCCTTAATGTCAATTTAATAATGTAAGCGAAATGGGTTATTTATCTTTTATTAATTTAATGATTTTATTAATAAAATCTCAATAAATCTAATTGATTTTTGAAAAATCATTATAGCTCCTTATGCCTTTAATTACAGGGGTTTAAATGATATTTAATCTTTGATAACAAGTATTTTTGCATTTTCAAAACACTTGTATATCATGAAATATTTTCTTACTTTTTTTTTAATATTCATAACTTTAAATACTATTGGGCAAGTAGGTATTAATACTACAAACCCAAGCCCGGGAGCAATGCTTGATATTAGCTCTAATAACAAAGGTTTTTTACCTCCTAGGATTTCGCTTACAGGAATTAATGATACATCAACAATTAGTGCCAATACTGAGGGTATGCTAGTTTATAATATTAATAATTCTCCTAGCGGTATTAATGAGGTAAGAAAGGGATATTATTATTGGGACGGGGGTATATGGAGAAGATTACGTACAGATGGATATTCAAAAAAGTTTGTTCAAAGTGAGAGTATTAGAGCTAGTAATAATGCATCTAATTATGTGACATTGCCTAATCTTGATCAAAATATTACACCTGCTGTGTCTGGAACATATCAAATAATTGTGAATGCCTATTATGCCGTTGAGAAACCTACTGGTACCACTAACGTTAGAGCAAAAGATAGAAATGGAAGAAATTTAAACGTTTATACCACTCAGAGAAATAATTCTGCTGGTCAAGGTTCTGTAAGATTATTACAAAATAACACAACTCCATTAGGAGAAAAGTATGTAGCATCTTATGGTATGACTTTTCCAGATGGGACTCAATTTTGGGCACATGGACAGTCCTTAGTGCTTGTAGAAAATGTATTTCTTACAGCTGGAACAACTTATAATTTTAAAGTACAAGGTAGAGAATGGTCTCGTTATAACAGTATTGATGCTGGTATATTTGGTTGGGAAACTAATGGACATTTAGGTAATGTGGGAGGTACTGCAAAAGCACAACATGGAGATATGACAATTACATTAATAGGAGAAAATTAAAAGTTCTCAAAATTGTTGTTAATTGGATGCTTCGGAAATAGTAGCGTCATTAACCCTTGCGTTAATTGCTTTTAATTTCGCTTTGCGTAATTCAGCTTCTTTTTTTAATTTATTTTTTTTCTGCGCCATTAATTTTGAGTGCTTCGCCTTATTATTCCCGTTCTTTATTTTACCTTTTTTTGCCATAACCGAAGTCAATCTTTATTCGAGTTGCAAATATTGTTATTTGAGTTCTTATAATTATGATTTTGTTAGGATTATTGATAGCTAGCTATGTTTAATTTTAAACAAAATTGGATGCATGGAAATGTCAATACTTTTAGTCTTTATAATCATAGGTATTACTGTTGTACTTTTTGTAACAGAGTTTTTCCCGATTGATAAAATTTCATTTTTTATAATAGTTGCTTTATTGCTTTTAGGCATTGTTACTCCAGAAGAAGCTATAAGTGGTTTTTCAAATCCTGCCACAATTACAATTTTGGCACTGATGATTCTTGCTATCGGTATGGAGGATAACGGGGTTATCCAGCTCTTAACTAACGGAATTAAAAAATTGAAATTACTCCCGTTAATTTTAATAACACCAGTATTTATGGTGGTGTCGGCATCTATATCGGCATTTATAAGTACTACTGCTGTAGTTATAATTTTTTTAAAAATTGTGGCACAGCTATCAGAAAAATATAATTTTTCTAGTTCTAAACTTTTAATGCCTATTTCATTTGCTGGAATTTTAGGTGGTAGTTGTACCTTAATGGGAACATCTACTAATATTCTAGTAAACGCTGTTGCAAAAGAGAGAGGAGTAGAAGGATTTGGGTTTTTCGAATTTTCAATATATGGACTCATATTTCTTGCCATTGGTATAGTAGTTATGACAATAGGCAGTAGGTTTTTACCTAAGGATAAATCATCAAATGTTAGAGATGATTATGCAATTGACAACTATATTTTCACGGTTAAAGTTTCAGAAGCATCAAAAGTAATTGGCGAGACTCTGGGAAGTTTAGAAATGTTTAATGACGGCACTGCCACGGTGTTAAAATTAATAAGAGGAAAAAATATTCTAAATGCTCCTGGCAAATATGTGGAAATTAAAAAGGGTGACAATTTTGTAGTTATGAGTGATTTAGAAAATTTACAAAAAATTGTAAATGATAATGGACTTATAATTAATGAAAAGAGAAGAAGAACTCAAGAAGAAGATTTTGGTGATGGAGAAGTAGAAGATGAAAGTGATATGACTTATGTTGAGTTACTTATACTTCCGGGGTCTAATTTAATAGGAAAAAATTTAAAGCAATTACGTAACGGTTCTATACTTGGAGCTTTTCCAATTGCTATACAAAAACGAAGAAACATTAGAAATACTCAAGAACGTTTATTAAGGAAAAGTTTACATCAAATAAATTTGAAACCTGGAGATAGACTTCTATTAGAAATGCAAGAGCAAAGAGTGGGAAAGTTGTATGATTTAAAAAATGTTGTAATTTTAAATCAGCATGAGTACACGTCATCAATTCCTAAAAAAAATACAGTAATTGCAATTTGTACATTATTATTAGTTATTGGTCTTGCATCTAGTGGAGTAATCTCAATTTTAGCAGCGTCATTAACAGGAGTAGGGGCTATGCTACTTTTTGATATAATTAAATTAAATAATATATATCACAGAGTTAACTGGCAAATTGTTTTTTTGCTTGCGGGAATGATACCACTTGGAGTTGCAATGACAAACAGTGGGGCAGATGTATGGCTTTCAAACGCATTATTAGATGTAATGAATGGAAAAGCCCCCATGATTGTATTAGGCTTACTCTTTGGACTTACTATGCTATTGTCGGGGTTTATTTCAAATAATGCAACAGCAATAATAATGACACCTATTGCAATTGCAGTGGCAGCGGGACTATCTTTAGAAATTAAGCCATTTATATTAGCAGTAATGTTTGGTGCAAATTTCAGTTTTTTCACCCCAGTGGGTTATCAAACAAATGCACTAGTTTACGGTACTGGTATATATAAGTTTAAACATTTTTTAATTTTGGGTGGAATTTTATCCGTCATTTTATGGATTACAGGTACACTGCTTCTGTCCATTCTATTATAGAAACGTATGTATTATTTATTACAAGAAAATACAAATATTTTAGTCAAGCTAACCGCAAAAGTTAATGCTTGGTGGGATGCATTTGTACTCAAATTACCCAATCTTGCTGTAGCAATTTTGGTAATAGTTTTTGCTTATTTCTTAGGTAAATTTTTGAGTAAATTATTATTGAAGATTCTTAGAAAGAAAATGAAAAACAGGTCTGTTAGGCGTGTACTTTCAAAAATACTCTACGGAATAATTCTTGTTATTGGATTTTTTCTCGCATTAGGGATTTTAGACTTGGATAAAGCATTGACTTCCGTTTTAGCAGGAGCTGGAGTTGTTGCATTAGCAATAGGCTTAGCACTGCAAGGAACTTTATCAAACACATTTTCTGGAATTATGCTTTCTTTTTTGCCTAGAATAAAAATAGGCGATTTTATAGAAACAGATGAACATAGTGGTTTTGTACACGATATAAGTTTACGTAACCTAGTTCTTAGGCGACCGGATAATCATTATGTGATAATGCCTAATTCTAAATTTATTGAGGAACCTTTTGTAAATTACTCGCTAGTAAAAAGAGGACGTGTAACTGTACATTCACGTGTTGCATATGGTTCAGACCTTCGTACTATTAAAACAATGGTACTAAAAGAATTTGAAGATAAATTTCCGAAGCAAATAGACGAAAAAATTGAATTTTACTACATTAAATTTAATGATAGCTCCATAGATTTCATGGTTCGTTTTTGGATAGATTACGTTAAAAAGAGCCAAATGTACACCGCTCAAGATGAAGCCATATTATTAATAAATGATTTGTTCCACGAGAATAATATTACCATACCTTTTCCCACACATCATATAAATGTAAAAGAAGATATTGAAAACCAACCTAAAAATTTAAACCATGGAGACGACTAAAACATTAACTCATCTTAATGAATTAATTACAAAACATAATGATGTATTTAAATTTACAGCAAAGGGGAGTACTTTGATTACAAATATTTCAATTTCGAGAACACTATTATCGTTCTCAGAAACTAGTCATTATTGCATTGTTGACTTGGTTTCTTTATTAAAAGAAATTGACCCAACCGCAACATTTGATAATAATGTAAGCGTAGCCGAAGCTTTTTTTATAGGATGGACAGACATAAAAACGAGTATAGGCGTTGAAGATGGTAAAGATTTACTAATTAAATCAAAGCAGTATTTGGAAGAATTAGTCATTATTTACAACAAGGCAATTGAGCTTATTTCAGATGAAAGTCAGGCTTTAAAAATTTTTAAAACGCACCAAGAGCATATTAATAAACAACTTATAAATATTGAAAATCACCTTGAATAGTCTTTCTACGGAAATGAATTTGAATTACCACAATTGCTTTAAAAAATAATTTTAAAACTCATCATAGTTTTCTGAAATTTAAAGTTTAAATTGATTTACTTAACCTTTGTAACACTAACACTCCCTTTAACGCCAACCATATAATGTTAGATTTTTTACTCTCAACCGAAGCACTTTTAGCGCTAACAACATTGACTTTCCTTGAAATAATTTTAGGGATTGATAACATTGTTTTTATATCCATTGCAGCAAATAAACTCCCCGAAAACCAAAGAGCAAAAGCCACTAATATAGGGTTATTATTAGCACTTGTTCAAAGAGTGATTTTATTGTTTTTCGTATCTTTTTTAGTCGGGTTAAGTGAGCCATTTTATACTTTCGAAACATCGTGGTTTAGAGCTGCAATTAGTTGGCAGGGAATTATATTGTTGTTAGGAGGATTGTTTTTAATCTACAAAAGTACGTCAGAGATTAGAGAGAAAATGGAAATTCCCGCTCATGATGAAGATAATGTTAAGAGTAAGAAAATAAAATCATTATCAAATGCAATAATTCAAATTTTAATCATAGATTTTATTTTTTCTATTGATTCAATACTTACAGCAGTAGGTATGACAAACGGACTCTCAGAAAACACAAACCATAATTTGGTTTTGATGATAATTGCAGTAGTGATTTCAATAGCCATTATGATACTTTTTGCTAATAAAATAAGAACATTTATAGATGAAAATCCAAGTGTTCAAATATTAGGATTATCATTTTTAATATTGATTGGTTTTATGCTCATAACCGAAGCCGCACATTTAAGTGAAGTGTCTGTCATAGGCCAAACAGTGGGTGCTATTCCTAAAGGATATTTATACTTTGCCATTGCATTTTCTCTAATGATTGAGTTTATCAACATTAAAATTAGTAAGAATAAGATTAAAGCAAAGTAAATTATTTCCCGATACAGAAATTAGCAAAAATATTTCCAAGTAAGTCATCGTTTGTAATTTCACCGGTAATTTCGCCAAAATAATATAATGCTTGTCTTATATCAATTGCCATAAGATCACCACTGAGACCTATGTTTATTCCTTCTTGAACCCTGTTAATTTCTTCAAGAGCTTTTAAAAGTGCGTCATAGTGTCTTGTATTAGTTACGATGGTCTCATTATTTCGTAAAGCACCAGTATTAACAAAATTGAGTAGAGTGTTTTTTAGTTGATCGATACCTTCTCCGCTTTTTGCTGAAATGAGCTGGAGATTAGTAATTTTTGAAGTTAATTCTACACTTCTTTCTTTTGAAATGGTATCCAATTTATTGGCAATCACAATAAGTTGTTTTTGCGGATACTTATTCTGGATTTTAGCGATTTCAGTATTAAATTTTTCTACAGCATTATTCTCTATACCTTGTGTATTGAACAAATAAATTACTACTTGAGCTTGTTCAATTTTTTCAAATGTTTTTTTAATTCCAAGGCCTTCAATGGTATCTGTAGTTTCTCTAATTCCCGCAGTATCAATAAAGCGAAAACCTATACCGCCTATATTTATTTCATCTTCAATAGTATCTCTCGTTGTTCCTGCAATGTCACTTACAATGGCTCGTTCTTCATTAAGCAACGCATTAAGTAATGTTGATTTTCCCACATTGGGTTCTCCAACAATTGCTACTGGAATACCATTTTTTAAAACGTTACCTGTAGCAAAAGAATCAATGAGTCGTTTTAAAACTAATGTGATTTTTGATATTAATTTTTGAAAATCGTCACGGTTTGCAAACGCAACATCTTCTTCGGCAAAATCTAATTCTAATTCTATCAATGATGCAAAATTGAGTAACTCTTCTCTTAGTCGTTTAATTTCAGAAGAAAAGCCACCGCGCATTTGCTGGATAGCAAGTTGGTGTGAAGCTTCAGAATCACTAGCTATTAAATCTGCTACGGCTTCAGCTTGGCTTAAATCCATTTTTCCATTCAAGAAAGCACGTAATGTAAATTCTCCCGCAGTTGCCATTCTGGCATTTTTGCGAAGACATAATTGAATAATTTCTTGTTGAATAAAGGCGCTTCCATGACAGGAAAACTCTACAACATCTTCGCCTGTATAACTATTTGGGTTTTTAAAAATAGTAGCTAAAACTTCATCAATAATACGACTACCATCTTTAATATGGCCAAGGTGAACAGTGTGCGTTTTTTGTTTATCAAGTTTTTTTTTTGATACCGAGTGGAAAATTTGAGAGGCAATATTCATTGCGTCATCTCCAGAAAGTCTAATAATAGCAATAGCTCCCGCGCCAGAAGGCGTTGCAAGTGCTACAATGGTTTCTTGGTGCGTCATGGTGGCAAAAATAAGTATTTTAATGTGACTAATATTTCCGAAGCACAAAAAAAGAGACTCCATAATGAAGTCTCTTTTTAATAATGCATTTTTGAAATAGACTATTCAATAATTAACTTCTTTGATCCTATACTTGTTTTGTTTTCTAACACGTTGATAAGATAGATTCCAGAAGACATTCCTGTTAAATCCATACGATTTGCAGATGTAAATGTATCAACCTCTTTAGTTTTAACGAGTCTCCCTAAATTGTCATAAACTTCAATTGATGTAGCATTATTAATGTCATTTAAATCAACAAAAAATACTCCCGTAGAAGGGTTTGGGTAAATTGAAAAACTTGAGGCATAAAGAACGTCATCTGCACCTAGTGTAATTCCAGTAGGAGAGTTGCCAAATGTGATGAAATATGACGAAACAATAAGGTGAGGATTAAAACCATCATCACAATTGTTACAAGTGGTTCCTGTTACACAATCTGGATTATTAGGATGGCAAAAATCAACGTAATCTTGGTCAAAACGATATTTTAAAACTAAAGAAGGCTCATCTATTAATGCTCCCATATCATAATCAAAAAATTGTGCAATAGATCCAGGGCACCATCCAGCCCTGTCAAATTGCCAAGTACCATTTTGAGGGCTACAACCATCTGGATTAGGGTTACAATCATTCCAATTATTCTGTTCAAAAGTAGCTTCATTATTAACCATAATATGGTGGGTGTCATTATGAAACTCAGCAGCATTAGCAGTATTATTATCACCCCATCCATGTCCTGAGGAAACCAATTTTATTTTTGCAGCTTCTGTGTTTTCTGATACATCAATGTTAAAAAACTCGGTAGGTTGTAAATTTGCCATATCGCCAAATTGGTATGTTTGATACCATAGTTTTGAAACAGTGCTATATGCATAATCTGGTGTTCCTGCTTGATAATCTAACAATAGAGTGTATAAAAAACCATTTCCTTGTGTTCCAAGATTTACTCTAAACTTTGTTTTACCCACTAGGAGAGAAGCAAAATCTGTTAAATCTATTTCACTTTCACAAGCAACTCCATAAGGAGTTAAATATCTAATAATTTCAAACCACTCGCCATCTTTTCCTTGTGCTTCGACAGATGAAACTCTATCCCATGGATCGCAACCACCTGTAGGACAATCGATAATTAATGAACCTGTAATTTGGTCAAAAGCACCAATAGAGCTTGGTAGTTCTGCTTCAACAGTTACAGAAGGAATGTCTCCTTTCACCCAAACTTCATCTGTGGCAACAGCCGAAATATTACTTACGTTTGAAACTACGTTTACGCTAGTTACCACCGTATTTTCTACATTGTAATTGTTTGTTCCCTTGACTTCAATGTCAAAATTACCATACGAACTTGGAGTCCACCATCCAGTATAAAATCCGTTTTCATGGTCTGTAAGTATTACATCAGTCCCATCAATTGTTACAGTAACAGCATCAATAGAAAACAATTCTGGGTAGTCAATTGATGCTCCAACGGCTACCTGTAGTGGTATTAATGTAGGAGCATAAACGTCACCTGCTAATGGGTGTTTTAAATCTGCCATAACAACAATCTCATCTGGGTCAAGGACTTCAAAACTTACAGAAATATCCTGTGCAGGATCAAAATCCACATTTCCTGCTTGTGATGCTTTAACAACAACAGAACCAGATGTACCGTTTAATGTAACCATATCACCAGTTACTGTTGCTGGTCCAGAAACTATCTCATAGCTAACAGGTAATCCTGAAGTTGCAGATGCATTTAATTGAAAAGGAGCATCTGTAACTAACTTATTAGGTATCTGTGGAAAATTTATTGCTTGAGCACCAGAGTTTAAAGTTCCATCAAAGTTTGATGTATTTCCCATTAGTGCAAAGTTTAGTAAATCTGAATGTTTATTAGTATCGTTACTAATATCAAAAAGCTGTGTAATGTTTGTATTATTTCCTCCTGGAGTTCCTTGATTAAATTTATAATAAATTTGAAGTCCAGACTCATCACCTACAAGTTCATCAGCCATCATATTTTGAATTTCTGTAGCAGTTAATGCTATATTCCATAGAGAAACTTCATCTGCTCTTCCTTTAAAAATAAAATTAAAACCCGCTTGCAAACATTTCCCTACAGTAAAGGGGCGGTCAGTAGATTGAAACGTTCCTGACGCAGCACTACTGCCAATAGAGACTCCATCTACAAATAGTTCAACAGTGGTTTCATTAAAAACCCAAGCTATATGTTGCCAAACTCCTGCCTGTATTGTTCCTGCAGGTCCAACAACTTGATGCAATCCACTCGATGTAATTACTCTACATTCTACTGTTCCATCATTTAATTGAATTAAATACATCTCACCTGCTCCAGTTCCCCCACCTCTAATACTCATCATTCCTGAGCCATAAATTAGCTCATCTGTATAAAACCATCCTGCCATAGTAATGGTATTTGACCCATTTACATATGAGGCTCCATTAATAAGTTCTGTATAATCATCTACACCGTCAAAGTGTAAATATTGATTTGATTGTGCTGTAATTTGTTGAGCATTTATTAAAGTGCATATTAGCACAAATGCAAAATAGATTTTTTTCATAGTAGTTTGTTAGTTTAAATGAATCTTAAAATTAATAAAAACTATTTTCTTGATTTCTAAATAATGAGATTAATATGATTATATTCTAATGTAAGTAGCTATTATGAAATGGTTTTAATAATAAATATTAGATTATTGTAACATCTTACCATATCTAACTACTAATTTAATAGTAAACAGTCATTTATTTTCTCAAAATGAATAAGGTCAAAAATTAAAAAACAAGCACTATGGAAGTATTCAACCAAACTCATAAAGTAGAAGACAGAAATCTTTTAGTCGTAACACATTTATGCCAACTCTTAACATATGTTACTGGTTTTGGAGGATTGATTGCCCCGTTAGTTATTTGGGCTTCAAAAAAAGAGAGTATAGTTGATATGGATTTACACGGTAAACAAATAATAAACTTTCAACTTAGTTTAATTATCTATGCACTTATTAGTATCCCTATGATTCTCGCACTTGGTTTAGGAATATTAATGCTAATTGGAGTATGTATTTTAGGTTTCATTATGCCTATTGTGAATGCTATTAACGCTTCAAATGGTGAGTTACCAAATACCTTTGGGACAATCCCTTTTTTAAAATAGAAATATCATAACAATTACAAACCCCTCTTAAAATTTTATTTGAATTTTGAGAGGGGTTTGTAGATAATTTTACTAAAAGCATAAGCAATTTTAGCCATTTAGCATCACTGGCATAACAAGCATTGTAACTTGTTCACCTTCATCAAGACCGTCAGTGGGTGTTAGAATACCAGCCCTATTTGGTAAACTCATTTCTAAGCTTACTTCATCGCTAGTAAGGTTGTTCAGCATTTCGGTAAGAAAGCGTGAGTTAAACCCTATCTGCATATCGTCACCTTGATAAGCACATGTTAAACGCTCTTCTGCTTTGTTGCTGTAATCGATATCTTCGGCAGATATATTAAGCTCTGCCCCAGCAATTTTTAATCTAATTTGGTGTGTTGTTTTATTACTAAAAATAGATACTCGACGTACACTGTTTAAAAACTGATTGCGGTCAATTGTTAATTTATTCGGGTTCTCTTTTGGGATTACCGCTTCGTAGTTAGGGTATTTGCCATCAATTAATCGGCAAACTAATACTGTATTGTCAAAGCTAAATTTTGCATTACTCTCGTTATATTCAATAGAAACCTCATCTTCACTACCAGCAAGAATGCTTTTTAAAAGATTTAAAGGTTTTTTAGGCATAATAAACTCTGCAGTTTCTGTAGCTACAACATCTGTACGATTGTATTTTACTAATTTGTGAGCATCGGTTGCAACAAATATTAAACCTTCGGTTGAGAATTGAAAAAATACACCACTCATTACGGGACGTAAATCATCATTTCCACTAGCGAAGATTGTTTTACTAATTGCAGTAGCAAGAATATCTCCTTGAACAATTGTAGTAGAAGGGTCTTTTAATTCAACAGCAGATGGAAAATCTTCTCCTGCTGCATAAGCTAATGCGTATTTACCATGATTACTGCTAATTTCAACAGTATTATTATCCTCAATGGTAAATGTCAACGGTTGCTCTGGGAACGTTTTTAATGTATCTAACAACAAACGCGCAGGAATACAAACCATTCCTTTTTCGCTACTTTCTACATCAAGGTGCGAAGAAATAGTCGTTTCTAAATCTGAAGCTGAAACTCGCAGCGAATTTCCGTCAAGGTCAAAAAGAAAATTATCTAAAATAGGAAGGGTGTTATTATTATTGATAATCCCACCAAGCACCTGTAGTTGCTTTAGTAAATATGAACTCGAAACAATGAATTTCATGTATTAAAATTTCTGAGGTTTATTAAAATTATGCTTGTTTTGATAAACATTGCAACACAGCGCCGCTCAGCATACTCGAAGCACAAATATATCTCAAAACAAGACCATTTAAAAACGAACTTATTAACACTTAACGTGCATATTTCTTTCTTCGGAAATATGTAAATAATAAACCAAAGAGTGCTAATAAAACCAATGGAACGCCAATAGTAACGGCTTGCCAAAAGCCACGCTCTTGGGTAGTTTTTTGTATGTCAAGAAAAGGAATAGCAATTTTTTTTGTACGTATGTTTATAAGTCCGGTATCGTCTAAGAGAAAGTTGACGGTATTAAGAAGAAAATCTTTATTTCCATACATCGTTTGTGTCATTTTATCAAACCCTAACGGTAAAGGCCTATTTTTATCAAACCCATTTTTTATAATATCACCATCACTTACAACCACCATTTTTGCTGAAATTCCGTCATCTTTGCTAATATTTTTTTCTGAAATTTTAAAGGGTTTTACCCTATTTTTCAATGCCGAAGTAAAACGTCCTTCGAGTAAAACAGCTAATGGTCTTATTCCTGCTGAAAACTCCTGTGGATTGGGACCATCATTAACAATATCTAAAAATTTAGGGATAGCTTCATCAAAGTTAACTTCGTGCGGTACAATTGAAAGACTTGTGATAGGAGAGGAGGTAAGTAATACTGTTTTTTGAATATCATTATCCAGCAACTCAATAGGTGCTGTATATTCAAATTTTACGCCTTCAATATTTGTGACAATTGGATGCTCGTTTGAACTGGAAGACAACGGAAAATAAAGCCAAGGGTATTTATTGTATTGCGAATTCTCCTCAGTTCCTTGCGCTAAAACTATAGGTGTGCTATATACATCTTTAATTAATGATTGATTGATACGAATACCGTATTTAAAAAACAATTGGTTTAAATTTAAATTATCACCTACAATGTAATTTTTCCCTGTATTTGGGTCTTGCTTCTGAAATAAATAATCGGTAAGCCATAGAGACGCCCCACCATTCATAATATATTGGTCAAGCACATAACGCTCACTATCGTTAAAGTTTATCGTAGGTTTTGCAATAACAATTAAGTCATATTTCAGAAGAGAGGCTAATGTTTTTTGAGGAACAACAGCAACTGAGTCTAATGTAAAAGGAGCAATACGATAGGTCTCTTTTATTGTTGTTAAAAAGTCTGCTATTTCTCTATCTTCAAGTTCGCCATTTCCTTTAATAATTGCGATGCTTTTTTTCTTTGGATTTGCAACTTTATTAAACCCATCTGCAAAAGCATATTCAAGATTTTGAATGGAGCCATTTACACGTTCTTCTGGAGTAGCACCAAGCACGTTTTTTAATAACGGAATTTTAACTGTCTTTCCATTATAATAAGCCAAGGCCCAAGGATATATTCGCTCTGTTGATATTTTTCCCCCATCACGTACTTGCACTTCTGCAGGAGTAAGACCAAGATCAAAAAGTTGACGCTCAACTTCGGCAGTATTTTCCTCACCTTCGAGTGGATTTGTAAATTTGTATTGAACGTTTCGATTGACTGAAGTAAACTCTTCAAGAAGTTGGCGTGTTTCGCTCTGCAAACGTCTAAATTCAGAAGGAAAATTTCCTTCTAAAAACACCTCAATAACTAATGGCGAATCTACTGGGATAATGGTTTGTTTTGCAGCTTTGGACAAGGTATAACGTCCATCTTGTGTTAGATCAAAACGTTTATATATATAATTGCTGGCGAAGTTTATTAATAAAACTCCAATAACTAACATCGTAATATATTTGAGGTTTTTCTTAGCCATCATTTTGTGCCTTTTAATTTGGTAACAGTAAAACCTAGAAATAGGAAAGTAACACTCAAAAAGTAAATTATATCTCTAGTATCTAAAACTCCTCGAGCCACACTATCAAAATGATTTTTCATTCCAAACTGCTCTATTAAAGAAGAAGAAGGAATTAGTTGTGCAATAGCATCAAAACCATAATAAAAAATGAAGCAAAGTAAAACTGCTACAATAAAAGCAACAATTTGATTTGAGGATAATGTAGAGGCAAAAATTCCAATAGAAGTATATGCTAATATTAAAAATAGAAGTCCAATGTATGAGCCTATTGTACTTCCTAAATCAAAATTACCAGCAGGATTTCCTAAATTTGATATCGCATAAACATATAATAACGTTGGTATAAGTGCGATAATAATTAAAAGTACTGCGCCAAAATATTTACCGAGCACAATGTTTTTTAATGATATAGGTTTTGTTACTAATAGCTCAAGTGTTCCTAATTTTATTTCATCACTAAAAGCACGCATTGTTACTGCTGGAATTAAAAATAACAATACCCAAGGGGCTAATTCAAAAAAAGGAGCAAGGTCTGCAAAGGTGCTGTCAAGAATGTTATAGTTGCCTTGAAATACCCATAAAAATAATCCATTAATCAACAAAAAAACTCCAATCACTAAATACCCTATGGGTCCCGAGAAGAAGTTGGTTATTTCTTTTTTAACTAAAGCAAGCATATTTTTTATTTCAATTTTTTATTGTTTAATTTACTATATGCCGGAAAAAAGCGTGTCAACGCTCCAAGCCGCTGCTTTAGAACGAAACATAGGTTTTGTTGTTGCCCAAACACCTTTAAAAAGTTCGCTATTTCTATAATTCTCTAAGGCATTTTCTTCTTCCCATTTACTATAGGTAAAGAAAATAGTTGGATCTCTTTTGTCTCTATATAATTCTAGAAAAAGGCATCCTTTAAAATTTCTTATTTTATGTTTTACCGTTTCAAAATTTTCTAGAAATTGAGGAATTTTCTCCTCTTGAAACTCCATTTTAACAATACGTGTGAACATGTTTTATCCTTAATCAAATTTTACAACAATGGTATCTCTATATTCAAGTCCAAATAAAGAGGCTGCACTACCTACCGTAGCGGGATTGCTTTTATAAATAGAAAGTTCTAAATAGTTTGAACTATTCCATAATGCAATTTTTTTTCCATCTTCATCTCTTTTCTCTGCTGGCACATCAAAATTTATCGCATCACTATAGTGGCTGTGTATTTTTGTAAAACTTGCTCTACGAGCAGTAACTTTAAAATCCCTCCCTTTTCCTACATCTTCAAATGTGGCACGAGTGATATTGCTTATTACATTTCCGTAGTTATCAATATAAATAACAGTACCTATAATCTGCCCATTTTCAATATTTATAGCAGGTTTAACACCTGTAATTTGTTTAATAGTTTCAATCTTTTTACCAATAATTTCTAAAGTTCCACCTCGCGCTATGTGACATGCAACTTTTACAAAAACATCAAGTACTGGAAAATTAGTTACTATTTTATTGTGAATATTAATTTCAACTATTTTTTCTGGATTTATCTCATTAGCGAGCATAGAGATAATGCCGTTATTCGCACAGATAAAGTAATGTCCATCAAGTAAAACAGCAATGTGTTTGTTTTCTGGGTTGAGTTCACTATCAATACCTATTATATGTATGGTTCCAGGAGGAAAGCTATTATAAGCATTTTGTATTATATAAGCAGCTTCTGTGATATGAAATGGAGAAACAGAATGTGAGATATCAACAATTTTTACATCTGCTAATTCTGTATAAATAGCCCCTTTTACTGCACCCGCATAGTGGTCTTTCTCGCCAAAATCTGTAGTAAGCGTAATGATGGGCATAAAAATTGTTGATATTTTGTTTAAACTAGCAGTACAAAAATAAACTACTTTTAGAGGTATAAAAACTATATTTACACTATCTATATAATCTTATAAACACCTAGCGCTTTTGAACGAACTTATCATAGAATTAACTGAAATTAGCCCAAGAGAGTTTTTTGGTTTACAAAACTCTAATATTGACCTACTAAAAAAATACTTTCCTAAATTAAAAATAGTTGCACGAGGGAGTAAAATCAAAGCTTACGGCGATGAGGAAGTTTTAGAGCAGTTTGATAAAAAAATAACAATGCTATTAGAACATTATGTTAAGTATAATAAAATTGATGAAAATAGTATAGAGCGAGTATTAACAAGTAATAGTAAGGATGATTATGAAAGTGCGCCTGGTAGTAATCAGATTTTGGTGCACGGAGTGAGTGGAAAATTAATAAAACCACAAACGGCAAATCAAAGAAAACTTGTTGAGTTAATGCGAAAAAATGATCTTGTTTTTGCAGTAGGTCCAGCTGGTACAGGTAAAACCTACACAGGCGTTGCATTAGCTGTACAAGCTCTAAAGGCGAAGCAAGTTAAACGAATTATTCTTACAAGACCAGCCGTAGAAGCAGGGGAGAACCTTGGTTTTTTACCAGGCGATTTAAAGGAAAAGCTAGACCCTTACATGCAGCCATTGTATGACGGTTTACGTGATATGATTCCTGCAGAAAAATTAGAACAATACATTGAAAACGGAACCATACAAATTGCACCACTCGCATTTATGAGAGGGAGAACTTTAGACAATGCATTTGTAATTCTTGATGAAGCTCAAAACACTACCCATGCTCAAATGAAAATGTTTTTGACTAGAATGGGAAAAAGTGCCAAGTTTATGATTACGGGAGACCCAGGACAAATAGATTTACCTCGACGCGTAATTTCTGGTTTAAAAGAAGCCTTGCTTGTTTTAAAAGATACTGAAGGGGTTGGTATTGTATATTTAGATGACAAGGACATCATTCGTCATAAACTTGTAAAATCAATAATTGCGGCTTACAAGAGTATTGAAAATTTAGATTCTTAATAATTCTTCTTCGGAAATATATTAAATTCAAAAAATTGAGATGATTATAAATTGTAAAATTGAATCCATTAATTTGCAAAGAATAAAAAGTCAAAATTTACATTATATAAAAGAATATAAAATTAAATAGTTTTTAATTATGAAAAATACACTCGCATTTGTCGTCTTAGCATTTATTAGTTTAAATATATTAGGACAAGTTTCAAAATCAGAATCAACTACCTTTTTTGTAAACGTTTATTTGAATGAACAAAAGCATATTAGATTGGAAAATAATTTGGTAGATTTTGAAAAAGTAAATAATGATACAGCAAATTTAGTAAATGATCATCTCTTGAATTCAAATGCAGAGAATGTAAATGTAGTATACCGTATTTATGCAGATAAGACATTATCAAAAGATTTTATAAAAATGGTTGATCAAAAAATGCTCGATGGTTATAATAAAAATGCAAGCAGTATGCACTTTCTTTTAGAAAATCAAAAAATAAATTTAAATGTCCCCAATTGGTTTCAAAAATTAGAAGCTGTCAACCTTGAAAAAATTAAAGGATAAAAAATAAATCTTCAAAAAAGGTTATGACTTTATAAAAGTCAAATACTAAACGTCAAACGCTTAAAGATATTCAATGAACACCATTATTAAAACCAACTTTAATTTTCCAGGTCAAAAAAAAGTCTATCACGGTAAAGTACGCTCTGTATATACCTTAGATAATAATCAATTATTAATGGTAGCGACAGACCGGTTGAGTGCGTTTGATGTTGTAATGCCAAAAGGAATACCATATAAAGGACAAATTCTAAATCAGATTGCTACAAAAATGATGAAGGAGACTGAAGATTTGGTCCCAAATTGGTTAACCGCAACACCAGACCCTAATGTTGCAATTGGTGAAGCATGCGAACCTTTTAAGGTGGAAATGGTAATTCGTGGTTATATGAGTGGGCACGCAGCAAGAGAATATAAGGCAGGTAAAAGAATATTGTGCGGTGTTGCAATGCCAGAAGGGATGAAAGAGAATGATAAATTTCCTACTCCAATTATTACACCCGCTACTAAAGCCGAAATGGGTGACCACGATGAGGATATCTCTAGAGAAGATATTTTGAAAAAGGGTATTGTTAGTGAAGAAGATTATATTGTTTTAGAAGATTACACTCAAAAGTTATTTGAAAGAGGAACTGAAATAGCTGCTTCTCGTGGGTTAATATTAGTTGACACTAAATACGAGTTTGGAAAAACAAAATCTGGTAAGATTGTGTTAATCGATGAAATTCATACTCCAGATTCTTCACGCTATTTTTATGAAGATGGGTATCAAGAACGTCAACTCAAAGGAGAAGGACAAAAACAATTATCAAAAGAGTTTGTGCGTCAATGGCTTATTGCAAATAATTTTCAAGGATTAGAAGGACAACCAGTACCTGAAATGAGTGATGACTATATAACAACAGTTTCAGAACGTTATATTGAACTTTATGAAAATATAACTGGTGAGCATTTTATTAAGGCTGATGTTTCAAATATTGAAAGTCGCATTGAGAAAAATGTTGCGAGTTATTTAACAAAATAGGCAATACACTAATTAAAATTTCTTCATTTTAATTACAAGTTTAAAGCACTTCTCATTTCCGAAGAAAACCACTTTTTTTAAATTAGGAAACTATTAAGAGTATTAAGCTTAGTTGTTAATATATTAACAATAAACATTAGATTCGTCTAATAGATAATATTGTAAGTTAATAATTTTTTTAAATTATTTTATACTTTTTTTAGGAAGATAAAATTTCTTTTAAAGCCTTACCCTAGTTACTTACTTCCATTATTTTTTCTTAAAAATCATTTCTTAATTATTTGTTAAATATCTCAATTATAGATGTTTTAACATAATTTAAGAAACCAAACTATTGATTTCAACGTAACTTTTCCATAGAACATTAATCAAAAAACTACACTATGAGAAACACCACTACTCGAAATCTTTTCTTATCGATTTCTTTTTTACTAACGACATTCTTGTCATTTGGTCAAGTTACCAATGGCAATGACGCTGGTCCTGGTTCATTGCGTGAAGCAATAACCAATGCCAATGCGAACCCAGGACCAGATACTGTCTCAATAGGATTATTTATAAATCCTACTTTGACTTCTGGTGCTATTGATATTACAGATGATTTGACTATAACTGCTTTTGGTAGTACTATTAGCGGGTCGAATAATAGCAGAATTTTTACTATAACTAATGCTGGTAATGTTGCTATTACTAACGTTACATTTATTAATGGTGTTGCAGACAATGGTGGAGCTATTTATAGTGAAAATACTTCACTTGATATTAATGGATCTTCATTTAATGATAATACGGCAAATGGTGCACCAGGAAGTGGAGGAGCAATTTTTAATACTGGTACAGGTATTTTGGATATTAACGGTGGTTCTTTTAGAAGAAATACTGCAACTAGAGCAGGTGGCGCTATTGAGATTCAATCTAGTGATAATTTAATTGTTGCTGGAAATACTGTGTTTTTAACTAATACAGTTACAGGGCCTCCTGGTAATGGAGGAGCAATTCACATTACTGGTGCGGCATCTTCAACGTTATCTGCTAGATTTTTAAGAAATACAGCTGCTAATGAAGGTGGAGCTATATGGAATGGAACAGGAACTATGACGCTTTCAGGATGTGATATTGATGGAAATGTTGCTAGTGGAGCTTCAGCTGCTAACGGTGGTGGAGGTATATTTAATAATGGAGGAGATTTAATTGTAAATAATTTATTAGTTGGATTTGTACCTAGACTTACTCGTGTAATTAACAATGTAGCAAATGGAGCCTCTGGTTCTGGAGGTGGTCTTCACAGTAATGGTGGGTCAGTTACTATAACTAGTAACGGAGCATTACCTGCAAATAATATTATTTTTAGAGATAATCAAGCAATAAGAGCTGGTGGAGGTATTGAAATTTCAGGAGGTACTTTTGAAATGAACGATGTTATACTTGATGGAAATGATGCTGGTGTTACTTTAGGAGCAAATCCTGGTAATGGTGGTGGTCTTCACGTATCTGGAGCATCAAATGTTACTATGAATGGAGGTTTGGTATTGAATAACTCAGCTGTTGAAGGTGGAGGTCTTTGGAATGGTAATGGAATAATGACTATAAATTCGGTAAGTTTTGATGATAATGTTGCTATTGGTGGAACAACTGGTGGTGGTGGACTTTTCTCTATTGGAGGCGACCTTAATATAATAGACACAAATTTTAATAGAAACTTAGCAATTACAGGAGCAGCTTCTGGAGGAGCAATTTTTGCTGCTGCAAATACAAATGTTATTATAGATGGTGCACCTACTGGTGGTTTCTTTCAAGAAAACCAAGCCAATAGAGCTGGGGGAGCAATTGAAATGTCTGCTGGAGGAAATTTAAGTATTATAAATTGTGATTTGGGTAATAATATCGCAAATGGTGGAATGGCACCAGGTAACGGAGGAGCAATCCATTTAACTGGAGATGCAAATGCGACTATAACAGATTCTAACGTTGCAGCAAATACAGCTGTTGAAGGTGGAGGTCTATGGAATGGTGTAGGAACAATGACTGTAGCTAATTCTACAATTAATTCAAATACTGCTACAGGAACAGATGCTAACCAAGGTGGTGGTGGAATCTATAATGCAGGTGGTACACTTTTAATTAATTCAGGCTCAACTGTAAATAACAATCTTGCAATTCAAGGAAGTGCATCTGGTGGAGGAATTTTAAGTGAAGCAGGTGATGTAACAATTTCAGACATTGGAACTCAAGTAGTAAATAACGTAGCTAACAGAGCTGGTGGTGGAATAGAGATAATTGTAGGTTCTTTAACTACAAATGATATTGACCTTAGTAATAACAATGCAGGTAATGCACCTGCAACAGCTGCACCAGGTAATGGTGGAGGTTTACACGTATCAGGGATTGCTACAATTGCAATTAATGGTGGTAATGTAGAAAATAATACTGCTGCCCAAGAAGGTGGAGGATTATGGAATCAAGCAGGTTCTTCAATGGTTCTTAACAATCCAAATATAAATAATAATACAGCAAGCGGCGCAGCTGCTACTCATGGTGGTGGTGGTGTCTTTAATAACGGAGGTACGCTTGATGTAATCAATTCAACTTTAGATGGAAACGTTGCTGACGGAACTGCTGGTTCTGGTGGTGGTTTATTAAGTAATGGAGGAATTGTAACAATGGATGGTACAGTTGTTACAAATAATGTATCCAATCGAGCAGGTGGAGGTATAGAAATTTCTGGCGGAAATTTAACAACAACAAATATTACGTTAAATACAAATACAACAAATACTGCACCAGGAAATGGTGGAGGACTTCACGTAGGTGGGGGAGCAGACTCAACAATTACTGGAGGTACAGTCGATGGAAACATTGCAGGTAGTGAAGGTGGAGGATTATGGAATAGTGGCGGAACAATGAATGTTGATGGTGCTGCTATTATAAATAACGTTGCAAACGGTGCTGCCGCTGAGAATGGTGGTGGAGGTATTTACAATGATGGAGGAACATTAATTGTTTCGCCAGCTACAACAATCTCAGGAAATTCTGCTGCAGGGGCCGCTGGTTCTGGTGGAGGTATTCTCAACGAAGTACCGGGAGTACTTATGATTGATGGTGTAACACTTTTAAACAATACGGCAAATAGAGCAGGTGGTGGATTAGAAATACGTTCAGTTGCAGGAGACTCTTTTGTGTTTGATAATTTAACGTTTGATGCTAATACAGCTAATGGAGGTACTGCCCCTGGAAACGGTGGTGGATACCATATTTCGGGACCTGGAGATACAACATTCACAAATGCTACAGTAACAAATAATACTGCTGTTGAAGGTGGAGGATTATGGAATGGAGGAGGAGTAATGACTGTTACAAATTCACAAATTAATAATAATGAAGCTAACGGAGCATTACCAGAGCAAGGAGGTGGTGGTATTTATAATGAAATGGGAACATTAATTGTTGACGGAACTACTTCAATAGATGGTAATAATGCAACTGGAGCAGCTGGTTCTGGTGGAGGTATTCTTACTAACGAAGGAGTACTTACTGTTGATGGAATTACAATTTCAAACAACACAGCTAATAGAGCTGGTGGTGGTATTGAAGTTCGTTCTCAAGCAGGACAAGCTTATGCTTTTGATAACTTAACGTTAAATGCTAATATAGCAAACGGTGGTACTGCCCCAGGAAATGGTGGTGGTTATCATATTTCAGGAGCTGGAGATACAACATTTACAAATGCTACAGTAACAAATAACACTGCTGTTGAAGGTGGTGGATTATGGAATGGTACAGGAACTATGAATCTAACAGGTTCAAATACAATAAGTAATAATACTGCAACAGGTGATGCCCCAGAACAAGGTGGTGGAGGTATCTACAATGATGGAGGAACTTTAAATACACAAGGAGATTTATTTACTGGATTTGCTGATATCTTCGGCAATATGGCAACTGGAACATCTGGTTCTGGTGGAGGTATTTTAAGTACAGCAGGAACAGTAGAAGTAGCTGGAGCTTTTATTACTAGTAATGGAGCAAATCGCGCAGGTGGTGGTATTGAGATTATTGATGGTGTTGCAAACATTATTAATGTTAACCTTAGTAACAATGACGTAAACGGAATCGTAACAGGTGGTACAGCTAATCCAGGAAATGGTGGAGGTATTCACGTAACTGGAAATGGAGCTACGGTATCATTTAGTGGTATTGCTCTTGCAAATTCTGCAGCCAGTGAAGGTGGAGGATTATGGAACAATGGAGGTACGATGAATATTTTAACACCTGCAGCAGGAGGCTTATTTGCTGATACATTTATTGATCAAAATATAGCTTCAGGAGATGATGCTACCAACGGTGGTGGTGGAATTTTTAATAACGGTGGTACACTTGATGTTGCTAGTGGAACAAACATTGTAAATAATGTTGCTGATGGAACTGCTGGTTCTGGTGGTGGTATTCATAGTACAGGTGGAGATATTACATTATCAGAAGTAATAATAACAAATAATACATCGAATAGAGCAGGTGGAGGTATTGAGATTGCTGGAGGTACATTAACTACTACAGATATAACTCTTAATGCAAATATTACAAACACGGCACCTGGTAATGGTGGTGGACTTCACGTAGGTGGAGGTGCTAATTCAGATATTACTGGTGGAACTGTAGTTGGAAATACTGCAGGTTCAGAAGGTGGTGGACTTTGGAATAGCACAGGAACTATGAATGTAACTGGAGTTACAATTACAGGAAATACAGCAAGTGGAGCAATGGCCGAAAACGGTGGTGGAGGAATCTACAACGATGGCGGAACATTAAACGTAGATGCTACAACCTTAATAGACTCAAATGTTGCTGACGGAGCTGCCGGTTCTGGTGGTGGTATTTTAGGTAATGGAGGAGATGTAACCTTAACAGGAACTACAATAACAAATAATACATCAAATAGAGCAGGTGGAGGTATTGAGATTGCTGGAGGAACATTAACTACTACAGATATTATTCTTAATACAAATATTACAAATTCAGCGCCTGGTAATGGTGGTGGACTTCACGTAGGTGGAGGTGCTAATTCAGATATTACTGGTGGAACTGTAGTTGGAAATACTGCAGGTTCAGAAGGTGGTGGACTTTGGAACAGTACAGGAACGATGAATGTAACTGGAGTAACAATTACAGGAAACACAGCAAGTGGAGCAATGGCCGAAAACGGTGGTGGAGGAATCTACAACGATGGCGGAACATTGAATATAAATACAGGTACATCTATAGCTAATAATTTAGCAACTGGAACTTCTGGTTCTGGTGGTGGTATTTTATCTACCGCAGGAGATGTTACGATTGCAGATATTACAATTTTTCAAAACAGTGCCAATAGAGCAGGTGGAGGAATTGAAATTATTGATGGTAATTTAACATTAAATGGAACTTCAGTTTCAATTAATGATGTAAATGGTACAGCAGGTACTCCAAATCCAGGTAATGGTGGAGGAATACACATATCTGGTGTAGCAACAACAATTATTAATGATGGTACCGTTTCAGCAAACCAAGCTTTTAATCAAGGTGGTGGATTATGGAACCAAGCTGGAAGTGTGATGAATGTTTTTAATACTATGGTTAATATTAACACTGCAGTAAGTGGTGAAGGTGGAGGTGGTATTTATAACAACGGAGGTAACCTTGGCGTTATTGATGGTACTATTCAATCTAACACGGCAACTGGAGTATCTGGTTCTGGTGGAGGTATTTTGAGTACAGATGGATTGGTATCTGTTATTAATGGAATGATTGATAATAATGCTGCTAACCGTGCTGGTGGAGGTATCGAAATTGTAATAGGTACTTTGAATATGACAGGAACTTCATTAATCACAAATAGTGTAGATGGATTTGCAGGAACACCTAACCCAGGTAATGGTGGTGGTATTCACGTATCTGGTGCTGCGATAGTAAATGTAACAGATGCAGAAATTACTGGAAACGATGCTGCGAGTGAAGGTGGCGGATTATGGAACCAAGTAGGAGCTACAATGATAGTTGATGGTTCAACGATGATGACTAATGCTGCTGGCGGAGACGACGCAACTAATGGTGGTGGAGCAATCTTCAATAATGGTGGTACGTTGATGGTACAAAACAGTTCAACAATTGACAACAATACTGCAACTGGAACATCTGGTTCTGGTGGAGGAATTCAAAATGTGGACGGAGGATCTGTAACTGTCAATAATTCAACAATTACAAATAACTCAGCTAATAGAGCAGGTGGTGGTATAGAAGATAATTCTTTAACGAGCCCTGGAACAATTACTTTGTTTAATGTAACATTAGATAGTAATACAGTAGGTAACGCCCCTGGAAATGGAGGTGGACTTCATATTACTGGACCAGGTAATGCGTCAATTACAAATGGTACTGTAAACTCGAATACAGCAACTGCAGAAGGTGGTGGACTTTGGAACGGAAGTGGAAATATGACCGTAACAGGAACAACAATTGATGCTAACACAGCAAGTGGAGCAGATGCAGACCAAGGTGGTGCTGGTATATTTAATGAAGGGGGTACACTGGTTGTTGATAATGCAACAATAACGAATAACATTGCTGACGGAGCTGCTGGTTCTGGTGGAGGTATCTTAAATAATTTGGGTACACTTACGGTAACAAATTCTGAAATCAACAATAACACATCTATGCGTGCTGGTGGAGCAATTGAAGAAGTTGCAGTAGCAGGAAGTTTATTAACTGTAACTGATACAGACTTTGATGGTAATGCAACAGCGTCAAGTCCAGGTAATGGTGGAGCAATCCATATTTCTGGCCCTGGAGATGCAAACATAACTGGAGGTGTAGCAAGTAATAATACTGCTTCTCGCGAAGGTGGTGCTTTTTGGAACAATGTTGGAATAATGAATGTTGATGGAACCGTATTTACTGCAAACGTAGGAAGCGGACCAGACGCAAATAATGGTGGTGGTGCAATGCATAACCAAGGTGGTACTTTGATAGTAATAAATGCTACAGTTAATAATAACGTTGCAGATGGAGCCGCTGGTTCTGGTGGTGGTATTCTAAATAATTTGGGAACTTTAACAGTAACCTCATCATCTTTTAACGGAAATACATCAATGCGTGCTGGTGGTGCGATTGAAGATAACTCTGTTGCAGGAAACACTTTAACATTAACTGATGTTGATTTTGACGGAAATGCGACAGCATCTAGTCCAGGTAATGGTGGAGCACTTCACATTACTGGACCTGGAGATTCGACAATTACAGGTGGTACAGCAAATAATAATACTGCTTCTTCAGAAGGTGGAGCATTTTGGAATAATGCTGGAATTATGACTGTTGACGGAACATCATTTGATGCAAACGTTGCAAGTGGTACAGATGCAGACCAAGGTGGTGGAGCTTTATTTAATGAAGCAGGAACTATTACTGTTACTAATGCTATATTTAATAATAATGTTGCTGACGGAGCTTCTGGTTCTGGTGGTGCAGTGTTAAATAATTTAGGTGTTTTGACAGTTTCTGGCTCACAATTCAATGGTAATACATCAATGAGAGCTGGTGGAGCAATTGAAGAAGTTGCTATAGCAGGAAGTTTATTAACTGTAACTGATACAGATTTTGATGGTAATGCAACAGCTACTAGCCCAGGTAATGGTGGAGCAATTCATATTTCTGGTGCTGGTGATGCTACGATAAACGGCGGTACTGCCAGTAATAACACAGCTTCTGCTGAGGGTGGTGCTTTCTGGAATAACGTAGGAACAATGAATGTTGATGGAACTACTTTTACAGCAAATGTTTCAAGTGGAGCAGATGCTGACCAAGGTGGTGGAGCAATGTATAACCAAGGAGGTACTATGACAGTAACAAATGCAACTTTTAACGATAATGTTGCTGATGGAGCTTCTGGTTCTGGTGGAGGTATCTTAAATAATCAAGGTACATTAACTGTAACTGAAACTACATTAACTGGTAACAGGTCAAATAGAGCAGGTGGAGCTATTGAAGATAACTCTGTTGCTGGAAATATGTTAACATTAACAAATGTTACAATGACTGCAAATGAAGCTGGTTCAGCTCCTGGAAATGGTGGTGGATTACATATTACAGGCCCTGGTGACTCAACAATCACTGGAGGTTCTGCAACATTAAATGTTGCTGCAAGCGAAGGTGGTGGATTATGGAATGGTTCAGGTTCTATGGTAGTTTCAAATATGACTATCGATGGAAATGAAGCACAAGGTGCAGCTGCAGATAATGGTGGTGGTGGAGTCTTTAATAATGGAGGAACACTTTCATTAGATGAGACAACCACGATAACAAATAACTTAGCAACTGGAGCCGCTGGTTCTGGAGGTGGTTTATTTACTACGGCTGGAGATGTTACAATCTCAGGGACATCATTTACTAGCAACTCAGCAAATAGAGCTGGTGGTGCAATTGAAATGATTGAGGGTAACCTAGATATTTCAGATAGTAACATTTCAGAAAACGATGTAGATGGTGGAGCAGGAACGCCTGCGCCAGGTAATGGTGGAGCAATACATGTAACTGGTACAAATGGAACAGTTACAATTGATAATGCTTTATTTTCAGATAATGCTGCTGCTGCTGAAGGAGGTGCATTATGGAATCAAAACGGAAACGTAATGACCGTAACAACTACTACAGTTGATGGTAATAGTGTTTCTGGTACTGCTGCTGCAAATGGTGGTGGAGGTGTTTACAATAATGGAGGTACATTAAATATTTCTACTTCAACAATTTCAAATAATACGTCTGCTTCACGTGGAGGTGGTATTGTAGTTGATGGTGGTGATGGACTTTTATTAACAAGTACTGTTTCTGGAAACACAGCTGTCGATGGTGGAGGTATTTTTACAGATTCTGGGTATGAAGTTAATGCTTCAACAATTGCTACAAACTCTGCATCTAATAATGGTGGAGGTGTATTTGGTAATGGTGATGTGTTCTTTAAAAATACAATCATTGCTTTAAATACAGCAAACACAGGAACTGATGTTGCAGGACCTAATGTATTTTCTAATGATTATAACTTGATTGGTACTGATGATGCAAATGCATTTCCAGAAGCTGCTAATGATATTGAAGAGACTGACCCTATGTTAGGACCACTTCAAGACAATGGTGGTGTTACTGAAACGCATGAACTATTAGAAGGAAGTCTTGCTTACAATGCAGGTGACCCAGCAGATAATTTTAATGATCAAATTGATCAAGCTGTATTTGAAGGAAGACGTGATATAGGAGCTTTTGAAGCACAAACTATTTTATTGGCTATCGATGATATTCAAACAAATGGTAGCGGTATAGTGATTTATCCTAACCCATCTTCAGGAAATGCAACAATCAAGATTCCTCAGGAATTTGGAACTCAGATTAATGTAACTGTTATTGAACTTGGATCAGGTAAAATTGTACAGCAATTACAAATGACTGCAGGTTCACAATCATTAGATTTTAATTCACTATCAGATGGTGTGTATGTAATCAATGTAGTTTCAGGAAATTCTGTATCTACTCACAGATTGATACTTGCTAGATAATAGTATAATTTAAATTGTTAATTAGATAAAGTCCCTTTCGGTAAAACGGAAGGGACTTTTTTATTTTAATTCAGAAATGTAAAGGATATTATATTGATTACTGTTGTTGTTAAAATTGTAAATACAAATTATGAGGATATTTAATTTTTAGAAAAAGAAATAAATAGTAAAATCTATTAGACTAAAATTTATCTTTAGAGTAAAGCAAAGGCATTTAATGTAATGGTATGTATAATTAGTTTGAAAGCAAAACTTTGTAGCATTCGGACAATTGTAATACTTGAGGCAAATAGAAGTTTATAACACAGGTTAAAAATAGGAATTTTGCCTAATTTCCGAAGTTATATACATACCCAAAACTTACTTCACTAAAATCTGCTTGCCCAAGATTACTGTTAAGGTGAGCGCCAATAAAAATATTATGTTGAGGTTGTTTGGTAGTTCCTATAAAGTAATATTTTGCCCCTATGCGGCTTGAAATTCTATGTTTTAATTTAAACTTTGTATTGAACTCTCCTAGCATCCAACTTTCTGGGATTTCTCTTGGGGTATTATCCCAACCTTCATTAATTCGGTAGTCAATTTTGTAACCGGGTTTATGAAAATTATAGCCTATCTGCACTGCAATCCCCACATGATTTAAAAGCACTTCGCCGTTTATGGCTACTGAAATATTTGAAGCATTCCATACAGGGTGTTCTTTAAAGTCCTCAAATTCTCGACCATGCTGGACTAAAGATTCATTACCATTTATATAATCGTAATAATGCTCGTAAAAACGATAATTTAATCCTAACCCCACTTTCCAAGTATTATTATAGACTTTACCATATTCAGCACTAAAAGAATACACTTCTCTATTATCATTGAAAGCCAGTGCGAGAACATTCCAACCTAGTCCGCCACGAAGAGTGAAGTAAGAATAACTTGAATGCTCAACTATTTTTTTAGGAATAGGAATATTTTCTTCTGAAATTTTAAACGGATTATTAATCGCTGCCGAAAGGCTTAATAGAAAAGAATTATATCCTTGATTGTCTAGTTTTGTATGCCCGTTTGAATGATGTGAATACCCTATGCCTATATTCCAATCAAGTGATTGTGTTTTTAAAAAATTATAATTTAAAAATAACCTGAATGCCCAAGTATAATCTGTTGTTACAGCTCTATTATTAGGATTTGTAATAGGGTCGTAGTTTTTGGTAAAATAAGAGGCACCCATTCCAGTAGTTACAGAAAATCGTTCACTACCAAAAGCATTAAATTGAATTTGAGGAATTACTGTTATAGCAACACCTAAACTATCTAAATTACCAAAATCTGAAATACCAAAACCAATTCCTGTTCTTAATCCTTTAATGCGTTGTGCCCATTCTTGCGGATTATTTTTATGGTTACGCCCTAATGTAATGAGTAGTTGTTTATGTAAATCTGTTTCTGGAAAACCATCATTTGCAGGAGCTGTAATACCAGTTAAAACTTCGGGAGTAATTGTAAAAGCAGACTTTTTCCATAGTCTTGTTTCTTGTCCTATTAGTGATAGTGGAATGGATATGATTAATATAAGTAGTAGTTTTTTCTTCATGAGTTACAAATAAAAGGAAAAAGTGTAGAATGAAAAATAGAAAAATAGAATAGAAATAATGAAAATTTAAAAGTTCTTGTTTTTTAAACTTTGGATGGTTTAGCTTTGCTGGATTAAAGTGGTTGGGTTAATTGAAAACATAATGATTCAGTTTTTACAATTCATTTGAATACTGTTTAAATTATAAGCCTCTCTAATTATCTAACAATACCTATATTTTAAAATCAAATTTAAATTTCCGAAGATGTTTAAAAGTATTGATACATTTATTGCAGACATAGCCTCATTTGCTTGGGGTTTACCTTTATTGTTATTGCTAATAGGGGGCGGAATTTATTTATTAGTCCGTATTAAATTTATGCCATTTTTGTTTCTTGGGCATGCATTTGCTGTGTTAAGAGGGCGCTATGATAATGAGACTGATGATGGGGAGATTAGTCATTTTCAAGCTCTGACTACTGCTTTGTCTTCAACAATAGGGATGGGAAATGTAGCAGGTGTTGCCGTAGCTATTGCTATAGGTGGGCCAGGGGCAGTATTCTGGATGTGGGTAAGTGCGGTCATTGGAATGTCAACAAAATTTTTCACGGCAACATTAGCTGTTTTATATCGTGGAAAAGATGACGCTGGTAATATACAAGGAGGTCCTATGTATGTTATCACGGAGGGTCTTGGCAAGCGATGGAAATTCCTTGCTGTGTTTTTTAGCTTGTGTGGTCTTGTGGGAGCGCTACCAGTTTTTAATGTAAATCAACTAACGCAAGCTTTAAATGATATAATTATAAAACCTGCTGGATTATTTTCGGGGTTTGAGAGTAACTTAGTTATAGGTATTGTTCTAGCTGTAATTACAGGAATTGTAGTTTTGGGTGGACTTTCAAGGATTAGTAAAACTGCAAGTAGGCTAGTGCCAGCAATGGTTGTACTTTATTTAATTATGGTTATGATTATTTTAGGGAGTCACATTTCTGAAGTGCCAAAATACATTTCGCTCATCTTTACAGATGCTTTTTCGGCTTCATTTTATAAAGGAGATACTTTTTTAGGAGGTGTTGTTGGAGGTTTAATTTTACTAGGTATTCGTCGTGGTGCATTCTCAAATGAAGCAGGCATAGGTATGGCGCCTATGGCTCACGGTGCAGCAAAAACAAACGAACCCGTTAGAGAAGGACTTGTTGCTATGCTTGGCCCTGCGATTGACACGCTTTTAATTTGTACGTTGACAGCACTAGCTATCTTAGTAACTGGTGTTTGGCAGACTAGTGAGGCAAATGGAGTTAGTTTAACGGTTACTGCGTTTGAAAATGGGATTGCGAGTTATGGTAAATACGCGTTAATGTTATGTATTGCAGTTTTTAGTATTTCCTCTCTATTTTCTTATTCTTACTATGGGACAAAGTGTATGTCTTTTTTGTTTGGAACTAAATATCAAGGGTACTATAATTATATTTATTTAGCAAGTATTATTCTTGGAGCGACTACCTCTTTGAGTATGATGATAAATTTAATTGATACATTTTTTGCAATGATGGCCATACCTACTATGTTAAGTACCATTATTTTAGCACCAAAGGTTATTGAAGCCACTAAGAAATATGTAGCAAAGCTGAAATTTTAATCATCCAAAACCTCTTGTTTTAAAAAGATGTTAAACATTTTTGTTAATTTTTCGGCACCTTTTGGGTTTAGATGATTTTCATTTTTAAAATCAGTTACTTTAAAATTAATCGTATCATCTTCAAGATTAAAAATAGACACATTTTTATAGGTCTGTTTTACTTTATTTAAAACAGAATCTCTTCTCCTTAATATATTAGGATTTCTTGCATTATTATATGTCGTATATGTGGGTATTGTAGCAATGATAACTTTTAACCCAGAAGAAGTGGCCTCTTCTATCATATTTTCAAAAAAGAATGTATTATACTTAAATGTTTCTGGAAGCTCCTTAGTTCTAATACTAAAATTATTTTTTTTGATTTTGCTAGTATCATAATTCAATACTTTAAAACTACCAGTATCATTTAACTCATTAAATCCATATTCATTAAGGGTAAACTGATTTTTAACGGGTTTTGAGATATAAAAATTATAGAGTTGTCTTGAAAATAAATCTGGGTTAGATATATAAATTAGTTTATCCTTAAAATAGGTATTCCTTTCATAAGCATTTACACCATAGTATTTAAGGTATACTGCATTTTTCCAAAATGTTTTATCATTATGTGGAATTTCTAAGTGTGCGTAACTTAGTTCAAAAACAACATATTTTAATTCTGGATATCTATCTTTTGTTTGTTTGAAAATAGCAAAATCTTCTCGGTGGTGTTGAGAGCCAGAAGCAAAATTTATAGCTGGAATGTCTATATATTTTATGTTAATCCCCCCTTGAATTTGTGAAGATCCGAGAAACATGATTTCAATTTTGTCTTTTTTGTTTTCACTTAATGCTCCAATTTTTGCATAAGTTGTAGGTAAATTTCTAGTAGTGTATTCAAATCCAACTAATACCACCACAACAGGGAGAAAAAACAAAAGACAATATGTGATGAATTTTTTCTGCATGGATTAGAATTGGAAATAAATAAATTGTTCTTTAGGACCCGGAAATCTAATGATGAGCAAAATAATACAATAATAAATTGTCCAGCGTACTGGTTTACTACATATTTTTTCTAGTTGGAATAGTGGATATGCCTTAAATCTAGTGAATACTTCGGCCAAGATTAGTAAAATTACAAATCCTATTTTCCACCCTATAATTAAAGAAAAATTTTCAGAAGGAATAAAAGAACCTATCCTTTTGATAATGCTAAATGCACCCTGAATATCATGTGCTCTAAAAAAAATGCAAGACGTCATTATCAAAGCAAAGCTGTAAATAACAGTTAAGGCAAGCGGTATTTTAGTCAAGAACATAATAAGATTAAAATTCTTTCCTTTTATTTTAAAAGGAATTCTTTCTATCGAAATTGTTATCGCTTGAAAAATCCCAAAAGCTATAAATGTCCATTTTGCGCCATGCCACAAACCAATTAAAGTCATCGAAATAAACAAAGCAATTGTTTTCCAAAAATAATTTCGGTTTGTATTTTTTATTATAGGACCATAAACATAGTCTGTAAACCATTTAGTGAGTGTTATGTGCCAGCGTTGCCAGAATTCAGATACACTGCGAGACAAATATGGAATATTAAAGTTTTTACTCAGTTTGAATCCAAAAAGTTTGGCAGTACCAATAGCTACATCACTATATCCTGAGAAGTCACAATAAATTTGGAAAAAAAATAGGGCAGAGGCATAGAGTAACGAAAGACTACCATAGTCTTCTGGAGATGCATAAATGGCGTTAACAACGACGGCAACATTATCTGCAACTACAATTTTTTTAAATAAACCCCATAATATTTGTCGTAAGCCTTCTTTAGAATTTTGAAAATCAAAAGTTCGGTCTTTTTTAAACTGAGGTAATAGCGCTCTAGCACGCTCAATAGGGCCGGCAACTAATTGCGGAAAAAAACTTACAAAGCAGAGAAACTCTAAAAGACTTTTTGAGGCTTTAATATTTTTTCGATAAACATCGATACTGTAACTCATTGTTTGAAATGTGTAAAAACTCAAACCAACAGGAATAATAACATTCCAAAAGTAATAATGATTAGCTGTTGGATTGTCTGTAAACAAGCCAACAAAATTATCTACAAAGAAACCGTAGTATTTAAAAACAAAGAGTACACCTAAATTCCAGAGCAGGCTCAACCATAAATATGACTTTCTTGCAACTTTAGAGGATGATGATTCAATTTTAATTGCAGCAAAGTAATCTATTAGCGAGCTTGCCAAAAGTAATCCAAGAAAGCGCCAGTCCCATATTCCATAAAAGAAATAACTTGCTGTTAATAATAAAAAATTTTGTGGAGTACGTCGTTTGCTACCTAAGCCCCAATAAAGCAGGTAAACAATAACAAGAAAAAGCCCAAAATCAAATGAGTTGAATAACACAGATGGATATTATTTTAACGCTAAGATAAAAAAAGCTCCCAATTTGGGAGCTTTTTTAATTTATAATAAATTTAATAAAACTAAATTCCTTTAACTTCAAAGTTATCAAAACCTGCGTAGTCATTACCACCGTTTTGTTTAACTCTAATAAGGAAACTTACTGTAGTAGTACCATCAGGAATAGAGATTGACTCTGTATTTTCTGCAGTAATACCACCACCATCAACACCATCTATTAATAATACAGTAGGTTGATCAACTCCATCAATAGTAACAATATATTCAACATCATCACCTCCATCAAAACCAACAACATCATAATCAAATGTAATCGTTACACTAGTTCTACCTGTAACATCAACATCAGCAAAGTCTAAAGTTGCAAATTGTGTAGTTCCACTAGGACTATTCAAATCCTGAACATAAAAAAAGTTTCCAACTACATTATAATCAATATTAGCAGCTGAACCTCCGGTTGTACCATCAGACGGTCCCCAAAAGTCATCACCACTAGCATTTGTGAAAAATGGCACATCGGTTGTAGTCATCCATACAGGTGCTGTTCCATCAAAATCTTCAACAGCCAAAATTGCTGGTGTTTGAGTACAAGCATTTACATCGCTTGAAAAAGTACCACTAATAGTACCATAACTAGTAGTTACCCATGTCCAAGCTCCATCAAAATCTGAACAGTCATTTCCTGCAGCAGTATCTTCATTGTTAAATAAGTGAGTACCATCCCAAGAGATAGAAGTTCCGCCTACAACATCAAACGAACCAAAAGTATCACATGAAGTTAAAACACCATTTTCAACACAATCTCCTTGAAGACCGTCACCTAAAAATTCTGTAGTACCTAACATTACTTGAGTTGCAATATCAAATACTTCATCTGGAGCTTCTGTAATTACCACATTAAAAGATTGCTCTAGTCCAGCCTCTAAGTTAGGGTGGTCTTGACATTCAATACATTGATATGTTCCTGTAATTGGAGAAATAGGTGCTCTATTAGTATGTTTTTTTACTAACGCATAAGAAGTAACGTTGTTTAAAGTTATGTTAGAAAACTCAACGTTTTCTCCATTGTCATTCATATTTAATACAAAAGAAAGTCCATTGCCATTAAATTGAACATCAACAACACCTTCATTTTCTGCTATTGCTCTATTTGCTACAGCGTTTATTACAGTACCATTATCTAACATTAATTTAGCTGTTGGATATTGTCCATAATAAGAAACAAATCCTGATGTTCCTGGCATAGTCATTTCAATTATACCTCTAGTTTGTGAATCTTCTGTAGTAAATACGCCTTTATAAATTCCAAGAATTGAATTTTGAGATGCTGTATCAAAAGCAAGCGCAATATCATTACTTGTTTGTAAATCGTTTTCAAGGGTTGTAGAATCCTTTTCGCAGGCATTTAAAAATAATGCAGCAACTGCGATAAATAATAATTTTTTCATATGAGGGTTTTAAATTTTGTGCAAATATAATTACTTAAGTGACTTTTAGTGTTAACCCTGTATTAAATGTTTAAATAAGTGAGTCAAAAACATCTAGTTATGGTAATTTTAAGATTTTAAGGGAAATTTAATGTTGAAAAAATACCAATCATTATTATATCAACTTGATAAAATTATATCTCAATAGTATATTTTTGATATATATTTAAAAGAGCTTGTTCGGCAGATGAAAAAAATAATGAATCACTTAAATTGTCTATTTCTTTAAATGCTTTTTTTATAATTCCATTTTCATAACAAGATACTATTGCCGGATGGACATAATATTTTTTACAAACATTAGGTGTATTTCCAAGTGCTTCAGATGTGATTTTAAAGGCTTTTTTTAAATTACTCTTAATTTCATCCTTATTATTAGTAAGTCCCAATTCTTTTAAAGTCATAAAAAATATTTTACTACCACTCCAAGTTCTAAAATCTTTAGCAGAGAAAAGTACTCCGCTAATTTCAGATATATAATCATTAACCATTCCGCTGTCAATGCTATGGTGATAATTATCTTGATCATAATATTGAAAGAGTTCCCACCCAGGGATCTCTTTACATTCTAATACTAATTTTTGAAGTTTTTGATCTTGAATTGAAATACTATGTTCTTTTCCTTTTTTACCAATAAAATGAAATCTTAAATCTTTGTTTTGAAGTTCTAAATGTTTAGTGCGCATGGTAGAAAGTCCGTAGGTTTTATTTCTTTTAGCATAGTACTCATTACCTATCCTTATGTGAGTTTCTTCCATCAATTTAATTATCAAAGCAAGGCACTTAAGTTTTGTCATAACTTCAGGCTCTAAGTCTTTTTCAACTTGTGCTCTAATTTTGGGAAGAACATTTCCAAAAGCTACCATTTTAAAAAACTTAGTTTCATTTCTAAATTTTGACCAACTAGGGTGGTAGCGATACTGCTTTCTATTTTTTTCATCTCTTCCCACAACTTGCAAGTGGCCATTAACAAGTGGTGTAATCCTTACATCTTTCCAAGCAGGAGGTATTACTAATCCTTTAAACCTTTTGATAGATTTTTTATCTTTTATTTTTATTTCATTTAGTGTGTAAAAAAATCCCCTACCATATTTATGCCTTTGTATTGTCAATTTATTATCAGTTATATAAATTAAATTAGCATATTTTGCAGCTTTAGCAGGATTTTTTAAAACAGATTTAATTTGAGTAATTGTCATATCCATGTATCAAAATTAGCTCAAATTGTTCCTAAAATTTCTTAACAAAAAGACAAAACCTTCTGAAATTTTAAAATTTCAGAAGGTTTTAAAAAAAACATTAACTTAATAAGTGTTTACTTAGTCAAAATAACTAAAAGTCTCACCATCTTTAATGTTTAATAATGTTTCATAGATAAGTTTAATAACGTTTTCTACATCATCTCTATGTACCATTTCTACAGTAGTGTGCATATAACGTAAAGGAAGTGATATTAAAGCAGACGCCACACCGCTACCGCTATATGCAAAAGCATCAGTATCTGTTCCTGTTGCTCTAGATAGTGCAGCTCGCTGGAACGGTATTTTTTTCTTTTCTGCTGTTTGTGTAATTAAGTCTCTTAATTTCTGTTGTACCGCTGGAGCATATGCAATAACAGGGCCTTGTCCTATTTCGGCTCTGCCTTGTTTTTTCATCTCAATCATTGGGGTAGAGGTGTCGTGCGTAACATCTGTAACAATAGCGACGTCTGGTTTTATACGTTCAGCAATCATCTGCGCCCCTCGTAATCCTATTTCTTCTTGAACCGAATTTGTAATATATAACCCAAATGGCAACTTCTTTTTATTCTCCTTTAAAAGCCTAGCAACTTCAGCAATCATAAAACCACCCATACGATTATCAAGAGCACGACATACAAATTTATCTTCATTTAAAATATGAAACTCATCTGGGTACGTAATAACACAACCTACGTAAACACCCATTTTTTCAACTTCTTCCTTATCAACCGCACCTATATCAATAAAAATGTTGTCTGGTTTAGGAGCTTCTTCTTTAGATTTATTTCGAGTATGTATTGCTGGCCACCCAAAAACTCCTTTAACAATTCCGTTATCAGTATGGATATTCACAATTTTTGAAGGAGCAATTTGGTGATCACTTCCTCCATTTCTTATAACATATAAAAGACCATTATCACTAATATAGTTAACATACCAAGAAATTTCATCAGCATGTCCTTCGATAACTACCTTAAATTTTGCCTTTGGATTTATAACCGCTACTGCAGTACCGTATGTATCAGTAATAAACTCATCCACATAGGGCTTTAAATAGTCCATCCACAGTTTTTGTCCCTCCCATTCATAACCAGTAGGGGCAGCATTATTTAAATAACTTTCTAAAAAATTAAGTGATTCTTTATTCAATATAGATTTCGCCATTGCGTTGTATTTATGTTCCTTTCAAAATTAAATAATTAAAGTGACGCGTCCATCGTAAAAGCTTTATTTTTGGAACGGTTTTAGCTTTCTTCGGAACGTATTAGTACCCTATTTATGAAAATAAACACCCCATACATACTTGTCTGTCTTCTATTAATAGGATTTTCATCCTTTGCTCAAAAGGAAAAAGATGGAGTATCCATTAAAAATGATTCTACCGAAATGTTTTATTACATGGTTAAAGGAGACTCTATTCCAAGAGAGTTTATAGATCTAGAAGAAATTGTATTACTCAATAAATTAAAGTTCAATAATAAAAAAGACCGAAGACGCTACCTTATATTAAGGAGAAAGACTCGCAAAGTATACCCATATGCTAAGTTAGCCTCAGAAAGGCTTACGACAATGACTGAGCGCCTAAAAACTATTGAAAAGAAGAGCGACCGAAGAAGATACACAAAACGAATTCAGAAGTATATAGAAGGAGAGTTTTCTGAAAAACTCAAAAAATTAACCCGCACGGAAGGCCAAATACTTGTAAAATTAATTCATCGTCAAACTGGCCACACCGCCTTTGAGTTAGTTAAAGAACTACGAACAGGGTGGAGGGCATTCTGGTATAATAATACTGCAAAACTTTTTGATATATCTATAAAAGAAGAATATCGTCCATTTGATGTTAAGGAAGATTATTTAATAGAAGATATATTAGAACGTTCCTTTCAAGCCGAAATATTAGAAAGGCAATCTCCAGCGTTTTCAATAGACTATCTTGAGTTATCTTCATACTGGAATAGTAAGTCTAAATTAGATTAAAGTTTTATTTGTGTACTTGACTTAAAAGCAGTACTTTAGAGTCCCCTAAAAATTTAGATGTCATCAAATAAATTATAGAGCTCCTTTGTCGTAACAAATAGTTTGAATGATACGTTTTTAAGCCATTTCAATGTTTAAGTCTCTGTGTTTATTTTGTTGGGTACTTTTTTATAATAATTTGGTATATATATATTAAGGTATAGATGTGATTTAACATTTGTTTTTGGTTAAGATCTGAGTTTCCAAACAGTTAAGAAAGGAATGA
>NZ_BKCF01000005.1 GCF_009014635.1 Patiriisocius marinistellae | reverse complement strand
ATCAACAAGAGTATTTAAAATCTCTGCGTCTTTACTCGTTAAATCAAAAGTCTCAAAACCATCTCCATCTAAATCACATAAAAAATAATCGCTGATGGGGGAGGTAATAGAAGGACTGTCGTTGACTTGGAGTTCAAGAGGGACAATATTAAAACAATCTGCTACATTGATGTTGTCCACACGAGCATATACTATCTGAAAACCTAATGTTGTATTGGTGTATGAATCTGCTGGGAAAATTGGAAAATTCCCTGCCTGAGCCGCAGCGAAAGAAGTAAAATATGAAACCGAAGCATCAGGGTTCATACCAGTAATCTCATCATCTCTGGATGTTAAATCAAACACAGCAAAACCATCATTAGGAAGATCGTCACAAAGTTCATATTTAACTGGAGTTGTGGCAACGGGAGCACTAAAAATATTAATATCAAACTGCGTAAAGTCTGAACATGTAGTTACAGTATTATTTTGTACCCTCACATATATTGTTTCAGCAGGCCCAGTTACAATATAAATAGCTGGTAATGGATTTGCTCCTGTTGAGGCATCTGGTAATGAATTGTGGTAACTTACTGTGTAACTTGCTGGATCTTGTACACCAAGTGCCTCGGCATCTTTTAGTGCCGGAAGGTTTACTGTGTACAACCCATCAGAATCTTGATCACAAAAGTTTTCATCTGTAATTGGCCCTACAGTTACTGGTGTAAATTCTATAAAAAATGATTCAACAGAAAAACATTGCCCCGTTAAATCTTCTATACGAACAAAAATTTGCTCTAATGTTCCAGTAATAGGATATGCTCCTGGATTAGCAATTTCTGGCATTCCTGCATTTGCGTCTGCTAATGTATTATGGTATGTTATATTTACTGTCGCTGGATCTTGGCCACCAAGCACAACTCCATCATTTGCCGTGAGATCAAAAACTCCTGTATTCCCACCATCATCACATTGAAAGAAATCGTCTGGTTCGTTTGCAGTTGGTGTAGTAATCACTGTAACATCAAACATATCTGTCGCAGCACAGGTAGCGCTTGCATTGTTTTGAACTCTTACAAATATAGTTTGTACAGGCCCTACAACTGGATAAGGATTTGGTAAAACATTCATTCCAGAATCAGCATCAAACTGAGAATCATGAAATGTCACTGTATAATTGGCTGCAGGTTGCGCTCCTAATGCCTCTGCGGTTTTTAATGCAACTAGATCAACTAATTCATTTCCATTTCCGTCGGGATCACATACAGAAATATCGGTCATTGGACCTGCCATTGCGGTACGATATTCAATAAAAAAAGAATCAATCTCAAAACAAGTACCAGAAGAATCTTCAATACGCAACCATATCTCTTCTTGAACACCCGTTATTGGATACGCCATAGGTGTTGCAATTATTGGTGTACCAGCTGTAGCTTCTGCAGCAGAGTTGTGATATGTGATAGAAAACTCTAATGGATCTTGTGCTCCCAACACCACTAAATCATTGACTGTTAAGTTAAAAACCCCAGTTCCTGTACCATCATCACATTGAAATAAATCATTAGCAGGATCAGCTAATACTGGTTGTAAATTAAAATTAATTTCTATTGCATCTGTAATTACACACGTAGGGTCTGCGGGATCAAAAACAGTTACTGAGTATGTTCCAGAGTTTGGAAAAGTTGCTGTAAACATTGTATCATCAATAGTTGATGGTCCTTGAGACACTCCGCCATAAAACCACTCATAAGACAACCCCGTCATACCCATTGTATCTGCAGTTAACACAATATCGCTATTGTCACAAGTATCTATATCTGGACCTAAGTCAACAGTAAATGGAGCGAGCGGTGTTACTAACACATCATCTTCTAGCACAACTACTTCTCCATTACACGTATTTGTATAAGTAACTCTTGCGGTATATACGGTAGGACCTCCCGGAGAAACAGTAATAGTATCAGTTGTTCCAATAACTGCTCCTGTATCATCTAACCATTCAAAAACAAAAGTCTCCACACCATCTGGTGTAAAACTCCATGCTTCATTACTTAATGTATAAGGACTGTCTGATGTATTTCTTCCTGGTGGCACATACGCAACAGTACCATCATCATTTTGAATACCCATTACAGTTGCTCCATCTTGCCAAGAAGGACAGCTAGGGTTCTCCTGAATATACATCTCAATAACGTTAGAAAACTCATAAAACACTACCATTTGAGTAGCTAACAAATTATTACAAGATGAAGAGTACATTGGCACTTCATAATAAGAAACCACGAGCACTCGATTTGGGTATGTACCTAAAACCTCATATCCTATTTCTTCACTACTACTTTGAGTAGGATCAATATCATGATAAGGTGTAAATACATTAACTTCTCCTAAAACAGGGTTAATGTTATTTGGTATATCCTGATTGAAAGAATAACCACTTCCCGTATCTGTAGGATCAACATCAAAACGTATTCCTCCATTAGAACCCACTTGGAATTCTTGTTCTAAATTTCCAAAAAAACAAAAATCAAAAGGTAGCATATCTACAGTTGACCACCTATCATCTGCGTTAGGATTCAACTGATTGGCCAATCCATCAAAAGTAAATGGCGGCGCGTACAAAATAGGAGCAATGGTATATGTACCTGATATAGTCTCAAATATCTCAAGATAATCTGCCGTAAGGTTCACAGAACCTCCCGTTGCACAAGGCACTTGCATATCTGGACCTGCATCTACAAATAAAGAGCCGGGACCTTGTGCATTAATAGTAATAAATGAGGACAATAATAATGATACTGCAAAGAGTATCTTTGTGGGGTATAAATTTTTCATAGTATTTTCAATAACGCGCGAAAATTAAGAAAATTTTATGACTTAGTAAGTCTTTTCAATCTTAAATAATGACAATCAAAGATTCGGTTGCAAAACGGGATTTGATTATCTTTGCATTCTCCGTATAAAAAGGGGAAAAATTTCAGCAAATGGATTTAGAAAAAGAGCTTAAAATTTCAGAAGAAATAGGTATTGACCACAGTGCTTCGAGTCAAGACACTCCCTTAAGAGCAGATGCTTTTGAAATGAGCGATATGGAAAAAATAGCAAGCATTAAAGGTGATGTTCAAAATATAATGCAAACACTAGGACTTGACCTTACTGATGATAGTTTAAAAGGAACACCTAATAGGGTCGCAAAAATGTTTGTACAAGAAATTTTTGGAGGGCTTCATCCTGATAGAAAACCAAAAGCTTCTACATTTGATAATAAGTATAAATATAATGAGATGCTAGTTGAGAAGAACATCACTCTCTACTCAACATGCGAGCACCACTTGTTACCCATAGTAGGAAAAGCTCACATTGCATATATTTCAAAAGGTACCGTTGTAGGATTGAGTAAGATGAACCGCATTGTGGATTATTATGCAAAACGACCACAAGTACAAGAGCGTCTCACTATGCAAGTTGTTAAAGAACTGCAAGAAGTTTTAGGAACAGAAGATGTTGCATGCGTTATCGATGCAAAGCATTTATGCGTGAACTCCCGTGGTATTCGTGATATTGATAGCAGCACTGTTACAAGTGAATATGGCGGCGCTTTTAAGGAAGAATCTGTACGCAGAGAATTTTTAGATTACATTAAATTAGACACTCAGTTTTAGGTAGCAGTAAAAACCTTACTGTTTCCGTTTTAATATATTGATTTAATGTACTGCGGAAATGTAGCAACTCAAAACAATTGTATTAAAGCAACTATCTTTGAGGTATAGCTTAAAACCAAAATATTCTGAAAATTTAAATTTCGGTCATTGGTGGCCCAACCTTTTTTTACATGGAATTATACAAAACTAACCAACTTTCAATATACAATTCGCTTTCTAAAGACAAAGAGAAATTTACACCTATCCATGCAGGTAATGTAGGGATGTATGTTTGTGGACCTACTGTGTATAGTAATGTCCATCTAGGAAATGTGCGTACTTTTATGTCTTTTGACATGGTTTTTAGATATTTAAAACACTTAGGTTTTAAAGTGAGATATGTAAGAAATATTACCGATGCAGGTCACCTTGAAAATGATGCAGATGTAGGCGAGGATAAAATTTCAAAAAAAGCACGTCTTGAAGAAATTGAGCCTATGGAAGTTGTACAACGCTACACCGTTGACTTTCATAATATTTTAAACCTTTTTAATTTTTTACCACCAAGTATTGAACCCACAGCTACTGGTCATATTATTGAGCAAATTGAATTAATTCAAACAATTATCGATAATGGATTTGGGTATATCGTTAATGGCTCGGTGTATTTTGATGTCCACAAATACAACGAGACCAATGACTACGGGATTTTAAGCAAACGAAAGCTAGAAGACTTAATACATAACACACGTGCGTTAGACGGACAAAGCGACAAAAAGAATCCGCAGGATTTTGCACTTTGGAAACGTGCCGAACCTCAACACATTATGAAATGGCCATCTCCTTGGAGCGATGGATTTCCTGGTTGGCATCTTGAATGTACTGCGATGAGCACTAAGTATTTAGGCGAGCAATTTGATATACATGGAGGCGGAATGGATTTAAAATTCCCGCATCATGAATGTGAAATTGCACAAAATGTTGCGGCAAAAGGAACAGCACCAGTAAACTACTGGATGCACGCAAACATGCTGGAAATGAACGGCCAACGCATGTCTAAATCCACTGGAAATATCATAAACCCAGACCAGCTACTTACAGGAGAGAATGACAAATTTAGCAAAGGATTTAGCCCTAATGTGATTCGGTTTTTTATGATGCAGTCTTCCTATCGTAGCATTCTTGACTTGACAGATGCTGGATTATTAGCAAGTGAAAAAGGATTTAATCGTTTAATGGATGCCGTAAGCTCTTTATCAAAACTAGAGATTTCAAAAGCGACTTCTAAAATGGCTTCGGAAACGATTGCTTCATTAAAGCTCAAGTTTTATGAAGCTATGAATGATGATTTTAATACCCCTATTTTAATTGCGCATTTATTTGATGGCGTATCATTAATTAATAAACTAAAAGCAGGAACTGAAACAATTTCAGAAACAGATTTAAACAATTTGAAATCTTTGCTACATACATTCATTTTTGACATACTTGGGTTGACTACTATTTCCGAAGTAAATGAAGGTACAGATAAACTAGAGGGCACAATTTCATTATTGATTGAATTGCGCAATCAAGCGAGAGCTAACAAGGATTTTGCCATGAGTGATAAGATTAGAGATGAGTTACTGGCGTTTGGAATTCAATTGAAAGATGGGAAAGATGGAACAACTTTTTCTTTAAGTTAAGAATGTATTATAGCTCCATTTAAAAATAAAATAATACTTATCTCTTACCTGCCTTGGCAGTTATGAGCTATTCATTAAAAAAATACCCGAGTACTCGGGCACGGGTTTGAAAAAATTACTAATTGCTCCTTTTGTGTTTTTGATACGGGTGTATCAACGGTTTTTATCTCCGTTAATGCCACCTATGTGTAGGTACACCCCTAGTTGTTCGCACTATGCGGTCGAAGCCTTACAGGTGCATGGAGTTTTAAAAGGAAGTTGGTTAGCTGCAAAACGAATTGCAAGTTGTGCGCCTTGGGGCGGACATGGACACGATCCAGTACCACCTAAAAAAAATTAGCGGTATTGTTACAAAAAACTTATTTCATTTTTTTTTACTGAAATTCCAAAACAATTACCGGTAACCAAAGTTTAATTTAGCGTCCTCCACAAAAAGCAATAGGCTATTTTTTTTTATTTTTTCGTTAAGCCTGAATGCTAGTAATTGCAACTATTTATCTTTTCTCCTTTACATTAACAATGCTATTTTTATCTTTACTTTTTTAAATACACAATATACATGCACGCACTTACAATATTATGGAACCCTAGCGAAGGGATTGATTTAGGTTTTTTTGAAATTAAGTTCTATAGCTTAATGTTTGTAGTCGCTTTTGTACTAGGATGGTTTCTCATTAAAAAAATATTTGCTCATGAAAATGAGAGTGAAAAAAATCTAGACAGCCTGTTTATTTATATGGTGGTTGCTATTCTTGTAGGCGCTAGAATGGGTCACGTAATTTTCTATCAAAGTGAGCTATTGCTACAAGATCCTTTATCTGTATTTCTTCCTTTTAGTTTTGTGCCAGAAATAGAATACACTGGTTTTAGAGGACTTGCGAGTCATGGTGCTGCGATTGGGGTTATAATAGCCATGTACTTTTATAGTAAAAAAGTATTAAAAAAACCTATGCTATGGATATTAGACCGCGTGGTATTGCCCGTTGCTAGTGGTGCTATTTTTGTGAGAATTGGTAATTTTATTAATTCTGAAATCATAGGTAAAGCTTCTGGTGATTTTCCTTTAGGAGTCCAATTTCTTCAAGACGAAATTTCTTCCAATCAAGCAATTGCAATTACCGGAATAAACGATAGCGGAAAAGCATACGATGCAATTGCAACCGACCCTACCTTTGCAGATGCATTAGCTTCGGTTCCATTTAGGCATGCTGCGCAACTATATGAAAGCGCTGGATATGTTTTAGTGTTTGCTATTTTAATGTGGTTATACTGGAAGATGGATAAGCGTAAGCAGCTTGGTTTTCTATTTGGTGCGTTTTTAGTGTTGCTTTGGACAGTTCGTTTCTTTGTTGAGTTTGTAAAAGAAGCTCAAGTGGATGAACGAGGAGAATGGTTTTTAAATACTGGACAATTATTGAGTGTTCCTTTTATTTTAATAGGGATCTATTTTATGATTCAATCTTACAAAAAGAAATATGAAAACACCCCCAGCTTATAAATACAGTAGTATTTTATTATTATTTGTTGTTTTATTTTCTGCTTGTAATGAAAATAAAACCAAAGTCCTCACAAAAGAAATTGCATTCTCAAACGATGGAAGACTTACTGTTTATAAACAAAATACAGAAGAAGCCCTCCATACTTTCACTATTGAAACTGCAATAGGTGAATATGAAACTCAAACAGGTTTAATGTACCGAAAAAGCCTTCCACAAGACAGCGGAATGCTTTTTATGTTTGATAATGAGCAGCCACGCTCATTCTACATGAAAAATACAGAAATTGAACTTGACATTCTCTACATTGATGCCAATAAGAAAGTGGTTAAAATATATACAAAAGCAAAACCAATGGACCCAACATCCCTCCCATCTGGAGTTCCAGTAAAATACGTTCTGGAACTTGGAGGCGCTGTTTCTTCCAGCCGAGGTATTCAAGAAGGTGATAGGGTTGAATGGAGTTTGAAGTAGTTTAGAGTTTAGAGTTTAGAGTTTAGAGTTTAGAGTTTAGAGTTTAGAGTTTAGAGAAACTAAAAAACTAGCTCTTACTCTTTCAAAATTTCATAGAAAGTTATTTTTATTTATTATAATCTATAGCATCATTAACATTAAAGAATATGTGATGAAATTTTAATTGAAATAAAGCCCGTTACTTCCTACCCTCAATCTTATTGAAATTATAAATTAAGTATAATTTCAAAACAACTTATTATTTAAACAACCCTTAAACCAATACTCAATCCACACACAAAAAATCCCTTTCAACACAATCGTTGAAAGGGATTTAATATTTCCGAAGAAAATAGAGAACCTATGCTTCTACTTCCTCTTCTTTTTTATCTAACAATAAATCTGCTGCCTTCTTCTTAACAGTGTCATACATTACTGGTGTTGCGATGAATAATGATGAGTACGTACCCACGATTACACCTACCATTAATGCAAAGATTAGTCCACGGATAGACTCTGCTCCAATTAAAAAGATACATAACAATACAATCAATGTTGTTAATGATGTATTCAACGTACGACTTAATGTACTGTTTAAGGCTTTATTAATTACATTACCAAAGCCCCAAGATGGATTATCATTAAAGTACTCTCTAATACGGTCAAAAACAACCACGGTATCATTTAATGAATAACCAATTACTGTAAGAATAGCTGCAATAAATGATTGGTCAATTTCCATACTAAATGGCATAATACTCTGTGTTAATGAGAACACTCCTAACACAATTAATACATCATGGAATACAGCGGCAACAGCACCTAGACTAAACTGCCATCTTCTAAAACGTAATAAAATATACAAGAACACTACTATTAACGAACCAAATACAGCCCAGAATGAATCTTTTTTAATGTCATCTGCAATTGAAGGACTCACTTTGTAGTACTCCATAATTCCAGCTACTTTATCATCATTATCACCTTTAAATTCCTCTTCAGTCATTCCTGTTGGCAAGTGAGATTTAACAGCTGTGTATAACATAGACTGGATTTCTTGATCTACATCAGCACCTGTTTCATCAACTTTATACTTAGTAGTTATCTTTAATTGATTATTACCACCATAGGTTTTAGCCTCAGCACTTTCAAATTGAGCAATAAGATCTTTAGTTACTGTAGGCGCATCAACATCTTGTGCAAAACGAACGGTGTACGTACGTCCTCCAACAAAATCCACACCTTGATTAAGACCATTTGTAAATAATGAACCTAAACTTAAAGCAATTAATATTCCCGAAATAATGTAAGCCATTTTACGCTTTCCAAGGAAATTGATATTTACATTCTTAAACAAGTTTTTAGTTGCTCCTGTTGAGAAATGTAAAGGTTTACCATTTTTAGTATAACTATCGATAAACAATCTTGTAATAAAAATTGCAGTAAACAATGACGTTAAAATACCAATCAATAATGTAGTTGCGAAACCTTGAATAGGTCCTGTTCCAAATACTAAAAGAATAATACCCGTAAGTGCCGTAGTAATGTTTGCATCAAGAATAGAAGATAACGCATTCTGGAAACCATCTTTAATAGCATCTTTTTGAGATTTTCCTTTTCCAAGTTCCTCTCTAATACGCTCAAATATAAGTACGTTAGCATCTACCGAAATACCAATTGTTAATACAATACCTGCTATACCAGGTAATGTTAATACAGCTCCAAGACCTGCTAAGACACCAAATATGAATAAAATATTCACAGCTAAGGCAACATCAGCAAATGCTCCGGCTTTTCCATAGTAAAAAATCATCCATATTAACACTAATGCAAGGGCAATCAAGAATGAAATCATACCACTATTAATAGCTTCAGCACCTAAAGTAGGACCTACAACTTCTGCTTGAATTATATCTGCACTCGCAGGTAATTTACCAGCACGAAGTACGTTTGCTAAATCTTGTCCTTCTGTAATATTAAAGTCTCCAGTAATTTCTGAACGTCCACCTGCAATACCTCCTGGTGATGTAACACCTGGCGCAGAGTAAACAATATCATCAAGCACAATTGCAATTTGAGAACCATTTGTATTTGCATTTTTGGTCATTTCTTCCCAAATCTTAGCTCCTTTACCATTCATCTGCATTGATACAGCAACATTACTAAACTGGTCATACGTTTGAGCAGCATCTGTCACCACACCTCCAGAAAGCGGCGGAGTCATTTCACGATTTCCTCTTATTGCGTAAAGACCTGTAGTAGTTAATGTCTCTTCATTCCCATCTCTTACAACCTCAACATCAACTGGCTTTTCCCATACAAACTTTGTAAAACGTTGCTCTTGTGACAATAACGCTCTTACTTGTGGCATACGTAAATATGCATTTATAGAAGCAGTATCTTTAACTTGAAAAGTTCCTAGAACAGGACGTCCAGCAAATCCTTGAGACACCATTTTGAAGAAAATTGGGTTTTGCTTTTCAACATCGTCATTTGACTCATCAACTTTTTCACCATCAAGAAGCTCACTAATGTCATCACCTTCGGTAGCAGTTGAGTCTTGCACAGTTTCAGCTACTTCCTCATCAGCAGCTTCATTAGCTGGAGATTTTGCAGCTTCCAGTTCAGCAACTTTACCATTTGCTTGTTGTAAGAAACCAAACATGTCTTCAAACTTATATACATCCCAAAACTCTAATTGAGCTGTACTTTGTAATAATTTTGAAACACGCTCAACATCTTTAGCTCCTGGCAATTCTACTAAAATACGAGCAGAACTACCTAAACGTTGAATGTTAGGTTGAGTTACCCCAAACTTATCAATACGCTTACGCAATACCTCAAAAGCAGATGTAATAGACTCATCAATTTTTCTATCAATAACGGTTTTAACATCATTGTTACTCATAGATGCATCAATATCATCTTCAAGATTTTTGTTGAAAAAGATATCTGGAGACGCAAGATTATTCTCACCATCTAATGCCTCAAAAGAAGCATAGAAAGACTCAAGGTATGTTTCTTGCGCATCTTTTTGACGCTCATCTGCAGCATCAAGAGCTTGATTAAAAGCAGGGTCCTTGGTGTTATTTGCTAATCCTTTAAGGATATCTTTTACACTAATTTGAAGGATTACATTAATACCACCTTTTAAGTCAAGACCTTTATTAAGCTCCTTTTCTTTAGCAGTTTTGTAATCGATACCCATCATAATTGGGTTTCCTGCAACACTATCTAAGTAAGCAACCTCAGCGGCAGCTCTCTCTTTAGGTTGGTCTTTAGAAAATTTTGACTGCGCAAAAGTTGCCGCCTCGTCCTCTACTTTATTTGCTAAGTATGTGTATGATAATTGGTATAAACTAACCAATCCAAACAATACCGCAAAAACTGTAATAAGTCCTTTATTTGTCATTTTTTGGGTTTTAATTTTAGTTTTAAAATCGGGCGAATTTACTATCTATCGCGCGATTAGACAATGATTTTATTATAAATTATAAGTGTGTGGTTATCTTCTGAAATGTGACAACCTTGATTAAAATGAACATTAAACAAACCGCGCGTTTAAGCGTAGCTTTATTATAAATTTTAATTTGTAGTTTTATGAGAGACGCTTTTTCAGAATAAAAAGCATCGTTGATTGTTATTCCCTTAGCTTAGTGGGCCAGCGCGCACCTCAGGATTATTATGTGCATTACATTGAAAAGCAATGTCGTTAATTCTATTAGAAATATAAGAAATGGCATCGCTATTATCCTTACCTAAATTTATAACCTCAGGGCTTGAAAAATAAACATTATGCGTAGAAAACCGAAGTACTTTTGTTTCAAATTGGACTATCGTACCATCAAGACCTCTTTCGGTATCGCTACTGTTTTGAATTTCGTGAACGTCTAGTTTGTATGTGTTCTGTGTATCTTCCGAAGGAAATTCTAACGGTATGTTACCATTAATACTCCCAAGGTACAATGCACTGCTCATTTCCAAAGTCAACATGCGCTTCACTTGCGCCGCATCGAGTGTGCTGTGATAACTAATTGTTACTTTTCCATTTACCGCTTTTTCAACAGCAATGTTTTGAACTCCTATGCGCTCTAACTGTGCAGTAACTTTTGAAATTGTATTCTGGTTGGTTTCATTTAAAATTTGGCTCACACCAAACTCCACAACAATTTCTTGATTGCGTACCGCACCTTTGTCTATGCTCACGCCAACCGCGACCAAGACAGTGAATAATAACGGTATGAACCATTTAAATTTCATCGCGCCAAATATAATTAAAAATGAGCAACTTTAGAGAGATGTCGTAGATGTATATCGAATAACAAAAAAAAGCTGGTAATAGTAGCATTTAATTCATTAATTTTAAACAAACTCCCAAGTTTATATGGTAACAGAAAACGCCATACAATATGAGATATTTTACATTTTCAAATTATAACAAATGGTTATTATCGATGATATTTATATTGTCCATATCCACTTTACTTACCGCCCAAACAACAACAATTCCCGACCCATTTTTTGAACAGGCACTTATTAATTTAGGCATCGATAGCGATGGCATTATAAACGGGCAAGTATTAACCAGTGATGTTAACACTGTTGTAGAACTTGACCTTTCACAGCAAGGAGCTGAAGACATAACTGGTATTGAAGACTTTACATCTTTAGAAATTTTAAATGTTAATAATAAGGATTTAACCGCTATAAATTTAACTAACAACTTCCAGTTAAGGGAGCTATATATAAGTAATACCGGAGGCGAAAATCTCTTAATTACCTCGCTAGATTTAAGTAACAATGTAAACTTAGAAGAGGTATATAGCGAAGATTTGTTTTTTTTAGAAGAACTCAATTTAAAAAATGGCAACAATACTATATTAACAATTAATTTTACATGTTGCGATGATGGTTTAATATTCTTGGACTGCGTGATTGTCGATGACGAAATAGCCGCAAACAACAATGAACACCCTTATAATTTATGGAATATTGAAGCAAATTTTGTGTACTCTGAGGATTGTATTTAAACGTTACAGAAAAACAAGAAACCCTTTTTTCCCTGTATCCCAATCCTGCAAATGACACAGTAATAATTACTACTAAAACAAGTATGACGGAGCAACTAGAAATCAACATATATTCCATGCAAGGAACACAGTTGCAATCACAATCTGGTTTTGTTGACGAGAGCATAAATATTGATGTATCAACATTTGCGACAGGGGTATATTTTGTTTCAATTAAAAATGACAATGGGTCTGTTGAAACACATAAAATGATTATTGAATAATTAAATCTTCTACCCACAAAAAAAAGCCTGTTAAATTTTGTATTTAACAGGCTTTCAAATTTATGTTATAAAATCTACAACTCAAGCAATCCATTAGTGGCACTTACTCCCTCTGCACTTTCTTTTAAATGCGTTCTCTCGGCCTCGGTCAATTTGATGTCTACTATTTTCTCTATACCGTTTTTACCTAATACAACTGGCACACCTATACAAAGGTCATTCAGTCCATATTCACCTTCTAATAAAACTGAACATGGAAAGATTTTTTTCTGGTCACAAGCAATCGCTTGTACTAATCCAGATACCGCAGCACCTGGTGCATACCAAGCAGATGTACCTAATAATCCCGTTAATGTCGCACCTCCTACTTTAGTTGCCTCTCTCACTTCGTCAAGACGGTCTTGAGAGATAAACTCGGTTACCGGCACACTATTTCTCGTAGCTAGACGTGTTAATGGTACCATTCCTTTATCGCTGTGACCACCAATCACCATTCCGTCAACATCACTTATGGGAGCTTCGAGGGCTTCGGCCAATCGGTATTTAAAACGTGCGCTGTCGAGAGCACCGCCCATTCCTATAATTCTGTTTTTTGGCAACCCTGTTGTTTTATGAGCCAAGTATGTCATGGTATCCATTGGATTACTCACAACGATTAAAATTGTATTTGGAGAGTGTTTCACCAAACTAGCCGAAACATCTTTTACGATGCCCGCATTGATGCCTATCAACTCTTCACGAGTCATTCCCGGTTTACGTGGAATTCCACTTGTAATAACACAAATATCACTGTTGGCTGTTTTGCTATAATCGCTCGTTGAACCTACGATACGGGTATCAAAACCATTTAAGGAAGCCGTTTGCATCAAGTCCATCGCTTTACCTTCAGCAAACCCTTCTTTGATATCAACAAGTACAACTTCACTTGCAAAATTTTTAATAGCAATATACTCTGCACAACTTGCGCCTACTGCTCCGGCACCAACAACTGTAATTTTCATGTGTAATTTTATTTTGGTTGTTTTCACAACGTTAATTAGTAAATTATATGTTTCAGTCAGCTCAAATTTCCGTAGAAGAAGGACTGCTGAAATTTCATGTAAAAATACAATTTCTCTGCGTTTTATCAGACCTTAATTAACACAATTTTAGAAGTGTACTTTAACCAAAATGAATAACTTAAATTATTTAAATTCCAAAATTAAGCCCTGCTGAAAGCGAATTAAATTCTGAAAGCGTGTAATCTACATTAAACTTAAAGAAACCAAGTTTTAAATGTGCTCCTACATTTGCTCGAACGCCCGAAATTTTTTGAGAAATTGAAAATGGATTTGTAAAAGTACTCGTTGACTCAAATAAAGGAATCCCCGCTCTAACACGATACGTACCCAGCACTCCAAAATCTGAAGTCCCTGTTAAATACCCCACACCACCATAAACATTAAATATGGGTAGCTTAGTTGATGCTTGCAATTGAAACACATAACTATCTTGCTGGACATCAAATTGCTGATTTTCACCATCGATAATATCGGTATCTGTAAAATCGTAATTAGCATCTAGATGAGTGTACCCTACTACTCCTGCAATAGCAATAGGAAATATTTTATCTGCTGGCAATAATTTTGTAAATTCATATTGAAGCCCTACTCCGTAAAGTCCAAGTTTTACATCTTCTTGTTCCACTTTAGGAAAATATCTTGCCTTAATTTCGGCTCCACTAAATAATCCTAAACGAGCTTGTAAAAAAGCACTTGGCACTATATTTACATCTGCAGAGGCTAATCCCTGTGGCAATTCGAACTCAACTTCTTCATTAGGCAAACCAGGAACTATGTTACTTACTTCGGCAAAAACTATGATATCTGGATCGTTTTCTCCGAGTGCTGTTGCGACCATCTTTGAAGTACTACCATCTCTAAATTGTAGGTTATTATACTCATTAGTATTTAATAAAAACTCTCTGTTTTCATCATTACTAAATGTTGCATTTGCTACGAATGAAATTTCAAATTTTAATGGCTTTTTAGATTCGGCTGTTTGAATCCATCCGTTTGACGTGCTGTACATCATTGCCTCAGCAGCGGGTGCGATATAATTTGAGGTATAGCGTTGCGCATCTTCAACACCAGCAGCAAGGAGGTCTTCAATATTTTGTTGCGCATTAATAGTCGCTACTGCAAATAATAGGGGTACTATAAATAGCCTTTTCATAATTAGGTTTGTTTGATAAAAAAAACGTTGCTATTTATATATTAGTATGATTTTCTCTAAAATCTAAACATCCAAAATATAAATTGGCTTCTAATACTCTTAAATTTCAAAAACACAAAAACGTATAATAACTAAAAAACCTCTGTTACTATTTAATAGCAGCAGAGGTTTTAATTGTTTTAAATTTCCGAAGAAAAATTATGCATCAATATTTGCATATTTAGCATTCTTTTCAATGAACTCTCTTCGTGGTGGTACTTCATCACCCATTAACATTGAGAAAACACGATCTGCTTCTGTACCACTATCAATAGTTACTTGGCGTAATGTTCTAAACTCTGGATTCATAGTTGTATCCCACAATTGCTCAGCATTCATCTCTCCAAGACCTTTATAACGCTGTATGTTTGCACTACCTCCAAACTCTGCATTAAATATATCACGATCTGCATCACTCCAAGCATATTTCTTTTTTGCTCCTTTTTTCACTAAATACAAAGGCGGCGTTGCGATGTAAACATTTCCGTTTTCAACTAGTTGACGCATGTATCTAAAAAAGAACGTTAATATTAAGGTAGAAATATGACTACCATCCACATCGGCATCACACATGATGACTACTTTGTGATATCTTAATTTTGAAAGATTTAATGCTTTGCTATCTTCTTCAGTACCTATTGTAACCCCAAGTGCCGTAAAAATATTACGAATTTCTTCGTTTTCAAATACTTTATGTTGCATTGCTTTTTCTACATTCAAAATTTTACCACGTAGTGGCAAAATTGCTTGAAAATTACGGTCACGACCTTGTTTTGCCGTACCACCTGCCGAGTCTCCCTCGACAAGAAATACTTCACATTTTTCTGGGTCTTGCTCTGAGCAATCACTCAATTTTCCTGGTAAACCTCCACCGCTCATTACGGTTTTACGTTGTACCATTTCACGAGCTTTACGCGCCGCATGACGAGCTGTTGCTGCAAGGATTACTTTTTGAACAATTGTTTTTGCATCGTTAGGGTTTTCTTCTAAGTAGTTTTCAAGCATTTCGGAAACTGCCTGACTAACTGCGGCAGTTACTTCTCTGTTACCTAACTTAGTTTTTGTCTGCCCTTCAAATTGAGGCTCTTGTACTTTTACAGATATAATTGCCGTTAAGCCCTCTCTAAAGTCATCCCCAGATATATCAAACTTTAATTTATCTAACATCCCCGAAGCATCTGCATACTTCTTTAGCGTGTGAGTTAATCCACGACGAAAACCGCTTAAATGTGTTCCTCCTTCATGTGTATTAATATTATTTACATAGGAATGTAAATTTTCATTATACGATGTATTGTATACCATAGCAACTTCTACAGGAATGTCATTTTTTTCGCCTTCCATTGAAATAACATCAGCTATCAACATTTCTCTACTGCTATCCAGAAAACGTATAAATTCTTTTAATCCTTCTTCGCTATGAAATTTTTCACCTTTAAACTCACCATTTTCCTCAGTAAAACGCTTGTCTTCAATTGTAATAGTAATTCCTTTATTAAGGTATGCTAACTCACGTAAACGACTTGCTAAGGTGTCATAATTATATTCAAGAGTTTGCTTAAATATCTGCGCATCTGGTGTAAACGTAACCTCAGTACCGCGATAGTCTGTCTCACCTACACTTTTTACAGGATACATTGTTTTACCACGCTCGTATTCTTGCTCGTATATTTTACCGTTTCTAAAAACAGTTGCTTTTAAGTGAGATGAAAGTGCGTTAACACAACTCACACCCACACCGTGTAATCCACCTGAAACTTTGTAAGAATCTTTATCAAACTTACCACCTGCACCTATTTTAGTCATTACAACCTCAAGTGCAGAAACACCTTCTTTTTTATGAATATCTACTGGAATTCCACGACCATTATCACGTACCGTTATACTGTTATCTTCATTTATCCACACATGTACGGTATCACAGTGCCCAGCTAATGCCTCATCAATAGAGTTATCAATAACTTCGTATACTAAATGATGCAAACCACGCACTCCAACATCCCCAATATACATGGAAGGACGCATGCGCACATGCTCCATCCCCTCTAGTGCCTGAATCTGGTCAGCCCCATAATTTCCTTTATTCTGTTCTTCGCTCATAAATAATTAGCTTGTATAATAATCGTTGTTTTTGCTTCGGAAATTTTAAAGACTTGAAACCTTTTTAAAGCCATTTAAGACCCTTTTTTTCGAAGCGAAACAAATATAACCAAACCCACACCAAAACGAGGGATTTCGGTAGTTTTTAGGGGTTAAGTTATTAACAAAACATTGTGTAAAACCTAGCTTTTTTAATGGAGTTAAATTTCAGAAGAAAAACAACTTGTAAGTTTTGTATAATTAATGAGTCAAAAAAAGAAAGGATAACACTTATATTTTATGATTGCAATAACATTTAAGCCTTTAAAATCCTTTTATCTTTAAAAACTAAAATCAATTTATTATGAAAAAAATTATGATTGCTTTATTGGCACTTACAGTAACCTTTTTAACAACTACTGAGGCTACTGCTCAAAAATTTAGAGGCCTTGATAAAAGCCCAATGGATGTTGCAGCATATCCTTCAGACTACAAAGAATCTAGCAAACTTGTAAAAGTACAATACAGTCGTCCTCAACTTAAAGAACGAGCGCTATCAAAATTAGCACCTAATGACAAAGTATGGAGAACAGGTGCAAATGAAGCTGCCGAAATTACGTTCTACAAACCAATGATGGTAGGAAGCACTTTAGTGCAACCTGGCACATATTCATTATTTACAGTACCAGGAGATAAAACTTGGACAATTATAATTAACAAAGCGTCTAATGTTTGGGGTTCTTACTCGTATGATAAAAAAATGGACGTTGCAAGAACTACTGGAAAGGTAATGAAAGGTGACACTAATCTTGAAGCTTTTTCAATTGCATTTGACGAGTCAAAAGATGGAGCTACAATGTATATGGGATGGGGAGACGTTGTTGTAGCAACAGATTTAAAAAAAACTAATTAGTTTAAAAACTAAATATAAATTCCTAAATCAAAGATGAATGTCTTATGATTTGGGAATTTTTATGTGTTCTCTATATGCAATCTTTACCATTCTCTAATTAAGGAAATATCCTCCTCTTTTATACTTTTATTTACATAATGCACTAGATAGAATAAACCGTACAAATACATTGATCTTTCTATATAATAAAAGTATTCTATATTTAAATAATAAGCTACAAAAGCCGCACAGTCAGATATTACAAAGGAAAGCATACTTACCGATATGCAATAGGCTTTTCTTGATCCATAAACATGAGAATAATAGCCAGTTACAAAAACACCTACCAACATAATTAATGCTATAAAATAAAATAACCACACTGTACTATTATCGATTTGGCTTATGTCTAGATAACTTATCATAAAATGAATTAAAAGCATACTAAGTCCAAATAATAGTACCGAAAAAACTTTTAAGTAAGCAGGAACCTCAACTACAAAAAGTTTTTTTAGCGTGCCTACTATAATAATAATGTATACTAGCATTTTTATGAGCATATATAAATTACTATATAGTGTAGTCTCATAGTGTAACATAAAAATATCACTAACCACTATTCCTACAAACGCAATAGTAATCATAGTATTTTTATACCCTTGAAAATATAAAAATGTGCACAATAATACACTACTGCTTATTAAGCGTATTAACCTGCTAAAATCTAAAGAGTATTGGTAAATCACAAATACATTAAGCAGCAATAGAATAGCAAAAACTATACTTAGCATTTTTTTATGTACGTGCACTTTATAGTTCATAAAAATCAATTATTCCTACAAATATAATGTAGTAAACACACTTAAGGAATATTTAAATATTTATGTGTCTGTAAACTCACAACCCATTGCGGGTTTGCCATTACATAATCAACAATTTGAGGAATAACAGTATCTCTTTTACTCCATTCAGGCTGTAAAAAAAGTTTACATTTCTTATTCACTTTTGCAGCTTGCTCTTCGGCAAAGCGGAAATCATCTTTATTATAAATTATCACTTTTAACTCATGTGCCTGTTCATATACTTTTTGAGTAGGCAACATACGCTTTTTAGGAGATAAACAAATCCAATCCCAAGTGCCGGAAAGCTCGTAAGCACCACTTGTTTCAATATGCGTATCAACACCTTTTGACTTTAACAACGTTGTTAGTGGATTCATATCCCACATTAAAGGCTCGCCACCAGTTATCACTATGGTTTTAGAGTGCTTAACCGCATTATCAACAATACTTTCAATAGCTGTAGGTGGATGACTTTTAGGATTCCAACTCTCTTTAACATCACACCAGTGGCAACCTACATCGCAACCACCTACACGTATAAAATATGCAGCAGTACCTTTGTGATAGCCTTCTCCTTGGATAGTGTAAAACTCCTCCATCAATGGCAACATAATACCATTATCAACCTTATCTTGAATCTCTATTTTCATTAATACAAAGGTACACTTTTCGCATATCTTGCATAATTTAAAAGAATTAAAGAATGAGTCTAAAAAACTTCTTCGAATTTTAAAAAAAATATTAATAGATTACTAGCTTTAAGTTCAGTAGACACGAACTTATTATCTACAAAATAATATTTTGTGTATAATCAATACTACCTAATTCTTTTAAAGGCAATTACTTCAATTTCAATTTTAGCACCTTTGGCTAAATCTTGAACGGCAAATGTTGTTCTTGCTGGTTTTTGGGGGAAATATGTTTCATATATTTTATTAAATATAGCAAAATCTTCAATTTCATCAAGCACCACCATTACTTTTATAACATCTGTCATTTCTAGATGATGTTGATTTAAAACCGCTTTAATATTTTCTAGAGTTTGTGTGGTTTCTACAACTATACCTCCATCAACTAACTCACGGGTTTTATGATTTATCCCTATTTGACCAGAAAGATAAAATGTGTTTCCTACTTGCACCACATCGCTAAAGGGTGCTTCTTTCTTTTTTGCCTCATGCGATCTATGAAAAATAATATCTGCATCAATATGGTTTTTTTCGATAAAATTATTATCACAACCAAAAAATGGATAAAAAACAAGAAGGATTAATATGTAAGAAAAGTACTTCATCGATTAAAAATTGAATGTGTCGAATAAATTATCATAAACAAATTAGACATTGATTAGATCCAGAAATTTATTAATAATTTTACACTAAACCCCTAAATTTCATAATAAAACTCCTCAATGAAACTTTACTTAACATTCTCATTTTTCTTTACAATACTAACTTTTAACGCACAAGTAGGAATAGGAACCACCACACCAGATGATGGATCTGCTTTAGAGATACAAAGTACAACAGGTGCTTTAATACCTCCAAGAGTTACTACTACTCAAATGAACAATATACCCACTCCTCTTGATGGGGCTATAGTTTATAATTCTACAATAAACAGCTTATTTATTAGATCTAATGGAGCTTGGTCAACACTAACGAATAGTAGTAAAGGATCACTTATAGTTAATAAAAATTACCCAACTAATAATAGTGCCATAATTGGAACTGACAATACATATTATGAGTTTCCCATAGGAACCTCTGAGGTTATTGCAAACGATACATCTCTTTATTCAGTAATAGGGAATGGTACTGTTAGAATTAAAGAAGCTGGCAACTATTTTTTCTCAGGTTCATTTTCAACCTATAATGCCCCATCAGGAAACAAAAAATATATTATCGCGGTAACCGTAGACAATACGCTAGTTGGTTATCTCTCTAGAGGATTTACGAGCTTACCCTCCTCAGATTATTGGGGAACAAGCGGTAATTTAATGTACCCTATTGCTGCTAATCAAGTTGTAAAGTTTAGATACGTTTTTAACAACAACAATAATTCAATTCATGCTGTATTTTTCAATTTTGGAATTAATAAATTAAATTAAAATTCTCTTCGGAAGCATAAGCACAATTGCTATTTTTATCCAAAATCCAAACAATGGCAGATAAACAAGCATTTTTTGACCACATTATAGAAGGCTATAAAACCAAAGGCGACGCAATAGTTATGGGTGCAGCAATGGTTAATGGCGAGACAATTACAGATGCACTAGTTAAAATCCCACTAAAAACGATGAATCGCCACGGCCTTATTGCTGGAGCAACGGGTACAGGTAAAACTAAAACACTACAAGTTCTTGCCGAAAATTTAAGCGAACAAGGCGTGCCGGTTTTATTAATGGATATGAAAGGGGATTTAAGTGGTATTGCCATGCCAAGTCCTGGTCACGCAAAAATTGATGAGCGCCATGAAAAAATAGGGATTCCATTTGAGGCCAAAAAATTTCCCGTTGAAATCTTAACACTATCTGAGCAAGAAGGTGTGAGAATGCGAGCTACGGTAAGCGAGTTTGGTCCCGTTTTATTATCTAGAATTTTAGACTTAACCGAAACTCAAAGCGGTATTGTTGCTGTAATTTTCAAATACTGTGATGACAATAAATTGCCTTTGCTTGATTTAAAGGATTTCAAGAAAATGCTCAATTACGTTACAGAAGAAGGTAAAGAAGAAATTCAAAAAGAATACGGTAGAATGTCAACAAGTTCGACAGGTTCTATTCTTCGGAAAATTATTGAAATTGAACAACAAGGCGGCGATTTATTTTTTGGTGAAAAATCGTTTGATACAGATGATTTACTAAGGACTGACAAAAACGGAATGGGTTATATTAACATTCTTAGATTAACAGATATTCAAGATAAGCCAAAACTATTCTCAACGTTTATGCTTTCGCTTTTAGCTGAAATCTATGCAACATTCCCTGAACAAGGAGATAGCGGAAGACCAGAATTAGTAATATTTATTGATGAAGCGCACCTTATTTTTAATGAAGCAAGTGACGCACTTCTTGATCAGATTGAGAGTATTGTAAAATTAATACGCTCTAAAGGCGTAGGACTTTACTTTGTAACGCAAAACCCAACCGATGTTCCAGATGCGGTATTAGGACAATTAGGTTTAAAAATACAACATGCATTACGCGCTTTTACCGCAAAAGATAGAAAAGCAATAAAACTTACAGCAGAAAACTATCCAATAAGTAAGTATTATAAAACTGACGAAGCTTTAACCTCTATGGGTATTGGTGAAGCAATGATAAGTGCTCTAAATGAAAAAGGAATTCCTACTCCATTAGCCGTAACATTATTACGTGCCCCTATGAGCAGAATGGATGTACTTGAAGATAGCGAACTAAAAAGCCTTATCGCATCATCAAAAATGGTCAAAAAATACAATGACATTGTTGACCGTGAAAGCGCTTATGAAATGCTTAACAAAAAAATTCAAATCGCTGAGTTAGAAGAGGCAAAAGAAAAAGCTAAAAAAGAGAAAGAAGCTGCAGAAAAAGCAACTACGAAAAAAAGCAGCCGCCGCAGTAGTGGAAGACAAACACAAAATCCATGGATTAAAACATTAACGAGTCCAACGGTAATTAGAAGTGTTCTAGGAATTCTTGGAAAAATGATGCGCTAATTGGGAATTAAAATAAATTTACTAATAAAAAATCCCGCTATTTTATTGTAAGATTAACTACTGCTTTTCTTAATTTAAATATTAAGTTTTCTACTTTTGTAATTTACAATAAAGTATTAATAACGTTAAAAAAATGGCGCAAATTGGAATACAACCTTAGCGCTCTAGATATGAAAAAAACAATAATTTTAGGAGTATTAGTATCATTAGCTTTTATTCAATGTGACTCAAAAGCAGATAAATTTGCTATTGGAGAAGGAAGTCTTGGAGCTGTAACTAGTGAAACAACAGTTAAACAATTAGATTCTATTTTTACAAATGATAGTATAGTTGCACTTACCCCAATCAAAGATGCAATAGGTACTCAAGGTGAAGTTGAACTATACGAAAAAGGTGGGAAAAAATTATTATTATTATCTCCAGACGATGAAAATAATCCAGAAGCTACTATAACAAATATTAGAATCTTTGATGAACGATTTAAAACAGATAAAGGCCTCAGTATTAAGAGCACATTTAAAGATGTAAAGGACAATTACGAAATTGCAGGAATACAGACAAGTTTTGACGCTGTTGTACTTTTTTTAAAAGATAGTGATGTTTATATCACAATTGACAAAAAAGAACTTCCCGAGAACTTACGTTACGACCCAAGCCTAACCATTGAAACATCACAAATTCCAGACTCCGCAAAGTTTAAATACTTTATGATAGGATGGGATGGGAATGAAGAATAACTTCGGAAATATTATATAATTATAAAGTCTGTTGTCTTAAAAAAACTTCAGACTTTTTTTATGCCTTAAATTTATAAACACTTAATATTTCTGAAGAAAACCCCTCGCATAAACAGATCACTCATCATAGTATAAATGCACAAACTTCTGTTAATGTGATTTATCAAATCGATGAAATCTAATACCTTTAAACCATTAACCAATAAAAAAACAACTACATTATGATTAAAATATTAGGACTTGTAATGACGTTAGGCGGTGCAATCGCTCTTATATTAGGTGTATTATCTGCTTTTGGAAGCATGGACATAGGTAGTGCACAATGGCCATCTATAATTCTTGGAGTTGTATTCTTTTTTGCAGGAATTGGACTTTTAAAATACAGAAAAGATACTGACACTATTAACGCTGAGAATAATTAAATTTACTTCTATTAAAAATTTATTTAGTTTTAAATATGCAAAATATCCAGCCTTTCCATTTAGCCATTCCTGTAAAAAACCTTGAAGATTGTCGTAAATTTTATAGAGATATTTTAGGCTGTGAGGAAGGTCGCAGTAGTGATCATTGGGTAGATTTTAATTTTTTTGGACATCAACTTGTCATTCATTTTAAGGATTCAAAAAATGACGTAGAAAATTCAAACCCTGTCGACGGAAAAAATGTTCCTGTGCCTCATTTTGGCGTTGTTCTTTCCATGAAGGATTTTAATTTATTAGCCAAAAAATTAAAAACAAAAGATATTAAATTTATCATTGAACCTTACATAAGATTTGAAGGATTATCTGGAGAACAGGCTACTATGTTTTTTAACGATCCATCTGGTAATGCCCTAGAATTCAAAGCCTTTAAAAATATTGATCAACTTTTTGCAACTTAAACAAACCAATTAACACTTATGAGTCATCAAAATGCTATAAAACCCACAGCTATAAGACAGGTATTTATTTTACTCATTATATTACTAATAGGTGTACTGATTTTTAAAGAGATGCTTCCTTATTTTTCTGGCGTTTTAGGAGCAATTACTATTTATGTGTTAATGCGTCCATGGATGTCAAAACTTGTAAAGAGGGGATGGAAACCAGACTGGGCCGCAGCATTTTTAATGTTCATTTCTTTTATAGGAATTCTTCTTCCTGTGGCAGGAATTGTGGTTATGCTTGGAAACAAAATAGGCCAAGCTGTAAACAACTCTCAAAAGGTTACTAAGGCGTTAAAAGATCAAATTGAAAAATGGGAAGGAAAGCTAGGATATGACTTAAGTTCTCAAATTGATGTTGGTGCCGTATCAACATGGATATCTGAAAACCTCCAAGGTTTTGCTGGTGGTACTTTTACAATTTTTATAGCTGTTGGTATTATGTATTTCATGCTCTACTATATGTTGACTAATAGACGCCAACTCAAAGAGTCTTTATATGAATACATACCTATTAATAGAAACAATTTAAAAGCCATAGGCAAAGAAGTAAACCACATGGTACGGTCAAATGCTCTAGGAATTCCTATGGTAGCATTAGCACAAGGGATTATTGCATTAATTGGCTTTTTTATTTTTGGGATACAGGATCCATTTTTCTGGTTTGTCATTGTAACTATTGGCTCTATGATTCCTTTCGTAGGTACTTTAATAGGAATTGTACCAGTATTTCTACTAACACTCTCTGCAGGGAGTACTTTTCAAGCTTGGGGTATTTTAATTTATGGATTGGTGATTGTTGGAGCGACTGATAATATTATTAGACTTTATGTTTTAAAAAAACTAGATGACGTTCACCCATTAATTACTCTAATAGGAGTAATTGTTGGTGTTCCTTTATTTGGCTTTATTGGATTAATATTTGGACCATTACTTATTAGTTTATTCATTGTGGTTGTAAGAATATACAAAAAAGAATATGGCAAGAATGTTCCCGAAAAGAATAAAGAAATGCTTTAAACAAATTTGTAGCGATGTTCACCAAATTTCAAAAAACCTTGTATCCTCCTTTTGAAAAACCAGTTTTAGTTTGGGACGGCGATTGTGGTTTTTGCAAATACTGGGTAATACGATGGAAGTTACATACCGGAATTTCTATCAATTATATTCCGTATCAACAAATCGCTCATAAATTTAAAGATATACCGCTAAAAGAGTTTAAAAAAGCATCTAGATTTATTGATACTGATGGTTTTATTTACAGTGGTCCGGACTCTGCTTATAAAACTTTAAGTTTTAAGAATGGGAAAAGTCATTTACATAATTGGTATCATAAATACAAATGGTTTACATGGCTTAGTGATTTTGGGTATAATACTATAGCTAAAAACCGAAGCTTTATGTTTAAATTGAGTAAAGCATTTTTTGGCAGTAATCCAAAATCTTTTAAACCCTATTGGATACTTTATCTATTAATTATCATTGTATTTATATTCCTCATTTCCGCATAAATAGTCAGCTTTAATTTTCAGTAAAATAACAGAAGCTATTAAAAAATAACAAAATTTTAAATAAATTTTGCTATCCAAATTGTACCTTTATTTCAAACACCTAAGACTATGTTTTTCAATAAAAAAAATAAGAATACAAGCCAAGAAAAAGCTAACCCTACCTCAGAAAACAAATCTTTTTTCGAAGACAAAGTGAATGATACTTTTGAAGATGAAGTAGTAAAAATTGATGATGATGATATTGAGGTTTTATTAGATAATGAAGAAGCGGTAGAAAAAAAATTATCTGGAGTGAACTCACTTACCAAGTATCTCGAAATTGGAAAAATAATGTTTGGGATGGTAAAAGATATAAAACGTGGTGCATATACAAATGTTCCTTGGTTCACAATAGCCACTATTGTAATGTCATTATTATATGTATTAAACCCTATGGATTTAGTCCCAGATTTTATTCCAGGTATAGGCTATTTAGATGATTTAGCAATTTTTTCAATAGGTATTGGCTGGATTGAAAGTGATATTCATAAATATCTTGATTGGAAAATTGAACAAACTAATTTGTAATATTAAGTTTTTTCATTAATGCACTTTTATAAGTGCGGCTAATAGGAATAGATTTTTTATCTATTATAATTTCCTCGTTTGTAAAACTTTCCATTTTATCAATCGAAATTATAAAAGAACGATGCACTCTCACAAAAATTTTTTGTGGGAGTTTTTTCATAATGTCTTTCATAGTCTCACGAGTTATAACAACTTTATCCTCAAGATATAGTTTTATATAATCCCCACAACTTTCAATAAACTTAATAGTTTCAAAATCAACTTTAACTAATTTCCTATCACATTTAAAAAAGGAAAAATTAGCTGTTTCAATTGGCAGTGTACAATCTATACTTGCATCTAGTCTAGAAATAGACTTAAGCAACCTTTCAAGCGAAATAGGTTAATTTCTGCTTTTGATGCAATTGAAGAAATTGGAAACACATCAAATCTTATTATTGCAAGTGGATTGAAAATAGCATTAATCACTACACTATTTGGACTTGTAGCAATGGTTATGGGGCGTTTATTTGCAGTATTATTAACCTTAAAATCTGAGGAGTGATATTCAAAGACATTTAACTATTAAATGTTTAATAAAGCAAAAAATATCGCACCCTTCCCATTTCCAAAGAATCAAAAAAAAATCCCATCTTGGAATTTCCAAAACGGGATTATTAATATTTGAAAAGGATGCGTGCTACTTTCGTGCTGCTCTTTGTTCTCTTGCTAACAACGTGTTTTTTAACAACATTGCAATGGTCATAGGGCCTACACCTCCTGGAACGGGAGTAATAAAACTTGCTTTTTTGCTGACATTTTCAAAATCAACATCACCAACGATAGCATAACCTTTTGGCTTTGTTTCATCTTCAACTCTTGTAATTCCTACATCAATAATCACTACATCGTCTTTTACCATTTCTGCTTTAAGAAAATTAGGCACTCCTAATGCTGAAATAATTATATCTGCCTGACTGGTAATTTGAGTAATATTCTTAGTATTACTGTGAGTGAGTGTAACAGTACTATTTCCTGGCCAGCCTTTACGACTCATCAATATACTCATGGGACGTCCCACGATATGGCTACGACCAATAACTACGGTATGTTTACCTTTTGTACTTACATCATAACGCTCTAACAATTCTAATATCCCAAAAGGCGTTGCTGGAATAAATGTTGACATATCTAGTGCCATACGACCAAAATTTTCTGGATGAAATCCATCAACATCTTTACTAGGGTCCACTGCCATTAATACACGCTGTGTATTAATTTGTGGAGGCAATGGTAATTGAATGATAAAACCATCAATGTCATCATTTTCATTCAACTCATGGATTTTATCAAGTAATTCAATTTCGCTGGTTGTATGCCTCATACGCACCATTGTAGATTCAAATCCTACACGCTCACAAGAACGTACTTTACTACCTACATAAGTTAAACTTGCACCATCATCACCTACAATTACTGCGGCAAGATGTGGTACTTTTTCACCATTTGCTTTCATCTTATCGACTTCGGCTTTGATTTCGTTTTTAATATCGTTAGAAACTTTTTTTCCGTCGAGAATTGTCATGGTTTAGGGTTAAAAGTTATGCGTTAAAAATGTTTATTATTATTCAAAAATCAACAATCATCAATTTAAAATAGTCAATATGACTACCTCATCTTACCCATCATTTGCATCATCTTACGACCTCCGCCACCTTGCATCATCTTCATCATTTTGCTCATTTGGTCAAATTGCTTAAGTAATTGATTTACTTCCTGCACAGAAGTCCCACTACCTTTTGCAATTCTTTTTTTACGGCTTCCGTTTATTACGGCTGGTTGCGTACGTTCTTCTAATGTCATAGAATTAATAATTGCTTCTATGCCTTTAAAAGCATCATCATCAATATCAACATCTTTCAAAGCTTTACCTGCGCCAGGAATCATCCCCACAAGGTCTTTCATACTACCCATCTTCTTTACTTGCTGAATCTGCTTCATAAAATCGTCAAAACCAAATTGGTTCTTCGCAATCTTTTTCTGCAATTTTCTAGCCTCCTCTTCATCAAACTGATCTTGTGCTCTTTCTACAAGCGAAACAACATCACCCATCCCAAGAATACGATCTGCCATACGTGATGGATAGAACACATCAATCGCATCCATCTTTTCACCGGTACCTATAAACTTGATTGGCTTTTCTACAACTGTTCTAATTGAAAGTGCAGCTCCACCTCTTGTGTCACCATCTAATTTTGTTAAAATAACACCGTCAAAATTAAGACGGTCATTAAATGCTTTTGCAGTATTTACTGCATCTTGTCCCGTCATTGAATCCACTACAAAAAGAGTTTCATCTGGAGTAATAGCCTTGTGTACATTTGCTATCTCGGTCATCATCGCTTCATCTACGGCAAGTCTACCTGCTGTATCGACAATCACAACATTGTGACCATTTGCTTTTGCATGTGAAATTGCGTTTTTTGAAATTGCAACTGGATCCGTATTCCCAACCTCAGCATACACCTCAACACCTATTTGCTCCCCTACTACTTGCAATTGGTTTATCGCCGCAGGACGGTAAATATCACAAGCAACCAATAATGGTTTCTTCGATTTTTTAGTTTTAAGAAAGTTAGCAAGCTTACCAGAAAAAGTCGTCTTACCACTACCCTGTAAACCAGACATAAGTATCACACTTGGTGATCCTTGTAGATTCATTCCTACAGCTTCACCACCCATTAACTGTGTCAACTCATCCTTTACAAGTTTAACCATTAATTGCCCAGGTTGTAGCGTAGTCAATACATTCTGCCCTAGTGCTTTTTCTTTTACGGTATTAGTAAATTCTTTAGCAATTTTAAAATTCACATCGGCATCAAGTAATGCGCGGCGTACTTCTTTCAAAGTTTCGGCAACGTTTACTTCTGTGATGCTCCCGTGACCTTTTAGGACGTGAAGGGCTTTATCTAACTTATCACTTAAATTATCGAACATAATCTATCTAGTTTTTTAATCAATCGTACGTTTTCTACGAGGGTGGCAAAGATAGTGATTTACACATGCGTTTCAAAGTAAAAAATAGTCTTTAGCATCAAGTAATTAAACATTAGTCTTTAGCTATCAACATCTCCCTTTTCTTCGGAAATATTAACTGTGGAAGTCATCAAAACAAATTTACATTTTCCGTATCTTGAAATCTCTAAAATCACAACCAATGTTATATTTTAAAAAACTACTCTTAGTTGTTATACTTTTCGGCTTAAGCTCTTTAAATGCTCAAAATCCAATCACAGTTATACATGCAGGAACTGTTCTTGATATCCCTGGGAGTTCTCCAAAAACCCAACAAACAATTGTCATAGAAAAAGGTAAAATTATTGACATGCGAGGCGGTTATTTACAGCCAGCACAACTGGGAATGAACAATCCCGATGTTACTATCATTGACTTAAAGGATAAATTTTTAATGCCCGGTTTTATTGACATGCACACACATATAACTGGCGAGCGCGATCCAGGTTCAAATCCGCACGATTGGACTACAACCGAAGAAGCCGATGCTGCTTTTGACGCAATCCCTTATGCAAAACGAACTCTTGACGCTGGTTTTACAACCGTACGTAATCTAGGAGGTGATGCCCATATAATGAACGCGCTTAAACGTGCTATTGCAAAAAAATTAATTGCCGGCCCGCGTATTTTAGCTTCAAACGGAGCAGTATCTGCCACTGGTGGGCATGGAGATTTTCATGGATATAGAGATGCAATTATGGAAATGGTGGGGCAAGACGTAAGTATTTGTGATGGTAGTGATGACTGTCGTCGTGCTGTGCGCGCCCTTGTAAAAAGTGGTGCCGATGTCATTAAAATCACAGCAACTGGTGGGGTTTTAAGTAACACCGCAGCAGGAGTTGGCCAACAATTAACGGATGACGAAATGAAATCAATCGTAGCAGCCGCCGCAAGTCTAGGCAGAAAAGTAGCAGCACATGCCCACGAAGCCGAAGGAGTAAACGCAGCTTTAAGAGCAGGTGTAAATTCTATTGAACACGGTTCGTATTTAAATGACGAGTCAATTAGATTATTTCAACAAACGGGAGCATATTTAGTGCCTACATTATTGGCGGGAGTTTCAGTTTATGAGGAGTTATCTGTCAATCCCAATATTCCTCCAGCCATTATTGAAAAAATAAAACAAGTGGCTCCCGTGGTGGAAGCTTCATTTAAAAAAGCTTTAGCAGGAAAAATTAATATTGCTTTTGGTACAGATAGTGGTGTGAGCAAACATGGAACAAATGCTCGTGAATTTGAGTTGATGGTAACATATGGAATGGACGAAAATCAAGCCATCAAAACTGCCACTATTAATGCCGCAGAATTGCTTGGAATGACAAGTAGTTTAGGAACGCTTGAAAAAGGAAAGTTTGCAGATATTGTTGCTGTAGATGGAAACCCGCTAGAAAACATTTCAGAATTGAAGAATATTACTTTTGTGATGAAAGAAGGAGATGTTTATAAGGAGTAATTTCATGTTAATCTAATCATAAACACATACTGTCATTACCCAAAAGGATTGATTTTTGTACGCAAAGTGTAAAATATAACAACTATGAAGTTTACAATAAAGAAAACTAACATTAAAACAGTTGACTCCATTAAAGGCTACTGGAAAAATGAAGATTATAAAAATTTATTAGAGTTATTTGACTTTGCTGACGCTGCTAGTATTGCAGATAATGAGCTGCTTGAAATGCTTTCCCTCGCAATTTCAGATTTTGAACCACCTGAGGCTGCTGAGATTGTACTTAAATACAAACTAAGTGACCATTTAAATATTGGACAGATTGAAAATCTTGCGCACGAAATGCTCCTAGATAAAATAGCCGAGGAGTATCCTGAAATCCCACTACATTATACATTGTATAATATTAATCAATTATTGTACAAAGCATATAATGGTAAATTTCCAAATACACTAGCATCGATTATTGATATTGACTTAACCTTTGGCGGTGAAGTCACTGTAGATAAAGATATTATGCTTAGAACTTTGAGCGAGTTGCTTACAAGTAGAAGCTTATTAAAAAGATTATTTAGCGACAAATTAGAATCTGAGAAAGAGCTTAAAATTGCAGATGGTATTATTTGGGAGTTAAACCCTCAAGGAGGAACACAATACCAAATAATAAGTTCAGATTATTGGTTCAATAGAGATGATTTTGAAATGGATGAGTTTTCTGGCACGTTGACTGATGAGGAAATTAACCACGAGGGTGAATAATATTATAGTCAAAAAAATATGACCCTAAGCCACTCAACCATAAAAAAAGGATTTATAATTTCGGGACTGATGAACATGTCAGTCCTTATTTTTTCTAGGCTCTTTACCAATAATACTATTACTGAATTTGACCCAAATGTAATGTCAAGCTTTGGTTTATTAATGATAAATATATGGGGATTGGCATATATTTCCGTAGCAAAAAAATATGCACTAGTCCCCTGGCTCGTTGCAGTATTTGCTATTGAAAAGCTAATTTATGGTTATGTGTGGATACAATGGCTACTAAATAATGATATTTCAAAAGTGTATAAAGAAGATGTAATGGCAGGCATGTTTTATTCTGTTTATGGTATTAATGATTTACTCTTTTGTATATTCTTTTTGATTATATTTTTGAAAGTGATAAAAAAATAATTAGTGTAGACACACCTAAAAAAGTCATTCTTCGGAAATTTGAATTTGAAAATAATTGAACACATGAAAAGAGGATTATTCACCTTTATTATTATACTAACTACCTGCTTGCAAGCAATATCACAATCTAAAAATCTTTCAGATTTTTATAAATACAACCCTGTAATTGAACATCGCGTTGATGAAATATTTAATTCACTTAATGATGCTGAGCGTGTTGCACAAATGCTCGTAACATCGGCAGGAGAGTTGGGAAAACCCGAAGCAACCGTCATCAAATTAGCACAAGAAAATAAAATAGGAGGCGTCGTCTTTTTGAAGGGAACAAAGGAAAACCACAAAAAATTAATCGATAGCCTTAATGCAATTAGTGTTTCAAAAAATCAAATACCACTCCTCTATTCTATTGATGCCGAACCTAGCCTATACAATGGTAGGCTAAAAGGTACTGCACCATTAATGAATACTATTGACATAAAAACAGAAGCGCAATCAGACTCAATTGCACGTATCATTAATAAAGAATTATTAGAAATTGGGTTTCGTCAAAATTTTGCACCTGTTGCAGATGTTAGCCCTGGAAACGAAGCTATCAAGAATAGAAGTTTTGGTGATGATAAAAACAAAGTCGTTGCATTAAGTAAACAATTTATTCAAACAACCCAAGAGCAGGGCGTTATTGCTACCGCAAAACACTTTCCGGGTCATGGACTAGTATCTGGAGACACTCACAAAAAAAGCGTTTACATTGATGGGGATTTACAAGAAGTTGATGTCTATCCACCTTTAATAGATGCTGGTGTATTGTCAATAATGATGGCACATATTACGATAAGAAACAATGCAAAATATGACACTCAAGGACTTCCATCAAGCTGTTCAAGAAAAATTGTCACGGGATTATTAAAAGAAGAATTAGGCTTTAAAGGACTAATTATTACTGACGCTCTTAATATTATGAAAGCGGTAACCATTATAGATAATGCTCCACTTATTGCTTCAAAGGCTGGTAATGATATGTTGCTAATGCCCATTGATGAGACCGAAACTATTGACACAATACTTGCAGAAATGCAACAGGATAGTGCCTATAAAAAGCAAGTCTATCAATCAGTTAAAAAAATAATTAGAGTCAAATTATTTTTAGGATTGTTATAATTGAGTCTACTTAGACAAGACCTAAACACTTAAGTTCTCACTCATTTTTCATATCTTGAAGTCAAAACTAACTACAAAAAGATGATTTTAAAATACACCTTTACACCCTTCTGCCTTTTTAAATCAATTTTCCTCTTATCGACAACCCTACTATTAATTATGGGCTGCAATGAAAAATTAGAGAATAATTCGAGTATTGCCGTTTCTCAAATTTCAGAAAAACAAAACAAAGAAGCTTTTTTAAAAACTTTAGAAACCCATTTAAACGCTGTGACAAATAAGGACTTGACAACCCTAAAAAGCACCATGTCACCTAATGGGACCATGCAATTAATTCTTCCAAGCACCGAAATTATAAATGGCGTAGACGGCTTTATAGATTACCACGACACATGGTTTAAAGACGCCTCTACCACTTGGACTTTTGAAACAAAAATTTTAAATTCTGAAATTTCCGAAGATTTAGGAATCGCAATAACAGAGGTTATCTATCGCGAACCTGAGAGAAATGGCGTTCCTTATTTTAATAGAATGACGGTAAGTTATGCTTTAAAAAAAATAAAGGGAACTTGGTATATCATCAAAGACCACGCAAGTTCTATTGAAAAATCTACTGATAATAAAGAACAATCATAATTACCAAATAAGTTACTTACAATTATTCTCCAATTACACCATCAATAACATGTAAAACACCGTTTTCTGCTTTTATATCGCTCTTAATAAGTTTTGACTTTTTGCCATTAGCATCTGTAAAAACAATATCCATTCCGTCGCGCGAAGCACTCAATTCATCCCCACTCATTGTATTTATTTTGTAAACACCATTATTGTTTCGAATACTACTCACCAGTGCTATAGAGTCAAGATTACCTAACACAATATGATTTTTGAGAAGCTCCTTTAACGCAGTCACATTAGCAAGATTGTAAACCGTCTCTTTCAAATTTGAATTCATCGTATCAAAAGCTTCGTTTGATGGCGCAAAGACCGTATATTTTTTATCACCAAGCATCAAGGAATCTACAAGACCTGCCGAAATTACACTACTTACAAACTTAGAAAGCTCTGGTGTCATCATCGCTCTAGAAACAACCGAGCTGCTCAAGTTTTTTTCTCTTTGTTCCTTTAAATCTTTCTCTTCGGAAATTTTAGACACCGAATCCATAGGTGCTGTTGTTCCCTTTTCATTAGTATTATTCTTACACGAAAATAATAACGGAAATAATAAAAAGATAATAAAGTAAGAATAATATGATTTCATAATTTTTGAGATTTTTTACAGCTCCTAAAATTAATCAAATTAAAATGCTATCTGTAATAAAGATTGTATTTTTGTAGCATAATTTATTTATGTTATGGGAATCTTTCTAATCACATTAGCACTCTTATTATTGGCAGTAGCGGGTATCGCAATTAAACTTTGGGCAAAAAAAGATGGTGAATTTGCTGGAACTTGCGCAAGCCAAAGTCCGTTCTTAAATAAAAGCGGTGAAGCTTGTGGTTTTTGCGGAAAAACACCTGATCAATTTGACACTTGCAAAGAAGAAGCTCACTCTTAAAAGCTTTTAAAAGGCTCGCGATCGCATGATTCTACTCTACGCTTTAGGTGTTGTTACTTTTATTTTAATTCTATATTACCTTCTATTTTCAGGATTTTCATTTTCTAAAATTTCCGAAGAAAAAAAACACATTCCAACATCATTTCTTCCTGTTTCTTTAATTGTTTGCGCTAAAAACGAAGCCGAAAATTTAAAGCAAAACATACCGTTATGGCTTGAGCAAAATCATCCTAATTTTGAACTCATTTTAATTAACGATTCCTCACACGATAACACACTGGAGGTAATGGAAGCATTTGCCGAGAATGATTCTCGTATAAAGATTAGCAATGTTAAAAACAATGAGGCGTTTTGGGCAAGTAAAAAATACGCGTTAACACTTGGAATAAAAAAAGCAACTCACACTCAACTTATTTTTACAGACGCAGATTGTAGTCCTTCTTCTCAATCGTGGCTAAGAGAAATGAGTCAATACTTTTCAGAAGAAAAACAATTATTACTTGGGTATGGAGGGTATAAAAAAGATTCGGGAATATTAAATGCGCTTATTAGGTTTGAAACGGTTATGACTGCGATTCAATATTTTTCGTATGCTAAAAGTAAGATGCCATATATGGGTGTAGGGCGCAATATTGGATACACTAGTCAACTATTCTATAAGCATAATGGCTTTATTTCTCACATAAAAGTGCCTAGCGGTGATGATGATTTATTTGTCAATGAAGTAGCTACTTCAAAAAACACAGTTATTGTTACTGATCCAGAAACATTTACATATTCACAACCTAAAAAGACTTGGAAAGCATGGCGCATTCAAAAGCGCAGACATGTAAGTACTGCTAAATATTATAAAAAATCTCACCAGACCTTATTAGGGCTTTTCTATTTTTCTAAACTTCTATTTATAGCCTTAGTAATTTTAAATATGTTTACACCTTTCTGGAAAATTGCGCTTATTATTGTTGGATTTAAGGTTCTTTTTCAAATGTTAGTAATAGGTTTTGGCGCAGCAAAATTGAAAGAAAAGCCACTAATTCCATTCATCATACTTTTAGACCTCTTGTTACTCATATCACAATTGTCTATCTTTATTTCTAACAGCGTAGCTAAACCAACGAAGTGGAAATAGAAAAAAACACACTTTCATTACAACTTAAAAGAGCAAAAGAAGGAAACCAATCTGCATACAGATTTCTACTTGATGCACATTGGAACTTAGTTTACAGGTTTCAACTTAAGCGTGTGCGTAACCCAATTGATGCAGAAGATATTACAATTGAAACCTTTGCAAAAGCCTTTGACCGGATTAATACTTATGATGAAGCTTTTACATTTAGCACATGGTTAATAGCTATTTCAAAAAATATACAAATTGATAAAACCCGCAAGAAAAATGCATCTGTTTACACAAATACTGCAACAGATAGTGATGAGCAGTTAAAAAATATTGCAGACGCCTCTCCCACTCCAGAAGATATTTTAATTACGGAGCAAAACTTAGCACAATTACTTCGCTACATAAAAATGCTAAACCCTATGTATCAAGAGGTCATCCAACTTCGCTATTTTCAAGAAATGAGCTACGATGAAATTGCTATAAGTACTAAAGAAACTTTAAACAATGTAAAAGTGCGCCTTTTAAGAGCAAAAAAACTCCTTGCTGAAATTATTACTCAAAAGTAATAGTTTAACCCTCTTATTTTTAAAAATTATAAGCCAAACATATATTAAAAACTACATGCTAATCTAACGTCTACCAATTAAAAAACTACCGACTAATTCATTATCTTTGTAGTCTATGAGTATAGAAACCGCAACACCTACGCAAAGAACACCTAAACCTAAGTGGCTAAGGGTTAAATTGCCTACTGGAAAAAAATATACCGCGCTCCGTGGACTCGTTGAAAAGTATGATTTACATACAATTTGCACCTCGGGAAGCTGTCCTAATATGGGAGAATGCTGGACCGAAGGTACGGCAACATTCATGATTTTAGGAAATGTATGTACACGCTCATGCGGATTTTGTGGTGTTAAAACTGGAAGACCTGAGGATGTTGACTGGGATGAACCTGAAAAAGTGGCACGTTCTATCAAATTGATGAGCATTAAACATGCCGTGGTTACGAGTGTTGATAGGGACGACATAAAAGATATGGGGTCTATTATTTGGGCCGAAACGGTAAAGGCAATTCGCCGTATGAATCCTGAAACAACTCTTGAAACACTTATTCCTGATTTTCAAGGAAATACCCGCAATATAGACCGTATCATTGCGGTCAAGCCCGAAGTAGTTTCACATAATATGGAAACTGTAAAACGTTTAACACGAGAAGTACGTATACAAGCAAAATATGAGCGCAGTCTTGAAGTATTAAAATATTTAAAAGATAATGGCATTGAACGCACTAAAAGCGGTATTATGCTAGGACTTGGTGAAACCGAAGAAGAGGTTTTACAAACAATGAAAGACTTACGCGAAGTAGGCCTTGATATTATTACAATTGGACAATATTTACAACCGTCTAAAAAACACCTCCCTGTAAAAGAATTTATCACACCTGAGCAGTTTAAAAAGTACGAAACCATTGGTCTTGAAATGGGGTTCCGTCATGTTGAAAGTGGTGCACTTGTTCGTTCTTCTTATAAAGCTCAAAAGCACCTTACTTAAAAAGATGGGAGTTAAAACAAGAGTTGGCATAAACGGTTTTGGGCGTATAGGTAGAACACTTTTTAGACTTTTGCTTGACCACCCAACCATTGACGTAATAGCAATAAATGACATTGCGGATGTAAAAACATTAAGTCATCTTTTAAAATATGATTCCATTCATGGAGTATTGAAAAAAAATATTTCAGTTGTAGATGGTAAATTATTAATTGATAATAAAAACTTTAGGTTTACTTCTGAAAAGAGCCTTGATAATTTACAATGGAGCGATGTTGATATCGTTGTAGAAGCTTCTGGTAAATTTAAAACTCGAATTGAGCTTCAAAAACATATTTCAGCAGGAGCTAAAAAAGTAATATTATCTGTTCCTCCAATTGATGAAGATATAAAGACAGTTGTTTTAGGGGTCAATGAAAATATTCTGAACGAGGATGATGAGATTATTTCAAATGCATCCTGCACTACTAATAACGCCGCTCCTATGCTAAAGGTTATTAATGATAATTGCGGCATTGAGCAAGCATACATCACCACTGTTCATTCATATACTACCGATCAAAGTTTACATGATCAACCCCATAGAGATTTACGTCGCGCACGTGCGGCTGGACAATCAATAGTCCCCACAACCACTGGAGCTGCAAAAGCATTGACTAAAATATTTCCCGAACTTTCAAATGCAATAGGGGGATGTGGCATTAGAGTTCCAGTACCTAATGGATCTCTTTGCGATATTACATTAAACATAAAAAATGAAACGACCATTGAGGAAATAAACAATCTATTTAAAATAGCCTCGGAGAAAGCGTTTAAAGGAATTATAGAATATACCGAAGATCCTATAGTATCTATTGATATTATAGGCAATCCCCACTCATGTATTTTTGATTCACAAATGACATCTGTAATAGGAAAAATGGTTAAAATTATAGGCTGGTATGATAATGAAGCAGGTTATTCCTCGAGAATTATTGATTTGATAACTCGTTATCCGATTAAATAACTATATTTATCGACTAAATACGTTTGATTTTTTTAATGAATAAGCCCTCGCATAGCAAAAAATACATCATTTCAATAATGATGTGTCTCACTATTTTTATGTGTTATGGTCAAGCAATTACTAAAGATTCTATTTCATTAGTAAAACAATATAAAACAAATGCTAATGAAGCAATTTTTAGATTTGATTTTGAAGAAGCTGTCAAAAATATAAATCTAGCCAACAACTTAGTAGTAAACATTAATGATGATGACTTGAAAGCAGATGTTATGGTCACTAACACTATGTTACAGTATTACTTACAAAACTACAACACTGCACAAATTATTAATGAGAAAGCTATTAAAATTATTTTAGCTTCTAATAATATAAAAAAGCTCCCTAACATATATGTACTTAATGGGCTAATAAATACGCGTCTTGAAAAATTTACGGTCGCAGAAGACAATTTTGACAAAGCAGATTCCATATTTGAAATAATTAACGATGAAAAAGAAAAATCACCTATTTTAATAGGAAGAGGTTTATTAGAGTTTAAAAAAGGAAATTCTAAGGCGGCAGTAAATTATTATAATGCTGGAATTTCAGATTATAAAAATGGGAATAATAAATATTTTGAGGCATTTTCTTATGTAAACAAAGCAGAAGCTTTGATTAAAATTTATAATGAAGATAATGACATCCAACATCTTAATCAAGCAAAAAGCATTATTAATGAAGCCAGTGTTATAATCGATAGCCTTAATTATAAAAAACTAAAAATTGAAAGTTATAAAGTCAAATCTGAAATAGCTATAATTGAAAAAAAATTTAATGATGCTCTACTTTTTTTCAATAAATACACAACAAAAAATGACTCTCTTAATTTAGTCTTTATCAACTCTATCTCTGCAACTAATAATAATGAATTAAACGTTGGAGCGCTTCATAAGCGTATTGAAAATTATGAAGAAAATCTTGTAGAAATAGAAAAGTCTGAGAAATTTAATCAAGTTACAAATGGTATGAGCATTGCTATTATTGCCATTTTATCATTGCTAACGCTATCCTTATATAAAAATAATAATTTGCGTGCGAAAGCAAATAATTTATTGCAAGATAAAAATACAGAATTGCAACTAGCAAAAGAAAAAGCTGAAAAAGCATCGCTTGCAAAAGCACAATTTCTATCCACAATTACACACGAATTACGAACTCCTCTTTACGCAGTAACTGGTCTTACCCATTTATTGATGGAGGAATCTCCTAAAGAGCATCAAAAGGAACACCTTAATTCTTTAAAATTTTCTGGAGAGTATTTGCTATCACTAATTAACAATATTCTTGACCTTAACAAACTAGAAGCTAACAAAGTTGAAGTTGAGAAAACTTCTTTTAATTTAAAAAAACGTATTAACGATGTACTTGTAGCTCTAAAAAAATCTGCAGACGACAAGAAAACAAAATTAGTATTTGATTTTAATGATTCTATCCCAGAAATCTTTTTAGGAGACCCTGTAAAACTTTCCCAAATTTTAATCAACTTAATTGGGAATTCTGTTAAGTTTACTCAAAACGGTGTTGTAAATGTGCGTGTTAAAAAAATTGATCAAAGAGGACGCATTGTAAAACTTAAATTTGAAATTGAAGATAACGGTGTAGGTATCTCTAAGAAAAAGCAGAAAAGTATATTTGAAACGTTTTCTCAAGGTTCGTTACAGATTAATAGAAAATTTGGTGGAACAGGACTTGGATTATCTATCGTTAAGAATCTTTTAGAATTAATGAACAGCAAAATAGAGCTAGAAAGTCAGTTAGGAAAAGGATCAAAATTCTGGTTCAACCTTGATATTGAAGCTCTTGAAGACAATGAAATAGAAGCAAATAACGAAATTACAAAACTCAAAATAGAAGATTCATTCTTTAAAGACAAAAATGTTCTCGTGGTTGAAGACAATAAAATTAACCAGATGATTACTAAAAAAATTCTTGAGAAAAACCACATGATTTGTCAAGTTGCAGACAATGGTATGACTGCAATTGAGCTAGTTAAAAATAATAATTTTGACATTGTTTTGATGGATATTCATATGCCAGGCATAAGTGGGATTGAAGCTACTCAAAAAATAAGATTGTTTGACGAACAACTTCCTATTATCGCATTGACAGCAGTAACGATTGATGAAAATCTAGACACATTTTTTAAAGCTGGATTTAATGAAATAATCCCTAAACCTTTTAAGCCAGAAGAGTTCTTTGAAAAAATACATTCCTCTCTCAAAAACCGCCAGTTACAAAACTAACTGAATAAGTTAGCCTCTACATTCTTGAATATCATTTCTTTAAAAAAACTTTCTTGACCATTTAATACCTTAGTCTTAATAGGCAAGTAATACAGTGCATATTTACCTAGGGGGCTTTTCAACCTCATAAAATCTTTCTCGGTTGTAAGTATAATTTGTTCTTTCTTAAGAGCATTAATTTCTGCCTCAGAAAAATTATGATGATCAGGATATTTTTTATGCTCAAATTGATATCCTTCTCCAATTAAAAAATCAACTAGTGGTTTTGGGTTTGCAATTCCCGTTACTAATGTAAATGGTTTGTCTATTAAATAATGTAGTGGCTGTACTTCGGAAATTCCAAAAATTGAATCGGCGTAATCAATTGTAGTAAAATAGAGTTTTTGATGTTCTTTAATATCTAAAATAAATCTAATTTCCTGCATCTTAGCATATGCAATATTCTTTTTACACTTAGTCACCACAATAATATCTGCTCTATCAGCACCTGTACGTGATTCCCTCAAATTTCCTGTTGGCAATAAAAAATCCTGCACATATAATTCATCACAAGGAGTAAGCATTATATTTAATGACGCTTTTACTTTTCTATGCTGAAATGCATCGTCTAACAAAATTACTTGTGCCTCTTTTTCTAATACTTCAATCCCCGTTCGTCGATCAGCACAAACAGCAACTGTGACTTCTGGAAATTTTTGTTTAAACTGAAGCGGCTCATCACCTACCTCGGCTACGGTATGAGTAGTTTTAACCTCTAAAAAACCCTTTGTTTTTCGTTTATACCCTCTGCTCAATGTGGCAACCTTATAGTCTTCTTTAAGTATTTCAATCAACAATTCAATCATAGGAGATTTTCCAGTTCCACCCACACTTAAATTGCCTACGCAGATAACAGGAAGCCTATACTGTTTAGACTTAAACCAACCCTTATTATAAAAAACATTACGAGCACGAGTAATCCAACCATAAAGGACAGCAAATGGAAATAATATTTTTCGCAATGTTTTCATTCAACGAAAGTAACAATAAGGTTTTAAAAAAGTCTAAAATATGAATCGTGAATTTTATCCCTTTGGACAACTTTCTTTAAAAATTTATTTCTTGTCAATTTATAATTGACACTATAAAATTATCCAATCAGCAATACTAAAATCTTTATATTTACTCAAATTTTATAACAATGACAGTTAAAGAAGTGATGATACAACTTGAAGAATTAGCGCCCCTAGCTTATTCTGAAGAGTTTGATAATACAGGGTTATTAGTAGGTGATGCAAATACAAAAATTAACGGAATCCTCGTCACTCTTGACACGCTAGAGGCTGTTGTTGATGAAGCCATTAAAAAAAACTGCAATTTAATTGTTAGCTTTCATCCAATAATTTTTAGCGGGCTCAAAAAAATAACTGGGAAAACCTATGTAGAACGTGTGGTTTTAAAAGCGATAAAGAATGACATTAATATAATAGCAGTACATACCGCACTGGACAACTCCTTTGTAGGCGTTAATGCAATGATTTGCCAAACCTTAGGTTTAAAAAATCGCAATGTTTTAATTCCAAAGAAAGAAACTATAAAAAAGTTAGTCACTTACGTTCCAAATGATGAAGTTGAGCTAGTAAAAAACGTACTATTTAAGGCTGGCGCTGGCACTATTGGAAACTATGATAATTGTAGTTTTACAACGGGAGGATTCGGAAGTTTTAAAGGAGATGAAAATTCTAACCCTGTAAAAGGAAAACAAAACGAACTTATAACAGCACCTGAAACTCAAATACATGTTACGTTTCCGAAGCATTGCGAACATGATGTATTAAAGGCGCTACACCAAACCCACTCCTATGAAGAGGTCGCTTTTGAAGTGACAACCTTAGAAAACACAAACCAACATTTAGGAATGGGAATGATAGGAGAATTGCCAAATGAAATAAGCGAAATGGCGTTTTTAAAATTATTGAAAGAAAAGATGAATACAGATTGTGTGAGACACTCGTCAATAAGCAACAAAAAAATAAAAAAAGTAGCCGTATTAGGTGGTAGCGGCAGCTTTGCAATCAAAGCTGCAATTGCCAATGGAGCAGATGCTTATGTCACTGCAGATTTAAAATATCATGACTTTTTTAGTGCTGAAGGCAAAATATTACTTGCAGATATTGGGCATTATGAAAGCGAGCAATACACAAAAGACCTTTTGTATGAGTTTCTTAGCAAAAAAATAACTACTTTTGCAGTCGTTTTATCGCAAACAAACACAAATCCAATTAGCTATTTTTAACCTATGGCAAGTAAAGAATTAACAGTCGAAGAGAAGCTCCGTGCATTGTATGACCTACAACTAATTGACTCTCGCATTGATGAGATTAAAAACGTACGCGGGGAATTACCTCTTGAAGTAGAAGATCTTGAAGACGAAGTTGCGGGAATGAACACCCGTATGGAAAAATTGAATAGTGATCTTGAAGTAATTCAAGATGACATCAAGGCTAAGAAAAATGCCATCGAAGTTTCTAAGGAACTGATGAAAAAATATACTGCACAACAAGACAATGTACGTAACAATCGTGAGTACAATGCGTTGAGCAAAGAAGTTGAGTTTCAAGAATTAGAAATTCAATTAGCTGAAAAGCACATCAAAGAATACACCGTTCAAATTGCACATAAGAAAGAAATTATTGAGCAAACTAAAGAACGTCTTACCGCTAGACAAGATCACTTAAAGCATAAGCAGAGTGAACTTAATGAAATCCTTAGCGAAACTGAAAAAGAGGAACAAGCATTACTTAAAGAGTCTGGAAAGTTTGAGAAACAAATTGAAGAGCGTCTTGTAAAAGCTTACAAACGCATTCGTACAAATGTAAAAAATGGCTTAGCTGTTGTTGCTGTTGAAAGAGGCGCATCTGGAGGCTCTTTCTTTACAATTCCACCACAAGTACAAATGGAAATTGCTGGTCGTAAAAAAATTATTACAGATGAGCACAGTGGGCGTATTCTTGTTGATCCAGAATTAGCAGGCGAAGAAGTTGAAAAAATGGATAAAGTGTTTGCTAAGTTAAAGTAAGTACCACTCCACAAATTATAACAAAGCCTTCACACAATGTGAAGGCTTTTGTGTTTATATTAAGTCTCATTTGTTACATTTAAGATTTAACTAATAATTATGATCACTTCGGAAATGTTAATTACATTAACCCGACTTAATAAAAAAACAATTATCATGAAACGAATTACAATAGCACTCGCGGCAATATTAATAGCAACAATACCTGCTGCATGCCAATCCTCAAATAAATCAAATAAAGAAAAAGAAGCCATTGCTCAAGAAACGATTACTCCAGTCGAAGTTCCCATAAAGGAAGGAATGGCGCGTGCTTACTTTGCTAGTGGTTGTTTCTGGTGTGTCGAGGCAATTTATGAAAGTGTAAAAGGTGTAGAAGAATCAATTTCTGGTTACAGCGGCGGTCATACAAATAACCCAACCTATGAGTCAAGTAACACAGGCAGAACAGGACATGCCGAAGCTGTAGAGATTATTTATAACCCAGATGTTGTTAGTTTTAAAATATTAGTTGATGTATACTTTGGCTCACAAAATATTACTCAAGTTAATGGTCAAGGCCCTGATAATGGATCACAGTATCGTTCAATTATTTTCTATCAAAACGATGAACAGAAAAAAATTATTGAAACTAAAATTACGGCATTAGAAAAAGAAGTAGGTGAAGGAAAAGTAGCTGCACAAGTACTACCTTTTGAAAAATTCTGGATTGGAGAAGCATACCATCAAAATTATGAAAGACTAAATCCTAATCAAGGATATATTAGAAGTGTATCTGTCCCTAGACTAAAGAAGTTTCAGAAAAAATTTCCTGAGTTGATTAAGGAAGATGCAATGCACTAATTATAATTAAAAAAAATAATCCCAATAGCACTTATAGAGCTGTTGGGATTTTTTATTTTACAGCCTTAACCTCAAACAACAACGGATACAATCCACTAGACAATTCATACATCCCATTTTTGTTCATAATCAAATCTGGGAATACATTATATGGTGATTCTTCATATTCATTAAGATACTCAATTTTAAGTCCAGCGTTTACTAAACACGTAATCACTTCACCAAGACTATGATTCCAGCCATATTCTTTGCTTAACATTTTTGATTCACTATCTGCATATGTTCCCTCATACTCCTCATAAATAGCTTCTTTTTGTTGATAACCATATTTCATTACTGGAGGATTGACCGTATAATCGAACATCCAAGCTATGGGATGGAATTCTACAATATAAAAAATGCCGCTTGGTTTTAAACGTTCGGCAATCATTTGAGCCCAGGGTTTCAAATCTGGTAACCAGCCTATTGTACCATAACTAGTAAATACAATATCAAATTTTTCTTCTTTAATGTGCTGCGATGTATCAAGAACATTACAGCATACAAAATTGGCATCAAGACCCAACTCTTTATTTAATCTTCTTGCTAGTTTCACTCCTTCTTCACTAATATCAATACCTGTACACTTTGCCCCTAACCTACTCCAACTCATTGTATCCTGCCCAAAATGACACTGTAAATGCAATAAAGATTTCCCTTTCACATCGCCCAACGCATCCAACTCAAATCTTTTTAAAGCGGAAGCACCATTCTTAAAAGCATCCATCGCATAAAAATCACTATTTGCGTGTACTTCCACTTTTTTATTCCAAGTATCTTTATTGATATTAAAGGCTTTATGTAAATCCATTTATTCTAATTTTTTACAATATAAAAATTATTCTTCAACTGTATGCTTAAGCATTTTAATAGCTTAGAATATTAAAATTTAAAAAACTCTTTCTTCATAATGTAATATTTCAATACTAAAATACAATCTATTTTTGTCTAATTTTTAAGAAAATACTTTAAACAAAATTTTATCTTTAACACATGAAACATTTTGATTTAAATTCAATTTCTAAATTAGAAAAATTGTATCGCATTAACCTTATTAATAGTTGTACGGGTTATAAAAGCGCAAATTTGATTGCCACACAATCAAATGATGGAATTATGAACATTGGCATTTTTAGTAGCATAATCCATTTAGGGAGTAATCCTCCATTATTGGGTTTTATTTTACGCCCTACAACTGTTCCTCGTAATACTTTTGATAATTTATTAACCACAGGTGTATTTACAATAAACCATGTTAACAAAAACATCATTGAAGACGCACACCATACGAGTGCAAAGTACGATGGAGAGATTTCAGAATTTGATAAAACTCAATTTGAACCCGAATTTAAAAATAATTTTAAAGCACCCTTTGTACGTGGAGTCAAAATTTCAATGGGATGTCACTACGTTAATCATTATAACATTGAAGAAAATGGATGCTTATTTATTATAGGAAGTATTGAACACCTTTTTATTGATGAAGGTATTCTCAAAGAAGACGGATTTTTAAATCTAGAAAATGCCGAAACTGTAACAGTAAATGGACTCGATGGATATGCATTACCTACATTATTAAAACGCTTTGAATATGCACGCCCTAAAAAATAAAGATCGATTTTGAAACATAAAAGACAACAACTTCCCAAAAAAATTTGTCTAACCTGTAGTTTACCTTTTACTTGGAGAAAAAAATGGGAGAAAAACTGGAACGAAGTAAAATACTGTAGCGAACGCTGTAGAAGAAATAAAAACAAATATGCATCATCTAGTTTGGTTTAGAAATGATTTAAGAGTTAACAATAATACCTCATTGCAAAAAGCCTGTGAGAATGCTAAACTAGTCACAGCTATATATTGTTTTGATCCAAGACATTTTAAACAAACTTCTTTCGGTTTTATAAAAACAGGCGTATTTCGCGCTCAATTTTTAATAGAAACAGTTGAAGAACTTCGGAAAAATCTAACATCCATAAACATAGCACTTCATGTTTACTTTGAAAAACCTGAAATAGCAATACCAAAACTTATTAGTGAGGAAAAAAATATTACTAATATTTTTTGTCAAAGAGAATGGACTTCAGAAGAAGTACATGTACTTAATAATCTCAAAGATGAAATTCCTAATGAGATTAGAATAATCGAAACATACGACCAATTTCTGTTTCATCCAGAAGATATACCTTATGATGATTTTATTGAAATTCCAAAAATTTTTACGGAATTTAGAAAAAAATGTGAGAACAATTGTAGAGTACGAGGGTTAGGAATTAGCTTAAAAAAACAAAACACTGAATTAGTTATCGTGAATAAAACAAAAATTCCTAATCTAAAAAAACTCGGTTTTCAAGATTTTAAAAAAGATAATCGAACAGCGTTCCCTTTTAAAGGTGGAGAAAAAACAGGTATGGCAAGGGTTAAAGAATACATCTGGGATTCTCAAAACATAGCAACTTACAAGCAAACGCGCAATGGATTGATAGGTGTTGATTATAGTTCAAAGTTTTCGGCTTGGTTAGCAAACGGGAGTATTTCCGCAAGGTTCATTTATTGGGAAATTAAAAAATTTGAAAAAGAAATTAAAAAAAATAAAGACACTTATTGGATGATTTTCGAATTGATTTGGAGAGATTTCTTTAAATATATTTCTCTAAAACACGGTGATGCTATTTTTAAAATCGACGGAATTTTAAAAAAGACCTATAACTGGCATATTTCCGAAGAAAAAAAACTTCAGTGGATTAATGGAGAAACACGTTATCCATTTATAAACGCAAATATGAAAGAAATCGCTACCTCTGGATGGATGAGTAATAGAGGAAGACAAAATGTTGCGAGTTTTTGGGCAAAAGAACAGGCTCAAGATTGGCGAGTGGGCGCAAGCTATTTTGAAAGCATGCTAATTGACTATGATGTACACAGTAACTGGGGTAATTGGATATACAATGCTGGCGTGGGAAATGACCCGAGAGATAGAAAGTTTAATATTGAGCGTCAAACAAATATGTATGATGCAAATGGAGCCTATATAAATTTATGGCTGTAGAGAGAAACCATTTAGAACTTATAGCTATTTCAATACAATTAATAAAGATATTTTTTTAAACCCTGTGATGAACTTTAAAGATAGAACGCATTAATGAAAACACTACGACTCATCCTAGGAGATCAACTCAACCAGCAACATTCATGGTATAATGATCCTATTGATAATGTAATTTATTTTATGGCCGAAATGCGCCAAGAAACAGATTATACAACCCATCATATTCAAAAGGTAGTTGCATTCTTTGAGAGTATGCAAAACTTCGCAAATTGGTTAGAATCTGAAGGGCATTCTGTTATATACTTTAGTATTAATTCAAAAGAAAACAAACAAGATTTAATAAAAAACATTAAATCGCTCATTGAAAAACATAACTTCACACACTTTGAATATCAATTGCCTGATGAATATAGACTTGACAAACAGCTAAGTATTTTTAAGAATCAATCAAATGAAGTTGTAATTTCAGCTGTTGACACAGAACATTTTCTAACTACAAGAACAAATGTTGCAAGTTTTTTTAAAGGTAAGAAGCAACTTACAATGGAATACTTTTACCGTGATATGCGTAAAAAGCACGACATTTTAATGATCACTCATAAAGATCCAGAAGGTGGAAAATGGAACTTTGACCATAGCAATCGCAACAAATATAAAGGCAAACACCCTATCCCATCACCACTTGTTTTTACAAATGAGGTAAAGAAAACAGTTTTAGAAATCGAGAAATCCGGTATAAAGACAATAGGAACAATTAATCCTACACAGTTTGATTGGCCCACAAATAGGGATGACTGCCTTTCTGCTCTTAATTACTTTTGTGAAAATCTATTAGAACATTTTGGTGATTATCAAGATGCTCTTTATACAGAGCATGCCTATTTATTTCATTCAAGATTAAGTTTTGCAATGAATAGTAAAATGCTTCATCCTAAAGAGGTAATAGAGACTGTCATAACATATTGGAGAAATCATAAAAATATCATTGACATTTCACAAGTAGAGGGTTTTATTCGTCAAATATTAGGTTGGCGTGAGTATATGCGTGGAATATATTGGATGAAAATGCCAGGATATGCATTATTAAACAAACTTGAAAATTTTAATAAATTACCTAATTTTTATTGGTCAGCAGACACTAAAATGAATTGTCTTCATCATGCTATTAAACAAAGTCTAGACAAAGCATACGCTCATCATATTCAACGATTGATGATCACAGGTAATTTTGCCTTATTAGCACAAATTAATCCAGACGAAGTAGATGAGTGGTACTTAGGCATCTATATAGATGCTATTGAATGGGTTGAAATCACAAATACCCGTGGCATGTCTCAATTTGCAGATGGGGGCATCGTTGCAACTAAACCTTATGTTTCTAGTGGTAGCTACATTAATAAAATGAGTAACTATTGTGGTAAGTGTTTTTATAATGTAAAATTAAAAACTGAAGATAACGCTTGCCCATTTAATAGTCTTTACTGGAATTTCTTAGACGATAAACGCAAATTTTTTAAAACAAATAATAGAATGGCGATGATGATGAATATGCTCAATAAAAAATCAACCAATGATATTTTAGCATTAAAGGAAAGGGCAGCAAAAATTATTGAGAATCCAGACCATTTTTAGATATCCGTTTTTTTTAAAAACTTTTCTATAAAACACAAATAAAAAATATCAAATAACTCAAAACGCACGTTTTATAACAAAATACACCCATATTAAACGCTTTTTAAGACTTTTAGTTAAATATTGTTAAACCAAAGCCTTGTTTGTAAAGTATATTTTAATTTTATTAAATCTAATCAGTAAAACAAAAAAAACCATGAGAGATTTAGTTTGGCTAATCGTTGTAATTTTAATTATAGGATGGCTTGTAGGATATTTTGCTTTCCCAGATATTGGAAGCTTGATTCACATTTTATTAGTTCTTGTTGTAATTTTAGTAATTTACAAATTATTAACTGGAAGAAGACTTTAGTAATAACCATTAACTTAAAAACACCATTATGAAAAAAGTAATTTTAGTATTATTCGCAGTAGGAATGTTAAGCACTAGTTTTGTAAGCTGCAGAGAAAATAAAACAATAGCTGATGACGTTGAAGACGTTGTTGATGACGTTGAAGATGCAGTAGATTAATTTTAATTTATTGTAAAATATTAAAAGTCCTTTTCGATTTATTTCGAAAAGGACTTTTTTATGTTCCATATTTATGTTCCATAAATATTTTAAACTATTCTCCTTTATGCCTCCCATCGCAAAAAGGTAGATTGCTACTTTTTCCACATCTGCAGTATGAAGCTCTTGTCACTTTTACTTCACTGCTGCCGTCAGGATACGTTACGGTATGCTCTCCAACAACTATCAAAGGCCCATTAGCAATTAAATTTACTTTTGTCATCTTTATATTTTAAAGGGTTACGTGTAAATATAGCAATGTAATTCATTATTTTTACGGGAAACTATATCTCCATGAAAAAAATAATTATTTCGTTGTTCTTCATTTCAGCAGTGATTGCATGCAAAGAAAATACTACTAAAAATGAAAAATTAAAATCAATTTCAGACTTAAATAAAGACCAAACACACACAACGGCTGAAAAAATTGCACATGCAAATGGATTTGAAAAATGGAATGATATAAATACCGTCAATTTTACGTTCAATGTAACCCGAAATGACAAACCAGCAGGCACTCGTTCTTGGTCTTGGAAACCGAAATCAAACGAAGTGACCATAATGACTGCTAAAGATACCGTTTCATTTAACCGAAACAACCTTGACGAAGCTTCTAAACAATACGACGCTGCATTTATTAATGACAAATACTGGTTATTGGCACCCTATAATCTAGTTTGGGATGATGGCACAAGTTTCAAAGAAAAGGAAAAAGCCGTTGCTCCTATCTCAAAAGACACCCTAAATATGCTTACTATTACTTATGGAAACGAGGGCGGTTATACCCCAGGCGATGCATACGATTTATATTATGACAAAGACTTTATGGTGCGCGAGTGGGTGTTTAGACAAGGCGACACCATTGCACCCTCAATGACAACTACATGGGAAGATTATGAAGATTTTAATGGACTTAAAATCGCCAAAATGCATAAAGACGAAACAGAGAATTTTAAATTATTTTTCACTGATATTTCAGTAGAATAATTTAAATTATTAGTAGTAAAAATAGCTCTTAACCACCTATTCATGTATCAAAACAATCTAACGTTTGCCAAACAATGCGACCAAGAAGACCCACTGGCACATTTCAGAAACCAATTTTTACTTCCTAGTGACAACAAAGGAAATCCCCTTATTTATCTCTGCGGAAATTCGCTAGGGTTACAACCTCTGCAAACGCAAGACTATATCACGGCAGAATTAAAAGACTGGGCAAAGCATGGTGTTGAAGGACACACAGATGCAAAACACCCTTGGCTCCCATATCATGAATTTTTGACAAATAGCATGGCAAAAATCGTAGGGGCAAAACCTAATGAAGTTGTGGTGATGAATACCTTGACCACAAACCTTCATTTAATGATGGTTTCATTTTATCAGCCAACAAAAACCAAATATAAAATTGTAGTTGAAAGTGATGCTTTCCCAAGTGATAAATATGCAATGGAAAGTCAATTAAAATTTCATGGGCATGACCCAAAAGAAGGTCTCATTCTCTGGCAACCTAGAGAAGGTGAAGATTTATGCCGCTTTCAAGATCTTGAAACTATTATGGAATCTCAAGGTGATAAGATTGCGTTGTTGATGATTGGGAGTACAAATTACTATAGCGGTCAACATTTTCCACTTAAAAAAATTACTGAGCTAGGACATAAATATAAATGCATGGTTGGGTTTGACCTTGCACATGGAGCCGGAAACATTCAGCCTAATTTACACGAAGTAGGTGCAGATTTTGCCGTGTGGTGTACCTACAAATATTTGAATAGTGGACCTGGAAGTCTAGGTGGTTGTTTTGTACATGAGCGTCATGCAAATAATGAAAAATTAAACCGTTTTGCGGGTTGGTGGGGGCATAATAAAGATACTCGATTTAACATGCGCCATGAATTTGACCCACTTTCTGGTGCTGAAGGTTGGCAGTTGAGTAACCCTCCTATTTTATCAATGGCAGCTATTAGATCTAGTCTAGACGTTTTTGAAAAAGCAGGATTTGAAAACATAAGAAATAAGAGCGAAAAATTAACCGGCTATTTAGAGTTTTTGCTTGATGAGCTTGATAACAATAATATTAATATTATTACACCAAGAAACAAAGAAGAGCGCGGTTGTCAATTGAGCATTCAATTAAAAAATGCAGATAAGGCCTTTCATACAAAACTTACAAAAGCAGGCGTCATAAGTGATTGGAGAGAACCAGATGTCATTAGAGTTGCACCTGCACCTTTATACAATAGTTTTGAAGATGTCTTTGAATTTGTGCAGCGATTAAAAAAAGTGCTGTAATTAAGCTAAGAAAAAACTATATAGTACTCACAAGTTATTATTCTTGATTCTAAAGAGAAAAACTTACCGAGTCTTGAGTCCAACAACAGAAGAATGAAAAATCAAAATCAAAAAATAGTAATTATAGGAGCTGGTCTATGCGGAAGTTTACTCGCCTTACGAATGGCACAACGCGGCTATCAAGTACAACTTATTGAAAAACGCCCTGACTTAAGAGATGTAACACAAGATGCAGGGAGGTCTATAAACTTAGCACTAAGTGACCGTGGGCTCAAAGCATTAAGGCTTGCTGGTGTTGAACAAGACGCTTTAAAACTTTGTATTCCTATGCTTGGCAGGATGATTCATGATAAAGAAGGAAATACTTTTATGAGTAATTACAGCGGTCGTGAAAACGAATATATTAATTCTATCTCTCGCCCTGGATTAAATATGCTCTTACTTGATGCTGCAGAAGCAATGTCTAATGTTGAAATTATTTTTAATAAAGGTTGTACAAAAGTGAACCTTGAAAATGGAATTGCAACTTTCAAAGATTACAATACAAAAGATGAAATAACCTATAGCGGCGATATTATTTTAGGAACAGATGGAGCTGGGTCAGTAGTTAGAAAAGCGATGTTTAATGATAGAAATTTTTTATTTAGTTTTTCACAAAATTGGTTAACTCACGGCTATAAAGAAATCACTATTCCTGCAGCAAAAGATGGCGGTTATCGCACAGAAAAAGGTGCATTACATATCTGGCCTAGAGGAGAAGACATGTTAATTGCACTACCTAACCTTGATGGCAGTTTTACAGTAACACTATTTGCACCTTATTCAAACAGCGACTATTGTTTTGACAATTTGACCACGCCAGAAATGGTAATGGCATATTTTAAGACAGAATATCCAGACGCGGTTACACTAATGCCTAATCTAGTTGAAGAGTTTTTTGGCAACCCTACAGGCCCTTTAGGAACAATAAAATGCTCACCGTGGAGTAGTTTTGGGAAAGTATGTTTACTTGGGGATAGTGCACATGCCATCGTCCCATTTTACGGGCAAGGAATGAATGCTAGTTTTGAAGATGTAGTTGTTTTTGATGAAATTTTAAATAAACATGAAAGCAAAAATAACGAGTCTAACGATTGGAAAAAAATATTCTACGCATACGAAATGGCACGTAAAAAAGACACTGATGCGATTGCAGATTTAGCCGTTGACAACTTTCACGAAATGAAAGAACATACAGCAAGCCCACTTTTCCAGCAAAAAAGAAAATTAGAAATGGCATTTGAATCTCAATTCCCTACTGAGTATTTTAGTAAGTATTCTTTAGTTACATTTAATGAAGATATCACCTATCACGCTGCAATGACACTTGGACGTGCTCAAGATAAAGCCATTTTAAATCTATTAGATGATGGAAAATTGACAGATGATATGGCCGTAAAAGAAAAACTAGCATTAGTAAAAAAAGAAACTGCCGAAGCATTACACGATGACGAGGTAGTTGGTAATTTATAATTAAGAAAATACTCAGCCTAGGCTGACAGAAATAATCATGACAAACAAAAGTAGATTAGTAGAAGGAAAAGCAACACCACGCGGCGCATATCCACATATTAAACGTGCTGGAGATTTCCTTTTTGTAAGTGGTACAAGTTCGCGATTAGCAGATAACACCATTGCAGGCGCAAATAAAATTGATGAAATGGGAACCATATTCCTAGATATCAAAGAACAAACGCGAGCAGTATTAAATAATATTAAAGACGTGCTAGCCACTGAAGGTGCTACAATGGCAGATGTCGTTGATGTTTCGAGTTTTTTAGTAAACATGAATGATTTTGGTGGGTATAACGCCGTTTACGGTGAGTTTTTCGATAAAGAAACGGGTCCCACACGCACCACAGTTGCAGTACATCAATTGCCGCACCCGCACTTAGTAGTGGAGATTAAAGCACAGGCATATTTGCCCTTAAAAAAATAATGCCAGTAAAATGAAAAGAATTTCTTTACTATTTCTAGTATTATGTTTCAGCCATATTATTAAGGCTCAAACATTAAAAATTGACTCAAAATCGCCATTTAATATTGGTGAGACGGTTAGCTTTACTTCGGAAATATTAAACGAAAAACGCACACTTAATATTTATTTACCTCAGAGTTACAAAAAGGACACAATTACTAAATATCCTGTCATTTATTTATTAGATGGATCAGCAGATGAAGATTTTATTCATATTTCGGGCTTGGTACAATTTGGTTCATTCTCTTGGATTAACATGTTACCAGAAAGTATTGTAGTTGGAATTTCAAACATAGACCGTAAAAAAGATTTTACATACCCATCGAATAACGCGTTAGATAAAAAAGACTTTCCAACAAGTGGAGGATCAGAAAATTTCATCCGTTTTCTAGAAATGGAATTACAACCACTTATAGCAGCAAATTATAATATTTCTGAAGAAAAAACTATCATTGGTCAATCACTCGGCGGACTTTTAGCTGCTGAAATATTAATAAAAAAACCATCACTTTTTAACAATTATATTATTGTGAGCCCAAGTATGTGGTGGGATGATGAATCACTTTTATCTTTCACCCCAAAAATTTCAGAAGCCACAAAAAAAATATTTATAGGAGTTGGAAAAGAGGGACCAATCATGGAAGAAAGCGCTATGGCTTTATACCTCAAAATGAGAAAAACTTATAGACAAAACCCTAATATTCATTTCAAATTTTTCCCTGAACAAGATCACGGAGACACCCTACACCAGGCAGTTTATGAAGCTTTCGCTTCATTGTTTAAGGAAAAGAAGAATAAAAAATAGCATTTTGGAAACTATAAAAAACTATATCGACGGAGCATACGTAACACCTCAATCAAATGAGTGGCTCGATAATTTTAACCCTAGCAACGGCGAAGTATATTCAAAAATTGCAAATTCTAATAGCACAGATGTTGAAAATGCATACACAGCAGCACATGCCGCTTTTCCATCTTGGAGCAATACCACTATTAATGAACGCAGTAAAATTTTATTGCGAATAGCAGATTTAATAGAGCAAAATTTAGACAAATTAGCCGAAGCCGAATCAAAAGATAATGGTAAACCTTTAAACCTTGCAAAAGCAATTGATATCCCAAGAGCGTCTTCAAACTTTCGGTTTTTTGGTAATGCTATTACGCAGTTTGCTAGTGAAGCACATGAGAGTGTAGGGTTGAATACTATGAATTATACATTGCGGCAACCCATAGGTGTTGTGGGATGTATTTCGCCATGGAATTTACCATTATATTTATTTACTTGGAAAGTTGCTCCAGCCATCGCAGCAGGAAATTGCGTTGTTGCAAAACCAAGCGAAGTTACACCAATGACAGCTTATTTACTTGGCGAGATTCTTACTGAAGCTGGGCTCCCTAAAGGCGTTTTAAACATTGTTCACGGAACAGGCCCTAAAACTGGTCAAGCAATTATAGAACACCCTAATATAAAAGCAATATCATTTACAGGAGGAACAGCCACAGGCGCTCATATTGCACGCACAGCGGCCCCTATGTTTAAAAAATTGTCATTAGAATTAGGAGGGAAAAATCCTAATTTAATTTTTGCAGATTGTGATTATGACAAAATGCTTTCGGTAACCGTAAAGTCATCTTTTGCAAATCAAGGTCAAATATGTCTCTGCGGAAGTCGCATTTATGTTGAAACTTCCATCTTTGAACAATTTAAAAATGATTTTGTGGCTAAAGTTTCTGTATTAAAAATAGGAAATCCTGCTGATGCTGAAACAAACATTGGTGCTTTAGTTTCACAACCACATTTAGAAAAAGTGGAAAACTACATCAAAATAGCGCAAGAAGAAGGTGGCACAATTTTATGTGGAGGAAAAAGAGTAAAAGTTAAAGGGCTAGAAAATGGTTATTATTTACAGCCAACGGTTATTGAAATTAAGGATAATAAATGCCGTGTAAACCAAGAGGAAATTTTTGGTCCCGTAGTCACAATTATGTCGTTTAAAACAGAGGATGAAGCCTTAGCGATGGCAAACGATGTAAAATATGGATTATCATCAACCATTTGGACAAATAATTTAAATCGCACCATGCGATTATCAAAAGAGTTACAAGCAGGAATCGTTTGGGTAAATACGTGGCTCAATAGGGACTTAAGAACTCCTTTTGGAGGCATTAAAGAGAGCGGCGTGGGTCGCGAAGGCGGCTTTGAAGCCTTAAAGTTTTTTACTGAAGCAAAGAATGTTTGTATTTCTTATAGTGACTAAAAATAATACATATTCCCTCAAGCACTATTTGAATTATTAAGTTTTCTTAATTTAGAGAATATCGCGCAGAAAGCTTGAGAGGTCTTATAAACCCCCTATTTTAATTAGGTCTCGACTGCGCTCGACCAAACAACTTTATTTATGAAACTAGACTTAAAAAACAAAAATGCCTTAGTGTGTGGAAGTAGCGCAGGAATAGGAAAAGCAACTGCAAAAGAGCTAGCTCACTTAGGCGCAACTATTACATTAGTTGCTCGTAATGAAGAAAAGCTAAAAGAGGTATTAGCCTCACTCTCAACTCAAAATGGGCAAACCCATGATTATCTAGTTGCGGATTTTAGTGATTTTAAGGGATTAAAATCTACACTTGAAGATGCGACAGCAAATAAAGACTTTCATATTTTATTAAACAACACAGGAGGTCCAAAAGCTGGCCCTATATTTTCTGCAGAAATAGAAGAATTTGAAGCTGCTTTTACGCAACATTTAAAATGTAATCACATTCTTGCTCAAGCTGTAGTTCCTGGAATGAAAAAAGCTGGGTATGGACGTATAATTAATGTAATCTCTACTTCTGTAAAGCAACCTATTGAAGGTCTTGGTGTGAGTAACACCATCCGTGGTGCAGTTGCAAACTGGAGTAAAACACTAGCAACAGAGGTAGGTCCTTTTGGCATTACCGTAAATAATGTTTTACCTGGAGCAACTGCTACCGAAAGGTTAGATGCAATATTACATAATGTCGCAAAGAAAATAAACGGAACTTTTGACCAAGCTAATACGATGATGCAAAACGTGGTGCCAGCAAAACGTTTTGCAGAACCTGAAGAAATAGCATATGCTATTGCATTTTTAGCAAGCCCTTCGGCAAGTTATATCAATGGAATAAATCTTCCTGTTGACGGTGGAAGAACTAAAAGTTTATAGGTTTCCATAGCTATCAACCACACATTTTTTCTATTTTTAAAGAACTAACTAAACATACCCATAACGGGCATTTCTATGGAACACAGAAAACTTAGAATCAACGGTCACTCACACCTACTTCCCTATCCCGAAGAAATTCCTCAATTCATGAAAGATAAAGGGATTTTCTGGGTAGATAAAGATAGGAAGTTTATGTTGCAAAAAGACTGGAGTCGTCCTGTGACAGATTCTAGTTTTTTCTTAGATGAAAAACTTGCTTGGATGGAGCGAAATAAACTTGACCACGCTGTAGTGCTAAATCTTTCTCAGCTCTACGGAAATGGGCTGCGCGTGGAAGAGATGAAACAAGCATTAAGATTTCAGAATGATTTTAATGCCAAAGTACAACGTGAAAATCCAACCAAATTTACAACTGGATTTGTAGTTCATCCAGGATTTGTTCGTGGCGCTTTATGGGAAATTGAGCGCTGTGTTGAAGATTTAGGAATGCAGTTATTATGTTTACCCACCCATTATATGGACACCATAGGTACTTGGCGTTGTATTTTTGACGAAGAAAACGAGCCTATTTTTGAAATGGCAAGTAAGTACAATCTAGCTGTTGAAGTTCATCCTTATGATGGTGAAAAATTTATAAAATTAGAAAATACCTCTTGGCGTTTTCATTTAATATGGATGCTTGCACAGTGTGCAGATGCCTATCACTTTTTGACTCTAAATGGCTATGCAGATAAATATCCAAATATGAGAACTTGTTTTGCACATGGAGGACAATTGGCACAAATGAATCTTGGAAGAAGAATTCAAGGATTTGATGGACGCCCAGATTTATTTGAAGGAAAAACACACCCTCGCAAATCTGTGGGTCATAAAAACATATTTTTTGACACGCTAGTTCACGATACTGGCGGGCTTGAATTATTAGTTAAAAATCAAGGAACAAGTCAAATAGTTATGGGACTTGATGACCCATATCCATTAGGAGAAATGGAAAGTGAAAAACAATCATCTTATCCTGGAAAAATACTTGATTTAGCAAAAGAGCGTAAAATTTTAAATGATGCTCAATGCGATGCCATCTGGGAAGATAATGTAATTCAATGGCTATGCGGCGATGATACAGCTGCAAAAGAAAAATTAGTAAATAGAATTTTAGGAAAATAAAAATGAGCAAGACAGCACTAATTACGGGAGCAAGTAGCGGAATAGGTGAACAATTTGCATTAATACATGCAGCTAAAAAAGGTGACCTTGTTTTGGTTGCACGCAGTATTGATAAATTGAAAGATATGAAAAGAGAACTTGAATATGCTCATGGCATTAAAGTTTTTGTCATTGAAAAGGATTTATCAAAACAAGGTGCAGGAAAGGAGGTTTATAATATTGTGAAAAACGAGGGAATCACAGTTGACTATCTTATTAACAATGCTGGTTTTGGTGGTCTTGGCAAATTTCACGAAAGAAAATGGGAGGATGATTTAAATATGATTAATCTTAACATCATTGCCTTAACTGAGTTAACACGTTTTTTTCTACCAGATATGGTTAAAATAAACAGTGGAAGAGTATTAAACGTTTCATCAACAGCGAGTTTAATGCCAGGTCCATTACAAGCAGTTTATTTTGCTACAAAAGCGTATGTAACCTCGTTTAGCAATGCAATTTATGAAGAGCTGAGTGAAACTAGTGTTACTGTTACAGCTTTATTACCCGGTGCTACAAATACTGGATTTGGAGAAACTAGTGGCATGGACAAAACACCTCTTTTTGATAATACATTTCCGCCAGAAGAAGTTGCTCAAACTGGTTATCAAGGAATGTTGAGTGGAGAGCTTAATGTAAAAGCTGGATTAAGTTTTAGTCAAAAAATAATGATGGCATCACTCCCGCTAACCCCTACAAAAATTTTACTCAAACAAGTAAAAAAAATGCAATCAACTAAGTAAAACAGTACTACATTTAAGATATAAAAAATAACTACGTGCACTTTTTACCTCAAAATATTGACGAATACGCTGTTAATCATTCGCAACCAGAACCAGAATTACTACAAGATTTAACTCGAGAAACTTGGAGAAAAGTACTTGCTCCTAGAATGTCTAGTGGGCACTATCAAGGAAGGTTTTTAAGTATGATTTCTAAACTAATCAACCCTAAACACATACTTGAAATAGGTACCTACACAGGCTATTCTGCTTTGTGTTTGGCAGAAGGAATGCAAAAAGACGGATCATTACATACCATAGATGTAAACGAGGAACTTCACGATTTACAGCGAAGGTATTTTGACAAATCTAATTTTGGAGAACAAATTTTTCAATACACTGGTAATGCGCTGGATATTATTTCTGAAATAGATTGCACTTTTGACCTAGTATTTATCGATGCAGATAAAATAAATTACCCAAAATATTTGGATTTAATATTTCCGAAGTTGAAAAAAGGGTCTATAATTTTGAGTGACAATGTTTTATGGAGCGGAAAAGTAGTTGAACCATTAAAAGATAAGGATGAAGATACCAAAGCCATTTTAGCCTACAATAAGATGCTTAATGAACATCTTATGCTAGAAACGGTTTTATTACCCATTAGAGATGGCTTGACAATATCAAGAGTAAAATAGCTATTCTTTATCAATAAACTTATGAGTGACCTTCTGAAAACTCCAGTAACCCAAAAATGCAATTATTGTACCCACTAAAGCACCAACAAAAATATCACTAGGGTAATGTACGCCTACATAGATACGACTCATCACAAATATGAGCGGCCATAAATAAGCTAGGTATATCCATTTTGTATAACTTTTAATAGTAAGCACCACAAATGTTACTATTGAAAAACTTGTGGATGCGTGTCCTGAGAAGAAACTATAGTTGGTGGGCTTTTGTAAAATACGTATTAATTCTCCCAATGCTTCAACATTGTTAGGGCGTAGCCTCGCAATATAATTTTTAGTTACATCTGTTAATCCTAACGTTAACAAAAATGTTGCTACTAAAAACAGAATAGCAATAATTCCTTTTTTTGGCTTTAGATAGTATATTAAAACTGCAAAGAATATAATATATAGTGCTGTCCAGTTTTCTATTTGTGTTGCAAAAATCCAAAAGCCATCGTAATCTTCAATCCCTAGACCATTGAGCCATACAAATAGTTCTCTATCCCAGTCTTTTAAAGTTTGTAGCATTAAAACTTGCGTTTTACAGAACCACCAAACTCCTCTACATCATCTTTAATTGCATCAATTTCTTTACGAACATCTTTAGTAATATCTAAATCTAATCCTTGTTTCTCAGCAGTTTTTGTGATTTCACTTTTAATATCGTTAGTAGCATCTTTAATTTGGCGCATTCCTTTTCCTAATCCGCGAGCGATTTCGGGAATTTTGTCTGCACCAAAAATGAGGAGGACTAAGAATAGTATAAAACCTATTTCTGCCCCGCTAATAAATAATAAATGTGGTTGCATTTGCATGACGCAAAGATATTGAATTATGGATTGTGAATTCTGAAATTAGAATTAAAATTTTAATTAGTAGATGGTAAGTTTAGGTAATTATAAATTGTGCTAAAGAGAACTAACTTCACATTAATGAAAAACCAAAAAGCCCACTACAATTGTAGTGGGCTTTGGTGTTATATATTTCCGAAGAAAGATTATTAGTTTTTGTTTTCTTCCTTTTTGAAGTTATCAAACTCACCTAACTTTTTACGTTTTGGCCACGCGTTGTTAGTAGTGTCAATATCTGCTGTTTCTTCGTCTGGATCGACCATAATTTTTGTGATTTCCATTTCAGAAGGTACCGTAAGGCTTACCTCAGCATCGTTTTTTCTCCATAATTGTGCTGGATATGTTTCTCTTTTTGTAGAACCATCACTGTATGTATACTCAACGATAAGCGGCATTGGGATTCCTCCTGGCTTCTCAAAAGTCACATTATAAAAATATTTAGGAGACTTTAAATTAGCACGTTGTGCAGGCGTTAAATTATCCATTATGTATGTTTGGAGTGTTGTAACATCATTCAATGTTTCTGTTTTCATGCTTTCTTCAAAGTCATCGCTTCCTTCTTTTACTAAATAAACTAATGGTGGTAAATCACTCTCACTCATTCCACGTGCTTCCATCATTTTTTTAACTTCTTTAGTCATTTTTGATGTAACATAAAATGTCTCAACATCCTTTACTCCTATGTCTGTATAGTCTGTTGTGTAAAACCAAGCTCTCCAAAACCAATCTAAATCAACGGCAGATGCATCTTCCATTGTTCTAAAGAAATCTTCTGGCGTTGGGTGTTTAAACATCCATCTTTGAGAATATGTCCTAAAAGCATGGTCGAACAACTCTCTGCCCATAATTGTTTCTCTCAAAATGTTTAATCCAGTTGCTGGCTTTGAATATGCGTTTGCTCCAAAGTTGTATGTGTTTAATCCTTTTGTCATAATTGGAGCGATGCTCTCTTGATCACCTGCCATGTAACTTACAATGTTCTTTGCAGGACCACGACGTGAAGGATATGCTTTGTTTGGTGCAATAGCCTCTGGATATTTTTCACCAAAATCTTGTTCAGCTATGTATTGAACAAATGTAGTTAGTCCTTCATCCATCCAAGTCCATTGACGCTCATCACTATTGACAATCATTGGGTAGTAATTATGCCCAACTTCATGAATAATAACACTCATCATTCCATATTTTGTTCTTTCACTGTAGGTACCATCCTTTTCTGGACGACCGTAATTCCAGCAAATCATAGGGTATTCCATTCCTTGACCTTTAGCGTGAACTGAAATTGCTTTGTGGTATGGATAATCAAAACTCATTCTAGAATAAGACTTTAGTGTACTCGCTACAACTCTCGTTGAGTAGTCTTCCCATAATGGATTTCCTTCTGGTGGGTATACTGACACTGCCATAACATCTCTGTCTCCCATTTTTACTGCCATCATATCCCATATGTATCTCCTCGAAGTTGCAAAACCGTAGTCACGTACATTTTCTGCTTTAAATTTCCACGTTTTAGTTGCTTTACTAAATCCTTTTGCAGCTGCTTCTGCCTCTTCTTGAGTTACAATAATTACTGGTTTATCGTATGATTTTTTTGCGCGCTCATAACGGTTCATCATGTCTTTTGAAAATATCTCTTTCCTATTTGTCAACACACCCGTTGCATCCATTGTGTGATCTGCAGGAACTGTGATATTTACTTCAAAGTCACCAAATGGCAACGCAAATTCATCACGTCCCCAAAACTGACTATTCTGCCATCCTTCAACATCATTATAAACAGCCATACGTGGGTAGAACTGCGCAATCACATACCCATTATTTCCATCGTCAAAAGTTTCGTATCCACTTCTAGCTCTATCAATTGTATGATTTACAATATTGTACCACCACTTAATATTAAATGAGTATTCATCTCCTGGCTGCATAGCTTTTGGAATATCAATACGCATCATCGTGCGGTTTATCGTATACTTTAAATTATTTCCTTTAGTATCTTTAACATGGTCAATTTTAAAACCACCGTCAAATTTTTCTCCCATATAGCTATTTACAAATGAACTTGCTTGTTGCGCAGGCGCAGCACCACTAGGCTCTATTAGTGGAGATTTTGAATCTCTTGCTCTAACATTTTGATCTAACTGTACCCATAAATATTCTAAAACATCTGGCGAATTATTAGTATATGTAATCGTTTCATTTCCATATATCCTTGTATTCTCATCATCAAGACGAATATCCATTTTATAATCTGCTTGCTGCTGATAATAATTAGGACCAGGTGCTCCACTTGCAGAACGATATTGATTAGGAGTAGAAAACTCAGTATAGAGCTGCTTAAACCTGTTTTCGTTAGTATGACCTGGCTTTCGCTCTGTTGTCTCTTCTTGCGCTTGCATCATTCCAGCCGATGTTATCAACATCAATAATGACAATAATTTAATTACTTTCATTTAGTAAATGGTTTTTAATAATAATTTGTTAAAAATAGGGGTTTATATAGCTATACTCTTTGATTACTCAAATTTTAACAATCCTTTAGGATTTTCTTTATCTAATACAAGACTTTTTCTTGATGTTCCAGTTTTAAAGTGTATAATATTTTGTTGATTCTCAAATTTATCCATCAATATTGTGTTTTCAATTTCCATAGAATTTACAGCTTCAATCCCTGTTATTTCAATATAGGCTTTGACTTGGTCAATGTCATATTTGTGACCAATAAAATTATATTTTACTGGGTTTCCATTTACTAAGATTGTGAGCTTACTAAGTAGGTATTTTTCAAATAATGCAACGTCAGCTTTAGTTTCTTTAGAAGAATCTAAATGTACATCTTTGCCATAACGCTCTGATAAGGCATCTTCAAGGTCATCTGTAAAAAGTTGAGTAATAATTTGTATTGATTGTTTCTCTTTAACATACTCTATTTTAGTAATACTCACATAAAACTTATGTGCTGTAAAAGACGTAAATACAGTGAAACAGAATACAAAAAACAATAATTTTAAAAATTTCATAGGAATGCAAATACTGTTAGTAGTCTAGATTTTCGCAATGTTACAAAAATTATTCCTTTCTATCTCTTCGGAAATATAAATGGATTAAAACACACGTTATTCTTTTACCAATCCTTTTAAGTATTCTGGAGCTTTCTTCTGAAATATATCAAGAACAAGCTCGTAGTTTTCATTTTTAAATTCGTTTTCAAGTGTTGTGGTTTCGACGCAGAACAAAACAAAATCAAACGCTCTATTTTCAGGAATTCCAAAAGCCTCTTCAAGCAAACTAGGCATGTACCCATGTAAAATGTTTGCTACGGCTGCATCTTGTGATTGCCATTTCCGAAGTAATTTTAAATTTTTATAATAACCTGAAAGATATTTGTAAAGCGCCTCAACATCAACCGAAGTTATACTAACAACACCACCTAAAACTGGAGGTATTTTTTCCTCAGGTTTTCCTTTAAAGCCTGGAATGCCTACATCATCAAAATTAAAGGGGTCATCTGTTTTTACATTTTTTATATCATTTGCTAAATCACCCGTCAATCTATGCCCTAGATATACCTCATCTAGTTCGTTTAAAATGGGTACAAGTGTCACCTCTATATGTTTAAAATTATAGTTTTCTTCTGTGATTACAGCTTTACGAGTATAATAATTAACTGCCGAAAAAACTAACGTATCATTTTTAAAAGCTTCTATTTCAAAGTTTCCGTTTTGGTCTGTTATGGTGTTAAATCTTGAGGTTGTGTTATAAACTTGAATGGACTCAACATCAATATCGTTAGTTAAAACACCTTTTATAACAACTTGTTGCCCAAGCGTATTAATTGCTGGACAACAGAACAATATTAAAATTAAAAGGTATTTATTTTTCAATATATTCTAAATATTCTTTACTCTTTTCAAACATGAAGTTGAGTAATAATAGTTCGTTTTTTGGATCAAAATAATCAAGTGGAACTCCATCCTCTTGAACATAATAAAAGAAATCAACAATTGCTTCTTGAGGAATATCATAGTTGTCCATCAAATACTCATCTGAAAATCTTTTTCTTGTCTCTTTGGCAATAAATTCTTTTTCTCTTAATAGTTGATCTGCAGTCTTATTTTTTTCTGGTCTTCCAAAAAGTACATACTTTAGTAGTTTTGCACCGCCTATTAAATCTAATCCATTTTGTGTTTGTCCATTATGATAGGCATTATTTGCAGCCGTACCACTAATGCCTACATCTGAATTAAAATTAGAGGTATATTGAAACATTAATTCTTCATAAGACAACTCAACATCCTTCGCAGGGTCATTAAAGCTAATATCTGCCTTATTCTTACTTAAGTTTACCTCATCTAGTTCATTTAAAATTGGCTCAAGAGTAATCTCCATTGTTTTACTCGTGTAGTTATTTCGAGATACGTTATATCTAAATGTAAAATAATTTATTGCAGAAAATTTTAAAACATCAAATTTATCTGCTTTAATTTCAAAGGCTCCATTTTCATCTGTAAAAGCAATTGAACCAGACGTTTCATTCATAATTTCTATACCACCAACATCTACAGTATTTGTCAATTGTCCTTTGATTTTTTCTTGTTGAGCTAACATAGAAAACGCTGTAAAAGAACTAATTAAAAGTATGGAAATTTTATTTTTCAATTGTTCTAAGATATTCTTTACTCTTGCCTGTCAAATAGTCCAGTAGTAATAGTTTATTTTCGGGTTTTAAATACGTGGGCGGGATGCCACTTTCTTGAACATAATACACAAAATCTGTTGCCAACTCAGCGGGTATATTATAATTTTCTGTTAGAAATTGGTTTGTAAATCTTCCTCTTATTCCATTTGCTATTAACTCGCTTTCTATTTGTAATTGTGAAGCAGGTTTTTCCTTTTCAGACCTTCCGAAGATAAGATTTTTCAACAGCCCTAAACCTCCTATTAAATCACCACCATATTGTTGTTGCCCATTATAGTAGGCATCTTGAGCAACATTACCTTGTATTGCAGTAACACCATCTGGTGCAAATTCATACCCAAACTCTAATTGCTCATAAGATAAATCCCAACCTTGATTAGGGTTAAAAGTGTTAATTTTGCCCACATCTACGGCAATGTTTCCAGAAAGGTCATAAGGTCTTATAATTACCTCTTTCAATTCATTAACCATTGGGTTTAAATAGATACGCACTTGCATATTATCAATAATACCTTTATCAACTATAACCTTAAAACCCACATATTGTAATGAAGTAACTTCTAACCGCTCATTAATTGCCATTTCAAGTTTAAATTCGCCATTGGCATCAGTAACTGTTCCTTTTTGAGATGAAATATTATAGACGTGAATACCTTCAACAATATCGCCTACGGGTGCAGTAATATAACCATTAACTAAAACACGTTGTGCTTCCTGTGCTATGATGCAAGAAGGCACCAAAAGCAAATACAAAAATATGGTTGTTAGTTTCATTGGTCTGGTTCTTTGTATAAAGTTCGGAAATCTATTGCTAGCAATCTGTTACATTTTGTTAAAATTTTAAGCAAGATACCTACCTTTACACATATTTAAATACGAATGAAAAATTTAATCGTTGCAAGTACTTCCACTATTTATGGAAGTGGTTACCTAGAATATCTTGAAGAAGTTTTAGTCAAACACTTTAAAAATACTAATGAAATTCTATTCATCCCATTTGCTAGACCTAGTGGAATTTCACACGACACATACACTGAAAAGGCTGCAACATTTTTCCACAAAATCAACAAAAAGCTCGTAGGCATTCACACTTTTGAAAATCCTATTGAAGCCATTAAAAATGCAAAAGGAATTTTTACTGGTGGCGGGAACACATTTCTATTAGTAAAAAAAATGCACGACCTAAAATTAATGGCACCCTTAAGAGAGATGCTACTTGAAGGAACCCCCTATTTAGGAACCAGTGCAGGTAGCAATCTCTGCGGTGTTACTATGCAAAACACAAACGATATGCCTATTGTTTACCCACCTTCTTTTAAGACTTTAGGTGTCATCCCTTTCAATATAAACGCACACTTCCTCGACCCTTCACCTACAAAACACATGGGTGAAACCCGCGAAACTAGGATTAAAGAATATCATACTCAAAACACAGTACCCGTTGTGGGCCTTCGCGAAGGAAGTTGGCTAGAGGTTAAAGGTGAAAACATAACTTTAAAAGGACATTTATCTGCAAGGGTTTTTGAACAAGCTAAAGAAGCTTATGAAGTGGAAAAACTAACCAAGCTTACATTTTAGATTCTCATTTTATCTATTAAAGTTCTTTCACAAAATGATATCCTTTAGCAACAAACCCTTGATTATAATAAAATTTATGTGATGGAAAATTATGTACATATGTATTAAGTTCCACCCAACGGCATTTTTTTGAAGCGGCATATCCATATATAAATTGCATTAATTGATCACCTATTTTTTTTCCTCGGAAATTTTCTTCGATTACCACATGGTCTATTTCCACACTTTTACCCGCATAATGCCTTGTTTGAAACCACATGCCGCAAATGCCTATTAACTTTTCCTCGTAGGTGATGGCAATACACTCATAATTTTGAATACTCATTTCGAGCACTCTTTCTTTTAAAATAGCTTCTGGAACTTTATGGTCTCCAATAACGCCTAAAAGTGGAATGATTTTTAATATTTCAGAAGGAGGAATAATGGAGAAATTAGCCGTCATAATTCTTAAATTATAGTAATTTTAAAGCACCTCAATATACATAATGAAAAGAAAAGATTTTTTAAAAATAACAGCAATCGGTGGTTTTGGTTTAAGCATATTTCCGCAGTTATCATTTAACGCATTACAAGAAGAAACATTTACCCGAAATCAATTAATAGGAAAGGGCAATCCAGATATAGTGGGCGATAGTTACACAAGTAAAATGCACAAAGAAGCAAAGGCAGCATTTTCAAAAATGAAAGAAGCCGCATTAAAAGAAAACCTAAAAATCGAAGTAGTCTCAGCTTACCGAAGTTTTGAGCGACAAAAAGAAATTTTTGAAGGCAAATATAATCGCTTTACAAAACAAGGGTTGACGCCACAAGCTGCAATTTTAAAAATTATAGAATATTCCACAATTCCTGGGACGTCTCGCCATCATTGGGGAACAGACATTGACATCATTGACGCAAATCCACCGCGGCCTAAAAGTGTTTTACTTGCAGAAAATTTTCACGGTAAGGGTCCGTTCTGTAAATTAAAAGAATGGCTTAATGAAAACGCTTCTGGTTTTGGATTCTATGAAGTGTACACAGATAATGCTAATAGAAAAGGTTTTAAATACGAACCGTGGCACTTTAGCTATGCACCCGTTTCAAAACCTATGTTAAAAGCTTATAAAGAGCTTGATATTAAAACTATTCTTTTAGATGAAAAAGTAAAAGGCAGCACGTATTTTACCGATGAATTTATAGCTGCATATCGAAAAGAGAATGTTTTAGATATAAACCCATTGCTTATTTCGTAAATTGAATTGATAAAAATATACCCTTTAAAATTATAATTATGAGAGGCAGTTGGAAAATACGCATCATTATTGGACTTCTAATCGCAGGATATACTTACTGGCAATACAACAGTAGCAAGGAAGTAAATAAATATACTGGCAGAGAACAAGCAATGGCGCTTGAACCGCAGGAGGAGATTGCTATGGGACTTCAATCTCGCAATCAAATGGCACAACAACACGGTGGTTTATATCCAGATGAAAGCGCACAACAAACCGTTGACAGAGTAGGAAAAAGACTTGTAGACAGCTCTATGGCAGCGGGCAGTGAATATGTGTATGAATTTCACCTACTCGCTGATGACCAAACAATTAACGCTTTTGCATTACCGGGTGGTCAAATTTTTATAACCTATGCCCTATTCTCACAATTAGAGACAGAAGATCAACTCGCAGGGGTACTTGGGCATGAAATAGGACACGTTCTTGGGAGACACTCCAGTGAACGCATTGCAGATGCTGGACTTTGGGAAGGGCTCGCTCAAGCTGGCTCTGTAGGTGCAGACATGGGAGGAATGATTGCAAATATGGGACAAAATAAACTACTCACTAATGGACGTGATGACGAATTAGAAAGTGATGATTTAGGCATTCGGTTTATGATGAAAGCTGGCTATGATCCTTACCAAATGATGCAAGTAATGGAAATTTTAAAAGCCTCTGCAGGACCTAATCGCGTGCCCGAACATAAAAGCACACACCCAGACCCTGATAATAGAATGGAAAAAATAGAAGCTTCTATCCAAAAATATAAAACGGAGCTTGGTCTTTAGTTACAAGCAAGCAATTGTCATATTAATAATCAAAACTTTTCCCATTAAACAAAGCTAAAAAACTCCCCCCTAATGGGTTTTGTCTATAAAACATAACGCTGATACTTTTGGCTTTCAACCTTAAAACCAAGAGTATGAAACATTTATTTTATTTTTTATTAGCATCAACACTAGTATTTACATCTTGTAATAAAGATGACGATGGAGATACTAATGACACCTCATCAAACGAGGCAAGTATTATAGGAACATGGAAATTAGCATCAATTACTGACAACGGAGTACCCGAAGTTCTAGATTCCTGTGATTTAGAAGATTTTTACACATACAGCTCAAATGGGTCTGGAGTTAATAATTACAATTATGGAGATAATTGTGAAATTTCAGACACAGATAACTTTACGTATACCATTAACGGTAATATGTTAACTTTAAATTTTGGTGATGGCGATTCAGAAACTGCAGAAATCACCACCCTAAATGAATCAACATTAGCATATTCATATTCTTTTACAGAAGAAGGTACAACCTATCTCTCTGTAGAAACGTATACAAAGCAGTAAATTAAAATTTATCAAAGATTAAAACCTTCATTTATATTGTAAGTGGAGGTTTTTTTAGTTCTTAGTATCTTTGAAAAAAAGCAAACACTACTATGAACAAAAATGTAATTCTTCTAATTTTAGATGGTTGGGGCGTCACACAAGACCATAAAGTTTCAGCAGTAGCGCAAGCACAAACTCCATTTATAGACTCCCTCTACACAAAGTACCCACACAGTACATTATTGACTCACGGAGAGCACGTAGGACTTCCCAATGGTCAAATGGGAAATAGTGAAGTAGGACACATGAATTTGGGCGCAGGACGCATTGTCTATCAAGATTTAGCAAAAATTAATCTCGCACTTGCAAAGGATACACTCAAAGATGAAACTGTTTTAAAAGAGGCATTTTCATACGCAAAAGCACATGATAAAAAAGTACATTTTGTTGGTCTAGTTTCAGATGGCGGGGTTCATTCACACATAAATCATATTAAAGGGTTACTCACTGCTGCAAATAACGCTCAGCTTAAAAATGTATTTGTGCATGCATTTACTGATGGTAGAGATGTGGATCCACAATCTGGCGCAGGACATATAAAAGCACTTGAGCAGCATATGGAAAAAACCACTGGAAAGCTTGCTACCGTTATTGGTCGCTACTTTGCAATGGATAGAGATAAAAGGTGGGAACGCATAAAAAAAACATACGATTTGTTATGCTTCGGAAAAGGGACTGCAACAAATAATCCTTCTTCGGAAATATTAAAATCATATAAAAATGGAATTACTGATGAATTCATCGAACCTATTGTATGTACCGAAAACACAGAACCAATAGCCACAATCGGAAAAGACGATGTTGTAATTTTCTTTAATTTTAGAACAGATAGAGGAAGAGAATTAACCGAAGTCTTATCTCAACAAGATTTTGAGGAATTTGGAATGAAAAAGTTGCCGCTTTATTTTGTAACACTTACTAATTATGACGAATCCTTTAAAAACATTAAAGTAATTTATAACAAAGACAACCTCACTAAAACACTTGGAGAAGTTCTTGAAGCCAACGATAAAACTCAAATTAGAATTGCTGAAACAGAGAAATACCCACATGTAACCTTCTTTTTTAACGGTGGAAGAGAGGAACCTTTTAAAGGAGAAAAACGCATTTTATGTCCATCGCCAAAAGTAGCAACGTATGACCTAAAGCCAGAAATGAGTGCTTATGAGATAAGAGATAAAATTATCCCAGAAATTGAAAACAAAACTGCAAACTTTATATGTCTCAATTTTGCTAATCCAGATATGGTGGGTCACACAGGTGTATTATCTGCAGCTATAAAAGCTTGTGAGACTGTAGATGTTTGTACAAAAAGCATTGTGGAAGCTGCCATACAAAATGATTATACCACAATAATCATTGCAGACCACGGTAATAGTGAAACTATGCGTAATGAAGATGGATCTCCTAATACAGCACATACTACAAACCCTGTCCCACTTATTTTAGTGGATAAAAAAATTGAACATATAAATAATGGTGTTTTGGGAGATATTGCACCTACAATTTTAAAATTAATAGGAATAGAACAGCCAGAAGAAATGACACAAAAATCACTTTTATAATGATAAAATCCATGTATAAAATAACACGCTACTTAATATTAAGCTTTTTAATGATTTCGTTTTTTGCTTGTAAGAACACTACAAAGCAAAAAACAGCACAAGAAAATCAATTGACAGAAATTTCAGAAAAAAATGGTATTAACACCTTAATTGATGATCCAGAAAATCAAGGTGACAAAATGCTTTTAGGAGCAATAAATAAAAAAGGTTTAAGTGATTTAAAGATGTTTCCTTGGATGGATGAAGAAATGAAAAGCTATGAGCCAGAAGCTACAACTTTAAAAAAAATTAAAGAAAACCTTAGCGGGGTAAAGATTAAGGCGTTCATGGGCACTTGGTGCGAGGATAGCCAGCGTGAAATTCCTAGACTTTACAAAATTCTTGAAGCAACAGATTTTGATCTTTCAAATATGGAAATTGTTGCCGTTTCTCATGACAAAGAAACACCATCTGGTTTTGAAAAAAACCTAAATATTGAATTTGTGCCAACTCTTATATTTTACAAAAATGATAAAGAATTAGGAAGGTTTGTAGAATATGCGCAAGAAAATCTAGAAACAGATATACTTAAAATAATTACCGGAGCTACATATAAACATGCTTACCAAGAATAATTTGTAGCTAGATGGCTTAATTCTTTGTAGTTTTGTAGCCAACTAACTTATTTTCTAAATGAATTTAACATTAAACATAGCTGTCGATTTTGATGGTACTATTGTAGAAGATGCCTACCCAAAAATAGGAAAGCCAATAATCTTCGCTTTTGATACGATTAAAAAATTACAAGATAAAGGACATAGAGTTATTCTCTGGACGTACCGAAAAGGAAAAGCTCTTGACGAAGCTGTTGCTTTTTGCAAAGAAAATGGAATTACATTTTACGCTGTGAATATGAGTTTTCCAGAAGAAGAATTTGATGCTGCATACAGCCGTAAAATAAATGCAGATATTTTTATCGATGATAGAAATATTGGCGGCATGAAGAGTTGGGGGGAAATATATCAAGAAATTACTGGTGGCGCTCCACCAGCACATCAAATGCCTAAGAAAAAAGGGTGGTTTAAATTTTAAGAGTACATGATTATAACAAAATCTAGAGAAGAGATTGAATTAATGCGCGAAGCTGCACTTGTGGTATCAAAAACCCTAGGAATGCTCGCTACAAAAGTGAAGCCTGGTGTAACAACAAATGAGTTAAACACATTAGCAGAAGCATACATAAGAGAACAGGGAGCTGTCCCTGGATTTCTTGGTCTTTATGACTGCCCTTCTACCCTTCTTACAAGTGTAAATGAAGCCGTAGTCCATGGACTACCTACAGATGTACCTTTAAAAGAAGGCGATATTGTAAGTATAGATTGTGGTGCTATAAAAAATGGTTTTTATGGAGATCATGCTTATACTTTTGAAATTGGAGAGGTAGCTCTTGAGACTAAAAAATTATTACAAATTACTAAAGAATCATTATACGTAGGTATTCGCGAATTAAAGACTGGTAATCGCGTGGGTGATGTAGGTTTTTCAATTCAAAAATATTGCGAAGATCACGGTTATGGTGTTGTTAGGGAACTTGTGGGACATGGACTAGGAAGAAAAATGCATGAAGATCCAGAAATGCCTAATTACGGCCGTAGAGGTCGTGGCAAAAAATTTATAGAAGGAATGACTGTTGCCATAGAGCCTATGATTAACCTTGGAACTAGACGCATAACACAATTACCAGATGGCTGGACTATAGTAACTCAAGACGGCAAACCCAGCGCGCATTTTGAACATAATATTGCAATTATTGATGGAGCACCTCAACTTCTTTCAACATTTGATTATGTATATGAAGCCCTTGGTATTAAAAGCAATGAAGAGGATGAATTTAAAGTAAAAGTGCAATAGCTTACATTTGTTTAGTTGCTGTAATAAAAAACATGTTTAAATTTTTTCTTAACCTATTCCCAAGAACCTTTCTTATTCGCATAAGTTATTTGGTGCGACCTCTTGTTGCATTTTTTTTAAGAGGTGACAAATACTTAGACCCCATAGATGGTAAATCTTACCGTAAATTTTTACCCTATGGATATGCTCGCGTACGTGAAAATGTTCTGGCTCCGGGAACATTATCACTAGAAAGGCACAGATTATTCTGGGTGTATTTAAAAAATGAAACTAATTTTTTTACCGAAAATTTAAAAGTTTTACATTTTGCACCAGAGCAAGCATTTCTTCGGAAATTTAAAAAACTGAAAAATATTGACTACACCACTACAGACCTTAACTCTCCAATAGCAGATGTAAAGGCAGATATTTGCGCACTGCCATTTAAAGATAACAGCTACGATTTTATTATTTGCAATCATGTTTTAGAACATATTCCAGACGATACTAAAGCAATGCAAGAATTGTATAGAGTACTTGCTCCAGGAGGCATTGCAATACTTCAAGTTCCTTTAGAAAATGAGCGAGCAGTTACTTTTGAAGACAACACCATTACTGATCAAAAAGAACGCACAGAAATCTTTGGCCAATACGACCATGTACGCGTTTATGGAATGGATTATTTTGATAAGTTAAGATCAATAGGTTTTAATGTTGAAGCTTTAGATTATACCTTAAAAATATCTAACGAGGATATTGAGCGCTATCGTATTGCAAAAGGTGAGTTACTTCCTGTTTGTAGAAAACTAGTTTAATATCATTTTTTTAAAACCTTCAGTGATGAAAATCTGAGAGATATTTGACGCATCTTGATACGTTAAATAGGCTTCCACATCTTCGGTTTCTGAGAGCATTTTTTTAGCACGTTCAAATCCCATAGCCATGCACGCTGTGGCATAAGCATCTGCCATAGCGCAAGTGGGGGCTATAACTGTTGCACTGGTAACATCACTTTGTTCCGCAAGACCAGTCAATGGGTTGATAGTATGTACAAACTTTTTACCCGTAGTTTCATCAACTCTAAACTTGCGGTAATTACCAGATCCAGCCATTCCCTTATCTTCTATTGCTATTACAACTGTGGCAATTCTATCTTCAATTTGAGATGTTGTGGATTCTACTCCTGCGGTCCATGATTTATTTTTTGAAATGTTTTGACCTTTTGACAACACCTCTCCACCCAACTCAATTATATAATTTGTTATGTTGTTTGCTTCTAAGAAATTGCCTAGGCAATCAATACCATACCCTTTTGCAACTGCATTAAAATCAAAATAAATATTTGGGTTTTCTTTATAAATAGTTCCATCTGCATTAACTCGCACTTTTCTAAAACCTACTAAATTTTTTAAACTATCCAAGCGTTCGCCGCTTATTTGACTCAACGGTGTATCTGTTCCAAAACCATAGGCATTACGTAATGCCCCTACAGTTGGATCAAAATAACCTTTAGAGTTTGTATAGACAATATCCGAAATTCGCATCACTTCTTTAAAAACAGCATCGACAACTACGGTAGAATCCCCTTGATTAATTCGTGAAATGTCACTCGTAGGAATATAAGTACTAACAGATTTGTTTACGGCATTTATAACAGAATCAACCCCTTTTTGGGCATCAAAAATTTCAGAAGAAAAATATTGAATCGCATATGTAGTACCAAAGGCATTTCCTTGCAGCACTTGGTATTTAGGTGTCGTATCTTCATTACAACTTAGTAACAAAATACACGCTAAGGTGATGTAAAGTAGTTTCATTTTATTTCTTGGAGTCCGTTATAAACCATAGTGTATTCTTCGTCTTTGACAACCTCTTTTGCATAGTCAGTTCCATTTCCTAAACCCACTCCCGCGTAGTATGTTTTTGCATCAAATTTGTTCCCGTGCTCTTTTATAGTTTGCATAAAAATGGGGTCGTATACATTTGCATCCTGCGGATAAGAGACCGCCCGAACAATAACAAAGTGCAAATCTTTATTCTTAAGCCCAACAAATTGTGGATCCTTCCCTATTTTGCTATTTACACCAAGAAACTCAAAGCCTTGCGCTTTCATATCTTCCCCAACAATATTCATTGCGAGATTATGTAATTCTTGTTTTGATAGTAGTTGTGACATATTGATGTTATAAAATACAAAAATAAAGTAATGAAATTAATCAGCTATTAACAGGAAATCAAAAAATAAGATTTAGTTTTTTAATATGACAAAAGAAAAGAATTAAAATACTGTATTACAGGTAAATACGTATAATTACGTATTGTAATTGAGAATACAGAAGTCTATATTTACATTTAACCTTATAAAACTTTATCAATTATGAAAAAAGCACTTTTATATGCAGGAGCACTACTCGTTGCAGGGATGTCCTATGGGCAGAACGATAGTGATGTAAATCAGACGGGGACAAATGAAGCTACCATTGACCAAATGGGATACAATACTTCTGTAGCAAACCAAACTGGGAATAGCACTGCCTTGGTAACCCAAATTGGTGGCAATGGTGCTACTACGGGGTCAATAATAAATAATAATTCCTTAATCAACCAAACCGGAGGCAATGATGTAATTTTGTCTCAATCTGGAGATGGAAATGATTCTAACATACAACAATCTACATTACCAGGAGCAGCAACTAGCAGAAACTTAGTAACTTCTGAACAGACAGGCCTCTCTAATGATAGTGATGTGGTACAAACAAATGAAGGTAACTTTTCTCGCATGCGCCAAACTGGGAACAACAACATTATTATTATAGATCAAGAAACTCCTGCTGCTGGATTTACAACCCCTTATAATGTGGTAGATGCCTTTCAAATTGGAGATAACAACATGGTCAACAATGACCAGGACAATGGTGGCAACAGTCATTATACTTTTCAATTTGGTAACAACAATGCTGTCGTATCTAGCCAATCTAGTGATGTTTCTGGTCCCGTAATAACCACAAGTCCCATAATGGCCTCAAATGGATATCTTCAAGAAAGTCGTGTTATACAATCTGGTGATTTTAATTTCACAAATATAGCGCAAGATGGCTCTAATCAAATCTCAATGTTATTCCAAGATGCAGATGGACTTGCTGGGGACCCTTGGACAAATGAGGCATATATAGATCAAGATGGGTATAATAATTTTTCTGAGATAAATCAAAGAAATTTCTCTACGGGTTCTCCTTTTTCTGCAAATAACACAGCAACTCTTACTCAAAACGGAACTTTAGGCTTATTAGGAAATATAAGTAATATAGACCAACAGGGAGCAAATACAGCGACAGTGAATCAAAACAACTAAGCTTTAAATCAATTAAAATTTCCAAGTGCATTCTTACATAAGAGTGCACTTTTTTTATTTTATTTATGGGCAGTTGTTATTCCGTAGAAATTTGTGGTTGATTTATAGTTTTGTTTTCTTCGGAAATTTTAAAGCTCGAAGCAATCAAATTTGATTAAAAATTAAGAAGTCAAAACGAGAAAAAACAAATAGTGCTATTTAAACCTCATAAACTGAGAATCATTAAAGTAATAGGTAGGGATTTCTAAAAAACCGTTCATCTCTAATTCAAACCAAGGACTTATAGATGTGTCATTAGGATTTTTTATTATGTGAACACTTTGAGCAGGAGTATTTCCTTGAGCAAAAATAAACAAACGATTCCCATCTCTGTTTTCTGCGATATCAACAATCATAATAACGTGTCCCGGACTTCCAGGTTTGATGAGCATATCACCTATTTGTAATTTTGAAATTGCATTGACCGGGGGTAATTCGTCAAACAATGACTGTGTCCCTGAATAGGTATAAATGAGATTAAGATATTTATAAAAATTTTGTTTTGTATAGTTTGCAGCTGCTCTCTTTTTAAAAGTAACCTTATTGCCATTAACTTTAGGTCGATAACCTTCTGCATATTTTGACCAGTTACAATAATGTCCCGAAGTAAAATTGAAGCCTATTTCTCCCTTTCTGTTATTATCCCACAAATACTCTGCACGAATACGCATTAACGCATCTGCACATTGTTGTAATCCATTTGATGGTACTGGAATTTCTAATATGCCTACATGACCGCTTTGATATATATACGGGTTTCCATCATAGTTTATCACTGGAGCTCCGAAAGGTTTTAAGATATAATCTTGAAGATAACTTGCGAAAGAATTGACTTCTGTTGTCGTCCGCGTATAACCTTTGGGTAACTTTATTCTATTTGAAACAGTTAGTCCAGCTTCGTTAATATAATTTATAGGCATCACATACGTTAAAGCGGTATGTTGAATGACATTTCCTTTTTTTGTACCGAAGAAAAAGAAGCTCGCTCCTAGTACTATAATTAACAGTAGTATCCATTTCTTCATTTATAGATAACTGTCAATGAAGTACAATTATTTTATAGCCTTAATATTTCCGAAGAAAAATACCTAATAAAAAACCGCTTTTAATTAAATAAAAGCGGCCCTTAATTTAAAAATTTAATCAATCTAGTTTTTGATTATTCTTTTTGTAGTTACTACATTATCGCTCTCAATGGTCACAAAATAAACATTTGATGTAAGAGACTCTAAATTAATTTGTTGTGCCTTTACTTCATTTACTGGAATTTTATTGATTGTTCTTCCTGTTAAATCTGTTATCGTAATGCTGTTCATTGCATTTGATGAGACTATAGTCAACTTATCTTGTACAGGGTTTGGATACAGAGAGACTGTATTTTCTTCCACATTGTCAACACCTAATACTGATGAATTTTCAAATAATATTGTAAATCGTCCTGGGTAATTACCTTTCACACTTTCAAAACTATAAACATCATTTGTTAAATTTGTAACACTGTTTGTAATATTATCAATTAAATAGACAGTTGCATTTTCTATCAAATCTCCTTCTATAGTACTCAAACTAATTTTATAGGTACTTGTTTCATCAATCAATGAAGAAAACCCTGCTGTAACACTCATGTCTTGTGTTAACGCTTCTCTACTCTGGATGATATATCCTTGCGCATCATTTGCTATTTGTGAATAAAAAGAAATTGTTGTTGCTAATCTTTGAGAATCAAAATCTGCATCGTACCCAGCAGTTGCTTGGTCTGTAAATACTACTGCCATTGTACTGGTATCACTATAGCTATTATTCTCCATTTGCAACCATGCTTTATCAGCAACTATTGATGTTCTAAGTGTATTATTGTTACTTGTAACACGCATGCTATTAGTAAATTTTACGTCTGTTGCATTAGCTGCTTTGATACCAAAACCTTGGGCAGTTGACATAAATTGCGTAGGGCTTGCACCCCCAGTAGATGAAACGACACCTGCACCAGCGTTTCGTACTGAGATATCAGCCATATTAAAATTAGCTGAGTTTGCTCCTGGATATACATTTGAAGGAGTTGTATTATGTTCCCAGAAATATACTTCGTTAATCGCAGTATTATCTGCAATTAATTTATCTGTATCAATAGCACTTGCATATGGATTTGATAATATATTAGGACTATCATTTTTATCTGTTCCAAAGGTTATGTCGTAAGAAACATCACCTGAGTTAAGTGTGCCCTTATTAAACTCAAGATTATATGTTCCTCCAGTAGAAATATTTGGAGCTGCCCAATACATAAATCCTTCACTTGGATTTAATATACCAGTTTTTGCAGACCAATCATTATTATCTATATCCACAAAATTAGTAGCATCTGTAAGTGCAGGGTCACTAAACATGTCAAACGCATTAGTATCATGTTTAAGTAATCTAAATCCTTCTAAATCTTCGCGGTTTACAGTGCTCATAGGGCTACCAAGGAGCATAAAATCTCTTGGGTTTAGTGCTGGCGTTGTAACTTTTACATTTATAGTACCGTTGTTTGTAACTTTTGCATCATCTGCTATTTGTACAAAACTACCTTGGTGTTCTATATTTAGTGTCGTACCCGCATCTACTATAGCTGCATGTTCTACTGAAATGTAATCCTCAGCACCAACAGTAACGACAGCATTAGTTCCAGAAATTGTTAATGAACAAGCATCAATAGAACCGCCATTAATTGTTGTGCTGTAATTACCATTGATTACAACCGTATCAGTATTTCCTGGCGCACCTGTAGGAGACCAATTTGTACCATCCCATGTTTTAGTTACACCAGTACAACGATTTGCAATTTCAATTCCCCACATACCTCTACCAAAAGTACCTATGTATAATTTTTGGTCTGTATAATTTATCTCTAGATCATCAACTCTAACATTAGGTAATCCAGATCCCAGTTTTTCCCAACTAGTTGTATTATTCCTAAAATAAGGTCCTAATTCTGTTCCTAAATAAAGAGTTTCATCCATTGAAGTCCTATTTAAAACAACTTTTTTCATAATAATATTAGGAAGTCCAGCACTTAAGTTTGTCCATGAAGCTCCGCTATCTATTGATTTGTAAACCTTATTTCCAGCATTATAGCCACTCACCGTTGCATAAACTATTGTAGAGTTTGGTAAAGCAGAAAAGCTATTGAAAATTTGACCGGCTGGAGGTGTAACAGTAACCCAACTTGCTCCGTCATCATCAGTACGTTTTGCAACACCATTTTCACTTATTGTATAAATTCTTATAGATCCACCATTTGCAGTAACATCAATAAATTTTGTCCCAGTAAGCCCCGAACCTAAAGCGGTAAAATCTTCAGGATCTCCTAATCCACCTTTATTTGTAGATTTTTTAATATCTCCATGACAAGCGTAAATAATATTTGCATCTGTAGGATGAACTGACATAGGAGAAACGAAAGCTGCGTCAGTATTTGATCCTAATATATATGTGGCTTGATCGTAACCATCTGCATAACCAGCATCTGCTCGATATAATTGTCCATTTGTACCACCCAAATATCTAATATTAGAATTACTAATATCAATAGCAGTTGAAGTACCATCACCAGCTACAGCAGAAAGCCAATTTCTAGAACCACCTTGCAGTATTTTAGAAAAACCATCATTGTCTTGATTTGCCATCATAAAGTTATCTCCATTCATTTCTTGAGTAACCGCAATATTATAAGGCTGTGTTATTACCAAGGTGTTTGAAAGGTCATCCCATGGTGTTGCTGAAGTAGCGTTAAAAGGTCCTTTGTGGACACCTCCATCATGCCCATTTAAAACAACTTCAGTATTCCCTACAAATGATACATGGTGATGATCTGCGTGAATATAAAAACCTACGCCTGGAGGAGTATCATAGGCATTCATTAACGTAGTAAATGTTGCCCCTCCATTTGTAGAACGGAATCCATTAACACCGGCTACAATTATATTATTTTTGTTTATAGGTGAAACAGCTATATTTTGATTGTATCCTTGTTGCGAATTAAATCCTGTTAAAGAGGTTGTGCTTATCAAATCTGCAGCTGAGTTTGTTAACGCATACCTATATTTTCTAAATGTTGCCTGTTCTGTAATAGCACCATTATTTCTTTGATCTTCGAGAATACCGTAGAAAAAATCTGGATCGTTAGCAGAACTAGTTATTTTTAACTTTTGTTGACCACCACTTAAACCTTCAATAGTAGCGTGAAGAGCAAAATTTGAGCCACCATCAGTAGAAAAATACAAACCACCAAAGCTATCAGAAACAACAGCTTTCATCGAATCATTAGGATCAAAAATAATATTTTGAAATCCTTCTGTATATGGGTCATAAGGATATGTTACAGGAACATTGTTCCAAGAAGCGCCACTATCTGTTGTAACTCTAATCTCATCATTTGTTAGGGCAAATATTTTAGTAGAGCTATTTGGAGCAAAGGTTAAGTCTCTAATGTATTCATTTTCATCTAAACTAAATGTTAATCCTGTTGGATTCCAAGTTTCACCTGCATCTGTAGATTTAAATATACCTATTGATGAGATATGTTCTCCATCTTCGTCCCCAGTTGCCATATAAATAATGTTAGTATTTAACGGGTCTACAAGAATATCTGTAACACCCAGCCCTGCTAGAAAATCAGATTTAGGAATCCAATTTGTACCATTATCCGTCGTTTTCCAAACACCTCCCGCAGCGGTCCCTGCATACATTATATCTGTATTATTTGGGTCTTCAGTAATTACATTAACCCTTCCTTTTCCAGGATATCCAGCATAACCATTTGCTAAAGGCCTATCTACAGGCCCCACTTGTACCCAAGGATTTGTAGTAGAAAGATTATTTACATTCTGCGTTTCCATCAAAGTATTAATATATGCTTCTTTAGATAATCGTTGATTTGAAGTTCTTGGAAAGGATCCATCTGCATTTACTTTGTCTTGCCAAATATATGCCCAACGCTCAAATTGTTTCATCTCTTTGTTATTGGCTTTAACGCTCATATCCATTAAAGCAAACTCCGCTCTCTTTTGTGCAACTATTTCATAGAAATTTGCATTAGGGTCAGTTACCTTTTCTTTATAATCAATATTCGTTAAAGATTGGGCGAAACTAATAGTTGTTAAAAACAGTAAAGAAACAACTATTAAAGATTTAAAATTAGAGTAAATAAATTTCATAAATAATGTGTTTAAATTTTATTTACCAAAAGTATTTTTTTTACAATATTCGATTAATTGAATGATGTTAAATTTCGTTTTAAAGTACTACGCAAATACTACACAACATCTAATTTTGCTATTTTTACCTTTAAACAACCATTAGATTAAAACAAAATGTTCATGAGGTATATTCTTACCAAAATATTACTATTTCAAATAATTTTCTCTTTTGCACAAAACGAAAAGAACTATTCACAATTAATTGATTCTGCAGATTTTTATGTATCCACAAATGCTACTAAAGCATTACAGTTTCTTGATAGTATTCCTACTCCATTGAAAAATAATATAGATGGAAAAGTGGGAGAATATTATTTATTACAAGGGTATGCATACGACCGTATTAATCAAGATGCAAAAGTGTATCAAAGTTATTTATTATCTATAAGAAATGCCAAAGAAGAAAATGACTTTGAAACTGCTGGCAACGCAAGTTTAGAAATGTTTAGGTACACTTATTTCGTTAAAAAAGACAGTACCGCACAAAAATATTTAGACGATGCAGAAAAATTTTTCTTATTGTCAAACAATACACTGGGTCTTATTGATGTAAAACAAATGCCAGCTTATATGGCTTTTACTAAAAAAGAATATGATAAAAGCAATAAACTAATTTTACAAAATATAGATACATACAAAAAAATAACTGATGATAGCTATTATTACTTATTTGCAAATTTTATGTTAGCATCAAATTATATTCACATGGGAGACCTCCCCAATGCTAACAAATATTTAAATGAGCTCCAAAGTTTAAAATTAGACACAACCATCGCTCCATATAATTACAAAAGTTTTAAAGCTACATTAGATATTTGCATGTCCAAACTACACTTAGATAAAAATCAAATTGATTCAACCTTATATTATTTATCATCTGCAAGGAAATTAAAAGAATATATGCCAATCATATCTCAAGGAGAATATTTCTCATTCTCTGCCGAAGCTTATAACAAATCAGGACAGGAAAATTTAAGCCGTACTTATCTAGATTCTTTAAAAATGTTTCAAGAAGATATATTACGCGATAATATAGATGCTAGTTTTGAATTGAATAAAATTTTAATGGATACTGAAACGGTACTACAACAAGAAACCGATAAAGTAACAAAATCAAAAAATTTCAATATAGTATTAGTCATTATTGTAGTTGGCATTATAACACTACTTATTGTACTTTACAGAAATTACAAATCTAGATCAAAAGATTATACGTCCCAAGAGCAAGACTTTTCTCAATTAAAATCCAAGCATAAAAAATTAACTGTTAGAACCCAAGAACTAGAAAACTATATTTCTGAAATTAAATATAAAATCAAACAGGTATCCTCACTTAAAGATGAATCTTCTCAAAAAAATAAACTCAGAGATTTATATAGAAATATCAATGCTGAATCATCTAACCTTAGAAGTAACGAAGAAAATCATATTGATTTATTGAGAGAATTAAATGATGATTTTTTCAATAAAATAAATAAGGCTTACCCTATGTTAAGTGACTCAGAACTAATTATAAGTTATTATCTAAAACTAGGTTTTAAAAATAAAGATATTGCTTTCTTTCTTGACAAATCGATTAGAGCAGTTGAAAGTCAAAGATTTAGAATTAGCAAAAAAATGAATTTAGAGAATAGCAAATTACTTGTTGAGCACATTAACAAAACATATTAAACTTTCTTTTTTAATTGGTAACAAAGGTATCGATGTGATTAATAATGAATATAATTTACAATCATTTAGTGAGTAGGTTACCTTTCCAAACTGTTTCTTTCTGAAATGTAAAAGTTTTATTTGAACTATTTTCAAAATTAAACAAAAGTGTATCATTACTAGATTTTATTGACTCGTCGAATGCGGCTATTGCTGTTATGTAATAAATCCCTGACTGTAACATTTCAGAATTTGACATAACCAATCCGTCTGGCAATCTTGAAATAGAAAAATTAATAGGCTTAGAAGCATTCTTATACATTATCGACTTCAACATGACGTCTTCTTTTATTGTCATTGTCAAACTATACTGAAAGGTGAGGGACTGACCTGGCCGAGATGCAGTAACTATTTTTTTTTCAATATCATTAATAGAAATTGATTGGCAACTTGTAATAGCTGCAAGCAGTAATATAGTTGCTATTTTCAAAGACATACTTTTAAGTTTCTTATGTTATAACTTGATCGTAATATAAAATTTATAGAGTAATAATAACATTATAAAACTAAAAAAACCGCTTTCAATTAAATGAAAGCGGTTTAATGTTTTTATATTTCCGAAGAGATTATCCTCCAAAATCATCAAAGCGAATATGCTCATCTGGAATCCCAAAGTCTTCTCCCATTTTTTGAACTGCTTGATTCATCAAGGGTGGTCCACAGAAATATAATTCTATGTCTTCTGGATTTTCATGTAAATTTAAATAGTTGTCAATTACAACTTGATGAATAAATCCTACAAAGCCATCTCCTTCTCCTTCAATTCCATCTTTTACTTTCCAGTTATCTTCTTCCATTGGCTCAGAAAGTGCCAAATAAAATTTGAAATTTGGGAAATCATTTTCTAGTTGTTGGAAATGGTCTAAGTAAAATAACTCGCGCTTTGAACGTCCACCATACCAGTACGTTACTTTTCTACCTGTCTTCAATGTACGGAATAAGTGATACAGGTGTGAACGCATAGGCGCCATTCCTGCTCCACCACCTACATAAAGCATTTCGCTTTCAGACGGGTTAATAAAGAACTCTCCGTAAGGTCCAGAAATTACACATTTATCTCCTTTTTTAAGGTTGAATATGTATGAGGAAGCAATACCTGGATTAACATCCATCCATTGATTTTTTGCTCTATCCCATGGTGGTGTGGCTATACGTACATTCAACATAATCTCACGACCTTCGGCTGGGTAAGAAGCCATAGAATAGGCTCTTTCCACAACTTCATTGTTTTTCATCACTAATGGCCATAAACCAAATTTATCCCACTCTGCTTGAAACTTATCTGGTGTCTCATGTTCTTCTGGATGTGCAGTAATATCCATATCCTTAAAATTCACTTCACATTCAGGAATTTCAATTTGTATATAACCACCAGCTTTGTAATTCATATCCTGCGGGATTTCAACTACAAATTCTTTAATAAATGAAGCCACATTGTAATTACGTACTACGACAGCATCCCATTTTTTTATCCCAAATACCTCTTCAGGGATTGTGATGTTCATGTTCTGCTTCACTTTTACTTGACAAGATAAGCGTGCTCCTTCTTTTAACTCTTTACGGCTAAAGTGCGGCGTCTCTGTTGGCAAAGCTTCTCCTCCACCTTCTAAGACATGACATTCACACTGTATACAAGTACCACCTCCACCACAAGCAGATGGTAAAAATATTTTATTTGCACCTAATGTAGTAAGCAATGTATCACCACTCGCTACTTCTATTTCTTTCTCACCGTTAATCGTAATTGTAACAGGTCCTGATGGTGATAATTTTTGTTTTGTAAATAACAATAATGCTACTAACAATAATGTCAACACTAAAAATGCCACTACTGTTGCTGCTATTACGCCTATTGTACTTGCTGCTAAAAACATAGTCTGTATTATTTATTAGTTTTCTGAAATTAAAACTTGTGCAGTCTCATTTTCCTTTTCAATTATTTGTTCAGTTTGTCCAACATTTTCACCATTTCCATCTAATGAAGGAGTGGCATCATCACCACCGGTTAACATTCCTCCAAAGCTCATAAAACCAATCGCCATTAAACCAGTAATAATAAAAGTAATTCCAAGACCTCTTAAAGGAGCTGGCACATTACTATATCTAATTTTCTCTCTAATTGCTGCAATTGCAACAATTGCTAGAAACCATCCTATTCCAGAACTAAAACCGTAATTAAGCGCTAGTCCAGCAGTTTCGATTTCTCTTGACTGCATGAACAATGATCCTCCTAAAATAGCACAATTTACTGCAATTAGCGGCAAGAAAATACCCAATGAGTTGTATAAAGAAGGTGAGAATTTCTCAACGATAATTTCAACTAATTGAACCATAGTTGCAATCGTCGCGATGAATAAAATAAATGATAAGAAGCTCAAGTCATAATCTGCGTAAGCACTTAACTCTGGGGTTGCTCTATTACCATCTAACCATGCTAATGCACCAGGTTGCAAAATATATTGATCTAAAAACCAGTTTAATGGTACTGTAACTGTCAATACAAATATTACTGCGGCACCAAGACCTACAGCAGTACTCACTTTTTTTGATACAGCCAAGTAAGAGCACATACCCAAGAAGTATGCGAATACCATGTTATCGACAAAGATTGATTTGAAAAATAATTCAACGTGTTCCATATATATCTTATTAATTACACTTCAACTCCCAATAATCATTAGGATAGTGTGAAATAATTAGTTTATTTAATTTTCTTCTATTAGGTCAGTATTTCTACTACGTTGTACCCAAATGATAATTCCCACTACTATTAAAGCCATAGGAGGTAATACCATAAAACCGTTATTTTCATAACCTATTGCATACAATCCAGTTTTAGTAATTGGATCTCCTAATACCTTAAATCCAAATAAAGTTCCAGACCCGAGCAACTCCCTAAAGAAACCTACAATAATTAAGATAATTCCATACCCAAGAGCATTACCTATTCCATCTAGAAAAGACCTCCATACACCATTACCTAATGCAAAAGCTTCAAAACGCCCCATGATAATACAGTTTGTAATTATTAACCCAATAAACACAGAGAGTTCTTTACTCAACTCATAAGCAAAGGCTTTCAATACTTGGTCAACAATAATAACGAGTGTTGCGACAACTATAAGTTGAACAATAATTCTAATTTTTGACGGAATCAAATTTCTCAATAGAGATATAACTACGTTTCCTAATCCCATTACAAAAATTACCGATACTGCCATTACAATAGATGGCTTTAATTGAGCGGTAATTGCTAACGCGGAACAGATACCCAATACCTGTATAGTAATAGGGTTATCATCGGTTAATGGGTCAAGTATTAATTTTGTGTCTTTCTTAGATAATAATCCCATTTCTTATTTGTTTAGAGATTGAAAATATGGCAAGTACATTCTTACGTCCTTTTTAAGCATAGCAGAAACACCATCACCTGTTATTGTTGCACCAGCTAAGGCATCTACTTCATAATCTGTTTTATCATTGTTCAAAGGATCATTATTCCCTTTAGCAACAGTGATACCTTCAAAGGCATTTCCATTTAGAAAACTTTCTCCTGTAAAGTCATCCATAAAATAGCGTTGCTTAATTTCTGAACCTAATCCAGGTGTCTCTCCCTTGTGATCAAAATAAACCCCTTGGATTGTCATTGATTTATCCATAGCAACAAATCCCCAAATAGCATCCCAAAGACCTTTACCTCTTACAGGAACAACATATAATTCCTTACCATCTTTTTCACCTATCATTAAAGGTAATCTCCTAGTATAATTAGGGTCTTTTGCTTTTGTTCCCTCCTTTTTAATATCAATTAAATAGGCTTTATCATTTTCGGTTACTTTATCTCCTTCTATTACTATTTGCTTTGTAACATATTTAGAAAATTCACTAGCAACTCTATCTGTTGGAATAAACACAACATCACCATCTCCTTCATTATCATTTACATTCATTGCATAAAGGATGTTCTGTTGTTTTTCAGCCTCTTCATTCACAGTAATAATTGGTTTTAAACCGCTTGCAAAACCTGCAAGTAATGAACCTACAACTGCTACCATTATCACGGTGAATATAATTGTATATACGTTAGAATCTTTATTAACTGCCATAATTAAACTGTTTTAACTTTAAGACGTTTTGCTCTTCTTTTGATATTTCCTTCTAACACGTAGTGGTCAATTGTAGGAGCGAAAACATTCATTAATAAAATTGCAAGGAATACTCCTTCAGGATAGGCAGGATTAAATACACGAATCATAATCGAGATAAATCCTATCAAAAATCCGTAAATCCATTTCCCTTTGTTTGTTTGAGAGGCAGTCACAGGGTCTGTAGCCATAAATACAGCACCAAACAAAATACTCCCTATAAATAAATGTTGCCAAAATACAACATCCATTAATCCAAAGAATTTAGAACTCTCATCAATCCATCCAGCACTTACAACACCGTTAAAAATAAGTCCCATTGTCAATGCACCTACTAGTGTACTAAAGATTATTCTCCAGCTCCCTATCTTTGATAAAATCAAGATAAGTGCTCCCACGATAATCAACAACTTTGAAGTTTCACCCACAGATCCTGGGATAAATCCTAAAAATTGGTCCATGGTACTCAAATCCATAAAACCATTATTTTGTGCCAAACTACCTAAAATAGTCTCTCCAGTTATAGCGTCTGGTTGTCCAACGGTATCAACTGCTCCAGTTACCCACACTTTATCTCCAGACATCCAAGTAGGATATGCGAAGAATAAGAAAGCACGAATAGTCAATGCTGGATTTAAGATATTCATCCCAGTTCCACCAAATACTTCTTTACCTATTACAACACCAAAAATAACAGCCACTGTCAACATCCACAATGGAATATCTATAGGTACAATCAAAGGAACTAACATTCCCGTAACCAAGTACCCTTCTTCAACCTCATGACCTTTAATTACTGCAAAAATAAACTCGACAGCAAGCCCTACTCCATAGGACACTATTACTAAAGGCAATACTTTCCATGCACCAACGCTAAAGTTAGCCATGTTCCAAAACTCTAGACTAAAAAAGCTTAAAGCCTTAGTAACATCACCCGTTTGCAAATTATATTGATATCCCGCATTAAAAATACCAAATAACAAACAAGGTACTAATGATAAAATTACCATGTTCATGGTACGCTTTAAATCATCTGCTGCTCTAACGTGACCTCCACTATGAGTAGTCTCGTTTGGTAAGTACAAAAATGTATGTATTGCGTTAAACGCAGGCGCCATTTTTGTTCCTTCGTATTTCAATTTAAGCTTATGTAAACTTTGTTTCATTCCCATAACTTATCCTATTTCTTTATACATTAAATCAAGTCCGTTTCTTATAATTTCTTGGTGTGGCTGTTTTGACACACAAACAAATTCAGTCAAGGCAAAATCCTCTGGAGCTACTTCATACATCCCTAGTGCTTCCATCGCATCTAGGTCTTGAACCATACATGCTTTCATTATTTGCATTGGATAAATATCTAAAGGAAAGACCTCCTCATAATTTCCAGTCAACACAAATGCTCTGTGTTCACCGTTTGTGTTTGTATTAAGGTCAAATTTTTTCTTCGGAAATAACCATGAAAATGTCAACGCTCTTGATGTTGAAATTTTATCAAAAACAGGCTTATTCCAACCAAAGAATTCATAATCATCACCCTCTGGAATTACCGTTATGGCATTATGATAAAAGCCTAAATGTTGTTTTGGCGAAATCGCTTTCCCAGTTAACACATTCCCAGAGATAATACGCACATTTTCTTCGTTTAATCCAGAATCATAAACCGCCGTAGCTACTTCACTACCTAGACGTGTTTTATAATACTTAGGATTTTTAACTGATGATCCTGCAAGCGTAACAACACGCTCTGTATTATATTTTCCTGTCAAGAACAACTCTCCAATAATTACCAAATCCTGCGCAGCAACTGTCCATACAGTCTCTCCTTTATTTACAGGATTAATTTTATTTATTTGAGTTCCCACGTTTCCTGCAGGATGCAAATTATTTGTTTTGTGATATACCACGTCATTCAAATTAGCAAGAGGAGAGTTTCCATTATTACTCAACGTAACGTGCACAGTTCCCTCAGTTAATTTTGCTAATGCAGACAACGCAGCTTGCAACGCTGTCTCTTTTCCGCTTAAAGCAAAATCAAGATCTGTTGCCAAGGGTGCTGTATCAATTCCTGAAATAAAAATAGCCTTAGGCATTACTTCTGGATTCGCAATAACATCGTAAGGACGTTGCTTAATAAAAGCCCAACATCCTGAAACTAACAAATGATTTTTAATAGCATCTGCAGTCATCGAGTCTGGATTTTTAATACCAAAATCTCTAAACGCATCTTGTTGATCAGCTTCAATCAATATTTTTGTGATCACACGTTTTGCGCCACGCTCAATTTGCGTTAACGTTCCACTCACAGGTGATGAAAACTTGATGTCCTCGTTGTCTTTACTATAAAAAATCGTATCACCAGCCTGTATTTTAGCACCTTCTTTTACAACCATCTTAGGTGTAATTAAGTGTAAATCTTTAGGAATGATAGCAAATGTGCGAGAACGCGGTGCGTTTGAAAGTGTTTTATCCGCTTCGCCTTTTAAGCGAATGGTAAGACCTTTTTTAATCTTAATGTCTTTGGACATAGGATAGTTGTGTTAAAATTGTCTTTCAAAACCCAAATTTAGGCTTCGTTTAATAAGACGTAATTAAGGATTGCAAAAATAAACATTAAAGAACCATCTTACAATAATTTAAATAGGAATTTTCTTCGGAAATATATTGGAAGCAAAAGTGTACAATTTTAGGGCACAAAATTTGTTTATATTAGCAACATTAAATAACATTTTAAATAATTTCTGAAATTTTAAAACAGTTATTATTATTTAAACGCCACATATTTCCGAAGTTAAAATACCCTATATGCGCACAACCATCTTTTTTATATTTCTTGTACTCATCTCGTTTCAAAACGCATTTGCTCAACTTGACGAAATAGTAGAACCTTACCACATAAGAACAATTCAATTTAAAGGCACTTCTGCCCAGAGCCAACTCCCCATCATTGAATTAGGACAAAAACTACAACTTTCCTTTGACGATATAAATGGCGATGAGGCTGATTATTATTACAAAATAACACACTACAATTTTGACTGGACACCAAGTGACCTCTCAAAAGGTGAATATCTTGATGGATTTGATGATGTACGCATTGAAACATATGAAAATAGTTTTAATACACTCCAGCTTTTTTCAAATTACTCATTTACAATCCCAAACAGAGAAACACGTGCATTGCAAAAAAGCGGGAATTACCTATTGACTATTCTTGATGACGACGGTAACATTGTCTTCACAAGAAAATTTATGGTTATTGAGCGCGTATTAAGCGTTGGCGTAGAAATTAAGCGCGCGCGCGATATTCGAAAAATTGATGAGCAGCAAGTTGTTCAATTTACAGTAAACTCACAAAATTTACTACTCATAAATCCCAAACAGAACGTTAAAACAATGGTGATGCAAAATAGCAATCAAAAAACTGCCATCATTGATTTGAAACCTCAATACACCATAGGAAGTGAATTAATTTATCGTTACGATCAAGAAGCAGCTTTTGAAGGTGGAAACGAGTTTTTATTTTTTGATAATAAAGATATTCGTTCTGCAACTAACGGAGTACGACGTGTCCAACTAAATGAGTTGTATGAAAACTTCTTGTACACAGACATTGATCGAAGCACAAGGCCTTACACCTTTGCACCAGATATTAATGGTAATTTTCAAGTACGTAATCTCTACGCAGAAAATCAAAATACAGAAGCAGAATATGTGGTAATGCATTTTAACCTACAATACTTTGATGACCTTGACGGAAAGGAACTTCATATTTACGGAAATTTTAACAATTGGACCATCGACGAAACAACATACATGCGCTATAATAAAGAAAGTGATAGCTATCAAAACGCCCGTCTTTTCAAACAAGGTTTCTATAATTATAAATACGTTGTAGTTGACAGAGACGGAAGTATAACCGAAGGCCCAATTAGCGGCAATTTTTGGCAAACAGAAAATGATTACACGGTATTAGTTTATTACCGCGCGCCAGGCGCACGCTTTGATAGATTAATGGGCGAAGGCTTTGCTAGTTCGACAACAATTAATAATAATTAATTGGTCTAAAATATTCTTACTGTTACGAGACATTTGCAACTTTCAAATAAAAAAATCCTCACAATGAAAAATAATAAAATATTAAAGACGGTTATCGTTCTTTTTATTGGCATTTCTATCTTATCCTGTAAAAATGATGATGATAATAGTATTGAAAATGATACTACTTCAAATCTAATTGGAGAATGGCAGAGAAGCGACTCAGACGATCAATATGATTATAAACTTATTTTTAACACAGACAACACTGGCATAAGAACTTTATTAGAAACAAACGCAGACGGACAAGTAATTTCTAATGCCAGCACTTACACATGGTCAACGAGTGAAACCTTACTAAACTTTGAATTTGACGATGAAAGTCTAACAACTCCATTTTCCATAAACTCAAACGGACAACTTTTATTAAGTGGCTTAAGCAATTTGCTTTTTAATAAACTTCAATAATTAAAACCCGAGAAGTAGATTACAAATAATAGCTACCCTCATTTTCTCGTATATTTGCAAAAAATGAATCCCAAATGCAAAAAGATCTAGAACTCTTTCAAAGACTTGCCAATAAATTATTTGAAGCTGAAAAAAAGAATCCCATCGCAACCCCCATACCTGCAGATGAATTGTACGACACACTCAGTATTTCATTAGATGACAATCCAGTTTCTGATGAGTTTTTTGAAGACACACTAGGAAGATTAATAGAGAGCACTCCAAAAACAGCAACCAAGCTATTTTTTAACCAACTTTTTGGAGGAAGAAATCCCAAGGCTACCATTGGAGATTTACTTGCAGTATTGCTCAACAACAGCATGTACACTTATAAAGTTGCTGGACCACAAGTAGGTATTGAAAAAGAAATTCTTCACAAATCTTGTGACTTAATTGGCTATGGAAAAGATGCAGACGGAACATTTGCCCCGGGAGGCTCTATGAGCAATTTTATGGCACTATTGATGGCGAGAGACGCCTACAATGCAAACATTCCTCAAGATGGTGTTACTCAAAAATTGATCGTTTACACCTCAGCAGAGTCACACTATTCTACTCCTAAAAATGCAGCTTTTGCTGGAATTGGGAGAAAACAAGTGCATTTCATTAAGACAAATGATTATGGGGAAATGCTTGCGGCAGATTTAAAAAAACAAATTATTAAAGATATAGACGCTGGCAATCACCCTTTCTTTGTTAATGCCACTGCGGGCACAACTGTTTTAGGAGCCTTTGACCCTATTGAACCACTTTCAAAAATTTGTAAAAAATATAACATCTGGCTACACGTTGATGGCGCTTATTGTGGCAGTGTAATTTTTAGTGAAAAATATAAACACCTAGTCAAAGGTCTTGAGCATTCAGACTCATTTAGCTACAACGCTCATAAAATGTTAGGCACACCGCTATCGTGTTCAATAATTTTAACAAAGCATAAAAAACATTTACACGACTCATTTTCAAACGATGCAGCTTATTTGTACCAGACAGACGGTGATGATTATAACTTAGGGAAGACATCGTTACAATGTGGAAGACGCAATGATGCGCTTAAATTTTGGACCCTATGGAAAAGTGTAGGTACAAAAGGACTCTCAAAAATGGTTGATCACCAGTTTCATCTTGCCGATGTTGCTCGCAATTATATTAAAAGCAACTCAGATTACACACTTTACAGTTACGATAATTCAATTTCTATTTGTTTCAACTATAAAGGCATTCCTGCTCAAGAATTATGTACTCGCTTGTATGAAGACGCGGCGTTAATGGTAGGCTTCGGAAATTTTAACGGGACCACTTTTGTGCGATTGGTTACTATAAATGCAGGTAATGAAGATAGTGACATCTTAAACTTCTTTAATACTCTTGAAAGTTTTGTTGCAAAAAATAAAAACATCATACCTACCAAAGTATTAGCTGAATAAAAAATGTTTGCTACTTTTATACTATGAGCGACACACCAAAAGCTAATGACAACGAAGAACTGCCAAAACAAACAGAAGCATCAAACAATGTGCCCTCTAACGAAGCTACAAAAGAGGTAGTAAAAGAAACAAAAGCTCAACAAAAAACTTCAGAAATCAATAATATTGAAGTTTCTGAAACTAGTCGAAAACATTTTAAATATCGTAGTAACGAGTGTTTAAATTGCAGTCAGCCGCTCGATCTCAGTGATCGTTACTGCCCTTATTGCTCTCAACTTAACAGTACAAAGCAATTATCACTCGGAGATTTTTTTAAAGAGTTTTTCAGCAGCCTTGTAAGCTATGATTCACGATTGTGGTTTACACTTAAACACTTACTTTTAAGACCTGGAACAATAACTAAATGTTATGTTGAAGGACATAGATTGCGTTATGCAAATCCGTTTCGATTTTTCTTAAGTATTTCTATAATCTATTTTTTATTATCTGGATTCATAAATTTTCTTCTACCAAATAATGATTTCGATTTTGCAGAAAATGATGACGATATAGTAAAAATTAATCCTATAGAAAACAACTATGAAGATGATAGTGAAATAGAGAACACAACTGAAGCTGAAGAAATTTATATTTCAAACCCCAATTGGGAAGAAGAAGTAGCTGGCGCTTTTAATGATTCAACCACATTGAAAACAGAAACTAGAAGCAACAAACCACCTAAAATTTCAGAAGTAAAAGAGAACCAAAAAGAAATTGACACCAACACAATAAAAGAAAAAACTGATTTAAAGACAAAAAAATATATTTCTGAAGAAGAATTACAAAAATTAAACTGGGCACAACGTCATTTTGACCGCTTCACAACATATAATGATTTTTGGGAGGAAACAGAAATTAAAAATGCTGGCAGAGCACTTGACAGCCTTAACCACCCACCTAGCCGTTTTAATCTATGGCTTTACGAAAAAAACAACTCAATTGATAGAATTAAAGAAGACCCAAAAAAATTTATAAATTACTTAAGTGCAAAAGTCCCACTATTCTTGTTTTTCTTTGCTCCCTTATTTGCTCTATTTTTTTGGTTAATTTACTCAAAGAAAACATATAGCTATATGGAACATTTAGTATTTATATTCCATATTTTTAGCTTTATTTTCTTATCAATGATTATCGCAATCATCCCAGATTTGATAATAGGCTCAGGAGTTTTTATGGCCATTTTATTTTTATTTATTGGCCCTTTTTATTTTTATAAAGCACTTCGCAACTTTTACAAGCAGTCTCGTTTGATAACAATTATAAAATTTGTATTTTTAAATCACGTGTTTTTATTTGCCGCGTCTTTATCAGCGGTATTTTTCTTTGCAATAACAGCAGCAACTTATTAATATGGTTCAATTAGTTACAAAAGATATTCGTGTTTCTATAAGAACACGATTTCAAGGAGCTTTTATCAACAACGGTTTAAAGCAATACGCCTTTGCTTATACAATACGTATCAAAAATGAAGGAAAGCATATTGTACAGTTAAAAGCGCGCCATTGGCAAATAAAAGACGCTTTAAACGATATTGATTTAGTCTATGGTGAAGGTGTTGTGGGAAAGAAACCTGTAATAAAACCCAACGAATCCTACACGTATAGCAGCGGCTGTTTATTAAGTGCCCCTTTTGGGTCTATGAGCGGTTATTATGAAATGGTAAATATTGAAACTGCAACTAAATTTAAAGCTACCATCCCTAACTTTAAGCTGAATGCTGCTTTTGCGATGAATTAAATGAAGCAAAAGACTGCTTATTCTTTAACTTTATTTTCTTTCCGTTTTGGACTACATGACAATATGCACAATGTGAATCATATGTAAACTTAAATGGTTTTGAGCTATCAAAACTCGATGATACATAAACACCATCATAATCCACCTCAAGCTGCTGACTGTATCTTCTAATCCTAAAATGATTTTTTGGCATTTTTTCTTTAACCACCTCGAACCAAGCTACACTCCCGGTTCCTTCTAATTTTGAGAATCCTTTTTCCTCAAACTCTTTTAAATCTTTTTCTGAAACGTGACTCACATTTTCAGGCACTCTTTTATCAAAGTAATTTGTTAAATTTTCCTTTAAGGCACTACTTTTAAAAGGAGAAACAACTCCATTAAAAACTTGAAATACTGAATTTTCAATTGCTGCTTTTTCAACATTACCCACTGTACTTGGCGTAAATTTTTTATTAAAATTTAAACTTTTTATAAGTTTTAAATCATCTGTAGAAGCTAAAATAGTATCAGTCACAAAACGAGAACAATTACTTCCTGTTTTATCAAAAGCAGCGTAAACCATACTCCCTCTTCCTTGTAATTGATTTATATATTCTTGGGCTTTTTTAAAATTTACTGCATCACAAACAGATGCTAACAGCCTACCAGAACCGTGTGTTTTTTGAGGATTTGCATCGAGCCAAATTAAAAACTCTTCAATATTTTTCAATTGATTATTTATATCAATTTTTGCTTTAAAAGGGATCTTCAATTCGGCGTCTGTGTTTGCTCCTCGCACTCTTCCATTACCTGGAGGCGTTACGTAACGACCAAAATCAAAATAACACGCTTCTCCGGTTTCATTTTCAATCAAGACAAGTGCTGCGTGACCAGCTTTTATATATTCCCGAGTACCTAGCCCAACTAACGGAAGAATTTTACATATAAACTCTGTACTCATTTTTACAAAAGTATCAGGAAACGCAAGAACAATTATTTTTCCAGTATAATTCAAAAAGTAGTTTTTGTTATTTTTTGAGATTGTAAATCCTCATAGTACATATTGATCGTATCCTCACTCTTACTAATTTGAGTAATACTTTTGGTTTTTACAAAACCGCGATCCATTACTATATCATTTACGACATCTCCTATGCCTGCGGTTTTATGAAAATTCAAAATTTGAGTATTTGTGGGACGTACTTCTTTAAACAAAAAATTTGAAAACCATAATTCACGTTGTTTTTTAACGGTAGGCGTGTATAACAACGATGAAGACCAAATATGTGGTGCTAATGGCTTTTCACTAAAATGTGATTCTTTCCCATCCCATACCAACTCATACAAATGCAATTCTTTTGCCCAATCTACAGCAATGATTGTAAATGGCTCTATGCCTTTAAAATTGTAGGAATCAATTTCGGTTTTTAAAATTTCCGAAGTCAATAAATCTGTCACGATAATTCCGCGACTCATCCTATAAGATTCTGCTCTCTCATGGGTAGTGAAACCCCCATTTAAAAGACAAATAAGCCTTTTCTTTTCTGAAACACCTATCCATGTACCTCCACCAAGCTCATCTTTAGGGAATAGTAATTTAGTTCCATTCTCATCATACTCCTGTGGTGCAATTGTAGCTCTTCCTGGGGCTTCATCTCTATTTGAAGTTAGGACAAAGTTGTCAAAAGAGGTAGGAATAAACGTTAATGTGCACATAAAATGATTTGGCTTTTTAGTTTAAAAATTTTCTAGAAAGACTCCACAAATGTAGTCAATTAGGACATTGAAAAAAATATAGTAGCTTCAAACACTACTCATATACAAAGGCTACTTGAAGCATTTAAGTTTTTGTACCTTTGCAGACTGAAAATGAAGCCTAAGAAACGTTATACTTTATTCATTTTTTAAATTACAAAAAACAAACTACTAATCGATACTGATAAAGTGGATTTTCAATCAGCATCAGAAATAAAAATAATACTATGGGAAAAGGTTTTTTTAAAGTGCCAGTTGCAGTAAACGAACCAGTTAAGGACTACGCACCAGGCTCTCTAGAACGTGCAGAAGTTGCTAAAACGTACAAAAAAATGTACGATAAAACAATAGACGTACCTCTATTCATTAACGGTAAAGATGTAAAAACCGGAGACACTGCGACAATGAGCTGTCCGCACGATCATAAACATATTTTAGGCACATACCACAATGCTGAGAAAAAACATGTTGAAAAAGCAATTAGCACGGCACTAGAAGCACGTACTAAATGGGCAGAAATGCCTTGGGAACAAAGAGCAGGGATTTTTTTAAGAGCTGCTGAGCTAATCGCAGGGCCTTACAGAGCAAAAATTAATGCAGCAACAATGCTTGCACAATCAAAAACTATATATCAAGCAGAAATTGATGCTGCTTGTGAACTGATTGATTTTTTAAGATTCAATGTACAGTTCATGACCGAAATTTACCATGAACAACCAGCATCAACATCTGGCGCTTGGAATAGACTAGAATATCGTCCATTAGAAGGATTTGTATATGCTATTACTCCTTTTAATTTTACTGCTATTGCAGCAAATTTACCTGCTAGTGCAGCGTTGATGGGTAATGTTGTAGTATGGAAACCAAGTGATAGTCAAGTATTTTCGGCAAAAGTTATTTTAGATATTTTTAAAGAAGCTGGAGTTCCAGATGGCGTTATCAATATGGTAATGGGAGATCCAGTAATGATTACAGATACGATTCTTGCAAGTCCAGATTTTAGTGGAATTCACTTCACAGGCTCAACAAATGTTTTTAAAGATATTTGGCAAAAAATAGGCACAAATATTCACAACTACAAAACATACCCACGCATCGTTGGCGAGACAGGTGGAAAAGATTTTATAGTTGCGCACAAAACTGCAAATCCGCAACAAGTTGCAACTGCGATTGCTCGTGGAGCTTTTGAATTCCAAGGACAAAAATGTAGTGCGGCGAGCCGTTGTTATATTTCAGAAAGCATTTGGGAAAAAGTGGAAAAATACCTAATTGCAGATGTAAATTCTTTTAAAATGGGATCTCCTGAAGATATGGGTAATTTTATTACCGCTGTAATCCACGAAGGAAGTTTTGACAAATTAGCTAGTTACATTGACCAAGCTAAAAAGGACAAAAAAGCTAATATTATTGTAGGAGGAAATTATGACAAGAGCGAAGGTTATTTTATTGAGCCTACAGTAATTGTAACAAAAGACCCTAATTACACTACAATGTCTACAGAGCTTTTTGGCCCTGTTGTTACCATTTATGTTTTTGAAGACAAAAAATGGGAAGAAACACTTGAACTTGTTGACAACACTAGTGAATACGCACTTACTGGAGCAGTATTTAGTGAAGACCGTTATGAACTTGAAGTTGCCATCAAAGCATTAAAAAATGCAGCGGGTAACTTTTACGTAAATGATAAACCTACTGGTGCAGTTGTAGGTCAACAACCATTTGGTGGTGCTAGAGCGAGTGGAACAAATGACAAAGCAGGAAGTAAACTAAACTTATTGCGATGGATTTCTCCACGAATGATAAAAGAAACTTTTGTAACTCCAACAGATTATAAATATCCATTTTTAGGATAGTTTTTAAAATTCTTCGGAAATTTTAAAGATTGAAAATAATTTATTTAAAGCCACATTAATTTTTAATTGATGTGGCTTTTTTTATTCGGTTAATTTTGATAAAATTTTATAAGGATTACGCCTTATAGGTTTTGATTTATAAGGTTGTAAAAAGTCTTTATTATTAAAAAAAATACTTATAAACAGTGCTTGAAAACTTCTAGCCTTAATATTTCCGAAGCATAAAAAAGGCCACCTATATTAGGCAGCCTTTTAAACATTAGTTGTGTATTAAAGCATGAATGTAATGTACTCTTTATTCGTAAGATTTATTCTCTTGAATATGTGCATGCTGTGCGTTTCTGGCAGAATTATCTTCTCTAACTAACATAGCTACAATAGATAAATTTGCAGTGTTATAATCTGCAGGGATTGTGGTATTATATGTTTTACTAAATTCCTCTAAAGCCCCTGTTGGGGTAACATCATCACCTAACACTTGAGACATTGAAATTCTCAATGCGTCATTATGAACAAAATCTAAAATAGGATCTCCTCTACCAAAATAGATGCTGTTAGTATCAGTATTATAATAATTAGTCTGCTTGTAAACAATTCCACTTTCTAAGAGGTAAACTACTATTTTATCTCCGTCAACAATTCCATCTTCTGAAACTACGTTTATTTCAGTAATGAGTTGATCGCCATTTAATGTAGAATTAATTGATAAAGCAACATTAGTTTGTTCGCCAGCAACAGCAACGATATCATCAATAGGCTGTGGGTTTGACCAGACGGTAGTTCTATCAATACGCGCTTGAGGAAGCCCTGCTCCAGGCTCAAAAAATGCATCTCTTAAAATAGGCATGTCAATAAAATCCATTGGGTCTGGGTCACTATTTACACCTTCATGTATTGCAACTACAGCAAGATGATCTGTTTCATCTAAGGCTTTTTCTATAGCTTCAGCAACTCTTGGACAAAAACCACACCAAGTCCCTGTGTAATCTTCTAGAACAACTTTTCTTTTTGGGATAATTACTTCAAAAGTTTCAGGAGTGGTGCTAACAGGCGCGCCATTTTCTTCGTACTCAGCATAGACTTCAAAAGCTCCTACTTCGGCAGAGGAGAACACAGCTCCGTCTATTGCTTCTCCATTTACATAAAATGTGGCTATGTCATTAATATTGTCTCCGGCTTCATTTGTAAGCGTAAATGGAATTTCTTGATTTCGTAGAGATGCTTTCCTTACAAAATTCTCTACAGTTATTTCCACCGTCTCTTGAGTAAGTGAAACATTTTCTTCAGATTTACTACAAGAAGAAATTGTAAACACGGCTATTGCAACCCATAATATATTTTTTATCTTTTTCATGTTTGGCATTTTAATTGTTAATGCAATGATAACAAATTAATATTGTATTCTCAACTACCATAGTGTTTTAGTAGGCTAACAAGTTTTTTAATTCTCAAACAACCATGGTAAAATTTACAATAAATTTAACTATTATTGCTAATATTAAAAAATTCAAAAACGTCAATTATGAAAAAAATATTATTCACTTTAGCACTCGTTGTTTCATTTGCTGGAATTTCTCAAGAAAAATTACCTGCAGTATCTCTTGAAACTATTGATGGAGATTCAACCACTATTCAAAATGCTGCAGAGAAAAGCGACATTACTATTGTTTCTCTTTGGGCTACATGGTGTGTTCCTTGCATTAAAGAACTAGATGCTATTAGCGATGTATATTCAGATTGGCAAGAGGAGACTGGTGTTTCATTAATCGCTGTATCTGTCGATGACAGTCGTACTGTAAAAAGAGTAAAACCATTAATTAACGGTAAAGGCTGGGATTATGAGATTTTACTTGACACCAACAATGATTTAAAGAGAGCATTGGGGGCAGCGACTGTTCCACTTACTGTGCTTATCAAAGATAATAAGATAGTTTACAGACATTCTGGATATAGCCCAGGTGCTGAAGATGAATTATATGAGTACGTAAAAAAGTATTCAAAAAAGTAATTAGATAACGCGCAAAGCAAATAAGTTATCACAACAAAAAATGTTAGGTTTGAAAATAAGTGTTTATTTTTAGACCTAACATTTAACTTTTACAGACCTCCATTTCCCTAGATAACCACTAGGAATAACAAAGGAAAACAAAATCAACCAAACAATTATATTAATGAAAAAATTACTCCTAACCGCCGCACTAATCTGCACAATATTTTCTTCATTTGCCCAAGAAGGTGGGTATTTTTTTGGAGGCTTTGAATCAAATGCACAATGGCTCCTAGATGATGACGGAATTAACTTTGTAGCTCCAGAAGACAATTTAAGAGCTAACAATTATTTCCAACTTAATTATTCTCTTGGAAAATTTACCGCTGGAATACAATATGAAGCTTATCTACCAGATGCACTATTAGGATACTCTCCAGTCTATGAAAATGGAAACGGAATTGGTACATATTATTTAAATTATAAAGCTGACAAACTAGATGTCACTGGAGGATATTTTTATGAGCAGTTTGGAAGTGGTCTTGCACTTCGATCATGGGAAGACAGACAGTTAGGGATTAACAATAGCATTCGTGGTGCTCGTGTTAAATATGCTATAAATGAATATTCAGATTTCACTGCACTATATGGCCAACAACGTATAGGTTTTGAAGTTTCAGAAGCCACAATCCAAGGGTTGGATGCTAATGTTGATTTAAGTACGGCTTTTGGAATTGAAGCTGTTGATTTAAGGTTTGGTGCTAGTTATGTAAATAGATATCAAAACCAAGGTACACAAACTTTTTTACCTAGTAATGTAAGCATAGCTGGAGCAAGACTTGATTTTGTTGCAGGATCTGTTTATGGTGGTCTTGAAGTAGATACTAAGTCTAAAGACGCTCTGTTTTTTGAAGGTGAATTAGTTTCAGAAAAATTGTACGATGGTACTGCAATGCAGGTAAACCTTGGATATGCTCAAAAAGGACTTGGAATCAATGGTACCTTTAGAAGATTAGAAAACTTCAATTTTTATGCAGACAGACAAGCTGCAGGAAATCAATTTAATGATCAAGTAGTAAATTATATTCCTGCTCTATCAAAAACACAAGATTATTTATTGACTAATTTATATGTTTACAATGCGCAACCAGGGCTTGTAATTGAACAAGCAGAACAACGTGCTGGTGAAGTAGGTGCTCAAGTAGATGTTTTTTACACAATAAAGAAAGGAAGTACTTTAGGAGGAAAGTATGGAACAAAAATAGCAGCAAACTTTTCTTATTGGGGAGGTCTAGATGCAGAATACAATGTTGAGAATAGATTTTATGAAGCTAAGTTTATTGGATCTGGAAGTAGATTTTACCGTGATTTCAATTTTGAAATAAAAAAGAAATGGACGCCTAAGTTTAGCTCTGTTGGTACTTATCAAAATGTATATATTGACAAAGCTATTTCTCAAGGTGGATTTGTTGGCACACAAGGAGAAATTCAAGCACAAATCGCGGTTATTGAAGGGACATATAAATTAAAAAATTCGCAATCAATACGTGGTGTTGTACAACATTTATGGACTGAACAAGATAGAGAGAATTGGATGGCAGCAGTAGTTGAATATAACTTTAGCTCTAGGTTTTCTATGTATGTGTACGATAATTGGAATTACAGAGAATTAGGCTATGATGGCGAAGAATCACAAATTCATTATTATAGTGTGGGAGGTAGTTACACTGAAGGCCGCACTAGATTATCTATGAATTACGGTCGTCAACGTGGAGGACTCATTTGTGTAGGAGGAGTTTGTAGAGTTGTCCCTGAAAGCAATGGCCTTAGCGCTAGTCTAAATATTTCTTTTTAAAATTATATTATATAACATTAAAAAGGCATCACTAAGTGATGCCTTTTTAATTTGTTACCCTAACGAGACCAATCAAAATAATAATGCTCATATAAATCCATTATTTAATATCAAGAATGGTTATAACCTCATTATAACCTAGCCAATTGACTTCATTAGGTCAGTTATTGACATCTAGGTTATACTATTTGTAAATAATAAAATCATTTTGTATTCAATATTAATTTTATTGAAATCAAACCTCTTAATTTAGTATTCATTAGTATTATCATATTATATCACAAGCTACATTTAAACAATTTGAAGGCTATATTAATAAAACATAATTAAGCATAAGATTAATTCTAATTTTCAAACTATTTAACGAATAAATAATTAGATCGTTTTATTATATAAAAAAAAACCCGCAACATTTCTGTGACGGGTTAATTCTAAAATCTTTTATAAAGATTTATTGCTTTACAAAACGTATAGTTTGAGAAAGTCCATTTTCATTGGTAACTTTAACAATATATAGTTGAGGCACTAAATTACCAACTGACATTCTCTTAGTTCCCTTTTTTAATTTCGATTTCTTTTTAATTACACGCCCACGCATGTCATAAATAGTAATGTCCAAATTTTCTCTCGAATTTATAATCAACTCATCATTTACGATTGTCGATGACAGAGAAAAAAGAGAAACCTGGTTATCACCTATTCCTAGGCTTGGGTCATATAAGTATGTGATCGTTATATCCTCACCAGTTTCATTACCACTTGCGTCAACTTGATAAAATCTAAAAACATGGTTTACAGGCGAAGTTACTTCTTGACCTGTATACAAAAAATGGTTTCCTGGTCCTGTAGTAGCACCCGCTTCAATTACTTGGGGTGAAGTTACTGGAGGATAAGAATTACCAACTATAATATTGTCAAAACACGTTCCTCCATAACATAACTGAAACGGTGCTGGTGTATCTGTCGAAACATATTGAACTGTTGAAAATATAGTTTCGGTGCTTGTATTAGTAACAAAAAAATCTTTTGTTGCAACTGATGGATCGTTAGAGTTCACAGCAATAACATCACCATCATTAATAGGATTTCCATTCTCATCAGCAACTGTAAATTGAGCGTTTACAGATATAGATGTAACAAATAATCCAAAAAGCAGTAGTTTAAATTTCATAACTTTTATTTTTTATATTAATTAAGTAGTTTGTAAATATATGACAAATCTATTAAAAACTACACGCTTATTTTTGAATAACACAACTTCTACAGCAAAACGCTATCAAACTCACAATTAACGCCTTAACCCACTAAATAGCTAGGATTATCTATTGATTTTTCTTATGATTTTAGTGTTAAAAAATCCTTAAATAAAATGATATTTACATATATTCGTAACTCATTTAACTTAAAACTATTATACAATGTCAAAAAAATTACACCTTTTAGGGACAGCTTTATTAATGTCTGCTGGAATGTTTGCACAAACTATAGTTGGAACAGCTCCAGAAAACAAAAATGTGATTCTTGAAGAATTCACAGGGATTAAATGTACATTTTGTCCAGATGGGCATGCAAGAGCTAATGCTTTTAAAGCCACAGACCCAGATAATATTTTCTTAATCAATATTCATGCAGGTTCATTTGCAATTCCAAGTGCTGGTCAACCAGACTTTAGAACTCCTTTTGGCGAAGCAATTGCCAGTCAATCTCAACTTGCTGGGTATCCAGCAGGAACTATAAATCGCCATGCATTTCCAGGACAACAACAAAACGGTTCACCTGCTGGGGCAACTGCTCAAGGAAGAGGAACTTGGGCTACAACAGGAGCATCTTGGCTAAACGAACCATCATATTTAAACATGGGTGTTGAAGCAGAAATCGATATGGCAACAAATATTATGACGGTTCATATTGAAGGATACTACACTGGTGACAGTCCTGAAAGCACAAATAAACTTAATTTTGCAGTTGTACAAAATAACACCACAGGACCACAAACAGGTGGTGGAGCAGGAAATAACTACAATCATAACCACAGACTAATTGATATGCCACTTGGTCAATGGGGTATGGAAATCACAACAACTACTGCAAATTCTTTTGTAGATGAAACATTTACTTACACGATACCAGCTGACAATAATGGAGTTGCCATAGACATTACTGAATTAGAATTTGTTGCATTTATGACAGAAACTAATCAAGAAATAATCACTGGTATTGGTGGAGTTCCAACATATACAAACGTAGCTATTGCTAATGATGTAAGCTTATTAAATGTAGAGGAAATTGATGCTCCATGTGATGCTAATGATATTACTCCAACTATCGAAATTCGTAATCTAGGTGCAACTACGATTACCTCTTTAGATATTAACTATACAATTAATGGCGGCCCTCAAGAAACTTACACATACACAGGGAATCTAACTTCATTCCAATACGAAACTATCGAAATTGATGAGGCAGCATATACTATTTCAGAAGACAATACAATTGTATTTACTATAGCAAATGATGATGATAATTCAAACAATGAATTAACAGCAGAATTTTCAGCACCTGCTTTAGGAACTGGTAATTCAACACTTTCTATTACAGCAGACCAGTATGCAAATGAAATTTCTTTCAGAATTTATAATTCTACTGGAGATATTGTTGAAAGTGGAGCATTAACTTCCGCAAACAATAACAGTACAGTTACTTTCAATATTGCACTTGATACAGAAGATTGTTTTAAATTAGAACTTAGAGATAGCTATGGTGATGGTGTACCAGGTGGTAGAGCTCTTCTTGAAGACCTCAACGGTGTCATCTTAGCAGATCTTGATGGAAATTTTACTTCTACAAATTCTAGAAATTTTAATGCTGACGGAGTATTAGGACTTGGTGACAACAATATAAGCAATATTACTATCTACCCTAACCCTGCTAATACACAATTGAACATTTCAAATGCTGATAATTCAACTATTGAAATTTATAATATTCTTGGCCAAGTAATGATGACTAAGTCAAATATATCATTAAATGAAGCATTAAATGTATCTCAATTAGTAACTGGAACTTATTTAGTTAAAATTTCAAACGGGACAACTATTACAACTAAGAAATTTATCATCGCTAGATAATTATTTTCTTTTTAATCTTAAAAGCTCTCGATACAAATCATCGAGAGCTTTTTTTTTATACAATATTTTTCTTCGGAAATATGCATAATTATTATTCTGATTTAGAATTTTTATTGGAGGAACGACAGCTTAACAAAATTTTTAAAAAACCATATACTAAATTAAAAACCAAAACTTAAGCCTACAAAAACACTAGACCTTCAATCAAAAAAACATAAAGTATTTGACACCAATTAATTTGCCTATTTTCATTTATTTCAATAAATTACTTACTTAATTAAAAAAAAATAAAATGTCAAAAAAATTACACCTTTTAGGAACAGCTCTACTGATGTCTGCTGGAATGTTCGCTCAAACCATAGTAGGGACCTCTCCTGAAAATAAAAATGTGATATTAGAAGAGTTCACAGGGATTAAATGTCAATTTTGCCCTGATGGACATGCAAGAGCAAATGCGTTTAAAGCGACTGATCCAGATAATATCTTTTTAATCAATATTCACGCAGGTGGATTTGCTATTCCAAGTACTGGCCAACCAGATTTTAGAACTCCTTTTGGACAATTAATTGCTGATCAATCTCAGCTTGCTGGATATCCTGCTGGAACTATTAACCGCCATGCATTTCCTGGAATTCAACAAAGTGGTTCTCCTTCTGGAGCAACAGCACAAAGCAGAACTACTTGGGCGTCAACCGGAGCCTCATGGCTAGAAGAACCATCATATTTAAATATGGGTGTAGAAGCTGAAATTGATGTAGCTGCAAGAACAATGACAGTTCATATTGAAGGATATTACACTTCAAATAGCCCAGTAGCAACAAACATGCTTAACTTTGCTGTATTACAAAATAACACTACTGGACCGCAAACCGGCGGTGGGGCAGGTAATAACTATAACCACAATCACAGACTCATAGATATGCCATTAGGTCAATGGGGTATGGAAATCACCACAACAAGTGCGACAAATCTTGTTGATGAAACTTTTGTATATAACATTCCTGCAGACCATAATGGAGTAGCTATTGACTTAGCAGAATTAGAGTTCGTAGCATTTATGACAGAAACAACCCAAGAAATAATTACGGGAATTGGTGGAAAACCAACTTATACAAACTTACCACTAGCAAATGATGTGAGCTTAAGAACTGTAAATGACATAGACGATCAATACTTCTGTGACAGTGGGGTAATCACACCTACTATTTCTGTAAGAAATGAAGGCGGAGATTCAATTACTTCTTTAGACATTGAGTATTCAGTAAATGGTGGTAATACACAAATTTTTACTTATACTGGTTCAATTACCACCTTTCAAGAAGAAGAAATAACACTTGATGAGATTATGTTTTCTGTACAATCTACAAATTCAGTTGACATCTCGTTAGTAAACGATGAAAATAATGCAAATAATGATGGCGACACATCTTTTGATAATATTGAAGTTAATACAGCTGGAAACTTAACATTAGAAATATTAACAGATGATAATGGAGATGAGGTTTTTTACGACATTAAAGATATTAATGACACTATAGTTATGGAAGGTGGGCCTTTTGAAAACAACACTACAAATCTAATCGATGTTGTTTTGACCGAAGGTTGTTACACCTTTAACATTACAGATACAGGCGGTGATGGCGGTAGAAGAGTTAGACTTTATGACCCTAATGGAGTTGTTGCCTTTTTATCTTTTGGACAATATGGCTTTGGCGAAAAAAGAAGTTTTTCAACAGATGGAATTTTAGGAATTGACAATTTAAATACAGCAGAAGTTTCGCTTTACCCTAACCCAGCTAATACAATATTAAATATTTCTAATGTTGATAAATCAACTGTTGAAGTATATAATATTCTTGGTCAAGTAATGATGATAAAGTCAAATATATCGTTAAATGAAGCATTAAATGTTTCACAATTAGTAACAGGAACATATTTCGTTAAAATTTCAAACGGAACAACAACCACTACTAAAAAGTTTATAATCGCTAGATAATTATTAAATTCTTAGTTATACCTAAAAACCCTCGATGGAAATCATCGAGGGTTTTTAATGTTTTTTTTCTTCAGAAATGTAACTTAACCTTTAAACAACTGTCTTAATTTATCCTTTATATTTTAAAGGCAAATGAACAACTGTTTTTGTTTCAAAAAAATCTTCTTTATAAATTTCAGACAATTTATAAATAGTCGCTTTAGGAAAATTTGCAAGTTCTTCAGTTAAATCGCCTCCTTTTAAATACAAAATTCCGTTAGATAATTCGTGATTGCTTTTTTTAGCAACTTTCCTTTTAACCCAATGGTTAAATGTTTCCATTTGAGCTACTGCTCTACTTACAATAAAGTCAAAATTTTCATCAATAGTCTCAACACGCGCATTAGTCACTTTAACATTTTCTAGCTTTAGACCATCCCTTACTTCCTCAACAACTTTAATTTTCTTGCCTATACTATCAACTAGGTGAAATTTTGTTTCTGGAAATAAAATTGCTAACGGAATACCTGGAAACCCCCCTCCAGTACCAACATCTAAAATTTTTGCGCCAGGCATAAATTCCTGCACCTTTGCAATTCCAAGTGAATGAAGTACATGCCTAACATATAACTCATCAATGTCTTTTCTAGAAACCACATTAATTTTCAAATTCCAATCTTTATATAAAGTAGACAATTGAGAAAATTGTTCTTTTTGAACATCGCTTAAATGCGGAAAGTATGCTAATAATTCTTCCATAAATGAATTTAAGTTACAAAAGTAATGCATCTATTATAAATTTATGATTATGATTACTTCTTTTAAACAATAGATATGTATTTTTGATGTTTCTACTTAGGTGTAAACCTTTTAAAAATCAGAACCGTGACTGAGACTCAACTTAAATTTTCTAGAGTAGATTCGGCAAAATTCTTTAGAACGCTCAATAAGCGCGTTAACTCGTACTTTAAAGAGAACAACATACAACGCACAGGTAACTGGAAACTTCATCTAAAAACGGTGATAATGTTTGCAATTTACCTTACCCCATATTTTTTATTATTAACCCTTAATTTTCCAACGTGGGCGCAACTCTTATTTACCATTTTAATGGGAGTAGGAATGGCTGGGATAGGTATGAATGTCATGCATGATGCAAATCATGGATCATATTCCTCAAAAAAATGGATTAATAAAATAATGGGTAGTAGTATATACATTCTAGCCGGAAATGTATATAACTGGCAAGTACAACATAATGTATTGCACCATACATATACCAACATTCATGGACATGACGAAGACTTAGAAGCAGGAAGAGTACTTCGTTTTTCTAAACATGCAGAATGGAATAGAATGCATAAATTCCAGCATTATTATGGCTTTCTTCTTTATGGTCTTCTTACTTTCAACTGGGCATTAACAACAGATTTTCAACAGACAAGTAGATATTTAAAAAGAAAATTATCTTTTGGTAAATTTCCGAAGCCCACTAAACAATGGAGTATTTTAATAATCACTAAAATAATCTATTTTGGAATGTGGATAGTAGTACCATTATTATTTTTTGACATTGCATGGTGGAAAATTTTAATTGGCTTCTTCATTATGCACTATGTAGCAGGTGTTATTTTAAGCACCATTTTTCAACTTGCACATGTCGTGGAGGATGCTGCAATGCCATTACCTGACGCTTCTGGAACTATGAAAAATACATGGGCAATTCATCAATTATTTACAACAGTAAACTTTGGAACAAAAAACAAAGTAATGAATTGGTTTACGGGTGGTTTAAATCATCAAGTAGAGCACCATATTTTTCCACATATTAGCCATGTACATTATACAAAAATTTCAAAAATAGTTCGTGAGACAGCTATTGAATTCAATCTGCCTTACAATGAATATAAGACAACAAGAAAAGCACTAATTGCACATTTTAATCATTTAAAGCAAATGGGAATGAATCCCGCTCTTTCCGCTTAAAAACATGGACAACAAACTTTCTAACCGCATAAACGAGATGGCAACTTCTGCCACACTTGCAATGGCAGCAAAAGCCAGAGAACTAAAAGAAGCTGGCGAAAAAATAATAGGACTAAGCCTAGGGGAACCAGATTTTACAATTCCCGAATTTGTCAAAGATGCTGCCATCAAAGCTGTAAACGATGATTTTCACTCATACACTCCCGTAGATGGTTATGGTGATTTAAAAGAAGCAATTATTACAAAATTTAAGCGTGATAATGGACTGGATTATAAACCATCTCAAATTGTAGTATCAACCGGAGCAAAGCAATCATTATACAACTTAGCACAAGTACTATTAAACCCTGGCGACGAAGTATTACTTCCCGCACCTTTCTGGGTAAGTTATGGAGATATTAGCAAAGTTGCTGGTGGTGTACCTGTTGAAATTAAAACGTCAATTAATAACGATTTTAAAGTAACTCCTCAAGAGTTAGAGGCTGCAATTACTCCAAAAACTAAAATGATTATTTACAGTTCACCTTGTAATCCAAGTGGCTCTGTTTATAGTAGAGAAGAGTTGAGAGCACTTGCAGATGTACTCGTTAAATACCCAAAAATCATCATAATAAGCGATGAAATTTACGAACATATCAATTTCATTGGTGACCATGTATCTATGGCACAATTTGATGATATGTATGATCGTACAGTTACTGTAAATGGAGTATCTAAAGCATTTTCAATGACTGGATGGAGAATAGGCTTTATTGGGGCTCCAGAATATATTGCACGTGCGTGTAATAAAATGCAAGGTCAAGTAACTAGTGGTGCAAACTGTATTGCACAAAAGGCAACAATAGTTGCGTTAGAAAATCCACCTAGCAAAATTCAATATATGGTGGATGCTTTTAAAAATAGAAGAGCACTTATTTTGGGACTTCTTTCTGAAATTCCAGATATTAAAACAAATGAGCCAGAAGGAGCATTTTATGTATTTCCAGATATTGCCGCTTACTTTGGCAAAACCCTTCGTGGCACTACAATTAGTAATGCGACAGATTTTTCACTCTATCTTTTAGAGCACGCAAAAGTAGCAACTGTGACTGGCGAGGCTTTTGGCGACCCTAATTGTATTCGTATTTCGTATGCAGCATCAGAAAACGACATTTCAACAGCAATGGCACAAATTAAAGAAGCACTTACTTCTTAATACCGAAATGTAACTACAATAAAAAAGCTCGTTGAAATAAATCAACGAGCTTTTTTAGTTATTACTTATACAGGATAGATACATTGAAAATAGTAGTTTTGTTTCATCTTTAAAATTTTTCGAAATTATGGCTAAAATACTTTTGTTAGGATCTGGTGAGTTAGGAAAAGAATTTATAATCTCCGCACAACGACTAGGACACTATATTATTGCCGTGGACAGTTATGACCACGCACCCGGTATGCAAGTTGCTCATGAAAAAGAGATTATTAATATGCTCGATGCCGAAGCCTTAGACGCAACTATTGAAAAGCACAAACCAGACTTTATTGTACCTGAAATTGAAGCCATACGTACAGAAAGGCTTTATGAATACGAAAAGCAAGGCTATGTAGTTGTACCCTCTGCAAAAGCAGCAAATTATACAATGAATCGTAAGGCTATTAGAGATTTAGCAGCGAAAGAACTCAGCCTTAAAACCGCACCTTATAAATACGCAACCTCATCTAACGAGCTTAAAGCAGCTGTAGAAATCATAGGAATGCCATGCGTTGTAAAACCATTAATGTCCTCCAGCGGAAAGGGCCAAAGCACCATCAAAACAGAAAGCGACATTCAAAAGGCCTGGGACTACTCGCAAGAAGGCTCCCGTGGTGATGTTGCCGAAGTTATCGTCGAAGCATTTATCAACTTTGATTATGAAATTACGCTACTCACTGTCACACAACAAAACGGTAACACGCTTTTTTGCCCTCCTATTGGACACCGTCAAGAAAGAGGTGATTATCAAGAAAGCTGGCAACCAGCAGCCATGCAAGACATAGATTTACAAACAGCTAAAGACATGGCAGCTAAAGTAACAGCTTCACTTACAGGTAATGGAATATGGGGAGTTGAATTTTTTGTAGGTAAGGATGGCGTTTATTTTTCTGAACTTTCGCCAAGACCTCATGATACTGGAATGGTTACCCTAGCTAATACTCAAAATTTTAATGAATTTGAATTACACCTTCGTGCAATCACAGGATTACCAATTGCTGAAATCACTCAAGAACGCATAGGAGCGAGTGCTGTATTGCTTGCATCAAAAAATTCAGATATGCCTAAATTTGAAGGATTAGAAACTTTAGCCGAAGCATCAAAAACAGATTTTAGAATTTTTGGAAAACCCACCTCCCGCCCTTATCGAAGAATGGGAGTTGTTGTCACTTATGATTCGCTTGATGGTGACATTAATGAAGTTACAGAAAAAGCAAAAAAATTAGCAAAAGGAATTACAATAACAGGATAAAATAGCTTCGGAAATGTGAGCCTAAATGTCATCTATTTTAATTTTTATATTTTTATAGTTGGATCAAAATTTTAGCATTGAAACGTACTTATCTTCTATTCTTCTTATTATTTCCACTTTTGGCAATTTGCCAAGAAACGGAACAAAAGTTTTCTTTGTATTTTGAGCATGATTCTGCTAGACTAAGTGCACAACATTTGCAGATTATTGAAGGCATTAATATTTCCGAAGAAAAGGACGAACTTGATATCCATATAAAAGGATATACTAATAGTTTGGGAAGTCCAGAGTATAATTTAAAACTTTCTAATGAACGTGCGGCAAATGTGACTGCCCTGCTACGGGAGTTTACTATTATCTCTTCGCAAGGTTACGGTGAACTCGATACAGATGCAGCTAAAAATAGACGAGTTGATATTTTAGTACATTACAAAAAAGATCATATTCCAGAAGCTGGTGATATTATTATTGAGCCAATTATTGTTCCTAAGAAAAAACCTTCTTTTACAAGTAGTTTAAAGAAGGGTGATAAAATTACGCTTGAAGGCATTATGTTTTATCAAGACAGAGATGTCATTATGGACGAAAGCAGAGATGCTCTTGACAAATTGACAATTTTTTTAAAAGAAAATGCTAACATTAAATTTAAATTAATTGGCCATGTATGCTGCGGTGACCCACTACGCCCAGGAAACGATTTTATAAATGTGCGAACGGGTAAAAACAATTTAAGCGAAGCACGTGCTCAAGCACTCTACAATTTTCTAAGAAAAAAAGGTATTGAAAGAAGAAGAATGCGCTATGAAGGAATGGCGTTTAGACAACCCACTGGAGAAAACAACACTAAGGATAGACGTGTAGAAATTATGATAACAGATGTTGAGTAGCTTTACTTTTTGCTACTAATATATTGTAGCGTTTATCTATTTCTCCAAAAGAAGGGTGTAAATAAAATAAGAACCGTAAATAGCTCTAATCTACCAATGAGCATTAAAAATGAAGCCCACCATTTTGCTGCGGACGGCAATTCTCCATAATTATTAACCGGTCCTAAATCACCTAACGCGGGACCTACGTTTCCTAATGTTGAGGCAGCGCCACCGAGTGCTGTTTGAAAATCCAAGCCCAGCGCAGAGAATACTAATACCCCTACAATAAAAGAGAGCATATATAATATAAAAAAACCAAGTATGTTAAAAACAATAGGTTGTTGTACAGACTTATTATTATAACGAACTGGAATAATCGCATTAGGATGTAATGTGCGTTTAAATTCCATGAGTCCGTTTTTAATCATAATTAAGTGACGCACAATTTTAATTCCTCCTGCTGTTGATCCTGAAGAACCTCCTAAAAACATTAAACCGAAAAAGAAAATTGTAAGTAATGGGGTCCACACAGCATAATCAGCTGTAACAAAACCTGTAGTGGTAACAATAGCTAATACCTGAAATAAAGCATGACGAAGACCACTCTCAAATTGACCCAATAGCATGGGATGTGCGATAGAACTAGCAGTCATATCAACATCTAAGTATATTAAACAAGCTGCAATAGTAGTCAATGCAACTATAACTATACTATATACTTTAAATTCTTCATCTCTAAATATTTTACTAAATCTACCTTTAAACGCATAGTAGCTAAGTACAAAATTAGTTCCTGCTAAAAACATAAAAAAGATTATAATATATTGTATTAGAGGTGTGTCATTCCAATATGCAACACTATTATTTTTAGTTGAAAATCCTCCTGTGCTCAAGGTACTTAAGGAATGATTAATCGCATCAAAAAAGCTCATCCCAGCTAACTTAAGCAATATAGTTTCTGCAATAGTATACCCTACATAGATAAGCCATAGACGCTTAGCCGTATCAGTAATTCGAGGGTGTAATTTATCTCCTCCAGGACCTGGTGCTTCAGCAGCAAATAGTTGCATTCCTCCTATTCCCAATAATGGTAAAATAGCAATGGCTAAAACAATAATACCCATCCCACCTATCCAGTGGGTAATACTTCTCCAAAACAAAATACCTTTTGGTAGGCTTTCTATATCAGATAGAATAGAAGCGCCTGTTGTGGAGTACCCACTCATTGTTTCAAAAAAAGCATTTGTAAAACTGGGAATAGCACCTGTAAAAATATAAGGAGCTGTTCCCGCAAGCGACATAATGACCCAACCTAAAGAAACAATAATATAACCATCTCTTTTTACGATTTCTTTTTTATGATTGCGAGTCAAGAGCATAATCACTCCTCCTAGTACCATTGTCAAAACTCCAGAAAACACCATCTCTTTAAAAACGCCGTCTTTATAGAAAAAACTTACTAAAGATGATAACAACATAAAACCACCATTTACTGCAAGCAGGAGCCCCATGAGGTGGGTAATAATTTTATAATTTACTTTTTTATAAAAAGGCATTATATAAAAAGTTTTTCAACTTTATTAATTGATTGTGGTAGACAACAAACAACCACACGATCATTTATTTCAATCTTAAAATCTCCAAGTGGAATTAGACCTTCGCCTTGACGAACGATTCCACCAATTATAGCCGAGCGGGGTACTTCAATATCTTTTATTTTTTTTCCGCTTACTTTTGATGTTGATGTTACTACAAACTCAAGCAACTCAGCATTCATATTATTTAGCTTAGTCATCGCAACAACTTCTCCTTTGCGGATATATCTAAAAATATTATTTGCTGCTAATAACTTTTTATTAATTAAAGTATCAATACCTATACTGTGAGACAATTGAAAATAATCCATATTTTCAACTAGAGCAATTGCTTTTCCCACCCCTTTACTTTTTGCTACTAAGCAAGACATAATATTTGTTTCGCTATTTCCTGTTACACTCACAAAAGCATCCATTTCTTGTAGATCTTCTTCGGTGAGCAAATCAACATTACGGCCATCTCCATTAATCACTAAACAGCTAGGAATATCATCAGCTACTTCAAAAGCTCTGTCTTTATTATTCTCAATAAGTTTAACTTTAAACTTATTATGACAAAGGTCTCTGGCTGTTTTGTAACCAATGTTACCTCCGCCCAATATCATCACATTTTTTATCTCTTTACGCTCTTTACCAATAATAGTATAGATTTCGTTCAACCCTTCTTTTGTTGTAATAAAATATACTTGATCACCTTCTTTAAACTTTGTATCACCACGAGGTATCAATGTATATTGTGTCCCAAAACGTTGCATAGCAATTGGCGCATATTCTAAATTAGGAAACATAGCCCCTACTTCTTTTATAGTTCTATCTACAAATGCATTTGTTCTAGAAAGACTAAGCCCAATCATTGTTAAAGCACCGCCTTCAAATTCATAAGAGTCATTAAAAGCACTTTGATTAAGTAGTAGTTCTATTTCGTTTGCAGCTAAAGATTCTGGGGAGATGAGCTCGTCAATTCCAAATTTTGTAAAACCTACCTCATCTTTTCTTTCGATAAATTCGGTATTACTTATTCTAGCAATCGTCTTTTTTGCGCCTAATTGTTTTGCTAAAACGCATACTGTAATATTAGTAGTTTCAGAAGAAGTAACAGCGATAACTAAATCTATACTTTGAATATTACTCTCCTCTAAAACTCTTATAGAAGTTGCATCACCGCGCACAACTCTAATGTCAAGATGCGTATCAGCATATGCTAATGATTCTCGGTCTGTATCAATTAATGTAATATCTTGAGATTCAAAAGATAATAATTTAGCTAAATGAAACCCCACTTCACCGGCACCGGCGATTATAATTTTCATAGAAAGTTCTTACGAATAATGGTGCAAAGGTATTGAAAATTTAAAACGTGTATCTCTTAACCTACTTAATTATTGATTGATCTATTTATTTTAACACTTGAAACACATAGTAATGACATTGAAAATGTATAATAATATTCTAAAAAGTACCTACCTTTGCACCCGCAATGAAAGAAGACAAAAAAATAACGCCTTATAAAGACTCTCAGCTTAATAAAAAGAAGCAGGTAGAACAAATGTTTGATACCATTAGTGGAAACTATGATGGCTTAAACAGAGTTATATCCTTACGCATGGATCTTAAATGGCGTAAAAAAGTTGTTAAAGCCATCGCGGCAACTAAGCCAGAAAGCATTCTTGACATTGCTACAGGAACAGGCGACCTTGCAATAAAATTTGCTAACGAAACAAAAGCCACAAGAATTGTAGGTCTTGATTTATCTAACGGGATGTTAGAACAAGCAAGAATAAAGGTAAAAGACACCAAGCTCCAAAATAAAATAGAATTTATTCAAGGAGATTCTGAAGCTTTGCCATTTGATGACAATAGTTTTGATGCGATTACCGTATCATTTGGAGTTCGTAATTTTGAAAATCTCGAAAAAGGCCTTTCCGAAATTTTAAGGGTTTTAAAAAAGGGTGGCTTGTTTATCATTTTAGAAACATCTGTTCCTACTAAGTTTCCATTTAAGCAAGGTTATCATATTTATAGTAAAAATGTACTTCCATTAGTAGGTAAACTATTTAGCTCAGATAAAGTAGCCTATAAATATTTATCTGAAAGTGCCTCTGTATTTCCACACGGTGAAGTTCTCAACAATATTTTGAAGAAAATTGGGTTTATACAAGTGGAGCACAAACCCCAAACTTTTGGTGTAGCCACCATTTACAGCGCTACAAAATAATTTATGAAAAAAATACTAATTGTAATAGCCGTTATAATGCTTGGTCAAACAGCACAAGCACAGCTTTTTAGCAGAGAACGTTTAGCAAATATTGAAACTTTTGATAATCAATTCCTTACTTGGGGATATTTTCTAGGTTTTAATAGTTATGATTTTAAAATTGAATACAACAATGAGTTTAGCAACGCAGAGACTGATATTGTTGTAGAAGGATCAACAGGTTTTAATGTAGGATTAGTGGGAGATATGCGCATTAATAACTATATTAACCTACGTCTTGAACCAGGACTTTATTTTACACAACGTAATCTTAGGTTTCCTGGATTTACAGAAGAAGCAGATATTTTAAGAGAAGTAAAATCTACATACATACATGTACCACTACTTGTTAAGTTTTCAACAAAAAGGCTAAATAACTGGAAACCTTTCATCGTTGGTGGAGTTTCAACATCACTCAACCTCTCCAGTAATGAAAAAAACCCTGAAGACAATTCCCAAGGGCAATTTAGAACTACAACCTATACTAATTATTACGAACTAGGGTTTGGAATAGATTTCTATCTATACTTCTTTAAATTCACCCCTTCAATTCGTGGTGTTTTTGCAATGAGTGATGAGTTAGTTCCAGATGCAGACACATTTAGCAATTACACTTCAAACATAAGCTCACTAAACTCTAGAGGCGTTTTTATCAATTTTACATTCCAGTAGTCCTTCTAAATTCACTCAACAAAACAGCCGTAGCTGTAGCTACATTTAAACTATCGGTTTCTTGAGATTTTCCAAATTGCGGTATCGTAATTCTATGAGTCAATTGTTCCATAATAACTTTTGAAATACCATTTGCCTCATTTCCTAAAACAACAATTGCATCTGCAGGTAATGCCTCATTGTAAATACTATTGCCATTCATCACACCCCCATATACTGGGAGCTCTGTATTTTTAATAAATGCTGAAACATCAATATAATGAACATTAACCCGAGCAATAGACCCCATCGTTGCTTGTATAACTTTTGGATTATAGCAATCCACCGTATCTAGCGAACACACTAATTGTTCCACGCCAAACCAATCACAAAGTCTAATAATTGTCCCTAGATTTCCAGGATCTCTAATAGCATCGAGAACAACGGTCAATCCACTTTTATTAACTTCGGAAATTTGTGGAATTTCAAACAGTGCCAATGATTTATTTGCCGTAGTAAGAAAACTAATTTTTTTAAGTTCGGTCGCTGTAATTTTATGAGTCTTATCATTTTCAACAGCATTTATTTCCGAAGAAAAATGACTATGTAATTCCATATTTGAAGCAATAAGTTCGGCAATTACCTTAGGACCTTCTGCAACAAAAAGTCCTTCAATAGCACGGTACTTTTTTTGCTTCAAACTTGTTATTAATTTAATTTGACTTTTACTTATCAATTTTCTCTATTTTTGAACTTGATTAAAATTTCCTCTTGAAAAGAAGCCTCACAAAAATATCATTAATTTTAGTATTTGTAGCGTTAGTACTATCGTGTAATGCGGTAAAACACGTTCCAGATGATAAGTTTTTGCTTACTGAAAATACAATCATTGTTGACGGTGAAAAGATAAGTGATCTAGGTGTAGAAAGCCAGTTTGTTCAACGGCCAAATACAACGCTACCCATCATTGGAATCCCCGTGGGATTGCATATTTACAATATGGCAGACCAAGAGGCAGATTCAACATATTACAAATGGCTGCATAAAAAACCTAAACGAGAAGAACGACTTGTGCGCTTTTTATCAAAAAAGCAAGTCGATGAGTTAGGAAACACATATGTAGGTTTTAATGAATGGCTATTAAAATCTGGGGATGCACCTGTAATTATTGAAAAGGAAAAGACTGAGAAATCACTTCAACGTGTTAAATCATGGTATGCAAAAAGAGGGTGGTTTAATACAGAGGCAGAGTATAAAATAGTGTCAGACTCTAGTAAAGCAAAGCGTGCTGCTATCACTTTTAATGTAACAAGGCACATGCCGTATATTGTTGATAGTCTTCAAGAGAGGATTAGCTCTCCTGTTGTTGATTCTATTTTTCAAATGACAAAATCAAAAGCGTTTGTAAAAAAAGGGAAGCAATATGAGGCTTCAGACTTTGAAAATGAACGAGAGCGTATCAATATACAAATGCGTAATTCTGGTCTTTACTATTTTGACCGTGAGTATATAAGTTTTGAAGGAGACACAGTGAATACAGGGCATAAGGCAAACATGACCTATATAATTCCTGACCGTAAAATTGAAGTAGGAGACTCTAGCTACACAGAGCCCTTTAAAGTACATAAAGTAAACGAAGTTAAAATTATCACAGATTATACTTTTGCAAACCAAGGGAAAAAATTTTCAGATTCTATTGAATTTAAAGGATACACATTGTACAGTTATGAAAAAATGCGGTATCGCCCTAAAGCAATTACAGATGCTATTTCAATAACACCTAATAAAACTTTTAAAGACATTGACCGTACACTTACTTATAATCAAATTAGTGATTTACGTATTTTTAAATACCCTAATCTATCTTACCAAGAAGACCCTAGAGATTCCACAAAAACTGGTTTAATAAGTACTATATTTTTAACACCTAGAAAAAAAGCAACTCTCAATGCTAGTTTTGACGCTTATACTTCTACCATACAACAAATAGGTATTGGTGGCAGCGGTTCACTCCTGCTAAGAAATATTTTTAGAGGTGCCGAAACTCTACAAATTACTGGAAGTGGCTCAGTAGGTTCTTCAAAAGATGCCGCAGATGATGAAAGTTTTTTTAATATTTCAGAATTTGGTGTTGATGCTAAACTATCTTTTCCGCGTTTTCTATTTCCTATAAACACAAACAAGATTATCCCTAAATATATGGGGCCAAGAACAAATATAAGCATAGGGTTTAACGCACAAAATAACATAGGCCTTGACCGTCAAAATTTAAGTGCTATTTTTAATTATAATTGGAAACCATCAAAAATTAGAGAAAATAGTCTTGACCTTGTTAATGTATCCTATGTACGTAATTTAAATACAGATAATTTTTTCAATGTCTATCGCAACTCATTTGATCAAGTTAACGAAATAGCAAGAGATATTGAAGCTGCAGACCCTGGAATCATTAACCCAGATTTTTACACCCTTGACGAAGACAATGATATAGTATTAAATATACCTAATGGCATTAATAGTTTTTTACAAACTACAACAGCCCCAGAAAGCCCTTACACCCTCTCCCCAGACAACAGCGATATACTTTTAAGCGTTATTGAAAGAGGCAATAGATTAACAGAGGACAATCTTATCTTTACAACAAATTTTGTGTGGACAAGAGACACGAGAGACAATATATTTGATAAGAATTTTTCTAGATTTAGATGGAAAATTGAAAGTGCCGGCAACGTACTAGCGGGAATATCAAATATTGCTGGACTTGAAAAAAATGAAGATGGTAATTTTGAAACCGGTGGCGTTGTATTTTCTCAATATGGTAAAGTTGAAGCCGAATTTATAAAACACTGGGAACTTGCTGGGCAAAATGTATTTGCAGTAAGAGGTTTTGGAGGGATTGCAATCCCTTACGGCAACAGTAATAGCATACCATTTACCCGTAGTTATTTTGCTGGTGGCGCTAATGATAACAGAGGATGGCGCCCTTATGACTTAGGCCCTGGAAGCAGCGGAAGCATTTTTGATTTTAATGAAGCTAATTTTAAACTTGCATTTAATGCAGAATATCGATTTACTATTTTAGGCGCATTTAAAGGAGCCTTTTTTGTAGACGCAGGAAACATTTGGAACGCGCTGGACAATGTAGAAGATGAAGCATCGCGTTTTAGTGGTCTTGCAGATTTGAAAGAAATTGCTATTGCAAGCGGATTGGGTATTCGTTATGATTTTGGCTTTTTCGTCTTTAGGTTAGACACTGGTTTTAAAACTCACAACCCAGCACTTCCTGAGGGTGAACGCTGGTTTAAGGAGTACAATTTTAACAATGCTGTTTATAACATTGGGATTAATTACCCTTTCTAATAAATTTTATTAAGTATTATTCCTTCTGAAATTTAACCTGTTTTATTACTCTTCTATTTAATAAAATTTAGTCAGTAACATTTTAGGCACATTTCCGAAGAAAACAAAATTATTATAAAACATTAAACGCATAATTATTATTTTAATAATTCTATGCTAATCACTGGATTTTTTAATCTAAAACTAGGATGGTTGAAAACTACAATCCTATATCGTAAATCGTAGGACTAAAATCGTTATTTTTACACCCAAATTTAAACAACAATATGAGTCACAATATAAAGGCCGGAGTTGCCACTGGAAAAGAAATTCAAGCAATACATGCCTATGCAAAGGAAAAAGGATTTGCAATGCCTGCTGTTAATGTAGTAAGTTCTAGCAGTGTAAATGCTGTTATGGAAACGGCTGCAGAATTAAACGCGCCAGTTAATATTCAGTTTTCTAATGGCGGATGTTTATTTAATGCTGGAAAAGGTTTAAATAATGATGGAGAGCGAGCAGCAATAGCGGGAGGTGTAGCTGGGGCAAAGCATGTACATCAAATGGCAGAAATTTACGGCGCAACTGTTATACTCCACACAGATCATTGTGCAAAAAAATTATTACCTTGGATTGACGGTTTGTTAGATGCAGGAGAGCAGTTTTTTAAAGAGACAGGCAAACCACTATACAGCTCGCACATGATTGATTTAAGTGAGGAGCCAATTGAAGAGAACATTGAAATCTGTAAAAAGTATCTTGCTCGCATGAGCAAAATAGGGATGACTTTAGAGATTGAATTAGGTATTACTGGAGGTGAAGAAGATGGTGTTGACAACAGTGATGTTGATGTGTCTAAGTTATATACACAACCAGAAGAAGTAGCTTATGCCTATGAGGAATTAATGAAAGTAAGCGACCAGTTTACAATTGCTGCAGCCTTTGGAAATGTGCACGGTGTTTATAAGCCTGGTAATGTAAAATTAACTCCAAAGATTTTGAAAAACTCACAGGAGTTTGTTCAGAAAAAATTTAATACAGGGCACAATCCTGTAGATTTTGTTTTCCATGGTGGTAGTGGATCTACGGTTGAAGAAATTAGAGAAGCAATAGGGTACGGAGTTGTAAAAATGAATATCGATACAGATTTACAATTTGCTTATACTGAAGGCGTACGCGATTATGTACTTGCCAATAAAGAGTATTTGATGACTCAAATAGGAAACCCTGATGGCGAAGAATTACCAAATAAAAAATATTACGACCCAAGAAAGTGGCTTCGCGAAGGTGAAATCACGTTTAAAGCTAGATTGAAAAAAGCTTTTGAAGACTTGAACAACGTAAATACATTATAATTGGAGTATTTTAAAACTCCCCTAACCGAATAAAATATGTCTTGGTTTAAAAGAACAAAAAAAGGTATTAGCACCCCAACAGAAGAAAAAAAGGATATTCCTAAAGGGCTTTGGTATAAATCACCTACTGGAAAAGTAGTTGATGCAGACGAGCTAGAAAAAAACTTTTACGTAAGCCCAGAAGATGGGTATCACGTAAGAGTAGGCAGTAAGGAGTACTTTGAAATTTTCTTTGATAATAATAAGTTTAAAGAATTAGACAAAAATCTTACTTCTAAAGATCCTCTAGAATTTGAGGATAAGAAAAAATACGTAGACCGTCTTAAAGATGCTCAAGCAAAAACGGGATTAAAAGATGCCGTACGCACGGCAGTAGGAAAATCAAACGGAGCAGATCTAGTTGTTGCTTGTATGGATTTTAGTTTTATTGGTGGTTCTATGGGTAGTGTTGTAGGTGAAAAAATTGCTCGTGCTGCAGATTATTCCCTAAAGAAAAACATTCCTTTTTTATTAATAAGCAAAAGTGGTGGCGCCCGTATGATGGAAGCTGCACTTTCATTAATGCAATTAGCAAAGACAAGTTCAAAATTAGCACAATTAGCAGATGCTGGAATTCCTTACGTGTCATTATGTACAGACCCTACAACAGGAGGTACAACCGCATCATTCGCTATGCTTGGTGACATTAACATAAGTGAGCCAGGTGCATTAATTGGTTTTGCAGGCCCACGTGTAGTACGTGATACTACAGGAAAAGAATTACCAGAAGGTTTTCAAACCGCAGAGTTTGTACTTGAACATGGTTTCTTAGATTTTATCTCGCATCGTAAAGACTTAAAACAAAAAGTAAATTTATACTTAGACCTTGTATTAAACAGACCCGTAAGACACATGACTGCTTAATGCTAATGCATAATAATCAAAAAAATCCGCTGTTCCAATAACAGCGGATTTTTTAATTCCTTAAAATTTCAGCAGCAAAAATTATAAGACAATATCATACACTTGACCATTGACTTCCAGTGTTGCCAAGTTATCGCACTCACCCGCTCCCCAGTTTATGACTCCCGTAAAGTTATTTTGAGTTACTTCTAACAATCCACTAACAAGATAGGAACAGCTCAATTTGCGTACTAGTTTTTCGGTTACGAGCCCGCTTCGGTTAAATCCGTTTGTCAATTGTGTATCCCAGTTGCCCGTAATGTTATAAACATTGTCTTGCCAAGTACCACTGCCAACTCCCGCTACCCATTCTGCAACTCTCAATCCCGTACGCGTCGCCGTAACACTTGTGTTTGGAAAGCCAATTACGATGGATTCGTTTATGGTAGATTGAGGATTTCCGTTGTTGTTGGCAATTTCACGTAGTATTTCGCCACCACCGGTAACACTATTACTATTGTAGATAAAATTTTCAAATTGATAATTGATAGTGCGTGTACCGCCAACGATGGCGCCGTAGTCCATGTTGATGATTCCGCTAACAATAGAACTGTTATTGAGCTGGCAACCTTCGCCAAAATCTATAACAATACTTCCTCCGTTTCCATTGGGCTGTATGGTAATAATAGCGCATTCATTGAAGAAAGAATTTATTTGGCTTCTCCCCTCTTCTGCTTCAACATAGCCATTTTCAACAATATTGAGTGCCCCATCTGTGGCATTATCCGCTTGAGCTGCCCTCAAATTGTCTTCGGCCGAAAAATTGAATTGTGTTTCGGTTTCTTGATCTTCATCTTTTTCGCAACTTGTAAAAACAAGTGCAAAACAAAACATTGCTACATATGCAAACTGTGTGATTTTCATAATATGGTTTTAAAAGGTTCTTTATTGAGACTATTACAACGTTAAAAAGCTTAATTTACGTATAATACTTGCTGAAATTTTTATTCATCAATACTTGAATATCTTTAACTAAATGTTTGAAATATAAAAGTATTGCTTATTTTTGCACCCGAATTGCGATAGACGCCATTCATACATAAAAATCATTTACAACAATATTAGCATGTATTTAGACCCAAAAGAGAAGTCAGAGATTTTCGCAAAGCACGGAAAATCTGCAACAGACACAGGAACAGCAGAAGGACAAATTGCTTTATTTACTTACAGAATTGAGCACCTTACTGGTCACCTTAAAAGAAATCACAAGGATTACAACACAGAGCGTTCTCTAGTAAAACTAGTAGGTAAGCGTCGTTCTTTATTAGACTATCTAATGAAAAAAGACATTTTACGCTACAGAGCAATCGTTGCTGAATTAGGATTACGTAAATAATATATAAAGGAGCGCCCACAAAGCGCTCCTTATTTTTTTTAACCCCAATTTTTTTAGGGGAATAAGATTAAGTATCTCTGCTTTGGGAAAGAGAATAAATTAAAAACCCGATACGTTCATTAAATACATAAAAGGCTACCCTTAGTTTTTCATTGGTCAAACCACACACAACACAACAACACTTGGTTTGAAAGTCAAACCTTGACCAAATTAACGATGCGCGGGTGCGCATCAAATATGAAAAGTATGATACCTAAAGTATTTAAAGAGGTCATTGACCTTGGTGACGGTAGAGAAATTTCTATCGAAACTGGAAAATTAGCAAAACAGGCGCACGGATCTGTAGTAGTGCAGTCTGGAAAATGTATGTTACTTTGTACTGTAGTTTCTAACTACGAACAAAAAGACTTAGATTTCTTACCATTAACGGTGGATTACCGTGAAAAATTTGCAGCAGCAGGACGTTACCCAGGTGGTTTCTTTAAAAGAGAAGCTCGACCAAGTGATGGTGAAGTTTTAACAATGCGCTTAGTGGATCGTGTATTACGTCCATTATTCCCAAAAGATTACCACTCTGAAACTCAAGTGATGATCCAGTTAATGTCTCATGATGAAGACGTTATGCCAGATGCTATGGCAGGTCTTGCGGCTTCTGCAGCAATCCAATTATCAGATTTTCCTTTTGAGTGTGCTATCTCTGAAGCAAGAGTAGGACGCGTAAATGGCGAATTTATCATCAACCCAACAAGAGCACAACTTGAAGAATCTGACATCGATATGATGATTGGAGCATCTGCAGATAGTGTGATGATGGTAGAAGGTGAAATGGATGAAATTAGTGAAGAAGAAATGGCAGATGCTATTAAGTTTGCTCATGACCACATTAAAATACAATGTGAGGCACAACTTAGGTTAGCTGAGGCTTTTGGAAAGAAAGAAACTCGTGAATATCCTGCAGAAAGAGAAGATGCAGATCTTAAGAAAAAGGTACACGATATGGCGTATGATAAAGTTTATGCTATTGCAAAAGCTGGTTCTTCAAAACATGAGCGTAGTACTGCTTTTAGTGAGATCAAAGAAGATATTAAAGCTACTTTCTCTGAAGAGGAGTTAGAGGATTACGGTGGTTTAGTTTCTAAATATTACCGCGCCGCAGAGAAGGCAGCAATTAGAGACTTAACCCTAAATGAAGGTTTACGTTTAGATGGTCGAAAAACTGTTGATATTCGCCCTATATGGTGTGAGACAGATTATTTACCATCTGTTCACGGTTCTGCAATTTTTACACGTGGAGAAACTCAAGCATTAGCAACTGTTACATTAGGTACCTCTAGAGATGCAAATAAAATAGACATGCCATCTTATGAAGGTGAAGAGAATTTCTATCTTCATTATAATTTCCCTCCTTTCTGTACTGGTGAAGCAAGACCAATTCGTGGAACTTCCCGTAGAGAAGTAGGACACGGTAACTTAGCACAACGTGGATTAAAAGGTATGGTGCCAGATAATTGTCCTTATACGGTACGTGTTGTTAGTGAAGTTTTAGAATCTAACGGTTCTTCTTCAATGGCAACTGTATGTGCTGGAACAATGGCAATGATGGATGCAGGTGTACAATTAACAAAGCCTGTTTCTGGTATTGCAATGGGGCTTATTTCTGATGCAGACTCTGGAAAATATGCAGTATTATCTGATATTTTAGGGGATGAAGATCACTTAGGAGATATGGACTTTAAAGTAACTGGAACAGCAGATGGTATTACAGCTTGCCAGATGGATATTAAAGTAAAAGGATTAAGCTATGAAATACTTGTTAGCGCATTACAACAAGCAAGAGATGGTCGTTTACATATCTTAGAGAAATTGACAGACACTATTGCTACTCCTAGAGCAGATGTAAAAGATTACGCTCCTAAGATGGTAACTGTACGTATTGCAAATGAATTTATTGGTGCTTTAATTGGACCTGGAGGAAAAGTAATCCAAGAACTTCAAAAAGAAACTGGAACAACAATTGTTATCAATGAAGATCCAGAAACTGAAGAAGGAATTGTTGAAATTTTAGGAACAGGACAAGAAGGAATTGACGCAGTCTTAGCGAAGATTGATTCTATCACGTTTAAGCCTGAAGTTGGTTCTGTTTATGAAGTAAAAGTAATCAAGATGTTAGATTTTGGTGCTGTTGTGGAATATATGGAAGCACCAGGAAACGAAGTATTATTGCACGTATCTGAATTAGCTTGGGAACGTACAGAAAACGTTAGCGATGTTGTAATCATGGGCGATGTGTTTGATGTAAAATATTTTGGGATTGACAAACGCACTCGTAAAGAAAAAGTTTCTAGAAAAGCAATTTTACCTAAGCCTGAAGGTTACGTTGCACCAAAGCCAAGAGAAGATCGTGGCAGTCGTGACAACAACCGTGGTAGAGATAATCGTGGACCTAGAAGAGATGACAGAAAGAGAGACTAATTTATTTAAAATTAGTAACTCAGAATTTTAATACAAAAAGCGCTTCCTTTTATTGGGAAGCGCTTTTTTAATTTTATATAGTTTATTTTTTAATTACAATAAGGACAACTTGCGCCATAGCTTGCAATAACATCGCAAACATAATCTTGCTCAGTCGTTGCACCTAAACATTCGTAAAGTTGAGCTGCTTGACAAAATTGCATTATTTGTCCTTCGGTAGGGCCATTATAATTTAAATTATCGCAATTAGCGCCACCGCCATTACCACCGTTTCCACCAGAACCATTACCACCATTTCCGCCAGAACCATTTCCGCCACTGTTTGGATCTACTGGATCAGAAGGTTCATTTACATTACCAAAATATTCAACATCAGGCTCTCCAGCAATCCACCCATAATTACCATCCTCAATAAAATTTTTAGTTACTGATGCATTTGATGGAAACTCGTTATTTGGGTCATCCCCAGTTACACGAGCTGAAACCGTATAGGTACCGGGTGCTGCATTTCCATAAGAACTTTGTCCAGGTGATAATTCTACTCTACTCAAATCGACCCCGTCCATTGATATTGCTATAGAAAAATCGTAAGTATTTGTAATACCAATATAGAAATCTCCAATCTCATCTTTTTCACAGGAACTAAATAGTAGACCAATTAAAAACGTACAAATAGTAATTTTAAAATATTTCATAAGTATAAATTTTAGTTTGATCAAAATTAGGACATCAATAAAAAATACAAAATACCCAATAGTAGGTATTTATTTAATACAGTTGAACTATATGATAAAGCGCTTTCATGTTGCATTTAATTAACATAGAATTTTAAAATTGATATTTAATTAAATGATAGCTTCAAATAACAACATTATTAATAATGTAAAACAAAAACATTAAACGCAACCTTTTTTTCTTTTTCAGACTATAGAGAAAGAACCCATAAAAAAAGTTGCTATGAATAAGATATAATTACTAATATTCATGTTTTTCACTTCATTATTATTAAATGTCCAAGATGTTGCTTGGCTAAATACGGTAGGTGGAAGTGGCTACTTTTGAACTCACGAGTAGCGGTCAGAACGATTTTTTTATCGCTAAATATGACCTTAACAATCAATTACTTTGGGCTGTAAATTTTGGAAACGATAATCTCATAGGATATACATCTATGATTTTGGATACAAATGATGATATTTATGTAACGGATAGCTTTTATGAAACAATGGATATGGATCCTAGCAATGGAATTTCAAACATTACATCTAATGGTGACCAAGATTTTTTTTACAAAATTAAATACCGATGGACAATTTATCTGGGCTTACAATTTTGGGAACCCCATCTCTCACGACCGAAGCTGGTCCATTACTTTGAATAGTGAAAATGACATTCTTATTTCTGGACAATTTCAAGAAACGATTGATTTTGATCCTGGGCAGAATACATTTAACCTTACATCAAATGGCCATAAAGATGCTTTTTTATTAAATTTAGATAGCAACGGGAATTTTTTAAGTGCATTTAACATGGGTGGATCTGCTGTAGATGCTGGGGTCTCTGTAGCGGTCGATAATCAAGACGCCGTAATTCTGGGTGGTACTTTAAGGCTAACAGTAGATTTTCAGCCAAGAGCCGGGATTAACAGTGTTACTTCAAATGGAGATGCAGACGCCTTTGTCATAAAATTCAACAACCTAATATTAGGCACTATTGATACTATAATTTTTTCTTCGGAAATTTTAGCCTACCCAAACCCTACTAATGGAAATTTTACAGTAGCACTACCAGAACATTTAAATGATGTGGATGTCACAATATATAATACAGTAGGTCAAGTTGTGTTTAATAATATATTTCAGCAGGAAAAAAATATTGAACTTTCATTTCCTGAAACTAGCGGAGTTTATTTCTGTACTATTTTAATTGAAGAAGTAAGCAAAACATTTAAAATGACAAAAAAATAAATAAGTATAACTTATAATTTGTAATAGTTCCTATCAAATTTATTGAACGCCCACTATTTTTAGCGGGCATTTTTATTTAAAAAAAACTATTCATCAATATGTTTTTTTTAACTATTAATGTTAAGATTATTATAAGAAACAGTTTAGACAAGTAACTTCATTATGAATCTGTTAACTTTGATTTAAAACCATTGATATGAAAAAATCTAACTTTATAGTTGTCATTCTTTTAATGATTTCTATCGTAGCCTGTAAGACCAAACAAGAGAAAGAGATGAAAGTTTCTGACGAGGAGAAAGAGATGATTTCTCAAAAACCTGCGGATACTGTACAGACAGCCATTGGACCTTTAATCTTACCAAAACCCTACGAAACAGAATCTGTTAGAAATCAAACCAAACTTGTAGATTGGCCAGAAGGTAATATGCCAGTAGCTCCAGAAGGATTTACTGTTACTAAACTTGCCGATGGTTTTAATAACCCACGCTGGACTTACATAGGTCCAAATGGAGACATGTTTGTTTCTGAAGCAAACACTAAAGATAGTGCAGATCTAATTACCTTGTTACGAGATGAAAATAATGATGGCACCATTGATGTTCGCAAAACTTTTTTAAGTGATTTAAAACAGCCATTAGGTATGTTAATCATTGATAATTATTTTTATGTAGCTAACACAGATGGACTTTATAAATATCCTTATAAAAGTGGTCAAACTTCTTTAAAGTCAAATGAAGGAAAAAAAATAGTCACACTGCCAGCTGGAGGATATAATCATCACTGGACACGTAATATTATTACAAATGAAGCACAGGATAAAATCTATATTTCTGTAGGTTCTGCTAGTAATGTGGGCGAATATGGAATGGAAGAAGAAATAAGACGTGCTAATATATTAGAAGTTGATCTAAACGGGGAGAACGAAATAATTTATGCCAGCGGACTTAGAAACCCTGTAGGTATGAATTGGAATCCTGCTAATGGCGAATTATGGACAGCGGTAAACGAGCGTGACGAAATAGGTGATAATCTAGTGCCAGATTATGTTACAAGTGTAAAAAAAGGTGGGTTTTATGGATGGCCCTATTCTTACTATGGTTCAATAGAAGATCCAAGATTAAAAGGAAAAGCACCAGAACTTGTCGCAAAATCAATCATTCCAGATGTTTCTGTGGGCCCTCATACAGCCTCTCTTGGATTAACATTTTATGATGGAGATACATTTCCGAAGCAATACAAAAATGGAGTATTCGTAGGGCAACATGGTTCATGGAACCGCTCTGTACTTTCTGGATATAGTGTAGTTTTCATCCCTTTTGAAAATGGAAAGCCTACAGGAAAACCTGTGGATTTCCTTACAGGTTTTATTGCAAACAATAGTGATTCTAAAGTTTATGGAAGGCCTGTTTGTGTTGCTGTAACACCATCTGGAGATTTATTAGTAAACGATGATACTGGTAATACTATATGGAAAGTGAGCTATAATAAATAGCATATACATTCTAAAATTTTTATTCTGAAATATTAATGAAATTTATTCTTTTTAAAATAATGGCGGTTATTTATGTATCCGCCATTTTTAATCCCTTATTATCTCAAACAATAAAAAACCAAGTAATTAATTACTCAGGCACCGCTATTCCTAATGTTGTCATTTTATTAAACGGTGAAGTAATCTCAGAAACTAATACGGAGGGATATTTTTCATTATCAGAAACATATCAACTCCCAATCACACTTGAATTAAAGCACCCAGATTATTTTTTACGTACTATTACAGTATCTAAAAACAATGCTACTTTTAATTTATTCGCTATAGAAAACACGCAAGATCTTGACGAGGTAGTTATCTCTTCAACGTATCAAAAAGAAAGCAAAGTAATTATTCCAACAGCAAAAATTTCAGCAGAAAAATTTATTGAATATAGTCCCTTAGATTTAGTTTCGGCGATAAATGAAACTCCAGGGGTCTATATTCAAAGTGGCGCATTAAATACCAATCGAATTGTAATTAGAGGAGTTGGATCTAGAACGCTTTATGGTACAAATAAAATACGCGCCTATTTTAATGGTATCCCTATTACTAATGGTACTGGTGACACCACCATTGATGCTTTTGACCCTGAGGATATAGAACGTTTAGAAATTGTAAAGGGGCCAAAAGCAACACAATATGGGACAAACTTAGGTGGTACATTATTATTAAATTCAAAACAAGCTGTACCGGGTGAAACCTATTTTAAAAGTAATCTTACTGTGGGAAGTTTTGGATTTGTGAAAAACAATATTTCGGTAGCCACTGCAGATGAAAAACTAGCATTAAATTTAAATTATGATCATTTAGAAACAGATGGATTTCGTGAAAATAGCACTTATAATCGCAATGCTTTTTTGCTAACTTCTAATTATACTTTTGATTCAAAAAATGAAATTGGCATACTAGTAAATTTCACAGATTATAATGCGCAAATTCCAAGTTCCATTAGTAAAACCGACTTTGAAGAAGATCCCTCTCAAGCCGCTTTTACATGGAATGCTGCTAAAGGTTTTGAAGATAACAAACAGGTCTTAACCGGCATAAATTACACACATCGCTTTACAGATAACCTAAGCAACACCACATCCGTATTTTATACATATTTAGATCATTACGAACCAAGACCTTTTAATATTCTAGACGAATTTACAAATGGATATGGAGCAAGAACACTTTTTGCAAACGACTTTAAATTTTTTAAAAATAATGCTACTTTAAGTTTTGGTGCCGAAATGTATAACGATCAATACAACTGGAAAACCATTGAAAATTTGTATGAAGAAAATAACGGTAACGGAAGTTTAGAAGGGCAATTATTAAGTGATAATAAAGAAAAAAGAAATACACTAAATGTTTTTGCAACTACAACATTGCCAATAACCGAAAAGTTAAAAATACAGTTGGGCATAAACTTTAATAAAACAGATTACACATTTACAGATAAATTTAATACTGGTGAAAACAACAAAAATGCAAGTCGTGATTTCAACCCTATTTTTGCACCTAATCTAAGTGTATTCTATCAATATACCCAAAATTTAAAAGCATACCTTAATGTGAGTAGAGGTTTTAATTATCCATCTATTGAAGAGACACTCACGCCCCAAGGAGTCATAAATCCTGACTTAGGCCCAGAGACTGGATTTAATTATGAGGTAGGTAGCCAAATATTTTTATTTAAAGGGAAACTACAATTAAAACTTGCTGCTTATTTAATTGACATTGATAATTTACTTGTTGCAGACCGCGTAGGAGAAGACCAATTTATAGGTCGTAATGCAGGAAAAACTGAACACAAGGGTGTGGAATTATCTATTTTATACTCACATATATTTAATAATGGTTTCTTTCTAGCACCTTATTTAAATGCTGAAATTTCTGACAATAAATTTATTGATTTTGTTGATGGCAACGTTAGTTATTCAGGAAATAAACTCACAGGTGTGCCAAATAATAAGGTTAATGGAGGTTTGCGTTTTGGATTTAAAAATTTCAGCTTAAATACAAATTTTCTTTATGTTGGAGACATGCCATTAAATGACGCTAACACCTTATACTCTGAAGATTACAAAGTATTTAACACAAAACTATCTTATACATACAACATTACGAACCGACTTTTAATCGAGGTAAATGCTGGTTTAAATAATGTTCTAGATGAAACTTATGCATCGTCTATATTAATTAACGCTGTTGGGTTTGGAAACTCAGAACCTCGCTATTATTATCCAGGAATACCCCGCAACTGGTTTAGTGGTTTTAAAGTAAAGTACTCAATGTAATGATAGTATAAGAACTCAAAATTTAATTTTATGAAGAACATTTTATTAGCAATTTCAACTATTATACTTTTATTTCAATCTGCAAATGCGCAAACTAATGATTTACAATGGTTAGACATTGAATTATCAAACTACAAATACCCATATACAGTTTCTACATTAGAGATTAATGTACAAGAACAAAATTTGAAGATGGCTTATATGGACATTAAACCAGAAAATTATAATGGAAAAAACATTGTATTATTTCATGGTAAAAATTTTAATGGTGCATATTGGAAAACTACAATCCAGGCTTTAAGTAAAGAAGGATTTAGAGTTATAGTTCCTGATCAAATTGGGTTTGGAAAATCTTCAAAACCAGACTATTTTCATTATACCTTTCAACAACTAGCACAGAATACTAAAAAAATACTTGACACTTTAAATATAAAAGAAACCGCTATTTTAGGGCATTCAATGGGAGGTATGCTTGCTACTCGTTTTGCTTTAATGTATCCTAAAACTACTACTAAGTTAATTTTAGAAAACCCTATAGGATTAGAAGATTGGAAATTAAAAGTGCCATATAAACCTGTTGAATGGTGGTTTAAAAATGAACTTAAAAAGAATTATGAGGGTATTAAAAAATATCAATTAGAAAGTTATTATGACAACAACTGGAAGCCAGAATATAATCAATGGGTTAATTTACTGGCTGGATGGACATTAAATTCAGATTATAATAAAATCGCATGGAATGCTGCGCTTACGTATGACATGATCTTTACACAACCTGTGGTTTATGAGTTCAAAAACATAACCGCTCCTACCCTATTAATCATTGGGACAAGAGATAGAACCGCACTTGGAAAACCGTTAGTGTCTGATGAAGTTAGAAAAACTATGGGTTTATATGAAATTTTAGGCGAAAAAACACAAAAAGAAATTCCTAATGCAACATTAATAGAATTAGAAAATGTAGGGCATTTACCTCACATTGAAAAATTTGAGAGTTTTATTAAACCTTTAATAGTATTTCTCAAAGAGTAATGTTTTTTTGAACAACACAATCAAATTAATCTTGACAATCATTTAACCCCCAAGTATCTAAACTTCTTAATATATCCTCAAGAGATTCACCTCTTTTACTCAAACCGTATTCAACTTTAGGAGGGACTACAGGGAAAACTGTTCTAAAAACAAGACCATCTTTCTCTAACTCTCTTACAGTTTGAGTGAACATTTTATTTGATATCCCTGGGATTTTCTTTTGCAAAACTCCTGAGCGTAAATCTCCTTCTAATAAATGAAAAAGTATTAATGGTTTCCATTTAGTTCCTATCAAATTCATTGTATAATTTAAAGGACAGCTATTTTCTTTATTCAAAATTACTTATTAAACTATTAATAATCATTATTTTACTCCTTTAGGTAACTATATTACTTTTTAGTAAGTTATTGCCCATAAGGTAAATATAATTTAATTTTGAATGCTAAATTAAATTTATGAAAGATAAAAATAACTATCCTAAATCATTTTCGCATGTTGGAATAACAGTGCCTAATATAGATAAAGCTGTAAAATTTTATTCTGAGGTAATGGGATGGTATATTATTATGGAACCGTCAAAAGTAAAAAAGGAAGCCCAAACTGCGATTGGTCAAATGTGTATTGATGTTTTTGGCGAAGATTGGGATGAGTTTGAAATTGCACATTTAGCAACTTCGGATGGAATAGGTATTGAATTATTTTCATTTCCAAATGGAGTTAAAGAAGCTCCTGAGTTCAATCCCTTTAATACTGGTCTTTTTCACTTTTGTGTACAAGATCCAAATATTGAAGAGCTTATTGAAAAGATTATTTCTTACGGAGGAAAACAGAGAATGCCTATTAGAGCATATTACCCTAAAGAAAAGCCATTTAAAATGTGCTATGTGGAGGACCCGTTTGGGATTGTTTTTGAAATTTATACTCACAGTTATGAATTGACATACTCATCTGGAGCTTATTCAAAATAATATAACAAACAAATTTATAAAGCACATTCAGTATTAAAGCGCTTAATTATATTTTAATACTGAATGTGCTTTCTGTTATTAGTTAGAATTTATACGGTTGCCAGTTCTCTAACTTTTAAGATATTAGAAGGTACTTTTGTTCCATTACTAACTCCTTTAGGGGAAACAAAATCTCCATTATCTGATACAATTGAGGTTACATAAGTTGAAGAATTTTCAATCATATATTCTTTTCTAAACCCTATAAGCTCAACGGTGATGTTACGTTCTTCTGCACCTTCATTCACAAATTCTTTTATCATCTGGAGAACATCATGATCAATATAAATGGTGGTTGAAGCATCAATAATTATCTTACTACCTTCAGGAAAATGTGCAAAAGTTTGTTTGATTGCTGCTTTGTTCAAAAATGAAACTTCTTGTGCTAATTCCATATTTATGGTTTCGCCCTCTTTATGTTTATCCTTTTTAAAGAAATATGCCAGTTTCACATTTCCGCGTAAAATAAAATAAATACTAACAGCTAATCCTATTCCAACACCTATTAATAAATCTGTCATAACTATTGCTATAACTGTAACGACAAAAGGTATAAATTGAAATTTTTTACTGTTTCTCCACATATGGACAAATTTTGCTGGACTTGCCAATTTGTACCCAATTACAAGTAATACAGCTGCAAGAGATGCCAACGGAATTAAATTTAATAAAAAAGGAATTGCAAGAACAGCGACCATTAAAAATATACCATGTGATATTGCAGCAATTTTAGTTCTACCTCCAGAATTTACATTTGCAGAGGTTCTAACAATTACTGATGTTACAGGAATACCTCCTATTAAACAACTTAGCATATTACCTACTCCTTGTGCTTTTAACTCTCTGTTTGTATTTGTATATCGTTTTAATGGATCCATTTTATCTGCAGCTTCAATACATAATAAGGTTTCGATACTTGCTACTGCTGCAATTGTTAATGCAACCACCCAGATTTCCATATTCATTATTTTTGTAAAATCTGGCAGACTAAATTGACTTAAAAATTGCGTCATAGATTCTGGCACTGGTAGACTTACTAAATGTTCTTGACTTATTGTTAAGGATGAACCTGTTGCTTTAAATATTTCATTTATTGCAATACCAGCTAATACAGCTACTAATGCTCCAGGTATAGATTTTAGCCTTTTAAAAAATGGCACTTTTAAAAACGCAATAAGTATGGCTAATGAAACTAATACCACGATCACAGCACCTGGATGAATAAAATTAACGGTATTTGCTAAAGTTGTAAAAATCTGATGTTCACCAGCAGCATTTATAAAAAAATAATCCCCTTCATGCATTTCATCAAAACCTACTGCATGTGGCAACTGTGACAATATAATAATGATTCCTATTGCAGCTAACATACCTTCTATAACATTAGAGGGCAAATAATTTGAAAGAACTCCCGCTTTTATGAACCCTAAAATTATTTGTATAACCCCTGCTAAAAACCCTGCTAATAAAAAGGCTTCAAAGGACCCCAAAGTTGCAATAGCTGCTAAAACAATAGCCGTTAATCCTGCTGCTGGACCAGAAACACTAAGATGCGATCCACTTAATGTTCCTACAACAATACCTGCAACTACTCCAGAAATAATCCCAGAAAAGAGTGGCGCACCACTTGCTAGCGCAATACCTAAACAAAGTGGTAATGCAACTAAAAAAACGACTAATCCCGATTTTATATCTGACTTAAAATATTTTGTTGAAAAATTTTTCATTTTTATTTTATTTATAATTTATAAATTAAGAAGGCTTATTAATGAAAACTTTCTCTCTGTAACTTCTTCACTAAATTCAACAGGAACTTCTATCACATTTTTTACATTTTTCTTGATAAAATTTGTGACATCAAAACAATTTTTATTTGAAGATGAAAGTGATTTTTCTTTAGGAACAACTGCTTCTTCTGCCCCTACTTGTTCTAAAAAATTTTGGAAAGCAAATGAGTTTGCACCTGTAAACAATTCAAAAGAAAAAACTTCAATGTTTTTTTTGTATTCAAACACTAGGTGTCGTTTGGCCTTTTCAAAATCTTCATTAAAGAGTTTACGAATTTGTTCTCTCTCATTAAAATGGGTAATACCCCAGCGGGTATTTGGTAATTTATACCCGGCAATTAACTTTATATCCAGTTTTGCATCTGGATAGTTTAAAATTGCATATTCAACAAGCTGTAATGATTCAACAGTAAAATTTGTGGGAATAAGTATTTTTCTCATCGGTTTCTAACTTTTAAACAAACATAGTTGTCACTTATTAGAGCCGTCTAAGAACGAAATTAGAATGAGATTAGAATTTTTTATTTAAGTATTATAGGTATTTCTATTAGGAAGGCTAATTTTCACAAGAGTTCCTTTGTCAATTTGAGTGACAAACCTAATTTCTCCTGAATGAATTTTAATAATACGGTACGCAAGCGGAAGTCCAAAACCAAAACCTTTTATTCCCCTTACGTTAGAAGCACGAAAAAAGGGTTCAAAAATATTTTTTAATTCATCTTCTGGTATACCAATACCCTCATCTTTAATTGTTATTGATATATAATCAATATTAGAAAATACTTTTACAGATACTTTTTTGTTTTCTGAAAATTTACAAGCATTCTCAAGTATATTTCTTAATGAAACATTTAGAAGAGATTCACTCCCCATTAATGTAATAGCATCTTCATTTTCTGGTAAGTCCTCAAAATTAATCTCAATTTTATTATTTGGGATTGCTACATCAATATTCTCTTTGATACTTAAGATCATCTCATCAACCCGAATAGGCTCAATTAAAACCCCCTTAGAATCAAAGTCTGTTTGAGCAAGTTTTAATAATCCATTTACTAGAAAATCAAGACGTGATGCCTCAAGATCTATATTTTTAAGTATTGAGTGATATTCTTCCTTACTTCTTGCTTTACTAAGTGCAATTTCGGTCTGACCCAAAATTGCTGTTAGAGGATTTCTAAGTTCGTGTGATGCATTATTGATAAAATTACTTTGCAGATCAAAAGAAATTTGTAATCTATCCAACATATTATTAAAAGTCTTTGCAAGTTGACCTAGCTCATCTTTTCCATTAGTAATATTTAAACGTTGGGATAGATTTTCTGCTCTTATAGAATTAACATCATTAATAATTTTAGCGATAGGGCTTAGTGCTTGCCTAGCATAATATCCTCCTAAAATTAGAATAAAAATTATACTTATAAAAAAAGCAATAATAAGCGTGTTTCTTAAATTATCTAGTTTGCCAAAACCATATAAATCTGTTGCAGATAAAACCACAATGAAATCTCCTTCATTGTCATGGTAAAGTAACCCTGTATAATAATAATCACCTAATTTTAACTCTGCGTATTCTTGAGAAAAAATTTCTTCATAAAAACTCATTGGTAGCGATACATCAAGATTTACTAAAGGAACTTTGCGTTCCCCGTCAACAGGATATATAATTTCCTTTTCATTAGGCAAGGTTTGTAAATGACGAATCCTAATATCATCATAAATATCAATATTTAGCTCATCTGCCTCTAAATATGCTTGTGCTGCAATAGTTGCCCTTTGACTTAAGCGAAGATAAAATTCACTCTCTGTATATTTTTTTGAATTATAATAAATAAGTATAAATATGCCCGTCAAGAATAAACTAGTAAGAACTATAAAAATAGATGTAATTTTTGTCCTTAATTGCATAATTTTTTTATTCGCTTTTTATTACATACCCCATACCAATAACTGTGTGTATAAGTTTAGTATCGTGTTTTTTATCTATTTTATTTCTAAGGTAATTAACATAAACATCAACAACATTAGTGCCCATATTAAAATTAATATCCCAAACGCTCTCAAGAATATTAATACGAGTGGAGACTCTATTTTTATTTTTTAATAAGTACTCAAGTAACCTAAACTCTGTAGAAGTTAAGTTTATTTCAACACCAGCTCTCTTAACAATTTTAGCGTCAATATCCAATTCTAAATCTTCAATCGTTAATTTATGAATTGTATTTCCAAGCACTCCTTTTTTTCTCGTACGAGCCCTTATTCTAGCCAACAATTCTTTAAACTTAAAGGGTTTTACTAAATAATCGTCAGCTCCAGCGTCTAGCCCTTTTACAATATTTTCTGTAGTTCCTAAAGCCGTTAACATAATTATAGGCAAGTTCTCATAACCTAGGCTTCTTATATTTTGTGCTACTTCTCTCCCATCAATTCCGGGTAAAATAATATCTAATACGACAAGATCTATTTCCTTCTGCTTCAATAACTCTAATCCATTTGTCCCATCATAAGCAACAAACACTTTATAACCAGACTCCTGCAAGCCTTGGCTAATAAATGCAGCTACATTGGGTTCATCTTCTATAATTAGAATTTGCGTTTCGATTATAATGCCTTTTTGTTATTAAAAAAACAAAGATAGATTATTGAAACTATGACTTTTAGTTTTAAAATTAGAATTACATTAGAATTGTAACTAATTAGCCATAAAAGTTTGTTTTGCCTATCCAGAGATGAAAATAAGCTTCAAAAAATTTTTGCTGATCTATTTTCTGAAATTTTAAAACAACAGAGATTTTTGTTTTCCAACTTACTATATAACTAGACGAGAAGAAAACAGATATTACTAAAATTCTAATATAAATTACAAGAAGCACTTATAATTTAACATTAATGCTTTAAAAATAGTCATGGTCATTTTTTATAACTTGTGGATTTTAAGTTTTTCTCAATGTAAAAAAGAAAGTTGTTCCAAAATCCACTTGGCTCTTTAACCAAATTTTACCACCATAGTTATTAATCAATTTTTTTACAATTGAAAGTCCAACTCCAGAAGAATCTTTTTGATCATTTAAAGTTTGGAATATTTGGAAAATCTTATCAAAATATCTTTCTTGTATACCAACTCCATTATCTTGTAAGGAAAAAGTGTAGTATTCTGCCTCAACTGTATATGTCAATAAGATAAGACCTTTTGATTTATCACAATATTTAATTGCATTTTCAATTAAGTTTTGAAATATTTGCATGAACTTAGTTCTATTGCCCTGAATTACAGGTAACTGTTGAGGGACTGAAAATGAAATATGTTCGTCAATTTGCAATGTCTTTTCAATATCCTTTATTACAGCATTTAAATCAACTTCATCATCTTCTTCATAAACATCATACCCTATTTTTGAATATTTTAGAGTATTAGTAATAAGATTATCCATTTGAAACAAAGTAGCATCAATTAGTTCAAAATTTTTAATTGTTTCAAAATTTAAACTATCCTTATTATCCTCCTTAATCCAAGATATAAGTGCGTTAATTGAACGTAACGGCGATTTTAAATCATGAGAAACTATATGAACATATTCTTCTAATTGTGTTTGATAATTTTCAATTTTTGCCAAATTTTCCGTTTGTAAAACCTTAGATGCTGCAATAGATGTAATGGTTAGTATGGTTTTTATTTGATTTTGATTAAAAAAATCAAAATCTATATGCCTCGAGTAAATAACTCCTACAACATCTTTTCCATTGTGCACTAATGGAACCGCTATTTCGCTTTTAAAAAAAGGTTTTAGCTCTCCTTCCATAAAAGCATTGTGAGTTTTGATTTCAGCAACTCCACTTTTTGCTACCTCTCCGATTAATCCTTTACCATAACAAATTACATCATGATTTTTTATCATTTCAGAATCAGGATTAATACGAATTAATCTTTTTTTATCATCATCCATTAGGTAAACTTCACACCAAAAATGATTAAAATAAGCTTTAAAATTGTCTGCTAGTAAATCAATAACTTCACTTGTATTTAATGTACTTTGTAAATCCTGAGTAAATGCATTAATTAATTTTAATTCACGATTACTAACAGTAAGTTGCTCCACCAATCGATTTTGGATTTGGATATTTAATGTTTCTTCTTTATTCATAATACTGGATTAGCAAATTATTTGTAGTGCTTTAAAGATGTTTCTACATTAGCATAAAGGGGGAAAATTTCATCACAATAAAAATCCTTTTCAAAAACAGTACGACCAGAAATACAATCTGAAAGCATAGTTACCTTGTAGCCTCTCTCATAGGCCGATCTACCGGTACTATCAATACAAATTGACGCTACTGTTCCTGCTAAAAGAACATGCTCCACCTCATTGTCTTTTAAATATTTATCTAGTGACGTATTTATAAAAGCATTTAATCCTAGTTTACCCGGTATTTCTGTTATTTTATCACCAAATACTTTAATTTCATCTATGGTTTCTGAACCACTAGTTCCTTCTTTAAACGCATTCACAGATTTAATTGTTTTTAATATACCTACTGGATCAGTTAACTCCTCATAGTTTTTTGAAAAGATAATTGGAGTAGATATAATTGGTATATTTTTTATATTTTCAATTAAGTTTACTGTGTTTCTGATGATATCTGTAACTTTAGAGGACTCTTCAACTACAGATCTTAACATACCGTCTTGCGCAAAATAATCGTTTTGATATCCTATAAGAATTAATGCTTTTTTCATACCTAATTTTTAATTTATAATTTCAAATACCTGTCAAAAATGTATATTTCAAATTAAAAAAAAGATAATCTATCGGTGAGTGGCAATTTTCATTAGACGGATGGTTTAATTTAAAAGACCAAAGGATTTTTAAAAAACAATAAAAATTTTTTTTAGATTAAATTAATATTAATTAAAGTAACATTTCAGAAAAAAATAACATTTAAATTAAAAGTATCATCTTATCCTTTCTATATAAAAAAATGAATTATCACCTGTTAACAAATCGACATCTAGAGGAGCTAAATCTGAATTTAAGAGGTAAAAACTAACCTCATCATTAGTGGTCAAATACTCCACAGTCTCAATAGTTCTTATAGGTTGAATATAAACGTTTGATGTTCCTACTACAGCACCTATTAAAGCAGAGGAAGACTCTGTAATTATAGTAAATCCTTTTTTTACTTGAAGTGATACACTAAGAGATGATGTCGCACCTAAAATATCATCTGGAGCTAAATTTATTGTTGCAAAAATTTTATAATATCCATTTTTTTTTGGCGTAAATGTATATGTTGAAGTATTGTACTCCTCATAAATGTCGATTAGTTCATCATTAAATGGAAGTATTTGCGCTACGCCACTTATTAAATTGACATCTATTTCATTGCTAGTTACAAATCTTGATTTAACTAAAGATTTCTCTAAACTATTAAATACTGCACTTGAGGAAATACTCTTCAATTTTCCATTTCTTGAGATTACAAGTAGTGAATCTTTCGCAAGTTCATAATTTATTTCATTTTCTACAGTTCTAATTCTCAAATCACCATTAATATCTAGAGTAGCTGTAGGATCCACAGTATTTATCCCTACTTGAGAAACCGATTGTGTGGCGATTAATAAAAATGCACATTTAAAAAAATTGGTAAGTTTCATAGTAAGAGTTGTTTGTAATTATATAACAAACATATTTATATATGAAACTTGATTATTTTAAAATTCGTTGAATGGAGGAGAAGTGTAGTTTAATGAAGTTTTTTGTTAGATTATTAAACTTTATTTTCTTAAATAAGAAGCGAAAACCTAGACTAATTTCGAGAAATCATGTTTAGAATTCTAAAAAAGAAAGGGATATAATTTGTTTAAAAAAAATTAAAGTAAGTTAAGCCTTCTCATTAACTCTGGTCTATTTGAACGGCTTACAGGAATTACGTTTCCATCTATAAGAACGCTATTATCCTCGATATCTACAATCTTACTAGTATTAATTAAATAAGATCTATGTACTTTTAAGAATAAGTTTACAGGTAGTTTTTCATGTATTTTTTTTAAACTAGAATGTACTGTATAGTTTTTACCCTCCGTTTTTAATAAAATATAATCTCCTTTTGCTTCAACTAAAATTATTGATGAAATATCTATTTTTATTAACCTCCTATCAATATTAATAAATAACTCATTGTCTTTTTGGTTGTTATCTGAGGATGAATGTGTGGCTCTATTTTTTTTTGAAAAAGTGGTTTTATTTACTTTTTCAAGAGTTTTTGCGAAGCGCTCTTTTGTTATAGGCTTGACTAAATAATCTTTGATACAGTCATACTCATATGCATCTATAGCAAAATTTTTATCTGAAGTCGTTAGTACAATTTTGGGTGGGTTTTTTAGAGTTTCTATTAAATCAAAGCCAGTAAAATCTGGCATATGAATATCTAAAAAAATTAAGTCTATTTCATTTTTATTAAGAAATTTAATTGCATCTAGTGCATTGCTAAAATCACATATTACATTTAACTCATCATAACTTGAACATAGATGAGCAATTATTGATCTCGCAGTTTCTTCATCATCTATTATAATACAATTCATATAAGTAATTAAAGTTTATTGATAAAATGATACATGTTATCTAATATTAACTCAAAAGATTCTTTACCTTCCAAGGAATGTTTTCTCAAATTTTCTTCATAAATAATTGCTAAATCATAACTTTTTTCAAGACCCAAAATACCAATTTTATGTTTTAACTTATGGACAGATTCGGCTGTTTTTTTTAAGTCTTTATCAACATTATCAAAATAAATGACAAACTCGTTAGGAAATTCTTCTTTTAAAGTAGCAATTAATTTAGCTCTAAACACCTTGTTTCCATCGCTTAAAGCATCAATGTAATTCGTGTTACATTTTTCCATATGATTATTTCTCTAGAGTAAAATAAAATGTAGTCCCCTCATCTACTACACTTTCAAGCCAAATATTTCCTTTATACAAATCAACAATTTTTTTCACAATTGACAACCCTATTCCAGAAGACTCTTTATTGTCGTTTAATGATTGAAAAATTTTAAATATTTTATCGTAATGCTCTTTTGAAATGCCTATGCCATTATCAATTACAGAAAATTGGTAGTATTTTTCAGTTTCTATAAAGTCAATCTGAATAATACCATTTTCTTTATCGATGTATCTAATAGCATTACTTATTAAATTTTGAAATAATTGTTGAAGTCTTGTCTCATCTCCTTTAATAATAGGCAACTTATTTAATACTTTAAATTCAATATGACTTGGAAAATATAAAATTTCCTTCAGGTTTTTGATTACTATGTTTAAATCAACTGGCTTAATAATTTTCTGCTCTGAAGTTACACTCGAATAATGTAAAATATCTGAAATTAATTGCTCCATTTTTTCTAAAGTACTCTCGATTAGACTAATGTTTTGCAGACTATTATTACCAAGTTTATCTAGATTATCTTCTTTTAACCATGACACTAAAGCAAAAATACTTCTTAATGGTGATTTTAAATCATGAGATACGATATGAGCATATTCCTGAAGTTCATTATTACTAATTTCAAGATTTTTTAATAACTCCTCCTTTTGTCTTTGAAGCTCTTTTGTATTTGAAATATCTAGTATAACTCCTATTGAACCTGTGACTTTTCCTTGATGATTATAATTTGGTGCCGAACTTACTAATAATGATCTAAAACTTCCATTTTTTGTTTTTATCCGAATTTCATTTGAGTCTGAATTACCATTTCTGGTTTGTTCTGCTATCTCGTTAACAGTTTCCTGTTCTTCTTCTGGTATAAGTACATTGATAGATTCCATACCAATTAACTCTTTTTCTTCATAACCTGTAATGGTTGCAAAACTTTGATTGACCATAACAATAATGTTATTTGTGTCAACTTCTATCAAGCCCAAATTCATATTTGCAATGATGCTGCTGTATTTTTGCTTTTCAACCTCTAAATTTTTATTATATTTTTTCTCTAAGGTAACGTCATTAAAACTCCATAAATGACCTTTAAAATCATCCTTTTCAAAAATTGGGGTAAAATTTCTCTCTAATATTTTACCGTCAACTAATTTTACCTCTTCTCGTGTTACGGGCTCTCTTTTAGAAATTATTTCTTTATAACGACTTACAAAACTTTCTGGCTCAAAGAATAGAGATTTGCTTTCTTCTGCTCCATTTGAGCAATCAACACCTTCATAAAATTCTGGAGGATTGGGCATATAAAATTGTTCACAAAATTTTTTATTTGTGAGTATTGCAACTCTATTTTCATCTTCTAAAAATATACCACTATCTAAGTTGAGAATTAAATTTTTAAATCTGTTTTGAGATTCCTTCAACAGAGTTTGAGCTTCCTTTTCTTTAGTTATGTCTTTATAACTCCAAAGATGACCTTTATACATTTTATCATTAAAAATGGGAATGTAATCTCGTTGTAATATTCGCCCATCAACTGTATGAAGTTCCTCAGAGAGTGTCTCTTTTCTATTTTTGATTAATGTATCAATCTTAGTTATAAATTTCTCTGGATTTTTAAATGCATATTTAGACTCATGAGCAAATCTCCCACAGTTTTTACCAATTAATTTTTCCGGTAAGTCAGAAATTTTAAATAAATCACATAGTTTTTTATTTGCAAGTACAATTTCTCTGTGTTCATCTTCAAGTAAAATACCACTATCTAAATTTCCAATCAGTGCTTTTAATCTACTTTCAGATTCAATACGGTTTAATTGAAGTTTTCTTTCATGAGTTATATCTCTTGCTATTCCCTGTATAGCAATAGGTTTACCTTTTTGGTTATAAATTACACTTGCATTAATATGAAGTTGTTTGACATTGTTATTTTTTGTAATAATTCTAACATTAAAATCTTTAAGTGCTCCTTTTTCTCTAATTAAATAAAATGCCTCAAAGGTTGGAACAATATCATTTTTGTGTACAAAATTTGATAATTGTATAGGATCTGATTTTGACTTGCACTCTAAAAGTTCGAAAGTAGCATCATTCATTTCTAGAACGTTACCATACAAATCCATTACACAGTATGCGTCAACGATATTTTTAAATACCCCCTTTAACTCAAGATCTTTCTTTGCTAATAAACTTTCTAATACATTATTACTCTCTTTGAGCTTATCTGTTAATTCATAGAGCTCAAATGCTTTGCTTTCTAAAATCTTTTCAGCTTCTTTTCTAGCGAGTTTTTCTCTTTCTAAAGCACGTTCTAATATATTTACCTTATCCTTACTCATTAGTTTTTAATAATAGAAAATTTCACTTCTGTTCCATTCTCTTTTATTTTTTCCATAGTAATTGTGGCTGAGGCCTTAAAATGGTCAAAAGTTTTATTCATTAACCCAAGTCCAAAATAATGCATCGATCTACTCGATTTGTAAATCATGTTAAGAGAGTCTTCTGTTTTATCTATAATTGTAAATGTTGGCAATTCTGCATCAGGGTATATTTTTAAAACCTCAAGATGTATGTGATTTTCTATTGATGCTAGCATTTCAAGAGGATCTTTATATGATTTGATTATTTCTGGATAGCTATCAACAATTACTTTAAAAAAATGCTCTGCATATACTAGCAATAAATCATCAATACTAATATTAGTATGGTTACTTAAGTGATTTAATAAACTTAACATTTCAGAAAAAGCATATGTACCTACAGCAGTATATGCCCCTTTAGAAGGTAAATTAGATTGTGTGATAATTTTATCAACCACCTCTAATCCAAATTTTTCTTCAACTAATTCTAAAAACTCTGTAAATACAATACCTTTCATTATGCTTTAATTAATTCATTCATACTCCAATAAGATAACAATGTATCAATTTTAGATACATAATCTTCATATTTTAATGGTTTAATAATATATCCAGCGATGCCTATATTATAACATTCTAAAATATCTTTTCGATTGTGTGAAGTTGTTAAAATAACTGTAGGAATGTACTTCATAACTTCATCATTTTTTAAAATTTTTAAAAATTCGATTCCGTTAATTTTTGGCATATTCAAGTCAAGGAGGATAATATCTGGAAGATCATTGTTGTTATTTAAATAATTTAGCGCTTGTTCACCGTTTTTTGCTTCATGAATATGGTGATTGAGACCAAGTTTATCTATAATCCTATGTATTTTCATTGTTTCGACCAAGTCGTCTTCAATAAAAAGGATTGACAGTTGTTTGTTCATTTATAACATTTAGAGAGGTTAAATAAATTCAAATATCTCATGTTTTAATGTTATTTGACGTTTATTTCGGTAAAAGTGTAAAGTTATGAAGACGAATGGAAATAAAGTGTAGACGAATGGAAATGTATATTAATATGTCAATAAACTTATTCCTTAAGCAGCATTAAGTTTAGTATTACAAGGATTTTCTAAAGTAGAAAGTTCATTAACAAGGTTTGCTATATCTGATTGAACCTCATACTTAAAAGTTATATATTCCTGTAGTTTATTAATGTCACATATATTTTTAGAAGCTAAATTTTCAAATGTTGATTCCATTTTTGAGATATAATCTAATCGCTCGATATTATGAGTAATTTGATTATTTATGTTTTTCTTTTTTTGAATTAAGTCCATTATTAAAATCTCTTGTGCACTATAATAATGTTTGTTTAAATTAATATCTGTGGTAGTTTCTGAAGTTAAAGTTTTAATTGAAATAGACTTTATTGAACCATTTGACCAATTTTCATTATTGAAAGTCACTTTTAAAAAACTAGTAGCAAACTGCATGTATTTTTCAAAACTTAATGAAGTTAGTTCATTTATAAAAACTAAAAAACATTCAAGTATGTATAAATTAGATCTAAGCATAATATCAAATTTTATTTTTTGTTGATAGCACAAACTTATGTGACTGCTAAGTGTCAATTTTTCAAAAATCGTTAGATGGGTAATTATGTGTAGACGAATGGTAATTTTGTGCAGTTATTTAAATTCAAGTAAATAGCACCCTATAAGAAATTGTTTAAACTAAAAATAAACATTAAAACCACGCAACTATTTTAAACCATAGCAGACTATAAAGAAAGAACAAAACAAAAATTGCTATGAAAAAAATCATTTTGTTAATCAGCATTTTAATAGTTATACTTTTTATCTCCTGTGAAAACGAACCTGTAGATATTGGAACATACGTCGAAAATACAGACAATGACACAGAAAATCCTGATGACCCTAATGAAAATCCAGACCCTGATCCTGATATTGATCCTGATCCAGATCTAGATCCCAACGAAGATTATTATACTGGTGGTATTTGTATAGGTAGCGGCGATTATCTTGTCAATCCTAACAATGTACCTGACGAAATAATTATTCCACAAGATTTACCTGAATTTTATGACTTGTCAGAATTCTTACCTCCGGTAATGAGCCAAGGACAACAAGGCTCATGTGTTTCTTGGGCAGTAACCTATTATATGAAATCGATGCAAGAGAATATAGAAACAGGAATTCCATTTAACGATATAAATATTATGAGCCCTGCCTATACTTATAACCAGATAACTTTAGGAAATTGTGTGGGTACTCAAGTAGAAGCAACACTAAGTATTCTAAAAAATAAAGGAGCTTGTTCTATGGATTCGTTTCCTTACACAGAAACAACATGCGTTGAACAACCTACTCAAGAACAGGATGATGAAGCTTTTCAAAATAGAATAAGTGATTTTAAAAATTTAAGTGGGGAAAATATGACTCTAGAGATGAAGGCTTTATTAAATGAACAAAAACCAATAATCATAACAGCATATTTGTCCTCTCAATTTGGCAGAGAAGATGATTTTGGACTATCCGCTTATAGAGAGCACGTAGTAGATTATAGTTTGGACAGATGCCATGCTATGCTGGTTGTAGGGTATTCAGATGAATATAACGCTTTTAAAATTGTAAACTCGTGGGGAGAAAACTGGGGAGACAATGGTTTTGTTTGGTTTGATTATAAAGCTTTTGATAATGCATCTGTTCAAAATGCAGCATTTAAGGTTATTAACCAAGCATTTATTGCGTATGATCTTTAATAAATATCATGAAAATAATTTTACAATGTAACGTATCTTGTATTAATTAAAAATAGTTATCGCATTTGACACAAGACCAACTCATAAAAAAATGTATAAAAAATAACCGTGCTGCTCAAAGTGAATTGTTTAAGCAGTACAAAGACACGCTCTACTTTTTATCATTAAAATATTGCCGCAATCAAGCAGACGCGGAAGACAATCTGCACGATAGTTTTATGACTATTTTTGATAAGATAAAAAACTACAGGCATGGCGGCTCTTTTGAAGGGTGGATGAAACGAATTACTATTTTTAAAGCAATTGATAAATACAAAACTAAAAAACCACTCGCTATTGAAATAAATGATGATATATTAACAGATAACGTTACCATTGAAAAGGAGTTAGCATACATTTCGATAGATACATTATTAAGCATTATTCAAGAACTACCAGATCAATATAGATTAGTTTTTAATCTATATCAATTAGATGGTTTTAGCCATAAAGAAATTAGTGTAATGTTAAATATTACAGAAAGCACGTCAAAATCAAACTACCATCGTGCAAAGCTTAAATTAAGAGATAAAATAAACGCATTTAGGAATACCCCAAACGCAAAGGCATATGAAAACTGAAAAAGAAATAGGAATAGCACTTGAAAAAAAGCTTCAAGGTGCGCATAGGTCACCTTCGCCAGATATGTGGGAAAAAATTAATGGTTCATTAGACAAAAAAGACCGTCGACGTAAGATAGCTTTTTGGCTTTGGGGCGCAGGCATTTTGATCATTGCACTCACAACTCTATACGTTGCAACAAGCAATAATGACACGCAGAATAAAATTGTAACTATTCAAGAAATTGATAATAATCAAACAAAAACAAATGCTTCGGAAATTAAAAACACCCAAGAAATCACTACAAATGAAACATTAAAGCAAGAAAATGTAACACCAAAAGGTTCAAAAGAAACTGATGGTAAAACAATAAATTCAACTCCAAATAAAATGAAGCAAGAGGTTAATATTTCAGCAAAAGAAAGCACCCTTAAAATTTCAGAAGACAAAGTAAAAAGTGCTACTCAAAACCATAAAAAAACAAAAGAAAGAGTTACTGATGAACAATATAAAGTGACAAAAAGCTACCGTTATTACAACAGCAAAACAAAAGAGGAAATTGTTACCGAAAATAAAAAAATGATGGATAGTGTGATTGAGAAAAACATGCAACTTCAAAAAAGTCTAGACTCTATTAAAAAGTTAAATGCAAAAATTGAAAAGAAAAAAGATTCAATTTAATTGTAACATTTACTAAAAAAATACGTAGTATAAATTACAAAGTAAATTATATTTGGATGTTTAAAACCACAATAATTTTTTATAAATTACTGTGGTTTTAAACAAATTAACGCAAACGACAGTACTATATCTAAGTACAACTTAGATTAACTGTTCGTTTTTTGATTGATGAATGCCTCCGGCTGATTACCGGAGGTTTTTTTATAATATTTAGTGTCAACAAAAAAATGTTTTGTGTTATTTTGATTTTCTATAAAAAAAGTATCTTTGAATATGGGATATACAATATGCTACATAAGTAAAGCCAAAGATGATTTAACGGAGTCTCAAATTGAAGAGATTTTCAATAAAACTTACACAGAAAACTCACTTAAATCTATTACAGGTATTCTTTTACACGGAATGGGAAATTTTTTTCAAATCCTTGAAGGGGAGAAAAATCACATCCTTCCATTATATGAAGAAAACATAAAAAATGACGAACGCCATTCAGATATTTTCGAGGTAATCAATAAACCCAAGGACACAGCAATATTTGCAAATTATCGTACACACTTCAATATTATAAGAACAAACGAACAACTTGAGGATGTAAAAAAGTATCTTCGCGAGCACGAAATAAACACAACAACAGATAAGTTTCAACGCTTGTTAAATTCTTTTATTCTTTAATCATGAGTAACACTCTTATTGCCCCATCAATCTTAGCAGCAGATTTTGCAAACCTTCAACGTGATATTGAAATGGTTAACAATAGTGAAGCAGACTGGTTTCATATTGATATTATGGATGGCGTTTTTGTCCCTAATATTTCTTTTGGAATGCCAGTATTGCAAGCCATTACAAAACATACAAAAAAGACAGTTGATGTTCACTTAATGATTGTTAACCCTGACAGGTATATTCAAACATTTGCAGATCTTGGCGCAAACATATTAACGGTACATTATGAAGCATGTACACATCTTCATCGCACACTACAAGCAATAAAAGCTGCTGGAATGCAAGCTGGTGTTGCCTTAAACCCCCACACAAATATTGCATTACTTGAAGACGTAATTAATGATATTGACCTTGTTTGCTTAATGAGTGTAAACCCTGGTTTTGGCGGTCAAAGTTTTATTGAAAATACCTATAAAAAAGTAGAAGCATTAAAGGAAATGATTGAAGATAATGGAGCATCTACTAAAATAGAAATTGACGGTGGTGTTACTGATAAAAATGCGAAACAACTTGCCAAAGCTGGTGCAGATGTTCTTGTCGCTGGAAGCTATGTTTTTAAATCAGATAACCCTACAAGTACTATTGCTGGATTAAAGGATTTATTAAAATAATAGTTACTTAGTTAAAAACATTAGGGTTAAATGTTAATCAGAATTTTGATTACTATTTAACCTTTATTTTTGCAACTTACTTAACGTTATGGATACACAAAAAAACTATAAAAATACTATTATTATAGGCGCAGGTCCCATAGGCATTGCTTGTGCCCTTGCTTGCAAAAAAAACAATATTGATTATGTAGTATTAGAAAAAGGAGCTTTAACAAACTCTATATTTAATTATCCACTAAACATGAATTTCTTTTCGACTTCTGAAAAGTTAGAGCTAAACGAAATCCCCTTTATAAGCAAAAACCCAAAACCTGACAGAAACGAAGCATTAGAATATTACAGACGAGTAGCCACATCAAATAAGCTCAATATCAACTTATTTGAAACAGTAGCAACCATAAAAAAAAATAAAGAAACCTTCACAGTTACAACAGACAAAAATACCTATAACTCAAGCCACGTTATCATTGCCACAGGATTTTACGATATCCCAGAACTACTCAATGTCCCTGGCGAAAATTTGCCTAATGTAGCGCATTACTATAAAGAAGCCCACCCATATATTATGCAAAAAGTTGCTGTCGTGGGTGCTAGTAATAGTGCCGTTGATGCAGCACTAGAAATTTACAGAAAGGGTGGTGATGTGACAATGATTATACGGGGGAAAAACATAGGCGAACGTGTAAAATACTGGGTACGTCCAGATATAATTAATCGCATTGAGGAAGGTAGTATCAAGGCTTTTTTCTCTTCGGAAATTTTAAATATTGAATTACATAAAATCACCATTAAAACTCCCCAAGGAAATAAAACAATTGAAAATGACGCAGTAGTTGCATTAACAGGATACAGACCTAATTTTGAATTTCTAAAAGCTTCAGGAATTAACATTTCAGAAGAAAAAAATATTCCAGAATATAACCCCGAAACTATGGAAAGTAATGTTAAAGGTCTCTATCTAGCTGGTGTTATTTGTGGTGGAAATGAAACTCACAAATGGTTTATTGAAAACTCTAGAGTACACGCAAAAATGATTATAAACGATTTGAAAAAATCTAAAATTTAGGAAATCTTAGAGTAAATTAATAGCATTAATATCCTGCTACACGCATATTTAAAGACGTTTGTACTAAATCATACACTTTTGGAAATGTTTTTTTTAGCTCTGTTGGTGACTCCATAAAATACTCAGCTAAGACTGCCATAAATTCGTACTGATTTGTGAAAGCATAATCTCTAAAAAACCTTGTTTCATCAAGTAACTTTTTAAGCTCTTTATCATTAAGCCTTTTTAAAATTTCGTTGAATTGTTTTAAAAACCTTGAAGCATCAATATCGTTTGATACTTTAGCTTCAATATGCATTGCGTGCATAAATTCATGAATTCCTAAATTTAAATTATCATCTTCAATTGCATAACCAGCTTCAAAATCTTTCCATGAAAAAACAAGTGTTTTTTCTTTAGGGTTAAACTCTCCTTTGTGAAAAGCCTCATTTGAGTTACTGTAAAATTGGTTAGGGAAAATTAATATTGTGTTAATGAGTGAATAGGTATAATTTTTCCTACCAAAACTAAGCATCACCCCTACTGCGGCGATTAATATTTTCATTTTTTCGGTCACTTGTAACTCTTCTCTACCTACAAATTGTTTTTCTGTAATAAATGTTGCTACTCTGTGTTGAAATTGTTTTTGTTGTTTGATTGTTAATTTTCCGTAGAAAGAAAAATGAGTTTTTAAAATCTCTACCTGCGAAGGTGTCAGCTTTCTAAAAACAAATAGATTAGTATAAAGAGGTTTATCCTTAGTATCTGCATACCAATTTTCAAAAATGCGGAAAAAGAAAAAAGCAAAACCTATAAGTAAAATTGATAATGCATATGGTGCTGCCCACTCAAAATTACTAGTATCTATTTGTAGTACCATAAATAAAAAAAGCACAAAATGTGTTTAAATAAAACGGCATTTTATGCTTTATAGTATTAAATTATTAGTGCATTTAATTTCTATTCAAAATACTTAAAATGTACCAAAACAATAACATTAGCGATGCAAAAAGTCCAAGAGCTGCACCTACATATTGATCTTCATTATATTTATGCACCATATTTGATGTTTGATATAAAATAGACCCAGAAGCTAGTGCTATCATTCCTACACTAAACCAAAGACCTAAATTAAAACCAAACAATGTTCCAGCTACTATTAACCCAATTGCTATAAAAAACCCAATTGTTAATATAGAACTTAAAAATGAAAAATTTTTTTTAGTTAATAAAACAATTGCTGAGAGTCCTGTAAACAAAGACAACGTCATAATAGCTGCTTGACTTAATATATGAAATCCACCTTCACCAGCAGCATACATAGCCATGAAAATTAAAGGGATAAATATAAATGCTTCAGCGATTACATAGATTAAAAGGGCTAAATACTGTTTAGTAGTATCATGATTTTCAACTGCCATTTTCTCAGCATAGTTAGTTACTAGCATAAAGCCTCCTAACATTAATAGCCATGTCCAACCTTGCGTTAATGAGATCGCAAAATTAACTAAAGGTTCAATTTGAAAAAACACCATCTCTACAAGTACAAATAGCAATACTGCTAATGCCAAGTGTGTATAGGTTTTTCTATAAAAGGCAGCTCTTTTTTCTGATGTTAAATCTTGAATAAAAAGCTGTGATTGAGGTTGTTGCATTTCTTCCATAAATAAAAAATTGTATTATATTTTCTGAAATTAAATGTAATTAAATACTCTGCTATTTCATGCTACTAAGTATTTAATATTTGTTAAAATTACATGTGTCTAAATGCAAAATGAAACACAAGGGCTTCCACCATTTAAATTTCCGAAGCATTTAATAGTTATTATTTTTTACTACTATCTCCTTTAAAATGCTGAGTATTACTTTTAAATAATACATTAAAAGTTGTTAAACTTCCATAACAGCGAGTTATATATTGTTGTAAGTCAACCTTATCTTGATCATCCAGTGTTTTGCTACTATTTATTTTTTGTTCCATTACGCGGAGTCTATCACGCAACATTACTATTTTATGGAAAAAGGTGTTAATAGGTATTTCTTTGTTTGATAGACTTACATCTTTAGGCTGTAATATCATTGTACCACCTTTATACTTATCTGCCAAAGGCACAACCTCACTCACATCACTCCATTTTTTTAAAATTTCTCGTAACGAATTTTCTACTTCATAAAAACTCACGGTATCTACATCATCATCTGCAGCTTCTATTACTTCAAAATTAGCATCAACATCAATTGTTTCTAGACCATTGTCAATAAAAGTTACCCAGTATTGCGTGGGTGAAACGTTTGTCACAACTCCTTTACCGTGGTCTGGATGATTAATTCTTGAGCCTATTCCTAATATTTTTTTCATTGTTTTTATCAAATTATTTACTTTATTCTATGAACTCAAAGTACGAATTTTTATTATTTCTGCAGAAATTATAATGAATAAATATTAACTTGTAAAAAACAAAAAACCTAACTTAATAAACTAACCTGCTCAACTAGTTATTAAAAATACTTTATCGCTTGACGCGGGAAATAACTTATGAGAAAAATTGCAGTCCAGTCCCTTCCACTTTTAGAAGTAATTACAGATATATCACAAGCTCTTAGCATCTCGTATCAAGAAAATTGTGGTGAATATCATCTAGACTTACCACCAGACGTGGGAGAGGGTTATATTAAAGGAATCAACTTTGATGGAGGTTTTGGTATTATTATGTACAAATGTAATTTTAAGGAAGATGTAGAATTTCACTTTGTTGTGGATGATGTGCATCCATTAAAATTTTTATACTGCTTAGTGGGCGAATTACATCACAGATTTCAAGACGGAAAAGAAAATAACTCTATCGAACAGTATCAAAGCTCCATTGTTGCAAGTAAAAATAGAAATGGTCATATTTTACACTTTAAAGCAAACACAGATATTGAAATAGGAAGTTTAGAGATTGATCGAGAAAAGTTTAAAATTAAGATGGACTGCGAGCTTAAAAATCTAACTACAGAATTAAAAGATTTATTTAGGGATAAAGATGCATCAAAACAATTTTACCACAATGGATATTTTAGCCTACAGATAGCAGATTTATTTAGAAATACTGAAAGTTTTGAAAATAACGATTTTATTAGGCGTATATATCTAGAAGGAAAAGCATATCAAATACTAACCCACCAGATTATTCAATTTCATGATGATTTACAAGACTCTGGTAGCAGGACTGTGCTTAGACAATCTGAAATTCATCAAATAAATAAAGCTACAAGAATTATAGAAGAGGAAATAAACAATCTTGACAACATTGAAAAAATTGCCGAACGTGTAGGCCTTAATATTAATAAATTACAACAAGGCTTTAGGCATATGCATAGCGGAACTGTGAATGAATACATTCAAAATACGCGCTTAGATTTAGCTAAAAAACTTTTAAATAAAACTGATTATAATATTTCAGAAATCGTAGAAAAGATTGGACTTTCAAGTAAAAGCTATTTCTCTAAAGTATTTAAAGAACGCTATGGAATTTCTCCATCAGATTTTAGAAAAAAGAACTCAAGAGAATAAAAAAGCTTCACTCAAAAAATTGAGTGAAGCTGCTAACAACCAATGAAACAATGCTATTAGCTAGGCTAAAAAAATGCATTGTTACCAGAATTATAAAATTCAATTGCTCAGAAAGAATTTTATGATGTGAAAGTACTTCAAATTCAATGTTTCATGTAGCGCAATACGCACAATGATTAACTCTAATAGATTAAATGTATTAAAATTTTAAGTTTACTATAACGCTAATTAACATTTTAAATAGTGGCAATAAAATATATTTGTGTAACTAAAACACCTAACAACAATTTTAACGTATGCAATTAAAAAACAGCGTATTAAAGACAACATTGTCGTTGCTAATCTTTAATTTTCTAATACCGTTTTTATCACAAGCACAAGATATTCCTACCTCTTATCTTAAGGAGAAAATATCTTTTTATAAAGCAAATGATCGTGGTCCATATAAATCAATTAATTGGTTTTGTAATAATGGTGAAGTACGAGAAGCTAGAGACCCTTGTCCTGAGAACAAAGACGATGCTAGACAACATGCTGCATACAGAGATGACACTAAGGAAATTGCAAAAAAATATTCAATTTATCTAGGTGAAATTTTATCAAATACAGATCGCACTGCATTCTGGGATGAAGAAAATAATAACAGTAGGTTAAAACAATACCAAATCAATAAATACTTAGGTAGTATTGATGATGGATGGATACAAAGAAAGTCGCAGTTTTATCGAGGCGCCGTACAAAGTGAAGATGAACAATCATGGGGTGTTGAATTTTTTCAGAAATTTTTACCTCGTGACACACGCGTTATTAATGAATACTTTTTATTACGCCAATCGCTAAGAGATATTCCACATGATGGAGATAGCAATTTAGCACAGGATATGCGCAGCCAATCCAAAACTGTTGCGGACGATTTTCCTAAATTTATGGATGCCAGAATTAAAATTCATGGGAAACCTACTATTGAAGACATTGAAATGGTACGAAATTTTCAAATTAAGTTTGAAAATGATTTAAAGCCAAAAACAAAAGAAGAGTTAACAAACCTTCAGAAAACAATGGCAGAATTTTATGCGCCTTTAGATTTGACAACATTGCGCAAACAAGTTCAAAATATCTCAAAGAATAATGCTACTCGCATAAGGTTACTTGAATTTCTAGACACCTATAATGACACAGACAAGCCAGAATTATTAGTGCCGCAATTAGCAGATATACTTTGTGTAATTCGTACAGAAATAACTGATGCCTCTTCGGGTAATGATAGATTATTATTACTAGATCTCTCGAATGCAGTTGAAGATGTATTATTAAAGAAAAGTCAAGAATGGCAACCAGATGACGTACTAGGATTACTTGAAAAAATAAGACACCTTAGCCTAGCCGCCGCAGGGACAGGATTGATTGAATTGTGGGAATGGGAAAAAGTAAAACCCCAACTCGAAGTGCATTTAGGCAACGCAGATGTAACTCTAGAACAACTAAACGATTTTTTAAATACATCAAGGGGTATCGTTGAATGGAGTGCTTCAATGGTAAAAGCAAACTACAGTGATGTTGTAGAATTATATAGCTCTTTTGAACCCATGGCATATGGTTTTATTGATGATAGAATTAGATCTTCAGTAGCTTTGGATTTAGGTGAAAGTGTAAGCAGATTAGGGGCAATTATTGCAAAGAAATCAAACCTTTCAAATAATGTATTAAACATTAAATCTCAAAGCAGTATTCGTGGACTTAATCCTGGTTATGCCTTTGGTGAACTTGTAGTGATTGAAGAAAGTCCAGAAAATGTTCCAATTGATACAGATAAAATTTACATATTCCAAAAGCCACCTAGCGACCTTAAACCCGTCGCTGGAATTATGACAGTTAGCGAAGGAAATTTAGTATCCCATGTGCAATTACTTGCTCGTAATTTAGGGATACCAAACGCTGCACTCTCTGGAGATAATTTAAAAGCGCTGTCAAAATACAATGGCAAGAAGGTGTTTTATGCGGTTTCAGAAAAAGGAAATGTTATCATCAAAGAAGAAGATGATATGAGTGGCACTGAAAAAGATTTGTTTAGTAAAAAAGAACGCAGTCAAGAAAAGATTGCTGTGCCCGTTGAGCAGATACGATTAGACGTTCAAAATGTATTAAATATGCGAGATGTTGACGCAAGTGATTCAGGTAAACTTTGTGGTCCTAAAGCAGCAAACCTTGGGCAATTAAAAAAAATGTTTCCTGAAAACGTGGTTGAAGGTTTAATTATTCCTTTTGGTATCTTTAGAAAGCACATGGATCAAACTATGCCACAAGAAGGAGTATCCTACTGGCAATACCTCAACACTACATTTGCAGATGCAGATAAAATGCGCGCCTCTAATTTGTCGGAAAAAGAAGTTGAAAATTTTCAATTACTACGTTTAGAAAAATTAAAAGTTGCCATTGAAAAAATGCAGCTTGACGCTAGTTTCGTTTCAGAATTGAAGAAAGGTTTTAGAGATGCTTTTGGCAATAGTATAGGTAATGTTCCTGTCTTTTTACGAAGTGATACTAACATGGAAGATTTAAAAGAATTTACTGGTGCTGGTTTAAACTTAACATTGTTTAATATTCTTAGTGAAGAAAACATTACACAAGGAATTAAAAAAGTGTGGGCTTCTCCTTATACTGAAAGGAGTTTTAAATGGAGACAAAAATATTTAAACAATCCTGAAAACGTGTTCCCATCTATTTTAATTATTCCAAGTGTTGATGTTGAATATAGTGGCGTTATGATTACGAAAGGTATTAATAGCGGTAATGACGATGACCTTACCGTAGCATTTAGTAGAGGTGCTGGAGGTGCTGTTGACGGCCAAAGTGCAGAAACAAGACTTATTACAAAATCTTCAAATTTTCTATTAGCTCCAGCACGTGAAGATGGTTATTTAAGGCTACCTAAAACAGGAGGCACAACTAAGAATACAACCACATTTGAAAAAGAGATTTTGAATGAGAATAACATAAATGACATCAGAAGAATAGCCGAAGAAATTCGAGTGAAGATACCGCAAGAAACTGGAAGTGAATATGAGGGGGCTTGGGATGTAGAACTTGGATTTGAAAATAATAAATTATGGCTCTTTCAAATTCGTCCTTTTGTAGAAAATAAGCGTGCAAAAAGTTCAGAATATTTAACATCAATAACCCCTAAGGTAGACTATAATCAATTGGTTTGGGTTATGGAAAAGATATAATAGACACTTAAAAATTAATTAAAAAGTCACCCACCTATGTGGGCAATAAACATGAAAAAAATAGCATTTATAGCATTAGGTTTTGCCATAGTGGCGTCATTTGGTTTTTACCCAATTGATGGGTATGAACGCTCAAGGATTGAAAGACTTCTTTATATTCAAGATCAAATTGATAGTGGGGCGAAGTATACCCGTATTGAGGCTGGAGCTTATGCATCAATCGATGATATTAAGCTAAATTTGAAAGATATTAGTAATACATCAATTGATGATTTACTAAATGAGGATCCAGAATTTTCAAAAAAAATAGCGCGGATTACGCCTGGCGGAGCTTACTCACTAGCTGTAATGGATATAACAGATCCAAACAATATTAGGTACGCATCACATAGAGAGGATGTAGGATATCAACCTGGAAGTGTGGGGAAAATTGCGGTACTCAATGCAGTTTTCCATGAAATGTCAAAAATATATCCAGATGACTTTGAAGCGCGTATTGGGTTATTATGCAACAAAAGAGTGTCTTCTGGAATATGGGGATTAGGAGACCACCACACAATACCAATTTACAATAAGGAAAAGAAAACGCAATTAAAAAGACAAGTGATTGCAAGTGATGAGTTTACACTTTTTGAATGGTTAGACCATATGGTAAGTGTTAGTAACAATGGCGCCGCAAGTGTAATGTATAGAGAAGCAATGTTAATGAGCGCATTTGGCAAAGAATACCCTAGATTAACCGAAGAAGAAGCGACAAAATATTTTGAAGATACAAATAGAGATTCATTAACTGTATATGCAAACAGAGTTGTTAATGATCCATTGAGGGATATAGGAATTACAGAGGATGACTGGAGACTTGGAGGCTTTTTTACAGACACACCAGGAAAATACGTAGGACGTATGGGCGGGAGTATTGGTACTCCAAAAGGTTTAATGAAATACTTAGTACAATTAGAACAAGGGAAGGTTGTTGATGAAGCTTCAAGCCTTGAAATGAAACGCTTACTTTATATTACTGACAGAAGAATTAGATATGCGCAATCTAATCGCTTAGATAGTGCTAGAGTATATTTTAAGTCAGGTAGTTTTTATAGTTGTGATAAAACAAAACCTACACCATGTGGTGATTATGCTGGAAATAGATTTAATTATATGAATTCTGTAATTACAGTAGAACACCCTAATGGTAAAAATTATATTGTCTGTTTAATGACAAATGTTTTGAGTAAAAATAGTGCTGGAGCGCACATGTATTTAGCTTCGGCAATTGATAAAGTTGTTACTGAAGAGTAAGTGCTTTTTTGTTTGCTCTAATTCCATCAAGTGCGTACTTTGCAAAGAGTCGCACTTTTTTGTTTCTATGCTTTAACAATGGCATTATTAGTTTGATGTACCTCATTTCAGAAGTATGCATCATTACATTGAGTACTGCTAGCTTCATTTTTGAGCCTCTGTTTTTTAACAACAATGGTAGTGCACGTGTTTCTAGCATTGGCTTTACTTCAAAAGAGGATATATGATATGTGTCACTATCTATAATATGATATTCAATCATAGGCAGCATGGTGCTCTTAAGTTTTGATTTTAATAAATTATCCAAAAACTCAATAGCGTTTATTTTTACTTCTTTCTCCTCGCTTTTGAGACCGAAATATGCAGTCTGAATATCTGAGTGATCATATTTTAAACTTAACAATTTGAAAACACACTCTAAACTTTGCTCCAATTGAAGTTCCAATACATCAATTAAACTCTCGCGCGCTACCAGCAAATCCACTTGTAGGTCGTCTGTTGTTTCTGTTTCAATAGCGGCAGCTTTTGAAGCTGCTGCTTTTAAACTAGCAAGGGTATTAATGGAGTTTTTATAGTAAGTGCTTTCACGGAGGATAATTTTTGTGAGCGACCTTTGATCCAAAGAAGCCTGAGGAAATTTACTCTTTATTTTATTTAATGATTTTGCAGCTTCTAGCCTAATTACAAAGTCTTTACTTTTTAAAAGTCGCATTAAAACTTTGATGGCATTTCGGTTTTTAAACGACTCAATAACACCAGGAATATGCCTTCGCACGTCATCATTTAAATATTGACTAGTATCCATTTCTAGTATTGTTTTTGAAATGGTCTCTCCGTAGTTTTTTAAAGCCTTTTTAGCTCTTAGATTGTATTTTTTTATTGCTAAAAATGCAATAAGTGGCTCTATAAAAGGTGCATGATTGGTTACACCCGCTGCTTTAATTGCATGTTTTACAATATAGTTTGACTTGTTATTAAAGTTTGCAGAAATAAATGAGTAAAATTTTAATTCTTTTGCATAAGCGACTGTCATCATTAACTCTGCTACTTCTTGTTTTCTAATCACATCACCAGCTTCAATAAAAGTGCTAATTTTTTTCTCAATACGTTCATGCAATTTAAATTTTGTAGCCAGCTTATCATTTTCTGAGGCGGCTTTAGCTAAACACAGTAAAGCAGCATTTGCTATATATGTAGAAGAACTTTCTAAATATGTTTCATACAATTTTATGTCATCAATATTTGTATGGGTGATTAAGTATTCAATTGCTTTAAACACAAGTTCATCATCCTTTTCTTTGATTAATTTTTTTATTTTCTCTGCCGCAGTTCCTTTTCTAAAGTCATACAATCTCTCAATTGCGGCAACCTTTATTTTATGAGTTGGATGATCTAAAAGATTAATTATATGCGGCTCAAATGCACTAAATTTTACATCACGTAATCTTTCAAGTAATGCTAAAATTTGTGATTCATTCCCATTCTTAAGGATTTTTATGTTTTCTGAAATACTAGATTTTTGAAACTTGTGCTGTTGTAATTCATTAGTATCAAGCGAGCGATGAATGTTAGTTCTAAATGACTCAAAATAAGCTTCACGCAGTTTATACACCAATACCATCCACACAAAAAGCACTAAAAGAATAATCACTGTAATATAGCTAGTACTTAACTCTAATCTTTTAATAACAAAAATAAGTAAAAGACCCGCAAACCCTGTCGCTATACTATCTACAACAACATCAATAAATGACTTAGCTTCATTTTTAACATGCGAAGGTATGGGTAAAATTGAAAGTTCAATCCCTGCCTTATTTATGGATTGTTTAAAACTACCATCCATTCCTTTAATAATAACTAATACCCAGAGCTCTGGAAATGTTAAAAACAACAAACAACCTAAAGCAATCCCTAAGGGTAAAATTAATAAGTTACTTGTAACACCCAACCATGCAAGTAATCGATTAGTTAAAAACAGCTGTATTAATAATGCTATGACATTAAATGACGAAAACCAAAATCCAAAAAATGACGCCAACTCATCACTATCTGGTATTGCCCTATTTGCAAAATCACTAAATTGAAAATCAACTAATTTTGCCATAACCACCCCTACCCCTACAATTGCAGCGAGATACGTTAAATGCTTAGAGCGAATAATTAATTTATAAGCTGGAGTAAACTCAGTTTCTTTTGTTTTTCGTTGATTGATAATGTAAGTGCTCAATTTACGTATCCGCATTTTCCAAGCTGTATTTAGAATAGGAATACAAAAAAGTATCAACAATGCTGCAATTAGTATTACTACACGATTTCCGAAGAGCGGTGCTATAATTGAAGTTATATATCCTCCAAAGATTCCACCAGCAATTGCTCCTGCTCCTATAAAACCAAAAAGTCGTTTTGCTTCTCTAGCATTAAAAACCATATTTGCTATTATCCAAAATTGAGATGTAACGAGTACCGCAAAAAGAGAAACACTTAAATAATAACTGTATAAAATAAAGTCATTACTTAGACTGTAATACATTAAGAAACTCAAAAGCATAAAACTGGCACTAAAAAAAAGAAGGGTGCTCGTTGTTATTTTTTTTAGAGAATATTTTTTTACTGCTCTGTTATAAAAGTAAGAAGTAACTACAGCAATTAACGCCACTAAAAGATATGCATATGGCAGGTGATCTGCGCCTAATTTTGATAAAAATAGTGCATTGATGGTAGGCTTTACCATTAATAAAACGGTGATAAGCAGAAAAATATATAACTGCATAAAAAAAGAGATGCGGATTTCCCCATCTCTTATATCAAACGTTTTCTTAAAAAGGTTTTTTAACATTATAAAACGACACTAGGTTGTTTTATAAAGAACGTGATTTTTTCATAACTTTTTCTAAAGGAATTACTAAATCTCTAATTATTTGTTCACCATAATCATTATCAATTAAAGCAACCATAATATACTTTCTTTCTGGACCCCATACAAGAACAGAATCTGCATGGTAGTTTTTCCAAGAGCCAGATTTTCTATATAATTTTGCATTAGGAGCTATTCTATCTAACGTATTTACAAATTTATGGTGTAATGCTGGATCTTTCATAATTCCTAGCATTTCTACTGAGCGCTCTTCGCTTATTAAATTTCCCATTGCAAGTTGATAATAAAAACTACAAACTTGACGTGCTGTTGCAGCATGACTTAAACCTTTCATAGGTTCTGGATATCGTCTTCCTCCTGCTGCATAACGTTTACCTACCCATAAACCACCACCTACTTCTTCATCATATAGTTTATGCTTAGGCATTCTTAAAACTTCTTCAATTTTTTCATAACCCACGCGATCAATCATACGCGTTGTAGCTTGATTATTAGATTTACTAATCATCAAACTCATATCTTTTCTTATTTCTTTTGAGTCAATTAATTCGCCCTTATCAATTGCATCCATTGAAGCTAACAATACTGCAATTTTGGGCAAGCTGGCTGCATACATCATATTATCATCATTAATCCCAGCGTATTGAATATTATTCAAATCTGACAAATCAACAATACCAACGGCCATTTTTTGATTTTGGAGCAATGTCTTCCATGCCTTGTTTTTGAAAAGTTCATTTTCAAGCATAATTGTTAATGTAGGATCATCTAATTCTGCAATTGGATTCACATCACATTCGTCACCTAAAGGCAACTCTTGAGAGAATACATTCAATGTTAGAGAAAAAACAAAACCTAAAGCAAATAAAAATTTAAAATTGTATTTCATTTAATTAATATAAGGTTTTAAATTATTGGAGTCAATTTTATACTCATAAAAGAGAACAAATGTATGTTAAAAAACACACCCAAACTACTGTTTTATAAATAATTAAGCCAATTTTAGTTAATATTTTGTTATAGTATTAAAAAGTAAAAACTTACAATGTAATTACTATTGTTCTTTATAACGCAACTATGTAAATTTAGTATATTCGCGTTATCATAAAAATATACTAAAATGAGTTTATCTTCTAAAATTATGGAGGCTATGAAAATAGCAATGAAAGCAAAAGACAGTCAAGCTTTACAAGCGCTTCGGTCTGTCAAAAGTGCAATATTATTAGCTCAAACAGAAAGTGGAGCAAAAGAAGAATTGAATGAAGATGCTGAAATGAGGATTTTACAAAAACTCGTTAAACAACGTAAAGATAGTGCTGCAATTTTCAGTGAGCAAGGGAGGGAAGATTTAGCTGCCCCAGAAATTGCCGAAGCTGCAGTAATTGAAAGATTTTTACCTGCACAACTTAGTGAAGAAGAAGTAGCAAAATTAGTAGACGAAGCTATTACTCAAACTGGTGCATCCTCTATGGCAGATATGGGCAAAGTTATGGGAATAGTTAACGGCAAAGCAGCAGGTCGAGCAGATGGAAAAACCATTAGTACTATTGTTAAAGCTAGGTTAGCAAATTAAATTTTTATATAATATAAATTTAAAAAATCCGTCTTTTAACGGAAAACAAGGCCTCGTGGCGCAACTGAATAGCGCATCAGATTTCGGCTCTGAGGGTTGGGGGTTTGAATCCCTTCGAGGTCACAAATATGTTGAAGAATAGAGAATGAAATTGAGCTTGCTCAAAATTTTATTCTCTATTTGCAATTTATAATAATAGTATTGCTTTGAATAAAAAAGATTGATTAAGACATTTTCAACTTAACTAATTATTGTAATTAATCTTCATTTTAATTAACTTGCATAAAACTCTACAAATGAAAACTACCACCCTTACTTTTTTAATATTTGCACTTTTAATATGTATGGGATGTTCAACAAGTAAAACAATCCCCTCTCAATGGGTTTCTGCAGATTTTAAAAACCAAAAAATTGATCGTTTATTAGTTTATGCAAATACTGAGGACACTAATCTTCAAGTAGAATTTGAAAATAAAGTTGCACTTTCACTCACAAAGCAAGGACTCTCTCCTCTAAAAATGCATGTTATATTTCCTGAAATTTCATACAAAGAAAATCGAACTCAAGAAGAAATAAATCAGTTTGCTTTAGAATGTAAAAACAAAAATATTAATAAGGTTTTACTAGCATCAAGAAAGTCTATGATCGTAGATACAGTTAACACAAAATCGCTGCACAACTATTTTAATACATTAGAACCATTAAAGTTAGGAAAAACAGATGTGAATAGTCTTGTATATGATAAAAAGGAAATTATTACTTATACTTTAGAAGCAGCAGTATATGATATAGGCACTACCTCTGAGGACAAACCAATAGCAACTTCCACTTTAAAAGCCATAAACCCCAAATCTCTTGATAAATTAAAAGAAGAATTCTTAGATGCCATTGTATTATTATTTAAAAACAAGTAATTAGTCTCTTCACTCACATCCACTTTAAAGTGAAAATTTTTCAGTAAATTTTATAAGATTCTTAATTTTTTCTATAGAATATGCATCTTCATGAGCTTTTGAGAAAGCTCCTTTATCATTATCAAAGTACTTCCCAGAACCATTATTATATTCTTTAGAAGTTGCTAAATCATATAAAACATTTACACCTTTTTCTGCAGGTGACCAATGCTGTCCGTACGCTTCCTTAGCCATTTTTGTATTTAATAACGATCCTGGATTTACAGCAATAATTGTAATATTTGGCTCGTTTTTCGCTAGTTCAAAACTCCACATTGTTAATGCTAGTTTGCTCTGCGCATAACTATTATTGTCCGTAACTTCTTCGTCTCCATTCAATACAGATTCATTAACAGAAGATTGAGCAGCAGAACTCAAATTGATAACCCTAGGTGCTTCGGAAATTTTAAGGATTGAAAGTATGTTAGTAGTTAATACATAAGGGGCTAAATAATTTACTGTCATTCTTATATCTAAACCATCTTTTGTTTTACTAATAGGGCTTTTTAATATTCCGGCATTATTAATTAATATATCTATTTTAGGAATTTCCTTTTTTATATGATCCGCTAAATTTTTCACAGCTTTTAAATCTGAAAAATCTGCAACAAGGCCATTGATGTTCTTGTTATTTGAAGCTGACTTAATTTCTTCAACAACTGCATTTACTTTAGCTTCACTCCTACCATGAATATAAACGGTGTTTCCGTCTTTAGCTAGTTTTAAAGCGGTTAGTTTTCCTATTCCGTCAGTACTTCCTGTTATTATTATAGTTTTCATTTTTATAGTATTTAATATTATTAGTAACGTCACGCGAGTAATAACAACTTTTTCGGGATTGTATCAAATAGTATTTCTTAACATATTCTAGACACTATTTTCATTAGGAAAATCACTCGAACTGACGTCTTGCTATCATTGTAATTTATTCTAAAACTTTTATATCGTTTAAAACGGTGCAATCATGTCTTTAGGACTATCTGGCACACTCCAACGATCACTAGCTGTGACGTTGTCTGATGTCACAACCTTAGACGATGAATTACCTGTATTACCATAGCTACTTGCACTACCTCTAGGAACTTGCATACGGTCACCGTAAAGCCATACAACCAAATTACTACGTTGTCCACTAGTTATTGGATGTGTAGCGTGTGGTACGTTTCCTGTGTGAATTATTGCTTTACCTGGTTCAAAAATAGTTTTAACAACATTTCCTGTGGTTTTATCATGGAAATCTACTTGAGACCCTGTAAATTCTTCATCAGGTAAGTTAATATTAATATTTAAGGTAGCAGCCGAAGCATCGGTATGCGCATGCAAATCCTTATCTTTATCTGGATTGTACTGAATAGAAAAACCAAAAGTTTGGTTATCATAACCATAAGTACCAAGTAACAAACGAGCTATCGGACGCATATAACGATCCATAATTTCATTATAAAATGCTTGAAAATTAGGCGCAGCAAGATATCCCTCTGATCGTGGGTCTAACATAACTCCGTAACGATTTAATTGAATGCCATACGGTGCACGCCTCGGAATTTCAGAATTTACAGTAGCTTCTAAATAATTACGAAATTCTGCTAAACGTTCCAAGTCAAAAAACTGAGCAGAATATACTCCAGGAATAATTTCTTCCCATAAATCGGCTACAGCATTTTCTTTTTCAGGATTTTCCCAGGCCTCGTTAATAACTTTTCTCAATTTTGGATCAAGCAGTGTTTCATCAGGAACTAATAAACTGTCTTTGTTTTCAAATTCCCATTCTCTCCAAGCATCTTCAAGTAATCTTCGGTTAGTATTCCAAAATTGTGACACAGAAGATTCACGTCTTAACGAATCTTCTCTAGAAGGTAATGCAAGTGCACGAGCTCCCGCAAGTGCGTTATTATTTGTTGTTGATTTCATCGTATAATTGTTTTAAACCAAAAACCACTGTTCAAAGATTTTTTGGTATTGTATTTATCATTCTATTTAATTAATCGCATTTTAATTGTAATTCAAATAACCATTAATCTTACTACAAAGATAACCTTAGACATAAGTAACTCTTTAGTACTAAAAATGGTTGTTTCGGTAGATTCCAAGGTTTATTATTGTGTATATAAAACGCCTCTAAAAAGAGGCATTTTAAACTACTAACCAACTAACTGGATTTTATAAAAATCCATAAAAATTTTAATTTTCAACAACTACTTTTCCAATAGCTTTTCCGCTTGCTAAATGTGCATAAGCATCGCCAACTTGCTCTAATGAAAATTGATTTTCATCTACAATCGGTGTTAAGTGACCTTCGTTAGAAATTTTAGCTAATTTTTCTAAAATATTACTGTGATTTTCTCTTTTGAAGTTATGTAACATCGGAATTAACATAAACACCACGTGTAACGATGCTCCTTTAAAATGCAACGGAGTTAAATCTATTTCTAATAAAGAAACCGTTGTAGAAATATGTCCGTTTAAGGCAACCGCCTCCATAGAGTTAGTCAGGTTTGGACCACCAACGGTATCGAAAACCACATCAAAACCACCATCTGTGTATTTTGCAGTGTAATCTGCTACTTTTTCAGTCATGTAATCAATAAACGTAGCGCCAAATTTTTCAACGGTAGCTTTTTGATTATCTCCAGTTCCTGTTGCAAAAACTTCTGCTCCAAAGTATTTAGCTAATTGCACTGCTAAATGACCAACACCACCAGAACCACCATGTACTAATACTTTCTGACCTACTTTAACTCCTGCTCTTGTTAAACCTTCGTAAGCTGTAATTGCAACTAATGGTAAAGCAGCAGTTTCACGCATGGTTAAATCTTTTGGTTTATGACCAATTAAGTTACTATCTGCAACAATGTATTCGGTTAATGTTCCTGGTAAATCTGCTAATCCGCCAGCACAACCGTAAACTTCGTCTCCTACAGCATAACCTGTAACGCCTTCGCCAACAGCTTCTACTGTTCCTGAGAAATCCATACCTAATAAGGCTGGTGCAGCTGGTGATAATGGTAAATCTGTTCCCATATTTTTAATCATCATGTCAATAGTATTAACACTAGATGCTGCTATTTTCACTAAAACGTGATTTGCTTTTACTTCTGGTTTTGCTATTTCTGATACTTCGAAATTTCCGTTTTCTCCGTAATTGTTTATAAGCATTGCTTTCATATTCTATCCTCTTTTATTTATTATAATTAGTATTGTTTTTATTAATTAACTGCTTGAATATCCATAACCATTTGCTCCCAATTCTTTTGGTTGTTATGGTCAAATTGGGCACCATTATCATCTGCATATTGGAAACGTTTTACTGCTGGTGTTTTACTTGTCGCTTGAAATAATTGATACGCTTCTTCTTTTAAAGCTTCTTTAATTGGTAAATCTACCGATGCATACACTGCACGTTTTGAAGCTGCAATAGATTCTGCTGGAAATTGAGAAATACGTTGTGCTAAAGCATCTACATAAGCACCAATTTCATCTGCGTCTAAAGCTTTGTTTATAGTTCCGAATTTTTCAGCTTCATCAGCATCCCAATCTTTAGCACCTAATATTATTTCTAATGCTTTTCCTAAATCTGCTTGTCTAGCCATACGAGATGCGCCACCACCACAAGGCAAAATTCCCATACCAACTTCCATTTGCATAAACTTGGCTTTTCCTCTAGCTGCAAAACGCATATCTAATGCTAATGCCATTTCGTGTCCGCCACCACGTGCAAATCCTTCAATTTTTGCTATAGTTGCTTGTGGTACATTACTTAATCTTTCTAATATAGCTTGTAAGTCTAATAACTGTATTTCGTTTCTTGGTACTGCTTCTGTAGATAAATCTTTTAATAAATCGGTATCATAATGACATACCCAATATCCTGGATTAGACGATTCAAAAACTACTACTTTTACACTTCTATCGCGTTCTAATCGTAAGCAAAGACTGCTTAAATCTGCCAACATTTCTTGTCCCTGTACGTTTACTGGTCCGAAGTTGATGTCTACGGTTAAAATTCCTCCGTCTTGCTTTGCTGTAAATGTTTGAAAGTTCTTGTAGTTCATGGTCTCGTATTTTAAATTGTTTATGTGTGTATTAATTACACTGCAAATTTAAAATAGACACCAAGGTTTTATTTGGTAGAAATCAAAGTGGTATTAGTAAAAAAAAAGGTTTTATTAAAAAATTAAGCCAAACTTGCTCTAAAAGCACTTAAACTCGTGCCTTTATAACTTTGAAATGTTTTGTTTAAATGACTTGAATCTGTAAAACCGAGTTCTGCTGCAATTTCAGAATATTGTAAATCGGTATATTTTAAACGGGTTTCTACAAGTTTTAATTTGTAGTTGATGACGTACTTTTTTAAGGAAACATCCGTATGTTTTTTGAAATATTCACTGATGTAATTATCTGCCATATGAAATTCTTCTGCTAGACTTTTAGTCGATAGCAATTCCGAATTATAAATATTGGAATGGATATAATTGATGATTTGCTGAATTTTAGACGATTTCACTTCTTTTACAGAATCGGAAGTATTTATAAATTGAATATTTCGCGCAATAAGATGTAAAATTACGGACAATGAATTTTGAATGATGAAGATATCGAAGGATTGCTTATTCAGATATTCGGTTGCCACCATATTTACTAAAGCGACTAAATGCGAACGATCTGCTTCGGTTTCAAACTGCATTTCACGAAGCTCATGACTTTCACTATTTAAGATTTCTTCTATTTTACGAAACCAATCGTTTACCGGAAGATTTACATTTTGCGAACTTGTATTTCTAAAAAAACTCTTTAAAAACTTAACTGCTACCGTAGAAGTTTCTGTTTCCGGATTTAAGATATAAATATCATCTGGAATAAATACAAAAATGCTATTTGGTGTGTATTTTACCATTTTACCATTGATTTTTATGGTTCCTGAGCCTTCTTCAAAATAGACGATTTCAAAAAATCGAATGGTTGTGTATTTACAAAACTCAAAAAACGTTTGGTTTTTGTATTGCGCAATAACGATGTTTTCGATGATAGTTCTAGGCATGACAATCTTTTTTTAAATATACTGAATATTGAAATAGGAAAAGCCACAAAACTGTGGCTTCTACTTGCTATTAATCAATAAATAAATATCAATTATATTATTTTACTTCAAACTCTCCGTTACTTCTAATATAAAGAACCGTTTCTTTTTCTGCTGAAATAATTGACGTTGCATTTTCTTTTGCTCCAAAATACGATGGTGCGTTTAATTTCTTTTTAGTTTCTTTTTTAGAAAACTGGTGTAAAATTCCTCCAGAAATAACTACTGCTCTAAAATTCGGACTCAAATTTTTAATTTTTCCTTTAAAACCAGCTGGTAATTTTAAAAGCGTTGCACGTAATTGATTTTCTTCGTGACTTCCCCATAAAAAGGCAGTTTCAACATTGCTCTTTGCTGAAACCCACTCGATATCTTTAGAATTTAACCATACCAAATTGGTTTTATCTACGTTAATTGGACGCTCGCCATTATCAAAAGCTTCCGATGTTGGTTTTACTAAATATGGACCTTCTTGAATATCTAAAAAAGCCATGTTTTCGTTATCAGCAGCAGCTGTAATATGCGCTTCTCCTGCTGGTTGCTGCCAATAAGAACCTGCTGGCAACCATTGTTTTTCGGCTTGTTCGTCATCATTATGTAATAAACCTTGAATTACTACTCCACGATAGGTAATATTATGAATGTGTGGTGGTGAAGAAAAACCCTTTTTGAATTTTACTAAGAACCCTGCTGGTTCGTTTTTTGTTCGGTCTCCCCAAAGTTTTCCTGCTGCAGGACTTTTATCACCTCGTAACGGATTTAACCAACCCGATTCCACGTTGTCTGCAGTTACGACTTCATTTACAGATTTAATACTGTCTGTTGTTGGTGTCTGTGCGTTTACAAAAACACCAGTGACTAGTGCTAATGCGATTAAGATATTTTTTTTCATGTTTTTCATTTTGAAAATCCTTCTAAAACAATTTTACCTTTAGCTTTTCCTGTTTCTAAGAAAGCGTGGGCTTTTCTAAGGTTTTCGGCATTTATAGTTCCGAAGTTTTCGCCTAAGGTTGTTTTAATCGTACCGTTATCAATTAATTGGGAAGCTTTGTTTAAAATATTGTGTTGTTCAATCATGTCTTCCGTTTGAAACATTGCACGTGTGAACATTAACTCGATATGCGTAGAAACGGCTTTCCCTTTAAAAGGCATCACGTTTAACGATTTTGGATCGTCAATAAATCCGAATTTACCTTGTGGTTTAATCAGTTTTACAATTTCATCTACATGATGTTCTGTGGCATTTAAACTCACTACATATTCTGGTGCAGGAAGGTTGTATTTTTTAAACTCTTCGCTTAATTTATTTCTGTGATTGATCACTGTATCTGCGCCTAATTCTTTTAACCAAGACGTCGTTTCTTCGCGAGAAGCAGTACCAATAATGTTTAATTTTGTCAGCTTTTTAGCTAGTTGAACCAATATAGAACCAACACCCCCAGCAGCACCAATAACTAAAATAGATTTGTTGGCATTGTCTTTAGAAACTTGTAATCTATCAAACAACATTTCGTATGCTGTAAGTGTCGTTAATGGTAAAGCAGCAGCTTCAGCATAAGATAAGCTTGAAGGTTTTTTACCAACAATACGTTCGTCTACAACTTGATATTCTGCATAACTTCCTTGACGTGTAAAATCTCCTGCATACCAAACTTCATCTCCAACCTTAAACAAAGTAACATCTTCTCCAACTTCCTTTACAATACCAGTTGCATCCCAACCAATTACTTTCCAATCGTCTCCTTCTACAGGCATTCCTGCACGCACTTTGTAATCTGCTGGATTTACAGAAATGGCTTTAATTTCAACAAGAATATCTCTTCCCGTTGCTTTTGGTGTTTCTAATTCTATTTCTTGTAAAGAATTTACATTGTCGATCGGTAAATTCTCTTTGTATCCTATTGCTTTCATCTGACAAAAAATTTGAAATTATATTATTGTGAAAGTTTCGCTTTCTGGTAATCTTGATTTTGGTGTTTTTTCTGTGGAATTGAAATCAGACTCAGCATGATATCCTAAAGATACAGCGACTAAAGATGTGTATCCTTTTTCTCTTAACCCGAATTCTTCGTCTAAAGCTTTTACATCGATACCTTCCATTGGTGTAGCATCAATTCCTAAACTAGCAACACCTAATAAAAAGCTACCAATGTTAAGGTATACTTGCTTCTCCATCCAATGTTGTAAATCTTTTAAATCGTATTTATGAATTCCTGCAAATGCTTTAACAGCACCTAAGAATCCGTTCTTTATATCTTCATTTGGAAATCTTCCGTCTGCATCCTCTGTGTTTGCTATGTGATTATAGTAATCTTCATCTGCATCAATTTTTGAACAAAATAAAACTACAGCTGAAGCATTAGTTACTTTAGGTTCGTTAAAACTGAAAAAGCCTTGTGTTCCTTTTGCGACACGTGCTTTACCTTCGGTAGTTTCAGCAACTATAAAGTGCCAAGGTTGTAGGTTTACGCTTGAAGGACTCATTCTTAACAAGTTTTTAATTTCAGCCATATCTGCATCAGATATTTTTTTGGTTGCATCATATTCTTTAGTTGTGTATCTCCAGTTTAAAATTTCTTTTAAATTCATTTAAGTATATTTAATAAGGTTGATTCTAATTAGTGGGACAAAGATAAATACATAAAGAAACTCATTAATGTACAAGCAAAGGGAATGATTGTACAAATAAAGGTTTACTCTCAAGTAATTCTAAATTATATAGTTATTTTACCTAATTTTGAAGCAAAATGTTGTAATAATGAACATAATTGAATCATATAAACCTTTTGAAATACAAGAAATTGAATTAGAGGAGTGGAAACAACGTCCTGTCAAAAACAATTTTTTTGAATTGGTTTTAGTGAAAAGTGGCAAAGGCATTCAATGTATAAACTATAATGAATCTAATTATCAAAACGGAAGTGTTTATTTGCTCCCACCTTTAAAATGCCATTCATTTACTATTGAGAAACCTACAAAATTTGTATTTCTCAAATTTACAGATTCATTTTTTAAAAATATAAATAATGTAACTATTGATAGAAATGAATGGTTTAAAGAGGCATCATATATATTATCTAATTACAACCAATTACCAGGAGATATCATTAAAAACGATATAGATAGAAATCATTTAACAAGTTTGATTGAAATGATTTTACAAGAATCTAGAAATTATGGTAAGGAATCTGTTAGTCTGATAACTAGCTTAATGACAAGCGTTTTAGAGTTGTTAATTAGAAACATTAAAAAGAGTAGTTATTACGAAATTCAACAAAAAAACACGGATGATAGAATCACTAAAATGCTGACATATATTAATGAAAATATTGATAAAACAGAATTACTAAAAGTTGAAAACTTAGCAAATGTTTTTATGATGTCTTCAACCTATGTTAGCGAATTTTTTAAAAAACAAGTGAACATATCCTTACGTGAGTATATAATTAAAGCAAAGCTGAAATTAGTTGAAATACGCTTATTAAATTCTGATTTCACATTAACTCAAATTGCTGAAGAATTAGGTTTTACTGATGTGAGTCACTTATCTAAAACTTTTAAACGTTATTCGGGAATATCCTTACGTGAGTTTAAAAATAATGGAGAATATATGCTGCTGAAACGTACAGCTTGTTCCTAATTAAAATTTCAGAAAAAAAACTTTAAAATCTAATTTAGTGATATGAGTGGAAGCATTCTTTTTGAAGCCATCGTTTTTTTGGCCGGTGCAGTAATATGTGTACCTATTGTTAAACGACTTGGATTAAGTTCGGTAATTGGGTATTTATTAGCTGGAATGTTAATTGGTCCTTACATTTTAGGCTTTGTGGGTCAGGAAGGTGAAGACATTCTTGAATTTGCTGAATTTGGAGTAGTGATGATGCTTTTTATTATTGGGTTAGAAATAAAACCAAAGAGTTTCTGGCAAATGAGAAAATTAGTCTTAGGTATGGGAAGTATTCAAGTTTTTGGAACCATGACACTAACATTTTTACTGTTGTATGGCTTAGGGATAGATTGGACTTTATCATTAACTGTGGCTATGGCAGTAGCACTATCTTCTACGGCAATTACCCTACAAACAAATAAGGAAAAAGGATTAATGGAAACCACATATGGAACGTCCTCTTTCTCAATTCTTTTATTTCAAGACATTATAGTAATTGTCATGTTAGGAATACTTCCTTTGCTATCTAATGTCTCAGGCACTACTTCAGCTGGAGATGACACACACAATGCTCATACAAACCTTCTCGAAAGTTTACCTTTAGGTTTACAAGCGCTCGCCATCGTTGTATCTATAGCGTTAATAGTATTAACAGGTAGATATCTTATAGTTCCTATGTTAAGATTAGTTGCTAAGGCAAGAGTAAGAGAATTATTAGTAGCTTCTTCTTTATTAATTGTGGTAGGGATTTCTTTTTTAATGGAATTAGTAGGACTAAGCCCTGCTTTGGGAGCTTTTCTAGGAGGAGTCGTTTTAGCTACAAGTGAATTTAAACATGAATTAGAAAGCACTCTCGACCCTTTTAAAGGGTTACTTTTAGGATTGTTTTTTATGGCAGTAGGGGCTTCTATTAATTTTGTTGTAATAGGCGAAAATCCATTATTAATAAGTGGTTTAGTAATCGCAGTTATTCTTATTAAAGCAATAGTATTATTTGTCGTAGGAGTCATCTTTAAACTTAAGATTGATCAACGTCTATTATTAATGGTGGGATTAGCACAAATAGGCGAATTTGCATTTGTATTACTTTCTTTTGCATTTCAGCTTAATATTTTTGAGCGCGAACAATTAGACATTATGCTTGTGGTAACAGCACTCACAATGACGCTTACACCCATATTATGGATATTAAATGAACGATTGTGTCTTCCTAGAATAGGCACTAAAGAAGCTGAAAAAAGACCTATGGACGAAATTCAAAAAAACCATAAAGTTATTTTAGTAGGTTTTGGCCATTTTGGCAGTACCGTAGGAAGGTTTCTTCGTGCACATGGTGTACCCACCACTGTACTTGATTTAGATTCAAATAGAGTAGATTTTTTAAGAAAAATGGGATTTGAGGTATTCTATGGAGACGCATCCAGAATGGATCTTTTAGAGTCTGCAGGTATTTCAGAAGCAGATTTTTTAATTTGCGCTATCGACAACCCAGAAGCCGCACTGGGTATCATAAAGAAAGTAAAAGAAAAATATCCTAATGTAAAATTATTAGTCCGTGCTAAAAATCGATACGACGCTTATGAACTTCATAATTTAGGAATTGAGCATATATACCGGGAATCGCTTGATACTTCAGTCAAAATGGCGAGTGATGTATTACATTTTATGGGTTTTGATAGAAACGCAACTGATGAACAGGCTCAAAAATTTACGCAACTTGACATAGCTAGTTTACAACGTTTAGCTGTAACACCAAAAAACGAAAAAGAATATATATTTAAAGCACGAGAAGAAATCGCACAACAGGAAAAATTATTGATGGAAGATCTTAAGATGGGAAGCAGTAAAATTTAAAATATTAAAACAATATATCAATTCACATTATTAAAGTATTTATAGATAAAAAACATGGAGAATTTATTATCCTTTTCAATAACAGTGTTTACAGGTTTTTTTGCAATTACAAACCCTATTTCAAACATGACAGTCTTCCTATCATTAACCGAAGGGGCTACTGCTAAAACCAAGCATAGTATTAATAAAAGAGCAAATATTATTGCATTTATAATTGTAACGTTATTTATAGTTTTAGGTAAATTCATTTTTGAATTATTCAACATTACCATACCAGCATTTAAAATTTTTGGAGGTATTTTAGTTTTCTTTATAGGTTTTGAAATGCTTCAGTCAAAAAAATCTAATGTTAAACATTTAAAAGTAGTTGATGTCGATGAAAACATAGCAGTATCACCATTAGCCATTCCTATTATAGCTGGACCTGGAACTATTGTAACTGCCATGAATGCTGTTTCAGATGTAAGCTATTTGCAGATAGGACTGGTTATAGCAATTTTTGGATTAATGTGTTTATTAACTTTCATAACATTTCGGGCCAGTGATCTAATAGTAAAAGTATTAGGGAACAATGTAATTTCTGTTATTGGAAAAATTATGGGGTTACTTATTGGTATAATTGGAACTGGTATGATTATCGAAGGAATAAGAATTGCTTTTGATTTATAACCAGAAATGAGCAAGGAACTTACAAAAATTTATTTTTGACAAAAAAATATTAAACATTCAAATAATGACACTTTCTTTAAATGATAATTATTTATACTTTTTTGTATTCATACATAAATTCATTTCTAAATATAAATATCAAGCTTAATAAAAAAATGACTCAAATATATTTTAGAAAGACAATTATATGGGGAGTAGTCATATATTCTTGCCTATTATTTATGTCTTGTACTTCTTTACAATACAGAAAACCAGATATTAAAATTATTGATGAGTTTAAGAAAAAAGGGGTCTCTTCTGAAATGTATTATTATCAAAAAGATGAATTAAACATTAATATCCGGGTTCAAAAAGTAAAGCTTTCTGACCAAGATATCAACGTAGTTTTTTTTCACGGCTCACCTAGTTCTCTCACAGCTTGGCAGGAATATATGGGCGATCCGGCACTTGGAAAAGCAGCAAATTTATTTGCAATTGATAGACCAGGTTATGGGTATTCTAATTTTGGCAAAGCAATGCCATCCATTGAGGAACAAGCCGTATTAATAAATGCAGTTGTAAAAGATTTAAAATTAGACAATATTATTACCATAGGAACATCATATGGAGGGTCACTAGCCGCAAGGTTAGCAGTACTCAATAAAAATGTCAAGGGTGTTATACTTTTATCTGCGGCAATGGATCCCATTCAAGAAAAAGATATTTGGGCTTCTCGATTTACTCGCTGGTGGTTGACACGTTGGATTGTTCCTACTGGTTACAGAGTGGCAGGAGATGAAAAGAAAGTGCATTCATTTGAATTAAAAAAAATAGAAAAGGACTGGAATAATCTTAAAACTCCAGTACTCCATCTTCACGGATCGGATGACAACGTAGTCCCCGTTGGCAATCTAAAATATACAGATTCAATTTTTCCAAATAGCACCATAAAATTAATACCAAAAATTGGGCATAATTTAGCATGGGAAAGAATTGACATTGTTAAGCCCGAAATTCTTAAATTTATTGATACTGTTTTTAATTAAAGTTTCAAATAAAATTTATTTAAAAACATTGAATTCACTAGAGAAATCATATCAAAAAATGTCGCTTATTTTTCAATTTTTAATGTTCCTATAAACACAATAATAGGTGCTTACAAGATATTATTAGCGGGTGTAAAAATAAAATTGTATTTTATTTCAGCAAAACACAGAAAAAACACGAAAACACTTATATTTCTTGAACTAACCGAATCATTTGATTTGTGAACCCCCATTCATTATCATACCACGCCATTACCTTTACTAAATCACCATCAACCACTTTAGTCATTGCTAAGTCAACAGTTGCCGCGAAAGAACTTTTAACAATATCGGATGAAACTAATGGCTCTAATGTAACAGCGACCACTTGATTATATCTTTTAGATTTTGACTCGTCTGTTAAAATTGAATTGATTTCATCTATCGAAGTTGGTCTTTCTGTTATGAAAGTTATGTCTGAAATAGAACCCACAGGAACAGGAACCCTTACAGCAACACCATCAAATTTGCCCTCATACTGTGGTAATGCCTTAGTCGTTGCAATTGCTGCACCTGTTGTAGACGGTGCTAGATTTATCGCCGCAGCTCTTCCCATTCTCAAATTGCTATTCGAAGGCCCATCAACAAGTGATTGTGATGTTGTATAAGCGTGAATGGTATTAAGTATCGCTTTTTTTATTCCTATACGACGGCCTAAAATCTCAATAATTGGACTAGTGTTGTTAGTTGTACAACTTGCACAAGAAAAAACATTCATTTTCTCTTTACTATTATTTACACCATGAACAATCATAGGTGTATCTTTTGTAGGACCAGATATAATCACAAACTTAGACCCAGCAATAATATGCTTTTGAGCACCAGCCATATTTGTAAAAAAACCTGTACTTTCTATAGTAACATCAATTTCAAGATCTTCCCAGGGTAATAATTCGGGATCTTTAATAGATGTATATTTAATCTTAACTCCATCAATAATTAAATTATCGGCATCGTGAGTTACAACTTTTTCGTAATTCCCGTAGACGCTATCATATTTTAAAGCATAAACAGCATTTTCTATACTCATTAAATCATTGATACCAACCACTTTCAAATCTGCAGTATTTTCTATAACCTTAAATGCAGCTCTTCCTATTCGGCCAAAACCATTAATTGCTATTTTCTTCATTCCTTTTTAATTTAACTATAAAATTGATATATATATGATGTGTAACCTGTTTTTAAAAGGAACAGATTTCTTTATTTGTACGTCTTTACTTCCAGCTACTTATATATTCTCTTCGGAAATTTTAATCAAATAAAATTTCTCATTTAAAACAACAATTATTAGTGTACTTGTTTCTTTAATTCTGAAATGATTTCTATAGACAATTTTGTAAGTGATTGTATTTTAGGAAGATCAAAATTTCCTTCATTATTTTTGACCATTAATTTTGACCCCATACCCACACAAGTTACTCCAGCATTAAACCACCCTGTTAAATTTTCTTTCGTGGGAGAAACACCACCAGTAGGCATAATACTCGTCCATGGACAAGGCCCTTTAATTGCTTTAATTATATCTGGGCCATAAATTCCACCAGGAAACAATTTCACAATTTCACAACCTAATTCTTCAGCTTTAGCAATTTCTGTTAAAGAACCACAACCAGGCGACCACAATACTTTTCTTCTATTACAAACTGTAGCAATATCCTCTCTTAAGACAGGAGTAACTATAAAGTTTGCACCTAACTGCATATATAATGATGCCGCTGCTGCATCTGTAACTGAGCCAACACCCATAATCATCCCTGGGAGCTCTCCAATTGCATATTTATTTAATTCAGAAAATATTTCAAAAGCAAAATCACCTCTACTAGTAAACTCCATTAATCTTGCACCTCCATCATAACATGCTTTTAAAACTTGTTTTCCTGTTTCTAAATCTGGATGAAAAAATAAAGGAACCAAGCCAGTTTTTTCCATTTTCTGTGCTACTTCTATTCTTGAATATTGTGCCATTTTAATAATGTTATCTTGATACTTCGCCAAAAGTATTCCCGCTTAATAAGTTTTCGATTTCCTCGAGTGTAATTAAATTATAATCTCCCGAAACAGTATGTTTTAAACAACAAGCAGCAACTGCAATATTAAGTGCTCTTTGTTTATCATTAGTATCTTTTAATAATCCATAAATTAATCCTCCCATAAATGCATCGCCACTTCCCACTCTATCAACAACTGGAGTTACTTCTTTAATATCTGCATTATAGATTGTCTTACCATCATATAAAATACCCCCAATACGTTGGTGAGATGCACTAACAGAATACCTTAACGTTGTAGCTACAGTTTGTAAGTTAGGACATAGTTTAAATATTTGATCATATAACACAGGTAGAGAAGTTTCATTATGGTAATTGGGATCAACTTTATCTTTCCCTAACATAAATAAAGCGGTATCGATATCTCCTAAGATAATGTTGCTATACTTTAAAAGTTCGGGCATTACTTGATGGGGTTCTTTACCATATTGCCATAGTTTAGATCTATAATTTAAGTCTGAAGAGATTGTAACTCCTAGATTGTGTGCTACCTTTATCGCTTCAAGACATTCTTCCGCAGCAGATTCAGAAATTGCTGGAGTTATACCACTCCAATGAAACCATGATACATCCTTTAAAACTGACTCCCAATCTATAGAACCTTTTTCAATAGTGGCCATTGAACTATTTGTCCTATCATAGACCACTTTACTACCACGAGTACCAGCACCTGTTTCTAGAAAATAAATACCTAATCTATCTCCTCCGTAAACAATATTTTTAGACACAATATTAAATTTGCGCATTTCTTTAAGTGCACAAGCAGCAATTTCATTCTCTGGAAGCCTAGTTATAAACTCGACAGGAATCCCATAATTTGCTAAAGATACTGCTACGTTAAATTCACCACCACCGTATGTAGCAGCAAAAGTTTTTGCTTGAGAAAACCTTAGATGACGCTCTGTTGAGAGCCTTAACATAATCTCACCAAATGTGACAACTTTATTCATTTTATAATTTTTTTTTACTAAATCTTAAAATTTAAAAAGCCAAATAGCTTTATTAGAAGTCCCCATATTATATTAAATAAAAAGGATAAAAAATAATAAAGCTATTTGCTACATTTTTAAATTCCTAGTGCTTGTCCACCACCTATTTGAACAGTCTCCGCAGTAATAAAGGATGCATCCTTACTAGCTAGAAAAGACACAACACCAGCGACATCTTCAGGTTGACCTAATCTCCCTAGCATAATATTATTAGCCCAAGAAGCAAAAACCTCTGGTTTTGTAGCTTTTATTTGAGCGTGGAATGGCGTATCAATTGTTCCAGGAGATACTGCATTAACTCTAATCCCGTATTCTGCTAAATCTTTTGCTAATGCTCTAGTAATAGCATGTACTCCCGCTTTTGATGTGCCGTAAATCCCTGCTCCAGGTCCTCCAGCTGTCCATCCCGCATTTGATGTATAATTAATGATAGAAGGGTGCTCTCCATCTTTCAAAAATGGAATCGCTGCTCTAGATGCAAAAAACACGGAATCTAAGTTTAATGCCATAACATTTCTGTAGAATTCAGTTGTCATTTCTTCAAATCTAGACCTGCCCCCTAAACCTCCAGCATTGTTAACCAGAACATCTATTTTGCCATACTTCTCTCCTATTTTTTTAATGTTTGCTGTAACAGCATCTTCATTAGTAACGTCAAACTCATAATATTCAGCAGTGATTCCTTCGTCTGTAAGTTCTTTAATTCTTTCTGCTCCTGCCTCAGCATTGATACCGTTTAAAACAACAGTATAACCATCTTTGCCTAATCTTTTTGCTACTGCAAATCCAATACCTCCTGTGGCTCCTGTAATTATTGCAACTTTCTTTTCCATTTTACTCATTTTTATAATTTATACTTAATCATTTATATCTATTGGTTCAATATTCTTAATTAGTAAGAATATTGACAATACTGCTAGTGGTGCTAACACAGCCAAAATAATGAATGCTGGTGTGTAAGAGTCAACCGTTATTATTGGAATTAACCAGTTCATAATTATTACTGACACAGCCCCTATACTTCCGCATAATCCTGCAAGTGTTCCAACTGACTCACCACTTAGAAGGTCGCTTGGAATTGTTTGAATATTACTAATAGCAAACTGGAAACCAAATAATACCAGAAAAACAAAACAAACAAATTTTAATGGTGTGTCTGCAAATAGTATTGCTCCTAAGATTGATACTACGATGACTACAGCTCCTATAACAACAGTTTTCTTTCTACTGTAATCAATGGTTTTAGTTTTGATTAGGTTTTTTGCATACCAGCCTCCGGCTAAACTACCTATCATCGCTCCTACATAAGGGAACCAGGCATAATAGCCAATCTCTTTTACACTAAAGTTATATTCATTAAATAAATATATAGGCATCCAGAATACAAACAACCACCAGATAGGTTCAATAAAAAATCGTGAAATAATTACCCCCCAAGATTCTTTTTTTGATAAAATTTCTTTCACACTTAAACTGAGCCCATTTACTTGATCTTTCCTGCTTTCGTGTCTTCCAGCAAGTATATATTGTCTCTCCATTTCAGTAATCCATGGGTGTGCTACAGGGCTTTTCTTATTCATTATAACCCATGGAATTATCCATAGAAAACCAAGAACACCAATAATAAGAAATGTTATTTGCCATCCATAAGCTCCAAAAAGTTCGGCGATTGTTGGAGCGGCAATTATTGATCCAATCCCTGCTCCAGCATTGAAAATTCCTTGAGCAAGTGCTCTTTCTTGTATAGGAAACCATTCTGCATTATTTTTAACTGCACCTGGCCAGTTTCCTGCTTCACCTATTCCTAAAAGTCCTCTAAAAATTCCTAGAGATGCAGCACCTTTTGCAAAAAAATGTAATGCAGATGCTAATGACCAAAGGGCAATGGATAAAACGAAACCAATTTTTGTTCCAACTTTATCATATACTTTTCCAGAAATAAATTTACCAGCTGCATAAGTGGCGGTGAAAATGTTAATTACCCAAGCGTAGTCTGCCTCAGTTAAACCTAAGTCTTTACTCATCTCTGGCCACATTATTCCTAATGCAGATCTATCTATATAATTTATAATTGTTGCGAGACAAACAAGTCCTATAATCCACCACCTAAGTCCTTTTACTTTCATGTTTTTATATTTCAGTTAAGCTAAATTCTTAGAATTAGGCATTTGATTAATTATTAGTTAAAATTCAATTAACAATGGGCTATAGTTTGTAATTGCTTTTGAGTAATCATTAGCTTATAAAAAAATTATAAGCTAAACTGATTGTTTATTTTTTAAAGAATATTTTACATATCTACGTTATAGCAGTATTTATAAAGCTCTTTAAAGTGTTTTTTCATTCTTTTTTTAGCTAGCTGAGGATTTTGCTCTTTAATTGCGTCATAAATAAGCCTGTGTTCTTCAATTCCTGAAAAAGCTGAAGCAGCATCGCATACATGATATTTTCCGAAATTTGTAATAATTTCTGGGGTGATAATTAACATAAATGTATTCATAGTACTATTTCCGCTAGCTTTTGCTATTGCTAGATGAAAAAGCAAGTCTTCTTGAACAGCATCTTCACCATTATTTACCTTAGAAGCATAAGATTCAAGAGCATTTTTTATGCTAGTGAGGTCTTCATTTGTTCTTCGAATTGCTGCTAACCTTGCTGTTTTTAATTCTAATAAAATTCTTGTTTCAACAAGTGATTTAAAATCTGGGTCTTCAAGACGCAGAATATCTTCAATCATTCCATTCATTGCTACAACACCAATGTTTGCTATAAATGTTCCACTTTGAGGTATAGACTTTAATAATCCATATAATTCAAGTTTTTGAATTGCCTCACGAATTGTACTTCTTGTTACTTCAAATTTTTCTGAAAGCATTCTCTCAGATGGTAATTTATCACCTGGCTCTAGATTTTTATAATTTATTAAATCTCTAATTTTAGCTATCACTCTTTTTTGGACTGAGTAATTATCATGTGTTGTAAAGACCTCTACTTTCATAAAATTTATATATTGAATAATTGGTTAACCAAATTTATAATTTTAAAGTTAGATGCCTCTTATATTTTAGTAATACATTTATTTTAGATAAGTTTTACTGACCTTTACTGATAAGGTCAGTAAAACTATTAACGAATTTTATATAGCTAATCCAAAAATTCGTTTGTAAGATTTAGAAATAAGTCAATTATAACTAAATCTTCTTAATATCCAGGATTTTGCGTAATTACCCCATCGCTTGCAAGAATTTCTGAAATTGGGATTGGAAATACAAAATAATTAGGGTTTATATCTTGATTCATTTCAGCATTAACAGTTCCTGTTCTAACTAAATCAAACCACCTATGACCTTCAAATGCTAATTCTAATCTTCGTTCATCTTGTATTGCTTGTTTAACAAGCTCTGGAGTGTTTAATATATTAGGGTCTAAAACATCTAACCCAGCTCTAGTTCTTATAGGATTTAGTAATGGCAATACTATTGACGCTGGAGCTCCATTTTCATTTAATGATTCTGCATACAATAGAACCATGTCTGCTAGTCTTAGCTCTATCCAATCGTGGTCTGGACCTCCAGCTTGCGTATATTTTGGCGACCTAGAAGCGGCTTCATCAATATTTACAACTCTTCTTAAATCTCCAGGGCTTTCATCAAAAGCAGCAACTAAATCTGGATCTAATGGCGTAGGTGCTTTAGTATCTTGTCCTAAATACCATTCCCAAAATTCTGAAAAGCCATATTCGTCTTCAACAGAACTAGAAATTAAAGTAGCAAATAATATTTCAGAATTTTCAACATTTGCCAAATCAAATATATCTTCGTAGTTTTCTTCCAAGGTTACACCGGCTGACGATGCTTCACTTAAAACATTTGCAAGAATAGGTTCTGCACTACTAAAACTGCCTCTGTGGACATACACTTTACCAAGTAGTCCTTGAGCAGCTAACCTAGATGCCCTACCAGTAGTTATTCCGCCATTATTTAAGGTTGCAATAGCATCTTGTAAGTCTGGAATAATTACAGTATCGTAAACTGCTGTTGTGGATTGTCTAGTTAAATCAAATGTAGGAATGTCTTCAATTCCTGGTACGGTTAAAACAACACTTACATCACCAAATACTTGAACTAGTTTAAAATAAGATAAAGCTCTTAAAAATTTTGCTTCGCCAATATGAGTAGCGTTTTCTGAATTTAAAATTACATTATTAGCGCTTAATATTGATCTATATAATGCAGTGTAGAGCGGCCCAAAAAACTGATCTTCCATTGCCGTTAACCCTGGGTCAAATTCATCAAACTCTGTATATGGAGCTTCTTGCATTAATGCATTGTCTGCTCTAAAATCGCCCATTACTGCCATTGGTGTTACAGAACCAAGTTGGTAATAATATGCAGCATTTAAAACTCCAGTGAAATCTGTTAAAGAATCTGAACTCGCAATGTTTGGTGGTACTTCATCTAAGTCTGTGCTACAAGACATTGTTAATAATAATGATCCTAAAAATAATATATATACTTTTTTCATCTTTTCTTTAATTTAAAAATTAACATTCATACCAAAAGCGAAACTTCTTACTATAGGACTTGCTCCTACTTGTACTCCATAAGTGGTTGGTCCTAGATAATCAGCATTATTAGTCTCAACACCTTCTGGATTGTAAGAGGTATAATCATCACCCCAGAAATAAAGTAAATTAGATGATGCCAGATATATTCTCGCCGAATCTAAACCTACTTGTGATATCAACTCTGGTTTAAGTGTGTATCCAATAGTTAAATTTCGCAATGCTAAAAAAGAAGCATCTTGTAGTTGAGCATCTAATTGATTGTTAGAATCTAAATAATGCTGTCCATTATGATCTGCAATACCATCATTATTTGCGTCAAAACTATCACGTAATCTACCACCGAATTCTGAATTGTAATAAATTGGATCTACATTCCAAACATCTCCTCCTTCTGCTCCCTGAAATTGAAATGACAAATCAAAATCTTTATAATTTACTGTACTATTAAAACCGTAGTAAAAATCTGGGGTATTTTGTCCAATTTTCACTAAATCTCCACCTTCTTCAACGGTTTTAGTTTTGTCAATTACACCATCCCCATTTTGATCAACTACATAAAATGCAGAACTATTTGTATCTATAACCCTTGTTGGATCTGTAATATAATTGTCCTCAACAGCTCCAGTTGTTTCGATTCCCCACATTTCTCCAATTTCTCCACCCACATAGTTTCTAAAAACGGGACCTCTACCACTTTGACCATAAATTGCTTGAGGTAGTTCATCTAAGCCACCTAAATCTGTGATTTCTGTCTTTACTGTAGAAAGGTTAGCACCAAAATCCCATCTTAAATTTTCGCTTCTAATAATTCCTGCTGAAATTTCAAGTTCAAACCCTGAGCTTCTTACATCACCAGAGTTAAGTCTTATTGAAGGAGTACCAAAAACTTCAGAAACACTTTGATTTATTAAAATGTCTTCAATATCCGAAGTGTAATAATCCATCCCTAGTCTAATACGGTTATTTAAAAAACCTAAGTCTAAACCATAGTTAGTTTCCGTATTTGTTTGCCATGTCAAATCTGAATTTGCTATATCATCTGGGATAAGAAACCCCGTACCATATGCTGTAGGTTGTGGGTTTAATAAACTTAACGAGTTATAAGCTCCTAAATCTGAAGTAGAACCTAAAGAACCGGTACTAAATCTTGGTTTTAACAAACTAATAAGATCGAAGTTGTAAAAAGCTTCATTATGTACATTCCACCCTAATGAAAGTGCGGGAAATGTAGCGTATCTGTTATTAGCTCCAAAACGAGAATCACCATCTCTCCTTACAGACGCAGTTATTAAATATCGATTATCAAACGCATAATTAACTCTACCAAAATAACTCCATCTAGAAATAGTCTCATCTCTTTCTGTAACTACAATATCTTCAGGTCTTAGTAAATTATAATTAATAATATCACTAAAAGGAACATTTGTACCTCTTAAGGCAGTGCCTTTAAAAAATATTTTTTGGAATTCAATTCCAGCTACTGCTGAAACATCATGCTTACCTATAGTTGTAGCATAATTTAATGTGGTTTCACTTAACGTTGAGGTTTGCTTTATATTTGTTTGATCTAAAGCAGTTTGATTAGATCTTGCTCTTGCATCAAATTCAAGTCCTCTGTAAAAATAATCTTCAGTATCTCTAAGATCCGCTCCTAATACTGCTTTAATATTTAAACCTTTAATAATATTATATTGTAGATATGTAGACACATTTCCAAAATACGTTTTTTGCCATCTATCTGTATTGTCGAGCTTTGTTGCCGGACCAGCATCTCCAGACCCTCCAATACCGTTACCGTTCCTCCCATAATGCCAGTCTTGAGCTGTATCACCAGGTTGTAATGTGTAGATACTTTGATTAAAAGGAGCATCTGGGCCTGCTCTGTAACCAGCATCAAATGGATCAAGACCTAATGCCTGTGCTTGTTGATCTAATTGCTGTACAAATGCAATAGACTCTGCTGTGTGGTAAATTGGGCTAATATTATAAGCCCTTATAAGATCTCTTTGATCATGACCTATAATATCTCTTTTGGATACAAATCCATTAAAGCTTAGCCCTGTTTCAAATTTATCTCCCAATTTAGTTTCTACATTTAAACGAGCATTTACTCTTTCAAAACCTTCGGTTCTTACAACTCCATCTGTATTTTGATACCCTATTGAAGCAAAATAATTTGAGTTTTCGGAACCACCACTATAGCTAAAATCATGGCTGTTACTATAACCTTCACCGTATAACCAATCTTCAACAGCCCATACATCTGGTGAATTTCTGTATGCATTAATTTTGTAATTAACGAAAGCAGGATCTAACTCAGAAACATCATATGTACCGTTTGCTATCCCAGTTTCTAATGTATTTGCCCATTCGCCAGCGGTACTATTAATTCTATCACTTTTATAAACACTTGAAATACTAGTGTAAGCATTATAACTAAATCTAGGCTCGCCAGATTTTCCTTTTTTAGTAGTTACTAAAATAACACCATTGGCTCCTCTAGATCCATAAATTGCAGCTGAAGCCGCATCTTTAAGAACTTCTAAACTTTGTATATCATTAGGGTTGACGGTTGCTAAACTCCCAGAAATTGGATATCCATCAACTACAATCAACGGGTTTGAATTACCATTAATTGAAGACGCAGCCCTTACTTGTATCTTAGGATCTGCACCGGGTGAACCATCTTGGTTTTGAATTAAGACACCCGCAAGTTTACCCGCAAGAGCCTCATCAACACGACTAGCTTGTATGGCTGCAAGATCTCCTCCTTCTACTTTAGCTACAGAACCCGTTACATGACTTTTACGTTGAGTTCCATAACCTACAACTACAACCTCGTCTAAATTATTAGCATCTTCAGCTAATATTACGTTTAATGTAGTTTGATTAGAGATTAAAATTTCTTGAGTAACAAATCCTATATATGAAATTTTTAAAACATCACCACTCTTAACCTCAACTTCAAAGTTTCCATCAAAATCTGTAATTGCACCACTAGACGTGTCTTTAACTATTACGTTTGCCCCAGGAACTCCCATTTGATCAACTGCAGAAACTACAGTACCCGTGAGTGAGTAGTTATCCTGCGCTATTATTACAATGCTACTAAAAAGCATGATAATTAAATTTAACTTTGTTTTTAAATTCATATTTAAAAATTTAATGATTAGTTAATCATAGACACTTAAAAACAAAATTGCATTTTAATATCTTTGCATTTCATGTTTTAGTTCGCTACTACGTGAAATTTACTTCCCTCCAAAGAAGTAATATTATAAAAAGGATAGGTGTGTGCCCGTCCTTTTTTTTTGGCAAACCAAATTGGTTTACCAGATTGGTTTACCAAATATATTAAAATATTGTTAATTAAAAAGTATTATCCGTAAAATTTCAAGGCTATTTCATGAAATCTTCACGAATTGGACTAAATACATCAATAAGAATTCCTTTTTCTGTACAAATAGCTCCATGCATTACATGTGGAGGAATATAAACAGAATCTCCTCCTTTTACAGTTCTAGTTTCTTCCCCAATTGAAAAATCAAATGAACCACTTTCAACATATGTTACTTGAGAATGATGATGTTCATGTTTGTAACCAATTCCTCCTGTATCAAATTCTACTTTGACAAGCATAATCTTATCATCATAACCCATAATTTTTCTTTTAACGCCTTCACCAACAACCTCCCATTCTTGGTTTTTATCTAATAGAAATTCTTTACTTGCTCCAAATGTTTTCATAGTTTATCATTTTATTTATATTAATATGCAAAATTTTATAATTGCATTTCATAATTAATGTTTAATCATTTTTAGTAAAATATTCTTCGTTTGAAACGGCAGCATCACTTACAAATATGCTTCCTGTTTTAAACCAAACTTCTGCATAGCTTCCATCTGCATATTGTTTTTGGATGTCTCCTCCATGCGTTTCTGCACCAGAGCACCAATTCATATTTACTTCAGGAGACTTCCCGTTTGTTTGATTGTAGCAACCTAGCTTAAAAAAACAACCTTCATTAGCATAAGCATTCTTACGCTCCACTCCATCTTGGCCTATTGGCACAAATAAATTCTGTGTTTGTTTTGGAGTGCTAGACTTTTCGAAATATTCAGATTCTAATAAGTTTTTTGAAAACGTTTTGGTTTTGTTTGATTTGCTGGTAAATGTTAAACTCATAACACCATCAAGGACTTTAATTTCATAACTAAACTCTTCTCCTAAAGCAATACCATCAGTTGGTTCTTCTGGATATGTATCAGGGCTTTCGCCTACTTTAGAAAAGTCATAACCCCAGACAGGTGTAGAATAATCCCATCTTTTAGAGTTATCATCACCAGCTGTATTAATCTCGTAATTCCAAAAAACAGAACCTTTAGTGTGCCCTGGAAATTTTTTATAAAAAATTTTTAGCGGTTCATTTTCATGACCATCAGCACTATGTATTTGACCCACAACAACCGAATACGATGCAGCGACTCGGGCATCCCCCGTAGTTGAAACATTCATTACTTTTAGTGTAGCAGATAACTTATCATTAGCTGTTTTTGGATACCACTTTTTTAATTGTGCTAATTCTGTTCTTGTGTTATTTGACGTCCCATGTGTATCTCCTGAATTTGGTGCTTTGAAAACCACCCAATTATTTTTATCATCATTTTCAGTGTAAAAGAAGTCTTCTTTTTTAAATTTTTCTGCAACTCCAGCATTTGAGCCGTCACCTAAAATTAAATTCCATTTATTAAAAAAAGGGATTACATCGCTTGGGTATTCTATTTTTGAAAATCCTTTTTCTTCTTTTTTTGATTCTTTACTTTCATCTTTACAACTATTTAGTGGTAAGAGAGTAACAAAAAACAAGAATAGTAGTCCCGGTATTGAAAAGTTGATGAAACTTATATTAGTTTTATTTTTCATTATATTTTGGTTAGAAAATTTTATATATTTTAATTGTTTGGGGCAGTTCCAGAACTTAAAGAAGCTTCTTTAAACCAGACTTCTGCGTAGCTCCCGTTTTCATATTGCTTTTTTATATCTCCTTCATAAATTTCTGACCCCGTACTCCACACCATATTTGTTTTAGGGTTCTTTCCATTTGTTTGATTGTAAGCTCCTTGTTTAAAAAATTGTAATTCCCCAGCATAAGCATTTGCTCTTTCAGTACCATCTTGACCTATAGATGAAAATAAAGTTATCGTCTGTTGAGGGATATTAGATTTCTTTGAGTAGTCTGACACTAATAAGTTTTTTGTAAAGGTCTTAGTGTCTTGTGTGTCGTTTGTAAATGTGAGATACATTATACCTTTAAAAACATTTATTTCATAAGCAAATTCCTCCCCTAAAGCAATACCATTTTCAGGCTCTTTAGGGTAAGTATTTGAGCCTTCTCCAATAACTGACATATCATGCCCCCACACGGCGGTAGAAAAATCCCATCTTTTTGAATTATCCCCTTCTGTATTAATTTCATAATTCCAAAAAACTGAACCTTTTTCATGCCCAGGAAATTTTTTGTAAAATATTTTTAAGGGCTCATTTTTATGGCCTTCATCACTGTGAATTTGCCCTACAACTACTGAGTATGAAGCAGCGACTCTCGCATCACCAGTAGTGGAGACGTGTTGAACTTTAAGTGTTCCAGTAAGTTTACCTCCAGTTTCAGGAATCCAGCGTTTTTTTTGTCCTAATTCTGTTCTTGTATTCCCTGAATTTTTTGAAGTAATCCCTGAGTTTGGTGTTTTATAAACTACCCAATTTGTTACACTATCATTTTCAACATAGAAAAAATCTTTTTTTGTGTAATTAACCAACGTTTCATTATCGGTGCCGTCACCTAATAAAATTTTCCATTGGTTCATAAATGGTAAAACATCACTTGGATATTTTACAATCTCATTGGTCTGTGTAATTTCTTCTGAAATATTTTGCACCTTGTCTTTACAAGCAACTATGACAAAAAATATAACTATTATATATACGATGTTTTTCATTGACTGAAATTTATTTTTTTTATTATTAATAGAATAACTTAAGCTTTAAGTTTTCTTCTACAATGATCTCTCCTGAGTTAGAAATTTTATTGTTTGCATGTGAGTTATTTTTTGCACCCCAAAGTAGCGCAACTAATTTTACAGGATTATTTTTAAAGGTATTTTCTGAAATATTAACATTTATAATACCACGTGTATTTATTAAAATTCCGTTCTCTTCTTTTGCACCGCAATTAGTGAATGTAGAATTTGTAAGAAGTAGATTTCCACCTATAGTTGATTCATCATATCCGCCTCGATAATAGTCAATTACATTTTTATCGATATTTGTGAATACACAATTTTTAATGGTTAAATATTCCGTATTGTAATCTCCTTTATCGTTTGTTTCTTCAGATAGTTCTAATCCATTTACACAATTTAAAATCGTTGTGTTTTGAAAAGTTATACGTTCTGCAAATGATTCTTTATATACTTTTAATACATAATCAAAATCACTTATTACACAGTTTGAAACATTTAACCCAAAATGAGTAAACATGTTTTCTTTTAAACTAGAAAATGTAAATTGGGAGTTTGTTCCTTTTATAGCTAAATTTTTTAGGTCTAAAAACCCTTTAGGTTGTAATTCAAAAAGCGGGGTGTTTTTAGCGCCAGAATAATTAATTGTAGTGTTTGAGTTATCTTCAGCCGTAATGTTAAGTTTTTTGTTAATCTGTAATGAAGAATCAATATTATAATTACCCATCTTTAACATTATAATATCACCATCTTCAGCGTCATCTATTTTTATTTTTAATTCATCTGCATTAGTAACATTATGTGTGGTGGGTTCTTTTAGCTCTTTTTCATTTGAATACCATTTTGCTCCATATTTTGATTTATCTAAAATCATTGGGTTTTTTATATCAGTAGTTACACTTGCCCCAACCAAATTATCATTTTGTCTAGAATTTCCGAAGAGATCTTTTGAAAATTCATCAAATCCAAATCCTTGAAAAGCCTTAGTATTTAAAGTCTCAGAGGGTATGTAAATATTAGGAGCAATTTCTTTTACCTTGAAATTTACATTTTTCACCCCTTTATGAGATTTAAAAGCAACGGCTTGATTGTTAATTACATTACTTTTAAAAGATACACCATCTGCTTCATCATGTTCGATAATAGGAGCTGGGTCTCCTTTTTCATTGTAAATAACATTGTTTGCAACAATAGACCTTATTGGACGTGCAGAACGAATTTCGGACAGCGGCAAAACATCTTTTTGATTAATGTTTGTGCCTACCCCAAACTGCCACGGAGATGCACAATTAATATAAGTATTATATGCAACTACAAGATCTGTGACTTGATTGTATCTATTTAAAGGTGATTTTGGAATGCCATTCATGACAGCTAGAGGACTTCTAAAGTTCTTTCCTATTATGCTGTAGAAATAGTTGTTTGTAACTGTATGTCCTGTATTTATTATTCTAATTCCACCATAATTTTCATTTACACCATCACCAATAAAATAATTTCCGTTGATGGTTGCATAATTTCCGTGACGTGTAACTAATGAACCCTCGCTTTGATAAAAAACATTGTTTCTAAATTCATTAAAATTTGTTTTACTTGATATAATCTCAACCTCCCCATTGCATTTTTCGAATAGATTATTTGCAACCATAGTGTAGCTCGGCGACATAGAGGTAAAACTATCGCCTATTTGTATGGTTTCTCCACTAGCACCACCTTTAGTTGGTCTTGGCCCAAAATGGTTATTGATAATTTGATGATAGTTATTTATACTTTCTCTTCCTGCAACGTCTACTCTCACCGTAGGGCCTCGGTTAGTTTTTCCTTCAATATAACAATTACTTAAAGTGTTATGCCTACCTCTTAACAATACCCAAAGGTCTGAATCATCCCTTGACATTTTGTTAAAATCCTCAATAACACAGTTTGTTAAAGTACTATGGTTTGCAATGTTATTTTCATCAACCCAAAACTCTACAACTGCATTGGATGGGGAATAACCATTTTTAAAATGTAAGCCGTCAACGACTAAATAATTTCCACCAAGTTTTAAACTTGATACACCTTCAATAAAAACTTTTCCAGGTGTTTCTGCTTTTAATGTTATTGGATTTTCTTTTGTACCATTAGCAATAAAAATAAATTCAGCATCTTTCCAAACACCATTTTTTAATATAATAGCATCTCCTGGCTCTGCTTTTGAAATTGCATTATTATAACCTGCTATATCACTGACAATAATATGATTCTCTTGTTTTGTATCGCAAGAAGATAGTATTGTAATAATAGCCAAGGCTAAAATTAATAGTGGTTTTATGGACATATTTTGTTTATTTATTTTGAAGTTTAAGAGATATCTTCTTAAAAATAAAAAATTGGTTTACCAAATTGGTTTACCAAATATATGCATATTAATATTTTAAAAACAAATTTTGTGTTAAAAAAATATCATGATGTAAATTATATCCTTTAAAATTAAAGATTGTGCAATAACATTAATTTTTAATAACGTACTTATTATTTATATGTATGTATGCAATTGTGGCGTAATAAAATCTAAATATTTCAGAAAAATTACAAAGGGAAAAAATGAAGTTACGATAGCTTAAAATTTAATTGCGTTTCAATAATGTATTTAAAAGCAACCCAGTTATTACTAATAAAATACCCGCTAAAGTCCAAAAAGAGTAGATTTCATTAAACCACATAAAACCTAGTAGCATTGTAAAAATAACTTCTAAATATTTTAATGGGGCTACAAGATTGGTCTTCTCTATCTGAAAAGCTTTAGTCATAAAATATTGACCTACATAACCAAAAACTCCAAGACTTAGTAGAAAAAACCAGTCTAATCCTATGGGAGTTTTCCAGTTATAAATAGCAAAAAACCCACTAACTATTGCAGCGATAATCATAAAATAATTTACGACAACAACAGGATGATCTCGGTCCCCTATCTTCCTAATTATTATAAATACAAATCCACTAAAGATTGCCGAACCTAGGATATAAATCATCCCTATACCGTTAACTTCAGTATCAAACCCTTTCATTAATAAAACTCCTAAAAAAGCAATGCTTATAAAGAGCCATTGGATGGGTTTAATTTTTTCCTTCAAAAAAAGTAATGCAAAAATTAAGGCAAAAATTGGCGAAGTGTATCGCAAAGAAACAGCTGATCCTAATTGCAATTCTTTTATGGCAGCAAAGAAGAGTCCCATAGAAAGTAATCCTGCTACTCCTCTTAAAACTAATAATGCCTTTTTATTTCCCAAAGGAGCTATTTTGTGTTTAGCCAAAAACCAGAATGTAAAAATCAAAGAACCCACAGATCTAAAGAAAACAATTTGAGCTACATCAAATCTACCAAGGAGTTTCACAATAACATTTAAGAAAGTAAATGCCATAGCGCTAACGATCATATAATAAATTGATTTTTTCAACATATTATTAAAAATTATAGCTAGATAATTTATACAGATTATTTTGAGTGAATTTAAGCCGGCAAAACTAGTCTATTTGAAGTAAAGAATATTAAAATACTATGAAACATTAAATTGGATTTTTAATTTATTCAATTTAAAGACACTTGTTTTATTGCTCTAAAAAAAAAACACAACTAAAAAAATAGTTGTGCGTTAAATATAATTACATCTATAATTATTTTACTCTTATAAAACATTATCCATAATGTCCTGAACACATTCGGGATTTAAAAGTGTACTTGTATCACCTAGGTTACTTGTATCTTTTTCGGCAATTTTTCGTAAAATTCTACGCATAATTTTACCAGAACGCGTTTTTGGTAATCCTTGTGTAAATTGAATTTTTTCTAATTTTGATATTGGACCTATTCTATCAGAAATTAATTGATTTATTTCCTTTCTAAGGTTATCATGATTTCTACTTTCACCCACATCCTTTAAAGTTATATAACCATATAAAGCACTCCCTTTTACATCATGAGGGAATCCCACGATGGCACTTTCTGCAACAGCGGGATGTTCATTTATAGCATCTTCAATAGGCGCTGTCCCCAGATTATGCCCAGATACAATAATAACATCATCTACTCTTCCTGTAATTCTATAATAGCCCACCTCATCACGCAACGCTCCATCTCCCGTAAAATACATATTCTCATAAGTTGAAAAATAAGTGTCTTTATATCGCTGGTGATTTCCCCAAATAGTTCTGGCAATACTAGGCCAAGGAAACTTAATACATAGACGGCCATCTACTTGATTGCCTTTTAACTCTACACCATTTTCATCCATTAAACAAGGTTGAATACCTATAAAAGGCAATGTTGCGTAAGTAGGCTTTGTGGGAGTAACATATGGAATAGGGGTAATCATTATTCCTCCAGTTTCTGTTTGCCACCAAGAGTCTATAATTGGACTTTTATTTTTTCCCACATTGTCGTTATACCAATGCCACGCTTCTTCATTTATCGGTTCCCCTACACTACCTAAAACTTTTAAAGAAGACAAATCATACTTTTCAACTAGTTCAACTCCTTGTTTTGCCAAAGCTCTAATAGCTGTTGGAGCTGTATAAAATTGATTTACTTTGTGCTTATCTACAATATCCCAAAAACGTCCAAAATCTGGATAACTTGGTACTCCTTCAAACAATACGGTTGTTGCCCCGTTTGCTAATGGACCATACACTATATAACTATGGCCAGTAATCCAACCTATATCTGCAGTACACCAGTACAAATCGTTTTCTTTATACTGAAATGCGTTTTTAAAAGTATATGCCGTATAAACCATATAACCTGCCGTTGTGTGAACCATCCCTTTTGGTTTACCTGTTGAGCCCGAAGTATATAAAATAAACAACGGGTCTTCGGCATCCATAATTTCTGCTTTGCATTGATTTGAAGCTTCGTCTAACAAAGGTTGCAACCAAGTATCACGACCTTCTTTCATAGAAATATTTGAATTAATTCGCTTTGCAACTAATACAGTTTCAACACCATTGCATGATTCTAAGGCTTCATCTACAATACCTTTTAAGTCAATTGTTTTTGAACCACGGTATGAACCATCTGCGGTAATAACCAGTTTACAATCACTATCATTTATTCTAGTTGATAAGGCTGTGGATGAAAATCCTGCAAATACTACCGAATGTATTGCACCTATCCTAGCACAAGCAAGTACAGAGATTGCTAACTCAGGAATCATTGGCACATAAATACAAACGCGGTCACCTTTCTTAACACCCTGTTCTTTTAAAACATTTGCAAACTGATTAACACGATGATATAATTGCTTGTAAGTAATATGTTCTGCTCCCTCATTTGGATCATTGGGTTCAAATAAAATAGCCGTTTTATCCCCTCTTGTAGCAAGATGTCTATCAATACAGTTTTCAGTGATATTTAATTTTGCTCCCTCAAACCATTTAACTTCTGGTTTTTTAAAATCCCAACTAAGAACATTATCCCACTTTTTTCGCCACAAAAAATGTTCCTCTGCTATTTCTTCCCAAAACGACTCTGGATTTCGTACCGACTTTCTATAAACTTGATAATATTCTTCAAGATGTTTTATGTGATAATTACTCATTAATAAAAATTATTTTGTGCATCAATCCACGTTTGTGCTTGATATTAATTTAATAATTGGTAAACAATAATTGGTTATTGTTAAAACTCTTTGTGATTACAAGCAGTAATTTACAAAGATTTTTAACAATACCTTCTTTTAGAAATAATTTTACTTAAGAGAAATTTACTCTATAAATTTATAGATATTGTTATTTGAAGATATATGCTTTTCTTCGGAAATTTTAATTATTTTAAAATGGCTTAATGCATTAATATTTCCGAAGAGAACATAACTTTGATGTTACTTACTTTTAAGCGAGTAGATATAAATAAATACGTAAACAATCAATTTTCACTACTCAGCATTTATTAAATAGTGCTTTGTCTGAATAAAAACATTTAATTTATTCATTTATTTAATTGGGCAAATAATAAAGGCTATCCTGGTTCTGCTTCTGAGCCACTCTCTAAGTTAATAAGCCCTTTGAAAGCATCGTAAACAGAATTTCCTTCATACAATACTTTATAGACTTCCTCAGAAATAGGCATGCTCACATTATGTTCTTTAGCAAGTTCCATAACCGCTTTTGCTGTTTTTACTCCCTCTGCGACTTCATTCATCTCCGCAATGATTTGTTCTAGACTTTTACCTCTTCCTATTTCAAACCCTACATGATGATTTCTACTTTTTGAACTTGAACACGTGGCTACTAAATCTCCCATGCCTGCAAGGCCAGCAAATGTACGACGGCGTCCTCCCATCGCAGTACCTAGTCTGGTAAGCTCAGATAGTCCTCTTGTAATCAATGCAGCACGCGTATTATCACCAGCATTTGCACCATCTCCCATTCCTGTAGCAATCGCCATAATGTTTTTTAATGCTCCGCCCAGCTCACAGCCTACTACATCTGTATTTCTGTAAACCCTAAAGAGTCCCGAATTAAAAACTCCTTGTAGCTCTTTTGCTATTGTTTTATCAACCATAGCTATAACTGCAGCTGCAGCTTGACCGCTATGAATTTCCTTGGCAAGGTTTGGTCCCGTAAGTACCCCAGCTGGATGACCTGGTAGTTCTTCTTCAATAATTTGAGTCATTCTCATTTTTGTACCAAGTTCTAATCCTTTAGCGAGACTTACGATAGGTATCCACGGTCTTATATATTTTTTCGCATCTTTTAGAACATCTCTAAAATGTTGAGAAGGCACACCCATTACCAAAACATCTGCCGTGCTCACAACTTCCTCAATACTTGATGATGCTCTTAAACCTTTATGCAAAAGTGCCCCAGGTAAATATTTGCTATTAGTGTGATGCTCATTAATTTCATCGACAGTTTCTTGATTTCTTGCCCAAAGCGTAGTTTTTGCGTTTTTTGACGTTAATGAAGCTACGGTAGTTCCCCAAGAACCACCACCCAATAATCCTACTTTTAATTTCATAACATTGGTTTTAATTTCAGTTACTTCAATAATTTAATTGTTGAGTTCTTTTAAATAAAGATTACGTACATACTCAATATTCTTATCAATATCCTTTAATTTCCATAAACCAGTATCAACTGGATCTAGAGCTACTACCTCAATATGTGTTGGTCGTAATGCCGTGGTACCTTTTGGCATTGCTTTATAAGCATTTTTTATCACAATAGGGATAATGGGTACTCCAGCTTGCATTGCTAAGTGAAAAGCTCCTTTTTTAAACTTACCAAGCTCAACACTACCACTACGCGTACCTTCTGGGGCAATGACGACAGATATTCCATTTTTTAATGCCTCTACAGCTGGCTCCATAGCTTCAATAGCTTTCTCTTTATTACTTCTATCTACATATATCGCTCCTAAAGCTGAAAAAATAGGACCTATAGGAGTTCTCTCTAATTCCTTTTTTGCAACACCCGTAATATTGTTTCTTAAAATTTTCATCAAAATAAAAAAGTCTGCTGCACTTTGATGATTAAAGCAGAATACCGCTGGACGAAAATCTTTTAAGTTGTGAGCACCCTTAACCGAAACCTCTAGACCTGCTAGTTTAGTCCCTAAATTACCTATGCTTGCAAAAGTAGTATTTGCCGCTTCCTGCCTAGACATTGTTATTAACCCCTTAACCGCTCCTTTCATTGCAGAAGGATAAATACTAGCAATAGCAAGCCCAGTTCGCAACCCATTTACAACAGGTTTCACAGCAGGTTGTTCAAAACGCAAAATAGGCCAATCATTTTCAAAAGCAACTTGAGAAAGTGCTTTATCAGGGTTTGTTGCTACTGGGTTACCTACAATTTTAAAAAGTGGGTAATCATCTATAGCATCTGAGTAGAAAAAGCTTTTTGAAAGATCTATATCATTCTTTTTTGCAAAAGTACGAGCAGCGCGAGCCTTACCTTCTCCCCAGCACATCTCAGCAACACGACCTGTAAACTTACCTTTACGAAGCTCCATTCTTGTTGCATATACTTCGGAAATTCCTAACTCCCTAGCAATAGGTTCTATTTGATATGTAGTAGCTGCGGAAATTATAACCACTCTATGCCCTAGTTCTAAATGTTTTTCCACAAGTTTCCTCGACTCGGGATATATTGTAGTTGCTAAATAATCATCAAAAACATCCTGACCTAATTGAACAAAAGACTTTTCGGAAATTCCTTTAACTCCTAAGGCTGCTATTTTTGTCAAAATTTCAAAATCTCTATTTCCAAATGAAAATACAAGCGCCGTCATAAATTGCGTGAGATATTCTTTAATTGTTGTTGCACCACTAAATAAACGAGTGGTCATAAACTTCTTTGCCGAAAAATCATTGATAAGTGTTCTGTCCATATCAAAATACGCAGCAATATGTGGTCCACCCTCTTGAGCATCTGCTTTTTTTATTTTTGCTTTGTCCTCAGAAAGCGGAACAAGACCCTGCTGGCTTGCCATTTGCTCAAGTACTTTTACACTAGGATCAACTTCAATAGATTTGAGATATGCTAGCCTCTGCGTAAGGTCTTCTAATTGCAACATCCAATTTTCTAGCTTTTTATAATCTAGTTGCTGGTTTACAGGTGTCAATTTTGCATTTTCAGCAAAACGTAAAGCATTACTCAAAAATGGTTTTGAAACACTATCTAATCTTGTAATACGCGTTTGCCAGTGTAATTCTTTACCTTTAAACATACAAAGCTCTAGAAACTCAGCTGGTTTAAATTTGTCATCTTCATCCCAATTATTGAGCGTGTGACAAACAACTTTATCTGCCTCTAAATATGTCAATAAAAGTGCTCTAGAAACAAATAAATTTTGCTTCTTCAAAATGTCTTCCACATTTTTAGATGGATCACTTAATATAGAGCGCCAATTTCTATGAAAACGACTCAATTCTTCTTCAATCTCCGCGCTAAATTTGGGTTTATTTGTATAAAAAAATTCAAACTTAAATAAGTTTCGTAAATTCATAATCTCTTCCCAAAAACGTACAATACGGTTTTTAGAAGTATCATCCTTAATTTTAGCAAGTGCCATTTCTATGAAGGCGGCATGATAAAAATGTCCCGCAGCCATATTTGCATAATACGTAGCTGGGAGATATTCTGATGAGATTAAACTATACTGTGCCTTTTGACCTGCACGGCTTTTTTGAACAATTCCTGCTCCTTGCAATAAATTAAGAGCTTTCTGAATGCTTACAGCAATAGGATTGCCTCTATCAAGCAATGAATTTTGTTGTTTTTTTTCAATATATTCCATCAACTTATTCACCTTAAACTCTATCTCCTTTTTGGTAAGGGCAAAATCATTGAGCAGTACATTACAAACTAGTGAAACTGTTGTAACAGGTGTTATCATTGAAGCTTGATGAATAAGCTCAAAAGCAAATCTTGGTAGTGAATTTTTATTCTTGTATGTATTTTCTTCTAATTGAGGTACTATTGCATTATGACTATCATCCATTTCAACAGGATCACCAAAACGTATAGCTGCACGACCAAAATCGTTTGCTAAATTACGTACATAGTCAAACCCTTTTTTAAGATTTTCAGATTGTTTTTGTCCACCTTTAGCTTGTTCTGTCATCTCCTTTACATCTGGGATAAGGTCATAAACAATAGAGACAGGAACATATTTTATGGATTTACTACTCTGCTTTTCAGCATCCATAATATACTTTAAGATGCCCATTTGTGGGTGCAGAATTTTTCCTGTTCTAGAGCGAGTTCCTTCAATATTCCAAGTGAGATGGTCCCCTTTATCAATAATTGTAGATATGTAGTGACGTAATGCTACCTTATAAATAGCATTGTCTTTAAAGCTTCGACGAATAAAAATAAGTCCAGCGTTGTTACCTAATTGTTTAAGCCCTGGAAAAGCAAGATTTTTGCCTCCAAAAGAATATGGAACTGGCATCCCATAGCGAGCTAAAGTTGATATAAGAACTAAGGTGTCTAAATATGTTTTATGTGTCATTATAAATGCGACAGAATTTTGACGCATTAACTTCATCAACTTTTTAATCCCCTTAGGGTCAACATCAATTTTGTCACTATAAGCTCTAGAAAGAATATAATCAAACCCACGAACGGACAGCATTTTTGCCATTGGGTGTTGCTCCGCATACAATTCTCTGATGTATTTCTCTCCTTCTTTTTGCACTTTTGCTAACGGGATATCTTCTTCTCTCGCTACTCGTTTTAAGGCTTTTTGAAAATTGGGATGGTTGATTATATGTTCCATTGGTTTTAACTTATAACTATATTTTTTTCTTCTTAAAAGAGAATCTACGTTTTTTATTTTTCCAATAAAATGGATATAGCACTCGCTCTATATTGTTTGTAGCCTCTTGGATCGTCTGTCCCTGAATATTAGCGCTTAATGCATTTGCAGTTATCAGAAGTACACTAGCATTTGCACCAAGACCAGAATGGCTCCCAAAAACTTCGATGTTACGAATATTGTTGCGGTAGCTCTCTGCTTCCATACAGTGTTTCCAAGGTACAAGACCATCAGTTTTTGTATAAATACAGGTTACTGGCACATCAGGTATAGGCTCAAGTTCTTCTAGAAATCTTTTATTTCTGTCTTTTAAGGACTTTCCTCTAAAAAACTCTAGAATACCATACACTGGTGTTTTCATCTCCATTACACCCCATACTGGTGATGCAATTGTTATTATTTGTTCTACTTGATTAGGATGACGATTTGCCATAATCTTTGCGAAAATACCTCCTCCACTCCAGCCTACTATACTTACCTTTTCACCATGTGCTTGATAAATATCGTCTAATTTTTCTTCTAATCTAGGAATATAATGTGATTTAACCATATTAAAACCCATTTCCCATTTATAGGTTTTAAATCCAAGTGATGTTAAATACTTTCGGACAAATGATGTAGAATAATCATCTCCTAAGTACGGTGGTATCAACAAAACGGGACGACCTTCACCTTTAATCCGTTTCGGAATAAAAGGATAAATACAATAGATTGACGTCCATTCTATAAGTGAACGTGTTTCTAATAACATATTAAATAATGGAGGTTTAGGTATTTTCTGGTTGATTAAGGTAATTTCATCTTTAAATTTTTGAAGTACTGAATTCGCAATTTCATTTTGTTTTAGCGTTCCGTTTTCTGAAACTATTGAAGTAATCCCCTCAAGAATTACTAACAAAGTGATATATTCTCGACTAGGACCTAGCTCATCGCAAATGCGAATACACTCATTAAATAAAAACCGTATATCCTCATCTTGTTCAATTTCTAATTTTTCAATAAGCGGCAAAATTTGCTCATTATTAGGGTGTATCTCAAAATTATTTAAAAGTACTTTTTTACTTTCTGAAATTGATAATCCATTGAGAGTGCCTAGCGTAGCGGCAAATTTTATAAAGGTTTTATATAAGGGCAGTTTATCGTTCATTTATTTGGGGATTTGTAGGTTGAGCCACGTTATAATGTCTTCTTCTACTTCTTTACTATTAGTTTCATTCAGCATCTCGTGACGACCATCTTCATAAAGGTTAAATGTAAGGTCCTCATTGCCATTATTTTTATATTTTTCAGCCACTTTTGTAACCCCTTTTCCCATCTCTCCTACAGGATCTTTATCTCCTGAAAATATTAATATGGGGAGATTATCAGGCGTTTTTATAAATGCCTCTTTTTTATTTAATAAGCGTGAATTTGAAATAATATCTGCAAATACTCCTAAAGAAAAATTTTCAATACGATAAGGATCTGCTTCAAATATATCTACAGCATTTTCATCACTACTTATCCAATCCAGTTTTGTACGGTTAGGCTTAAATTTTTTATTAAATTCATCAAAAAATAAAGTCCGTAAGGTTTCATTCCCTCTCTCTCGACCTCTAATTGCAACAACGGCCTTAGTAGCTGCAAGTCCAAAATGTCCTAAGCCTTTTATAAAGTTTGCTGTACCAGAAAGAATCAAAGCATCAATTTCATTGCCAAATTTGAGTACATATTTACGGCTAAGCAAGGAGCCCATACTATGACCAAAAAGAATAAACTTTTTATTAGGATTTTCTTCCCGCATAAGTTGTGAAAGACTATGCATATCCTCTACCACATCCTTAAAATAATCCCCACCGTCATAATAGCCAAAAAGCCTTTTAACTTCTGCAGTTTTACCATGGGCTCGGTGATCATTGGCATATACAGTAAATCCTTCTTTTTGTAATCGGTGTGCAATAGTATCATACCGTCCTGCATGTTCGCCTATACCGTGCGCTATTTGAATAATACCTCGTTGAGAAATAGCTGAATCACAACTCCATTTATAATAACAAATGATTTCGCCATCATTGGCAGTAAAGGTATGGGTATTATAATGCATATTATCTGTTCAAAAAAGCCTTAAGAAGGTTAGTAAACTTTTTCTTGTTTGCTACAGTTCCAGATAATTTTAATCGTTGTTGAATTTTCAACTCATCAAAAAGTAAATTACCCTTATATAAATCGTATAAATTTGCGTCTTCAATTTCCATTAAAGTAGTAGGATCGAGGTTTTTTGACTTCTTTATTGTAGGCTTTTCTTGTGTAAGGTTTATTTCCCAACATTGACTGGTTACACCCATATCTACATCAATATGGTAAATCCCTTTTAATTTACTATCAATGGATTTTTGTTTGTTTAAATACCGTTTAAACGTACTAAAGAATGAAGCACTTTTACTATTATCTTTTTTGACTTTAGTTACTTTAACTTTAGCCTTTTCATTATCTAAAATAATTTTTTCAAGTTCATTTGCAGACTCACGAATGTAACGAGCAAACTTATCTGCATCAGGCATTGTTTTAGCATCTGAAGTTGCTGTAATGGTTACATTTTCGTTATAACTAAAAGCCGCTATAATAAGACCAAATCCATCAACAACTGGTGTAAGTGTAAAAACAGAAACTACTTTATGACCATTAAGATAGAGTGTATTACGAGGTCCAGGAACATTTGTAATTGTAACATTAAATGGAGGTCTATGTAAGTCCTTAATATTGTACTTGCTATACAATCCAGCAGCTAAGTTTGCTAAACCAAAAGGAACAGCATCTGCCATTTTTGATAACGTTTTAGCTCCCATTGTTTTATGTCTAGACTTCCCTAACATTGTTTGTTCTTGAATATATTCAAGACGCTCTAGCGGATCTTCTATGTGAGTCGCTAGTTGTATCATCATATTTGCAATTTGATTATTATGAGATGTATCTTCTCCACGAATGGATATAGGCACATTTGCTACAAGTGGCTGTAGAGGCAATTTCTCCCTATCTTTAAGGTATTTCCGAATTGCTCCAGCACAAAAAGCAAGAATAATATCGTTTACACTTCCACCAGTTATTTTGCGAAGTGTATTAATACGATCAAATGATAATATTGCTGTTCCCCAAGTTCTTTTTGCTGAAATATTTTCATTAAAAATCGTAATAGGAACTGGATACCTAGCAGAAGCAAACTCTTTTTGTATACTAAGCGTCTTAGAAGCTTTGTTTTTTATAAAAGAGTATGTAGTCTCAACAATAGTTTTAGGTATTTTAAACGGATTTTTTATAAAACCATATCCACTTTTAAGCAGCAAACTCAAATCATCCGGTAATGGATCTGGATCAAAGGATTTAGGAGCATCACGCTTAATATCTTTTAAATTCTTTTCATTGTCGAAAAGCACACCCATAATTCCTACTCCAGAGCTACCATCTATCATTACATGATGCACTTTACTTACAATTGCTACTGAACCCTTAGGTACTTGAGCAATCTCATCAATTCCTTCAATAAAATGAATTGACCACAATGGACGGCGAAGATCTAACGGCGCACTGAAAATACTAGAGGTTAATGACCTCAATGTCTTCCAATTAGAAGGATCTGGCAACTTTATACGGTTGAGATGAAGATCTAAGTCAAAATTAGGATCATCTACCCAATAAGGATAATCTAGATTCATTGGCACATTAAGCAATCGTTGGCGAAATTTTGGAATCAAGTGCATTTTTGAAGCAACAATTTTCTTAAAATCTTTAAAATTTAAGGAGCCTTCAACGATGTTCAATGATGCAATATGCATAGGACTTGTAGGTGATTCAGCATATAAAAAAGCTGCATCTGAACCTGAAATCTGTTTAATTGAGCCATCTAGAGCGTCTTGTACAATATCTTTTATATCTAATTTCTTTGCCATTGTTGTTATATGCAATTTAATGGGTGATTAATTTTATTTTGCTAACGCGAAAGTGTTATAATTTCGAATTTTAATATTTTTTGCTTTAAGGTCAAACATCAAGCTAAAAAGCCCAAAAAAGGTACGATTCATATAAATAATATGTCTAGATCCTCTATTTCCATTCATATTTTTAAGGTTTGATTTTTTCATATATTGTTCTCCTAATGCCGAAATTTTCTCAAAAAATGTCTCGTCTGAAAAATCAAAAGTATCATTTTGAAATGGCGAAATAAATAACTCCAACACCTCGTAAAACATCTGTGTGAAAAATGTAAGTTCTTCTTTTGAATCATCCTTTCGTAACACTTCCAAAGCCATAAGATTTTTTTTGAAGCTTTTTGGATCATCAATTACATCCCTTTTAAAAAGCTCAAAATAAGGATTATAAAATGTATCTGGTATCATTTTCATACAACCAAAATCAAGCGCAACGAGTTCGTTAGTTTCAGAAACTAAAAAATTGCCGGGATGGGGATCTGCATGAACTTTACGTAAGACATGAATTTGATACATATAAAAGTCCCAAAGCGCCTGCCCTAATTTATTTGCTACTTCTTGATCCGTATTAATTTGAGTAAATTCAGACAAGTGAATACCTTTCATCCAATCCATTGTAATGATTTGATCTGAGCAATATTCTGGATAATATACTGGAAAATGGAGATTGGAAATATGTGTACAAGCTTTTGCTACTTCTTCACTTTGCTCTAATTCTAGAACATAGTCTGTTTCTTCAATAAGCTTATTTTCAACTTCATTAAAATAACGCTCAGAATGCTCCCCTTTTATATTGAACATTTTCATCGCTATTGGCTTTACGATGGCTAGATCTGATTGAATACTATGCGCTACCCCAGGGTACTGGATTTTTACCGCAAGGATTTTTCCATCCTTTTTTGCTTGATGTACCTGCCCTATACTAGCTGCATTTGTAGCTGTTGTATTAAAGCTATCAAATAATTGATCTGGAAATTTTCCAAAAGATTTTTTAAACGTTTTTAAAACTAAAGGAGCAGATAATGGTGGCACCGAAAATTGAGATAGCGAAAATTTTTCTACAAATGCTTTAGGCATTATATTTTTCTCCATACTCATCATTTGAGCCATTTTTAGCGCACTACCTTTAAGAGTTTTTAAACTGTCGTAAATATCATTTGCATTATTTTCATTTAAGCGCTCTTTTGCTTCTTCTTCTGAACTCACCATCTTATCTCCATAATATTTAAGATAATTTACACCCACTTTTGCTCCTGTTTGCAATAACTTAGAAGCGCGGTGTATTTTTGATAGTGGTATATCTTTAGTAGTTTTCATAATATTCTTTTAGGACTTAAATTTTTCGGCGTACAGAAATTTTCCTAAATCAATAATATTATTTAGCGATTGAGTATTGAGCAGTTCTAGACTGGTATTAATAGATTTTTCAATGAAAATATCTGTTTTTTGACATTGCTCAGATTCATCTGTCATCCAAAATTTAATAGTAAGCAAAAGTTGTACCCAAGCAGCTTCATTTATTGATTTTTTCTGGATAGACTCTAACGCTTCAAGGTTAATACTTAAAGTCTCGAGTTTCAAAGAGTCCATAAATTGTATAAAACTTTCTTTAAGCTCAGAAAATAATGATAAAGTACTCAAACTAATTCCATAACTTTTTATAGTAATAACACAAAAATCTCTATTTAAATTCAGGTTTTCAAAGAAGGTGAAAAATAGACTTAAAAGTTTGTCTTTTTTATTAAACGAAATAAAATCTCCACTTTCTGCAAGTGTGGCGATAGATGTGTCAATCAGGATTTTAAAAATGCTACGGTCTAAATCTTTAAAATCTTCGAAATGTTTATAAAATTGCGCTGCTTCAAATTTATGTGATGCAGCAAACAATTCAACATCATCTGGTTTTTCACCTAGATTTGTTACATCATCCATATAAAAATCGATAATGTGTGCTTCCGTTATTTTGTTTTGTTTGGCCAAAATTTACAACAAATACTAATTAATTTAATATACCTCATTTCAGACTTTATAAAACACAATAAATACTAAAAGGATTTTAAAAAGCAGATTTTGTTAAAAATAGCAAAATTAGAATGTATTTAATGTGCTTTTCTTAAATAAAAAAACCGAGCTGCATTATAATATACAACTCGGTTTCTTCCAATTATTAATTACTTAAAATCTAATATTTAAGCCACAAGTTTTGAGAATCTCTTTTTACTTTCTTTTACTTGGCTTTTAATTTCGTTTAATACGTCAAACACTAAATCTTGTTGGTTTTTAGCAAGCTTAAGACCACCTTTAATAGCATTATCTGCAACTGTTTGCCACTGTGCAGTAGCTTCTAATGATCCAGTAACCACAACCTCTGTAGTGTTTAAAGCAAAATCATTTGCTTTTGTTACTGCTGTTTTTGAAGTATTCATTGCCTTAGAAATCATTCCTTTAGCGTTCTTCACATTTACTTTCTTTTTCATCTTGTATATTTTATAAAATTATAATCATTAATTATACAGTTCTATAACGAGCTACCCATGTTTTAAGAGCCTCTTCACCACCTTCTGCACCTACCTCTGCTTGTTTCTTCCAGTCCTTTGTGTCAATATTTTTAAATACAGGTCCAGCTTCATCTAAAATCGCTTCAATCTTAGTAGCATCAACTTTTGCAAGTTCACCGTAAGTGTTTATTCCATTTTTATTAAAAACACCTTCTAATTTAGGTCCAATTCCGTGAATAATTTTTAAATCATCCTTTGCTATAGTTTTTACCGCTTTCTTAGTAGCTGTTTTTACTTCTGCAACTTTTTCTTTTCCAGTTTCTTTAATATCAGCTACCTTATCAGTACCCTGAGCTTTTACTTCCTTTACAATCGCTTTAGCAGTTTCTTTTACAGCTTTTACCTTTTTTGCAGTAGCTTTCTTTGCTACAGTAGTTTTCTTAGTTGTAGTCTTACGAACCGCTTTTACTTTAGCAGCACCTTTAGCCTTTACTTGCTTTGAAGTTTTCTTAGGAGCTTTAGCATCTTCTACAATCTCTTCTCCTCTATGAAGTATTTTTTGAGCTTGTTCAAGAACATCTTCTTTTACATCGTTAAATTTAGCGATGCTCATTTTTTTGATTCCGTCAGTTGTTTTTTCAACTTTCTTCACCATCGGGTTCTCTGTAACTTTCTCAATTACACCTTCTGCAGTGCTAATTACTTTTTTACTAACAGGATTGTTTTTTGCGTACTTTACCGCTTTATCTACAGTAGTTCCATCATACCCTACTAAATCCATCATACGCTCTTTTCCAGAGGTCGCTTGATTTTTTACAGCAGTTGCAGTTTCAAAAATCATATTCATTTGCTTCGTGCGAATAGGCTCAGATTGCTTAATTAATTTTTTAGTCAATTTTTGCCATTTCTCTCCATTTTCAACAGTTGTATTGATCGCTGCCATTGAAGCATTTACTAATGAGTTGTTCAATTTATTTACTTTAGATGTTGCTTTTGTAGCAGTCTTCTTAGTTATATTCTTTTTTGTTGTAGCCATTTTATATATTGTTTTTATGTTATTGTTTTAATTATGATGCAAACATACAATCTGCGAGTTACAGATGAGTTGCAAAGTTGATTGCTAGATATTTAGCGTTTTATTTTTTAATTACTTTTTTCTTAATACTATTCAAAACATCAAAAGTCATTTCTTGCTGAGTTGCAGAAACCTCTAATCCTTTTTTTACCATCTTATAAGTAACACCCATACATTTCTCTGTCATTTTAAAAGAAGTTTTAAAAGCACGCTCCGTTGTTTTAAGTGCAAAGTCATTTGCTTTAGTAGTTAAAGCAAGTGCTCCGTTCGCTGCTTTTTCAATAAGTGTTTGCTTTGTTCTTTTTGGTTTTGTTGCCATAATATGTGTATTGTGAGATTGGATTATTAATTTTTATGCTGCAAACATATAATCAAGCAGTTACAGATGAGTTACAGATAACTTATAAACAAGAAAATTAATATTGAAAATAGATAGAAACTCTTTGATAGTAAGGATTTCGCTTTCGCGGAAATTTTAAAATAAATATATTTCCGAAGTACTTTAAGCTATAGCTTCAATCTCTTTAAGAAGATTTTTAGTTGCAGGTAATGGATCAATGCCATATTCCTTATCAAGTACATCAACACATTTTTGATAAGTTTTTAATGCCTGAGGACGATTCCCTTTTGCAATATAAGCTTGCATCTGAATTTTGTATGCGTCTTCCCATGTAGCATCTATGGCAATCGCTTGTTGTGTAAGGCGTACACTTTCCATAGGATTTTCTTCAACAATCAATTCTGCAAGTACGGTATAAGCACCTAAAATTAAAATTTGAAGTTTTTCTCTTTCTTCTGTAGTCCAGTCTTCAAAAATCCTATTAGGCAAATAACTCCCTTGATACATTGAAATTGCAGCTTTAAATGCTTTTTTTGCACAAACAATATTAGAAGCAAGCGCTTCATTACCGATTGCAATGTATTTTTCAACAGCTTCTGCATCTATCCATACTTTTTCTAAGTTGAGCTGGTATGTAACACCCTGGCGCTCTACATATAGTGGTTCTGTACGAGAAGGTCTGTCTGGCTCTAATATTTTATTAACTCCGTGTAGCGCCACTTTAAAATCACGGTCATCACCTTCTTCCCACAGGTGCTCCATAATATGTTCCTTATGGAGAGCGTGCCGCTGTCTATAACAAATAAGGTATTGTATAAGTTGTACTGTTTTATCTCTTCCCCAATCCTTAGAATTCACTTTTACTCCCTCACGCCAAAGCACAAAATTGCCTAAGGTTTGAAACCTTATAAGTGCTTCTTCTTGAAATTTAAGAAGCTCATCAAGCTGTGTAGTGAGTTCAATCATAAAGCCGTTTACTTCTTTGTAGGTTTAGCCTTTTTTGCTGTAGTCTTTTTTTTAATACTTACAGTACTTTTATTAACTGGAGTTTTTTTTGGCGGTGTTTTCTTTACTGTAGTTTTTCTTGATGCAGGCTTTTTCTCTAGCGTAGCTCCATTTAAAGATTCTACCTTTTTATTTAACTTTGCAACCGCTATTGTTAGCGCACTTATCGACTCTTTAATATCTTGAAAATCAGATTTTGAAGCATTTCGCCATTGATCAATAGGCACTTTTTCAAGCAACTCTTCTCCGTATTCATTTAGTTGATCTTGTAAATGCGCTACTTGCTTTCGAGGATCTTTCAATGTTTCTTTTAAAAACTGCGGACCTGTAGCAGCAAATGTCTTAAACAGAGAATAACTCTTTTTTAGTATACTCTCTTGCTCCTCAGTAGACTTATCTTGAGTAGCATCTAAAGTAAGTGCAGCCAAACGTTCTTGAATAAAAGCTGCCGCATCATTAAAGTCTAAAAAATTAAGTTCTTCACCACCTTGTACATGACTCACTTTACCACGCCATTGCACTTTGTTCTCTCCTTTTTCTGTATAAATTTTCTGATTAAAGCGCACCATAAATGATGCTGTCTCTGCTGTCTTCTTTGTCATTGCTACTTCTTTCTTTGATAATTATTTTAAAAAACTAAGAAGGCTTAATTAATTAAATTTTCAGTAATACATTGCTAATTAGAAAATTATTTACCTTTAAAATCCCTCTATGATAAATTTAGTTCTAAAGTATAAATATAAAGTATAATAATCACAATGTATTTAATGATAAAATTACTCATTGAGTTGACATTTGTCAAATAGACTACTTCTTTAATTGTACTCATTTATTAAAAAAATTTTATAAAAACAAAAACGAGCACTCAAAATTAGAGTACTCGTTTTTTAATTAGTAGGTTAAGCTGTTTTTATAATTTAATCAACGTTATCATGTAAAAAACTATTATTAGTTCTTAAATCAATATTGTCATCATCAGTATTTACCGAAGTTCTTGAGATGCTACTTCCAGAATTTTTTGCATCCTCTAACTCAATACCAGCACGTTTATAAGCAGGTTGCTTTTCAATATCTTCTAATTTTGATCCACTGTTCCTAAATTTGTAGTTAAAGTCTTTCAACTTACGCTTACGTTCCTCAGTACGGTCTTTCAATAATTGTGAAATGGGAGCGTTCATTGGATCAATCTCAGCAACTTCATATTCAGTATCAGCTTCTATTTCTGTTTGAGGCACCGTCTTTGTTTCAAAAACAATCGTTTCTTCAGCTACTTTTTGCGTAGGTTTTGCGCTTAACAACTCTTCTTCTTTTTCTTGATAATCATCAAGACTGTAACGCCTAATCCCATCTTTAGTCTGTTCATTAACTGGTATTACTTCAACATGGTCATTTACTTGAATATCCTCAACTTGCAAATCATGCTTGATCACTTCGGCAGTCTCTTCTTCAACATCATTTATTGGCATATCAAACATTAACATCGAATTCCCAACTGCACTTTCCTCTTCTTTCTCTTCGGAAATTTCCGCTTCATTAAAAACTTCTTTTTTAACTGTGTTTATTGTAAAATCGACAGTAGTAGGTTGTTCTATTTCCGAAGAAATTATAGCTTCTTGAGTTTTGGTTTCTTCAGCTTCTTTAGGTTTAACTATTTCAAAATCATTTACATCAATTTCATTAATAATCAATTGCTCAAACTCAGCAAGTACATGTATATCTACTGCTGTAGATTCCACATCAATATTTTTTATAAAATTTGATGTAGCCACATAGCCCTCAAAAGGAATTTTGTTTTGTACTGGTGCTTCAACAACTGCTTTGGGAGTAAGTTTGATTGTTTGTATTTCCTCCTCTTCAAACAATGTGTGACGAATCACTTTTGCAGGTTCTGGAACAACAGGAGCAGGAGGCACTTCAGCCTTAGGAAGTTCCACTGGAGAAGCAGTAACATTTGTTGTCAAGTCTTGCTCTGCCTTTTGCTCCTCTTCGAGCGTGTGGATTATTTTCTTGGTTTCAGTATTGCTAATTTCATTTTGTTGTTCCGCGTCAAAACCCGTTGCAATTACAGTAATTGAAATTGCACCTTCTAGAGCGTCATCATCACCAACACCCATAATAATATTTGCACTGTGTCCTGCCTCATTTTGAATATGGTCACTAATTTCACCTATCTCATCAATAGTAATCTCTTCGGCTCCAGATACGATTAGTAGTAAAACATTTTTAGCTCCGGCTATTTTATTATCATTCAACAATGGAGAGTCTAATGCTTTACTTATTGCATCATGCGCCCTGTTTGCACCACTTGCAGTTGCACTACCCATAATTGCAGTTCCACTATTTGAGAGTACAGTCTTTGCATCCCTAAGGTCAATGTTTTGAGTATAATGATGTGTAATAACTTCGGCAATACCTCGCGCTGCTGTTGCTAATACTTCATCTGCTTTTGAAAATCCTGCTTTGAAGCCTAAATTTCCGTAGACCTCACGTAGTTTATTGTTATTAATTACAACTAGTGAATCTACATTTGCACGTAGATTTTCAACACCTACTAGTGCCTGCTCATTACGCAACTTCCCTTCAAATTGAAAAGGAATTGTTACAATACCCACAGTCAAAATATCAAGATCTTTCGCCATTCTCGCAATAATAGGTGCAGCTCCAGTTCCAGTTCCACCACCCATACCAGCCGTGATAAAAATCATCTTAGTATTTGTAGTTAACATGTTCTTAATATCTGCCATACTTTCTACAGCACTCTGTTCTCCCACCTTAGGATTTGCACCAGCCCCAAGACCTTCTGTTAGATCCACACCTAACTGTATTTTATTTGGCACACTACTGTTTTCGAGAGCCTGCGCATCTGTATTACAAATAACAAAGTCAACGCCTTTGATTCCTTGATTAAACATATGGTTAATAGCATTGCTGCCGCCGCCACCTACGCCTATTACTTTAATGACGTTAGATTGATTCTTTGGCAGATCAAACGCAATGTTTTCAAATTCTGTGTTACTGCTCATATTATTACTTTTTTGCGAGGTTTATTATCAATAAAATAGAGTGATTCTTACTCTACTTATAATTTTATTTTTTCCTAACTTCTACTTATTCTGCATTGTCTAAAAAATCTTTAAACTTTTCTGCCCATTTATCAAAAAACCTTTTTCCTTGTTTTTGTACTTTTGGCTCTTCAATTTCTTCGGAAATTTCTGCTTCATTTTCAATTTTTTCTGAAGCTAAAATTCTGTTTTGCTTTTCTTCAATCTTTTCTTGCTCTGAAAGGATTTTTGCACGCTTCTTAGACTCAATACTATTCATTACTAATCCAACAGCTGTAGCATACAATGGACTAGTAGTTTCACTATCACTATCGCCAGCTAAATGCTCGTTAGGATATCCTATTCTAGTATCCATCCCTGTAATATATTCTACAAGTTGTTTAAGGTGTTGCAATTGTGCTCCACCACCTGTTAATACTATTCCAGCTATTAATTTTTTCTTTTGATCTTCGTGACCATAATTTTTAATTTCTAAATACACCTGTTCTACAATCTCTACCACTCTTGCATGAATGATTTTTGAAAGGTTTTTTAACGTAATCTCCTTTGGTTCTCTGCCACGAAGACCAGGGATTGAAACAATTTCGTTGTCTTTATTTTCCCCAGGCCACGCAGAACCAAACTTTATTTTAAGTAATTCTGCTTGTTTCTCTATAATACTACATCCTTCTTTGATGTCTTCGGTAATTACATTTCCGCCAAAAGGAATAACTGCTGTGTGCCTAATAATTCCATCTTTAAAAATTGCCAGGTCTGTAGTTCCACCACCTATATCAATTAAAGCAACTCCAGCTTCTTTTTCTTCTTGACTTAACACTGCGTTTGCAGAAGCTAAAGGTTCAAGTGTAATACCACTTAATTCAAGACCGCTACTTTTTACACAACGCCCTATGTTTTTTATCGAAGCTACTTGCCCAACAACTACATGAAAATTTGCTTCAAGTCTACCACCGTACATTCCTATAGGCTCTTTTATCTCTGCCTGTCCATCGACTTTAAAATCTTGCGGCAATACATGAATTATTTCTTCTCCTGGAAGCATTACAAGTTTGTGTACTTGATTGCACAAACGATCAATATCATCTTCATCTATAACTTCATCACTATTGTGGCGTGTTATATAATCACTATGTTGCAAACTACGTATGTGTTGTCCTGCAATTCCAACTACTACATCTTCAATTTTTAAACCAGAAGATGTTTCTGCTTCTTGTACTGCTTGTTGTATAGACTGGATAGTTTGCGTAATGTTATTTACAACACCACGATGCACACCAAGACTTTTAGACTTTCCAATGCCCAAAATCTCTACTTTTCCATAATCGTTTTTAGCCCCTATCATTGCCACAATTTTTGTGGTCCCAATATCTAGTCCTACAGCGATGTTTTTTTGTTCCATAACCTTACTTTTTTGTTGCAACTACTTGACTCCCGAACTGCAAATCAACACTTTTATACTCACTCAACGTTCCATCATTTAGTGCCTGTTGATAGAACGCCTTAAAATTTTGAAACTTTTTATCTTCGTCTATAAGCTTCCCAAAATTTACTTGAAAGTCCTGCTTTCGCACTTTCATTATCACAAAATTGTTTTTAGAAACGTGCAACCCTACAATGGTTTGATTCAAAAAATTATCATCTCTAATTGTTAAGAGTAGCGAAGTCAATACTGTAAAATCTGTTTCTATATTTCCAGTGACTAAAGGCACTCTTGCAGAATACACTTTTGACAATGGCATTTTTTTACCATCTGCGTCAATATAAAAATCATTTATTGCGGCTACCCTTGCAACTGGATTGCGCTGTTCAATTTTTGCTCCTAGAACACCATCTACAGTTATAAAAACCTGGGCATCACGTATCATATCGTTCTGCAGTAAGCGCTTTTCGGCTTCTTTCAAAACTAATCTTTCTTTAAGGACGTTAGTCACACTGTTGTATTTTTGTATTAACAATTTATCAACTGTTTTAAGCGTTATAAACGGGTCATTCTCATCTACAAATTCTACTTCAATTTTTGAAAGATTTCTAGCACTATTTCGTTTGTTGGTAAAGCTGTACAAAAACACAACTAAGCCAACCAAAACAATAACCTTTATTAGGCCCCAATTAACTTTCATTGTTCAGTATTTTAGTTATGTTTTCAACTTCTGCTCCTATGTCTCCTGCTCCTACGAGCAGTTTAATACGACATTTTGATTTTTTTATTTCCTTAACTAGTTCGGTTTTTGTTACAATTTTAGCTATTTCCTTATTTCTTTGATTGTCTTGCATTTTACTGTCTTTTAAAACAGTATGAATTTTTGTCAATAACCAACCTGAACTTACACCCTCAATTGGCTTTTCTCTTGCAGGATAAATATCTAACAACAGTATCTGGTCAAATTGGGCTAAGCTTTCGGCAAATCCATCAACAAAGTCTTTTGTTCGGCTAAATAGATGTGGCTGAAAAACAATTAACTTTTCATCGCCAGGGTACATTTCGGCAACTGCCTGAAAAAGCGCATTAATCTCTGTGGGATGATGTGCATAATCATCAATCAACACTAAGTTATCACATTTTATCTTATAACTAAACCTGCGCTCAACCCCTTTAAAACCGGAGAGAGCTCTAGGTAGCTCGCTAGTTGGCGCTCCTGCTAGAAGTGCCATTCCTAGTGCTGTTATTGCATTGTGTAGATTATGATGTCCAGGCAATAAAAATTGCAAATTTTTTAAAATTTGATCTGGTGTTTTAAAATCAAAACGATACGCACCATCTTTAATTCGTACATTTTGTGCTTCAAATGCTGCAGTTTCTTCGATAGCTACAGATTGCCCTTTTAAAGGCAGGCCTTTTCTATATAATAAATGGTCTTCGTTAGATAATAATGCAGCAAAATCATTAAATGATTTTTCTATTTCTGTAGCACTTCCATAAATATCTAAATGGTCTGCATCCATTGACGTAACACAGGCAATGTCTGGGCTAAGGGTTAAAAATGAGCGATCAAATTCATCAGCCTCAACCACAGTAATTTTGGTCCCGCGACTAATAAAATTTGATTTATAATTTTCTGCTATACCACCCAAAAAAGCAGTAACTGGCATATTACATTCCGCTAACAAATGACCTAAAATTGCCGACGTCGTTGTCTTTCCATGTGTTCCAGCGACAGCCAAACATAAGGTATCTTTTGTGATTTCGCCTAGCAATTTTGCACGTTTCATCATGTCATAACCCTCAGATTGAAACCAATTAAATATAACATTATCCTTAGGTATCGCAGGCGTATAAACGACTAATACATTTTTTTTATGAGAAATGTTTTTTGGCAAAGCCGAAATTTCATCTTCATAACCTACCGTAATACCTTCAGAAATTAGCTTCTTTGTTAGTGCAGTTTCGGTTTTATCATATCCAAAGACATCTAATCCTTTTACTTTTGCAAAACGAGCAAGCGCACTCATCCCTATCCCGCCAATGCCGATAAAGTAGATGGTGTTTATATTTTTTAATATGCTCATTTATTTTCTATCCTATTTTAAAATATCCGGGAGCGCCTATTTGTTGAGGAGCGACAAATTGATGCAACCCGAATATCTTGTATATTATCTTATTTTTCAATCAAACTAACTACCTCATTTACAATATCTTTTGTAGCGTTTGGTTTTGCTATTTTTTTTATATTTTTTGATAACTCATCTTGTTTTACGGTATCATTAATTAATGAACTAATAGTATCTTCAAAAGAATTATCTGCATCTTTTTCTTGCAACAATATGGCTGCATCTTTTTCTGAGATTGCCAATGCGTTTTTTGTTTGGTGATCCTCCGCAACGTTAGGCGAAGGAATAAATATTACTGGTTTTCCAACCAAGCATAACTCAGAAACTGATAACGCTCCAGATCTACTTACAACAATATCTGCAGCAGCATATGCTAAATCCATTCTATTTAAAAAAGCATGTACTTGAATAACTCCTTTATTTTCTTCTTTGTATTGCTCATAATACAAATTACCGCATTGCCAAATAACTTGAACATTTTCTTTTTTAAACACACTCAATGCATTGACAACTAACTGATTAATTTTCCCAGCACCTAAACTCCCTCCTAAAACAAGTAATGTTTTTTTTGTTTTATCTAATTTGAAAAACTTTAATGCCTCATCTCGTTGCCCAGAAATATCTAGCAAATCTTGACGCACAGGATTTCCTGTTTGTACTAATTTTTCAGCAGGAAAAAACTTTTCCATACCATCATAAGCGACACAAATTTTCTGTACTGTTTTGCTAAGCCACTTATTTGTAATTCCAGCATGTCCATTTTGTTCTTGAATCAAGCACGGTATTTTACGCATTGAAGCTACTTTTAATAATGGTGCACTTGCGTAACCCCCTGTACCTATTGCCACATCTGGTTTAAATTTTTTAATAATGCTTCGAGATCTTGATAAACTTGAAATTAATTTAAGCGGAAATTTTAAATTTTTGAATGATAGGTTTCGCTGTAAACCTGAGATCCACAATCCTTCAATTTTATATCCAGCTTGCGGAACTTTTTCCATCTCCATTCGGTCTTTTGCGCCAACGAAAAGAAACTCTGCATTTGGGAAACGCAACTTCAATTCATTAGCAATGGCAATAGCCGGATAAATATGTCCGCCTGTTCCACCACCTGAAACTATAAATCGATATGGTCGTTCTTTTTTGATACTTTTCTTTATTTATAAAAACATTTAAACGGTGCAATATATTTCCGTAGAAAGGACTCTTTTAATTTTTTACATCGCTTGAGACAAAACATCTAATGGATTATCTGTTGTTTCAAGATCTTTTTTCTCTATTTCTCTTTTTGCGGCTACACTCAACACCATCCCTAATGCTAAACACGTCATCCATATACTTGTTCCTCCACTACTTATCAAAGGCAATGTTTGCCCTGTAACTGGGAATAATTCTACCGCAACTGCCATATTTATGAGTGCTTGAAATACTATGGGCAACCCAACTCCAATAACTAATAATTTACCAAACATTGAATTTGATTTATGTGCTACAATCACCAGTCTAAATAGCAATATGAGATATAGAAACATAAGTACTAAACCTCCTACGAGACCCCATTCTTCTACGATAATTGCATAAATAAAATCTGATGATGATTGAGGCAAAAAGTTTTTCTGCACGCTTTTACCAGGACCAAGACCCGTCACCATGCCAGAGGCTATTGCTATCTTTGACCTTTCAATTTGGTAATCTGCTTCGGTATCTTTTTTATCTGTAAAATTCTCAATTCGGCTAATCCATGTATCAACACGATTAGGAAAAACCCCTGGAAAAGCTTTTGCACTTAGCACAAATAATGTGAGCATCAAGAACCCTGCTCCAAGTATAATACCCAAATATCGCAAAGGGTATCCCCCGATAAAAACTAGTAAAACTACCATAGCAAATATGATTGCTGTGGTAGAAAAATTTGCTGGCAAAATAAGTGCCAACACTAGAAAAACTGGTAACCAAAGAGGCAATAAAGTTTCTTTAAATGTAATAGCTTTATCTTTTATACTTGACAAATACCTAGCAACATATGTCATTAAAACTACTGCTGCTAAGGTTGATGTTTGAAAAGTAAACCCTACTAAAGGCACTCTAATCCAGCGACTCGCATTTGCACCACCTATGGTAGTTCCTTGTGCTATAGTAATAAGTAACAAAATTATGACTGCTGGCAATGCTATTATTGACAAACCTCTAAAATAACGGTACGGAATTTTATGAACTCCGTATAAAATTGCAAACCCCAAAACTAAATGGGCAAAATGCTTTGCTAAAAACTTAAATGTACTTCCATCCCCATACAAATATGCAAGGTTACTACTTGCGCTGTAAACAGGCAAAAACGAAAATAAAGCCAATAGTCCTACTACCGCCCATATTGTCCTGTCTCCTTGTATGTTTTTAAAAAACTGTTTCACTTTATTGTTTATAATAATCTAAACTTTAATTTTATTTAGGTTTAAGATTTGATGCCAAATGATTATTCTTATTTAAAATGTGCTATTCAACATTTTTAAATCATTAAAGCTTTCTTACAGCTTCTTTAAATTGTCTTCCTCTATCTTCATAGTTTTCAAATAAATCAAAACTTGCACATGCAGGACTTAACAATACCGTATCATTTCTATCTGCTAATTTATATGCCACTTTCACGGCCTCTTCCATTCCTGCAGTTTCAACTATTGTTTCTACTATATTGCTAAAATGCGCTTTGATTTTTTCATTATCTACACCCAAACAGATAATTGCTTTAACCTTTTCATTTACTAATCGCAAAAGCTCTTCATAATCATTGCCTTTATCCACACCACCTACAATCCATACCGTAGGTGTTTGCATACTATCTAACGCATAAAATGTAGCATTCACATTTGTTGCTTTGCTATCATTTATATACATCACATTATTAATTTTTAATACTTTTTCTAAACGATGTTCTACACCTTGAAAATTTTCAAGACATTCTCGTATTGTTTGTTTTCTAATCTTAAGTAGTGTCGCAACAGTTGATGCCGCCATGGCATTTTTTGTATTGTGTTGTCCTTGCATTCCTAATGTTGCTATTGGCATAGTAAAATGGGTATTATGTATATTAATATGTATGTTATTGTTTTCTATATATGCTCCTTCATCTACTTTTCTAGTTATAGAAAAAGGTATTTTATTTGCTTTAATTGGATTACTATCCAACCACTTTTTAATCTCGTCATCATCTCCATCATAGATGAAATAATCATCCTCCGTCTGGTTCATTGTTATCCTAAATTTTGAAGCGATATAATTTTCATATTTATAATCATATCTATCTAAATGGTCAGGACTAAGGTTTGTCACTATTGCAATGTGCGGAGCAAAATTTTTAATTCCGTCAAGCTGAAAACTACTTAACTCAAGTACAAAATTCTCGTACTTTTCTTCGGAAACTTGCTGCGCGAAACTATCGCCTATGTTGCCACCTAGTGCTACATTTAAAGCTGAATTCAAAATCGAATATGTCAATGATGCCGTCGTTGTTTTTCCATTACTTCCTGTGATTGCTACAATTGTTGCATTTGTAAATTGTGATGCAAATTCAATTTCAGAAATTACCGGAACGTTATTTTCTATTAACAACCTTACAATAGGGGCCTTTTCTGGAATTCCTGGACTTTTCATTACAAGCGATGCTTTTAAAATTTTAGCTTGAGAATGACCTCCTTCTTCCCAGTTAATCATATTTTCAATGAGCACCTTTTTATACTTCTCCTTAATATTTCCGAAGTCAGACACAAAAACCTCATATCCATTCTTCTTAGCAAGCAATGCTGTTCCCACGCCACTCTCTCCTGCTCCAAGTATTGCTATCATTTTTTCCATTATGGCTCTTTATCTTATCTTCAAAGTCACAATAGTTAATACCGCCAAGAAAATCCCAACAATCCAAAATCGTGTTACAATTTTGCTTTCATGAAAACCTCCTTTTTGATAATGATGATGTAGCGGGCTCATTCTAAAAATCCTGCGACCTTCACCAAATTTCTTTCTTGTGTATTTAAACCACCCCACCTGCATTACTACAGATAAATTTTCCATTAAGAAAATTCCACAGAGTAGAGGGATTAAAAGCTCTTTTCTAATTATAATTGCAATCACGGCGATAATTCCACCAATTGTCAAACTCCCCGTATCCCCCATAAAAACTTGTGCAGGATATGCGTTATACCATAAAAACCCAATGAGTGCTCCCACAAATGCCATAATAAAAATGGTAACTTCACCGGTATTAGGAATGTACATGACATTCAAATAGTCTGAAAATATTGCGTTCCCCGAAACCCACGCAAACAGAGCCAATGTGACCGCAATAATTGCTGAAGTTCCTGCAGCGAGTCCATCAATTCCATCAGTAAGATTGGCACCATTAGAGACAGCAGTGACTATGATAATTACAATAGGGATAAAAATCAACCAGATATAATTTTTATAGTTTTCTCCAGCCCAAGAGATTAAACTCTCGTAATTAAATTCGTTTTCTTTTACAAATGGGATTGTTGTTAGCAAGGTGTTTTCGGCAGGATAAAACTCTCTTGGGGAATTTTGAGTTAATAACTCCGTTCCATTTTTTGGATTGATTTTTTCTCGTTTTACAGTTACGTCTGGATGGAACATCATAATAGCTCCTACAAATATTCCTAATCCTACTTGCGCTACCACTTTGAACTTTCCCGGAAGCCCCGCTTTATCATTTTTAAACTTTTTTAAATAGTCATCAAGAAAACCAATTGCTCCCATCCAAAGCGTTGTTACAATTAGCATGATTACATAAATGTTATCTAATCTTGCAAATAACAGTACTGGAATTAAGGTTGCGAGGATAATAATCAAACCACCCATTGTAGGTGTTCCAGCTTTTTCAACTTGACCTTCCAATCCTAAATCTCGGATAGTTTCTCCCATTTGCTTACGTTGCAAAATGCGAATGATTTTCTTTCCCCAAACAGTTGCTATAAGTAGAGAAGTAATTACCGCTAATGCTGCTCTAAAGGTGATAAACCCAAACAGACCCGCCCCTGGCAACTGATAATTCTTCTCTAAAAATTCGAATAAATAGTATAACATATTATTTATTTAGGGTCATTAAAAGGTTATTTACAATTTTATAATCATCAAAGTCTGTACGTTCTCCGTTTACTTCTTGGTATGTTTCATGTCCTTTACCAGCAATAAGAATTATATCTCCTTCATTTGCCATTTGACATGCGGTTTTAATAGCTTGTTTTCTATCTGAAATTGATAATGTTTTTTTATAATCTACAGGTGAAACACCAGCTTCAATTTGTTCTATTATTGTTTCTGGATTTTCGGTACGTGGGTTATCGCTAGTAAATATTGCTTTTGTACTTAATTGTGCTGCGATTCCTCCCATTTTGGGACGTTTTGTAGCATCTCTATCTCCTCCACAACCTACAACCGTTATAAGCTCTTCATTTCCTGTACGGATTGTGTTGATTGTTTCAAGAACATTTTGAAGTGCATCTGGGGTATGCGCATAATCTACTATAGCAGTAATTTTTGATTCTGAAATAGTGTATTGAAATCTTCCATCTACACTTTCTAATGTACTCAATAATTGCAAAATCTCTAAAGACTCTAGCCCAAGTAAATCTGCAGTTGCATAAATTGCTAATACATTATAGGCATTAAAATTACCTATGAGTTTTACCCAAAGCTCATTGTTATTAATCTTAAGCAATAAACCTGAAAATTGGTTTTCTAAAATATTTGCTTGATAATCTGCATAGCTTTTTAAAGCGTATGTATACTTTTTTGCTGCAGTGTTTTGCAACATGACATTTCCATTTTTATCATCAGTATTTACAAGCGCAAAAGCTTGTTTTGGCAATTGATCAAAAAAAGCTTTTTTAACATCACGATATTCTTTAAAGTCCTTATGATAATCTAAATGATCATGCGATAAATTTGTAAAGATTCCGCCTTGAAAATGGAGTCCTTCCGTTCTTTTTTGGTGAATGCCGTGACTACTCACTTCCATGAAACAAAATTCTACTCCAGCATCTAGCATTTCGGCTAAATACTTATTAATTGTTAAACTATCAGGGGTAGTGTGTGATGTTTTATATTTTTTTTTGCCGACTAATATTTTAACCGTTGAAAGAAGCCCACATTCATATCCTGCTTCAGTAAATAAATTATAAAGCAATGTTGAAATTGTCGTTTTACCGTTTGTACCTGTAACTCCAACTAATCTTAAATTTTTAGAAGGATTATTGTAAAAATTAGATGCCATTATTGCTAATGCCTTTTTACTATCTGCGACTTCTACATATACAATTCCATTAACCGTAATATCTGGGATTTTTTCACAGATTATTGCAATAGCACCTTTGTCAACCGCCATTTTTATAAAGTCATGCCCATTACTTTGCACACCATTAATGGCAACAAAAACGTCATCTAACCCTACTTTTCTACTATCAAAATTGATATCACGAATAGCAACAGCGGTATTGCCCACAACTTTATTGAGGGAAACCCTATAGAGTATGTCTTTTAAAATAATCACGATAAATTGAGTTCTATTTGAGTTCCTTTTTTCAAAGATTGACCTGCTGGAATGGACTGCGATTTTACTGTTCCATTACCTTTTAATTTAACTTTGTATCCTAAATTTTCTAAAATTGAAACCGCATCCATCCCAGCCATTCCTCTCACGTCTGGTAATTTTTGGAATCTAGTTTGAGCATTTTTATAATACGTACTATAATCCTTCTCAATTTTAACATCTATAGCATCAACATCTGCAACTTGAGCACGCAAAGGACTGTCTGTAAAAATCTTTTGAGCTATTCTTTTAAAAACCGGTCCTGTAACATCTGCGCCATAATATCCTTTTTTTGTACTTGGCTCATGGATAACCACAATGCAACTATACTTAGGTTTATCTGCCGGAAAATAACCTGCAAAAGACGAAACGTATTTTTTTTCTTTTTTCCATTCTTCAAAATTTCCGTAATCCTTTCTAGCAGTCCCTGTTTTTCCTGCCATTGAAAAGTTTTTTGAATACAACGTTTTACCTGTTCCCCGTTTTACAATATTTTCAAGAATAGCTTTTACTTTATTTAAGGTGTTTTCTGAAGCTATTTGCTCATCAAGCACCTCTACATCTACACGCTTAATCTGTTCATCCCAAGCCCTAATTTCTTTAATAAAATGTGGCTTAACCATTTTTCCATTATTAGCGATAGCATTATAAAATGTAAGTATTTGCAAAGGTGTCATCTGTAAATTATAACCATAAGCAATAGACGGCAATGCGTTACGTGACCACAGTGCATCACCTTCCTCAGGTATTACAGGATTAGCCTCCCCGATTATAGGGATTCCTAATTTTTCTCCAAGACCCCACTTTTTAACCTGGTCTGTAAATTTTTTTGGATTGTCTTTGTAGGCGTCATCAATTAGTCTAGCAAACCCTATATTTGAAGAAACCTCTAATGCTTTTGCTGCTGAAATTTCGCCATAACCACCATGTTTAGAGTCCGAAATTGTTCTGCCATAAAATCTATCACTCCCTTTTTTAGTATCCACAACCGTACTTGTATCAATCACTTTATGATTTAAAGCTACAGTCATTGCTACTGTTTTAAAGGTTGAACCGGGCTCTGTTGATTCCCCTACCGCATAATTCAATCTTTCGTAATATTTATTTCCAGCACCTTTACCTAGATTTGAAACAGCCTTTATTTCGCCCGTTGCCACCTCCATGACAATTACACTACCATGATCTGCTTCATACTCCTCTAATTGTTTTAATAACGCATGATGCGCAATGTCTTGCATATTTACATTTATAGTAGAAATTACATCATATCCATCTTGTGGCTCTACTTCATTTTCATCATAAACAGGCTTCCATTGCCCTTTAGCAATTTTTTGTTTTAATCGTTTTCCCTCTTTCCCACTTAACATTTGATGAAACGCACCCTCCAATCCTATTGAATAATGACCCGGAATATTTCTGTCTTCACTCCCAACTAGACGTTCTCCTATTTTTCCCATAGGGTGTTCACGAACAGTCTTTTGATCAACTATAATTCCACCCTTATAAGGCCCCTTTTCAAAAAGCGGCATTGATTTTATTTTTATATAATCTGAATAGCCAAGATTTTTTGCAATTAGCAAATACCTGTTTTTATTTGCTCGTGCTTTTCTAAATACATTTTGATAATAAGATGCTGGCTTTCCAAACATTACCCCTAGCTCTTTTGAAAGCGGAACTAAAAATTCTTTAAAATCTTTTGAAGCAACTGTCACAGCGTCAAACCTAATATCATATTTGGGCACAGAGCTCGCAAGAAGACTCCCATCATCTGCATAAACGTTACCTCTATTTGCTGGGATTATTGCATTTTTTGTCGTGTTCTTAGTAGCGAGTTCACGATATTTATCTCCATCTACAAATTGAATGTCGACTAATTTTAACGCAATTAAAAGCGCGAAGAGAAACATACCTCCGGCAATAAAATATAAGCGGTTTAATATGTTTTTTTCTTGTATAGGCACCGCGCTAGTTTTCTTTATTTATAATTGTTATTACTTGTGGAGGTGTTTCACTAGGAACCAACCCTTTTTTTAACATTACTGCTGTAATTTTACTTTCCATTTTTAGCTGAGTAACTTGTTTTCGCAAATCTAACCGCTCACTTTTCAACTCTTTCACCTTATTATTAAGTGCCGCTATGCGATGAACTTTCTTATCTGCAGTATGACTGCTACCAATCATCACCAAGGCTAATAGACTTAAAAAAATAATGAACCTCCAATTGCTAAAAGCATCATCATTGACTAAAAATTTTCCTTTAATAAAATTTAAAAAGCTTTTTTTCATTTATAGCTTTTTTGCAACTCGCAATTTTGCACTTCTTGCTCTGTTATTTATTTTTATCTCTTCGGGAGTAGGTATAATGAATTTACCTACTGGCTTCAATGGCACTTCTACCCTACCAAAAACATCCTTCTCTGGCTCGCCCTCAAACATACCATTACGCATAAATCGTTTTACTAATCTATCCTCTAAACTATGATAACTTATAAGACTCAACCTTCCATCTACTTTTAAAACATCTACAGTTTGCTCTAAAAACTCTTTTAAAACATCCAACTCCTGATTAACCTCTATACGGATTGCTTGATAGATTTGTGCTAAAATTTTATTTTCTCTGTGTTTAGGCAAAAATCGCCCTAAGGCACTTTTTAACTGATCACTTGACGTAATTCGAGTCTCTTTTCGGTTCTCACAAATTATTCTAGCCATTCCTGCTGCTGCCCTTAATTCGCCATACTTAAAAAACACATCTCGCAATTGAGATTCCTCATACTTATTAATAACATCGTAAGCAGAAAATGGACTATCTTGATTCATTCGCATATCTAAATCAGCCTCAAATCTTGTTGAAAAGCCTCTCTCCGCAACATCAAATTGATGCGAAGAAACTCCAAAGTCTCCTAAAATTCCATCAACTTCTTTGTAACCATGAAATCTTAAAAATCGCTTTAAAAACCTAAAATTCTCATTTACCAACAAAAACCTAGGATCATCAAGCGCATTCTCTAATGCATCCTTGTCTTGATCAAAAGCAATTAATTTTCCGTTTTCACCAAGCCTTCTCAAAATCTCTCTTGAATGACCACCTCCGCCAAACGTAACATCTACATACACCCCATCTGGCTTAATAGCCAAACCATCAACCGTCTCATGTAACAATACTGGATTATGATATTCCATCGCTGTTTTCTACGTCGCCCATTACTTGTTCTGCCAAGTCCGCAAAGTCGTTGGCAGCATCGTCAATAGCCTGTTCATATTTTTCTTTATCCCAAATCTCAACAATATTAATTGCCGAAGAAATGACTATCTCCTTAGTGATACCTGCAAACAAAGCAAGATCTTTAGGTATGTTTAACCTACCAGACGCATCAAGCTCAACCGTTTTTACCCCCGCAGTAAACCTGCGAATGAAATCCACATTCTTGCGGTTAAACCGGTTAAGCTTACTCATTTTCTCCATCAACGCATCCCATTCTACCATTGGATACAACTCCAAGCAAGGTTGAAATACAGCTCTTTTAATCACAAAACCACCCGTTGCAACAGGGTCCAACTGCTTTTTTAAAGCCGAAGGAACCATCACACGTCCTTTGACGTCTGCCTTACATTCGTATGTTCCAATTAAATTGGTCATGATTTTTGAGCTAACTACTTGAAAATGCCGAAACTATATACGACAACGATAGAAGTCAAATATAAAAAGTATTTCCCACTTTTTCCCACTCTTTACCACTTTGTTGATAAGTTTTACCACTTCGGAAATTTTATGCACATCAAATAATCTATAAATCATTGTGCCTCAACAATATCAGATTGTTTTCAACAACTTCCGTAAAACGGATAGTAATTTGAAATTAATCGGTTAACAAGTGGTTAATATTTCCGAAAAAAATAATGTACTTTTGTTTCTATAATTGCAATCAACTCAATGACCAATCAACTTAAAAAAGAAGGAAAGTTTAGCTATCTAGAAATTGGCGAAGGCACTCCAATAATTATACTTCATGGGTTGATGGGAGGTCTTAGTAATTTTGACGGGGTTGCTAATTTTTTTCCACCTAAAGGTTATAAAGTTTTAATTCCGGTATTGCCTATTTACGACATGCCTATTCTTAAAACTAATGTTAAAAATTTCTCTAAATATGTAAAGGAATTCATCGATCATAAAAAAATGAAAGATGTAATATTGCTAGGTAATTCACTTGGGGGACACATAGGTTTACTATGTACAAAATTGTATCCTGAACTTATAAAAGCCTTAGTAATCACTGGAAGTTCTGGACTTTACGAAAGCGCAATGGGTGAAAGCTACCCTAAAAGAGGCGACCGTGACTACATACAGAAAAAAGCTGAAAACGTTTTTTACGACCCTAAAGTAGCTACTAAAGAAATTGTTGATGAAGTTTACGAAACAGTTAATGATCGTAATAAATTGATTCGCACACTTTCGATTGCAAAAAGTGCGATACGACATAATATGGGTAAAGATTTGCCTAAAATGAATACTCCTGTTTGCATTATTTGGGGTGAGAATGACAACGTTACTCCACCCGAAGTTGCAAAAGAATTCAATGAAAAATTACCTGATAGTGATTTGTTTTGGATTGAAAAATGTGGTCACGCCGCAATGATGGAACATCCAGATGCTTTCAATGAACTTTTATTTGCTTGGTTAGAAAAACGAGGGTATTAATCTAAGGTTTAGAGTTTAGTCAAAAACTAATTTTTCCACATTATACCTCATTCCGCTCAGCTTAAATTTATAAATAATCGTACCAACAATTTTTCATTTGGATGATACAGTTTTTAAATCCTAAAAAAATTACATATAGTACTCACTATCCATTTTACATATCTTTGTAATCAGAATGAACTCTAGCGCACCTTAGCGCACTTCAAACATTAGCTAATAATTTAAAGCTACCCGCATACGCGACAATAAATATGAAAATAAAAAGCGCAGAATTTACGATGAGCAACAGTGAAGTTGCTAAATGCCCTAAAGACAGGTTACCAGAGTATGCCTTTATAGGCCGAAGTAATGTGGGTAAATCTTCACTTATCAACATGCTTGTTGACCAAAAAAATCTCGCAAAAACCTCAGGGCGGCCTGGAAAGACACAGTTAATAAACCATTTTTTGATTAACAAAAATTGGTTTTTAGTAGATTTACCTGGTTATGGTTATGCGCGTGTATCAAAAAAAGCAAAAAAAACTTTTCAAAAATTTATTACCGATTATTTTGAAAAACGCAAGCAATTGGTACTTGCTTTTGTGCTCATAGATTGTCGTCACGAACCTCAACCTATTGATATGGAGTTTATGCAATATTTAGGCGAAAGCGCTATTCCATTCAACATTATTTTTACCAAAGCAGACAAACTAAAACCAGGTGCACTTGAAAGAAATTTAGCCTCTTACGAACAAAAAATGCTCGAAACATGGGAAGAAATGCCACAGTACTTTATAACATCTTCTAGCAAATACATAGGGAGAGATGAGCTATTAGACTATGTTGAAAATGTAAATGATGAAGTTGCAGACTCAATTGATAAACTTGATTATTAAATTACAAAATTAAACCCTCTCATTTATTTCAGTCATCAATTGAGTTGTATTTTCTACTATATTCAACGTTGGGGTATTTATAAATACAAAAAGCTCCCCACCCTCTTCTTGAAGTATAACAGGAAATGTATATTTTGCTAACCACTTTGAACGATATTTTTTTAAAAACTCGTCTTTATGCAAAAACACCATGTCCAGATTTGAAGTTTCTCTAAATTCTTTCCATTCCTCTTTTTCTGCAAAAAATCCAAAAGTAACATCGCACAGTCTGCAATCGTAAGTCGAAGGACTTACCATTTTATGCACGCTGTCCAACAACCCATTGACAACTCCAGAGTTTGCATTATAGACGAATATGAGCTTCATAAGCTAAAGTAAAAAAGCCTTAAAAGACAAATTTATTTTTTCTTAATTTCTAATTTTTCTGCAAAATAATCACAAAAATCACGCATGGTATCTGCCATTTTCTCATCATTTGTTGCTCGTTGAAATGTATCTGTCATTGCGCTAAGTGTTTGATGAAAAAAGACTTTCATCTCATCAAGCGGCATATCTTTTGTCCACAAATCAATACGTAAAGACTCTTGGTTTTTTTGGTCCCATACAGATAACAAAAGTGCTTTTGTTTCTTGATTATTTATACCGCCATCTTGAGCTGTCCAATGTAATTTTTCTGGAACTTTATTTTCATCAAGTGCTACATTAATTGAAATTTGTGAAGTATGCTGTTTTGCCATGAGCTTTTTATTTTTTTGGTTTGTATTTTGATTTTTGATATAAAGTTTCGGCATCAAATAATAATAATTGTTGCGGAGTAACTTCGTTTTTTTCCATAAATGAGCGTACAATTTGCCATCCCATATATCTACCCATCATTCCAGGAGATTCATTATCTATATCAAGATAAAATTTTGTAAAAGGCGCAGGGTTTATAAAACGTGGAGACAGTTTAGGGTCAGTATTAAATAGCATTTCTCGCTCTACAAAATAACGCCATATTTGTTCTTCGTTGGCTTTTGCCCACTGCATTTCGGCATCTGTATATCCTATTCTTTCTGCTTCGGAAATTTCTGGTAACCAAATATCTTTTAAATACAGCTCTTTTCCGAAGTAAATCATTTGAGAAAGGAGACTGTTTGAGCCTGGAGGACTCACTAATTTTCTTACATACTGCGTTGCTATATCTGGCATTATCTGTTCAGATCGCATATTCTTAGTTATAAACTTACTGATGTCTGAATAGAAAAAATGATCTGACCCCAAATACGTGTCAAGTGAAACTACTAATAGCGTATCTGCAATAATTACTTTATTATCATAATCAACATCTGAAATAACAGTTGCAATCGTTGGTTCATTAAATCGTGGAAAATAATATTTTATATGCTGAAATAAAGGCCCTAATTCATCGCTTAATTTTTCTTCAGACGGGAATGCTTTTAAGACCTCATCTTCAAGTTGGTGCTGTAATGTATCGTTCAATCTTTGCTCGTAGATACTATCTGACACACGAGGTGAGAAGAACATTGGATACTGAGATTTAAGTTTTGGCAAATCTGTAATAGATGCTTTTGCAAAAACTTTATCAAAACGCAATACCGAAACATCAACAGAGATTTTTTCAATTTCCTTTTCAACCGTACTTTTTTGCTCACAAGCTATAAGCATGCCTACGGAAATGAATAACAACAATAACTTTTTCATAGAATTAAAACATGATGAACCTATGGAACGCAATTCCTTTTTATTAATTTTACAGTGCAATGCTATTTTTATCATTTGGTTGATTGCAAAAATACAATTTAATGGTTGGTGATACTTTAAACATATCCAAAAAAAATAGGAGGTTTTATATTTCCGAAGCATTGTAAATTAAAGATAAAAACACAAAAAGATATGCACACAGAAAAAGTAACAAACCATATTGTAAACTGGTTAAAAGAGTATGCTCAAAAAGCGGGAATGGATGGCTTTGTAGTAGGCGTAAGCGGTGGTATAGATAGCGCGGTAACTTCAACACTATGCGCTATGACAGGTTTGAGAACTCTTTGCGTTACAATGCCTATTCACCAAGCGAAAAGTCAAGTAACGCGTGGTGATGAACATATTGCACAACTTAAAAAGCGTTTTTTAAATGTAACTAATGTAGAGGTAAACCTCACTCCCACTTTTGAGAGTTTTAAATCTCAGGTACCTTTTACAGCAGATGACACCTTTTTAGACTTATCTCTTGCAAATACACGTGCTAGACTACGCATGACAACACTTTATTATTTTGCAGGATTACACAGGTACTTAGTAGCAGGAACGGGGAATAAAGTTGAGGATTTTGGCGTGGGGTTTTACACAAAATATGGTGATGGCGGTGTAGATTTAAGTCCTATAGCAGATTTAATGAAGAGTGAAGTTTATGCGATTGGAGCACATATAGAAGTTCAAGACAGCATTTTAAAAGCTGCACCTACTGATGGACTCTTTGGCGACAGTAGAACCGATGAAGATCAAATAGGGGCTAGTTATGACGAATTAGAATGGGCAATGCAAATGGTTGATGTAGGAAAAAATATTGACGATTTTACAGGTCGAAAAAAAGAGGTTTTTGATATATACACTAGGCTAAACAGAGCTAATCAACATAAAATGAACCCTATCCCGGTGTGCGAAATTCCATCGAATTTACGCAAATAACCGTTATTAAACGAGTTTATAAGTCTTATAACGAAAAGAAAATGTAGGAATCACATGTTTACCTACATTTGGTTTGTAGTATTAGTATTACAGGATTATTCCCTCTAATAATAAACTAGCAGCAACCTTACAGTAAAAGCTTTATGAAGACCGTTTTAATTGCAGATCACCACCCAATAACCCGAAAGGGAATCACTAGCATGCTTAAGAAAAATGAAACTTTTTCTATTATAGGTAAGGCTACAAATGCAGAAGAACTTTACGATAGTTTAAGAGAAAACACTCCTGATATTTTAATTATGGAGATTGATATTCCAAACATTAATGGTATAAATGCACTAAGAGGTATTAAAACTGAATTTCCTGGAATGCGTGTTTTAATTTTTTCATGTCACCCTGAAGAGATTTATGCTTTACGCTCTATCAAATCTGGCGCAGCTGGTTATGTTCCTAAAACGGCTAACACAAAGACCTTCATGAAAGCTATGAAGCAGATTGCTAAAGGGGGTATATTCTTAAATGAAGAGTTAACTTCAACCTTTACAAGTAGAAATGTAGGTGAGAGCAACGCTATTAGCCGTTACAAAAAATTGTCTTCAAGAGAGATTGAAGTACTTAACTTACTTTCTAGCGGAAAAAGAAATAAGGACATCGCAAATGCGCTTGATATTAACGAAAAAACCGTTAGCACATACAAAACTAGATTATTAAAGAAACTTAAAGTTGATAATCTTGCAGATTTGATTCACCAATCAAGAATGTTTCAATTTGGGTAAAAAATTATAAAGCTAAACAACGCGTCTTAGCTTTTCTGAAATTATATGATGTAGCGTATTGTAATCCTTAACGGTTTCCAATACGCTTCTGTCTTTATACTCACCGCCTTCAACTGGCGAAGTTATTAACTCGTTTATTTTTTTAGTCACTAAATACCTGCGAAGGTTTAAAATAGTTTCGCTCACTACTTGTGCAACTGTGGTTGTCTTTTGCTTCACATAAATCTCTTTGCTACTCCAGTCGTGTAATACATACTTTTCCTCTTCCATCAATATGGTAGAGACCACATTTGCATTTTCTGGTTCTAGCTCATTGATAAATGTATCTACTTTAAAATCCTGTTGCTGATTAAGGCTATCAATTATTATGAAATACAAATTTTTAAAATCATCATTCGTAAATTCTATTTCGTCTTCTTGTAGATCTAAGTAGACTTTCTCAAATACTTTTGTAGTAATTATTTCGGGCTGAAATGATATATCTCCTTTTTCATTTGTTTCAAGAATTAAATCCTCAAACTCTTCTTCTTGCATTCCGTAGAGAAGCAACAATTGAATAATTTTTCGTTCCAACTCAAATTGAACATCTACCTTTTTAGCTGGTTGCTTTTCAGCAGTTATAACTTCAAAAGGCTTACTTGGTTCTGCTTGTTTTTTTGAAGCTTCCTTATTATCTTTTTGCTGGATTTGCGCTAGTGTGTTGAACAATACCTCCTCGCTAATATCCATTATACGAGAACACTCTTTAATATAAACTTCCTGTTTAATAACATCAGGAATTTTAGAAATGCTTATCACCATATCTCGAATGGTTTCAGCTTTTTTTATAGGATCATTTTTAGCTTCGTTTGCTAAGAGTGATGCTTTAAATGAAATGAAGTCTTGTGACTGTTCCAATAAATATGCTTGTATATCCTCTAGCGTATTATTCTTTGCAAAACTATCTGGGTCTTCCCCCTCCGGAAAGGTGCAAATACGAACATTCATCCCCTGCTCTAATATCAAATCTACACCACGCAAAGATGCTCTTAGTCCTGCAGCGTCACCATCAAAGAGTACTGTTATGTTATTTGTAAGTCTATTAACAAGCCTTATTTGCTCTGGTGTTAATGCTGTTCCTGAAGATGAAACAACATTTTGAATTCCTCTTTGATATAGTTGGATAACATCTGTATATCCTTCTACTAAATAACAGTTATCTTCCTTTGCAATACTTTGCTTTGCATGATAAATACCATAAAGCACTTTACTTTTATGATACACTTCACTCTCTGGAGAGTTTAAGTATTTTGCAGCTTTTTTATCATTGACTAAAATACGTCCTCCAAAACCTAACGTGCGCCCACTCATACTCAATATAGGAAACATTATCCGTCCTTTAAAACGGTCAAACTGTTTCTCACCTTTTATAATAGTAAGTCCCGTTTTTTCTAGAAATTCTAATTTGTAGCCTTTTTTGACAGCAGCATCTGTAAAAGCAGACCAATCATCTATAGAATAACCCAGTGAAAATGCTTCAATTGTATCATCTGTAAACCCACGCTCTTTAAAGTAAGAAAGTCCAATAGCCTTTCCTGGCTCTGTTTTTAAGAGTGTATTGTGAAAATATTGCTTTGCAAATTCATTGACGAGATACAAACTCTCTCGTTCATTTGCTTGTTCTTTTTGTTCGCTGGTTTGTTCGGTTTCCTCAATTTCAATACCGTATTTTTTTGCGAGGTATTTAATGGCTTCTGGGTAGGTAAAGTGCTCATGCTCCATTAAAAATGTAACTGCATTTCCACCTTTTCCACTAGAAAAATCTTTCCAAATTTGTTTTACGGGACTCACCATAAAACTGGGAGAGCGCTCATCTGTAAATGGACTCAATCCTTTAAAATTACTTCCAGACTTTTTGAGTTGCACAAAATCACCAATAACTTCCTCTACGCGAGCAGTTTCAAAAACATTATCTATGGTGGTACGGCTAATCATTTGTATTCATTGAAGAAAACAAAATTACATAAATGAAATACAATTTGTAGCATGTTGACCACATTTCGGCTTTGCCTTAAAATTTGGCCACACTTTACTAAAATATCAAAAAGAGATTTCTGGTTTCCCTGAAATCTCTTTTTTCTAACTAACACAAATGTAGTTTATTCAAAATCAAAACGTATCCCTAATGAGACATTGCGCTCTTCGATAATATTGTTTTTAAATATAGGGTTTAAGTCGTATTTTAAATATATAGAAGTTTCTCCCCAGCCTGCATAAGCACTCAAACCATAAATAAAATTGTTTGTATTAAAATTGCCTTTTTGTTTTTGCTTCACATCTTGCCCTTCATCATCAAATTTTAATTTTTGGACTGTAGATAAGTTAACTCCAGCATATCCTCCTAATCCTATTCTAAGACTATTCTCTGTATTGTATCTAAAATAGTCATCTCTAACAATTTTTTTTGATGGACCAAACTCAAAATGAAGTGGGATTACTAGGTGATCCATTCTTAATTTTTGTTTGTTAAGATCTAACGGATATTCTTCTAATTCTGTTTGCGCTCCATTTTCTACAAAGTACTTATTATCATCAGCTTTTAGACCGTTGAATTGAAATGAAAGTCCGTATCGCACCCTTAAAAAATTACTTTCTTTAAATACTCTTGTTGACCATGATAGCCCTATTTCGGCAAAACGACTACCTCCTATTTTATAAGGCGAATCATCTAATGATCGTCCATCTGCTATTGCATTATTAAGACCAAAGGCAAAAGTAAAGCTTGAGTACGTGCGAATGTCTTCTTTACGTTTATAAGTTGTATCATTTGAATTATTAAAATCTAAACCGTCATCTCCAAATGTAATTTTAAATTTACTTTTACTTTCTACCGTCTCTCCATTACGCTCATTTAAGGCTACTCTATTTTCTAGTATCGCAACTTTATTTTCAATGTTTAAAGCATGTTTTGTAGCAGCATCCACTTTTAACCCTTCTGCTTCTTGCAAATTAATTGTTCCATTATCAAGCCTTTTATTAATATTATCAACTTCTGCTTTTAATGCTGCTTTTTCAGCTTGCACAATTAAATCTCTTTTTTTATCCATCTCGGCTTCTTGCGCAACTGCTGCAAAAATTGATATAATCCAAAGTGATAATGCGAATACTAGTGTGTGTGTTTTCATTGTTTTTTGAGTTTAAGTGTCCCTTCCGCAAGACGGAAGGTCTTACAGTCAAAACATTGTTTTTATTTTTAATTTACTTTTAATCAATAATTTATATTTAATTATTACGGTCTGCTATAGTGGTTCGCAATTGCTCAAACCCTTCGCCTAAAGCATAAAAAACTTTCTCCCTAAACGATTGTTGCATTTCCATCTCAACCTCTCCCAGCAGTGCCATTGCATCTACCTTGCCAGACGAGGCATTAAACAAACGTTGTAATTTTATTTCCTCTTGAGCAGTAGCAAGTAGCGCATTAATTTCGTTTTCGGTAACATTGCCATTTTTGTTTTTAATGTCTTTAATTTGAGCAACAACTGCGTCAACCTTATTTAAAGATGGTGTAACTTGTAAGTTTAAGTCCTCTTTATTTGTATTTATCGTTGTTGGTTTTTCTTTAATTGGCAAAGCCGAAATTTGACCTAAATTATCAATAAGGGTATTGTTTATATTTTTTAGCGTATTACTATTTACTTGCTGCGATTTTTGCAATTTGCCAGCATTATTGTTATTAATTTTATTTTTAATCTTTGTGTTTTTATTAGTCACAGAAACAACTTGATTTTCATTTGCATTAACTTTCTCATCTTCGGCTTGATTTGCTTTTTTATGTTGTTTTACAGTTTCGGCAACCGCTTCTTTTTCTTTTTGAATTTCTTCTACAGTTTTGTATGGAGATTTTGCTGGGTCTTCTTTTAAAATTTCAGAAGGAATATCCTCATTTACAAGACTATCTTTTGTATCATTTTGATTAAAATAAATAGATGCAATAATGACAAAGCCTATAAAACTTGCAGCAATTGCCAGCCACGGGAATCCTCCAGTTTTTTTAATAGGCTGCTCTTTTTCAAGCATAGCCTCTAACTTGTCCCAGGCTCCGGCCGAAGGTTGTAACTCACGCTCCTCAAACTTCTCCCGGCTGTTTTCTTCAAATTTAATGGGTTCCATAATGCGTATTTTCTAGTTTATTAATGCGTTGTTGTAACACTTTTCGTGCTTTAAACAACTGTGTTTTTGATGTGCTTTCACTTATTTGCAACATCTCGCTAATTTCGCTGTGTTTGTATCCTTCAATAGCATATAGAATAAAAACTGTTTTGTATCCATCTGGTAATGTGTCTATTATTATTTGAATCTCTTCGACTTCCATTTCACTTTCTAGATAAGTAACATGCTCAATTGAATTCTCAATCACCACAGTGTCTTTAAAATCCAGCTTTTTATCTTTTCTAAGCTGCGAAATTGATTCGTTCACCATTATCCTTCGTATCCAACCTTCAAAACTACCTTCTGCTTTAAATGAGTTTAAGTTTGTAAACACTTTTAAAAAGCCTGCTAACATTACAGACTCTGCTGCGTCTTGATGTTTCATATACTTACGACATACGCTAAGCATTTTTGGAGCGAAAAGCTCAAACAATTGCTGCTGCGCTTTTCTATTTCCTTTGCTTGCTTTTGCAATAAGAGTGGTGTAATTTTTATGTAATGAAATGAGTTTCAAAATATAGCTTACAGATGGTTTCTATTTTAAAGACGCAGCAATTGTTGGTATGGTTGTCTGGAGATTTAAAAAAAAGTGAAGAAAATTTAAATCTTAGAAACAAAACGACACAAACTACTGATATTCAGTGTTTTTAATTTAATTAAAATTTCCGAAGAAAGGATTTATTTTTATCATTAAAAGAAGAATGATTTAAACTTGCCATTATTTCTTTCTATCAATAACATAGTTGACCATGAGCTCTAAGGAGTCTCTATATTGAGATTTTGGGTATTCTTGAAGAATTTGTAATGCTTTATGCTGATAACTTTTCATAGTTTTTATAGCGTATTCTAACCCTCCATTATTTTTAACAAAAGTAATTACTTCTTTAACTCGTTTTTTATCGTGGTTTTTATTTTTTACAGAATTAATGAGCCATCGCTTTTCTTTAGCTGAAGCATTATTTATAACATATATTAAAGGAAGCGTCATTTTTTTTTCTTTAATATCTATTCCGGTAGGTTTACCAATTGCTTCTTCTCCGTAATCAAATAAATCATCTTTTATCTGGAATGCGATACCTATTAGCTCTCCAAATTTACGCATTTGTGCTACGGCATTTTGAGGTGCATTTACAGATTGGGCTCCCATGGCGCAACATGCAGCAATTAATGTAGCGGTTTTCTGGCGGATTATTTCGAAATAAATTTCTTCAGTAATATCAAGGTTTCTCGCTTTTTCAATTTGTAGTAACTCACCTTCGCTCATCTCCCGTACTGCGACTGATATTATTTTAAGTAAATCAAAATCGCCGTTATCTATTGAAAGTAGCAATCCCTTTGAGAGCAGAAAATCTCCAACAAGCACAGCAATTTTATTTTTCCAAAGCGCATTGACTGAGAAAAAACCTCGTCTTCTATTACTATCATCAACTACATCATCATGAACGAGTGTTGCTGTATGAATCAACTCAATGACTGAGGCACCTCGATAGGTACGCTCATTAACTTCGCCAGCGCCGTTCATTTTTGCTATTAAAAAAACAAACATAGGTCTCATTTGTTTTCCTTTTCTATTAACAACGTAATGTGTTATGCGATTGAGAAGCGCAACTTTTGAAGTCATGGATTTTGAAAACTTCTTTTCAAAAAGTTCCATTTCGGCTACTATGGGTAATTTTATCTGCGCTACTATTTTCATTTGTTTATCAAAAATACAGTAAAAAATAAGGCACAGTATTAAATCAATAATAATGTGCCTTTATCTATCCTAAATTTTCTTTAATTTTTATTTAGCTGTAGTTGTAATCTTATTTCTATATAAACTTACATCTATACAACTAGCCATTTTGTCAATATCTAAATCTGTTCCTACAAACGATTTTACTTTAGATGCGGCAACAGTTGGATTTTCTAATACATCTTTATAATCCATATAGATAACTTCTACACCTGGTTCATTTTCTTTCCATTTATCAATATCTCCTAAAAGTTTAACATAGGAATTATATATGTTAACAGGCATTATTTCTGCATCCTTTCCAGTCATTACGCGTTGAGACTTAATAATCTCATTTAAATCTCTTTTCATAAAGATAATTTTATAGCGAAATTGTGGGTCTATATACTTTAATAAGGGAGCAACTATCTTTACCGCTTTATCTTGCCCTCTATCTAACCAAGAATTATCTTTATGAATTGACATGACTGGTTCAAATTCAAAATATCCTTTGGGGTTTGAAACATCTGCCTCTCTTTTACCATCGACCAACGGTTGTAGCCCTCCTTCATTTAGCATTTGCATCATTAAAGAAGTTCCTGATCTAGGTAAACCCGATACTATAACTATTTGATTTTTTCTATGTTTAAATGTTATTTTATCATTTAGCTCAATCATAGCTAGTTTTTCACTCATATTCTCAGCAGCTTTTTGTGCTCTGTGATAAGTTTGAGGCCTTAATTTTGCGGCAGTTTCAAATGCTAGTTTTGCATTTTCTACATCACCTAGCTTTTCTAACGCTCTACCTAATACATAATGAGCTTCTGGGTAGAATTTTACTAATTCAATACTTGTAAAAGCATATTCTGCTGCCTCTTCATATTCCCCAAGTTCAATTAGAACTTCGGCTAATGCTTTATTAAATTTTGCCTTATCTGGCTCATTATCGATTGCTTTTTCAAAACACTCTTTAGCTAAATCAAACTTGCTTTGTGCTTTAAACACTTCACCAAGCCTATATAATGTTTCTGAATTCCCACCATTTTTAAATTTTTCTTTTAGTACTTTTTCAGCTCCCCTTAAATTGCCTTTACCAATAAACATATCTGCCTCAAGATAATGAATGTTAAATTTGACATCTGTATCTATTTCCTTAAATTCATTAATAAATTTTTCTGCATCATTAAATTCTTTTAATCTCAAGCATACATTTATTAAATCAATATAATAATGAGCTAAATGCTTAGAACTTTTCTCTTGGACTAATTCTAACAATAATTCTTTTGAAGAAATGAAATCCCTTTTACCAGAATAAACTCTTGCAAGATTATGTTTTAAATCACATTTAGTATTATGGACTGCAACTTCAATTTTATCATCAGGCTTATCTATGTAGCCTAACTCAATAAGCTGTTGCATTGTTTCTTCATCAGAAAAAACAGACTCGTCCTCTTTTTTAAGCTCACCAAAATCACCTTCTATATCCTCCCAGCTATTAATATATTTTGGAGCTTTGGGCTTTTCATACATATCAAGAATAACTTTTCCATCCATATCTTTCCCTACAGGAAGATTAAAATGATTTAAAATAGTTGGTGCAATATCAATTAAACTAATGCCAAATATTTTTTCATTCTTTTTAATGTTGGGTCCCATTGCTACAAACATCCCAAATTGCCTGTGATCTAGTGCAGGTGCTGCATTAACTTTAGGCATTTCTAATATCCTCTTATCTCCAGATTCAAAACCATGATCAGACATAACTATAACCGTAGTATTACTGTCTACCATATCCAAAGTACGACCTAGCATCATATCTTGAAAACGATATGCACTATTAACAACATCATTATAAATTTCAAAATCCTCAGGTTCAATTCTAGCGAGTTTTGGAGGGTGAAATTTCATAAAACCATGACACATATGATCTATATAATCATAATATATGCCCATAAAATCCCATTCAGTATTATCTAATAAGTACGTAGCCGCATTATGAATTGAAACATTTTCAGCCATGACTTGTGCAAATGGAATCAAGCCATTCTTTTTTGCTTTCTCAGGGTTTGTTTGATCTACTTTTGCGGCTTTAGGAATAAATGGCAAAATATGCTCTTTCGTGATTTCACTTGGATGCATTCTTAATTTCTTCAAATCACTTGCCAAACTTTGCGGGTGTATCGCATTTTCATTGATTACTTTAAGTTTGTTAATCTCTTTCCCTACTTTTTGAAACTTATCTGTAACAATAACCCCGTTGATAGGTTCAGCAGGAAAGCTAGGCCACCAGCCAACCATGTTACTTTTCAAATTTTGATTATGAAGTATATTCCATAAAGCTCTAGACTTCCTAGAATGAGCAGTTACTGGACGAAGAGAGTTTTGAGGTGAAACCTCAATAAAACCTAAAACTCCATGCTTATCAGGTGTCTTACCAGTAGCAACAGAACTCCATAACATAGGACTATATGGAGGATCCATTGTACTCATATTACCATAAACACCATTCTGAATCATTTTTTTTAAATTAGGCATCAACCCCTTAGCAATTAAAGGTCCTATAATTTTCCAATCAGCTGCATCCCAACCTATCAGTAATACTTTATTTTTCTTCATTGCTCTTCTTTTTTAATTCTCTCCATGCGACAAAAGATAAATGACCATATGCCAAATGAGCTAAAGAGCTATTAATGGTTGGCCTTAAAGGATCTAAACCCTTACTATTTGATAATGTTTTAGTTACAATTTTTCCTCTTCCTTTCATACAAACTAAATTAGGAGTTTATTATTTTTTTGTATATTTACGCTTGAATTTTTTTCGTAAAAAAACGAAAGTAAACTTTTAAAAATAAAAATCATGAAAAAAAATACTAAAAAAAACTTATCAAACAATGTTGCTAAGTACGGAGCTTTATCACTAGCCATTGCTGGTGTTGCAGATGCATCTGGACAAGTTGTTTACACAGATCTTGACCCTGATTTTGTAGCTGTATCAGCAGCTGGAACTGACCCTTTCTACATTGACTTTAATGCAGATGGGACTGATGACTTAAGAATGATTTATGGATTAGTTGGTGGTGCTGGTGAAGCGTTTACAGCTATTAATAATGAAATGCTTGAAGTTTCTGGATTAACTGTAGGGTCTTTAGTAGGTAACTACACATATGCACTTAACCTTGACGAAGGCGATATGATTAGCGCTGGAACTGGAGATTTTGGTAATGTAGGATCACTATGTTATTTAGATGGAATTGCTGGTACTTTTTGTGGTGATGGAAACAACACTCCTGACGGTTTTGCTGGTGTAGCTTTTCAAATTGATGGTAATACTCACTACGGGTGGGTTGGTTTTGAAGGAGTAACAGCTGACGGATTCACAGTAACTGATTTTGCATATGAGTCTACTCCTGACACAGCAATTGCAGCTGGAGATCAAGGAGCGTTAAATACTCCAGAACAAAATCTTTTAGCATTTAGCTTTTTTGTAGACGCAAACAATACGCTTAACATTTCTAATCGTGTTGCAATGAATAATATTACAGTTTTTGATATTACAGGAAAACAAGTTATGACTCAAACAATTGGCCTAACTGAAGCTCAAATCAACTTAGGAAATCTTAACACTGGTGTTTACATTGGTAAAGTTTCAATAGAAGGAGCTGAAAAGTCTTTCAAATTTGTAAAAAAATAAAGATTCGTCTTTTAATCAAAAAGAGCGTTACAATATTGTAACGCTCTTTTTTTTATGCCTTATTTGCTAATTGTCCACAAGCAGCATCAATATCTTTACCTCTACTTCTTCTAACAGTTACAGGAATTCTGGCTTTTTCTAAAGTTGAAATATAATTATCAATAGCTGCATTTTCTGCTTGCTGAAATTCCCCATCATCAATAGGGTTGTATTCAATAATATTCACCTTGCAAGGAATATAACTACAAAATTGAACGAGCGCTTTAACATCCACATCTTTATCATTAATACCACCCCAAACAATATATTCATAGGTAACGCTCTTACCTGTTTGTTGATACCAGTATTCTAAAGCTTCTTTTAAATCAGTTAACGTAAATGACTTAGCAAAAGGCATAATTTGCTCTCTTGTTTCTTGAATTGCCGAATGAAGTGAAACTGCAAGATTAAATTTAACATCATCATCTGCCATTTTTTTTATCATTTTAGGAACACCAGAAGTTGATACAACAATTCGTTTTGGTGACATCCCAAGTCCTTCTTCGCTAGTAATCTTTTCTATGGAAGCTAAAACATTTTTGTAGTTCATAAGTGGTTCTCCCATCCCCATAAATACAATATTTGAAAGTGGACGATTATGGTAGAGCCTACTTTCCTTATCAATAGCAACCACTTGGTCGTAGATTTCGTCAGGGTTAAGATTTCGCATTCGCTTAAGCTTCGCCGTTGCACAAAACTTACAATCTAAACTACAACCCACTTGAGAGGACACACAAGCCGTTGTTCTTTTATTCGTAGGAATAAGCACAGATTCTACAATAAGACCATCATGGAGTTTTACAGCGTTCTTAACCGTGCCATCTGCACTACGTTGAAGACTATCAACTTCTATATGATTAATCACAAAATTATCTTCAAGGTGCGCTCTTGTTTCTTTTGATATGTTAGTCATTCCATCAAATGTATGAGCGCCTTTACTCCACAGCCATTCATAAACTTGATTTCCACGAAAAGGCTTGTCCCCAATACTTGTGAAAAATTCTCTTAACTGTTCCTTAGAAAGTGACCGTATGTCTTTTTTATCTGATTTCATTTAATGGCAAAAATACAATTTATGGATGGCAATGAAGCAAAAAAAATTCCGTAGAAAACGGAATCCATATCAAATATCAAAATGTGCCTATTTATTAATTACTATTTTTTTAGTAATCTGTTGATTTGAGTCTTCATCAACCAAATTTAAAAAATAGATACCATCAGCACAGTTGGCTATATTCAAATTATTATCTGTATTTGAAAGCGAACCAGACATTATCTTATGGCCAGTAGCACTATAGAAACTATATACTAAATGTGGATATTTACTATTTGTTATGGTTAGTGATGTTGTTGCTGGATTAGGATAAATTTCAAGAATTCCTGTAATTTGATTATCTGGTAAACCAAGAATGTTTTGAACAGACTCTATTGAGGTTTGTCCACTATTAATTGGGTCCAACCAATCTTTAAGCCTTGTTTGTGGCGTGTTTCCAGAATCCCAAGAACTAGCGAATCTACCATAAATATCATAGTCATTATTAGTTTCAGTTCCTAAGCAAGAAGCTTGACCAGCATAAAGTTGCCCTATAATTTTTCCATTTTCATTAAATAGAGGTGACCCTGAGGATCCACTTTCGGTAGTCCCTATTTCCCATCCGTTGCCGTTTCCAGCATTTACTCCACCTATAAGCCAAACATCTGTTCCATTTGCATTTTCTTTTGTTGCACCATCGTCGTCTCTAGATATTTTCATAATATCACCGTTAGGATGATGAATCCCAATTTGAAATTGCGGCAACAAATCACTCCTGTCCCAACCTGCAAATGTAATATCCCATGAAACTGGTACTGGATTATATAACTTAACTAAAGCAAAATCACTTATCTCATTTGCAGAAATAAGCTCGGTACCACTCATTGTAAAATTTGTTTGAATATCTAGGCTATTAACAGCTTCTCCACAAACAGGATCTGGGCTTACCCAGTTAAAACGGATGCTCCATAAAGATGGATCACTATTTTGTAAACAATGATTTGCTGTCAATAAATACGGAGTCTTATCCATAGCAGTATTATTTACCATAGAAGCAGAACATAAATACCCATTACCTAGTGTAAGCAAGGCAACAGCTTTTTTTATAATAACTTTATAATTATCAAAATCCTCTCCCACAGGACAATTTACATCATAATTACAATCACCACTATCATTCAACCCCCGATTAGTATCAAACAACTCATGTACTTTACCCATTCTATAACCATGAATAACACTACCAATTTTTAATACAACATTTGTAGCAACAGAATAAGGCTCAAAATACTCTACGTAAATCAAATCACCCTCCACAAACCAAGAGGCTATTTTATTATTTGGAGTATTCTCTTTATTTCCATACAATTTTGAAACATCGGTTTTATCCTCATTGAAAAACTGCAATTTGCTTCCTTCTGGTAAATAAAACGAATCAAAGTTAACACTCAAATTAACTGCACCTCTGCTCCATATAGCAGCCTGCCATAGTCGGCCATTCTCATCTGGAAGATCTGTCCATGTCCCTTGATTTTGTAAATCTAAACTAACAGGTCTTTCAATTCCGTAACGCCAAGGCTGGCTTTTATCAAGATCATTAATACTATCTTGTTCTTGAATTATTTCTAAATCAAGACGAGGAAGCTCTATAATTTCTGGCGCAACATCAAAATCATAAGACCAACTTATGGGCTCTTGTGAAAACAAAAGTCCTGTTGCCATTAAAAAAAATAAATATGTAATTTTTTTCAAAATAATCTTAATATAACTCCATAAATAACTCAACTAAAATAACTTAAAAAGAGCACATATCAATAGCAAATCACTACAAATTAAAAAATCCCGGTGTTGCCATCGGGATTTTTTAATTTTAAAAGTTGATTATATAATCAACATAGCATCACCGTAAGTGTAAAAACGGTACTTCTCTTTAATTGCTTCTTCGTATGCCTTCTTAGTAAATTCATGACCCGCAAATGCACTCACCATCATTAATAATGTTGATTTAGGTGTATGAAAATTAGTAACCATTGTATTAGCAATACTAAAATCATAAGGAGGAAAAACAAACTTATTTGTCCAACCATCATAAGCATTCAAAGTTCCTTTTGATGAAACTGAACTTTCTAATGCGCGCATTACAGTAGTACCTACTGCGCAAATACGTTTTTGTTTTGCAATTGCATCATTAATAACCTCTACAGAAGACTCAGGAATATGCATCTCTTCGCTATCCATTTTGTGCTTAGAAAGATCTTCAACCTCAACAGCACTAAAAGTTCCTAAACCTACATGTAAAGTAACTTCTGGAAATTTAACACCCTTAATCTCTAGGCGTTTTAATAAATGCTTAGAAAAGTGTAATCCTGCAGTTGGAGCTGCAACAGCACCTTCTTCCTTAGCAAAAATTGTTTGGTAACGCTCAGCATCTTCTGGCTGAACCTCACGCTTAATATATTTAGGAAGTGGTGTTTCACCAAGCTCAGTTAATTTATTTCTAAACTCTTCATAAGACCCATCATACAAAAAACGTAGCGTTCTTCCTCTTGATGTTGTATTATCAATCACCTCAGCAACTAATGTTTCGTCATCGCCAAAATATAATTTATTTCCTATTCTTATTTTTCTAGCTGGGTCAACTAATACATCCCAAAGCCTTGTTTCTGGATTTAACTCACGCAACAAAAATACCTCAATTCTCGCACCAGTTTTTTCTTTATTTCCGTACAATCTAGCAGGAAAAACCTTCGTATTATTTAATACAAGAATATCATCCTCATCAAAGTAGTTAATTAAATCCTTGAACATTTTATGCTCAATAGTTTGTTCTTTTCGGTTTAAGACCATCAATCTGGCCTCATCTCTTTCTTCACTTGGATATTCAGCTAAAAGTTCTTCAGGTAATTCGAAATTAAAATGTGAGAGTTTCATCCCCATAAGTTCTTGATTTTAGGTTTTAAAAGCTGCAAATATACAATCTGGCGATAGGCGTTGTCAAGTAAAACGGCATTTATCTTTTGAAGAATCTCATTATGAGGGTAAAAACAAAAATAAAACGTTGAAATTTGCAGTCTTTTCTTTCCCGAAATTTCAAAACTCTTTAATTTCTTCGGAAATATTAAGTATCAAAGCGCTCTTATCTCATTAAACTAAGTTGTATAATCACGAAAAATGCAAACAATAGGTTTAATTAATAGCAGTTATTTAAAAATAGTCACATTTCCGAAGTAAATATTAACATCAAAAATTTATTCTAAAAATGTAGTGCTAATTCCTATTTTTTCTAAATCACTATAAAATTCTGGATACGATTTTGAAACAACCATTGGATCTTCAATTGCGACAGGAAACAGCAAAGCTAACGGAGCAAATGCCATCGCCATACGGTGATCTTGGTATGTCTCAATTGTTTTAACTTCTGAAATTTTTGCTACACTATTTGCTTTAAGGTGCAAGGATTTATTAGTGACATTGATAGAAGCACCAAGTTTTGAGAGCTCAGTTTTAAGAGCTTCAAGGCGGTCTGTCTCTTTAATTTTCAACGTATGTAAACCTGTTAGATTACAAGAAATACCCAACCCAAAACTTGTCACTGCAATTGTTTGAGCAATATCTGGCGTGTTGATTAAATTAAGGTGTATCTCTGTTAAATCAACCTCTTTTTCTTTAGTTATAGTAATGGTATTATCGCCATTAAATTGAGTAATCACGCCAAAATTTTCATACACCGTTGCTAGCGAAGCATCTCCTTGCAAGCTATCTTTTTTATAGGCAGAGAGCGTCACAGACATGTTACTCGAGAGCGCTACCAAACTATAAAAATAAGAAGCCGAAGACCAATCTGACTCTACTGTTATTGTTTGCGGAGCTATCTTTGTAAGAGGAGAAATTGTAATGTTTTGACCTTGAAAATGATATGTGACACCTATTTCTTTTAGTAATTTTAATGTCATTTCAAGATAAGGACGCGATGTAATATCACCTATCAATTCAATCTTTAGTCCTTCTTTTAAACTAGGCGCAATAAGCATTAATGCCGAAATATATTGACTACTCACGCCCGCGGCTATTGTTACTTTATTTTTTAACTTTTCAACACCTTTAATTTGCAGTGGCGGAAAGCCTTCGTTTTCTTGATATTCAATATTTGCACCCATTTCTCGTAACGCTTGTACTAATAACCCTATGGGCCTTTCTTGCATTCTTGAACTACCTGTTAGCACAACATTTGAGTCTTTTTTTGCTACAAAATACGCTGTTAAAAACCGCATTGCAGTTCCCGCATGGTGAATATCTACAACGGGGTTAGTGCTTTTTAATGCTTTACTAAGCACAACAGTATCGTCACTATTTGATAGGTTTTCAATTGCAATGTCTGGAAATAATGCTTGTAAAATCAACAATCGATTACTCTCACTTTTTGATCCAGTGATAGCAACGACTGCGTTTTTTACTGTATTTATTTTTTTTAGCTGTGCTATCATTTACTACGATTGTCTTTTTCTTTGAGCTTTGCCCAAAATTTTATGAAAGTCATTATTAAACCATAAAAAAGCGAGGTCATCGCCCAACCAATAAAAAAACGAGGTGTGGGTGATAGATTTTCAAATGAAAAACCAGAAAACGCCCATTTTAAAAGAAATAGTATAACCCCAAAACTCACACCTAGAATTAAAACGGACTTCCAAAAACCTTTATAATTTATTATCCTTTTAAACATTATTTAAGTTTTTCATTGTTATGATGACGGTCGTGATCGCGTTTAGTTTTAATGTCTAACTTTTTATCAAAAGCCTCTTGCAAATTAACACCTGTTTGATTGGCGAGACACAAAACTACAAACATGACATCTGCTAGCTCTTCTCCTAGGTCTTTATTTTTATCACTCTCTTTTTCGCTTTGCTCACCATATCTTCTTGCTATAATACGGGCTACCTCTCCTACTTCCTCTGTAAGTTGCGCCATATTTGTAAGTTCGTTAAAATAACGAACACCATGGTTTTTAATCCAACTATCTACTTCTTTTTGCGCGTTTTTTATATCCATGATTTAGATTTTTGAGAGCACTATTTTTTCATTTTCTTTTCCAACGATTTGTCCAAACATATCCTTAATAAATTGATAATCGCTGGGAAGTAAAATGGGTTTATTTATATCCATAGCCACTGCAAGTTGAATCATTCCATTGGACTCACTTATCAAATAAGAATAAGTCACGGCATCTCCAGCTAATGCTGATTTTGCAGATTCAGGTAATGATTTTACGGTATATCCTTCAGGTATTTTTATTGTGATATTGTATTTATCAGATTTTGGAAAATCAAAAAACACAGGATATTCCCTAGTGTTTTCTTTAAAGGGATTTTCCTTTTGCGCAAAAAACAACATAGGTGAAATATAAATTTCATCGTTAATAGTCTCAACCAATGATGTTGCATTTGCATCATAACTTAATGTAATATTCTTTGTAAATGCATTTAAATCTTTCGTTTCTAGATTTGAAAATTTGACGTCCTCACCATTTTTATCCATTCCATCAATTTGGTCATTAGCATTTTTACCATAAAATTCGGTTCTATATTCTTTTGCATAATGATCGCCCATTCGGCCTCTTACTTTAGCACTTAATGTTCCATCGGGGTTAATTTCGGCTTGAACATACGATAATTTTTGAGAACTAAAATCTGGGTACAATGGCACCCAATCTGAGCTTCCGTCTGGGAGAATTACTCGACCTTGCCAGTTTATGGCACGTTCTGGAAGCACATTAATTGTTGTGTATAATTTGGTAGCATCTAGCAAATAGGTATTTCCTCCTATTTCTACTTGAGCAATTAGATAATTAAATCCATAACGCGTAGGGAATAAAGGAATTCCATTAGATTTTGAACTAATTAATACAGGTAGCACGTTAATTTGAGCTTTTCGCAACATAGATATTAGTAACAAGTTTACATCGCCAACATTTCCTTTTCCTTCTTTATAAGCCTTCTTTGTTCCTTGCTCTGGAAAATACCCGTAATACCCATTCCATCGTACTTTATTTTTGACTAAATCATACACAATTTGCATTTTAACAGAAGGATCTGTCTCAGCTCCAAGCGCGTTTTTTAAATCATCTTCATAAAATGATGAGTTATTTATGCTATTTATAAAATCATCTCGTTCATAGATTGTTTTTGAAACACTCTCCCAAGAGTTTGATAGCATTTTAGGAATACCATTTCCATTTTTTATAACAGTCAATTCCCAAACTGCTTTTGCCGCATAGTTATCTAGATTATCAATATAAGCAGCCCTTTTTATAGGTGGCACATTCACCTCTTCTAATAAATAGCGCCTTTCTTTATAACTTTGTATACCAGATGATCCACCACCTCTTTTAAAGTTACCATAATTAGCAGTACCTAAACCACTTCGTTCTCTGATGACAACTTCTATATTTTTATCGCTCTCTTCAAATGTGAATGAATTTGAAGCTTGTGGATTTGCATAATTTCGGTATACATAAAAATCTGGAATTTTAACATCCACCATCATTTTATTAATGGGAATCTCGTATTGCAATGGTATGTCTGTAATTCCTAAAAAAGGAGACTGCACGGTATATTCTATCTCAATCACACTACCTGGCTGTAGATTAGGCATCGTAAGCTTGTTCTCCATAAAATAATCATTTAATCGCTCTTTAAAAACATTACTTTTATCAAGCTTTGTTTTTTTAACTTTCCCGCCAACAAGATTAAAAGTAGTTCCTTTAATTGAGCTTACTTCTTCTCTATCAGACCCATGATTATATGATTTTATTTTTTTAGTAGCCCAACGATAGCCTTCTGGGTTATAGATTTTAATACGCTCAAAGACATTGGTCACTTGCTCAAAGCCTTTAGATTGATTATACACAAAAGCCGTTCTGTGTTCCCTATAGAGTACTGCAGCATTAGATTTTGGATTCAATGCATTCTCAGTTTCTTCTAATTCTTTTTTTGAAACTTTCCCTGGTTTAAAATTCTGCGGAAATGCAACAACAACGATTAATAATGCTATTAATGTAACTATCTTTTTCATATAAATTAGTTTTTTGAAAGTACTATTTTCGAGTTTGAAATTTTATAATATTCTGTAAATATGGTTTTAATTCCCTCATAATAATCTGCCGCTATCAATGGGTAATTTACCTCAACATCTAACGAAACCATAATGGAATTTCCTGAAACTTTATTATCATATTTAATAGATGCTATGTTATCCTGCATAGCAATATTAACACCTTCAGGTAAACTTTCTACGGTGTAGCCATCTGGTATTTTAAATGTAATTTTATAAGTTTTTGAATAAGGAAACACAAAATCTATAGGGTATTTTCGGTTTTCATCAGTAAATTTATTTTCCTTTAACCCAAAAATAAACAAGGGATCTAAATATAAGTTACCTGAAATTTCTTCTAGATAAGACTCTTTTTTAAACGATGTTTCCAGCATAATAGGCTTTGTCAAATTTGCCATATCTTTAGTATCTGTCTTTGAAAAATAAAGTAAATTATTTTCTTTTTGAAGATCATTCCAGTAAGCATTTGCTTGTTTATCTGTATAGTCTTTTCTATATCTATTTGCAAAATAACCGCTTAATCGTTGTTTATAATCTCCTATGATAGCACCAGAAGTAACATCTAATGTTGCATTAGCAATCACAAAACTCTTTGAGGATTTTGTAGGACTAGTAGGGATAGTTTTAAACATATCATTCTCATATACGATAAGTCCTATTCCATTAATTAAGTTACTAGGAAGCTCACCAAAAGCGGCATTTTTTCTTGATGCATCTAATAAGTAAATTTTGTCATCAATCTCAACGGCTGTTAATATAGCATTAAACCCAATTATTGTGGGGAATAAAATATAACCACGGCTTTTTGTAGCAGCCAGTACTGGATTTGCCTTAAGACCTGCCTTTCGTAACATTGCTGTAAGCGTTACATTAATCTGGCTTATACTTCCTTCCTTTTCCTTATAAGCTGTTCTAGTTTCATCTGCGCCACGACTATAAAATTCATTCCACTTCATCCTTTTTTGTAAAAAGTAGTAAATGTTTTTTGCAAGTTCTAGTGGCTCTATCTCATTTACTAGTAAGGGATCAAGGTCGCTTTTAAAATAACCGCTTCTCTTTACCTCTGCGCCAAAATAATGTGCATCATTATAAAACTCTGCTACATCTGTCCAGTTCTTCATTTTATTTTGACCGTACGTTCCTACTTGCTCTATGTAAATTTTTCCTTGATAAGTACTCAAGCTAGTCACATAATTTTCCTTTTTCAACGGTGGAATATCCTTTCCTACGTATAAAAGTTCATAAGGTTTTTCAAGTGTTTTTAAGGCTATATCACTAAGTGGATTCTGAGTTATTTTTAGCTCTCTTGAATATGGATTTTTAATAAGTACTTTCACACTCTCAATAGGAATATAACTTTGCGAATTAATGGAACGAAGTCCTATATCTCTCACTTTATATTTTAACTCTAAAACGGATCCTTCTTTTACATTGGGAAACGAAATTTTACTCACCTCTTCTCCATCATTTATCTCCTCATTAAAAATACTCCCCTTTTCAACTTTTGTGACAACTATTTTTCCGTTTTCAAGATTATAAGTATTTGCCTTTAATGATTCCACATCGTCAAAATCAATCTGCCATTTAGCATATTCAAAACCTTCTTTTGTATAAATTTTTATACGTTCAAAAACATATAATACTTCGCCAAAATTATACTCCACATCCCGTGTGATTACTTTTGCATCTGCTTCGGGAAACTCTGTATCACTCTTTTCTTGTAACTCTGCGATGCTCACATCTCCAAATTTATAGTCTTGGGCATACGCCGAAATGTGACAAACAACACTCACTAGTAATAAATAAACAAACTTCATTGTTTCATTTTTTTGCTAAAACAATTTTAGCGTTAGAAATTTTAAAATATTCTGTGAAAATTTTTTTTATACCTTCATAATAATCAGCTCCTAAAAGCGAATAATTAATTTCAAAATCCATCGAGATCTGTATTTGATTTCCCGAAACATTATTATCATACTTTAAGCTCGCAATCCCATCGGGCATCGCTAAATTTTTTGGCTCTAATAAGCTTACTACTTTATAATTATCTGGAATGGTAAAATTTATCTTGTAACTCTTATGATACGGAAATCTAAAGTCTAAAGGATATTTTCTTTCAGTATCATTAAACTCGTCTACCTCATTTCCGAAGATAAAGAGAGGGCTAAAATATAGCTCATTATTAATGTCCTCTACATATGTCTCTTTTTGAAAATTTGCTTTAAAAGTTATTGGTAAATCTACATTCTCATCACCCGTAATTATAGGATTTTCAATTTTAAGCGTGTTATGCATCTCTTCCAGGTTTTCCCAATATGAATCTTTCATTGAATTTTCATAATTAGAACGATATCTATTAGAGAAATAGCCATTAATTCTTGTTTTAATTTCGCCTTTAATATTTTTTACAATGGGATCAATTGTAGCATTTACAATATTAATTTCCTTTGAGACTAAAGTGGGACTGGTAGGAAACAATTTCCAATCATCATTTTTGTAGATTAGGAGGCCGTTCCCATTAATCATCTCGTTTGATAATTCTCCAAAGGCATTTATTTTTCTTGAGGCATCTAAAATATAGGTATTGCCAAAAATTTCAACACTACAAATTGTTGCATTAAATATAGTAGCTGAGGGCGAAAGCACATATCCACGGCTCAACGTTGCTGTTAGTAGCGGGTTTGCGTTGAGACCTGCTTTGCGCATCATTGCAATTACAATAAAATTAATTTCGGCAATAGTGCCCTTTTCTTCTTTATATGCTTTTTTAATATCCTCTGAGCCCCTACTATAATATTCTGTCCACTCCATTTTATCTTGTACATGAGCGTAGATTAGCTTTGCTCTTTTTAAGGGATTTATTTCATCACCTAAAATTTTTGGGAGGTCATATTCAAAATAGCGTTTGCGTTCTAGTTGCTTACCGAAAAAGCCTGTGTCATTATAAAGCGCAGCAATTTCTTCCCAGCTTTCCATATATCGCTCACCGTAACTCCCCACTTGTTCAATTCGTATTTGGGCACGATAATTTTGGATATTTGTCACAAACTTTTCTTGTTTGAGTGGAGGTATATTTTTTCCAGAATAAAAAATCCCATCGTCATTTTTTTCTGAAGTTAAAACAATCCCGCTTAATGGGTTTTGAGTAATCGTCAACTCTCTTAAAACGGCACTTTTTAAATATACACGGATAGATTTTATTGGGATGATTGATTGTACGCCTATCATTCTTAATCCAGCATAGGGGATAGTATATGAAATTTCTAGTATACTACCTACTCTAACTTCTGGATATGTAACTTTTGTAATTGTATTTTCATCTTCAAATTTTTCAACAAAAATACTAGAACTGGGCACCTTTGTTTTTTTTACTTCTCCCTCGTCAAGATTGTATGTGTAAGCTTCAAGATCCTCGATAGTTGTAAAACCTATTTCTTCTTTTGCAAAGGCAAAACCTTCTTTTGTATAAATTTTTATTCGTTCAAAAATGCGTAGTTTTTGGCCATAAGTATATTCAATATCTTTTAAAATATACTTGGCATCTGCCTCAAGAAACAAAGAATCCTTTTGCTCAGTTAATTGAGCTATTGTGACTGGCGTATATTTATACTCTTGGGCATAAATACTTAGTGTAGCAATTAAGAAGATAAAAAACAGAAATTGCTTCATGCTACTTTTTTATTAGAACAATTTTAGAATTATCGTTCTTAACCAGCTTTCTAATAAGTGTATCTAATTCATTAAAAGATTCTTTGGGTTCATCAACAGCATATAAAACTACGTTTCTAGAATATATAAGTGTTGTTTCATTTTTCTTTACTAATGTAGCTTTGTAGGACCCAAATTTATTTGAAACTTCAAGTGTATCAAACATAGATTCTACTTTATAACCTTTTGGTAAAATGATAGTAGTTGTATCATTAAAAGTTTTCCCTCGTCGAACATAAACACTTTGCTTTCGTTCACCGTTAACATCTGGAATGTAAGCAAATCGATTAAAAACATTAGGATTCAGTAATAGTCTATCACCAGCTTTTGATGTATAATTTTTAGCTAAGAACGATAATTCTTGAGTAAAAACCACATTAACTTTATCATTATCAAATTTAATGTTTGATAATTGGAGACCATTTAAATGTGACCATTTTTTTTTATAATATGCATCTAATTCATCACTATCTCCATCCTTTAAATAATAACTATTATCATATTCAATACCTCTTGAAACTTCCTTAAGTGTACCTGTAATTATTAAATTTTCATCTAGTACAACAGTCGCCTCAAAATTACGTGTATTATCCTCCTTAGTGTACGAGTGCGTTTTACCCACAACCCCACCATCTGGAGTTAACATAACTACTTTTCTGTCATCTGTATGAGTTCCTATAAAATTAAAGGGTAAATCTTGACTTGTGCATTCTAAGAATAAATTTTCCTCTTCTAGTGGTACCGTAAGTATAACATGATTGCCCTGCATTGCTACAAAATCTTCTTCTATATCCCTGCCGTCAGACCCACTATCTACAATCGTATAATATGAAGGTATATTTTGCGTATCTAATAGTGCTTTTGTATAATTTGTAAGCCCTTTACAATCACCATAACCCAACTCATCTACTTCTTGAGCAGCTGATGGCTGCCATCCACCTATCCCAACTTGTATACTAATATATCGAGTTTTATTTTGCATATATTCATAAATAGCTTTTACTTTTTCTTTTTTTGTATCTAAATCCTTAACAAGTTCATTTATTTTAGATTTAGTAGCATCGCTTAACTTATCTCTATCTTTTAATAAGTTTTCATTCTGCCAAATCCCAAAATCTTTCCAAGTTGAAACCTCGGCAATTTCTCCTTCAAGCTGAAATTTTTTCAAGGCTACTCTCATTATTGGCAGGTACATTGAGTAATGAGGGCTAGCAAATTCAGATTCAAAAGCTAAAACATTCTTAATAGTATAATCAAGATTTCCGTTTAAACTTTTAGCCGTAACATCAAAGTTATCCAGATTGTATGCTTTTTTAATGATTGGAATTTGTCTTTCGTTGACGATTTTATAATTAGAAGACTCCACCGCAACGGTTGTTTTTCTTAACGGAAGCCATTGTTTTAAGAAACCAGTTGTTCTTGATTTTAATTCGTACTCAAAAGTTAATGTAAACGGATAGGAAGAAGGGATGAACTCAAGTATTTTTTTTCGATTGTCTGAGTATAAATTACTACCAGATGCCGTGACATCAAGGAAGTCTTTTTCTTTATATTTTTCTATTACATCGCCATCCCTATCATATAAAATTGCCGATATTTTTTTTACTTTATCATCGCCGCTATAGTAAACAACTGGATCAATGGCGTCCCATCCACCTCTATTTAAAACAGTTATTGTAGAACTAAATTCTTCTTCTAAAGAATCAAAATCATTTATAGTAATTGTTGTAGTTTCATTACGAACAACAGCATTTGCATTTTTAATTAAGGTAGCATCAATATTATTTACACTATAGTCTTGGGCATTAGAAAAAAAATTGATAAACGATAGAAGAAAGAAGTAAGTGATACGCATAAAATAGGTTTGGCTTCAAATCTATGGAAATCAATTAAAACTAAAGTATAATTTTTAAAAAACCTAAGACCTACTCTTTGAATCCATTGTAATAGTAATTGGCCCATCGTTTACAAGTGCTACATCCATCATAGCACCAAACTCGCCTGTTTGCACTTTTTTATTCATTTGTAATTCTAAGGCTGCAATAAATCGCTCATATAAAGGAATGGCAATTTTAGGTCTTGCTGCTTTGATAAATGAAGGTCGATTGCCTTTCTTAGTGGAAGCGTGTAATGTAAATTGGCTAACTACAATTGCATCACCTTTTACATCTAATATTGAAAGATTCATCGCACCTTCGGCATCACTAAAAATGCGCATTTTAGCAATTTTTGATGTTAACCAGTTGATGTCCTCTTTTGTGTCTTCAGCTTCAATGCCTAGCAAGATTAATAACCCTTGTTTAATTTCAGAAATTCTAACGCCTGAAACTGTTACTGAGGCTTCACTTACTCTTTGTAAAACTACTCTCAAACTATTTTTTTTCGTAAATATCTTTTCTAAAATGTTCCTCGTCTCCTTCAACTATCTGCACATAACTTTTATACCTGCTCCAAGCTAACTTATCTTCTTCTAGTGCATCTTTTACAGCACATTTAGGCTCCTCAATGTGTAAGCAATTATTAAATTTACATTCTTGTTTAAGAGCGAAAAATTCTGGAAAATAATCACCAATTTCCTCTTTTTCCATTTCCACTACACCAAAGCCTTTAATGCCAGGTGTATCAATAATTTTTGCGCCAAAATCAAGGTCATACATTTCGGCAAAAGTAGTAGTATGTTGACCTTGACTATGCTGTGCCGAAATTTTCTTTGTTTTTAACTCTAACGTTGGTTCCAGTGCATTTGCTAATGTTGATTTTCCAACACCGCTATGTCCAGAAAACATAACCACCTTGTCCTGCATCATCTCCTTAACTTTATCAATATTCTTCCCAGTTTCTGCTGAAATTCCAAGACATTCATACCCAATGCTGCGATATAATGCTGCAAGGTATTTTACTTCTAAAATTTCATCTTCATTATAGGTGTCAATCTTATTAAACAACAAAACCGCTTTTATATGATACGCTTCGGTAGTCACTAAAAAACGGTCAATAAATGTTGTAAAAGTAGGTGGATTGTTAAGAGTTACTAGCAAAAAAGCAATGTCAACATTAGCAGCAATAATATGTGTTTGCTTTGAAAGATTGACACTTTTACGAATAATATAGTTATCTCGCTTATCAATCTTTGAGATGATCCCTATTGTTTCATCACCAATGGTCTCAATTTCAAACTCCACAGTATCTCCTACGGCAACGGGATTTGTACTTTTAATCCCTTCCATTCTAAACTTACCTTTAATACGGCAGTCATAGAATTTTCCTGCATTTGATTTAACGGTGTACCAGCTTCCTGTTGATTTATAAACGAGTCCTTTCATTGGCAGTAAAAATACAGTTTTTAAGTATTAATTACTTTCTTTTGATGGTTGATTGATTCTTGGTGAATTGCTTTGTATAATTTAAGAATAAATTCTTCACTTAATTGATGCTGTTCCCCTTCAAGAATCATCCTTCCAAGAACCTCATTCCATCGTTTTGCTTGTAAAATTGAAACGTTATTTTCTTTTTTAAGCCTACCTATTGAATCTGCAATTTTCATTCGCTTACCTGTCATCTCTAGCAATTTATTGTCAATGACATCAATTTGTGTACGCAGTGTATTTAATTGGTTTTTAAACTCTAGAGCCGTTCCATCTTTTTTCCTAATTCTTAAATCAATAGTCATTTGGTCAAGCGTAGTTGGTGTTATTTGTTGAGCTGCATCACTCCACGCATTATCTGGATCGTAATGTGTTTCTACCATCATACCGTCATAGTTTAAATCTAAAGCTGTCTGGCAAAGGTCAAAAATAATATCACGACGCCCTGCAATATGTGAGGGGTCTAGTATAAGTGGTAAATCTGGAAATTTATTTTGTAAATCAATTGGTATTTGCCACTCTGGATTATTACGATATTTTGTTTTTTCATACGTTGAAAACCCTCTATGTATTACACCTAGATTTTTAACATCTGCAGTATAAAAACGCTCTACAGCTCCTAACCATAAAGCTAAATCTGGATTTACAGGATTTTTAATTAACACAACTTTATCTGTTCCTCTTAGGGCATCTGCTATTTCTTGAACTATAAATGGTGAAACCGTTGTGCGCGCACCAATCCACAAAATATCTACATCATGTTTTAATGCTAAATCTACATGATTTGCATTTGCAACTTCTGTAGTTGTTAACATACCTGTTTCTTCCTTTGCTTTTTGCAACCATTTTAAACCTAAAGCACCAACTCCCTCAAAATTTCCTGGGCGTGTGCGAGGTTTCCATATTCCTGCACGCAATACAGTTGCATCAGTATTTTTTAATTGGTGTGCAATCTTTAATACCTGTTCTTCAGTCTCTGCACTACATGGCCCAGCAATTACTAATGGATGTGCAAGCTCCATTTTGTCTAACCATGTTCTCAATTCTTTTTTATTCTGCATAATTTAGTTCTTTGTGTAAAGTGCTCATTGCGTTATGTAAATTATGTTTATAAACACCTACTATTTTTAATTCTAACACTGCTTTTTTGAGCATTGTTATTACTTCTTTGAAAACCTCATAATCATCAAATAATACTTCAACTAAAAATGAATATTGCCAAGGTTTACCTTCAATTGGTAATGATTGTATTTTAGTCAAGTTAATTTTAAATGTTGCTAATAGTTGTAATATATTTGAAAGGCTTCCTATTTCGTGATCCAATTCAAAATTTAATGTAGCTTTATTAGGTTCAATTTCTTTAGTTGCATTTCGGCCTATAACCACAAACCGTGTTTTGTTTTCTTTTTCTGCTTGAATATCACTGGCTATAATTTCCAGTCCATATTTTTCTGCCACCTGCTTACCTGCAATAGCGGCAACTCCTTTTAAATTATCATCTAAAATTCGTTTTGCTTCACTAGCGGTATCTTTTCCTTCAATCAATTTACAATGCGGTTGTAGTCGCTGTAAATAGGTTGTACACTGCTGCAAAGCTACGGGATGTGAATGGACTTCATCAATGTCATGGACCGTTTGTCCCGGTAATGCCATCAAAAACATATCGATGGTTAAAAATGTCTCTCCAAGGATACTAAAGTTACCATCATCAATCAATTTATAGTTGGGCAAGATAGTTCCGGCGATGGTATTCTCTATGGCGATAACTCCCAAATCTGCGTTAAAATTTTTAACCGCTTCTGTTACTTTTGCAAAGGAATTACAAGGCACGAGTTCTGCTTCGGCTTCAGGAAATAGTTGTCTTACTGCAAGGTCGTGGAAGCTACTTTCTATTCCTTGGATTGCGATTTTTAATTTCATAATATTTCGGTTTAAAACAAAAAAAATCCTGAATAAACATTCAGGATTTGTAAATTATATATGTAATATACTATACAGTAACCCTGGCCTCTCGACTAAAGAAGAAATACCAAAAGTTAAAATATGTACGTGAGTTATTCATTGTGCGTTATTGTTATGGCTAAAGTAGGTATTATTTTAAAACGACAAAATGTTTTCTTACTTTTTTTAATTAACTAGTTTTGAAATAGAAATAAAATTATGGCAATTACTATAAAAAATATCACAAAGACCTATGGAAATCAGCAGGCCTTAAAAAATGTATCATTTCATATTAATGAGGGAGAAGTCGTAGGGTTTTTAGGCCCTAACGGTGCAGGAAAATCTACAATGATGAAGATACTAACAACCTATCTCAATGCAACTAAAGGTAGCGCTATAGTAAATGGTTTTGACGTAGATAAAGAAAAAAAACAAGTCCAAAAAAGCATAGGCTATTTACCAGAGCACAATCCTTTATATCTGGATATGTATGTAAAAGAATATTTAGAGTTTAATGCAAACATTTACGGTGTCTCTAAAACAGCGGTAGCCGAAGTCATCACACAAACAGACTTAACTCCGGAGGCACATAAAAAAATAGGGCAATTGTCTAAAGGGTATCGTCAACGTGTAGGTCTTGCTAATGCCTTATTACATGACCCTAAAGTTTTAATCCTTGATGAACCAACAACGGGTCTTGACCCTAATCAACTTATTGAGATTAGGTCATTAATTAAAAATTTTAGCAATAAAAAAGAGCCAAAGACAATCCTTCTTTCAACACATATAATGCAAGAAGTGGAAGCTATGTGCGACCGTGTTATCATAATAAATAAAGGCGAAATTGTACTTGATAAAAAAATTGCAGATTTAAATAAAAGTAAACAACAAATTATTGAGGTAGAGTTTGATTATCGTGTAGAAGAAGTTGCTTTATGCAAAATACCTAACGTGTCAAAAGTAGAAAATGTAGTTGGTTTTGTCTATAATATTTATTGCAATACTGAGAAGGATATGCGTGGAGACGTGTTTGATTTTGCTCACGATAGCGGTTTAAAAATTCTGCAATTACATCAAAAAAACACTACGCTTGAAAAGTTATTTGTAGAATTAACTAAAGAGTAATTTAAATTCTAAATTTTGTGAGTGATCCCTTTAGAACTGTAATAATAAAAGTAGCCTCTCAATGAAACATATGTAGCTGAACCCTATAGAATTTAATGAAAGTTTCGACTGCGCTCAACTAGAAAAATTGCTAAAATTAAATTTTTGATTACTACTAATCTACTCAAAAATTAACTCACCACGATATGGCGTTTCTACATTAATAATGGGAGGTCTATTTGTAGAAATACAATTACCAACACTTACAATTCTTCCCGTTATGGATTGTTGTGGATTAACTACCATTACATCTGTACTGCGATGAAATATATTTAAATTTTGAATTACTAAGTCTCGTGCTTCAATACCGCAATCACTAGAAAAAAGTCCAAAATCTGCTCTTTCAGCACTCCCTTTCAAATAAAATCTAGAAAGTCCATTTGCAACTATTCTTAAATTTTGAACATCTAGATCAAGGATAAAATCGCCATCTGTATGAAATTCATCTTCATTATCTTGATCTTCACTTAACAATAATAACTCTGGGAATCTTAATACACCAATACTTTGTGTTGTAAGCCCTGTACTGCTCCTTATTTGGTTAATGTTGGGCGAGGTCACGTATACTTTAGTAATGCCATAATCCCGTACTAAATTGCAACTATTATTATTAAAAATATTGAGTTCACCATCGATGACTTGTAATTCTACATCATCAAGTAAATTTTCACCAGTTTCAATGACAACTCGCTGTGTTTCTCCTTGTGAAATAAATAACTGAGTGCGTTCCCAAACAATTATTTTTGTGAATGGAGCAACGCTCATTTCGGTTTCTATAATTTTACCTGCGCTTTGAAAACAATTTAATGAATCTTGAGGTGAGGTACAACTTACCAACCATAAAACGCTCAATATTAAAAGTAGTTTTTTCATATTACAATCGTATTCCTAAACCAAATTCTACTCCCTCTGCTTTTGCCCAATGTGCTCTTACGGTTACAGAAGCAAACACTTTATCTCCTAAGAAATAACGTTTTAATCCTAAGCGGTTATAAACTCTGTTTTCAAATTCAAATGGATAATATACATAATACCCCAATTGAGATACAAAAGCAACTTTATTAAATCGCAATTCATGTCCTACGAACAATCCTACCCGTTTCCAATCTTCATCTCCAGATAATCCGTCTTCAGGAAAAGCTATAGAGCGATATTTTATAAACTCTTTCATGAAAGGCAAAAACATAACATCAATACCTGCCTGCAATGTACTTTTATAATTAATACGCTTATCTGCAAAAGCCGAAACAATATAAAAAGGAAATTGCCCAGAACCTACGACATCACTTTCGTGCACTCCAAATCTAAATGCTATATTATATTTAATAGGCTCTGCATAATCTTTGCTATTTTCCCCTTCTTGAATAGGTGTATATTCAGGAAGGTTCTCATAATCTAACTGATAACTCACACCAGCATTCAGCCCAAATGTGTTTGTACTATTATTAGGTGCCTTTAAATTTGCATTACTATAATGAATGATTGAAAATCCTGCATGAAAACCAAATCCTTTATAAAAATTTTCTTTTACATAGTTAAACTTTAAGAATGTGGAACTCAAAAACCTTGTTCCGTATGCATTATTATTAAAATTTGATTCACGATCAAATGGGTTTGTACTGTAAGCAATACCTTGACCTACCCTCACAACCACATTACGTTGAAAAAAATAAAAGTTATAATGACCGTACAAACTAAAAGCTTCGCCTAAAAACTCATTCTGCATGTCTTGATAAATAGCAGTCACACCCCAATCTGGATAGCGATGAAAACGCTCCCAAGCTTCTCCTCCAAATGTCTTTCTATTATAAGACAAAGTAACTCCACGAGGGTGTCCTGTAATAACGTGTTGAATATCTGGATTATGTTCTAAAATACTACCATAGTAGTAATCTGCTTCCAAAGAAAAATACTTTTTACTTTCATCTTTGGGAGCATCTTGGGCTAATAGCGAAATGCTACAAAAACAGAAAATAAATAAAAAATAGAAATGCTTCATATAGAAATTAAGAAGCGTAAATATAACTTAATCATTCAAAAAGTAGCCTACCGTCAAACAATTCTTCAACCGCAATAAAATCTGGCATGTTTACCGAAACCACATTACCAAAACTAACAATTTGACCTCTAATGGATTGAATGGGGTTTACATACATATTATTGCTGCTGCGGTGGTATAAATTTAACTTTTCAACTACAAGGTTTCGCGCTTCTATACCCGTATTACCAGCGAATAAACTCATACTAGCATTTGTTGCAGTACCATCTATCTTAAAAATTGCAAAACCATTTGAAATTATATCTAATTTTTCGGTAGCAAGTGTGATATTAAAATCGCCATCTGTATGTGTTATTCCAGAGACACCTTGGTCTTCACTAATAAGTTTAATTTCTGGGTAATTTAACGTCCCAATACTAGAAATGGGAAAGCCTGTACTACTTCTAATTTCGGTAATATTTGGTGAGGTTACATATACTTTAGTAATGCCATAATCTCTCAAAAAATTACAGCTGTTATTATCATAAATATTGAGCTGATCATCAATTACTACTAATTCAATATCCTTTAATAAATTTTCACCAGTTTCAATACGCACTTTTTGTGTGTCGCCTTCTTCAATAAATAGTGTGACTTGTTCCCAAACTAATATTTTATTAAATGCCGCTATACTTACTTCGGAAGTCACAATATCCCCTGCGGTTTGGAAACAATTTGAGCTGTTTTCATCATCGCAACTAATGAATCCTAATGTAATAAATATGTATAAAATATGTCTCATTTCAGAAATACTAATTAAAGTCTTGCTCCTACACTAAATTCAATAGCTTCGGCTTTTGCCCAATGTGATTTTACTGATATTCCAGCAAAATATTTGTCGTTAAACAAATATCTATTTATCCCTAAACGGTTGTATATCCTATTACCATTATCAAACGGAAAATATACATAATACCCTAATTGAGTTACAAATGCAGTTTTACTAAAACGCAACTCATGCCCTACAAACAAACCTACTCGCTTGTAGTCTTCATCTCCTGAATATCCATCTTCCGGGAACGCCACTGCTCTATACGCAATATATTTTTTAAGATATTTCATAAAAAATATATCCACCCCCATTTGCAAGGTGCTTTTATAATTTAACCGCCTGTCAGCAAACCCCGAAATTACAAAAAAAGGATATCGTGGCGAGCCTATGACATCACTTTGGTTAATACCAGCTCTAAACATAATATTGTATTTTATTCTTTCGGAAAAATCCTTAGTACTTTCCCCATCTTGTAATGATATATATGCTGGAAAATTTTCATGATTAAAATTATATTTAACTCCTACGTTTATTCCTATTGTATTTGTACTAGTGTTAGGAGCTTTAAAATTTCCGTTACTATAATGCATGAAAAATAACCCTGTTTGAAATCCAAAGCCATTCCAAATATTCTCTTTTACATACCCTAACTTAAAGAACATCGAGGTAGTAAATCGTGACCCATAGGCATTGTTATATGGATTGTTATTAAAATCGTATGGATTTGTAATATATGCAAGCCCCTGCCCTGCGGTAAGCTGTAAATTTCGTTTTAGAAAATAAAAGCTGAAATGACCATTTAAACTTAACTGCTTTCCTAAAATGGGATTATGAGTGTCTTGATAGCCAAAAGTCACCCCTATATCTGGATAATTATAAAAACGCTCCCAGTTTTTTGCACCGTAAGATTTTCGGTTAAAAGAGGCTAAAACACCTGTGGGATGTCCTTGTATTAAATGAGATAAATCTGGGTTATGTTCTAGTATATTTCCGTAGTAATAATCAACTTGAATATTATAAAATGAAGGCAACTTTTCATTTTCTAAATCTTGAGCATTCACACTCAAAAAAACAAAAAATAAAAGTACCGATAGTGAATAGTTATACTGGAAATATGAAGCAAATCCCCAACGCATCATTCAAAAATAAGACGTCCTGTAAACCGTTCTTCAACCTCAACAATTGGCGGCCTGTTGATTGAAATCACATCTCCTGTACCCACAATTGCCCCCTTAATTTCATTGAGAGGATTGACTATTATTTTATTAGCGCTCCTTTGAAACACCTCTAAATTTTCTATTGCTAAATCTCTTCCTTCAAATCGAGGATTTTCATCAAGGAAACTTATAATTGTTGTGGAAGCTGAGCCACTTACATAAAATATACTTTGCCCATTTGCGCTAACCCTAAGTTCATCACAAGCAACATTTACATAAAAATCACCACCTTTTAATGGGTCTGCTAATCCTCCCGAGGTATTACTCTGTAAGGTTAACTTCGGAAATGTTAATTGCCCAACTCCCGTTACGTCAGAACTTGACGAGTTTTGAATTTTAGTTAAAACTGGGGTAGTTACAGTCGCCTTCGTCACTCCATAATCACGAACAAAATTACATGTGTTATCATCCCTAATAACTAAAATATCACCCTCAACTGTAACTTGTACATCTGACAATAAATTTTCTCCGGTCTCTACAATAACCTCTTGTACTTCACCTTGAACTATTGTTAAAGTGACTTCTCCTTCTACTCTAATTTCGGAAAATGGAGCTACCGTAAAATTAGTTTCCACAATAGTTCCTGCAGATTGAAAACAATCGCTTCCGTTTTCTGAATTACAAGAAATTAAGAGGACTACAATTGTAAAAACTGTAAGTGCTTTTTGTATTATATGAGTCTTTTTTTTCATTTTAAATTATATTCTAAACCCTAATCCAAATTCAATTGCCTCTGCTTTTGCCCCGTGTGTTTTAAGAGTTACTTCGGTAAATATTTTTTCTGAAATATAATATTTTAAACCAGGTCTAAAATAAATTCGTCCTTCAAAATCGTATGGATAATATATATAATACCCTATTTGTGTGATGAAAGATAATTTATTGACATGTAATTCGTGTCCTGCAAAAATCCCTACTCTTTTATAATCTTCATCACCAGATATTCCTCTGTTTGGGAAAGCTGCAGCGATATAATCAATCTCACTTTCTAAAAATTTTGAAAAGAATACTTCGGTTCCTAATTGGATAGAACTTTTAAAACTCAAGCGTTTATCAGCAAATGCACTAAGAATAAAAAATGGTTTCTGCCCTAGTCCTAAAAAATCACTTTCATTAACACCCCCCCGTACCATCAAATTAAAATGTATGGGTGCAGTCACTTTTCCGAAGGTATTATTTTCTACATATTCTTTTTCTAACCCTCCGTCAAGCTCGTACGTGATACCTAGGTTTACACCTACGGTATTTGTACTGGAATTGGGTGCTTTAAAATTTGCATTTGAGTTGTGAATAAAAGTTAAACCGGCTTGAACACCAAAACCTTTGAATATATTTTTCTTTTGATAGTTGAGTAGAATATATGTGGTTGCGAGTAAATCGCTTCCGTAGGCATTGTTTTTAGGGTTTTTGTCTAAATCAAATGGATTGGTCGCATAAGATATTCCTTGTGCAACTCGTAACATTAAATTTCGATTTAAGAAATAAAAATTATAGTGACCTAATGCCCCAATAGTATTCCCCAATGTGCCATTATGTGAATTATGGTATAAAATTGAATAGCCATAATCTGGATAATTAAAGGCTTCTTCCCAACGATTTTTACCAAAGGTTTGCTGGTTGTAACTTAAAATAAATCCTTCTGGATGTCCTTTTATTAAATGTGCAATATCCTTATTGTGCCTTAGAATAGTTCCATAAAAGTAATTGACCTCAACGTTTGCATGTGGAGTTTCCTGTGCGAATGCAGAAACTGTAATACATAAAAAAAACGCAAGTAAAATTCTGCTCATGGCGACAAATTAAAGCAAAGTTGTTCATTTTAGAAAGGCAAGTTTGATAAATCGACATTTCCGCCAGAAATTATGACCCCTATTTTTTTTCCTTTAAATTGATGTTTTTCTCTTAAAATCGCTGCGACAGGAACAGCAGAGGAAGGCTCAATAATTATTTTTAAACGCTCCCAAATTAATCTCATTGCGGTTATAATTTCCTCTTCGTCAACACGTATAATTTGAGAAACCAACTCTTGTATAATAGGAAAATTATGATTCCCCAAGTGTGTACGCAAACCATCTGCTACCGTATTTACAGTATCATTATATTGAATACTACCCGCTTGGAGTGATTGAAATGCATCGTCTGCTTCAAAGGGTTCTCCTGCAATTACAGTACACGTATTGCCAAAATAATGTGCTGCAACAGCTGTGCCTGCAAGCAACCCACCTCCTCCCACTGGAGTTGCAATAATATCTAAATCTGTATGTTTTTCAAGTAACTCAAATGCTGCGGTTCCTTGCCCTAAAATAACGTCAATATTATTTGAGGGATGCAAAAATGTTGCTCCTGTTTCTTTTTCAATTTTCAATGCTTCTTCTTCACGACTTTGTATAGTTGGGTTTGAGGTTGTAATTTGTCCTCCGTAACCCTTCACCGCCTTGACTTTTACTTGTGGCGCATTTGATGGCATTACAATGTATGCAGGAATATTCAAGTTTTTTGCCGCTAGTGAAACTGCTTGAGCAAAATTACCCGACGAATGAGTTACTACCCCTGCTCTCTTTTGAGCCTCACTTAATTTTAACATTGCATTGATGGCACCACGCATTTTAAACGCACCCATTTTTTGAAAATTCTCGCATTTAAAATAAAGCTGCGCACCGCTAATTTCATTTAAAAGTCTAGATGTTAAAATAGGCGTTTGATGTACATGTGGAGATACACGAGCTACAGTATTTATAAAATCAATTTTTGATGGGATTTTCATCCATCTAATTTACAAAAGAAATATACAATTAAACAAGAAATTGAATTCCGCATTCGCTATTAGCATCTGGTTTTGTAGGGTCAAAATAATCATATTCAATAGGGAGCCCTCTTAGATTCAAATAACTAGTAATTTGCTCATTATTAAAATGATAAAATGGACTTACTCGTAATACACCATCATTAGTTATACTAAATATATCTAACTCGTCTCTATAAGCACCTTGCTTTTTTCTAACTGTAGTAAACCACACATCTGGTTTATACTGTTTTATTGCTCTAGCAAATGGCTCTAACTTTACTGTATCAACAAATAATTCAAATTCTTGAGTATCATTTTTATTTTTAGTAGGTATAGGGAGCGCTCTCTTTGGCCTAAAAACATCAAGATTTAGTGTTAATAAGTGTTGTAGTTTAGCCGCATGCTTAATTGTAGCGTTAGTGTTATGCCCTGTATCGCACCAGACAACCTGAATATCATTTTTTATTGTAGCAACAGAATGTAGAATAGCTGCTGAGTTAGGCCCAAAGCTAGTTGTTAACAATGGATTTTTTGCAATTGATAAAGCAAATTCAATAATTAATTTAGGTTGACTAAATCTATATTTTTTGTTTAACTCACTTATAGAACCAGTGGTTATCGTATGTAAATTCATATTACCCTATTTATCTACTAGGATAAACAAATGTATTTAAAAAAAACCTATAATGAAATTGAAAATTAGATTATAAGTTTTTTTTAACACTAACTACAACTATTTAGCTAATGCAATATATTACACTAAATCTGCTACAGATTTATTTTCAAAAATTTTTAAATTACTGTCACGAACTTCTATCATAAAATCATGAATTGAGCATGTCTCTTCATCTTTACAATCGTCGCATTTTTGATAAAAATTTAGACTCACACAAGGCACTAAAGCAATAGGACCCTCTAAAACCCTATATACAGATGCTAGCGATATATCGTTAGGACTTTTAGCTAAAATATAACCACCTCCTTTTCCCTTTTTAGAAATAAGCAGTTCATTTTTCTTCAACATCAATAAAATACTTTCTAAAAATTTGAGAGATATATTTTCTGCCTCCGCAATTTTTGAAATTTGGACCGGAATTCCAGGTTCTTGTTTAGCTAAAAATGATAATGCTTTTAATCCATATTTAGTTTTTCTAGTCAACATAAAGAGATCGTTTTTTATTGTTATACAATTTTAACCGAATTAAGTGTAATTGAATAATTAATAATCACACTTTTTTCTAATGTTATAGAAACCGAGCAATATTTCTCAAAACTTAGCTGAGCCGCCTTAATAGCTTTTTGAGGTAAAATTTCTCCCTCGAGATTAATATGCACATGCATTGATTTAAAAGGATTAGCCTCTTTTATTTTTTCTCTTTCACCAGAAATTTCAATAGTATACGATGTAATTTTTTGTCGTTGTTTTTTTAAAATATGAATCACATCAATAGCACTACAACCACCCACACCCATTAATAGCAGTTCCATTGGGCTAGAGCCATTACTCACCCCATCTACAGTATTATCAATATGCAAAGGGACGCCACTTTTTCCTTTTGCCTCAAATAAATAATCGTCATTTTTTCTTTCTAATGTTACCTTCATTCCTTAGATCTAAATTTTCATTGTTATAAACAAAATAGCTATCTTTTACATTTCTAAAAATACAACAGTGCGTTCATTTTTCCTTTTATTTCTCCTTTTTTCGGTGTTTTATATTTCGGCACAAGAAAAAACCATTAATTTCCCGCATGATTTCTTCGGGAATTACACTGGTACACTACACATTTATAATGACAAAGGGAACACCGAGTATCCTATGGAATTCCATTTACAACCCACTAGTTTTGAAAAGGAATACACCTATACTATTATCTACGGAAATGGAGAACAACGACAAGAACGTTTATACACATTAAAAGAGAAAGATGTTGAAAAAGGAATATATGTAGTCGATGAAAACAACGGAATACTTTTAGAAAACAAAGTCATAAATAATAAACTATACACACTATTTGAAGTTAACGACAGTTTATTAACCACCTTTATAACTTTTGAAGAAGACCATTTATTATTTGAAATTATTTTTGTCCAAACAGAGAAAAAATGGAAAAGTGGTGGTACTCAAGAAAAAATACCCGAAGTATTTTCATACCCAATCCAAGTAATACAACAAGCTACGCTTTTAAAGCAATAATCATTGTCATTGTATAAGAAAGAAGTATCTTTGCTCAATAATTAAAGAGGAAAGATTTGACTGCTTGCAACCTCTTCTGAAAATTTTAAATTTCAGAAAAAATAATCCAATAACTATTGGATTAAAATGCTAAATCAGGTATTACATTTTTTTTGTAATCTTCTGTGACCACTTGCGTCAAATCAACCTCAACATTTTAAACATTAAAACCCATTTTATGGCGTATTTATTTACTTCTGAAAGTGTTTCGGAAGGACACCCAGATAAAGTTGCAGACCAAATAAGCGATGCATTAATTGATAATTTTCTTGCCTTTGACCCACAGTCAAAAGTAGCTTGCGAAACGCTTGTAACTACTGGACAAGTGGTGCTTGCCGGCGAGGTTAAAAGTGACGTATATCTAGACGTGCAAAAAATTGCACGTGATGTAATCAACAAAATTGGTTACACAAAAGGAGAGTACCAATTTGACGGTAACTCCTGTGGAGTACTCTCTGCGATACACGAGCAAAGTGACGATATTAATCGTGGTGTTGACCGTGACACCAAGGAAGAACAAGGTGCAGGCGACCAAGGAATGATGTTTGGCTATGCTACAAAGGAGACTGAAGATTACATGCCTTTAGCACTTGATTTATCTCATAAATTATTGCAAGAACTTGCAGTACTTAGAAGAGAAGAAAAAGATATACCTTATTTAAGGCCAGACTCAAAAAGTCAAGTAACTATTGAATATAGTGATGATAATAAACCAGTGCGCATTGACAGTATTGTAATATCAACTCAGCATGATGACTTTGACGCTGATGATACAAAAATGCTTGCTAAAATTAAAAGTGACATTGTTTCTATTTTAATCCCAAGAGTAAAAGCGACATTAAAACCAGAAATTCAAGCATTGTTTAATGATGATATTACCTATCATATTAATCCTACAGGTAAATTTGTAATAGGCGGTCCTCATGGTGACACTGGCCTTACAGGTCGTAAGATTATTGTTGATACTTATGGTGGAAAAGGCGCACACGGTGGTGGTGCTTTTTCAGGAAAAGACCCTAGTAAAGTAGACCGCTCTGCAGCCTATGCAACAAGACACATTGCTAAAAACATGGTTGCTGCTGGAGTTTGTGATGAGCTTTTAGTACAAGTAAGTTATGCAATAGGAGTCGTTGAACCTATGGGGATTTTTGTAGATACCTACGGAACTAAAAAAGTAAACTTAACAGATGGAGAGATTGCAAAAAAAGTAGCACAAATTTTTGACATGCGACCTTCTGCAATTGAAACTAGACTAAACTTACGCCAACCTATTTATAGCGAAACTGCTGCTTATGGACACATGGGACGTAAAAACGAAGTTGTCTCTAAAACATTTTCATTACCAAATGGTGGCGATAAAACTATGGATGTTGAGTTGTTTACTTGGGAGAAGCTTGATTATGTAGACAAAGTAAAAGAAGCGTTTGGATTATAAACCATGTATTAAACACAAAAAATAACAAACCTACGAAACAATGTAATTTGCTTCGTGGGTTTTGATTTTTTTTGAATGAGGCTTCTTTTAATTAGCTGCATTTTCAGCTAGGTTAAATAAGGCTGTATTTATTGTATTAATTACCTCATCATTTCCATTAATTGCGTGTCTATCTTTTAAGTAACTTGGTGTATTGTAAGATATTTTTACCACACCTTGTGCATCTTCCCAAACTAGCATTTTTTGCGGTAGATCAATGGCAGTGGTTTGTTTATTTTGCATTAAAGGTGTCCCCAGATTAGGATTCCCAAAGACAATCAAACGTGTGGGATTTAGTTCCATATTTACGCTCTGTGCGTTTGCTTGGTGATCCAACTCCGCCACTACCGTTAAATTTTCGTTTTCCATAATACTATTACGCAACTTACTATATGTAAGATTAAAGTTGTTATCACTTACTACAGTCGAGATTCCTTGATTTAATGTAATTGAAGTAGCAGGGTTTTCTGACGCTGTTCCATTAGTAACGCCTGTTGCTATATTATTGAGCGCTGCGCTAATTTGTCCTATGGTTTGAGCGCTACCCACATCATGCCTTGCGCTCAAATATGTAGTCGTATTAAACGCTACAAATACGTTGTTATCTGCATTTTCATATACGAGCATTTTTTGTGGTAAATCTAACCCTGCCAATTGGTCTTCTTGCATTAAAGGTGTACCCAACGCAGGATTTCCAAAAAGTATAACTCTAGTATTTGGGAGCTCTAATCCATTATTTTGTGCATTTTGGGTATGGTTTACTTCTGCTACGATAGAAATATTTGGATTGCTCTGGAGCGCACTTCGTAAATCTAAATAGGTATTTGAAAAGTCTTTTTCGCTCAAAGAATATCCAAGCCCACGTGTTTCTGGAGTTGTTATGGTAACTTCACCTCCATTATTATCATCATTTTTATTACATGATGTACAAGATAAAAGGGCTAAAGAAAAGGTAAGAAAAAGGAAATATTTCATAGATATAATTTTTTTATTAAAATTACACGGCACGTTATTACTTGCCTATGCGATTAAGAAAGATTAACAATAAACTCTCAATATATTGTTAACGCAAATTATATGATATTATGATTTTTCGCTTTTTGAACAGCTTCAATTTTACTATGCACTTGCAGTTTTTTGTAGATATTTTCAATGTGTTTTCTCACCGTACTTGGTGACAAAAAAAGATTATTTGCAATCAATGAATAACTCAAACCTGTACTTAATTGCTCTAAAACCTCAACCTCTCTTTTTGATAGAGAAATTTCCTCCTTGTCTTTACGATTATCAATATTCAACGGATTACGTAATAATTTTAGCGTTTTCATTGCAATTGATGGATTCATCGCCGCCCCTCCAGAAATTGTCTCTAGAATTCCATCATACAATTCCTGCGGTCCAGTCTCTTTTAATAAATACCCATCTGCCCCAGCCTTAATAGCATTAAAAATATGCTCATCATTATCAAAAGCAGTAAGCATAATAATTTTTATCTGCGGAAATTTCTTCTTTACCACCTCTGTTGTCTCAATACCATTAAGTACTGGCATTTCAATATCCATCAAAATCAAATCAATAACATGATTTTCATCAAGTTTTGATAACAACTCGCTCCCATTTAATGAAGTGTGTTTTACATGGACATCATCAAAAAACGACAACTTTTCCTTGACCGCATGAATCAAGAAACTGTTATCGTCAACAATGGCTATCTTTAAAGACAATTTTTATGGATTTAGTTTAGCAAAATAATTAGTTAGTTGAAAGAATCACTTTGTTTAATTGTATCAAATTTCAGCAATTAAATTTTTAATTTATATAGGGCAAATGCCTTATTTACAAAATTTTTAAAACAATTTCTGTTCCATTTAATATTTCAGAATTAAAGACAATTTCCCCTTCAATATCTCGTGTACGTTTTCTCATATTATTAAGTCCATTGCCCATTACCACTTCATTTATATTAAAACCTCTCCCATCGTCTTTGACCACAACTTTAAAAAAATTTTTCTCTTCTGAAATTTTAATATCAATACTATTTGCATCTGCGTATTTAATTGCATTATTAACTCCTTCTTGAATAATACGATATACATTCATCCCAACTACAGAGCTTAGCATTGCTTTTTTAGATACATTATCATCCACAATAAACCCAACCGAAGTTGTTGAAACACCTTTTGCTTTTTCTACAAAATTTGCTATCCTCACTTGTAAATCTTCAAACGAAATCTCTTCTTTATTCATTGCCCATATCGTATCCCGAAGTTCATAAATTGTTTGAGATGTAAATTGACTTATACCGCCTAATTTGCTTGCTAATTTTTCTTTCATTTCGGGAAAACCAAACTTTAGATTATCAAGGCTACTTATAATAAATGTAAGTTGTGACCCTATATTATCATGCAAGTCACGTGAAATACGAAGGCGCTGTTCTTGTAATTTATTTTTTGTTTCAATATTAGCTAATGCCTGTTTTAACTCTACCTCCTTTTTAAGCTGACGATTTTTAAGACGCTGTTGGTTATAAAACAAATATCCTAATAATCCAAGAATAATGGCTATACCTAAACTTCCATAAAGAAGATTATTTTTTTGATTGACTTCTATTTCCTTTTCAGCTAGTTGAGCCCGTTGTTTTAAAATCTCTTTTTCTTTGAGTTGAGTTTGGTATTTTGTTTCAAGTTCAAAGATTGTTTTTGTTTTATCTGCTCTAAAAAGGCTATCGTTCTCAGCATTAAATAACTGTTTAAATTGGTATGCTTGTTTATAATTTTTATTTCGTGCGAATGCGCTTGCTAATTTATCATACACTCTAACTTCAAATTCTTTAAAGCTATTTTCTTTAGCTAACATTAATGCTTGCTCAAAGTAATTAATTGCTTTTTGAGGTTGATTTTTATATAGTGAATTTTGACCTATCCCTATATAGGTATTTGTTAGCTCATAAAAATTTTTATCAGCTTTAAATTGCTGAATAGCTTTTAAATACAACGCTTTTGCTTCCTCATGAAACTTTAAACTGTCTTTTGCTACTGCAATATTATTTTGCATGTAGGGAACATAACGCACATACCCCAATTTTTCATATTGATTTGCTGCCTCGATTGCATAACTAATTGCTTCCTCATACTTTTCCATTTGAAGCAATAACGAACCTATATTTCCTCTTGTAATAACTTGGCCTACTTCATTTTTAGTAGATTCATAAATTTTTAAAGCTCTCTTATAATATGACAACGTTCTATCAAATTCTTTTTGCTTTTTATAAACAATACCAATATTGCCTAATACCATTGCAACATTAGCTTCATTATTAGAGGTGTTTTCGTAAATTTTTAAAGCATCAAAATAATTTTTTAATGCACTGTCATAAGCTCCAGACTCATCCAGAATAATACCTAGATTATTATGATTATCTGCCATGCCTAAACTATCATCAAGCCCTTTATGTATTTTAAAACTCCGGTTTTGATATACTTGAGCGCTGTCAAACATACCTCCAGCTTGGAATGCACTGGCAATACTATTGTAAGAAGCAGCAATACCCTTTTTTATATTCTCTTTTTTCGAAATTTTAAGGGCTTTTCTACCATAATAAAAGGCACTGTCTTGGATTGAATTTTTATACTCCCATGACAATTCATTGAGGGTAACTACTAACTGTTCTCCCTGTTGGTTTTTTGAAACTTCAATCAAGCTATCCAGTCTTTCTTGCGCATTTAAAAAGGCAAATGAAAAGCAGAAAACAAAGGAGATAAGATTTAATTTTAACAAAGATATTTTGCTTAATGAGTTAGTTGTCATAAAGCTACAAAACTATTTTATGTTGAACAACAAGTGACTCGTTTAGATTGTATTCCAAAAAATCATACTTTTTAAAATAATAGTGTCTCTCTTCAATTTGAGAAGAATGTACTTGTAATGATTTTGATAAATTTTGACATGTATGACTATGTGTTTTTCTGAGCAACTTATTTCTGAAATTAAACACTAGTATAATAATAGTACAGATAAATATAAGCAGAAGTCCAAAAACAATAGCTATCATCATAATTTTTAAATATTTCCGAAGAAAAAACCCTGCACTCCACAGCGCAGGGCTCTTCAAACATTGTAATTACTCCTCAATAATTACAACTTTATAATCTGTTATAAATTGATACTAAATGAACCAGATGTAATATTCTTAATAGAGTCATCATTGTTGTTTTTACCATCAAAGAAAAAAGTGCCCTTTACTGCAGTATCACTTACTTCGGTTATATTTAATTCACCTGCAATTCCGCTATCTGCATATGGTGCTGACCATGTTTGTGCATCTTGTGGGTTTGAAGGATTTACTTCAATGTAAGAACCTGTTACAAAAACCATATTATCTCCACCTATATTATAGGTGCCAACACCCTCGTAACCACCACTCACAGTAAGCGTTATATTTTTACCACCTAAATCGTTAGCCGTTATTAATAGCGATTGGGTGCCACCTGCGCTTTGAATTACTGCAGTTGTTGCAGCAGCATTACTAGTAAAACCTGCACCGCTCACTGTTGCCGTCAAAGTGCCATCTGCTGCAGCTCCATCGCCGCCTGCGTCGTCATCGCTTTTACAAGCAACAAGAGAGGATACCATAATAATTGTAAGGAAAAAATGTTTGAAAAGTTTCATAATTTTGGGTTTTAAATCCTCATCTATAGAGGAATGATTAGTTATGAAACAAAGATGCCCTAAGAATCAAACAGATTCAATAGGGCATTTGACGTATATCGCTAAATTGATGGCAGTTACTTTAAAATAACTTAATTAAAATCTACTTGAGGTAATATGTATTTTACTTCGGAAATTTTAGACTTTAAATCTTCTTTAAATTTTAAATGCCCCTCACTCTCCTCGTTAAAAGGACGGTGGAGTAGCCCTTTTTGAATGGTGTCAATTTTTTTTTGAAGTGGTTCCGTTTCCGAAGCAATCCAAACCGTTTTAAATTTTTCCCAAATAATAGAAATAGCAGTATTGTTAGGGTGGATTAAGTCCTCTTCGTAAAAACGATAATCACGAAGTTCATCCATCATAATCTCGAAAGATGGAAAATAATGAGTGTTTTTTCTAGGTTCTATAACATCGTGAACACCTGAAATCAAACGCGCCTTACTTAGGCTATTTGCTACAATACCATCTTTAGTATGTCGCACGGGCGAAACCGTATTAATGATTATACAATTAGGATTTACATTTTTAATTAAAGCTTCAATACCTTGCAATGCATCGCTTACATCGTAAGGCGACAGCAATTCTTTTAAAAACTTTTTCTGCGGAATTTTATGACAATTAGCAACTACCATATCGCTTGCAATTTCACGATATACCCAGGCTGTTCCCAAGGTCAATACTAAATGAGAAGCTTCAAAAATATAATTTTTAAAATCATCTATAACTGCATTAAGCGTTGACAAAAACAACTCTTTATCTGCATTTGAAAGCGAAGAATGAACTTCAAAGCAATGCCATTGTTCATTATGATAAAAGATATCATTTTCTGTAAAATTGACTTCATTAATTGCGCGAGTAATTAACTTCTCTATTGCAATAGGATGAAATATAATCCCGAAAGGGTTTACTAAATTTTGAAACTTAAAGTATTCCAACTTCTCCCCAATATTCTCAGCAAAACAACTCCCTAAAAAAAGCACTTTTGAGTTATAATCAATTTGATTTAGCGCTGCTGAAAGTGGAATTGTTGTTTGGAGTTTCATTCTACTATAAATAAGCTTTTACTTCTTCAAGTGCTTTTGCAATTCCATCAGGGTTTTTTCCACCTGCTGTCGCAAAAAATGGTTGTCCGCCGCCGCCACCTTGAATGTGTTTTCCTAGCTCTCTAACAATAGTTCCTGCATTGAGGCTTTTTTCGGCCACTAGTTTTTTGTCGATGTAGCACGTTAATAAAGCCTTCCCATCATTATTACTTCCAAAGAGAATAAATAAATTATCTATTTCTCCCCCAAGTTCAAAAGCTAAATCTTTGAGTGAATTAGCGTCTAAATCCAATTCCTTTGTCAAGAAATTAACTCCGTTGATTTGACTGACTTCGGCTTTTAAATCGCCTTTAATATTTTTAGCTTTATCTTTTAATAATTGTTCTACTTGTTTCTTTAAATCTGCGTTTTCTAATTGTATTTTTTCGATAGCTGCAGTAGGTTCTTTGGCATTATTTAAAAGTGATTTTATATCGGCGTAAGCCTTATCGTTTTCTGCAAAATAATCTTTTACTGCATCATTGGTAATTGCTTCAATACGGCGAACTCCTGCTGCAACTGCTCCTTCACCTTTAATTTTAAAGTGCCATATATCTGCAGTATTGGCCACATGAGTTCCTCCACAAAGTTCTATCGATTGCCCAAAACGAATGGTACGCACCGCATCTCCATATTTTTCTCCAAAAAGCGCCATCGCACCTTCTTCAATTGCTTGTTCCATGGGAACACTTCGGTTTTCTTGAAGTGGTAAACGACCTGCTATTCTTGCATTTACAAAATCTTCAACATCACGTAATTGCTCATCAGTAACTTTTGAAAAATGTGAAAAGTCAAAGCGTAAATATTTTGAGTGTACCGAGCTTCCTTTTTGCTCAACGTGAGTTCCTAAAATTTCGCGCAACCCTTGGTGCAATAAATGTGTAGCTGTATGATTACACTCTGTTCTATAGCGTTGTTTTACGTCAACAACTGCTTTCATTGTCGCATCTAAATTCTTAGGTAAGTTTTTTGCGAAGTGAATAATTAAATTATTCTCCTTTTTAGTATCAAGGATGTATATAACGTCGCCATTAGGTTGTTCTAAATAACCTTTATCTCCTACTTGCCCACCACCTTCTGCATAAAATGGTGTCATATTAAATACAAGTTGATACTGCTCACCGTCTTTCTTTGATGTTACTTTACGGTAGCGCGTTAAGCTTACTTGTGTTTCTAGTGTATCATACCCTACAAACTCCTCTTCTGCATCTTCTTTTATGACAACCCAATCATCAGATTGTGATGCAGATGCTTCTTTCCCTCTATCTTTTTGTTCTTGTAATTTTTTGGCAAATTCCTTTTTTGAATATGTAAAACCTCTTTCTCTTAGAATAAGATCTGTTAAATCTTCTGGAAAACCATAAGTATCTTTCAACTCAAACACTTTTGCACCAGAAATTTCTTTAGAACTTTCACCTTCAATCATTCTATCAAGTAAAACTAATCCTTGGTCTAGAGTGCGTAAAAAGGAAGTTTCTTCTTCTTTAATTACATTTTCAATAAGTTGTTTTTGGCTTTTAATTTCAGGAAAAGCATCGCCCATTCTTGCACTTAATATTGAAACGAGCCTGTAAATAAAAGGTTCTTTTTTATCTAAAAATGTAAAACCATAACGTACAGCACGTCTTAAAATACGACGTATTACATAACCTGCTCCTGTGTTACTTGGTAATTGTCCGTCTGCGATTGAAAATGCTACCGCGCGCACGTGGTCACTAATTACTCTAATCGCAATATCAATCTTTTCATCTTTCCCGTAATCTGTATTTGTGATGGTTTCAATTTCACGAATAATAGGTGTAAAAACATCTGTATCATAGTTAGATGTTACATTTTGCAACACCATACATAAACGCTCAAACCCCATCCCAGTATCAATGTGCTTATTGGGCAAAACCTCAAGGCTACCGTTTGCTTTGCGGTTGTATTGCATGAAAACGAGATTCCAAATTTCCACCACTTGTGGATGATCCATGTTTACTAATGACTTGCCATCAACTTTGGTTTTTTCTTCTGCAGAGCGAATATCCACATGTATTTCAGAACAAGGCCCACATGGTCCTTGGTCGCCCATTTCCCAAAAATTATCCTTTTTATTCCCTTTAAGAATTCTATCTTCTGAAATATATTGCTTCCAAATATCGTATGCCTCCGTGTCCATTTTGAGATTATCAGCATCATCACTCCCTTCAAAAACAGTTACATATAAAATGTCTTTGTCTATGTTGAAAACTTCGGTTAAAAGCTCCCACGCCCAAGCGATTGCTTCGGTTTTAAAATAATCTCCAAAACTCCAATTACCCAGCATTTCAAATAAAGTGTGGTGATAGGTATCGTAACCTACTTCTTCAAGATCATTATGTTTTCCACTAACACGAAGACATTTTTGTGTATCAGTTAACCTAGTGTTCTTAGGGGTACCGTTTCCGAGGAAATACTCTTTAAAAGGTGCCATCCCACTATTGACAAACATTAACGTAGGGTCGTTTTTCAACACCATAGGTGCAGATTGTACAATATCGTGTGATTTTGATTCAAAAAACTCTAAAAACTTGGAGCGTATTTCGCTGGACTTCATAGGTTATATTTTGTGGTAGCTAATACGATTTAGTGTAGTAGCGAAACAATTTCTATATTTGTGTAACGTTGTGCTAAAAAGCGCAACATATCAACGAGCAAAAATAAGTTTTTTTGGCGTATGTCTAAGGTAAAATATTATTACGATAGCGAAACTCTTTCCTATCGAAAAATAGAACGAAAAAAGGGCCGCAAGACGAGCATTTTTTTCTTGAGTGTATTGGGTGTTGTATTAAGCGGCTTCCTATTAATGCTATTTTTTATAAATCTCCCTGGGTTTGAAACTCCTAAGGAGAAAACACAAGCACGTGAGCTAGCGAACCTAGAATTACAGCTAGATTTATTGAATAAAAAAATGAATGAAGCAGAGGTGGTGCTTCATGAAATTGCAGATCGCGACAATAATTTGTATCGTGTTTATTTTGAAGCAAACCCTATACCAGATGAGCAACGTAAAGCTGGTTTTGGTGGAATTAATAGATACAAAGACCTTGAAGGGTTTGACAATTCTTCATTAATAGTTTCAAGTAATAAAAGATTAGACATTCTCACAAAACAAATTGTTGTACAATCAAAATCACTAGATGAGATTGCGATTATGGCAGAAGAAAAGGAAGAATTATTAGCTGCGATTCCAGCAATACAACCTGTAAATAATGAAGATTTAACACGCATGGCTTCTGGTTACGGGTATCGTACAGACCCATTTACAAAGGCACGTAAGTTTCATTTTGGGATGGATTTTACTGCGCCTCGTGGAACGCCAGTATACGCGAGTGGTGATGGCACTGTGACGAGAGCAGACAACTCAGCTTCTGGTTATGGTAATCACATACGCATAGAACATGGTTTTGGGTATGAAAGTCTTTACGCACACCTCTACAAATACAATGTCAAAAGGGGTTACAAAGTAAAACGTGGTGACCTCATTGGGTTTGTAGGAAGTACGGGAAGATCTGAGGCTCCACATTTACACTATGAAGTTTTTAAAGATGGAGAACGCATAAATCCTATTAACTTTTACTACGGAAATTTAAGCCCCGAAGAATTTGCAGATATATTAAAGAAATCTCAAGCGGAAAATCAAAGTTTAGATTAGTGTTTCATTTAAATTTGATTGAACTTTATCTAAAATTATTGAAAGGACATTTTAAAAATGATCTTTACAGATTTTCAAAGCTTTAAATACTGCCTAACAACTAAACATGACCTATTAAACAATGCACATAAATTTACCTGAAAAGCTATATTATAATATTGGCGAAGTAGCCACTGCTTTTGGCGTGAATAATAGTTTGATTCGTTTTTGGGAAAAGGAATTTGATGTATTACAGCCTAAAAAAAACGCTAAAGGAAATCGAAAATTTACACCAGCCGACATTAAAAATCTGGAATTAATTTATCACCTAGTTAAAGAAAGAGGGTTTACTCTTGAGGGTGCTAAAATCCATTTAAAAGAAAATAAAAAGAAAACGCTAGATAATTTTGAAATCATTAGAAAACTATCCAGTGTTAAAGCAGAATTACTTAAAATAAAAAACCAACTATAAAATACAAATCATGAAAAAATCACTCATTTTTATTATCGCAGTCGTAGCTATTCTTGCTATTATAGGGTTTACAATGGGACCTAAATTTTACAACACTGGAATTGATCTCAAAGAAAATGCAACAGCACAGTGGGGTAATGTTGAAAGTGCTTACCAGCGTAGAGCTGATCTTATTCCTAATATTGTAAATACGGCAAAAGGATATGCTGAATTTGAGCAAGAAACATTGACTAAGGTTATTGAAGCTCGAAGCAAAGCAACTTCAATAACAATAGACCCAACAAACATTACACCTGAGAAAATGGCGCAATTTCAACAGGTTCAAGAAAACATGACTGGAGCATTATCAAGATTACTTGCAGTATTTGAACGTTATCCAGACTTAAAAGCTAATGAAAATTTTAAAGAACTCATCAACGAACTAGAGCGCACTGAAAACAGAATCAATGTGGAGCGTAATCGTTTTAACGAAAGCGCAAGACCATTTAATAAGCACATTCAAACTTTTCCAAATAATATGATAAATAATTTTGTTGGGAAATTTGATCAAATAGCCTATTTCAAAGCAAAAGAAGGTAGTGATGTTGCTCCTAATGTGGAGTTTGATTTTAGCAAATAGTTTTTAAAGAATATCATCAATGTTTAAAAGTTTTCAAATTTTAATATGGCTGTCCTTATTGACTAATTTTTGCTATGCACAAGAGTTACCTACGTCAATCACAGAAAAACATGTTTTAATTGAGGGAACAAACATTTACCTCATACCACCTACAACTTTTGAACAGTCCACAAACTTTAAAGGATTGGCAAATCCTGAAGATCAAACAATGATGATAATGACTATGGAAATTCCAGGGCCTTATCCAGAAGTAAAAAATGGATTTACTACGGAAATGTTAGAAAAACAGGGTATGGAGTTGAAAAGCAAAAAAGAAATTAAAATTGCTGGATATGATGGCCTATATATTGAGTTAGATCAATCTGCTAATGGTTTAGTATTTTCAAAAGAAATGTTGATTTATGGAAATAATGAATTTACAATGTTGATTAATGGCATGCATTTACAAGAAGATATTGCAGCTGGAAAGTCGATAAAAGCAAGTGTACTTTCAGCGTATATAGATAATGATTTAGCATTATCCCCTAGAGAAACATTAGCCTTTACTGTAGATGAAACAGTTGGTGCTCTAAAGTTTAACTCGGTAATTGGAAATGCTATGTTTTTTAACAGAGATTTAAAAACACCTACTGAAAGTGAAGATAAGGCTACGTTAATAATAGATAAATCATACGCCGAAGTAGAAATCAGAGATAAAAAAAAGTTTTGCATCTCAAGGTTAAATAGCTATCCAGATACTTATTCTTTAATTAAAGAAAAGGGAGTTGAAGATATTAGTTTAGACTCTATAGATGGTTACGCACTTTATGCTAAAAATGACAATACTGAGAACGAAGAAATGTATCAAGTAATCTTATTTAATGAAGATGGAGGCTACTTTATATTTGTTGGAACATATCTCTCAGAAAGCGTGAAAGCAGAAAGCGATATTAAAAAAGTAATTGAAACATTTAAAACGAAAAATTAAATTGAAATATATTTCAGAAGAAAATAATATTTTAAATAATTAAAGAACACCGCTAATGTCAAAAGTAGAAGATTTTTTAACAGCTGAAGGCGAGGCTAGTATTATTAATGCTATTCGTATTGCTGAAGGGAATACCAGTGGAGAAATACGCGTACATCTTGAAGCTACTTCAATAATTGATGCCTTTGATCGAGCTGCAGAGATTTTTGATATTCTACACATGAATAACACAAAGCATAGCAACGGTGTACTTATTTATGTTGCCGTTGAAGACAGAACACTTGTTATTATGGGAGATAAAGGCATCAATGATAAAGTATCACCACATTTTTGGGAAAGCACTAAAGACGTCATTATTGACCATTTTAAGAAAGGAAATATTGCCCAAGGCCTTGTCGATGGAATTATAAAAGCTGGGGAACAATTAAAAAAGTACTTCCCTTATAAATCTGGAGATGTTAATGAATTACCAGATGATATATCAGTGGGATAAATCGCTGATTTCACAATAAACTAAACTTGTTTACTTGAGTATTAATCAACAATAATTTGAACAAAATTAAAACATATATTTCTGCTTTACTTTTTACTCTTTCTTTATTAATGAGTGGAAATGTAGTGGCGCAATTTGAAATCCCATCTGTTCCTAAGGAGCAGACATCTGTGTATGATTATATTAATTTGTTGACACCTTCGCAGAAAAGTTCACTTGAACAAAAATTAGTTAGATATGCAGATTCTACCTCAACCCAAATAGTCGTCGCCATTATTAGCACCACTAAAGGGGAAGATATTTCGTTTTTAGGAGCAAAGTGGGGACAAAAATGGGGCATTGGTCAAGCAGATGAAGACAATGGTATTTTAATATTATTAGCTAAAGATGATCGACATGTTGATATTAATACGGGTTATGGTATTGAATACCGTATTACAGATTTAATGGCTGAGCGTATTATAAACCGTGTAATGGTACCACAATTTAAAGCAGGGAATTTTTATGGTGGACTTGACCAAGCAGCAGATTCAATTTTTGCGGCACTTAATGGAGAATTTAAAGAAGAACGTGACTTCTCAAATGAAGGCGGCATTCCTCCTCAAGTAATTTTCTTTTTAATTTTCCTTTTTATTGTATTTGTAATTGCACTAAGCTCTAAGAAAAATGGACGAGGAGGAAAAGGTGGTAATGGATCAAGTACAGGAAGTAGTTTACTAGACATTATTATACTTTCAAACATGGGCCGTACTGGTGGCTTTGGAGGTGGGAGTTTTGGTGGCGGCTCTTCAAGCGGAGGCTTTGGAGGTGGTTTTGGCGGAGGCTTCGGTGGAGGTGGCTTTGGAGGCGGAGGAGCTTCTGGAGGCTGGTAATTTTAACTAAATAGTACTCAAAAAAACCTATGTCAATTATAAAATAAACTACTTCAAAAAAAGTGGCGGTGGTTGATTAAAAATAAGTGGTGACTTTGATTCTAATTTTAAATTGTGTCAACAAATTTTAATAAATTGTACTTGCTTCCCGTAGTCAAATTTCCGAAGTAAAAAGTCCATTCAAAAAATCCCTCAACTCTTTAAAATTATAAATCATTTAAAAAGAAACCGCCTATCTATATTTTTCACTATTCAATATTAATCCCACCAGCCATTATCATCAGTCTCACCCTTCTTGCCTAAAGTATTAAACTTATAACTAAAGCTTAGCATAAAGTATCGTTGTAATACGGTGCTTTGAATATCTTGAATATAATCTGCTGTGGAGGTGCGGCGAGCATTTGTATTCTGGTTTAGCAAATCGTATGCTTTTAGGGTTAACAACCCTTTATTATTGATGACTGAATATGAAACTGAGGTGTTCCAAAAAACAGCACTTTTTTGAAAACCATCTGCAACGTCTGGATTATAATTATAATTAATATCATTGTTCCACTCAAACCTTTCAGGATATGTAAAATTAGTTTCCAATTCTAAAGTATGCTGTAAGTATGTCTCATCTTCAAAAGCGACAAGATCAAATGTATTTTTACTTGAACTAATTGAGTATGTTGGTTCTATTGTAAATAAATCTTTCCAAGTAAAACCTATTCCTACTTTGGGACTAAAAGTTATTGTACGACTATCATATTGAATTTCATTATTAAAATTGACGGTTTTATTTCCATAGAAATTTAAAACTAAATTTAATTTAACGGTGCGAATACTATCTAATTGTTTTGATTTATTCCACCCTAGATTTGCGTTGTAATCATAAACGCCATCCACATTTGTAAATGTTGTAGTTCTAACAAAATTTTCATCTGTTGTGGTTTTTGAAACTACATTATCGTTACTCAAACTACCATTTAAATAACCAAAAAACCCAGACTTGGTTTGATAATCATAATTATTCACTCCAGCATAAATGCTATGACGGTTTGTAGGTTTTAAATCTGGATTTCCAGTCCTAATGTTAAGTGGGTTTGTAACATTCACATAAGGCGACAACTGCCCCACTGAAGGTGCGTTGTTACTTAGCCTATACCCCATCCAACTGTGAAGCTTTTTAGTAAAGGAATAGCTTGACCTCAGCCCTGCTTCGATGGCGTCAAAGTCATTTTTAAAAGTTACATTCCTTACTTGGTCATCACTCTCTAATTTTCTAGAGACGTATCCTACATTTGCTGAAATATTAAAGTTTTCGCCTCTAAATGTCAACCCAATCTCTGGTTTAGAACTCTTATTTTTGTTATTAAAATCTGTGCTTTGCTCAATATTAAATAGACCATAGGTTTGAGTACCTTCATCAAAATCAAAAACACTCTGTTTATCCTCTCTGTCATCAGTTTCGTAAGTATATGTACCTTCAAGGTACAATTTTTTTGAAAATATAGGATACCTTAATCTTGTTTGTACCTCAAACCCACTATTCTTTTGTTCACCGTCAGTGCGTTGATTTCTTATAATGGTATTAGGGTCATCGCCAAAAATCTCTGTATTACTTTGCAGCTCGTCATCATTTTCATCTTTAGAAACATCGTTATTAAATCGTATTCTAAAAAACCCGCCATTAGCACCATATTTTTTTGTGAGTTCTAGTCTATTTTCAAAAGAAGAATTTTTGCTCTCACTTAATCTATTAGTGCTTGATTGGTTTGTTATATCCCCGTTTAATCTACTAGAAGTTTCAGTATCACTATATGCACTTACCCCCTTACTATAATTAAATTGGGGTCTTATTTCAATCTGAAATGTGCTGTCTATTTCAGTTTTGAATGAGACATTTACATTGTGACCATCAGTTTCACTCTTTGAACTTGAAGCACTGTTTGAAATAAACCTATCATCTGGAAGGATATTTTCTCTATTTCTAATTTCGTTATTAAACGAATTTGATGCTGAATAAAAATAGTCTGCGGAAATTTCTGTCTCTTTACCCAGCTCATCTGCAAAATTAGCACCACCTACTCTTGAGTTTGTAATTCCTTGTCCTCCTCCAAAATTGCGCCCTCCGTAATTAATAGCCCCGTTACTGTTCATAGAAACATACCGAGCGCCACCAAACATTTTATCTAATTCTCCAAAGCTAAACCCAGGCGAATTTGTATTATTACCACCTCCTAGCGCACTTACTCTTAATTCATTATCAAAATAATTAATTAGCCCTGCATATTCAAACCTTTCATCAGTACCTCCTCCAGCTGCAACTCTTCCAAAGATTCCTTTATTTTTTTCTTCATCAATTGTAATATTGATGGTCTTATTTTCATCATCACCAGCTTCTCCAGCAAATGCTTCGCTATCCGTTTTTGTATCTGTTACTTGAATTTTATCAACTATCTCTTTAGTAAGATTTCGGGTGGCAATGGTTGGGTCATCTCCAAAGAATGGTTTCCCGTTTACTAGAATTTTATTTACTGGTTTTCCATTAACAGTAATATTCCCTTCACTGTCTACCTCAACGCCAGGAAGTTCTTTTAAAAGATCCTCTACATTTGCATCTTTCTTAGTTTTAAAAGATGCTACGTTAAACTCTAATGTATCTTTTTTGATTGTTACAGGTGCTCGCTTTGCGGTGATGGTTATACCGTCTAGTTTTTCAGAAGAAGGCAACATTTTTATATTTTCTAAGTTTACAATTCTATCTTTTATTGAAACTTTTTTCAAGTAACCTTCATAACCTATAAAGCTAATATTGACATTTACCTCTTTTGCTCCAGAATTCCCAATTAATTTAAAATATCCATTTTGATCACTTATAGTATATGTTACTAAGGTTGAATCTTGAATTTTCTCTGCATAGACTGTTGCAGATTCTAGAGGAACACCACTTTGTGCATCTGTAAGGGAACCCTCAATAATAAACTCTTGAGCAAATATTATGGATGTGAAAAAAAATAGCGTTAAGGTTAGTAAGCGCATGCGATTGATTTTTGATTGACTATAAAACAACGGTTTAAACAAATAATTGTTGCCGCGATATAAAACAAACAAGCTATCTAAACTAATGTTACATTTGAGATATCATATCAACCAGTCTATTATTGGTTTGCACTATATCTGCCTCTATTTGAGTGAGTTTTGTAATTGTTGTAATTGTTGAGAATCCTTTAAAATGATATACAAGCCATAATTTACCATTAATACTGTGAGTTGTAAAAAGTGGTTGGACCGTTTTTATAAATTGAGGCATCCTATCCCTAAAATTTGAACGTAGCGTATGTCTATAATTTTCGATAGCACTCACTAGAGTTTGGCCCTTTTCTGAAATATTATCCCCTTCAAAAAACAACGTATCATAATACTTTGAACCGTTCATTTCTTGATAGTTTTCACTTAATTCAAGTCCGTTAGATTTTAATGAGTCAATTACTAACCTTAATTGTTCACTTGCCTTTGAAACTTGAATTAGCTGTGTTGAATATAAAGGGTATTCTTTGATTGCTATTTGTAAGGTAGCATCATTAACGCTTTGGCTTTCAATGTTTGCTTTTTCAAGACTAATATTTATTTTTTTGGAGGCATCAAGGACTTCGTTGTTGTTTTTTTCGGCTATATTATTACAACTCATAAAAAAAACAACACATAAAAAAGAGACTATAATAGCAATGAAACGCACAGTTATTTTTTACGAATATAAACAGTTACAGGTACACCATTAAAATCAAACTCTTTACGTAATTGATTTTCAAGATAACGCTTATATGGGTCCTTTATATATTGAGGCAAGTTTGCAAAAAACGCAAAACACGGGTGCGGTGTAGGCAATTGTGTAATGTATTTAATTTTTACATATTTTCCTTTGTGCTGTGGAGGTGGCGTTCTGTCAATAATTGGCAACAACGTATCGTTTAGCTCACTCGTTTTTATCCTCTTACTTCTATTCTCATAAACCTCAACAGCTGTTTCAATAGCTTTGAAAATGCGCTGTTTGTTTAAAACTGACATAAAAACAATAGGCACATCTGTAAAAGGTTCACATTGTCGACGAATATAAGTTTCAAATTCCTTAGCGCTCTTAGTATCTTTTTCAATTAAATCCCATTTGTTAGCCAGTATTACAACACCTTTATTGTTGCGATGTGCTAGCCAAAATATTTTTTGTACTTGACCGTCAAATCCACGTTCGGCGTCAAAAACAAGAATAATAACATCACTATGTTCTATAGCGCGTACACTTCGCATTACAGAATAAAACTCCAAGTCTTCTTTAACTTTTCGTTTTTTTCTAATTCCTGCAGTATCAACAAGATTAAACTCAAACCCAAAACGGTTGTATTTTGTATCAATACTATCTCTTGTTGTTCCCGCAATATCTGTTACTATGTAACGCTCCTCACCAATTAAAGCATTTATAAATGATGATTTTCCAGCATTAGGTCTTCCTACTACAGCAAAACGTGGTAATGCATCTTCAGTTTTTTGTTCTTGCTCTGGCAATGCTTTTATTAAATCATCCAGCAGCTCTCCACTCCCACTTCCATTAATACTCGAAATAGTATAAAAATTCTCAAAACCTAAGGAATAAAACTCAACAGCATCTTGAGCACGCTGTCCATTATCCACTTTATTAACGGCTAAGAAGACAGGCTTTTTAGATTTTCTAAGTAAACGGGCTACTTCCTCATCCATTCCTGTAACTCCCGCTTCTACTTCTACCATGAAGATAATAGCATCAGCTTCATCAATGGCAAGTTCTACTTGTTTATCTATTTCGGCTTCAAAAACATCATCACTACCTTTCACATAACCTCCAGTATCAATCACAGAAAATTCTTTCCCATTCCAATCACTTTTCCCATAATGGCGGTCTCGTGTAACCCCACTCACAGCATCAACAATGGCTTCTCTCCTTTGTATCAACCGATTAAAAAAAGTAGATTTTCCCACATTAGGGCGTCCTACGATAGCAACTATACTCATAATTCATCAAATTTAATAGTTTGCAAAAATACTCTTTATTTGACAGAAAAACCATGTATAACAGGTAGTTCTACTTAAACTTTATAAAGCTAAAAATGTAAGCGAAATTAAAGATTATTCTGACTTTCTTCGGAAATATTATTCATTAGAAAAAACTCAATATGTATGCTATGTTTAAAAGCTAAACAACATATTTTTAAGGTTTTTGTTGAAAGCACCTCACAAGCATCTGGTATAATTCTGGATGTTTTTTTTCAAAGAGGTCTGGACGTTCAAAAAAATATTCGCTTACAACCGCAAAGAATTCGCCTTGATTTGTTCCTCCATATTTTCTAATGTCGCTTTCATTATTATTAATGGACTCCATTTCATCATGCATTAATTTTGTCCAAGGTATGATATACTTATGTTCCAACAAGCGTTCTGGAATGCCATCTGTTTCACCATCAAGCTTATCAAGCAAATGCACAAACTCATGTACGGGTGTATTGTGCTTGTCTGTGTTGTTTTCAAATGCATGATGAATTGCTCTTTTTGACAAGATCATTTGCTTTTCAAACCGTCCCGTTCCTACCAGACCTGCAATCATGCGTTGATTACCCTAGCCTGTAAATTCTAAATCTTCAGTAAAATTATCTGGATAAATGAGTATGCTACTCAAGTTATTGTAACGCCAATCACCAAATCCAAAAACGGGTATTACTGCACTTGCAGCAATTAGCATTCTATCTTCTTCTGTTACTTGTGTTTTAACACCTTCAATATTGATTTCACTTAAAAAAGCCATCATTCGTTTTTTGAAAACCTTTCTTTTTTCCTCAGATAGATTTTTATAAAACTGCACACGATTTAACAATGCTTTGTCCCATTCCTTCGGAAATTTTTGCACAGCCTTGCTTTTTAAAGTACTAAACGCGTAGATAGCAAAAATAACGAGTAGAACAAATAGAATTATTGGGAGAAGCATATAAATAGATTTAAACTTTAGTAAATCAAAAACTTTCAAAGTATACTTTGAAGAAAATTAAACTAATACTAGCAACCTAATTTTAAAATAAACTAAGATTGACAAGGAATAAAAATTAACTATCCTTTGTTATTATACCCAAAACGCCTCAACTGTCTCACATCGCTTCTCCAGTTTTTATTCACTTTTACATATGTTTCCAAGTGTATTTGTTTTCCGAAGAACTTTTCAAGGTCTTTTCTTGCTTCAATCCCCACGCGTTTGATAGCTTCCCCTTTGTGACCAATGATAATCCCCTTTTGAGAATCACGCTCCACCATAATCACAGCTCTAATACGAATAATATCTTCATCTTCAAAAAACTCTTCTGTATCAATCTCTACAGAATAAGGAATCTCTTTTTTATAATGAATCAATATTTTCTCTCGGATAGTTTCGTTTACAAAAAACCGTTCTGGCTTATCTGTTAATTGATCTTTAGGATAAAATGGAGGTGAGTCTGGAAGCAGTTCTATAATACGAGTAAAGACTTCGGCTACGCCAAAGTTTTGTAAAGCAGATATCGCAAAAATCTCTGCATTAGGCACTTTTTCTCCCCAATGTTCTAAAGCTTCTTTTAACAACACTTCATTCCCTTTATCAATTTTATTAAGTAATAATAAAACGGGAATTTTGCTTGCTTTAATTTTGTTGAAAAACGCCTCATCCTTTAACTCCTTTTCTCCAAGCTCAACTATGTAAAGTAATACATCTGCATCTTCAAACGCACTTTTTACAAAGTCCATCATATTTGATTGTAGCTCATACGCAGGTTTTATAATTCCTGGAGTGTCGCTAAGTAACATCTGAAAGTTATCACCATTTACAATTCCTAAAATTCTATGACGTGTGGTTTGTGCTTTTGAAGTAATTATAGAGAGTCGTTCGCCTACAAAGGCATTCATTAAGGTACTTTTACCCACATTAGGGTTTCCTATAATATTTACAAATCCAGCTTTATGTTGTACTGTAGTTTCTTCCATAGTGCAAAGATAACTACTTTAAAAATTGCTAAGGCAATTTTATAATAAATGACTAATTTTCTATTTCATGCATATATTTTACCCGCACTCGTTTCACCAAAGCACCTACCGTAAGTCCTTGAACCAAAATTGAAAACACAACAACCACATATGTAATTACAACAAATAAATCCCGCTCCATTGTTTCTGTCAATCCTAGTGCGAGTGCTATAGAAATACCTCCTCTAAGTCCACCCCAAGTCATTATTAAGTTGGTTTTAGGTATAAATTTTAATTTTTTTCTGAAGATACTAATTGGTAAGAGTAAGGACACATAGCGACATGCTAATATTATTGGAATTGCCAAAAATCCAGCAATAATGTAATTTAATGAAAAAGTAAGGACTAGTATTTCCATACCTATTAATACAAAAAGGATGGTGTTTAATAAAATATCTATTAGCTCCCAAAATTTATCAACGTAGGTTTCTGTAGTGTGAGACATTGACCTCTGACGAATTATATCATTACCTACAAAAAGCCCTGCTGTAACCATAGCTAATGGTGCTGAAAGATGAAGTTTTTGAGCTATAGCAGTTCCAACCATTACTGTTGCAAGAGTAATTATGACCTCAATGTCATAGTCGTTAATTGATTTTAAAAGTCTATATGTTATATACCCTAATAGTAGTCCTAATAATATTCCGCCTAAAACTTCTTGAGAAAACAATACCACCACATCCATTGGATTTATTGTGCCATTTTTATCTAATTCTGCAATTTGAAAAATAGTTAAGAAAACAACTACTCCTACACCATCATTAAATAGAGACTCTCCTACAATTTTAGCTTCTAATTTTTTAGGAACTCCCGCCTTTTTTAAAATTCCTAATACTGCAATTGGATCTGTTGGAGAGATTAAAGCCCCAAATAACAAACAATGTATAAACTCTATATTAAAGCTTAAAATTTGTAACACATAAAACATAGCTGTTCCCACTAAGAATGTTGAAACAATTACTCCTACTGTGGAAAACAAAAGCACTGGCCATCTTTGTGTTTTTAACTCGTCAAAATTTGTATGTAATGCACCAGCAAAAAGTAAAAAGCTAAGCATAATATCTAGCAATACTTTTTTAAAATCAATCTGTGTTATTATATATCGTTCTGCGTTTAATAAAGAATCGTCAATATAACTTAAAATAAACACCGCAAAAGTGAATAAAATAGTAATCAACATTAATCCAATTGTATTAGGTAACTTCAAAAACCGAACATTTGTATATCCAAATGCTGCAGCCAAAAAAACCAATACTGTAATTATTAAAAAGTAATCCATATAAAAGGTTTTTTAAACAACTAAACTATTATTGATTAAAACAGAATGAAATTATAATTTAAGAACTAATTTTCTGCTCCCACCTCCATGCATCAGCTAATGCATCCTCTAATGTTAACTCGGTTTGCCAACCTAAAATACTCTTCGCCTTTGTTGTATTTGCATACGCTTCAACAACATCACCTTTACGGCGAGCAACTATTTTATAATTTAAATTAGTTCCTGTTACTTTTTTAAAAGTATTTACAACTTTAATTACTGAGCTTCCTTTTCCGGTTCCAATATTGAAAAAATCAAAATTAGATTGCATATCATTCTTTAATAATTTTTCAAGCGCCACAACATGTGCTTTAGCTAGATCTACTACATGAATATAATCTCGTATTGCTGTGCCATCTGGCGTAGGATAATCATCTCCAAAGACAGAAAGTTGTTCTCGTTGTCCAGTTGCGGTTTGCATAATGTATGGAACTAAATTTTGTGGTGTACCTATTGGTAATTCACCAATAATTGCACTTTTATGAGCTCCAATTGGGTTAAAGTATCTAAGAGCAATTGCCTTTAAACTAGGTGTTACGTTACAAACATCTTTAATAATCTCCTCCCCTATTTGCTTTGTGTTTCCGTAGGGAGATTCGGCTGGTTTTACTGGTGCGTTTTCTGTTATAGGCATTATATCTGCCTGTCCATAAACGGTACAAGAGGAGCTGAATATAAAATTAGCGTTTTCCTTTTTCTGCATTTCTTGTAATACATAAACTAACGTATTCAAGTTATTTTCATAATACAATAATGGATTTTCAACACTTTCGCCCACTGCTTTTGAAGCAGCAAAATGTATTACGCCATCAATTTTAGTATATCTAGAAAAGAAATCAACAACAGAGTCTTTATCTCGCAAGTCTAGTTCTTCAAAAACGGGAGTGATACCAGTAATTTCGGCAATACCATTAAGCACATTTTTATCGGCGTTTGATAGGTTATCGATAATAACAACCTCAAATCCTTTTTGTTGCAATTCAACAACTACATGAGAGCCTATAAAACCTAAACCTCCAGTAACTACTATTTTCATTTTCAAAATTTCTATGCAATAAAACTACTCTTTTAATATTAAAAAGGAGTTTTATGAAATTAAAATTTCCGAAGTAAACAATTTTATTTTACACGCTTAAAATTATAAACTGCACCTATTCCATAACTTGGACCTTGAAAAACATTTCGACCATTGATAACATAACCTAAACTTAAATAACCACCCCATTGCTTATTGAAAGAATGAAATACTGTACCACCCACTTTTTTGAAATCTACCCCAAATTCTTTAAAATTTTGTGGTTGAGGTGTACCTAAATAGTCAATCCCGCCAAAGGAATGCTGATAATCAAAAAAAACATCATAATACCATTTTGAGGTTGCCTTTCCTAGCTTTAGTGTAGTTAACAAACTTTCGGGGACTTCATCAAATTTATAAGCATAACCTGTTTGTAATGTAGCAAACCATTGAAAATCATACGTCACATGTATCAATATTCTACCACTTACAACAGTGGCTTGCTGCCCTATATCATTGAGACCACCCACATCATAATCTGTTAAAGGAGTTGAAAATCCCCCAGCAACTCCTACATCATATTTAAAGTTGTTTTTTTCAAAAGTTGCTACTTTATATTTAGCATAAATTGAAATATCTTGGAAGCTTGTATTATCATTACTACTTAAAAAAGGTACAGAAACATTGACATCAAAATTATTTGTAACGCCATAAGCGCCAAAAAGACTACCATAATAAAGTGATCTACTTATGTCTGTACGCGTATTACCCGCAAAATAATTTTTTGTATCCTCAAATCCCGCTCCCAAAACTATAGAACCACTACCCTTTTCTTTGAAAAAACCATCAATAGCTCCTTGACCAAAAGATGCAGGTATCGTTAGTAGCAAAATAAAAACCCATAAAATATTTTTCATAACTCCTTTTTTAATGTATCCAATAATTTGGCAACATCATCTAGGTCGTTATAATAATGAAAACTTACCCTTATGCCTCCACCACGAAGGGAACATATAATATTTTTTTCTTTTAATTTCTGAAATAGAACACCATCCCCTTTAAAATTAATAATTGAGGAGTGAGTTGATCGATTTGCTGTCATTGAAGTAAGCAACCCTAATCCACTTAATCCTTCTATAGCAGTACTTTTAAGCACATTAATTTTATTTGCTATAGCATCAATTCCATATTTTTCGGCTTGGAGGATTGCTTGATGAAGACTTCCGCAGTTAAAAGTGTCTTGATGGCCTGGTTCAAAATGCCTATTAAATTTTGTGTCTTCTGCATTACTTTCAAACGTTTCGGCACCATTAAAACCTATAGTCGCTGGATAAATTTTTTCTTGTGCTTCGCGTTTTACCAGCATTATTCCATTTCCGAAGCCTGCTAACAGCCACTTATAACAACTTGCAGCTACAACATCAATTGCATTATTAGCAAAACTAAAATATTCTGTCCCTAAATACTGTGTAGCATCTGCCATAAATAACACATTAGGGTAATGTGCCTTTAATTCTTTTAAAAAATTAAAATCCATTTTTACACCACTCAACCATTGCACAATTGAGAACACAAAAATATCTGGACGGTGTTTTTCAAAGGCTTCGGAAATATTTGCTTCAAGGTTTTCAGAAATTTCAGCATAACACACATTAAAATCACGTGTTTCAATGGGCCATCGCAGTGACGGATAATCATTTTTAAGCATTAACACTTTTTGCCCCTTTGACAACCCTTCTAAAACCGAATTAAAACCAAATGAAAAATTAGGAATTAATGCCACCTCATCTACTTTTACGTCAAAAAATTGAGCTACTGCTTGGCGTGTATCCTCAGGAATTTTTTTACGGATTGTAAAGTTGGCTCCGTTTTCTAATAGCTCCTTTTCATGAGCTGCCCTCCACCTGTAAAGGGTCTTAGAAAGTAGTCCAGAGCTTGCTGTGTTTAAATAAGTTTGACCTTGTAATGCTGGGAATTCATTTCTTAAATCTTCCATAAAGCGATAGGCAAAATTGTTAAAATTGGGTACTTTTACTATATATTATACCAACTATAAAGGTAACCAACTATGTTTTCAAAAAATAAAAATAAAGAAAGAATTGATTCTGAATCACGCGAGCAGTATGATTATGCCCGTCGTCGTATTGCCCAAAAGAAAAAACTGATGCGGCATTTTGTGGCCTTTCTAGCAGGTTCGGTTTTAATTATTGTTTTGAATATTCTTAACGTAGGTAAAGATATTTTACCAAACGATTGGTGGATTTTTGCAATATTAATTTGGGTCTTTATATTTCTAATTCATCTTTTCAATGTATTTATCACTAATAAATTTATGGACAAAGAATGGGAAGACAAACAATTAGAAAAACTAAAAGCAAAACAAGAAGTACGCGTTGCCGAACTTAAAAAACAAGCAATGCAAGAAGTTACTGTTAGAGAAAATAAAATTGCAAAAGAACAAGACGCGCTCAAAGAAATGACCCGCGACACAAAATCAGAACTTCCTAGAGTTAAAAAGAACAACCCTAACCAACTACCCCCAGAACAAGGATGATTACAATAATAGCGGCCGCTGGCGAGAATAATGAACTTGGTAAAGACAACGATTTAGTTTGGCATTTACCAGACGACTTTAAAAGGTTTAAGAAACTTACTACGGGACACCCTATGATCATGGGGCGTAAAACGTTTGAGTCTTTCCCTAAACCCTTACCCGGAAGATTGCATATTATTATTACACGAAGTAAAAAGTACACTCCAAAAGTTCCTGAAGGTCGCGAACAAGATGTTATTGTTGTAAACTCGATTGATGCAGCATTGATTAAAGCTTCAATCGATACCACTCCTTTTATAATAGGTGGTGGCGAGATATATAAATTGGGCATAGAGGTTACTGACCGTATTGAACTTACTAGAGTTCATGGCACTTTTGAAGTTGATACTTATTTCCCTGAATTTGATAAAACTCAATGGGAGTTAGTTTTAAAAGAAAAACACGAGAAAGACGAAAAGCATAAATATGCCTTTACTTATGAGACATGGGAGCGTATTTAATTTTTAACAAAACATTCGTTTTAGTTTAGTAATTTCTTAGCGCAAAGTAACTAATCCTCGTAGTATCTTTATTAAAAATAAAAAACTATGAGCACACAAAACCTATATAATCAAGACGCGAAAGATAAAATTAAACAAATTGCTGAAGCAGTTGATTTTGCAATGATGGTCACTAACTTGGGCGAAAAGCCACTTAATGCTGTACCAATGTCTACTAAAAAAGTAGAAGAAGATGGTAGCATCTGGTTTTTAAGTAACGCAAACAGTGAGCACAATAAAAATATTGCTGCAAATAGTGAAACCCAATTATTCTACAACGGTAATAAAAACATGAAGTTTTTGAGTGTTTATGGAAATGCAGGTATTTTTAGAGATAAAGATATAATTAAAGAGCTATATAGCAGCACCGATGATGCTTGGTTTGAAGGTGTTAATGACCCAAAGATTACAGCGATAAAATTTGCTCCTAAGGAAGCCGCTTATTGGGATTCAAAAAGTAATGCATTAGTGAGCTTGTTTAAAATGGGTAAAGCTGCTGTTACTGGAGAAAAACAAGATTTAGGTGTTTCAGGAACACTAAAAGTTTAATTAAAAACAATTATTTTCCCCATTAATATTTCCGAAGCATATATTATTTTCTTCTGAAATATTAATTATTTGAACCTCTTTCATTCATTTGAAAGAGGTTTAATTATTTTTACAAATTATAAAACTAAAACTAACTATGAAAGCATACGTATTTCCAGGACAAGGCGCCCAATTTACAGGAATGGGGAAAGATCTATTTGATTCCTCGCCAAAAGCTAAAGAAATGTTTGAACGTGCAAATGATATTTTAGGGTTTGATATAACCAAAATAATGTTTGAAGGCACACCTGAAGAACTAAAGGAAACTAAAGTTACACAACCCGCAATATTTTTGCACTCCACAATCCTTGCCGAAGTAATGGGTGATGCCTTTAAACCAGATATGGTTGCAGGTCACTCACTTGGAGAAATTTCGGCATTAGTAGCAAATCGTACCATTGCTTTTGATGATGGGTTAAAATTAGTTTACAAACGTGCCTTAGCAATGCAAAAAGCATGTGAATCAACACCTAGTACTATGGCCGCTGTTTTAGGATTAGAAGATAGTACGGTGGAATCTATTTGTGCAAACCAAGATGGGATTGTTGTAGCCGCAAATTACAATTGCCCTGGACAATTAGTAATAAGCGGTGATATAGCAGCTGTTGGAAAAGCATGTGAAGCTTTAAAAGAAGCTGGCGCAAAAAGAGCATTAATTTTACCTGTAGGTGGCGCTTTTCACAGTCCATTGATGGAACCCGCTAGAGAAGAACTTGCCGCAGCAATTAAAGAAACAGTATTCACAGAACCTGCTTGCCCAATTTATCAAAACGTTTCTACGTTTGCAGTTACAGATCCAAAGGAAATTCAAGAAAATTTGATTTTCCAATTAACAGCACCTGTTAAATGGACACAAAGCATGCAGAACATGATTAAAGATGGTGCAACGGAATTTGTTGAAGTAGGCCCAGGAAATGTACTTCAAGGTTTAATGCGCAAAATTGATAGAGGTGTTACCACAAGCAAAGCTGAAATAAGCTAAAATCTCAATAACCATAAAATTGAAAATCCCGAATGAAACAAAATGTTCATTCGGGATTTTTAATTTATTAAGCTGCGTTATGCTGTTATTCTACAATCTTCGCAATCTTTTACTTCGCCATAATAGGTTTCTCTATACTTGTGTAATGTTTTAACTGGAATGCTTAAGACTGTTTTTTTAACGTACGTTACATTTGCAGTCAAAATACCCATTGCAGGTGAAAATCTTTTTTCAGTTCTAGTTTTTCTTCTAATTTTAATCAACTTCATAACTTTAATTTTACTGGAGTTTTTCCAACGGTTACAAAACAACAAATCACTAGTAACAATTCCAATATTAAACAGTTAAACCTTCGTTAAACCACTGTTAATTGACTAAAAATGAGCAGAAATTACTTTTTTTGAGCAAAAAAGGCACAAAAAAAGCCCAAATGAGTTTATTTACATTTGAGCATTATTTTTTGTAACAATTATTTTGTTACAAAATCTATCACTGTCTTAGTGATAAATTCTATCTGGTCATCATCAAGCTCTGTATGCATTGGTAATGATATAACTTCTTTAACTAATTGATTTGTTACTTTAAAGTCAGCTTCATTATATCTAGAATCGGCATATGCTTTTTGTAAGTGTAATGGAATTGGGTAATAAACTCCACAAGGAATATCATTATCATTTAGATGCTTCACTAGTGCATCTCTATCTGAATTGATTATTCGTAGTGTATATTGATGAAACACATGACAATCACAGGTATCGCAAATTGTATTTCCAGCATTACAATAACCAGTAGGAGTTACAATTTGTTCAACACCAGCAAAGGCTGCTGAGTATTTTCTTGCTGCATTTCTACGCGCTGTATTGTATTCATTTAATTTTGGCAATTTTGCACGCAATACTGCTGCTTGGATAGAATCTAATCTAGAATTTACTCCTACTACATCATGATGATAGCGAATATACATTCCATGATTTACGATTCCTCTTAAAGTATGTGCTAAATCATCATCATTGGTAAATATAGCACCTCCATCTCCATAACATCCAAGGTTTTTAGAAGGGAAAAATGACGTAGACCCTACGTGACCTATTCCGCCTGTCATTGTCTTTGTACCATCTTTTGATGTATATTTTGAACCTATACCTTGTGCATTATCCTCAATTACATAAAGGTTATGGCGGTCAGCAAGCTCCATTATTTCATCCATATTTGCCGCAAGTCCAAATAAATGAACAGGAACAATTGCTTTTGTTTTAGGTGTTATTGCTTTCTCTAACGCAGCAATATCAATGTTAAAGTTTACTGGATCAACATCAACTAAAACAGGCGTTAATTGCAAAAGAGCAATTACTTCTACAGTTGCAGCAAAGGTAAAATCTGCAGTAATTACTTCGTCACCAGGTTTTAAACCAAGACCCATCATTGCTATTTGCAAAGCATCTGTCCCATTAGCACATGGAATAACGTGTTTTACACCTAAATAACTTTCTAATTCCTCTTGAAAAGCTTTTACCTCTGGCCCATTTATAAAAGCAGTTGTCTCAATTACTTCTTGAATAGAAGCGTCTACGCGCTCTTTAATTGCAGCATATTGACCCTTAAGGTCTACCATTTGTATTTTTTTCATCTTCAACGCCCTGTAAGTGGGGTAACTATTTAATATCGTTTGTCAGAAAACCTATTATTTATTTCTAAAATGCAAAAATACTAAAATACAAGATGCAAAAGAGTATTGTCGTTGATGAAAACTATAAACCGCAATTTTGTAATTTAGCAGCCTATGCGCATCATCTATAACGTACTTACATATATTATCTCTGCTGGTCTTTGGGTAGCGCAATGGGTTGTCCCTAAACTCAAATTATTTGTTCAAGGAAGAAAAAAAACATTTGCTATTTTAAATACTCAAATTAAACTTGGCGATAAAACAATATGGTTTCATTGTGCCTCTTTGGGCGAATTTGAACAAGGATTACCTATAATGGAAGCTATGAAATTAAAGTTTCCGCAGCATAAATTGGTTGTAACTTTTTTCTCACCATCTGGCTACGAAAATAAAAAAAACACGCCCATTGCAGACGCTGTTGCGTATTTACCAATGGATACAACGGCTAATGCAAAGCAATTTATTAAGGCTATAAACCCATCGCTTGCAGTATTTGTGAAGTATGAATTTTGGCCCAATTATTTAGCACAGCTGAAACGTAACAACATTAAAACTCTTTTAGTCTCAGGTGTATTTAGAGAAAATCAACTCTTCTTTAAACCCTATGGAAATTTTATGCGTAAAGCACTTACAGCTTTTAACCATTTTTTTCTCCAAGACCAAAATAGTGAGAAACTATTGAAAAAACTAGGCTTTACTAACTGTACTGTTAGTGGTGACACAAGGTTTGATCGTGTATCACACCAAATTGAAATGGACAATACACTTACTTTTATAGAAAAATTTAAAGGAGATGCCACATGTATTGTTTGCGGAAGTACGTGGCCAGAAGATGAGGATGTACTTATTGATTACATAAATAATGCTCCAAAAACCACAAAGTTTATAGTAGCTCCCCACCAAATAGAAGTCTCAAAAGTGATGAGTTTACGAAATAAATTAAAGGTTGAAAATATTTCATATAGTGAAACATTATCTGAGCATATTGCAAAAAATGCTGACCCTTTGAAAATAGAAGACAATCAAGTATTCATAATTGACACTATAGGGTTGTTGACTAAAATATATAGTTATGCAGATATTGCTTATGTGGGTGGAGCGATGGGAAATACCGGTTTGCATAACATTTTAGAACCTGCAACTTTTGGGGTTCCTATTGTAATAGGATGTAATTACTCAAAATTTCCTGAGGCGGAAAGGCTTCGTTCTTTGGCTGGATTATTTTCGATTAGCAATAAGGAAGAATGTAGTGAAATACTTGACAAATTAGTAATTGATAAAAATTTCCGAAGTAAAACTGGGATGATTTCTGGGCATTGGATTAATAGTAATACTGGGGCTACAAAAGTAGTGATGGAATATACGGGAAAAATATAGTTACATTTTATACTTTCACCGCTTTATTCAAATACCGTCTAAAAGGTAATAGCTCTTTGTAAGTTTCAATTACGATAATTATTAAAATCTGGTGATACTACCTCTTCCCGAGTGAAGTTTACTCCTACTGCAAAAAATTTCCTTCTTAATAAATATATGTATATGTTCCTGTGAATACCCTTATTGGAGATATTTTAGCAAGTTCAATATTCATATTATTTAACTAATGTATATAGAAATCACGCACTCTGTAATAGTCTTTACGGTTTGTATCCATTCATTCCTTGGTATTATTTTTTTGAAGTTTTTCTAAGAAAAATATAATAATTTAAAGGACATTTTTTCTTTATAAAGTACAGAAAAATTGTGAATGCTTTACGAAAGTTTTATCATAAAATTATCATATCAAGAATGTTAAAAATTTACATTTGTACTACTCTTAACATTAACCTATCATTATGAGAAAAATAATTTTATCCCTAACATTATTAGTTGTTACATTTGCTACAACAACTTCTTGTAGAGAAAAAACAACTGAAACTAAAACAGTTATTCGTGAAGTAGAAGCAAAAAGCACAGACGATGACGGCATTCTAGAACGTGCTGCAAAAAAAGTTGACGAGAGAGTCAATGATGAAATTGATGAAGAGATAGACAGAATAGGTGATGATGACTAATCACAATAATTTTTAATAAACTAACATTAACCTTAACTCAATATATTATGAAAAGAATATTTTTAACACTAGCAGCAGTAGCAGTACTTGGAACAACATTTGTTTCTTGCAGAGATACTAAAAAAGAAACAATAGAAGTAGAAGTAACTGATGATGCAGACGATGTTGCGGATGATATCGAAGATGCAATTGACGATGCAGGTGATGCGATCGAAGATGCTGCAGATGATGTAGAAGATGCAATTACAGGAGAAGACGACAACTAATAACCATTTAAAACAATTAAATGAAAAAAATAATTTTAATGGCAGTTGCCATATTCGCAATAGGACTTACCTCTTGTGAAGATAAAAAAAAGACTGAAGCTGAAACTATTATTGAAGACGCTCGTGACAATAACGCCGACATTGAAATGAAAGACGGTGGTGATAAAGTCAAAATCAAAGAAGTTGATGGTGACGAAGTTAAAATCAAAACAGATGATAATGGCGACGTTAAAATCAAAACAGATGATAATAATTAAAAAATAATTATCATTTTTAAAAGAGAAAAGCGATTCTTATATAAGAATCGCTTTTTTTTTTAATAGCATTTAAGTTAAGTGTTTAAATTATTAATCTGCCCTTTTAACTCTTCCATTGATTGTTGTAGCTCTCTTAAGAGTGAGCTTTCATTAGGCTCGTCAATCCCAAATGTAAGCTTGCTATTCACTAACCATAATTCTTGAATATTTTTAACCTCAACTTCAATAGGAATGTATTCTTGATTTAATGATATAAGCCTTACTTTCTCGGGAGAATTAGGTACTTTTTGTAATTTTTTTACGAGAACAGAATCATTCAATACTACTATATAAATTTTGCTATCACTGGCTTCTGAAACATTAGGAACAGCTTTTCCTAATACCCATTCATTAGGCCTAATATTAGGGAGCATACTATCACCCTCTACTTGAAAACCCCTATACGTTGCATTGCGATACTGTGGCAGTGGAATGTTAAAAGCCGGCAATGTTTCATACCATTCAACATCTTGAATATTGTGTGGATACCCTGCAGCTGCCTTTTGATTTACTAAAGCAATCGTATCATTTTGATTAACATCAAGTGTAATTACTTTAGGACTAACGTCTCCCCCATTAATATTAACAACTTTAGTATAGCTTTCTCCAAATAACCACAAAGGATTTATTGAAAATTGTTTAAGTAATTCCATCACTATTTTACCAGAAATTTTAGTCTTACCACGTTCAATATCTGCCGTTGTCGCTCCTATTTTCAGTAATTCGGCAAACGATTGTTGGGTGTGATGTTGCTCTTCTCTAATTTTTTTAAATCTTCGAGCTTCGATAGAAAGTTTTGATTCCATATTCAAATATACTTTTTTTTGGAATATATCCAAATTTTTCTTCGGAATTTTTCCCACTTAACGGATTATTTCCATAATTTTGTAATATTTCCGAAGAAAAAATTACTAATTTATGAATTTTGAACGCATTAAAGAAAAATTAAACATCCTTGCTGATGCAGCAAAATATGATGTATCGTGCTCTTCAAGTGGTAGTAAACGATCTAATAAAAACAAAGGTCTTGGTGATAGCAGTGGTATGGGTATTTGTCATACCTACACTGAGGATGGTCGATGTGTTTCACTACTAAAAATACTTTTGACTAATCATTGCATTTTTGACTGTGCCTATTGTGTTACTCGGAAAAGTAACGACATCAAACGCGCAGCATTTAAAGTACAAGAAGTGGTGGATTTAACCATCAACTTCTATCGCCGAAATTATATTGAGGGTCTTTTTTTAAGTAGTGGTATTTTCAAAGATGCAGACTACACAATGGAACGACTTATTGCAGTTGCAAAAAAATTACGAGAGGAAGAAAATTTTAACGGTTATATCCATTTAAAGTCAATCCCTGGGGCAAGTGATGAGTTGATGCGAGAAGCTGGGCTGTATGCTGATAGACTTTCGGTTAATATTGAAATACCTTCTGTAAAAGGATTAAAATTATTAGCTCCGGATAAAAACAGAGCAGATTTTATAAAACCGATGGAAAAGGTTAAAAATGAAATTATACAATATAAGAATGAAAAGAAGCTTATAAAATCTACCCCTATTTATGCGCCTGCAGGTCAAAGCACTCAAATGATTGTAGGTGCAAGTGGAGAAACAGATGCAGAAATCATGTATACCTCTGCTCAATTTTATAAAAATTATAATTTAAAAAGAGTGTATTATTCTGGATACATTCCTATTAGTTATGACGAGCGGTTACCTTCCATTGGCACTGAAGTTCCTGTACTTAGAGAGAATAGATTGTACCAGACAGATTGGTTACTAAGGTTTTATGGATTTGATGTAAGAGAGCTTTTGAATAAGGAACATCCTAATCTTGATACTGATGTTGATCCAAAATTAAGTTGGGCTTTACGTAATCTTCAGCACTTTCCAATTGATGTCAATACAGCAGATAAACGCATGCTTGCAAGAATTCCTGGTCTTGGAATGAAGAGTGTCCATAAAATTATTAATGCTCGAAGGTTTCGAAAATTAAATTGGGAACATTTAAAGGCAATTGGTATAGCGCTCAACAGAGCAAAATATTTTATGGTGTGTAATTCTAGAAATTTTGAAACAAAAGACAGGACTGCTGCTCAAATAAAAGGACTTATTTTACAAGAATCAAAAAGTAAATTTTCAAAAACGTATAGTAATCAATTAAACCTTTTCACTTCTAATCTTCCCCTGAGCGTATGATTTTCATACTTAAATATGATGGGAGTTTTGAAGGTTTTTTAACATGCGTCTTTGAGGTTTATGAACGAAAAATTGATAAGGTAAGCATCTGTAAATCAACCATTGCTACAGATACTTTTTTTGAGGTTTGTGAAACAGTTATTACTGAAGAAAGAAAAGCAGAGAGAGTCTGGAAAGGATTGAAAAAAAAATGTTCGTCAGCGGGTACTTCTAACATTTATCGTGCTTTTTTAAGTGAATATGATGATATAGAAAACACCTTGCTTGAATATATAAGATATGCGTTTAAGAGCTTAAAAAGTATTGATGGTGACTATGGAAATAAACATGTTTTAAGAACCTCTAAAGTTGCAAAAATGGTACGAAGAGAAAAACACCGTATGGATGCTTTTGTGAGATTTAGACTTACGAAAGATGGTATTTACTTTGCTACTATTGAACCCGACTTTAACGTATTGCCGTTAAATTTGAAACATTTTAAAAATAGGTATGCAGACCAACGATGGATTATTTATGATTTAAAACGAAAATATGGTTTGTATTATAATTTAAAAACGGTAGAAACCATTTGTATTGATCTTGACCGTTCAATTAATATTTCAGAAAAAAACAGTAATTATTTTACTTTAGAAGAATTTGACTATCAAAATTTATGGAAAAATTATTTTAAAAGCACAAATATCAAATCACGAAAAAATATGAAATTACATGTAAGACATGTACCTAAAAGGTACTGGAAATATTTAAGTGAAAAGAATCCTCAATAGGAAAAATTATTACCTTTGCACCATTAACACTTAACCCAAACATTATGAAAAAAGTACTTGTAACATTTGCTGCTTTAGCAATGGTAGTATCAATTTCTTCTTGTAGAGAAACTACAAAAGACAGCACTAATGAAGCTCTTGAAAAAGCTGGTGAGGATATTGAAAACAATCTTGAAGAAGCTGGAGATGCTATTGAAAATGCTGCAGAAAAGACTGGTGATGCTATTGAAAACGCTGCTCAAGAAGTTGAAGATGAAATTGAAGGGAACGACGATAATTAATTTATTGTAGTTTAAATTACAAAACCCATTTGCCTTGAGACAAATGGGTTTTTTATTGCTTAAGTATTAAGGTTTATTTACTAACTACTATAAACTCAGATCTTCTATTTCTTTCATGTTTTTCATCCCCACAAGGAACGCCATTAGAACACTCATTAACCAACCTTGACTCACCATATCCTTGACCTGATAATCTAGTACTTGAAATACCGCCTTTGTTAATCAACCACTCTCTTGTCGCTTTATTTCTTCTTTGAGATAGTTTTTGGTTGTAGGAATCTCTACCTCTTGAGTCTGTATGTGAACGCACATCAATTTTAACCGTTGGGTATTCATTCATATAGTTAACAACTCGTTGTAAAATCGCAGCTGCGTCTGGTCTAATAAAACTTTTATCATAGTCAAAATTAATATTTTCTAAATTTAACAGGGTTGTTAAATCTGTTCCAATAGCAACAGATGGACCTGTAATTATAGGCGACATATTAAGAGTAAGGTCAAGTTCTAATGCTAGCTCAGCAGTACTTGTGAAAATTTTTTCAGCAATACTATATCCATTTTTTGTTGCTCTTGCAGTATAAGTTCTTTCACAATCAATCTCCCCTAATTTAAATGCTCCATTATCATCTGAGATATCTTCTGCTAAAACTTCATTAGCATCGCTTAGCAAAATTACTTTAGCACCTGAGATAATTTGATTGGTATTTTTATCACGAATAATTCCTATTACAGATTGAGTACAAATACGTTGAAGTTGTTTTAATTCAGTTAACCCATAAATATCATCAAATCCTTTTCCTCCATCTCTATTAGAAGAAAAGAAACCTTTTCTAGATATTCCATGTATAATAAAGCCAAAATCATCTTTAGGGCTATTTATTGGTTTACCAACATTGACAATACCATCAAAGGCAGTATTTTGATTTAAGTCTGCAACAAATATATCTAAACCACCTAAACCAGTAAGTCCTTCTGATGCATAATATAACATGTTATCGCTGCTAATAAATGGGAATGTATCTCTTTGCTCTGTATTAAAGTTATCACCTAAGTTTATAGGAGTTCCAAAACCATCGTTTGTAATATCTACTTTATATAAGTCTGAAAGTCCAAAACCTCCTGGCATGTCACTGGCAAAATATAATGTTTTCTCATCCACACTCAAAGCTGGATGGGCTACAGAATATTCATTGCTATTAAATGGAAGTTCAATAATATCCCATTTTTCTTTTTCGTTTTTAATTCCTCTGTACAACTTTAATCTATTTGTTCCACTATTGTCAGATTTATAATCTCCTTTTGTATAATTATTTCTTGTGAAATATATTGTATTCAAATCTTTAGTGTAAACAGCTGTCGACTCATGATATTGAGTATTTAACTTGTCATCAATTTTCTCAGGTACAGTCCCAGAATAAGCACCTTCCATAATTACAGAATACAAATCCAAGAAAGGTTGTTCATTCCAATTATGAATTTTATCAGGCTTGCTTCCTACAATACGATTAGATGCGAATGTTAATTTATTACCATTGAAAGCTGGAGCAAAATCTGATAACGATGAATTGAAAGAAACCGGTCGTATTTCATATCTACCAGAATTATAAACTATTTCTTTCATTTTCTCCTCATTATTTTCTTTTGGATCAGGAATACCAGCAGCACTTCTATACTCAATCATTATCTTATTAGATAATTTATATTGTTCAGCACTTTTTAAAGATTGTGCGTATCTATATAGGTAATCTGGAGTATCATTTAACTCCATAAATTGATATAACTCACCATACCATTTTGAAGCGTTTATGTAATCTGCTGTAAAGTAATAGGAGTCACCTAGACCCTTAAATAAATCTTCAGACTTAAAACCTTCGTCAGCAAGTTTAAGATATTGTTCTTGCGCATCTATATAAGAATAGCCTTCAATTTCTTTATTACCTTTTTTAATTGCCTTCTTTTGAGCATTTACTAACCCTGCGTTTAGCAAGAAAATAACTGCAATAATATTAATACAATATTTCATCTGTCAGTTGTTTAAAATATTAAAAGAATCTTGGAGAAATTAAACGCTCCTCTTTCTTGAATAACTCATAGCGTAAGAAAATCTCATACGAACCTGAATTGTATTGATTTAGTTCTGTTGTTTCACGGTCATACGCAAATCCAAGCATTACTTTATCTGTTACTTGAAAACCTGCCATTGCACTAACTGCTGCACTCCATCTATACGCAACTCCTAAAGTAACTTTATCTTTTATCAAAGCGTTTAAAGAAAGATCTACCGCAATAGGTGCTCCTTCAACAGCTTTTAATAATCCAGATGGTTTTAAATCTAAGTCAGAATTTATTTCAAACACATAACCTGCCATAAGGTAATAGTTTATCTTCTCCTTAGCTGTTGCACTAGAAAGACTATTAGGGTCTGTTTGGCTCTCATCAAAATGATCAGTTTCTAAAACATTTGGTGCACTTAAGCCAACATAAAATTTATCAGTGTAATAATAAGCCCCTAAACCAAATTGAGGAGAAAACTTATTGTCTATATTGATCTCGGCGTCTGGGTCGCCATTATTAAACCCACCCGTATTTAAACGTGCTGTATCTACATCCAATAAATGACCTCCTCCTTTGAGACCTAAAGAAAGTTTTCCTTTCTCTGTTATATTAAAATTGTAACTAAAAGCAAGGTCAAAATATGTTTCATTCGTAATAAAGATTTCATCCCTTACAATATTTAAACCTAACCCTACATGTTCTCCCACAGGAGAATGAGCAGATAATGTTAGTGTATTAGGAGCACCTTCAATACTATTAAACCATTGGTTTCTGTACAATCCTAAAAAACTGAAGACATCACGACTACCAGCATAGGCAGGATTGATACTCAATGTATTATACATATACTGGGTATATTGGGCATCTTGTTGACCATAGCTCTCAACGCTGGAAAACCCTAGAAACAGCAACCCCAAAAAAGGTATAAGTAATTTTTTCATAAGTCTTTATTTAAACCCCGCCAACAAAGGCGGGATTATTATTGATTTATTTATTTTCTATTGATGTATAATGGACCAGCTTGTTTTTTAGTTTCTCCACTTTCCACAACGTAGCGAACAACATAATAATAAGTTCCTACAGGAAGTTGCTCCTCCTCTGTTACTGTTACACGACCATCAGAGAAGCCTCTAAAGAAGTTATCACCTTGCGCATATCCATCAACATCATAAACTAATACTCCCCAACGGTTATATATTTTCACATTATTATTAGGGTATAAGTGAATACCTCTTATAGTAAACACATCATTCAATCCATCTCCGTTAGGAGTCATTATATCAAAGATATCAAGGTCCCCATCTGGATTACCATTGTTTATTTCTAAGTAATCTGGTATTCCGTTTCCATTATCATCTCCAAGTTCTATTCCATTAGGAATGCCATCACCATCACAATCACCATTTAAGAAAGCGATACTCGGCTCAACTGTTACACTTCCAATTTCAAAATCACAAGGATCTAGTGGATCTGTCCCATCCATTAATTCATCTCCATTAGTTACCCCATCACCATCACAATCAATATCATACCATTGAGCGGCAGGATCAATCGTTTGGCTATCTATAATAAAGTCACAAATATCAAGTGGGTTAGTTCCGTCCATAATCTCGTCACCATTAGTTACACCATCGCCATCACAATCTGCATTATTAAATGCAGTAGTTGTATTAGTTATATCCTGGCTATCACTATCATAACTACAAGGATCAAGAGGGTTTGTACCATCCATAATCTCGTCACCATTAGTTACACCATCACCATCACAATCTAAATCGTTCCAAGCAGTGCTTGTTCCTGTTGTTTGACTAGCATCAATGTAATCACAAGGATCTGTAGGATCTGTTCCATCCATAATCTCATCTCCATTAGTTACACCGTCACCATCACAATCTGCATCTAAGAAATCCGCATCTTGAGGTAGCGTAACACTATTGATATTGAAATCACAAGGATCTAATGGGTCTGTTCCATCCATTAATTCATCTCCATTGGTAACACCATCACCATCACAATCTGCATCCAAGAATATTTGTGTCTGCGGAAGTGTTACGCTTGCATCATTAAAGTCACAAGGGTCGGTAGGATCAGTTCCGTCTGAAATTTCATCTCCATTACTAACGCCATCACCATCACAATCTGCATCTAAGAAGTCACCTGTCTGCGGCAATGTCACACTAGCTTCATTAAAGTCACAAGGATCATTAATGTCCGTTACATCTGAAATTTCATCTCCATTACTAACACCATCACCGTCACAATCTGCATCCAAGAATATTTGTGTCTGTGGAAGTGTTACGCTTGCATCATCAAAGTCACAAGGATCGGTAGGATCAGTTCCGTCATTTATTTCATCTCCATTAGTAACACCATCGCCATCACAATCTGCATCTAAGAAGTCACCTGTCTGCGGCAATGTCACACTAGCTTCATTAAAGTCACAAGGATCATTAATGTCCGTTCCATCTGAAATTTCATCACCATTGGTAACTCCGTCACCATCACAATCTGCATCCAAGTAATCACCTGATTGTGGTAATGTAGCATTTGCAGCATCTCCACTACAAGGATCTTGAGGATCTGTACCGTCAATAATCTCTTGTCCATTGGTAATACCATCACCGTCACAATCTGCATCCAAGAAGGCTTGACTCTGTGGTA
>NZ_BKCF01000004.1 GCF_009014635.1 Patiriisocius marinistellae | reverse complement strand
CTGTAACAGATACGAGTGATACAGGGACAGATGCTGGTGGTAATCCTATTACAGATCCAGAAGGGACAGAGACACCAAATGGAGATGGAACCACAAATGGAGATCCAACAGATGACCCAACAGTAACAACAATTATTCAAAATGCTGCTATAGGTCTTATCAAAACAGGAATCTTTAATGACCTTGATGGTGATGGATGTTCAAATCCTAATGAAACTATTAGTTACACATTTACTGTGACGAATGAGGGAAATATAAGTTTATCAAATGTTGAATTAAACGATATTCTTTTAGGTGGACTTATTGCAGGACCAGTATCTGGAGATACTAATGCTGATATGATATTGGATATTGATGAGATTTGGAATTACGAAGTAGATTATATGATAACTCAATTGGATATTGATGCAGGTAATGTAACAAATACCGCAACTGTAACTGCAGACGGACCTACTGGACAAGTAAGTGACGTTTCAGATGAAAGTATTGTTTCAGAAGACGATCCAACGGTTACTGTACTTTGTCAAGATGCTAGTATTGCTTTATTAAAAGTAGGAACACTTAATGATCAAAATGGTAATGGATGTACAGATGTACTTGAGACAATCGATTACCAATTTATAGTAATTAACACAGGTAATGTAACACTTACAAATATTACAGTTACTGATGCTAATATTGATGTAATATTACTTGGAGGTCCTATTGCTACATTAGCACCTGGAGATCAAGATGACACAACTATAACAGGAGTGTATTCAATACAACAAGTTGATATTGATGCAGGTTCGTTTACAAATACAGCAACGGTCTTTGGTACAACACCAGACGCAACTATTGTAAATGATATATCTGATGAAACTAATCCTGCAGGAAATAATCCTACAGTGACTACTTTATGTCAAAATGATAGTATAGCTTTGATTAAAACAGGTACTGTAAACGATACAAATGGTGATGGTTGTGCGAATGTTGATGAAACTATTACGTATTCTTTTAGTGTAATTAATAATGGTAACACGACTATAACTAATATAGATATCGATGACCCATTAGTTAATGTACAAGGAGGGCCTATTGTATTGAATCCAGGCGATCAAGACACTACTTCTTTTACCGCTGTTTATTTAGTTACTCAAGCAAATATTAATGATGGGCAAGTAACCAATCAAGCTGAAGTTACTGGATTGAATCCAGCAGGTGTTATTGTTAGTGATTTGTCTGATAATAATGATTATACTCAAAATGATCCAACAGTTACAGTGTTATGTAATCAAGCAGTTATCGCTTTAATTAAAACTGGAACACCAGTAGATGAAAATAATAACGGTTGTGTTGATTTAGGTGAAACAATTATATATGACTTTGTAGTTACTAACCTCGGAAATGTAACTTTGACACAAGTTATTGTAACTGATCCAATGGTAACTGTAATAGGTGGACCAGTAACATTATTAGCCGGAGAAAGTGATACTGAAACCTTCTCTGCTATTTACACAGTAATTCAAGATGATGTAAATAATGGATTTGTAAATAATCAAGCTATTGCCGAAGGTTTAGATGCTATGGGTAATATAGTAAGTGATTTATCTGATAACAATAGTAATTTTGAAAATGATATTACGACCACAATATTGTGTCAAGATTCATCAATTGCCGTAGAGAAGACAGGTATATTTATTGATGGTAACTCCAACGGAATTACAGAGGTAGGTGAGTTAATAGAATATACTTTCTTTGTAACAAATACTGGAAATGTAACATTATTCAATATTACTTTAGATGATCCATTACCAGGAATTGTAGTTTCTGGAGGACCTATCGCTCAGTTATTACCAGGAGAAGTTGATAATACTACTTTTACTGCTACTTATCCAATAACTCAACAAGATATTGATAATGGTGAAGTTGTAAATCAAGCAACAGTTAGTGGTAAACCAGCTAGTGGTTCTGAAATTACTGACTTATCTGATGATCCAACTGAAACAGCAAACGTAGACCTTAATGGTGATGGTAATCCAGATGATCCAACTGTAACTATTTTACCTAATGTTGATGCACCATTTATCATATTTAATGCTGTATCACCTGACGGAAATGGTCAAAATGATATATTCTTAATCCAAGGAATAAGTGAATTCCCAGATAACAATGTTAAGATATATAACCGTTGGGGAGTTCTAGTTTTTGAAACAGATGGATATGGTGGATCTGACGATACTGAAAATGTATTTGTTGGAATTTCTGAAGGAAGAGAAACTATAGAAAAAGATAAGTTACTTCCTACAGGAACATACTATTATATTATTAAATTCAACGGCGACAATCCAGGAGAGGATAGTTACGCAGGATATTTATACTTAAACAGATAACAACTAATAAAGATACTTAGAACCAGCAGTGTTAAATAGCTGCTGGTCTTTAAAACATAGAATTATGAAAAAAAAGTATTTATTTTTAATCTTAACAGTCTTTCTGGGAACACTAGTTAGTTCAGCACAGCAAGACCCTCAGTACACTCAGTATATGTACAATACTCAAATTGTAAATCCTGCATATGCTGGAAACAGAGATGCGTTGAGTTTTGGATTGCTTTTGCGTACGCAATGGGTAGGACTTGAAGGAGCACCACAAACTGGAACTTTTACAGTTGATACCCCATTAGGAATTCAAGAGAATATGGGATTAGGGTTATCAGTAGTTCATGACCAAATAGGACCAGCGAATGAAACTAACTTTACCGTAGATTATTCGTATTCAATTAATACATCAGAGACTGCACAGCTTTCTTTTGGACTAAAAGCAGGTATGCACCTGTTAGACGTTGATTTTAGCAAGTTGAATGTTGCAGACGCGGGTGATCCTAGGTTTCAAAATAATATAGATAATAAATTTCAACCTCAAATAGGAGCAGGACTGTATTATAATACTGATAAATTCTACGCAGGTTTATCTGTACCTAACTTTTTAACAACACGCCATTTTGATGAAGGGAGTCTTATAAACACAACTATAGAGTCTACTCCACAAGAAAATTTACACTACTTTTTAATTGCTGGTTATGTTTTTGATATTAATGAAAATTTAAAATTAAAACCAGCATTTTTAGGAAAAGCTGTAAGTGGAGCACCCCTTGAGGCAGACCTTTCTTTAAATGCATTATTCAATGAAAAGTTTACATTAGGTGTTGCATATAGATGGAGTGCAGCTGTAAGCGCAATGGCAGGATTTCAAGCTTCTGATGGTATTTTTATTGGATTTGGTTATGATTATCAATCAACAGAGATTGAAGATTTTAGTGATGGTTCTTATGAGCTAATGCTAAGGTTTGATGTGTTTAAGAAACCAGAACGTGTATTAACACCACGTTTCTTTTAATAGTTAAACTCAAAATATAACTCGTGGGGACGAGTAAATAATCAATTAATATTTCCGAAGCGAAAAATCATAAGTAAATTTTTTCATAGGATTTAAAACATATAATTAAAGTATCTGAAAATTAGTTCAGAATAAATTTGGGGCAATATGAAAGCAATAAAAAATAGTAGCAAATTACTACTCATAACACTAGCATTTTTATGTGCTGGTGTTTCGTTTTCGCAAGAAAATAAGATTAAAAAGGCAGACAAAGAATTTGACCGTTATGCTTATATCGATGCGAGAGCAATATATCTTAAAGTTGTAGAAGATGGATTTGCTTCTGCCGAAATATTTAAAAAACTTGGAGATACGTATTATTGGAATAGTGACTATGACAATGCTGCTAAGTGGTATGGCAGATTAATTGATACTTTTCCAAATGATGCAGATGCTTCATATTATTTGAGAGCTGCACAGAGTTACAAGTCTGTTAATAATTATGATGAGTCAGATAAATTAATGGAAATTTATGCTGAGATGACAGGAGATAATCTTGTCATTAAAAATTTTGAAGAGAATAAAAGTTATTTAAGTATAATCGCTTTTCTTTCAAAAAATTATGAATTAGAAAAAGTATCAATTAATTCTCCTACCTCAGATTTTGGTGCAGCATATTATGGAAATCAAATCGTTTTTGCATCTGCTGAAGGTACTACTGGTAGTCGCACATATGAATGGACAGATCAACCATACTTAGATTTATTTGTTGCAGATAAAGACTCTCTAGGTAGATTAACAAATAAAACACCACTTTCTAATGCAATTAATACGGGTTATCATGAGTCTTCTGCTGCATTTACAAAAGATGGAAATACAATGTATTTTACTAGAAATAATTTTATTAAAGGTAAAGCTGGAAAAGATAAAGATAAAACCGTTCGATTAAAATTATATTATGCAACAAAAGGCGAAGATGGAAACTGGGATAACGTTAAAGAAATGCCATTTAATAGTAAAGAATATTCTACAGCACATCCAGCATTAAGTGCTGATGAAAAGAAGTTATATTTTGCCTCAGATATGCCTGGAACATTAGGTATGTCAGACTTATATTTTGTAGAGATTGAAGGAGATGGAGTTTTTGGAACTCCCGTAAATTTAGGTCCAAGCATTAATACAGAGGCACGAGAAACCTATCCGTTTATAAGCAAAGTAGGTAATTTGTATTTTGCAACAGACGGAAGACCAGGTTTAGGAGGTTTTGATATATTTTCAACTCCCATTACAGCAGAGGGCGCTGTAGGGGCTATTAAAAATATTGGAATTCCAGCAAACAGTAATCAAGATGATTTTGGGATTATTATAGATGAAAAGAAAAACCTTGGATACCTTACATCAAATAGAGATGGAGAACAAGGAAGTGTAAATGATGAAATTTATAGAGTTCAATTTTCTAAATGTAAAATAGATATTGCAGGTATTGTAGTAGATAAAAATACTGGACTAATAATACCTCGAGCAACTGTAGTACTTTTAGATAGTGAAAATAAAGAAATTAGCAGACAAGAAGCTAATGATAAGGCAGAGTTCTCATTCCCTAATGAAGAATGTATGACACAATACACAGTTCGTGCTTCAAAGACTGGATATGAGCCTAATGAAGAAATTATTACAACACCCAATCAATCTGTAAAATTAAGTTTAAAAATTCCGCTAACACCACTTAAGGTTGCAACTAACCCATGTGCTGATAATGATTTAGGCTGTAGATTAAACTTACAACCTATTTATTTTGATTTTGATAAAAGTTACATAACTGCGAAAGCCGAAGTTGAACTTGCAAAAATTTTAGCAGCAATGCGCTTATATCCAGAACTTATAATCCATATTGAATCACATACTGATAGTCGTGCAACTTTTAGTTACAATGAAAGATTAAGTGAGCGTAGAGCACAATCTACATTACAATGGTTAATTAATAGAGGTATTGAACCCCGTAAATTAACTGCAAGAGGTTACGGAGAAAATAGATTGACTAATCGATGTAAAGATGGAGTTGAATGTACTGAAGATGAACACGACTTAAATAGAAGATCAGTTTTCTTAATTCAAAACGGAAATGAAAATATTGATAATAGTGCTAATGAAAGAGAGCAACATTAAAAATTAACAAATACAATATTAAATAAAAAGAGCACTTCAATGTATGAGGTGCTCTTTTTATTTTAGACACGTCGGTAATTTTGTATTTTTACAAAAAAAGAAATGCCCGAAGAGAAAGTTATTTTAGTAAATGAAAATGACGAGCAAATAGGTTTAATGCCTAAAATGGAAGCACATGAAAAGGCATTATTGCACAGAGCCTTTTCGGTTTTTATTTTAAATGACAATAATGAGCTAATGTTGCAACAACGTGCGGCTAACAAGTATCATTCTCCTAGCTTATGGACAAATACCTGTTGCAGCCATCAACGTGACGGAGAAAGTAATCTAGACGCAGGGAAAAGACGCCTACAAGAAGAAATGGGTTTTACGACTGAGCTTAAGGAGTCAATCTCGTTTATTTACAAAGCACCCTTTGATAATGGTCTTACAGAACATGAATTTGATCATATTCTCCTCGGAAATTTTAACGACATTCCACATATCAACAAAGATGAAGTTGCAGACTGGAAATGGATGTCATTAAATGATATTAAAGTTGATATAGAAAAACATCCCGAACTATATACCGAATGGTTTAAGATTATATTTGCAGAATCTTTTGAACACCTTAAGCTATGAGTTTAACAGTATATAGAAAAGCACATTTTAACGCAGCACATCGCCTTTATAGAAAAGACTGGAACGATGAAAAAAATTTCGAAGTTTTTGGGAAGTGTAGCAACCCTAACTATCATGGACACAATTATGAATTAGAAGTTGGTATTACTGGTAAAATTGACCCTACAACAGGATTTTTAATTGACATGAAATTATTAAAAGACATCATCAAAGAAGAAATTGAAGATACCTTTGATCATAAAAACCTTAATGTTGAAGTGCTAGAATTTAAGGATTTGATACCCACGATGGAGAATATTGCTGTAGTAATATGGAATAAACTCAGATCTAGAATTGAAAAAAAATTTAATATCACAGTGAAGTTATACGAAACACCGCGCAACTTTGTAATTTACAATGGAAACTAATGAGTATAAAAACCGGCACAGTATTACCAGACTTTGAATTAAATGACCAGTACGGTAACACATTTTCCTCTACATCTGTAAAAGGAAAGCAAGCAGTAGTGATTTACTTTTACCCTAAAAATTTTACTTCAGAGTGCACTAAAGAAGCATGTAGCTTTAGAGATAGTTTTGAAGATTTCATTGCTCAAAATATAGTTGTAATTGGCATTAGTAGTGATACTGAGGAATCTCATAAAAAGTTTGCCTCAAAATTTAACCTTCCTTTTATTTTACTTGCAGATTCAAAAAAGAAAGTACGTAAATTGTTTGGAGTCAAAAATGATTTATTGGGTTTAGTTGCTGGTAGAGAAACGTTTGTTTTTGATGCCAATGGCATATTAATTACAAAATTTAAATCAATGAATGCAGCACCACATATTGAGGGAGCACTTCATCAATTAAATGAGTTACCAAAATGAAAAATAAACTTCACCTCCTAAAATTTAATCCTATCTTAAAGGAAAAGGTATGGGGTGGAACAAAATTAAAGAACCGCTTTAATAAAGATGGTGATGGGAAAATAGGAGAGAGCTGGGAACTTTCGGGGGTTGAAGAAAGTATTTCAATTGTTGCTAATGGCGAGTTAAAAGGGTATTCCATTAACTATTTGATTGAAAAATTTGGCGAGTCATTGATGGGTAAAAGCGTATATAATGACTTCGGAAATAAATTTCCATTACTATTTAAATTTATTGATGCCGCAGAAGACCTCTCTGTGCAATTGCACCCAGATGATGCATTAGCACATTCTAGACATAACTCTTTTGGTAAAACCGAAATGTGGTACATCATGGATGCTGAGGAAAAAGCAAGACTCATCATTGGCTTTAAAGATGGAACTGATAAAGAAATTTATCAAAAACATATTTCAGAAGGTACTATTACAAAAATTCTTGTATCTGAAGCCGTGACCAAAGGTGATTGCTATTTTATTGCACCGGGTACTGTTCATGCCATTGGTGCAGGAGTGGTCCTTGCCGAAATACAACAAACAAGTGATATAACATATCGTATCTATGATTGGGACAGACCTGATCTTGACGGAAAAATGCGTCAATTACATACAGATAAAGCTATTGACGCTATAAAGTATGATATAGTTGATGCTAAAATTTCTATTGTTGAAGAAAAAAATAGCGCTGTACTTTTAAAGAAATCAGACTTTTTTATAACAAATAAATTAGTGCTATCTAAAAATGTAACAAGAGACTTAAAATTAAAAGATAGTTTTATTGTTTACATGTGTGTTGCAGGTTATGCAACAATTATAGCAGATGATTTTCAAGAAAAAATACAAACTGGCGAAACAATATTAGTTCCTCAATGTTTAGCTAATGTAATTATCAAAACACAATCTGCAACTCTTTTAGAAGTGTATATTCCTTAATAGTTGTACTTTTGCAGCAATAAAAAATTAAATATTAATTAAAAGCTATCCCGTTAATAATGGGACACTAAAGATGGCAAACGTAAGAAATTTAAAAAAAGATATCAATTATGTATTAGGTGATATTATTGAAGCCGTATACATTTGGGAACTTACAAACCCAGAAAAAGATAATAAAGAAGCTGAGAAAATCATAGATGATGCTATTAAAACTTTTGACGAACTTATCGTTAAAGTAAATGCAAAAGATGTTGACAATAAAAAACAACACTTTAAAACAATAACAGCAGAGCTTGAAACAAAAGGAAGAGCTTTAATTGACAGAATCAATAAGCTGTAATCATTTATTGTTTCTCAGATTTTCTTTCTGAAATATAAGACTCCAATGCTTTACCGTATTTGGAGTCTTTTATTTTTTGACTACTTGACTTATAGATGGTATCTAAATATTTAATATTAGCATCTGGTATTCTTGCCAATGCTAAATAAGGAGCAACCTCAAATTCCTTTTGGTTCATCGCAAAATTGATAGTCGCTAAATATTTTGAACGTAACAAACGCTCTTGTTGTACTTTAGTTTGAGCTAATAATGTATCATTTTCATCTCGTAGTGCTTCAAAATTTTTCGCAGTTAAATCAAGATTTTTGTCAATATAACGTTGTACTAATTTATCGTGTATTTTTAAAAGTGAATCATTTTTTGAACCCTTTATTATAGCATTTTTTGCAAATCCATCTAGAGTTGTGTTTATTGAAATTTTAGAAGCCTCAGCAAAGAAAGGGATACGCTCGTCAATAAGGTCTCCGTTTTCTAAACGTAGGTATAAATAATGCATTTCTGGACTTGAAACTATTTCAGAAAAACTAAAATTGCTATCACCGTCTATAAGTACGCTGTCTAATGATACTAAGATTGTATCATCAATTTTTTGTAAAACAACAGTTCCAGTTTTTAAACCCTTAATATTTCCGCTAAGGAACATTTCATTCTCTCCCTTACCACAGTTAACGAGTAGCAAACAAATACCAAGTGCATATAGAATATTCTTCATAATCAAATCGAAATTTTGAAGCGCAAAGATGCCAAAAAACCCGATAAAACCGAAGCTTAAAGTTTAAAAAAATAATTAAAAGTGGTTTACGAAACTGATGCTAATTGCATCAAAAAAGTACACGCTACGGCACCAATTGTTCCTATGGCATAACCAAAAACAGCGAGCAAAACACCAACTGTCGCCAATGATGGATGAAAGGCTGACGCAACAATGGGAGCAGAGGCTGCTCCACCCACATTTGCTTGACTTCCTACGGCGAGGAAGAAATATGGCGCTTTGATTAATTTTGCTACGAGGATTAAAAGTACCGCATGGATAGTCATCCACACGGCGCCAATTGCTATAAGTCCTAAATTGTCAAAAATGAGCATTAAATCCATTTTCATCCCAATCGATGCAACAAGGATATAGATAAATACACTACCAAATTTGCTTGCACCTGCACCTTCATAACTACGTAACTTAGTATACGATAAAATTATACCTATGATAGTTGTGATGGATATCATCCAGAAAAATGATGAGCTCAAAAATGTAAAGAGATTTCTAGTTAGGCCTTTATCAAGCCCATTGACAAAATCTGTAAAGAAGCTACTCATATAACCTGCACCAAAATGTGCAAACCCAACGGTGCCAAAGGCGATCGCAGCTAGCACCATTAAATCTGTCAATGATGGGTTGCGTTCTTTTTCAAGCGAATAGCTAGAAACTTTCTCTTTTAAAGCTTCAATAGCAGATGTGTCTGCCCCAAGCCATTTATCAATTTTAGCAGATTTACCAATACCTATTAATATTATAGCCATCCAGATATTTGCAATAACAATATCTACAAAAACCATCCCTCCATATAATGCTTGATTATATCCGTAAACTTCAAGCATAGCCGTTTGATTTGCACCACCGCCAATCCAGCTACCAGCAAGTGTAGATAAACCTCTCCATACAGCATCTGCACCTTCACCACCTAAAGTTTCTGGAGAGATAGTTCCTATCAATAGTACGGCTACAGGACCACCTATAATAATCCCTACGGTACCAGTTAAAAACATAATAAGCGCTTTAGGCCCTAAATTAAAAACTGCTTTTAAATCAATACTTAAAGTCATTAAAACTAGTGCAGCAGGTAATAAGTAACGGCTAGCAACATAGTATAAATTAGAAGAACCTCCAGATGTGTCGCCAGATTCTGTGACTGAGGTCCACTCTGGTGATATAATTCCTGCAGTTGTTAAAATTGCAGGTATGAGGTACGCCATAAATAAGGCAGGTACAATTTTATAAAATGAATTCCAGAAACCATCTTTTTTTGATGACGTATAAAAAATAAGTCCTAAAGCGACCATCAATAACCCAAAAACGATGGTGTCGTTAGTAAATAGGGGTGTGGTATCTTCTATGATTTTAGGAATTTGATCTTGCATGGTTGTGATTTTGATGCAAAATACCTTTTTTAATTCAGATTTGGGAATTGAAGATTAAAATTTCAGAAGGGATTATTTTAAGTTTTACTTCTGAAATGAAGTATTGGGAAGTAATTGTACTGTTTAATTTTTTTAAATAACAAAGCTTATAAATTGCAATTTGAAGATATTAAATAATTTAATGAATAATAATTAGGTTTCAGTTTTTATCAAATTTCATTATTTTTTAGGTTCTCGACTATTTTTTTTGAGCATTTCGTTGAGCATCCACTCAATCTGGCCATTAGTGGAACGGAACTCATCTTGAGCCCATTTCTCTATGGCTTTCATCATATCTTCGTTCACTCTGAGTGCAAATGCTTTTTTCTTTGCCATCCTTCTTATTTAGTTTTGGCTTTTATATTTAGTTTATTCTAAAACCTTATTTGATTAATAATGTAAACCCTATACATATACTAATAATAGAAAAGATTACTAGTGCTATTAATAATCTATATGAATCCTTTTTTAATAACCACCTAATAAGCATGTTTCTTTATTTTAAATTGAAAAGTTATTTTTTTATAAATTTTGTAATTTCCTCAATTAATATGGGCATTACGGGCATTTTGTAATTATTATATGACTTTTGATTTTCCATATCGTTTCCTTCAATTTCTTTAAGTATATGGTTCATTTTTGGAACGATTAAAAATTGAGCACCGGGTTTAGCTTTCTGTAACTCAGCAGCTTCGCTAACTTGTACTTGCAAATCTTTGTCACCGTTGATAATGAATACAGGAACGTTTAATTTTGAAATTTCTTCCTTAGGATTATATTTCATCCAGCTATTAATGAAAGGTTGTATAGCTGGTCTAAAAATAGATGCTAGACCTGGGCTATAGTTTGAGGTAGTCCCATTCTTTTTCATTTCGGCAAAAGCTATTCTGGCATTTTCTTCTAATCCTGGAGCCTGATTTTTTAATTGATCAACAATAACTTCATCAATACTTTGACCTGCACCTGCAATGGATATAAAACCATCAGCTCCATTTTGAGCAGCAATCATTCCCACAAGCGAGCCTTGACTATGACCTAAAATGTAAATTTTTGAAAAAGCATCTGCTCTTTTAAAATAGTCGAATACATCGACAGCATCTTTAATAAAATCATCAAACCTAATGCTTTCTTCATTTACTGTTTTGTTTTTCATTTGTTTTACAATACGTTTATCGTATCTAAAACTAGCAATGTTGTTTTGATACAACCCTTCAGCAAGATAACGTAGTGAATTATTTTCCATCATTTGTTGATTTCCATTGCGGTCTGTAGGTCCAGAACCACCAATAAAAATTACTAACGGAAGTTTGTCTTGACTCTTAGGTGTTAGAATGGTGCCATCTATCAAAGGAGAAATTGAGATGTCACGAACATCCTTTTTAATGTCCTGTGCGGTAAGGAATATCGTATTTAATAAAATTAAAAAAGCAATCTTTTTCATAGCTTATGGTTTTGTGCAAAATGCAATGTTCCTATTTTGATTAAATACTAGCGAGATAGTAATCTCATTCGCTAATACAAACCGAAATTTTGCCTTTACAGTTTTTTATATAAACGTTTTCTTAAGAGTATATAGTGTGAATAACGGGTTTTGATTGTTCAATTTTACAAAGAGCGTACCGTCTTTTAATAATTTTCAAACCAAAAGTTATGTATGTAATAATTTATGTTGGTATGTTTTAAGTACACTTTCGACCTCTTCTTTTTTTTGAGTTCCTATTAAGGTTTTTTTACCGTTCTTAAATATAATTTGAATACCTGTTGAGCCACTTACGTTATATGCTTTACCGTGTTTTCCGAAAGAAAAACGATACCCCCAACCACCATATTCACTAATTGGGCTGTACTCACGCACATAAATTTTTTTAATTTCACTCCACGGGACATGTTTTAACTTTAATTGAAAAGGCCAAAACCCATAATAGATTCCTTGTTCGTTAATTTTTGTCTCTAGTTTAAAGATGAAAATTATTGCAATTACAAGTAAAGCAAATAGTGCTGAAACAATAAAAGTGATTAAATCGGTGCTTGATTCTTTTTCAACTTCTTTGTACTCTTCAAATAGTCCATAAAAAACTACGCAAGTTGTAGCTATTATTATAAGTATAAACCACCATTGCCTAAATTTTTGTACTTCTCTAAAAACTCTCATTATTTTTGTTTTTCTAAGAGCGCTATAAATTGACTAGCGGAACCTCCTATGAGGTCAATGTCTTTAACTTCCCACCCTTGTCTAGCATGCGTGTTAAGAAGATCTTCAAAGTTTTGAATATTGTCTTTCCAGCTAATTTCAGATTTTAAAATTTTATATTCTTTCATAATTATGTTATTAATTATTCTTAGTGATTTAAAGTTCCTGCATTTACAATGGGTGATGCATCTTTGTCACCACATAAAATAACCATTAGATTACTTACCATTGCGGCTTTACGTTCTTCGTCAAGGTCAATCACTTGTTTTTTACTTAATTGATTGATGGCCATTTCAACCATGCTTACTGCTCCTTCCACAATTTTATGTCTTGCCGCTACAATGGCTGTTGCTTGCTGTCTTTTAAGCATTGCACTTGCAATCTCATTTGCGTATGCGAGGTATCCTATTCTAGATTCGAGTACTTCAATTCCTGCGATTGCAAGACGTTCTTCTAGTTCTTTTTCAAGTGCTTCGTTTACTTCCCCCATGCTCGAGCGTAGTGTAATATCTTCATCGAGACCTTCATCAGCAAAATTATCATAAGGATATTTGCTCGCAAGCTCTCTCACAGCAGCGTCAGTTTGTATGCGTACAAAATTCTCGTAATTGTCAACGTCAAATGCTGCTTTATGAGTGTCATTAACTCTCCAAACTAATATGGTGCTAATAATAATAGGATTTCCCATTTTATCATTTACCTTGAGTCTTTCACTGTCAAAATTACGTGCTCTTAATGACATTTTTGTTTTAGTGTATAAAGGGTTAACCCAGTATAAGCCATTTTTTCTAATCGTTCCTTTGTATTCACCAAACAAAAGTAAAACTCTAGACCCATTAGGGTTTACCATTATAAAACCGGGTAACATTATAATTGCGATCAATATACCTAATCCAAATAATGGGTTTTTAAACATTATTATCGCAGCAATACTGCCAAAGAAGAATATTACAAATAAAAAGAGCATCATATAGCCGCTCGCAGGAGTTACCGATTTTTCGTTAGACATAATAAAAAATTTAAAGTGATATTAAAATGATATTAAACAAATATAAGTAATTTATTCTGAAATTTCCAAATGTTTTTTGAAATACAACCCAAATAGGAATGGTATATTTGTTTAAAATATATGTCTTATGAAATCTTATTTGTTACTTTTTTCTGCGTTAATCATTTCTTTTAATACGGTAATTGCCAATAATGACTGGGGCAGGACTGGTCATAGAGTAACAGGAAAAGTTGCTGCAGAGCATTTGTCTAAAAAAGCAGAAAAAGCAATTAGTCAGCTTTTAAATGGTGAATCTCTAGCATTTGTTTCAACCTATGCAGATGAGATACGTAGTGATAATGCTTATAAAAGCTATGCGCCTTGGCATTATGTAAGCTTTCCTTTTGGGGCACGTTATGAAACATCACCTAAAAATGAAAAAGGAGATATTATACAAGGAATAGACAGTTGTATTAAAGTATTAAAAGACAAGACATCTTCAAAAGAAGAAAAGGCATTTAATTTAAGGATGTTAGTTCATTTTATTGGTGATTTACATATGCCATTGCATGTAGGGCTTAATGAAGATAAAGGTGGGAATGATTTTCAAGTTAGATGGTTTGGGGACGGTACAAATCTTCATACCGTTTGGGATACAAAGATGATTGAGAGTTATGAAATGACATACACAGAGCTCGCAGATAATAAGCAAAAATTATCAAAACAACAAATACTAGACTGGCAACAAGGTTCAATCAATGACTGGATGTATGAGAGTAGAGCGCTTTGTGAAGATATTTATGCAAATACAGAAATTGGTGAAAAACTAGGGTATCGTTATATGTATAAATATGTAAATGTAGCGAGAAAACAATTGCATAAAGGTGGTCTGCGATTAGCCAAAGTACTCAATGAAATATTTGAATAACATTTTCACATATACACACTATTCTTTATTAATCAACTAAAAAGTTGTTTAAGCAGGTCAATATTTCTTTATTTTGATCTTAATTAGTTCAACATTTCACATTTTTTTATAAAATAATTTTTCTTGTCTTGTATTTCATCGGTAATTTTTATTGATGAGTATGTATAACATCGAAAACCAAAGGGTTTGCTCAAAATTATCATAACGCGCTAGTAATTAACTTATTGTGGGTGTGTATCTTTGTGCTATAAATTATAATGTAAAAGTTTTATTAAATTTTTATTTGAGAAAAATTTAATTTCAAGTGCTGAAAGCTAAACTTTTTTATAACCTAATTTTTCCATTTTAATTTTTTATATGGAAACTTTGAATTGAAAATGAATGCGCTAAATAATAAATATTTTATAATTCGTAAAATTTTAGGACTTGTAATAGTTTTTCATGGTTTGTATCGTATTGTAACTATTTTAAATTATGTAGATTTTGTATCGCAGCATTTATCTGGGATTATTACAAATCAGACAGTGCTTGTTGTACGAACTACGTTGTTACCATTTCTTGAATTTTTAAGTGGAGCTTTGTTGTTTATGAAAGTAGGAGTAAAGCGGTCGGCATTTTTTGCTACAATCATTTCAATAATTATGGTTGTTTTTATAATTATTGGTGATTTAGGTATCATCCGTCTTTTATATCACTTTCTAGTTCTTGTAGGTTTAGCGTATATTATATATGCTTATCGTCCTTTAATTTTAAATGAAAGAAACTTTAATATTTCTAAAAGTAAGATTAATTCGCGGGAGTAATTGTTTTTTAGATTTTGGCAATTGATGTTGCCAGTAGGCTTGGGTAGTGCCTCCCATTAATAGTAAACTACCATGTTTTAAGTTCATTTTAAAGCGCTCATTTTTATTGTGCTTATGTTTAAAATGAAACGTTCTTTTCGCCCCAAAACTTAAAGATGCAATGAAGGGGTGTTTCCCCAGCTCCTTCTCGTCATCACTATGCCATCCATTGCTATCGCTTCCATCACGGTATAAGTTGAGTAGCACTGTAGTGTATTTTTCATTACTTATTTTTTCTACATCATTCTTTATATCCTCAAGAAGAGAAGTAAACTTTTTAGGTTGCATTTTAATATTTGAGTATGAATATGATTTTCCATCATCCCCATATAATGCAGTCAATCTAGGTTGTTTGTATGTCTTCCCAAAAACAGTAATATCATCTTCCTGCCACTCGGTTTCGGCCATTATTTTTTTCTGAAATGTAGTAGCAATTTCTTCTGAATAGAAGTTTGGATAGTACCATACTTCTGCATCTTTCATTGGTAACCGTATGGGATTATTTGTTTCTTCCGAAGTAAATAGTTTCATCATTATACGTACAAATATGCCCAGTAAATAAGCGCAAACTGGAGTGGTAATCTTAAAATTAAAACCCATTTAGGGAGTTTCATCGCTGCTTTTTCGTTTTGGAGCATGTAGATGTGTACTGTGAAAAATACAATTAACATAGCGATAATCCCCCAAGCACCAACGCTCTGGGTATCGCTATTTAATAGTAGTAATCCACCTAACATTTCGGCTATGCCACTTAAGAGTACCATCAATTTGGGCTGCGGAATATAGGGTGGCATAATGCGTTCATAAATTTTTGGAGCTCTAAAATGATTTGCGCCGGCGATAATGAAAATTAAACCGAATAGGTATTGATGCCAAGGTAACATTATATTGAATCTGTTTTTATGGTTAAGGAATCTCGCTTTTTTTCTGAAATTACTGGTGGGGTTTGATGTTTAAGTAATGAGTCTAAACTAGGAGCACCATCACCAATACCACCATCTGCTTCTACCGGAATCATTTTTTCTTCCTTTTTTTGCTCACGACAATTAAGTAGAAAGACACAGCTTAAAATAAATGTAATGTGTATTAATTTCATAGTAATTTTTAAAATCTAAATGTAATGATTCCAAAATGAAAAACCGCCAATAACAAATGCTATTGGCGGTCTTGGTTTTAATTTAATAAAATTACTCCTTTATTAATTGTTTGATAATTTGTCCAAATTCGGTTTCAATAATTACTAAATAAGTTGCGCTCTGTAAAGCTGAAATATTAAACGTAGTAATTGCTCCTGTTTTATTTAAATGCTCAATTTGTACAAGTCTTCCTGTAATATCATAAATACTAAGGTTTTCAATACTTATATTTTGAGGGTTTGAAATACTTAAACGGTTGTTTGCTGGATTAGGAAACAAACTTACTGCGTTGCGTGCTATTGCTGGTGATTGTGTTCCTAAAATATCATCTACTGTTAGTATAAAACTACATGTTGCTTCAAAACCACCATTGTCTTGAACTGTAATTTCAATTTCATGATCTCCTTGTGGTAATAATGTTCCAGGAGCAGGGTCTTGTTCGTAAATAGTTATTGGTGTTGTACAATTATCTGTTGCAACTGCATCACCAATTGCAATGTAATCTGGGAGCTCGTAGGGCCCATTAGATATTACTGTTTGGTCTGCTGGACAAACTACCACTGGTGCTAAGCCATCAACTACATTTACAAATGCAGCACAGCTATCAGTTTCTCCCGCTGCGTTTGTAACTGTAAAGATAATTTGGATTGAGCTACCTATGTCATTACAATCAAAACTATCTCTATCTATGCTCAACCCATCAAAACAGCGTATTCCAGAAGAACCTCCGTCAAAAGCACTTGGTAAAACGGTAGCAGTTCCATCCTGCATTAGTGTAACAGTTACATTTTGACAAACAGCATTAGGAGGAAATGCACTTTCTTCAACCGTCACTATTGCAACACAGGTTGCTTCATTTCCATCTTGGTCTATTACAGTTAATGTAACATCATTTGTTCCTATGTTAGAACAGTCAAATTGTTCGATGTCAATTTCTGTTGAGATTATAGTACAATTATCAGTACTTCCGCCATCAATATCTGAAACATCTATAATGGCAATACCATCTTCATCTAGCGCTACAGTTATGTTATTACAAATAGCTGTTGGCGCTATTGTGTCTTCTACTGTAACTAGAGTTTCACAAGAAGCTTCATTTCCATTTTCGTCAATAACAGTTAATGTAACTTCATTTATGCCAATGTTAGTACAATCAAACGTATCCATATTCAATGTATAACTAGCAATTGTACAGTTATCAGTACTTCCATTATCAACATCAGTAGGTAGGATTGTTGCCATCCCCATAGCATCTAGTTGAACGGTTATTTCTTGACAAATTGCAATTGGAGATATAGTGTCTTCCACTGTAACTTCAGCAATACAACTGTTTATGTTTCCATTTTCATCTGTTACGATTAATGTAATTTGATTAATTCCAACATTAGCACAATCAAAAGTAGTGATGTCTATTTCAGAAGAAACAATTCCGCAGGCATCAAAACTTCCTCCGTCGACATCTGCAGCTGTAATTGTGGCTGTCCCTGTTTCGTCTAATTGGACTGTAATATTTTGACAAATTACATCTGGTATTACAGTGTCTTCAACGGTAACGATAGCAACGCAGGATGCTTCATTTCCATCATTATCAATTACTGTAAGTGTTACATTGTTTGGTCCTATGTTTGAGCAATCAAAAGTATCAATGTCAATAGTTGCATTAACGCTGGAGCAAATTGTACCTGAGCCTCCATTAACATCTGCTGCATCAATTGTGATTGTTCCTGCGGCATCAAGTTGTACAGTTATGTCTTGACAAATAGCTTCTGGCGGAGTGTTGTTTTCAACAGTAACGGTAAATAAACATTCTGTTGTATTTCCGCAGTCATCCATTACAATAAATTCGTTTGTAGTAGTTCCTATAGGGAATTCACTTCCTGATGGTAAACCTTGAATTTGTGATACTGTTACGTTTCCGCAGGTATCAGCCTCGTTCAATGAGTACGTTACAATCGCAGTACATTGCATAGGGTCTGTGTCAACTACAATATCCATAGGGCACTCTAGCGTTGGCGCGGTAGTGTCTTCAACAGTAATTGTTTGTACACAACTTACTATATCGCTCCCGCAGTTATCTGTTGAAAGCCAAGTTCTTTCAATCACTAAGGTGTTTCCACATCCAGGGATTTCATTATCTGAGAATGTTACCACTGGGTTAGGGTCACAGGTAGATAATGAGGTAGCCATTCCTGTGTTTGCGGGAGTTGTATCGTCTCCACATTCAAGCGTTATATTATCTGGACAATTTATACTTTGACCTCCGGGACTCGGAATTACATTTGCTACCGCTGTACATGTGGCAGTTTGTCCAGTTCCTGTAGTTACTAAAACTTCAACATTATTTAATCCTATATCTGCATTTGTAAAAGAAACTGTTGTTGCTAATGGTGTTCCTGCTGTTACGGTAAATGTTCCACAGTCTAAGCTTATGCTTTCTAAAAAGTCTGGTGCGTTTACTGTTGCATTGCCTGTTACATCTAAAAACACATCTAGTGGCGTAGAAACTATTTGATAATCATACAACAATGACCAATAATTTAAAATACCTGGGTCTTCGTTAAACGTATCTTGAATAAAAATAGTCCAAGTTCCTAATGTGTTTTCTCCGTCAAATGCAGTTAGAGCATTACTTGGGATATAGTTAGGTTCTGGAAAAGCATTTAAACCAGTATTGCATGAAAGTCCATTTATAGATTCGTCATCAAATAATGTTGTTATATCATTTCCACTACATCCATCATTGGTTCCATTAAATATTGTTACTTGAGTTCCTGCAGGTGATTCAATTGTAATAATCATGTCTCCCACATACGTATGTGCTATCTGTAATTCTATATTCAAATCTGTAATATTGACGTTATCAGTCACATTCATTGTTGTACTTACTGTATTTAAGTCTTCAATAATTAAATTAGGACTGTCACTTGTTTCGCCTGTCATATTCAATGTTCCGCTCCCTTTACATATGAGTATAGGAGGGTTGTCAGTTACTTCAATAGTATCTGTCAAAACACCAGGTGCGCCAGTACAGAAATCAACTGTAGCATAACTTATAGTTACTGTTCCGGCTCCAGGTATTGCTGGATCAAATGTATAGGTCATTCCATTTGCATCATCTGTAACTCCTGGCCCACTATAAACACCACCTACCGGGAATCCTCCTCCAAGTCCAGACTGCACTCCGTCTGCTAAGCAAACTTCTTCAATAGTATCAAAACTTGAAAAAGTGGGAGGTAAGTCAAATGCCTCACTTCCATCACTACGGCTATTTGTGCCTCCTTGAGTTGCACTAAATCCTAAGCCTCTTCTTGCAAATGCTTCCCATATTTCGCATCTATTTGCACCTCCATAAATTGCTTGATCAGCAGCTAAGATTGCATCACGGCCATCTACAAACCCTGGTGAACAGGGTTGCAGCTTCATACCTTCGGTAACTAATGTAAGTGAAATATTATTTCCACTAGTACCATTATATATATCTGGGTCAAAACCATGTGTATCTATAAGCTCCCATGTCATTTCCCATAACATTGCTGCCCAAACTGAACCCACTCCATGAGGAACTGATTCTGTCATAATATCATCATAAGTATGTGGGTTTATACTGAAATCTGTACTGTAATCAAAAGTTCTAATGCTTCCGCCAGTAGGCCCTACTCCTGTTAGCCACGTACCAATAGGTCTTGAATCTGGTCCTAAATCTCCAGGTTCTAAAGTTAGCATCAAAGCATAATAATCACTCCAACCTTCACCCATTTGTTCTGTATTTTGCAAACAACCAGCTGCTGCGGCACCTCCTGTTAATCTATTTGAAATTCCATGTGCATATTCATGCACTATTACGCCATTATCTAGGTCACCATCTCTATTGTTACAAGTATACATTTGCATTGTAGGATTTCCTCCGTCGCCAGGAGTACCCATATTTGCATTACAATCACCAGATCCATCTTGTGCTTCAGCAAAAACATAATCGTTCCCTGCTCCTCCGTTACCATAATTGTTTTGTTGAAAATTACCAGATGCTTCATCAAATCCATATTGATATGTTACATCATGAATAATATTATTCCAATAAAATAAATTTGTTATCGCTGCCGCTTCACTTTGATCAGCATTTGAATATGTTTCATTTAATGGGAAGTTAAAAACAAGTCCAGCACCTCCATCAGGGCTAAAACCTGGATTGTCTCCATCCTCATACGCGTGTACATTATTTCCTCTTGTAATTGTAAACTCTGCGCCATTGGCACCATTAGTATCGTGCCATCCAAAGGGAGACGCAGTTGCATTATCAGGATTAGCCTCCATGGTTCTTCCACCATAATTGGGTGATTCTACAGGCATAGCATATACATTATAGTTTCCAACCATTGCATTTTCTGCAGTTGTAGGATTTGAAATGGTTTTTGTTTCAATATTTATTTCTTCTGAAATTTCTTGACTTGAATGATCGTGTGTTTCATGATTCCCAAGAATATTACATGAAACTATCCAGTTTTCTTTATTTAATATAGCCCCTGTTACAGCATCTATTTGAAAATTCCACCAGGCAACTCCATTAGTTTCTTTGATAGATAATTCCCATACTATTCTGGTACCAGTCATTTTTGAATAATAGTATAATAATTTTGCAGGAATATCTCTTTCTGAAATATTACCACCACTAAAGAGCATTTTTTGCTCAACACCATTGTCCTTTTTTAGTAATTTAAGGTTATCATTAGAATATCCCATTTTGTTAACTACACTTTGTATAGCATCCAAAGCAGAAATTGAAGCACTACTAGAAGTTATGGATTGTGGTGCATCTAAAAGGAAGTTGTTGTGAGTTATCAATGTTTTTCCTGATGCATTTAAATGAACACTTGACTCAGTTCCGTAAATACCCAAACCATTAATAGCTTGTCTTAAATAAACGTGATGAATGCCACTTACGCTGCTTACGTGCTCACTTGTTATAACATGCGTATTTCCTTTTTGAGAAATAAGTTGTTCAAGAATAGGTTGTGTTTTTTGTGTGGTGTTTTTCTTTTGAGCCAACATTTGTAAAACAAATAGGCACAGTACTAGGGATAAAATTCTTTTCATTATAATTTTTTAATTGAAACTAAAACTTATTCTCGACCATAAGGGTAATTAAGATATGTGCAAAATTATTATTAGCAATTCTTTACGATCTCGACGAAAATATAAAAAAAAGCGATGAAAGACAACTATTTTATTCTCTGCCCATTATAGACGATTTTAAGTATTAAAATTATCTAAAAAATTAAGGATTTGTTGTAAAGTAAAGATGGAGTATTGTAATTGACTCCAAAAATTAAATAGTTTATATAGTAAGATATATTTGAGATTATTAAAAAAAAAATTATAAAAAAAAGGGCTCAGTTTTAAAACTGAGCCCTTTTGTAAAAGAAATACTTATTATTTGTTAGCAACAACATTTATTTCTAATGTCATCATATCGCTAATAAATTTATCTCCTAAGTTGTCGAAGAATTTTTTAGAACCATATTGAATATCCCATAATGTACGGTCAATTTCAAATTTATCACTCTTTAAACGAACAATGTTTCCTTCTTCAGAAATTGTAACAGGGAAAGTTACATTGTTTGTTTTTTCTTTCATCGTTAGATTACCACTTAAATGAGTGATTCCATCAACCATTTTTGTTCCAGTAATTTCAAAATTTGCTGTTGGAAATTTGTTTACATTAAAAAAGTCTCCTTCTTTTCCCTCAACAGTACCCATTAAATGTTGTTCAAGACTTTCTTTTCCATCACCAGCTTCTAAATCTGTAACATTAATACTCTTCATGTCGACAATAATTTTACCGCTTTCCACAACGCCATTATTTACATATAATGAACCATCATTTAAAGCAATTGTACCTGTGTGAGCTCCAGTAGGCTTGTTACCTTCCCACATAATTTTTGACTCTTGTTTGTTGACAGTGTACATTGCAGCACTTGAAGGAGCAGCAACTACTTCTTTAGCGTCAGTTGTTTCACCATTTTTTGTCTCATTTTTACATGATGTAAATCCTAGTGCTAATGCAGCAATAAGTGTAATATTTAATACTTGGTTTTTCATTGTATGTTGTTTTAAGTTATTGATTGCGAAAGTAACTGTTGGTCATTTATTTATTCTTAAAATAGTATTAAAATATGATAGTGACATTTTGACAAATTTATAATAATGGCAGTACATTTGCACCCACTCAAAAAAAATGAAAAAGTACTCAAAAACATGAGCAATAAAGATAAAAACACAAAAACAGTGATTGAAGAAGAAATTATCAACGATACTGAACAAGCTATAAAAGAAGAATCAGAAAAAGTAGTTGAACAACAGGAAGAAGAATCTGTTGAGGAAAAATTACAAGCAGAAAAAGACAGATATCTTCGTTTGTTTGCAGAATTTGAAAACTATAAAAAGCGAACAAGTAAAGAGCGTATAGAGCTTTTTAAAACTGCAGGACAAGATATGATGGTGGCAGTATTGCCTATTCTTGATGATTTTGACAGAGCCATGAATGAGTTTAGTGATGACAAAGAAGACGTACATGTTCAAGGTATGACTTTAATCAATAATAAATTGAAAGAAACCTTAAAGCAAAAAGGTCTTTCTGTCGCGGAAACAAAACCAGGAGATGTTTTCAATGCAGATTTGCATGAAGCAATTACGCAAATCCCTGCTCCGAGCGATGACATGAAAGGAAAAATTATCGATGTTATAGAAAAAGGATACTTATTAGGTGATAAAATTATTAGATATCCTAAAGTAGTAATAGGGCAATAAAATTTTTTACTTCGGAAATTTCCGAAGATTTAAAACTTTCGAAACTTTAAAATTTCAGAAAAAAGAACCCGAAAAGGGATATAATTTATGAAAGACGATTTTTACGACATATTAGGTATTAGCAAAAGCGCATCTGCTGCTGAAATCAAAAAAGCATATAGAAAAAAGGCAATTGAATTTCACCCAGACAAAAACCCTGGAGATTCCACTGCTGAAGAAAAGTTTAAAAAGGCAGCAGAAGCTTACGAGGTTTTGAGCGATGCAGATAAAAAAGCACGTTATGACCAGTATGGTCATCGCGCCTTTGAAGGCGGCGGTGGTTTCGGCGGTGGCGGCATGAATATGGACGACATCTTTAGCCAGTTTGGTGACATCTTTGGAGGTGGCGGTGGTGGCTTTAGTGGTTTTGGAGGTTTTGGTGGCGGTGGTGGCCGTAGAACAGTAAAAGGGAGTAACCTTCGTATTAGAGTTAAGTTGACTCTTGAGGAAATTGCTAATGGTGTTGAAAAGAAAATCAAAGTTAAACGCAAAAAAGTAGCTAAAGGAACCACCTTTAAAACTTGCGAAACTTGTAATGGACAAGGTCAGGTTACTAAAATCCAGAATACCATTTTAGGACGTATGCAAACAAGTGCTACATGTAGTACTTGCGGTGGCGCTGGGCAAACCGTGGACAGCAAGCCATCAAACGCAGATGCTAGTGGAATGCTTTCTACAGAAGAAACTGTCTCTATCAAAATACCTGCGGGAGTTGTTGATGGAATGCAATTAAAAGTTACTGGTAAGGGGAACGATGCACCTGGTAATGGAATAGCGGGAGATTTATTAGTCGCTATTGAAGAGATTCCTCATGAGCATTTGCAAAGAGAAGGTGATAACCTTCACTATGATATGTATATTAGTTTTTCAGAAGCAGCCTTAGGAACTTCAAAAGAAATTGATACAGTTACAGGAAAAGTAAGAATCCCAATAGATAGTGGAGTACAGAGTGGAAAGATTTTGAGATTAAGAAAAAAAGGAATTCCAAGCATAAATGGATATGGAACAGGTGATTTGTTAGTGCATGTTAATGTGTGGACACCTAAAACATTAAATAAAGAACAAAAAGAATTTTTTGAAAAAATGACTGATGACAGTCACTTTCAGCCCAAACCTGAAAAAGAAGATAAGTCTTTTTTTGAAAAAGTTAAAGATATGTTCTCATAATTAACGTTTCATTAAGAAATTTTATTATATTTGGATATCACTACTTCTTAGTGGTGATAATTTTTCTTTTTCATAGCAATTTTTTTCCCTCCCTCAATGCAAATTGAGGGAGGGTTTTGTTTTTGTATAAAACAAGTTTGTAATTTTAACTTATACAACGTTGGTAAAAATTATTTTGTTAGTTTTTCTGTAACAATTAATATTATCAACCTACTAACGAAGCATAAAAATGATACGGTTTGAGAAGGCAAGTTCTTCTCAATTCAATACATTTGCCAACTATAAATCTTACTATGGAATATCTACTGAAAGCTGAAAATGTTTCCAAATCCTACGGAAATTTTACTGCATTAAACAATGTGACTATTGAAGTCCCCAAAGGAAGTATATTTGGACTTTTAGGTCCTAACGGTGCAGGGAAAACAACACTTATTCGTATAATTAATCAAATTACGATGCCAGATAGTGGGAAAGTTTTTTTAGATGGAGAAACATTACAACCACATCATATACAAAACATAGGATACCTTCCCGAAGAAAGAGGGTTGTATAAATCAATGAAAGTGGGAGAGCAATGTGTTTATTTAGCTCAGTTAAAAGGCCTCAGTAAGGTAGAAGCAAAAAAAAGATTAAAATACTGGTTTGAGCGTTTAGAAATTGGAGATTGGTGGAATAAAAAAATCCAAGAATTGAGTAAGGGTATGGCTCAAAAAATCCAATTTGTTGTTACCGTACTACATGAGCCAAAATTGCTCATTTTTGATGAGCCATTTAGTGGTTTTGATCCAATTAATGCAAATCTTATTAAAGATGAAATTTTAAAACTCAGAGATGACGGTGCTACAATAATTTTTTCTACACACCGCATGGAAAGTGTAGAAGAAATGTGCGATCATATTGCTTTAATCAATAAATCTAATAAAATTTTAGATGGTAAATTAATTGATATTAAAAGAGCATATCAATCAAATACTTTTGAGGTAGGTTTGCTTACAGATGATAAAACCGCAGTAACGACTGCATTAAAAGAAAGATTTGATTTGCAACCAGCATCATTTAAAAGTATTAATGATGAGTTACAGTATAAAATAAAAATCCCTCAAAATGTAGCGCCAAATGAGTTAGTAAGCTTTTTAACATCTAAAGGGCAACTAAACCATTTTGTTGAAGTGATTCCGAGCGCAAATGATATTTTTATTGAAACCGTACAAAAAAACTAAACAGTTATGAATCACCTTCCTTTAATTATTAAGAGAGAATATATTAATAAAGTACGCAACAAGTCTTTTATAATAATGACCTTTTTGAGTCCGTTAATATTTGTGGGTATTTTTGCATTAGTAGGTTATTTGTCAAGTGTTAATAATGACAAAGTTCGTACAATTTCGGTCTTAGATGAAAGTGGCATGTTTGCTAGTGATTTTGAAGATACAGATACTCAAAAATTTAATATTCTTTCGGGTATTACGCTAGAAGAAGCCAAAAAACTCAATGAGGATTCAGGAAATTATGGATTATTACATATTCCAAAGACCCTCCACATTACAGATTTAGCGAAACAAACCACATTTTATTCAGAAGAATCACCTTCACTAAGTGTTATTTCTAAAATTGAAAATAATATTGAGGATAAGGTTAATGGCGCTATTTTAAAAGAAAATAATATTGATGCTTCTCGCATTGAAGAATTACGCGTTATTGTGGAGACTAGACAGGAATCATTTAAGGGAGAAGAAACCTCAAAAGAAGGTTCATTTGCAAAGTTAATTTTTGGTGGGGCAGCAGGTTACTTGCTTTTTATGTTTATCATTATTTATGGTAATATGATTATGCGTAGTGTTATTGAAGAAAAGACAAGTAGAATTGTTGAAATAATTATTTCTTCAGTAAAGCCTATTAAGTTACTACTAGGTAAAATTATAGGAACGTCTCTAGCGGGAGTAACTCAATTTGTAGCTTGGGTAGTTTTGATAACAATATTGAGTACTGTTGTTACATTAATTTTTGGAATTGATCCCGCAGCGATGCAGGCACAACAACAAGAAATGATAGCACAAGGCGCAACAGGCTCTCCAGATATGGCTATGAAAATTTATAGCGCTTATGAGAGTTTACCACTTATTAATTTAATTATAATGTTTTTGCTATTCTTTATAGGTGGTTATTTATTATATGCTTCTTTATATGCGGCAATTGGTGCAGCAGTAGATAGTGAGACAGATACACAGCAGTTTATGTTACCTATTTTAATGCCGTTAATTCTTGCTGTATATGTAGGTTTCTTTACTGTTATTGAAAATCCACACGGTATTGTGGCACAAATTTTTAGCTATATTCCATTTACTTCACCAGTGGTAATGTTGATGAGAATTCCTTTTGGAGTTCCTATTTGGCAACAAATAATTTCAGTAGTCATTTTATTTGCTACTTTTATGGGGATTGTTTGGTTTGCTGCAAAAATATATCGTGTAGGAATATTAATGTACGGAAAAAAACCAACATATAAGGAGTTAATTAAATGGCTTAAATACTAGAAACACGTGCAAGAAGAAAAAGTTGCTGATAAAATAAAAGAGGTTGTTGAGGAAGATGTTTGGGGAACCATTCAAGATTTTTTGAGTTATGAAATTATTGAATTTGGTGACAAAGAACATTTAGTAAAAATTACTCCTTGGGCTATTATTGCTGTCGTTTTAGCTTTTTTATTAGCAACTTTTGTGTTGAAATGGATTAGAGTATTCTTTACCCGAAAAATGGACACGCAGGATACTAATAAGTTTATTAGTGTTTTTAAATTTATCAAATATATTACTTATGTAGTAGTAATATTTGTAGTGCTTAGTGTCTCTGGTATAAATATTACTCCTTTCTTAGCAGCTTCAGCAGCATTATTAGTTGGACTTGGTCTTGCGCTGCAAGAATTGTTTCAAGACGTAATAGGAGGTGTTTTTATTATAATTGATAAGTCTCTATTAGTGGGTGATATTATTGAGGTAGATGGCAAAGTAGGTCGTATCATTGATATAAAGCTTAGAACTACAAGAGCAATTACAAGAGATGATAAAATTATTATAATCCCCAATCACAAATTTATTACCGAGACAATTTACAACTATACCCAAAATCACCGTACAACTAGAGAACTTGTGCGTGTTGGAGTTGCATACGGAAGCGATACAAAACTTGTTGAAAAATTATTAATACAAAGCGTACATGAGCAAAGAGGTGTTTTAAAAAGTCCAAAACCTTTTGTTCTTTTTGAAGATTTTGGTGACTCTGCATTGGTTTTTAGCGTTTTATTTTTTTTAAATGATAGTTTTGCAGACCCAAGAATAAAAAGTGAAATTCGTTTCAGAATTGATAACTTGTTCAGGGAGAATAAAATAAGTATTCCTTTCCCACAAAGAGATGTACATATTTTTAACAATACTTTAGATTCAAATAATCAAAATTCAGACAACTTATCTGTAGATTGAGCCTTAAATAATATCATTCAATTTATGAAGAGAAGTTTTTTAATTGCTATTCTCCTCTTGGGGGTAGCACCGTTTTGTTATGCGCAACTTACAGATTTAGGTAGGGTTGAATATACTTATTTTCCTCAGGGAAATTCTGAAAACTCTTTTAAACGTTTTCGGGCTTTTGTCAATGTTCCATTTCAAGTGAGAGAAGATGGTTATATTGTTACTGGATTTGAGTATCGTAACTTCTTCTTAAAGTTAGAAGATCCCGCAACACTTGCTGCGATAAATAAAACAGACTTAGAGCATTATCAATCTTTTACATTTAGCCTTGGGTATACAGACAAATTTAAAAACAGTGATTTAAGATGGGCGCTACAAGGAGAAGTTAAGGCTGCATCAAATTTTAATACTAGTTTGACAGGGGAAGATATTATTTTTGGTGGAAGCGGTTATTTAATTTGGGATAAAACTGGAGATGATGAAAAAGATAATTATCGTAAACCATGGAGGTTAGTATTAGGACTAAATTACTCTACTACAGCAGGTCGTCCATTTCCATTGCCATTTATAAATTATTATAGAGAGTTCGCTCCAAAATGGAGTTTTGGTCTTGGAGTTCCTAAATCTAATGTAAAATGGGAATTTGTAAAAGATATGGAGCTTCAAGGATTTGTAACGCTCGATGGTTTTTTTGCAAATATCCAAGATGATACTGTTGTTACATTAGCTAATAATGAAAAAAAAATAGCTTCAAATGTAGGTTTTACAACATTATTAGGTGGTTTAGGATATGAATGGGAGTTTGTTGATCATGTTTTGTTCTACGTATATGGAGGTCATACTATAATCAATGACGTAAGATTAAGGGATGCAAATGATGATGATGTATTTACTATCAATGACACAGGAAGTTTTTATACCCGTGGAGGTATCAAAATAAAAATTTAAATAATTAAATATGCCTAAAATATTAATCATCGAAGATGAAGCGGCAATACGTCGTGTACTCGTTAAAATTTTAAGCGAGGAAAATGACACATATCAAGTTACTGAAGCCGAAGATGGTCTTGCAGGAGTAGAGCTCATAAAAGATAATGATTATGACTTAGTACTTTGCGATATCAAAATGCCTAAAATGGATGGTGTTGAGGTTTTAGAAGCCGTAAAAAAGATCAAACCAGAAACACCAATGGTAATGATTAGTGGCCACGGCGACTTAGATACTGCGGTTAATACAATGCGTTTAGGAGCCTTTGATTACATTTCAAAACCACCAGACTTAAATCGTCTCTTAAATACTGTTCGTATTGCATTAGATAGAAAAGAGCTTGTCGTAGAAAACACGCGTCTTAAGAAAAAGGTGAGTAAAAATTATGAAATGATTGGTGAGAGTGATGCCATTGTCAATATCAAAGAGATGATTGAAAAAGTTGCTCAAACCGAAGCAAGGGTATTTATTACGGGGCCTAATGGTACTGGAAAAGAATTAGTAGCGCACTGGATTCATCAAAAAAGTGATCGCCACAAAGGCCCAATGATTGAAGTAAATTGTGCTGCGATACCTAGCGAGCTTATTGAAAGTGAGTTATTTGGTCATGTAAAAGGAGCGTTTACTTCAGCAAATAAAGATCGTGCAGGAAAATTTGAAGCTGCAAATAAAGGAACAATTTTTTTAGATGAAATTGGTGACATGAGCCTTTCTGCTCAAGCAAAAGTACTTAGAGCATTACAAGAAAATAAAGTGCAACGTGTAGGGAGTGATAGGGATATTAAAGTAGATGTACGTGTAGTTGCTGCAACTAATAAAGATTTAAAAAAGGAAATTGCCGAAGGGAACTTTAGAGAGGATTTATACCATCGTCTTGCAGTGATTTTGATAAAAGTGCCAGCATTGAATGAGCGTAGAGAAGATATTCCATTATTGATTGAATATTTTACAAAGCGTATAGCTAATGAACATGGAACATCTCAGAAAAAATTCTCTGAAAAAGCTATTAAATTACTTCAAGAGTACGACTGGACTGGAAACATTCGTGAACTTCGTAATGTAATTGAGCGTCTTATAATTTTAGGTGGAGAGGAAGTAAGTGAAAACGATGTAAAACTTTTTGCTACTAAATAAAACTATATTTTAGCTTCCGCGAAAATTTTAAAGATTTAATACCTGTGATAATCCATTAAAGATTGTTACAGGTTTTTTAATTTTAGAAGTAATTTTAAAAAATTTTGTAATATAAAATCATCGACTATCGTCTATTAACTACTTGATAGTTTTAGAATCTTTTTCCGTATTTTACGTAACATAAAACAATAGCAATTTATGAAATCCATTAACATTTCAGAATATAAAGTAACAACTAAAGTAACGATAGAAGACACTAAAACATTTATCGATTTAAAAGCTTCAAAAGACGATATTGAGGATGAACTTGAAGACACACGAGAGCGATTAGGAGAGTTGCAAGACACCTTGTATGCACATGGTAAATATGCAGTATTAGTTTGTTTGCAAGGTATGGATGCAGCAGGTAAGGATAGTTTGATACGCGAGGTTTTTAAAGATTTTAATGCAAGAGGAGTTGTTGTGCATAGTTTTAAAGTACCTACTGAACTTGAGAAGAAACACGACTTTTTGTGGAGGCACTATATTGCTTTGCCCGCTCGAGGAAAGTTTGGTGTTTTTAATAGAACACATTATGAAAACGTATTAGTTACAAGAGTTCACCCTGAGTATATTATGGGTGAAAATTTGCCTCATGTTGATAGCGTAGAAGATATTGACGAAAAATTTTGGGACAAGCGTTTTGAACAAATTAATAACTTTGAGAAAACCATTGCAGAAAATGGAACAATTATTTTTAAATTCTTTTTAAACCTTTCAAAGGAAGAACAAAAAAATAGACAGTTACGTAGATTAAGAAAGACAAATAAAAATTGGAAATTTTCTGCGGGTGATTTGGATGAGCGTGATTTATGGAGTGATTATATGCGTTGTTATGAAGATATTTTAAACCGTACTTCAAAAGAACACGCTCCATGGTATGTTATCCCGTCAGACGATAAACCATCTGCCAGGCTTACCGTTGCGAGTATAATGTTGCAAGAGCTTCAAAAATACAATGATATAAAAGAGCCAGAACTTGATGATAAAACAAAGGCAAGAATAGATGAGTTTATTGCTAGACTTGAAGGGGAATAAATTTAAAGAATCAATGAAACTATAGTCGTTTTAACGAGATACTACACTAATTAATATTTTAGAATGAAAAAACAAATTTCTATTTTCACCATCCTACTATTAACAACTACTGTGTTGTTTGCTCAAAAAGTAAATAAAGAAGACTCTATACAACTACGTAAAATTTATAATGCATCATTACTTGACGGTAAAAGTTATGATTGGTTGGACCATCTTTCAAATAAAATAGGAGGACGTCTTTCTGGATCAGCAAATGCAGAAAAAGCCGTAAAATATACGCAAGCAGAACTTGATAAATTAGGGTTAGATAAAGTGTGGTTGCAACCAGTTATGGTTCCTAAATGGGTGAGAGGATTAAAAGAGTATTCTTTTATGGAAACAGGTCCCGGAATTACAAGTATAATGGATATTTGTGCTTTAGGAGGTTCGGTTGCAACTCCTAATGCTGGTTTAAAAGCGGGAGTTATTGAAGTAAAAAGTTTAGAAGAATTAGCCGTTTTAGGAAAAGAAAAGATTCAAGGAAAGATAGTGTTCTATAATCGACCAATGCAGGCAGATTTGATTCATACTTTTGAAGCCTACGGTGGTTGTGTAGATCAGCGGTATAGCGGCGCTGCCGAAGCTGCAAAATATGGCGCAGTAGGGATTGTAGTACGTAGTATGAATCTTCGTCAAGATGATTTTCCACACACAGGAGCTATGAGTTACGGTGATTTGCCAGAAAGCCAGAGAATTCCTGCCTGTGCAATTAGTACCAACGGCGCAGACAAATTGAGTAATACCTTAAAATTAATCCCAAATTTAAATTTCTATTTTAAACAAAATTGTAAAGTATTTCCAGATGTACAGTCACACAACGTTATTGGAGAAATCACAGGGAGTAAATACCCTAATAAATATATGATTGTTGGTGGACACTTGGATTCTTGGGATTTAGGTGATGGCTCGCATGATGATGGGGCAGGAGTAGTACAATCAATGGATGTGTTGCGTTTATTGAAAAAAACTGGTTATAAGCCAGAGCATAGCATTAGAGTGGTACTTTTTATGAATGAAGAAAACGGATTACGAGGAGGTCGTGAGTATGCTACTCAAGCTAACCTTAAAAAAGAAAATCATGTTTTTGCTTTAGAAAGTGATAGTGGAGGATTTACCCCACGAGGATTTTCTTTTGATTGCGACGATGCAAATTTTGCTCAAATCCAGAGTTGGGAGCAATTATTTAAGCCCTACCTAATTCATTATTTTGAAAAGGGAGGTAGTGGAGCAGATATTGGTCCATTAAAAAAGGACGGGATAGTTTTAGCTGGATTACGTCCAGATTCTCAGCGTTATTTTGATTACCATCATGCAGAAAGTGACACGTTTGATGCAGTCAATAAAAGAGAATTAGAACTTGGAGCTGCCACAATGACAAGTCTTATCTATTTAATGGATAAATATGGTGTTAAAAACTCAGCAGCACAAATTAAAAATTAATGTGTTATTGAGTATTCCACCAAACAACAAAGAATTTTGAAATTTGAGCGCCCTGTTTTTTATAAACCTGCGGCGCTCTTTTATTTTTTATTTCTTCGGAAATTTTAGCCTTAATTTCATATGGGTTAAACCATTCTACAATTTTAGAAGATGGTAATAACCACTCTCTTTTTGAAGGCATAGCATATTTACAGTCATCTTCAAAAATTAAATCTTCAAAATAAACCCAAGTGCCTACAATACATTGTTGGTATGCTGTAGGAAGCTTTTGAACATCAAACCTTTTAGGAACATAAAAAGATGAGGTTAAGTAATATTGCTGAAATATTTTTTCAGTATTAATTTTTGCCGCTTCTAATGAGGGAGTAGCAAATGGGTTAAAAAGTAGCGGAAATTGTTTTTTTTTAAATTTTACTACTTTGTCAAACAGTGTATCTTTTCGGTTGGGTCCAATCCATTTTTCTTCAAAAGTTGTACTACTAGACTCGTCAAAAAGATAGAATTTGCAGGCTAGTTCTATGTGAATGATCTGGTTGCTAAGTTTATTTTTAATTAAATAATCAAGTTCGCCAATAGTCTGTTTTTTAGCATTAATCTGGATGTTAGCAGCAAGTAATTCAATTGTTTTAGAATTTTTTAGTAACAATTCAAAAAGAAATTCAGCTTGCTTTCCTAGAATAATATTAGGTAGTTGAACGCCAGAAATTTCCGAAGTAATTTTATCAATCTTCTCTTCTGGAAATATAAATGGTTGATATGGAAATTTTTTAGAAAATAAATCAACTACTGGAATATTAAGAAAATGAGCTACGATGTTATTCATTTCCGAAGAACTTTTAGAACCTCTCATTTTTTTATAACACTTTCATAGGTGGCAATCCATTCATTAACAGTTGTTTTACTTGCTAATTGACCAATGAGGTCAAATGGAATGCGGCTTTCATTTTTAAATCGAATACAGCTTTTTCCCATATCTAGCTTTGTTTTAATGACTTTGCTGTGTTCTTCGGTAAACCACTTTAAAAGCTCAGGATCACTATAAATACCAGAATGATATAAATTAACACTGTTTTTTTGTGAAGCTAGGTTCATAAATGGTAATGGTTGAGTGGTGTCACAATGGTAGCCATTAGGATAAATTGAATGGGGGACAACGTAACCCAACATGCCATAATTCATGCATTCTTCAAAACCATCTGGAAGATTTTTGAGAATAATATTTCTAAGTTTTGAGACTATATTTTTGCGTTCTTCGGGAAGTTCTGCTAGATACTGTTCTGGGGTTGTGGCTTTAGATTGCATATTTTTTTGATGTAATAATATATAATTTTGATAAGATTTCAATGTAGTAAAATTGTAATATATAAGGGAGGCTATCTTCAGAAACATTTATAGATTAATGCATAAAAATAAATATATTTATGTTTAAATATCTATTTCTTTTTTAAACCAAATTTCCATGAAATAACAAAAGTTTAAATCAAAAAGTAACTCCCACATTTCCTACATTTGCGTAAAATTTATTTACGTTGAACATAAGTCAATACACTAAAGAGTTTTCATATAATACAAAGCTGGCAATGCCAGTAATCTTGGGTATGTTAGGGCATACGGTGGTTGCTCTTGTGGATAATATCATGGTGGGGCAGTTGGGAACGGCGGAGCTTGCTGCGGTCTCCTTAGGGAATAGTTTTATGTTTGTTGCCATGTCTTTAGGGATTGGGTTTTCAACAGCTATAACTCCATTAGTTGCAGAAGCTGATGCAGAAGGAAACTTCGAAAAAGGGAAATCATCTTTTAAGCATGGTTTGTTTTTATGTATAGTTTTAAGCGTTTTGCTTGCAGCAACCGTTTTTATTGCAAAGCCAGTAATGTATACAATGAAACAACCTCCAGAGGTTGTAGAACTGGCAATGCCTTACTTAACGCTGGTTACTGTTTCATTAATTCCTTTAATAATTTTTCAAGCTTTCAAACAGTTTAGTGATGGAATGTCTTTAACAAGATACCCAATGTACGCTACTGTTTTAGCAAACTTGGTTAATGTGTTGCTTAACTATATGTTCATTTTTGGAAAATGGGGTGCACCAGAATTAGGTGTTGTAGGAGCCGCTATTGGTACACTTGTTTCACGAGTGATAATGGTACTTTATTTATGGTACTTGTTATATAAAAAAGAGAAGTCAAGACCATTTGTAATTGGTATAAAACTATTCACATTGTCAAAAGTAATGTTGAAAAAAGTTGTCAATTTAGGGTTTCCCTCAGCACTCCAAATGTTTTTTGAGGTGGCAATTTTTACTGCGGCAATATGGTTGTCTGGTATATTAGGGAAGAATCCACAAGCTGCAAACCAGATTGCACTTAATTTATCCTCTATGACCTTTATGGTTGCAATGGGCTTTAGTGTTGTTGCAATGATACGTGTGGGAAATCAAAAAGGATTAAAACGATTTGAAGATTTACGACGCATTGCATTTTCAATTTTCTTATTATCATTTTTATGTGCTGTAGTATTTGCATTAATGTTTTTAATATTTAACACAGCATTTCCTAAAATGTATTTAGATTATGATAATCCTTTAGAATTTAAAAATAATGCTGAGGTAGTCTCTATTGCAGCCCAACTATTATTAGTCTCTGCGATATTCCAAATAACCGATACTATTCAGGTCGTAGCGCTAGGAACTTTACGTGGGATGCAAGATGTAAAAATCCCAACAATCATAACATTTATTGCTTATTGGGCAATTGGATTTCCAATTATGTATTATCTAGGATTGTTTACAGATTATGGCAGCACTGGAATTTGGTTAGGATTACTGGCTGGATTGACAGTTTCAGGGATCCTCTTATTTATAAGATTTAATTATCTTTCAAAAAGATTAATTCTTAGTCAAAGCAAATAAACTATAAACCATAAATTACAAATCATTCAAATGGAATTCCCAAAATACCTTTTAGGCGATAACAGCGATTATCCCACAGCAATATTTATAATTCATACAGAGTTCCCACGCTTTATCATCAACCTTGAAAACGATGAGGTGGAATGGCTAGAAGAGTTTGACCAGCATGACCAAAAAGAACTAGAAGCAGAAACCGAAAATTACATTAAAGAAGCTACCGCATTTTACGATAGAGAAATTGACCGTTACGAGGATGATTGAAACACTACTGCAATATGACGAGCAACTATTCTTATTTCTCAATAACTTGGGGAATACGAGTTGGGATGGTTTTTGGAAAATCGTAACCGAAAAATGGTCTTCAATCCCATTGTATGCGTTCTTGTTATATTTAGTATTCAAGCAATTTGGCTTACGTTCTACACTTATAATAATGGTTTGTGCCGCATTAATGGTGACTGCAAGTGATCAATTAGCGAGCCTCTTTAAATATATTTTATTTAAACGCCCAAGACCTTGTAGAGTTGAGGCTATACAAGAGCACATGCGTTTTGTAGCAGATGGCTGTGGTCGTTACGGGTATTTCTCAGCACACGCCGCGAGTACCATGGCAGCAGCTGTATTTTTAGGATTACTTTTAAAGCCATATTACAAATACCTTCCCTTTATTTTACTTTTTTGGGCAGCGGTTGTAGCGTATAGTCGTATTTATTTAGGCGTACATTATCCGTTAGATATCATTACAGGCATGTTTTTTGGCGCATGGATTGGGTATGGAATCTTCCGTTTAAACAAATGGGCACAGATTAAATTTCAATAACAATAAAAGACAAGAACAATTTATCATCCCACAAAGAAGAGATGTCTAAGGAGGGTTTTTAAATAAAATTATTCTTGTATCTCCTTTGAAGTAACAGTAACCACAAAGAAATCCCGCCATAATCTAGTCTTATGTTGTCTATTACCAACAGGTTGCGGGTTCATATCGTAGCGAGTAATTTTCTCTATTCTGAAATTTCCACCATCAACAAACGTTTCTTTAAATAACTCCTCGTCATGTTCGGCAACAAGAATTCCAAACTTTTTATTGTTTTTAATGATATTCACTTCGTCATCAAAAAATAACGGAATAGTATCACCAAAATCCCAAATCATTTCAGGAGTAAAAAATGTCAAATCATAAATTGGAAGATTGTCATTTTCAACCTGCCATTCCCTTAATTCACTCATTGCTTTATAGTCAGGATTCACCTGTGTTGATTTTGCTAAAGGAAGCCCAAAACACGTAATACTCGCAATAAAAGCAATGGTTAAAAAGAAAACGGGACGTATTTTTTTTAATTTCAAGTTTTTGAAAATCAAAAGACCTAAAGTGAACAAAGTTATCGATAATAATGCAAACCAAATCCACTTAGCACCAAGGTTAGCATCTTTTAAAAACACAAAACCTATTATTGGAAAAACTACTCCAATAAGCCCAATCAAACCAAAATTAAAATACACTGGTACCGTTTCTCTTTTGTTACGAATTTCAGAAAAACGTCTAAAGAGATATTCAATATAAAACCCGCAATTCAATGCCAAAGGAATTAAAACTGGAAGAAGGTATCTAGATTTTTTTTCAGGAATAATTGATAATAACACAACCGAAGCCATTGTCCATAAAAAGGTAAATAAATACGCTTTTTTATTAAATACTCTGTTTTTTAAATAGGGATACAGCAAACTAATAAATGCGGGGATTGTCCAAATTCCACTTTGCGTAAAGAAGCTCCAGTAATAATAAAATGGGCGTACGTTATAACTTGTCCAGTTCCCAGTTTCTTTGTTTGTTATGGCAAGTACTGTTTCTGGGTCTTTGATATAAGTATAATAATGCCACCAACCGGAGAGCACTAAAGCGATAACTAAAAACAAAACTATTGGAATTATGCGCGATTTAAAGTTTTGGTATTTGTACGTAAAACCATACGCGATTAAAAATGGTAGTAATAATGCATAAAGTGACACAGGACCTTTACTCATAAAGGAACAACCAAAAAATAGTGCAGCAATAATAATGTGCATATATTTCCTCTTTTCCGAAGTGAAAAATAAATACATTTGGTAAATACACACCATCATAAATCCATGTGTAAAAATATCCCACTGCCCATTTCGGCCTGAGAAAACTATGTAAAATGATGTCGCTAAAATGAGTGCACTAATAAAGGAGTATGTTTTATGTGCGGTATATTTTAATGCTAATTTATAGGAGGTTAATACGAGAACAAGGGTGATCAATGCCGCTGGAAGTCGCATAGCAAATAAGCTTTTTAATCCAAATATTCCCGCAGAAATTGCAGTAAGCCAAGTAGGTAAAGGTGGTTTTTGATAGCGTGGTTCTCCGTTTAGTGTTGTTAGCAACCAATTGTTATCTTGTAACATTTCGCGCGCTGTTGCAAAATTGCGAGCTTCCATGATATTTACCCAGATTGCATCTAGATTTATAAAAAAGATAGCAATGCATGCGATTACTAATAACAGTATATTATTTTTCTTTATTTGCTCCATCAAGTTGTCTTTTCCAGATAAAAATATTACGAATGTAAATTATTAACCCTGCACAATGTCCTACAAATAATACAGGATCTTCACGTAATATGGCATAGGTTAAAATTAAAGCAGCACCTACAACACTCATGCGCCAAAATCCAACAGGCAACTCAGATGATTTGTTTTTTTCGCTATATAACCATTGGTAAATAAAACGCAGAGTAAAAATAATTTGGGCAACAATCCCTAAGACGAGTAACCATAATGGTATGGCATCATTTTTAAATAACTTTTCTACATCATATTCTCCATTATTATAACCATAAATCACAATAATAATGGGGAAAATAAGCAAGAAAATCTGTACAATTTTATTTGCTTTTTGCCATTCTCCCTGCAATTGTAAATTGCGTATATATATATAATAAGTAAGTGCTTGACCTAGCATTATAGCAAAGTCATCTCTTAAATAACCATATACAAAGAGTAAAAAAGAGGCGAGTAAGCTAAGTTTCCAAAAAACAGAAGGCGTAACAACTTTTTTGCTTTTTTCAGATAAAAGCCACTGTAACAATAACCTCCCAGAGAAGAGTAATTGCGCAATAAAACCTATGCTGTAAATAAGCCAACTACTCATCCTTTACTTTCAATAGTATAGTTGATATATTTTTTCTTCATCCATAAATAAGCAAAACAATCCATCAAAGGGCCTAAGAGGCGATTCCACACTCCAAATTTTGCCGTACCTGCAACACGTGGAAAATGCTGTACGGGTACCTGTAAAACCTTACCATTTTGTAATAAGATCATTGCAGGTAAAAAACGGTGCAACCCTTCAAACATAGGTATGCGTTTCGCATATTCTGTTTTTATAACTTTTAATGGACACCCAGTGTCGTCCATTCCATCATCAGTAAATGCACGACGAATTCCATTTGCAATTGTGGAAGACATATTTTTTACAAAAGAATCCTTGCGGTTCGATCGAACTCCTGTTACTAAATCGTACGTATTACTTTGCGCAAGTAATAAATTAAAATCCTCTGGCGCAGTTTGTAAATCACTATCAATATATCCCAATAATTCTGTGTCAACTGCGTCAAAGCCAGCTTTAATCGCTGCACTTAAACCTCTGTTTTCTCTAAAATTTAAGAAACTGAAAGCTTCATTGCGTGCGCAAATAGCTTCTATCATCGTTTGGCTTTTATCTTTTGAGCCGTCATTTACAAATAAGATTTTAGTCTTTTTTGTGGCAATTTTAGTGTAAGCTAATAATTCTTTTTCAACACGTTCAAGATTATCTTCTTCATTATAAACGGGAACAATAATTGTAAATTGATACATAAAATAGGTGCGGTTATTTTTGCAAAAGTATTCCTTTTTTAAATAATGCGGCTAATTTAAAAGCTTGCGGATAAAAAAGATGTTATTTTTACAGCTTACGCGAAAATTTTAATCATTCAACCCCTTTAGTAAATGAGAATATTAGTAACAGGTGCTGCTGGATTTATAGGCTCCCACACTTCCGAAAGATTAGCGAAGCTGGGGCATACCGTTTATGGAATTGATAATTTTTCAGTGTATTACGATATCAATCTTAAAAAGAAAAATACTCAAAGCATTCAAAAGGCAGGCGTTACTTTTATTGAAGGAGATTTGAGGATAGAGCATTTAGAGACTTTATTTCCTAAAGATTTAGATTATATTTTTCATTTTGCAGCCCACCCTGGAATTTCAGCAACCAGTTCGTTCGATGATTATTTGAGTAATAATGTAATTGCAACCCAGCGTGTGATGGATGCGATTGAAAATTTAGAAAACCCACCATTTATCGTAAATATTGCTACATCTTCCATTTATGGATTAGAAGCAACACTTACCGAAAATGAAGCTCCACTGCCAGTTTCTTGGTATGGGGTCACAAAGTTAGCAGCTGAGCAATTAATACTTGCTTATGCTCGTCGTGGTTTAGTCTCAGGATGTTCATTACGATTATATTCTGTATACGGTCCACGCGAACGCCCAGATAAATTGTACACAAGATTGATTGATTGTGGCCTTAATAATAAAGTATTTCCATTATTTGAAGGGAGTGAAAAACACCTGCGCAGTTTTACTTACGTGCAAGATATTGTGGATGGAATTGTAAGTGTTATTGGCAAAGAAAAAGTAACAAACGGAGAAATATTCAACCTCGGTACAGAAGAAGAAAATACTACAGCTACAGGAATTGAAATTGTAGAACAACTACTTAATACTAAAATAGCAATTGATAAAAAACCAGCTCGTCCTGGTGACCAATCACGTACAAAAGCAAATATAGATAAAGCAAGAAAGTTGCTGAATTATAATCCTAATACTTCAATGGAAGAGGGGTTGCAAGCGCAGATTGATTGGTTTAAAGATTTGTGATTTAAAAAAAATACATAATTCTCAACTACGCTCAAACGGACAAACTTAAAAGATTTTAGAAGATTAAAGCATCTCTAATAAAACATCAGCAGCTTCAAATGGCGTAGTTTCATTCGCTTCTATTTTTTCTAGCTGAAATTTTAATTCCTTCTTAATTGTAGTATTGTTGTAAAAATCACTTTTTAATCTACTCTCTACAGTTTGAAGTAACCAAAATTTATGTTGCTCAATCCGTTTCTTTTGAAAGTGCCCAGCTTTTTTCATTTCAGAAATAAAATCAGAAATCATTCTTGAAACTTCGGTAATACCATTATTGTTGAGAGCACTGCACGTTAATGTTTTTGCAGTCCATCCATTCGTTTTAGGAGGGTAGAGGTGGAGTGCTCGGTTAAATTCGGTTTTTGCTAGTTTTGCGGCTTTAACGTTTTCGCCATCGGCTTTATTGATTACAATGGCATCTGCCATTTCTATAATTCCGCGTTTTATTCCTTGCAATTCATCTCCAGCTCCAGCTAATTTCAGAAGTAAAAAAAAGTCGGTCATGGAATGTACGACGGTTTCACTTTGGCCTACGCCTACAGTTTCAATAATTATGTGCGTGTAGCCAGCAGCTTCGCATAAAATAATAGCTTCTCTAGTTTTACGGGCAACACCTCCAAGAGAGTCACCGCTTGAGGAAGGTCTAATAAAAGCGTTTGCGTCTTTAACTAAAGATTCCATTCGGGTTTTATCGCCTAGGATGCTTCCTTTACTTACAGAGCTACTTGGGTCAACGGCGAGTACGGCTACTTTTTTTCCACTCTGTGTTAGTGATATGCCAAATTGCTCAATAAAAGTGCTTTTTCCAACGCCTGGAACACCTGTAATCCCTATGCGAACAGCGTTGTTTGCATAGGGAAGACAATGTTTTATAAGCGCTTTTGCTTGCTGTTGATGTTTTTGTGCAGTGCTTTCAATCATTGTGATAGCTCGGCTAAGTGCCGTTTTATCTCCATTAATAATACCATTAACTAGCTCATCAACCGATTGCTTTTTTTTACGTTGGTTTTTTAACTTTTCGGCGGCTGTTTTACTTAAGGTTGCGGGTTGCTCTACACCTTGTTTTTCATTCAACGCACTTGTATTTTTCTCTTTTTTGCTCACAATTCGAATTTATGAATATTTTATGAATCTAGGTTTTAAAAAACGTAGTTTGCTTAGTATCTTGTTGTCACTAAATATTAAAAAACAAAAAGATGAAAAAATTATATGAAGCTACTTCAACAGCAGTAGGTGGGAGAAAAGGCCATGTAAAGAGTGAAGACGGGCCTATAGATTTAAACTTATCTGTTCCTAAAGGAATGGGTGGAGACGGTGGTGATGGGACAAATCCTGAGCAACTTTTTGGTAGTGCGTATGCTGCTTGTTTTGGCGGAGCATTAGGATTAATTGCTTCAAAACATGATGTAAAGTTAGATGGTGATATTGAAGTTTCTGCAACTATTAGTATTCATAAAACAGATAAAGGAAACTTGCAATTAGCAGCAGTTCTTGATTGTGTTTTGCCTGGTGTAGATACAGAAAAGGGAGAGGAGTTGATTAATGAAGCACATGAAGTATGTCCATTTTCAAGAGCAACTCGTGATAATATTGACGTAACACTTAATTTGATGGTATTAGAATAGTATTACCATTTTATTGAATGCAAAAGCCTGCAATTAAATATTGCAGGCTTTTACTTTTTTTGCTAGTCTCGTATTTTTAAAAAATGCCAATAAAATTAAATTACTTGTTAATGATACCTGCTCAAATTGCATTATGACAGGTCTATACTGAAAATTTATTATATAACTGTAATACTAACTGGCACAGCAACTTTGTCCCAAGAAAAAATCATTGTCACTCCAAGTTGCGTCTCCACAAATTTGATGGTAAAGTTCTCTGCAGGAGCAAAGTTTTGTACAGTAGTCACTTCGGTTATTAGTGCGTCATGTTCTGGTTTTCTAGATGGTTTTTGACCTACAATAGTTACTCCCCATTCGTATTGTTTTTTATTAAAAATGACCTTCCAAGTTTTTTCTCCAGGAATTGTCCATAACGTATAAACTCCAGCAGGCAATAACTCACCATCTATTAGTAGGTTTTTATTAGTTGAAAAAGTGGTAGCTTCATTTGCGCCTGTACGCCATACTTGATTATAAGGGACGAGCTTTCCAAAAATAATTCTGCCTTTCTTTGAGGGACTGCTATATGTTGTACTTAATGTTAGGTTGTTAGTTCTATATTCCACAGTTTGTTCTGGACTGTGTTTTTTTGTTACATTTTTCATGATAGGCCCCACTACAAAATACAACAATAGTGTAAGAATGCAGATTATGGCGAGAAGCCAAATTAGTATTTTCATAATAGGGTTGTTTTGTTTAAAGCAAGGTAGGAAAAATTGACTTTAGTCTATTTACTATTAAAGAACTTTCGCCAGTTATAATACGGTAAATTACATTTCGTTATAATCAGTTTATTTTCAAGATTAAATTCACTTTCATTTATAGCTATCTTTATCATGAAATTAAAATTTCAGAAGAAAATAATAACACGTTGCAACACACCTAAAAAAAAATCGTCTTTACCGTGAACACCAACGAAAAAACCCATCAATTAGTGTCAAATTCATTACTTGTTGAACAATGCCGGGATAACAATCCTAAAGCGCAACTTGCCTTGTACAAGCAATATTGTGACGGGATGTTTATTGTAGCGAGTAGATATTTAAAAGATACTGCTGCTGCAGAAGATGCCATGCAAGAGGCATTTATCAAAGCGTTTAAAAAGATTGAACAGTTTAGTGGTGACGTTACCTTCGGAGCTTGGTTAAAACGTATTGTTATTAATACGTGCCTTGATGAGTTGAAGAAGAAAAAGATTTATAAAGAGGAAATTAACGAACAAACATTACATATTGAGGATGATGAAGATGTGGGCTGGGAAACTGATGACGGCACAACAATGACCGCAATCAACCAAGCTATTGAAAAACTATCACCCAATTATAAAAATGTAGTGCAATTATTTTTAATCGAAGGGTACGACCACCAAGAGATAGCTGAGGTGTTAGGAATAACAGAGAGCGCATCTAGAACTAACTTACATCGCGGAAAAATCCAATTACAACAACAATTAAAACATTTACAATATGGCACAGGATATTAGAGAGCTTATGAAAGGGAAACCATCAAATGAGCCATCATTACCACTAGGACACGAAGCACGCTTTGAAGCCCGTTTGCAAGCTGCTTTTGGTGATGAGAAACAAACCTCGGGAACTAAGAAACCTATGATTTTCTGGATGCAAGTTGCAGCTGTAGCTATTGCCTTTGTGGCTGTTAGTTTTTTTGGCTACAATGCGTTGACAGAGAGTAATGGAGATAATACAATTGTAGAAAACAATCCAACTATTGAGGGACTCTTAAATGAAGATGGAACTCAAAAACAAGAAAAGATGATTCGCTTGGGAGATATATCGCCAGAGATTAAAAGAGCAGAAAGTCTTCTAACAGCAGGGATTAATATACAATTGAAATCACTTGAAATTACAGATGACAATAAAGATGTAATTGACGGTTATATGAAACAACTGGACGCACTTAAAGATGAATATGAGCAGCTTAATTTAGAGCTCAATGAAGTAGGTCCTAACGAAGAAACCATCACTGCACTTTTTGACAATTTAAAAATGCAATTAGAACTTGTCTTAAAGTTAAATAATAAACTAAAAGAACTAAAAAATCAAAACAATGAACAAATTAGTAGTATTGAAGCATAAACTTACCACAATGCTAGCGCTAGTGGTAGTTGCTGCGGGTTTTTCTCAGGAAAAATTTGTGGAGTCTTATGGCGCTTCAGATGAGATGGTGGTGACGGTAAATACATCGCATACCAATGTCATTTTTGAAACGTGGAATAAAGACAAAGTAGAGGTGGAGGCCTTTATTGAAGGAGAGAGTTTAACAAAAGCAGAAAAGCAGCAATTGTTTGATGACTGGAAGTTTAATGTCCTCGGAAATTCTAAAAACGTAGTAATTACGTCTAATGGAAAAAATAGTAATTGGGAAGGAATAAGTTCATTATCTTCTTTAGAATCTTTAGGAAACTTAGAGTTTTTAGGCCCTTTGATTGAAAATGCATTAACGCCTGTTATCAATGGTGTGAGCTCACCAGAGTTTACCGAAACTATTATGCGTAGTGTAAGTAATATAGACTTCAATTATGAAGAATATAAGAAAGATGAAGAAGGCTATATGAAAAAGTTTGAAGCTAAAATGGATAAAAACTTTGGAAAAGATTTTGAGCGTGACATGGAGAAATGGGGAAAAAAGATGGAGCAGGAGTATCAAGAACGTTTTGGTCCAGAATGGGAAGCTAAGATGGAAGAATGGGGAAATAAATTTGGGAAAGACATGGAGCAATGGGGAGAACAGTTTGGTAAAGAGATGGAGAAGTGGGGAGAGCAGTTTGGTGAAAGTTTTGGAGAAAACATGGAAGAGAGTATGAAAGAGCTTGAGAAGTCAATTGAACGAGGAATGAATGGAGGAAATTCTAATACAACGATAATTAGGAACGATGAAAATTACATCCCTAAAGTAAAACGCACGATAATTATTAGAATGCCAAAAAATACAAAGACAGTTATTGATGTACGCCACGGCGAAATCAAAATGGCTGATGCATTTAATGTAAAAGCCACATTGAATCACACACCATTTACAGCAGAACGAATTGATGGGGGTAAAACCCTCATCAATGCTGCTTATGCACCTGTTATTGTGAAAGATTGGAAATTTGGAACCTTATACGTGAAATTTGTAGAAAAATGTGATATAGGAAATGTGGAGAGTATTCAATTAAATGCAAATTCTAGTGATGTTAAAATTACCGCTATTAATAAAGAGGCTTTTTTAACAGGTTCGTTTGGTGCATTAGTTATTGGAAAAATTTCAAATGATTTTAAGACGTTAGAAATTGTATTACGTAATACAGATGCAGCAGTCTCATTACCAAACACTTCTTTTTCTTTTCTATTTAATGGTAAAAGATCAACATTAAAATACCCTAAATCATTACAATTAACTTCTGAAAAGCAAAACGAAAGAGTTTTAGTAAAAGGATTTAATAGCGTTGCAGATAAGAGTAAAAATTTTAGAATTAATGCCGAATACAGTAATTTAATTTTACAGTAATTTATAATTGTTTAGCTAACCAACCTAGTTACTAATACGATACATTTTGTAAAATTGATAACCTTACGATCTTCTTAAAAATATTGCCACAACGGCACTTACTACAGCCCCACCAACAAGACCTCCTATGGCAGCCTGCCACATATAATTATTTATATTAAAATATTCATTTGCTTCTTTAATTGCCATTAATTCATTGGTGACACTGTAATTTTTTACGTTCTCAAAATACTGGGGTGTTATATAGTTGTGTGTTATATATTGTGCTAATGGGGAAAGTAGAGCAACTATGATAGCTACAACGAGACCTGTTAAGAATCCTTGTAACCATGTCATTCTTCTATGGTGTACACGTCTTCTTTTCTCACGCATAACCAATACATACATTAAGGCTATAAAAGGTAAAAACAATAAAGTGAGCCAATAATGGTTTGCTATATTTTCGTCATGCCAACCTAGAGTTTTTTCTAATAGCATCCATACTAGGGACATAATTGTGATAATTATAGCCCATTTAATTTCAATCTTAAATCCTTTTAACATTGTAGTGGTTGTTTAATATTTCCGAAGATAAATAAATATGAGTTTTTTTCTTTAAATATTTAATAACAAATAAAATCCCAAAGCCAGTAGACTTTGGGATTTTGATTTTTAAAATTATTTTTTTTAGTTTTGATTTATCAATACCCATTCTCCTTTTGTAATTAAAGGAATGGCTTGTTTGTATTTCACTTCTTTACTTTCGCCACTCATAACATGCTTGATGGTAACCTTGTCATTACGACCTATTTTAGGCATCTCACGTGTTATAGTTTCGGTAACTGCTTGGCGTTGCGGTTGAGTTTGACCAGCGGCTCTTGACTCTGCAGCGCGTTCATCCATGTTTTGGATTTCGTCTTTCTGTTCGTTTAGTTTTTCTTTAGATTTTACTTCACGCGCTTCTTGAATTTGTTGTTGGTTTTCCTGCGGAAGTTCTCCTTTGAATAAGAATGATAGTACATCTTTATTTACTTTTTCAATCATACCTTTGAACAATTCAAAAGCCTCAAACTTATATATAAGCAGTGGATCTTTTTGTTCGTGAACAGCTAATTGAACAGATTGCTTTAACTCATCCATTTTACGTAAATGTGTTTTCCAAGCATCATCTATAATTGCTAACGAAATATTTTTCTCAAAATCTTTTACAAGCTCAGTACCTTGAGTTTCGTAAGCTTTTTCAAGATCTGTGGCAACGTTTAAAGTTTTTACTCCATCTGTAAATGGTACTAAAATACGTTTGTATTGATCTTTGTGATTTTCATAAACATTAGAGATAACCGGAAACGCCATTTCTGCATTACGAGCCATTTTTTCTTGATAATGCTTATATGCTGCCTTGTAAGATTTACCAGCAATTTCTTGAACACCTAATTTTTCAAACTCTTTTTGCTCAATTGGTGAGCTCATAGAGAAATAGCGTATTAATTCAAACTCAAAATTTTTGTAATCTTGCGCTAATTTGTTTCCTTCTCCGATTACTTCGGCAGTGTCATAAATCATGTTTGCAATATCAACACGTAATCGTTCTCCAAACAATGCATTATAACGACGCTTGTAAACAACCTCACGTTGGGCATTCATTACGTCATCATACTCTAAAAGACGTTTACGAACTCCAAAGTTATTCTCCTCAACCTTTTTCTGAGCTCGTTCAATTGATTTTGATATCATAGAATGTTGAATTACCTCACCTTCTTTTAATCCCATTCTATCCATCATTTTGGCAATACGCTCACTACCAAAAAGGCGCATCAAGTTATCTTCTAACGATACATAAAACTGTGAGCTTCCTGGATCTCCTTGACGACCTGCACGACCACGCAATTGTCTGTCAACACGACGAGAATCATGACGTTCTGTACCAATAATAGCAAGACCCCCTGCTTTTTTTACAGCATCACTTAATTTAATATCGGTACCACGACCTGCCATATTTGTTGCAATTGTAACAACACCGGGGTTACCCGCTTCGGCAACAATATCTGCTTCGCGTTTGTGCATTTTTGCATTAAGAGTATTGTGTTCAATACCTCGCATGCCTAACATTCTACTTAACAGCTCTGAAATTTCAACAGATGTTGTACCAATTAATACAGGGCGTCCTGCTTTAGACAATTCTGTAACTTCATCAATTACTGCATTGTATTTTTCTCGTTTCGTTTTGTAAATTTTATCTTCTTTGTCATGACGTGCAATTGGTCTGTTTGTTGGAATCTCAACAACATCAAGTTTGTAGATTTCCCAAAGTTCTCCAGCCTCAGTAACTGCAGTACCAGTCATACCACTTAATTTGCGGTACATTCTAAAATAATTTTGTAAAGTAACTGTCGCAAAAGTTTGAGTTAAAGCTTCAATTTTCACATTTTCTTTAGCCTCAATTGCTTGATGTAAACCATCACTATAACGGCGACCATCCATGATACGTCCCGTTTGTTCATCGACAATCATTACTTTATTGTCCATCACAACATATTGAGTGTCTTTTACGAATAAAGAATATGCTTTTAATAATTGATTTAAGGTGTGAATACGTTCACTCTTGACTCCAAAGTCTCTAAACAAATCTTCTTTTGCAGCAGCTTCATCTTCTTTAGAAAGTTGTTTTGCTTCAATTTTTGAAATTTCTGTTCCTATCTCTGGCATTACAAAGAAATCTGGATTGTCTTCTCCAGAAAGGTAATCAACACCTTTATCAGATAATTCAATCTGATTGTTTTTTTCTTCAATTACATAATACAGCTCCGCATCTACCTTTGGCATTTCGCGGTTGTTGTCTGCCATGTATGTATTTTCGGTTTTCTGTAGAATTTGCTTTACGCCTTCTTCAGATAAAAATTTAATCAAGGCTTTATTTTTAGGCATACCTCTGTATACTCTAAGCAATTGAAAACCTCCTTCTTTGGTATCTCCTTCTTTGATCAATTTCTTAGCTTCGGCTAAAACACCTGTTAAATATTTTTGCTGAACAGCAACGATATCTGCAATTTTAGGCTTTAATTCATTAAATTCATGACGGTCTCCATTAGGTACTTGTCCAGATATAATCAATGGTGTACGTGCATCATCAATTAATACACTATCTACCTCATCGACAATAGCGTAATGATGTGGACGCTGCACTAAATCTTCTGGTTTATGTGCCATATTATCACGTAAGTAGTCGAATCCAAATTCATTATTTGTTCCGTAAGTTATATCTGCGTTATATGCTTTTCTACGCGCAGGACTGTTAGGTTGATGGTAATCAATACAGTCAACGCTCATACCATGAAACTGGAAAATAGGAGCCATCCATGCACTATCACGTTTTGCTAAATAATCGTTTACAGTTACTAGGTGTACTCCATTACCAGCAAGTGCATTTAAGTATACTGGTAATGTAGCTACTAGTGTTTTACCTTCACCTGTTTGCATCTCTGCTACTTTACCTTCATGTAGTGCAACACCACCTATAAGTTGTACATCATAATGTACCATATCCCAGGTAATTTCTTTTCCTGCAGCATCCCATGAGTTTTTCCAAGTTGCTTCATCACCGTCTAGTGTAACATAATCTTTCTCTCCAGAAAGTTCACGGTCATAAGCAGATGCTGTAACTACTAGATTTTCATTATCCTTAAATCGCTTTGCTGTTTCTTTTACAACGGCAAAAGCTTCAGGAAGAATTTTAAGTAGAGTTTCTTTTTCTACTTCATAACGCTCATCTTTTAACTTATCTATTTGATTATAGATATCCTCTTTCTTATCGATATCCTCTTCAACATCTGCATCTTTTTGTAAACTATCAATTTTATCTTGAATTACTTTTTGATCTTCTTTAATCAAAGCTCTAAAAGCATCACTTTTAGCACGTAATTCATCAAGTGATAATTTTTCAAGTGACGCTTCGTGTTTTTTTACTTCGTTTACTAATGGCTGGATATCGCCAATATCTTTTTTGGACTTGTCTCCTACAAATACCTTTAATACATTATCTAAAAATCCCATTTTTTTTTTTGATTGCGCTCTTGAACAGTGCGATATTATTATATACAGTGCTAAAATTGTTTAGTATTAAAGCACTAATTTATTTGTTTTCTTTTACCACGTTAAGAAGTGTGGTAGGTGTAGTAATGATTAAAGAATAATCATTTTACTTTTTTTTTAGGGCTGATTTCGGTAAGCGATACGTGTTTGTGGTATGACTTTATGGTCTCATCATCAGCAGTACCAGTTACTTTCAAATTATATCCAAGAGCAATTAATTTTTCTTGGTATTGCTTCATTTTTTTAAACTCTTGCTCATATTTTAAAAGTTCAGGTTTTGTAATTTTATTTTCTGATAGTCTGGAACTATCAAAATCAATTTTTTTCCATTCACCTTTTTCATCATCAACTACGTATGTTTGGTGGTATTTGTTGTTTTTTGAATCTGAAAGTAATTCATAGTTTTTTGCCTCCATTGTAGAAATGAAGGTTAATAAAAAGAATAATGTGCAAGTAGATGCGTTTCTCATTATTAATAACTTACTGCTGTCTCAATTGTAAATAAACAGCAATTTTAGTGTGATTTCCCTCTAAGCGGAAAAATTTTTTAATTAGTAATGGCAAGATTTTTCAACTAAAATATAATAGTATAGATATATTTATAAGCCAAAAATTCAATCATATTTTTTTGGTAATAAACAATAAAAGTCCCTGCAAATACAGAGACTTTTATTATTTGATAACTTTATATTGTTGCGAGGTTACTATGAACATCGGTAATTAATATTCGTCTTCGTTCCACAAATAATCATCATCTGTGGGATAGTCCGGCCAGATTTCTTCGATTGAGTCATACGAATCTCCTTCGTCCTCAATTGCTTGTAGATTTTCTACTACTTCTAGCGGTGCGCCAGTTCTAATCGCGTAGTCAATCAACTCATCTTTTGTTGCCGGCCAAGGTGCATCACTTAAATAAGATGCTAATTCTAAAGTCCAGTACATATTATATATGTTTTTAATTTTCTGCAAAAATAATTTTTTAGCTGACATTGTCAAGCAATTCACTCATTATTTCTGCAATATTTACAAGAGCGTTTTTAAGCTTCTAAAAATTAACGGGTTACATCTGTTATTTTTTTGTTAACAATCACTAAATAGTTTCAAATAAACACCTTTTAACTGGGTGTTATATATTTCGGCTATGCTATTTAATTATTTGCTAAGATACTTTTTAATACTTTTCTGGCACCCACTTGACCTCTTCAGCTTGCAAATCTTTGGACAATTTTCGTGCCAATACAAAGAGATAGTCGCTTAGACGGTTGAGGTACATAATTACACGCTGGTCTATCGTTTCTAACTCATTTAAATGGGTAGCAAGACGCTCAGCACGACGACATACACAACGCGCTACGTGACAATGTGACACCGTGGGATGTCCACCAGGCAACACAAAATGGGTCATAGGGGGAAGGTGCTCATTCATTACATCCATTTCTTTTTCTAAAAGCTCAATTTCTTCTTCTGAAATTTTAGAAATATTCAACCTATCCTTTCCATTTTTAAGTGTTTCTTTCTCAGGAGGTGTTGCTAAAATAGCACCCACAGTAAAAAGTTTGTTTTGAATGTGAATTAAAATTTCTTTTGAGCGAGGATCAATCTCTTGATCCCGAATCAAGCCGATAAATGAGTTTAACTCGTCCACCGTCCCGTAACTCTCAATACGAATGTGATGCTTAGGAACTCTTGTTCCGCCAAAGAGTGCCGTTGTTCCTTTATCTCCTGTTTTTGTATATACTTTCATTTCAGTTATCTTCTTTTAAATACGTAGCAAGCTTATTTTTTAATGTTATTGTTTTGTCGAAGAACAAATAAGTTTCCAATGAGTAATGCTATAATTATACTCACCTTTTTTCATTTTCTCTCTTTCTCTCATTATAGCGCTCTTTAAAACTACGCTTTCTGCGGTCACTATTAGTTTGTGTATTTTTTTTATTCCAAAAATAGAGGCCAGCAAGCAAAGCCATACCGCCTAAAATTAAAATTGCTGGGTGAATGCCGTCAAAATATTCCATAACTCGAAGATAGTTAGGTCAGCGAAGAATTGCAAGAACTGAAAGTAGAAAATAGAGAATAGGAAACGGATTGTTGCTTTGAGTAAAGAAACGCGGTTTGCTTTGCTTATTAAAAGAAGAAAGGTAAAAGAATAAAATTATGAACTATATTTTTAACTGCTGACTACCTGTTGCGTATGTCGCTCTCTACAAGTCCATCTCTTAGTCTAATAACTCTGTGAGCATGTGCTGCGATGTCTTCTTCATGAGTTACTAGAATTACGGTGTTTCCTTGTGCGTGGATTTCGTCAAAAAGCGCCATTATTTCAACACTAGTTTTTGAGTCTAGATTTCCTGTAGGCTCATCAGCGAGTATAATAGAAGGTTTGTTTACTAACGCTCTTCCTACAGCTACACGTTGCCGCTGCCCTCCAGAAAGTTGGTTAGGGCGATGGTCCATACGATCTGCAAGTCCAACATCTGTTAATACTTCTTCTGCTCTTTTTGTACGTTCGGCTTTTGAAGCTCCTGCATATACCATAGGTAATGCAACATTGTCTAATGCGGTAGTTCTTGGGAGCAAGTTGAAAGTTTGAAATACAAAGCCTATTTCTTTGTTTCTAATTTCGGCAAGCTCATCTTGTGTCATGTTGCTTACATCTTGACCGTTAAGAAAATATGACCCTGCGGTAGGTGTGTCTAGACACCCTAGTAAATTCATCAACGTAGATTTACCAGAACCAGAAGGTCCCATTAAGGCAACGTATTCACCAGTTTCAATTTCAAGGTCAATACCTTTTAATACTTTGACAATTTCTTGTCCCAATGGAAAATCTCTGCGAATACCGTTAATATTAATTACTAAGCTCATAATTTTTAGTACAATGTTTATTTGCTAACTGTTGTTTGACTCTCCTTGTCAAAGAATGTTACAATCGTAATGTAAAATGTTCTTTATTTTGTTCTTTTCTAAAAAAAACCAACCCCCAATAAAAACTATCAATGCTAACGGTAATTTGTGGATGTGTAATAATTTGCTGCCAAGCTTGTGTCATGGATTTGCTCCAGTAAATATCGTCAAAAATTATAACGCTATCATTATGAACATGTGGAAGTAGCTTCTCAAAATAATCTAGCGTGTGTTCTTTGTTGTGATTTCCATCAACATAAACTAAGTCAAAGTTATTGTTTTTAAACGCTTCGGAAATAAAGAAATCTTCAAACCTCGCGTTGATTAAATCAATATTATTAAAGCTAAATTGTTTAAAATATTTCTCTGCAACCAAAGCTGTAGCAGGACAACCTTCGACTGTTTTGATTAGTGCATTTGGGTTGCCTTTTGATAGTGCTGCTGTTGCTAATCCTAAAGAAGTGCCTAGTTCTAAAATTTTTGAAGATTGGAAGTAGCTGGTTATTTTTAAAAGCAGGCGTTGTCTCTTTTTAGTAATTCCTGCGTTTTTTGCAATGGCATTTATGTTACGGTTATTTGTATTAAATACTCGTGAGCCAGCGCCAAAATCTTTTATCGAAATAGAGGATGTGTCTTTAAGTAACGTTAGTCTATACTTGTTTAAAATTTCCGCGGAAGCGTTATCAACTTTTTTGTAAGCACACTTAGTTAAAAAATTATACACAAACGGGGAGTGGACCCCGTGTTGATTTCTGGATTTTTTAAGGAATTTGAGATATGACTTTATTTGATAATACAAAGATTTTGAATTCAGTTAATTTTAAGTTTGTCGAAGTGCTCAACCAGGCATTAGCAATTTATTGATTAATTTTCTTGTTTCTCCATTAACTCAAAATAACGTTCGGTTTTCTCGTCGATACTATCTATAATTTCTTGAAGTTTTATAGATTGCTTGTCAATTTCGTCTCCGTCCCAATTTTCGGTAGCAAACTTATTTTGTAACTCTTCCCTTTTTTTCTCTTCTCTGGCAATATCTTTTTCAAGACGGCTCAATTCTTTTTGTTCTTGATAACTTAATTTTACTCCGGTAGTTTCTTCTTTCCAATTTTTCTTTTCCGTAGTAGCCTCAGCGGTTGCACCTCTTTGCTCTATAACTTTACTGTCTTCGTATGTTCTATAATCACTATAATTTCCTGGGAAATCTTGAATTTGTCCTGCACCTTTAAATACAAATAGGTGGTCCACGATTTTATCCATAAAATAACGGTCGTGACTTACTACGATAAGGCAACCAGGGAAGTCAAGTAAAAAGCTTTCCAGTACATTAAGGGTAACAATGTCTAGGTCGTTTGTAGGCTCATCAAGTATTAAAAAGTTAGGATTTTGAATTAAAACTGTACACAGGTATAATCGTTTACGTTCACCACCACTTAGTTTTTCAACAAAGTCATATTGTTTTTTGCGGTCAAACATAAAACGCTCCAATAGCTGTTGTGCCGAAATTTGACGCCCTTTTTTTAATGGAATGTAATCTCCAAACTCTCTAATGACTTCAATTACCTTTTGTCCTTCTTTTATTGTGATTCCTTTTTGAGTATAATACCCAAATTTTACGGTTTCACCTATTACTACTTTACCTGCGTCTGGTTGTAGTTTACCAGTCATTATATTTAGAAATGTTGATTTTCCAGTTCCGTTTTTACCAATAATCCCAACACGTTCTCCACGAATAAAATTGTATTCAAATTTGGTAAATAGTTCTTTGTCGTCGTAGGCTTTTGATATTTTATGAATCTCCACGACTTTTGTTCCCATACGCTCCATATTGAGTTCTAGTTCCATTTCGTGGTCGTTTCTACGTTTATGTGCTCTAGCTTTGATATCGCTAAAGTCATCAATGCGAGACTTGCTTTTTGTAGTACGTGCTTTTGGTTGGCGACGCATCCAGTCTAGTTCTTTTTTGTAGAGTTGTTTTGCTTTGCCAGTTTCGGTCGCTTCTGTTTCTATTCTTGCCTCTCTTTTTTCAAGATAGTAACTATAGTTTCCTTTGTAACTATACAGATTTCCTTCGTCTAATTCAACAATTTCATTACATACGCGTTCTAAAAAGTAACGGTCGTGAGTTACCATAAAAAGTGTGAAATTTTCTTTTGCAAAAAGCGCTTCCAGCCACTCAATCATTTCGAGGTCAAGGTGGTTGGTGGGTTCATCCATGACCAATAAATCTGGTTGGGTGAGTAGAGCCTTGGCTAAGGCTAATCTTTTTTTCTGTCCTCCGCTTAGATTCTTGATAAGTTGGTCAAGATTGTCAAGTTTTAGTTTTGAAAGAATTTGCTTATAGCGTGTTTCAAAATCCCATGCATTATGGGCGTCCATGCCGTCAAATGCTTTTTGGTAAGCCTCAGTATCCTCTGGGTTGAGGATTGCTTTTTCATACGTTTCGATAACTTTTAAAATAGGATTGTCGCCTATAAAAATAGTTTCTTCGATGGTACGATCTGGGTCTAGATTGGGTTCTTGTGAGAGGAAAGCTACTTTTAAATCCTTTCTGTAAACGATGCGTCCTTCGTCTGGATTATCATCGCCCGAGAGCATGTTTAAAAGTGAGGTTTTTCCGGTTCCGTTTTTAGCAACAAAACCTATTTTTTGTCCTTGATTAATTCCGAAGGAAATATCCTTAAACAGAATACGTTCTCCATAAGACTTTGCAATATTTTCTACAGATAGGAAGTTCACGGTTTTCTTTTTCTGCAAATTAAATGGTTTTTAACTACTAAAAATAAATAATGTTTTAATATTGTTGCCCCTTGCGTTATATTTGTCGCAAACAATCCCTTTTCTATGAGAGCTACTTATTTATTATTACTGTTTCTTGTAATATTAAGTGCTACTTCGTGTATTTCTACAGAACAATTAACTTACTTACAAGAAAGCGAAAAGGTTACAGACAGTTTGGTCTCCATTCGTAAAGTAAAAGAACCCTATAGATTACAAGTTAATGATTTGCTTAGTATTAGGCTTAAGGCCGTGGACGAAGAAATGATAGGGCTTTTTAATCCAGTCTCTTCTTTAAATCCTAATGCCACTGGAGAACAACGCCTTTACTATGATGGTTTTGTTGTGGATTTACATGGTAATATTCGCATGCCAATGATAGGTGATGTTCCTGTATTAGGGTATACTGTCGAGGAGGTTCAAACAGAACTTACAAGACGTTTATCTGAACAATATTTTAAACCAGAAGCAAATTTGTTTATTACTGTTAAGTTATCTGGAATTCGATATACCATTAATGGCGAGATTACTAATCCAGGCTCTACTATTATATATCGTGATGAGTTAACTATTATGGAAGCGATTGCTAATAATGGCGATATTACCATAACAGGAGACAGGAAAAATGTAGTGATTATACGTCAATACCCATTAGGGCAAAAGGTGCACCATATTGATTTGACGGATATTAATGCGATGAATTCTCCGTATTATTATGTGAAACCCAACGATTTAATTTTAGTAAATCCACTGCCTCAAAAATCTATTGGAGCAGGTACAACAGGACTTCAATCTTTTACTACAATATTATCAGTTTTTACTGCATTGACAACAGTAGTACTATTATTTATTAGATTTTAATGAGTGAAGAATTTGACATACAGAATGAAGCGCACAGTACGTTTGACTTTAAAGGGTTTTTGTTTAAGTTGCTTTCCCATTGGTACCTTTTTGTTATAGTTATAGCTATTGCGTTTGCAGTTGCCCATTATGTTAATGTGCGAAAATTACCTGTTTATTCTATGGGTAATTTGATAACAATAAAAGATGACCAAAATCCATTTTTCACTACCACTACAAGCCTAACATTTAATTGGGGTGGTACTACAGATAAAGTTAATACTGCAGTAATTACACTCAAGTCTCGATCCCATAATGAAAAAGTTGTAGAGCGTTTACAATATTTTTTGAACTATAAAAAAAATGGAGAGTATCAATTAGTGGATGCTTATAAACAAACACCTTTTTTTGTTGATGTAGAGTCAAATAAATGGCAAGCGTTGGGGAGAAAGTTTAAGGTAGTGTTTAAAGATTCGGTAACATTTAATTTGTCGTCTAGTTTTTCTGGTGGCAATGTTACAGTTCAAAATTATGCATCTAAGGAAAAAAAGCAAATTTTTGTTGAAGCACAGAGCTATAGTAGGGATTATAAGATAGGGCAACGTATTGAGGAACCCTTTTTTAACGGATTGTTTATGCCTAATCCAGAAATAGATGTGGTCTCAGGGGTTGAATATTTTTTATATTTTTCAAATTTTGATGCTAGTGTTAAGGGAGTAAATGTGAACATTAGACCAGATTCAAAAGGATCCTCGGTTTTACGAATGTCAATGAATGGACAGAATAAGGCTAAACTTGTAGATTATCTAAATACATCTGTAGCAGTATTGAGTGAGGATATGTTGGAACGCAAAAATTTATTTGCAACAAAAACTATTGCATTCATTGATAGTAGTTTAAGTGCAAAATCATTGGAGCTTAAAGATGTTGAAAAGGAATTAAATGTTTTTAAAAATAGAAATGAAATTTTTGACATTGAAGGAAAAGGTGGGGAAATTACATTAAAGTTAAATGAGCTAGATATACAAAAAGAAAGCTCAGATAGACAACTAAACTATTTTGATATTCTTGAAACATATTTAAGGAATAGAACCGATTATAGAGATGTACCTGCTCCTTCAGTAGCAGGTATTAATGAGTCTAGTATCGTTTCGGGAGTTTCTCAAATTATTGATTTAGCTCAAGATCGAAACAAATTACAATACTCATACAAAGACGGTGCACCCGTTTTTGCAAATATTGACAGGCAAATTAATGCCGTAAAAACTGTTCTACTCGAAAATATAGCCTCCTCAAAGAGTTTAATGCAACAAGAACAGGCAAGATTAAATAAGGAAATAGGACAATTGGAATTCCAAATGCGAAAACTTCCTAAAGAACAGCAAGAGCTTATGAAAATTGAGCGCAGATATAATTTAAGTCAAGGTACATATGATATTTTTCTTGCAAAGCGAAGTGAGGCAGGTCTAGTAAAAGCAGCAAATGTAAGTGATGTCCAGATTATTGATATCGCAAAAGATACAGGAGGTGGTAAGATAGGTCCTAATACACAGCTTAATTATATGATGGCGCTTTTGTTTGGGTTTTTACTTCCATTTATTTATGTTTTTTTACGATCTTTTTTTAATAATAAAATTACTAGTGTAAAGGATATTGAGCGCTTATCAAAAATACCCATTTTAGGAGCGGTTGGTAAAAGTAGATTGGTAAATAATCTTGCAGTCTTAACTAAACCAAAATCTGCCATCGCAGAATCTTTTAGAGCAATTAGGTCAAGTTTACATTTTATTTATAAAAAACAAGGTGTTGAAGGTACAAAAACAGTCCTTGTAACTTCATCAGTAAGTGGTGAAGGAAAAACATTTACATCTATTAATGTATCTTCAGTTTTTGCTTTGAGTGAAAAGAAAACAGTATTAGTAGGACTCGATTTACGAAAGCCTAAGATTTTTGATGATTTTGAAATTACAAATACAATAGGTGTTGTTAATTATTTAATAAATGACGCAAATGTTGATGAAATAACTCAAAGAACTCAAGTACCTAACTTAGATATTATTTTATCAGGCCCAATCCCCCCTAATCCTTCAGAACTTTTGATGGGAGACAGAATGGAAAACCTAATAGAGGAATTAAAGGAGAAATATGATTATATTGTTCTAGATACACCGCCGTTAGGGCTAGTAGCAGATTCTTTAGAATTGTTAAAATTCGCGGATGCTACTATCTACATATTACGTCAAAACTACACCAAAAAAGGAATGTTGGCATTAATTAATGAAAAATATAAAAAAGGAGAAGTAAAAAATTTAAGTTTTGTACTTAACTTCTTTGAAGATAAAACTAAATATGGCTATGGTTATGGCTACGGTTATGGGTATGGTGCCTATGGAAATGGATACCATGAAAAAGAGATGAAAATTTCATTACTAAACCGAATAAAAAAGATCTTTAAAATCAAAAAATAGAAATACATTATTACTTTTTTTGGTTATTATATAGTAGGAAACGTCAATATCCATATTTTAAGACCGTTATTTAATTTTAAAAAAGTAGTTTTGCCGAAAAATAAGATGGCATATTTTATAGCCAAGAATTATCAATATTATGAATAAAAAACCAACGATAGCTATTATAGGTCTAGGATATGTAGGCCTTCCTTTAGCTGTAGCTTTTGCTTCAAAATTTAGAGTAATTGGTCTTGATATTAATAAGACTAGAATAGCAGAGCTTAAATCTGGTACAGATAAAACCTTAGAAATAAGTGATGCCGAACTACAAGCATCCATGAAAGTTTCAGAAGGAAAAGGACTTATTGTTACTGATACTCCATCTGAAATAGATGAAGCTACTGTTTTTATTGTTACAGTTCCTACACCTACAAATAAATATAATCAGCCTGTATTAACACCATTAGTTAAAGCAAGCGAAACCGTGGGTGCAGTACTTAAAAAGAATGATGTTGTTATTTATGAGTCTACAGTATATCCTGGGGTTACCGAAGACGTATGTGTTCCTATTTTAGAAGAGGTTTCAGGTATGAAATTCAATGAAGATTTCTTCGCAGGTTACTCGCCAGAGCGTATCAATCCAGGTGATAAAACTCATACTGTGACTAAAATATTGAAAGTAACATCTGGTTCAACTCCTGAAATAGCAACTTATGTTGATGAATTATATAAAGAAGTAATTACTGCTGGAACACATTTAGCTCCTACCATTAAAGTTGCTGAAGCAGCAAAAGTCATTGAAAATTCGCAACGAGATATCAATATTGCTTTTGTTAATGAACTTTCCAAAATATTTAGATTACTTGATATTAATACTCAAGATGTATTGGAAGCAGCTGGAACAAAATGGAATTTTATTAAATTTTCACCAGGTCTTGTAGGTGGACATTGTATAGGAGTAGACCCTTATTATTTAGCTCAAAAGGCAATTGAAGAAGGTTACAATCCAGAGATAATCCTTGCAGGACGAAGAATGAATGATGGTATGGGAGCTTATGTAGCTTCGGAGGTTATCAAACTCATGATTAAAAAAGACGCTAAGGTTAAAAACGGAAACGTACTTGTTATGGGAGTTACTTTCAAAGAAAATTGCCCAGATATACGAAACAGTAAAGTAATTGATGTTATTGATGAGTTAAAGAAATTTAATTTAAATGTTGATGTTTTTGACCCTTGGGCAAACTCAGCAGAAGTAGATAGAGAATTTTCTCTACCTTTAATAACAAATGAAGAAGATTTAAATTCAGATTATGACGCTATAGTATTAGCAGTCTCTCATAATGAATTTAAAACTTTTGATTTAAAAGAGCACACTGCAGCAAAAAATGTTGTGTTTGACGTTAAATCATTTTTTCCAATAGACAAAACAGACGGTAGACTATAATGTTCAATAATCCATATCATACTCAAGATTTATCAACGCTTAGTTTTTTAGTAACAGGAGGAGCAGGTTTCATAGGTAGTAATATAGTTGCTTATTTATTGAAATATAATGCTAAGAAAGTAAGAGTGTTAGATAACCTCTCCAATGGTCACTATAAGAATATCAAAGAATTTGAAAATCATCCAGATTTTGAATTTATAGAGGGCGATATTCGTGATTTAGAGACGTGCAAAAAAGCTATGGATAATATTGATTATGTAACACATCAAGCAGCTTTAGGATCAGTACCAAGATCTATCAATGACCCAATTACATCAAATGAAGTAAATGTAGGAGGTTTTTTAAATATGCTTGTGGCGCAAAATGATAGTGCAACTGTAAAGAGATTGGTCTATGCTGCTTCAAGCTCTACTTATGGAGATAGTAAAATATTACCTAAAGTAGAGGAGAATATTGGAAAACCAATTTCCCCATATGCAGTGACAAAATTAGTAAATGAAATCTATGCAGATGTATTTCATAAAACCTACAACACGCCTACCATTGGATTAAGGTATTTTAATGTATTTGGTCCCAAACAAAGTCCAGATGGTGCTTACGCAGCTGTAATTCCATTATTTATGCAAGCGCTTGTTGATGATAAAGCTCCTACAATCAATGGTGACGGTGAGCAAACGCGTGATTTTACATATGTAGAGAATGCGGTTCAAGCAAATATTCGTGCTTTTTTTGCACCTAAAGAAGCCGTTAATGAGGTGTTTAATGTAGCTTATGGAGAGCGAATTAGTTTAAATAATCTTTGGGATGAATTAAATACCGTTTCAGATAAAAAACTCACTGCCCATTATGGACCAGATAGAAAAGGGGATGTTAAGGATTCGTTAGCAAACATATCAAAAGGGAGAAATTTGTTAGGTTATAATCCATTATTTTCTGTCGCAGATGGTTTGAAGATTACCTGGGACAATTTTAAATAAATGAGTGTAGAAAAAGACGAGTGGTTATACGAGATTTCGGCTAAGAAAAAATTGATTGACCTCAATTTAAAAGAGCTGTGGCAGTATAGAGATTTGCTTTTTTTATTTGTTAAACGAGATATTGTTACAGTCTATAAACAAACTATTTTAGGTCCACTTTGGTATCTCATTCAACCTCTTTTTACTTCTGTAATATTTACTTTAGTTTTCAATAACCTCGGAAATATTAAAACCGGGGGAATTCCGCCATTTCTTTTTAACCTCGCAGGAATAACAGCATGGAATTATTTCAAGGTATGTTTGACCGAAACTTCGAGTACTTTTACAAAGAATCAAAATATTTTTGGAAAAGTGTATTTCCCCAGAGCAATAATGCCTATCTCGGTAACATTTTCTAATTTATTGAAGTTTGGCATCCAGCTCTTTATTTTTATCATTTTCTATTTTTATTTCATTACATGGGGAGGCTATGATTTAACCCCAAATAGTAAATTAGTATTATTTCCTATATATGTATTAATGATGGCAATGCTTGGGCTTGGAGCTGGAATGCTCATTTCATCTTGGACTACAAAATACAAGGATTTAAATGTAGTTGTTAGTTTTGCAGTCCAACTATTAATGTACATCTCTGCAGTACCTTTTCCTATGAGTGAAATTATTGAAAAAAAGCCTGAATATTCGTGGCTTTTAGAGTTTAATCCACTAGCACAAATTGTTGAAGGTTTTAGGCATATAACAATGGATTCTGGCTATTTTACATGGTGGGGATTTTTATATACACTTGGTGTTTCGTGTATTTTGTTCTTTTTTGGATTAATAGTTTTTAATCGAACTGAGAAAAATTTTATCGATACTGTATAGGTCAATTATTTAATATTTCCGAAGAAAAAATGAGCATTATTTTAACCGCATCAAATATTTCAAAACAATACCGTTTAGGATTGGTTGGTACGGGTACGCTCAATCATGATTTAAAAAGATGGTGGTTTCGCATACGCGGAAAAGAAAATCCATTTTTAAAAGTGGGAGCTGTTAATGATAGAAGTGCCAAGGCGACTGAGAATTATGTGTGGGCACTGAAAAATATTAATTTTGAAGTTGAGAAAGGAGAGGTTTTAGGTATCATAGGAAAAAATGGTGCTGGTAAATCAACGTTGCTTAAAATATTATCTCGGGTGACTACGCCGTCAACGGGAGAGATTAAAACAAAAGGTAGAATTGCTTCGCTATTAGAAGTAGGAACTGGTTTTCATCCCGAATTAACTGGAAGAGAAAATATTTTTTTGAATGGTGCAATTTTAGGAATGACCAAAGCCGAAATTTCATCAAAACTGGAGGAAATAATATCTTTTTCTGGGTGTGAAATGTTTATTGACACTCCTGTTAAAAGGTATAGTAGCGGTATGCGAGTACGACTTGCTTTTGCGGTCGCGGCACATTTAGAGCCAGATATTCTTGTAATTGATGAAGTACTTGCTGTGGGAGATGCAGAATTTCAGAAAAAAGCAATTGGTAAAATGCAGGATATTAGTAAGACTGATGGGCGTACAGTACTTTTTGTGAGTCATAATATGGCTGCGGTTAAAAGTTTGTGTACAAGAGCTTTTGTAATCGAAAACGGTAGTATAGTTTTTAAGGGAAATACAGATGATGCGGTTGACTTTTATTTAATTAATAATAAAAATGAAGCGCATGTTGATTTGAACAACCGTGAGGATAGAAGAGGTGGTAAAGACTTTAGATTTAGTGATATTTCAATAAAAGACAAAAAAGGCGTTGAGCAAACAAATTTACTGTCAGGTGAACACTATACATTTGATGTTAGGTTTTCATTAAAACACGCAAAAGACAATATTGCGATACGGTTAAAGTTTATTGATAATCAAGGTGTTATGCGTTTTTTGTGTAATAATGCTTTTACAGATACTTTATATAGTTTGCATGAAACACATAAGGGTAATGTTTCATGTACCATCCCCAAATTACCGCTGCCAAATGGTGAGTATAGTTTGCAATTAACATGTTTAACTAGTGGAGGTACACTTGATGATATTGAAAATGTATTAATTTTTAATGTGGTGGGTGGTGATTTTTTTGGAACTGGAAAAGAACAAGTCTCTAAACAGGGTGTCCTTGTTGAGAATAGTTTTTTAATGGTAAATCAATTTAAAGAATTGTAAACTCAATTTGTATTTATAATTTTAGACACTTGAATTAAACATAAATGATTTTTGAAAACTTTTTCAATAAAAAGACAGCAAAGCTTGTTTTTATATTTGGAGCCCCACGTGGAGGGACTACATGGCTATGGTCTTTGTTGGAATCAAGTAGTGAGGTGATTCCGTTTATTGATGGTGTAAAAAAAAACATGGACGGTTCTTATCCAACAAGCGAATCTGGTGTTTATATAAAATTTCCGAAGAAGGCTAAAAAGAAGATAAAGTTGTTTTTAAAACAACACCCAAACAAGACTGTCATTGAAAAAACTCCTATGCATACGCTACAGTATGAGGCTATTTTAAATGATTTTCCTAATAGTACACCACTGATAATCTTAAGATATCCACTTGCAATTGTTAATTCAATTTTAAAGTCTGAAATGAAGGCTTTTGCTTCTCATGATGTAGTTTCTGCCGTCGTATTAGTAAAAGAGTATTATGCTAAATTAATAGAACTTTCAGAATTAAAGAAAGCTGTTTTGGTGCGTTATGAAGATCTATTAGCAGATACTGAAATGGAACTTCTAAAAGTTTTTAAGCAATTGAATATAGAAACCTCAGATATAGGGTCTATAATATTACAAAATGACAAAACCTCAAAAATTAATATAAAGGGAGTATTTAGAAGTGGTCAAAAAAATAGTTTTATTTCTGAAATGCCCCACGAAATTGTAAAGCAATTAAAACAAGAATTGAGTACTGAGATTGCTTTTTATACTAAATTTAGTGCTAAAAATTGAAGTTGTGCTTCGCCTAATTTTGTAAAAATTAGTTTTAATGGTTTTTTAGGAGATGACAGATAATTAAAAAGTTTATGCAAATTACAAATGTACTTGTCGCAACTAATCACCTCAATGCACTAGGGGGGTCAGAAACATTTGTATATACTTTAATTGAGGCTTTAATAAAACGAAGTAATATACATGTTGAGTATTTTACGTTGCATAAAGGTATAGTCTCAAAAAACATTGAGGAAGTATTAGGAGTTTCATATATGACAAAACCCAAATATGATGTCATATTTGCAAACCACAATACTACAATTCCATATCTTCACAAAAAAGGGTTTACTATACAAATTTGCCATGGAATTTTCCCAGTTTTAGAACAACCATCACCATTAGCAAATGCTCACATTTCAATTTCCCAAGAAGTACAATCACATTTAGCAAAAAAAGGTTTTAATAGTCTTATTGTTTTAAACGGTATTAATATCAATCGTTTTTATCCAGCAAAACCTATTAATAAAACGCTCACAAATGTACTTAGCTTGTGTAAGACCAAAGAGGCAAATAATGTTATAAAAGAGGCCTGTAAGATCTCTGGTGTTCATTTTGTTGAAGCAAATATGCATAAAAAAAAAACATGGAATGTTGAAGAAGTTATAAATGAAGCCGATATTGTTGTTGGTTTAGGAAGGAGTGCTTATGAAGCAATGTCATGTGGGAGACCAGTTATTGTATTTGACGATCGTACATATTTTGAATCGATGGGAGATGGCTATATACGCAATATTCTAGGTTTGAGTATTCAAAATAATTGTTCGGGTAGGTATTCAAAAACAACTTATACTCCAGCTCTTTTGGCTTCTGAAATGTTAAAGTATAAACAAGAGGATGGAGTGTATTTTAAAAACTTTGCATTGAAAGAGCTTAATATTGATATAATGGTAGATCGTTATATAGAGTATTGGAAATCAATTGAAAGAGCAATGGTTGAACGAAAAAAAAATTATTGGATTATTTTATTAAAAAAACATACTACTCCAAAATTGAGAGCTAATATTAAAAGGCTTTTTGAAAAAAACTAGGATTATAAAATTAGCAAATTCGCCTAGTATATAAGTAACGATTATCTTTACTATAATGAATGCACAGCCATTAGTCTCCATAATAATCCCAACTTATAATAGAGCTTCTTTGATTGCAGAAACATTGGATTCAATACAACAACAAACCTATGAAAATTGGGAATGTATTGTTGTTGATGACGGCTCTACAGATACTACTTCGCAAGTCATGCAACGATATATGCAAAATGATGGTAGAATACAATTTTACTATAGACCAATAACATTAATTAAAGGTGGAAACAGTTGTCGTAACTTTGGGTTTACTAAAATTAAGGGTGAATTTGTACAATGGTTTGATAGTGATGATTTGATGGTTAAAAATGCGCTTGAAGAAAAAATTGCGTTGATAGACAGTAAAATTGATGCAGTATTTAGTGGATTTAAAACTTTTGAAAAAACATCAAAAAATATAAAAGCAACATACAACTGTAAGAAAACTGAAGATATCTTAGAATCCTATTTGTTAGGAGATTTAGTATTTAATATTCCTTCATTGATGTATAGAAGAGAATTTGTAAAAAACATAAAATTTTCTGAAACACTAACTAGGGCGCAAGATTTAGATTTTGTCTATAAGTGTATTTCACAAAAAAAAGCTAATATAACTCAAGTGACTAAGGCACATTGTTTAGTAAGGTTGCATGTAAATACAATCACTTCTCAATTCTCTAATTTAAAAAAAGAGGATTTAACTTCGGAAATTTTAGTGCGGGAAGCTATTTTCTTTGATGCAATGAAACTAGAAAAAAGATTAAGATTATACCCAACCCAACGATACTTTAACTCCTTAAAAAATGCATTAAAAGCCAAACAATTTCAACTGTTTAATAATGTTCTTTTTAAAAATAATCAATTAAGCATGATGTTTAAGCTTAAACTTTATGTAATATCAGTCTTTTATAAACTAACAGGTAAGGGGTTGACTAGATATAATGAAGTAGTAAACGGTCATTTTTTATGAAATTTAATAAAAAGCATATTGCCATACTAACTAGTTATTTTCCCTCAATTTCTGAAACATTTATTGTAAACCATATTACAGGATTAGTAGATGCTGGGTATAATTTGACCATTTTAGCTAGAAAAAAACAGGATATTTTAAAAGCAAGTCAGCCTTATATAATTGAATCCTATAATTTAATTGATAAAACATTACAGTATCTACCAGAGTCTCCTAATTCTCACATAGAGAAATTAAAAGATGTCACACTTATAATATTAAGAAACAAAAGTCTTTGGACAAAAGGTTCTAAATTTCTTCGAGCATCTTCAATGAAAAGAAGTATTTGGCTTAAAAAAATAATGTTAGCTGAGGCATTTAAAAAATTACCTGAATTTGATTTCTATCATGCGCATTTTGGCATAAATGCAATTCATCTTGCTACTATGAAACAATTAGGTGTTTTAAAAGCACCCTATGGTGTCAGTTTTCACGGTTTTGATGCACATGCTGTTGATGATAATACATTTGTCTTATTAAAAGAAAAATATAAAGCGGTTTTTAAAACCGCTGCATTTGTGACAGTAAATACAACATATCTTAAAGAAAAAGTACTAGAATTGGGTTGTCCGCTATCATTAATCCATACAATACCCGTGGGTGTTGATACAAACTTTTTTGAATATAAAAAGCGAATTTTAAAACCAAAATTGTCAATTATTTCAATTGGAAGGTTGATCCCCTTAAAAGGTCATTCTTATGGTATTCAAGTTATAAATCAACTAATCAACAGAGGGTTTGACGTAGAATATACGATCATAGGTAGCGGTCCTGAATATGAAAATTTAAAGAAACTTGTTATAGATTTAGATCTTGAAAACTCAGTACATTTAGTACTAGAAAAAAGTCAAGGAGAAATAAAGAAACTGCTGTATGATAGTGATCTATTTTTAATGACATCTATTACAGATATTGATGGTAGGGCAGAAGCGCAAGGGCTAGTTACTTTAGAAGCTCAAGCAACTGGAATACCAGTAGTTGCTTTTAATTCTGGGGGTGTGGCAGATACACTTATTGATGGAGAGACTGGGTTTTTAGTGAATGAAAAGGATATTCAATCAATGGTAGATAAAGTTGAACTATTTATCAAAGAAACGACAACTCGCAATGCAATGGGAATTAAAGCTAATGACTTTGTTAAAACAAATTTTAACAATATAATATTAGCACAAAAAATGATTACTTTGTACGAGCAATTTAATTAATGCACTCCATGAATATTAAAAAGACAAAAGGCTACAAGGCACTGCGGAATTTAATCAAAGGTAAGCCCCAAAAAAAAGAATTTGTTGGGTCAAAAGAATATTGGGAAAATAGATATGTAACAAATAGAGATTCTGGCTCTGGTAGTTATGGAAGGTTAGCTAGCTTTAAAGCTGAAATATTAAATGCATTTGTAAAGAATAATTCTATTAAAACTATATTGGAATTTGGAAGTGGAGATGGAAACCAGCTCACACTTTCAGAATATCCCCAATACACTGGCGTTGACGTTTCAAAAAAAGCAATTGCTATTTGTGAAGAAAAATTTAAAAATGATAAAACAAAAAGATTTGTACATTCTAGTTTGTTTGACATAGCTCCAATTAAAGCTGAGTTAGTGATGTCCTTAGATGTTTTATATCACTTAGTAGAAGACACAGTTTTTAAAAATTATATGATAGATTTGTTTAATGCTTCCACAAAATACGTGGTCATTTATTCTAGTAACTATGATGACCATTTTGCAGCTCACGTTAAATGTAGAGAGTTTACAAAATGGATTGACACTAATGTTGCAGACCAATGGAAACAAGTAGATTTTATAAAAAACAAATACCCTTTTGATAAAAAAGACCCAAATAATACATCAATGGCAGATTTTTATTTTTATCAAAAAATAATATAATAACCGTTAGATTATTACTTTGAAGGCAACTGCAACCGTTATCGTTACCTACAATGCCATGCAATGGATTGATGCATGTCTTGCTTCGGTTGTTGAGACATTAATAATTGTAATTGATAATAACTCTAAAGACAATACAGTTTCACATATTAAAAGCAAGTATCCTGCTGTTTGTTTATTTCCGCAGGGAAAAAATTTAGGATTTGGTGCAGGAAATAATTTGGGGATAAAATATGCTTTAGAACAAGGAGCAGAACATATTCTATTATTGAATCAAGATGCAAAAATGCATGCTAATTCATTATCTGGATTAGTTTCATTTCAGAAAAAAAATAATCAATATGGCTTGTTGAGCCCTATTCATCTCGACTGGAGCGGAGAATTTCTTGAAGCTTCCTTTAGTCGCTACGTAGCTTACAAACATAATTCAAGTTTCTATTCAGATTTTGTTTTGGGTAAACATTTGAAGGATGTTTATGATGTGCCTATGGTTGCAGCTGCTTGTTGGTTGCTCTCTAAAAAAGCATTATTAAAAGTGGGTGGATTCGACCCTTTATTTTTTCATTTAGGGGAGGATGTCAATCTATGTCAAAGATTATTATTCCACAAAATTAAAATAGGGGTGATACCCAATACTTATGTGAACCATGATACAAAAGAGAGGGTTAATAAAAAGATTGTGCGATACTCTAAAGAATATATTAATCATAATAACTACTGGAGCAAGGCTAAATATGCAGATGTGAATATTAACGAGCCATTAGCCAAAATGGAATATCACAAAAAGCAATTAATAAAAAAAACACTAACGTATTTTTTAACATTAAAATTTAAGTTAGCCAAAGGGGCATATAAGGAATATAAAGATTTTAATATGACTATTCCCAAGGCATTAAAGAGCATTGACAATAATAGAAAAGAAGGCCCACATTATATTAAATAATTACATATTATGAAGATACTCATTGTTGCTATTCCTACAATTCATACCTATCGATGGTGTGCTCAGTTAGAAGGGGAAGGACATGAGTTGTTTTTTTTCAATATACTTCATAGAAAAATCCCAGATTACTTTAAAGGTTTTACAATTATTAATGATTGGGAAAAGAATAAATTAGGAAAGTGGGCGACTTCAAAAAGTTTACCAAGGGTGATACGTTATGCAAATAAAAATTTCAATTTTTCATTTGAAGAAAATTTTCACCTAATACTTAAAAAAATAAATCCAGATATTGTTCATTCATTTAATATGAACATTAGCTATCCTCTTATTCCTTATATGATTAAACACCCTAATATACCGTGGATGTGTAATACTTGGGGGAGTGATATTTATTACTATCAAAACTTTGATATTGCAAAACAAAAAGTTGATGCAATGCTGGGAAGATTGGATTTTCTATTTACTGATGCTAAAAGAGATTTTGAGTTGGCATTGGCTAAAGGATTCAAAGGAAAATATCTAGGCACATTCCCAGGAGGTGGCGGATATAATATTCCAGAAAAAATCATGGCTGTTAAAGAGAGAAATACAATTATAATAAAAGGCTACGAACATAAATTTGGCAGAGCTCTAAATATTTTAAAAGCAATAAAAAAATGTGACGAAGTAACTAAAAAATACAAGCTGTATATTTTTAGTGCACATCAATCTGTTGTTGATTTTGCAGAAACATTAAGAAAAGAAGGTTTTGAAATAGTAATTAATTCAACACAAAAAAAAATTCCTCATCAAGAAATTTTAAATGTTATGAAAAATAGCATAATGTATATTGGAAATAATATATCAGATGGAATACCCAATACCTTACTCGAAGCGATAATCTCTGGAGCATTTCCTATACAGTCAAATCCTGGTGGGGCAACAGCCGAAATATTAATTCATGGAAAAAATGGATTTCTCATTGAAAACCCAGAAGATATAAATGAAATAACTAAACACATAACAACTGCACTCCAAAATAAAGAATTCCTTGAAAACGTCCAGCAATTTAATCATGATATTGTAGCGCCTACGCTGGCATACGAACTTATCAAAGAAAAAGTAGTTGAAAAATATAAATATTTAGAATCAAAAATTTGTAATTAACGTGATTATGAAACCGAACCTTGTTTCTATTATAATTCCCACTTTCAATCGAGCCGATTTGTTGCACGAAACATTGGACAGCTTCATTGCGCAGACTTATGAGAACTGGGAATGTTTACTTGTAGATGATGGCTCAACAGATACCACTGTAGAAGTTATAAAAACATATACCATTAAGGATGATAGATTTAAATTATATAATCGTCCTCAAAATAGACCTAAAGGAGCAAACGCATGCCGTAATTATGGGTTTGAGCAAAGTAGTGGAGCTTTTATCAATTGGTTTGATAGTGATGATATTGCTGCACCACAATTTTTAGAACAAAAAATAAAGCTTTTAGAAGACCATCCAGAAATAGATATGGCGGCATGTTATGGCGAACGTTTTTATGATGATGCTAGAGAAAATACATATATGAAGCCAGTAGATGATAAATCTGATAATGAAATAGAAAATTATATTCTTCATGATTTTTGCTTTTATACTAACTCTCCATTGTGGCGTAAAGATATATTGATAAAAAATGCTGAGATATTTGATGAAGAAATGCACAGGTCTCAAGAAAAGGATTTTCACTTTAGGATGTTAGTAAAAGGTTTTAGTTATAAACGTTATGTAGAAAAACCACTTTTCTTTAAGCGCGGTGATAATGATAGTATTTCAACAAATGCAGAGAAAAGTATTAATGCTAAATTATCTGTTTTTAGATTGCGAGAAAAGCAGTTTGACTTAATAAATGCTAGTAATAACAAGTCAAAAAAGAAGTTGCTTGAGTATTTGTTTTATCGTCAAGCTGTCAACTATTACGATGTTATGATTGCATTAGATTCAAAAGCAGAGAAAAAAGTATTTAGGAAAAAATATTTCCCTCAGTTGATTTCAATGATAAGACAAACACACCTAGAGACCAGTTATAAAAATAAATTATTTCTTGGTGATTTTCTCTTACAAAGTTTAAATAAAGGATATAAATTTTTCTATTTCCCACAATTTGATCATAGAAGTTTTTAACTTGCAACAACCATCATTCACTTAAAATAAATGCGCGTAGGCAGCAATCCCACAAAAGTAGATAAAGAACTTGTGATATCTTCCTATCATAGAGTTGTAGTGCCAGTATATATTCCTAACACAGAGGAAGACTATTTTAAGGAGGCATTACCTATATTAAAATATTCCCTTCAAAGTCTACTTAAAACAATTCATAAAAACACTCGAATTTCAATTATTAATAATGGATGTTGTACTTTAGTTACTGAGTATTTAAAAAAAATAAAATTTGAAAATGAAGCCATTGACCAGTTATTAGAGAGTGATATTAACCTTGGGAAAATTAATGCAATATATAGTGCGGTCAAAAGCAATATAGAGCCATTAATAACAGTCACAGATGCAGATGTTTTATTTTTAAACAATTGGCAAGAAGCTGTTGAGCAAGTATTTGTTGACTTCCCAAAAGCTGGTATGGTTGCTCCAGTGCCAGCACCAGTAGCTTACAAAAGTAGCTATGTAAATAGCACATTTTATTATGGTTTTTTTAATAGACTATTTAAATTTGATACCGTAGTAAACCCAAATGCTCTAAAACAATTTCAAGAGAGTATAGGGACACATTTATTTAAGAATATTCATTTTAAATCATATCTAGTACTACAAAAAAAAAAGAAGAAAGCCGCAATGGGTTGTGGGCACTTTGTAGTTACAATGCGGTCACAAGTATTTGAAAAAGCCCCATCTCGCCCTACTAAATTTAAAATTGGAGGAGAATCATTAAAGAGGTATATTGATGAGCCTAATGATAAAGCAGGATATTTGCGTCTAGCTACGATGGATTGTTATGCAAGACATTTAGGGAATAAAGAAGAGGCATGGATGAAACCCATGTTTGATGCTTTGACTACTTCTGATAACTTCGGAAATGAGGCAGCCATTAATTTTAATAGTAAAGGCATTTCAAAATTTTCTCAATTTATAGGAAAAGTGCTCTATAGAGTAATTATCAGAAATAATAGTTTAAGGCGAATATATTTCAGAAGCAAGGGAATGAAAAACTCTGAATTTTAATATGCAGGACGTAAAAACAATTTTAATCTGCCAGTACCCGCTACCTTATAATAAAATAGCGAGCTGGACTACGATGTACAATCATTACTTGCGTAGTGGACAGCATCCTTTTGATATTATTGTTTGCCCCAAAGGCGATGAGGAAGTAAAAGGAGTGGAATACTTTTATATTTCTGAAGTAGGTACTATCGATAAAATCAAAAATAAATTTGACAATAAAAGCAGATTTAATGGGTATTTTGATGCACTTAATGAGGTAATTGGAAAAGATGAGAAATATATAATACAAGTAGTAGATCACAGTGGGTTTATTATTCCATTAAATGAACATCTTACTGAAAATTACAATCGCAAAAATTTCTACATTCAATATTATTATCAGGGATTTGATATTCTTTATAAAGACGAGCGCGCGCAACCATTTATCAAAGGTATTGATGAAATGTTTTTTTTAACAGCCTTATCTTACGAACACTATAAATCGTATTATGATGCATTTACTATGCGTTGTGCAGTAATGCATAATGCAACAAACTCACAGCAATTTTATCGTTTAAATAGTAGCGCTAAAGATGTGTTGAAAAGTGAACTAGACATTACCTCAAAACTAGTTTTTATTTGGTGCTCACAAGATAGACCTAAAAAGGGATTACATCTTATTCTGGATGTTTGGAGGCGTGTTTTTACTTCTGAAATTGAAATGCAATTACTCATTGTAGGTGTTGAAAAAGAAATAGATTTGCCAGGAGTAAAAGTAATAGGAAGAGTGCCCAATCATATTTTACCACAATTTTATCAAGTATCAGATTTTTATCTTTTTCCTTCCTTGTGGAAAGAAGGATTTGGAATCGTACTTGCAGAAGCACTTAAGTGTGGTTGTTACTGTATTGCCTCAAATCAAGGAGGAATCCCTGAGGTATTAGGTCATGGACAGTATGGTAAAATTATTGAACACCCTAACTTTATTGATGAATGGGTAATTACAATTAATGAAAGTATAAAGGAGTATAGCGACAATGGATATGAAAATCCATTTTACACTGAAGATTTTGAATCTTTATACGATATTAATGTGTGGCAAGAAAAAATGAATACTAAAATTGCTGAAGCAAAATTAAATATAAATTAATGCTAACCATTGCCGAAATAGGCCAAGCACACGATGGCAGTTTAGGAATGTTGCATGCATATATAGATGCTGTAGCAAAAACTGGAGTTGATGCGATTAAATTTCAAACGCATATTGCTGCTGCAGAAAGTAGTAAACACGAACCCTTTAGAGTAAAATTTTCTAAACAAGATAAAACTCGTTTTGACTACTGGAAACGAATGGAATTTTCTCAGGAACAGTGGATAGAAATAGGAGAGCATTGTAAAAAAGTTGGACTCATTTTTATGAGCAGCCCTTTTAGTAATAAAGCTGTTGATGTACTTGAAACTGCTGGCGTGGAACAATACAAAATAGGTAGTGGCGAAGTAAACAACTTTCTTTTATTAAAAAAAGTAATTGAAACGAAAAAGCCCATCATTATTTCTAGCGGAATGAGCTCTTTTGAAGAATTAAATGCTACTATCAAATTTCTAAAATCTCATAACGCAAACTATTCTATTTTACAATGTACCACAAGCTACCCTACGCAGCCTAAACAATATGGTTTAAATGTAATAGCCCAATTAAAAAAACGCTACGGAGTTACGGTTGGTTTTTCAGACCATTCTGCAACAGTTGCGGCTGGAATAGCGGCGGTTGCTTTGGGTGCCGAAATTCTAGAATTTCACGTAATTTTTGATAAGGCACAATTTGGTCCAGATGTTTCTTCATCTTTAACAATGACCCAAACAGCACAGTTAGTGAAAGGAGTGAAAGAAATTTCCGAAGCATTAAAATTTCCAATTGATAAAACAGATAATTCAAATTTTGATGATTTAAAATCAATTTTTGAAAAATCATTGGCGATAAATAAAAAAGTTAACAAAGGGCATACAATTACATTTGAAGATCTTGAAGCAAAAAAACCAAAAGGATATGGAATTGACGCTGCAAATTATGAGCAATTATTAGGAAAACAAGTAACAAGAGATATTGAAAAATGGGAGTTTTTAAATGAAGAAGATTTTAAATAGGCATGACAAACAAAAGAAAAATATGTGCAGTAATCACAGCTCGTCCCTCTTATAGCAGAGTAAAAACTGCATTATTAGCCATAAAAGACCACCCAGATTTAGAGTTGCAGTTAGTAATTGCAGGCTCTGCATTATTAGATCGTTATGGTAATGCCATTAATTTTATTGAAAAAGATGGCTTTACAATTAATGAAAAGGTATTTATGGTACTTGAGGGAGAGAATAAAACCGCTATGGCTAAGACAACGGGCTTGGGGGTAATGGAACTTGCTAATGTGTTTTATAATTTGCAACCAGATGCGGTTTTAACTATTGCAGATAGGTTTGAAACAATTGCCACTTCGATAGCTGCTGCATATCAAAATATACCTCTAATACACCTTCAAGGAGGTGAAGTTACTGGAAATATTGACGAAAAAGTACGTCACGCTAATACTAAACTAGCAGACATACATTTTGTTACAAGTGAAGATGCTCGTGCTCGTGTAATAAAAATGGGTGAAGATGAAGGTTATGTTTTCAATACTGGATGTCCATCTATTGACCTGGCGGCAAGTGTAGGATCAATAAAAAAATTGGATTTTGATCCTTTTAAAAAGTATGGTGGCGTAGGGGGAACATTTTCTATTAATAATGGATATTTAGTGGTAATGCAACATCCCGTTACAACAGAATACGACAAGGCAAAAGAAGATGTATTAAAAACACTAAAAATTATTGATAACTTAAAAATTCCTACTTTTTGGTTTTGGCCTAATGTAGATGCTGGGGCAGACGGAACTTCAAATGGAATACGTAGTTATCGTGAAAAACACAATCCGCAACACGTGAGGTTCTTTAAAAATATGGAGCCTATGGATTTTTTAAAATTATTAAAACAGAGCAAATGTCTTATAGGTAATAGTAGCGTGGGGATTAGAGAATGTTCTTTTTTAGGTGTGCCAGTTGTAAATATAGGTACACGTCAAAATAGAAGATTACGAGGTAAAAATGTTATTGATGTAGATTATATTGAAACCGAAATAAAGAATGCTATCCAATTACAACTTAAAGACCCAAAAGATAAAAAAACCACCATCTATGGTGAAGGAAATAGTGGAAAAAGAATTGCTGAAATATTAAGTACTATAGAACTCCGTTTCCATAAAACCATTACGTATTAATGAAAATTTTAGGTATTATACCAGCACGTGGGGGTAGTAAAGGAATTCCAAATAAAAATCGAAAGTTACTTAATGGTATTCCATTATTGCAATACACAACAACTGCTGCCAAAGAATCTCAATTACTTGATGAGGTAATTTTCACCTCTGAGGATGATATACTAATTTCCTTAGCAAAGTCACAAGGCATATCAGTGCCTTTTAAAAGACCAGCTCATTTGGCTACAGATGCAGCAGGGTCTTTAGAGGTTGTAAAACATGCTATTTCTTTTTATAAAGAGAAAGGTATTTATTTTGATGCCGTTTGTTTATTACAAGTGACCACACCTTTTAGAACAGCAGAAACTATTGATTTAGCAATCAGAAAATTTAAAAAAAATAATTGTGACAGTTTGATTTCAGTACAAAAAGTACCACATCAATTTAATCCCCATTGGGTTTTTGAAGAAAAGAACGGAAATTTAAAAATAGCAACTGGAGAGACTAGAATTATCAAACGTCGTCAAGAGCTACCAGATGCATTTATTAGAGATGGAGCAATTTATATTACTAAGACGAGAACTTTGATGGAGGAAAATTCTTTCTTCGGAAATAGTACTACATATATAGAAACCGATGCTTCGTCATATGTAAATATAGATACAATGGAAGATTGGAAAAAAGCTGAAATGATTATTAAACAATTAAGTAAATAATGTTACGTTGCTTAACTCGATAAGAATTCACTAAATGACTTTGAAATTCAAAACGTATATTTGTACCGCAACCATTTTGTAATCATTGAAAAAAGCTCTCATTTTTTGTCCAGACGGTACAGGTATTAAAAATTACTTGTACAGTAACGTTTTTAAAGAGAAAGATGTAAAATTATCACTCTTTCATAATTTTGACCATGATACTTTAGCACATATTTCCGAAGAAATCAAGCTAGATGAAGACATTCAAATTCCAGCATATAAAGAAAGTTATACCGAAAAATTTTTAAGAGAACTTATCCATTTATGTAGGATAAAACATAATGCAATCACCCAGCAAAATCCCACGATATTAAAATTTTATAAACGTACACACGCTACAAAAAAACTACAACTTTTTTATGGTGCTGTTGAAATTGCTTCAAAAACAATTAACTCCTACGAGCAAATATTAAAGCTAGAAAAGCGTTATCAAAAAGCTATAAGAAAAAACCCACTCTATGTAAAAGTGTACGAAATTTTAAAAGCTAATAAGCCAGACGCACTTTTTTGTACCCATCAACGAGCACTTAAAGCACCAATAATTTTTGCCGCTGCTCAAGATCTGGGTGTTAAAACTTCTACAGTAATTTACTCTTGGGATAACATTCCTAAAGCTCGTTTAGCATTAAAAGCAGACAAATATCTTGTTTGGTCTCCTTTTATGAAAAATGAACTAAAAAATTTTTATCCAGAAATTGAAACCTCTCAAATTGTAATTACAGGGACACCTCAATTCGAATTTTATAAAGAAGAAAAATACATCATTCCAGAACAAGATTTTTATTCTAAAAATAGATTAAACCCTGATAAAAAAATAATTTGTTTTTCTGGAGATGACATAAAAACATCTCCTTACGATCCTCATTACCTTGATGATATTGCAACGGCAATTACAAAGGGGAATAAACAAAATGACTATCAAATTGTTTTTAGAAGATGCCCAGTAGATGTAAGTGGACGCTACGATTGGGTGGTGAAAAAATTCCCAAAACTAATAATTGAAATTCCGCCACTATGGAATTACAACAGTGATAAATGGACTGCAGTTTATCCTACTATTGATGATGTGAGTTTGTTAGTCTCATTAGCATATTATGCAGACGTAGTTATAAATGTAGGCTCTACAATGGCATTTGATTTTGCAATGTTTAAAAAACCTTGTGTTTATATCAATTATGATCATGTAATTGACCCCAATTGGTCTGTAAAAACAATTTACAACTATCAGCATTTTAGGAGTATGCCATCTAAAAAAGCAGTACTTTGGTTTAATAGCAAAGCCGAAATTTTAAACATTTTAGAGAGTGCCATTGCTGAAAATAATACTGAAATTGATGCTTGGTTTAAAATCGTTATAGATAATGCTACAATGGCTTCAGAAAAAATTTTAAAGAATATTTAATGATGCATATTGTTTTCATCTCAAATGAATATCCCACATGGGCACCTGGAGGTAAAGGAACCTTTATACAAACTTTTGCAAGAGAGCTTGTAAAAGTAGGTCATAGAGTAACGGTGCTTGGTATAGGTGATAAGAAAACAGAAGAACAACTAAAAGATGAAGAGGTACTATTAATAAGATTACGAAAGCCTATTAGCCCTAAAGCAACTTATATTGAAAACTCTCTTAGAATCAATAGTAGATTAAATAAAATACATAAAGAGCATGCAATCTCAATTGTGGAAACATCAGAGCTTGATTGTGCCTATTTACCTAAAAATACACCTTTTAAAAAAGTAATTCGTTTGCATGGAGGACACCATTTTTTTGCAGAAGGTGAGCAAAGAGGTTTCAACCCAATTAAAGCAAGGCGTGAAAAAAAATCATTTGCAAATGCAGATGCTTTTATTGCTGTTTCTAAGTATGTGAAAGATCATACGGCAAAATTTTTAAGTTATCATACAAAGCCAATTGCTATTATAAATTATCCTATAGATACAGATATCTTAATTCCCGAAGTTAAAATCAATCCAGATAAAATTGTTTTTGCAGGAACTGTGTGCGAAAAAAAGGGGGTATTTCAACTAATTGAAGCATTTCAATTAGTTAAAGAAAAGCACCCTTCAAAACAATTAGAAATTTTTGGACGTGACTGGTTTTATCCCACTGGAAATTCTTATATCAAAATGCTGACAGAAACTTTTTCAGAAAAGCAATTGAGCGCAGTTACATTTCATGGCGCAATACCTAGAGATAGACTTTACAAGGAATATGCTTCCTCGTTATTTTGTATATTTCCCTCACATATGGAAACACAAGGGCTCGTTACGCTTGAGGCAATGCTAATGGAAAAACCTGTAGTGTTTTCAATCTACGGTCCAGGGCCTGAAACAATAGACCATATGCATACAGGACTTTTAAGTGATGTGCGAAACCCGAAGGACATTGCCGAAAAAATGTTGTGGTGTATTAATAACCAAGCAGCTGCTCAATCAATGGGGAAGAAAGGAAGAAAGGCAGTTCTCAAAAAATTTGATAAGAAAACGATACTTGCTAAAAATATTAAATTTTATCAATCGTTATGAAATTATTTATTTCAGACCTGAAAAAATATAAGCGGTATTCTGGTAAATCTAGTATAGTATTATTACTTACGCAGCAAGGTTTATGGGCACTTTTTGTTTATAGATTGAACAGTAGTATTTACACTTCAAAAATCCCAATGCCTTTGAAGAAAATACTTTTAATCTTTTGTGTAATGAGTCAAAAGTGGATTGAGATTATCACTGGAATTTCCATTCCATACACTACAAAAATAGGACGAGAATTATATATAGGGCATTTTGGGAATATTATTATAAATGCAAATGCAATCATTGGAGATAATTGTAATATTTCGCAGGGAGTTACTATTGGGGTAAGTGGTAGAGGAAGAAAGCGTGGAGTGCCAATAATTAAAAACAATGTTTATATAGGTGCTCAAGCTACAATTGCAGGATCCATAATTGTTAATGATAATTCAGTAATTGGAGCAAATTCTCTTGTTGTAAAGGATGTAGCTCCAAGCACAACTGTAGTTGGAGTGCCTGCAAAGATGATTAGCACAAACGATTCAAGTAATTATATATAATGAAATTACTCGTAGTAACACTTGCGCCTACTCTTAAAACAGACTACGGTTTTAAATCTTACGCACCATATGTTAAAGAAATGAACATATGGATGGAAGATGTAAGTGAGGTGACAATTGTATCTCCTACAAAATATAAACCAGTTTTATTAACCGATGCTTTTAAGCGAAATGATATTACCGTAAAAAGTATTCCTTTTTTAAAATTTAGTAGTCCTTGGTTTGCCTTAAAATCCGTTGTTTTTATACCTTTTATTTTATTTCGTCTTATACTAGAAATGAAAAAGGCAGATCATATTCATCTTAGATGCCCAGGCAATATTGGTCTCTTAGGTTGTCTTACACAAGTTTTTTTTCCATCAATTAAAAAAACAGCAAAATATGCAGGAAATTGGGATCCAAAAGCAGAACAACCGCTAAGTTATCGATTTCAAAAATGGTTGTTGTCAAATACATTCTGGACAAAAAACATGCAAGTTTTAGTATATGGTGACTGGTTTAATCAATCAAAAAATATAAAATCCTTTTTCACGGCTTCCTATAGAACTTCGGAAATTTGTCAATTTGAAAGTAATAGGTTCCATGCCCCATTTAGTTTTTTATTTGTTGGTAGTTTAGTAAATGGCAAAAGGCCAATCTATGCAATTAAACTCATTGAAAAATTAATTAAAAACGGTTTTTTTTGTTCACTGAAATTTTACGGAGATGGCATAAAACGAGAAGAGTTAGAAACTTATGTAGTTAATAATAATCTACAAGAAAGTATACTTTTTATGGGAAATCAAAATGCAGATTCGCTTAAATTAGCGTATCAAAATAGTGATTTCTCAATCCTTCCTTCAAAATCTGAAGGCTGGCCAAAAGTATTAGCCGAAGCTATGTTTTGGGGAGCAATTCCAATAGCAACACCTGTTTCATGTGTCCCTTGGATGTTAAATTTTGGTGAGCGGGGAGTTTTATTAAATTTGGATTTAGAAAAAGATAAAATGACAATTTCTAAATTACTTTCAAATAGAGAGAAACTACTTTTGATGTCTAAAAAAGGGATAGAGTGGTCACAACAATATACATTAGATACTTTTGAAACTGAAATAAAAAAGCTTTTAAAATGAGAGTGCTACAATTAATAGATAACCTTGATGCTGGAGGAGCAGAACGTGTAGCTGTTACTTTTGCAAATACATTACACAGCAAGATTGATTTTAGTGCTATAGCAGTAACTCGTAAAGAAGGTATTTTAAATAATACTCTTGATAAAAATGTGCCTTATTTATTTATTAAAAAGAAAGGAACATTTGATTTGAAAGCACTTAGTCGTTTGAAGAAATACGTAAAGGAAAATAATGTTGATATTGTTCATGCACATACAACTTCTTATTTCTTTGCAACCTTATTAAAATTAAGAGTGCCAAGATTAAAACTCATTTGGCACGAACATCAAGGTAATAGAGTACACACTTCAAGAATAAATAATAAAGTGCTTTATGGATGCTCAAAATTATTTTCGGGAATATTGACAGTTAATGAGCCTTTAAAAAAATGGTGTTTAACATATCTGTCTAACTCTAAAGTTGAATATATTCCTAATTTTGTTTCAGTCGCTAATATTTCCGAAGAAGAAAAACGAAGAGAACAAAGTATAGTTTGTGTAGCTAACTTAAAAGAGCCTAAAAACCATATTAATTTATTGAGAGCATTTAAAATTGTGAATGCCCAATTCCCTTATTGGAATTTAAAATTGATTGGAAAAGATTTCAATGATACATATTCTCAAAATTTGAAGGATTTTGTAAAACTAAATAAGCTAACGGACAACGTAACCTTCAAAGGGGTTGTTGCTAATGTAAATTTAGAACTTAAAACTGCACTTATTGGAGTGTTATCATCAAGTGACGAGGGGCTTCCTATGGCGTTATTAGAATATGGTGCCTTTGGACTTGCCGTAGTATGTACTAATGTGGGGCAATGTCCTAAAGTTATAGGTACATTTGGAAAAATTGTTGAAAATGATAATTGTAATCAATTAGCGCAAGCTTTAATTGAATATATAAACGATTTAGAGATGTGCAAATATGACTCAAAATTATTTAGAGAGCATATATTGGCAAATTACGGACTTAAAACAGTTGTGCCACAACTACTTACTTTTTATAAAAGCATTTAGATATCAAACGAATTAAGAAAATAACCTACATTCAATTATTAGCCTTACACATTGCTATAGGGTTGATTGTGTTTTTTGTTAGGGAATCTGCAAAGGTGTTTCTTTTAGCAGCTATCCTCTATTTTTTATATCGTATATTTTTAAATTCAAACCGGAAAAATGAAGCACTTTTAGGTGCTGCTTATGTGATGGGATTTGAAGTGTTTTCTCGTATGACGGGTGGTGCATTTTCTTATGAGTTTATAAAATATGCAGTAATAGCTTTTTTAGGTTTAGGAATGTTCTACACAGGATTTAAACTTAAATCTTGGCCTTACGTAATTTTTATACTGTGCTTAATTCCAGGTGTTTTTGTAGCATCAGTAACACTTAGTTATGGTGCTAAAGTGGGTAACGCAATAGGCTTTAATCTTAGTGGTCCAGCGTGTTTAGCGATTAGTGCATTGTACTGTTACGAAAATAGAATAACAACAAAGCGTTTTCAGGAAGTATTATTAGCTGTATTGTTTCCAATTATTTCTATGACAACATATCTTTATGTTTTTACTCCAGATCTAAGAGATGCGATAAATGGAACAGCATCAAATTTTGCAGCTTCTGGTGGTTTTGGTCCCAATCAGGTAGCCACCTTGTTAGGATTAGCAATGTTTATTTTATACTCAAGATTATTAATTATAAAGAGTAATGTCTTAAATGTTATAGATATTGTATTGTTAGCTGCTGTTAGTTATAGAGCTATTGCTACATTTTCACGTGGAGGGGTTATTACAGCTATAATTTGTGCAATTTTATTTACTTATTTTTATTTTAGAAAAGCGCCTAGCGTAGAAAAATCAAAATTAATACCTAGGGTAGGGATTGTTTTAGGAGTGTTTGTTGCAGTCTGGGTTGTTGTATCAATTTCTACATCAGGCCTTATTGATAAGCGTTACTCAAATCAAAACGCTGCAGGAGTTTTAAAGGATGATATTACTACGGGAAGGTCAGAATTGATAACCACAGAACTTGAAGCATTTGTAGAAAATCCAATTATTGGTATAGGAGTGGGGAAAGTAAAAGAATATCGCTATTTAAACACAGGGGAGCTTTCTGCAACGCATAACGAGGTAAGTAGAATGCTATCAGAACACGGTATTTTTGGAATCGTTGGATTACTTATATTAATGTTTACACCCATATTTCTTTGGTTGAGAAATAGGTCAAATTACTATCTTATTCCTTTTTTGTTTTTTTGGTTTGCTACAATAAACCATACCTCAATGCGTATTGCCGCTCCGGGATTTATCTATGGACTCTGTTTAATAACATTACTACATGAAAAAAAGAATACTTTACGTAGGTAATAAAAGCGGTGTTGGTAATGCAACAATAACAACTATAGATACTTTGAGTGAACAACTCAAAATTGAGGGATTTAAACTAATAACAACGTCATCAAAGAAAAATAAAGCATGGCGATTACTTGATATGCTCAATACTGTCTATAAATACCGAAATGAGACAGATATTGTATTAATAGACACATACAGTACACTCAACTTTAAATATGCTGTAGCAGTAGCATCATTATGCCGAAAGTTTAATATACCATATATCCCTATTTTACATGGTGGTAACCTACCAGAGCGTCTAAAAAAAAGCCCGAAAGCTTCAACAAAATTATTTCAGAAATCAAAAGTTAACGTTGCTCCGTCTTCATACTTATTAGAAGCGTTTAAAGCAGAAGGATATCACAATACAATGTATATTCCTAACACCATTAAAATTGAAAACTATCCGTTCTTACAGAGAGAAATTGTAACGGCAAAGTTATTATGGGTACGTTCTTTTTCAAAAATTTATAATCCTCAATTGGCAATAGACGTTTTGAAGCAGCTTGTTTATGAAGGTGTGCAAGCAAGCTTAACTATGGTTGGGCCAGAGAAGGATGGTAGTCAAGATCATTGTATAAAATATGCAGAACAATATAATTTGAAGGTTAATTTTACTGGAAAATTAACCAAAAATCAGTGGATTGAAGAATCTAAAAAACATGATATTTTTATCAATACGACAAATTTTGACAATATGCCAGTGAGTGTTATTGAGGCTATGGCATTAGGACTTCCAGTAGTTTCAACAAATGTGGGAGGATTACCGCATCTTATAAAAAACAACGAAACAGGTATCTTAATAAAACCCAACAGCATAACAGATTTTGTAATAGCGATTAAAAATTTAATGAGTGAAAATGATAAAGCAGTTAGACTATCAATAAATGCGAGAAACTACAGCGAGCTATTTGATTGGCAACAAGTAAAGGAAAAATGGGTCTCTATACTAAAAGATTAATCGTTATTTTTGAGCCTCCAAAACTACCCAATGTCTAAAAAATCGAATATCCATTTTGATATCTCCGAGCGTAAAGTTTTGTTGCGCATTCTAGACATTGTGAGCGTTCTAGCTATTTTATATTTTATAGGTCAAGCATTTAATTTTGATTATTTTAAAATCAATTCTATACACTGGGTTTGGTCAATTGTTCTCGCATTTTACCTGTCAATTTTTGCGACAATATTTGAATTATATAATCTTCAAAAAGCAAGTAAGTTTGAAGTTGTTGTACAAAACGTGGTTTTAACCTCGTCATTAACGGTATTATTTTACCTTTTAACACCATTTTTCACACCAGAACTTCCTGAAAACAGATTGCAAATAGTCTATTTCTATGTAGCAATAAATCTTGCATTACTCATTTGGCGTTATGCATATATTGTACTAATTTCTGCTCCCAGATTTCATAAAAGAGTATTATTAATAGCGAATGAAAATGATGTGAACGTCATAATAGATTCTCTGCAAAAGAGTGACCCTAATTATAGGGTAGTTGGTTTTGTTAGCACTAAAAACGATATCGAAAATCCATTTCTTAGTCCTCACGTAAGAAAAATAGAACAAAATGATACAGCAGATTCAATCTCTGATATGTTCATTTCTGAAATCGTCATAGCAACACCTCAAGCAGAGGGAATGACAGTTTCTTTATATAATAAGCTCATATTGTTACTAGAAAGCGGGGTACCTATTAAAGAGTATACACAGGTATATGAAGAGATTACTCACAGGGTTCCAGTACAACATGTAGATAAAGATTTTTACCGTTATTTTCCATTTAGCCGAAGTAACCAAAACAAACTATATTTATTTTTCCATCGTGTATTGGACATCTTTTTTTCAATTCTAGGAGTTGCCTTTGGATTACTTATTTCTCCAATCATTATCTTCGGAAATTTGCTGGGCAATAAAGGACCTATGTTTTACACACAAACCCGAATAGGGAAGAATGGTAAACATTTTAAAATCTACAAACTCAGAAGCATGGTAACCGATGCTGAAAAACACGGAGCACAATTTGCGCAAGAGGGAGACAGTAGAGTTACAAAATTTGGTCGTTTTCTAAGAAAATCTCGTTTTGATGAAATCCCTCAATTTATTAATGTCATAAAAGGTGAGATGAGTGTCATTGGACCTCGCCCAGAACGTCCCATATTTGTAGAAAACCTTTCTGAAACGATACCTTTTTACGAAGTAAGACATATTGTAAAACCTGGTGTTACAGGTTGGGCACAGGTAAATGCTAAATATGGAATGACACAGGAGGATGCACTTGAAAAACTTCAATATGACTTATATTACATTAAACACCGTAGTATGTTTTTAGACATTAGTATTGTGGTAAAAACATTAAGTACAATTATTTTCTTCCGTGGGCAGTGATACTATAATTGGGGATTACTATTTTGTTTCTTAATAGCAATAATTATAATTTTTTGATAAGGTAAAATAGAATTAAGAGATTAAATTCATGTCATATTTCCGAAGAACTTCTAGGCCTCAACTTCTTTTTTAATTCCTAAATATTTGAGTAAATAGATATAGCGTACCATCATTGCAATAAGTAAAGGTAATAATCCAATTGCAAAAACCTCGACACCTGTTACCCAATGAACTCCCATTAGAATAAGCATTAAAATTAAGAAAAATACATAGCGGCGCAACCATTTTTTAGGGGTTTTGCTTCCTATAAGAGTGAAAAATAAAAGGTTGAGTGGCACTGCCCAAAGCAAATTATAATTGTTTGCAGTCGCAGTGTGGTCTGTGCCAAACCAAAGTGGAATAAGTAAAAACCCTACAAGCCCAGTCACAAAAAACAGCACACTGTCTAACCAACGAGTTCGATTGCTTTTATTAAAATCTCTGTAAGTAATGTAACAAATAAAGATTGCAATCAGTGAAAAAATAAACAACGGACTCGTAAAAAAGAAATTAGTGTTTTCTTTAGGTACAGCATTGTAAATAGTAATTGATTTTTTTACTAAAGGCTTTTCAACGCCACTTTCAGTAATGCTTGCTTCGCTAATTGCCTTATGAACAAATGCTGGTAAAAATTGATGTTCCCATGGCGTTGCTTGTCTATCAATTACAGCTCCTAGCGCAACATCAATACCCAAGCTTCCCCAGGTATTAGTGTTGAGGCGTTCTTGAATTAATGTTCTAAAAGTTTTAGTCTCTAAAACATAACTGTCACTAAACTTTAATTTACTCCCTAATACTTCAACTAATACATCTCGCATTTTAGTGGCACAATTATCATAAAAGAAATCGTATTTATAATTTCTATTCATTGGTAAATAGTTGTTTTCTAAATACTCAAAAAGTGTAATGGCCTCTTCAGTCGTTAAATCAAGAACTTGTTCTTTGATAGTGCGTTCTTGATTTTCATAATGTTCTATAAAAGGAGTATAAGGAGCTCTTCCTAAAGCGTATGGCAGTTTTCCTCTAGCAAATTTTATATAAAAGTTAGGGGTGTCAAAATCAAACCTTCCATAGTCATAAACTACATCAATATTATTTATAGCATCTGTAAATCTAAATGCATTATGCCCAAAGGAGTCATTCAAATTATCACCAGGTCCAAGTGTAATAACACTAAACTGGGGGCTATTATCAATCAAACCAGATTGCGAATATGCAAAAGAAAAAAAAAGTATAAATAAAAGAAAAAGTAGCTTTTTCATGAAGTAATAACGTTGCAAGTTTAGATTATCTAAAGATACTCAAATCAACTTTTAGTGAAAAAACATTAGAATATAATGCTGCACTTTGGTCACCTATATCTGTCAAAGCATAATCTACTTGAATGCCTTTGTAATTGAAACCTACGCCAAAGTTGGGCTGGAATCCTACAGAATCTTCACCATCTAGTTGCTCAATATTTTGAAAATTACCAACACCACCGCGTAAGTAAATCATATCGATGTAACCAAACTGTAGCCCCAGAGAAGGAGTAACACTTACAGATGAGCTAGAAATAATATCATTAGTTTGTGCAAATCTTACATTCATATCCACTTCTGCAAGAAGAGAATAATCATAATGATGTACAAATTTACGAGACATCCCTATTTGAAGTTTTGGGATAGTAATTTCAGTAGTTTCTGGTAAATCTTGATTTTGTCCTTCAACAGCACCTTGTATTTCAGCAAACTGTTCTTCATCAATAGACCATGCATTATAGGTCGTTGTAATATCTCTCGCCATTAATCCAAAATTCCAATTACCACGTTTAAATTGTAATCCAGCATCTAGACCAAATCCCCAAGAAGATGCAAAATCTCCAATAATGCGGCGTACTACCTTGGCATTGACACCAATGTTTAAGCCATCTAACGGTAATCTTTTTGCATACGAAAAAGTAAATGCATAATCAGCCGTTGAGAAAAGACTAATACGATCATAATTTATTTGACCTTGGTCATCTATTAATTGAGTGGTGTTCAAAATATCATCTACACCAAATCGTATAACAGATAAGGCAACCGCACTCTGGTCATCAAGTGGCATTGCAAAAGCCGCATAATCATAGTTAGCAATATTTGCAAAATATGAAGCGTGCATCAAAGAAAGTTCTTTATCTTCAAGATTAACAAGTCCTGCAGGATTCCAATATCCAGAATTTACATCACCCGTTGAAGCAACGACAGAATTTGCCATACCAAACGCTGCTGCATCAACCCCAATATTTAAAAATTCGTTAGAATATTTTCGTACGGTTTGAGCAGATGCTACCAGAGAAAAAATGGAGATAGAAAGGAATAAAAATAAGGTCTTCTTCAAGCTTGTAATTTTTGGCAAATATCTTACTATTTTACAAGATATTAAACTGTTATTTTGCATACATATTGTACGCTGCAGTAGTTAGACGAAAATACTTTGCTATTTTTACAAAAGCCATCTGTTAAAATTTGCAAAGTGTAATTTTTTAATAATTTTTTGTAATTTCTGAAATTTTAAAGACATGAAACAAATACCTAACATTATAACTTCACTCAATCTTTTATGTGGGTGTGTCGCGATGATTTTTGCAGTGTCTGGGGATTTAGTTTCAGCAGCATTTTTTGCATTTGCAGGAATTTTCTTTGATTTTTTTGATGGGCTTGCCGCGCGAGCACTCAATGCGCATAGTGATGTAGGATTACAGCTAGACTCATTGGCAGATATGGTTACAAGTGGTGTAGTACCAGGGATTGTAATGGTACAATTACTAAGTCAAGCAATCACAGGACACACATTAGACATCATTAATGTTTTTGCAGAAGACGGCTGGAACACCTCAATCATAAGTTACATTCCATTTATTGGGTTACTAATCACGGTGGGTTCTGCATATCGTTTAGCAAAATTTAATGTTGACACAAGGCAAACTTCCAGTTTTATAGGATTACCTACTCCTGCAAATACATTGCTAATTTTAAGTTTACCACTTGTTCTTGCATTTCAAAATTCTATTCAAATTGAAGAAATCATACTTAATAAATGGTTATTAATAATTTTAACCCTTGTAAGTTGCATTCTATTAAATGCAGAATTGCCACTCTTTGCCTTAAAATTTAAAACATGGGGAGTAAAGAAAAACAGCATTCGGTATGTGTTTTTAATAGTTTGTTTCGCTTTGATTTTATTGCTTAAGTTTATTGCAATTCCAATTATCATCGCCTTGTATATCCTTATTTCAATCTTTTGGAAACCTTCGGAAATATAACAACAATTTAAAATTTCCGAAGAAAAATTACCATTACTTTCTTTACATATCAAGTGACCACCTTGTCAATACGCAACTTAGGTTGAAAAAATGATAACATTGTTTAAAGTTATTGATAATCAATATTTTAGCCTCTTTTTTTAAATAATATAGTATAATTCAATTAATAAATAAATACCTGTAATTTATAAAAGACGATGGTCTTTGTTTTGAAAACATTTGTCTTTACCGCTATCTTTAATAAAAACTATTCTTAATTCTTACAGAATAATTAAAGTGGTATTATGGTCAAAAAAATACTTTCTCTCGCTTTTTGTATGATTAGTTACGTTTCTGTAGCACAACAAAATGATGCTTTAATTACGGTTGCGTTCGATAATATTTCTATCGAAGATGCAATTTTAGTTTTAGAAGACAAATCTCCTTATAGATTTTATTATCAAAATGATTGGTTAAAAGAAATTCGGGTTACTGGAAATTTTCAAAATACCAGCATAACCCAAATATGTGAAATTATATTTCAAGACACACCTTTAAATTTTTATGTAACAAAAGATTTGAAAGTGATGCTAACACAATACAATCAAATATACAATACGCTCCCAAATGGCTTTTTTCAATCTAAAAATGAAATTGAAAAAAAAGACGAAGAAATTGTAGAAGCGCCTAAAGCAGTTTTCTATAAAGAGTCAAAATTTGTGCAATCAAACAAATTAAAGACTGTTAGAATAGGGAAGCAGCGCAAGGATAATGTGGCAAATGAATACCAATTATCTGGTATAATAATGAATGCTACAAATAATACACCTGCGGCAAATGTGAGTGTTATTGTTGATGGTGGAAAAAAGGGAGCCGTTTCTAATAGTGATGGTTCATTTTCTTTACGGCTACTTGCTGGAGTACATATATTAAAAACAAAATCGTTGTCTTTTCAAGAGGTTGAGCAACGTGTAGTGCTTTTTGATAATGGGGCTTTTTCAATAAAGTTACAAGAAAAGTTTGAGGGGCTGGATGAAGTGCTTTTAGAAGGAAATGCAAATATTGCTGTAAAAGAAGTTACTGGGGGAGTGACTAAAGTTGATGTTGAGGATTCTAAAAATATACCGTTAGTTTTAGGAGAACGTGATATTTTTAAGGTGGCTGCAACAATGCCGGGAATCTCATCAGCAGGTGAAGGAGCTAATGGATATAATGTGAGAGGTGGAAAAACAGACCAGAATTTAATACTATTAGACGATGGTGTAGTTTATAATCCAGCTCATTTTTTTGGCATTTTTTCAGCAATAAACCCTTTTTCTACAAGTGAAGTGTCTATTTACAAAGGACATGTTCCAGCAAATTATGGAGGAAGGTTGTCATCAGTATTTGATATTAAATCAAAAGATGCCATTGTCAATAACTTTTCTGGCGAAGCTTCTTTAGGGCTCGTTACAAGTAATATTTTGTTAGAAGTCCCAGTAATTGAAGACAAAGCTGGGGTTTTAATAGGAGGGCGAGCAACATATTCAGATTATATTTTGCGTAATCTTGAAGAGGAAGAACTCAAGAAAAGCACGGCGTCTTTTTATGATGGTATTTTAAAATACAACCATACATTTAGTGAGAAAGATAAAATTAAAGCCACGGGATATTACAGCAAAGACAAGTTTAATGTTACAACAGATTCGCTCATTGGTTATAGCAATCGCATGGCTTCATTGCGCTGGGACCATACATTTAATGATAGGAATGATGGGGCTTTAATAATAACAAATAGCCAATATCAATTTAACTTAGATTTTGAAGGACAGACTAATTTAAATTTTGAATCTGGATATACTATCAATGAAACCGAAATAAAACTTGATTTAAGTAATCGTAGTTTTGAAAACCACAGATTTATATATGGACTAGCTACTAAATTTTATGGGGTTGAACCAGGTTTTAAAAATCCTTTAGGGGATAATTCGCAGATAATTCCAGTTACGATTGCCGATGAGCAAGCAAATGAATCGGCGTTGTATATTTCAGATAATTATAAGATTACAGAGAAGTTGAGTGTTGAGGCTGGACTTCGGTTTTCGTTCTTTACTTTTTTAGGACCCAGCAATCAAAATATTTATCAAGATGGTTTTCCAAAAAATGGAAGTAGTTTGATTGAATCGAAATCCTTTGAGAGTGGTGAAGCCATTGAGTCGTATGCATATCCCGAGGTACGATTATCGTCTCGCTATTTACTTTTTCCAGATTTTTCAGTAAAAGCAAGTTTTAATAATGCTGTGCAATATATTCATCGATTATCCACAAACACAACGGCATCGCCCGTAGATACTTGGAAGTTGTCTGATATAAACATTAAACCACAACGCGGAAATCAATATTCGCTTGGCTTTTTTAAGAATTTTGATTCAAATATTTACGAATTGAGTATTGAAGGATATTATAAAAAATCGCAAGATATTTTGGATTACAAAACAGGTGCAACGTTACTTTTTAATGAAAACTTAGAGCAAGAAGTGTTGCAGGGTGAAGGGAAATCCTATGGTGTTGAATTTTTGATAAAAAAGACAAAAGGAAAATTTAATGGTTGGTTGGGATATACATATTCAAGGTCTTTAATGAAATTTGAAAGCGAATTTCCGCAGGAAAGAATCAATAATGGAGATTATTTTCCCTCAAATTATGACAAACCACATGATTTTAGTTTTGTTGGGAATTACAAATTGACCCGTCGCGTGAGTTTTTCCAGCAACTTTGTATATCAAACGGGAAGACCTGTGACTGTACCGGTAGGAAATTATGTAATAGACAATACAGAGCTAGTTGTATTTAGTGATAGAAATGAATTTAGAATTCCAGATTATTACAGGCTTGACATAGGCGTGAATGTAGAGGGAAATCATAAGCTCAAAAAATTAGCTCATAGTTTTTGGACGTTCTCTATTTATAATGTACTAGGGAGGAACAATCCATATTCTGTATTTTTTGTAGCTGACGATGGCGATATTAAAGCCTATCAAACATCCATATTTACGATACCCGTTCCCACGATCAGTTATAATTTAAAATTTTAATTATGAGACACTTTAAGATGAACATAGGATTTTCATATAGAGCATTAGTACTTTGTTATTTAGTACTATTTAATTCTTGTCTAGAAGAAATTGATTTTGAAACTGATAATTTTGAGAGTTTACTTGTAGTGGATGCTACTATCACTAATGAATTAAAGACGCAAGAAATTACGTTGAGTAGAACTTTTGAATTTGGAGAAGACAATGACAACATAGAAAGCGGTGCTCAAGTAAAAGTAGTAGGAGATGGTGTTGAATACATATTTCAGCACACAGAAACAGGAAAATATCAGTCTATTCAACCATTTAATGCGCAACCCAATGTTGTTTATCACTTAGAAATTACTACAGCAGATGGTGAGCGCTATAGCTCCTCAGAAATGAAATTGACTACAGCCACGCAAATTGATAATCTATATGCTGAAAGAATAACAAATGATGATGGCGTTGATGGAGTTGCGATTAAGGTTGATAGTTTTGATCCTACAAATACAGCAAATTTTTATAGGTATACATTTGAGGAAACCTACAAAATTGTTGCTCCTATGTGGCGTCAAGAAGATTTATATTTAGACACGTACATCTTGGATAGCATACCCGTTTGCGTAGTTAAGATTAGGCAGCGTCCAGAAGAACAAAAGGCTTGTTATAAAACAGAGTTTTCAAATAAAATTAAAATTACTTTAACCTCTGGACTGAACGAGGATCTGGTAGAAGGTTATTTGGTTAATTTTTTACCAAGTGATGACTTTAAAATTTCACATCGCTATAGCGCTTTGGTAAAGCAATTTGTAATTTCAGAAGAGGCGTTTAATTATTTAGAGACCATTCAATCATTTACAAGTCAAGGAAGTTTATTCTCACAAGTACAAACAGGTTTTGTTATGGGTAATATTTCATCAACTGTAAATCCAAATAAAAAAGTAATTGGCATTTTTGATGTCTCTTCTGTGACAACTCAAAGACTCTTTTTTAATTTTATAGACTTTTATCCTAATACCAATCTCCCACCCTTTATTACCTCTTGTGATTTAAGGGCACCAGATGTTGCTCAGTTGTTTCAAGACGGTGATGAAGAAATTTTTATTTGCAGTTCTCAATTGAATTTTATTACTAATCGTATTAGAGTCTATCTCGAAGAATATACAGGAGACCCTCCATTTTATGTAGGACCTGCTGACCCACCTTTAGGCCCGTGGTTAATGGTGCCTAGAGCCTGTGGCGATTGCACAGCATTAGGCGAACCCGAACCACCTAGCTTTTGGGTTGAATAAAATTTAAATAAAATAAAGATGAAAAATAAAATACTTTATATCTTCTTTTTGTTGGCTACTTTTTTTAGCAGTAACTCTCAAAACACACCTACGAATACTACAGCGCAAGAAGAAATCTTTGTGCATATAAACTCTAGTTTATTGTTTAGTGGCGAGTATTTATATTATAAATTATACTGTTTAAATGCTCAAACGCATCAAAAAACCAAGCTGAGTAACATCGTTTATGTTGATTTTGTTGATTCAAACGGAAAAACTGTTTTTAATCATAAAATTGTTTTAGAAGATGGATTGGGAAATAGTGATTTTTTTGTCCCATCCACAATTGCTTCGGGCAGTTACAAGCTCGTGGCATATACACAATGGATGCAAAATAACCCAGTGGATAAATTTTTTGAAACTTCTTTGAAAATTATCAATCCTTATATAGCCGAAATAAACAACACCCAAGAAATTGAGTCCATTGCATTTCCGAAGTCAGCCTCCCAACAAGATAAAAATTTAAAATTACCAGAAGATTTAAACATTCAAATAATCTTAGATAAAAAGCAACTTTCCATACGAGAAAAAATCAACATCATTATACAAAACAACATGGGACCATTGGGAAATGGAGATTATTCCATGTCAGTAAGAAAATTGGATGATATTGAAGGATTTCCAAGAAAAACCGCAACCCAAGCAATGTCAAAAAAAGAGGGAGTCAATATAATTTTCATGGGTAACTCTAATCAAAAAGCAGAAACTGACGGTTATTTATTGAAAGGAGAAGTAATAAAAAGGATATCTAAACTACCAGCGCAATCAGTGGATGTAGCAGTATCAATTCCTGGAGAAAACTTTTTATTTACTGTTGTTACTACAAATGCTGCTGGTGAATTTAGTTTTGAAATAGACCCAAATTTTCAAGGAGAGCAAGCCATTATTCAAATACTTGAAGATAAAAAAGAGGATTATGAAATTAACTTGCAAGACGAAAAATATCTAGATTATTCAAAACTAGATTTTCCTAAATTTTCAATTGATAAATCTTTCAAAGATAAGATTGTGGAGCGCAGTATTTATAACCAAATTGAAAATGGATACTACAATTTAAAACCAGACACCATTGAAGAAAAACAATCTGCGCTTTCATTTGTTCGTTATGAAAAGGGCATCACTTATGAACTTGATGATTATACGAGGTTCAACACAATGAAGGAGGTATTAACTGAAATCGTTAAACTGGCTTGGACAACAACAGAAAATAATAAGCGAGTAGTAAAAGTGCTTGAAAGAGAGATGAGTGCGCCCACTAAGTTTTTACCATTGCTTTTTGTTGATGGTGTGTTTATGGAAGATCACGAAGAGTTTTTAAACATAAATGCGTTGCAAGTAAAGGATATTAAAATTATACGTAAAGGTTACTATTTTGGTGAAAATGAATACCAAGGTGTTGTCGTAGTGAATACTAAAAAGGGAAATTTTATTCCCAGTGAGTTCTCGACATCGCTAATCCAAAAAACCTTATTCTTGCCTCAGCCATCAAAACGTTATTTTTCACAAACCTATAATAAAGGCGCTGCTGAGGTTAACAAACGAATTCCAGATTATAGATTACAATTGATGTGGAATCCAATGATAAATTTGACGATGCGAGAAACGCACGCAATACTATATAGTTCAGATATTCCTGGAATTTATGAAATTGTTGTAGAAGGTTATACAAATCACGGTGTTCCCATCTCATTAAGGGAAACTTTTGAAGTAATTGATTCTATTAATAAGGAGTAAGTTTAAAGTTTAAATGATAAAGTAGCAGAACTTCGGAAATATTATAACCATTTAAAATTTAAGAAATAAAATGGCTTCTCTTTTTCACACTCTTATAACACTTGATGTTAAACTAAATATAAACCACAATTAATATTTCGGCTTTGCCCTAATAGCGTTGTATCTTTAATTGAATCCAAAAAAAAAATAATGAGCGAAGTAAAAGCATACGGGGCAAAAAAAGAGTCGGCTAATTTAGAGTCAATGAAGATTGAAAGAAGAGATTTTACAAATGATGATGTAGAGATTGAAATTTTATATTGTGGTGTTTGTCACAGTGATATTCATCAAGTGCAAAATGATTGGGGCGGAAGTAAATATCCAGTAGTTCCTGGACATGAAATTATTGGAAAAGTAACTGCAATAGGAAAAGACGTAAGTAATTTTAATGAAGGAGATTTAGTAGGCGTAGGGTGTATGGTTGATTCTTGTCAAACATGCGAATCGTGTAAAAACGATTTAGAGCAATTTTGTGAAAATGGTGCTACGATGACTTATAATGGAGAGGATAAGCACTTGGGAGGACATACTTTTGGTGGTTATTCAGAAAAAGTTGTAGTGAATAAAGAATTTGTTTTAAGTGTGCCAGAAAATATTGATGCCGCAGCTGCAGCACCACTATTATGTGCTGGTATTACTACATGGTCACCATTAAAAACATGGGGCGTAAAAGAAGGAGATAAGGTAGGTGTTATAGGTTTAGGAGGTTTAGGACATATGGGTATTAAATTTGCCCACGCACTAAAAGCCGAAACTGTTATGATTACAACCTCTAAGTCTAAAACTGAAGACGCTAAATCACTTGGCGCAGATTCAGTTTTAATTTCAAAAGACGAAGATGCTATGAAAGAGCATAAAGGTACCTTCGACTTTTTATTAAATACCATTCCGGTAGGTCATGATGTAAATCCTTATTTAGAGCTACTTAAAGTTGATGCTACAATGGTATTAGTTGGAGCAATTGAGCCTTTAAAAGATGTTCATGGTGGTAATTTAATTTTGGGAAGAAAGAGAATGGCAGGTTCACTAATTGGCGGAATTAAAGAAACCCAAGAAATGCTTGATTTTTGTGGAGAGCATAATATTACATGTGATGTTGAAATGATAGATATGCAGGATATCAATACCGCATTTGATAGAATAAAAGATAGCGATGTAAAATATAGATTTGTTATTGATATGAAATCTTTAAAAGAGTCGTAAGGCTTTATAAATATTAGAAAAATAAAAAACCGCTATTTTAATTAATAGCGGTTTTTATAATTTAAATAACTAGTGTGTCTAGCTAAGCACAGTCAAGTCCAATTTTTATTCACTTTTAAAGTCAAGCTTCTTTTTACGTAACTCAAAATTCTGTCCTAAATAAACCTTACGCACCATCTCATCATTTGCAAGTTCTTCAGGTTCGCCATGTTTTAAAATACTACCTTCAAACATTAAATAGGTGCGGTCTGTAATGGCTAAGGTTTCTTGTACGTTATGATCAGTAATAAGAATACCTATGTTTTTATCTTTTAATTGTGCCACAATTCGTTGAATATCTTCAACGGCAACAGGGTCAACTCCTGCAAAAGGTTCATCAAGTAAAATAAAATGTGGATCTGTTGCTAATGCGCGGGCAATTTCGGTACGGCGGCGTTCACCACCACTCAATAAATCGCCACGACTTTTACGAATGTGACCTAAACCAAACTCTTCAATAAGCGACTCCATTTTCATGAGTTGTTCTTTTTTTGAAAGTTTAGTCAATTGTAATACACTTAATATATTATCCTCAATGCTCAGTTTTCTAAAGACCGATGCTTCTTGCGCTAAATATCCAATTCCGTTTTGAGCTCTTTTATACATAGGGAAGTTTGTAATATCTGTCCCTTCGAGATAAATGTTTCCTCCGTTGGGTTTTATCAAACCTACAATCATGTAGAAAGAAGTAGTTTTTCCAGCACCGTTGGGTCCAAGAAGTCCCACAATTTCACCTTGATTAACTTCAACCGAAATTCCTTTCACCACCTTGCGGCCTTTGTATTGTTTCATTAAATTTTCGGCACGTAGTTTCATATTCATTGCCCGCGTAGGTGGGTAACTTTTACATCTAGCTCACGCTAAATAGGTTTATTTAATTACAAATATTTCTATTGTCTCAACGTTAAAAATACATTTAATATTTCCGAAGAGAAAATTTTAAGATTTGTTTTGTTCTAAAGCTTCCCAATATTCATAAGCACGGCGCAAATGTGGAATTACAATAGTACCGCCTATAAGCAATGAAACACTCATAGCTTCAACAACTTCTGCTTTATTCATGCCTAGTTTATAGCATTCTTCTAAGTGATATTTTACACAATCATCACATCTTAAAACCAGTGAGTTCCCCAATCCAAGAACTTCTTTAGTTTGTTTTGAAAGGGCACCTTCTGCAAATGCATTTGTGTCTAGATTAAATATGCGCTTGACAATCTTATTATTGTCAGCCATCATTTTATCGTTCATTTTTGCGCGATACGCATTAAATTCTTCTACAGGATTACTCATAATAGCTTCTGAAATTTTAAGGGGATTACAACTATTTTGTTTGATGATAATTAGCGTTGCGCTTTTTCGAGTTTACGTTGTTTGCGTAATACTCCTTTTGAAATAAAAATGCTTATTTCGTATAATATAAGTACTGGTACTGCTACGATAACTTGGCTTGCAATGTCTGGCGGGGTAATAATTGCTGAAAGTATTAATACCAAAACAAGTGCGTATTTACGATATGTTTTAAGAAACTGCGGGGTGACAATTCCTATTTTTGTCAAGAAATAAATTATAATTGGGAGCTCAAAAATGAGACCACTAGCTATCACAGATGCTCTAACCAATCCTGTGTAACTTGATAAATCAAAATCATTGAATACTTGCTCACTTACTTGATAACTACCTAAAAAGTTGATAGAAAGCGGTGTTACTACATAATAACCAAAAAGGACTCCAGTGAAAAACAAAAATGATGCGATAAAAATAAAACCGCGACTGTTTCTGCGTTCATTTTTTTGTAACCCTGGACTGATAAATCGCCAGAATTCCCATAAAATATAAGGGAAAGCGGCTACAAATCCAAGAGTGATTGAGGTCCAAATGTGAGCAGAAAATTGCCCGGCCATTGTTCTACTTTGAATTCTAAAAGCTTCATCTTTAAAACAAAAGCTTTCTTCGAGACCCATAAAGTTTGAAATTTTACAAAGTAATTTGTATGTAGGGAAATCTGGATTTTTAGGCCCAAATAATAACGTGTCAAAAATAAAACTCTTCATTAAGAATGCAACACAAGCAACTAGTACAACAGCTATTGTTGCACGTATTAAATGCCACCTTAATTCTTCAAGATGGTCTAAGAAGGACATTTCCTTTTCAGTGTTTTGTTGTGGTTTGCCTATTTGTTTATTTCTGTTCATTATATGTAAACCTAGATATTATAGAATGTCATAAAAAACTGACATCCATTAATAGTCACTTACTTTTTTAAATAATTCCCTCTTTAGTCAAATTATGAATGTGAACTACACCTGTATATTTCCCATTTTTCTGGGCTAATACTTGTGTGATACCATTTGTATCCATCACTTCCATAGCTTGAACTGCCATTGCATCATTGTCAATTGTTTTGGGGTTTTTGCTCATGATATCTTTTGCAGTAAGCCCAACAAAACTATCAGTAGTTGCGAGCATTCTTCTCAAATCGCCATCAGTTATTATTCCAACAATTTTATCATTCTCAATTACTGCTGTTACTCCAAGCATTTTTTTGCTAATTTCAAGAATAACATTTTTTATATCTGTATCTGGCGAAACTTGAGGTTTTTCATTTAGTTCGGTAAGATTGCTTACTCTTAAGTAAAGTTGTTTTCCAAGCGATCCACCTGGGTGGAATTTAGCAAAATCTTTACTTGAAAAGCCACGTAAATCTAGCAAGCTCATTGCTAAAGCATCACCAATTACTAATTGTGCGGTGGTACTTGATGTTGGCGCTAAATTATTAGGACAAGCTTCTTTTTCAACATATGCATTTAAAATATAATCTGCTTGTGTCCCTAAAAAGCTTTTTGTGTTCGATGTAATTGCAATTAATTTATTTCCAGCCGCTTTAATGAGTGGAACAAGTACTTTAATTTCTGGAGTGTTACCGCTTTTTGAAATACAAATAACGCTATCATTTTCTTGAACAGTCCCAAGGTCCCCGTGAATTGCGTCTGCTGCATGCATGAAGATTGCAGGTGTTCCTGTAGAATTTAAAGTAGCAACAATTTTTGTGGCTATATTCGCACTTTTTCCTATTCCAGTGACAATAACGCGGCCATTACTATTAAAAATATAGTTTACCGCACCAGCAAATGCAGCATCAACTAATGGAATTAAATTTCTAATTGCTTGGCTTTCAGTTTCAATGGTTTTTTTTGCTACTGAAATAATTCGGTCTTCGTTGTTCAATTTTTAAGCTTTACAAAGTTTGTTACTCTTCGATTAATTACTATATTTAATAATCGAAAAAACAACCTTTTAGTTACATATTGATTTTAGTACAAAAATAGTGTTGTGCTTTGAGCGTTACAAAATTACAATTGTAATTCTGTTGCCGCAATTATTAAAGAGTAAATAATTTGAGCTAGTAAATGTTAGTTCAGTAAAAACAAACATATCGTGAGCGATACAGAATTATACGCATCACTAAAACATTTTTTTGGATTCACCAAGTTCAAGGGGTTACAAGAGCAAGTCGTAAAAAGCATACTCGATAAACAAAACACCTTTGTTATAATGCCTACGGGCGGAGGGAAATCCTTATGCTATCAACTCCCCGCTCTGATGCAAGAGGGTACTGCTATAGTAGTATCACCGTTGATTGCACTTATGAAAAATCAAGTGGACGCACTGCGAGCACTTTCTGATCAAGAAGGTATCGCACACGTTTTAAACTCCTCTCTTAACAAAACCGAAGTCAAGCAAGTAAAGAGTGATATCTCCAATGGTATCACAAAGCTTCTTTATGTTGCTCCAGAATCCCTAACAAAAGAAGAATATGTAGATTTTTTACAAGCCCAAACTATATCGTTTGTCGCCATTGATGAAGCTCATTGCATTAGTGAGTGGGGACATGATTTTAGGCCAGAGTATCGAAATCTTCGTGCTATTATACAACGTATAGGAGATAATATACCTATAATTGGTCTTACTGCAACGGCTACCCCTAAAGTTCAAGAAGATATTTTGAAAAATCTAGGGATGAGTGATGCAAATACATTTAAAGCTTCTTTCAATAGACCTAATCTTTATTACGAGATTAGACCTAAAACAAAAAATGTTGATACAGACATCACACGTTTTGTAAAAGGGCACGAAGGTAAGAGTGGGATTATTTACTGTTTGAGTAGAAAACGTGTAGAAGAACTAGCTCAAATCTTACAAGTAAACGGTCTCAATGCAGTACCATATCATGCAGGTTTAGATGCAAAAACAAGAGTAAAACATCAAGATATGTTTTTGATGGAAGATGCAGATATAGTTGTTGCAACAATTGCTTTTGGGATGGGAATAGATAAGCCAGATGTACGTTTTGTAATTCACAATGATATTCCTAAAAGTATTGAAAGTTATTACCAAGAAACAGGTCGGGCAGGACGTGATGGAGGAGAAGGACACTGTTTAGCTTATTACAGTTATAAGGATATTGAAAAGCTTGAGAAATTTATGAGTGGAAAGCCTGTCGCAGAGCAGGAAATAGGTCATGCACTTTTACAAGAAGTTGTAGGATTTGCCGAAACTTCCATGTCTCGCAGAAAATTTATTCTTCATTATTTTGGTGAAGAATTTGATAATGAAACTGGAGAAGGTGGTGATATGGATGACAATATGCGTTATCCAAAGAAAAAGGAAGAAGCAAAAGAACAAGCAAAAATGCTACTAGATGTAGTTAATCAAACTAACGAACAATATAAAAGTAAAGAAGTAGTAAACGTGCTAATAGGTAAAGCAAATGCGATGATTAAGTCGCATCGTACAGATCAAATTTCGGTTTTTGGCTGCGGAAAAGATAAAGATGATTCCTACTGGATGGCATTATTGAGACAATTACTTGTTGCAGGATTTCTTAAAAAAGATATTGAAACCTATGGCGTCATTAAATTGACAGATGAAGGAAAAGCATTTTTACAAAATCCCGAATCTTTTATGATGACCGAAGATCACTCTTTTAAAGAAGCAAATGATGACTCGATTATTATATCTCAAAAAGGAGGTGGTGCAGTAGCAGATGAAAATTTATTCAAACTTTTGAAAGCTGAACTGAAAAAAACAGCAGATAAATTATCGCTTCCACCGTTTGTTATATTTCAAGAACCTTCACTTGAGGATATGGCTCTTAAATATCCTATTACCATTGAAGAACTTTCCAATGTACACGGAGTAGGAGATGGAAAAGCTAAAAAGTATGGAAAGCCTTTTGTTAAGCTTATTAATCAATATGTTGCGGACAATGATATAGAAAGACCAGATGATTTTGTGGTGAAATCGACGGGTAGTAATAGTGCAAATAAGCTGTACATTATTCAAAATGTGGATCGTAAATTACCTTTGACAGATATAGCAGATTCAAAAGGTTTAGAAATGCCAGAACTTATTAAAGAGATGGAAGCTATTGTTTTTAGTGGAACAAAACTTAATATTAGTTATTGGATAGATGAGATATTAGATGATGAACAACAAGAAGAAATTCATGAATATTTTTTAGAGGCAGAGAGTGATAAAATTGAAGACGCCCTAGAAGAATTTGACGGGGATTATGATCATGAAGAGCTCAGGTTGTACCGTCTTAAATTTATCAGCGAAGTAGGAAATTAATAAAAAAGAGCAATGAAATTAAAATCATTGCTCTTTTTTTTAAATATCTATTTCAATTTGATTTTGTATTAAATCTTCAAACGTTTCTCGTTTCCGTATTAAAGAATAATTTCCTTTATGGAATAATACTTCGGCAGGACGATACCTTGAATTATAGTTACTTGACATACTATAACAATACGCTCCCGCATTATGCATAGCAAGAATATCATGTTCCCTAATTTCAGAAATCCTTCTATTAGTAGCAAATGTGTCTGTCTCACAAATGTAACCTACTACAGAATAAAAACGTTCTCTACCTTCCGGATTAGATATATTCTTAATTACGTGTTGTGATCCATAAAGCATAGGTCGTATTAAATGATTAAAACCGCTATCAACATGAGCAAAAACAGTTGAGGTAGTTTGTTTAATTACATTTACTTTTGCTAAAAACTGCCCAGCTTCACTTACTAAAAACTTTCCAGGTTCAAACGCAAGTGTAAGATTTTTGTTATGTTCTTTACAAAAAGTAATAAAACGTTCGCTTAATTTTTCACCTAATTCTTCAATATTAGTTTCTACATCACCCTCTTTGTACGGAACTTTAAAACCGCTTCCAAAGTCAATAAACTCTAATGTATCAAAATGAGTAGCTGCTTCAAATAATATTTCAGAAGCATATAAAAACACATCTATATCTAGAATATCACTACCAGTGTGCATGTGAATACCGTTTATGTTCATTTTTGTATTCGCTACTATACGTTCAATATGAGGCATTTGGTGAATCGAAATTCCAAATTTACTATCAATGTGTCCTACAGAAATATTAGTATTACCTCCAGCCATAACATGTGGGTTAATACGTATGCAAACAGGATGATTAGGGTATCTTGAACCAAAAAGTTCTAAAATCGATAAGTTGTCAATATTAATTTGTATACCTAACTTTTTAGCAACTTCAAGTTCTTCCATTGAAACTCCATTAGGAGTATAAATAATTGATAAAGGATCAAATCCAGCTGCTAATCCTAAACGAACTTCTTGAATAGAAACAGTATCTAGACCAGCACCTAATTTTTTCATTAATTTTAATACTGAAATATTAGACAAAGCTTTAACAGCGTAATAAAACTTTACCTGTTTGACCTTTTTAAATGCAGCTGTTAAACGTTTGTACTGTGACTCAATTTTTGAGGCGTCATAAACATAAAGTGGGCTCCCGTAAGAAGCGACTGCTTGTAAAAGGTCTTTTTCTTTCATTTTCGTTAAAAATTTAACTAGCAAATCTAAACGGTTATTTTGAATGCATGATACTATTAATCTTAATTTTTTCTGAAATTATAGTACTTTACGATAACTTAAGGTTACTTTAAGATGTATTTTTAAGATAGTTCAATAACAATTTTTTACCTTTGCACTCTCAAAAGTCAAGGCGCAAAAGCATTGACGTAATACTTTAAAAAACAGAACAATGCAAGACGGTATTTACGCAAAAATCACTACTGAAAAAGGCGAAATTTTAGGCCAATTAACATATAAAAGAACTCCTGGGACGGTAGCAAATTTTGTTGCACTCGCAGAAGGAAATTTAGAAAATAAAGCAAAACCACAAGGGACCAAATATTATGATGGACTTACATTTCACCGTGTAATTCCAGGTTTTATGGTACAAGGTGGAGATCCTGCAGGTACTGGTGCAGGTGGACCAGGTTATAAATTTGATGATGAATTTCATCCAGAATTGAAACATGATAAGCCAGGTGTTTTTTCAATGGCAAATGCAGGACCTGGAACAAACGGAAGTCAATTTTTTATTACTCATGTAGCAACAGACTGGCTAGACAATAAGCATACTGTTTTTGGTAATGTTATTGAAGGACAAGATGTAGTAGATACTATTGCACAGGGTGATACAATGAATATAGAAATTTTAAGAGTAGGAGCAGATGCTGAAGCTTTTAATGCTGTTGAAACCTTTAGAAAATTTACTGGAGCCAAACTAGAAAGAGAGGCAGCAGGAAAAAAGGCGCAAGAAGAAGCCATGAAAGATTTAACTGCTGGATTTGATAAAACAGATAGTGGTCTTCATTATAAAATTATTCAAAAAGGTGATGGAGCAAAGCCAAGTGCAGGTCAAACTGTTGCAGTACATTATAAGGGTATGTTGCCAGATGGAAAAGAATTTGATTCCTCATATAAAAGAGGAAATCCAATCGAATTCCCTATTGGAATGGGGCATGTAATTGCTGGATGGGATGAAGGTATTATGCTTTTAAATACAGGTGATAAAGCTCGTTTTGTAATTCCTAGTGACTTAGGGTACGGAGCTCAAGGAGCTGGTGGTGTTATACCTCCAAATGCAACTTTAGTATTTGATGTAGAATTAATGGAAGTTAAAGGTTAATATTTTCTTTTAAGAAGTAACTAGCAAAACGCCTTCAATTTTTGAAGGCGTTTTTATTTCTATAAAGTTAGTTTAGCTTTCTATTAATGAAATAAATTTAATATCATAAAACCTCATTTCCGAAGAAATTACTTCCATTTAATATTACAGCCCACACTTGGTTTTTGGTCTTTTCTCTGTGGACTATTATTTAATATTGCATCCATAGCTTCTCTCAAATCTCTTCCGTTTACTGGAATTCCATTTCCAGGACGAGAATTGTCCAATTGTCCTCGATACACTAATTTTAAATCCTCATCAAAAAGATAAAAATCTGGCGTACATGCTGCTTTATATTCTTTAGCAACTTCCTGTGTTTCATCATAGAGGTATGGAAATGGATACCCTTCTTCACGAGCAGTTTTCCACATTTTTTCAGGATTATCTTGAGGATATTTTTCTGCATCATTACTACTTATCGCTACAAAACCAAATCCTGTTACCCTATAGTCATTGCATAAACGAACAAGTTCTTCATTTACATGCTTAACAAAAGGACAATGATTACAAATAAACATTATAACAGTACCTTTTTTTCCACGAATACCCTGTAGCGTCACAGGATTCATTGTAACAGTATCAAGTAATGCAAAATTTGGAGCTAGCGTATTTAATGGTAACATTGTAGAAGGAGTGAGAGACATAATTTTAATTAAAATAAGTTGACATTTATAGGTTAAAGTTACACTTTTCGAGCTGTTTTTAAATGCTAAACATTTTATAAATTCTTTTGCATTACACCATTGACTCGTATCTTTAATCAAAACAACTACTATGGAAAATGGATATGATACATTAACTGCTGCAATAGCAGATTTACAAAATGATGGTTACACTACAGATTTCAACCTTGTAGAGGAGGGAATAGAATCAAAAGGATTAAAAAAACAATGGAAGGCAGGAGAGCTTGAAGTTGTAAAATACTATCGTTTTGAAGGTATGACAAACCCTGGAGACAGCTCAATCTTATATGTTATTGAAACAAAAAGCAATGAAAAAGGATTACTTGTTGACAATTATAGTGCAAATGGAGTTGCAATATCGCCAGAGATGTTAGAGAAATTGAAAATAACACATGAAAAATAGTGAGATTTCTTGGAGTGATTTTGAAAAAATAGATTTACGCGTAGGAACTATTATTACTATAAATGATTTCCCAGAAGCTCGTAATCCTGCATATCAATTACATATTGACTTCGGAAAAGAGCTAGGCATTAAAAAGTCCTCTGCGCAAATAACCTCTTTGTATACTAAAGAGGATTTATTGGGCAGCCAAATTGTTGCTGTTATAAATTTTCCGAAGAAACAAATAGGTAAGTTTATGAGTGAGTGTTTAGTTCTTGGAGCGGTAAATGGAAAGGATGTTACATTATTAAACCCCAATTTCAAAGTTGAAAATGGGCTCAAAATTTATTAAATTTTTTAGTTATTTCTCAAGCTAAAGAGTCCAAAAATTGGCCCTAGTATTAAAATGAGAAAAAGGTATTGAGGTTGTACAATTTCAGAAAGAAAAGCCAGTAATTGGATGCTTATTATTGAGATTGAAAAACCTATACAATTAACAATTGTAAGGGCTGATCCCTTTAAATTTGGTATGGCATTTTGTGCAACCATTGTCGAAAAAACGGGTGAATCTGCAATTACCACAAATCCCCAAAGTAATAAAAATGGTATAAAAATATAAGCGGGAAGATGAAACAATATAGGAGAAAGACCACAACAAATTCCTGACACTAGTAGCGTAATAAACGCTACTTTTTTTGTTCCTATCTGTTTTGAAATATATCCTGTTAAAACACAACCCAGACTACCTATTGAAATCACTAAAAATGACCAGCGATATATATGGAGTTCATTCGTTTGCGTTTCATTGAATGCCGAAATGATAAACGGTACAAAAGCCCAAAATGCATATAACTCCCACATATGTCCAAAATAACCAAAAGCTGCTTTATTAAATTTTAAATCTTTAAAAACTGAAAAAAATGCTGTCAATTTTAAACGTTGTCCAGTTTGACGATAGGGACCGTTAGGTACAATAAAGCCTACTATAAAGCCGCCTATTATTGCAAGTGTTGAAGTGGTTAAAATTATATATTCCCAATTAAATGAAACACCTAAGCTTTTTAATGCATGAGGAAATGCAGTACCCAAAACTAATGCGCCTACTAAATAACCTAATGATTTTCCAAGACCTTTATTGAAATAATCTGCGGCTATTTTCATTCCCACAGGATAAATGCCAGCTAAAAAAAACCCTGTTCCAAATCTAAATAGCAGTAAAGTAATTAATGTATTGCCACTCCATAAAATCCCAAAATTAAACAGTGCGGCTACTATGGCACAAGTTAAAAATACTTTAGAAGGAGAAAATCTGTCTGCAATAGTTAACGCTGCAAAACTAAGTGTACCTATTATAAACCCTAGCTGAACACTTGAGGTTAAAATGCCCATAGAATTTAATGAAATCCCAAAATTTGAAACCAAATTTTCTATAATTGAATTTCCAGCAAACCATAATGATGTACAGCAAAATTGAGCAATTACAATTAAGGGAAGTATATAACCTTTAATATTAGTTTCCTTCAAAATACCATTTATTTGATTTGTTTTGGTTTAAAAACAATCGTTGTAGAAGCAGGATAGTTTTCTAATAAATGCTTAGGTCTAATGGGTCTTTGAGTAAAATTACCACCACAATTAGGACATGTATTTTTAAATGTTTTTGAAGCACATTCTTTACAATAAGTACATTCAAAAGTACAAATCATCGCGTCTGTCGTATTATAGGATAGTGCTTTATTGCATTGCTCACAGCTGGGCCTTATCTCTAGCATAATTTCAAATAAATAATTTTTTAACCTTGTCAATATAACTATCACTAACTGAAATTATTTGATCTGAAAGTAATAAATCCCTTCCCTTTAATCCCGTAATTTTATTCTTATTAATTATATATGACCTATGTACACGCAAAAAATAATTTGGTAAAGAAGCCTCTAACTTACTAAGAGACTGATTAGCCATAATTTTTTTTCCATCCTCAATATGGTAGTGGACATATTCACTATCACTCTTAATAAAAATAATTGTTTTAGTAATTACTTTGTGAAGATCATAACCAGATTTAATAGTAATAGTGTCATCTAATAATTTTGCTGATTTTGGAAATTTTTCTACAGCACTCAAAAATCTTTTAAAAGTTATAGGCTTTACTAAGTAGTCTAGTGCATTTAATTCAAAACCCTGTAACGCATATTCAGAATATGCAGTCGTAAATATAATACGTGTATTCGATTTTGAAATTAAATCGGCAAAATCAGTCCCTTTTAAATCAGGCATTTGTATGTCTAAAAATATTAAGTCAACTGTATTTTTTTTTATATATGATAATGCTTCTACAGGGTTTTCAAAGGTGCCTTCACATTGTAAGTAATTTATTTTATCTACGTAAGTATCAATAAGCTTTCTAGCTAATTCTTCATCATCTATAATAATACATTTTATGGCATTCATTCTATAAATAATTTTAGGTAAACCTTAAAAACATTCAACCTTGAAATTTCTAAAATATGTTTATTAGGATATAAAATTTCTAATCTTTTTTGAACATTTGGCAATCCAATTCCTCCTTGTGTATCTGTTGGGCTTTGTGAAGATAGGTTACTGTTTTCTACAATAAATTCAATCTTTTTTTCGCTTTGTGTGAGTGAAATAGAAATAAAATTATCTCTTCCTTTCTCGATACCACTATGTTTAAATGCATTTTCAATGTAAGGTATAAATAACATTGGAGCTACTATTACATTTTCATCTATTACATTTTTAGTAAATGAAATATTAAAATTTTTGCTGCTTTTTAATTTAAAAAGTTCAATATAATTTATGATATAATTTAATTCTTTTTTTAGGGGAACTTTAGGTTGTTCACAATCATAGATAACATATCGTAGCATTTCAGAGAGTGTACTAATACTTTCTTGCGTTTTTTCAGAATTTATAACTGAAAGTGCATAAATATTATTAAGTGCATTAAATAAAAAGTGAGGATTGATTTGCATTTTTAAAAATTTTAACTCGCTTTCCATTAATTCGGCTTTTGCAAAGGCAATAGCTTTTTCATTTTGTTGTGCATAAATAAACGTTTCTAAAAGCACTGCAGATACACAAGAAATGCTAAGAATTAATAAGTTTACAAAAAAACGGGATGGTAGATTTTTAGGTGGACCACCTATTTCTAGTCTTGGCAAATGAGCCGGAGGTTGAGGCCCTATTTCTGATGTGACTAAGGCAGCAATCAATATTAAAGGTATAGTTGAAACAAAAAACAGTAAATATTTTTTTTTAAATAAAAACATAGGAACTGCATAATAAATCAATCCAAAAAGCAGGAAAATTTGTGATATAAATGCAGGGCTGTTTGCTTGCAAAAACATCTCATCATTTCCACTGTACACCCATAATAAGCAATAGATTCCTAACCAAAGCAGGACCTGTGAGACATATCTTTTATGTTTGTTCATACTGCAAATAAAGTGAATAATTTTTCAGTAAACTCTCAATTTTTAGTGTTTTAGACTGGTGAATTTAATTGTTCGCAGTATCTCAATGGGTGTTCACTTAAAACAAGAGTTCATTTATTGAAGTTTCAACTTCTCTATTCAACCATTATGCATATTTGTAGTCATAATAATGAACTTAAAATTTAAAAATATGAAATCGATAAACTTAAAAAGAGGCGTATTAGTAGCATTATTTTGCTTAGCATTTGTAACGTTTTCAAATGCACAAAAGCAAAGAGGTAATGATAGAAAAGCGCCTCCAACATTCGCAGAGCTTGTAGAAGAATTAGATGCTAATGAAGACGGAAAACTTGCAAAGGATGAACTTAAAGGACCACTTAAAGAAAATTTTACAGAAATAGATACGGATGAAGACGGTTTTATTACGGAAAAGGAATTCAAAGATGCACCCAAGCCTAAAAGAAAAGAGAGACGCTCAAACTAATATTAGCTATTTTAAATAATTAATAAAAAAGAAATTTAATTTTCATTGTTGTTTAGTTAGTTGAAGTCCTGTAAACAAATGCAGGGCTTCAATTTTTAAAAAAAAAGATTTAAAATGGAGTTAATAAAAGATATAAAATTTTTAGTGTTATTAGCAATTTGGGGATTAATTGTTGGATGTAAAAATCCTACTACCCTAGCTTTACATACACATGGGGAGGATACCCATACACATACTCAAATTGAAGAAAATTATTTTGGTTCTTACGTATTGAATGATAATCAATATGGTACAAGAACTGTAGTTACAATTAAAGATGGTCATCGTGAAATAATAACAAATGCATTACCTAATCATGAAACTGGGACATTTCCTAATGAAGGAAATCCTAATACAATTTCCTCTCAAAATAAATCATACTTATTGCCTGTTAATCCAAAATTTACTGGCAAAGCACAATGGGTTAGGGAGCCAGGTGTTGCTTTGAACGGAGTGAAATTTGAACCCGAAACTGCTGAGGTAGTTATATGTGAAAGTGGAGAACGTTACAGAGTTGAGGCAAAACAAGAGCTTATTGCTATGGGATTGGATTTTAATAACGCCCACGTACAACCTACTGGTGCTTATCACTACCATGGGACACCAACTTCTATTATAGAAAAATTTGATACGGGTAATGATCTTGTTCACATTGGTTTTGCGAAAGATGGGTTTGCAATGTATTATTCTAAAAGTGGTGCTTATACACCTAGTTATAAGTTATACGATAATAATCGTGAGGGAGAGGACTGTGAATATAGCAGACCAGGCAATCAATTTGAAGTAGAAATAGATGAAAGTCATCCAGATGGTACGTTTGTTTCAGACTGGGAATATGTAGAGAAATTGGGAGACTTGGATGCTTGTAACGGCACCACTATAAATGGAACTTACGCTTATTTAGTTACAGATAGCTACCCATATATACCACGTTGTTTAATGGGTGAATTTGAAGAAGAGCGACATGGACTACCACCTGGAGAACGACCTCCAGGTGGTGGGCGGTCGCCACAAGATGGAAGACCAAAGCACAATTAGTAATTATTTAATATTTCAGAAAAACTAATAACCATCATAAATTATCTCAACAGCGATTTTTATAAAAAGAAGTTGGGATGTACTCATAATTTGAATTAGCCATTCTACTTAACGAGTAAAAACCTTACATATTTTTATAAAAAGTAAAAAAAATATTGAGTAGGTTACAATAGGAAAAAGCTTCACAAATAATTGTGAAGCTTTTTGAGATAGTAAAAGACTATAAGTTTAAAAATTAATTAATAGGTTCATTATTTGGGTTTTATAATTTAGTCAAAAAATATATTCCTGATAAAAAAAACGCTGAGAAATATGATAATCTTTCATGCCAACTTTTTCAATGAAGTAAGTATATGTAAATAAATATTAATTATGAAGTTGTTTAGGAAAGTTAGAAGAAAATTAATTGAATCTGGAAAATTTAAAAGTTACCTGTTATACGCTCTTGGAGAAATTCTCTTAATAGTAATTGGTATTTCAATTGCCTGGAAAATTAATAATTTAAATGATATTAGAAAAAATAGAATAGTTGAGGTGAAAATATACGAAAGTTTGTATGATGAATTGCGTACAAATTTGAATGTTCTAGATAGCTCAATTGTTAGGTATAATACAAATACATTATCTCTTCAAAATACACTCAATTATGTGGGGGTAAAATCAAACAAATTGACACAAGAAACAAAGGATATAATTGTACAAATGAAATTTAGATATACAAATTTGAGAAATGATGCACTAAATTCTATAAATAATACAAATAAATTTGAATTTCTTGAAAATGAATCTTTAAAAGTTTTAATTGCAGAATATCCTAACGAGATTAAAATATTTGAAAGTCAAGAAATAAATATAGGGAATATCGTTACAAATAAATTAAAACCGATTATTGAAAAACATATTTCGCTTTCAGATATGTTGTCAAAGGTTGATGAAAACTTTAATCAGATTAGAACATTTGGACAACAATCAAACTATGAAACGCTATTAAATAGTAGGGAATATCAAAATAGTATTATCGATAGATTATTACAAACTGAAATACTCTTAAATTATGCTAAAGATTTGCGTAAAAAGACTGAAACACTTGCTGTTAAACTAAAGCAGGAATTATCTTCATAAAATATGAATTGGTTTTAAATAAGAATAAAGATATTAATATATGCACATAGAAATTTATAAATAAAAATACCTAGATTTATTTTGAACAATAATGCATAAAATTCTCATCGATAAAATTGTATCATTCATATAGTCAAAAGCCTAGTACATCTATTACTTTTTTATAGATAATCATATAGTTTCACCTTTGAAGTGTTAAATCAAAACATTCAATACAATGAAATTATATATCATCATAGCAAGTTTCATTTTTGTGCAATTATCGTTTGCGCAAGAAAGCTTACCAACTACAACTGGAAAAGTGTGGTCTTTAGAAGAGCTTATAGATTATGCTCTAGAAAATAACATAGTTGTTAAAGATGCGGCGTTAAATAAAAGTATCGCAGAGGTAGATTATAGCAAAGCGAAGTCGTCTAGGCTACCTAATTTATTTGGTAGTGCATCGCAGAGCTTTTCTAACGGAAGTACTATAGATCCAATTACAAGCAACTTTGTTACAGATCAAATTCACAGTACAAATGTTGGGATAAATAGTTCAATGACTTTGTTTCAGGGTAATCAAATTAGCAATCAAATAGAACAGAATAAATTGTTTCTAGAGCAGAGTCTTTACCAAGAGGAAGTAGAAAAAAATAATATAGCTCTAAGTATTTTAGAAATTTATTTACAAACGCTTTATAGTAAAGAAAGTATTGCTATTGCAGAAAATAATGTAAATGCTTCAGAAAAAGAAGTGCTAAGAGCAAAAGCACGATTAGATGCAGGAACAATTGCATTAAGTGATTATACAGAAGCTCAAAGTCAAGCAGCAACAAATAAGTACAATGTAATTGCAGCTAAAAACGATTACCAGCAATACATCATTCAATTGAAACAATTATTAGAATTATCGCCTTTAGATACTATTGAAATTAAAAGTATAGACGATGATATAGATTTAATAAACTTAGAACTTAATAAAAACGAAATCTATAATAATGCCTTAGGCTTTTTGCCAGAAATACAAACTAGTAATTTAAATATTGCAGCAAGCGAAAAAGAATTAGACATTGCTAAAGGTGGGTTTTTACCAACATTAGCATTAACAGGAAGCATTGGGTCTGGTTACACAAGTATAAATGATAACACATTTTCAGATCAGTTTGATGTTAATTTTAATCAGAAATTAGGGCTATCGTTAACGATTCCAATTTTTAATAGAAACCAAACAAAAGCAGAGGTGCAAACGGCGACTATAAATATTGAAAAAGCCCAAATACAAAAGCAAACTACGGAAAAAGAAGTTTATAAAAAAGTTGAAACTGCTTACCAAAATGCAATTTCTGCTCAAGAGCAATTAGTAGCGTCAGAAGCTTCTAAAGCAGCAGCAGAGCAAAGTTATAAGTTAGCACAAAAAAAGTATGAATTAGGAGATTTAAGTACAACCGATTTAGTAATAAGTCAAAACACATTTACAAATACTCAACAAAACTATTTGCAAGCAAAATACTTAAATATTTTATACCACCAATTATTACAATTTTACCAAGGAAACGATATTAAAATTAATTAACAGAATTATGAAAACTAAAAAGAAAATTATATTAGGAAGCGTAGTATTAGTGATACTTGCTATTATAGCATTCAGTTTTATGAAAATTGATGATGCTATTGTTATAGAGCCTAAAACAGTTACAGCAAAAATAAATAATGTAACTACTATGGTTACTGCAACGGGAACTATTGAGCCAATTACACAAGTAGAAGTTGGTACACAGGTTTCTGGAGTTGTCGAGAAAATCTATGTAGATTATAATAGCGTTGTTAAAGAAGGTCAGCTTATTGCAGAATTAGATAAAACTAACTTAAATGCTGCAAAAACACAAGCACAAGCAGCTTACGATAATGCTGTAAGCCAAAGGAATTATACCAAAACTATTTACGACAGACAACAAACATTATACGATAATCAAGTCATAAGTAAATCAGATTTTGATAATGCTGCATTTAACTATGCAACTGCTAAAGGTACAGTAACTCAACGTTATTCAGACTTACAATCGGCTAGAACCAATTTAGGTTATGCAAATATTTATTCGCCAATTGATGGTGTCGTATTATCTCGTGCTATAGACGAAGGACAAACCGTTGCAGCAAGTTTAAGCACGCCAACCTTATTTACAATTGCTCAAGATTTAAAAGAAATGCAAGTAGAAGCAGATGTAGATGAAGCAGATATTGGAAATGTAAAAGAAGGACAACGTGTAACCTTTACAGTAGATGCTTATTTAGGCGAAACTTTTGAAGGTGAAGTCACACAAGTTCGTTTAGATCCAACAGTTACCTCAAACGTAGTAACGTACACAGTGGTTATTAAGGCACACAATCCAGATTTAAAACTAAAACCAGGGTTAACAGCAACCATTTCAATTTTCACATTGGAATTAAATGATGTGTTAACTGCGGAAGCTAAAGCCATAAACTTTACTCCAGAAACTGAAACATTAGCGTCTTACAATACACATCATAACTTATCAAACAATGTTAGTACAGCTTCAAAAAAAGAAACTACACTTTGGGTATTAGGAAAAGATAGAAGTATAACACCAAAAACAGTAACATTAGGCGCTAGTGATGGAGTAAATGTACAAGTGTTAAGCGGAGTTAATGAAGGTGATGAGCTAGTATATAGTTTAAAAGGTGTATCAAAAGCAGAAGCTTCAGGACCAGCAGGAGCAAACGAAAGTCCGTTTATGCCACAACGTCCAGGAGGAAACAAGAAAAAATAAAAGCCATGAGTAAAGACATTATTAAAATAGAAGACTTAAAACGTCAGTTTACCATGGGAACCGAAACGGTACATGCCTTAAAAGGAATTTCGTTTAATATAAAAGAAGGCGAATTTGTTACCATAATGGGATCTAGTGGTTCTGGAAAAAGTACGATGCTTAACATTTTAGGGTGTTTAGATCAACCAACCTCTGGTGAATATGAAATTGATGGAGTAAGTGTTAAGGCTTTAAGCCGAAATGAATTAGCAACCATAAGAAACGAAAAGATAGGATTCATATTTCAATCTTATAACTTATTAGCAAGAACATCTGCAATAGAAAATGTAGAATTACCCTTGTTATATAACAGTAAAGTGTCAACTGAAGAGCGCAGAGAACGTGCTATAAAAGCATTAGAAATGGTTGGTTTAGGAGATAGATTGCATCATACACCTTCGCAGCTTTCAGGAGGACAACAACAACGTGTTGCTATCGCAAGATCCTTGGTAAATAATCCAGTAATGATTCTGGCAGATGAAGCTACAGGAAACCTAGACACAAGAACATCGTACGAAATTATGTCGCTGTTTCAGGAGCTAAATCAAAAAGGGATTACCATCACTTTTGTTACACACGAGCCTGATATAGCCACTTTTAGTAGCAGAACTATTGTATTAAAAGATGGAAGTATCATGCAAGACTATAAAAATCATAAAGTACAATCTGCAGCAGAGCAATTAGCTAAACTGCCTAAACAAGACGATTAATTATGAGACTATTAAATTTAATAAAAATTGCTTTTAAGGCAATTGTCCTTAATAAAATGAGAACCTTGCTGACTATGTTAGGTATTATCATTGGTGTAGCGTCTGTAATTGCTATGTTAGCTATTGGTGAAGGTTCTAAAGAAAGTATTCGTTCTACCATTTCAAATATGGGTTCAAATATGATTACCATACAACCAGGAGCAGACGATAGAGGTCCAGCTAGAGGTAGTGGAGGAGATGTGCAAACATTAACGCTTCAAAATTACGAAGTGATAAAAGCGCAAGCCGATTTATTAAGTTATGTAACACCTGTTGTAAATGGTGGTGGACAAGTTATTAACGGCTCTAACAACTGGCCTTCTACAATTTATGGTGTTAATCCAGATTATCTAGAGATTAAAGTTGTTGGACTGCAAAGCGGTAGTATGTTTACGAATGTAGATGTCCAATCGGCTTCAAAAGTTGTAGTAATAGGGCAAACGGTTGTCGATAATGTATTTTCAGATGGTCAAGAGCCTGTTGGACAGATGATTCGTTTTAATAATATTCCATTTAAAGTTATTGGTGTTCTAGAAGAAAAAGGAGAAAATACCTTTGGTCAAGATCAAGATGATGTGGTTATTGCGCCTTATACAACGGTTCAAAAACGTATTCTGGCAATAGACTATTTAAATCAAGTTATAGCTTCTGCAATTAGTGAAGATGATGCTGCTGATGCTGTAACTCAGGTTACAGAAATTTTAAGAACTGAGCATAAATTATTAGATGCTGAAGAGGATGATTTTAGTGTACGTTCTATGGAAGAATTAATTTCAACCTTTAGTTCTACTAGCGAAATGCTAACCGTACTATTAGTTGCAGTTGCAAGTATATCGTTACTAATTGGTGGTATTGGTATTATGAATATCATGTACGTTTCTGTAAAAGAGCGAACAAAGGAAATTGGTTTGCGTATGGCTGTTGGTGGCAAAGGATCGGATATTTTAATGCAGTTTTTAATCGAAGCTATTTTAATAAGCATCACTGGTGGATTGCTTGGTGTAATCTTAGGACTTGGAGCCACAGTTTTTATCGAAAACTTTTTAAATTGGCCTACAAGTGTAGCTTTGTATTCTATAGTAATTTCTTTTGCAGTCTGTGCAATAACAGGTATCTTTTTTGGATGGTATCCTGCCAGAAAAGCTTCAGCTTTAGATCCAATAACCGCGTTACGTTACGAATAAAAAACTTATGATTAAAAATAAAAACATAACACTGTTATCTCACATTCTAGTTTGGTTTGTGCTATTTAGTATGCCCTACTTATTGTCTTACGGTCAAGAGCAAGACATTGATAGAGTGGTTATTCATTTTTGGATTCCGTTAGTGCTATCTGCTGTATTATTTTATCTCAATTATTTTGTGCTAATAGATAAGTTTTTATTTACAAAAAAAACAGTTTGGTTTGTAGGTATTAATGTGATTTGCATTGCGTTATTCATTTATTTTAAGGAAGCGCTTGAAGGTGCTTTTTTTCAAGATATTGCTAAAAAACGGCCAAATAGTAGTGATAGTTCTGGTCCACCATTTAAGATGTTTATTTACGTTCAAATGGTATCTTATATGGCACCTTTATTGTTTTCAATTGCAGTAAAAACAACAAAACGTTGGGTGAAAACAGAAGCAGAACGTAAGGAAGCTACTAATTTTAAATTACAGTCAGAGTTACAACATTTACATTACCAATTACAACCGCATTTCTTTTTCAATTCATTGAATAATATTTATGCTATGGTAGATATTTCGCCAGATCAAGCCAAAATATCAATACATAGTTTGAGTAAGTTGATGCGATATATGTTATATGAAACAAGCGAAGAATCAATTGCTTTATCAAAGGAAATAGATTTTATGAAAAAATATATCGAGCTTATGAAGCTTCGTGTGTCTGACAAAACAGTTGTTAATTATAGTTTTCCTTCTGCTGAAACTGGAATTAAAATTGCACCTTTATTATTTATTTCATTAATTGAAAACGCTTTTAAACATGGTGTTTCCGCTAGTAAAGCAAGTACTATTGATATTAATATGACGTGTGATAATCAAACAGTTTTATTTACTATCGAAAATCATAACTTTCCGAAGAAAACCGAAGATAAAAGCGGCTCAGGAATAGGACTTCCTAATATTAAAAAACGATTAGAATTGTTGTATCCAAACAAAAACAGTTTTAAAACCTTTGCAAAAGAATCGCGTTTTGTAGCCCAATTAGAAATTGAAACCAACTAAATTATGAGCAACCTAAAAATATCTTGTGTTATTGTAGATGATGAGCCTATGGCTTTAAATTTAGTAGAAAGTTATGTGGAGAAAACACCTTTTTTAGATCTAAAACAAAAGTGTAGTAGCGCAATTGAAGCTATGGAGTTTATTAAAAACAATCCTGTAGACTTATTGTTTTTAGACATACAAATGCCTGATTTAACAGGTATTGAATTCTCTAAAATGTTGCCAAAAGAAACGCGTGTTATTTTTACTACTGCTTTTGATCATTATGCGTTAGAAGGTTTTAAAGTTGAAGCTATAGATTATTTATTAAAACCTTTTGATTATGCAGAATTTCTTGCTGCAGCTAATAAAGCAAACACATGGTTTGAGTTGTTTAAAGGAGTTCGAAAAAGTATTCTTTCCGAAGAAAAGGAATTCCTTTTTGTAAAATCTGAATACAAACAATTAAGAATAAAACTCGCAGATGTTTTATATTTTGAAGGGCTTAAAGACTATATAAAAATATGGTTGAAAGACAACCCAAAGCCTATTTTAACGTTGATGAGCCTAAAATCTCTGGAGGAAGAATTACCTGAAACCCAATTTATGCGTGTACATCGTTCTTTTATTGTAGCTTTAAAAAGTATTGAAGTAATAGAACGTAGTCAAATTATAATTAATAAACAACGCATTACAGTTTCAGAACAATACAAATCAAAATTTTTAGCTTTTATAAACAATAATTCGCTTAATTTTTAGAACATTTCTGTCCAGTTCTATAAAATTTACATCATGGTAGATACAATCTGGGAGTTCGTCTATTTCAGTATTTTTTAGTAATTAATCTTCATACTTTTAATTTATCAATACAAAATAAGATGTTATATATTGATAGAAATAAGAAATTATAATCTTTAAAAAACTAAAAAAATTATGAAAGCATTTATCAAAAAGGTTGTCTTGCCGTCGTTATTTATAGTAGCTTTTTCAGCACAAATTTTAGCACAAATAAATCGTAACTCTACTGCAAAAGAAAAAGCTGTTAAAATTACAAATACTAGTTTAAAAAAAGCTAATGCTAAGAGAAGTATACCAAAAAGTAGAGTAACCTATAAAACACCACAAAAAAAGGTGGTTTCAGTTAGAAGTGTACCAAATAAGACGATAGTAAAACATAATAATCAAAACTATTACTATGGAAATAATACATATTATACACAATCCAGAGGTCGATATATTCCCGTTGCACCAAAAGTTGGATTTAGAATTAAAACCTTACCTGTAAATTTTAAAATAGTTCGTTATAATAACAACAACTATTACAATGCCCACGGAATATTCTATATACAAATAAATAATCAATATGAAGTAATTGATCCCGAAATTGGAACCATAGTATATGAGTTGCCAGATGATTATGAAAAAGTAACAATAGATGAATTGACCTATTATGAATATGCAAATATTTTATACGAAAAAATACAAGTAGATGACGCCAGAGCTTATGAAGTTGTTGGAATTATTGAAATGGAATAAACTTATAATTTCCTCTATTTTTATTTTGTAATGTATAATTAAAAATAGAGGAAACGTGATTTAAGAATTCAATTGTTTTCATATTAATTGATTATTATAATAAGGCTTCGTAAGTAATTGCGAAGCTTTTTTGTTTAGTGCTATTAATTGAGGAGTTATTACTGAAACTGAAAAAATAGAAACTAAATTTTTTCAAACAATTTGCAAATTCCATTTAACATAATAAAACCTGCAATTCACTTAAAGTTAAAAGTTACTCATTGATTATATGAAATATGCATGTAAATGCTGATTACATTTGATGTAAAATACGAGCAAGTAATCAAATATTATAAAAAATTAAAGATTATGAAATTGAAAAAATCAAAAGCAATAAGTTCCCATTTTGTTCCAGCAGGATCACGTTTTGAAATTGAAATAAATTCTAGTATAAGTGCTTTAAAAGCAATAACTAACTTTAAAACAGAAAAAAAATGAAAAACGAATTTAAAATTTTGTCGTTAATTCTAATAACAATAACAGTTTTTGTATCCTGTTCAAGTGATGAATCAACAACACAAGAAGCGGACGATGATATTGTAACAGAACTTCATGCGGCGTTCTCAGCTTTTAATCCTGAAGCAACGACTATTTATTTAGACGGAACAAACGTTATTATAGAAACAACAGGATTACCTAACCACGAAACTGTTTATTGGGGAGAGGGGCATCCACTTTATAGAGACGAACCAGATGTAGATTTAACTCCTTCAATTATGTCAAGTAATAATAATGCAACTAGCATTACTGTAGATGCAACTCCTAACCTAACTGGAAATACCATTTCTACTAATTTTAATACCATTGGTATTGCTGTAAGTGGTGTTTCTATATTTAATGACCAAGAAGGTGGCGGACCTTTAGATCAAGCTGCCGCAAGCTTAGATTGGACTGGTGCTCATATAGGACCAGGCGTTTATCATTATCATTTAGAGCCTAAGGCATTTACAGATGATGATGAAAATCTTGTGGGAATTCTTCTTGATGGAGTTTTTCTTTATGGTAGAAAATGTAATAGTACAGGTAGCTATCCTAATGATTTAGATGCTTCTGGGGGTCATACAACGACTACCCAATATACTTTAGGTGAAGAAGAATATCACTATCATATTATAAATGAATTGTATTCTAATACAGGTTCATACATTGCATTTTCAGGTCCTTATCAAGGGTATTAATTTAGAAAACATGAGGGCTATTCTATTAATAACAATTTTACTGTTTTTTTTCATTTCATGTAATAAGGCTTCTAATGTTACAATTAAATTAGATGAAAATACAAATGTTATTAATGCTTCGGAAATTTTAAAACATGATTTAATTCTGAATCAAATAGAAGGAAAGTGGTATTATAAAAATGAACCATTCAATGGGTATTCTCTTAAATATCATACTAATGACACTTTAGGTGAAAAAATTGGTTATATAAATGGAAAAAGAAAGGGTATCGTGAGGAAATGGTCAGAAAACGGAGTTCTTCGTATTCAGTCTTTTTATAAAAACAATAGATTAGATAGTGTTTATAAAGCCTGGTGGGAAAATGGGACATTAGCTTTACAAACAAATTATAAAAATGGAGTAAAACAAGGAGTTGAAAAAGAATGGTATCCCACAGGCGAACTAGCAAAACAAAGGCAACTAGTTAATGGTAATGAAGAAGGCTTACAAAAAGCTTGGTTGCAAAATGGAACTTTGTATGTTAATTATGAAGCTAAAAACGGAAGAGTTTTTGGCATGCGAAGAGCAAATTCTTGCTATAAATTAGAGAGTGAAAAAATTATTAAAGATGAAATATAGTAGTAAATTTTTAATTTTTTTAGTCCTTATTTCTTTTACAAATTGTAAGAAAAATAATAAAAAGGAAAATAAAAAAATTGTTGAAACAAGTAGAGTTGAATTTTTACCTTTTTATAATAATAAGTCTTTTACACCAATTTGGTTAACTCCGGGAAGTAAAGAGGAAAAGAATTTTCATAAAATTCCTGATTTTAAATTAATCAATCAATTAGGAGACACTATAACTCAACAGACCTTTGAAAATAAAATCTATATAACAGATTTCTTTTTTACAATTTGTCCAGGAATTTGTCCACAAATGACAGATAACATGTATAAATTGCAAGAGGGGTTTAAAAAAGACTCAGATGTACTATTACTTTCTCATTCTGTAATGCCTTCAACAGATTCAGTTTCTGTTTTAAAAGAATATGCTAAAACTCATGGTGTGGTTGATAATAAATGGCATTTAGTAACAGGAGATAAAAAACATATTTACACATTGGGAAGAGATCATTATTTTGTTGAAAATGATTTAGGAGAACCTAAGAATATCAATGATTTTTTACACACTGAAAACTTTTTGCTAATTGATAAAAATAAACATATTAGAGGTATTTATAATGGTTTAAATAGAGCATCTATTGCACAGTTAATCCTAGATGTAAATACATTAAAGGTTGAAAAGCAAAATTAATCCTCAAAAAAAGCAAATCTTAACAATTAAATTAAAAGGAGAATCATGAAAACATTTTTTTTAAAATTATCTATGCTATGCTCAGTAATCATATCTATGGGTTTATTTAGTTGTGTTTCCTGTTCAAGCGACGACACAAGTACAGAAGCAAACAACTCAATTGTAGTAAATGTTGATGAATCAAATTTTACAAACTCAGTAACAGTAACTACAATACCATGTACACTTTCTGATGGCACAACCACAGAATGTTATCAAATAGTAACAACAAGTACACCTAGTGACCATCAAATGGGACCTTGGTGCCCTACAAATATTGCTGACAATGCAGAGGCAGGTGGAATATGGCTGGAAAATGGGGAGGTTTATGATGTAGATGGCGCCTTTATAGAAAATATGGCAACATTTTATAATGATGATAATTGGTTAATGTATGATGCTAATGGAGACATATTTATTACTGCAACTGAAGAAGATTGTATAAATGCAGCAAACCCAAACGTTGGCGAAGAATATGAGAACTTTTGTGTAGAATGTTTACCATCTTACATTACAGATTTATCTCAAACATTTGTAATTCCAATTACACCCGTCATTCAAGATAATTCAGTACTTTTTGCTACAGGGCCCGGAGGAGGTCCTGGTGGTCCTTGGAATAATATTCCCTCAACCCGTGGTATAGCTCTTAATGGTATAGAATTTTCTGCACCCGCACCAGTTGATAACATTCTGGGAGCTTATACGCTTGCACCTTTTGATGATGCTGGGGGACACATTAATGTGCATCAAGGATATCATTATCATGCTGCAACAGGATTTAGTAGTAAAGTAACACAAACTGATGGTCATGCGGCATTAATAGGTTATGCACTGGATGGTCATGGAATTTATGAATTAAATGATGTAAATGGTAATTCGGCAACAGAATTAGACGAATTACTTGGGCATACAGATGATACTCGTGGTTACCATTATCATGTAGATGCAGCAGGAAATAACAATTTTATTAATGGTCTTAAAGGTGCTTATGCAAATTAAAAAAACTTAATAATGAAAAAGTATATTTTAATATTATTACTAGGGTTGTATTCTTTGTCGGGTTTTTCGCATCAACCAGAGGCATCGTCAGCAGTCTTAATAGAAAAAGAACCAAATGTATGGGTGCTTCAAATAAATGCTTCCTTAACGGCATGTCAAAAAGAAGTAAAAAAACATTTTGCTGATACACCTTATAAAACTCCCCAAGAGTTTAATGAAATGCTACTAGAACATATTGACGATAATTTTGATATGCGCTTTAACAATGGTGAGAAGTTAACTTTAAATAACGGAGTTGTACAATTAGGTCATGAAACTAAAATTATTTTTGAGATTTCAGGAATTCCTACAGAACTTAAAAGTCTTACCGTTGAGAATAAAGTATTTGAGGATATTTATAAGAGCCAGAGTATATTAGTAATTTTGAAAGAAAACTTTGCTAAAAATAAATTTATTATGAATAATGCTAATGAGCACCGTTTGTCTTTAGCGATTCAAAACAATGAATTTGTTGAAATTGTAGAAGAAAAAGCAAATATGAATTCTACAATTATCTTTATTATTCTTGGATGTTTAGGACTTGTACTTTTTTTAAAAAAATAATATATTCAAAATTTAAAAAGTTTTATATTAATTAAGCAAAATGAAAAAGAGATGGTCATTTTGCTTAATTTTTTTTAAAGACTATTAAATTCTACAAAGTCATATTCAGGTGACGCTTCTATAAGTTGACGAAGAATTGCGGCATGCCCATTTCCCATTAAAACCATGATGCGATCTTTTGCGCTTTCTGTAATACCTATAATGTTTCTAAAAATCCTAGCGTTTCGATTGTACCACCATATTGTTAAATAGTCTGCTCCTTGATTATTTTCATTTTTAAACCAACCATCAAGATAAGAACCATACCCATACTGATGGGATTCTGGACTATTCATATATTTAAAATAGTCTAATAAATTTGATTCTTTAGTCATTTTATCATTATAGGCGTACCATTCTTTATAATTTCCTTCCATTGTATTCTTATAATCCCAATTTAAATCTCCAATAATTTTACCTAGCGAAATTGAATCTTTTACATACCAGTCATTTGATAATGCCCTAGAATTTACACTGTATATAGTATCTAACTTTAGCTCATTTGCAATTCGCATTGCAATTTGAAATCTTTCATCGCGGGAATCACGGTGTTTACCAGCAATATATTCATTCATTTTTTTAGTCGCACTCCAGCTTGGGCCTGCTTCAATTGCTATTTTAGTAGGATTAAATTTTTTAATGTAATCTACAAGCTCATTAACTTCAGCTTTTTTAGGATCTTTTAAAACATCTATTTTGTCCTCATTTGTCGTTTTGTGTTCATCTAATCCAGGGTAATCCATATGGAATGTTCCTACAACTAAGACTTGTGTTTTTTCCTTTGGGAAAAATTCAGATGGACTTTTAAAAATAGTTTTATTTGTAACTTTTTCTTCAGTATTTAAAATTTCGGCTTTGCCATTTGATGATTCATGAGTTGTTTTTTCAATACATGATATAAGTGAAAATATTACTAAAGTGGTGATGATTATTCTTCTCATTTTCTGAAATTTAAATTGGATTACACTAAAGAGTTTCACATTAAAAAAATGTTACAGTTGATTATATAAAATTTTTAATCTCAGGCAACCATTTTTCAAAATATAGCGTCTATTAATGTAGAAGAAATAGAAGTCTGTTTATTTTAATTTAGAATTTAACTTATTAGGATAACTATAATAATAGTAAAAAATCTGGCTGTGTTTTAGGTAAACCGTAGGTGTTTTTTAAACCTTAATATGTTTACATAATAGTATATTAATTATAAATTGTAACAGTTTTAAAATTTACACGTCTTTTAAGTGATTGATAATCAATGATTATTAAATTAACAGTACTTTGTTTTGCATAGTACTGTAACAAAATTAAGATTGATGCGTCTATTAAGTATACAACAATAAAAAACTTTATATTATGAGAACATTAGACAGTAATTATTTGACAGAAAGAGTAGCAACTTCAAAAGCATATGCTTGGAATAGTAAGCGTCGTTACAGAAATTAATTAGCAATTTTCCTGCAAAACAAAACTCAATTTTTAAACAATTAAATATATTATTATGCAACATTCAAGAAATCAAAACCACGGAACATCAAAAAGTAGAATTTCCATTTGGAACGAAAAAAGACGCTACGGCTTACAAATGTAGATGTAGACATTTTTTAACAATTTAAATCCAACCACCATGAAAATTTATAGAAATATTAGAATTAGAGAGAATCATCATCTACGTCCCATCATAAAATGTTTGAATAAAGTTCCTCGTAGTAATCCTATAGACACCCTTTTAAATGTATTATAAAAAAAGAAACCTATTTGAAGTAGCCAACCACTGAAAACCGAATCTAAATTTTAAAGATTCGGTTTTCTTTTTTGGGTATATTTGGATTTTCAAATTAATATATCTCATGAGAAAATTACTTGCCTTTAGTTTACTTGCTCTACTTATAATAAGCTGTAAAAATGAAGTTAAAGAAACAAAAATAGAAACACCTGTGGCTAATACCGAAACTATTTTTGAAGATTTTGAATGGCTCTTAGGTGACTGGATTAATATAAATACAGAGACAAAATCTTTTGAACATTGGGAGAAAAGCAATGACGGAAGCTTAGTAGCATATAGCATTACCCTTCGTGACCAAGACACGGTTTTTCACGAGCAAATGAAAATGTATGAGGAAAATGGAATATTAAATTTATACGTTGAAACCGTTGGTGATAATCCTAATCCCGTTGTTTTCACTCAAAAAGAAGGAGCAACTCATCCTTTTACATTTGAAAACCCTAGAAATGAATTTCCTTCTCAAATTGTTTACACAAACCCTGAGAAGAAAAAAATCCACGCTTGGGTTGCAGGTTTTATCGACAGTGTTCCTCAAAAACAAGATTTTTATTTTGTGAGAGTAGAGGAGTAGGTTTCTTGGCATTTTTATATCCATAACTTTTTTGAAATTTAATGATTAAGAAAACTATCTTTTTCTCAATGAATTTGCATCTAGAAAGTAAGTCATCTTCAACGATAACGTTTGGCTATTGTCTGCACTCGCAACATCTTTTAAATTTTCAAAATAGCTAGACCGCACATTACTATTAAATGCATTTGCCCCTAATTTGTAGCCTAGACTTATTTCGCTTGCAGGTGCAAATTGCCATTTTGCAATAAAATCAATATTAAATTGATTAAAATTATCATTAAATTCATCTACGGCAATATCTAAATCATTATCCTTTAAATCTCCATTTTCCAGTAATGTAAATTGGTCTTTGTAATCCACTTGAATCCAGTAATGACGTAGTCTTACATTCATGTTAATTTTTGAGTTAATGCTATAATAAAGTTCAAGTCTATTAACTAATTCATTTATATTTCGTTGACCAAAAATTATTGCCTCATCAATATTCTTCAAATAACCCGCATTACCTTTTTTATTCTCAAAAGACTGTCCAAAATATGCAAACACATGTTGTCCCACACGTGCTCTTATGCCGTATCCAGCTATAAACTCATTATTAAAAATAGGAGAGTCCAAAAAATTCACCAGTACTACATATCCTGCCGCAGAGAGATTTTTATTGCTATTTGTTTGGTACTCTAAAAATGTTTCGGTGTACGCAGGGAGTTTAAATGGCTGGTCTTTAGTTCTTGCTTCAAAAAAGTTTTTACCACTCTCAATATAGGTTGCTTCAGCAAAATAGGTATGGTTATTTTTTTTGAACGTTCCATTTGTCCCCAATTTGTAGTAGGCTAATTCTTTTTCAAAAAGTGTGTAATAAAAACGACGATATACATCAATAAAGTGGCTATATCTTGATAGACTACTCTTAGGATTATTTTGTGAATACCGTACATCTGCTCTAAAGATTAACTGATTGTTTCGAGATAGAAAGCCAAAATCATTGGGGTCATAGTTTTCATCATATAGTTTAGCAGAAACTCCTCCCGTCCAGTTGCCACTCACTTTTCCAAAATACCCAAAATACTCATGCCCAAAAATGTCTTTTTCTTCAAAAATTTCTGTCTCATTAGCACTAAAATATTGTTGTGAAACTGCTTTTTTAAATCTAAAAGAATAGGTTCTGTTTTTTGTATAAAATGTACCTAATAGCGCTGTGAGATTGGCATCATAAAAGTTTCCATTTCTCATAACTGAGTTGTTAATAAAAGTAACAGATGAGTTGTTTTTTAAAGCTTGGTCGAGGACTAGGCTATTATAATTTGTAAATGGATTAGTCACTTTTTTTCGCCTCACGCCAGTTTCGGTATTTAATATTTCGGCCTCCGCTTTTGCCGTAATACCATTGAGCAACCCTATGGAGAGTCCGCTGGCTGTTTTTCCTGTGAACTTGACTAAATTCAAAATATTTGCAGACACAGGGTTGCTCGTTATTAGTTCATCTTCATTAATTTCTATGTCATTCTTATTGATTGGTTCGCCACCTATACGTCGTGTGTAGAGGTAATCACCTTTATCAAAAAGCTCAGTACCCTCAATGAAAAATTGACGGTTTTCATTGAATTTAATTTCAAAAGGGGTGAGGTTAAAAACCTGGTCATCACTCTGAGCTTGGCTAAAATCTGGTATCAAAGAAACATCTAGCGTGTATGCATTATTGTGAACATATTTTACATCCATCCCACCGTTAAAAGAAGTTTGATTATCACCTTCGGGGCTTTTTTCGTTAACTACCGAGACAAATGGATAAAATGATAAATTGAGTGGCGGGTCAATAACTGGAAGTCCAGTGAGTTTTCCAAATTGATTTAAATATCCATCTACTTGCGGGTCTATGGGATTCCAAAAAGACTCTTCATTGAGTTTGCTGGAAAATCGTTGAAAATTGATTCTAAAATTACTCAAGTTTTCCTTCGGAAATCTAATGCTGTTAAAAGGGATTCGTATTTCAACAATCCACTTATCATCATGGATTTCAACAGCACTATCCCAAACTACATTAAAATTTCCGTAGCCATTATTGCTACTCAATTTTTCATCACTTTGCACTCCGGCGGCAGTGACAGAAAAATCATAGCCTTCTCGCGCTTCGCCAAAGGGATCAATTTGTAATCCAAAATAATCCGAATTTCCTAAATCATCACGTGATGTAAGTTGACGATTAATTTCCTTTTTATCTTTTATATAGAAAACAGCGGCTACGTACAAATAGTTTTGGTTATAAAGAACTCCAACATTGCTTTTTCGCAATGACGGTTTTCCACTTTCTGGTCTAATTTGAATAAAATTACCAGGCTGTAAATTTTGATTCCAATCTGTTTCGGTAAGCACTCCATCTATCTTTATATCACTGGTTGTAGCATGGGCAGCAATAGTTTTCTGGGCAGAAATTTCCGAAGAGAAAAGTAAGGATATAATATATGTGGTGATAGATAATAGGGTAGTTATTATATGATTGGTTTTCATCTTGGTTTGGTTTTTAATTGTCTTGCAAAGATGAATTGTAATAATGCACAGTTGAGTTAAGAGCTTGGTTAAGGTTGGGTTAATGTAGTTTTTTGAGGATTAACAATGTGGTTAACCTTGGTTGTATATTGTAGCGTTTAAAGGGGTTACAGGCTTTTCTAAGGTTAATGCTGGGTTAACGATGTTGTTTTTTTAGGCAAAAGACAGCTTGTTCCCTACTTTTGAAGTGTGATGTTCAGGTTATGAGCATTTTAAAGATTGACTAATAGCCTAAATCACTCGTTATATTTATTCATTAAGTTGCCAATTGCTATGAAAAGAATGCTACACAAATTATATTTTATTTTCTTCTTTATGATTTCTGGAAGCGGCGTTGCTCAAAAGGTTTCTTTTTTTAATGCTGATGGTTTTTTTTCAATAGGAACTCAAACAAATAGAACAGCATCAATAACATTGTGTGATGTTGATAAAGATGGAGATTTAGATGCACTTGTTGCTAATGGCAGGCATTGGGCTGAGCAAAATTACTTATTTTATAATGATGGTTATGGCGGTTTTAAACTAGCCCAACCCATAGGTAAATTTCTGGATGCTAGCTATGCCATGAAAAGTGCAGATTTTAACAATGATGGTTTTATGGATATTGTTGTTGCAAATGATAACATTGATAATATGTTATATTTTGGTTCCAATAAAAATGAATTTTCTAACGGAATTTCCTTTGGTTCAAAATCGCCTTCACGAAATTTAGAAATTGCAGATATAGATAATGATGGAGACTTTGACTTAATTATATCAAATAGAAAAGCACAAAATGAGATTTGTTTAAACGATGGTGATGGTACTATTAAAGCTAGTATTTTCTTCGGAAATGAGACAAACCAAACAATACAAACTAAAGTAATAGACATAAATGCTGATGGATTTTTAGATTTGATAACTGCCGAAAGAGGTTCTAAAAATAATATATATCTCAATGACGGAAATCAAAATTTTTCTAAAACAATTGAGTTTGGCCATGAAGATGATCAAACACGTTCTATAGATATTGCAGATTTTGACAATGATGGGTTTTTAGATGTTGTTATGGGGAATTTGGGCGCTAAGAATAGTATATATTATGGTGATGAAAAATTAGCTTTCAATAGAGTTTTTGATTTTGAAGCAGAACGAAATACAATGTCAATTAAAATAGCAGACTTAAATAAAGATGGGTATTTAGATATTGTTGAAGGCAACTCTGAAGATCAAAATTATGTTTATTTAGGCACAAAAGAAGGGGTTTTCAAAGAAATAGGATTGAGAGAAGATTTAAAAGATGATACCTATAATATTGAAATAGGGGATATAAATAATGATGGCTTACTCGACATTATGGAATCAAATTCTCAAGCATGGAATTTATATTATAGAACTAAGATGTAATATTTTTTAAATAGTAAAATATTAGATTCAAAACGCATACAATGAAAAACAAAACTACCTTATTAATTATTGCTGCAATAATTGCTGTACTTGGACTTTCTGCAATCCAAGGATACCTTATTAGCAATGCATATCAATTAGAGAAAGATGTTTTTATTGATGAGACAAATGATGCAATGTCTAAAATTCATGTTCGTGAGGAGATTGAGCTGTTATTTGATTCTATGAGCGAGGAGTTAGAATATTTTATTTCAGATTATAAAAACCAACGAATTTCTAAAGGCGAAATATTAGTTAGATTAGCAAAAGTAGCAGATAGTTTAAATGGATTGCATCAAGTTCATTACAAGGATGAAATAAACAATATAGGATTAGATTATGCAGTAAAGTACAAAGAGAATATTACAAGTATAACTGTGTTTGAGGCTAAAGAAATTGATACTATTTTACCTTATCAAGGCATAAAAAAAACTTTTTTGTTTGGTGAAAACTTTAATGAGGATAACAGTGTTGTTATTGGTAATTCCCGTCTGTTTGAAGAAAACGATTATATTTTACAAACAAAAGATTCTGTGGTAACGCGTACTTTTGATTATGAAGTTCGCTCACAACGGCTCATTTTAATTGAGGATTATAAGTCAATTGTCTTTGGGCGTATGGCATTATTACTTACAGCTAGTGCATTAATATTTTTAATTGTTGTGGGGCTTTTTTATTATTCCATAAAAAACCTAATTACTCAAAAAAAGACCAGCGAAATAAAAACCGATTTTATCAACAACATCACCCACGAATTAAAAACGCCACTTGCCACATTAAGTATTGCAACAAAGAGTTTAAAAAATGATGCAATAAAAAATAATGCTTCGGCTTTTGAAAATACTTTGAATATTGTTACTCGTCAAAGTGACCGTTTACAAAAACTAGTAGACCAAGTGATGACAAATAGTTTATCGTCTGAGTCAATCTCAATGCATAAAGAGCATGTAATTGATAATGTTTATTTCAAGGAATTATTAGAAGATTTTAAATTATCAACACAGCGCAATGATTTGACAATAGACAATCAAGTTTACGGTTCTGAGGTAATGCTTCGTATTGATAAATTTCATTTTAATACAGCGTTGTTAAATATTCTTGAAAATGCTGTTAAGTATGGGAAAGAAAAAACGCATATTGTATTAAAGACAGAGTTGCGCAACGGTACTTATCATATAAGCATTATGGATAATGGAATTGGAATTTCAGAAAAAAACAAACAGCATCTATTTGATAAATTTTACAGAGTAAGTGATGGTAATGTGCACGATGTTAAAGGCTTGGGGCTTGGTTTGTATTATACACATCAAATAATTAAAGCTCATAATGGTACCATTATCGTAGAAAGCGAATTGAATAAAGGCACCACTTTTAATATTAAAATACCTGTAAATTAAAAATTATGAAGCACGTTTTATTAGCAGAAGATGATTTTGACTTTGGGAGTATTTTAAAACAATACCTAGAGATTCACGACTTTAAAGTGACTTGGGCACATGATGGAAAAGAAGCTTTATCAATTTTTAAAGCCGAAACAGAACAACCATTCAATATTTGCGTATTTGATGTAATGATGCCTAAAATGGATGGTTTTACATTAGCCGAAAAAGTAGTGGATTGCAACCCAGAAATTCCCTTTGTATTTCTTACGGCAAAGAAGATGAAAGAGGATAGAATTAAAGGATTAAAACTAGGTGCAGACGACTATATTATTAAACCTTTTGAGGCAGATATACTAGTATTAAGATTGAATAATATTTTAAAACGACTGCAACAGGTTCAAGTTAAAGTTAAGAAAGCGGGTAATTTTTTGATAGGTGCTTATCACTTTGATCCAGTTAATCACAGTTTAAAATTAAATGAAACTGTACAGCGCATTACGGATAAGGAAGCGCAACTTATTCAATATTTGTACAGCAATAAAAATGAGCTTATTAAACGCGATGATTTGCTCATTAACGTGTGGGGGAATGACGATTTCTTCTCCGGTCGCAGTATGGACGTTTTTATAAGCCGACTGCGCAAATATTTTAAAGAAGACCCAAACATTGCTATAAAAAGTACGCGTGGTGTGGGGTTAACTTTTAAAGTTATGGGTTAAGAATTATAAGTTCTGCTCAACGTTTTATTATTAATCTAAAAATAAAAGTGGGAATGTTTTTTTCTGAAATTTGAATTAAATAAACCACGCAACTATAATTATGAAAACTATATTAAAATCAATAACGACAATAACCTTGACATGCCTTGCTATTACAGGAGCATTGGCTCAAACACAACCACCTCAGCCACCAACGCCGCCTAGTAATAATGTTTCTGTGCATAGTGATGAAACAAAATCATCCACTTCTTACAGTTATAGTATAAAGGATGATGACAATAAGGGCAGTAGCGGAAATGTATCTATTTCAACCAGTAGTAATGATGGTTCATACTCTTTTAGATTACGATACGACGGTAGCAAGGATGACCAGATTAAGAAATTGCTATATAAAGAAATGGGTACTAATAATTTAGATACTTCTGGCAGTAAAGATGTTTGGATTACTAAAAGTGGAGGAGAGGAAGTATATGAAATCAAGTTCGGTAAAGGGAAATTGAACATGGATGTAGATAAAGAAATTGCTTCTGAAGCCATAGCGAATAAAATTGCAGAGATTGGTAAAACTGTTCGTACTATCATTACTGGTCAAAAAGAGGGAGACCGCGAAGCTGAAAGATTACAGCGTGAGGCAGATAGACTTCAACGTGACGCAGATAGAATGCGTCGTGAAGCAGATAGATTGCAACAGCAAGAGCAACGCAATATTGACCGCATTAAGCGAGAAGCAGACAGGTTAGCTCGTGAGGCAGAACGCGCTGGAGATAACGCCCGTCGCAGTGGAGGCGTTAGCGCTGTTGTAATTGAATTATTGAAGGAAGATAAAACATATTATGATGGATTAGATAATGGAACAGCTTGGGTTTTGCCCAAGTTGTTACCTTTATTAATGTCACAATTAGAAAAAGATGGGTTCATCAAAACGGGAGAGGATATTAACATTTTGAATGAAGAAAGTGGTATGTATATTAATGGAAACAGAATTTCAAAAATGACACTACAATATGGTAAATACAATGCAATATTTAAAAAAGCAAATATAAGGACAGATAATTATTTCAGTTTAAATAAGAATAAAAATAACGTAATAGTTGTAGATAATAATGCAAATATTGACAATTTACTTTTCACACTTCGTACTTTAAAATTGATTCCAGAAAATGATGAGAAACTTATTTTAGAATTAAATGGAAATACTGTAATTCAGAACGGAATATCCTTATCAACATCTCAAGTAAAATTATTTAATAAAGTTTTATTAGGAGAAAATGTAATTTTAGCACCAGGCAAAGTTCTGGAAATTAAGGGAGAGGATAATTATACATTAGGCTATACGCTCAACAATGGAAAAACGCATTTAGGTACGTGGGTAATGGGGCGTTAAGAAGAATACGGTTATACCTCTGCATCCATCATATCTGTAACAACATGATATCTGGGGTCATCAATGGCGTTTTCAATAATAGTGTCAAACTCAGGGTTCCACTTTAACAACATTGCTTTACAATCTGGGCTAAGATGTGTTAGCGTCACTTTTTTACCTGCATGCATGTATTTATTAGCGATATTTCGTAAAGCTTCAACACCAGAGTGATCCCCTACTTTAGATTCTATGAAGTCAATCTCAATAGCTTCAGGATCTGTTGCAAGGTCAAATTTACTGTTAAATGCTGTGGTTGAACCAAAGAAAAGCGGCCCCCAAATTTCGTATACTTTAGTACCATCATCTTTTAGTCTTTTTCTAGCTCTAATCATTGTTGCGCTTTTCCAGGCAAAGCTTAATGCGCTCATAATTACACCCGCGATAACAGCAATGGCTAAGTCTTGCCATACAGTAATGGCAGAAACAGCGATTAATACAATAGCATCTGTCAATGGGATTTTGTGTAATATTCTAAAACTACTCCATGCAAATGTTCCAATAACTACCATAAACATTACACCTACAAGTGCAGCAATAGGAATTTGTTCAATGAGTGGTGCTCCAAAAAGTACAAAACATAAGAGCGCAACTGCTGCAACGGCACCAGATAATCTTCCGCGTCCCCCTGAGTTAATATTTATAATTGATTGTCCAATCATTGCACAACCTCCCATTCCTCCAAAGAGTCCGTTTAAAATGTTTGCACTTCCTTGCGCTACACATTCTCGATTTCCACTTCCACGAGTTTCAGTCATTTCGTCGATGAGGTTGAGTGTCATTAAGGATTCAATCAATCCTACAGCAGCAAGAATTACAGCTGTTGAAAGAATGAGACTCCAGTTGTCACCAATGGTGTAAAATAGTGTAAATATTTGGTCTTGGAATGTAGGAAGCCCTCCTTGTAAACCTTCGCCACCACCATCTTTAATGAAAGACCCAACGGTTGAAACGTCTACATTTCCGAAGATAACAATAGCAGCTACCACAACAATAGCTGTCAATGCAGCAGGAATTTTTTTAGTTAATTTAGGGAGTCCAAACATGATTCCCATTGTTAATGCAATAAGACCTAACATCATCCATAAACTACTACCGCTCATCCATTGCATTTCGCCACCCACATTCTCTTTAAAAAGACCTAATTGTGATAGAAAAATTACAATAGCTAGACCATTTACGAACCCCATCATAACGGGGTGGGGAATAAGCCTAACAAATTTTCCAAGGCGCAAGACTCCAGCTAAAATTTGAATACCCCCTACAAAAAGTAATGTGATAAATAACCATTGTAAACCAAGGTTTTCTATAGGTGTCGCAAGTGCATCGCCTACCTCGTTTCCTTTTTGAATAAGATGAACCATAACTACTGCCATAGCACCAGTTGCTCCACTAATCATTCCAGGGCGTCCCCCAAAAAGTGCTGTGATAATCCCCATCATAAAGGCACCGTATAAACCTACGAGTGGATCAATACCTGCCACGAATGCAAATGCTACAGCTTCTGGAACAAGTGCAAGTGCAACGGTAAGTCCAGAAAGGATATCATTTTTAGGATTTTGCGTAAAATTTTTAATTGTCTTTTGGAGTAACATAGTTCAATTTTAAGAAGCGGCAAATATACCGTTTTGAACTACTTTTTTACGTGGAGCTGTATTTATTTTCGATGAAAGTTTGTGATTCCTACAATTTTTTCCTACGTTTATACTGTGAAATGAAACATAAAGTAAATTTCTGAGCCCCAGATTTCAATAAAAAGAAACATTTGACGTACATAAAAAAGCCTTTTCAATTTTTGAAAAGGCTTTTTATATCAAAATAGATGCACTTTATTTATTAAGTTTTTCTATTCGTTCGGCTATTATATTAGCCTCTGCATATTTTTTATCACTTTCCTTTCTATTAGTTGTAGAAAGTTTATGATAGTCATTCATCAACTTTGAATATTGCTCTTGTAATTTTTCAATTTCGGTTTTCTTTTTAAATAGACCAAACATTAATTTTTATTTTTAAGGGTTTTCCAGTTTGTATCTGCTTGTTGTTCTAGTTTTTCTGGATTTTCATTTAACCATTTTTCTTTTGTGTCTGAAAATACAGTGTCGTAAAAAAGATATAGTTTCCCGTCTTCAACTATAAAGCTTTCTGGGTTAATACCTATTTTACTATTGCTGTCTCCTACGGCATAAGCACAAAAACCTCCGTATTGTGGTTCGTACTGTGAAGGATTTTTGTCAAACATTGCTTTGTTTGCTGCATTCATAAACTTATACGAAGCTCCATTGTATGTGCTTGTGTAAGCATTATTTCCCTCTTGGGCATTGCCTTCAAAATATTCAGTCACATCATATCCATCTGCTATAAAACCTTTGTTGTCTGTATTAACAACTCCTTTTGATGCTCCGCAGCTTATTGCTACGAAAGCTAATGATAGTATTAAGATTAACTTTTTCATAAAATTTAGTTTTATCTCAATGTACGCATTACGACATTAGAAAGTTCTTTATAAAATGTTAATTACATCTCATTTCCGAAGAAAATGGCATTCATTAATAGTTTATTTGTGCCAAACCAAAAGGCTCTAAAATTAGTGTTATCTGTAAAATAAATAATTTCTCCTCTTCCTAAATTTCCTACTTTAAACATAGAAGTGTTTTTTAAATCTTCTAGATTAGGCTTTGAAATATAACCACTTAATAGTGGGGTAGTAGTATATTGAATTGGGTTATTATAACTGTTTTTGTCTGCTTCCATAAATAATGTAGAATTTCTAAATGTAGGAAGTTTTTCATTTTTATAACCAAAAGCTATAGGGTGAGAACGGTCTAATTTTGTCTCAAAAATAGCTCCACCAATTACCTGAGCTCCACGATAATCTCTTCGCTGTTCGAAACTGATAGCATTTGCAGTATCTTTTCGGGTTTTAAAATTAATTTTTAATAACTCATTAGAATCAAACCAACGTCCTACATTTTTATAGCCTATTAATGTTCCTCCATTTTTGACCCAGTCTTTTAATTTTTCTGAATGACTTTTATCTAATCCACCCCAAGTATTTGGTATAATAATATCTGTATAACGGCTTAAATCTGTTCGTCCTAAATTATTTACATCCAGTTTTGTAATGAGCATATCATAACGCTGGTCAAATAAATGCCAAATTTCGCCAGCATCATAAGGGTTCATTCCATCTCCTACTAACAATGCTACTTTAGGCAATTCAATTGCTCTAAATTGATTGCTACCTAAATCAATTCCTTTTGTTGAACCTGTTGTAACGGGAGTAATTGTAACATTTGTTTCTTCGGAAATTTGCTGTAAAAATTGTCCAATTTCTATAGGAGACATTTTTTGGTTTTTTGCAGGAATCATAATAGTTCCATAATCATAAGTAGTGTTACCACTTGTAAATGGTGACATCCCTACACTTGCTCTCAGGCCTTTACTTAAAATCATATTTAAAGCTTTTGGCGTATAGTAATCGTGCCATTCCATTAAATATGCATATTGTGATGTTGTAACCATTTTGGGCGTAACTCTTTTTAATTCTGAAATTTCTGCTCCAGCATTATTGAGTGATGCATTTTCATCATAGTCTAAGTTAAAAGCCAAAGGAAATGTCCAAGCACTTATATCATAAAAAAGACTGTCTTGAAATGTAGTGCGCTTTTCAAACATGGCGTTAATCAAACGATTTTGGCGTTGATTTTTTGGAATTATATAACTAGCACCTTTTTTATAGTTTTTTCCATTTGATGAAAAGTCATTTTTAACTTCGTGGAATTTAATACCGTGGTGTTGTAATATTTGCGCAAGCTCATAAGCTTTTGATGCATCTTTTTCATCGCCAAAAACAATAGCTCCACCTTTTGATGCCTCATTAAAAGCATCCTTATAGAATTGTTGATGGTATTTTAAAATTTTTGTTCGCATGCCTACAGCTGCTTCCAGTGTTGAAAGTGCTGCTGTAAACTGGTTACGTATTGTAAACGGAAACGTTAAAATGCCATTATCACTTTCTTGCGCATGTCCTCTTGAAGAAGCTTGTTCAAAAAGAATACCTATACTTCCATTAACATCTGGAAATGTTGAGCCTTTTCCATAATAGAAATCGTCAAAATTTTCTTCAGTATAATAAAAGCTTCCTATTTTATCAAAAGCCTTTGCGTGATATGTGCCAATTTCACCTGTCAAGTCTTGATTTTGTTGAGGGGTTAATGGGTGCGTTCTTGAAGGAATTCCTGGTTGAAAGAAGAAAGAACTATTAGTGCCCATTTCATGATGGTCAGTAAGGATATTAGGTATCCATTTATGGAATGTTGCAATGCGTGCACGACTCTCTGGTAATTGAACAGGCAGCCAGTCACGGTTCATATCAAACCAATAATGATTTGTACGTCCGCCAGGCCATACTTCGTCATATTCTCTGTCGTTTGGGTCTGGGTTTATATTTTTACTTTTATGCATATTTGCCCAATACGCAAAGCGTTGTAATCCATCAGGATTGTAAGATGGGTCAAAAAGGATGACTACATTTTTTAATAGTTCATCAATTTTTGGCCCCTGCGCAGCGGCTAAATAATATGCTACAGCAAGGGCAGCATTTGAACCACTTGGCTCATTTCCGTGTATAGAAAAACCTTCTTGAACAACAATAGGCATGTTTGAAACATCTATATTTCCTCCATTTTTAGATGTTAAGTCTAAGTGATTTTTTCTTATTGACTCAATATTTGCATGGTTTGAGGGTGATGTGATGGTTAGTAATAATAGTGATCTACCTTCATAGGTTGTGCCTCTGTCTTCGATAGTAATGCGATCACTAGAAGCTGCAAGTGCCAGCATGTATTGTGCTAGTTTATCGTGAGTAATGTGCCATTCACCAACTTCGTGTTTAATTATATCTTTAGGCTTAGGGATGTCTTGATTGTAAGTAACATCGGTTGGGAGATAGTAGGAGAGATCTACATTTTCAATTTGAGCAAATGTGTTTGTTATAGACAAAATAGCAATGAGCAATAGTATTTTTTTCATATTTTCTTTTTTTAGCTGAATTTTAAAAATAAAAAAACCGCTACAATTTATGTAGCGGTTTTGATTATAGTTTTACATTTTAACTTTATATATCATCAAAATCAATATCTGTAAAGTTTGATGTTGACGGTTCATCAAGTGTTGCTCCAGCAGATGCAGCAGAGTCAGGTGCCCCAGGTGCTGGGTTTTCTTCACGCTTGTAATCTTTTTGGTGACGCTCACTAATAACTTCTTCCCCCTTTTCTTTAAGTACGTAGTTAATCATTTCTTCTAAGCTATCTTTAAACTCGTGGAAATCCTCTTTGTACAAGTAAATTTTATGCTTTTTGTAGTGAAAAGACCCATCATCGTTGGTGAACTTTTTACTCTCAGTAATTGTTAAATAGTAATCTCCTGCCTTAGTGGCTCTTACATCAAAAAAATAAGTACGTCGTCCCGCGCGCATTACTTTACTAAATATTTCTTCTTGCTCCATTGCGTAATTATCGCCCATAATAATAGATATTGTTATTGATTTTCCTCAAAAATCTAAAAAAAAACTAAATACGACAACTATAATTACATTTCTTTTTCGGTGAGTTGTTTTATATATAATTCTTTGTAATACCCTTCTGTGTTTACTAGTTGGTTGTGAGTTCCTCGTTGTATGATTTTTCCTTCTTCAAGTACAATTATTTTGTCTGCGTTGATTGTAGATGATACGCGATGACTTACAATTATTGTAGTTTTTTCTTCTGAAATTTTATGAAGATTATTAAGTATTTCTTCTTCAGTCTCAGTATCTACAGCCGAAAGACAATCATCAAATAATAAAATTTTTGGATTTTTAATTAATGCCCTTGCGATAGATACACGTTGTTTTTGTCCACCACTTAATGTAATTCCCCGCTCTCCTAAAATGGTGTTGTACCCATTAGTAAAACCTATTATATTATTGTGAACAGAAGCTAATGTTGCAGCATCAATGACCTGCTGGTCTGTAGCATCTTCTTTACCAAATTTAATATTATCCTCAATACTCTCTGAAAACAAAAAGGCATCTTGTGGCACGTAGCCAATGGCGCTCCTAAGGCTTTTAAGGTGTACATCTTTAATTTCTGTATTGTCTATAAAAAGGTTACCGTTTTCAATGTCGTATAATCTTCCTATTAATTCAAGGATGGTTGATTTTCCAGATCCTGTATTTCCTACAATTGCTAACGTTTCTCCTGGATTAACTTCAAACGATACATTTTTAAGTGCTGTAATATTTGTGTCATCGTAGGTAAAGGATAAGTTTTTGAACTCAATTTTTCCTTTGATTAATATTTCCGAAGAGACTCTATTTTGAATAGCTGGTTCTGTTTGAAGGAATTCATTGATACGTTTTTGCGATGCTTCTGCTTGTTGCACCATTGAGGTCACCCATCCTACAATTGCTACGGGCCATGTGAGCATATTGACATAGAATAGAAATTCTACTATGGTGCCTAAGTCTGGAATCTCTCCATTGATATAACGTGTGCCTCCTATATATATAACAAGAATATTACTAACACCAATAAGCAGCATCATAAGAGGAAAGAAGAGCGCATTAACTTTAACTAGGTCTATGTTTTTTTGTTTGCTGCCGTCTGAGAGTTCAACAAACTCTGCATTTGTTCTTGGTTCAATACCGTATGCTTTGATAACGCCTATTCCACTAAAACTTTCCTGTGTAAATGTGGTGAGTTTTGAGAGGTATTGTTGCACGACGGTACTTCGTTTGTGGATGGCAATGCTCAGTCTATATACCATAATTGAAAGAATAGGTAAGGGTAGAACGGCAAAAGTTGCAAGCACGGGTGCTTTGTAAAACATGTATGAAATTACAACGATAAATAAGGTTATTGTCGTTGTGCTATACATTATTGCTGGCCCTACGTACATTCTTACTTTTCCTACATCTTCACTAATGCGGTTCATTAAATCTCCAGTTCTGTTTTGTTTGTAGAAACCTAATGAGAGTTTTTGATAGTGTGCGTAAATTTCATTTTTGAGGTCAAATTCTACTTTTCTAGATACGATAATAATAGTTTGTCGCATTACAAATGTGAAAAGTGCGGCGAGGATTGTAGCTCCAAAAAGCAATAAAATATTTTTCATTATTCCGGATGACACTAATGCCATGTCAGTGATCTCACCATTAATTTTTTGCTCAATGATATTTACCGAGTCTCCAATTTTCATAGGGACAACTAATTTAAATACTGCCGCAACTACTGTGATTATAAGACCGAGTAGTAAGCGTCCACGATATTTATGTAAATATTTGTTGAGGAATTTTAGCTCTTTCATAGAAGCACAAAGATACATTGTTTTTAATTCTGAAATGTAACTGAATCATCTCCTAATTATCAAAGTTGTTACATCTCTAAAGATGATATTATTTAATTTTTTAAATGGATTATTATAATGTTTGGTTTTAAAAAATTGAGACTCAACTTATTAACAAATTCTTGTTTTAATGTTATTACTTTTGTGGAATATGCAGTATTCTACTACTTTTGTACGTCCTTTTTAAGGATTTGAAAAAAGAGAAAAATATGACAGCTGAAGTTTTATCAACAAAAGATTTACAGAAAGTAGCTCCAGTTTTTGGGCAACTTTCATTTGATAACCATGAACAAATCGTTTTTTGTAACGATAAAGAGACTGGTTTAAAAGCAATTATAGGTATACATGATACTACATTAGGTCCTGCCCTTGGAGGAACAAGAATGTATCAATATAATAGTGAATGGGAAGCTTTAAACGATGTACTGCGTTTATCTCGTGGAATGAGCTTTAAGTCTGCAATTACTGGACTAAACCTTGGTGGTGGGAAAGCCGTTATTATAGGTGATGCTAAAACACAAAAAACACCAGAGTTAATGTTGAAATTTGGTGAATTTGTACATTCATTAAGTGGAAGATATATTACTGCAGAAGATGTAGGAATGACCACGGCAGATATGGATCTTGTTAGAACAGTTACACCTTACGTTACTGGAATAAGTGAAGATAAAGGAGGAGCTGGAAATCCATCTCCAATTACTGCATATGGAGTTTTTATGGGAATGAAAGCTGCTGCTAAATACAAATTTGGTAGTGATGATCTTGAAAATAGAGTAATCTATGTGGAGGGAATAGGTAATGTAGGTGAGGCACTTGTTGAGCATTTAAGTAATGAAGGTGCTAAGGTGATGATTTCTGACATTAACCAAGCTCGTTTGGAGGAAGTTAGAGATAAATATAGTGTTGAAATTTATGGAGGTAGCAATCTTCATGCAGAAGAGATGGACATTTATGCACCTTGTGCTATGGGGGCAACCGTGAACGATATATCAATCCCACAATTAAAAGCTAAAGTAATCGCAGGAGCTGCAAACAATCAACTAGCCGAAGAAAATAAACATGGTATGTTATTAAGGAAGAGAGGTATTGTTTATGCACCAGATTTTTTAATTAACGCTGGAGGTATTATTAATGTATATGCAGAGTTAGAAAACTACGGAAGACAAGAGATTATTCGTAAAACTGAAAATATCTATAACACTACTTTAGAGATTTTAACAAATGCTGAGAAAAATAATGTTACCACCCATGCTGCTGCATTAGCTATTGCACAATCAAGAATTGATGCAAGAAAAACAAAAAAAGCATAAACATTTTTTAAAAAACAATATCTTTACACCGCACTATAGATTAGTGCGGTTTTTTATTAAAAAAGTTCTTTCAAACTATGTTAACAAGAAGACACATAAGGGTAAAAGTAATGCAAAGTATATATGCTTTTAACCAAAGTGAAAATCCAGATCTGGACAAACAAGAAAAATTTATGTTTTACAGCATCGACCAAATGCTGGATTTGTATGCATTGTCACTACAATTGCTAGTTGAAATGCGTGATGCAGAAGCTACTTTTCTTATAAAATCGCAAAAAAAACACCTCGCAACTTCAGAAGAAAAAAATTACAGTAAAAACTTTATTAATAATGAAGTGATTGCATTAATTACGGGTAATGAGGACCTCCAGACTTACATAGAAAACAAAAAACTTAACTACTGGAAACAGGATGATGAGTATGTCTCCATCTTATTAAAGGATTTACGTAAACGAGAATTTTATAAGGAATACATTTCACTCAAAGAGGTTAGTTATAAACAAGATCAAGAATTTGTATCTAAATTGTTTAAGAAAGTAATAGCCCCAAACGAAAAATATTACGATTATATTGAAGACAAACGTTTGACGTGGGTTGATGATTTTCCAATTGTCAATACTGCTATTGCAAAAATGCTAGGTAAAATTTCAGAGAAAAATGCACGAAGTATATTAATGCCAAGTCTTTATAAAGATGATGATGACCGTCAATATGCCTTAGATTTATTCCGTAAAGTGATACTAAAAGACGACGTGTTGAGTGAGGCAGTAGAAGGAAAAACCCCAAATTGGGACAAGGAACGTATTGCCGAAATGGATATGATAATTTTAAAATTAGGAATTTCAGAATTTTTATATTTTCCATCAATTCCTGTGAGAGCAACTATCAATGAGTATTTAGAAATTGCAAAAGAATATTCAACTCCTAAAAGTAGCATCTTCATAAATGGAATTTTAGACAAGCTTGTAAAGGAATTTGAAGCTTCCCAAAAAATTCATAAAATTGGTCGTGGGTTACGCTAAAAGCAAATTTTTAAGTATTTTAGCACCTCGAAAAACAAAAATTTTAACCATAATTTAATTCCTATGAAAAATTCAATTTTAATGGTAGCTGTAATGGCACTATTAGCATTTACATCTTGCAAAGATAATGCAGCAGACAAAGTAAGTGAGACTAACGTAGCAGCAGCTGCAGATCGTGATGCTAAAGCTGGTGAATATCCAGTAATGACTTTTGATGAGAAGCAATATGATTTCGGAGAAATTGCACAAGGAACTGCAGTTGAGCATATATTTAAATTTAAAAATACAGGAAGCAGCAATTTAGTAATTGTTGATGCTAAAAGTAGTTGTGGTTGTACAGTGCCTACATTTACAGACAAGCCAGTTGCTCCAGGTGAGACAGGTGAGTTATTAGTTAAATTTAACGGTAGTGGTAAAAACCAAGTAAGTAAGACAGTAACAATTACTGCCAACACTGAAGGTGGAAAAGAGACTTTGTTGATCAAAGCTTTTGTACAAGCTAAAGAAGGTGCAGCAGCAGTACCAGCGACAAAATAAATTTTTAACAAAGATTCCCCAAGCTTTATGGAACAGTTCCTTCCCCTAATTTTACTTTTCGGAGTAATGTATTTTTTCTTGATAAGACCTTCAATGCAGAAGCAAAAGAAAGAAAAAAAGTATATTCAAGAAATTAAAACAGGTGATAAGGTTGTTACTAAAAGTGGATTGCATGGTAAAATAATGAGTCTTAATGACGATGGTACCTGTATAATAGAATCTGGTGCTGGTAAAATGAAGTTTGAACGTTCAGCTCTTTCTATGGAAATGAGTTTAGCTTTAAACAAACCAATTAAAGAAAATAAGCTTATCAAAAAATAATTGATTAGCATTTTAAAAAAAACCTTCAGTAAGAACTGAAGGTTTTTTTTTATACGTATATTTTAATAAAGTGATTTTAGCTTACGCGAAAATGTGGCAGAGATTATTAATGCGTCGTTTGATTATTAAGTGTTTTAAAAATTTTCAAATTTATATTCATTTTTTTTATTAGCTAAAAACCATTGTACTCCAATTAAAGTTTTTGCATCTCTAAATAGGTTATTATTTAATGCTTCGATTACCTCTTTAGTTTTAATTTTGATTAACTGAATATCCTCCTTTTCATACTTCATACCTCCGCCTTTAAAAACTTTATCTGCTGCGTTGACCTCAGAGTAGTAAAGAAAAATTCTTTCTGATGACCCTCCTGGCGAAACAAAAAAAGAATTTATGAATTCCAGTTCTTTAACCTGATAGCCTATTTCCTCTTCGACTTCTTTTTTTACTCTTTTCTCAGGTTCTTCATCAGTCTCTAAAGTACCTGCGGTAAGTTCAATTATCCAACCATTGTTTTCTTTGATAGTAGGGTATCTAAATTGATTTGTGAATAATAATGAGTCTGTATCTTTCTCATAAATTAATATAGCGACAGAATCTCCTCTTTCAAAACTAAGTCTATCTACTTCAATAACATTTGAGTTAAATAAATCATGTTCAATTTTAGCTTTTTTTATTTTGAAAAAATCATCAAATACCGTTTCCTCTTTGATTATTTTATAATTCATTATTTCTCAATTTTCTGAATGTATAAACTCCTGACTTTAATGTTGCTTTTCTTTAGCAACCAACTGTGCAATATTCACAATTACCTCGATCGCTTTTTGCATTGATTCAACAGGTACATATTCAAATCTTCCATGAAAATTGTGACCACCCGCAAATATATTGGGGCAGGGAAGTCCCATAAAGCTTAATTGTGAACCGTCAGTCCCTCCTCGTATGGGTTTAATTAGTGGTGTGATTCCGGCTTTTTTCATTGCTTCTTCAGCAATATCAACAATATGCATTACGGGTTCAATCTTTTCGCGCATATTAAAGTACTGATCATTAATCTCAACAGTAATAACTTCTTTTTCAAACTGCTGGTTTAGTTCGTCAGCAAGTTTTTGAACCATTTCTTTGCGTGCATCAAAATGTTCTTTGTCGTGGTCACGAATGATATACTGTAATTTTGTGCTATCTACTTCTCCATTTACACTATACAGGTGGAAAAAACCTTCTCTATCGCTTGTATGTTCTGGTGTTTCTAATCGAGGAAGTGAGTTAATATAATCTGTAGCAATGTACATGCTATTTACCATTTTGCCTTTTGCATAGCCTGGATGAACAATCTTACCTTTAATAGTTACAACTGCACCTGCAGCGTTAAAGTTTTCATATTCAAGTTCACCTACTTGGCTTCCATCCATTGTGTATGCCCACTCAGCGCCAAATTTTTTTACATCAAATTTATGTGCGCCACGACCAATTTCTTCATCTGGCGTAAAGCCAACTCTAATTTTACCATGTTTAACCTCGGGGTGTTTTATTAGATACTCCATTGCCGAAATTATTTCGGCAATACCAGCTTTATCATCTGCACCCAATAATGTAGTTCCATCTGTTGTAATTATGGTTTGCCCTTTATATAATAGTAGATCTTCAAAATAATCAGGGGATAAGACAATATTTTGTTCTTTATTAAGAATAATATCTTTTCCGTCGTAGTTCTCCACAATTTGTGGTTTTACGTCTTTTCCAGTAAAGTCTGGAGTAGTGTCAAAGTGCGAAACAAAGCCAATAACGGGTACCTCGTGATCCACATTACTAGGGAGTGTTGCCATAATATATGCGTTCTCGTCAATAGTGACATCCTCTAGTCCAATCTCCTTCAACTCTTCTACAAGTGCTTTTGCTAAATCCCATTGTTTAGCACTACTTGGTGTCGTGTTGCTTTCAGGGTCACTCTCTGTATCAACAGTTACGTAACTAATAAATCTCTTAATAAGTTTGTCTTTTTCTATCATATTGTGCCCGCGCATGCAGGGATCTTTTAATTAAACATCAAGTTACAAAATAAAGATAATTAGTACTTTTTTTGTAACGTTGACTAATTAATTTCAGAAAATTTTTATTTGTATTTTTGCACTAAGATTTTAAGCTTATGTATAAAACACTTGTCCGTCCGTTACTTTTTAAATTTGACCCAGAAAAAGTGCATTACGCGACATTTAGTATGATCAAGCTTGCAAATAAAATAGGGTTAGGGGGACTTTTCAGAAATTTATATCAAATTAATAATCCTAGATTAGAAAGAAAACTTTTTGGCCTTACATTTTCTAATCCCGTGGGCCTAGCTGCAGGTTTTGATAAAAATGCAGTGCTTTATAATGAACTTGCGAATTTTGGATTTGGTTTTATCGAAATAGGAACAATTACCCCTAAAGGACAAGAGGGGAATCCCAAAAAACGATTATTTCGGTTGCAAGATGACAAAGGTATTATTAACCGAATGGGTTTCAATAACGAAGGGCTTGATGCCGCTATATTTCAGCTAAAGAAAAATAAAGGCAAATTAATCATAGGGGGAAATATTGGGAAAAACACCCAAACATTACCAGAAAATTACACAGCAGATTATTTTACATGCTTCAATGCATTGCATCCCTATGTTGATTATTTTGTACTTAATGTAAGTTGCCCTAATGTGGGAAGTCATGCAAAATTGAATGATAAAGATTATTTAGAAGAACTAATTGGCGCTGTACAGAAAGCAAACAAAACTTTTGATAAGCAAAAACCCATTCTCTTAAAAATTGCTCCAGATTTAAACGATATGCAACTTGATGAAATCGTAGGTTTAGTTCTAGAAACTAAACTTGACGGAGTGATAGCGAGTAATACATCTATTGATAGAACGGGGCTTAAAATTTCAGATGAAAAATTACAAGAAATAGGCAACGGAGGATTGAGCGGGCAACCTATCAAAAATAAAAGTACACGAGTTATAAAATATCTAGCCGATAAAAGTAATAAAGCGTTTCCTATTATAGGAGTAGGTGGAATTCACAGCGCAAAAGATGCTTTAGAAAAGTTAGATGCTGGAGCAGATTTAGTGCAAGTATATACAGGATTTATCTACGAAGGTCCTAAGTTAATAAAGGATATAAATGATGCATTGTTGAATAGAAGTACTTAAGAAATTCAATTTCACAAATGCTCGAATCACTCCTTTCATTCTCACTTGCAACCATAGCATTGGCTATATCACCTGGACCAGATAACATTTATGTGCTTACACAGTCATTAGTCAATGGATTAAAAAGCGGTATTGCGACTACGGCTGGGTTGATAAGCGGTTGTATTGTTCACACAAGTTTACTAGCATTTGGAATTTCGGCAGTAATTACAACTTCAGAGATTTTATTTTATGGAATTAAAGTTTTTGGAGCTATTTACTTGTTCTTTTTAGCTTTCAAAGTTTTTAAGAGTGATGCTTCAATTAATATGGAATCAAATGCGCCTAAAAAATCTCACGGTTCTTTATTTAAGCAAGGTTTTATTATGAACCTTCTTAATCCTAAAGTAATGATTTTTTTTCTTGCTTTTTTTCCAGCTTTCATTTGGAATCCAGAAGGTGAGACTGTGTCCCAAATATTTATTTTAGGAATAACTTTTATGGCAATAAGCTTTATTATTTTTAGTTTAATTGCTTTGCTCGCAGGAGGAATATCTAAATATTTAAAAAAAAATAAAAAGATAGGAGTGATATTAAAATGGTTGCAAATTGTCGTTTTTATAGGCATTGGCGTATTTATACTTTTATAATTACAACGTTTGTAACTTACTTTTAACTTAGAAGGTCACACTTTTGCTCATATCTAATTATCTTTACACTAATGCAAAAAGTAAAAATTATAGAATGTCCTCGTGACGCCATGCAGGGAATTAAGGATTGGATACCTACTGAAAAAAAAGTTCAGTATATCCAGTCATTATTACGCTGTGGCTTTGATACAATAGACTTCGGAAGTTTTGTCTCACCTAAGGCTATCCCGCAAATGGTAGATACAGCCCAGGTATTGTCTCAACTTGATTTATCTGCAACTAAAAGTAAGTTGTTAGCAATAGTGGCAAATGTACGTGGTGCCCAAGAGGCCTCTGTGCATAAAGAAATTCAATACTTAGGGTATCCATTTTCAATTTCAGAAAACTTTCAAATGCGTAATACGCATAGAACTATAGCAAGGTCTATTGAGACGCTGCAAGAAATTTTGAATATTGCTGATGCTAATAATAAGGAGGTAGTAACTTATTTGTCAATGGGTTTTGGAAATCCTTATGGTGATCCTTGGAATGTTGATATAGTGGGTGAATGGGCAGAAAAATTAGCGAGTATGGGAGTCAAAATTTTATCGCTAAGCGATACAGTGGGCTCCTCAACTCCTGAAATTATTGATTATCTCTTTTCAAATTTGATTGAAAAATATCCTACGATAGAATTTGGTGCGCATTTACACACAACACCAACCGCGTGGCATGAAAAAGTAAATGCTGCCTATAAAGCTGGATGCCGTAGATTTGATGGTGCCATTCAAGGTTTTGGAGGTTGCCCAATGGCAAAAGATGATTTGACAGGAAACATGCCTACCGAAAAAATGCTTAGCTATTTCAATACCGTAAAAGCACCCAACGACATTAAAACAATGAGTTTTGAGAGTGCACATAATGAGGCTAGCAAAATTTTTAATATGTATCATTAATTAAATTTTCCTCGGTGATGATTTAAAATTTAAACATTTTTTACTTCGGAAATTTTAATTTAATAATATTGATTCATATAATTTCAAATTTATAGAATGAAAAAGCCCTTTTTAGATATTCCATTTTTTAATTTTAAGAATAAAAGCTCTTTTCTCCATATACTTTTTTTAATTTTTTTGTTAGTAACAACAGTTCAAGGTTGTAAAACTGCTAAAATTCCTGAAGTAAAGAATGATGACATTACTACAATAAAGTTAATCCAGGTCAATGACGTTTATGAAATTGCGCCCTTGAGTGGTGGACAATATGGTGGGATGGCACGTGTGGCTCATATTAGTGACTCGATAAAAAAGCAATTTCCAAATTCATACTTAGTAATGGCGGGTGATTTTTTAAATCCATCGTTATTGGGAACTTTAAAAGTTGACGGTAAGAGAGTCAAAGGAAAGCAGATGATTGAAGTGATGAATGCGATGGAATTTGATTTAGCTACCTTCGGTAATCATGAGTTTGATTTAAAAGAGTCTGAATTACAAGAACGCTTAAATGAATCAGATTTTGAATGGGTTTCAGCAAACGTATTTCAGAAAAAAGGTGATAATATTAAAAGTTTTTACCGTGTAAAAAATGGAGATTCCATTAGAATACCTGAAACTATTTTTTACGACATAGAGATAGGAGAGGAGTATCCTTTACGTCTAGGTTTTTATAGTGTTACTGTGGACTCAAATCCTGTGGATTATGTGTATTACGCAGATTATTCATTAGAAGCTCGCAGTGCCTATACCTCTTTACAGCAATCAAAAAGTGATATTATTATAGGTTTAACACACCTTGCCATAGAGGAAGATATTCTGGTTGCCGAAGATTTACTTGAAACAGATTTAATAATGGGTGGACATGAACATGTTAATATGATGGTGCCAGCAGGAAATACTTTTGTCGCAAAAGCAGATGCAAATGCAAAAACTATTTATGTACACACACTTACTTATAATAAAAAAACGGAGCAAATAACAAGAACTTCTCAGTTGGTAGATATCAATGATAAAGTCCCTTCTTTACCAAGAGTTAAAGCCATTGTTGATAAATGGGAAAACATTTTAAATACCGAAATCAAACAAGTAATCGACAATCCTGACGAAATAATTTATACTACAAAAGTACCCCTTGATGCTACAGATAAAACAGGGAGAAGTACCCAGTCTAATTTAGGGGCATTTTTTACAGAAGCAATGGCAAAAGGGTTTGATGCTCCAACAGAATTGGCTTTTGTTAATGGAGGTTCTTTTAGATTAGATGATAAACTGGAGGGAGATGTTACGAGCATTGATATTTTTAGAGTTTTACCTTTCGGCGGAAATGTACAGCGCGTTGAAATGACGGGAGCTTTATTAAAAGAAATATTAAGTTACGGAGAGAGTAGAGCAGGAACTGGCGCATATCTGCAACGTTATAATTTGTCTAAATCTGAAAACGGTGACTGGTTAGCGCTATCAAAACCTATTGAGAATACTAAAATTTATACTGTTGCATTAAGTGATTTTTTATTAAAAGGATTTGATATTCCATTTTTAACCGAAAAAAATCCTGGCGTAAAGAGTGTTTACATTCCAAAGGCAACTGAACCTGCTAGTGATATAAGAAAGGCTATTATTGAGTATATGAAAACACTTTAAAAAGTTTTAATAATTTTTAAACTGTATATATTAGTGCTATTCTTATTAATACCTATTTTTGTTTTTTAAATTTTGAAACTATGAAATTTGTAAAATATTTTTTAATTTTTGCTTTAGTAGCCTTGGTTTTAATTCAATTCTATAGACCTGAAAAAAATGAAAGCGGCTATGAGACAGTAGCCCATTTTGAGCAAGAAGCACAAGTGTCACCAGCACTTGCTGCTGTTTTTAAAACAAATTGTTACGATTGTCATAGTGACCAAACAATATATCCTTGGTATTCTGAGGTTGCTCCGGCGTCATTTTGGTTAGACGACCATGTAAGAGATGGAAAGAAGCATTTTAATGTTTCGGCTTGGGAATCATACTCAGCAAAAAAGAAAGACCACAAACTTGATGAGCTTATTGAGTTTGTAGAAGATGGCGAAATGCCATTAGATAGTTACACCTGGTTACACGGTGATTTAAGCGATGATGATACCAAAGCCATTTTAGACTGGGCACAATTACAGCGATTAAAATATCAAAAAGAGATGACTGAGATGTCTAAATAACATCTTAAAAATTCGAAAAGCCACTTTTTTTTTAATAATAAAGGTGGTTTTTTAGTTATAACAAATTGTGTTTTAGTTGTTTAATATTTCCGAAGAAATTTAATCTAGATTTAATCTAAATAAACTTGCTTAAACCATAATCTGTATTTATTTTTGCACCTGAAAATAATTAACTATTTATATTCAGTCTAAATAAATACTAAATGAAAAAATTAGCATTCCTTTCAATAATTGCAGCAACCACTTTTATTTCTTGCCAGTCAGATGATGATGCTGCAGTTTTAGAAGAAAATAATGTAGAAGCGCCAGCTAATTATACATTTACTAGAGATAATCAATCTACAGTTTCTTTCTCAGGGCAAACTACACGTATATTAATGGCGCAAGAAACAGTGTCAGCTTTCACAAATTTTGACACAGCTACAGAGGCTTCAATATCATCAATGTTTGCACATGTAGAAGGAGCAAATGATTTTAGCGATGCAGATCTAAATGCTTCAGATAAAAGTGTAAGAAGTAAAGTAGCAGCTTCGCAAGATTTTTTTAATGCTAATAGTACAGAAGCAACATTGATAAAAAATACATTTGATGGCTACATTGCTGGACAAGTAAATGAGGTATTTCCAAATCAAAACACACTAGCAGAACCAGGTGTTGCTGGTCAAATAGCAGATGGAGATAGAACACGTTACGTAAACAGTAATGGATTAGAATTTAATCAAGCTTTCGCAAAAAGTCTTATAGGTGCGCTTATGGCAGACCAGATGTTAAACAACTATCTAGGAACTGCTGTGCTTGATGAAGCAAACAATAGGGAAAATAACGATAATGGTATTACAGACGGTGATAGTCCTTATACTACTATGGAACATAAGTGGGATGAAGCATATGGTTACATATATGGAACATCTGTTAATGCCGCTAATCCTAACTTGACAATTGGTGATGATGATAGTTTTTTAAATGAATACACGGGGCGTGTAAATGATGATCCAGATTTTAATACTATTGCAGCACAAATTTTTGATGCTTTTAAACTAGGACGTGCTGCAATCGTTGCAAAAAATTACGAAGTACGTGATGCGCAAGCTGCTATTATTCGCCAAAAAATTTCTGAAGTTATCGCAATACGAGGTATTTTCTATTTACAACAAGGGAAAAATAAAATAGCAGATGGTAACCGTACAGGTGCATTCCATGCGCTTTCTGAAGCTTATGGGTTTGTTTATAGCCTTCGTTTTACTAGAGATACTCAAAGTAATGAATCTCTTTTTAGTAGAGCAGACGTGGATAATCTTTTAGGTCAATTAGTGGACCAAGATAATAACGGTTTCTGGACTCTTACTACAGAAACAATAGATGCTATTTCTCAGGCTATTGCAGCAAAATATAGCTTTACTGTAGCACAAGCTGCAAGTACGAATTAAAAAGTTAGTTTTATGTGTTAAAGCAACTGTTTTGAATTTCAAACAGTTGCTTTTTATTAATTTTGCAAAAAAAATAAGAGTTATGAAGTTTTGGAAATTTTATCTTTTAGCAGCGCTCTTTGTAGGTGTATCTTGCGGTACTGATGACAGCACAGAGCCAGATACAACTACTAATGATAATTTTGATAGAGGGGCGATGTTAGTACACTGGGCAGATAATATTATAATCCCTGCTTACACTAGCTTTGAAGTACAGACATCATTATTTGATGAAGCCGTTACTCAATTTAATATATCACCTTCAATTAATGAATTGACTTTATTAAGACAAAGATGGATTGAGGCTTATAAGTCTTTTCAAAAAGTTTCAATGTTTGAAATTGGCAAAGCCGAAACTTTAAACTATAGAAACAGATTAAATGTTTATCCAACAAATACACAAGAAATTCAAGGTTTTATTACAGAAGGAATTTGGAATTTTGAGCTACCTTCTACAATTGACGCACAAGGTTTTCCAGCTATCGATTACATGTTAAATGGTCTTGGGACTGATGAGGAAATAATAGTGCATTACACAACAAATTCAAATGCAGATGGGTATAAAACATATTTGAAATCACTTTCTCAAACTATTAAAAATCTTACAAGTCAAGTGTTAACAGATTGGAACACTAGTTTTAGAGATACATATGTTTCAAATACAAGTTCTTCAGCATCAGGTGCTGTTGATCAAACTGTAAATGCTTACATATTTTATTATGAAAAAGGATTAAGAGCTGGAAAAATAGGAATTCCAGCAGGTGTTTTTTCTTCAAATCCATTACCAGAAAACGTAGAGGCGCTATATAAAAGTGATATTTCAAAACTCTTATTAGAAGAAGCATTACAAGCCACACGTAATTTTTTTAACGGTAATGGAACAACAACAGGACCAAGTTTAAAAGCATATTTAGATGCTTTAAATGTTGTTAAAAATGGAAGTGATTTAAGCACATTAATTAATAATCAATTTGCAACTGCAAGTAATCAAATAGAAACTCTTTCAAATAACTTTGTTGAACAGATTACTCAAGATAACCCTCAAATGACCACAACATTTGATGAGTTGCAACGTAACGTTATTTTAATAAAAGTAGATATGTTACAGGCATTAAGCATCAATGTTAATTATGTGGATGCAGATGGCGATTAATCCATAATTATATATCAAAACACTCAACACATATTTAAATACACATATAAAGGCTGCCCCGTTGGCAGTCTTTCGTATTTTCTTTGGGTTGATGATGGTGTATAATATTATTAGATTTTGGGCAAATGGATGGATAAAAACACTTTATAATGAACCATCATTTCATTTTAAATACTTTGGTTTTGAGTGGGTACAAACTTTAGGGGTATATAATTATGCGCTTTTTATTATCTGCGGTATCGCTGCGCTTTGTGTTGCGCTAGGTTTTAAATATAGGATCGCTAGTATTATATTTTTTTTAAGCTTTACTTACATTGAACTCATTGACAAAACAACATATCTTAATCACTATTACTTTATAAGTTGTATGGCCTTTTTGCTCATGTTTTTGCCAGCAAATGCTTATTTTTCAATTGATGCTTACCAAAACAAAAATCGTCATTTTGCAACAGTACCTCGCTGGACTATTGATGTAATTAAAGCGTTACTATTTATAGTTTATTTCTACGCAGGATTAGCAAAGTTAAATAGTGATTGGTTGCTAGAAGCAATGCCATTAAAGATTTGGTTGCCCTCAAAATATGATATCCCTTTCTTCGGAAATGTGCTACAACAAGAGTGGCTTCATTATGTCTTTAGTTGGGGTGGAATGTTATACGATTTAATGATACCATTTCTACTTTTATATAAACCCACTAGGAAAGTAGCGTTCTTCTTAGTAATTGTTTTTCATGTTTTAACACGAGTTTTATTCCCTATTGGTGTATTTCCTTTTGTCATGATAGTAAGTGCTTTAATCTTTTTTGATGCTTCGTTTCATCAAAAAATTATTAACGGTATTTCTAAATTGTTTAAAATTTCCGAAGCTAAAATTCAAAATAATATAACTTCCAGTGCATATCTATTTAACTCTAAAATGTCTGTAGTAATTGTGGCTTTTTTCTTGCTTATTCAAGTACTTTTGCCGTGGCGATATTTAGCGTATCCCGGTGAGCTTTTTTGGACAGAAGAAGGGTATCGTTTTTCGTGGCGGGTAATGTTAATGGAGAAAGCTGGTTATGCCCAATTTAAAATTAAGAATTCAAATACGGGAAGCCAATTTCTTGTAAATAATTCAGATTTTTTGACATCTTTTCAAGAAAAACAAATGAGTACACAGCCAGATTTTATCATTCAATATGCACATTTTCTTGGCGATTATTTTGCAGCACAAGGTCAAAATAATATTGAAGTTTATGTAGAAAGTTATGTGGCGATTAATGGGCGCTTGAGTCAATCGTTTGTGGACCCATCAGTTAATTTATTGAAAGTTAAAGAAACCTTCAAACCTAGAGACTTCTTATTGCCTTTTGGTGATGAGATTAAAGGATTATAATAATAAATAATAAGTATAAATGTTGACCTTATTTTTTAAGCGTATTTTATTTGTAATGTTATTTACGGTTTCGTTTATAGCAACAGCTCAATATCAATTATCTGGGAAAGTAGTTTCGCAAGATGGAGCTTCGGCAATTGAGAATGCTGAGGTTTATGTAACACAACTTGGTATTTCAAAAACAACAGATGCTTTAGGGGTATTTAGTTTCAGTAATTTACCAAGTGGAAATTATCAATTGGTTGCATTTTCTTTTGAATTTGAAGTAGTGGAAATGATGCTTACCGTTTCCGAAGACAAAAATATTATCATTGAATTACCACTATTGGGAGAACAACTCTCTGAAGTTTTAATAACAAAACGTAAAGAACGCATATTTGCCCTTCGTCAATTAAGAGAAGTGGAAGGCACTGCAATTTACGCTGGTAAAAAAACCGAAGTCGTTCTCGTTGAAAATCTCACTGCAAACCTTGCCAGTGGAAATGCACGCCAAATTTATTCGCAGGTTGTTGGACTTAATATTTATGAGAATAATGATGCTGGATTGCAGTTAAATATTGGTGGTCGTGGTTTAAACCCTAACCGTAGTGCAAATTTTAATACAAGACAAAATGGTTATGATATTTCGGCAGATGTACTTGGGTATCCAGAGAGTTATTACACGCCGCCAGCAGAGGCAATCGAGTCGATTGAAGTGGTGCGTGGTGCGGCTTCCTTGCAATACGGAACACAATTTGGTGGATTGATTAATTTTAAATTAAAGCAGCCTGAAAAAGATAAAAAGATAGCTTGGATTTCAAGACAATCTTTAGGTAGCAATGATTTGTTTACAAGTTTTAATAGCTTGAGTGGTACCGTGGGAAAAGTGGGATACTACACTTACTTTAATTATAAAAAAGGGAATGACTTTAGACCTAACTCTCAGTTTGATTCTTACAATGCTTTTGCACATGTTGATTATAGTTTTTCTGAAAAAACAAAAGTTGCTTTTGAGTTTAGCTATTTAGATTATCTGGCACAACAACCGGGAGGTTTAACCGATGCTCAATTTGAAGCCGACCCTACTTTTAGCAATCGAACAAGAAATTGGTTTGATGTTAATTGGAAATTATACTCGCTACGTTTGGAGCATGAAATTTCAGAAAAAACAGATTTTAGTCTCAACCTTTTTGCCTTGGATGCATCCCGAAAATCGGTTGGTTTTAGAGAAAATAGAGTATCTCAAGATGATGACCTCGAAGCGCCCCGCGAACTTATCGTGGGGAATTTCAATAATTGGGGAGCTGAAGCCCGAGTATTGACGCGCTATAATTTATTTGAAAAAGAGAGTACATTATTATTGGGAGCAAAATATTATCAATCTGAAAATAGTGAACAACAAGGTCCAGGTACAAATGGAACTGATGCTAATTTTGATTTTGCAACCGCAACATATCCAGATTACGCAAGACAAAGTGACTTTACATTTCCTAACTTGAACCTTGCTTTTTTTGGTGAAAATATTTTTAAACTTTCAGATAAATTTTCAGTGACACCAGGTTTTAGGGTTGAATATATAAAGACACAAAGCGAAGGAGAGTACAAAAATATAATATTAGACTTGGCAGGAAACCCTATTACAAATGAAACATTGCCAGACAATCGAGAATTTGATAGGAGCTTTGTTTTGTTTGGAGTTGGTTTAAGCTATAAAGCCACGTCAGTAACAGAGTTTTATGGAAACCTGAGCCAGAATTATCGCTCCGTAACATTTAATGATATTCGTATTATTAATCCTTCATTTAGCGTGGATCCAAATATTACAGATGAGCAAGGTTACACCTTTGATTTAGGGGTTCGCGGGAGATTTAAAAAATATGTTTCTTATGATGTTGGTGCATTTTTATTGAGTTACCAAGATAGGTTAGGGGTTATTGTTAGAGAAGTGAGTGACATTCAAGAAGAAAGATTTCGTGGAAATATAGGCGATGCAATCACTTACGGTATCGAAAGTTTTATCGATTGGAATATTTGGGAAACGATTTCAGAAAACAAAAAATTTAGACTGAACACATTTGTAAATTTAGCAGTGACAGAAAGTGAGTACACGTCTTCACAAGAAACAAATGTAGAAGGAAAAGAGGTTGAATTTATTCCTAAATTTAATTTAAAAACGGGTGTTGGTTTTGGATATAAAAACTTTCTAGGAAGCCTTCAATATACGTATTTGTCAAAACAATTTACTGATGCTACAAATTCTCCTCGCGACCTTGAAAGTCAAAGCGGAATCATTGGTGAGATTCCTGCGTATGATATTCTAGACCTGTCGTTATCGTACACTTACAATAGGTTTAAACTAGAAACGGGTATAAATAATGTACTAAATAATAGTTACTTTACAAGACGCGCAACAGGGTATCCCGGGCCAGGAATTTTACCTAGCCAACCACGTACTTGGTATGCATTGTTGCAGTTTAAATTGGATTAATTTTTTAAAAACTTCTGAAATTTCAAAAGAGCCAAAGTATTAATCAAGTAATTTAAAAAACTTAATTAATAATAGTACCTTTACACGCAATTATATGTTAACCACTTTCACTACTTCTAGAAAGTAAATACTAATTGCAATGACCGCACACGAAAACAAAATTTTAGGAGAAGGACTAACTTATGACGATGTCCTTTTAGTACCCGCTTTTTCTGAAGTTCTACCGAGAGAAGTCTCCATTAAAACAAAATTTTCAAAGAACATAACTTTAAATGTACCTATCGTCTCTGCAGCTATGGATACGGTGACAGAGAGTGCTATGGCTATTGCTATTGCACGTGAAGGAGGTATTGGTGTGTTGCATAAAAATATGACCATCAAGCAACAAGCTGCCGAGGTGCGTAAAGTAAAACGTGCAGAGAGTGGTATGATTCAAGATCCTGTTACTTTGAAAAAAGATAACACTGTGGGTGATGCTCAAAAAACAATGCGAGAATACAGTATAGGTGGAATTCCTATTATTGATGATGCAGGTATGTTAATTGGTATTGTTACTAATAGAGATTTGCGTTTTGAGAAAGACTACGAGCGCAAGTTGAATGATATAATGACGACTAAAAACCTTGTCACTGTTGCTGAAGGGACATCATTAAAAGAAGCGGAGCTTATACTTCAAAAAAACAAAATTGAAAAGTTGCCAGTAGTAGATGATGCAGGTAAATTACTTGGGTTAATCACATTTAGAGATATAACAAAACTTACATTAAAGCCAACAGCAAATAAAGATACCTTTGGTCGATTAAGAGTTGCTGCGGCACTTGGTGTTACTGCAGATGCTGTTGAAAGAGCAGAGGCATTAGTAAATGCACAAGTAGATGCGGTTATTATTGATACTGCGCATGGTCACACAAAAGGGGTGGTTATGGTATTAAAAGAAGTAAAAAAGAAATTTCCAAATCTAGATGTAGTTGTTGGAAATATTGCAACTGCAGATGCGGCTAAATACTTAGTAGAAGCAGGTGCAGATGCTGTTAAAGTAGGAATAGGGCCAGGATCAATTTGTACAACGCGCGTAGTTGCCGGAGTTGGATTTCCGCAGTTCTCAGCAGTACTTGAAGTTGCAGCAGCTATTAAAGGAAGTGGTGTACCTGTTATTGCAGATGGAGGAATACGCTACACAGGAGATATTCCTAAAGCAATTGCAGCAGGAGCAGACAGTGTAATGCTTGGTTCATTATTAGCTGGAACTAAAGAGTCACCTGGTGAAACAATTATCTACGAAGGTCGAAAGTTTAAATCTTACCGAGGAATGGGATCTGTAGAGGCTATGAAGCAAGGCTCAAAGGATAGATATTTTCAAGATGTTGAAGATGATATTAAAAAATTAGTTCCTGAAGGTATTGTGGGTCGTGTGCCATATAAAGGTGAACTTGTTGAAAGTATGACACAGTTTATTGGTGGTCTTAGAGCTGGAATGGGCTATTGCGGTTCAAAAGATATTGAGACGTTAAAAGAAACGGGGCGCTTTGTGAAAATTACAGCTAGCGGAATTAATGAAAGTCATCCACATGATGTAACTATAACAAAAGAGTCACCTAATTATAGTCGCTAGTTTTAAAACTATTTTTGTAAAATATTTCTAAAATGAAAAATACCCTATCTTATATAAGATAGGGTATTTTTAGTAATAAATTAGCTTTGATTAAAATTTGCTATAATTAATTACAATATGAACAATTTACGTTAGATTGCGCAAGTGCGTCGCATACATAATTAAGCTCAGTCGTTGCTCCTAAGCATTGGTAAAGTTGGGCAGCTTGGCACCATTGCATATCTTGACCTGTAGTTGGTCCACTGTAAACTAGATTATCACAGTCAGCGCCTCCGCCACCATTTCCACCGCCACCATTTCCATTACCACCATCATCACCTGGATCAGTAAATATGTTGTTATCTGGCTCAATAACTATATTCTCTCCCTCAAGATTAAAATCCATTTCTACATTTTGACTTTCTCCTGCTTCATTAGAAAATTCAACATTAAGAACTCCGCTTATTTTTTCAAATGGGTAATCTTGTCTAACACCATCAATAACTTCTTCATTTCCATTTGAAACTCTTTCATTGATCACAAGTGTAATATTATCAATTATTACTTCGATAGCATTATCTGGGTATCCAGTATGCCCAATGTAGCTTTCTCCTTGTAGCAATGATCCTACGTAATAATTATCTTCATTTGCAAGAGCCATAGAAAATGAAAAGAACCATGGGTTTTCAACTGTTTGTCCAACAGGAATTGGTTCGCCATTGAAAGAACTTCGATAATTAAAGCTGAATCTATCAAAAACATTTGAGTTTTCAAGGGTAAATTCAAACTCTACTGAGTTTCCAGTGTGCATAATTTCGGTAATTTCACAGTTGGCTTCGTTTTGTGACTGGTAGTATTCACCAGCTTTTAGCTCATGTGGTTGGTTGTTGAGAGTTAAAGTAACATCTTGTGTACCTAAAAAGTTATCAGCAGGATTTTCATCGTCTGAGCAAGAAAATAACACAGCAAAAAAAGCTATGAAAATTGTAAGTTGTAATGTTTTCATCATTTTAAAAAGTTTAAAGACAAATAAAATATTTTTTAATTTTATGAACAATACCTAATAATGGGTATTTTTTAGTTCAATTATAAATTTAAAAAATGTATGTCTTTAAACTCTATAAAATGATAGAGTAGGGGTAAGTTAATAGTTTATGGAAAATGTGTCAATTTATAATAATATGATTTAGATTTTCTTCGGAAATTTTAGATAAACATGTAATACTTAATTTTATTAAATACTACTCTTTATATAATTGACCTCGGTTAGGTTTTAATCGCGCTCTTAAGTCTTGCATGTTTTCTTCGTCGATAACCATGTAAGCAATATGATGCACATCACTTAATTTTTCAACATCACAGATTGTGTTTTCAAGACTTTCGGTGATAGCAAATTCATTAAGGTGAATTACATGGTGTGATGCAATTTTTGAAGCATTGGGACCTTTGAAATCCCAAATCATTTTTATTCTTTGACTCATTTTTATTTGTTTTATTTCTGCAGCGCTTTTAATCTATTTATCTGCAACTGATGTCCCGTTTTCTACAAAATTTTTAAAATCATTTAAATATTTTTGAGACTGCTTTTTAAATGCTTTGGGCATAAGAAAGCCCATTGCTTTCATCATAAAGTTATTGAATATAAATTGTGATTCACTCAGCCATTGAGTTGTATTTTTATCAATTGCGGTAAAGTAGTTTTTCTGAATATTTTTGGCTGTGCCTGTGTCATAACTAGCATGAAATTCTGACGGGAAGTTATTCTTTATAATTGTTTCGGTCATGGTCATATCTCTTTTTCCCATTTTATAGCGTAATTCCATTTGGGCTCCTGCAGTACCTGGAGTGTTTTGATTTAGTATTTTGTAACTAATAAAACCTCTTTGCCAGTGTTTCATGTTTTCTGGATTGTCAAGTTTTTCTATGACTTCAGAAATAGGTTTTTCAATAATAACTTTAGTCTCGTAATTCATTTTTGTAATGGTTAGTTGTATTGTAAATATATTTAAAATTTCAGAAGAAGATAGACTAATATTATTGCTTTAACGTTAGTGTAACTCATTTGTGTAGCGCTGTTAAATTGTTATTTTTGCAAAATTAAAAATTGTTTAGGCTCAGATTAAAAAATACTATGAATAAAAATGTAATTCTCTTAGTTTTTCTCGCAACTATTTTTAGTGCTTATGCACAGAAAAATAAGGATGTTTTAATGACAATTGATGGAAAGCCTGTTTATAGTCAGGAGTTTATAAATGTTTACAAAAAAAATCTAGATTTAGTCAAAGATGAAAAGCAAAAATCTGTAGATGGATATTTAGATTTGTTTATTGATTATAAGCTTAAAGTCACTGAGGCTTATGCGCAGGGTTTAGATAAGGATAAAGTGTATAAGCGTGAGTTTGAAAAATACCGTGATCAGTTATCTAGAAACTATATTTATGAAACTCAAGTGACTGAAAATTTAGCGCTTGAGGCTTATGAAAGATCTAAAGAAGAGATAAATGCAGACCATATTTTAATCAAAGTTGGTTATGATGCTTCTCCTCAAGATACGCTTACAGCATATAATAAAATTAGTGAAGCACGTGCCAGGGCTCTTTCTGGAGAAGATTTTAAAAAGTTAGTAACTGAATATTCTGAAGAGCCTGGAGCGGCAAAACGTGGAGGGGCATTAGGGTATTTTACAGCTTTTTCAATGGTATACCCTTTTGAAAATATGGCGTATAAAACTAAAAAGGGTGATATTTCGCAAATTGTTAGGTCAAGTTTTGGTTACCATATAATTAGTGTCAATGACAGAAGGCCTTCAAGCGACCCTGTGATAGCATCGCATATTATGATTTTAATCAAAGATGGTAATGATATTGATGCTGAAAAGAGAATCAACGAAATTTACCAATTACTGGAGCAAGGTGGTGATTTTTCTTCATTAGCAAAAGAGTTTTCTGATGATAAAAACTCTGGTGCGAAGGGTGGTCTTTTAAAAATGTTTAAACGTGGGCAATTAAGATCTACTGAATTTGAAGATGTAGTTTATAAATTGGAAGTTGGTGAAATTTCAAAACCAGTAAAAACTAATTTTGGGTGGCATGTAATTCGTCTTGAAGAGCATGTTCCTTCAAAAACATACGAAGAACAGAAAGAAGATTTATTAAAAAGAATTGAACGCGGTGATAGGTCTAAGGTCATAGAGTCATCAGTAAATAAAAAAATAATAGATAAATATGGAGTGACATTGAATGATTATATGGATGATTTAAAAGATCATATTTCAGATGATATTTTTAGAAGAAAATGGGAGTTAGATACTTTGAAAGGAGCAGAGAATAAATTGTTATTAAATATAGGTGGGGATAAAAAAATCTATTTCAATGATTTTTTAAACTTTATAGTGAACAACCAGTCAAGTATAATATTGATTGACTCAAAAGAGCAGGTAATTAATAATCTTTATAAGCTTTTTGAGTCAAAACAATTAACTGAATATTTTAAAATGAAGTTAGAAGAAGAAAACCCAGAATATGGTGCTGTAGTCCAGGAGTACAGAGATGGTCTTTTAATTTTTGATGTTATGCAGAAAAACATATGGAAAAAAGCTGCAAATGATACAATAGGTGTTAGAAATTTTTACAACAAGGTAGCGTCTAAATACCAATGGCAAAATCGTGTAAAAGGAACTGAGTTCTCTGGAAGTAATAAAGAAATACTTGAGAAAGCCAGAAAATTACTTACTAATGGTATGATTTCTGAAAAGGTAAAGGAGTCTTTGAACAGTGGACAAAAAGTAAATGTGTTAATTACAGAAAGAGTTTATGAGAGTGGAGATTCAAATTTACCAACAGACTTTAAATTTGAAAAAGGAATTAGCGAAATTTTCAAAGTAGGAGATTCATATAGAATATTAAAAATAAACGAAATATTACCCGCTACACAAAAAACATTTGATGAAGTTAAAGGAAAAATATTAAATGAGTATCAAGGTGTTATTGAAAAAGAATGGATGAATAATCTACGTAAAAAATATAATGTTGAGGTAAATAAAAAGCAATTAAAAAAAGTTAAGAAAAGTATTGAAAAATAATGAGATATAGCCTTTTCATAATAATATCTATTTTTTTTTTTACTTCCTGTGATTTTTTGAACAGCGCTAGTAAAGAGGAGCCAGTTGCTCGAGTTGATAAAGTTTTTTTATATAAAGAGGATATTGAGGGTTTAATTAATGATGCTATTTCAAAGGAAGATAGTATAACAATTATCAATAATTATATAAATAGATGGGCAACACAGCAATTGTTAATAAATCAAGCAAATATTAATTTGCCAGCAGAGCAACTTGCTACGTACAATAGGCTTGTTGAGGATTATAAAAACGATTTATTAACAGAAGCATATAAAGGTGCGGTTGCGACACAACAGCTAGATAGTGTTATTTCTGAAAAAGAATATAAATTATATTACGAGGGAAATAAAGAAAACTTTAAACTTAAAGAATCTTTATATAAACTGCGTTACCTGCACTTAAATAAAAATTTTGCTAACCTTTCTGAAACGAAGCAACAATTTACTCGTTTTAATAAAGTAGATAAACAAGGATTAATTAAAGTGAGCTTACAGTTTAAATCTCAAAATTTAAATGACTCTATATGGGTTAAAAGAGAAGCCCTTTTAAAACAATTGCCAGTCATCCAAGCTCAAAGTGAAACAGTGCTAAAAAAGTCTCAATTTTCACAATTAGAAGATTCATTAGGAGTATATTTGGTGAAAATTATAGATGTACTTGAACCCAATGATATTGCGCCATTAGAGTATATAAAACCTACAATTAGTCAAATTATACTGAGTAAAAGAAAATTAGAGTTGATTAAAAAATTAGAAAGAGATATTACGAAAGATGCTATTAAAAACAAAAAATTTGAAATTTACACACCTAAATAAAATTGCAATTGCTATTATTCTATTAACCCAATCAATTGTATTTGCGCAAGAAGTTATTCAAGTTGATAGCACAGGAGTTGCCAAAGAAACAGAGTTAATACTAGATAAAAAACCAACTAATTTAAAGGATACAATTGTACCTTTTAAAAGGTTTAAAGCTGAGGGTGTTGCTGCGGTTGTGGGTGAATATGTAATTCTTGATAGCGATATTGACAAAAGTTATCTAGAGTTTGAACAAACAGGTGTTTCCACTGCAGACATTTCTAGATGTCAACTCTTAGGTAAATTAATGGAAGATAAATTATATATTCATCAAGCTCGTGTAGATAGTATATTAGTTAGTGATACAGAAATTAATCCTCAAGTAGATCAACTTGTTGAATATATGGTAGGTCAGTTAGGGAGTGAAGAAAAAGTAGTTGAATATTACAGAAAAGATAATATTACAGAGCTTAAAAATGATCTCCTTAAAGCTAAAAAAGATATTGAGCTAGCAAATAGAATGCAAGCTAAAGTTGTAGAAAATGCAGAAGTTACTCCAGAGGAAGTTAGACAATTTTTTTACAATATTCCAGAAGATGAACGCCCAGTATTTAGTGCCGAGGTAGAGATAGCCCAAATAGTTATTGAGCCTGAAGTTACAAAAGAAGCTAAGCAAGCGGTTATTGATAGGCTAAACGAGTTTAGAGCAGATATTGTTGAAAACGGGGCTAGTTTTGCTACAAAGGCAGTTTTGTATTCTAAAGATGGTGCTGCAGCTACGGGAGGTTTATTACCTAGTTTTAGACGAGGTGATCCTTATGCTAAAGAATTTAAAGATGTTGCATTTTCATTGTTAGAAGGAGAGGTTAGTGAGCCTTTTGAAACAGACTTTGGTTTTCATATTCTTAAAGTAGATAAGATTAAAGGACAAGAAGTAGATGTAAGACACATCATTTTATTCCCAGAATTATCGCAAGCGACAATTGATAAAGCAAAAGAAAAAGTTGATAAAATAAGAGAGAATATTATTAATGACAGTATCTCTTTTGGTGATGCAGCGCGCTTATATTCAGATCAAAAAGAAACACGAAATAATGGAGGTCAACTAGTAAATCCATCAAATCAAGATACGCGCTTTGATTTAACAAAAATGGACCCTACACTTGGAGCACAAGTTTATAACTTGCAAGAGGGAGAAGTTTCAAAAGTATTTGTAGATCAAGATAGAACAGGAAAAAAGACGTTCAAGTTTTTAACAGTTACAAATAGATACGATGAGCATCCTGCAGATTTCATTAAGGATTATGAAAAAATAAAGGAACTTGCATTACGTCAAAAACAGATAAACACAATTGAAAAGTGGCAGAACAAAAAAATTAAAGACACTTATATAAGTGTCGACAAAGATTACAAAGATTGCGAATTTGCCAGCAATTGGACTAAAAAATTAAAGTAAACCTATGTCAGACGTAGCAGCAGTAAAACAGCTTGTATCAAAATATGATGCCTTAAGGCAAGAAATAAAAAAAGTAATTGTAGGTCAAGATGCCGTTGTTGAACAGGTATTATTGTCAGTTTTTTCTGGAGGTCATGCGCTTTTAATTGGTGTGCCAGGTCTTGCAAAAACATTACTTGTAAATACAGTTTCTCAAGCACTAGGACTGCAGTTTAAAAGAATACAGTTTACTCCAGATTTGATGCCAAGTGATATTCTTGGTTCTGAAATATTAGATGAAAATAGAACCTTTAAATTTATTAAGGGCCCTATCTTTTCAAATATTATTCTTGCAGACGAGATTAACCGTACACCACCTAAAACACAAGCTGCACTTCTTGAAGCAATGCAAGAACGTTCAGTAACCGTTGCTGGGCAGAACTATAAATTAGATTTGCCATATTTTGTTTTAGCTACACAAAATCCTATTGAACAAGAAGGAACTTACCCTTTACCTGAAGCACAATTAGACCGCTTTATGTTCGCGATTAATCTTGATTACCCCACATTTGCTGAAGAGGTAGAAGTTGTAAAAAGTACAACTGCAGGCAAAGCCGAAACGGTTAATTCATTATTTAGCGCGCAGGAAATTATAGAGTTTCAACAATTAATACGTCGTATTCCTGTAGCAGATAATGTAATTGAATATGCCGTAACACTTGTAGGAAAAACAAGACCTAAAAGCCAAGCGGCACCAGAGATTGTAAAAAATTATATAGACTGGGGAGCAGGTCCTCGTGCGTCACAGAACCTCATACTAGCAGCAAAAGCAAATGCAGCACTGCAAGGTAAATTTTCACCAGATATTGCTGATGTGCAAAAAGTAGCAATTGGTATTTTAAGGCATAGAATGATTAAAAATTATAAAGCCGAAGCCGAAGGGCTTTCTATTGAAGAGATTATTACTAGTTTATTTTAGCCTTGCTAATATAATCAACAACAGAATATTCCTCTTTGAACCGATTTTATATATTGTTTATATTAGATAGGCTTATATGTTAAGATGCTAATATTATATTTTTGTTAAAATTACATTCTTATGAAAAATCTTCAATTGCAATATAAACTCGCATTAATAGGAGCAATTCTAATCATTATAGGTGCTTTTTTTAAATTAATGCATTTAGGGATAGGACTCCTACAAGCACCATTAATTTTAGGGATAGGTGTTATTTTATTATTTGCTGGTATTCTGATTGCGATTGTAAAAGCTTTTAAAAAGTAACTTGCTTTCATCAAAAGAATTTTAAGGGCTATGTATTCTTTCAAAATTTTTTCCTCCCTATATTATTGTTATCTTTTCTTTTGTGATCATTACACAGATTATTTTAAACAAGAATTTGAGATTTTATCTTTTGTTTTTTCTTATTTCAATAGGTTGTTTTTTAAGTAGAGTTTTAACTGGAGTAATTTTTACTGAAGCTAAAAAAAAATCTAAGCTAGATTAATTTTAAACTTACATTTCATTTTTCATAAATTAAATTGCTAATATGATAATTTCAACTGTCTAAAATTATCATATCTTCAAAATTTGAAATAAATTGTCATCAAACTTTAAATAATTCGCATGTATTTGTCAAATATGTTGGAGTATTTTTAATTTATTTCAATTTTTTGTACCTTCGCAACACTTGTAATTAAAGAGATTGCAGGTAATTACACATAAAAACTAAAACAGAAAAGAATATGGCATTCGATATTGACATGATAAAAAAAGTGTACGCCCAGATGGCTGAGCGTGTAGATAAAGCACGTGAAGTTGTAGGGAAACCGTTGACACTTTCTGAAAAAATATTATATAATCACCTATGGGATGGAACACCATCAAAAGCATTTACAAGAGGTAAGGATTATGTAGACTTTGCTCCAGACCGTATTGCGTGTCAAGATGCCACCGCACAGATGGCTTTATTACAGTTTATGCAGGCTGGTAAGGATAATGTAGCTGTTCCTACAACAGTTCATTGTGACCACTTAATTCAAGCAAAGCAAGGTGCAAAGCAAGATTTAAAAAGAGCTAATGAAACAAGTAATGAAGTATTTGATTTCTTAGGATCAGTTTCAAATAAATTTGGAATTGGTTTCTGGGCACCAGGTGCAGGAATTATTCATCAAGTAGTTTTAGAAAATTATGCATTTCCTGGAGGAATGATGATTGGAACAGATAGTCACACTGTAAATGCAGGTGGTTTAGGAATGATTGCCATTGGAGTAGGTGGAGCAGATGCTGTTGATGTAATGGCAGGAATGGCTTGGGAACTAAAATTTCCGAAGTTAATAGGAGTAAAGTTGACAGGAAAATTAAGTGGATGGACTGCGCCAAAAGACGTAATTTTAAAGGTAGCTGAAATTCTAACTGCTAAAGGAGGAACAGGTGCTGTTGTTGAATATTTTGGACCTGGTGCAACGGCAATGTCGTGTACTGGTAAGGGGACTATATGTAACATGGGAGCCGAAATAGGAGCGACGACTTCAACTTTTGGTTACGATGATTCTATGGAACGTTACTTGAGAGCTACAGACCGTGCAGATGTTGCAGATGCTGCAAACAAAGTAAGGCCTTACTTAACAGCTGATAAGGAAGTTTATGAAAACCCGGAGCAGTATTTTGATCAAGTTATCGAAATTAATTTATCTGAATTAGGACCACTCTTAAATGGACCTTTTACACCAGATCTTTCTACACAAGTAGGGAAAGATATGACTGCAAAAGCAACTAAGAATGACTGGCCTATGCAAGTTGAGTGGAGTTTGATAGGTTCTTGTACAAACTCTTCTTATGAAGATTTATCAAGAGCATCTTCAATAGCAAAGCAAGCATTAGACAAAGGGCTTAAGTTAAAAACTTCATTAGGGATTAATCCAGGTTCAGAACAGGTAAGATATACAACTGAGCGTGATGGTATTTTAGGTTTATTTGAAGAACTTGGTTCAACAATATTTACAAATGCATGTGGACCATGTATAGGGCAATGGGCTCGTTACGACGACCCAAAGAATGCACCTAAAAATAGTATTGTACATTCCTTTAACCGAAATTTTGCAAAACGTGCAGATGGTAACCCTAATACACATGCCTTTGTAGCATCACCAGAGTTAACAGCAGCTATTGCGCTTTCAGGTCGTTTAGATTTTAACCCTATGACAGATACACTTTTAAATGAAGATGGTCAAGAGGTTAAACTTGATGAGCCTACAGGATGGGAATTACCACCTAAAGGTTTTGAAGTAAAAGATAATGGTTATGTTGCGCCACACGAGGATGGTAGTGGTATTGAGGTAAAGGTAAGTTCTTCAAGTGAGCGTTTACAATTATTAACCCCATTTACTCCCATCAAGGATAGTGATATGCAAGGGATGAAATTGTTAATCAAAGCGTTTGGAAAATGTACGACAGACCATATTTCTATGGCAGGTCCTTGGTTACGTTTTAGAGGGCACTTAGATAATATCTCAAATAACTGTTTAATAGGTGCAGTAAATGCATTTGGAAAGAAAACAAACTTTGTTAAAAATCAATTAACAGGTGAGTTTGGTGGAGTGCCAGATACACAACGTGAGTACAAAAAAGCTGGTATTTACACGGTAGTAGTGGGTGACCACAATTATGGTGAAGGTTCTTCAAGAGAGCATGCAGCAATGGAGCCACGTCATTTAGGTGTTGCTGCGGTAATTGTAAAAAGTTTTGCACGTATTCATGAAACTAATCTTAAAAAGCAAGGTATGCTAGGATTAACCTTTGCAAACGAAGCAGATTACGATTTAATTCAAGAGGATGATACCTTTAATTTTGTTGATATTGCAGATTTTACGCCAGATACTCCATTAACAGTAGAGATTGTGCATAAAGATGGTAATAAAGATACAATTAAAGTAAATCACACATATAATGCTGCACAAATAGAATGGTACAGAAAGGGAAGTGCTTTAAATTTGATTAAAGAACAAAATGCTTAATTTTATTCAGCAATATTAAATATCTAAGCCCACAGAAATGTGGGTTTTTTTTATACTACAAATTGTAATCTATAACTCGTAAGTTAAAATTTTAATCTCGACTTTATTATAGCAATCAAAATTTACAGCCTACTATGAAATTTTTTAAAAAACATTGGGGAAATCTTCTCTTCTTAATAGTATTAGGATTATTGATTATTCCACAAACCAGAATGCCTATTCAAGTTTTTGCACAGCGTATAATATCATTTAGTCCTTCTGAAATTTCTGAGGATGAAAGAGTTTCTGTTGAAAAATATGATTGGGAATTAGAAACAAACAACGGAATTATTAAAAATTTGTCTGAATCAAAAGGAAACGTAGCTTTAATTAATTTATGGGCAACGTGGTGTCCACCGTGTGTAGCCGAAATGCCTTCCATGCAACGCTTATATAATGATTATGGTGATAGGGTTGATTTTTATTTTATTTCCGCAGAAAAACCAGCTAAGATTAAAAAATTTATGAAAGATAAGGGATATACCTTTCCGGTTTTCATTCAAACTCAAAAAGCTCCAGAAGTATTCTCCTCTCAAGCATTGCCTACTACATATGTAGTTTCAAAAAAGGGAGAGATTCTCATTGAAAAAGTAGGTGCAGCATCGTGGAATAGTAAAAAAGTAAGAGCACTGCTTACTACCGAAATAGAGAGATAGTCATCATTATAAAGCACTTTTTTGTCGTTCAAAATATTCTACTATTACAAATACTGTTAACAACATTCCTAATGCATAAACACTGTCTTCAATAGGTATTGTAAACATGCGTATTCCTAGATTCTCTGTATTGTTATACCACACAACTTGATTGTCTATAAAACTGCCCGTGAGTACACCGTTTATAAAAAAAAAAGGGATTAAAATAACTAAAAACGTGGGTAAAAATTTAGCTAAGAGTTTTATATTATAATTATAAACTAAACCTAATAATACAATTACATATAAAAAATTAATTAGCGTGTACCATTTATCAAAATTATACCACAATGTAATTATGAGAATACAATTAAGAGTTACATAAATTATCGATGTTGCTTTAGTAGAAAAAGCAAGATTAGGATAAAAATAATTTAGTGAGTAATGGGTAAAAAGACATGCATAGGGTATGCAGATAAAGAATAACCACTCTTCTATAGGTAAATTAAGAATTTTGTAACCCGAAATATAAGTTTCATTAAACCCCCATATTCCATTAATTGTAAAGATTATATCCCACGGGATAAAAAAAGCCATCATTATAGCAATGCCTATAAAAAGACCTTGCCACTTTTTATAAAATTGAAATTTAGGATAAAAACTAAATAAAAAAGGAATTATAAATGAACCTATATTTAAATAGAGATAAAGATATTTCATAAAGCAATTTTATTATTTTTTGAAATATTTCATAGGCGGGACAAGCATTCCAAAACATTCGCCTTTATCTTTTCCTAAATGTTTATGGTGCATTTTATGTGCTCTACGAATTCCTTTTGCATATCTATTATTGGCATTTCTGAATAACTTAAACCGCTGATGTATAAAAATATCATGAACCATAAAATAGGCTACTCCGTAAGAAAAAATACCAAGCCCTATTGGTAATCCCGCCCAAAATCCATAATACTGCCACCCAATAAAGCAGCCAATACTGATTCCTGCATAAAAAATAAAGAAAAAATCATTACGTTCCCACCAGCTAGAGTGGTCTTTATGATGATGGTCTTTGTGAAGACTCCATAAAAAACCGTGCATCACATATTTATGTGTTGCCCAAGCCATAAATTCCATAATCAAAAAAGTTATAAGATAAATTAATACCCAGTACACTGCATTCATACTCTTATTTTCATTTTTTATTTAAAATTGACTTCGGAAATTTTAATGATTTTGAGCTATAATTATTTGACTAATTTCAATTGATACTTAACATAGCTACGAGTAAGTAATCCAAATTTTTCATAATCAGGAACTCTAATGCGTGTATTTTTAATTTCTAATGCTGGGGTGTTTTGTAGTTTTTTTAATAACCTACGATAGTAGCGATATGCCATAAATACTCCAAATTTTGCTTCAGTGGGCAACATTAAAATGCCCTCATATCCTTTTTTAAAATCACCTTCAATGTCGTCAATAATAATTTGCTTTGATATTTCGTCTAATGCTTCCAAATTTGTATTTGGAAAATAAGTACGACTTAATCCTTCGAAGTCTTCCTTTAAATCTCTTAAAAAATTCACTTTCTGAAATGCAGAACCTAGCGCCATTGCATATTCTTTTAATTCATTGTACTTGATGATATCTCCCTTTACGAAAACTTTTAAACACATAAGTCCAACGACATCTGCAGAGCCGTAAATGTAGCTGTTGTATTCCTCTTCGGTTTTGTAAGTGTTTTTTGATAAGTCTAATCGCATACTCTTCATAAAAGCGTTAATAGAATCAAGGTCAATGGCGTATTTATGAACTGTTTCTTGAAAAGAATTTAATATTGGGTTTAAACTTATTTTTTCATTTAATGCATAGTGTAAGTTTTCTTCAAATCTATTAAAAAGTGTTTCTTTATCATAGTCATGAAAAGAGTCTACAATTTCATCTGCAAAGCGCACAAAACCATAAATATTATAAATGTCTTGTCTTATGCTAGGTGCAAGCATTTTTGTTGCCATAGAAAATGACGTGCTATATGCAGTCGTTACCTTTTGGCTACACTCTCTAGATACAATGTCAAAAATTTGTTTCAAAATGCTATCAATTTTTTTCGATAAGTCCTGCTACTAATTTTCCAGAAATTAGAGAAGGAGGAACGCCAGGTCCAGGAACACTTAACTGTCCTGTAAAATACAGGTTTTTTACTTTTTTACTTTTTAATTTTGGTCTCAAGAATGCGGTTTGTAAAAGCGTATTAGCCAATCCATATGCATTACCTTTATATGAGTTATAATCTTTAATAAAATCATTTATACAAAAGGACTCTTTAAATATAACATGTTTTTTTACTTCTTGACCTGTGAGTACTTCAAAACGGCTCATAATTTTATCATAAAATTTTTCTCGAAGTGCAGCTGTATCTTCTAAACCTGGCGCTAAAGGAATTAAAAATATTCCAGCTTCTTTTCCATCGGGTGCTGAATTACTATCAGTTTTGGATGGAAAGCTTGCATAAAATAATGGATCTTTTGGCCATGCTGGGGTATCATAAATTTCCTCAGCATGTTTTTCAAAATTAACATCAAAAAATAATGTATGGTGTTCTACATTTTTAATTTTCTTATCAAAACCAACGTAAAATAACAATGATGAAGGAGCAAAAGTTTTTCGTTCCCAATATGCCTCTGAATATTGCCTATATTTTTGAGGTAGTAATGTTTCGGTATGATGGTAATCTGCTCCGCTTAGGGTTATATCGCTTTTTATAATTTGGTCATTCACTTTTATAGCAGTAGCAGTGCCATTTTCTACTATTATGTTACTTACGTTTTGATTTGTTTTAATTACAACTCCCAAGCTTTCTGCTAAATCTTTCATTCCTTTAATAACAGAAAACATCCCGTTAACTGGGTGAAATGTGCCAAGACCAAAATCCGCATAATTCATAAAGCTGTAAAATGCTGGTGTGTTTGAAGGCTTGGCTCCTAAGAAAAGAACGGGAAATTCTAATATTGAAACAAGTCTTGGATTTGAAAATTCTTTACACACTTCTTTGCTAATTGTGCTAAAAAACTGTCCCACTTTTTTCATGGTCACAGGAGTAACAAGTTCTAGAGGTGAAACGCCAGGTCTATAAACTAAATCTTTTATTGCAATATTATAATTATCTAGAGCTTTCTTCATAAAAGCTTTGAGTTTTAAAGAGCTTCCTTTTTCTTCTGCTTCAAAAGCATTACATATTTTATCTAGTGTGTCTTCAATGGTTATGAAGTCATTATTTCCAAAATAAACACTATATGCGGGGCTTAGCTTTATCAACTCATAATAATTAGATGGCGCTTTTCCGAAGTCATTAAAAAAACGTTCAAAAACATCTGGCATCCAGTACCAAGTGGGGCCTATATCAAATGTGAAACCTTCTTTTTTTAACTGTCGTGCACGCCCTCCTATAGAATTATTTTTTTCATAAACAGTGACAGTATTTCCTGCTTGTGCTAGATATGAAGCTGCTGCAAGGGAGGAAAATCCAGAACCTATTATAGTTATTTTTTTATTCATTTTGTTTAACAAAGTTATCTAAAAAATAAACAAAATGAACATAAAAATAATTAATGTTCATTTTTTATTTGTGCTAAGCTTAATTTAAAGTCTTCAAATGTAAGAATCGGTTTAATATTTTCAGGGATTTTAGATGTATCTATACATTTTGCTTTAGGTCCCATAACCCAAAGAGTAGCGCTCTTTTTCTTGTTTGTTAATTCTTGATATTTTGAAAAGTAGTCATACATATCCTCTGTCACGGGTTTTAATGTATTATATGAAATAAAAATCACTTCTTTAGTATCGCTCAATTGGAGTGGAAGGCTTTCAAGCGGAGTATTGGGGCCTAAATAAATGGTTTGAATATTAGCTTTTTCTAATTCAAAATTAGTATAAAGTAACCCTAAGTCGTGCATTTCATTGAGAGGTGTAAATAGGCAGAATACTAGGTCTTTGTCGTTTATTTTATATTGGCCTTTTTGATTTTCAATGTGTAGAATTGTTTTTCTTTTAATAAGCTCTGCTATAAACCTTTCATGGCTTATATCAATGGTATTAGTATGCCAAAGAATGCCTACTTCTTCTAAAAAAGGTATAAAAACTTCAAAAAATAACTTTTGAAAATCCATTTCTTTTAGTAGAGCGGTGTACGTAGTGTTAAATAAATTACTATCAAAATTGAGCATTGCATTCTTAAAACTGGTTTTGGCAAACTGGTTATGGTTATTACCTGCAGAATTAGCAATAATGTTCTTTATTTCATGAACATCATATTTAGCAATTTTAGAAATCTTATAACCTTCTTCATACAAAAAAGTGATGTCTAATAATCTTTTAAGATTATCAAGGTCATATATTCTTATGTTGGTTTCAGTTCTGTCTGGATTAAGAAGATGATAACGTTTTTCCCAAATTCTAATAGTGTGTGCTTTAACTCCACTGAGATTTTCAAGGTCTTTGATGCTAAAATGCGTTTTGATACTCATTAGGAGAAGAAATTAAAAGTAATGGCAAATTACAAAAAAAACACCATTGGGATTAATGTTGAAAATTATTAAAGTTGTGATGTGTAACGAATAGAATATAAAATTTAAAATAAATGTTATTTTAAAAAAAGAAGCAAAGAACAAATTAATGTTCTTTGCTTTCAAAATGTACCCGGAATGGGACTTGAACCCACACGCAACTAGTGCACACGGCCCTCAACCGTGCCTGTCTACCAATTTCAGCACCCGGGTGTTTAACAAGTTATTTCTCTTCGGAAATTAGCTGGCGGCAAATATAGAACTTTTGATTTGTAAGACGCTTCAAAAGTTAGGTTTTAAAATTTCATACAAAAAAAGCCCTATCAAAAGAAAGGGCTTAATTTTGTGACCAGTCTGGGGCTCGAACCCAGGACCACCTCCTTAAAAGGGAGGTGCTCTACCAACTGAGCTAACTGGTCAAAATGTTAAAGAGCACTAACTAAATAACTACTCTGTTAGCGGCTGCAAATATAGTATCATTTAGTTCATATTTCAAAACTTTTTTAAATAAATTTCAACTTTATTTGTATGTCAGTAAGTAACAATAATAATTACAGTGGTTTATATGAAAATAATTTTATTAGGATATATGGGAAGTGGTAAATCTAGCATTGGAAAATCGCTAAGTAAAGTAACTAATATCCCCTTTTTAGATTTAGATAATGTAATTGAAGAAAAAGAAAGTATTTCTATTTCTGAAATATTTAATGCTAAAGGAGAAATCTATTTTAGAAAAAGAGAACAAGAAATTCTTAATAATGTATTGAGAGATAACCAAAGCTTAATTCTTGCACTTGGAGGGGGTACACCTTGTTATGGTACTATCATGCAAAATCTAAATGATATGGATGATGTAACTTTAATATATTTGAAGGCTTCTATTCAAGAGTTAACATTAAGGTTATGGGAAGAAAGAGCTCATCGCCCCATGATAGCTCACTTAAAAGATAAAATACAATTAGAAGACTTTATTAGAAAACATCTATTTGAAAGAAATTTTTATTACAATCAAGCATCAAAAAAAATTGATACTGATGGATTTAATATTTCAGAAATAGTCCAAAAAATAGTTGTGTCTTTATTCTAAAATAGCCCTGTCATTATTCTTTTCAAAAATAACTGCTACATTTTCATTTATTGATGTAGAAAGTGAAATCCCCTTATAATCTGCTTTGACCGGATATTTTTTATGATTTCTGTCAACAAGGACAGCAGTTTTAAATTGTTTTAATGGAACGTTTAAAAAATGTTTTACTCCATAAATGAGTGTAGTTCCAGAGTGCAAAACATCATCAACTAATAATAGTGATTTGTTTTTATATACATTAGAATCTAATGATGTAGTAATTGGGGTTGTAGGATTCTTTTTGTCAATTTTTACTTCGCAGAGAATAACTGTTATTGGTGAAATTTCCTCCACTTGTTTTTTTAATTTTTTGGCAAGGATAAAGCCATTGTTTTTAATACCAGCAATCACTATCTCTGTTTCGTCTATGTTTGCTTCATAGATTTGATAAGCGATTCGCTTTAACTTATGTGCAATTTCTAATTTATTTAAAATTGTTGTTGTTTGGGTATTCATAATGTTTTGTAAGGTTTCAAAGATAGTACATTGTGGTTTTATTCTTCACCATCAATATATTCTGTAATATCGCGACGGTCTTTTTTTGTAGGTCGTCCCACGCCTTTTTCCCTATAATAACTCTTAGAGTATTTTAATAAATCTTGCTGTTCAAAAGCAGATGCTGGAGTCGTATCCTTCCTATATATATCAACAAGTTTAGCGCCTAGTCTACTTTTAGGCAAATCCAATACTTCAAGTGAATATGTGATTTGATTTTTTCTAACTGTAACATTGTCGCCAGGATATACGTCTCTTGAGGGCTTAATTGACGCTTCATTAACTTTTACGGCTCCTTTTTTACAAGCCTCGGTAGCAATGTTACGACTTTTAAAATAACGAACACACCATAAATATTTGTCAACCCTCATATTAATTACTCAAATTCTGCGTTAAATATAAAAGCAAAAATAGCTGAAAATTGTATCTTGCGCACTTAAAATAAACATTGTGAAAAAATTGAAATTTATACTACCTGTTTTAGCATTATTCTCTGCTATAATTACTTCTTGCGGAAATGACGATGATACTACAGACCCTAACTTTATCCCAGCTCGTGACCGAGCTGAAGAATTAATAGCTTCTACAGCCGAAGTTGAGGGGTATTTAGAAACACATTTTTATAATTATGAGGAATTTGCCTCTCCACCTGCCGATTTTGATTTTAGAATTAAATTTGATACCATCGCTGGCGATAATTCTAACAAAATTCCATTAATGAGTCAAGTAGACTTTAAAATGGTAAAAGATAGGGTTGATAGTGATGTAGAATATAAATTATACTTCTTAAAGGTGATTGAGGGAGAAGGAGATCGTCCTAGTTTTCCAGATATTGCAAGAATTACCTACGAAGGAACTTATGTTAGTGATGAAGATGACTCTATTAAAAATAAACTTTTTGATAGTTCTGTTTCACCATTAAGGTTTGACATGACTCAAATAGTAAATGGATTACAGGATGCATTGATAGAATTTAAAGCCGCTACAAGTTTTTCAACTAATCCAGACGGGACAGTCGCTTATGAAGGATATGGTGTTGGAGCAGTATTTATGCAAAGTGGGTTGGGCTATTACGTAAATCCTCCCCCAACAACAACTGGAGGTGTACCTATTCCAGTTTATTCACAACTTATTTTTTCTTTTCAATTATTAGAGACAGAGGTAGGTGATCAAGATAATGATGGTATTCCATCTGTAATGGAAGACATCAACGAAAATGGTCTTGAAGAAGATGATAATACTGATGGAGATACACTCCCCAATTATGCAGATGCAGACGACGATGGTGATGGAAGACCAACTGAAGATGAAATTATAATTAATGAAGATGGTTCGATTACCTTTCCAGATACAGATGGTGATGGTACTCCAGATCACTTAGATGCAGATAGTTAAAATTAAAATAAACATCATTAAAAGCCTTTTCAAATTTGAAAAGGCTTTTTTTTTATATTAATGTGATTTTTCTCTCTTCGGAAATACTAATAAAATATAAAATGATTTAAATGCAAGAAACAGACGATTTTGCCAAAACTATTTTAAAGCACCAAGCGCTACTTTTTAAAGTGTCTCGTATCTACGTAGATAACACCGAAGATCAAAAAGACTTGTTTCAAGAAATTGTTTTTCAACTCTACAAGTCTTTCCAAAACTTCAAGGGAAACTCAAAAGTAACAACATGGATGTACAGAGTGGCAATGAATACAGCAATAGCGTTTTTAAATAAATCTAAACGTCAAGTAACAACGATAACAGATTTTGATTTTCCAGAAATTATTGATGAGAAAGATCACGCGGCACAAGAGCAAACAGACTTAATGTATCAATACATAAAAAAATTAAATGTAATCGAAAAGGGCATTATTCTTCTGTATTTGGAAGGAAAAAATCATGAAGAAATTTCAGAAATCACAGGTTTTACAAAAACTAATGTAGGTACCAGAATAGGTAGGATAAAACAAAAGTTAAAAGAAACAATTAGAAAAAAAGAGTCATGGAAATAGAAGAACTAAAATCAAACTGGGAGGCCATGAGCAAACGCGTGGAACATTTAGAAATCCTAAACAAAAAAAATATTATGGAAATAACTAAACAACGTTACAAGAATAAATTTAACCACATTTTTAAATACGAATTTATAGGAAGTGTTGTCTGTTATATAGCGGCAATCGTAATTATGCTAAATTTTAATAAATTAAGTACACCACTTCTTATAACTTGCGGAATTTTTGTGTGTCTTTTTCTAATTGTAGTTCCATTTTTAACGATAAGAAATCTTAATAAAATAAAGACGATACGAGTAGGGGAAAGCGATTATAAAACCACTTTAAAACGATTTGAGAAAGCAAAGCGTTTAATGCTTAAAACGCAGCAATTAGCAATTCCGGCTGGAATAATTGGTTTTCTTGCTAGCTTACCTGTTTTCAATGCGCTTATTGGAAATAAAGATTTTATAGAAAACTTTGATACTAGCCGAATTATCTCTTTTACTATTGCATTAATTTTTATGTTTCTTTTCTCAAGATGGGGTTATAAAAAATATGAGCAAATAGCAGATAGTGCTGGAAATATATTGAAGGATTTAGAAGAGTAGGTTTTAAGTTTTAATTAAATAAAAAAGGGTGGGTTTTGAAAACAATCAAAACCCACCCTTTAAAATTTCCGAAGTAATAATTAAAAAAAAATACAATTCTACAATGTGAATTTATTATTGTTTACAAAGAAAATACTGTTTGCCATAAATAGTTTTCCATTTTCCCAGAATGATCTAAATAATACATCATCCACTAAATAAATAATACTACCACTGCCCATTCTCGCTTCGCCAAAAACCATGGAGTTTTTTAATTTTTCTTTTGCGGCAAGACCAGAAAAGCCAGAAACACTTACAGCATCATCCTTAATATATCCCACATTATATCCATTTTCTAAAAATTGGTACGAGGTAGAACCTTGCTTTAAGCTATAATAGGTGTCGCCGTACCCAAAAGCCATTGGGTGTGATGGATCAATACTCACTTTGTAAATACTACCCGTTATTAAATTATCTACATTAGCGCGTTCGCGTTGGTCATATGGCGTTAGATTTCCTTTTGTCAAAGTATCATCTTCTTTTTTATCAACCTCATTGTATTTTAAATCAAAACCATCTTTCCCGGCAAAACTTCTTCCAGCAGCACCTATGGCGATGATTTTTCCGCCATTTTTAACCCATTCTTGCAAGCCTTTTATAGTATCATCATTCAATACGCTACCATACCAACCTTCGGGCATGACCAATACATTAAATTTTGATAAATTTTTGGTGTTAAAACTACCGGTATCAATGTGAGTTACGGGATATTTTAATTGTGTTTCAAAATAATGCCATGTTGCTCCATAGCTTAATGAAGAAACGCCATCACCTCTTAACATTGCAATTCGTGGTGCACTAATCATTTTAACATCTGGTGAGCCAAAATCTGTTCGAGTATCTCCAAAACTTGTATTTGATGCGTATAAAGAGCGCTTATGTTTTGAAGCTATTTCGTTCAAAGTTGCATTAAAATTAGCGTTATTACGATTGTCACTTTTTGTGATGATGAGACTTCCTCGGTCAAAATCGTTTCCTCCAAAACGGATTTTCTTTTCAGTAAAGCGCACATTAATATTATGTTGTAATAAATCTGATAAGAATGCTGCGTCTTTCATTGAGTTCCAAGTAGCAATATAACCTGCTGCATTATTATTTGTATTCATCGCAGCATTAGTTGTATTTTTTGGAGATGCACTAATGAGGTTTTCACTTGCGACACCATCAAGTCCATAAGCATGCGGAATGTTCCATGCTGTAATATCGTATGTCAATGGTTCAGATAATTTTGCATCTGGCTCAAATAAAACTTTGACCATTTTCCCTTTTGGTTGATTGGTGCTAACAACTAATGCGCCATTGCTGTTCATTGAGCCTTTTTGAGCAGTACTATATGTGTATCCAGTTGCATTTCCGCCGTTAGAAAAACCATATTTAATTTCATGTTTATCTAGCAGTTGTGTCAATGCATTAATTTTATCAGGGTGTCCATTTAAAACAAAGCTCTTGTATTTTAAATTGTCATTAGTAAAGAATTTTTTAAATTCACTATTCAATTTACTTACGTTTTTTGAACCCATTTCAACAGTAGAAAGTCCCGTAGTTGTATGGTGCGCAACACGATCAACGAGGGTTAATTCATACCCTTCATCTGTGTCAATCCCTAATCCTGCTCTTCCATGACCTGCTTGTTCATAAGTCATCCCAATGGCTCCCATAAAAATAGGGTAGGTGTCTCCATAACTAGGGTATAATAAGTCAAAACGCTCACGTGTAAAAAATAACCAGCCTTCATTATCAAAATAACGGGCGTGATTTTTTCCTATTTCTGTTTGAAAATCACGTTGAAATGGTGTGATAATTTCATGAAATGGTTCTGCTGCAGGAGCAAAATAATAAGGTTCATTAATACCTTGTTCATGAAAATCTACATGAATATGCGGCATCCAAGTATTATAGACTTTTAAACGTTGTTGGGTTTCCACTTGTGTAGCCCAAGCCCAATCACGATTTAAATCAAATAAATAATGGTTGGGCCTTCCACCTGGCCAAGGCTCATCATGTTCTGCCGCGCTTTGATCTTTATTGTAGGGAGTGTTCGCTACTTGATTAAACCAGTTTGCATATCGGTCACGACCATCAGGATTAACACAAGGGTCAATAATTACTACTGTATTCTCTAACCAGTTTTGTTTTTGAGTTATTAATTCATATACTGTTTTCATTGAAGCTTCTGTGCTAGAAGCCTCATTACCGTGTACATTGTAACTTAGCCATACAATAGCTTTGTCTGAGGAGGCATTACCAGATTGAAGCCCAATATTTTTTAAATTATTTGTTCGTATTGTCTCAATATTTCTCAAATTTTGAGGAGAGGAAACTACTGCATACGTAAGTGGCCTACGTTCATTGGTTTTACCATATTGTGTATAAGTAACCATATTGCTGTTAGCGGCAACGTGTTCAAAATAACGAACCACATCTGCATGGCGGGAAAACTGAGTGCCTATTTCATAACCTAAAAATTCGGCTGGAGATTGTAATTGAGCAGTGACTGAGATGGTAATAAAGAGTAATACCAATGAAGCAATTTTTTTCATATTGAGCTATTATAAATAAGAAAGCTAAGATACTTTAATTTTAAAGTTTCAAAATTCGATTATGAGAAAAGTTGGAGTTTTATAAGAGGTATTTGTGTTAATTATTTCTAAAAAAATTCTTCGGAAATATTAATTATCAATTAAAGGTTATTTTTGAATACTAAACTCGACAACCCTGTATGCCTAAAATTAAGATTCCGTATCAGAAAACTGGTTACTTTACAAAGACAATGTGTGACTATCTTTCTCAAGATACAACGCTCTCTGATTTCTACGGAAACTTTCCAACTCTTGAAAATTTTAAAAATCAAATTAATTTAAAGAAGGTTTCATTTTCTTCGGAAATGAGGCAGGTTTTAAACAAACAATTAAATGTTCAATACAGTACAACTAAGACTTCAAAAACAACACTTGAGAATATAAATTCTTTGTTGGCCAAAACTACATTTACGGTAACAACAGGGCACCAACTTAACTTATTTACCGGGCCGCTATATTTTTTGTATAAAATATTTTCGGTAATTAATCTTTCCGAAGAATTAAAAAAAGCATATCCAGAAAATCATTTTGTACCTATTTACTGGATGGCTACAGAAGATCACGATTTTGATGAAATCAATTACTTTAATTTTAAAGATAAAAAGATAGCATGGAATAGGGAAGATGGAGGTGCCGTAGGCGAACTTTCCACAGAAGGGTTAGATAAGGTTTTAGAGATACTAATTAAAGAATTTGGGCAAAGTGAAAATGGTAAAAAATTATCTCAATTATTTGAAGAAGCCTACATTAATCATAAAACACTTACAGAAGCTACACGTTACCTAGGGAATGAGTTGTTTAAAGAATACGGTCTTGTCATAGTTGATGGAAATGATGCTCAACTTAAGAAGGCTTTCATTCCGTATGCCGAAAAAGAACTTGCTGAAAACTTATCTTTCAAAAAAGTAACCGAAACTACTAATCGATTAATTGCAGCTGGTTACGGTGAGCAAGTTTATCCTAGAGAAATTAATTTGTTTTATTTAAAAGAAGGATTACGAGAACGTATTGTTGAATTTGAGGGAGAATTCCAAATTGTTGATACAGATATTAAATTTAGTAAAGACCAGATATTCAATGAGCTTCAAAATTATCCCGAACGTTTTTCGCCCAATGCATTACTGCGTCCTTTATATCAAGAAGTAATTTTACCTAATTTATGTTATACGGGCGGTGGTGGTGAATTGGCTTATTGGTTTCAATTAAAAGATTATTTTAAATCAGTAGATGTGCCATTTCCTGTATTATTGCTTCGTAACTCTGCATTATTGATTCCTTCAAAAGTTTCAGAAAAGCTTCAAAAAATGGATGTTAAGATTGTTGAGTTGTTTAAAAAGCAACACCAACTTCAAACAGATTTTACGAAGAAAATATCTAAAATAAAAATCGATTTCACTACTCAACGTGAGCATTTAAAACAACAGTTTGAATCGATGTATGATGTTGCAGAAAAAACAGATGCATCATTTAGGGGAGCAGTAGAAGCTCAAGAAACAAAGCAGTTAAAGGGTTTAGACAATTTAGAAAAGCGTTTGCTTAAAGCGCAAAAAAGAAAATTGGTAGATCAACTAGGGAGACTCACGGCATTACAAGATGAGCTTTTTCCTAAGCAATCATTGCAAGAAAGAAATACTAATTTCTCACAATTTTACTTAGAATACGGAGGTTCGTTATTGAACACGTTAAAAGATGATCTTAAGCCTTTAGCGTTGGAGTTTAGTGTTTTTGAATTGTAAGCTTTCAATTAAAGTTTTGTAGAAGGCTCTTGACTGTTTTTTTTAGAAAAATATGAGCTACCAATTATAATTAACAAATCACTGTTCAAAAAACTGTTATTTTTCACAGCTCAACACTTTAAGAAAAATAATAAATAACCTATTTTTGAGGATGCAAAACAACGTCCTTATTTTAGACTTCGGGTCACAATATACACAGCTCATTGCGAGGCGTGTAAGAGAGTTAAACATCTATTGTGAGATTCATCCTTTTAATAAAGTTCCACAAGATTTATTAAGTTACAAAGCAGTGATTCTTTCGGGGAGTCCTTTTTCTGTTCGTGCAGAAGATGCTCCGCATCCAGATTTGTCAAATATAAAAGGAAAAAAACCATTACTTGCTGTATGCTATGGCGCACAATATTTAGCCCATTTTAATGGTGGTAGCGTTCAACCTTCTAAAATTAGAGAATACGGTCGTGCGAAACTGAATATTATAAAAGATGCAGAACCTCTATTTGTAAACATAAAAGAAGGTACGCAAGTATGGATGAGCCACAGTGATACAATTGCTGAGCTTCCTAAAAAAGGAGTACGTCTTGCAAGTACTGTAGATGTTGCAAATGCAGCATATCGCATTGATGGTGAGGAAACATATGCAATTCAATTTCACCCAGAAGTATACCACACAACAGACGGTAAGCAACTACTAGAAAACTTTTTAGTACATATGGCTAAGGTAGAGCAAAGCTGGACGCCAGCAGCATTTGTGGATACTACGGTTGCTGAGTTGAAAGAAAAAATAGGTGATGACAAAGTAGTCTTAGGACTCAGTGGAGGAGTAGATAGTACTGTTGCTTCTATATTGTTGCATAAAGCAATAGGCAAAAATCTGTATTGCATATTTGTAAATAATGGATTGTTGCGTAAAGATGAATTTGATAGCGTTCTTGATCAATATAAAGATATGGGCTTGAATGTAAAAGGAGTGGATGCTTCGGCACGTTTCTTGGAAGCCCTCAAAGATGTGAGTGACCCAGAAGCAAAACGTAAAGCAATTGGGAATGCATTTATAGAAGTTTTTGACGATGAAGCAACATCAATTACGGGAGTTACATATTTAGCACAAGGAACCATTTATCCAGATGTGATTGAAAGCGTATCTGCAACAGGTGGGCCATCTGCTACCATTAAATCGCACCATAATGTGGGTGGATTACCAGATTTTATGAAACTAAAAATAGTGGAGCCATTACGCATGTTGTTTAAGGATGAAGTGCGAAGAGTAGGTGCAGAGATGGGTATCGATAAAGAATTGTTAGGTCGTCATCCATTTCCAGGACCTGGACTTGCTATTAGAATCCTTGGTGATATCACTGCAGAAAAAGTACGTATATTACAAGAAGTTGATGCCATTTTCATCAATGGACTTCGCAAATGGGATTTATACGATAAAGTATGGCAAGCTGGTGCAATATTATTGCCAGTAAATAGTGTAGGAGTTATGGGAGATGAGCGTACCTACGAAAAAGTAGTGGCATTGAGAGCTGTTGAAAGTACAGATGGAATGACAGCAGACTGGGTAAATCTCCCTTACGAGTTTTTGCAAGAAACCAGTAATCATATAATAAACCGTGTCAAAGGCGTTAATAGAGTAGTCTACGATATAAGTAGCAAACCTCCTGCAACTATTGAGTGGGAATAACTAGTTAAAAGTGTTGGCTTCGGAAATTTTAAATACTGAAAATTTTCTAATAGAAATTTAAAAGGTTTATATCATTTACACCCTTAAAATTTCCGAAGAAAAACATAATAAATACGATACTATCAAAATTTAGAATATTGATTTCTGAATTAAAAAATATATAACAAAATGAAACATATCTTTCATCTCTTATTTGTATTTACACTCATATTGGGCTGCGGTGCAATTGCTCAAGAGGATTACAAAACTCATACGGTACAAGAAAACGAAACACTTGCGAGTATTGCAAAAGATTTTAGCATAACAGTTGCAGATATCAAACGCCTTAACCCTAATGCTGGCAATGAGCCGCCTCGATATTCGCAACTAGTTTTACCAGCCAGAGCTAGCAAGACTACAAAAATGACCGAAAAATTTAAGACTCATAAAGTACGCCGTAAGGAAACATTGTTTAGTATTTCTAAAAAATATGAGGTCTCTATCGAAGATATTAAACGCTATAATAAAGAGTTGTATTCGCAAGAATTAAAAAAAGGAGAAAAAATTAGAATTCCAGTTTTCGACAAATCTAGCGCTCCAGTTGTAGATTTAAAACCTGTAGTTACAACGGTTACGGGTGTGAGTTCAACACTAGAATCATTAACGAGTCATACAGTTCAGCCTAAGGAAACTAGATATGGAATTGCCAGAATGTATGGAATCACCTTAGAGCAATTAGAAAGCATAAATCCGCACATTGGAAAAGAAGGGTTGTCTGTTAACGAAATTTTAAACGTACCAGCTGAAACTATTATGCCTACTGCTGTACCAGAGGAGGGGTATAATTTTTATCAAGTATTGCCTAAAGAGGGTTTCTATCGGTTAAAAGTTAAAACTGGATTAAGTAAAGAAGAAATAGTAGCATTAAACCCTTATGCTAAAGATGGTTTAAAAGATGGAATGATTTTAAAAATGCCAATGGGAACATCGGCTAAAATTTCTGAAGAAGCGAGAACAGCAGACCTTGAAAAACTTATTGTTAATAAAGACTCTAAGCGTGTGGCAGTATTACTTCCTTTTAGGTTAAATAAAATTGAAAGTGATACTAAGAGTTCTAAAGAAGATGTACTTTCAAAAGATGGTGTTATGCGATTAGCATTAGATTTTTATAGTGGCGTTTTGATGGCAAGCGAGTTTGCTAAGGACAAAGGGATTTCAGTTCAGCTAGATGTTTTTGATACTGAATTTAATGATAATAAGGTGGGGAGTATTATCTCTTCAAGAAATTTTGAAGATTTTGATGCCGTAATAGGGCCTTTACGTCAAAAAAATGTTGAAAAAGCTGCTGGATTGCTTAAAAATGGTAAAGTACCCGTTTTTTCTCCATTGAGCAATCGTGATATAAAAATTTCAAAAAATGTGTTTCAAACGTTACCTAGCGTTGAAATGATGGAAGATAATATCATACAATATATTGAGGAAAAAATAGGCGATCGTAATTTGATAATAATTTCAGACTCAAAAAGAGCAACTCAAAAAAACAAACTACTGTCAAAATTCCCCAATGCTAAAACAGCATCGCCTCGTAAAGAAGGCTTTTTGTATGTACAAGATGTTCAAAAACAGATAAATAATTCTAAGGAGAATTGGGTGATTTTAGAATCTGACGACCCTATTATTGTTAGTAACGTTGTGGGTGTCTTAAATGGAATGCCAGCAGAATATAAATTACGATTATTTACACTTGATAAAAATGATGCGTACGATTATAATGATGTATCAAATATGAATTTAGCTAAGTTGCAATTTACATTCCCATCTGTAAGTAAGAGCTATAATTATAATGATAAAACACCTTTTTTAATAAGCTATAAAAATAAATATGGAGTGTTACCTAATCGTTATGCTGTACGTGGTTTTGATGTAACGTATGATGTGTTGTTAAGATTAGCCTCTGCAGATGATGTATATGAAGCTACAGAAGATGATTTTGAAACAGAGTACATTGAAAATAAATTTAGATACTCAAAAAAGTTTTTGTCAGGTTACGTTAATAATGCAGTCTATATTATAAAGTATAAAGACAATCTGCAATTTGAAGTTTTGAAATAATGAGCACAGCAAAAGTTACATATTTAGGAAATTTACGCTGTTCAAACGAACACTTAAAATCTAGAAATAAATACAATACAGATGCCCCTACAGATAATAATGGAAAGGGAGAAGCTTTTTCACCAACAGATACTGTAGCAACTGGATTGGCAAATTGCATGCTAACTGTAATGGGTATTAAAGCAAATGCAATAAATGTTTTACTCGATGGAGCCACAGCAATGGTAACAAAAACAATGGCCGCTGAGCCAAGAAGAATATCTAAAATTGAAATTGTATTTGATTTGCCAGAAGGTATAGATTTAAAATCTCAAAAAATTCTTGAGAATACAGGTAATACTTGCCCGGTGCATTATAGTTTACATCCAGATATTGAAAAAGTAATAACTTTTAATTGGGGTTAATATTTCAGCTATGCTTGAAATAAAACGTACCAACTCAGAGAATCTAGACTTCAAAAATCTTGTCGAAAAATTAGATGCATATTTAGCTATCAAAGATGGTGATGATCATGCATTTTATAATCAGTTTAATAATATAGATGCTCTTAATCATGTAATAGTGGTTTATAAAAATAATATAGCAGTAGGTTGTGGCGCGATTAAAAAAATGGATTCAAAAATTATGGAGTTAAAACGAATGTTTACTTCTGAAATTTTAAGAAGGAAAGGGATTGCAACTATTGTTTTAAATGCATTAGAAAAATGGAGTGCAGAACTAGGATTTGAATATTGCATTTTAGAAACAGGAATACGTCAAACCGAAGCAATTAGATTGTACAAAAAATGTGGTTATCTTAAAGTCCCTAATTATGCACAATATGAAGGTGTAGTGGACAGTCTTTGCTTTATGAAGAAACTCAATAAATAATAGGCTACTACGTTATCTAAAAAAATGTTATTCATATTTACGGATTAAAATGAAAATAATAACAATAATATTTATTTTACTAACTTCTTTTGTTGGAGCTCAAAATGAGAATGAAAAAAAAGAATGGAAAGAGGGTGAGCGATTAGCATGGGAAGACTTTAAAGGAGTTTCAGAAAATATAGCTGGATATGTTGCAAGTACTAATAGTGGAATATCATTTAGTTATGGAATGCAATCACGTGATGGAGTTATAAAAATTAATTACGACATTAAAACACACTTTTATCCTAATGCTTCATGGTTTAAAAAAGGTCAAGTTAACGAGCATATTTTATTACACGAACAAGCACATTTTGATATTTCAGAATTATTTGCACGAAAATTAAAAATGAAATTTGCTTCATTGGCTCAAGATGAAACTTTTAAAAATAAAGCTGCAAAAATCTATAAGGAAAATGAGAAAAGCCGTGTTGATTTTCAAAATAAGTTTGATAAAGAGACAGATCATTCTAAGAATATTGAACAAGAAAAAAAATGGGAAAGTTATATCGCAGCTCAACTAAAAGAATTCAATGACTGGCGAAACTAATAAACCACTTGGCCCCGCTCCAGAGCATCTCATGAGACTTGCAAATTATAAAATGCCATTTGGTAAATATAAAGGCAGCTATTTGGTCAATATTCCAGAGCCATACTATGTATGGTTTAAACAAAAAGGATTTCCTAATGGTACCCTCGGAAATCTATTACAGGAAATGTATGAGATAAAATTAAATGGCTTAGAAGATTTAATTAGACCACTCATAAAAAAATAACTTTTTTAGCAATCTCGTATCTTTTTGTAATTCAGAAGCTTGGCTTTTTTTGTTGTAGTTGTTATTGTTAAATCGTTATTTTTTTTTGATATTATTATCATATTTGAAGCAACTTTTGCTTAAATCTTGCATCTTTATACTGTAATTTAAAGATTAATAATGATTTTAATAGTGCGATCGGTTTCAAAATGGTATCCAGAATTATTTTTGGTGTTTACTGTTTTATTGTACTGGATTTTTTCTGGTACATTGATAAACCCTATAGCTATAGTTCTTATTACAGCACTAAATGCACAATTAGTAATAAAGAATAAAACTTTTGGAGTTGTGCTCGCTTCTATATTTATATTACTTTCAATTTATATGTCATTTCAATTAATTAGTGATGTTATACAATTAGAGCAATTTTTACCAGAAGGTTTGATGATGCTGGTTTCAGGAATTTCGTTATTTATATTTAGTGGATATTTCGGCTTTGCCTTACTTCAAAAAAATATCATCTATAGACCCGAACGTCTATCAATTGAGAATGATTAATTTTCTTGAGATTAGTCTTTTCTATATTTTCATAAACATTACCCAATTTCAATTCGTTTAGAGTCCTAATTAATACCTACCTTTGCATCCCGTATAAACACTTCAGTAAAGTTTCATGGATACTACAAAATACATCTTCGTAACGGGCGGAGTTTCATCATCATTAGGTAAAGGGATTATCGCTGCGTCGCTCGCTAAGTTGTTGCAGGCGAGAGGATATCGTGTTACGATTCAAAAATTAGATCCTTACATTAATATTGATCCAGGAACATTAAATCCTTACGAGCATGGAGAATGTTACGTAACTGATGACGGTGCAGAAACTGACTTAGACTTAGGTCACTACGAACGTTTTTTAAATGTTGCTACCTCACAAGCAAATAATGTAACAACAGGACGTATTTACCAAAGCGTAATTCAAAAAGAAAGACGAGGTGAGTTTCTAGGGAAAACAGTACAAGTTGTACCTCATATTACAAATGAAATTAAAGAAAGAATCCAAATTCTTGGAAACAGTGGCGATTATGATATTGTTATAACTGAGATAGGTGGAACCGTGGGGGATATTGAATCATTGCCATATATTGAAAGTGTTCGTCAATTAAAATGGGAATTAGGCGATGATAATGCATTAGTTATTCATTTAACATTAGTTCCTTATTTATCTGCTGCAGGAGAGCTAAAAACTAAGCCTACACAACACTCTGTTAAAACATTAATGGAAAGTGGTATCAAAGCAGATATTTTAGTATGCAGAACAGAACACGAATTATCTGAAGATTTAAAAAAGAAATTAGCGCTTTTTTGCAATGTGCAAAAAGAAGCAGTGATTCAATCTATCGATGCATCAACAATTTATGATGTGCCAAATTTGATGCTTGAGGAAGGTCTGGATACAGTAACACTCAAAAAATTAAACTTAAAAGATGATTCTGTACCTAATTTAGATAGATGGAATCAATTTTTAAAGCGTCATAAAAATCCTAAAGGAGAAGTAACCATTGGTTTAATTGGTAAATATGTAGAACTGCAGGATAGTTACAAATCAATTTTAGAATCTTTTATTCATGCAGGCGCTGCAAACGAAGTAAAGGTTAATGTACAGTCAATTCACTCAGAGTATATAAATGCAGTAACAGTTAAAGAAAAATTTAAAGGCCTTGACGCGGTGCTTGTTGCTCCAGGATTTGGTGAAAGAGGTATCGAAGGTAAAATTGAAGCAGTACGTTATGCTCGCGAAAATAATTTACCGTTTTTAGGTATTTGTTTGGGAATGCAAATGGCTGTTATTGAATATTCAAGAAACGTTTTAGGATTGAAAGATGCAAATTCTGTTGAGATGGATGAGAATACACCGCATCCAGTTATAAACTTAATGGAGGAGCAAAAAACTATTATTGATAAAGGTGGAACAATGCGTTTGGGTTCTTGGAAATGCCAATTAACCCCTAATAGTATTGTAAGCGATGTCTACAAAAATGAGGTAATTGAAGAACGTCATCGCCACAGATTTGAATATAATAATGCGTACAAAGATCAATTAGAATCAGCCGGAATGAACACCACAGGAGTAAATCCAGAAACGGGACTTGTAGAAATAGTTGAGGTTGAAAATCACCCGTGGTTTATTGGCGTACAATACCACCCAGAATATAAAAGTACCGTTGCTAATCCACACCCATTATTTGTAAGTATGGTAAAAGCTGCGCACGAATTTTCTAAGAATAAATAAGACAATATGTCGCAATCTATTTTTAGGATAGATTGTTGACTACAAGAAAACAATTTTCAGAAGTACTTCTGAAATATTAAACAACCGCCAATTTAGGCACAACAAAAAACACTCTCGTTGCTATAACAAAGAGAGAAATTAAAAGTAAACTGCAATTGCAGGAATTAGGATGGAAGAAAAGAAATTTGACTTAAACACGTGGATAGGGTTTTTATTAATTGGAGGTATTTTTATTTGGATGCTTTACTTACAAAAGCCAAGTGAAGAAGAAATAGCTGCAGAAGAAGCCAAAATTGAAGCAGAAAAAATTGCTACTGAAAAAGCTGCAAACAAAAGTCCTGAAGAAGTAACGCTAACAGAAGCAACTGCCGAAATGAATGCTGCCACTGACTCGTTAGGGCTAGTAAAACTGCAAAATAAATTAGGTTCATTTGCATATTCGGGAACATTACCCTCAGCAAAAGAAGGGACAACCGTAATTGAAAATGATGTGTTGTTTTTACAAGTAAGTAATAAAGGTGGTTACATTACAGAGGCAAGATTAAAAAAACATAAAACTTTTGATTCTATTCCAGTATACCTAGTAAAGGATGGAAATTCATCATTAAACTTTCAATTTTCTGCAGATAACCGTTTATTAAATACAGAAGATTTATTTTTTGAGCCACAGCTTTCTAAAAATGGAGAAAATAGCGTTTTGACTATGCGATTAAAAACGGCAGCGTCTTCATATTTAGAATATCGCTATGAGTTGATTCCAGGGGAATACATGACAAATTTCAGCATTAAAAGTCAAGGACTTGAAAATGTAATGAATACAAGTCAGCCTATGTATCTTGACTGGAAATTAAAGGGATACCGTCATGCAAAAAGTATTTCATACGAGAATAGGTATTCACGATTAACATATGAATATGAGGGAGATAAACATTCAAAATTAGACCCTACGGGAGAAGATGATGAGGTTGAGGTGGATGTTAATTGGTTAAACTTCCGTCAGCATTTCTTTAGTTCTATGCTGTTGACAGACACCCCTTTTAAAGAAGTGGCATTAAGTTCAAATGATTTAGTTCAAGATGAAGAAATTGACACTGTTTATACAAAACAGTATGCAGCAAAGATGTTAATTGAACCTAAGGGTGGTGCAATTGCACAAAACATGAATCTTTATTTAGGACCAACAGATTATAAAATTTTTAAAAAATATGACCGTAATCTTGATGAGGCAATGCCTTTAGGTTGGGGTATTTTTGGGATGATTAATAAGTATATTATTATCCCACTTTTTGGAATATTGAGTGGATGGTTACCAGCGGGTCTAGCTATTATCTTTATGACCATTTTAATTAAGCTAGCTTTATCACCAGTACAATACAAACAATACGTTGCGCAAGCAAAAATGAAAGTATTGAAACCAGAAATTGATGCAATTAAAGAAAAGCATGGTGACAATAAAATGAAGATTCAGCAAGAAACTATGAAACTTCAAAATATTGCAGGCGCCAGTCCACTCAAAGGATGTTTACCAGCCTTATTACAAATTCCGGTGTTCTATGCCTTATTTACATTTTTTCCTACTGCTTTTGATTTGAGACAAAAAAGCTTTTTATGGGCAGACGATTTATCAAGTTATGATACAATAGCAGAGTTGCCATTTAATATTCCTTTTTATGGTGATCATGTAAGTTTATTCCCTATTCTAGCATCGATAGCGATATTTATATATATGACAATGACGATGGGACAGAGTATGCAAGCACAACAACAGCCAGGAATGCCTAACATGAAATTTTTAATGTACTTGTCTCCATTATTTATGCTTGTTTTTTTTAATAACTATGCGAGTGGACTTTCGCTTTATTACTTTATTTCAAATTTAATTACCATAGGTATTATGTTAGTCATTAAAAACATAATAATTGATGAAGACAAAATTCATGCACAAATACAAGTAAACAAAGCCAAGCCTAAAAAGCAAAGTAAGTTTAGTAAGAAGATGGAGGATATGATGAAACAAGCTGAACAACAAAAAAAGGCAGGGAAGAAATAAGATAAAAAAGCTATACTTTTATCTAAGTTAATAAAACGTCTCATGCTATTGCGTGAGACGTTTTTAAATTAAAAAAAATATATTGATTATTCCATATTTTATCTAATGATCAAATATGGCATTAATTTTGGAAAATATTATTCTAATTCAATACCCCATAAATTTTTACGTTATTTTAATATGAGAGCAAAAATTTTATTTCTTTTTATCACCATTTTTTCATTAATTAATATTTCCGCTCAAAGCGAAATAAATCAAATAGATGTAAATGGTGAACGTCACGGCATTTGGAAAAAGAATTTTCCAAAAAGCAAACAAGTGCGTTATGAAGGCCAATTTGAACACGGGAAAGAAAAAGGACTTTTTAAATTTTATTGCGAAGAGTGTGGTACAAACCCCATGGCTACAAAAGATTTTTTAGAAAATGATATTGTCAACGTCAAGTACTTTACTATCAAAGGTAAATTAGTAAGCGAAGGTCAAATGAAAGATAAAAATCGCATAGGTGAGTGGTTGTATTATCATGAAAAAAGTAATAAAGTAATGACCCGAGAAAATTATGTCTCTGGTAAACTTGATGGCGTTAAAACTACCTACTATGGTAACGATGTTGTTGCCGAAACAGTTACATACAAACAAGGCTTAATGGAGGGTACAAATAACCATTACTCATATGATGCTATTTTATTGAAAGCACTTAATTATTCCAACGACAAACTCCACGGTACAGCAGTTTATTATGATGTGAGAGGTGATAAATTACTAGAAGGCCAATATAAAAAAGGAAGAAAAGATGGAGTGTGGAAAACCTTTAAAGACGGGAAACTAGAAAAGGAAGAAACGTTTCCTAAACCTCAAGATAAAAGAGGTAATTAGTCTTTTGTTCTATAGAGTTAAGGATTATTTTAAACAGTAAAAAGGTAGTACATATTTATTTGAACTAATATCCAAATTAAAAAATTACCATTATTTCAAGTATTTTTGTGACATTGATTATGGAAAAGAAAAAAACAGTTGTTGTGGGTCTAAGCGGAGGAGTAGACTCTAGTGTTGCGGCTTATCTTTTAAAGAAACAAGGCTATAATGTCATTGGTCTTTTTATGAAAAATTGGCACGATGATTCAGTAACAATTAGTGAAGAATGTCCTTGGTTAGAGGATAGTAATGATGCCATGCTAGTTGCACAAAAATTAGATATTCCATTTCAAACGGTAGATTTGAGTAAGCAATACCAAGAACGTATTGTTGATTACATGTTTCGGGAATATAAAATGGGGCGTACCCCAAATCCAGATGTGCTTTGTAATCGCGAAATAAAGTTTGATGTATTTATGAAAATAGCATTAGACTTAGGTGCAGATTACGTTGCAACAGGTCACTATTGCCGTAAAGGAACAAGATTAATTAAGGATGACTTCGGAAATGAAAAAGAAACATACAGTCTGCTAGCCGGTAAAGACCTTAATAAAGACCAGAGCTACTTTCTTTGTCAATTATCGCAAGAACAGTTATCAAAAACATTATTTCCCATTGGCGAAATTTTAAAACCAGATGTTCGCAAAATTGCAGCAGAGCAAGATTTAGTCACAGCAGAAAAAAGAGATTCGCAAGGATTGTGTTTTATTGGTAAAGTGCGATTGCCAGAATTTTTGCAACAACAATTAGCTCCCAAAAAAGGAGTTATCGTTGAAATCCCTTCAGATTTTCCTAAGTATCAAAGAGACAAAAACAATTTTGACGCAGAAATTTCCGAATTAAAATATATTTCAGAAAAACATAGGTACGCCATTTCTGATGGCAAGGAAGTGGGTACACATGATGGTGCACATTATTTTACAAATGGGCAGCGTAAGGGACTTGCAGTTGGTGGAACTAAAGAACCATTATTTGTTATTGCTACAGATGTTAATGAAAATGTTATTTATACAGGACAGGGTAAAAATCATCCAGGATTGTACCGTAGTGGATTGTTTGTGAAAAATGATGAGATTCATTGGATTAGAGAGGATTTAAAAATAGATGAAGATCAAACAATGGAGGTGATGGCACGTATTCGTTATCGTCAAACATTAGAAAAAGCTACGTTGCACCAAACATCGACTGGGCTTTATGTTATCTTTGATAATCCACAATCTGCAATCACTGAAGGTCAATTTGTTGCATGGTATCATGGCGATGAATGTTTGGGAAGTGGCGTTATATCTTAAAAAAATATTATGAAAAAATTACTTTTAGTTACAATATTATTTGCTTTTCAAATGGCAATCGCTCAAGAAGACGCACTTGTTTTCTTTAATGAAAAAGCAGATGTAGCCGCTTCACTGGCTAATCCTATATCAATTTTAACACAAGACGCGCTTGATAGAAAGCAGTTGCATAATACGCCTATTGATGAAAGAGATGTACCTGTAGATGAAAATCTTATTGATGTTGTTGAGGCGCAACCAGGCATAACAGTTTATGCAAAGTCAAAATGGATGAATAGTATATATGTAAGAGGTTCAGAGTCTCAAATAGAAGCCTTATTAGATTTACCATTTGTAGCAGCTATAGAATATATGGATAAAAGTCTTAACTTCTCTCCTGGCGGAAATGGTACAACACCAGATAAATTTGCAATTGAAAATCCCCTAAATCGTATTAATTATGATTATGGCGCAGCACTTAATCAAACCGAAATGATATCGGTTGATTTTCTACACCAACAAGATTTTACTGGAGAAGGAATGGTGGTTGCAGTTTTAGATAGTGGTTTTCCTGGGGTTTTTTCAAACCCAGCATTTGCAGATGCTATCGACGAAGATAGAATTATTGACACCTATGATTTTGTAACACGCCAAGTAAATGCAGACGGTTCTGGCTCACACGGTTCAAGAACATTTAGTGATATTGCTGGATTAATCGATGGTGATTTTGTAGGTACTGCTCCAGGAGCATCTTACTATTTGTATGTTACAGAAGAAGGTGGAGCAGAAAATCCTGTTGAAGAAGCATACTGGGTAGAGGCATTAGAGCGTGCAGATAGTTTAGGGGTAGATGTTGTAAATACATCATTAGGATATCAAGATTTTGATAACTCAAGTTATGACCATGATTATGAGGATTTAGATGGGCAAACAACTATTTCGGCAAGAGGAGCAAGTCACGCTTTAGATAAGGGAATGTTATTAGTCACAAGTGCAGGAAATGACGGTAATAGCTTTGGCTTTGTTGCTACACCAGCAGACTCTCCCGGGGTTTTTACCGTAGGAGCTGTGGATAGCAATGAAAATTACGCCTCCTTTAGTTCATACGGTCCTACTTTTGACGGGCGTATTAAACCAGATGTTATGGCACAAGGTGAAGGCTCTGCAGTTATTGATCAAAATGGAAATATAGATTTTAATAACGGTACATCTTTTAGTTCTCCAATTATGGCGGGAGCTATTACAAGCTTATGGCAATCAAGACCTCAAGCTACTAATTTGCAAATTATGCAAATAGTGAGAGAGGCCTCACACTTATTTAGTAGCCCAACAGATTTGATGGGTTACGGAATCCCTAATTTTGAAGAAGCTTACAATGCACTGCAAATATTAGGTATTGAAGATCAGTTACTCGCATCACAATTTGTAATGTACCCTAATCCAGCTGATAATATTGTATCATTTTCAATCCCATCATTTGTTTCACAAGCAGTGGTTGAAATCTATACATTAGCAGGTCAACGAGTAATGACTTCGGAAATTTCAGCTACGAATAATAGCGTAACCATTGATAATCTTGCCAGCGGAATGTATGTTGCGACAGTAATTTCCGAAGATATTTCAAATACATTCAAACTAATAAAAAAGTAATGCCAAACAGAATTACCGAACTTTTTAAAATTCAATACCCATTAATACAAGCGGGAATGATATGGAACAGTGGATGGCGTTTAGCCAGTGCTGTAAGTAATGCTGGAGGTCTAGGGATAATTGGAGCAGGCTCTATGTATCCTGAAGTTTTAAAAGAACATATTATTAAATGCAAGGCGGCGACTGATAAGCCTTTTGGTGTAAATGTTCCCATGTTATATCCTAACATTGAGGAAATAATTCAAATTATCATTAATGAAGGTGTAAAGATTGTATTTACATCAGCTGGTAATCCTAAGACCTATACAGCTCGTTTAAAAGAAAATGGAATTACTGTAGTGCATGTAGTAAGTAGTGTAAAGTTTGCGTTAAAAGCTCAAGAGGCAGGGGTTGATGCCGTAGTAGCCGAAGGTTTTGAAGCTGGAGGACACAACGGCCGTGATGAAACAACGACACTTACATTAATACCCATGGTAAAAGAGAAAATTAAAATTCCACTTATTGCTGCCGGTGGTATTGCAACAGGAAAGGGAATGCTTGCAGCTATGGTCCTAGGTGCAGATGCTGTGCAAGTGGGAAGTAGGTTTGTGGCAAGTGAAGAGAGTAGTGCACACCTTAATTTTAAAGAAATGGTTGTTGCTGCTAAAGAAGGAGATACTGTACTTACATTAAAAGAGTTAGCGCCAGTGAGGTTGTTAAAAAATAATTTTTTTAATCAAGTTACTGAGCTTTATACAAAAAGTCCATCTAAAGAAGACTTAATTAAACTTTTAGGGAGAGCAAGAGCAAAGCGAGGAATGTTTGAAGGAGATCTAGAAGATGGTGAACTAGAAATTGGTCAAATTGCTGGACTGATCCATAATATTAAACCTGCAGCATTAATTGTTAAAGAAATTATTGAAGATTTTGAAAATGCTAAAAGATTTGTCAATAAATTATAGGATATTTAATTAATTAATTAATTAAATAAACGTCATTTGTCAGAAATATAAGTATCTCGTCGAAAAAATTAAAATTTCATAACTGTAATATTTTTCCTACAAAATAATAATCATATACTTGTTTTATCAAAAAATATAGTTAGGTATGTTTTCTTTTAATTTTCAATTATTTATTTTAGTTACAGTGGTGGCTATTTTTATTGGCTATATCATTCATATAGTGTATAAAATTAAAATGGCAAGATTAATAGGTGTTAAACTAGAAAATAGAAACTTATTTTATAGAGTGATTGTAACTCTTTTTTTATCAGATTTACCTGAATGATATTTATAAAGTATCTTTGCCTAAAAGTTAAAAATGCCACTAAATAACAACGATATTTTCAAGAAATTAAGAGTAGCTCATAAATTGCGAGATGATGATATTTTAAAAATTCTTGAATTGGTTGATTTTAAGGTAAGTAAAGCAGAGTTGGGAGCTTTATTTAGAAATGAAAATCATCCAAAATATATGGAGTGTGGTGATCAAATTCTCCGAAATTTTCTAAACGGTCTCATTATTCATTTGCGAGGTCCTATGCCCCCTAAGAAGCCAACTATTCCTTCAAATCTTAAATAGTAGTATTTTTAAAATTTCTGAAGTTAATTTAAATTTTATTTATAATATTTTGAAGTTTTCCTAGAAATTAGAAGCCTTTTGTGTGGTTATTTTTTTTGAAAACTAAATAATGTAAAATTTGTTTATAACAGCGCTTCTGTGATTAGTCAAAGTGATCTACATTTATTATTTTTGTCTCACCTTTTAAGATAGTTTATACTATCATTTAGTAATTAAAAACAACCCTTTTCAAGGAAATCATATGAATTTACACGAATATCAAGGCAAGGAAGTATTAAATAGTTTTGGCGTTACCATTCAACGTGGTATCGTTGCGCAAACTCCAGAAGAAGCAGTTGAAGCAGCAAAAAAACTAACAGAAGAAACAGGCACAGGATGGCATGTTATAAAAGCACAAGTACATGCTGGTGGTCGTGGAAAAGGTGGTGGTGTAAAGCTAGCTAAAAATCTTGATGAGGTAAAAACTATCGCTAACGACATTATAGGGATGAACCTTATTACTCCTCAGACAAGTGCTGAAGGTAAAAAAGTACATCAAGTACTAGTTGCTGAAGACGTATATTATCCAGGTGATAGCGAACCAGAAGAATACTATATTAGTGTACTTCTAAATCGTGTAACAGGAAAAAATATGGTGATGTATTCTACAGAAGGTGGAATGGATATCGAGACTGTTGCCGAGGAAACACCACATTTAATTTTTCATGAAGAGATTGATCCTGCAACTGGATTACTTCCTTTTCAAGCTAGAAAAGTAGCTTTCAATTTAGGTTTGAGTGGACAAGCCTTTAAGGGTATGACAAAATTTGTTACTGCACTTGTTAAGGCATATGAGTCTAGTGATTCATCAATGTTTGAAATCAATCCTGTTTTAAAAACAAGTGATGATAAAATTATCGCGGTTGATGCAAAAGTGAGTATTGATGATAATGCATTATTTCGTCATAAAGATTATGAGGCAATGCGAGATCTTCGTGAAGAAAATCCAGTGGAGGTAGAGGCAGCATCAAAAGGATTAAATTATGTAGACCTTGATGGAAATGTAGGGTGTATGGTTAATGGTGCTGGACTTGCTATGGCTACAATGGATTTAATTAAACAAGCAGGTGGTGAGCCAGCAAACTTTCTTGATGTAGGAGGTACTGCAGATGCTGAGCGTGTTGAGGCTGCTTTTAAATTGATTTTAAAAGATCCTGCTGTAAAAGCAATTTTAGTTAACATCTTTGGTGGTATTGTTCGTTGTGATCGTGTAGCACAAGGTATTGTTGACGCATACAAAAATATGGGAACTATAAACGTACCAATTATTGTACGTTTACAAGGAACAAATGCAGACATCGCAAAGGAATTAATTGACAATAGTGGACTTGATGTTCAAAGTGCTATTGAGTTTCAAGAAGCAGCAGATAAAGTACAAGCTGTGTTAGCTTAGTTTCTTTACAATAATAATTTTGAAAGCCTTGAATTTAAAAATTCAAGGCTTTTTGCTTTTAGTAAGATAAAGATGTGTAGTAAATTAAAAATATGCTATAAACTTACGTTCTGAGTAACAAAATAGAATTCAAAAATAAAAGGCTTATTTTTGATAAGTATCAAATTATTAGTTATGAAAAAATTATTTATTTTATTTATAGCAATTAGTGCTTTTCAATTAAATGGTCAGATTGAATTTCAAGAAAATATAATTACAGAAGACTCTGAGGCATTTAGAGGTATATATTCGGTTGATTTAGATGGTGATGGCGATGTTGATACAATTACAACTTCTATTATTAATAGCGGTTCAAATAGTAAAATTTCATGGTATGAAAATTTGGATGGTTTAGGGAACTTCGGTCCCCAACAAGTTATTGAAGCATCTATTATTGCTGGTGTATTAGAGTTTGGTGATATTGATGGTGATGGAGACGTTGATATTATTTGGGCAAATACAATTGATGATAAAATAGTATGGCTTGAAAATATAAACATTTCAAATAATTCATTTTCTATAAACGAAGTTAATGCTCAAAATTATTTATACCGCGTAAGTTTATACGACATTGATGACGATGGTGATTTAGATATTTTAGCATCGTATGCTATTTCAAGTTTTACACAAATCAACGGACTTTTATGGTATGAGAATCTAGATGGATTAGGAGATTTTTCTGAACATTACATAAGTGCCGAAGACAGTACAAAGTCTAAAATGTTTGATATAGATAGCGATGGTGATTTAGATATTGTTACCATAGATTTTTTTGATTTTGGTGCAGGCTGGCATGAAAATCTGGATGGTTTAGGAAATTTTGGTCCATACATCAATTTCTCTGGATTGAATTATGTAACATCTGTGGATTTCGGTGATATAGATGGAGATAATGATTTTGATGTACTGTTGTCATCAAACAATGGTAATAATTTAATGTGGTATGAAAATACTGATGGACTCGGAGCTTTTTTACCACATATTATAATAGGTCAAAATGTAGATAGTACGAATGAAGGTATACTTAGAGATGTTGATAATGATGGAGATTTAGATATAATTTCGGTACTTGATGAGGATAATGATATTGTTTGGTATGAGAACAGTCTAGGAGACGGTGTTTTTAGTGAAAAAAGGATAATTACTCAAAATCTTTTTAATATTAGAAAAATTGATGTTGGTGATTTTAACGGTGATGGCGATATCGATATATGTGCAGTATCTTTTCCAGGCGCCTTATCAGTTGTTTGGTATGATAATTTAGGGTTAACTAGTAATCAAATTACAGGTATGATTACTTTAGATACAAATCTAGATGGCTGCGGAAATATAGATGACATTTCAGCTGCTAATTTACTTGTAGTAGCAGATAATGGAATTGAAACGATAGCATCCTTCACATTGAGTAATGGAACTTATACCTTATTTCCAAGTGATGAAGGGACGTATAATGTTAGTATTGTTTCAGATTTACTGGGTTATTATACATCTGTGCCTGAAGATCAAGATGTAAATTTTATAGGTGTAGGAAATACAGAAGTAGCCGATTTTTGTCTAGAGCCAATTGTAGGTGTAAGTGATTTGAGCATAAGTATGTATCCAATAACTGATTCTAGACCTGGTTTTACAACTTTTTATAAAGTTGTATTTAGCAATCTTGGACCTACAATTTTAAGCGGTACCGTTATATTGGAATATGATGATACAAAACTAGCGCTAATTGGTACTACGCCATCAACAGCTTCCCAAACAAACAATACGCTAACGTTTGATTACAGTAATTTGAACCCATTTGAAAATAGGGATATAAATATTTCATTCGATGTACTGCCTCCTCCTATTGTAAACATAAATGATGTATTACACTTTACTGCAACGGTAACTCCAATTGTAGATGATGCTACTGAAGAAAATAATACGTTTGATTTTAGCCAAGTAGTCATTGGTTCGTACGACCCTAATGATATAAACGTAATAGAAGGAGAACAGATTTTACTCGAAGACGTAGATAAATATTTACATTATATCATACGCTTTCAAAATACGGGAACAGCTCCTGCAATATTTGTTATCGTAGAAAATCAATTAGATGAAAATTTAGATTGGTCAACTTTACAAATTGAAAGTACAAGTCACGATAGTGAGGTTGAAATAATTGATGGAAATAAAGTGAAATTTATTTTTAATGCTATTTATTTACCTAGTGTTGATACAAATGAGGTAGGCTCTAATGGACATATTGCTTATAGAATAAAACCCAAAAGTGACTTAGTTATTGGAGATATTATTCCTAATACTGCAGATATCTTTTTCGACTTTAATTTACCCATTACAACAAATACCGCAACCACAACCATTGTAGAAACTATACTAAATATAGACGAAAATTTAAAATCTGATGTAGTATTATATCCAATTCCTGCTAAAGATGTATTAAATATTCACTCAAAAACTAATATTTTACAAATTCAAATAATTTCTACTTCCGGTCAATTGGTTTTAGGAAATAAGAACCAAAATAATATAAAAACATCATCACTAGAAAGAGGATTGTATTTTGTAAAGGCTACAGATGAAAATGGAAATAACTTTATAAGAAAAATAATGAAATATTGATTTTAGATTTATCAGCAATTTTTAATATTTGAAACTTTCAATCTCAATACAAGAATAAAAAAATGTCAACCATGAATAAAGAAAACCAAGCGCTTATTAGCGATTTGATTATAATTACAATGGCAGACGGGAAAATTGATGAAGCAGAGTATGATTTTATACACCGTATTGCTGAGAAAATGAATGTCTCCTCAAAAGAAGTTGATGAACTTTTTCATTATCCCATTCCTTCACAAACCATCCCTACAGAAATGGGTAGAATTACCCACTTTTACAAATTGGTTTTAATAATGAATATTGACGATGAAACCCATCAAAACGAAGTGACTGCTATTAAACAATTTGGATTAAAAATGGGAATTCGTCAAGGTGTAATTGATCAAATGATTTTAAAGTTTGCTGAGGATGGTCAAAAAACAATTCCATCAGAATATATATTGAAGATTTTTAAAACTTACTATAATTAGTTTTGTAAAGGTAGATTCATTATTGCTTGAAAATCTCTCTCATTACTAAAAGCAGTTTTTGCATCTTCTTTTAGAGCGAAAATTTCTGCATTTATTATTTCAAAATAAGCTTTTTCTTCAGCGTCTTGCTCTAATAAATAACCCAACATCCATAATAATTTTTGTACAATAATTGGGTCGTGCTTACAATATGTACGTAGCGAAGCCATTGAATAATATAAAAGTTCTTCAAATGAGACCACTGCAATTTTAGCATACACCTTTTCATCTTTTACAATAACTCCAGTATCTTTTTTTAGCATTCTAAGGGAAAATAATTCGGTTAAATAATCAATTGCATTAATTGCTGTTCCTGGATCATTAATCCCGGGAGACATTGCCTTTACAGCAATTTCAGTAATCTGTTTAAACGCTAAAATATAATTATCAGTAACTAGCTCACCTCTTGAAAAATTTATGTTTTCCAAAAGTTTATTTAGTTTTTCTTCTGAAATTTCTTTATCAGAATATATAAAAGGAACTTTACTAAGCACAAAAAAACCTTTAGGAATTGCAATGTAAATTTTTGTTTCTTCTTCTTCACAAAAGGCTATCACGTTTGAAAAAGAAATGTTTTGAAAATAACCACTTTCTTTAGAAGTATAAGAATGCCAGTTTTTTGTTTTTGGAAATGAATTTAATAAATCATCAGCCTTATTGCTTTCTATATCAATTAGGCTTTCTAGTCTATCTTTAGACTGCTTATAAATATCATCCAGGATATTATTAATTTGTATACGTTGCGAAATATTATGAATAAAATATATAAAAGCTCCCAGACAAAGTATGGTAAGTAATATCCCTAATAATATAGACATACCAGGCAATGTGTATTTCTCATCATCTGGCTCAATTGAAAATAGAGTAAATATAAAATAGATAATCGTAGCGAGATACGTACCTAGGATTACTTGATGAATTTTGTCTGAAATCAACCCAGGTAACAATCGCGGAGAAAAATTACTTGATGCTTGACTAAGCAATAGCATAACCATTGAAAAGCTAAAAACCATCATAGAGATGATTCCACCTACACAAGCACTCATGACAGTTAATGCAGTATCACCATCTTCTAACATTAATCTAGGAAGTGTTTCTAAAATCATTTTAGAAACACCCTTTTCCTCAAGAGACATCATAAATATAGAAAGTAAAAATCCTCCTAAAGCTAATAATGTGGGATAAAATGCAATTTTACTTTCAATTGTATTAAAAAAACTTAATGTGCGATTGTAAATTTTAATCATAAATTATTTTTCTTTTTTAAAAGTACCTAGATTTAATAGTAATTATCTTAAAGTTGCCTTAAATAATTAGTGATTAACTGTTTTTTAAATACTTTTATAAAGTAGAACAAACCTAGTTTAAATCACATGCTATGGTTTTCGATGTTTGACTCTTAAAATCCGTGGATCGTTTTGATATACATCCAAAAACTGGATTAATTATTTTGATATTTGTAAGGTTCTTAAAGAGTGAGATTATACTCTTTTAAATGTGAGAATTTATATAAGAAAATGGCTGGGGAATTTCATAATTGAAATTTAATTTGGTTAGTTAGTTGAAAGATCACACGTCACCCGGCCGCGTGTGGTTATTTTTTTTATAGACTAACTTGTTCTACCACGCCTTCTTCTGCCTCCAGTACTTCTTTCAGCATTTCTTTCTAACCCTTTTTTATCCCTTGGAGCTTTTCTTTTATCTTCTGAAATTTTACGAGAATTTTCATTGTTTCTCGTTTCCGAAGCATTCTTACTCAAATTATTTTCTTGTTTTTGATCCACAAAAGAGCTATTGTCACTTTCAGAAACAGCATTTTGAAGCCCACTAACTTCCTCTTTTGTCAAATCTCTCCATTTCCCAATAGCTAAATTACCTAATTCAATATTCATTATACGAGTACGTTGTAATTCTAACACCTCATAGCCTAGATATTCACACATTCTGCGTATTTGTCTATTTAAGCCCTGGATCAATATAATTTTAAACACAAATCTACTCACGCGTTCAATGTGGCATTTTTTAGTGGTTGTTTCAAGTTCAGCAAGCGGAACACCATTAGCCATTTTATGTAAAAACTCATCTGTAATATGTCGGTCTGTTTTTACAATATATTCCTTTTCATGTTTATTTCCAGCACGTAAAATTTTATTGACAATATCCCCATCATTAGTCATGAGTAATAAACCTTCACTTGGTTTATCAAGTCGCCCTACATGAAAAATACGTTCACTATGACCTATAAAATCTACAACGTTGCCATCCACACGTTTGTCTGTAGTACATGTAATTCCCACAGGTTTATTTAGCGCAATGTAAACAAGGTTATCATTTTTAGTAATTAACTTTCCATCAACTTCAATTCTATCTTCTGGCATAGCACGATCGCCAAGAGTCATAACAGTACCATTAATAGTAACGCTGCCACGTTCAATTAAAACGTCTGCTTGACGTCTAGAACAGTAGCCACTATCACTAATTGCTTTATTTAATCTAATAGAATCTGGATGATTTGCCATATTACAAAGATACTATTTGGTAAGCGTTAAAGCTATATTAAACTAAATTGTTGAAACTTTTGAATATTGTAATTTGCAGTAAACAACGACGTAACATAAATATGGCAATTTTAGGATCAATTATTAAAGGAGCAATAGATTTAAGAGGTAGTTTAACTTCTGAAACTTCACCACGGGAAGAGCAGCGCAATGTTTTAAATAACTTGTTAGAGACAGCAAAAAATACGGCATTCGGCAAATACTATGCATTTGAAAAAATTTTAGAATCTGAAGATGTGTCAAAATCTTTTAATCAAGCAATTCCTTTTCATGATTACAATAAAATGAAAGAGGAGTGGTGGTGTCGTGTTATTGACGGTGTAGAGGACATTACATGGCCAGGAAAACCATCTTATTTTGCATTGAGTAGTGGAACTACAGGGAAGGAAAGTAAAAGAATTCCTGTAACTAGTGCTATGATTGATGCTATAAAAGCAGCTGGAGTTCAACAAGTGGGAGCATTATCAAATTTTAACCTTGAACCAGATTTTTTTGAAAAAGAGATAATGATGCTGGGAAGCTCGACAGATTTGAGTGAAAGAGGAGAGTTTCTGGAAGGAGAAATTAGTGGAATTACTGCGAGTAACATTCCATTTTGGTTTAAAGGATATTATAAACCAGGAGAGGATATTGCAAAAATTGATGATTGGGATGAACGCGTTCAAACCATCGCAGAAAGAGCTAAGACATGGGATATAGGAGCTTTAAGTGGCATTCCATCATGGATGGAATTAATGATGAAGAAAGTTATAGAATACCACAATGCAGAGACAATACATGATGTATGGCCTAATTTGCAGGTGTATACAAGTGGAGGAGTAGCATTTCAGCCTTATGAAAAAAGTTTTGATTTAATTCTTTCAAAACCTATTACTGTTATTGATACATATTTAGCATCTGAAGGTTTTATTGCATTTCAGCAAAGACCAGAGACAACTTCAATGAAATTAGTGACTGACAATGGTATATATTTTGAATTTGTACCATTTAAACCAGAATACATTTTAGAAGATGGCTCACTGTCGCAAGATGCTCCTGCACTTACTCTTGATGAGGTTGAGCTTGAGCAGGATTATGCACTTATCATTAGTACAGTGGCTGGAGCATGGCGTTATTTAATAGGTGATACTATTGCATTTACAGATATTGAACGCGCCGAAATTATAATAACAGGTCGTACAAAATTCTTTTTAAATGTTGTTGGCTCTCAATTATCAGTAAATAAAATGGATGTTGCACTTCGTGAAATGGAACAAAAATTTGACATTGAGATTCCAGAATTTACACTAGCAGCACTTAATATTGACGGAGAATTTTATCACCATTGGTATTTAGGAACAGAAGCAAAAGTAGATGCCGCAGAAATTTCCGAAGCATTAGATACTGCACTAAAGAATGCTAATAAAAATTATAAAGTTGCTCGTAGTAAAGCATTGAAGGGTGTCAAAGTTACTACCATATCTCCAAATGTTTTTTATGACTGGAATGCCAGTAATAAGAAAAAAGGAGGGCAAGTAAAAATGGCACGTGTGATGAAAGAAGAAAAGTTTAAGGAATGGGAAGCTTTTGTAAAGAATATTTAATTATGCTCATTTAATAAATGCATCACTTCCTCAGGTGACATGTATAATCTGCGAAGTTTAGCTTTATATTTTTCTGAAATATTAGCGTGATCTAGTATAAAGTTCTTGGTTTCTAAAATATAATTTCCCATACCGTGCTTTATTGCATAAGTGTCTGCAGCTCGTTCAACTTCTTGTATGTGGGCGCCAGAGAATAAATATTTAAAGCCAAATACAACCATACCCATGTTAGTGCGACTACGATAATCCATAATGTGTCCAAGTTCGTGTCCTAACCAACCTATCATTACATCGCTAGGAATATCATCGATAGAAAGCTCCTCATTTTCTATTTGAATTTTTCTGCTAATTTTTATACGGTAACTTCTATTTTTTTTATTTCTGAAAAAACTACCAAAGGTAGGTTGTGCCTGCATTGTAGATTTTTTGATATTGTCTTTAAACTCAAATGAGATTTCTGTAGTTTCAAGTTCTGGATAATGCGAGAGTGCTTTTAATGTCTCTGCTTTTATGCTTTCAGGAATTGTTTTATTAATAAAGTTGATTTTTTCTTGTGCTATCATAGAAATGGGAAAGTACAGTAATATGAAAATATAGTGTGTTAATGGCATTGTAAAATTGAGTTTTATTCTTCCGTTTCTAATTGTTTCTGGAATACTTTAATCTTATCCCGCAATTTTGCTGCCATCATAAAATCTAACTCTTTCGCAGCTTTTTCCATTGCTTTGCGCGTGTCTCTTATTTTCTTTTCAACCTGTGATTTTGTTAAGTACTGGTCCTCTGGTTCTGCAGCACTTAAAGTTTCGGCAGTTTCAAAGGTGTATGCCTCTTGTTTTGATTTTGTTAGTGCGTTTTCAAAACTCTTTTTAATAGCTGTCGGTGTAATTTTATTAGCTTGATTATAAGCAATTTGCTTTTGTCGCCTATATTCGGTTCCATCAATTGTTTGTTGCATACTACGGGTTATTTTGTCAGCATACATAATTGCTTTCCCATTTAAATTTCGGGCGGCACGTCCCACAGTTTGCGTTAAGGAGCGATTACTCCTCAAAAATCCTTCTTTGTCGGCGTCAAGAATAGCAACGAGCGATACCTCTGGTAAATCCAGTCCCTCTCTCAATAAGTTAACACCTACTAAAACATCATACACTCCAAGTCTTAAATCTTGCATAATTTGAACACGCTCTAATGTATCTACATCACTGTGAATATAATTAACGCGAATATTTACTCTGGCGAGATATTTAGTCAATTCTTCCGCCATTCTTTTTGTTAGTGTTGTCACTAAAATGCGCTCATCTTTTTCAATGCGTTGTTGCATTTCTTCAATGAGGTCATCAATTTGATTGAGACTTGGGCGCACTTCAATTGGTGGGTCTAACAATCCAGTAGGTCTAATAATTTGTTCAATATAAACACCGTCTGTTTTTTCTAACTCATAATCTGCAGGAGTGGCGCTCACAAAAATAACTTGATTTTGCATTGCTTCAAACTCCTCAAATTTTAATGGTCGATTGTCCATTGCTGCCGGCAATCTAAAGCCGTATTCTACTAGATTTTCTTTACGAGATCTATCGCCACCATACATAGCACCCACTTGCGGAATCATTACATGGCTTTCATCAACTACCATCAAATAGTCATCTGGAAAAAAGTCTAATAAACAAAAGGGTCTAGTTCCTGGAAGGCGACCGTCTAAATACCGAGAGTAATTTTCAATACCGCTACAATACCCAAGTTCACGTATCATTTCTAAATCAAAATTAGTGCGCTCGTCAAGTCGTTTTCCTTCTAAGTGCTTTCCTATTTCTTTAAAATAATCTACTTGTTTTACTAAGTCATCTTGTATTTCTCTAATAGCGCCTTGTAAAACATCTGGGGATGTCACAAACATATTTGCTGGATAGATATTTAGGCGGTCATATTTTTCAATAACATTATTGTTAAGTGGATCAAAAGCTTCAATTTCCTCTACTTCATCACCAAAAAAATGAATTCTAAATGCGTGGTCCGCATATCCTGGAAATACATCTACGGTATCTCCTTTTATTCTAAAACGGCCATGATTAAAATCTGCTTCGGTTCTTGAATAGAGACTTTGCACAAGACGGTGCAGTAATTTTGTTCTTGAGATTACTTGGTTTTTTTGAAGGCTTATTACGTTCTTCTGAAATTCGGCAGGATTACCTATTCCGTATAAACATGACACAGATGCAACTACTATTACATCACGTCTTCCTGAAAGTAGGGAAGAGGTGGTACTTAACCGCATTACTTCAATTTCTTCATTTATGGAGAGGTCTTTTTCAATATAGGTTCCACTAGTAGGAATAAAAGCTTCGGGTTGATAATAATCATAGTAGGAGACAAAATACTCTACTGCGTTATTAGGGAAAAATGCTTTAAACTCTTGATATAGTTGCGCTGCGAGGGTTTTATTGTGAGCTAAAACTAATGTGGGTTTTTGTACTTCTTGAATAACATTAGCAACAGTAAAGGTTTTTCCACTTCCGGTTACCCCTAATAATGTTTGGTATTTTTCTTCGGAATTAATTCCTGAGACTAATGATTTTATAGCTTCGGGTTGGTCCCCAGTGGGTTTAAATTCTGATTCAATTTTAAATTTCATAGCACATTTCAGTAAACAGTAAAGTTACTAAAATTAGGGTCAAGAATGGGGTGTTATCAATTTCCGAAGCCTTAAAATTGTATTAAAATTTCCGAAGAAAGTGTTTAATTTTTTTAATCAAGTATTACAAAAAACTTTCCACCAGCCGAAATGTTTAATCCAGTTGTTGTTCCTGCGTCTTCTCGATAATCTTCTATATCAAAGAAAAAGTCATCATTATAGTCATTGAATATTGTAGTTCTTGGATTTACAAGGTTTGTGTAGGTGTTTGTTCTTGACCTCACTCCAAGACCTACATAAAAATTGAGCCCGACTGATTTTCCGAAAGGAATAAATACTCCGTATAATAAATTTGCACCTAGTTTTTCGCGTTGATAATCTGCACGGTCATATCTAACTCTAACCTGATTATCTATAAGGTAGCTGCTAAAATCTATGACTGAATTTTGATTAAAATAAAAAGGCTCTACAGAAACATAATGGTTGACACGTTTTGTAGGGTTTAAAACATAATAAATTTGAGCTCTTGCTTCAAAAACGGTAAAATCTTCTTGGTCGTCATATTCTGCAATACTGATTGTTGTCTCATCAGAGCCAATACCTAATTCACCGCCTATTTTCCAGGTTTTATTTAATGGGTGAATGTAACCAAATCTATAGCGAGGATTGGCAATATAAAAAGGTGAGAAAATTTCGAATGTTATATAAGCATCATCTGCATTAGGAAATCTCTCTTGTTTATTAGTGCGTTGCGCAGTAGCATAAATGCTAGTCAAAATAAAAACTGTAAGGAGGATATTTTTCATGTGTTTTTTAAAGTAAATCTAGTTGAAATTTTGTCAAGTTATTAAATTGCGAAATATAACCATTAGTTATTTTTTGATGCATTCCAAGAACTTTTAGCGATGTCTATGATTCTGTCTTGTGGATATTCACCTAAATACGTGTAGTAGTAACCATCTGGCTTAATAATGACATAGCTACAATTGATATTTGAATTTTGAAAAAATATGCGGGCAATATTTCCTGTAATATCTTCGAATATGGGCGTTTTTCTTGATGTAAACTTAAAGTCTTTTTCGGTTATAAAAAATTGAGAAATGGTTTCATCTTTTTTGCATTTTTTGATATAACCTTTGTTATTAGTATAATGTTTAATATTACTGTTTTTTGTCGTGAAATAGTTGAGGATTATGATGTGGTTTTTGTAAATCTTTCTATTTACTGTATTCCCAATAAACTGTTGAACTTGCATTAGCTCTTTTTTATTTAAGACACCCATAATTTGCCTAGGAATTATTACATGTTTGATAATGCTATCATTTTCAATCTCTACGGGTATAAAATACTGTATTTCACATCTCCTGCAGTAATCATCTTTAGCAATCTCTTTACCATCTTTGTTAAAATAAAGATGCGGTTTATCTTGAGCAATAATGTTTTGGCTAATTACTATTACAAAGAATAGAAAGTATTGTTTTAATTTTAATTTCATTTAATAATTAATATACACCCAACCTGTTAAAGCATCTGGATATTGTTCATCGTTTAAAAAAAGCACATAAAAATATGTTCCTACGGGGACTAAATTTTCTTCATAAAATATACCTGTATTGGGTATTGCATCCCACAAACCATCTTCGTGTTTTCCTTCGTAAATGATGTTTCCTTCTCTGCTATATATTTTTAATTCAAAATTTTCAAAAATGTTGAGTAGTCCTGTGATTTCAAATTTATCGTTTAAGTTGTCATTATTTGGAGAAATTCCTTGTGGAATATTGGGTGGGCAATTTTCAGTAATGACCATAAATTGAGCTAAGGTAAAACAAATTTCAGTATCAAGTCTTACATATATTGTTTGAATTCCACCACTACTTTGATAAGCAGCAGGAATTTCAATTTGAAATTGATTTGCGATTGCGTTTTCTGGAGAAGTAAAATAATTAATTATATCTTCATTATTATTAGAAATTAAATTGTCTTGAACTGTTAAATCAAAAATTGCAGAACCATAGCCTATATTGCATTCCATTAAATTAGGAAGATTTGTTATTGCTGGAATAGATGCAAAAGATACAGAACTCATAAATTCATTATTAGTTTCATCAAGTTCTTCAACAACACCAATGCCTGTACCTAAGTCGTCTACAATGGCAATTATAAAAAAATTATCTGGAGTAGTTTCGTTAAATTCTATTGTAATATTTCCTATTTCGCTTCCACCAATTGCAATGGGGTTTTGTGTTATTGTTTGACCTATTAACATACCTTCAGTGTAAAATGCAATAGGTGTTTCAGGCGGTAATGTTGCTGTTCCTAACGTATTAAAAACAGTGTAATCAAAATTAAATTCTCGTCCTCTACATGCGGTTAAGTTATCTGCAAGTTCAATGGTAGCATCTGGTATAGGACAGACAATAACTTCGACAGTAAAGCTGTCTGTAATATTACATTCTGTATTGTCTGCTCTCACATAAATTGTTTGTGGATTTTCTGTGTTTTCAAAATTTATAGGGTCGAGAATAGGGTTTATATTATTGATTGCATCATCTTGAGTTAAATGAAATGTTATAATCAATGAAGGATCAACTTGGTCAAGAGCATCATTTAAATTAAATAACTCAATACCCACCGCATCGCAGCGCTCTAAGTCTTCAAGTGCATTGAGATTTGGAAATTCAAGCAAATGAAAATCAAGAGAAAACTCATTATTGTCTTCGTTTATTTCATTAATGGTACTTGTTCCATTTCCATTATCATCTACAGCTGTCCTTAGGGCAAAATCTGGTCCTAGATTTTCTGGAACTGTCAAGTTAATACTGCCAGTTTCTTGTCCACCAATAGGTATAATTGCAGTTGTTTGAGTTTGTCCTATAATTGTATTATTGACATAAAAAGCGATAGGTGTATTTGCAGGAAGCTCGTCGGTACTATTTATATTATATACGGTATACTCTACTGTGATATTTCGGTTGCCGCAAAGGGTACCTCCCACTGTATTATCTATGGTAATTGTAGCATCTGGTAATTCGCTATTTAATACTGTAATCACATTGTTAATCATGACAAAATCTTGTCCAGAGGTCAAACTAATCAATGCAGATGTATCGCCAGGATTTATATTGTTTTCAATGGAATATGTGTCAATATCCATATTATAGATATTATTTTGATTTGTAAAACTGTTTGTTCCATTAAACGCATTGTCAGATGGGTTTAATGGAGGATTACTAATTAAGTTTCCGTTAATAAATAATTGTTCCATTACTGCGAGTGATTGGTCTCCTTCCCAAGCTGTAAAACCAATACGCGCACCTACATTATCTAATACATTTAAATTGTTTAGTTCAATACTCAAACTATTATTAGCGGAAGAAACACTTTCAAGCCCATCAAATATGCTTACTTGATTGAGAGGTAATGTTGCGTCTTCATAAATAACTGTAACAGCCCAGCCGGCAAAATTTGTGGTATTTCCGCAATAATCGGCTATGACATCTGTAAGGTCTAACTCAGATAATGTGTAAGTTCCGTTTCCGCTTGCGGCAATAATTGAAGTAACATCTGCAAATGCTGCAAAATAAACAAGGTCTGGCCCAAGGTTGTCACTAAAAGTCCTTTCTGAGGTAACTTGCGTACCATTGAAATTAACTTGTAAATCTCCAGTTCCAGAACCTGCCCAATAAAGATATGCAGCTATTAGCTCTTGCCCAGGTTGTAATTCAAATTGAGCACTACTTGAAGTTAAGATAACGCAAGGAGTGGGAGGGGTTGCACCAGTATTTTCGCCTGTGTTAAGCGTGTTTCCAAAAGCGAGATAGTCATATTGTCCATTAAATTGTTGATATAATTCCACGTCTTGTGCTTCGGAAATTCCTGTGAAGCAAAAGAATAGCAAGAAAAAAATAACGTAATGAGATTTCATAGCAATAATGTTACTGATAAATATAAGAATTTTAGTTTTAGGAAGTAGTACGCAACTATTGCAGAAAAAAAACAGAACGAAAGGTTTAAGAGTGCTCACATCAATATAATTAATGATAGAATTTTGTTTTTAAATTAAAGACTCCCAAGTGTAATGAAATACGGCTGTATCTTTTTTCCATCCCATCCGCTCATATAATTTTTGTGCAGGGTTATCAATTGCTGTTTCAAGAGTGAGGCCTTTTGAATTATTAGAGATTGTAAATTCTTTTGCACGACTTAACAATGCTTCTGCAACACCTTTTTTTCTGAAATTTTCTGCGACGAATAAATCATTCAATATAAATGTACGTTGCATAGATACCGAAGAAAAGCTTGGGTACAGTTGCGTAAAACCCATTGCTTCTCCATCTTCTGAAATTGCTAGAAAAATAAAAGAATTATCTTGTTGAAGCGTTGTTTTAAAAATTTTTTAGCGCCATCCAAATTTGAATCTTGTTTATAAAATATTCTGTATCCATTAAATAGTGGAGCTAGTACTACTAAGTTATCTAGAGTGGCTTTAACAATCTTCATAATGAAGTAGATTGGATTGGTTATAAAACTATTTTAAAAATAAAATGAAAAACCACAACTTCAATAAAAAGAAAGAAGTTGTGGTTTTAGTATTTCCGAAGAAATTTTAATTTTTTTAATTGCCATCATCATTTGACTCTTCTTCTGCTCCGTCAAAAAGGCGTTTAAAGAAACCATCTGTGGTATCATTTTCTTTTTCTGCCTTTTTTTCTTCTCTCTTCATTTCACGCTCTGCTTTACGTTTTTCTTTAGCTGAGCTGTTAGGGTCTTCTGCTTTTTCTTTAGCGTCTTGAAATGCATCACTATATTCTACTGAGTCATCTGTCTCACCTTTAAAAGCACTTATCCAACCATTTTTAAATATGTTTCCAACAGTTGGCCAAATTCCAGCCTCAACATTATTTAAATCACCTTCAATGGGAACTTGAGTAGCAAATGTATTATTACCTTTATTCTTTAAAATAAATTTAAAGAATCCTACAAAACCTTCCCATAAAGTTTCTAAGAATCCATCTTCTTTACCAATAAATGTAGTTTTTCTTAGCAATGGCTTTATATAACCTTTTAAATAACCATCTGCGATAGCTACTTCACTAAATAACTCAAACGTTCCAGTTTCAAAATCTATGCCTGCGAAATAACTTGTTAAATCATTTAATGCTGTTGCGTCAGCCTCTTCAAGAGAGAAGGATAAATCCATATCTGGAATCTCTTTTATTAAATTCATTTTTCCTTCAAGCTTTACATTTCCACCACCAAAAGAAACTCCGGTAGCTTTGATAGGGGATGGTAATATTCGTTCTTTTTCAACAACATTACGTAGATTATCTGCTGTTAAGTTAAGTTTTTCAACGGCTAAATCAATGTTAGGATCAGCCATTAATCCTACATATGCTATTTTACCATTATTAATTTCAAAGTGGTTAATTTCTAATGGAACAATATCTGTCAAGGCTTTTGTCCAATCGTCCACATCTGCATCTCCGCCTTGTGCCGTTGTCGCTTGATCTTCTGCGACATAAATAATTTCTGGACTATCCATTATAATTTCGGCAACAATGGCACCTTCAAGAAGAGATTTCCATTCTACCGAAATGTCTGTTTTAGGAAAATTTAAAAATGGGACTTGTGTGCCTGCATCTACCTTGTTTAAATACATGCCATTAACGCCATAAGCACCCCTGTATAGTGAAATGGTTACATTGTCCACTTGACCGTAATAGCCAGGAATATCTGCTAATACTTTATTTATGTGGTCTTTTACCCAAAAAGGTAAGTATATTCTTGCTGCAATTAAGAGAATAAGTAAGATTATGGGAAACGTATAACGTTTTTTTTTATAAGCTTTCCTCTTTTTCTTTGGGGTTTTATTATCTGCCATAGCTGACAAATTTCAATGATTTACTATTGATTATCAGTTAATGAAGTCATAAAATAAAGGTTTGCGATATGTGAATAAACCTAGACAATTTAAAATATTATCATCACATTTTATAATAAGATAATTAAGCGGAAGTTTCTTTTCTTGATAAAATTTAATATAATGTAAAACACCGCAATTTTAATCGAATGACTAAGATTGCGGTGTTTTAAAATTTCCGAAGAAGTTATACTACTAATAGTATGTATAACGTCTTACTTTTGCAATGTGCTTTGCAAGTCTAATAACTTGGTGGCTATAACCATATTCATTGTCATACCATACATATACTACACAGTTTTTGCCGTCTTTAGCAACGATGGTTGCGTTACTGTCAAAAATTGATGGTGCAGATGATCCTACGATATCACTAGAAACAAGCTCGTTGTTTAATGAATATTGTATTTGTTCTACCAGATTTCCTTCAAGTGCATATTTTTTCATTGTAGCGTTTAGTGCATCTACTGAGGTTTCTCTCTCTAATTCCAATTTAAGAATTGCTAGAGAGCCATTAGGTACAGGTACACGAATTGCATTTGATGTTAACTTACCTTCAAATGATGGCAATGCTTTTGATACAGCGCTTCCAGCACCAGTTTCTGTGATAACCATGTTTAGTGCAGCAGCACGTCCACGACGGTATTTTTTATGCATATTATCAACAAGATTCTGATCATTTGTGTATGCATGGATTGTTTCTAAATGTCCTTGAACTACACCAAAACTATCTTCAATTGCTTTTAAAACAGGTGTAATAGCATTTGTTGTACATGATGCAGCAGAAAAAATATCCATTTCATCTGGATTGTTTTCTAAATGATTTACACCGTGAACAATATTAGGAATACCTTTTCCTGGAGCAGTTAGTAATACCTTTGAAGCGCCTTTAGGTACTAAGTGGCGTTGTAAAGCTTCTTTATCTCTAAAAGCACCCGTGTTATCAATAATTAATGCATCATTAATGCCATACTGAGTATAATCAATATCTTCTGGTGCATTAGCAGAGATGATATGTACCGTTGTTCCATTAATAATCAAAGCTTTGTTTTCAACATCAATACGAACAGTACCGGGGAAATCTCCGTGAACAGAATCATATTGTAATAAAGAAGCTCTTTTTTCTAGAACCGTTTTATCGATAGCGCCTCTAGTTACAATAGCACGAAGTCTCATCTGGCTACCTTGTCCAGTTCTTGTCATTAACTCACGAGCTAATAAACGACCTATACGTCCAAAACCATAAAGCACAACATCCTTAGGTGCAATTGCAGTAGTGTCCTTAGCGCCTTTTAATTTCTCTGAAACAAAAGACAGCGCATCTGTATATTGATTGTCTTCTAGGTGATATTCATATGTTAACTTCCCAATATCTAACTTGGCAGGTGGAAGATTAAGCGTTTTAATGGCTTGCGCAATTTCAACGGAGTCAAAAACAGAAATAGGTTTTTGAACAAATTCTCCTGCGTATTCGTGAAGGTTTAAAATTTCACTTACGTTGCGGTCAATAAGTTGATTTCTAAATAAAACTAATTCGATAGATTTATCATACCATAAATCACTTATAATATTGATAAAAGCTACTGTTGCCTTACGGCGATCTGTTTGAAAAGACAGTTCTTTCTCATAAACGTCATCAAAACTCATAGTTGTGTTGTTTTAAATTTCCGCAATTGCGAAAATGATTGTTTAAATTTTGCGCAAAAATAGTCAATTTTAACGGTATTTGAAGATTAAATAAAACAAAAAAGAGTCCACAAATTTAGCTTGTGGACTCTCTATCAGTTAAAAAGATTTTCTTTTTATTATCTAAATATAAAAGAGTGTGTCTCTCCTTTTTTATTGACAAATGTTAATTTTAAAGGATCAGTTCTTTTACGATTGCTAAGTACTTTTTTAACATCATCTATATCTTTAATGTTATAGTCATCAATCTGTGTAATAATATTACCTTCCATTTTGTATCTCGCCACATCTTCTGTCAATGCTCTGGTGATTTCAACACCATGTTTTAACCCGTATTTTTGTAAATCGGCCATATTTGCTTTTCTAACTTCAACACCTACATCTGGAATTTCAAGTGTTTCTAGTTTAATTAGAGTAACTGGTATAGTTTTTTCATTTCCATCTCTAACAATAGTAACATCGACAATGTCATTAGGTCTTTTTGCTCCTAAATATCCCGTTAAGTCAGAAAATTTTGCTACTGCTAAGCCATCAAGCTTTTTAATAACATCTCCTTTTTTAATTCCGCCTCTATCTGCACCGCTTCCAGATTCAACACTACCTACATAAACACCTTCAGTGTCATTTACGCCATAATATTCTGCTCTTGCCGTATCTAGATTTCCTCCTGAAATTCCAAGAATTGCACGTTGTACATTTCCAAATTCCATAATGTCCTCTGTTACTTTACGAGCAATATTAGAAGGTACCGCGAAAGAATACCCCACATAAGAACCAGTTTCAGAAGTTATTGCAGTGTTAATACCTATTAATTCTCCTCTTGTGTTTACTAAAGCTCCACCGCTGTTTCCACGATTTACAGCAGCATCTGTTTGTATAAAGGATTGCGCATTTCCATCAAGCTCATCTAAATCTCTTGCTTTTGCACTTACAATTCCAGCGGTCACTGTCGAGGTTAATCTAAATGGATTTCCTACAGCAAGAACCCATTCTCCAACTTTTACAGTATCGCTATCGCTAAATGTGATAAAAGGCAACTCAGTTCCTGTGTCAATTTTTACAAGTGCAATATCTGTTTTAGGGTCGGTACCAATTAACTCAGCTGGATATGTTGAATTATTATTAAGTGTAATTTCAATTTGTGAAGCTCCATCAATAACATGGTTATTAGTAATGATATAACCATCTGGTGTTATGATAACACCACTACCGCTACCTATCATTTCTCGTGGTTGTCCACCACCACGAAGAAATTCCTGCATATTTGTAGGCTGCCTACTTACAGTTTTATTTATAACATGCACCACAGAGTTTACGGTTGCTTCTGCAGCAACTGTAAAATCAATCGTCGTTGTTGGAGTAGTTGACGAAAAATTTGTAGGTGTATAATTAATAGGTGATTCAGTTTGAGAAGTAGCTAACCGTACTGTTGCATCTTTCTCTAGTAATTTGTAGCCTCCAAGAGTTGCTCCTCCTGCAATGAGTGCTACCGCAAATAATTTCATGGTCTGTTTCATACGTTCAAGTTTTTAATTACTATATATTAACTATTATTAAGACGGATTTATTTCTAAATTATTACGTTTTTAACGTCCATTTAACTACTTAGTCATGTCGCTCGCAGAAATGGCTTTTATTATATTTGCCATTGTGGAACTTACATTTTATAAATACCAAGGAACGGGAAACGATTTTGTGATTATAGATAATCGTCAAAATGTATTCTTCAAAAACGATACCAAATTAGTCGCAAGACTATGCGATAGAAAATATGGTATAGGGGCAGACGGTCTCATCCTCTTGGAAAACCATAACGCGTTAGATTTCAATATGGTATATTACAATGCAGATGGTAATGAAAGTAGTATGTGTGGTAACGGAGGGAGATGTATTGTACATTTTGCAGCCTTCTTAGGTCTTATTAATGGAAAAACAAAATTTGAAGCTATTGATGGTTTACATACTGCTGAAATTTTAAACGGAGAGGTATCGCTACAAATGGCTAATGTTACTGAAATTTCTAACAACCAAAATTTCAGTTTTCTAAATACCGGTTCGCCACATCATGTTCAAATGGTTACTGATATTGATAATTTTGGTGTCTTTTCAGAAGGAAAAAAAATTAGAAATTCAATATACGGAAATGAAGGTTCTAATGTAAACTTTGTGGAACAGGAACGTAATGATGTTTTTAAAGTGCGTACGTACGAAAGGGGTGTCGAAGATGAAACATTGTCATGTGGTACTGGCGTTACAGCAGTAGCACTCGCAATGTTTGCAACGGGAAAAACAACAGCAAAGGAAGTAACATTAAAAACACCTGGTGGACTTTTAAAGGTTTCTTTTAATCCTACGGAAAATGGGTATAATAACGTAATGCTAACCGGCCCTGCGACCCAAGTTTTTAAAGGAACGATTACAATTTAAAATGTTAATTGAAGGAGCACATATAAATTTGAGATTACTAGAGCAAAATGATTTAGCATTTTTAGAGCTAGTTGAAAATGACGTGTCGCTTTGGGAATTAAGTAACACTGTTACACCTTATGGTATTGATGTTTTAAAAGAATACATTTTAAATGCGAGACAAGATATTTTTGAAGCACAGCAATTGCGACTTGTAATTACAGACAAAGAAAATAACTCACTTGGTTTTATTGACTTATTTGATTTTGAGCCATTGCATCATAGAGTAGGAGTAGGGGTTATTATTTATAAAGCTTCAAATAGAGGTAAAGGCTATGCTATGGAAAGTTTAAAATTAGTTTGCGAATATGCTTTTGAAAAACTGGAAGCTCATCAAATTTTTGCAAATATTACTAATGATAATAAAGCAAGTATTAAATTATTTGAAAATATTGGGTTTAAAAAATCAGGAACAAAAATAGACTGGATAAAAACGAAAGATGGATTTAAGAGTGAGTCTATCTATCAATTATTTAATACATTATAATAATTAAGAGTGAACTATGTACTTTAAAAAAATACTTCTTGCAGTTGCATTAATTGGTCTTGTTGCTATGGCCGGATTTTCATATTATGTGTACTCAAATATTTTTGTGCCTAATACAGCATTTAATAATGAAGAAGCACACGTTTACATTGAAACAGGTTCAAATTTTAATGATGTTAAACAAGAATTAGAACCACTCCTTAAAGATATGGGTACTTTTGAAACTGTTGCTAATAGAAAAGGATACTCTAATAATATTAAAGCAGGACACTACATCGTTAAAAAAGGGAGCAATAATAATGAGATAATTAATTCCATTCGTACAGGGAATATTCCCGTTTTAGTGAAATTTAATAATCAGGAGCGATTAGAAGACCTTGCTGGTCATTTATCTAATCAATTAGAGGCAGATAGTATTTCATTATACAAAGCGCTTAGCGATTCGGTTTTTTTAAAGAAATCTGGCTTTAATGGAGACACAGCACTTGGTATGTTTATACCTAATACTTATGAGGTTTATTGGAATACGTCTCCGGAAAGCTTTAGAGACAAAATGTTAGCGGAGTACAATGCATTCTGGACATCAAATCGTAACGCAAAAGCTAAACAACTCGGTTTAACGAGAGACCAAGTTATGGCACTAGCAGCAATTGTACAAAAGGAAACAGCAAAAGTAGATGAGCGTCCGCGCGTTGCAGGCGTATATATCAACCGAATTAAAAAAGGGATGCCATTGCAAGCAGATCCTACTGTAATTTATGCCAAAAAGAAAACCGAAAATAATTACAATCAAGTTATAAAGCGTGTGCTTTATAAAGACTTAGAAATTGACTCTCCATACAATACATATAAATATGCTGGAGTTCCTCCTGGACCAATAGCAATGCCAGATGTTACTTCTATAGATGGAGTACTCAATTTTGAAAAGCACGACTATTACTACTTTGTAGCAGATGTGACTAATTTTGGCTATCACAAATTTGCTTCTACATTACGCCAGCATAATAATAACAAAAATCAATATGTGGAGTGGGTAAATAAAAATGGAATTAATAGATAAATTAGCTAAAAGAAAATAATTCATGGACATCTATGCTTTGTTTTTACTTCTTCACTCTGACGTCCTTTTCTTTATTCTGAAATTTTAAATCCATCAATTTTCTCTTTTTTCCATTAATAAAATTGATGTTATTCTATTAATTATAATTTTTATAACTCCAAAAAAAGCTAAAATTTTATTTTAATTATTTTTGTTTAATTTTTATTTTTGTATTAAAAAAAATGCTAGTTGTCGTTATATTTTGACTGTTAACCGTTTTGTCCTAATATTTTTTTCTCAAACTCATTAATATCTTTCCTTTAAAAATATTAAAATTTCTCTTTTTGTAATTCAACATAAATTTTTACAACATTTTTAATTTGTTGATAACTATGTATATAACCTGTTTTTCGTTTTTAGCTTTATATTTAATTTCTCCTTAATTTTATTTAGATAAAATGAAATAGAAAGCATGAATTTGTGTTGTGAAATTTTTAACGTGTTGTAAGTCAGATTTATAAAAATAGTCGTATCTTTGCGCGCTGAAAAATAGCGTGAGAATTTTCTCGCCAATTAATTTTTTTATGAAAAAGAACATTGTTTTAAGTACAACTATAATGCTAGCTACATTTTTTATAATGTCTAGTTTTAGTTCAAAGAGAACTGTGAACTTGTCACATTATAAGATTGCAGATAATACATACACGTATAGTGTTCCTAATAAAGCAGAGCAAGAGCTATTTGCTTCTCCTGTAATTGCTCCAGGATTTTCATTGTTTCTTGGAAAAACATACGTAGGTTTTAAAGAGGCGCTTGGATTTAAGGAGTCTAGAGGTGACTATAGTACTATTAATCAATTTGGATACTTAGGAAAATATCAGTTTGCTAAAGCTACATTGTCTATGATTGGTATTGATAATCCAACAGGGTTTATCAAAGATAGTAAATTGCAAGAAAGAGCTTTTACTGCACATACATCACGTAATAAATGGATTTTACGTAGAGATATTAAACGATTTAAAGGAAAGTATATTAATGGTGTCAAAGTAACCGAGTCTGGTATCCTTGCTGCTGCACACCTTGCAGGTGCTGGAAATGTAAAAAAATATCTTCGCAGCGGAGGAGATTACAATTTTGAAGATGCCTTTGGGACAACCATTGGTTATTATCTTAAAAAGTTTTCGGGATATGATACCTCGCATGTAAAAGCAAATCAAAAAGCTACAGTAATATAAATTTATAATTATTGCTGAATGATAAATAAGGTGGGTCTTTTATGAAGGTCCACCTTTATTCTTTTCCATTCTGTTGCTGTTGCTGTTCTAATATATTCTGTGGGTAGTGTAATATCACAAGCCACACAAATTCTTGTATTTCCTTGTAATGTATTATGAAGGCTCTCGAGCATTTGATTATTGCGATAAGGAGTTTCAATGAATAATTGAGATTGATTTTCCTGTTGACTTCTTTTTTCTAATTTTTTTATTTCATTTTTACGTTCTCCCTTGTCAATTGGCAGGTAACCATTAAACGCAAAATTTTGACCATTAAATCCACTTGCCATCATTGCCATTAAAATAGAGGATGGCCCAACAAGTGGAACAACTTTTATCCCTTTTAAATGAGCATGTGAAACAACATCTGCTCCAGGGTCTGCGATTCCTGGGCAACCCGCATCGCTAATAACGCCTACATCATGACCTTCTAAACATGGTTGAAGCATTGTTGGAATGTCTTCAGGGTTAGTAAATTTATTAATTTCTTCAATCTTTAAACCGCCTTGATTTTTTTTCGAATCTATACTTTTAATAAATCTGCGTGCGTTTTTTTCATGCTCAACTATATAATATTCAATATGTTCTACGGCTTTTTTTACTAATAAAGGAAGTACTTCTAGTGGTGGTGTGTCTCCTAATGTACAAGGGATGAGATATAAATTTCCTTTTTTGATGTTCATGGTTTTATTGTTAGCTATTGGGAATTTCAATATAGTAAAAAAAATAATGTTGCCAATTGATTATGGAGTAATCAACAAGCAACATTGTATGTCTTTTGTAAGATAATTAATTAACCGCTATAATTAAATTATTGTATAATCAATTTCTTTATTACCACATTTCCGCTTTGCGTTTTAATAGTCATTAAGTACATTCCGCTTGCAAAAGTTGTTACATCAATATTTTTTTGAGAAGTGTTAATATCTGATTGTGATAAAATAACAGTTCCTTTTAGGTCTGAAATGTTAATCTCATCAACAACATCGTTATCTATACTCACATTGACATTGGTTATAGCAGGATTAGGTGTTAAGCGTATAGTATTTAAAATATTGTCATCAACTCCAGCAATTACTGTCGAAACTATTTTAAAAATGGAGCCACTATAACTGGCAATGTATAACTCTTTATTAAAGCCTTCGTAAAAAGTTGACCACATTCCTGGATAGGTATTTAAAATTGTTAAATCGTTTGATGGATTAACAATTCCAATTATGCTTGAAGAAAAGTCAGCGAAGAAATAAATGCCTTCTAAATCTGGATAATCATTACCTCTGTAAACATAACCTCCTGTAATTGAGCGACCAACAGAGTGGTTATATTCGGCAATGGGGAATATTAAATCTGTAGATGGGGGGCAAGTGCTTGAGTTGTTGTAAGGAGCGCTACCTTCGTAACATCTCCAGCCATAATTAAGGCCTCCAGTATCTTGAGTAGGGGTTATTTTATTTATTTCTTCAATTGCGCCCTGTCCTACATCTGCAATCCACAGGTCATTTGTTTCACTGTCAAAACTAAATTTCCATGGATTTCGCAATCCGTAAGCCCAGATTTCGTCGCGTGAATTTGCTACTCCCACAAATGGATTGTCGGGTGGAATGTTATAAGGGTTTGTTATCGAAGAGTTGTTTACATCAATTCTTAATAGTTTGCCAAGAAGGCTGTTTTGGTTTTGTCCATTGTTGTTGGGGTCGCCACCACTTCCTCCATCACCCATTGCGATATATAAAAAGCCATCTGGCCCAAACTTAATATCACCTCCATTATGATTTACAAAAGGTTGATTAATAGAAATAATGGATACAGCAGAATTTAAGTTTGCTATATCAGGATTTGAAGCGCTTACTGTGTACCGTGTTATTTGAGTGTTTTCGTTGCTATCTACATAATTGACAAAAAAGTGTCCGTTTGTTGCGTAATCTGGGTGAAAAGCCAAACCTAAAAGCCCTTGCTCTCCTCCAGGGGTAATAAGAGATGTAAGGTTAATAAATGGCGTTGCATTTACTGAGCCGTCTGGATTTAAAATTTTTATGCTACCACCTTGTTCAACGACAAAAATACGGTTGTCATTTGCGTGTTGAATATTTACTAAGTTATTAAAATCATCTTTAAGAAGTTCAAGAACAATTTCTTGGGCGCTAGAAAAAATAATAGTGAAGAAAATAAATAAGATAGAGAGTGTTTTTTTCATAACAATAGATTTGAAAATCAAGGTAATGAAAAAGAAAATAGCAAGCTAAGAAAGCCTACTCACAATTTTCTCACAGGATTGATAAAGCATATTAAATACATTATCAAAGCCATTGTTTCCGCCATAGTAGGGATCTGGAACATCAACATTCTCTCCGGGGAATAATTCATCAAGAATACGTTGAACTTTGTTAATTTCTTCTTGAGAGTTGGCAAGTTTTATAACATCATGGTAGTTTGTGTTATCCATTACAAAAATGTGATCGTAAATCTCAAAATCGTATTCAGAAAACTGCTTTCCTCTCTGGTCTGTAATGTCAATTCCATTTTTTTTAGCAACGGCAATACTTCGGGGGTCAGGAAGACTGCCTACGTGCCAACCACCAGTTCCAGCAGATGCTACTTCAAATTTTTCTAGGTCTATCATGCTTTTCAATATGCCTTCGGCAAGCGGTGAGCGGCAGATATTGCCAAGGCAGACCATTAGTATTTTTGTTTTCAATTGTTCAGGTTTTAAAATTTCCGAAGTAAAACAAAAAAATCCTACTCGAAAGCAGGATTTTTAATATTTTTTAAATGGTTAACTTTTTTTGGAGGTCTTCCACATATTTTCTAAACTGTTTGTCTGTACTTGATAAATTGTCTACTGTTTTGCATGCATGTAATACGGTTGCATGATCGCGCTGTCCTATTTGAGAACCAATTGAAGCTAATGATGCTTTTGTAAATTTCTTTGCAAAAAACATTGCTAGTTGTCTTGCTTGTACAATGTGACGTTTACGTGTTTTTGATTGTAATGTTTCTACGTCCATTTGAAAATAATCACTAACTACTTTTTGAATATAGTCAATAGATACTTCGCGCTTAGTATGTTTTACGTAGTTGTCAACAATTTTCTTCGCAAGTTCAATAGTGATTTCTTTCTTGTTGAAAGATGAATGTGCAATTAAGGAGATGATTGCTCCTTCGAGTTCTCTAATATTTGTTTTAATGTTATTCGCTAAAAACTCAACAATATCATCTGGCATTTCAACACCGTCTCTATACAGTTTATTTTTAATGATTGCGACACGGGTTTCATAATCTGGATGATTTAACTCAGCAGATAATCCCCATTTAAAACGAGATAACAAACGTTGCTCAATGTCAATCATATCAACAGGTGCCTTATCACTCGTAAGTATTACTTGACGTCCATTTTGGTGTAAATGATTGAATATGTGAAAAAATACATCTTGTGTTCCAGCTTTGCCAGAGAGTAATTGTATATCATCAACAATCAGCACATCAATAACTTGATAAAAATGTATAAAATCGTTACGATTGTTTTTTTGAACAGACTCACTATATTGTTGCACAAATTTCTCTGCGGAAATATATAACACCGTCTTCTCGGGGTATTTGTCTTTTATATCAACACCTATAGCATGAGCTAAATGTGTTTTTCCAAGACCAACACCACCAAAAACTAATAGTGGATTGAAAGATGTTCCTCCAGGTTTATTTGCAACAGCAATACCTGCAGAACGGGCTAAACGATTAGACTCTCCTTCAAGGAAGCTATCAAAATTATAATTAGGGTTTAATTGGGATTCGATTTTTACATTTCGAATTCCAGGGATAACAAAAGGATTTTTAAGTTCTGGACTCTTATTTTTAAGCGGAACATCAACATTTTGTGATGCCTGTGTATTGCTTCTATTTGAACTAGGAATTCTTTCAGTAAATGGTTGTTTGTTTCCGTAGGTATTTTCCATACGAATAACATAAACTAATTTTGCAGTAGCGCCAAGCTCTTTAGTCAAGGCAACCTTTAATAATTTAACATAATGCTCTTCAAGCCACTCATAGAAAAATTTACTAGGAACTTGTATGCTAAGTGCACTATCTGTAAGTTTTACTGCTTTAATGGGTTCAAACCAAGTTTTATATGCTTGAGAGGTAATATTGTCCTCGATGAATGCAAGACAATTATTCCAAACGGTTGCAGCAGTATTACTCATAATTGTTTTTAGAATTTCTTTTAGTTAATTGGTCATTATCAAAAATGAAGAAATTGGAATTTCTTACTGGTTTTTCGATAGTACAAATATGTGAACAAATAAGTGAAAAAAAAAGCCAAAAGGGTGTTGAATTTTCCGTTTTTTTTTCGCATACTTATTTCAAATAACTTTGTGTAGTAAAGTAACCCTTTTTATTTAAAAATATTGTGAAAAAAGCATCAACTAAATTAAGAGTACGTTATAATGAAACAGATAAAATGGGTGTTGTTTACCATGGAAATTATGCACAATATTTTGAACAAGGTAGGACTGAATGGCTAAGAAATATGGGCTTTTCCTATAGATGGATGGAGGAAAATGGCGTGCAGCTTCCTGTCATTAATTTAAACTTAGATTACAAGCAACCAGCACATTATGATGATGAACTGACGATAGTTACAGAAATAAAGAAAATTCCTACATATAGGATTGAGTTTCAGTACAAAATCTATAATCAAAATGATCAATTATTGGTTATTGGAGAGACTACTTTAGTGTTTATTAATTCGGTAACAAATAAGCTAATGAAAGCGCCTAAATATCTGTTAGATAAATTAGCATAAAAGCTAAACAAAAAAGTTTTTTATTGAGTAGATTCTTAGCTAATTTTAATCTTAAAATTTAATGTGGATTTTTTTAGGCTTTACTTTTTTTGATTATCACTTTATAAGTATTCTCAAAAATTTCAAAAATACGTTGAGCTTCTTTTTTTCTTACTGATATTTCAATTTCACAAGACAATTCCATTTTTTGATGTTCAATCTTCAAGTTTTCGTCTTTGATAATCCTCATCACTATATTCATTTCTGGGTATTCAAATTTGAGAATAAAATGTTCGTTTATAGTTAATTGTTTGATTTTTGATGCTTCAAGTGCTAATTGTGCACTCGCTTTATATGCTTGAATTAAACCACCAACACCTAATTTTGTTCCGCCAAAATAACGTACTGATACTACTAAAATATTTGTAACATCAAATGCTTGTAGTTGGCCATAAATGGGCATTCCTGCACTGTTGCTAGGTTCTCCGTCATCGTTTGCTCTATAATGTTCGTAGGTTTTTCCAAGTTGCCATGCATAGCAAAAGTGCCTTGCGGTGTGATGTTGTTTTTTTAAATCTTCAATAGCTTCTTTAATTTCATCTTCTGTCTTAACCGGAAATGCATATCCAAAAAACTTGCTCCCCCTATCTTTAAAGAGTGTTTCTTCTCCAGGCTTTAAAATGGTATTATATGTGTCTCGTTCTTCGCTCATAAAAATTGTCCAACTGCTACTAGCATAATACTTATAATTGCAAGGATAATCCCAATCCAGTTTTTTGTAAGTAATTTTTCATTAAAAAGTATAATTCCTACAAGCGTTGAAAGCATCACAATTCCTACATTGTTTACTGTAAAGATTCCTGAGCTATCAAATAAATCTGATCGTAAGGTTTTGATTAAAAAGTAAATAGAAAAAAAGTTTGGGATTCCTAAAGCTAGGCCGCCAATAATATTTTTAAATTCAAATTTTGACCCACCAGTAATTCCTTTTATGCTAATAATTGAAATACCTATAAGTGCTGCTGCTGCAAAAATTGTTGATGAAAATAGTGCTATGTCACCATCAGCAACAAAACTATCTTCGAGAAATTTAATGCTTGTATCAATAATTCCACTGCCTAAAAATACTAAAACAGGAAAAATTAAATAACTTCTTTTAACAACTAGTCCGTCACTATTTTTAATTGACGCAAGATAAACAGCTACTAATGCAAGCAACATTCCTATACCTTTATATATGCCCAAAGATTCCTTGTAGTATATCAACCCAAAAAGAATAGGGATCACTAAACTCATCTTTGTAGCGACAGATACTACAGAAAGTCCGCTACGTTGTGTTGTTAGTGCCATTAAATTAAAAACGATAATAAATAAAGCTCCAAGTCCTAATGTGTAGTAAAACCATTCGTATTGTGGGATTTCGCTCAAAACAATTGGTTTTCCGTATCCAATAACCCCACAAATGCACGCAACAAAATAATTAAATACAATAGCGTGTAAAGTGTTAATTTTAAATCGTGTAAATAATTTAAAAACCACAAAAATTAATGTGGATGCGAGTATGCTTAACAATAAATAAATCATAAAGATTGATTTTTAAAATAAATTAACTCGTCTCCTTTAATTAGTGTTTTTTCAATTGTTTTTCCTTTTAAAACAGGGGATTGAACTCCTTTTTTAAAAGTGCTATTTCCTTTAAATACAAATGCTTCATCCCAAAGATTTGTATCAATAAATGCTTGGATTGTACGAGTTCCTCCTTCAATTATCACACTTTGAATAGAATGTTTATAGAGGGTTTTGCAAATTTGATTTGGAATGTCCTCGGAAATTTTAAGTGCTTCAAAAAAAAGATTTCCATTATTCTCTTTAGTAACTTCTGTGAGTATAATTGTTTTCACTTTTTCGTCATAAATTGAAGCTGTGGTTAAAATTTTTAAATTTTTATCTATAACCACTCGCACAGGAGAATTCCCTTCCCAATCACGTGCTGTCAAACTTGGGTTGTCTTTAAGGACAGTAGTTGTGCCTACTAAAATGGCTTGTTCCTCAGTGCGCATTTTGTGGGTAAATTGCCTTGATTGTTTATTTGTAATCCATACTGGTGCTTTTTCTTCTCTAGATAGCGGTGCAATAAATCCATCAGTAGTTTCTGCCCATTTTAAAATAATAAAGGGTCTCTTTTTATTCTGAAATGTAAAAAAACGTTTGTTTAATGTGTCGCATTCATTTTCAAGTATGCCTAAGATAACTTCGCAACCAGCCTCAATTAGTTTTTTAATACCTCTTCCGGCTACTTTTGGATTTGGGTCTGTGCTTCCAATTACTACTTTTTTAATGCCTTTTTCAATTATTAAATCGGCACAGGGTGGTGTTTTTCCGTAATGACTACAAGGCTCTAAACTCACATAGATTGTAGCCTCACTAAAAATAGTGTTGAGACGGCTCGTTTCCGAAGCAAACCTCATTTCCGTAGCATTTATAGCGTTTACTTCTGCGTGAGGGCTGCCTGCTTTGTAGTGCCATCCCTCGCCAATAACTATATTGTTATGTACAATTACGCTACCAACTAGCGGATTAGGGTACGTTGTTCCCAGTCCATTTTTAGCTAGCTGAATGCAGCGAGACATATATTTTTCGTGTATTTTCACAATTCAAAAATACAATGATTTAGGCTTATGGCAGACGCTATCATACGACCAATTCAAAAAAAAGATAATCCCCACATTGCAAAGGTAATACGTAAGGTGCTCGTAGATTTAGGTGTGCCAAAAGTGGGTACGGCTTATGCAGATACTGCGCTAGACTGCATGTTTGAAACCTATCAAAAAGATCGTGCTATTTATTTTGTGGTGGAGCAAGAGGGTAAAATAATAGGTGGAGCAGGTGTTGCAAAACTTGATAATTATGAGGGTAATGTTTGCGAACTGCAAAAAATGTATTATCTCGAAGAAGCGCGAGGCAGGGGTATTGGTTCGCAAATGATTGCATTGTGTTTAAAAGCTGGCAGCGATTTTAACTTTGAAAAATGCTACCTTGAAACAATGACATTTATGGAAGCGGCTCAAAAATTATACAAACGTAATGGTTTTAAATACCTTGATGGTCCTCTTGGTAATACAGGTCATTTTTCATGTCCAGTACAAATGCTTCGAGATTTATAACATGACGCTACAAGAATTTCAAATAGATTTTAAAAAGGAGCTTTTAGAACAATATCCTAAAGAAGAGATACAAAACTTTTTTTCTATTCTATCTTCAGAAATTTTAGGGTATTCACGCTTTGAGGTTTCCTTGAATAAGTCTCAGAATCTTGAAGAAGCAGTATTGCTTAAGTTTAGAGATGCTCTTTCAAGGTTAAAGAACAATCAACCTATACAGTATATAATAGGACATACTGAATTTTATGGATTACAATTTAACGTAAATGAACACACGTTAATTCCAAGACCAGAAACCGAAGAGTTGGTTGAGTGGATTTTGACAAGTGAAAAAGAAAATTTGAAAATAAAAACAGAAGAAAATTCAAAAAAACAAATTTCAGCAACCCTTCCGATTACAGCGTACATTGAAAATAATATTGAAATTTTAGATATTGGTACAGGTTCTGGTTGTATAGCAATTTCGTTGGCAAAACAATTACCATTGGTTTCTGTTTCTGCACTTGATATTTCAAAGGAGGCGCTTAAAATGGCTGAAAAAAATGCTATTTTGAATAAGGTTTTGGTTAACTTCATGGAGCTAGATGTGCTTAATGCTACCTCATTTCCGAAGCGATACGACGTTATAGTTTCTAACCCGCCCTATGTGCGAGATTTAGAAAAACAAATGATGCAGGAAAATGTATTAAAATACGAACCTGATGGGGCGTTATTTGTAAGCGATGAAGACCCGCTAATTTTTTATCGTACCATTGCAAAACTGGCAAAAACGAACTTGAAAGTAAACGGGCTATTATATTTTGAGATAAATGAGTATCTTGGAAAGGAGATGCGAGAAATGCTTGTGGGTGAAGGGTTTGGTGGTGTTGAAATTAAAAAAGATATGTTTGGCAAAGACCGTATGTTACGATGTTCCATTAAAAATTAAGGTATGAATGATTTAAAAAGTATTTGTGTTTTTTGCGGAAGCAGTGATGGTAATGATGCTCAAATTACTAAAGCAACTAAACAATTGGGTAGCACACTTGCAGCACAGAATATAACGCTGGTTTATGGTGCGGCAAAAATAGGGGTCATGGGCACATTAGCTCAAACTTGTCTTGATGCAAAGGGAAAGGTAATAGGCGTTATCCCTGATTTTTTAAAATTAAAAGAGGTGGTTCATCTTGGGTTGACAACACTGCATACTACTCAAAATATGCACGAACGAAAAATGATGATGCAAGAAATTAGTAATGGTTTTATTGCGCTGCCAGGAGGATTTGGAACCCTTGAAGAGTTATTTGAAGTTATTACTTGGGGGCAATTGGGATTACATGCAAAACCCATTGGTCTGCTTAATATAAATGGTTTTTATGATGACTTATTGGGGTTGTTAGAAACAATGGTAAAAAAAGGTTTTCTTAGTATTGAAAACTATGAGCTGTTGCTAGTGGATGCAGATGTTGATGCCCTACTCGAGAAAATGCGAAACTTTAAAGCTCCTGAAGTCCCTAAATGGTTAAAGCCAGACAGGACTTAATTTTAAATTTAGAATAAGTATTTTAATAAAAGCATCTGTTTAATGTAGGTTATTCTGAAATATAATCTTCATTAACACTTGTTGATAAAAATGCAATGAAATGGTACAAGACTAAAAACCTTGTGCCATTTTGTTATTTATCTTTGTTTTCATGACTGCTGAAGAAAAAATTAATATCCTCCGCAACGAACTGCGCGAACATAATTACAACTATTACGTCCTCGATAATGCAACAATTACCGACTATGATTTTGATGTAAAATTAAAGGAGTTACAAGCGCTTGAATTAGCACATCCAGAATTTTATGACGCTAATTCTCCCACACTGCGCGTAGGTGGAGAAGTGACCAAAAATTTTGAAACCGTTAAACATGAGTTTCGCATGTATTCTTTAGATAACAGTTATTCAAAAGAGGATCTTGAAGATTGGGAGAACAGAATTAAAAAACAAGTTGACGGTAAAGTTGAGTATACGTGCGAGCTTAAATATGATGGAGCATCGATGAGTTTAACGTATGAAAACGGAGTGCTAATTAAGGCTGTAACTCGTGGTGACGGTTTTCAAGGTGATAATGTTACTGCTAATATTAAGACAATTAAATCCGTGCCGTTAAAATTAAAAGGAGATTTTCCTCAAAAATTTGAAATTCGTGGCGAAATAGTATTGCCATTTGACGGTTTTATAAAGATGAATGAAGAGCGAGAAGCTGCCGGAGAAGAACCTTATAGAAATCCTAGAAATACGGCTTCAGGAAGTTTAAAGTTGCAAGATAGTAGTGAGGTAGCAAGAAGACCTTTAGAGTGTTTATTGTATGGTCTAGTAGGTGAAAAGCTACCTGTTAAAACACAAATGGAAGGACTTGAGGAAGCTTCAAAATGGGGCTTTAAGGTGCCATCTATCGCAAAACTTGCAACAAGTATTGATGAGGTCATAGCGTTTGTTAATTATTGGGATATTCACAGGCACGATTTGCCTTATGAAACAGATGGTGTTGTAGTCAAAGTAAATAATCTACAGCAACAGGAAGAGCTTGGTTATACTGCAAAAGCACCTCGCTGGGCAATGGCTTATAAATTTAAGACAGAGCGGGTGAGCACGATTTTAAGTGAGATTACATATCAAGTTGGGCGTACGGGAGCAATTACTCCTGTAGCAAACTTAGAGCCTGTAGAGCTGGCAGGAACCACAGTAAAACGAGCTTCATTGCACAATGCAGATCAGATTGAAAAATTAGATATCCGTGAAGGAGATATGGTATATGTAGAAAAAGGAGGAGAGATTATTCCTAAGATTATAGGAGTAAATTTAGAAGAACGTCCAATAAATTCTACACCTACAAAATATATTGAAGATTGCCCAGAATGTGCCACAAGATTAGTGCGTACGGAGGGAGATGCCAAGCACTATTGTCCTAATGAAAAAGGGTGCCCTCCTCAAATTATAGGGCGTATTCAGCATTTTATTTCAAGAAAAGCAATGGATATTGAAGGTCTTGGGGGTGAAACTGTAGCCTTGTTAGTAGAAAATAATTTGATTTCAAATTACGCTGATTTGTATGATTTAAAAGTAGAGCAGCTTTTGCCCTTAGAGCGTATGGCTCAAAAGAGTGCAGAAAATTTGGTTGCAGGTGTTATTGCTTCAAAAGAAGTGCCTTTTGAGCGAGTTTTATTTGCGCTCGGCATTAGATTTGTGGGCGAAACTGTTGCAAAAAAATTAGCAAAACATTTTAAAAGTATTGACGCATTAATGTTAGCTAAAGAAGAGGAATTAATTGCTGTGGATGAAATAGGGGAGCGCATTGCTCAAAGTGTGGTTGCGTTTTTTGGTTCTAGTACTTCAACCGATTTGTTTTCTGAATTGTCACCCAGCGCTGAGGAAAATCGTGATATTATAGAAAGATTAAAAAATGCCAATGTTCAATTACAGATTAGTGAGTCTGAATTGGCAAACCAAACAGATACACTTGACGGAAATATTTTTGTAGTTTCGGGCGTGTTTGCTCGAGTTTCTCGAACGGAACTTAAAAAGCTTATTGAAGATAATGGTGGGAAAGTTTCGGGGAGTATTTCAGGGAAAACTAATTATGTGGTCGCAGGTGAAAATATGGGGCCGAGTAAGTTGGCAAAAGCCGAAACTTTAGGTGTTGCAATTATTAGCGAAGATGAATTTTTAGCTATGCTTGGATTGTAAAAGGTTGTTTTGTAATATTTCAATAAAAAACCTACAATAAAAGTCTTAATTTTACAATCTAGTTAAGCTAACGAATGTTCGAAAAATTACGCCGTAAAAATTTACAAAAGCAAATTGATAAAGCACTTTTAAATAGAGATGTTTCAGGACGAAATGGGAAAATAAAATCTTTGGCATTTTTGTACAATGAAGATGTAATATCTTCTGTTTCTGAAATGAAAAAGATTGCAGATGTGCTTAATATTTCTGAAGAACAAATAACTTTTTTATCATTTGTAACGTTTGATAAAAAAAACACGTCATTAACTTGTGAGCAGTTTACAAATAGAGATTTTTCGTGGAAGGGAGATTTGAAAAGAAAAGAATTAAAAGATTTTGTACACATACAATTTGATGCTTTGGTTTATTTTCAAGATGGGAGTCATGAGTTTTTAGATATTGTTGCAGCAAGGAGTGCTGCTAAGTTCAAAATAGGGCTATTAAATAGTGATGAGCGCATTCATGATTTGATGATATCTGTTACTGCTAAAGAAATAGATAAGGCGGCTCAAGAAATTAAAAAATACCTCCAGATAATGGGGAAGTTAGATATATAAAAAAGTTGAATTTAATGGATATTCCGTTTGCGACGGGACAATAAATATGAAAGAATTAATAGGAACAGGAGTTGCTTTAATTACACCGTTTACTTCAGATTTTAAAGTGGATGTTGAGGGTTTGAAGCGAGTGGTTCAATATCAAATAAATAATGGCATTGAATATCTTGTTGTGTTAGGAACAACGGGAGAAAGTGCTACATTAAATGATGAGGAAAAACAATTAGTAATTAATACTGTTGTTAAGGAAAATGCAGGTAAACTACCATTAGTTTTAGGTATTGGTGGTAATAATACTGCCGCAGTTGTTGAGGAATTTAAAACAACAAATTTAGATGCTTTTGTCGCAGTGCTTTCAGTGTCGCCAATGTATAATAAGCCAACACAAGAGGGGATTTATCAGCACTTTTCTGCGATAGCAAAAATATCTTCGAAGCCTATTATTTTATACAATGTTCCTGGAAGGACTTCAAGTAATTTAGAGCCTAGAACGGTAGCAAGATTAGCGCATGATTTTGGTAATATTGTGGCCATAAAAGAGGCAAAAGGAGACTTAGTACAAGCGATGGATATGATACATCAAACACCAGATGACTTTCATGTAATTAGCGGTGATGATATGATTGCCTTACCTATGGTGCTTGCCGGTGGGTCGGGCGTGATTTCGGTTATTGGGGAAGGTTTTCCTAAGCAGTTTTCAGATATGATTCGTTTGGGATTACAGCGAGATGTAGATGCTGCTTATAAAATACACTATGATATTGCCCCATGTATAAATTATATTTTTGCTGAGGGGAATCCTGCGGGTATTAAAAGTGTTTTCAGTGCGAAAGAAATTTGTGAAGATACTGTAAGACTCCCGTTAGTTATGGTTGGTGAACAACTTCGTAAAGATATTGAGGCTTTTGTTCTCTCTCATTCTTAATGCTGAAATTTTAAACAAAAGCCATCTTGTTTTTTCCAGCTCGTTTCTGCAATAATAGCACTAATACAAGCTAATAATATGTTTTTGTAATCTCTTTAATTTAACTACTTTTGCACGATGTTTTTTAGACAAATGAAATTATACTTTTTACCACTCCTTTTTATCTTGTTGTTTTTTACTTCATGTAGTGAATATCAAAACGTTTTAAAAGGTGATGACTCTGCTGCTAAACTTAAAATGGCAGAAAGTCTTTACCAAGTTGGCACTAAAGGAAAATATAAGAAAGCTCTTAGGTTAATGGAACAAATTGTGCCATTATATCGTGGAAAGCCTCAAGCAGAGAAGTTGATGTATATGTATTCAAATACATTTTATGAATTAGAAGATTATTTTGTAGCAGGTTATCAATTTGAAAGATTTGAATCATCGTACCCTAAAAGTGATAGTGTAGAAAGGGCTGCTTATAAAAGTGCTAAGAGTTACTATGAGTTGTCACCAAGGTTTTCTCTTGATCAAACAGATACAAGAAAGGCACTTGAAAAATTACAGGCTTACGTAAATAAATACCCAAACTCTCAATTTAGGCAGGAATCAAATGCACTTGTTAAAGAGTTGAGAGAAAAGCTAGAGAGGAAAGATATTGAAACAGCAGATCAATATTTATTAATTGGAAAACAAATAGGAAGCTTTAAGCCTGCTATTGATGCTTATGATAATTTTGTAAGTGATCACCCTGGTTCAATTTATAGAGAGCATGCTTTTTACGGTAGATTTGAAGCAGCGTATAATAGAGCGATAAATAGTATACCATCAGTAGTTGAAGAGCGTTTAATAACTGCAAAAGGATACTACAATCAATATTTAAAATATTACAAAGAAGGTGAAATGAAAGCTGATGCAGATGAATTGCTTGCAACGGTTGAAAAACTTTTAAGCACCTACGAAACAACAACTACAGAAAATTAAGATTATGGCAGATATAAAAAATAGCGAAGCACCGTTAAGTACAACTACTATTGACAAGAACAAAGTAGATTATGCTACTAACAATATTTATGAAGCAATTTCTATTATCTCAAAAAGAGCAAATCAAATTAATGGAGACATTAAAAAAGAGCTTTTAGAGAAACTAGATGAGTTTGCTACTTATAACGAAAGTCTTGAAGAGATTTTTGAAAACAAAGAGCAAATCGAAGTTTCAAAATTCTACGAAAAGTTACCTAAGCCACACTCGCTTGCAGTACAAGAATGGTTAGATGATAAAATCTACTACCGTAATACTGCTGATGAAGATTTAGCACAATAAACATGTCAGTCCTAAGCGGAAAAAATATTTTACTTGGCGTTACGGCAGGTATTGCCGCTTACAAGGCTAGTTTTTTAGTACGATTGCTGGTAAAAGCAGGGGCAGATGTGAAAGTTGTAATGACCCCATCGGCAAAAGATTTTGTCACCCCATTAACGCTTTCCACGCTTTCAAAAAATGAAGTTTTTTCTTCGTTTACTAACGAAGAAGATGATACTGCCCAATGGAATAACCATGTTGAGTTAGCCCTTTGGGCAGACTTGTTTATAATTGCTCCGGCAACTGCAAATACGCTATCAAAAATGGCGCATGGTACTTGTGATAATATTTTACTTGCGGTCTATCTTTCAGCAAAATGTCTTGTTTATTATGCTCCAGCGATGGATTTAGACATGTACAAACACCCTTCAACTAAAAATACTTTTGATACTTTAGATAGCTTCGGAAATATTAGAATTCCAGCAGCACATGGTGAATTAGCCAGCGGATTAGTGGGACAAGGAAGAATGGCAGAACCCGAAACTATAATTAGTTTTGTGGAAGCCGAAATTTCTAAAAATTTACCATTAAAAGGAAAAAAAGTACTTGTAACTGCAGGACCAACTTTTGAAGCTATTGATCCAGTAAGATTTATAGGAAATCACTCCAGCGGAAAAATGGGATGTGCCATTGCTGATGTTGCTTTAAGAATGGGTGCTGAGGTTGTTTTAGTTTTAGGGCCATCTTCGGTTATGGTGGATGAAGAGAAGATAAATGTACTTAGAGTAACAACAGCTGCTCAAATGTATAAGGCTGTTCATAATAATTTTAGGGATTGTGATGTTGCTATATTTAGTGCAGCAGTTGCAGACTATCGCCCCATTAATATTTCCGAAGAAAAAATTAAGAAAAAAGCTGGCGAAGGAATGACTATTGTGTTAGAACGAACACAGGATATTTTAGCATCGGTTGGAGAAATAAAGACGTCGCAGTTTTTAGTAGGTTTTGCATTAGAAACACAGAACGAACTTGAAAATGCAAAAAAGAAACTTGAAAAAAAGAATTTAGACTTAATTGTATTAAATTCGCTAAGAGACAAAGGAGCAGGTTTTAAAGCTGATACCAATAAGGTTACTTTTGTTGAAAAAGACAATAAAGTGACTCCTTTTGATGTTAAATCAAAGCAGGAAGTTGCAAAGGATATTTTAGAACATATTAGTAAAAAGATACATGCGTAAATTTATATACTTAATAGGATTGTTATTAACTTTTTCAACAGGTTTAGCTCAAGAGCTAAATGCTGTGGTAACTGTTGATAGTGAGCAAGCTGGAGGAAATTCAAATCTTCAAATCTTTAGAACATTACAACAGCAATTAACAGAGTTTATTAATAATCAACAATGGACTACAGAGGAGTATAAAAACCAAGAACGTATAGATTGTAATTTTACGTTGATTGTAACATCGTATGACGGTGATGCATTTAGTGGTTCACTACAAGTGCAGGCTTCTAGACCAGTTTATAATTCAACTTATAATACTTCAATTTACAATTATAACGACAAGCAGGTTAATTTTAATTATAAAGAGTTTGAGCCGTTAGTGTTTAATATAAATCAATTTAATTCAAATTTAATTTCGATAATTACTTATCATATTTACACAATTATAGGTCTTGATGCTAGTACGTTTGAATTAAATGGTGGCGATGCATATCATGAAGTTGCAAAACAAATTATTAATACAGCATCTTCTAGTAGTTTTGCTGGATGGAAATCTACAGATGGAACACAATCCCGTTACCGTTATAATGATGCCTTGGTAAGTCCTGTTTATAAGGAATTTCATGCAACAATGTATGAATACCACCGTTTAGGAATGGATTTAATGGCAGACGATGCAAAGGGGGCAAAAAATAACATTGCAGCTTCTCTTCAAACATTAAAAAGTATTAATGATAGGAGACCTAATTCTTATTTACTTAGGACATTTTTTGATGCAAAAGTTGATGAAATAAAAGCAATTTATAGTGGAGGTCCAGCTATGGATACATCAGATATTGTTGAATCCTTAAATAGAATGGCGCCAACTAGAAGAGCTTCTTGGGCAGAAATTAGATAAGGTTTCTAATTAAAAATATGTTATAGTTTCATTGTGTTTTTATCTTAAAAATTCATTTTGTGATTTTAAGTCTTTCCATAAAAAATTACGCTTTAATTGAAGACATTCGTGTGGATCTAGATAATGGTTTAACTATTATTACAGGTGAGACAGGAGCAGGAAAATCAATTTTATTAGGGGCATTGTCTCTATTAATGGGTAAGCGCGCAGATAGCAGTAGTGTTAAAAATGCATCAATTAAATGTATTATTGAGGGAGAATTTTCTTTGAAAAATTATAATCTTTCTGGAGTTTTTTCTGATAATGATTTAGATTACGACGCACACACAATTATTAGAAGAGAAATACTGCCAAGTGGCAAGTCCCGTGCTTTTGTCAATGATACTCCAGTAAGTTTAAATCAATTGCAATCCTTGGGAGAGCACCTTGTTGACATACATAGTCAAAATGAAACAAGATCATTTGCAAGTGAGGAATTTCAGTTTGAAGTATTAGATGCATTAGCTGGAAATTTTCCTATTTTGAATGACTACGGAAATTTGCTATCTGAATATAATTCTGTCTCAAAAGAACTTCAAATGCAAACCGAGTTAAAAAACGAAGCCTTAAAAGAGCTTGATTATAATTCTTTTTTGCAATCAGAGTTAGCCGAAGCTAATTTGACTAAACTTAATCAAGAAGAATTAGAGGCTATTTTTAATACATTAGATAACGCAGAAACTATCGAAGAGTCTTTTGCATCATTAATGCAGCTGTTTTCTCATGAAGAAATAGGAACAATTGAAACAGCAAAAGAAGCAAGAGGTGTTATTGGTAAAATTTCAAACTTTACAGATGCGTATAAAGAAATTCATGAACGTTTAAATAGCATAGTTATTGAGCTTGAAGATATTTTTGATGCCGTTGAGCGTGCTTCATTAAAAGTAGAGGCTGATCCAAATGAGTTAGCAACTGTTAATGAACGACTACAGATTTTATATAAACTCCAACAAAAACATAACGTAAACACTGTTGAAGAACTAATAATAATTGAAAACGAGCTTTCTTCAAAAATAAGTACAACACTTCATCTTGATACTATTATAGAAGCAATGATAATTGAAAAGAAACTTCTTTTTAATAAGTTAGAAAACATAGCAGAAAAATTGCATAAGAAAAGAAAGAGTGCAGTACCGCAATTTTTGCAAAAAATAAAAGTTTATCTTGATATGCTTGGGTTGCCTAATGCGAAGTTTGACTTTGTGTTTTCAAAAGTTGATTCTTTTAAGAAAAATGGAACAGACGTTCTTCAGGTTAATTTTACAGCAAATAAGGGATCTTCATTAGGACCTTTAAAAAAGGTAGCTTCTGGGGGAGAAATGAGTAGGATTATGCTTTCGGTCAAGGCGGTTCTAGCAAAATACAGAAAATTACCTACGCTTGTTTTTGATGAAATTGACACAGGAGTTTCTGGTGAAGTGGCTCTTAAAATGGCTACTATTATGGGAGGTATGAGCAAAGAAATGCAATTGATAAGTATTACTCACCTTCCGCAGATAGCTTCAAAAGGGGCACAACATATTAAAGTTTTCAAGGAAGATGTTAATAATAAAACAATAACTCAAATGCAACGCCTCACTGATGAGGAGCGTATTGTAGAGATTGCTCAAATGATAAGCGGAAACAAAATAACAGATACAGCTTTAGCGAATGCTCGTGAGCTATTAAATTAAATAAAAGTATCTTGTATCTTTACAGGATAAACAAACAAATAACCTTACTAAATAATTTAAACCAACCACCATGTCATATAACTTACTTAAAGGAAAAAGAGGAATTATTTTTGGCGCATTAGATGCAAATTCAATCGCTTGGAAAACTGCAGAGCGTGTTCATGAAGAAGGAGGAACTTTTGTTTTAACAAATGCTCCTATTGCATTAAGAATGGGAGAGATTAAAGAGCTAGCCAAAAAAACAGGATCAGAAGTAATTCCTGCAGATGCTACTTCGATGGAGGATTTAGAAAACCTAGTTGAAAAATCTATGGAAATTCTTGGTGGTAAAATTGACTTTGTCTTACACTCTATTGGTATGTCTGTAAATGTAAGAAAGGGTAACCATTATACAAGTCAAAATTATGATTACACTCATAAAGGTTGGGATATCTCAGCTGTATCATTTCATAAAACTATGAGTGTTCTATATAATAAAGATGCAATGACAGAATGGGGAAGTATTATCGCTTTAACATATATGGCAGCACAGCGCGTATTTCCTGATTACAATGATATGGCAGATAATAAAGCATATTTAGAGTCTATTGCCAGAAGTTTTGGCTATTTCTTCGGAAAAGATAAAAAAGTACGTGTAAATACAATTTCACAATCACCCACACCCACAACTGCTGGTCAAGGAGTAAAAGGTTTTGATGGTTTTATAGCTTATGCAGAAAAAATGAGTCCACTAGGAAACGCTACTGCTGAGGACTGTGCAAATTACACAATAGCTATGTTTAGTGATTTAACTAAAAGAGTAACACTTCAAAATTTATACAATGATGGAGGTTTTTCAAATATGGGAGTGAGTGATGCTGTCATGGATACTTTTGTAGGAGAATAATTTTTATTCAATTTTAATTTAATACCCGATAGTCTATAAAGATTATCGGGTATTTTTATTTAAATCAATTTATAGTCGTCAAAACATGTCACTCGTCGAAAAACATTTTGCGAATACATTATTTTGAATACATTTAAGATATTATTAACTAATTGTAAATTTATTATGAAAAAAATTACATTTTTATGGTGCGCATTATTTTCCGTTATGGGGATAACGTATGCACAAAATTACACAACGGCTGAGCAGCTTGAAATTAACGCTGCCTCCAATCTCGGTAATTGGCAACAAAATTTTGATATTAATATTATCCAACAAAAAGTCAATAATGCGACTTATGAAAATGTAGGTAATAATGCTATAAATGGCGAGAATAATATATTGACGCCCCAAGAGAGTGACTTTTATTCAAATTATGTTTACTCACAAAACCGTAACGTACTAGCGGATTTTATTCCAACTGCAGGAGCGACTGAAACATTTAATGTTGCAACAGGAGATTTCTTTTTTGATCCGGGTGGACCAGGAGGATCTATTGATACTGATGGAGTACCTGGAAATTATCCTAATTGTAATTGTATTACAACTACGACTTTAGTTGGTGCCGATGAGGTTACTTTTAATGATTTCTATGTGTTTTCAACTTTTGATTGGTTAAGAATTTATGATGGTGCAGATAATTCAGCACCTCTTCTTTTTGAAAATGATTTAACTACAACAATAACGTATGCTGATTTTATTGCAGCAAATGGAGGATCAGCATCAATAGTATCTACAGGAGGTATGCTAACTTTTGAATTTAGATCTTCTACTGTTGTTGACCGACTTGGATATGATGTTGAAATTACAAATGGCTCCGGAGGAGGCGGTGGCGGCGCAATGGCTTGTAATCAAGAACATACAGCAGCTGGTTCTGCAGCTGGTTCTGGTGTAGGGTCTTCTCTTGATTCTGATTTCAAAACTGCTGCAGATATTACTGTAGCTGCTGGTGAAAATTTTACTATTGACGCTATAACTGCTAGTTTTTTAACGTTTGCACCAAGCGACCCTCCTGTAAATGCTACGGTTACTTATTATGAAGATGCTGCTGGTTTTCCAGGAACAATGATAGGAACTGAAACTTTAGTGCCTACTATTGTTAGTGCTATGCCTTGGGTTAACCCAGTTGCAGATGTTTATGAAACCTCTTTAGCAATTACTCCATTTACTTTTGTAGGAGATATGGCAGCTGATACAAAATACTGGATAGAGATAGCTATGGGAACTGCAACTGCTCAAGGAACAGTTTTTTGGGAAGGAACTACAGACACAACTATTCAAGGTGAGCCTGCTGTGCAGTTTGATGCAACAACAGGAAATTGGACTGTTCCTCTTAATGGGACTACAGGATTACCACAAGATAATCAAGAAGTTATATATAATTTTAGTGGTGATTGTGAAGCTATCGGTGGTGGTGGTAGCGGTGATTGCTTTATTACAGACTCTACAGCAGTACCATTTGAAATTGACCCAGGTGGAACTCAGACAGCAGATTGTGCGGTAGCACCTAACTTAGTTCCTGTAACAATAACTGAAACTGGAATTATTGGTACTGATTATGACCTACAAACTGTAACAGTAGATATTGAACATACTTTTTCTGGAGATTTAGATTTATCATTAGTAGCTCCAGATGGAACAACTCTTGATCTTGCTTTAAGTTTAGGAGGAGGAACTGATGATGCATACAACGGGACTCAATTTCAAGATGGAGGAGCTGATATTAGTGCAGCAACAGCTCCATTTGGAGTAGGCCCTTATGAAGCTACAGGAGGTGCATTTTCAGTAGCCTTTGCTGGAGTGTCAATAGCAGGTGATTGGCAGTTACAAGTTTGTGATGGTGCTGGTGGAGATACTGGACAGGTACTTCAATTTTCAATTGAATTTTGCCCACCTGGTGCTGGACCAACAAATGATGAATGTGACTTTGCAATCAATGTAGAATGTGGTGATGTTGTAACTGGAGATACTAGTGATGATACAGATAGCGGTGGAAATGCTGCTCCAGATGAATTTTTTAAATTTACTGGTGATGGTGTAGCACAGGATGTTACTATATCTTTATGTGACGGTGGTACAGCATATGACTCATTATTAAGAGTTTTTACAGATTGTACACTAACAACAGAGATTGCAAGTAATGATGATAGTTGTGGATTACAATCAGAATTAGAGTTTGAATCTGATGGGGTTTCAACTTACTATATTATGGTTGAAGGTTTTGGTTCTAATTCTGGAGCTTTTAGTTTAGCTGTGACATGTGCATCTCCAGTTGAAAATGACTTATGTGAAAACGCAATTGAAATTGATTGTGGTGCTTCTGTAACAGGGACAACTATTGCAGCAACAATCGACAATGATGTAGCAGGTGCTAACTGTGGTACGGATATTACAGCGCCAGGAGTTTGGTATGCATTTACAGACTCTAGTGGTCTTCCTGGTACAGCATTAGCTACATTATGTAATGGAACAGATTACGATAGTAAAATATCTGTATTCTCAGGAGATTGCAGTGCATTAGTTTGTATAGATGGTAATGATGATGATTGTGGATTACAATCTTCAGTTACATTCCCTACTGACGGAGCTTCAACTTATTACATTTTGGTACACGGTTTTGGTGCTAATACAGGTAACTTCACCTTAGATGTTACATGTATGCCTACACCTCCACCAAACGATATGATAGCGAACTCTATTGATGTTGATGAAATAGGTTTCCCTTACACAGACCCAGCAGTAGCTATGCCAGCAGCAACACTTGAAGCAGGTGACCCAGCAGGTTGTTCTATTAATGGTTCTGCAGGAGTTTGGTACAATTTTGTAGCAGGTGGATCAGGAACTGCAACTGCATCTATTACTTCTCCAGGAGGAGCAAGTGCTGTAATTTTCTATACAGCTCCAGATGAGAATGCTTCTGAAACTGATCTTGTACATGTTGACCAGTTTAACAACCAGTGTGTTGGAGGAACTAGCGCATCCATTAATACACTTGCAGGTCAAGCGTATTATGTATTTGTTGTAAACACTGGAGCAATTACAGATATTGTAATTGATGGAACATTACTTGGAACAAATGAAAATACAATCGAAGGATTTGCATTTTATCCTAATCCTGCAAATGACCAATTAAACGTTACTGCAAAAGATACAATTGATAGCTTAATTTTATTCAATGTATTAGGGCAAAAAGTAATTGATCAAAATGTGGGAGCAACATCTTCTCAATTAGATGTTTCTTCACTACCAACAGGTACTTATATAATGAAGGTATCGGTTAATGGTGAAATAGGTACTTACAAAGTGATTAAACAGTAATTTTTTTTCATACCTAGTGAAAGACCGTCTCAAGTAAAATTGAGGCGGTTTTTTTATGTAAATTTGTGGAATGCAACGCTATTATTCTTTCATAATCCCCGTATACAATAGACCTCAAGAAGTGCAGGAATTATTAATAAGTTTTTCTGAAATGACAACTAAAATACCTTTTGAGGTGGTCATTGTAGAGGATGGATCTACTGAGGATTCTCAGCATGTTGCTAAATTATTTGAAAGTAAATTAAATATTAATTATCATCAAAAGCATAATACTGGTCCAGGCGACTCAAGAAATATTGGGATGCAAATTGCAAACGGAAACTATTTTATTATTTTAGATTCAGATTGTATAATTCCACAAAATTATCTAGAAATTGTCAATGATTTTTTAAATGAAACATATGTTGATTGTTATGGAGGGGCTGATGCTGCTCATGATGATTTTTCACCATTACAAAAAGCAATTAATTATGTAATGACATCTCTTTTAACTACTGGAGGAATAAGAGGAAATAAAAACGCAGTTCAAAAATTTGAACCCAGAAGTTTTAATATGGGTATTTCAAAAGAAGTATTTGAAGCTACTAAAGGATTTTCAAAAATACATCCAGGTGAAGATCCAGACTTATCTCAGAGAATAGAAAAAAAAGGATTTAAAACAGCATTTATTCCTAAAGCATTTGTTTATCATAAACGCCGTATATCATGGGAGAAATTTTATATACAAGTAAATAAATTTGGTTTAGTAAGACCAATTCTTAATGTATGGCATCCTAAAGCGGCGAAGCTTACGTTTTGGCTACCCACCTTGTTTATATGTTTTGTGTTCTCATCGATTGTACTGGCTATTGTATTTCATTACTCATTAATAGGACCCTTGCTCTTTTATATATTTATAGTTTTTATAGATTCGTCTTTAAAAAATAGAAGTTTATATATTGGGCTATTAACAATACGAGCATTGTTCATTCAGTTTTTTGGCTATGGAAGGGGTTTTTTAGTTTCAACATACTATATTGGATGGCTCAAACGGGATCCCGAGAAACAGTTTCCGAAGTTATTCTTTAAATAAAATTTAGACACTATCAAATCACCATTTAGAAATACAAAAATTAAAGCATTCTTGTTCTTTTTGCTGTTGTCATCAATTTTTTGGGTGCTCACAAAATTTTCAAGGAAAGACATTTCTGAAGTGAAAGCTAATATTGAATATGTAAATGTGCCAACAGATAAATTATTAGCAAATGATAACCTATCCACTTTAACCTTTGATTTACAGTCAAATAAATTTGAAGCAATATATTATGGCACAAAAACCCCAATTATACGTGTTGATGTCGGGGCTTATTTAGTGTCATCAAAAAAGAAAGCAATTGTAGACAAGGCTACTTTAGAGCTTTTAATACTTAATCAGGTAAATAAAAACTTAACAATTCGAAATATTTCGGTTAACGAACTTGAAATCAATTTGGATGATATTGAAACTAAGAAAGTTCCTGTAAAACCAATTACATCTATAACCTTTAAAAATGGGTTTGATGGAGTGGGAGCTGCTAAAATTAACCCAGATTCTATTTTATTAAAAGGACCATTAAAATTATTGGATAGTATTTCTGAAATTTCAACCATTAAATTTAACAGAGATAATATTGACAAATCCTTAAGAGTTAAAATTCCATTAAATCCTTTAATATCAAACGATGTTTTTATGGAAGAAACTTCAATTACTTATGCTTTGAAAGTTGAAGAGTTTTCACAAAAAATTGTAACAGTACCTGTTAAACTTATTAATGCTCCGCAAAGTGGTTCGATTAAACTAATACCTAATAGGGTAGAGGTTGATTTTACTGTATCGCTTAGTTTATTTAATGAAATAAGGGCAGAAGACTTTAAAGTTATTTGTGATTATGCTAAACGAAATTCTGAAGAAAACTTTATGATTCCTGAAATTGTTACATTTCCGAAGGAAATCAAAGATGCGGAACTTACTACAAAAAAAATAGATTTTTTAATATTCAAATGAAAATTATAGGACTCACAGGAGGGATAGGTAGCGGTAAATCTACTGTTGCAAAAATGTTTAAATCTTTAAATGTCCCTATTTATATTGCTGACGATGAAGCAAAAATACTTTTAGCAAATTCAAAAGTTATTAGAAAAAAAGTTATTGCATTGTTAGGAGAAGATGCTTACACTATTGATGGTCCTAATAAGCAATTTATAGCTTCAAAAATTTTTAATAATACAACTTTATTAACGGCAATGAACGCTATTATACATCCTAAAGTTGCGAGTCATTTTAAGCGATGGGTTGCAAAACAAGATGGACCTTATTGTATAAAAGAAGCTGCAATACTTTTTGAAAATGACGGCTATAAAAAATGTGATGCAACAATTTTAGTAACTGCTCCTAAGCAAATGCGTATAGAGCGTGTGATGTTAAGAGATGGTGTTACAAAAAAACAAGTAATTGAAAGGATGAAAAACCAGTGGGAGGACGAAATTAAAATTCCCCTTGCTGATTATATTATTGAAAATATTGAGCTAAAATTGACTGAAAAATCGGTTAGAGTTCTTCACAAAAAAATAGCTGATTAATTATATTAAACAATCTTTAAATTGTTTGTGTTAACATTTGGTTAAACAGCTAAGCAGCTAAATGTTAAAATCTTACTTTTGGATATGGATAAAAAGCTTTTTGGCTTACTAATAGCATTGATGACCCTCGCCTTATTGGGGATTATTTTCGTTCAATGGTATTGGATATCAAACTCTTATCAAAGTAAAGAAAGTCAATTTGTAACAACAGTTCGTCAAGTTTTATTAGACACGGCAGACGAGATTGAACTCCGTGAAGCTGAGAAGTATTTTGAAATGTATAATGATTTGTTAAGGGAAGCTGAAAATCCAGAAAATGTAACCTTTAGTGAATTGATTTACAGAATAGGGAATGGTAAAAGTAATGATGCCCATATTTTTTCGGATGGAATCCTTGAGGAAGATTTTAAATTATCTTCAAGTTTTTTAGATACAGATGTAGATAGTATTCTCTTTAAACGAATAACTAATAAGAAAGTAAAAACAAAAATTTTAAAAGATATAGACGCAGGAAGTAACCGTGTAGAAAAAACTGAGTCGTTTAGTCGTTTAAAACCTTATGAAAGAGCTCAATTTGAAGATGCATTTTCTAATATTTCAGCAAAAATTCCTATTCATAGAAGAGTTACTGCTAATGATATTAGTACTATCATTAATGATGAGTTGACTTTGAGAGGTATAGAATCAAAATTTCAATTTGCTATTTATAGTAATGATTTAGGAACTAAAGTGAGAACTCAGCGTTTTGATTTAGATCCTGAAACTACATTTAGGGTATCTTTGTTTGATAACAAAGACTTAAATATCGGTTATCAATTATATGTAAATTTTTATGAGCAAGAGCGAGAAGTTTTTGGTTCATTAATAGGAATGACTATCTTATCATTACTGTTTACAACTGTTATATTTGTAGCTTTTTATTCAGCACTTTCACAGTTATTTAAACAACGTCAAATTTCTCAAATAAAGAATGACTTTATTAATAATATGACGCATGAATTTAAAACACCTATAGCAACAATAAATTTAGCTTTAGATGCCTTAAAAAACCCTAAAGTAAAGGCAAGTGATGAATTTACTGGTAAATATTTAAAAATGATTAGGGATGAAAATCATAGAATGCATGAACAGGTTGAAAATGTTTTAAGAATATCTAAATTAGATAAAAACGAGCTTGATTTACCTAAGGAGCGTTATGATCTACATGACATTATTGAAGATTCAATTTCTCATATAGAATTGATAGTTGATGATAGGGGTGGGTATATTAATTCTCATTTGGGAGCATTAAAAACAAATGTGCTTGTAAATGAATCTCATATTACTAATGTCATTGTAAATATATTAGACAATGCAGTGAAGTATTCTGAAGATGAGCCTAAAATTGATATTTATACCGAGAATATTAAAAATTATGTTGTTCTTAAAATAAGAGATCAAGGTATGGGGATGAGTAAAGCAGCATTAAAAAAAATATTCGAAAAATTTTATAGAGTCCCCACGGGAGATATTCACAACGTTAAAGGTCATGGACTTGGATTGTCTTACGTTAAAAGAATTCTAGATGATCATGATGCTCAAGTGAGTGTTGAAAGTGATCAAGGAAAAGGAAGCACATTTATAATTAAATTACACTTAATATCTTAATATATGGAAACTGAAAATAAAAAAATACTATTAGTAGAGGATGATCCTAATTTTGGGACAGTCTTAAAAGATTACCTAGCTATGAATGACTATAATGTTACTCATGCAAAGAACGGTATGGAAGGTTTTGAAAAATTCAAGAAAGATGATTACGATTTGTGTATTCTTGATGTAATGATGCCATATAAAGATGGTTTTACACTTGCGAAAGAAATTAGAGAAAAAAATGAGGAAGTGCCTATTATTTTCTTGACTGCAAAAGCAATGAAAGAAGATGTCTTAAAAGGTTATAAGGTAGGTGCAGATGATTACCTTAATAAACCCTTTGATAGTGAAGTGCTTTTAATGAAGATTAAAGCAATAATTCAAAGAAAAGCAACTGACTCCATTGCAGATAGCAAACAATTTGAATTTGAAGTGGGTAACTTTTTCTTAAATTCTAAATTACGTTTTTTATCATATAAAAAAGAAGACCCAGTAAAATTATCACCAAAAGAAAATGAACTATTACGTTTACTCGCCTTACATAAAAATGACTTAATGCCAAGGGAATTAGCATTGACAAAAATATGGAGAGATGATAATTATTTTACATCTCGTAGTATGGATGTTTATATTGCTAAGCTTAGAAAATATTTAAGCCTTGATGACGATGTTGAGATTATCAATATTCATGGAGAAGGTTTCCGTCTCGTTGTAAAAAGTGAAGTTGATAATTAACATTTAAAGATATAGTGTAGAAAACGCCCTTTTTAGGGCGTTTTTTCATTGATAAAATCAATTACCTTCGATATTGGTGTATCATAGTTAAACCATGAGATTTCATTGTTTTTTTTATACCAAGTACCTTGGCGTTTAGCAAATCTACGAGTGTTCTTTTTAATTTCTTCAACAGCAACTTCCTTTGTGTAAAAACCATCAAAGTATTTAAATAACTCTCTATAGCCTACAGTTTGTAACGCATTTAATTCTTTGTGTTCTTCAAGGTTTTTTGCCTCTTCTATTAAACCAGCCGTGACCATAAGGTCAACCCTACGATTTATTCGGTTATAAATTATGGGACGCTCAGCTGTGATGCCAATAAACAATGTATTAAATGCTCTGTTATTTTTATTTTTATTTAAAAAAGAAGAGTACGGTTTTCCAGAACTACGAGAAACTTCAAGTGCTCTAATAACGCGCCTAGGGTTATCAATATCTATATTGTTATAATAAGTTGAGTCAACGTCTTTAAGCTCTTTTTGTAATTTTTCAATTCCATAAGTTGAAAGCTCTTGGTTAAGAACTTCTCTTGTTTTTACATCTACCTTCGGAAATGTATCAAGCCCTTTTACAACTGCATCTACATATAATCCTGAGCCTCCTACCATTACAACAATAGAATGTTTTTGAAATAGCTCTGAAAGTTTTAACAATGCCTCCTTTTCAAAATCACCTACTGTGTACTTTTCAAAAATACTTTTATGTTGAATGAAATGATGTGGTGCTGCTGCAAGTTCTTCTGGTGATGGAACTGCAGTTCCTATTTCCATTTCTTTAAAAAATTGCCTAGAATCTGCACTTAAAATTTCAGTAGAAAAAAAATTTGCTATCTTAATTGCAAGTGCTGTTTTTCCTATTCCAGTAGCACCTACAACACAGACGAGTAGTGGCTTTTTTTTCATGTATTTATAATATCTTCAGGGTGCAAATGATTTCCGCAGCGATGACAATAATCTGCATCATCTCTATGTTTTTTAGCTCCGCAATTTCTGCAAAGTTGTGTGTTTAAATGAACATAATCAGGGTCGTTTACATCTTTTGGCTTCGTGCTTTTTACATACTCAGCACTTACTATTCCAGTAGGAACAGCAATAATGCCATAACCCATAATCATAATGATTGCTGCTATAAATTGGCCTAGTGGGGTAATGGGAGCAATATCTCCAAAACCAACAGTTGTTAGTGTAACTATACACCAGTATACACTAACTGGAATACTAACAAACCCACTTTCTTCCCCTTCAACAAGGTACATAAGTGTACCTGATATGATTGCAATAATTAAAACAGCAAATAGAAATACTAATATCTTAGGCCGACTATCCTTTAGTGCTTTTGTTAACTTATTTGCTTCTCCTATATAGCGTGTAATTTTAAGTATCCTAAATACCCTTAGCAAGCGCAGTGCACGAACGGCAAGTAATACATTTGAACCAACTAAAATAAATGAAAGATATAGTGGAATGGTAGATAGAAAATCAATGATACCATAAAAACTGAAAATATAAATTGACGGTTTTTTGACGGTAATTATTCTAGCAATATATTCAAAAGTGAAAAAGATTGTAATAACCCACTCTCCATAGTAAAGCCATTCATACAAGTAGGGTGGGAGTCCTCTTATACTTTCCACCATTACAAAAATAACACTAACTACAATGAGTACAAGCAATAGAACATCAAACAGCTTACCTAATGGAGTATCTGCTTCATAAATGATAGTGTATAGCTTATTACGCCATCCGTTATTTATCCTTTTGCCCACTTATATTGATTTATTTTTAAAAATAGTCAAGTTTACCTTATTTTACGGAGTTTGATTTTAAATTAACAATTTTAAGCACTTTATTTTTTCTCAAATAACTTTGAATGATGTGTTGAGAATCACGATTATTATCCATGGGACGAATAATTGATTTTAAGATTTCAGGATTGTTAATTTGATAATTTAAGTTATAAAATCCAAAACCTTTAAACTTTCCTTCTTCGATTAAAACCACAGAACGCTCTTCAATATCACGGCCTCTATCAATAACAAGCATATTCTTGTCAGCATAACTGTATTCATCTAGAAAATTTTGAACTCGGGTATTATATAATTCAGGCGTTTCTTCCTGTATGCAAGCTCCTTCACATTGTTTTATTTCATAATTAAAACAACTGCCTTTAGTAGTATGAAATCCTCCTAATCGTTGGCAAAGGTTGTATTTATTAATAATATTTTCAAGATTATTTTTTGCTGATTGATAATTTGAAAAAGTAGTGATAGCTTTTTTACGAGCATCTGCCTTTTCAATTTTTAAATTAATGTACCCTAATTCATCTTTAAACGAACCTAATTGATAATTAAAAACAGTTTTGCGTAAAGCTCTATTATATTTAGGTTTGTGTTTTTTTATTTCATCACTCTCCTGTAATAATGCGATAAGTTCATTTCCAGTTTTTTCAAAAGTAACTGCAGTTACGACAAGTTGTATTGCCTTTGATTTTCGGTTATCGCTAGTAAAATGCTGAGTAAGTCGTTTCTTTATGTTTTTACTTTTCCCAATATAAATAATATCTCCTTGTTCATTGTGCATATAATAAACACCAACCTCTGAAGGCGTTCCTTTTATGATCTCTAACAACTTGGTGTCAATTTGCTTTTTTGGATCTCTCTTTACAAATTGTTTGACAATATCTTTATTTGTATCTTTTACTAAGAGTATCTTAAATAGCTCAACGGTTGCTTTTGCGTCACCTTGGGCACGATGTCTGTCACTTAAAGGGATTCCTAATGACCTAACTAACTTGCCCAAACTATATGAAGGCATATCTGGAATTAATTTTTTTGCGAGCTCCACTGTACAAAGTGTTTCTTTTTCAAAATTGTAACCTAATCTATCAAACTCTGTAGTTAAAATTCGGTTATCAAATTTTGCGTTATGTGCTACAAGTACTGCGCCATCAGTAATTTCAATAATGCGTTTTGCTACCTCATAAAACTTAGGTGCGTTACGTAACATTTCACTATTAATACCAGTAAGATTGACAACAAAAGGTTGGATAGAACGTTCGGGGTTTACTAAACTTGCAAATTGGTCAACTACTTTAGTGCCGTCAAATCTATATATCGCAATTTCTGTAATACCTTCTTCATTGTATTTTCCTCCGGTGGTTTCTATGTCTAAAATTGCGTATTCCAAATGTATTTTTCCTAAATCTAAATTCTTAATTGTGTTTAATTTCGGCTTCCAAAAATAGAGCTACCTATGCGTACCATAGTGCTGCCATGTTCAATCGCAAGCTTATAATCACCGCTCATGCCCATACTCAGTGTTTTTAATGCTGAATGTTTACTTCGGAAATTTTTAAAAATCACTTTCAATCTTTCAAATTCTGAAGCTACTTGACTTTCGTCTTCTGTAAATGTAGCCATTCCCATCAATCCTACGACCGAAACATTTTTTAATTCTTTAAATTCTTCTGAAATTAATATTTCTGAAGCAAGTGAGGCTTCCATTCCAAATTTACTATCCTCTTCGGCAATTTTTATCTGCAAGAGGCAGTTAATTTTTCTATCATTTTTTAAAGCTTGTTTGTTGATTTCTTTTAACAATTTTAAACTATCCACTGCATGAATCAAACTAACAAACGGTGCCATATATTTAACCTTGTTACGTTGCACATGTCCAATCATATGCCATTCAATATCCTTAGGCATTTCTTGCCATTTAGATTCCATTTCTTGAATCTTATTCTCACCAAAAACACGTTGACCAGCTTCGTAGGCTTCCATCAAATCTTCAACAGGTTTTGTTTTTGATACTGCTACAAGTGTAACATTTTTAGGTAACTCAGTTTTATATTTTTTTATGTTTTCTGAAATTTCAGACATACGTAATATTCAATGTTTAATTAATAGTAATCAATTAAAATGGTGTTTTCTAATTGATTGCAAAATCTTAAGTTTTAATTTTTCAGATACTTCAAAACAAAATAGTTGAAATTATTGATTTCACTAAAACCTAAAAAATGATAATAATTGATGGTTATATTAAAACTCATAAATGGTCACCCCACTACGAAGTTTTGGTTCTATATATGTACTCTTAGGTGGCATTTTTAGTCCCTCATCTGCAATTTGTTTCATTTCCGAAGTAGTTACAGGAAGCATACCAAATCCAACGGCAAATTCCCCCTTATCAACGGCACTTTTAAGAAATGCTAAATCGTTTTTGCCATGCGAATATTCTAACCGAGTGTCATTTCTTACATCTTCAATTCCTAAAATGGGCTTTAAAATTGTAGCATATAATATATGAGTGTCCAGCGCATCAAGGGCATTATTTATAGTATAATAGTCCTTTCGAAGATAGAGCGAATAAAAATCGCCATCTAGATACATACTAAAATGATGCTTCTTTGAGGGTTTGTAATATTCATGTCCTCTATTTTCAATTCGGAAAATTTCATCAAGTTTTATTAAAAATTCGTCTTTCTTTAGTCCGTTTAAATCTTTTATGAGCCTATTAAACTCATATATTTTTAAATCACTTTCAGGAATCAAATAACTCATAAAAAAGTTATAAGATTCTGTTCCATTATGTTTATCATTTTCAGCCTCTGATTTCTTTGCTAGTAGATAAGATGATGAACTTCTATGGTGCCCATCTGCAATGTAAAGTGTTTTTATTTCAGCAAATATGCTGGTAATTTGAGTAACTAATTCAACATTTGCGACAGGCCACATATAGTGAGTGTCTCTGTATGTTGTTGTAAATTCATACTCTGCTCTTGTCTCCATTATTTTGGCAATAATAGAGTCTAGATCTTTATTGTCAGGGTAAGTTAGTAGTACAGGCTCTGCATTAAAACCTACGGTTTTTAAGTATTCAACAAATATAGTCTCCTTATATTCTAGTGTGTCTTCGTGTTTTTTTATAACATCATCTTCATAATCCTGAGCACTTGCAGCAGCAACAATGCCATTAAATTCAAGACCGTCGCGGTTTACTATTTTATAAATATAAAATGAGGGGGCAGTATCCTTAATAAAATACTCATCTTCTTTAAATTCTTGATACCGATTACGAACTAGTTTATAGCGTTGAGCGCCACTTGTTACTTGTTGATATTTATAACCGGGGTTGACAATGTGTAAAAAAGAAAATGGATTGTCGCGGAGTCTAGCTTCCACTTGCTCTGGTCTATAACTATCATACGACCTTGCTGCAATAAGACTCACCTTATCCCGTGTGGGGCGAACTGCTTTAAATGGAATTATTTTTGCCAAATTTTATAGTATAATTAGCTATTATTTTTTCGTTTGTATCTTTTAAGTAATCGAAGTTCTTTTTTACGAACGTGTCTTATTACATTGTTTCTGGTGCATAGGCCAGTCCAATTATCTTGTTCAAAATTATTTGTATGTACTAAATAGGTTTGTCCTAAATCAAAATTATAGCCACAAGCAGCACCATCTTGTTGTGACTTTATTTTTATAATTTTCCTTTTAGAAACACCTTTAAATTTTTTGACAATTTCAAACGTATATAAGTTGTAACGTGAAGAAAATTCATTTTTTCCATCGTCAATTCTTTCAACATTAATAACAAGTCCAATAAAAACATAGTCGCTGCTTTCAATGCTGTAAAGTACTTTCTCTTTAAATGAACCCGAAACCTCCACACAAGAACATGCAAAAGAATTCTGAAAACCAAAAATCAGTATTGCAAATAATATGTATTTTAACTGGTTCATAATTTTAATTAACTCTTGGTTTAAGTTAGTAATCGTATGTCGAAAATTAATTATTACTTTTCGAAACTAATAACTCACTTTTTACTATCGTCTAAAAGTTACTGACTATGGTTTTTTATACAAACATACTAGCAACAACTTCGGCTTTCCTGTTTTCAGAATAATCATAGAAACCTTCGCCACTTTTTGCACCTAGTTTTCCTGCCATAACCATATTAACTAATAGTGGGCAAGGAGCATATTTAGGGTTTTTAAAGCCATCATACATTACGTTCAAAATAGAAAGACAGACATCAAGACCAATAAAATCTGCAAGTGCAAGCGGCCCCATTGGGTGAGCCATTCCTAGCATCATTACGGTGTCAATTTCTTTTACTCCAGCAACTCCATTATATAATGTTTCAATAGCCTCATTAATCATAGGCATCAAAATACGGTTTGCTACAAACCCTGGGTAGTCGTTTACTTCTACAGGAACTTTACCTAGTTTTTTAGAGATTTCTTCAACTGTTTTGTATGTTTCGTCGCTAGTACTGTACCCTTTTATAATTTCAACCAATTTCATAATTGGGACTGGGTTCATAAAATGCATTCCAATCACCATTTCTGGTCTTGAAGTTACTGCCGCAATTTGTGTAATAGAAATGGATGAAGTGTTGCTTGCAAGGATTGTGTCATCTGGGCAAAACTTTTCAAGGTCTCTAAAAATCTTCAGTTTTAAATCAAGATTTTCGGTTGCTGCCTCTACCACTAAACCAGCATTTTTTACACCCGCTTCCATGTTAGTAAAAGTGGTAATGTTGCTTAACGTTTCGGCTTTGCCATCTTCTGTTATTTTTTCTTTCGCTACCATGCGGTCAAGGTTTTTAGAAATGGTGGCCATTCCCTTATCAAGCGACGCTTGCGAAATATCAATCAATTGTACTTTATATCCTTTTTGTGCAAACGTGTGGGCAATACCGTTACCCATTGTTCCAGCACCTATTACTGCTACATTTTTCATATTCATTCCCCACAAATGCGGGTGTCTTTAAATTATTATATTTCTTTAAAATTTTCAATCACTTGCATTGCTACTCTCAGTGCATCTGCACCTTGTGATAATGATACCTCAGGAGTCGTGTCATTTGCAATAGCTTGGGCAAAACTATCAAGTTCGTCGAGAATTGCATTATTGCCTGCCACCTCAGGATTATCAAAGTAAATTTGTTTTTTCACACCTTCGGCATTGGTGAGTACCATTGCAAAATCGTCTGGATTTTTAGGAGCATCTTTCATCTTCACCACTTCACATTTTTTCTCTAAAAAATCGACCGATATATATGCATCTTTTTGAAAGAAACGCGCCTTACGCATTTTCTTCATCGAGATTCTACTCGCCGTTAAATTTGCCACACAGCCATTTTCAAACTCAATACGCGCGTTTGCTATATCTGGCGTGTCGCTAATTACAGATACGCCACTCGCATGCACATTTTTCACCTTACTTTTAACAACGCTTAAAATGGCATCAATATCATGTATCATCAAGTCTAAAACTACAGAAACATCTGTGCCTCGAGGATTGAAGTCTGATAATCTATGCGCTTCAATAAACATAGGATTTTCAATCATATGATTCACCGCCATAAACGCAGGGTTAAAACGTTCTACTTGCCCCACTTGTCCACGTACACCGTGCTTTTTAGCTAAGTCTCTAATGGTATCAGCTTCGGTTACCGTGTTCGTTATAGGTTTTTCTATAAAAAGGTGTTTACCAGCTTTGATAACTTTTTCGGCACACGCAAAGTGATGAATAGTGGGTGTAACAACATCAACCATATCGCAGGCATCAATAAGTGCCTCCATGGATGAAAAACTTTTATAGCCCAGCTCAGCTTCTAGAGCTTTTGCTGCCTCTTGATTTGCATCATAAAAACCCACTAATTCATAATTTGTGGATTGCTTTAATAACTTTAAATGAATTTTACCTAAGTGTCCAGCACCCAAGACTCCTGCTTTTAACATGCGCTCGTGTTTTCTACAAATGTACGAGAATGATAGGGAGTTTAAAAGGGTGATTTAATAGAAATATTGTTAACTTAAAATGGATGAATAATTATAATTATAAAGATTAATGTGTTTTCTTTTTTCTAAAATTTTAACGGCGGGAATGATGGGTGTTGTTTAAAGGTTTCGTACAATTTATTTGTAAAATTACTCGTCTTTTAAAAAATAAATTATTTCTCAAATTGCAATTTATTACATCAAAATTTATTTTCTTTTTTGCTATTTTGCAATCATCCATAACCTCCCAAAATTCTAGCACATTGAAAGACACTTTTACTCATCAAGGCATGCGTAAGCGCCTCGTGGAAACACTTAAGAAAAAAGGAATTACAAATCCAGATGTGCTCGCTGCCGTAAATAAAATACCACGCCATTTATTTATGGATAGTAGTTTTATTGATCATGCTTACGTGGATAAAGCATTTCCTATTGCTGCAGATCAAACAATCTCTCAACCCTATACCGTGGCACGTCAAACAGAATTACTAGGAGTAAAAAGAGGTGATAAAATACTCGAAATAGGTACAGGGAGTGGGTATCAAACGGCCGTTCTTCTTGAGGTAGGGGCAAAAGTTTATAGTATTGAACGCCAAAACGAACTTTTTAAAAAAACAAAACGCTTTCTACCCAAACTAGGCTACCGGCCTAAAAAATTAATTTTTGGGGATGGGTATATTGGTCTTGAAAACGAAGCGCCTTTTGATGGTATAATTGTAACTGCAGGAGCGCCGTATGTGCCTAAACCATTATTGGCACAATTAAAAGTGGGTGCTAAGCTAGTAATTCCTGTGGGAGATAAAGTGCAAATTATGGAAGTGTACACGCGTATCTCCCCAACTGCCTTTAGCAAAGAAGAATTTGGTGAGTTTAGGTTTGTACCTTTATTAGAGGATAAAAATTAATTTACAACCCCAATAAATCTAAAAACTTTAACCCAAATATAAATGCACCGTCTTTTACACCATTGTAATTAGAACGTACATAATCAACACGGAGTAATCGATAGTTACCAAAACCTAAATTATCAATACCTACTGAGAATTCTGAGTATGGCTTTCTGCTGTCTGTAGCTAATATGTGAGCGCCAATAACTAGGTTAAAATTAAGTTGATTAATACCAGGAATTTTTCCGAGGATCCAACCTTTAAAATCGTGTTCTAAGTGTCCTTCTAAATAATTTTGGTTAGTACTCAAATCATAATATGGTAATAGATTAAAAGTATTTGTATAATTAGGTGAAGTGCCTACTCTAGTTTGGTTTCCGTTGAAATGTTGATAATCAGCAAAGCTTATATCATCGCCATTAAAAAAGGTTCCACCTTTAACGCGATAGTAAAATTCGCCTTTATTTCCGAGGGAAAAATCTTGATACAATTCTCCGCTTAATTGGCTATAATTATAATTATTATTTGATGCGCCTAATCCATTTTCAAATCGAAGAGTAAGTTGTGGATATAATTCATTACCAATATTAAATTTCATATCAGGATTTGAAAAATATTTTTGCCCAAACGTAATACGCAATGCTATATTACTTTTAAAAATAGAGTGCTCGTCAATTGCAGAATTATCAAAATCTGCAGGTGTCAATGGATTGTTTGAAGTATAACTCACATCACTACCATTATTAATATAATAATGATTTGAATTATTAAAAATGGGACTTCTATTTTCATAGCCCAAGCGTACGCGAGTTTCTAGACCGTTAAATAATTCTTGCTGATAATTAAAACGCACAAAATCAAGAGCATACAATTTCATATAATTGCGCTCAAAAAACAACGTCGCAATGCTATTAATCAATGGCGAAATTGGTTCACTAGCATTAAATTGTTCGAGTTTGCTTCCTCCGGAAATTGAAACCCTTAAATTATTTTTTCGATTAAAATTTTTAGTAATGCGTCCAGTAAATCTAAATCTGTCTTCATCAATCCCGTAGGTTGCATTAACAGATGCTGCGAGCCAGTTTGTTTGATTTTCATTATACCATTTAAAGAAGCTCAATCCCGCGCTACTATTATAGCCTTGAACTGTATTAAATGCAATTTCAGGAACAGGACCATCATAACTAAGTCTCCATTTATCATAACTTTTACTGTAAGTATAGCCCAATAATGGGGCAGTTAAGCTAAACTTGTTTGATTTTTTATCAAGCGAATCTAAATAAGGCTTAGAGCGCCGCAATGTTTGTAAACTGTCCTTTTTTATATAATCATTGAGTTCTTCATTTGTTAAAGGCACTGGGCGTGTTCCTTTCCAGAAAAGGCTGTCTTTCTTGTTTGCTTCTGGCTCAAAGGAAAGCACTTCATTGCTAAAACTTTTTTTATCAAAATTAGGTTTAAAATCGTAGTTACTATAATTACAGATATAATGCCCTTCTCCGTTAAGTCCCATAAATCCAAAACCAAAATCGATGGTTTGAGATAGCTTTACCCAAAAGTCGTATTCACTATCATATTTAAAGTTTTGTTTAAAAACAATCTCTTTAATAAAGGGGACTTGGATGGCACTCCCTGTAGTTTTAATTTCTACTCCATAAAGTTGCCAGTCATCTTCAACAATATAAATTTGCCCACTAAATACACGATCTTTTGGTCTTTTAGGGATGACATTTATTTTATTAATGAGTTTGCCATTTTCATAAAAGACACCGTCAAGCTTATAATCGTAATAACTAAAAGCGTTATTAGCAATAGGAGAAACAATTGCCGCACTCAAATCAATGGTGTTTTCGTAAAACGAAAATGTAGATTCCTGCGCACTATTAAAACTAAAGCCATTATCTCTTCCGCTCACTTTGCTTGCAATGATGCGCTCATTAAAGTCATTAGGTTCTTGATACGAAATTTTTGAAATTGTTTCGGAAAGATAAATAATACCCGTACGCGTAGAATCTAAAGCGCCATCAAGATCACCTACTTCTTGACCAAGTATTTTTTCAGGAACATCTTCAACTTTCCATAAACCACGAGAGTAAAAATCTGCGGTGTACTCGCTAATTTTAGCTAAATTTTCTTTGCGCTGAGCAATAGTTGCTCTTATAATGCGATTTGCAGGGTCTTCTTCACTGTCTATTACAACTTCGTCAAGGCTAGTTGTCTCCTCGTTTAAGGTGATATTTAAAATGTAAGGAAATGACTTAATATTTATTTCTTTAGTAACCTTTGTATATCCTAAAAATTGGACGATAATAGTGTAAATGCCTTCGCGTCCCACATTAAGTTCAAAATTTCCATCATCATTTGTGGTTGTACCAGTATATGTATCTTGCACGTATACATTTACATAGGGGAGTGGTTCTTTAAGAGTATTAGTAACTTTACCAACAATTTGTGCTTCGGAAATGAAACTAGTGAGAAAAAGTAATGCAATAATTAATCTTTTCATAAGCTGAATATATAGCATAACGAAGATACGCAGAGCTGAGTGCTTATGAAAAATTTTTTAACTTTAGGAATACTATTAACTTACTCTAAAATATTTTTAATTATTAAAACTTTTCTTAATCCTCGCTAAGTTCCGTTTACTATCTCTATCTTTAATTGAATCTCTTTTGTCAAACTCACGTTTACCACGACATAAAGCGATTTGGATTTTTGCAAGCCCTTTATCATTTGTAAATAGCAATAGAGGTATAATTGTCAAACCAGAGGCTTTTACGGATTTGTGCAACTTTTTTAGCTCAGCACGATTGAGTAATAATTTGCGTTCGCTTTTTGGGTTGTGGTTAAAATGGGTTGCGTGCGAGTATTCCTGCACCGTCATGTTAATGACAAATAACTCTTCTTTTTCATTGAATTCGCAAAAACTCTCAGCAATAGATGCTTGTCCTTCGCGGATGGCTTTTATTTCAGTGCCAGCAAGGACAATACCTGCGACGTATTTGTCGAGAATTTCATACTCAAAGCGAGCTTTTCTATTTTTAATTTTTACGTTTTTCTGTAATGCCATAACACAAAAATAGAACTAATCCATTAAACATTTAAATAACTAACATAACTTTAAGTGGCTATCTTTGCTACTGAAATATAAAACTCATGAAATATATACTTTCCATAATCCTTTTTACGACTCTTGTTTCTTGTGCAAATACCGAAGAAAAACTAACCGCACAACAAATAATAGATAATGCTATTGAGACTGCCTGTAGTGGAAATTGTGAAAATATAACCATTGATTTTGACTTTAGAAAAGGAAAGTATCAAAGTACTAGAGATGGTGGAAATTATAGTTATAGCAGAATTATCCACGATAGTGTTTCTGTTATTAAAGATGTATTTTCAAATACAAATTTCAGAAGAGAAATAAATGATTCTATCGTTAATGTATCAGATTCTATAAAAATAAAAATTGTTGACGGGGTAAATTCGGTGCACTATTTTTCTCAGTTGCCGTATGGATTAAATGCTCCAGCGGTTAATAAAAAATTAGTGGGTGAGGGGAGTATAAACGATGTGCCGTATTATAAAATTGAGGTTACTTTTAAAGAAGAAGGAGGAGGGACAGATTTTGATGATGTATTTATGTACTGGGTTCACAAAACAAATTTTACCGTAGATTATTTAGCATATAGCTATGCTGTAAATGGAGGCGGGATTCGTTTTAGAGAAGCGTATAATCCACGTACTATTGAAGGAGTTCGTTTTGTAGATTATAATAACTACAAGCCTGAAAGTCTTGAAACACCACTCACAGATCTTGATAAGTTATTTGAGCAAAATAACCTAAAATTACTCTCAAAAATTGAAACTGAAAATGTGCGTGTAATGCTTAATTAATGTCTTTAACGATTGCAGTAGCGGTGTTTCCTTTAAATGTTACAACATATAGATTGTCGTAATCATTATCATCAATGTCACTAAATTTTTCTTCACCAATCATTCTATTAACTAGTTGAGGTATAGTATTGCTGTGACCTACAATGACTGCTGTTTGTCCTTGTACTTTGTTAAGAAATTGATTGTTGAAAAGTTCGCCAGGGTAATATAATTCGGCAGAAATATCTTTATCTCTCGCTAGATAAAAAATAGTATGTCTTGTCCTGTCGTAATTTGTAGTGTAAATTGCATTAATGACTTCGTTACTAAAATATTCAGCCCAAGATTCAGCACGTTTTTTTCCTTCCTCTGTTAATGGTGGGTCTTCACTTTTTACATCACGAGTATCCTTGTCTGCATGTCTAATGAGGTAAAAAGTAGTAATTGTCGACTCTGGAATTTTAATAGAATCATCTTTCAATTCAGCCGTTACGTCAGCTTCCTTTTGCTCATTCTTGTTTTCTTGACAAGACATACTTGCTACCGCTAAAAATAAAATAAATACCCAATTTTTCATCTGTAAGATTTTTAAAAGTTTTTCAGAAATTAGTAGTTTCAAAATTCAAAAATACGAGAAAATTTGGTTGTGTTATAGATAAAATATTGACTAAAATTTCCGAAGAAAAAAATTTTATCTCTAGAGATTCTCTTTTATAATTGTGTTTGTGCAAGAAAAATAGCGTAAGTAATTACAATAGTTGTAATGCTAAACATATAAATTGCTAGTGGAGTATTACGTTGTTGTATTGTCTCTCTTTTCTGTGTATTTTTTTGCGTTTTCATAATAATTAATTTTAAAGGTTATGCCATTTTTTTTAAATGATTAATGACGTCTCACATAAATATGACGCGCAAACTGTTGATTTTGTTACATCTATATAATCAGTTTTTTAAAGTTTATAGTAGGAATCGATTTTCCCAGAACAATTTTTTTGCAGTATTTTAATATTGACTTTTGTTATTACTTAAATATCTTTTGAAATTATGACAATATTAGGGTATTATTAGCTTTTACTTAATACTAAGAGTAATTGATGTTTTGTAGTTTTATATTAGTATTAATTTCTAAACAAAAAAGCTATGAATACGACAGAATTAAAAGGAAAATGGAACCAAATTAAAGGAAAAGCAAAAGAACAATACGGCATGACTTTTAATGATGATGAAGCTTTTTCTGAAGGGCAGTACGACCAACTAGTTGGTAAGATGCAAGAGAAAACAGGTAAGGCTAAAGAAGCAGTACAAAAAGAAATAGCAAGCTGGTAAAACAGTAAGTTATTTAAAAATGCCTCTAGAATTTTAATATTCTAGAGGCATTTTTTTATTTTAAAGAACCGCTAATGCTTTTTTAAAACATTAGCGGCTAACCAACCAATTATGAAACTGAGAGTTTTTTTTCCTTAATAAGTCGATAGATTTACTTCCAGAAATGAGGTACACTCAAAACCTCGTATTGTTAATTTGTAACTAGATCATTTTGGTTTCTAAAAACTAATTTTGAATCAAAACTATCTAGTAGAATGATACTATCTGTAGTCACTTTACCCGAAAGAATTTCTTTAGATAACTCATTTAAAACTTCTTTTTGAATAACTCTCTTTACCGGTCTTGCACCAAACTGGGGGTCAAATCCTTTCTCAGAAAGATAGTTAATAGCCTCATCTGTAGCATCTAGTGTAATACCTTGTTTTGTTAACATTTTTGATAATCCTTTTAATTGTAATCCCACAATTTTTTTGATGTGGTCTTTATTTAAAGGAGTAAACATTATTATGTCGTCAATGCGATTTAAAAATTCTGGGCGTACCATTTGTTTTAACAATCCAAGTACTTCTACTTTTGCACCTTCCATTGCAGTTTCTGGATCTTTAACCGTTTCAAACTTTTGTTGGATGATTTCACTTCCCATATTACTGGTCATAATGATAATCGTATTTTTAAAATCTGCAATACGCCCTTTATTATCTGTTAATCTTCCTTCATCAAGTACTTGTAGTAAAATATTAAAAGTGTCTGGATGTGCTTTTTCAATTTCATCAAGCAGTACCACTGAATATGGTTTTCTTCTTACTGCCTCAGTCAATTGCCCACCTTCGTCATAACCTACATATCCTGGAGGAGCACCAACTAAACGGCTTACACTATGACGTTCTTGATATTCACTCATATCAATTCTAGTCATTGCGTTGTCATCATCAAACATATATGCTGCAAGGGCTTTTGCTAGCTCAGTTTTACCTACTCCAGTTGTTCCCAAGAATAGAAAACTTCCTAGTGGTTTTTTGGGATCTTGTAATCCAGCTCTACTTCTTCGTACAGCATCACTAACCGCCACAATTGCTTCTTCTTGTCCAACAACTCTTTTATGGAGCTCGTTTTCTAACTTTAGTAGCTTTTCTCTATCACTTTGTAGCATTTTAGTCACAGGAATCCCTGTCCATTTTGCAACAACTTCAGCAATATCTTCATTAGTAACCTCTTCTTTGATTAAAGAATTTCCAGATTGGTTTTTAGCAAGTTGTTGTTCTAATTCTGAAAGCTTTTCTTGCGTTTCTTTAATTTTTCCGTATCGAATTTCAGCTACTTTACCAAAATCTCCCTCGCGCTCCGCACGTTCTGCTTCAAGTTTATAGTCTTCAATCTCAGTTTTTAAATTCTGGACATTTTCAACAACTTCTTTTTCGCTTTTCCATTTAGCATTAAGTTCGTTGCGTTCTTCTTTTATATTAGCGAGATCACTTCTTAAGCTTTTTAATTTTGTTTCGTCATTCTCACGTTTTATAGCCTCTATTTCAATCTCAAGTTGCATAACTTTACGATCAAGAACATCAAGTTCCTCCGGCTTGCTATTAATTTCCATACGCATTTTACTAGCAGCTTCATCCATTAAATCAATAGCCTTATCTGGTAAAAACCTGTTAGTAATATAGCGTTGTGATAACTCAACAGCGGCAATAATTGCCTCATCTTTTATGCGTACTTTATGGTGTGCTTCATATTTTTCCTTAATACCTCTAAGTATTGAAATTGCACTTTCTGTATCAGGCTCATTCACCATCACTTTTTGAAAACGACGCTCTAAAGCTTTGTCTTTTTCAAAATATTTTTGATATTCATCAAGTGTTGTTGCTCCTATAGCACGAAGTTCTCCACGTGCTAATGCTGGCTTTAAAATATTTGCCGCATCCATCGCACCCTGTCCACCACCTGCACCTACGAGTGTGTGAATCTCATCAATAAAGAGAACAATATCTCCATCACTTGATGTCACCTCTTTAATGACAGCTTTAAGTCGTTCTTCAAACTCTCCTTTAAATTTAGCTCCTGCAATTAAGGCACCCATATCTAAAGAAAACACTTCTTTAGTTTTTAAATTTTCGGGAACATCACCATCAACTATTCTGTGTGCAAGTCCTTCGGCAATAGCTGTTTTACCAGTACCAGGTTCTCCTACGAGCATTGGGTTGTTTTTGGTCCTACGAGTTAATATTTGAAGAATTCTTCTTATCTCTTCATCACGTCCAATTACGGGATCTAGTTTTCCGTCGCGCGCTAATTGATTTAAATTTCGTGCGTATTTGTTAAGTGAATTGTATGTTTCTTCAGCACTCTGAGAAGTCACCCGGTCACCTTTCCGGAGTTCTTCTATTGCAGCTTTTAAACCTTTTTCTGTAACGCCTTGATCCTTTAATGTTTGGGCAATATTACTTTTTGATTTAAAAATAGCCAATAGTAGATGTTCTACTGAAACGTATTCGTCATTCATTTTCTTCGCAATGTTGCTAGCCTCATTAACTGTGCTGCTAGCCGAACGCGATAACATAATATCACCGCCAGATACTTTAGGAAAGCTTTCTAATTGCTTATCTAAAATTTGCTGTAACGTAGATACGTTTACGTTTAATTTTTTTAATAGAAACGGAGTAACATTTTCATCCACTTCAAAAATGGCTTTCATAATGTGTTCGTTTTCTATTTGCTGATGGCCATATCCTTGCGCAAGTTGTTGGGCTTGCTGTATGGCCTCTTGACTTTTTATGGTATAATTATTAAAATTCATTTTTTATATTTTATTCTGAAACGGATTAAATCAATTTCAGTAGTTGTTATATTTAATTTCGAGATGCATATTTCAAAAGGTAAGCCAATTTAAGAAAAAGACAAAATGTCTGTTATTACAGGTGTTTAGCAAGACAAAATGTCGGCTTATTACTTTAATATAACATTCAGAAAAAGTAATTATCTAGATTGTATCTTTGTTAAAATTAAAAGATATGGGATTATTTAGCAAATTTAAAAAGACAGCAAGCGACGTTGCAAAAGAAGAGATTATAGAAGTTCCTTGGCATGTGCTTTCTCAAATGGAACAACTAGAAGAGATTGTTGAGCAATCAAAATCTACTCCTGTGGCTATTTTTAAACACTCTACAACTTGTGGAATTAGCAAAATGGTATATCGAAATTTTGAAAGAAGTTATTCTTTGAACGATAGTCAAATGAAATTGTATTACTTGGATTTAAAAGCATATAGAGAGGTTTCAAATGAGGTTGGGTATAAATTTCAGGTTATTCATCAAAGTCCGCAACTTATAGTTGTTAAAAATGGAACAGCAGTATTTAATGAATCTCATCATTCAATTCAAGCAGCAGATCTTGAACGGTTTGTTTAAAATAAAATAGTATAAAAAAAAGACTCCTGCTAGGAGTCTTTTTTAGTTTTAGAAAAATCAATTTACCTAAAACCATTATTTTTTAAAATATCTTTAAGTCTTAATTTTAAATCCTCTCCAGCATCAAAAACCATTTGTTCACTAGTAGGAAAAGGAATATAATCACGTTTTAAAAATTTTCTATCCTCTGGAGTTAATGCTCGCTCATCTCCTCTAAACCTCGCAAATTCATTTTCAAAAATAAATTCGCTAGCCATTGGGTATCTATTTAATAGTCTATTTTTAACTAAATCTTTATAAACAACATCTCCACCTATAATAGTAGCTTTAGTTTGTGTTGTAAAAGTTATACGAGCATTAACCGTAATATATTTGTCGATTTTAATATCATTTCCGAGACTATCTTTTTTTACATTTCCACGGCGGTCGTATACATATTCCCAACCATCTTTAATTCTTTTACTACGACGTTCTTCAACTTCACTCATTCTTTCTGGAGCAACAGAGATTTCTCGAATATCAAATTCAACACCAAAATTGTAATCAATATCTCGTTCTTTCACAGAATGATATTGTGTCCAGAAATCATCTAAACCATAGGTGTTGAAGTCAAGTAGGTCACGTTCTAATCTTAATGGAATTAATTGACCACTACGATTATAAAGTTGTACATGTACAAAATCTGTCCCATAAAAACGAGCATCATCCTTTAATTGAGTAACATTTTTATAATTAGATTGTAGTTCATCAATATCACAATATATATTATAAGCTGTCCTATAGTCATCTATTGTCTGCCTATTCATATAGATATCTGCTTCATTATATAGCGCATTTAAATAATTATTTTTAGCTAGTATAATATCATTGCTATAATCAACCATTTTAAACTTTGCATACCTATTCAAAGAAGCACTATGTAAAGGCAATAGTGGGCGTATCATACTCTGGTAATATTCCATATTTTGATACGTGTAAAAAATTTTTCTAGTTGCTTGCGGAGTATTCTGTTTCTTTAAGAATGAAATACTACGCGTATCTTCATCGATAGCTTTTGCAAAAGCATCCTCAAGTAAAACAATTCGAGCATCATTTTTTCCAGCAGATTTATCTTTTTGAAGTTTTTTAACAGCAAGCTCAATTGCTTGTTCATATTCACCTTCACTAAGTAATCGCAAGTTTCGCTTTGTGCTATTGCAACTTGCAAATAGCATAGCAACTAATAATATGATTATAAAGTTTTTCATAACTCAAAGGTATTGGTTATGATTTTAACATTTCAATTGGCGTGCCAAAAAAAAAAGTCACAAAGAATTTATTCTTTGTGACTTCATAAATTATAATTTTAAAATAAGCTAATTTTAATTACAATATGGCAGGTAAAACTTTTCCATCGCATTCACCAAAACCTATTCTTAACCCATCTTTTTCACAGTGTGCTCTCATTATTACAGTATCACCATCGTTGATAAATTTACGTTCTGTTCCGTCGCTTAACTTAATTGGGTTTTGTCCTCTCCAAGTTAATTCTAACATAGAGCCGTAGCTATCTTTTGTGGGTCCCGAAATTGTTCCACTACCCATCATATCACCACTGCGCACGTTACAACCATTTACCGTATGGTGTGTTAATTGTTGCGCCATTGACCAATACATATATTTAAAGTTTGAATTTGCTACCACAGTTTCTTCACCATCTTCTGGCTTAATACCTACTTGTAGGTTAATATCAAAATTCATTTTTCCATGTTGTTCTAAGTAGGGAAGTGGTTCTGGATCTTGTGTAGGTCCATCAGTTCTAAAAGGTTCTAGAGCATCAAGCGTTACAATCCAAGGAGAAATTGTTGAGGCAAAACTTTTCCCTAAAAATGGCCCTAATGGAACATACTCCCAAGCTTGAATATCTCTAGCACTCCAATCATTAAATTGAACTAAACCAAAAATATAATCCTCGGCTTCACTAATATCAACACGCTTTCCAAGATCATTAGCAGCCGTTGTAATAAAAGCCATTTCTAATTCAAAATCTAATAATTTTGAAGGTCCAAAACCAGGAACACCATCTTCACCAGGTTTCATTTGTCCCACTGGTCTACGCACTGGCGTACCGCTTGGAATAATAGATGAACTTCTCCCGTGATATCCTATGGGGATGCGAAGCCAGTTAGGCAACAAAGCATTTTCTGGGTCTCTAAAAAGTGATCCCACATTTGTTGCGTGCTCTTTACTTGCATAAAAATCTGTATAATCACCAACATCCACAGGGAGTTGCATTTCAATTTCGCTAAGTTTAAATAGTATTTTACTACAATGAGCGCGGTTAGTTTGTAGTTCATGATTTCCTTTTAAGAAAATATCACTAATTCTATTTCTAACCAAGCGCCATGTTTTACGACCATCGGCAATAAAATCGTTTAAGCTATCTTGAAGAAAAATATCATCAGTCAAATCAATCCCTTTAAAGTAGCCTAATTGGTGCAGTGCTGCAAGATCAATCGCGGTATCACCTATTCGGGTACCAATTGTAATAATATCATCACGGGTTAAAAATACTCCAAACGGAATATTTTGTATTGGGAAATCACTGTTCTCAGGAACATCAATCCACGTCTCTCTCTTTGGGTTATTAGCGGTTAAGGGCATAGTGTTTAATTTCTGTTAGTAAAATACACATCAAATATATAATTTTAAGAATAGGTCACGTATGGATTTGGTATTTTTGGAAGAAATTAACAGTATCGTAATATGATGTTGTTTTTGGTTTCTGAAATTATAGATTTGATTGTTTTTCTTCCGAAATATAGCCAAATAAATATATACTAGCCATTAAGTATTTTGATAACGGATTTTTTTGTTTTTTTAAATTTCCGAAGTCTTTTAGAAACATTAAAAATTTAAACCAAAAGCACATTCTTGAAGCCTTAAAATTTCCGAAGTGCATAAAAAATACATTCAACAATTAAAAATTAGCGCATCCTATGAAACGTGACGAACAAATATTTGAATTAATCCAAGCAGAGCACGAACGTCAATTAGACGGACTAGAATTAATAGCTTCTGAAAATTTTGTAAGCGACCAAGTAATGGAAGCGGCAGGCTCAGTTTTAACAAATAAATATGCAGAGGGATACCCAGGAAAGCGCTACTATGGTGGTTGTGAGGTTGTCGATGAGGTGGAACAAATAGCGATTGATAGAGCGAAGGCTTTATTTGGTGCAGAGTATGCAAATGTACAGCCGCACAGTGGTTCACAAGCAAATACAGCAGTTTTTGCTGCTTGTTTAAAACCTGGAGATAAATTTTTAGGTTTTGATTTGTCCCACGGTGGTCACTTAACGCACGGGTCTCCCGTTAACTTTAGTGGTCGTTTATATTCGCCAGTTTTTTACGGTGTTGAGGAAACGACGGGTATGCTTGATTATGATAAAATTGAAGCAATTGCAATTAAAGAACAACCTAAATTAATCATTGCAGGGGCATCAGCATATTCACGTGAAATAGACTATAAACGTTTTAGAGAAATTGCTGATAAGGTAGGGGCAATCCTATTTGCAGACATTGCGCATCCAGCAGGTTTAATTGCAAAAGGTATTATTGCAGATCCTGTTCCACATTGTCATATTATTACTACGACCACGCATAAAACATTGCGAGGACCTCGTGGAGGGATGATTTTAATGGGTAAGGATTTTGAAAACCCATTTGGGATTACTTTAAAAAATGGAAAGAAAAGAATGATGTCTTCTCTTTTAGATAGCGGAATTTTCCCTGGAAACCAAGGTGGCCCCTTAGAACACATAATCGCAGCAAAAGCAATTGCTTTTGGCGAAGCATTGACAGATGAGTTTTTGCATTATATGATTCAAGTAAAAAAGAATGCAGCTGTAATGGCACAGGCTTTTGTAGATAAGGGATATAAAATTATTAGCGGCGGTACAGATAATCACATGATGTTAATTGACCTTCGAAATAAAAATATTACGGGAAAACAAGCTGAAGAAGCCTTAGGAAAAGCAGATATTACTGTAAATAAAAATATGGTACCGTTTGATGATAAATCTCCTTTTGTTACCAGCGGAATTAGAATAGGTACAGCAGCCATTACTACTCGAGGATTAAAAGAAGGTGCAATGCAGAGTATTGTCGATTTAATTGATGAGGTTATCACAAACCACGAAGATGAAGCAAAACTTGATGTCATTGCAATTAAAGTAAACGCTATGATGGAGGGAATTCCTTTATTTAAAATGTAGTACTTCAATAGATTTTAAAAGGCTTCAAGTTTTATTGAAGCCTTTTTAATTTTATGAACATATTCTAAAAGACATACCTTATATATAATGACACCAATTAGTTTACCATTAATAACGGAGCGATTAATGATTCGTGAAATAAAAACGAGTGACGCCCCATTTTTTTTGGAGCTATTTAATTCAAAAGGATGGATTGAATTTATTGGAGACCGAAATATTAAGAGCATTAAAGATGCTGAAATTGTATTAAAGGAGAAGTACTTAAGTAGTTATGTTGACAATGGTTTTGGTTCTTATCTTGTTTTAGAGAAAGAAACACAAAAACCAATTGGAACATGCGGAGTCTACAAAAGATCAGACTTAGATCACCCAGATTTAGGCTTTGCTTTTTTAGATAACCAAGTAGGGAAGGGGTATGGAATTGAGTCTAGCAAGGCGGTGTTAGAATATGTTACCTCAAATTTTACTATTCAAGAATTGTATGCTTTTACATTACGCACAAACCCACGGTCTATTCATTTATTGGAGAAGTTAGGGTTTAAAGAAAATGGAACATATAAACCCGAAGGTGATGATGAAACATTGTTATTATTTACTTTTGAAATTTTCTAAAGTCTCTAATAATTAAGAAGTATGAGGAAACAATAATTAACTAAAGTTAAGGTTGCTAATCTAATTACCTAATTTGCTTAAAAAACTACTTTTTTAAAGTTATTAATTTTTAGTAGAAGGGAAAATTTATAGTTAAATGTTCGTGAAGCCTTGATATAGTTGCGATTTGAGTGAATTGTAAATAAAAGCTAATTTGTATTGTCTACTCAATAACTAAGTTTACCTTTGTGGCTTAATAATTTAATTCATTACAATGAACAAAGGAACAGTAAAATTCTTCAACGACACTAAAGGTTTCGGATTTATCACAGAAGAAGGAGTAGAAAAAGATCATTTCGTACACATCTCAGGTCTTATTGACGAGATTAGAGAAGGTGACGAAGTAGAATTTGACCTTAAAGAAGGTAACAAAGGTCTTAACGCAGTAAACGTAAGAGTACTTTAATATATACTTTTTGAATTTACAGAAAGCCCATTCTTAACAGAATGGGCTTTTTTTGTGGAGTTATTTTAAAACCTTTTTAAAGTTGATTGAGAAAAAACGGTTCTATTTATCTGCTCTAAACAAATATAATAGACTATGGATCTTTGGTTGAAAATTATAATTTTTTAGTGAGGTACATTATCGTTAATGTAAAAAGTCTCTTTTCAGCAATAAAAAAAGGGTTAAAAAGTAAATCATATTATGATTGACCTTTAACCCTTAATATTCTATTTAAAAGTTTTCTCTAACCTTGAGGGAAAACAACACTTTCATAAGCTCCTGCATCTGGAGGAGTTGCACGAGATGTACCATTGAGGTCAACAGGGACAATACCATTTATTGAAGAGTCCCCAATATTCTCTGCTCCCGAAACATTTTGCTCAATATTAAAATCATTTAATTGTGAATCAAAAAATGCTGGATCTTCATTGAGTACTACATTGTTATAAGGAGCTTGATCAAATTGATAAAGAGGATTATTTGTAAAATCATTTCCTGTATCATTAAAACGTAGTAACGTATTGTTTAATTCATAATTAAAAAGTACTGACGCATCATCAACTGCAAATAAGCCAAGTTCGAGATTCTCATTTCCGTAGATAATACAATTATTAAAATTTGCTTGGACTAATGACGAAGCTAGTATCTCGCTTCCTGTATCAATTGCATTATTTATTGATACAGTAGGGAAGGATCTAAAACTGTTGGACCAATAATTTGCAAAAGTGCAATGATTAAATTCGTAATTTCCTCCAAGTGAAATTGTTAAGCTTGACTGTCCGCAATTATTAATAACCATATTCTGGCCATTTACCGTTCCAGTTAATGCTTCAAGTCCACTTACAGCTGCGTTATATATTTGTACATTCTCTAAATCAATTTGACTATTCGCAACGCGTAAACCTATTAAAGAATTTTTTATGGTTGCATTAGTAAATGTATTTCCTGTACTGTTATTTGTAAACCAAATAGTTCCCCATTGTCCAGGAGTGTTTTCAAAATCTGGCTCTAAACGGTCACCTTGAAAAATCACTTCGTTTTCTAATAATTCTGGGTCTGCACTTGGAGTTCCATTGACATTCATTACACCTCCTTCATTGATTAAAAGACCACTTCCATTATGAAAATGAATTCGTGCTCCTGCATCCACGGTTAATGTTTTTCCGGTATTAACAGCCGCGTATCCATATATAACATAAGGCTTTTCATTGGTCCAATTAAGTTCTGTATCATCTAAGAAAAACCCTTCTATGAGGATGTCATTACCTTCTCCATCTTGCCCTAAATTGAGGGTTTCTACCATTCCGTTTCCTAAATCAGCAGGAAATAGAAATACTGCATCTTGCACTAAAGTTACTAACTCAACTTTTTGCTGTATAGCGCCTGTGTCAAATAAAATTTGATCAGTATATAGAAAATTTAAATCATTTCCTGGAAGATTATCAATATCTAGTGTAGTTTCTACAAAAACAAAAATACTATCGTTTGCAAGTATATTGATATCGTTAAATTCCTTTCCTGGGATCCCGTCAACATTTAGTCTATAATTTGAAAATTGTCCTTCTCCAAGAGATATAGTAGGTATTGTAATGTCATCATCGCTGCGGTTGTATACTTTTAAATTATAGGTACTAGAGCCTATATTCGTAAAGACAGTGTCTAGATAAACAGTGTCTCTTGAAAACTCAAGATTTCCTGTGTTAGCAATAGTTTCAAAATCGTTTCGGCACGAACTCCATAGGATAATGCAGCAAAATAACGCCAAGCCATAGATATATTTCATCAAAGAAAATTTTAGGTAAAAATATAACTTTTATTTGGCTCTAATATTGTGAAACCTCCTTGATTTATTAGAATTGTCAAATCAAAGCACTCTAACTGTTTTTTAAAAGTTTTTATTAAAATTTAGAAGGTTTAATTTCTACTTTTGTTTTTTAGTTTTTCAAATCTCTTTTCTTTTCGTTGTTTTCTTTTTAATTTTCTTGCTTCTCTTTTTTCTCTCCATTTTCTACGCTTAAATTTTAATCCATTTTCATAAGCGTCTCTTTGTTTTTTCTTAATAGCATCTCTTTCATAATCATAAGCAAAAGAGATGTTTCCAAAGGGCATTATTGATGGGCCTGATGGTTCTGAAATAATTAATCCTACGGTATAAAAACCACCAGTAATGTTTTCTTCCATCATTAGGTTAATTGTTTTTGAATGTTCTGAAATAACTTTTTCAACATTATCAAACCCCACATAGCTAAAAACTAAGGATTGTCCTTCCTCAGCATTTATATTATAAAGCCCATCAAAATCACTTTGTGTTCCACTTGTTGTGCCTTTTACAATAATATTTACACCAGGTAGAGGCAAACCGCTACTGTCAGTCACTGTGCCTGATATTTTTATTAGGGCTTGGTTTTTATTTAGAGATACATTTTTTATTTTATTTTGGTTTTTAATAATAATTTTAGAAGGATCAAAATTTGCAGCTTCAAAAAGGAGAGTTTCTCCATGATTACAGGTAATTTTATATTCGCCTTTGTAATTTGTATAGGATACAACGCCTGTTTCAATAGAAGTAATTTTTACGTTTTTTATTGCATTTCCGAAGCCATCCGTTACAACCCCAATAGTAAGGTTGACGGCTTTTGAGGGTATTGTAGTATCACTAAATTTGCCAATACCTATTGATTTGTATACACTTTCAGTTTTATTTTCTTTTGAAGAAGCCTTACTGTTTAGACTCCCCAATAATGTCAACGGTAACAATAAACTAGCAGCATATGGAGCAAGAGATGTTGTAGATTTTCGTTGAAGTATAATCTCTCTATTTAGCTGTGTTTTCTTAAATCGTCCACAGCTATTAGGGTTTTCTTTTAGAATTTTAAAAATTTGCTCGTCGCTTTTTTGAGTAAAGTCTGTCACTTCTTTTTCGCAAGAAGCACAATGTCTACCTTTTTCTGTTAGAGTCATTTTCTTCCAATCCTCATGACAAGGTTTTGGAATTTTTACAAGTATAGTCTTTTTCATCTTTAATGGTTTTGTTACCACAAAGGTGAGTTTAACATAGGTTATTTAAAATGACAATTGAGGGAATGGATGTTTTGATTGAGGGAGAGTTAAAAAAATTACTTTTCAAATATCTCTATCTTAAAAAGCTTATCCCATTTTTTCCCCGTAACATAAATAATATTTGGTTCACCTTTATAAGCAATCCCGTTTAAAACATCAAGCTGGTTGTGCTGAGTCACTTTCTCTTTTAAGCCTTTCATGTTGATAATGCCAGTTACAGCGCCGTTTGCAGGGTCAACTATTGCTATAGCCTCGCTTTGATAAACGTTCGCAAAAATTTTTCCTTCAATCCATTCAAGCTCGTTAACACTTTTTACTTTACTTGTGTTTGTATATATTTCTATATAATCTTCTTCGGCAAGGGTGTTTGGGTTAAGAGTCCATATTTTTTCAGTGCCATCACTTTTATAAATTTTTGTACCGTCGTTTGCTAGTCCCCAGCCTTCTTTGCTTTTATTATATTTAAACGTTGTGTTTTGTTTTAATGAAGGAAAATCATAAACAATCCCTTGTCCAGCTTGCCATGTGAGTTGATATAATTTATCATTTAAAATTGTTAAACCTTCACCAAAAAATTGAGGTTTTAAATCGTTATCAATGAGGACTTCGCCAGTTTTATAGTTCGTTTTTCTCAAGTCAGAAAATCCACGTTGGCCTGTACTTTCATATAAGTCTTCACCCTCAAACTCTAATCCTTGTGTATAAGCTTCTTGATCATGTGGGTAAACTTCAAGAACTCTGTAGCCATATAGTTTAGGTTTTACAGATGATAAAATTGTAAAAGGTTTTGAAATAGTATAATCATTTCCCTCAGAAGTAATCGTTGCATTTATGGTACGTTCGCCAAGTTTTTCTGCGGAAATATTAAGCGATGCACCACTCGTTTTTCCATCAAATGGATTTTCGTCTAGCGAGTAGGAAACATTATCAATAGGTTTCCCCTTTTTACTTATTAGTGTTATAGCTACCGTTTCCGAAGTTGTAAAACTCTTTTTATTATCCTTTATTTCAATTGAAAAATGTTGATTAGGATTTTTAATTTCTTCATCACAACTTGTAATTAATAACAGTAAAACAAAGACAATTAGTAGATTAGCAAATTTCATAACGCGGCTATTTTTTACGCAAGATATTTATTAAAAATGAGTTGGAAAAATTATTGCAAAAGAAGGGAAAAGAAGTATCTTTGCAGCGGCAAGTCCTACACAACTAGCTCCTGTTGAATCCCCCAGGGTGGGAACGCAGCAAGGGTAGACGGTCGTAGCAGTGTGATGTAGGTAGCTTGCCATTTTTTGTACCCTAAAGTCAAGGACTTTAAACTTCGAAAACCTAATTCTATCTAACTATTTTCATTAATTTTTTTAATAAAATTTTAGACTTACATATATTAATCGTAATATTGCAATCAAGTAATAAAAGGAACTTATGGGATTAGCAAAAACCGAGATGTTTACAGATCAACAAAATGAAATAGCTTTGTTTGCAAAGGTATTTGGGCATCCAGCAAGGGTTGCTATATTACAACATTTGTTTAATATAAATAGTTGTGTTTGTGGTGATTTAGTAAATGAGATAGGGCTTGCGCAACCTACAATTTCTCAACACCTTAAAGAATTAAAACATTTAGGCTTAATTAAAGGTAATGTCGAAGGAACTAGTGTTTGCTATTGTATTAACACTGAAAATTGGGTAAAAATGAAAGAAGTTATGTCGCAATTTTTAAATCAAGATATTTCAAAAGCAGAATGTTGCTAAAAAAATTTAGCGCATTAATCGTATAATCGCAATAAACAAATATAATTATGAAACTCTCAGAAATAAAAAGTAAATTAAACGAACTAGAAACCATTTCATTTCAGTTGCCAAATGGAACGTTAGTCCCTAATCATTTTCATGTTACAGAAGTGGGGAAAATAACAAAACACTTTATTGACTGTGGTGGGACTGTTAGAAACGAAGAGGTTGCAAATTTCCAACTTTGGAACGCAAACGACTATGACCATAGGTTACACCCTGAAAAGTTGTTGAACATAATTGAACTATCTGAAAAGATATTAGGTATTGAAGATTTAGAAATTGAAGTTGAATACCAAGGAGACACGATTGGGAAATTTGGTCTTGATTTTGACGGGGTAAATTTTGTTTTGACAACAAAACAAACAGATTGTTTGGCAAAAGACCAATGTGGTATTCCTACAGAAAAACCAAAAATAAAATTTTCAGAATTACAAACCGAAAACTCTTGCACACCTGGAGGTGGTTGCTGTTAAACTATATAATTTCCTATTATGAAAGCAAAATTATCAGGTTTGTTCCCAGATATTGAAAAGATAGTTAATGGTCTTGAAACAGAGACTATCACAGAAGAGCGTAAAGCAATTTTGAAACCTTTAATTGATTTTATTAAATCAAAAGTTTCAATACAAGAAACTTGCCGTATTAATTTTATCTGTACTCATAACTCCCGCAGAAGCCATTTGTCACAAATTTGGGCACAGGCAATGGCGTTTCATTTTAATATTAAAAATGTTTTTTGTTATTCTGGCGGAACTGAAAATACGGCGCTTTTTCAAATGGTTGTTGAGACTTTAAAAACTTCCGGGTTTGGGATTGTTAAAATTTCAGAAGGAGAAAATCCTATTTATAGTATTAAGTATGCTGAAAATGAGCACCCTATAATTGGGTTTTCTAAGCAACTTGATAATGACTTTAATCCAAAATCTAATTTTGCAGCAATTATGACCTGTGATAGTGCAAATGAAGCGTGTCCATTTGTGCCTGGTGCTGAAAAACGTATACCTATTACTTATAAAGACCCTAAGGCTTTTGATAATACACCACAACAAGTTGAAAAATATAATGAAAGAAGTCTGCAAATTGCGACTGAATTATTTTATGTCTTTTCTCAAATAAATTCTTAAAAAATGGCTTTAAAAAAATTAAGTTTCCTTGATAGTTATTTAACTCTTTGGATATTTACTGCAATGGTAGTAGGTGTAGGATTAGGTTATTTTTATCCATCATTTCCAGAAATTGTTAACTCTTTTAGTAGTGGTAGTACAAATATTCCTATAGCAATAGGTTTAATGATTATGATGTACCCACCTTTAGCTAAAGTTAATTTTGCCTTACTACCTAAGGTTTTTAGAAATACAAAAATTCTTTCTATTTCGTTAATCTTAAATTGGATAGTTGGTCCTATTTTGATGTTCATTTTAGCGATTACTTTTTTAAGAGACTACCCTGAGTATATGGTAGGGTTAATTTTAATAGGATTAGCGCGTTGTATTGCAATGGTTTTAGTGTGGAATGACCTCGCAGAAGGTAGTAGTGAATACGGTGCAGGATTAGTAGCATTGAACAGTATTTTTCAAGTATTTGCTTATAGTTTTTATGCCTGGCTTTTTATAACAGTATTGCCGCCTTATTTTGGATTTGAAGGTGCAATTGTTGATATATCAGTAGGAACAATAGCCGAAAGTGTAGCTATTTATTTAGGGATTCCTTTTTTAATGGGCATTTTAAGTAGGGTCATTTTAGTTAAATTAAAAGGGGAGACATGGTATTCTCAAAAGTTTATTCCAGCAATTTCACCCTTAACATTAATTGCTCTTTTATTTACAATCATAATAATGTTCTCATTAAAAGGAGAGTTGATTGTGGAGATACCTATGGATGTATTAATAATAGCAGTTCCTTTACTTATCTATTTTACATTAATGTTTATTATTGGTTTTTTCTTTACAAAAGCAATGGGAGCGACGTACGATAAAACAGCAGCCGTTGCTTTTACTGCAGCAGGTAATAATTTTGAATTGGCAATCGCAGTCGCTATTGCAGTTTTTGGATTAAATTCTGGACAAGCCTTTGCGGGAGTTATAGGTCCATTAGTTGAAGTTCCGGCATTAATTTTATTAGTAAGGGTTTCTTTTTGGTTAAGGAAAAAGTATTACTTAAAATCTTAATTTTTAATAATGTTGTTTCTTAACAATACAGCTCATAGGTTTATTATTTTTAACTAAAGAGAAATTTAAAAACCTTCATTAAATAAAATTTTGCATATATCACAACGTAACTGCATCTTTGCATCTTACAAAATTTTATGAGTAAGGTTGTATTGATTACAGGAGGTTCTTCAGGAATAGGGAAGGCAATAGGAGAATATCTTTCTGAAAAAGGATATACTGTTTATGGTACAAGTAGAAATCCTGATAGATTTAAAAATGATTTTCCATTTAACTTAGTAGCTCTGGATGTTACAAATACAGAGAGTATTAAAAATTGCATCTTAGATGTAATTGCTTTGGAAGGTAAAATTGATGTACTTATTAACAATGCTGGAGTGGGAATCACTGGCCCTATGGAAGAAACTCCAACTATAGAGATAAAAAAGGCATTTAATACAAACCTTTTTGGCCCTATTGAAATGATTAATGCTACGCTCCCACACATGCGAAAGCAAAAAAATGGTCATATTATTAATATTACATCAATTGCAGGGTATATGGGATTGCCATATCGCGGTGTTTATAGTGCGACAAAAGGTGCTCTTGAGTTAATAACAGAAGCTTATAGAATGGAGGTAAAGCAATTTGGTATTCAAATGGCAAATGTTGCTCCTGGAGACTTTGCTACGAACATTGCTGCTGGAAGATATCATGCACCAGTTTTAGAACAATCTGCATACAGACAAGCTTATGGTGATACACTAAAAATGATGGATGCGCACGTAGATGGTGGTAATGATCCCAATGAAATGGCAAAAGCAGTCCTTTCTATCATTGAAACAACAAAACCAAGAGTGCATTATAGAGTAGGTGCATTTGTACAAAAACTTTCCATAGGCCTTAAAAAAGTATTACCTTCAAAAACCTATGAAAAAATGTTGATGAAACATTATAAGCTGTAAAATAAGAAGCTTGTATTATATAGCTTCAATAACTTAGTACCGCTTTAACAAAGCAACACAATTTTCTTCTTTATTTTTATACTGAAATTTTAATAAAACAAAAACTATGAAATTTTTCATTGATACTGCGAATCTTGACCAAATTAAAGAAGCACAAGCTTTAGGGGTTTTAGATGGTGTAACCACAAACCCATCATTGATGGCGAAAGAAGGCATTACTGGGCATGATAATATTTTAAAACATTACGTTTCTATTTGTAAAATAGTTGACGGCGATGTTTCTGCCGAAGTAATCTCCACAGATTTTGAAGGAATGGTAAAAGAAGGAGAAGCACTTGCTGAGTTGCACCCACAAATTGTAGTAAAAGTTCCTATGATTAAAGAGGGTATTAAAGCGATAAAGTATTTTAGTGATAATGGCATTCGTACTAATTGCACATTAGTTTTTTCTGCAGGGCAAGCGTTATTAGCTGCTAAGGCAGGAGCTACATACGTTTCTCCATTTATAGGAAGACTGGATGATATTTCAACAGATGGTTTAAATCTTATTGCCGAAATTAGATTAATCTATGATAACTATGGTTTTGAAACCGAAATTTTAGCAGCCTCTGTGCGTCATACGATGCATATTTTAGAGTGTGCAAAACTAGGGGCAGATGTTATGACTGGACCACTATCTTCTATTGAAGGATTGTTAAAACATCCTTTAACAGACATTGGACTTGCTAAATTTTTAGAAGATTATAAAAAAGGAAACTAGAAAAATAATTAGTTTATATTATATTTCTAATTATCTAAAATAGTTTTCAGTTTTAATATTTCCGAAGAGAAAGAAAAAGGTTTTCAAATAATTGAAAGCCTTTTTTTAGTTAATATAACCAAGCAATTTTGTTTCAAAACCTTGATTAAATATATTTGAGTAAGTGTCAATGATTTTACTATCGTTGTCAATTATTATAGCCTTGTTGACAGAATTGATCAATAATTCATTCTCAGCTTCTTTATCATTTTCAAATTGATATTCATGGGTTTTGCTATAACCAGAAGCTAATACAGTTTTTTGCCATTTCTTAAAATGATTATCTGTGTTAATACCTATGTAATCGTATTCAGGAAATTTGCTTTTTAGCTCAGCAATGCGCAAATGAATTTCCTTATAATGCCTAATAGAATTTTTTGACCAAAAGAAAAGTACTGTTTTTTTCTTAAGTATATCTTCTAAAAGAATAGTTTCATTCGTTACTGTGACTAATATTATTTCTGGAACTTTCTCTCCTTTTCTTAATTTTGAAGTTTTTTGAGCATACTTTAAAATTTCAGATTGGTGGCGTTTATTGGTGTCAATTTTGTTGAATAAGGCTAGTAGCTCTGTATCTCTACTCGCATCGTGTGTGTCAATTAAATACCTGCGTAAATTTGAACGTAATAAGTTATTTTTCAAACTTTCGGTTTTTACAAGACTATCAATTAAAAGCAATTTATATTTATGTTGCTTAAAATCTGCTTCAAGTTCTTCATCATTAATTTTACTTAACGCGAGGTTTTCAAAATGTCTATTTAAAAACCTATTATATGCATAATGATTTTGAAGTGATGAATCACTGTAAGCAATCTTATTTCTAAAATCATAGAAGTTAGCAGGGATTTTAGCTGAAGAGTTATCTTCCTCTTCCATTAACCTTTTACTTAAGTACCGCTCTTTTTGAGAATAACTATTGTAGTCTATAGTCCCTTGAGCTATTTTAATAAAATCATCAGATAATGGTATACTCTCTTCTAACTCGGTAAGTGAATTTTTACGACGGTTAGTTATAGAATCTATTTTTGCAGAATATGCAGCTGGTGATAACTTATAATAACCAGGTAGTTTTTCTGCTACAGACTCATTTTTGAGAAATAAACTGACTAAAAAATTATTTTTTTCTGCACCTTTTCCAGAAAATGCTAATGATTCATCAAAATCAACAGTATTAACTCTAAAAAGTAAACTATCTCCTTTTTCTAAATAGAAAAATTGAATTTCACCGTGTCTAAAAGTATATAGTCCAGTTTCTAAAGATTCACATTCAAAACGAAATGAGCCATCATCATCAAGACGGATGGTATCGTTTTTTGAATTAAAATCACTTATAATAACAAAATTAGAAACCGGATTAATTATTTGTCCACCTAAAAAGGTAGCTTCCTTCTTATTATCATTGTTTTCACATGATATAAAAGGGATTAACAAAAGAGAGAGAAGTAGTTTTTTTATCAAAAATGGGGTTTTAGTTGAGCAAATATAACCGTCTCCTAGTGACTCAATTGTTAACACATAGTTAAAATGATTTTAAGAGTTTTAAAGTTTTAAAGATGTACCTTATTTAATTACTTTTGCGCAACATTTTAAACAAGGAAAAATAGTATGCTTTCAGTTTCAAATTTATCAGTGCAGTTTGGTAAACGTATTCTTTTTGATGAGGTAAATACGCAATTTGTATCAGGCAATTGTTATGGAATTATTGGTGCAAACGGTGCTGGTAAATCAACGTTCTTGAAAATCATTTCAGGCAAACAAGATCCAACCTCTGGGAGTGTTCATTTAGAGCATGGTAAGCGTATGTCTGTGCTTGAACAAAACCATAATGCTTATGATGAATATCCAGTTTTAGAAACTGTGGTTAGAGGTAATAAGGAGTTATTTGAAATTAAATCTAAAATAGATGCTCTTTATGCAGATTATACTGACGAGAACGCAGAAAAAATAGGTGAACTTCAAGTTATTTTTGAAGAAATGAATGGTTGGAATGCAGATAGTGATGCAGCAGCACTTCTTTCTAATTTAGGTATTGATGAAAGCTTGCATTATAGTATGATGAGTGATGTTGATGGAAAGCAAAAAGTACGTATTCTTCTAGCTCAAGCACTTTTTGGTAATCCAGATGTATTGATAATGGATGAGCCTACTAACGACTTGGATTATGAAACAATAGGTTGGTTAGAGCATTTTTTAGCTAATTATGATGCGTGTGTAATAGTTGTATCTCACGATAGGCATTTTCTAGATGCGGTTTGTACTCATATAAGTGATATTGATTTTGGAAAAATAAATCATTTTAGTGGTAATTACACTTTCTGGTATGAGAGTAGTCAATTAGCTTCTCGTCAAAGAGCCCAACAAAATAAAAAGGCAGAAGATAAAAAGAAAGAATTAGAGGAGTTTATACGTCGGTTTTCTGCAAATGTTGCGAAATCAAAACAAGCAACAAGTAGAAAGAAGATGATTGAAAAGCTTGATGTAAGTAACATAAAACCCTCAAGTAGAAGATATCCAGCAATAATATTTGAAAGAGAGCGTGAAGCTGGAGATCAAATATTAAACATTGAAAATCTTTCTGCATCATTAGAAGGTGATGTGCTTTTTCAAAATGTTGATATTAACCTTGTAAAAGGAGATAAAATTGTAGTTTATTCTAAAGACTCAAGAGCTACAACGGCTTTTTATCAGATTATCTCTGGTAATGAAAAGGCAGATGGAGGCGAGTATAATTGGGGAGTAACAACTAATCAAAGTTATCTCCCATTAGACAATCACCACTTTTTTGAAAGTGATGACTCTCTTGTAGATTGGCTACGTCAATGGGCAAAAACCGAAGAAGAAAGAGAAGAGGTGCACATTCGTGGTTTCCTTGGTAAAATGATATTTAGTGGGGAAGAAGCATTAAAAAAATGTAATGTACTTTCTGGAGGTGAAAAAGTACGTTGTATGTTAAGTAGGATGATGATGATGCGTGCAAATGTGTTGATGCTTGATGAGCCTACAAACCACTTAGACTTAGAGTCTATTACGGCATTTAATAATTCGCTTAAAAACTTTAAAGGAACAATAATGTTTACAACTCATGACCATGAGTTTGCTCAAACAGTAGGTAATAGAGTTATTGAATTAACCCCTAATGGAGTTATTGATAGATATATGACCTTTGATGAATATATGAATGACCCAAAAATTAAAGAACAGCGTGAAAAAATGTATGAAGTTAACGCTTAATTAATCCTCAGCTATTTTTAATAGAAAGCCCCAATATATCAAGTAAGATATTTGGGGCTTTCTATTGTCTTTTAGGTTTTAATTTTCTCCTACTTCTTTTAAGTATAACTCAATCAACTCTTTGGATTTTTCAAGTTCTTCTCTTCTTATAAATAACCTAACTTGATTAGGAACTCCTGTAGCAAATCCTCCTGTAATACCACTTTGGTGGTCATCTTTTACAATTGGCGAAATTCCTAAGTCATTTAATCTTGCTATTAATCCTTGACCTATCATGGCAGGTCCTGTAAATATTCGTACTGTTTCTTTTTCTAAATCCATTAGGTATAAGTTTAAGCATTATAGTATTTGCTATTCCAGATAGCACCATTAAAGTTTTTTCCTTTAGAAAAACCATAAAATAGCACTACACCAGCGACACCTTTGAACATAAATAAAAATAACATAAGGTATTCTTGATTTAAATCTCTACGAGAAAACAAGTGCATTGGTGTAATCATTGTAAGAAATATACTTACTAATAAAATTGTAAAAACAAGATTTTCAAAACTTTTATAAGGCCACATTTGAGCTTTTCTAAATGGATGTAAATCTGTACCCCATTTATGTACTAAATAATAATAATCATTCCCCATGGGAGAAAAGAGTAGTGGATCATCAGCATTTTCTAACTTCATTAATTTTGCAGGAGCTACAATTTTAAATCCTTTTAAAGTTGTGTCATGCATATTTTCAAGGCTTCTTATTTTAGAAATTGCTTCGTCTGGATATGGACCTTTAAAATAATGAGAGTCTAAAAATCGAAGCCTGTAATCGATACAAAGTTTTTTAATATCTTCAATGTGAAAAATATTTTCTGAAATTAACAAATCAATGTTAAAACGGTTTTCATTTAAAATGTTTTTAGTCTCAAGTCTATTTTTAATTACATCTCGTTCTTTTTGATTTTTTTTAAAAATTTCTTGAACCTTACATAAAATTTCCTTTTCGTCAATTCGTTTTGCTCTTGTTTTTTCTAACTGCGTTTTAATATTCGTACGTGCTATCATAGCGATAATTTATTTATATAAATTTACGGGCAAAGCATTTAAAAAACAACACGTTTTAGTAATTTAACTAATTAGAGCAACTATTTAATTAAATTAACGTTGTGGTACATAGTTTGTATCTTTGATTTTAACAAGTATAAATTCTGAAATTTTAAAAACATGAAACATATAATTTTTGCACTTTTAATCGTAACATCTTTTTCAGTATCGGCTCAAAAGTATATGAATAAAACAGCAAACAATAGTACTAAGATTTTTAAAGGAACTACATTTACTGGGGCGAAGACACTAATCGATAATATTTCTGAAAGTAATTCTTTTACATATGCTACTCAAATACTTTCAAATGAAACACTTTTAAAAGAAATAGACCAAGAAGAGATGGTGACTGTTTTTGTTATGACTGATAAGGTTTTTAATAACATGGACAAAGAGGAACGTGAAGCACTTATGATTGATACAGATAAGTTATCAATGATGTTTAAGGCTCATAGTGTACCAGGAAGATTAGATGCAGTATCTATTAAAAAGGCAATCGAAAGTAACAATGGTTCTGCAAGTTTTTTAACATTAGCTGGAACAAAACTTATCGCAACCTCAAATGGAAATACTATCACGTTAAATGATGTTGAAGGAAATAAAGCTTTGATAATAGATACTAATTTTTATCACAAAAATGGTTTCTTTCATATTGTAGAGGGAATGGCATTCTCTTTAAAAGAAGAAAAAAAATAACTAAAATAGAAATAACAGTAGAGAAAAAATCCTGAGAACGTTTTATTCTCAGGATTTTTTAAGTTTTGCTAATTGCTAATTGCTAATTGCTAATTATCTCAAACTGGCTCCATAATCTTTTTCAAATCGTTGTTGCAGTTTCCCCATAATTTTGTCAATTTGCTTATCTGTAAGCGTTTTGTTTTCATCTTGTAGTGTAAAACTCAATGCGTACGATTTTTTTCCACTTGGGAGATTTTTTCCAGTATAAACATCAAAAAGGTTAACTTCCTTTAATAAACTTCGTTCTGTTTGAAATGCCGTATTTTTTAAATCTGAAAATAATACCCCTTCATCTAATAACAAAGAGAAATCTTTTTTCACCTTCGGAAATTTAGGAATAGGCTGTACTGTGAAATTTGATGTGGATATTTCTGAAAGTATTGCATTCCATTGAAAATCTGCGTATAAAATTTCTGTATCAAGGCCAAAATGTTTTGTTACTTTCTTTGATATAACACCAAACTCAACTAATACTTTTTTCTTTTTTGCTATTGCAATACCTTCAGAAAACAATGAGTTTTTCAATTCTCTTTCAATCGTTCCATTAATTCCCAACAGCTCTAAAATTGACATCGCTACCCCTTTTCCGTAGAAAAAATCACCCTTTTGAGCTGTAGCGTTATGCCAATTATCTTGAGTTTTATTTCCTGAAATTAATAGTGATAGATGACTCATCTCTTCACGCTTATCGCTGTAATTGTGGTAGGTTTTCCCAAATTCGAATAGCTTTATGTTTGTAGCTTTTCGGTTTGCATTATATGCTAAGGATTCTAATCCACCAAATAGCATAGACTGTCGCATAACAGATAATTCTTGGCTCAATGGATTAAGCATAGATACATCGTTGTCATTACTCAAACCTTCACTTAACTCTAAATATTTAGGAGAAGTGAGCGAGTTGTTCAACATTTCATTAAAGCCTATACTCGCAAGAAATGTAGCTGCCTTATTTTGAATTTTATAATCTTGAACTCCGTGAGTAGTTGCAATTGACGCATTTAATTTTTGTGTAGTTTTAATGTTATTATAACCATAAACACGTAAAACCTCTTCAATTACATCTGCCTCTCTTGTCACATCGTTGCGATAGGCTGGGATGGTCATTCCTATACCTGTTTCAGTAACGTTATTTACTTTGATTTCAAGAGAAGTAAGTATTCTTTTTATGGTTTCTTTAGAAATCTCTTCGCCTATAAGGCTATTTGCCTTTTCATAATTTAAAAATACTTGATGATCTTCAATCTTTTTGGGATACACATCAATTATATCGCTACTTATTTTTCCACCAGCAATCTCGCATATTAAAATAGCAGCACGTTTTAATGCGTATTCTGTGATATTAGGGTCAATGCCTCTCTCAAAACGAAAAGAAGCATCTGTGTTTAATCCATGACGTTTTGCAGTTTTACGAATGCTTACAGGATTGAAATATGCACTCTCCAAGAAAATGCTAGATGTACTATTTGTAACCCCGCTATCTATACCGCCAAAAACTCCAGCAATACACATAGGCTTATTCTCATTACAAATCATTAAATCCTCTTCATGCAATGTTCGTTCTACGCCGTCAAGGGTTGTAAATTTAGTGCCTGATGGAAGTGTTTTTACATTAATTATATTACCCTCAATTTTTGCGCCGTCAAATGCGTGCAATGGTTGTCCAAGCTCGTGGAGAATATAATTAGTGATGTCAACAATGTTGTTAATAGGTGCAAGTCCTATAGCTTTCAATCTGTTTTGAAGCCATGCAGGAGATTCTTGCACTACGATTTCTGAAATACTTACACCACAATATCTTGGTGCAAGTTCATTATTTTCAACATTGATTTCAATTTTTCGAGTACGGTCTTCAATATGAAAATTTGATGTTGATGGAGTAATTAATTCCATTGAAATATCTTTTTGAATTAAACCAGCTCTTAAATCTCTTGCAACACCCCAGTGGCTCATTGCATCAGCGCGGTTGGGCGTTAACCCTATTTCAAAAATTTCGTCATTTTCAACATCTAATATTTCCGAAGCTAACGTTCCAGGAGCAATTTTTTCATCAAGCACCATAATGCCATCATGCCCTTTTCCTAGCCCAAGTTCGTCTTCTGCACAAATCATTCCTTCGCTTACTTCGCCTCTTATTTTTCCTTTCTTTATTTGCCAAGGGTTGCCTTCTGCATCATAAAGTGTAGTTCCTATAGTAGCTACAGGTACTTTTTGACCAGTAGCAACATTAGGTGCTCCACAAACTATTTGTACAATATTGCCATCGCCAAGATCTACTTTTGTCACCTTTAAGCGGTCTGCATTGTTGTGTTGTTCGCATGAGAGTACGTGACCAACTACGATACCTTTTAATCCGCCTTTAATTGAAGAATATTGTTCTATTCCTTCAATTTCTAATCCAAGGTCAGTAAGGAGTTCGCCAGTTTTTTCGGCTTCCCAGTCGGTTTTAATAAATTGTTTTAGCCAGTTGTATGAGATCTTCATTATAAAGTTTTCTTAAAGAACGGCAAAGATAACATTTAGAACATTTAATGTAAGTACTTTTAAAACTTATAGTCTAAAGATTTTATAAATTATACTGATGAAAAAAGTTTTATTGTTTCTTATAGTACCATTTTTTATTGCTTGTCAAGAGGCAAAGCCGAAATTTCCTAAAGATGGTACTTGGAGAGCTGCATTAAAGCTTGATAAAGGTAAAGAGATTCCGTTCATTTTAGAATGGCAGAAAGGTTCAAAAATGATTATTCAAAATGCCGAAGAGCGCATTGAAGTTAAGGATATTACATTTTTTGGGGATAGTGTGTATATTGAACATCCTGTTTTTGAGGGTATATTTAAAGGAATTTATTCAAATGATACAATTTCAGGAAATTTTATAAAACCTAGTCTTGATAGAGTTGTTCCATTTTATATGTATGCAGGAAAAGAAAAACGTTTTAAAATAAAAGGAGCGCCCACAGTAATTATTAATGGGGCCTGGGAAACTGTTTTTAGTCCAAATAAACCAGCTGATAGATATATTGCAAAAGGTATTTTTAAGCAAACAGGAAATAAAGTGCATGGTACTTTTAGAACAACCACTGGTGATTATCGTTATCTCGATGGAATGATCCAAGATGATACTTTAAAGCTTTCTACTTTTGATGGTGCACATGCTTTTTTATTTGAAGCAAAAGTGACAGATAGTTTGATGGAGGGGCATTTTTATAGTGGTAATCATTGGAAAGAGCCTTTTATGGCAAAACTTAATAATGAGTATGAGTTGCCAAGTACAGACTCTCTTACATTTATAAAAGAAGGATATGAAAAGATAGAATTTACTTTTAAGGATACTAAAGGAAAAGAGGTTTCATTGGCAGATGATAGATTTAAAGATAAAGTTGTATTGGTTCAAATAATGGGAACATGGTGTCCTAACTGCCTTGATGAAACAAAATATTTTTCTGAATATTACAAAAAGAATAAAAGTGAAAATCTAGAAATGGTAGCTCTAGCATTTGAATATGCAAAAACAGAGGAGGGTGCAATAAAATCTATCAACAAATTTAAAAAGGGTGTTGGTGTTCCTTATCCTGTTTTACTTGCTCAATATGGAAGCGCTAGTAAGCTAAAGGCTAATAAAAAATTACCAATGCTTAACCATGTTTTAAGTTACCCTACGACTATTTTTATCGATAAAACAGGAAAAGTACGCAGGATACACACGGGTTTCAATGGACCAGCAACGGGTAAGGAGTATACAAAATTCACTAAGGAATTTGAAGAGTTTGTTGGCGGGTTAGTGAAAGAGTAGTAATTAGTTTTTTTTTACTATTTAATTATTTCTTGTTTTACGTTTCATCTTTAAGAAATATTTCTCAAAATATTGATAAGAAAAATGAGACACAGTTATAGTAATTCCAATCACTAAAACATTGATTGTTATGATGGTTAGTGCATTGTTTATTTTAAATTTTGGAAGTAATTTCAGAAATAAGAAACCTACGGATTGCATTGCGATGGCATGATACATATAAATCCCGTAAGATATTTTGCCTAAGTAATTCATGACTTTGTTTTCAAGGAACCTAATAGGTTTAACTGCTAATACAGCTATTGTGAACCCAAAAAGTAATACGCTAAATGCATGATAAATAATATCATTTAAATTTTTACTGAAAATATCTGACACAAAATAAAGTATAAATAATACTAGAATAGGTAATCTCATTATTGTGATAGTACGCTGTATGTGTTTTTTGTTCCATAGAATTGCACAAATACCACTAAATGAGAAATAATAGTAGAGCATATCATATTTTCTAAAAAATATAAATTGCTCTGAGAAAAAAACTAAAAAGTAAAATGTAGTAAATACTCCTAAAAAAAATACAACTCTTTTAACAGGTAACAATAAAAATAATGGTGCAATTAGTAAGTAAAATTGCTCTTCAATACCTATAGACCATAAGATTTCAAGAATACCTCCTGGTGAAAAAGTAGCAAAAACATTAGGAAGAAAGCAAACGGATAAAAATATTCCTGTGATTAAATCATAATTATTTTCAAAATCAAATCCTAAATGGGGGAGTATTAATTGATAATACAGAAATCCAATAATCAAAATAAGGTAATATAATGGGAATATTCTTAGAATTCGCCTTATGTAAAATCCTTTAAGATTAACTGTCCCTGTTTTTTTCTTTTCTATAAATAGCTGTTTAATAATTAAAAAACCGCTTAATGCAAAAAACATATAAACTGCTTCTCGGCCTTTGTGGAAAATAGCTAAATCATTAAAAAAAGGAAATCCTCTGTTATTTGAAAATTGAGGAATATGATAAATAACTACAAGAAGAGCTAAAAAAAATCGTATAGGAGTTAGGTTAGGTATATGTTTCTGCTTAATCGAGGTGCTCATGCAGTGTTATTAGTTGTGTTTTGTAAATTAGCTAAAAGCAAATATAAATTTTTCAATGGTGCTATATTAAAACCCTTCTTAGGTCATTAAGATATATAATTCCAAATATTCTTATATTTCATCAATTGCGCGTAGCTATCCTTAATAGGCTCATTTTCTTGCTTAACAAAATTGGGATCTTCTCTTAATAATTTTTGAGCATAACTTCGCGCTATTTTTAAAATTTCAGTGTCTTTAATGATGTCTGCGATTTTTAAATTGAGAACGCCACTTTGTTGCGTTCCCATAATGTCGCCAGGACCTCGAAGTTTTAAATCAACTTCGGCTATTTCAAATCCATCACTAGTGTGTGTCATAGTTTGTATTCTTGTTTTTGCATCTTCACTTAATTTATGGCTTGTCATTAAAATACAGTAACTTTGCTCAGCACCGCGACCCACACGACCTCGCAATTGATGGAGTTGCGATAGACCAAAACGCTCAGCGCTTTCAATCACCATCACAGACGCATTAGGCACATTTACCCCAACCTCAATTACCGTTGTTGCGACCATTATTTGAGTTTCGCCTTTGATAAAACGGTTCATTTCAAATTCTTTATCAACTGCTTTCATTTGCCCGTGGACAATAGATATTTGATATTTTGGCTGCTGAAATTCTCGAGAAATACTCTCATAGCCATCCATTAAATCTTTATAGTCTAACGCCTCGCTTTCTTGTATCAATGGATAAACAATATATACCTGTCTTCCTAACGCAATTTCATCTCTTATAAAACCAAATACTTTCAATCTATTCGCATCAAAACGGTGTACAGTTTTAATGTCTTTTCTTCCTGGTGGTAGTTCGTCAATTACACTAATGTCAAGGTCGCCATAAACACTCATTGCAAGGGTTCTAGGAATAGGGGTGGCGGTCATCACAAGAATATGTGGAGGGTATTCGTTTTTATGCCAAAGCTTACTCCGTTGTGCTACGCCAAAACGATGTTGTTCATCTATAATAGCAAGTCCTAAATTTTTAAACTTTACTTTATCTTCAAGCAACGCATGTGTGCCAACAAGTATGTTTAATTCACCATTTTCAAGAGATTTATGTATGATTCGCCTTTCTGAAGTTTTACTTGAGCCTGTTAAAAGTGATATGCTGATATTCAAATCGTTACACAGTTCAAGTAATCCATTGTAATGCTGTACTGACAAAATTTCAGTAGGCGCCATTAAACACGCTTGAAATCCGTTGTCAAGTGCCATTAGCATTGATAAAAAGGCTACAATCGTCTTTCCACTTCCTACATCTCCTTGTAATAAGCGATTCATTTGTGCATTACTACCTAAATCAAACCGTATTTCTTTAACTACTCGTTTTTGTGCGTCTGTTAATTCAAAGGGTAATTGTTCATTGTAAAAAGTGTTGAAGTAGTTCCCTATTTCGGTAAAAGGATATCCTTTTATTTTGCTTTTATGAATGAGGTTTTTGAATAATAATTGCAGCTGAATGTAAAATAATTCTTCAAATTTTAATCTATATTGTGCTCTAGCCAATTTTTCCTGACTTTCTGGAAAATGAATATTTATAATTGACTCGCCTTTTGGCAGTAATTTTAGTTCACTCAAAAGTGGTTTTGATAGCGTCTCTTTTTGGTTGTTTTTAATTTCAGAAAAGAGCGTTGCAAGCAGTCCTAAAAGTACTCTGTTTGTAATGTTGCTATTGGCTAATTTTTCTGTGGACGGATATACGGGCTGCATGGTTGCTTTAAGCCCTTTTTCATATTCGGTAAGTAATTCCATTTCCGGATGTGGCATGGAATAACTATGGTTAAAATGATTGGTTTTTCCAAAGACAACATACGGCACATTAATTTTTAAATTTTCTTTAATCCATTTGTGACCTCTAAACCAGACTAATTCCATCGAGCCAGTTTCATCTCTAAATGTAGCAACTAATCGTTTCCCTCTCTTTTGCTGCACAGTTTTAATATGCGTAATTTTTCCAATGATTTGAATATCTGCACTTGTAGGTTTTAATTGCGCAATTTTATAAAACTGAGTGCGGTCAATGTACCTATTTGGAAATAAATGGATGAGGTCTTGAAACGTATGAATCCCAAGCTCCGTCTTTAGCAATGAAGCCCTATTAGGGCCAACACCTTTAAGATACTCAATGGGAGTTTGTAGAAAATTTGAATTCATAAAACGAAAATAATGAATTTTAAATTTGGAATTCAGAATTCGGAATTCAGAATTATTATATTTACGTATGGAAATCCATTTTAGAACAAAATATATCTCTTAAATTTTCCCCTGTCATAGAGGATGTAGAATTGATTATTAGTAAAGTAAAACGTTCTCGACATACAAAAATTACAATGCATTAGAAATTCAAAATAAAGCTTCAACATTGATAAAATATCTTTTACTCTTTGCCTCAATCGCATCTTTTTCCCAGCAAACAAATATTGTTGATTTCAAAAAAATCACAGCGACGATAATGCCCAATGCTTCGGAAATGTCTGTCAATGGAGATGTTTTTGTCTCATTTACCATTTTGAAGGATATAGATAAAGTTTATCTAGACGCGATTAATATGGAGCGCCCCGATGCGAAAGACGGTGATACCAAAATTTATTACACCGATGATAAAATTATTTTCCACAACAATTTTAAAGCGGGTAATACCTACGAGGTCAATTTTCAATACGTTGCAAAACCTAAAAAGGCGCTTTATTTTACTGGCGATCATATATGGACACAAGGACAAGGGAAAAATACATCGCACTGGCTACCGAGTATTGATGACATGAATGATAAGATTGAGTTTGATTTAAAATATGTTGTTCCAGAAACACAAACTATTTTAAGTAATGGAATATTAGTAGATATAATTAGAAAAGATAATTTTAAAGAATATTTTTTCGACATGGAAAACCCAATGTCAAGTTACCTAGTAGCTTTTGCAATGGGAGATTATAATAAAACTACAGTGGTTTCGGCAAGTGGAATTCCTATTGAGTTATATTATAGGCCTAACGATTCAGCAATTGTAAAAACTACGTATAAGCACACAAAAACCATTTTTGATTATTTAGAAAATGAAATAGACGTTCCGTACCCTTGGCAAAATTACAAACAAGTTCCTGTGCGCGATTTTCTGTATGCAGGTATGGAGAATACAAGTTGCACTATTTTTTCTGAATCTTTTGTCGTTGACGAAATAGGCATAAATGATAGAGATTATACAAACGTAAATGCGCATGAATTAGCGCATCAATGGTTTGGAAATCTAGTGACAGAAACCTCTGGAACTCACCATTGGTTGCAAGAAGGTTTTGCAACGTATTATGCGCTATTGGCAGAACGAGAAATCTATGGTGATGATTATTACTATTGGAAATTGTTACAATCAGCAAACAGTTTACAAGAGGTAAGCGAGGCTGGAAAAGGGCAATCTCTTTTAGACCCAAAAGCATCTTCACTTACTTTTTATGAAAAAGGAGCATGGGCATTACATATTTTGAGAGAGCGAATAGGGGATACCGCATTTAAAAACACTATTAAGCAATACCTCGAAGAACATGCATTTAAAAATGTAGAAACAGATAATTTTTTAAATATGGTCAAACGTAATACAACAATTACGATAGACAATTGGGAAAAAGACTGGCTTCAACAAACGGCCTTTCAGGCCAATCAAGCATATGAGTCTTTACTAGCGTCACCATTTATAAAAGAATATTTTGAGCTTTCTTCTTTGCGACCAGTAGCAATAGCCGAAAAGAAAATACCATTGACCACTGCGTTGACTTTTAACAATGAGTATTTAGGTCAAGAGGCTGTTTTTCAATTAACTGCGGAGCCTGTTGAGAAAGTGATTCCATATTTAAAGAAAGCCTTTGAGAGTAATAATTTAATGACGCGACAAGCGATTGCAATTTCGTACGAAGGGGCAATACCTAATGTATTAAAAGCAGATTTTGAATCTTTACTAAATGATGAAAGCTACGTGACTATTGAAGCGGCTTTACTTTTATTAAGAAAAGCATTACCAAACCAAATGCCAAAATATTTAGACAAAACCAAAGGTATTGTTGGTTTTCAAGATAAGAATGTGCGTCAAATTTGGTTAGTTCTCGCAATGTTAACAGAAGGCTACCAAAAGCAGAACGCAGCAAATTTTACAAGTGAACTAAATAATTATACATCAAACAACTACTCTTTTGAAATACGAGAAAAAGCTTTTGAGTATGTAAATTATTTAGGAATTTTTGATGATACATCCTTAGCGTCATTAGTAAATGCTAGTACACATCATTATTGGAGGTTTAGAGACAGTGCTCGCACTTTACTCACCGAGGTTTTAAAAGAAGAAAAATATAGCAATAAAGTTAAGGAAATCTATTCGCAATTTTCAGATACAGAAAAAGAGTATCTTGAAAGAATAGGTTTTAAGGCTTCGGAAAAGTAACTATTGTTTAAAATTTCCGAAGTAAAAAAATATAAAAAAGACCCTTTGAAATTATATCAAAGGGTCTTAAAAAATCTAATTATGGTTAGTTGGCTTATTCAATAATTAGCTTTGATGTATGCATGCTACCGTCTGCTGCGGTTGCTTTTACTAAATACATCCCTGATGCTAGCCCTTCAACATTTACTTCTTGAAATGTATTACTATTTCTATTTGTATCATCTTTTACAATGTTTCCACTCATAGTTGTAATGACAACTTGATTGACAGTATTGTTTTCAAGGCGAACAGTAACAATACTTGTAGCAGGATTAGGTGACACATTTAACATTGAAATATTGTTAGATATTTGAATTCCATCTCTACGCGAACCAATTGTAGGTGCATATCTGCCTAACATTGAGATAATACGTTGTTTATGTGCTGGGTTTAATCCAGATTGCGGTATTGAAGGTATTCGATTATTATATGTTAATTGGTAAGTGAAACCTTCATCATAACAATCTACACAACAACTATTAGAGTACATCCCTACAATATAAAGTTTGTTTTGATCAAATGGGAAGTTGTTGTAAACTGTTGTTAGATTCCATGGAGTTGCTCCAGATGTTCCTGGATTGAAAATACTATATCCAGTATCATTACCCCAACCATAAGAGTCTGCAAAATCTATTGTAATGCTTCCTCCGCTATAGTTGTCAACGGTAGCTACAAACCAGTACCACGGCTCTTCACAAATTTCGGTATCAAATGGTAATACATCATCACCTGTGCTTATTGTATTTATAGACCCTGTAATTTGTTGAGGATTTCCTTGGTGTTGTACTGTAATGGTTAATTCTGGGTCAGCCAACTCGCTAACTGCGATATCATCAATTGCAAGATCATTACCATCACCTAATCCGTCTTCTTTAAGTAATATTCTAAAATCCATATCTTCACCCCCAGTAAAACAAAAGCTTACTGATTGCCATGCACAAGGATCTGTAGGATCTACATCAATCACTGCAGTCTGGCTAAATCCTGTTGTGGTTACGATTTCAATTTCCGGAAGAATATCAAACGTACATTGTGGCATATTTTTGAAATTAGCACAAAAACGGTATTCTTTATTTTCATCTAAGTTTAATGACTTTCTGTAAATTTCTGAAACAGTACCTGCGGGTTGTGTCGTCTTTCCATTTACTAAAAGAAATTTATCATTTGTGGCATATGCTATGGGATCTTCGCAAAATGAGTGGTCTGTAATGTTTGCACCAAATGCACTTGCACTATCTGTTACATCATATTGTCCTGGTAGTGTTGCACCATTTTGCGAATAGCTACTTGTAAATCCTGTGTTTCCAAATTCAAAATTTCCATTTGTCATAAGGTTTTCACTTTCATCACAACAATATGATCCATCTTCTGTAGGTGGTTCTTCTGTAAATGTACTATCACAATCTTGACTTATACATATATTGTCAATACCAAAGCGTTCATCCCCACCCGCTACATCTACTAAATATGCAATTGACCCTACGTTTGAAATTAATGAATTCCACGCTGCAGCTCCTCCGCTATTAATTACCCATGTGCCATCACTATTGCCTGGTAGGTTTCCAGCAGCATCAGCAAAATCAATAGGGGCACAAATACGTACCCATCCTCTCGATGGATCCACAGGAATGTTAAGTGTAAATACTGCAGATACTGTTGAAGATTGTGGGTCTGGACCATCGTAAATACGAAGGGAACTTCCACTTAATGTTCCGGTTTGAATATGAAAAGTCCTAAAATCATAACAAAAGCAACCTTCATCTTGCGTCATAGCCATCCAGTTTCCTGCGTAGTCTATTGCATTATAAATAAAACTAGCTCCATTACCACATGAGCCATCATCCATATAAAGGTATCTGTCACCAGCACCGTTCTGGCTATTATTATCTGTATAGTTAATATCTGTATTAATGACTCCCCAATTATCTAAAACATTAGGTGTTGCAACCCCATTACACCCAGGACCTGCTGGTGAGGTATTGTTAAACTGATCAAAAGGTTCACAAAAACCTTGATTTTGTGCGCTCATGCTTGCTGTAAATAAAATGCAGCAAAGCCATGCGACTTTTTTTGAGATGTGTAGAAAATTTTTCATGATAAAAGTTTTAATAATACCTACTCTTTTTTTGTGGCTTTTCAGTTACCGCCAAGTAATGGTTGGTTAGCATTACTGAGGCAAAGATGCTACCCAAATCACATTAATTGTCAAGTTAAACAACTGTTAATTAGAAATTTAAGTCCTTTTTTGATTTAGTCATTTCTCTTTTTTAAAAAGGGGGAATCCCCCTTTTGTGTATTTAGCTATTACTCATACATTTACATAAACTAAAAAACTAACAAACAATGAAAGATTTAAAACAAACAATTATTGGAGCTATTGCTATTTTTTTATTTGCGACTTTATTTAGTTCATGTGGTTTATTTTCAGAAGAGCCTACAGGTGATTCAAACGATGAAACTCCACCAGAATATGTAAATGAGCCTGCTAAAATTATCTCAATTAAGCAAGCTAAAAACATGTATGATATTTATACAGAGAGAAAAGTACCTGCTTTAATGTGGGGAGCAGATAATCCAGAATTAAATCAAAACTCTGATGGAACTAACACGACAGATCCTAATTTTAAACCTACGCGATATATTGAGTATAGCTTAGAAGAGATAAAACATTATATATCTTACATAGAAAGTGAAGCTGATTTAGCAGGTGCTAAAGTAGGGAATCTTAGAATCTATCTAGGTGCATACCCAATCAAAGGCGATGTGTTTGAAAGTGGAGAAGTTGCTAGATATAATAGACAAGAGTCTATTTTTATTTTGCCAACCACTAAAAACCCAGCAAATGGAATGCAACAAGGCTTTTATACTTCTGGTAGTGCTAATGGAGGAAAGCGAGAGCCAGTATTTCTAATTAATGGGGTGGAAGAACTAAATAAAAAAGACGGTAAAGTAAATAGAAAAGGGAATAGAATTGGTAAACAAGTATCTCAAGCTTCAATGTTAGGTTTTAATATTGCTCAAGACAACGAGGATAGAAGTCTTATATTAAATGACGGTAATGTTGTTCCTCCACCTAAGCAAAATACTGATATGGGAGGTAGTGATAACGATAATGATAGCAACGACAATGATAATGACGATAATAATAATGGAAAAAAAGGATAATTAATAGCTAAGTAATTTAAATTGGAAACCGAAACACTTATTTCTATTCTTGTAAAAACCTACATGGTGCAATACGTTATTGTTGCGTTACTTGCAATATGGAGGTTTAAGGAATATAAAGAGACTGGGCTTAAGTGGTTTCCTATATTAGCCGTACTTATTTTTTTAATAGAATTTATTGGATTTTTTACAATTCAAATTTTAAATCTTACTACAAACTTTATTTTTTATAACATTTTTTATCTTTTTTATTTCTTATTTATTTTCCAAGTTTTTAAAGAAAATGTTATTTATAACATTTTCAAAAAATGCATAAGCGCTATGATGATTATTTTCATTCTTCTATATGGAATCAAGATAATTATAAGTAATTTCTTCACAGAAATGCAAGTGTCTATTTATGTTTTAGGTGGATTTTTTACAATCATATCTATTGTAATGTTTTACATAGATTTATTGAGGACTAAGCGAGTAATGATAATTCAATTTAATATGCTTTTTTGGATTAGTGTGGGATTATTCCTCTTTTTTATTGGATATATTCCCATAAAAATTATAAAAAATAGTTTTGTTGAATACAATAATTTATTCTTTCAATTCAGCATATTACAGTATGTATTAATTATAATAATGAACTTATGCTTTATAGTGGGCTTATTAGTGGCGAAAAAGAAGTATTTAGCGTTACGCTAATTGGTATTGCACTTTTGCTGGCAGTAGTCATTATTGTACTATTGCTTGTATTTATGGGGAGTAAAAACTCACTAGTTAAAGAACAGGAACAAGCTAAAAAATCGTTTGAAAAGGAGCTTGCCGAATCACAAATTGAGATCAGGGAGGCAACCCTTCGCAATATAAGTTGGGAGTTACATGATAATATTGGCCAATTATTGACATTAGCAAAAATACAAGCACAGAGCATTAAAGACCATCCAGAACGTATTGACGAAATGGTACAAACTATAGGCACAGGATTAGATGAATTGCGTGCATTATCAAAATTAATAAATCCAGATGTACTTAAAAGCTTATCTCTTTCTGAGGCTGTCCAATTAGAGATTGACAGGTTCAATAGGCTAGAATTTATAAACGCATCTTTAGAGATTAGTGGAAGCCCATTTTCATTTAATGCAAATCATGAGATTATTTTGTTTCGTATACTTCAAGAGTTTTTTTCAAACACAATAAAACATTCAAAAGCATCTAATCTAGAAGTAGTTATTTCCTTTTCAGAAATAGTAACAATGGAAGCTAAAGACAATGGTATTGGCTTCGCCGAAATGTCAAAAATTGAAGGAATAGGACTATTGAATATGAAAAATAGAGCAAAATTAATAGGTGCCCAATTGCAGCTAATTTCCGAAGAGAAAAAAGGAACACAACTTAAAATTCAATATAAACCTACTAATCAAAAAATAATATGAAAAAATACACCGTAGTAGTAGTTGATGATCACACTTTATTGTCACAGGCCATAGGAGGATTAGTAAACGATTTTAAAAATTTTGAAACTTTATATCTCTGTAAAAACGGACAAGAACTTTTAGACAAATGTAAAAACCCTAATTTTGTGCCAGACGTTGTTTTAATGGATGTTAATATGCCCATTTTAAACGGAATTGAAACTACCGAAATTTTGAAATCTGAATACCCAAGAGTTAATGTAATGGCATTGTCTGTTGAAGAAAATGAGGAAACTATATTAAAAATGTTGCGAGTAGGAGCAAAGGGGTATTTGATGAAAGACACAAAAAAAGATATTCTAGAAGATGCACTTGAACAACTTATGGAAAAAGGATTTTATCATACAAATGCAGTTTCAAGACTTTTAATTAACTCTTTAAACGGTACAAAAGAATCATCACTCCAGCTCAAAGATCGCGAAGTAGAATTTTTAAAACATGCGTGTACAGAGATGAATTATAAAGAAATAGCCTCGCAAATGTTTTTGAGTCCAAAAACAATTGAAGGCTATAGAGATTCTGTATATGAAAAATTAGGAATAAAAAATAGAATAGGGTTAGTACTCTTTGCTATTAAAGCAGGATATTTTAAACCCTAAAATAATTCTGAAATTTCTGTTTTTATAAAGGCAAGTGCTTTTTGAGAAGGTGAAACTCCAGCCATAGCATTATTTAAAAGTGATTCTCTTAATTTATCTGCCGAATCATTTTTCTCATTCATTGCCATTTGTCTTACAGTTTGTATTGTAGCGTTTTTAGCTGTACGAATAATATTCCAAGCCTCTGCAGAAACATAAATTTGTTGCGTCAAATTGTGTTCATACTCTTGTTCAATACCATTGATTAAATCATTCTCATAAACTTCGACATTACTATTTCTAGGTTTAATGCGTACAACAGATTTGTTTAAATCCATACGTTCTAGAAAGAGTGTGATTCGCTCAAAAGCTTGTAATCTAAGAGGTAATAATTTTCCTTGTGCATCTTTATGAAGCAAATAACGACGTCGATTTTCTTCGTTTTCTGTATGTTTTTTAAAAAATAAAAATGCCACTGCACCAACTATCAATGCAGTAATTATTAAAGCAAAATAAGGAAATAATTGTTCGAGTTGTTCCATAAATAAAGTAGGTTGATGATTTGGATTTTATAAACTTAAAAAATAACGAAAAATAAATGTAGGTATTGTTTTTAATATCTTACTTCTTCTTTTTTGATTGCAGCTTTTACGACTTTCTTTTCTTCTTTAACTTTATAGCCTCCACCCAGATGTTCACACTTTTGTAATGTTTTTGTATTACTAAATGGAACTTTTACTTTATTATACTTAAATACACGAGATAAATCATTTACCATTTCTTTATCTCCAGTTGCCATTTCAACATCATCCATGGTAAATAAACAAGGATGTTCATAGCCAGCAGCATGAGTCATCTCTAATAACTCTTTTCTAAAATTTTTAAAATAGTAATGCGCTCTAACAGATTTTTCATCAACATTAATACCCATTTGCTTCCATTTGCTTTGAGTAGCAACACCACTTGGACACTCGTTAGTATGACATAATTTAGCTTGTATACAACCTATAGATAGCATTGCTTCACGAGCAACATTAATACAATCTACCCCCATTGCAAAAGCCATAACCGCTCTTGCAGGAAATCCTAATTTTCCACTTCCTATAAATACAATTTTTTCGTTGAGGTCATATTTTTTAAAAATTTGATAAATTTCACTAAACCCATAAATCCATGGTAAAGCAACATGGTCTGCAAAACTTGGGGGCGCAGCACCTGTACCACCTTCACCACCATCGACTGTTATAAAATCAGGGCCTTTACCAGTTTCGGCCATTATAGAAGCTAGTTTTTCCCAATCTTCCAATTTTCCAATAGCTGCTTTTATACCTACTGGTAATCCAGTAGCATTTGCAATATCTTCTACAAAATCAACAAGCCCATCAACGCCATTAAATGCTGAGTGTGTAGGAGGTGACAAAACATCTTTGCCAACTTCTACATGTCTAATTTCGGCAATTTCAGCAGTAATTTTTTTACCAGGTAGGACACCACCTTTTCCTGGTTTTGCACCTTGTGATAGTTTTACTTCAACAGCTCTAACTTGAGGGTTCTCCGCACAAAGTTTTACCATTTTTTCCATAGAAAAAGTACCTTCGCTACTGCGTACACCAAAGTAACCTGTTCCAAAGTGGAAAATAACATCCCCACCTTTTTTATGATAAGGTGATAGTCCACCCTCGCCAGTATTATGATATGCATGTGATAACTTACAGCCTACATTCAAAGATTCAACTGCACGCGCAGAAAGAGAGCCAAAACTCATAGCAGAAACATTAATTACTGATGCTGGTCTAAACGGTCTCCTTCTTTCATGAGCTAATCCCATGACTTTAGCACAAGGTAGAAAATATGGGTCTTTCGCATTTGGGTGGTTATTTTCTACTTTAAAAGGCATCATTGCATTCTTAACAAAAATATAGTTAGGTTCGTATATATCTCTGTCAGTTCCAAAACCTTCATAATTATTTTCATTTTTTGACGAAGCATAAATCCAACCCCTTTCAATACGGTTAAATGGTAGTTCTTCTCGGTTATTTGCTACAATATATTGTCTCAACTCAGGCCCTATACTTTCAAGCATATATCTAAAGTGACCAACTACTGGAAAATTATGTAAAATGGTGTGTTTTTTCTGTAGTACATCATATACTGCAACTAATAACACTACAAGAATTACCCAGCCCCACCAAGGGATATTTCCTAGAAAACTTAAAATTTCATTCATACCTTAAACAATTTTTTTTGTTTGTCACTTTATTTTATTCATTCAAAAAGTCTATTGCTAATTGTGATAATGCTTTTACTCCAAGCAACATCCCGGCATCGTCAATTTGAAAATCTGGTGTATGGTGTGGATATGGATTTGTGTTTCCAGGTGTCATCCCACCTAAGAAAAAATAAACTCCAGGAATTTTTTCTTGAAAATAACTAAAATCTTCACCTCCAGTAACCGCTTTCATATCTTCTACCTTATCTGCCCCCGCAACACCTTTTAAAGTTTCAATAGCTTTCACAGTAAGTGCTGGGTCGTTATAAGTTACAATGGTATTGTTTTGCCATTCAATCGTTGCTTTACCTCCATATGCTTTTGCGATGTCGCCTGCCATTTCGGTCATGCGCTTAATGATGAGGTCTCGCATATTTGGATCTAATGTGCGAACCGTACCAATTAACTCAGCACTTTCAGGGATGACATTAAAACGTGTTCCACTAGTTATTTTTCCTACTGTAATTACTGCGGGTGCATCAATCAAATTAGACTCGCGAGAAATAATTGTTTGAAACCCATCAATTATTTTTGCCGAAATTAATATAGGATCAACTCCACTCCAAGGTGCAGAACCGTGCGAACCTTTTCCTTCTACATTAATCACAAAACGCTCCACCGCAGCCATAATACCTTCGGGCTTTAATTTAATCGTTCCCACCGGAGTTCCGCTATTTATGTGTAATCCATAAATTGCATCAACATCTGGGTTTTTAAGAACACCTTCTTTTACCATTAATTTTGCGCCACCTTCTTCACCGGGAGGTGGGCCTTCTTCGGCTGGTTGAAAAATAAATTTTATTGTACCGTTGATTTTGTCTTTGTGCTTGCTCATTACTTCGGCAACGCCCATTAATATTGCAATATGTGTGTCATGACCACAGGCGTGCATTACGCCAGTTTCGGTGCCTAGGAACGTATCTTTTACATTGCTTTTAAAAGATAAATCGTTTCTTTCGGTCACTGGCAATCCGTCTATATCTGCTCTCAAAGCAACGACTTTTCCAGGATTGCTACCTTTAAGTAAACCTACAACCCCCGTTTTTGCGATACCTGTTTGCACTTCCATCCCTAAGCTTTTTAAATGCTCCTCAATTTTCTTTGCAGTGTTAAATTCGCGGTTGGAAAGCTCTGGATTTTCATGAAAATAATGACGCCAATCGATAACTTGGCTTTCTATATTTTCAATGTCTTTTAAAATAGATATATCTAATTGTGCATTTGCACTAAAGACTATTAATGCAAATAGGAGGAGGGTGTATGTTTTTTTCATATTTTTTATTTTACTTAATTCGCTTTACTTCGGAAATATAGTACAACCATTAATTGAAAAATGAATGAAGCATTTTGTTCGGTAATGTCACTTTAATGTAAATTGTAAGTACAATCAACGCTAAAGATATTCAATTAATATCATTTCAGAAGTGAAAAAAAGTTTGTTTATAATTTCTGAAAATAGCTTCGGAAATTTTAACCTAAATTGAGTATTTTCGAAGTAGTAAAAAATCTGCTTATTTCGAAACCCCATTATATTTCCGAAGTACTAAAAATCAAACATTTGCAAGAATATTTAGATCAACTCAATGAGGCACAATTAGCGCCTACGATTCAAAAAGACGGTGCCATGATTGTTATTGCTGGCGCAGGCTCTGGCAAAACACGTGTGCTAACATACCGTATTGCTTTTTTAATGTCAAAAGGTGTAGATCCTTTTAGTATTCTCGCACTTACGTTTACTAATAAAGCAGCCCGCGAAATGAAAAAACGTATTGCTGATATTGTGGGGACAAGTGAGGCTAAAAACCTATGGATGGGAACGTTTCATAGTATTTTTGCTAAGATTTTACGGTTTGAGGGACATCAATTGGGGTACCCTTCAAATTTTACAATTTATGACACGCAAGATTCTCAAAGTGTGATTCGAGCTGTTATTAAAGAAATGCATCTTGACAAAGATGTGTATAAATACAAGCAGGTTTATTCGCGAATTTCGAGTTATAAAAACAGTTTAGTTACTGTAAAGGCATATTTTAATAATCCAGAATTAATGGAAGCAGACGCCATGGCAAAAATGCCGCGTTTAGGTGAAATCTATAAAAGCTATTGCGATAAATGTTTTAAGGCCGGGGCGATGGACTTTGATGATTTATTATTGAAAACAAATGAGCTTTTAACACGTTTTCCAGCGACACTTGCTAAGTATCAAAATCGTTTTAGGTATATTCTAGTTGATGAGTACCAAGATACAAACCACAGCCAATATTTAATTGTAAAAGCATTGAGTGATAAGTTTCAAAATATATGCGTAGTAGGTGACGATGCTCAAAGTATTTATGCTTTTAGAGGCGCAAATATTAATAACATTCTCAATTTTCAGAAAGATTATGATGATGTTAAAACATATCGTCTAGAACAAAATTATCGTTCCACAAAAAATATTGTTAATGCAGCAAACAGTATAATTGAAAAGAATAAAACACGTCTTGATAAAGTGGTGTGGACAGCGAACGATGAAGGTGTGCCTATTATGATTAATCGCACAATGACAGATGGTGATGAAGGAAGATTTGTAGCCAGCAACATTTTTGAAACACAAATGAACGAGCAGCGTAAAAATGGTGATTTTGCCATTTTATATCGTACAAATGCGCAATCAAGAGCTATGGAAGACGCGCTTAGAAAACGTGATATTCCTTATAGAATTTACGGAGGATTAAGTTTTTACCAGCGTAAAGAAATTAAAGATGTACTCTCATATTTACGTTTAATTTTAAATCCTAAGGATGAAGAAGCTATTAAGAGAGTGATAAATTATCCAGCTCGTGGAATAGGGCAAACAACCATTGAGCGATTAACAGTTGCTGCAAATCACTATGACCGTTCTATGTTTGAAGTGATGAAAGTTCTAGACAAACTAGAATTAAACATTAATAATGGTACAAAGAATAAATTAAAGAATTTTGTTACTATGATTGAAAGCTTTCAGGTTGTTAATCAAACGATGAATGCTTTTGAAATTGCTGAGCACGTAGCTAAAAAAACAGGCCTTTTAACTGAGCTTAAAAAAGACGGTACACCTGAGGGAATTGCTCGTATTGAAAACATTGAAGAGTTGCTAAACGGTATGCGAGATTTTACCGAAGAGCAAAAAGAACTTGCTGATGCAACGGGAAGCCTTTCAGAATTTATGGAAGACGTAGCACTAGCAACAGACCTTGATAATGATAAAGGCGATGATGATAGAGTTGCTTTGATGACTGTACATTTAGCAAAGGGATTAGAGTTTCCGTACGTTTATATTGTAGGGATGGAGGAGGAGCTATTCCCAAGCGGGATGGCAATGAATACGCGTGCCGAGCTTGAAGAGGAACGTAGATTGTTTTACGTTGCATTAACACGCGCAGAGAAGCAAGCGTACTTGACATACACGCAATCTAGGTATCGTTGGGGTAAATTAATAGATGCTGAACCTAGTCGCTTTATTGATGAAATAGCCGAAGAGTACAAACAATACCTAACGCCAATAACAGAACATCGCTATAAGCCTCTTTTAGATGCAGATATTTTTGATGAGGTAGACAAAAGTAAATTGAGATTAAGCAAGCCTGTTGCAGGAAAGGCACCTACGGGACCTAGTGAAGATCAACTTAGAAAACTAAGAAGGCTTAAGCCTGTAACTAGCAGCGCAGACAAAAATTTTGACCCAGCTGCAGCTAACTTAAATGTAGGAACATTTGTAGAACATGTGCGTTTTGGAAAAGGGCGTATAAATAAAATTGAAGGCGTAGGCGCAGATACGAAAGCCGAAATTAATTTTGAAAACGGAGGACTTAAAAAGCTGTTACTTCGTTTTGCTAAGCTGAATGTATTAGATAATTAATCAATAGCTAAGTGTGCTTCGATAAAAGCAGATAATTTTGCTTCAACGTCTGCAAATTGAATTGTATTCCAATTGCCATGTCCACCATCATACACAGTATATTGATGTTCAATACTGTTTGCCTCAAGAGCAGCATTGAGCCTGTCTCCATTTGTTAATGGTACTAACTCATCTTGATTACCATAGAACATAATCGTAGGACTTGTTCTAACACTTACTTGTAATGCAGGGCTTAACGCTGTTGCAAAATTTGTATTTGGGGGGTATTGAGATTCGTCTGTGAAAAAATTTAATAAAGTACTAAAATTAGGATTATCAGCGTAAAAAGGATCTGTAAAATCTGATGGCCCAACAATATCTGCCACAAACTTTACTTGATCATTTGTATCATACACAGAGTCGTATTGTAACGATATGTGTGCTCCAGCACTTAAACCAATTAAACCAAATTCTGGTAAAATTTGTAAAGTTTCGCGCTCTGCGGTTAACTTTGTTATCACTGCTTTTAAATCTAAAAATTGATTAGGGAACGCAGGTATTGTTGGAATAACCGCGAGTCTATAATTCATATTTACTATCGCATGATTAGGGTTGTTTTGTTGTATTAATGAAATATAACCAGTCACATCTGCTTTGTCGCCTTCAATCCATCCACCGCCATGTACAAGGATAATTACTTTAGTTTTCTCATCTGTTCGGTTTGCGGGAAGATATAAATCATAGACCTGTTGACTATCATTTCCGTAGGAAACATTTTGCTGAAAAGAAGCTTCAAGAGGCTCAGAGTTTTCCATCATTTGAGGAATTTCATTTATAGACTCATCATCATTACAGCTAATAAATGATGATAAAATGAGGAATGAGAATAAATAAAAAGTGGTTTTCATTAACAAAGTTTTTAGGATAACGTAAAAAAACTATTTTTATGTTAATGAAGTGTTATTCTGTTGGTAACACTAAAAAACTATAATTATTTTAGTTTGGCGGAGCACTTTGTAATCCTAATGCTTCGGAAATATTAAATAATTAAACTATGATAAAAGAAGGAACAAAAGTAACTTGGAAATGGGGTAGTGGTTCTGCTAGCGGAAAAGTAAAAAGTACCTTTACAAAAAAAGTAACTAGAACAATCGATGGTACCGAAGTAACACGAAACGGAGAAGAAGGAAATAAGGCATTATACATTGAGGTAACAGATGGTAACAATGTTCTTAAGCTAGAATCTGAAGTAGAACGCGCTTAAATTAAATTATTAAACTAGAATTAATTAGGTAATTCTCAATTTAAACCTCAATCCTAAATATAATAATATGGCAGAATTAATTAAAATTTACGAAGATAATCCTAACCCTAAAGAGATAAAAAAAGTTGTGAATGTACTTCGCAACGGAGGATTGATAATTTATCCTAGCGATACAGTATATGCTTTGGGGTGCGATATTACGAACAAAAATGCAATGGAGCGAATAGCTCGTATTAAAGGCGTTAAACTAGAGAAAGCAAATTTTGCATTTGTTTGTGAGGATTTAAGTAATCTTAGTGATTACGTTAAACAAATTGATGGTGCTACCTTTAAATTATTAAAACGTGCCCTTCCAGGTCCTTATACATTTATATTAGAAGCAAATAATAACTTGCCATCTACTTTTAAGAAAAAGAAGGAAGTAGGGATTCGTGTGCCAGATCATAACACGGTGCGTGCAATTATACATGAGTTAGGAAATCCAATTATTACCTCATCGATAAAAGATGAAGACGAAGTTCTAGAATACACAACAGACCCAGAACTTATATTTGAAAAATGGGAAAATCTTGTCGATTTAGTAATAGATGGTGGTTATGGTGGTAATATAGCCTCAACCGTTATTGATTTGACAGGTGGTGAGCCAGTGCTTATTAGAGAAGGAAAAGGAAGCTTAGAGGTCTAGTTTATATCAAATTAAAATGATTTTATATACCTTAAAATAAAGGGATGATTTCTTTGTATGTAAGTTTAGTTTGTAATTAACGACGATAAATAGACCTCAATTATTACGGAGATTCATTCAAGTTTATTTAAGTTTGGTAAAATTACTAGGCGGTTTGAATAAAATAGCCTTCTAATTTTCTAAAACAAAAAACATGAAAAAACCAGACTTTAGTAATTTAAAAGTTGTCTATGTAAATTGTACACTTAAAAAATCGCCAAGCGAAAGCCATACTGAAACATTAATTAGTGTTTCTAGAAAAATTATGGAAAAAGAACATGTTTCAATTGATGATATTAGATTAGTTGACCATGAAGTGCCACCGGGTGTCTATCCAGATATGACAGAGCATAATTGGAATGCAGACGAATGGCCTCAATTGTTTGAGCGTATTTTTGCAGCAGATATTTTGATAGTAGGAACCCCAATCTGGCTTGGTGAAAAATCATCTGTCGCTCAAAAATTAATTGAGCGATTATACGCTATGAGCGGTAAAACAAATGAAAAAGGACAGTATCTTTTTTATGGCAAAGTAGGAGGTTGTGTAGTCACTGGAAACGAAGATGGAGTAAAACATTGTGCTATGGGTATTTTATACGCTTTGCAGCATATAGGCTACTCTGTGCCACCACAAGCAGACTGCGGTTGGATAGGCGAGGTTGGCCCTGGTGCTAGTTATGGAGATACTGAGTGGAATGGAAAAAAATTAGACAATCCAGTAGGATTTAAAAGTGATTTCACAAACCGAAATACAACATTCATGACTTATAATTTACTTCATTTAGCAGCAATGTTAAAATCAAATAGTGGATACTCTAGCTACGGTAATTCTAGGAAAGATTGGGACGCTGGTACACATTGGGCATTCGAAAATCCTGAATATAGATAATTTTTTTTCTACTGAAATTTTCTTCGATTGATTTTTTTTTAGTCAAAGAAAATTTCAGTAGTTAAATCATTAGTTACAATTTCAGATTTATATTTATTTTCAAGGACACCATACGTGCTAATAAATGTGAGATGAATTACTTTTCTAGTATTTGTCACGGTTTTTAATCCCTGCAATTTTGTACGCAATTTTTTGGCATAGTCTATATTAATAGTAAACTCGTCTGCATAGAATTTCATTTCACAAATATTGATAATGTCATCTTTTCGATCTATCAAAAGATCAATTTGAAATCCTTTTCCAAAGCGGTCATCACCTTTGTGTAAAAAACTATTTACACTAGTTTCGACTGCCGAAATTCCCAAGGCATTCTTAATGTTGTCAACATGTTTCATACAAAGGGATTCAAATGCATATCCCACCCATATTTTGTACCCTTGACTTTCACTAACTCGCATCCAACTATTTTGACCACTCACCCGCTTGCCATCCATAAATTTTAGATAGAATAAAGAATATTCGTCAGTTAATCGAAATAATGTTTGCTTCTTTTTATTTTCTAATGGTTCATACGTAGAGATAAAACCAGAGCTTTCTAATTCTTTTAAAACTTTAGAAAACCAGCCTCCATCAGTCATGCTTGTAGCACTTAAAATTTCTTGTCTATCAAGTCCTTTTGCTTTAGTTGCAAGTGCTTTAATAATTTGAATATGCTTACTTGAATTATCAAAGAGTGCAGCATATAATTGATCAAACTCATTGCGAAGGATACCATCTTTTGAAAAGCATAGCTCTTGAATATTCTGTGCTGTACTTTTTCCTTTTTCAACATGGTTGAGATAATGAGGAATACCTCCTATAGTTAGGTATAATTGGATTATTTGATAATCTGTTAAGGACACTTTTTTTGCTGTAAGAAACTGTTTAGTTTCCTGTAAAGTAAAAGGCATCAAGGTAATTAGTTTTGTAATTCGATTGTGCAGACCTCCTTTTGCATTAACAACATTATCTAGCATCCAAGAAGCTGCTGAGCCACAAACCACCACCACTATATTTTGTTGAGAACCCCAATTATTCCACCAGTGAGCTAATGCTTCTGTAAAACCTGAACGTCGTGTTGCCATCCACGGTAACTCATCAAAAAATACAACAGGCTTCTTTTTAAATTTTGATTTAGTAATCGCTTGGCTTAAAATATGAAACGCTTCTAACCAACCTTCAGGCTTTGATAATGGTGTGTCAGTTTCAAAATACTGATTCATTTGAAACGTAAAATTTAAAAGTTGATTGTTGAGGTCAGCATCTTTAATGCCTGTCATTTCAAACACCTTTACTTCTTTATAAACTTCTCTAATTAAAAAAGTTTTACCCACACGCCTTCTACCTATTATTGCTAGAAAATGAGCATCACTATCTTTTAATAGTGACTGCATATGGTGGATTTCGGGAGTTCTACCTATTACTTTCATTAATTTATATTTCGCGGAATAGTGTAAATATAATAACTTTCAGCGAATTATAAATTTATATTTCGCGGAAACTATGTTAAAATAGGAGATTCCGCGATATATAAAATTATTATGTAGCAAACTTATTTACACCAGATGCTAGTTTTGCTTTTTTAACTTCCATCTTTTTCAAAATCCATTGTGGATATTCACTTGAGTCTTCAGCATTATAGGTTTTAACTTGCTGTTCTGGATTGGGTAGTAGTAATTCGTTTTGTTTTTTTCCTAAAATTAATCCTGCAGTTTGAACACCGCTGTAACTTGCACCAGCAACACCATGAGCAGCAATACTTGCTCCGCAGAGGTATAAGTTTTTAACTTCGCTTTTAGCTTTAAATCCAAACGGACCTATGTGTTTAAGTGTTTTTTCAGTTCCATAAACGCTACCATGAGTAGAGTTTACATAAAATTCATTAGTAATTGGTGTGCCAAGGTCTTTATGAACAATATGATTGCGTACTGTAGGCAAAGCTTTTTCTAAGGTCCTAATCATTTTTTCAGTAAGCCTAGCTTTAAAATCTAAATAACCTTCAGAGCGTTCTAAATCTTCGTTTTCATATTTTTTAAAAGAATCATAATTAATATAGGTAATTGCTTCAATTGTATGGTATCTCCCATCAAAACTTGGTGGATCTTTTAAAGTAGTACAACTAATAAACATTCCGGTAAAGGTTTCATCGCTTAATATATCTGCTTGTTGATTTCTTCGGAAATTTTCACTCATGTTACCTCCTTCAAGCATCCAGATATTTCCAGAGTCTAATCCCGCAGCCCTAACATCCATATCTACTGTTAAAAAAAGCATCAATGATGTGCAAGAGTATTTAGCTTTACCCAATTTTTCATAGAGTTTTTTACTTAAATTTTCTTTACCTATTAAGGTATTATACGTTATTCCAGGGTCTGCGTTTGAGATAATATTTTTTGCAAATAATTGAGTGCTATCTTCAAGTTCCACACCAATAGCACGTTTTTGCTTATTACCTTCAATCAATATCTTTTTTACAGCTGTACTTGTTTTTACCTTACTACCATGTTTTTTTATAGCATTAGTCATAGCCTTGATAATGGCACCACCACCACCCATTGGGTAATAACCTCCTTTAAAATAATGATTCATTAAAGCAGCATGTAAAACGAAGCTTGCACGGTCTGGCTCTACGCCATGGTCACCATATTGTACATTTAAAAAATCTTTAAGTAGGGGGTCTTTAATATGCCAATCTATTACGCGCTGTAAAGTAAATAAGCCATATTTTCCCATATCTTTTGTGCGAAATGGAATGGTTACTTTATCCCAGAAAGTTTTAACCTCAGGAATTAAGCTCAATTGATAACCAACTCTTTTTAATAGATTCAAATATTTTTTTATGCCTTTTTTTTCATGTGGAAAACGTTCTTGTAAACGTTTAATAAGCTCTTCGTGTGTGGAAGGATAATCAAATCTTTCTTCCCCAATCCAGCAATGCTCGTAAGCTGTGGGATTCATTTGAAAAAACGTAAGGTTACCACCTATTCCAAGTCCCTCGTATAATTCGCTTGTAGAGTTTCCATCTCCTTCATTTCCGCAAAGTCCTACGTAGTGTACTCCGGGGGTAAATCTATGACCGTTGAGGTAAAAACTGTGACACCAACCTCCAGGAACATCATGCTGCTCTAAAACTAAAACTTTTTGACCTTCTCTTGCAAGACAAATTGCTGAAGCTAGACCACCTGCACCTGCACCTATAATTATGGTATCGTATTGTTGAGACTTATAGTCGTCTTTCATTTAGCAGTATTTAAGTGGCTTACTCAAGTATTTGAATAGTCTCAAAGTTAGTTTATATTCTATTTAAAAAAAAGAGGAGTGAAATGATTAAGATTTCCGAAGAGAAAAGATATAAAAAAATCCCATTCGAGTTACGAATGGGATTCTAAATTTAATTTTTAAATTTAATTATTCTTCTGAAAGATTTTTCATTTCATCTTCAATCATTTCGTAAAATTGATCAATCTTAGGTAAGATTAAAATTTTAGTTCTACGGTTTGTTGAACGATTTTCTGGAGAGTCATTTGACACTAACGGAATGTACTCACCACGTCCTGCTGCAATTAATTGAGCTGGTTTAACACCTAGTGATTGTAATTCACGAACAATAGCTGTAGCACGTTTAACACTTAAATCCCAGTTGTCTAAAAGTGTACCGTTGCTGTTAAAAGGTACATTATCTGTATGTCCTTCAACCATTGCTTCAAAGTTAGGCTTCCCGTTGATTACGGTGGCAACTTTTCCAAGAATTTCTCTTGCACGAGATGTTACTTGGTAACTTCCACTTTTAAAAAGTACTTTATCACTTAATGAGATAAACACAACACTCTTCTCAACATTGATTTCAATATCTTCATCGTTGATACCAACTTCTTTTTTCAAGCTTGTAACAAGTGCTAAAGTCACACTATCTTTCTTAGTTAATGCGTCTTGTAAACGAGAAATTTTAAGATCTTTTTCTTTTAAGCTCTCTAAAGATTTTTCAAGATTTTTTGCTCCTTGAGTTGTCAAAACAGTCATGTCTCCAGATGTCTGGATTAAATCTTGGTTTGTTTTACGCATTTCTGCAAGACGTTCCTCAAGTGATTTAACTCTTGCGTTTGCTGCAGCTTTATCACTCTCACAAGAATTTAATTTTACAGTAGCGGTATTTAATAAATCTTGCGTGCTTTTTTGCTTGGCCTCAAGTTCTTTAAACTTTTTTGAAGATACACATGACCCTAAAACTAGAGTGCTGCAAAGCATTAATAACATGATTTTTTTCATAGGTTGTAATTATTTAAATTGTTAAATTCGATACCAAATGTATATAAAGGACGACAGAAATTACGGAGTTTAACAAAAGATTAGAAATTTATTTTAACATTTTAAAAGTCTTTCTTTTATTTATGAAGTATTGTTTGATAAGGTGTTTGTTTTTAGCGTATTGAAACGTAGATTTCCATTTTTTTCGTTTAGGAAAGAATGCCCAAATATGACTATAAAAAGAAATATGAGCTTTAAAAATTGAAACAAAATGAGAAGGTTTTCCTTCTAATAAAAACTTGAATGCGGCAATACCATCGAGTATCATTCTCAAAAATAAAATGCGGTAAATTTTTACTCCTTCAATATTTTTAAATAATACTAAAAGTGAATTTCTAAAATTATAAAAAGTTTTTTTAGGATTACCCGCTGCTAATGTTGCACCTCCTACGTGATAGACCTTAGAGCTCCCAAAATATTTAATAATCCCGCCATTACTTTGTAATCTCCAGCACAAATCTATTTCTTCTTGGTGTGCAAATAAATCTTCATCAAATCCGCCAGCAGCTACAAAGGCATTTTTTCTAATAAAAAGACAGGCACCAGTCGCCCAGAAAATCTCTGTATTGTCATCATATTGACCTTCATCTTTTTCAAGGGTTTCAAAAATGCGTCCACGGCAATAGGGATACCCTAAATTATCAATGTAACCTCCAGCTGCGCCTGCATATTCAAAATATGCTTTGTTTTTAAAGTCTAATATTTTAGGTTGTGCGGCTACTAAATTTTCGTGTTTTTTAAAAGCAGAAATAATTGGAGTTAACCAATTTTCTGTCACTTCAACATCACTGTTTAAAAGAACAAAAATATCTTCGGTTAAATGGGCAAGTGCGTCATTATAGCCTTTAGCATAGCCACCATTTTCATGGTTTTTAATAATTTGAACGCTAGGGAACATTTCTGTAGTAAATGCTATACTTGTGTCTGTTGAGGCATTATCTGCTACATAAATTGTTGCTTCTTTTGAAAATGAAAGCACTGATGGCAAAAACTTCTCGAGGAGTTTTTGACCATTCCAATTTAATATGACTACGGCAATTTTCACGGGTGTAAAATACTAAGAATGGTTGGGAATATAAGGAGGGAGTGACTCCAAAAATGAATAACGTTTATTTTCAAAATCCATATTGCAATAATAATGTTCTAACCCGTTTGTGACCATTAAATATTGTGCTTTTAATACATGGTTATAACGTGCAATTTGGTCAAAAGTTTCTTGAGTAATATTAATTTTTGGAGCTTTACATTCTACAATTAAATGAATACTTCCATCGCTGTTAAATGTAACAATATCGTAACGTTTAGTAGTGTCGTGTAACTTAATTTGCTTTTCCACATTGATTAATGAAAGTGGATAATTTAATTTATTAATTAAAAAATGTACACAATGCTGGCGCACCCATTCCTCTGGCGTGAGCACCATAAATTTTTTGCGAATAACATCAAAAATAAAGGTTTTTCCCTCTTTATTTTTAAGCCGAAATGAATATTGATTAAAGTATAATTGTTGCATTACGGTAAAAGTAGGAAAATTAGAAATTTTAAAATTTGATTTAAAGACTTCTATTATTAGTATTTCTGAAATTTGCCAAAAGATACACATTGAAGTTGTAAAGAAATAGTCGATTATTTTGATATTTTTACAACTTAATATTTCCGAAGTCACTTCAACCAGTCTTATAATTTATGTCTCTCCAAATTGCAAAAGAAATAGTCACGAACATCAAAAATGGTGATATTAAACCTGTTTACTTTTTGATGGGCGAAGAGGCGTATTATATTGATGCAATTAGTGATTATATTGAAAAAGCAGTACTTAGCGAAGAAGAAAAAGGATTTAATCAAATGGTTTTGTACGGTAGAGATGTAACTATCGATGACATTGTGGGGAATGCAAAGCGTTACCCAATGATGGCAGAACGGCAAGTTGTGATTGTCAAAGAAGCACAGGATTTGTCACGTACTATTGAAAATCTAGTTACTTATGTTGAGAGTCCTCAGCCTACCACAGTACTTGTTTTATGCTATAAGTACAAGAAACTGGATGCTCGTAAAAAATTATCAAAAGCAATTAAAAAGGCGGGTGTTTTGTTTGAGAGTAAAAAATTGTATGACAATCAAATTCCAGAATGGATAAAGAGAACATTAGCAAGTAAAGGATATACTATTTCGCCAAAGGCTGCCCAAATGCTTACTGAATTTTTAGGAACAGACTTAGGTAAAATTAATAATGAACTTGATAAACTTAAACTCATTTTAAAGCCGGGAGCCCAAATTACACCTCAAATTATAGAAGAAAATATAGGAATAAGTAAGGACTTTAATAATTTTGAATTACAAAAAGCAATTGGGGAACGGGATATTAGAAAAGCATTTTCTATCATTCAATATTTTTCTCAGAACCCCAAAAACAACCCTATTGTAATGACAGTTTCATTGCTTTATGGTTTTTTTGTAAAAGTTTTAAAGTATCATTCTTTGACTAACAAAGCGAGTGCAGCAAAAGAACTTGGAGTAAATCCATATTTTTTAAAAGACTACGAAAAAGCAGCCCGAAATTACCCAATGAAAAAAGTAAGTAGCATCATCGCTGCTATTAGAGGAGTTGACATGAAAAGTAAGGGTGTGGGTGCAGCAAATATGTCGCAAGGCGATTTGTTGAAGGAGTTGCTTGTTAAGATATTTGAGTAGTTAATAATATTATAACAGCCTATCATCAATATCTTCAATCAATTTCTTTGCCTGTTCATTATAATCATTTAGTTTTTTTATATAGTTATCACTAATCATTACTTTAAAATACGCTACTCTGTTTTTAAAATCTGGATCGTTTGTAATATAATCTATAAATTTTGGGTCGCCTTTTCCTGAAATAACTTTTGAAAACCAAGGATAATTATTTCTCCAGTGTTTAATATTTTCCATTACATTTTTACCAACTTCAATTCTCGTTGGTTCAAAGTTAATTTCATTTTCTTTATAAAATCCTAAAATATTAAAAGCTAAAGAGTCATTTTGAGAAATTGATAAGTTCAAATTAGATAGTAAAATTGAGCCTTTTTTATTTAATAAAATGGGAAATTCAAAAGCTAACATAGAAGCACAAAAAATACAAGATTTATAGTCATTCTCGCTTAGTTCATCATTTACTATTCTTTTTGCTAAGGTAGCTCGAGATTCATAATAAGGAATTGCTTTACTAATACTTAAAGTATCTTTAATTAAGTCAAACCTTATGTTGTTTAATATCCTTAAATATTCATTGTTTTCTTTCCTTGCTTCATTGTTATTATTAATATTCAATGCTAGTAAAATTCCAATCACTACTAAAACTATCTCGCCAATTGCGTATAATAGATACCGCCCAATTTTATTCTTGAACATATATTGAAGTTTTACTTTTTTTAAAGTTATTGACATTAAAAAGTTTTAATTTATATTACTTCTTATCAACACTATGTCTTCCTGGTCCTAAAAGAGTGATTGAAGCAAATGCAAATAAATATAATAATGCTTTTTCTTTTGTAGCAAGAGCATCTGCGCCATGAACTATAAATGCTGCAACACCCATTGCGATAACCACTGGAATGGAAGCGATTCTTGTCCTATATCCTATAATTATTAATAAAGGACAAATTACCTCAGCAATTACAATTAATATAAAAGATGGCACGCTACCTATACCTATAGGGTCACCAAACTCCATATTACCTTGTATAAGTTTCATTAATTTAGGGATGCCGTGCGTAAGCATCATCGCGCTAAAGGTGAGTCTTAAAAATAAAAGTCCAATGTGGTAGGTTGATGTCATGGGGAATAATTTTTTTTCTGAAATGAGCCTCAGATTATTATAAAGATTAAAATAAATTTAAATTCCGAATTTTTTAAAATTTCGGCTGAAAGCTAAAGTAACCAAAGAAATCTAAATTATAAATATCATAACGATTAATTTACATTTTCTTAAAATTTCAGAAGAAATCATAGCTATCTCACTAAAAATTCTTCACGATACCGTAAAGTTTAGTTAAACATATCTGCAGTTGTAATTAATAGTTTTGGGGCTCAATTAAAAACCAATTATGAAAAAAATTACACTATTAGTACTTGCCTTCGTGGGTGCTATTTCACAAGCACAAGTTAGTACGGTAGCAGCCACAAGTTTTGAAGAACCTGATGTTAATACGGGGATGTACACAGATACTGGAGATGCAAATACGCAACACGTATTAATAAGCAATGCGGGAGAGCCTATTATAAATTTTGTAGGAACTAATGAAATAGGTTTTAATGCAAATTATGTTCCTTATGATACTCCAGATGTAGGATTAACAGACGGAGATTTTGTGGGAGTGACAGATTTTACAGGAAATGTAGGGATGTTCACGGATGGAGCAAATGGGTATCAATTATCTGACACAGATGGTACAATGACTGTTGAATTTGATATAGTTGATTTTTCGGGGTACATAAATACAACTGTAAAAGTTGATTATCATATTAATGATACTGGATATGAAGGTGATGGTACCGTAAATGAAAGTGGGAGCGACCGTATGAGAATTTACGTGCGTGATTTGACAAATATGACAGAGATAGACATCCTTAATACTACAGGAAGTGATATTAACGATTTGATGATAGAAAACACTTGGATAACAGGATTAGCATCAGTACCAGCAAATATACAAGCGCAGTTAGTGATAGAGGTTCGACTAAATTCAGGTTCCGAAGCATTAACAATAGACAATATATTATTTGAAGGAGAAGCAGTTGTCGCAACACCACAATTAGAAATTACAGAAATATTTTCAGGTCAAGCAGGAACAGACTTAACTGCAGACTGGTTTGAAATTAAAAACACGGGAACAGTTGCTTATGTAGCTGCAACAGATGGTGATTTGTTTTATGATGATGAATCTGCAGATCCTACAACAGCAGATGCTGTTCAAGGAATAACAGAAATTCAGCCAGGAGCAACAGCGATAGTTTTAGTAACAGGAGATACTTCAGATATTACAACATTTACAAATATTTGGAGTCAAGTAATAGATTTGACAGGAATACAAATAGGAAATACAGACGGCGCAGGGCTCGGTGCAGGTGGAGATACTGTTGTTTTGTGGTTGGGAGACCCAGCTACAACAAGACCTATCGCAACTGGAATATACCCAGATACAGCTGCAAACGATGGACAATCTTATGATGTAGAATTATCAGCCTTTAGTGTTGTAGGTAATGCAAATGGAGCCGTTGAAACTATCGAACTTGGAGGTGCAAATAGTGATGTACCTAATATAGGTTCGCCAGGAAATGGGTTGCCAGCAACACCTTTAGCATTTATTAATTTTGATACAGCGTATATTTCAGTTTCTGAGGATGCAGGATTAGCTACTGTTACATTAAGTATAAGCGACACACCAACAACAAATGCAACTATTGATGTTTCATTAGTTGCTGGAGGAACTGCTTTAGAAGGAACAGATTTTACATTTGCAATAGTACAAACTGTTATATTTCCAGCAGGAAGTAATGCAGACCAATCATTTACAATACCGTTGCTAAACAATACAGATGATAACTCAGATGTGTTTTTTGTAGTACAAGCAGAGAACGCTACAAATGCGTCAGTAGGTACAAATGATTTATTTTCGGTTTATATTCTGGATGATGATACGGTTGTGCCAGTAGGTGATAGTTCACAGCTTGACGCAAACTTTTTAACTAGTTACACAGTTGATGAAGATGGAACGGCAGAGATTGTTGCTTATGACCCAATCAACCAACAATTATTTGTGGTAAATGCTGCAACGATCAATATTTTAGACTTTAATGACCCTTCAAACGTTTCACAAATTGATTTTGCAGATATTACTCCAGTGGGAGCATCTGCACAGAGTGTAGCAGTGAATGGTAATTTACTTGCCATCGCCATTGCAAACAATGATGAGACAGGAAATGGATTTGTAGCATTTTCAGATACTTTAGGGAATGAAACTCCTGTAATTGTTGAAGTAGGAGTATTACCAGATATGCTAACATTCACACCAGATGAAACAAAATTACTCGTAGCAAACGAAGGACAACCTAATAACGATTACACAATTGATCCAGAAGGAACAATTTCAATAATTGATGTTTCAGGAGGACTTTCTGCAATTGATCAGAGTAATGTAACAAGTGTAAATTTTAACGCTTATAACGGTCAAGAAGTAATGTTAAACGCAAACGGAATTAGAGTTTATGGTCCTAATGCAAATGCTTCACAAGATTTTGAACCAGAATATATTGCAATTTCTGATGACTCCGCAACAGCTTACGTAGCGCTGCAAGAAAACAATGCATATGCAATTATAGATATAGAAACGGCGACGGTAATTGATATTAAAACATTTGGTTTAAAAGACCATTCATTTCCGCAGAACTCCTTAGACACAAGCGATGAGACAGATTTTATTTTTAACGCCTCATGGCCAATTAAAGGGATGTACATGCCAGATGCCATTGCATTTTACAGCGTGGGTGGTGTAGATTATATCGTTACTGCAAACGAAGGTGATGCAAGAGAGTATGATGCATTTGAAGAGGAAGTAAACATAAGTGACTTAAACTTAAACACCACAGTTTTTAGTACTTCGGAAATTTTAAACCTTGGAAGTAATTTAGGCGCATTAAACTTTTCGTCTGCTTCTGGGGATAGCGATGGCGATGGATTTTACGAAGAGTTGCACGTTTTTGGTGGGCGTTCATTCTCAATTTTTGAAGCTGCAACAGGTACCTTAATATACGATAGTGGAAATGATTTTGAAGTTATCACAGCTGCCGATCCTATTCTTGGTGGAATTTTCAATGCAAGTAACGCAAACAACAACCCAAAAAACCGAAGCGACAATAAAGGTCCAGAGCCAGAAGGAGTTTTAGTTAAAGAAATTGATGGTGAATTTTATGCTTTCATTTTATTAGAAAGAATAGGTGGAGTAATGATTTATAATGTTACAGACCCAGCGGCACCACAATATTTACAATACATCAATAATAGGGAGGCTACTCCAGGAGGAACTGAAATGGGAGATTTAGGACCAGAGGGATTAGTATATGTAAGTGCAGAGGAAAGTACTACAGGAACAGCGTATTTAGTTGTCGCAAATGAAGTAAGCGCAACATTAAGCATTATTTCATTAGACAATGTTGTTTTAGGAACACAAGATTTTATTGTAACAAATAATGGTTTTAAAATCTATCCAAACCCATCAAACGGAACCGTATTTTTCAACACGCCAGACACATATATGGTGTATGATATGTTAGGGCGTGAGATTGTAAAATTAAAAAATGTAGCATCAATGAATACAGCATCAATGACCGCTGGAACATACATTATAAAGAATAGCCAAGGAGCAACCCAAAAGTTACTAGTGAAGTAATAGTATTTGAATTTTAGCCAATTTAATAAGACCCGCGTTATTATTGTTTAAATGATAGCGTGGGTTCTTTTTTTTATCAATGTTTAAAATGTAAGCTCCTTAAAACTCAAAAAATGTATTTTTGCCAAAAAGATACAAAATGACTAAACTTCGAGCTTGGATTTCAGCAGCTAGACTACGCACATTGCCACTTTCAATTTCAGGAATTTTAGTTGCAGGAGCAGCCGCATTGTTGGCAAATTCGTTTTCGACTCCAGTATTTGTTTTAGCCCTATTAACAACTTTAGGATTACAAATTCTTTCAAATTTTGCAAATGATTATGGTGACGGAGTAAAAGGGACAGATAGTGCAGGTAGAGTAGGGCCTATGAGAGCATTACAGAGTGGGTTAATTTCAAGACAAGAGATGAAACGTGGGATGATAATTACTTCTGTAATTACACTGTTACTTGCGAGTATGCTCATTTTTAGTGCCTTTGGAAATAAAAACATCATACTTTCATTTGTGTTTTTTAACCTTGGAATTGCAGCTGTAATTGCAGCAATAAAATATACAGTGGGAAAAAGTGCATATGGATATCGCGCAATGGGAGATGTGTTTGTCTTTTTGTTTTTTGGGTTAGTAGGTGTAATGGGGTGTTATTTTCTTTTTACACAGTCTTTAGGTGATTGGATTATTCTTCCAGCAATATCAATAGGATTAATGAGTACAGCAGTTTTGAACCTCAATAATATGCGAGACAGAGAAGCAGATGCTCTAGTGGATAAAAACACATTAGCTGTAGTATTAGGAAGAGATAAAGTAAAATTATATCACACGGCTTTGATAGTAGTTGCTTTTTTTGCAGCCGTTAGCTATTTTCTATTAGTTGCAAATGAGCTATTGGATTATATACCCTTAATCGCATTTGTACCTTTATTTATGAATGTTGTAAAAGTACATAAGGTTGAATCTCATATACTGCTTGACCCAGAACTTAAAAAAGTAGCATTGAGTACTTTTCTCTTTTCAATTTTATTTTTCTTGATTTCCTACTTTTAAGAATTTTTGTGATTTATTTGTATGAAAATGCAGTATTTTCAAGGATTAAAATTTCAGAAATAAAGCAACTATGAAAATTACATTTTACGGACAAAATAGTCTAGCAATTCAAATTAAGGACACACATATTATTGTTGATCCTTTTATTACGGGTAATGAATTAGCGAAGGATAAAGTGGATATAATGGATTTAAAAGCTGATTATATTTTTTTAACCCACGCTCATCAAGATCATATTCTAGATGCTGAGGCAATTGCTAATAATACAGGGGCGAAAATTGTGAGTAATTATGAAATTGCAAACCACTATGAAGCAAAGGGACTTAAAGTTCACCCCATGAATCACGGCGGAAACTGGAATTTTGATTTTGGGATGGTAAAGTATGTAAATGCTATTCATACAAGTTCTTTCCCAGATGGTAGCTATGGAGGGCAACCTGGCGGGTTTATTTTTAAGGCAGACGATAAAACAATTTACATTGCAGGAGACACAGCGCTTACGATGGATATGAAATTAATACCGCTACAATTTAAGCTAGATTTGGCAATTTTACCTATTGGAGATAATTTTACAATGGGGATTGATGATGCTGTTTTAGCAAGCGATTTTGTTGAATGTGATAATGTATTAGGCGTGCATTATGACACCTTTGATTATATTAAAATAGACCACGATCAAGCGAAAAAAGCTTTTGAAAAAGCAGGGAAAAAATTGCACCTTTTGGATATAACCAAAAGTATTGCAGTGTAATTTTTAATGTCAATTACGCTTTCGCGGAAATGTGACACACATTAAACATTCGTAATAAATAGATAACGATTGAAAGCAAATTTCAAAAAACATACTTTAGAATTTAAACGACCTAGTGGTACATCTCGCGGAGTTTTAAAAAAAAAGGAAACTTATTTTTTAATTCTTGTAAAAGAAGGAAAAAAAGGAATTGGTGAATGCGGACTTTTGAAGGGGTTGAGTATTGATGACCGTCCAGATTATGAAATAAAATTACAATGGGTTTGTGATAATATTGATCTAGGTTTTAAAAAGCTATATGATGAATGCCTTGAATTTCCATCTATACAAATAGGAATAGAAACAGCTTTTAAATCATTAAAATCAACAGATCCCTTTCAAATCTTTCCGTCAAATTTTTCTCACGGAAAAGCGTCTATCGAAATAAATGGTCTCGTGTGGATGGGAGATAAAAATTTTATGAAAACCCAAATCGCTGAAAAGCTAAAGCAAGGCTTTGGTTGTGTAAAAATGAAAATTGGTGCCATTGATTTTGAAACCGAAATAGATTTATTAAAATCTATTCGTAAAAACTTTGGACCAGAGGAAATTGAATTGCGAGTAGATGCCAATGGAGCATTTAATTTTCACGATGCTTTAGAGAAATTAAAAACCCTATCAGACTTACAATTACATAGTATTGAACAGCCTATTATGCAAGGACTATGGGAGAAAATGGCACATCTGTGTGAAAAGTCACCATTACCGATTGCTCTCGATGAGGAATTGATAGGTATATTTTCCGAAGAGAAAAAAAAACAATTACTTCAAACTATAAAGCCACATTACATAATTTTAAAGCCTTCCTTTATTGGTGGTTTTGAAGGTAGTGATTCGTGGATTTTAGAGGCCCAAAAACTGGGGATAGGGTGGTGGATAACATCTGCACTAGAAAGTAATGTAGGTTTAAACGCAATTTCGCAATATACATTCACAAAAAATAGTACATTGCCGCAAGGATTGGGCACGGGTAGTTTATACAAAAATAATATTCCTTCGCCTTTAGAAGTAAACAACGGTAAAATAAAGTACAACCCAATGATTGATTGGGATTTCAACGTTTAATTTATGAATTATATTCAACAAGTTTATAAAGGAAAAAATAGCCCTTGGATGTTTTGGCTCACATTTATTCTCACTGCAGGACTTTTTATAGGAAACCTAATATTCTTTTTGTTTTTTGGAGACGGTATAGACATCGCTGAGGAACAACGTAAATTGATGGAAATTATTCCTAGTAAAAACTTTTGGTTAGCAGCTAATTTACTACCCTTTGCTTTTTTACTTGGGTTACTCTTTTTATTAGTAAAGTTTCTTCATGAGCGCAGTCTTTTATCATTGACAACATCACGTTCAAAAATTGATTTTGGAAGGGTTTTCTTTTCATTTTTTTTAATAGTAATAATTACTATAGTTTCTTTTGCATTGTCTTATTTTGTAGACCCTTCGCAAGTAGAGCTACAATTTGATCCAGTTAAGTTTACTATTTTATTAATCATTAGTTTACTATTATTCCCTTTACAAATAGGACTAGAAGAATATCTTTTTAGAGGCTACATGATGCAGCACGTGGGAGCCTTTGTAAAAAATAGATGGTTTCCATTAATAATCACATCAGTACTTTTTGGAGTATTTCACGGAGCAAATCCAGAGGTAGCAGAGATGGGATGGGTAATTATGATTTTTTATATAGGGACAGGATTGCTTTTAGGTATTATGACACTTATGGATGAGGGCCTAGAGTTAGCTTTAGGGTTTCATTTTGGTAATAATTTAATGGCAGCAATTTTAGTAACCTCAGAATGGAGCGCATTACAAACAGATGCAATTTTTATTTACACAGCAGAAGAAGCAGGAACATCACTTGCCGAAATTATACTACCAGTGTTTATAGTGTATCCAATTATATTATTAATACTAGCTAAAAAATATAAATGGAAGAATTGGAAAGACAAACTCTTCGGAAAAGTGACTCCACCTATTACTACATCTCCGCCAGAAGCACCATTTAATGATAATCTAATTGAACATAACTGATATTATAAAAAAAAATATTAATTAAACTGAACCCCAAAAAGCGTGTTAACCTCACAACTCCACCCAGCTTTTAAATTTAACGGTCTTCAATTTGACCATCCAGATGATTTACTTGCATTTGCACATCGACTCAAAGAAGATGGAGTAAAGTTTGAACAACACGTTGCAAAGTTTATTATAAAATGGTTTAATGAAGAAAATTACATTAAAGTTAAAACAAGCGGCTCAACTGGAAAATCAAAAAAAATAAAGCTTCAAAAATTGCACATGATTAATAGTGCAAAAGCTACAGGAGTTTTTTTTAAAATGGGAGAAGGCAATACTGCTATTTTATGTTTATCAGCAAAATACATTGCAGGAAAAATGATGCTCGTAAGAGCGTTAACAATGGGATGGGATTTGCATGTTGTTGCACCCGAGAAGGACGCGATTACCCAGTATGACAATAAGTATGATTTTGCAGCAATGGTGCCCTATCAAGTCTATCATTCAATGAAAGCTCTTAATAAGGTTAAAAAATTAATCATTGGAGGAGGCGAAATTTCAAGCGAACTCGAAGAATTATTACAACAAAAAAACGTAGAAGCATTTGCTACATACGGGATGACCGAAACTATAACGCATGTTGCTGTACGAAGAATCAACGGAGCAGGCAGAACCATAGAATACGCAGCGCTCCCAAACGTTAAATTTTCAATAGATGAAAGAGGATGTTTAATTATCGAAGCGGCTGGTATCTCTCAAAATATAATTGTAACAAATGATTTAGTCACACTGTTAACGCCCACTTCTTTTATTTGGTTAGGGCGCTTTGACAATGTCATAAACACTGGTGGGGTAAAAGTCTTTCCTGAACAAATAGAAAAGAAAATATCTTCGGAAATAAACCTCCCTTTTATAATTTCATCAAAGAAAGACGAAGCGTTAGGCGAGCGGGTAATTCTAGTTTTAGAAACCGAAGATTCAACAAAAATCTCCAATTATTCTGAAGTATTTCAGAAACTGTCACAATATGAGCGTCCTAAGAAAATTTACACGTTATCAAAATTTCCACTAACAGAAAATGGAAAAATTAAGCGTAATGAAATTAAAGGTTTATTAGCAAGATATAAGTTTATTAAGCCTAACGAACAATAGAATTAAATTCATTTTTTAATATTTCCGAAGAACATCATACTTCCCTCATTGATAATGACGGTTCACTCAATCTTAATTTTCTAACATTTATTCATAACATAGTTTTACTGCATAATCTAAAACTCAACGTTATGAAAAATTTACTTTACATTTTATTATTAATTGTTGTGCTACCACTACAAGCACAAAAAATTACAATTATTGGAATTATTACAGAAAGCTCTGGATTGCCATTAGCGGGTGTCAATATTGTAGAAAAACAAACCTCAAATGGGACGCAAGCAGATTTTGATGGTAATTATTCTATTACAGTTAATATAGGTAGTGAGCTTGTTTTTTCCTATGTAGGGTTTGATTCAAAAACGGTTAAAATTTCGGGAAGAAAATCTGTTATTGATGTTGTATTAGAAGAAGGAGCCACTTTAAGCGAAGTAGTTGTAACGGGTTATAGCGGTGTAACAAAACAGCGTAAGTCATTGGGTTATGCTGTTTCAAGAATGGATGCTGAATCAATCGAATCAAAAAGAAATATTAATGTCGTTAGGTCATTAAATGGAAAAGTGCCAGGTGTTAAAATTACTAGTAACGGTGGTGCTACAGGTTCAGGAACTAAGTTTATTGTTAGAGGTAAAAGTTCAATGCCCACTAACCAAAATCATTTAAATAATAGGGATGATGTCATTTATAATAATACTGAAAATGAAGATTATGATATCATTCGGGAGAATATCTTTAAAAATGTTATAACGGCTCCTTTATCCACGTTTTCAATTGATGTTGATAAGGCAGGATATAGCAATGTGCGTCGTATGATTAATAACGGACAGAAAATTCCTAAAGACGCTGTTAAAATAGAAGAAATGGTAAATTATTTTCAGTACGATTACCCGCAACCTGCCTCAAATGAACCATTTTCTATTACTACCGAAATGACAACCTCACCATGGAACAGCAATGCTCAATTAGTGCGCATTGGTTTGAAGGGGAAAGATATTACGAAAGGAAATATGCAGGTTCCAGCCTCTAATTTAGTTTTTTTACTTGACGTCTCTGGCTCTATGAATAGCGAAAATAAATTACCATTATTAAAATCTGCATTACGAGTTTTAGTGGATCAATTACGACAGGAGGATAAAGTTTCGATTGTTGTATATGCGGGTGAAGCTGGATTAGTTTTACCTCCTACTTCTGGTGCTAATAAAGCCGAAATATTAAATGCGATTGACAGATTAAATGCTGGTGGTTCTACCGCTGGCGGTGCAGGAATAAATCTGGCTTATAATATAGCTGAAGAAAATTTTATAAAAAATGGAAACAATAGGGTCATCCTTGCTACAGATGGAGATTTTAATGTGGGAGCTTCAAGCAATCGTTCTATGGAAGAATTGATAGAGGAAAAGAGGAAAAGTGGTGTTTTCTTAACATGTCTTGGATTCGGAATGGGAAATTACCAAGATTCAAAAATGGAAACCTTAGCAGATAAAGGAAACGGTAATCATGCATACATCGATACAATGCAAGAGGCTCGTAAAGTTTTGGGATCTGAATTTTTTGGAACACTTTATACCATTGCAAAAGATGTAAAGTTACAAGTAGAGTTTAATCCTAACGTGGTTCAAGCATATAGATTAGTAGGCTATGAAAATAGACTGCTTAATGATGAAGATTTTAAAGATGATACTAAAGATGCAGGAGAACTAGGAAGTGGACATAGTGTAACTGCTTTTTATGAAGTAATTCCTGTGGGTGTAAAAAGCCCATATTTAAAAGATATTGGTGGTTTAAAATATACAAAATCTACAAAAACTTCTAATACAGATGAAGTATTGACTGTTAAATTTAGATACAAAGAGCCAGATGGAAAGAAAAGTAAGTTAATTGTTAAAACAATGAAGAATAATATTACTCCTATAGAGCAGATGAATGAGGATTTCAAATTTTCGGCAGCTGTGGCGTTATTTGGGATGCAGTTAAGACATTCAATATTTACAAAAACTTTTAAAAAAGAAGATGTACTTACATTGGCGCAAGCAGGAAAAGGGCTAGACAAAGAAGGATATAGAGCAGAGTTCATTCGTCTTGTAAAATCATCTATTTAATTTTTTATAAAAGTTTGTTTGTTTTAAAACCTGTCAAGTTTGTAATGAATTTGACAGGTTTTTTTCTGAAATGTTGCAGAACTTTTAAATCTTGACGATATTTAATGAAAAACTAAATATTATGAAAAAAACAGTAACCTTCCTTTTACTTTTAATTGCAATATCATTAAATGCTCAAATTTTATCTGAAAGAGATAGAGCAACAATGCGAGATGAGATTTTAGCAGACAGATTTACAAACCTACTCCCCAAACTTATGGATGATACTGGATTTGATATGTGGTTAGTAATAGCTAGAGAATATAATGAAGATCCAGTTATGCGTACAATGTTGCCAGCAAAATGGTTGAATGCAAGGCGCAGAACAATGCTAGTTTTCTATAGAGACAAAGCAACAAATAAAATGGAGCGTATTGCCGTTGCACGGTATGACGTAGGTGATAATATAACATCTGCATGGGATAAAGAAAAACAACCAGACCAATGGGCAAGACTTGTTGAAATTATCAAAGAGCGTAACCCTAAAAATATAGGTATAAATGTTTCGAAACATTTTGGAATAGTTGATGGACTCGTAAAAACAGATTATGACGAATTAATGAATGTACTTCCACAGCAGTATAAAGAGCGTGTGGTTTCCGCAGAAAAATTAGCTATAGGTTGGATTGAAACACGTACCGATAAAGAAATGAAACTCTACAATCAACTAGTTGATGTAACTAGTGCTATAATTGACGAAGCTTTTTCTAATAAAGTGATTATACCCGGAAAAACAACCACAGATGATGTTGTATGGTGGATGCGACAAAAAGTGACAGAATTGGGGTTAGAAACATGGTTCCATCCTACAATTGATTTGCAGAGAGATAATGAAGAATTAAAAAGTCATATTTATTCATTTACAAAAGGAGAGAAAGAGAAAGTCATTATACCGGGAGATTTATTGCATTGTGATTTTGGCATAACTTATATTACATTAAATACAGATTGCCAGCGACACGCTTATGTCTTAAAAGAAGGAGAAACTGAAGTCCCACAATTTTTAGTTGAAGCTTTCAAAAAAGGAAATAGAATACAAGATATTTTCACATCAAATTTTAAAGCGGGTAGAACAGGAAACGAGGTGCTTGCAATGTCACTCAAGCAAGGTAAAGAGGAAGGCATGCGTCCATCAATCTATACACATCCACTAGGGACTTACGGTCATAGTAGTGGCACAACACTGGGGATGTGGGATTCGCAAGGAGGTGTTCCTGTAACTGGAGATTATCCACTTCATCACAATACTGTTTATGCAATTGAGTTAAATACAACCGTGAATATTCCTCAATGGAATAAGGATATACGAATCATGCTTGAGGAAGCAGGGTTTTACGGAAAAGATGGATTTAGGTATGTAAATAAAAGACAGGAAGCAATTAAAGCTATAAAGGTTTTTTAGAATTACTTCGGAAATATTAGACAAAAAAGAGTCCTAACATTTGATTGTTAGGACTTTTTGAATATAACACAAAAAATAAAACATTAATTTTCATCGTCGCTAGTCTCAGTTGCAATAACTGTTTTTGCTGGAGCAAACGTTCCAGGGTTTTTAAAAGCTGGATTATCTACATCTTTCTCAAATAATAATACTTCTGCAAAGGCTTCAGTATTAGTTATTTCATTTTCAGCAATTACTAATTTTTTTAAACTTTCACTGCCTACTAAAGCATAAGGAATTGTTCCTCCTAGATTATTGTCAAACAAATTAAGAACTTCTAAATTTTCAAGATTACCAATTGCTACTGGTATGGTACCTTCTAAGCTGTTACTACTTAAGTGTAATTGCTCTAAATTTGAAAGTTGTCCAAAAGATGAAGGTATAACACCTTCTAATTGATTTCCGTTTACAGCAAAAACTTTTAAGTCCTCTAAGTTTCCTACAGTTGTAGGAATTTCTCCTGATAATTTATTAAAAGAAAGTTCTAATTTTTCTAAATGTTCAAGATTACCAACAGATGTAGGTATCTCACCATTAAGATTATTAAACAATAAGTTGATTTCAACTACATTATTATCTTTAACTGTAATCCCATGCCATGTTTTAACTGGCTCGTTTAAGTCCCAAGTATGTACCCAGTTCTCACCGTTTGTTGTAATATAAAGATCTGTAAGCGCATCTTTTTCTTCTTGTGAAACCTGTGCAAAAGTTGCAGTAGCAGTTATAGAAAGTGCAGTTATAAAGGTTAGTAGTCTCATAATTTGGTAGTTAATTTCTTACAATAGTAAGAAAATAAACTCTATATTATGATGTTCTGCAAAAATATTCGATGAAATGCATGTTCTTTTTATTTTTTCTTAGCGAATTTTTCCAACGAGGCTACGTGAACTTCATGAATACCTTTAAAAACCTGTGTTTCAAGTCTATTACCAAATAACTTGTCGCCTTTTAAATTTTCTTCGGTTTTCTTAGCTTCGGTAATATATTCATCTGCATCACCGTAAAGATAAGTTACCATAGTTGTAGGACTCAAAAACTCAAAATCATCAGGAGTAAGCTCCACTGGAATGGCGCCACTATGTAAAATAAGTTGCTTGCATTGAATTTTTCTAGAGGCTAGCCACCTCGTTGCAATTGATACACCTTGCGAATAACCTAAAACAATAAAATTTATAGGTGTTTCTGAAATTTCAGCTTCATAAACCGCATCAATATAACGCAGTACATTTTCTTTTTCAACAGCAGTATTTTCCTTAGTGAGCCAACAAGCTCCTACATGTTTGAACTTGCTCCCTAAATAAAATTTTGAAGGTGCTTGAGGCGCTATGATGTAATTTTCTTCATTATTTAATGTTTCAAAGCTTTTTAAAAAGTACCGGCTTAAATATCCTAAACCATGAAAAACAAACCATACATTTTTGGTTTTTGGAGTTAGTTTATTTAGTGTTTCAAAAGTGTTTTTACTTGTATAATTTACTGATTTTTCAATAGCCATTTAAAAGGGGTTTTGTAGCTTTACAAATGTAATTTAATGAAAGGTAATGGGTTTAAATAAAGCCGAAATTTTAAAAAAGTGTAACAACATGTGTAAAAACACATTAATGGAAACACTTAATATTGAATTTATTAATATTTCCGAAGATACTGTAACGGCAAAGATGCCAGTTAACTCACGAGTACATCAACCAGATGGAGTTTTGCATGGTGGGGCTTCAGTAGCGCTTGCTGAGAGTGTGGGAAGTGCAGGAGCATTTATCTTTTTAAATGAAAAAGATGTTGCAATACGTGGGATTGAAATTTCAGCAAATCACATAAAGAGTATTAAAGAAGGGTTTGTATACGCAAAAGCAAAAATTTTGCATAAAGGGCGTACAACACAATTATGGCATATTGCTATTGAGAATGAAAATGAAGAATTAATATCTATGGTAAAACTAACAACGCTCACTTTACGTAGATAAATTAATGATACTTCCTCAATTTATCCTTTCTGTAGAAAAACATTGGCAAAAAAACTTGCCATTTGTTTTATTTTCACAACCCAATGACAATCGGGTTACTGCCTATTTACAACAAGATGCAGTTGCATATTCAACAAAAGACTTTAGTGAAGAATCTTTTGTTTTTGCGCCTTTCGATTATAAAGAAGAGGCACTGTGTATTTTGAAAGATACTGCTACAGTTTTAGAGTCAAACATAGCAGTTCAATTTACTACTCAAAAAACTATAACCTTAAATTCAGATCCAGTAGAGGAGCAGCGCTATAAAGATTTTATTCAAAATATAATTGACTCAATAAGTACTAAGAGTGTGGTGAAGGTTGTTGCGTCTAGAAGAAAGGCTGTGTCAATTCCTAATATTAATTTTGAATTATTAGTCAACGAACTTTTAAACACTAATCTTTCTGCATTTAGATACATATGGTATCATCCTAACACAGGACTCTGGTGTGGAGCTACTCCCGAAGTACTTTTCTCATGCGATGGAATTTCGTTCTCAACAATGGCACTTGCAGCAACACAAAAAAATATAGAAAATAAAACGCCAGTCTGGAGTTATAAAGAACAATTTGAGCAACAATTAGTGACAGATTCAATAGTAACTAATTTACAACGATTAACATCTGTTTTAAAAACATCAAGACCTAAATCTCATGTAGCTGGTTCTCTAGTACATTTAAAGACAGATATACAAGGAGTATTAAAAAATGGACGCTCCACAATTCCTAACATTGCCTCTGTATTACACCCTACTCCAGCAGTATGTGGATCACCCACAAAACTGGCAAAGTCAATATTATTAAAAAATGAAGGATACGATCGCGAATATTACACAGGTTTTTTGGGCACCGTGAACGGAAAAAAGAAATTGGCAAGCCTTTTTGTTAATTTAAGATGTATGAAAATCCAAGATACAACTGCTTATATTTATGTAGGAGGAGGAATTATTCAAGGGAGTGAACCCGAAGCCGAATGGGAAGAAACCGAAAATAAAATGGCAACAATGTTGAGCGTTATTGCACCTATGGTTTAACTACGAGTTATTTATAAATAATAAATTATTCGGTTTCTAAAATTCAATTCTTTTCTTCAAAAATGAGACAAGCATTTGTACATTTGTATAATGAAATTTTCAAACAAATCCCTTTCTCAGACCATAACGCAACTATGTCTCGCAAAAGCAGTTGATCATATAGTAATTTCTCCAGGTTCTCGCAATGCCGCTTTGATTACAGGGTTTGTAGGTGACGATAATTTTAAAAAATTTTCAATAGTTGACGAGCGTTGCGCAGCATTTTTTGCACTAGGTATAGCCCAGCAACTTAAACAACCAGTAGTACTTGTATGTACATCTGGTTCTGCATTATTAAATTATTTTCCTGCCATAGCAGAGGCTTTTTATAGCGACATTCCGCTTATTGTAATTTCGGCAGACAGACCTGCACACCTCATAGAAATAGGAGATGGTCAAACCATTCAACAAGAAAACGTTTATGGCAATCATGTTTTGTATAGCGCAAATTGTATTGAAGGTGAAGAGCATCAAACTCATAATGAAACCGAAATTAACATCGCAATAAACACAGCGATAGAACTCAATGGTCCTGTACATATCAATGCGCCATTTAGTGAACCATTATACCGTACCGTTGAAACCCTTACAGTACACCCTCAAAATGTTCCAGCAAGAACTATTGATAAAAAAAGTATTCTTTCTGCGGAAATTTTAAAACCATTAGCAAACCAGTGGAACAATGCACATCGTAAAATAATTCTTGCAGGCGTTGTTCCACCAGAAAGTATTGAACAACACTTACTAGATGAGCTAGCAAAAGATGATAGTGTAATAGTATTGACAGAAACTACATCAAATCTTCATCATCCAGATTTCTTTCCAGCAATTGATCAATTAATTGCACCACTAACCGAGGCAGAATTTAAAGATTTACAACCAGATATATTACTCACTTTTGGAGGGATGATAATATCAAAAAAGATAAAGGCATTTTTAAGAAATTATTCGCCCACAGTTCATTGGCACATAGATGATAAAAAAGCTTATGATACTTATTTTAATCTAAAAGAGCATATTAAAATTGATATTAATAGCTTTCTAAAAGAATTTTTGCCATTAACCAATAAACTTAAAGGTGATTATAACCCACAATGGTTAGACATTAAAAATAAACGTTTGGAAAAGCACGAACAATATGTAAATAGAATTCCATATTCAGATTTCTCTGTTTTTGCTCAAATTTTTAAACAACTACCTCAAAACATACAATTACAATTAAGTAATAGTGCTACCATTAGGTATGCACAGTTATTTAATTTTGATGCAAGCGTACACATATTTTGTAACCGAGGAACAAGTGGAATCGATGGTAGCACAACAACTGCTATTGGTGCAGCATACGCATCAAAATTACAAACAATTTTCATTACGGGAGATTTAAGTTTTTTCTATGACAGTAACGCTTTGTGGAATAATTATATACCTCAAAATTTTAAAATAATCGTTGTAAATAACGGAGGTGGTGGTATCTTTAGAATTCTACCAGAAGCTAAATTCTCAGATAAGTTTGAAGAATTTTTTGAAACAAAACATAACATGACCGCAAAACAATTGTGCGAGCAGTTTGGTTTTGAGTATCATACTGCTAATAATACTATTTCTGTCAAAGAGCAATTAACTTCATTTTTTAATATTTCCGAAGGTCCAAAACTTCTTGAAATCTTCACCCCATCTATGGTTAATGATGAAGTATTGTTAGATTATTTTAAATTTATTAAATAGAATTTGACTTAAAACACACCGTTAATTGATAAATTAACGGTGTGTTTTATTTATTTACTAGCTATAAATAATAGAATTTACGCTATTTTAGTATAAATAACTTTCTCATGAAGAAGCATTTACAATTATTATTGATTTTTTGTATATCTACTACTTTTGCTCAAGATGCTGTTCCTATTTCTCTGTACGAGCAGTTTTATGGTCAAGTAAATTTTACAGAATTTGGTAACACTTTAATCACTGATGATAATTTTAATAATATAGATTTAAATATTCCATCAGAAAGTGATGCAGAGCTAACATTAAACCCTGGACAAACTGTAATAGCAGCTTATCTTTATTGGGCAGCAAATTTTCCAACAGAACCAGGAGGTATTGCAGAACAAGATTTTTCAGTAGCTTTAAATGGCATACCTGTCACTGCAACGAGAACATTTTTAATATCAGGCGGATTTTTCGCTAATCCTTTTAGCGGTTTTGCAGATGTTACAGCTATTGTTCAAGCAGAAGGAAATGGAACGTATACATTTTCAGAATTAGAATCTCCTCCAGAAAATTACAATGGGGCATCTAGTTTTGCAGGTTGGTCTGTGGTGGTAGTTTATGAAGACTTAAGCTCTACACAAAACCAGGTGTCTATTTATGATGGTTTTGATTATTTAAGTGAAGAAATTGATGTAAACTTTACTTTAAATAGTTTAGATATAGCGAGTACAAATTCAGCAAAAATTAGTTTTTTAACTTGGGAGGGCGATATGAATGATCCTACTGTATCTATGGAATCGCTTAGTGTAAATGGTATGCGCATGTCAAATGCACTAAATCCAATTAATCAGGTTTTTAATGGTACTAATGGCTTTAGTAATAACCCCAATAATTATCAAATGGATCTTGATTTGTTTGATGTTGGAGCTGCTGTAAACACAGGAGATACATCTGTAGATGTTGCTTTAACAACAACTCTTGATGTAATTGCAATAAATCATGTGATCACAGTTTTTAATTCTGAAGTTCCTGATGCTAGTATTGAAATTGACGGAATTGGGGTACTGTGTGAAAATAATGATATAGATGTAAACTATACAGTTTTAAATATAAACAGTACTGAAGATTTACCTCCTGGTGTTCCTATTGCTTTTTATGCAGATGGTGTTTTAGTAGGACAAACTACTACAGCTGGAATCATACCTATTGATGGTTCTGAGAGTGGTACCATAACACTCAACTTTCCACCCAGTGGAGGAACACCAGTCGTTTTTACTTTAACAGCTGTTGTTGATGATGATGGAACTGGTAATGGAACAATAATGGAAACCAATGAGAATAATAATGAAGATGAACTTCTAGTTGATTTATCATTACAAGGATTAGATTTAGGTCCAGATTTGTTGCAATGTTTAAATGATATAGTTTCGATAGGTCAAGATCTAGGACCTACATTTACGTATCAATGGTTTTTAAATGGGGTTGCTTTAACTAGTGCTGGAGGTCCATTTATTAATCCTACTCAAACAGGGACCTATAGGTTAGATGCTTTTCAAGGAATTTGTTTTGTGACAGATGAGATAGAAATTACTTTTCGTCCTAATCCTATTGCTGTGGTTCCTGATGATATAGAATTATGTGATGATGGCCCACTTGATGGATTTGCTATTTTTGATTTAACACAGCGCATTCCTCAAATTGAAAATGGTCAAGCGGGCACCTCTGTTACTTTTCACACAACTGAAGCACTTGCAGATATAGGAGCATTTCCATTTGTAACACCAGATGCCTTTACCAATACTACCGCCTCTTTTCAAACCGTGTGGGCAAGATTAGTCTTTGATGCTACAGGTTGCGATGATTTAGTCCCTTTAAATTTGATAGTCAACGACAGTCCATCTATTACCTCCCCCATCAGCGATTATTTTTTATGTGATTTAGATGGAGATGGTTTTGAAACTTTTGATTTAACGAGTAAAGACGCAGAGATTTTAAATACTCTTGTTGATGTTGACTTGAGTTATCATGAGAGTGAGCTAGATGCCCAGAACAACACAGCACCAATTGTTCCTGCAGATGCTTATGTAAGTAGCAATACCGTTGTTTGGGTTCGTGCAGTGAACTATGAGAACGGTGACCCTAATGGCGCCGAGCTTTGTACAACTGTTGGCAGTTTTAATTTAGTATTAGGACAAGTACCTGTTTTTAATGTGCTTCCAGAAATCACAGCCTGTGATGATGAGATAG
>NZ_BKCF01000003.1 GCF_009014635.1 Patiriisocius marinistellae | reverse complement strand
CTAAGGTGGTTATAGCGACGGGGCTCACCTCTTACCTTTCCGAACAGAGAAGTTAAGCCCGTTTGCGCCGATGGTACTGCACTCGTGGGAGAGTAGGTCGCCGCCTTCTTATAGGACTCAATCAATTTAATTGATTGGGTCCTTTTTTATTATAAAAAAATTAAAGAAATTTAGCTGATTAAAGCTGGTAAAAAAGTCTTTTTTGTCTTTTATAGTATTAATTATTCAAGATTAGTTTTGGCATAAAGTGTATACTTTTTCTGATTAACTTTTATTCCATTTTGTAATTGATTTATATAGCAGGTATCTGTTTTTGGTTAGTAGTTATTTAAGCGTATCACCATTATTTAGTAGTTTTGGATTGAATTTTTTTATTTATTTCGAGCATTTTCTATAGCGTCTATTGCTTTCCATCTTTACTTAATTCTAATTTCTTGTAATGCATCTAAGGCTAAATTATATACGCGGAACCTATCTATTAAAAGAGTAGCGCTTGGAAATGATTTTTTTTAAAAAGCACCGAACTCACTAGTAATTCTAGTTGCTTTTGCTACTAACTTCCAGTTTCTTGTTACGAATTTACTTGTAACTTCATTGAGCCATCTGCTTCTTGTTATATGTAAAAAACATTCTTTCCTCGAATAGGAAAATCTTGAACAGTAGCTTTTAGAAAGAATCCTTGAGAATTTAGTTTTACAAACCCTAAATTCACTTTGAATCTCACTTAATTCAGTAAAATAAAAATGTTTCTTTTCCTCTTTAATCTCGTATTTTATTAAATCAAAGTATTTTGCATGTATCTCGGAGCCTTCATTAGCCAGTCAAATTGCACTATTTAAATGTTGAAAAATTGGAGTTAAAAGCTTATTCCTTAAATTAAAGTTTGGAATTCTCTTTCTAAAATTATTATATTAAAATGATATTTTTTCTTATTTAATTTTACTGATTCTTTTTCTGTCTTGTTAATTTAATTTTAACGTATTGAAGTCTAAATTTTATTGATTAATTCATTTTTAAAACTAATTGCTTCTTATCGATAATTATCGATAAGAAGCAATTAGCTTGTATTTAAACGATATTTTATAAGTTTTAACCTTTTTATTGGTTTTTTAACTAAAATTTAAGATTTAAATTACCAGTTCAATCTTTTTTTTTAATTTGCTCACTGTTTATTTCAGCATTAAATAACCTTATAGATTTTAAAATTTCCCATTATTATGAAAAAAACTACAAATTTATTATTGATCGCTTGTCTTGCTATTTTTTCATTGCAAGTTAGTGCTCAATCTACTATTAATATTACTACTTCTGGTGGAAGTTTTCCTAATGAAAAATGGGTGTCAATTACGACAATGCCAGATGGTACAGGGATGCAAGTTTTTGGACAGGGTAATGGAACACAATGCGATGACTCAGGACTTATAATTCAAAATATTGATTTAGCTCCTGGGATTTATTATGTTAACTGTTATGATCAGTATGATGATAGTTGGGATGGAACATTAATATCTGTAACTGCTTATGGAGACGTAATAGGTAATAATGAAGGTGTTACTCCTGATGATAATGAGGATACTGATCAAAGTAATAATTGCGATGGTACTCCTGAAGAACTAGAGGCGTCATTTCAAATTATAGTTCCTAATCCTCCAACGTGTTTACAACCTAGTAGTGCCGTTATTAATTCAATGACAGATATATCTGCGGAGGCATCTTGGGATGCTGGAATTGTTACTGCTGAATATGAATGGTTAGTTGTTGCCTCTGGTGATGGATCAACTGGTATAGCTATTGACAACGGTTCTACTGCTGCATTAAATACTAATATTACTGGATTAAATGCTGAAACTCCGTACGATTTTTTTATAAAAGCTGATTGTGAAATTGAATATGTCGGGCCAGTATCATTTACTACAAATGCAACGCCTCCACAAAATAATACATGTGCAACTGCTATAGATTTGAGTTTAGAAACAAGTCCTTTATCAGCTTCGATAACAAATGTGACCACTGCAAATGAATCTTTGAGTTGCGGTCTTACAGCAGGTAGAGATTTGTTCTATCAAATTTTAGTTCCTAATACTTTTGAGTTTAGTTTTAATCAAACTGTAAATACTTTTGATTCTGTACATAGAGTGGCATATAGTAGTTCTTGCCCAGGTGAAACAGAATTATCTTGTATAGATGGTGGTACAGGTAATGGTGAATATGCTGTTACTGAATGGACAAATGATACTGGAGTTGATCAAACAATATATATCGTTATAGAGGGATATAATAATTCGTCACTTGGTGACTTTACTTTTCAATGGTCTGTTAATGCTCCTCCCACGTGTTTAAGTCCTACAGAACTTACTACTTCTGTCATTAGTGCAACTAGTGTAGATTTATCTTGGATAGCAAACACTGGAGAAAATAGTTGGGATATAAAATTTGGTCTCCCAGGTTTTGATCCATTAACTGAAGGAACATTGGTACAGGATAATGATGGTATTTCTACAACGCAAGTCAATGGACTAAATCCTGCAACTGAGTATGAAGTATATGTTCGCGCTGTTTGCAGTCCTACAGATATGAGTGTTTATAGTGAAGCTTCATTATTTACTACTAATTGTGGTGCATTTAATGTTCCATTCAATGAAAATTTTGATACAACAACAACAGGAGGTACTACATCTCCAAATGCTCCTAATTGTTGGAGTTTTATTAATACGGGAGCAGGGTGGACTTATGTAATAAATTCTTCTTTTAACTCTCAATCTGGGAACAAATCTTATAGATTTAATAATAACAATGATATTACAGGAGATTATTTATTAATTTCTCCTGAAATAGTAGAACTAACTACAGATGGTGTTCAAGTAAGTTTTAGTGCTAAAGGTCTTTCAGGACAAGAATTAGAGGTAGGAACAATTTCAGACCCTTCTGATGCTTCAACTTTTACTGTGTTAAACACGGTAACATTATCATCTTCATCTTATGAGGATATCGAATTAAATATAGTTGCTGGAATAGATTCGTATTTTGCAGTAAGACATGGTCAAACTGGAACTAATGATACTTATTATTTAGATGACTTTACTTTTAACATATTACCAAGTTGTCTTGAGCCTTCAGCTTTAATGGTTACAAATGTTACAACATCAAATGCAACAGTTTCTTGGACTGCAGGTGCTACTGAAACTGATTGGGAATATGTTTTACAAACAGCTGATACAGGTATCCCTACTGAATCTGGCACTCCTTTGTCTGGTACACCTTCAGTTAATTTTATGTCCTTAACAGAGAATACAGCTTATGAAGTTTATGTAAGAGCTATATGTGGTATCGATACTAGTGAATATTCAGATCCAATTTTATTTTATACAGGCTATTGTACTTCTATACCAACTAGTGTTGATAATAATGGAATTGCAGAAGTTATAATAGATAGTACTACATTCACAAGTGCAGGAGACGATGTTACCTATGAAGATTTTACAGGAGTACCTGTAGATATTCAGCAAGCTGTATTAACAAATCTTCAAATAACATTTCAAACGGGTTTCACATATGATACAAATGTATGGATTGACTTAAATGATAATTTAATTTTTGAAGCATCTGAAAAGTTTTTTGATGGAGTATCATCTGGAGCAAATCCAACAACCTTAGATGCCTCATTTATTTTGCCGGTCTCAGCGCCTTTGGGTATTCATAGAATGCGTATCGGTACTGCAGATAGTGGTCAAAACACCCCAAACCCTTGTTACAATGGCACTTATGGAGTTACTATTGATTTAGATGTGACAGTAACAGAAGCTCCTTCATGTTTACAACCAAGTAATATAATTATTGATTCTATAACAGATATTACTGCCGAAGCATCTTGGAGTGAGGGAATTGTTACTACTGAATATCAATGGGTTGTTGTAGCTAATGGCGATTTACCAACAGACACAGCAGTAGATAATGGGAATGTTGCAACGTTAAATGCTAGTATTACAGGTCTAATTGCTGAAATGTCGTATGATTTTTACGTAAAAGCTGATTGTGAAACTGACTTTGTTGGTCCAACAACTTTTACTACAAATTCCACTCCACCAGCTAATGATACTTGTGATAGTCCAACAACAATTATAGCTTCGACTAATTTTGAATGTGAGAATCAATTAAGTGGTACTACAAATGCAGCTACAATATCAAATTTAGATGGTTGTTCTTTTTCAGGAAAGGATGTTTGGTATTCATTTACACCTGCTACAACAAGTCAATATAGTGTAGTTGTTTCTGAAACAAATGATACTGGTTTTAACAGTACTTACGTTACAATTTATACAGGTATGTGTGGTAATTTGACTCAGATAGGCACATCATGCTCAAGCACATCTTACAATGGAACATTAAATCAAGATATTCCTTACCTTATCAATGTACGCTCTACAAGCACTACAGCTAGTTATGTAGATTTTAATTTATGTGTTGTACAGCTAATTGCCCCAGAAAACAATGATTGTGATAATCCTGAAATATTAACTGCATCTATAGATGATACTTGTGTTAATAAGGTAAGTGGAACTACTGAAGGAGCAACGACAACTGCCCCTGACGGTTGTTCTACATCAGGAAAGGATGTGTGGTATTCATATATCCCAGTAAATTCAGGCAACTTTTTATTTAATTTAACCGAAACAAATGATACTGGTTTTAATAGTACTTATATAACAATTTATGATGGCTTATGTGGAGAATTGAATCAAATAGGAACAAGTTGTAGTTCAACAAGCTTAACTGCAACCTTAATACAAGATGTTGAATATTTAGTGAATGTTAGAACCACGAGTACAGCATTAAATAGCTTCGTCGAGTTTGATTTATGTGTAAGAGAAGCAATTCCACCAGTTAATGATAATTTTGCTAATGCAACAGATTTGGTTGTTGGCACTACTTGTTCTAATATTTTAGGAACACTATTGTTTGCTACAAATTCTGCAGAATCAACTGCTGCTAGTTGTGGAAGTACTGATGGACTAGAAAATGATGTTTGGTATAGTTTTGTAGCTCCTGCAAATGGAAACATAATTGTAGAGACGAGTGAAGCTAATACTGTAAATTTTGATACTGTAATGGTTTTTTATGACACAGATGGTATAACACAATTAGTTTGTAATGATGATATTATAACTGGTGTAAGATTTTCAGGATTCTCTTATCAAGGATTAACACCTGGCGCAACATACTTTTTAGAGGTTCATGCATATAATAATGATGCTCCTGGAGATTTTAATATTTGTGCTTATTCTCCTGATTGTACTGGATCTACAGTGACATGGGACGGTTCTAGTTGGACTCCAAATGACCCAACATTTAATGATATTGCAATTATTAACGGAACTTATAACACAGTTGATGATGGTAATATTAATGCATGTAGTTTAGTCATCAATCCAGGAAGAATATTAACGGTTACTGCAGGAAACTTTATTAATATTAATACAGATATAACAGTTAATGGTACATTAAATGTAAACCATCAAGGTAGTATTGTACAAATTGATGAAGATGCAGTAACTTTAAATAATGGCGAAATTAATGTAAATATAACAACCCCAGATCTTGATCCAAGAGACTTTATGTTAATAGGAAGTCCTATGAGTGAGATTGACAGGACTGATTTAGATGGATTCAGATTGCTAAATCATGATACAAACGCTTTTGAAGCTGGAGATTTAGGAATGACAGTTCCAGATGCAACTAATTTTATTGATGCAGATCAAAACGATTGGTTAACCTTTACAGGAACACTTAATCCTGCTGAAGGTTATATGTATTGGCCAGCTCCAGACTTAGTTACTGGAGGTGAGTATGATTTATTATTTAATGAGGGTACTTTAAACAGTGGTACAATATCATATCCAACAACATTTACAGGTGATGTTAATGATAGTCCTAATATGCTTTCAAATCCTTACGCAAGCGCTATTGATACAGATTTACTTATATCAAGAAATGACGCAATTAATGAAGTATATTTTTGGGAGCATAATACTGTTCCATCGGATATTTACCCTAACGTAGCAGGGGTTGATTTTGATATGAGAGATATATCAGTTCGTAATGAAGGTGCTGGTGTTGCTTCAACTACAGGAGGAAATGCACCAACTCAGTTTATGTCAACTGCTCAAGGATTTGGAATTAAAGCTATGACTAATGATCCAGTAATATTTACTAATGATATGCGTGTAACTGAGAGTGATGCTGTATTGAGAAATTCAATAGAAGCAGATCGTTTATGGTTAAACTTAAAAAGTAATTCATTTAGTGATAATAGTAATTTAGCAATTGTATTTACTGGTGCTGCTACTGCTGGTTTTGATAATGGATTTGATACAGAGCGTATTGCAACAACCGTTTCAATGTACACGCAAATATCCAATGATCAAGGTTATATTATTCAAAGTAGAGAAGCTTTCTCAAATGGAGCTAGCATAACTGCTGGATTTTCATCAAGAATTGGACAGGATGAATCTTACACAATATCCTTAACTGAAAGAGAAGGCGATAATATAACGGGTGCAACAATTTATCTCATTGATAATTTGACAAATACGATAACAAATCTTATACAAAACAATTATACTTTTGGTAGTGAATCTGGAAATTTCCCGGGACGTTTTACAATTGTATTTGAAAATGAAGCCTTGGGGATTAGTGATTTATCACTTGAGTCAATTGCAATTTACCCTAACCCTGCTCAAGACAAATTGAACATCACTTCACCTAATGCACTACTTAAAAGTATTCAGGTTATTGATATAAGAGGAGTTGTAATTATTAATGAGTTAGTTTCTCAACAAAATACAACCACTATTGACGTATCTAATTTAAGTAATGCTGTATATTTCGTTACAATGAGCACAGATAAAGGCTCTTTGACTAAACGATTTATTAAAAAATAATAAATTACTTTTAATTTTTATAACAAAGGGTATCCATATGGATGCTCTTTGTTTTTTGCTTAGCTTTCTTGACTGTATCTTTACATTATAATATGTATCAATATAAATGAGAGCTCAAACTCCGCTAGAAGAAAGATATAACTCACTTAGTCATGGAATAGGCTTTATCATATTTTCAATATCAGGAGTTTTATTGCTGTCTTTGAATAAATCTGAGAATCCGATTTCATATTTCGCTCTCGGTATTTACTCACTTTCTTTAATAGTGTTGTATTTTATCTCAACCGCATATCATTTCAGTAAAAAACCAGCTACTAAAAACTATTTCAGAAAATTAGACCATATAAGTATCTACCTATTGATAGCAGGAACTTATTCCCCCGTAACATTGCTGTTTCTCACTAATAGCAGAGGAACTCTACTTTTTGTTATAGTATGGAGTATAGCATTTATAGGAACAATTCTCAAAATATTCTTTACTGGAAAATTCGAAATTATTTCACTGCTGCTCTATCTAGTTATGGGGTGGTTAATAATATTAGATATAAATGCGCTGAGCAAAACAGTAGATACTTATGGAATGTCAATGCTTATAACGGGAGGTTGTTTTTATACCGCAGGAATAATATTTTACGTTTGGGATAGACTATACTTTAACCATGTGATTTGGCACATATTTGTTCTCCTAGGTAGCTTAAGCCATTTTTTATTTATATTCCACCAAGTTACCTAAGGTTTTTCTTCGGAAATATAATTGCCTTAAAATTACTTAGATAAAATAGGCAATAAGAACACCTAAAATAATAGTTGCAAGTTTTGTAAAATTAAATTTATGGTCCTTACTGCTTTCAAATAAAATAGTAGTTGAGACATGTAAAAAAATACCAATGACAACAGCGTTTATTTGAATACTATACTTTTTTAACTCAAATGTATTTTCTGCAATAAAAGCACCAAGCGGTGTCATAAGAGCAAAAAGCAGCAAAAATGCAAGTGTAATACTTTTACTGTATTTTGCTTTAATGAAAAAAAGTGAAAGTATAATTGCTATAGGAAATTTATGGATAAGGACTCCAATATAAATTGAGTGACCGTCTGCAATAGGAAATCCTTCAAGTAATGCGTGTATAGATAGGCTAATAAATAATAACCAAGGAAATGTTTTTTCTATACCGTGTAAATGAACATGCCCATGCTCTGCACCTTTGCTAAAAAACTCTAAGCAAATTTGTAATAATATACCTGCCATTATAAAAACACCTATTTTTTTTGATGGGGTTTCGTAAACTTCTGGCAGTAATTCAAAGAGTGTTAATGCTAATAAAAATGCACCACTAAAAGCCAATAATAATGGAAGTTTAGAAACTTGACCTTTGTTTAAAATCAAAGAAACCCCATAACCAGCGATTACAGCAATAAATAAAGCAATGTAAATCATAAACCAAAAATAAGTATTAATCTTTCAGATGATGCAGGGTCAAATGTGTCTAATTGATAATTTCCAAAAGTTTTTTTCAACGTAACACCTGCTTCTTCAAAATATTTTTTAAAGTTATTGAGCGTTAAAGCCTTTACCTTTTCAGTATAAAAATAATTTTTTCCATCAGCTTCAAAGCTAATTTCTTTTATGATGAAATTATTTTCAATTTTCCTTTTAATCTGAAATATAATTCCATCTACAGTTTTTTGTTCTGAAGGCACTAAATGTTGCTTTAAAAACTCAACATTTAAAAAATCAATAATCCCAAAACCATTTGGTTTAAGTGAATCTCTAATGGCTTTAATTGTTCTCAGGTTATCTATTTCGGCTTCAAAATATCCAAAACTAGTGAACAAATTAAAAATAGCATCAAATTTACCAGAATATGCTATACACATATCATGGATTTCAAATTTCAAATTTTTAGTCTCAAATGCTTTTGCAGCCTTTATACTATTAGGCGATAAATCAACACCTGTTACATTATATCCTAATGTTGCTAAGTGTTTTGAGTGCCTTCCTTTTCCGCAAGCTAAATCTAAAACTGTTGCATTGTTCTTTAAATCTAAAAATGATGTAAGTTTTTTTATAAACGTGCCTGCTTCTTCATAATCACGATCTTTATAAAGTACGTGATAATATGGGCTATCAAACCAAGAGGTAAACCAATTAAAATCTTCTTTTTGCATAGACGGGTATTGGGGTGCAAAAATACTGTATTTTTGCAGTTCAACGATTGATATATTATGAATAAAAACTTCAAAATGGTAGCGAAGACTCTCTTTGGGATGGAGGAGATTTTAGCACAAGAATTAAGACAACTTGGAGCGTCAGAAATTGAAATAGGAACTCGGAATGTGAGTTTTGAAGGAGATACTGGCTTTATGTACAAAGCTAATCTGTGCTGTAGAACTGCCATAAAAATTTTAAAGCCTATTGCGGCTTTCAATGTTTTTAAAGAGGATGATTTATATGAAAAAATATATAATATCAATTGGCAGAAGTATATGTCTGTAACTGGAACACTTGCAGTTAACTCTACTGTTTTTTCAGATTATTTTACGCATTCGCAATATATTTCATTAAAAACGAAAGATGCAATCGTAGATAGATTTAGAGACATGGAAGGGGAGCGCCCTAATGTTGATCTTGACCATCCTACATTAAGAATCAATATCCACATTGATAGAAATATTTGCACTGTTTCTTTAGATAGTTCAGGTCAATCATTACATAAACGTGGTTATAAAGTTGCAAATACATTAGCTCCTATTAATGAAGTTCTTGCCGCAGGTATGATAATGAAAACTGGATGGTCTGGTCAATGTGATTTTATGGATCCTATGTGTGGAAGTGGTACTATTTTATGTGAAGCAGCCATGATTGCTTGTAATATTCCACCTAATTTGAATGTGGAAGAATTTGGTTTTGAAACATGGCCAGATTTTGATGTAGATTTATATGAACTCATTGAAAATGCAGCATTAAAAAAAATAAAAGAATTTCATTTTAAAATTTACGGTTACGATAATGATGCAAATGCCATTGAAAAAGCTAAAGAAAATATTGCTGCTGCAAACTTGAGTGAATTTATTACCATCAAAAAAGCAGATTTTTTCCAAACGGAAAAGCTACAAGAAAGACCTCTTTTTATGGTTTTTAACCCTCCTTACGACGAGAGAATTTCTATACGCGATGTAGAACATTTTTATGGACAGATAGGAAATACCTTAAAGCGTAATTACGAAGATACTCAAGCATGGCTTATCACATCAAACCTTGAAGCATTAAAATTTGTAGGATTGCGGCCATCAAAAAAGATAAAACTTTTTAATGGTGCATTAGAAAGCAAGTTTGTAAAATATGAGATGTACGCAGGTAGTAGAAAGTTTAGCAAACGTGATATTACTTAGTAAAAATGGGAACTAAATAAGATACAGTGTACCCATATCCCACTCCAAATTCACTAAAATCATAAGTTTTATTAAAACCAGGAATATAAAGATTATCAAAACCTTCAGGAGTTTTTTCACCAATCTGTCTTTTCAATTGTACATTGATTGAAAGGTATAAGTTTTTATAAATTTCGGTTTTAACGCCCGCTATAAATTCAACCCAACTTGCTGTTAAACCTGTAAACTCTTGCGGTTCCACAATTGCTGTAGTAGGGAATGTTTGATTTGTAGTGTAAATTGTGTAAGCGAGCAACTCTTGTTTAAATGATGATGCACCATATCTTAAGCCAGTGAAAATAGCATTGTTCAATCCAAGCCAATTGTTGTAAGCGTTATAATCAACACCTAGTTTTATATAACTACCACTAGTACTTGCATTTAAGTTAGGTTCAAAATAATCTTTTTTTTCATTTCCTATTTCCGCAGCCAGGTAAAACTTTTCTCTAAATCTGAAATCCCCAGTAATTTCAAATCCACTATAGTCTTTATCTAATAAAGATCTTATTGGTTTAGAAATATCAACCCCTACTCGCAATCCATATTTAATAGGTTGAGTAATGGTATCATTAGGTTCTATGGTTTCAGTTTGTGCTACTGAAATATTAGAAATTAAAACTGTACTAATGAAAAATAGTAATATGCGTAACGTCTTCATTTTCTACAGTTGAGTTAGTAATTTCTGAATTAAGCATCCAGTTTGCTGTTCCTTCTCCTTGTACTGAAATGGAAACATTTTCAAAAGTGGTAATAAAAGAACAAGCTCTATTAATGTAAACATCTTCACCACGCTCATAATTTAAAGTAGCAAAATCTGTATTAGGGTTACTACCAGAAGCATCTCTTGTAAAACTATATTGCTGCATTGTAGTAGCTGCATTAAGTGGTATTTGAAATATAGTATCTGTTCTTGGTGTGAAAATTTCTTGTTGTGTACTTGTAAGTTTTACACTCAAATTTGTCACAGATTTTATTTGAGTGGGATTTGAAATATCTCTAAATTTTAAAATTAACTGCGGAGTTGATTGTGAGCCTTCTGGGCAAATGTCATCTCTAGTACACCCACTATAAAGTGTGATAATAAATAAGAAAATTGAAAGAGCTTTAATTATATTTATCCTCATAGTTATTAATCCTAATCGTTTCTTTTTTCAAGCAATACTACATTTTCAACATGGTGAGTTTGTGGAAACATATCAACTGGCTGTACTTTAGTTACTTTATAATGACTATCTAATAACGCAAGATCTCTTGCTTGTGTTGCACTATTACAACTAACATATACAATTTTTTGAGGTGCTAAGCTTAAGAGCTGAGCAACAACATCTGCATGCATTCCATCTCTGGGAGGGTCAGTAATAACAACATCTGCCACACCGTGTATAGCTATAAATTGTTCATTGAACACCTTTTTCATATCACCCACGTAAAATTCGCAGTTGGTAATCCCGTTACGTTCTGCATTCTCTTTTGCAGCTTTAATTGCATCTGGGACTGCTTCAACACCAATGACTTTTTTAGCATTTTTTGCTACAAATTGTGCAATTGTTCCTGTACCTGTGTATAAATCAAAAACAAGTTCATCACCTTTAAGACCTGCAAAATCTCTAGTTATTTTATAAAGCTCATAAGCTTGTTCACTATTGGTTTGATAAAAAGACTTTGCATTTATTTTAAACGTAAGCCCTTCCATTTCCTCAAATATATGGTCTTTCCCACTGTGAACAAGAACTTCTTGATCATATATTGTGTCATTTCCTTTTCCGTTAATGACATATAGCAAAGCTGAAATTTCTGAAAATTTATTTTTGATAGCTTCAAGTAAAGCTTCTCTTTTATTTTTATCTTCTTTAAAAAACTGGATTAAAACCATTACTTCTCCTGTAGTAGATGTTCTAATCATTAAAGTTCTTAAAACACCTGTTTGATTACGGGCATTAAAAAAAGGAATATCTAATATTTCGGCTTTAGCCTTAACAAAATCCCTAATGGCGTTACTAGGGTCACGTTGTAAATGACATTTATTTAAATCAAGAATTTTATCCCACATTCCAGGAATATGAAAACCAAGGGCATTTTTATCTTCAACAATTACGTCGCTTTTAATTTGCTCAAGTGTAAGCCATTTGCTATCACTAAAAGAAAACTCCATTTTATTACGATAAAAATATTGCTCAGCAGAGCCTAAAATAGGGGAGAGCTCTGGTAACTCAATTTTACCAAGCCTTTTTAAATTATTTTCAACCTCTTTTTGTTTATAGTATAATTGATGTTCGTAGCCCATACTTTGCCATTTGCATCCACCACATGTGCCAAAATGTTCACAAGCAGGCTCTACACGTTTATCTGAAAGTTTTGAAAATGAAATAGCATTCCCTTCAAAATATGCCTTACGTTTTTTAGTTGTCTGTACATCAACCACATCACCAGGAATAGCATTATTAATAAAAACAACTCTTCCATCTTCAGCTTTTGCAACTGCTTTTCCTTTTGCTCCGGCATCAATAACGGTTAAGTTTTCTAAAATAACTCTATTTGTTTTTTTTCTTCCCATAAACGCAAAAGTACCAAGTTTACTTTACATTTTATATCAAATTTTATTAATTTGCAGGCAAGGATGATTTCTCTCCTCCGCTGAATTTTCGAGCTTTCGAAAGGATAAAGGTATAGTAGGAATTTTATAATTTTCATTTTTAAAAATTTAATGTTATGTCTGTAACAGAACAGTCCTTATCGCAGCAGGCGATTGATTTAGAAAACAAGTATGGAGCCCATAATTATCACCCACTTCCGGTTGTCTTAAACAAAGGAGAAGGAGTATATGTGTGGGATGTTGACGGAAAAAAATATTTTGATTTTTTATCTGCATATTCTGCGGTTAATCAAGGGCATTGTCATCCACATATTGTAGATGCAATGATTGACCAATCAAAAACTTTAGCACTTACCTCTAGAGCCTTTCATAATGATATGTTAGGTAAGTATGAAAAGTTTGCGGCAGAATATTTTAAATTTGATAAAATATTACCAATGAATACTGGGGCTGAAGCAGTTGAAACAGCTTTAAAATTATGTAGAAAATGGGCTTATGAGAAAAAAGGAATTGATGAAAATGAAGCTGAAATTATAGTTTGTGAAAATAATTTCCATGGAAGAACCACTACAATTATTTCTTTTTCAAATGACCCTGTCGCCCGAAAGAATTTTGGTCCCTATACTAAAGGGTTTATAAAAGTTGAATATGACAATTATGAAGCTTTAGAAAAAGTTTTTAAAAATAATAAAAATATCGCAGGCTTTTTAGTTGAGCCTATACAAGGAGAAGCTGGAGTTTATGTTCCGTCTGATGATTATTTGAAAAAGGCAAAAACACTTTGTGAAAAACATAATGTATTGTTTATAGCTGATGAAGTACAAACTGGTATTGCGAGAACAGGACGTTTATTAGCAACTTGCGGAAATTGTAGTTGCCCAAAGAAAGATTGTAGCGGAACACCAGATGTTAAGCCAGATGTTTTAATATTAGGTAAAGCATTGAGTGGAGGAGCTTATCCAGTCTCTGCTGTCTTAGCTAATGACCATATTATGGAGGTTATTAAGCCAGGAAACCATGGATCAACCTTTGGTGGAAACCCTGTTGCAGCGGCAGTTGCAATGGCAGCATTAGAAGTTGTTACAGATGAAAATCTTGCAGATAGAGCAGATAAACTAGGTAATATCTTTAGAAAAAAGTTAAATGATTATATTGAAACGAGCGGTATTTGCAATTTAGTTCGTGGTCGTGGATTACTTAATGCCATTGTTATAAATGATGATGAGGACAGTGAAACGGCTTGGAATATTTGTATGAAATTGAGAGATAATGGTCTGTTAGCAAAACCTACTCATGGTAATATAATTCGTTTTGCACCACCTTTAGTTATGACTGAAACACAACTTGATGAGTGTATTAATATTATTATTAAAACGCTTAAAGAATTTGAGATTTAAAATTTCCTAAGAAATTTAAAATAAAAAAGGGAGCAATATTTAATTAATATCGCTCCCTTTAATTTATTTATTAACTATTACTATCCTTCTAGGTTATATTGTTGTAACATTTCCTGTTGCATTTCTTGAAGGCCATCAAATCCATAAATTGCAATCATAGCAATGTTAATTATAATGTATATTACACCAAGTGATATACCAATAATTGCAAGGATTTTACCGGTCTTTACATTTTGAAAACCTTTGTACATTTCAGGATTTTCATTGTGCAAATCAGTTGCTTTTTTTGCAAGGACTATAGCAATGATACCTAGTACTAATGCGGGAATTCCGTAACAACAGCATAGTGGAATTGATAATATCCCTAAGATGAGTATTGCCTGCGAATTGGGTAGTGTTTGTTGTTCCATAGTAATTTGTCGTTTGGTTTAGTACTTAAAAATAATCTAAAAATTTGATGTACTAAAATAAGAAGCTCATCTTGTAGAAATAACTCACAAGGATAATGACACCATTTAGGATAGCAAAGGCAATTTTAATTTTGTAAGCGTATTTAATATTCCAAATCATGCTGGCAAAAACAAAGAGCCCAAATAAGAGTAGGGTATAAATTGCTGGATACATTTTAAAAGCATCAATGAACTCACCTCTAAAAAGTAAGGCTGTAGCTCTTTGAAAGCCACAGCCAAAACATTCTAATCCGAAAAGTTTTTTATTAAGGCAGGGTAACATAAAATCTTCCATACCTATAAATAAACAATTTTTATCTATTTTCTACAATAATTTTGTAATCAATAATTTCATCGCTGTCGGTTGTCAAAACAACTAAATAAACACCATTACTAAACGTACCTGTAGGGAATTGTAAATTTCTATTATTACCTAAGTTTTGTTGAGTTAAAACTAATCTACCCGTCATATCAAAAATTGCAGCACTTTTAATTTCGTATCCTTCAGGGTTTGAAATTTCTAATTGTGCTTGTCTATTATTTTGAAAGAAGTTAATAGCTTCTTTTCCTCCTTCTTCAGCTCCTTTAGTTTGACCTCTAGAAGCTTGACCTATTTCGTATTTTGTAAAAACTATAAAGAATCTGTCCTCATAAACACCTTGTTGTAATAAGTAAGATGCTGCATTATTTCCAGTTATTTCTTGATAAGTATCATTTAAATTATCATAAACATATATATGATCAACAGGAAGGTCATTTTCTTCAATACCAGTAACCGTGACAGTCATTTCTTCTTCAATTTCAAATGTAATAGGTACTTGTTTTGAAATATTATCAAAAGGTATTGAATTAATAACAAATGGAAAAGGATCTCTATCGTGCCATGGAGTCATAACGGCGAAATACATCTCAGATGTTGCATCCATTGGACTAATAGCATCCCACCCTAAATCAAAACCATCTGTGGTATCATTGTGCAGCATTAATACAGTTTGTCTCATGTGGGAAGTACCCATATAAGTGTTAATTCTAATCTGGGGTGCAAAAAATGCAGCTTCTGGATTGGTTGGGTCGATGGTATTTCCTCCTAAAGGGTTATGAGAAGATTCAAAATTAGAAGAGATTGATGATTGGCCTTCTTGATTTTTAAACTCAGAAATATCAACTGCCTCTTTAACAAAACGGCGATGGCTATTTTTATAAGTTAAAGTTGTTTGTGATGTGACAGAAGGTAATGACTTAATAAAAAAACCTTGAGCTATAGGCGCCATTCTTCTCCCATCTACTTGTTCTGCATCCACTCCGGTTGATCCAATTGGGTTTCCAGCACTGTCAAAATTTTGAAAAACACCAACAGTATAAGTACCAGGATTATATCCAGGTTGTCCTGGAGCAATAGTACTTTGTGGGCCAGGAGCCCAAGTGCTATAACCAGATTTATTATCTACGTGTGCATGAGAGTTAATTGTTCTATCTTCATCATAATATTGAATCATGCTAAATTTCCCTGCATTTGCTGGGTCATAAAAAAAAGCATTTAAATCTAGTGCAGAAGGATAAGGGTTTCCGGTTAAAGTATTCCCTTCATCATTAGATCCCACAGGATAAAGTGCAACTGAGATATCACCGCTATTAGGACGTCCTCTAAAATCATAATTTTGATTTTGTGTCTCTGGTACATTTCCTGCAGTAATATCAGTTCCTTTCATAATATACCCATAACCAGCAGGAATAATATCTGCACTATTTACTCGAACAAAACCTTGTGATGCTGGAGCCCAACGATAAAACCATCTTGATGAAATTTGTAATGGATTAGATACACCATTATGACCAGACTTCAAAATTGCAGAATTTGCACTTGTTACACCTGTAGATTGATATAATCTAGATATACCAAAACGATCGTTACCAAAAGATGCCACAGGAACGCTAACCGGTGAAGCCCATAAGTTATAGTCATACGCATCAGAATTACTATCTTGATGAACAGATATTGTACCAGTTCCTCTATTTTGATTATCACTCCCTCCTTGAAGAAGTTGGGCTTGATTACGCAAGTACATACTTGCTTCGGTATCAGAATTATTATTATTTTCTACTAAACGAACATAACCTTCTACGTATATGCTTACATCTGAGGCATATATATAACTATCGGTAGATGTCGTTGCATTGGGGGAGACAGATAATTGAGCTGTAGCAATTGAAGTAACTGCAATTGCTGAAACAGCGGTAAGTAGTAGGGTTTTCATATTCTCAATTTAATAAAATATTTGGATTTGGGGGTCAAATATTTTTGTTACGCGATAAATTTAAGTAATTATGGTATGTGTAGGAAAAATATTCGTCACTTTTCGACGAAATACATTGATTTATATGCCTTAGGTAATAAAATTTGAAGGTATTTTTGATATTTATAAAGAATTTGAGTATGAAAGTTGGAGATAAAATAATGGTTCTTGATGATGTATTTTCTGGTATTATTCAACAAATTGATGAGGATAAAATAACAGTTGAAACTGAAGATGGTTTTGAAATGGAATTCCATAAATCTGAACTTGTTGTAATTTCTTCGGAAATTAACAATAGAGAATTTCATACTTTCAATCCACAAGAGGTGAAATTTGAAAAACAAGAAAAACGTCCAAAGAAGAACACACGTGTTAAACCAAAAGAGCGCACGTTACCACCAATGGAAGTAGATCTTCATATACATCAATTAGTTCATAATGAAAAAGGAATGTCTAATTATGATATGCTTGAAATACAGATAGATACGGCAAGGCGACAATTAGAATTTGCTATGCTAAAAAAAATTCAACGTGTAGTGTTTATTCACGGTGTGGGTGAAGGTGTTCTTAGGACAGAATTGGAGTTCTTATTTCGTAAATATGAAAACGTTTCTTATAACGATGCAAACTATCAAAAATACGGGAGAGGTGCTACTGAAGTTTATATATTTCAGAATGTAAGCCCCTAAAAATCTGGAGTTATTAGAATAGTCTCATTTCTAACATTATCAATTGCTCCTAAATTAAAAACTTCAAAGGTTAATTCTTCATCTTCATTAAATAGTGTCAAGTCATTAATGATAATTGCACCGTCGCTAGTTCTGTTATAGCTATGTTCTCTATAACCTGTTGCTGGTGTTGATGTAGTTATATTATTATTAAGATAATCAGCGCCAACGTCAATATCCGAAACATCGTCGAGCGGATTCATATTTCCGTTTGTGTCTTCATTAATGGTTAAAACACCATCCCCGTCATCATCATTGTCTAAATAATCTGGTATTCCATCACCATCAGTATCCCTTGGGGGAATTCGTGGATAATCAGGACCAAGCTCAACACTTGTTGCTACATTATCACCATCGTCATCAAAGTCATAATAATTTGGTAACCCATCATTATCTGTGTCTAAGGTTGAAATTTCTTCCTCAATATTATCATTATCATCTAATACGGTTTCAGAAATAAGATTAACGGTACCAGAATATCCCAAATATTCAGTGATAGTTAATGGGTTTGTGGGGGGCACTGGATTACAAAAATAGTCACTTGTTATTACATTGTCGAAACTGCGATAGTTGATCGTGTTTGTAGTTTCTGAAAGTTCAAAAGATTGTGTGCCAGTCTCTATAAAAAGCTCATCATTGACTTGTAGTAATAAAGAAATACTCTCATTTACAGATGGGTTAATCTTAAAAAATACATAGCCTCCAACTTCACCACAGTTTTGCAATGTGGCATCTTGAAAATCAAAGTTTGTTATAATAATATCACCGTCGTTGCAGCCTATAAATAGGAATATAGTTACGAGTAAGCCCCAAATGTTTTTCATTATAAATAGTACATATAAATTGTATTTACAAAGTAAAGCAATTCTTTATAAGTGGCTATCAATACTCATAATATTATCTGTATTTTTGTTTTTATTACAAATTTTAAAAATAAAACTCCTCTTGAAAAAAGTATATTTTGATAGTGCAGCAACCACTCAGTTAAGAAATGAGGTTATTTATTCTATGACTGAAGTACTTAAAACAGAATATGGAAATCCTTCTTCATCCCACGCCTATGGACGTTCATCAAAGAGTTTCATTGAAACTGGAAGAAAAGAAGTTGCAAAAATTTTAAACGTTTCTCCTTCTGAAATTATTTTTACATCAGGGGGTACGGAAGCTGATAATCTAGTGATCAACAGTTGTGTGAGAGATTTAGGAGTCACCCGGATTATTTCAAGTAAAATTGAACACCACGCTGTACTTTATAGTATTAATCAGTTAGAATCTACCCATAGTATTAAAGTAGATTACGTCGAACTTGATGATTGTGGGCATGTTGATTTTATACATTTAGAAACATTATTAGCAGATACAGAAAATAAAACTCTCGTGTCATTAATGCATGTTAACAATGAAATTGGAAACATTTTAGATTTAGATAAAACTGCAAAGTTGTGTAAAAAATACAATGCTTTATTTCATAGTGATACAGTACAATCTGTAGGGCATTTTGAATTAGATTTTAAAGAAATCCCTGTTGATTTTGCAGCTGTTGCAGCACATAAGTTTCATGGGCCTAAGGGTGCCGGATTTGCTTTTATAAGAAAAAATACGGGATTGAAACCACTTATTTTTGGTGGAGAACAAGAGCGTGGCATGCGAGCTGGAACAGAAGCTGTTTATGCAATTGCAGGTATGGTAGAAGCATTAAAAATTAGCTATCAAAACTTATCTAAAGAAAAAGCATATATAGGCGAATTAAAAAAATACTTTAAGGAGCAATTAACTTTACACATCCCAGAAATACAATTTAATGGCTCTTGCGATGATGATGAAAAAAGCACATATACATTATTAAATGTTTGTTTGCCTGTAACACCAGAAAAAGGGTTAATGTTATTATTTCAACTTGATCTTAAAGGAATTGCTTGCTCAAAAGGAAGTGCTTGTCAAAGTGGTAGTTCAAAAGGGTCTCATGTTTTAGCCGAAATTTTAAGCGATGAAGATATGGCAAAACCATCTATTAGATTTTCTTTTTCAAGTTTTAATACAAAAGATGAAATAGATTATGTTGTTGAAACACTAAAAGAGTTTGTCAACTCCTAATTTACATTATACTTTTTAAATAATTTTAAAGCATACTATTTTAATAGAAGTTTATAAATCTTCAATTTTATAAGGGTTTGCTATGCCTTATTTTTTAAAATTTAGCGGTAACTCTAACGTTAAAAATACGTGGTGTTAGATAATTAGGGATTGAATACTGCACTTTTGTATAAACGTCTCTCACAAACGTATTTGTGATAGAGTTTTGTACATCAAAAATATTAAATATCTCTGCACCAATGGTTAACTCTTCAAATGGTTTGAAAAGACCGCTTTCTCTTTGACTGTTTTCATCTACAAGAACATATTGTACTCCAAGATCAGCACGTTTGTAATCACGTAATCGTTGCTGGTAGTCATAAGGATCTGCGTAGCTTGGCGAACCTCCTGGCAATCCTGTGTTGTATTGTAGGTTTAAATAACCTTTTAAGTTAGGAATTACTTTTACATAATCTTGTAGTAGTAAACCAACTTTTAGTCGTTGATCAGTAGGTCTAAAAATATAACCTCGGTCATCAATGTTTTCTTCAGTTTTTAAATATCCTAAACTTACCCAGCTTTCAGTTCCTGGTACAAATTCCCCAGCAAGTCTTAGGTCTAATCCGTAGGCGTATGCTATTGCGTTGTTATTTGCACGATATCTAATTCTTACATTTTCTAATGTATAAGGGTTGACATCGGTTAGTTTTTTATAATATGCTTCTGTATTAAGGGTAAATGGTCTGCCCCAAAGGTCAAAGCTGTAATCATTTCCGAGGACAATATGAATAGATTTTTGTGCTTTAACACCTGGTCTAACCGTTCCTGTAGAATCACGCAACTCTCTATAGAAAGGGGGTTGGTGATAAACTCCTCCAGATAATCTAAAAAGCATGTCCATTTCCCAATCTGGCTTTAAAGATATTTGGGCACGTGGACTAAATACTGTTTGAGTAGTACTTTCAATACCATCGCCGCTAACTGTCCAATTATGCCCACGAACACCCGCGTTTAACCATACATCACTTTCTCCAAGTGTAGTTCTTCGACTCCATTGTGCATAACCGCTTATTCTGTCAATTTGCACGTCGTTTTCTGCTCTAATATCTGTATAAGGTACAATTGCAGATGTAAAAGGTTCATAGGGTTGAAGATTTGCAAAATCAATAATTGGCGGACGAATAGAAAAACCAGCTGAGTCAATAATTTCATATTCTTGAATGCGATCACGAATATCTTCATGCGTGTATTTTATTCCATATTCAATTTCATTTTCTCCAATTGTAGCATTTCCTTTGTGTTCTAGGTTGACAATTAATGCATCAAGATTGTTGCGAGCATGTGTAAGTTGAGACCCTATACCTTCACTAAAAGTTACGTCTCCAGCAGTTTCACTACCTATGTTTGTGTCAACTTCACCTAAGCGGTATTGTGCTAAAATATCATAAAATTCTTGCTCTTGTGTTTGGTAAATCGATCCAATAAGTTTTGCTGTATAATTAGGTGATACAACATAAGTACTTTTTAATGCGCCAAAATAAGTATCATATCTATCTTCTTCTTGTCCTTCATAAAAAACTAATAATGCAATAGGGTCTGCAATTGTGCCAAAATTTGTTTGACGCGTTAATGGACTATAGCTGTAATTATTTATAGCTATGTTTCCTAAAAAGCTCAACTCAAACTTATTATTAAATTTATAGCTCAAATATGTTTGTCCATCTGCAAAAGTAGGACGGTAGTTTGTTTCGGTTTCTTTAGCATTAACGAATAAACTATTATCGCGGTAACGTAAACCTACTAATCCAGTGAGTCTTCCATTTTTTGAAATGCCTTCAACAGTTGCACTTGCTCCTAATAAACTAAGATCTAGACTAGCTCCAAACTCAGTGGGACGCCGATATGTAATATCTAAAACAGAAGAAAGTTTATCTCCGTATTTTGCTTGAAATCCACCAGCAGAAAAATCAACCTTAGAGGTCATATCGCTATTTACAAAACTTAATCCTTCTTGTTGACCACTACGTATTAAAAAAGGGCGATATACTTCAACCTCATTAACATAAACTAGATTTTCATCATAATTACCTCCGCGAACGGCATATTGAGTACTTAATTCGTTGTTGTTATTTACACCGGGTAATGATTGTAACAACGTTTCTACACCACTATTTGCTGTGGGTATTTTTTTTATAGTTTCGGGACTAATTGTTGTAATTCCTTCAACACGTTTATTTTCCCTTCCTGTTATAACGACTGTAGTAATTTGTTCTACGGTAGATTTCATTACAGGATTAAAAATATAGTCCTCATTAGGACTTAAATTAAAGGTTGCAGTTACATCTTTATTTGAGACATGACTAAATGTAATAATTACATCACTATTTGATGGGATTTCAAGCAAGTAATAGCCGTCAAAATTTGTAATGGTTCCCACATTTCCGTAGGAAATATTAGCACCAGCTACAGGAAAATTGTTTTCATCTAATATAACACCTTTTATTGTCGCATTTTGAGCGAGAAGTGTAGAGGTAAGTAAAAAAAATACTATGCTAAGGGAATATAGGCGTGTCTTCAAAAGCAAGATTTATAGTTGTTTTCTGAAAAATTGAGCTTCAAATGTACTGCTATTTCCCACATTATCGGTTACAATTAATTTCAAATTATTTTCGGTTTCTGAAATGATGGCGTCATCAAAATCATAAGTTAAAACGTCAGTCTTGTAATTATATTCCATCAATATAAATTTTCCATTGATAGTAGCTCGATAAGAACTAATCCCGCTCAAATCATCATCAATTTTAATTTTAAGGGTTTTATTGTTGCTTATCCATTTACCCGCAGTAAAATTTACGGCCTTTATTTTAGGTGACGTTGTGTCTGCAACAAGTGCATAATTACCTAATGTGCGAGTACGTGCTGTGAGGACATTTCCTTTAAGGCGTGTGGTGTTGTAATATGGATCGCCTCTGTAATTTAATCGTGCTATAAACAACTTACTTTTATCAGCGCCTGTATAGTTTTCAATACTCATGCTTACTGAAATATTTTTATGAACAGGTATTATATCTTCATGAAAATGTAATGTATCGCCACTTGTATTTATAGAAAGATAGGTGTCTTCGTAAAATGCCTTTTTAGGAATATAGATAGTAAACTTTCCTGTATTTATCGTCGTTGGCTGATTAGACTGTACAAACTCTAAGGAGTCATCAATTACTTTTTCTTCTGAAATTTCTGCTGTTTTACCCTCCACTGGTATTGATACTAATGTAGCATTTCCTTTAAAGTCTGTTACTTCAATATTAAAATTAGAGCTAAACCCATTTTCAACTTCAATAACACCCTTATTATTTTCATATTTAAAAATACTTAGTGGATTGTTGGGTTCTCTAAATAGCTTTTGAACTCTATCTCTATTAACTTTGTAGCTATTGTAATCAATGTAGCGGTTTAAATAACGAGTTTCACCAAATGAAAATTTCTCAAATCGTATATCTACTTTTTCTTCACCATTAAAATGAGTCTTTATTTGATACACTCCATTTTTGTTTGATGCTCCGTTCATTTGGTCAACTGTATTTATTCCAAATCCTATTTTTCCGTAAGCTATAACTTTCTCTGTTTTGTATGAACCATCTTTTTGTAAAATAAGTCTTAATTTAACAGGATTTTTAAAACCGTTTATAATAGCATTCTCTTCTAAAGGGTACGCCATTACTGTTGTTACAATAGGTTTTTTCGTATCAGGAATGTCAACCCCAAAAAGCATGGGATTCATAGGTCTAGATGCGCTATCTCTTATTTCATAATGCAGGTGTGGACCACCACTACTACCTGAGTTTCCTGTATAACCTATAAGAGCCCCTTTTTTAACAGGTAATTGTGTTGCTTCAGGAAATAACTCAACTTCAAATTTCTCTTTGTCGTATTGTGCTTTCTTAACAAATGCTTCAATTTCGCCAGCATACTCTCTAAGGTGAGCGTAAACGGTAGCATAGCCATTAGGGTGCTTAATATATAGCGCTTTTCCGTAGCCATAATGCGCAACCTTTATACGGTTTATAAAACCATCTGCTGGAGCATAGATAGGAACCCCTTCTCTTTGTTGTGTTTTGATATCGAGTCCACTATGAAAGTGGTTGCTTCGTAATTCTCCAAAACTTCCAGAAAGAATGAGAGGAATATCTAAAGGCGAGTCAAAATAATCTTGAGGAAGACTTTGTGCACATATTGAAATTGAACTAAGTAAAAGGACTGTTATAATTGTTTTCATCGAATAACTACTAGATGCTTAATATACGGGGAGTAGTTGGCAAATATTGTGATAGATATCCAATATTACAAAAATTAACGCAAAAGGTTTGCTTATTCGTTAATGTAGTTTAACTTTGTGACAATAGGATTGAAATAACCAGTTAATGAGTACGCTTTCAGAACATGTTGATACGCTGGAGAATAGAGTTAGCAAGCTGTTGCATAAATACACAAATTTACAACAGCAAAAAGCAGCTCTAGCCGCGGAAATAAAAGTGCTGAAAGAAAAGCAAGTGACATCTCAAAAGGAAATTGAGGAGTGGAGAAGTACTTGTGATTCGCTAAAATTGGCAAATTCAATGCTTGGCAGCGACCAGTATAAACGAGATACAAAACTCAAAATAAATGCTCTAGTTCGGGAAATTGACCAGTGTATAACCCAACTTTCTGATTAGAAAATAGTAATGTCAAACCAATTAAAAATAAAACTATCTATTGCAGATCGTGTGTATCCATTAACGATTCATCCAGATCAAGAAGAAGGACTTAGAAAAGCCGCAAAGAAGATAGAAGCAATGATTAAAAGGTTTGAAAAGAGCTACGCAGTAAGAGATAAGCAAGATGTTTTAGCAATGTCTGCCTTACAATTTGCAGCGCAAGTGGAGCAAAAAAATATTGATAATTTGACTGATACAACCCAAGTAGAGCAAAAAATTAGTGCTCTTAATGATTTGTTGCAAAAGCAATTATCGTAACGTTCTTTACATAAAATAGGTTACTGCCTACATTAATATACATTTTGGTAAACTCAACAGAGATTCTTTTGAGAAGGGTGAGTTAGAATTGTAAAAGCGGGCCGTCTTTGAGCGGATTCTTGAGCAGTTTGTTAGCCCTAAACTTTTTTTCATTGGAGTTTACACAAATCAAATATTTTTGTAGGCTTTTTTATGCCTTGTAATTTGATGTTAAAAACTAATAATTAAACACCTAAACCAAACTAAATATAGAATAATGAATGATATAGTGATGTACATAATAATAGGTATTGTTGGCCTAGCAATAGGTTTTTTGATAGCTAAAATGCTTGAAAAAAACAACGCTTCTCAAACTGTAGCTTCTGCTAAAAAAGAAGCTGCAAGTATAGTCAAAGAAGCTACTATTGAAGGAGAGTCTATTAAGAAGGATAAAATGCTTCAAGCCAAGGAAAAATTCTTTGAATTAAAAAGTGAACATGAAAAAGTAATTAATAGTCGCGACAAAAAAATGGGCGATGCAGAAAAAAGAATTAGAGATAAAGAATCGCAGATTTCTAGCGAGTTAGCAAAGAACAAAAAGTCTAATGCTGATCTTGAAAATAAAAAATCTGACCTAGAGAATAAGAAAAAGGACTATGATGAACGTCTCTCTGTTTTGGATAAAAAGAAATCTGAAGTTGACAAAATGCACCGATCGCAAATTGAACAATTAGAGGTAATTTCAAGTCTATCTGCAGATGAGGCTAAAGAACAATTAATGCACAGCTTAAAAGAAGAGGCGAAGACAGATGCCATGGCATTTGTGCAGAACTCTGTTGAAGAAGCTAAAATGACTGCCCAACAAGAAGCAAAGAAAATTATTATTACCACAATTCAACGTATAGGAACAGAAGAGGCTGTTGAAAATTGTGTATCTGTTTTTAACCTAGAAAGTGATGATGTAAAAGGTAGAATTATTGGGCGCGAAGGTCGAAATATTAGAGCTATTGAAGCTGCTACCGGTGTTGAGATTATCGTTGATGATACCCCAGACGCTATTATTCTTTCTTGTTTTGACAGTGTGCGTAGAGAAATTGCACGCTTGTCATTACATAAATTAGTAACAGATGGAAGAATTCATCCAGCGCGTATCGAAGAAATAGTAAAAAAGACAACAAAACAAATTGAAGAAGAGATTATTGAAGTTGGAAAACGTACAGTAATTGATTTAGGAATTCATGGTTTACAACCAGAATTGATTAAAGCAGTAGGACGTATGAAATACCGTTCTTCTTATGGTCAAAATTTATTACAACATTCAAGAGAAGTTGCAAAACTTTGTGGTGTAATGGCAAGTGAGTTAGGGTTGAACTCAAAATTAGCCAAACGTGCAGGTTTATTACACGATATAGGTAAAGTGCCAGAATCTGAAACGGAAGTTCCTCACGCAATCTTAGGAATGCAATGGGCTGAAAAATATGGTGAAAAACCAGAAGTGTGTAACGCCATTGGAGCTCACCACGATGAAATTGAAATGACAAGCTTGCTGTCACCAATAGTGCAAGTTTGTGATGCTATTAGTGGAGCAAGACCAGGAGCAAGACGTCAAGTACTTGATAGCTATATTCAGCGTTTAAAAGACTTAGAAGATATTGCTTTTGGATTTGGTGGTGTAAATAAAGCATATGCTATCCAAGCAGGTAGAGAGTTACGCGTAATGGTTGAAAGTGAAAAAGTAACAGATGAAAAAGCAGCACAATTATCTTTTGAAATTTCACAAAAAATTCAAACAGATATGACCTACCCAGGTCAAGTAAAAGTAACTGTGATTAGGGAAACAAGAGCAGTGAATATCGCGAAATAATTAATTTATATATATAATTTTAACGAAGAGACCCCGTTTGGGGTCTTTTTTTTTATTGAAATTTGAATATATAATTTGATTTGTAAGTAAACGAGACAATTATGTCCGCGATAATCAATGAGAAACCAAATTTTAAATCGCCGCGAAGTAACTTATTTAGGTTTTTATCTTCCTGTTTTTTTATATATAGGCTTGTATTCAACAATATTGCAGAGAAAAAAATACTAAATTAATTTTTTGCTTCGGAAATGAATACCCATGTAAAAGATAGCTATCCTAAGAATCCTTACGGGGATGAAACTTATTTATAGTTTCGGTTAAAAATGAAGTTTCAATATGAGTATAAATTTCGGTAGTAGTAATACTTTCGTGCCCTAACATTTGTTGAATAGCACGAAGGTCTGCTCCGTTTTCTAAAAGGTGAGTAGCAAATGAATGACGAAAGGTATGCGGACTAATTGTCTTCCTAATACCAGAAATTTCGGCAAGTTGTTTAATTATGGTAAAAATCATTGCGCGAGTAAGGCCGTTACCACGTCTATTGAGAAATAAGGTGTCGTTCGCTTCTGCTTTAATTTTTTGATGGACGCGCACTTCTTTTCTATAAAGATTAATGTATCTAATAGTGTTGTCACCAATGGGGACAAAGCGTTGTTTATCTCCTTTTCCAGTAATTTTAATAAAGCCTTCTTCAAAGAATAAATCTGAAATTTTAAGGGTGGTCAGTTCACTTACACGTAAGCCACAACCGTAAAGGGTTTCTAATATGGCTCTATTTCTTTCTCCTTGAGGACTACTTAAATCTATAGCAGAAATTAAAAAGTCAATTTCTTCAACAGCAAGTGTGTCAGGAAGTTTTCGTCCTATTTTTGGTGCTTCGATAAGTTCTAAAGGATTTGTAGTTCTTAAATCCTCAAAGATTAAATAATTAAAAAAACCTTTTAAACCAGAGATTATTCTACTCTGCGAGCGCGGGTTTACTTCTTTTGCAATCGTGTATATAAATTGTTGTAACGTTTCCGAAGAAATTTTTATAGGCGACTCTTTACTATTATTTATTTCAAGCCAATTCATTAGTTTTTTTATATCTAATGAATAGCTATTTATTGAGTTGAGTGAAAGCCCACGCTCAATGCGCAAATAGTCTTGATAAGATTTTAGGGCTTGGTTCCATTTCATTTTGTAAAAGTAAATAAAATCCTACGTGGATATATGCTTTAATATTTATTGTTATATTTATCTAGAAACCAGTTGATTAAATTTACAAGTAAATTTGGTGCATTTTAATTGTTAACCATTTTTTATTTGTAAACATTAATTACAAACAAGTAATAACTAAAACAAAAAAAAATGAAAAAATCAATTTTAGTAGTATGTCTATCAATTTTTGCTTTAACTATGACTAAAGCTCAGGATTTAAAATTTGGCGCTAAAGCAGGTTTAAATGTTGCCTCAATAGGTGGTGATGCTTATGCTGGACTTGGTGGTCTTGATTCAAGAATTGCGTATCATATAGGGGTTTTTGCAGAGATTCCATTAATAATGAAATTTTCTATTCAACCAGAATTATTATACTCAGCCCAAGGAAGTCAATTTGGTGGAGTATTTGGCTTTGATGATGACTATGATCAAAAGCTTAATTATATTAATGCGCCAATATTGGTAAAGTATAATGTTATTAAAGGCTTAAGTGGTGAGTTAGGACCCGTAGTTGGTTTCTTACTTTCTGCAGATGGTGGGCGAGCCTTTAATAATAATGGAGTAGAAGTTGATAATAAGGATGCATTTAATAGTTTAGACATTGGTGTTGCCATAGGAGCTTCATATGCAATGGATAATGGATTTATAGGTGGATTGCGCTATAATAAGGGTGTTTCAAATATTAATGATAGTGATTTTACAAATAACAAGAATCAAAATAATGTATTCCAAGTCTGGGCAGGATATTCTTTCTTGTAATAATTTATTTTACTCAAAAAATCAAGTGGAAACATAGTGTTTCCACTTTTTTATTATGCTAAATACTGTATTTTTGAATTCTAATTTTTAAAAATTTAAGAATGAAAAAAGTACTTTTTTTAATATGTATGGTTTGTGGAATTTCTGCTGTTAATGCTCAAGGATTTAAAGCAGGTTTTGGTGTAGGTTATCTTACAGAAATTGATGGAGTAGGTGTAAGTGCAGATTTAATTTATGAGTTTGATGAAAAATGGGGAATAGGTAATACAAATACTTTTTCTACTGCAGAATTTAATGGTAGTGATCGCATTAACTGGTTTGCAATAGACTTAAATGCTCGTTACAAGGTTTATAAAGAATTATATGTTTTAGCTGGGGGAGAATACTTGTCCCAATCATTAAAAACAAAAAATCTTTTTGGTGGGTTTCAAATAGGAGATGCCACCTTTAAAGATTCATCATTTGGTGCAAATGTGGGAGCTGGGTATAAAATTCACCTTGTGTCAAATGTAAATTTATTTGGTGAAATAAAATATACCACATTATCTTTAGATAGAGGTGTTGAGAATAGTGGTTATATTCATGCTCGTGTAGGACTTTTATTTGATTTTTAATTGTTAAATAAATATCATGAAAAATATAATATTAATTAGCATATCATTTTTATTAGGACTTTCAACAATGGCCCAAGATTTAAATTTTGGTCTTTCAGCGGGTTATATTAGTGGAGATGGAAAAATAAGTGGCGGAGATACAATAAATTTTGATCAAGATGCTGAGACTGGTTTTTATGCTGGAGTTTTAGTAGAATTTGAATTGACAAAAAGGTTTAGAGTACAACCAGAAGTATTGTACGTTAATATTGATGATTCTAACTTTTTACAAATTCCTTTAATGGTAAAGTTGTATCCAATACCTAAATTATATATACAAGCGGGACCTCAATTTACATATACATTAGAAGAGATATTTGATGATTTTACAAAACTCAATTTAGGGATAGGTGCAGGTGCAGGATTTGATATTGCATTTGGTTTTTATGTCAATGCTCGGTATACTTTTCAAGTTAATAATTATTATACAGGACCCGCAGATATAAAATCACAAATTAATTTTTTAAATGCAGGAATTGGTTTCAAATTTTAATATGGCTAGTTCTATTTAGAAATTAAAAGTTTTAATCTACAGAAACCGAGGAAATCATATTCTCGGTTTTTTTATTTCTTATATTTGAAATATGAAATTAATTATAATAAACGGCCCTAATTTAAACCTACTTGGAAAGCGTGAAACTGCTATCTACGGTAATGAGACATTTAAAGACTATTTTTCAAAACTACAATTTAAGTATACCGAAATAGAACTTGAATATTTTCAATCTAACATAGAAGGAGAGTTGATTGATAAAATTCAAGCAGTAGGCTTCGATTATGACGGTATCATATTAAACGCAGCAGCCTATACTCATACGTCTGTAGCCATTGGAGATGTTGTAAAAGCTATTGAAACCCCTGTAATTGAAGTGCATATTTCAAATACATTTGCAAGAGAAGAATTTAGACACCACTCATATGTCTCAACTGGAGCTAAGGGAGTTATTTTAGGTTTTGGATTACAAAGTTATGATTTAGCTATTCAAAGTTTTTTATAGCATATTACAAGGATATAAATTTTTCTTCTAATTAATAAAAGAGAAATTTTAATTAAAAAAAATCGCAATGAAGATTCACTGCGATTTTTTTAATTTTTAATTTTTGATAATTGATAATTGCTACAAATGAATTACTTCTCCATAAGCGTCAGCAACTGCCTCCATTACTGCCTCACTCATTGTTGGGTGTGGGTGGATAGCTTTCAAAACTTCGTGTCCTGTGGTCTCAAGCTTTCTACCTAAAACAGCTTCAGCAATCATATCTGTTACGCCAGCGCCAATCATGTGGCAACCTAACCATTCGCCATATTTAGCATCAAATATTACTTTTACAAATCCGTCTTTTGTTCCAGCTGCACTTGCTTTTCCTGAAGCCGAGAAAGGGAATTTACCTACCTTTAATTCATATCCAGCATCCTTAGCTTGTTGCTCTGTCATTCCCACACTTGCAATTTCTGGAGTGGCATATGTACATCCTGGAATATTTCCGTAGTCGATAGCTTCAGCATGAACTCCAGCGATTTTCTCAACACAAGTGATACCTTCGGCCGAAGCAACGTGTGCTAAAGCAGGTCCTGGGGTTACATCACCAATAGCATAATACCCTGGAATGTTTGTTTGGTACCAGTCATTTACCATAATCTTGCCTTTGTCAGTAACAATACCAACATCCTCAAGACCTATTCCTTCTATATTTGTAACAATACCAACTGCAGATAGTACAATTTCAGCTTCAATAACTTCTTCGCCCTTTGCGGTTTTTACAGTTGCCTTTACTAATTTACCAGAGGTATCTACTTTTTCGACAGACGATTTTGTCATTACTTTAATACCACTCTTTTTGAAAGATTTCTCAAATTGCTTTGATACATCAATATCTTCAAGAGGTACTAAATTTGGTAAAAATTCAACAATGGTTACATCTGTTCCCATCGAATTATAGAAATGTGCAAACTCTACACCTATGGCACCACTACCTACGACAATCATAGATTTAGGTTGCTTTTTAAGAGTCATTGCTTCACGATAGCCAATCACTTTTTTACCATCCTGTGGGAGGTTAGGTAATTCTCTAGAGCGTGCTCCAGTCGCAATAACAATATGGTCTGCACTATATTCTTTTCCATCAACATCTATTTTCTTTCCAGTTTTCAATTTTCCGAAGCCATTAAGAACGTCAATTTTATTTTTCTTCATCAAAAACTGAACACCTTTGCTCATACCATCAGCTACGCCACGGCTACGCTCAACAACTTTAGTAAAGTCTTTGTCATATTCCTTTACTGTCAATCCATAATCCTCAGCATGTTTCAAGTAATCAAAAACTTGGGCACTTTTAAGAAGCGCTTTTGTAGGGATGCATCCCCAGTTAAGACATACACCGCCTAGGCTTTCTTTTTCTACAACTGCAGTTTTTAAACCTAGTTGAGACGCTCTAATGGCAGTAACATAGCCTCCTGGGCCACTTCCTAAAACTATAACATCATATTTGCTCATCGTACTTTTTTTGCTTGTTAATTTATGAATTCAAATTTACTAAATGTGAAATGAAAAACAGATAAATTATAAAAAAGAAAAAATCTTGAAAATTAAAGCTTGATGCGCTTTAATTTTCAAGATTTTTTTAATGAATTAAAAACTACTTATTTCTTCAAATCAACAGACAATGAATTTACACAATATCGCTGTCCAGTCTCAGATGGGCCATCATTAAAGACGTGTCCTAAATGGCTACCACAGTTAGCGCAGAGAATTTCTGTACGTATCATTCCCATAGAAATATCTTTTACATATTCAACATTACCTTCAATGCTCTCATCAAAGCTAGGCCATCCGCAATTACTCTCAAATTTACTCTCGCTTTCAAAAAGTGGATTATTACATGCTCCACAAACATAAGTTCCATTTTCAAAAGAGAGATTGTACTCGCCCGTGTGAGGACGTTCTGTACCCTTTTCTCTTAAAATTTTGTATCGTGCTTCACCAAGTTCTTCTTTCCACTCGGCCTCGGTTTTATTTACTGGATATTTACTCATTTTCTGCAGGGATAAATTTTAATGCAACGCCATTAATACAATGTCTTTTTCCAGTAGTATCTTTTGGTCCATCATTAAATACATGACCTAAATGACCACCACATGTAGCGCAGTGCTCTTCGACTCTCGTGTAACCTAACTTTTGGTCAGTATCAAACGCAACATTGCCTTCAATTACACGATCAAAACTAGGCCACCCTGTTCCACTATCAAATTTGTGTTCACTTTTGTATAATGGTGTATCGCAAGCTGCACACACATAAACTCCTTTATCATATTCTTTATTAAGCTTACTTGAAAAAGGAGGCTCCGTACCTGCATTGCGCAGTACATCGTATTGCTGAAATGTTAACTGTTCTTTCCACTCTGCCTTTGTCTTTGTTACTTCAAAAGTTTCGGTGGTCTTTTCGCCTTTTTGGGCTGTTGAATTACAACTAAAAAGAGTAATACAAGCAATGGCTATAAATAAATTTTTCATATTCTTATTCTTGATTTTTTAGTAATTAGTTTGAAATACGTTCAATTTCCGAAGTATCTACCTCTATCTGTCGTAATAAATCATCCATACTTAAATTTGCGTCTGCAAATTCTGATGGTACTACGGCAATTCTAAATGTTTGATTATTTGTAAATCCTGATCCTAAGGTGTTTAGGTCAATGTCTCCTTGAAGAAATATTAGAACATCTAGAAAAGTGTGGTTAAAGGTATATTGAAATGATCCACCATCAACATAAAGCGTTTGAGGTAGTGGAGACCATACATCAATACTGCCACCATTTCCATCAGAAACAACATCTTCTAACCAATAAACAAGTATTGCATCACTTTCAAAAACGGTAATATTTGAAGGGAAACTTACTAGACTTTCATAGGCATTACCATTATTAAAATTTGTAGTAGTCTCAAAAACTTGTCCTAAAATATTAATACCCGGCTCGCCTGGAGGTCCTTGGTCACCTTCGCAAGATGAAAATATAAGTGCTGTTGTAATACCAATAAATAAAAATAAATGTTTCATATGAGTTTGCTTTTTTTTCTGAAATGTAACAACAACTATTCCGTTATTGTTTGATTGTTATAATGAGAGGTTAAAAGTAATTGGATTATTAAAATTTCGGTCTTAAATAAAAGCTAAAGAAGTTTTGGCTTTGTATTTGATATTTCCGAAGAAATTAAATGACAGAAATTATAATTTTTTTAATAGTATTAAAATGTTAAAAACTGTATTTTTAAATCAGAAAACAAACACCATCATTATGAATTACAAACAATTATTATCCTTAGCCTTTATTGCTTTATTTGCAATAGGTTGTGCTACTAATCCCTTTACAGGAAAATCTACATTAGCACTTGTGCCTAACTCACAAATTTTGCCAATGGCATTTCAGCAATACGACCAGTTTTTAACTGAAAATAAAGTTGTAACTGGGACTTCGCAAGCAAATATGGTTAAAAATGTAGGGCAGAAAATTTCAAGTGCGGCTGAGCGTTATTTAACTGCAAATGGATATGCAGGATATTTAACAGACTATCGTTGGGAGTATAATCTAGTTGATGACCCAGCTGTAAATGCTTGGTGTATGCCAGGAGGTAAAATTGTATTTTATACTGGTATTATGCCAATAGCTGAAAATGAAGCTGGAGTTGCTGCAATTATGGGGCATGAGGTTGCTCACGCACTTGCAAACCATGGACAACAACGTATGAGTGCAGGACAGTTACAACAGGTTGCTGCTGTAGGAGTTGCTGTAGGTACAGCAAGTTCAGAAAATGCTGCTATTTATAATCAAGCCTTTGGAGTTGGTTCAAATGTTTTAGGAATGTTACCCTTTAGCCGTAGTCATGAGACAGAGGCTGATAAAATAGGGTTAACTTTAATGGCAATTGCTGGGTATGATCCTATAGTAGGAGCGAGGCTATGGGAGCGTATGAGCCAAGCGGGAGGTGGTGCACCACCAGAGTTTTTAAGTACTCACCCTGCAAATCAAACGCGTATTAATAATATTATGCAGTGGGCACCAGCAGCGAGAGCTGAAGCTAAAAAGTATGGTGTGACCACATTTAGGAAATAAGAAATAAAAAAATAATTTACTTTTAAAATATCCCGACGATTCGTTGGGATATTTTTATTTTAGACGTTTAATACATTATAATGGCAGAATTAGAAAAAGGGTCTAAAAAATTATTGAATGCTTGGGCATTTTATGACTGGGCAAATTCGGTTTATAGCTTAGTAATCGCATCAGCTATTTTTCCTATTTTTTACGGAGCATTATTTAAGGAAAAAGGTATTGTAACGGTCGAAATTTTTGGTGGCGCAATACGAAGCACTCCTTTAATAACATACACTACTGCAGCAGCATTTTTAATGGTTGCGGTGTTGTCACCATTACTTTCAGGTATAGCAGATTACGTAGGGAACAAGAAAACGTTTATGAAGTTTTTTTGCTACTTGGGAGCACTTTCCTGTATATCTCTTTATTTTTTTAATCTAGATAATATTTATTTGAGCTTATTGAGTTATTTCTTTGGGCTCATTGGCTTTTGGGGAAGTTTGGTTTTTTACAACTCATATTTACCAGATATAGCCCATAAAGAACAGCAGGACAGTACTAGTGCAAAGGGGTACTCATTAGGTTATATAGGGAGCGTCTTATTACTCATATTTAACCTTGGTATGGTAATGTTTCCAGCCATATTTGGTTTAAGTGATGATGGAAGTGGGAGTGTTGAGGCGATGAAAATTTCTTTTATCACCGTAGGGTTATGGTGGATTATCTTTAGTCAGTATTCATTTTATTATTTGCCTAAAGGAAATAAAACGGGTCATAAAGTTACTAGTGCAGTAATTTTCAATGGTTTTAGAGAATTAAAAAGCGTTTATCAATCCCTAACAAGTAATTTAAAATTAAAACGTTATTTAGCTGCTTTTTTTATTTACAGTATGGCAGTACAAACTGTTATGTTAGTCGCTACGTATTTTGGCGAGCAGGAAATTAATTGGGGAAATGATGATGCTAAAACAATAGGGCTCATAGGTAGTATTTTAATCATACAATTGGTAGCTGTTTTGGGAGCTTTTTTAACAAGCAAGGCATCTTCTCGCTTCGGAAATATTAAAACATTGATAGTAATTAACTTTGTTTGGGTACTCTTGTGTATTACTGCTTTTTTTATTTTTGAACCTTTACATTTCTACATTACAGCAGGGGTTGTGGGGTTAGTAATGGGAGGTATCCAGTCTCTTTCGCGATCTACATATTCAAAATTTTTACCTCAAACAAAAGATACCACTTCATATTTTAGCTTTTATGATGTTGCCGAAAAAATAGGTATAGTAATAGGAATGCTCATTTATGGCTTTATCGACCAAGTTACAGGTAGCATGCGTAATGCCATCCTGTTTTTAGTCGTGTTCTTTATAATTGGGGTCATATTACTGTTTAGAGTACCTAAAAAATAAAAAGGATTACACAATTTTTCTTTATGTTTGCGTTATTACCAAAGAACTTACTTACTTAACTATGAAAAAATTTAAACTATTTAATTGGATGCTTGTAGTCTTAATGGCATTTCAATTTGCTTCTTGTAGTGATGAACCCTTAGAAGGGCAATTTCCACAAGGAGGGAATCCAGGAGATAATGAACCAGGGGCTTTCACCGCTAAAATTAATGGAGTAAATTTTACTGCGGCAAGTTCTGCAGCAGTTGTGTTTAATGATGGGTTCTTTACAATTACAGGGGTATCAGGGAGCAATAATGCAATTTCAATAGCAGTTGCTAATGTAGCTACTGGGAGTTTTAATTTAACAGATATTCCTGCTACAGATAATACTGCAGCATATATTGATGCTTCTTCAGCGCTTAATCCATATACTACAGCCAGTGGTCTTAATGGGTCTGGCCAAATGAGTATTACTACATTTAATGAGATGGATATGGTTGTTAGTGGCTCATTCCAATTTACAGGAGTAAGACAGGCAATAGATGGCGACGGTAATCCTCTTTTTGATGGTAATGGAGACCCAATAGTTCAAGAGGTTGAAATTACCGAAGGTGTCTTTACAGCAATTCCATTTACACTTAACGAAGATGGCGGTGGCGGTAATGGTGGTGGAGGTAACGGCGGTGGCGGTGACCCAATGGAGCCAGTTGAAGATTTCTTTGCACTTGCAGATGGTGAAGAACATGTGGATACATCATTAGTAACAACATCAAATGTGGTAGGTGATGAATTGGTTATAAAAATTGAAGCATTAACTGCAACAGGACAATTAATACGTCTTGATATTCCTTCAGATATTGGGATAGGTACATTCCCTATGGAAAGTGAGATATCAGACGGTTCAATGTTAATTGGTCTATATAATGGCAATACAGGAGGGGAAAACCTTAGTTCAAACCCTGGAGAAATGACCATTACTACATTTAATGTAACAGATGGTATTCTAGAAGGAACATTCTTCTTTACTGCAACAGACCCACTAATGCAAGACCCTACAATTGTTGAAATAACTGAGGGTAGTTTTACAGTCTTCACTACTGATATTGCAATACCAGAACCATCTCCTTTTAGAGCGGTAATTGATGGGTTAGATTTTGAACCTGCTGCTATAGATGTTATTGTAACTAGTGAGGAGATAAATATGATTCAAACAAGAACAATCACAGCTACGATTCCTAGTGGAAGAGAAATTACAATAACATTGCCAATTACAGTTGAAGTAGGTGTGTATGACATGGCTACCGAAGTTGTTAATGGAGATGAAGTTGTAGGAACTTATACAGTACCTAATGTAAATACCGTATTTAGTTCAAACCCAGGAACATTGACTGTTCAAGAATATGATCCCGAGACAGGAGATATTAGGGCAACATTTTCATTTACAGCTATTGATAATGTGGGGACAAACCCTGCAATTGTATCAATTACAGAAGGAGAGTTCGCTCAGAATATACTCTAGAGTATCTTCAGAAATTTTAAAACAACAACGCCTCTTTATATTAAATAAAGAGGCGTTGTTGTTTTGCGTTTCAGTATAAAGAGTGACTGTAATTATCTGAAATGTTTAATTTAAAAAACCGCAATGTAGCTCACTACGGTTTTTTGATTTTTACTTATTGTTTACATTTTATCAATATCTCCAGAACCAAATACCTTAGTATCTTTTGTTGTAGGATTTCCAAAATACTCAATATCACCACTTCCATTTACTCTAGCTTTAATACTACTAGAAGCATAAACCGATGCGTCACCTGAGCCTGTTAATGAAATATCTGTCATTGTGGTCTTTAAATTTTTAGCTATTAGATCACCACTTCCAGATACAACAGCGTTAAAAACATTTGTTGTTCCTCTTAATGTTAAGTCGCCACTACCTTTAATATAGGCATTAATTTCTTGGGCTTTCACTTCTAGTTTTAAATCACCAGATCCTGTGAGTTTAGTCTCAAAATTGTTAGTTTTAATTATATCTTTTCCTATCACATCGCCAGAACCAATTAGTGTAACTTTATCTAATTCTTTAAATGGTACTATAACACGTATTCCGTGTGTGGATTTGTAATACGGCAGATTGTTTTTTGTAGTTACTTTTAAAGCACCACCGTTATTAGTTATCTCAACAAATTCTTGAAGATTATCTTCTGCTATGACTTTTATGTTTCCTTCATTACCAGAAACAAGCTCTACTGTAATTGAGCCAATAGTATTAACTGCATGATAGTCTGAGGTAGTAATAGTTTTTGTTATTACATTACCACTTCCTTTTATGTTTTTTTGAGCAAAAGTTATCTGTGTAGCCACAATACATACTGTTATAGCTAAAATGGTTTTTAAATTTTTCATGGTTTTAGTTTTGTGTTAGTGTTATGCTTCCGTAGCGTGAATTTATATTTATGTTGTTGTTTGTATTCTCATTTCCGAAGAAACCCTCGTAATCTTTCTTACTACCTTTTTCATTTTTTGTGGTCATTGTAATAAAATTTGCACCTTTTAATCCTCCATAGCCTAATGATGCATTGAATTTAAAATTATATTTTGGGTGAAGCCCAAGAGTTATTTTTGAGTAGCTTCCTTCTATAATGATATTTTTCATTGAAGCTTGTGTTTTTTCTAAATTGAGTGTGCTGTATCGAGCAGTTACATTAAAATTATTTTGCACATTTTTAAAAAATCCTCCATTATAATCTGCTTTACCATTAACATTTGCTGCGTTATCTACCCTAAGTTTACCATAACGATTGTGATAATTGAGTTCATTGACATTGCCTATGTTACTTTTTGTGTAATCTGCAATGAGCTCTAGATTTTCAGTTTTTTCTAAAGAAAAATCAGAATAGTCAGCATCAATTTTTCCACTTTTCATATAGTTTATCGTAGCGTGGTCTGTGTAACGCATTTTAATATTGTTGTTATCTGCATTTAAATCCCCTAGGATAACATCCCCATACATAGCATTTATTCTAGCTTTGCCATTAATTGTTGTAATTGTAATTGCTCCATATTTGTTAGTTAAATCAACGCTGTTCTCCATAGGGAGTTTAATGGTGTAAATAATCTCATAGGATACATGATTGTTATTCCTTTTCCAACTAGAATTTCTACCGTTTCCTTCAAAATTTGTAGTAGCAATTACAAGGCTGCTGCTTGCCTTAAAGTCTATCGTAATATCTTCTAGCTTTTCTATAGCTTTACTTTCATTATCACTACTTGTTTTTATGAGGACATCTATTACTGTTCTGCTTTCATTCCAGGTTGTAATGTTGATGTTTCCATAGGCATTGTCAACCTTTAATTCGGCATCCGTGTTTACGTTAAACTCTTTAGAAATTTTTCTCTCTTTAGAGTATTTTCCTTTTAACTTACCACCATTAGCAAATAATAATGCTGGAGTTAAAAGCAAGAAAAATAATATATTATAGCGTGATTTCATCTGTATTGTTTTTTTGATTTTTAATATCTTCTATGGTATTAATTACCTCTTGTAGCAGTTCAATTCTATTTTGAAAGTTTGCAATCATGGCAGTTACAACGCGTTTGTCATTACCACTTTGCAATAAATCAACTTTTAAAATTTTGTACTGTGCTTCTAAGGCTTCAATTTCGGTTAGTGTTTCATTTATAATTTCTTTTAATTCTGGGTCGTTATAGCTCTTCAGTGTTTTTAACTCTTCATTGATAGCTGTTGTAAAAAAAGACTGTGTTTGTTGCATCTCTACAGATACACTGGCAAGCTCCGCTTCTTGAGGCACGGTATTATCGTTAAAGAACAGGGAGCCTACAGTAAATAGTACAGCAAAACTGGCTGCAATGGTTAAAGGTTTCCACCATGTAACTTTCTTGTTTTTTATTGTAATAACTTCTTCTTGTGCTTTAAGTTTCTCAAAAAATCTATTTTGATGCCCTTGTGGCGTTTTTTCAACGTCAAATTGACCATTGTCGTTCTTTAATATGTTTTCTATAGAGTTTTTCATCATTATAGGTTTAATTTTTTTCTCAAACTTTCTTTAGCTCTAGAAATCATTGTTCTGCAATTTGCGTTTGTAATATTTAGAATATCACAAATTTCTTCATAATCAAATCCTTCAATAAAGTGGAGTGTTAATACTTGGTCATATTTGGGGTGCAGAGTTTTCATAATTTTTAATAAGTGTTGCACTTTTGGGCTTTTGTTTGATATTTCGGCTATGCCATCTTCATCACTATACATTTCTCCTTTTATTGAGTATTCGTCTAACGGTACATATTTGTTTGATTTATGATACGCTGAAATGCTGTTATTAACAACTATTCTTTTAAGCCATGCGCCAAAGGTTGCCGTACCTTTGAAGGTTTCTAATTTATTAAAGGCTGTCAAAAAAGACTCTTGCATAACATCTTCGGCTAGGGCCTTATCTTTTACGATACGAACAGATGTATTAAACATCGCACGCTCGTAGCGATTATAAATTTCTAGCTGTGCCAAGTTATTTTTCTGCAAACAGAGCTCGAGCAAATTTTCGACTGGTAGTTTAGTTAATGACACTTTTTAATGGTTGGTTGATATAAAGATACGGTGGGTTACTAATTGTTACAGTTTATAAAAAAAATTAATAATATTTACTTTTAATATTGTCTTACATATTAAATAGATTCTGTAGTTTTTTTCTTCGGAAATGTTAAACTAAAAATCAATTATAGTTTAATTATATGGCATACACTTTGAATTATACCAAGCGCTAGAGTTATCAAACCTACTGAAAATCAGTTACTATTAGCATACTTATTTTACAATTAAAAACTAAATCATATAGTGTTTCGTAAATATGTGACACTATGTCTTATCATATACTATGTCAAAATCAAGATTAAAAATATTAGACAGTCTGTCATTACAAGAATTTCAAGATGATGCGGAGTTTATTCCATTGATGTCTACAGAAGATGAAGAAGAAATGAATAATGAAGAGCTACCAGAAATTTTACCCATTCTCCCCCTAAGGAATACTGTTTTATTTCCAGGGGTTGTAGTTCCTATCACTGCAGGCCGAGACAAATCGATAAAATTGATTAATGAAACTAACAAAGGAAATAAAATTATAGGTGTTGTTAGTCAAAAGGAAGAAGGTGAGGAGGAGCCAGGAATAAATGACATTAATACTGTAGGTACTGTTGCAAAAATTCTTAAAGTGCTTAAAATGCCTGATGGTAACACAACTGTTATTATTCAAGGAAAAAAACGTTTTGAAGTCGATCAAGTAATGACTACAGAACCTTTTATTACAGCTACTGTAAGACCCGTTGCCGAAGCACGTCCAGCAAAGGATAATGCTGAGTTTAAGGAAATCGTAGCGTCAATAAAAGAAAAAGCATTACTAATAATTAAGGATAGTCCTAATATTCCAAGTGAAGCTTCTTTTGCTATTAAAAATATTGAAAGTCCTTCATTCCTTATTAACTTCGTTTCATCAAACTTAAACGTATCTGTTGCAGATAAGCAAACTTTACTTCAAGTTAATGACTTGCGAGATAGGGCTATGGAAACTCTTCGTTTTATGGAGCTAGAATTACAAAAGCTTTCTTTAAGAAACGATATTCAAAGTAAAGTTCATAGTGATATAAATAAGCAACAACGAGAGTATTTCTTACATCAGCAAATGAAGACAATCCAAGAGGAGCTTGGTGGTAATTCTTCTGAAGCCGAAATAGAAGAAATGAAAACCCGTGGTAAAGCAAAGAAATGGGATGAAAGTGTAGCAAAACACTTTAAAAAAGAGCTGGCTAAACTACAGCGAATGAATCCACAAGTGGCTGAATTTAGTATTCAGAAAAACTATCTAGATTTATTATTAGAATTACCGTGGAATGAATTTAGTAAAGATAAATTTGATTTAAAGCGAGCTAAGAAAATTTTAGACCGCGACCATTATGGATTAGATGATGTTAAAAAACGTATCATTGAATACCTAGCAGTTCTCAAACTCCGAAATGATATGAAATCACCCATATTATGTTTATACGGACCTCCAGGAGTAGGTAAAACAAGTTTAGGTAAATCTGTTGCCGAAGCATTAGGGAGAGAATATATACGTATCTCCTTAGGTGGGTTAAGAGATGAGGCCGAAATTCGTGGACATCGTAAAACCTATATAGGTGCAATGCCTGGTCGTATCATTAAAAGTTTAAAAAAGGCAGGAACAAGTAACCCAGTTTTTGTACTTGATGAGATTGACAAGCTATCTGTAGGTAGTCAAGGAGATCCATCATCTGCAATGTTAGAAGTATTAGACCCAGAGCAAAATAGCGCTTTTTATGACAATTTTTTAGAGTTAGGGTATGACTTGTCTAAAGTAATGTTTATTGCTACTTCAAACAGTTTGAGTACCATACAGCCAGCATTAAGAGACCGTATGGAAATAATTAATGTTACTGGATACACAATTGAAGAAAAGGTAGAAATCGCAAAACAGCATCTATTACCTAAACAATTAGAAGAACACGGCTTAACTAAGGAGCATTTAAAAGTAGGAAAGGCTCAATTAGAAAAAATTGTAGAAGGATATACAAGAGAAAGTGGTGTACGTGGTTTAGAAAAGCAAATTGCAAAAACTGTACGCTTTGCAGCAATGAAAATTGCAATGGAAGAAGAATATGAAGTAAAAGTAACTAACGAAGCTTTAATAGAAATTCTAGGCCCACCAAAAATGGAGCGTAACAAATATGAAAGCAATGATGTAGCTGGAGTTGTTACAGGACTTGCTTGGACACGTGTGGGTGGAGACATTTTATTTATCGAATCTATTCTTAGTAAAGGAAAAGGAACGTTAAATATGACAGGTAATTTAGGGAAAGTGATGAAAGAGTCTGCCACAATTGCAATGGAATACATTAAAGCAAATGCAGATAAATTAGGACTTAAGCCTGAAATTTTTGATAAATATAATGTACATATCCATGTTCCAGAAGGAGCAACCCCTAAGGATGGACCTAGTGCGGGTATAACAATGTTGACATCATTAGTCTCATTGTTCACACAACGTAAAGTAAAGAAAAGCATTGCTATGACTGGAGAAATTACACTCCGAGGAAAAGTATTACCCGTTGGCGGAATCAAAGAAAAAATACTCGCAGCTAAAAGAGCACGAATTAAAGAAATCTTACTCTGCGAAGAAAATAGAAGAGACATTGAAGAAATTAAACCCGAATATTTAAAAGGACTTACCTTTCATTACGTCAAAGATATGAGTGATGTATTAACACTCGCATTGACAAAAGAGAAAGTGAAGAACGCTAAGAAATTATAATAACAATAAAAGAGTTAAAATATAAGAAAGGAAACCCTTCTTTGTTTTAGCTCTTTTGTCATATAATATTGTTTCCTTTTTTTACTGTTCAAAAATATTTTATACTTGCAGTCGTTACTATGTAAAGACTCCGCGTCCCAATGCCAATGAACCACAAGGTTTTATTTTTATTAGCCTCATTATTAACCATTTCTGCGATTGGGCAAATTGGTGGACGCTCCACTTATTCATTTTTAAATTTAGTAAATAATCCTAGGCAAGCAGCATTAGGAGGTAAAACGGTTACTAACTATGATTATGACCCAATTCAAGGACTATTTAATCCCGCATCAATTAATCCTGAAATGGATAACCAGCTCTCAGTCAATTATAACAATTATATAGGTGATGTAAATTATGGTACCGTAGCGTATGCTTATCTTTGGGATAGGAGAACACAAGTAATACATGCTGGAGCAACCTATATAAACTACGGAAATTTTGAAGGTTATGATGAGAATGGAAATGAAACTGCAAGTTTTAGTGGGGGAGAAGTAGCAGTTTCAGTAGGGCATGCGCGTAATATTCCATTTACAGATTTTCATGTCGGCGGAAATATTAAATTTATTTCATCTACGTTAGAAAGTTACAACTCAGTAGGAGTAGCTGTAGATTTGGCATTAAATTACATTTACGAACCTTGGGATTTGCATATAGCAGGAGTAGCAAGAAATATTGGTACCCAAATTACTCCTTACGATATTGAACTAGAGCAAGTACCATTTGAGTTAATCTTTGGTATTTCTCAAACTTTAGAGCGAATCCCAATTAGATGGCATTTTACATTAGAAAATATGCAACGTTGGAATGTAGCATTTTCAAACCCAGATAGAGAAATTACAGATCTAGAAGGAAACATAACAAAAGAAAATATTAATTTCTTTGATCACGCATTACGCCACATGATAGTAGGAGTAGAGTTGTTTCCAGAAAGTGGATTTAATATTCGTTTAGGATATAATTTTAGAAGAGCAGAAGAATTACGAATAATTGACAGACGTGCATTTGCAGGAATAAGTGCAGGATTTGGTATTAAGCTTAATAAAATTAGGCTTAATTATTCATATTCAAAATATAATACTGCAGCCTCTACAAGTTTCTTTGGAGTACAAGTTGATTTACGATAACTTTGCGCCATGGGAAAAATTACCATTGCCATTGACGGCTTTTCATCTACAGGAAAAAGCACCATAGCCAAGCAATTAGCAGACTGGTTAGATTATATATATGTTGACACTGGCGCTATGTACAGAGCCGTCACATTATTTGCAATGCGTAATAATTTTATCTCTTCGGAAATATTAGACAGTCAAGGATTAATTTCAAGTCTTGAAAATATTTCAATTACATTCAAAAAAAATCAAAAAACAGGAATTGCCGAAGTTTATCTTAATGGTGAAAACGTAGAGAAACAAATAAGAACCTTAGAAGTTTCAGAATTTGTGAGTCCCGTTGCAACTATTTCTGAGGTAAGAAAAAAATTAGTACATCAGCAACAAGTGATGGGACAGGGTAAAGGTTTAGTGATGGATGGTCGTGATATTGGAACTGTAGTTTTTCCAGATGCTGAATTAAAAATTTTTCTTGATGCATCTGCAGAAAAGCGAGCACAACGCCGTTATAAAGAGTTACTTGAACGCGGTGATGACATTCTTTATAAAGACGTGCTGGAAAATGTAATAGAACGAGATCATATTGACTCTACACGAGAAGACTCTCCCCTTCGCAAAGCAGAGGGTGCTATTGAAATTAATAATAGCGAAATGAACCTAGAAGACCAATTTCATATAATTCTACAACTTGCAAAAGACAGAATTGCGGGCAGATTATAATTTTTTTTAATATTTCCTCTTTTATAACAAACCCTTTCTTTATCGGTATTTGTTTTACATTAGGTCAGATTTTTCCTACACATTTTTTTCGTAATTAGTTAGTATTTAAACTTTTAACCGATAATATCGCTTTTAATCGATGGAAATGTGTAACTTAGCCAAAAATTAATAGCCCCGCATCACATTTTTAAGGTGACGCATTTATTTAACCCTTAATCATTTTATTATGAAAAACCTACTAACAATTACAGCTTTGGCCAGCGCAATGGCTTTCACAAGTTGCTCAAAAGAAGCATCACTTGAAGAACAAGAAAATGCAAACTTAACGACAACATCACAAGTAAACTTAAATGCAAAAGAACAAACTCCTAACGAAATCTTTGATACTCAAAGAAGAGGTATTTATAAAGGAGTGATTGCAGCAGGACATTCTCAAGATAGAGGAGTTATTTGGATAAATGTAGAAAATAATGGAGAGTATTCAGCCTATGCAGAAATGGAAGGTGGAGAAATTATCGATTACACTTCTCAGGGAGATTATTCGCAAGAAACAACTGACCAATCATTTAATTTTATTGCAAACAATAGTTCTTTTATCCTAGATTTAAGTCAAGTTAAAGCAAGAGTTACAAATGCATCGATAAATAATGAACTTTATTTTATAGAAATTACAAAAGAAACTAGTACAAGAAGGTCAAGTGTTCTTACAGGTACTTTTAGTGATCCAGAGAATCCTTTTTTTAGCGGTACTTGGAATTTAACTACTACAGGTGAAACTACAGGTGGTGCATTTGGTGAAGAGTATTTTGATCAACTTATAGTTACATATAATGGTTATATGTTTACAGATAATAATTTTGAAAATTTTGATGTTTGTACTTTAGTTGATTATTTACCAGGTGCTGATGTAGATAGTGTATTAGCTGGAGGACAAACTTCTGATCTTAGCGGGCCTATTACATGGCACTTGGTAAGAGATGCTGCACTCATTGGGGATTATACTAATGAAGGTTGTACAGGAGCCACTTCAGGTACTTTTTCTTGGAGTGATGCTAATGAAGCATATGATGGAGTTATCCTTCTAGACTAACAATATTTTATTTTGTTTTTAAAAGCGACCTTAAGGTCGCTTTTTTTTTTAATCAACTTTTTTAAGCTTCATTATTTCTTCATCATTTTCATTGAGTAAATACAACGACAATTTTTCAATACGATACCCGTCAACTTCTTGCATGGTATCATAAAAAAGATTTGCAGCAGTCATATCTGGGCACATTTTTTTTGTTCTACCTAAAAGACCAAACTGAAGATTATTATCATCTACTTGCTCAATTGCACCAAAAAATTTATTACAACTATCGTTGCCTAAAATCTTTTTATTATTTAATTGGAGTTCTAAAACTATTTGAGGTTGTTTCCCAATATCGTTAACAGGTATATCATTTATAGTTTGAACAACCCAAACATCATGTAGTCGGATGGTGTTTTCTTTTTGTTTTCTTATTTGTTTTATAAGTGTGTAGTTTAAAGTTTCTACAGTGCCTGGCACTTTTGTAGGATCTAGATTTTCCTTGATTACTTCAATAGTGTATTTATATCCTTGTTGATATTCAAATCCTTTTATAGGGATATTAAATTCTGCCCAATTTTTCTGCCCTTTTTTTCTAACTTGCATGCACTGCACATCATTTGTTCCTTGGCAAGAAACTTTAAAACTTGCAACCTCTAATGTTTCGGTTATTATTATTGAACTTTGTTTTCCACTTCCGCAAGCATAAAGCATGAAAATTAATAATATTGCAATATGTTTCATGAGGTTAAAATTTCCGAAGTTAAAAGAAAATACATTATTTATTAAACTAAAAATAGGCATTTGAAAATTGTTAAGAAAAGTTTTATTTCTGAAATGTAACAACATCACTTTACAGTACTATAAAAAACACTTTGAACGTTTTATTAAAAAGCTTTCTTTCTTAACGTATTAGCAATAGAGAACCTTTTTATTTTTTAAGGTATCCTTTTGAAAATCAAAACAAAAAGATTATTTTTGCACCCCTTTTAACGATCAATACTGGTAAAAGGAATTCAATTTAAACATAACCCTTCTGTGGGTGTGTCGTTTAAACCAGTGAGCACTAGCAGAATACAAATGGATGTAGTCACGTTTTTGAAGAGAAGCGGGTACATTTAAAAATTAACAAATGGCTGATAAAGCAAAAGACGAAGCGGTAAAAGAAACTGCTAAAAAAACAAGAAAAAGAACTCCTGCTGTTGCAGCACCTGCAGAAACAGAAGTGGAAAACACAGTAGAAGCGACTGAAGAAGTAGCTGCTCCTGTTAAAGAAAAAAGAGAGCCTTCATTGAAGGAGTCTAATCCTGAAAAATTTCTTGCAGATTTTAACTGGCATAACTATCAAGAGGGAATTGACCCTGTTGATGACGGTAAGTTAGAAGAGTTTGAAAAATTAGTAACAGAAAACTTTGTAGACACTCTTGATGATGAGGTTGTTGAAGGAGAAGTTGTTTTCTTATCTGATCGTGATGTTATTATTGACATTAACGCAAAGAGTGAAGGTGTTATTTCTTTAAACGAATTTCGTTACAACCCAGACCTTAAGGTAGGGGATAAAGTAGAGGTTTTAATTGATGTGCGTGAAGACAGTACAGGTCAATTAATTCTTTCTCACCGTAAGGCGAGAACGATTATGGCTTGGGACCGTGTTAACAAAGCACACGACGAGGCTACTATCGTTAATGGTTTTGTTAAGTGCAGAACTAAAGGTGGTATGATCGTTGACGTTTTTGGAATTGAGGCATTCTTGCCAGGTTCACAAATTGACGTGAAGCCTATTAGAGATTACGATGTATACGTAGGTAAAACTATGGAATTCAAAGTTGTGAAAATCAACCACGAGTTCAAAAACGTTGTAGTATCGCACAAAGCGCTTATCGAAGCAGATATCGAAGAGCAGAAAAAAGAAATTATTGGGCAGCTTGAAAAAGGACAAGTACTTGAAGGTATCGTGAAGAATATCACATCATACGGAGTATTTGTTGATCTTGGTGGTGTTGATGGATTGGTACACATTACAGACCTTTCTTGGTCTCGTATCAACCACCCTAACGAGATTGTAGAGCTTGATCAAAAGTTAAACGTTGTAATCCTTGATTTTGATGAGGATAAAACACGTATTCAATTAGGTCTTAAGCAATTGAGCGCACACCCTTGGGATGCACTTGGTGAAGAACTTAAAGTGGGTGATAAAGTAAAAGGTAAGGTAGTTGTAATCGCTGATTACGGTGCATTTATCGAAGTAGCTCAAGGTGTTGAGGGACTTATCCACGTTAGCGAAATGTCTTGGTCTACGCACTTACGTAGCGCACAGGATTTCGTAAATGTTGGTGATGAGGTTGAAGCACAGGTATTAACTATGGATCGTGAAGAACGTAAAATGAGCCTTGGTATCAAGCAATTGACTCCAGACCCATGGACAGATATTACAACTAAGTATCCTGTAGGTTCACGTCATTCTGGTATTGTACGTAACTTTACAAACTTTGGTGTTTTTGTAGAATTAGAAGAAGGAATTGACGGATTGATTTATATCTCTGATCTTTCTTGGACTAAGAAAATTAAGCATCCAAGTGAGTTTACAAACATAGGTGATAAACTTGATGTTGTAGTACTTGAATTAGATGTTGATGGACGTAAATTAAGTTTAGGTCACAAACAAACTGAGGAGAACCCTTGGGACAAGTATGAGACTGAGTTTGGTATTGGTACTAAGCACACAGCAACTATTGATGAGGTTGTGGACAAAGGGGCGATTATCAACTTTAATGATGATATATCTGCATTTGTACCTAAGCGTCATCTTGAAAAAGAAGACGGTACTGATGTGAGTAAAGGTGAAGAAGCAGAATTCCAAATTATTGAATTCAATAAAGATTTCAAGAAAGTGGTAGCATCTCACATGGCAATTCACAAAGAAGAAGAAGCAAAAATTGTAAAGCAAGCTGCTAAGAAAGCTGCTGCACAAGCTGAAGAATCTAAGCCTACATTAGGTGACGCTAACTCAGCACTTCAAGCTTTGAAAGACAAAATGGACGGAAAGAAATAATAAGTCACATTTAGTTATATAATAAAAGAGTCTCGAGCAATCGGGGCTCTTTTTTTATATGCAATTTTTCTTCGGAAATTTTAATGTAACTTTATTGTATTAACATTTTAACTTAATTAGCTAATCTCACATGCCTATCTGGCTACATACATTAATTTGGATATTTGCAATATATATTGTGATTAGTGTACTCTTGTATTATTTTCAAGACCAATTTTTATTTAAACCTGAAAAGCTCCCGAAGGATTTTCTTTTTGAATACGAAAATCAACAAGTTGAAGAATACAATCTTGAAACAACTGATGGAGCAATAATTAACGGGCTACATTTTAAAACAATAAACCCTAAAGGAGTTGTTCTATATTTAAAAGGAAATAGCAAAAGTATTAAAGGTTGGGGAAAATTTGCTGTAGACTTCACTCGTAATTATTATGATGTGATTATGGTAGATTATAGAGGTTTTGGTAAAAGTACTGGAAAACGCTCGCAGGAAGCTATAAAAAGAGACTTGCAATATGTTTATAATAAAATAAAACAGCGTGTTCCTGAAAAATATATTATCCTTTATGGAAGATCATTAGGTTCTGGCTTCGCAACAAAACTTGCATCTATAAATAAACCAAAAATGTTAATCTTAGACGCTCCATACTACAGTTTATTATCTGTAACAGGTAGGTATATGCCTTTTATGCCTTTAAGTATTTTGCTTAAATATCCAATGCCTACTCATAAATGGCTACAATACGTTAAATGTCCAGTACATATTATACATGGCACAAACGATAAATTGATACCATTTAAATCAAGTATTAAATTAGCCCAAATACAACCTTTTAATACACAATTGTACCCTATAGTGGGTGGCGGACATAAAAACATGAATACCTTTGCGTCCTATCATTTAATTTTAACACAAATAATACAAGAGCAACTTATTGACGTTGATCTATCTACGACTAGTATAGGGGTTAAACATTCATATAAATGAAAAAGAAAATTTCAAAAATTGCCAGCGTTTTGCTGCTGGTTTTCTTATTATTAATTTTAATTGGCACTAGCGTCATGTATTTCAAACAAGAAAAGATTGTATTTGCAGCAACTAGCTTGCCTCAAGATTATAAATTTGATTTTAAAATTCCTTTTGAGGAAAAAAGATTAACTGCTAATGATGGTACTTCGCTACATGGAATACATTTTAAAGTAGAGAATCCAAAAGGGGTGATCTTATATTTTCATGGAAACGCAGGCGATTTATCAAGATGGGGAAATATTGCTTCTTATTTTACTACGTTACAATATGATGTATTAGTTATAGATTATCGCACCTACGGAAAGAGTACAGGTAAGATAGATGAGCAAAAAATGTTAGATGATACCCAATTGTGGTATGATTATTTATTAAATTCTTATACCGAAAAAAATATCGTCATATATGGAAGGTCAATAGGGACTGGGTTTGCAGTATATTTAGCGTCTAAAAATAAACCAAGAAAGGTAATTTTAGAAACTCCTTTTTATAACCTAAAAGACGTTGCAAAACAAAAATTTTCTTGGATTCCATTCTTAGACACATTAATGAAGATAAAATTAAATAGCAATATTTATATTAGAGAGGTAACTTCGCCAATTATCATTTATCATGGAACGAACGATAAAATAGTAAGTTTTAGATCTGGGAAAAAATTAGCAGAAACAGTTCCAAAGAAACAACTTACATTCATCACTATTCCAGAAGCTACACACCATAACATTGGTAATTTTTTAGAATATACATCTACCATTGAAAAGAGTCTAAAATAGAAAACGGTCTCAATATTTAAATATTGAGACCGTTTAGATTGACAAAATTCATTTTATTATTTATTGTCAATTTTTTTCTTAGTGGATTTTTCTTTCTTTTTTGCTTCTTTCTTCATCATTTTTTCCTGCGCCTTAGCATCTTTACTCATCATTTTAGCTTCTTTTTTAGATTGACCAACTTCTCTCTCTAAAACTGCTTTTTTCTCGAGACGCTCTTTTTCCATCATCTTTTCTTTTTGAGCCATAGCTTTCTGCTCCATTTTTTCACGTTCCATCATCATTTCTTTAGATTCCTGAAGTTCAGCAGTTTCTTTAACTTTAATTTCCTCTTTAAGCATTTCATTCTTCATTTTATCCTGCTCAATTTTATCAGTATCAATTTTTGACTCGCTTTTTACGATATTTTTTTGGTCACTTTTATTAGAAAGCCTTTTAGTGTCTTGATTAGTTTGATTATTTTCTTCAACCTCAATTACTTCAATTTCTTCTTCAATCTCTTCTGTAACTTGAACATCGTCTGAATATTTATCACTAACGTGTACTTTTTTAGTTACAGTCTCTTTTTTTACGTCAACATTTTCCTGAGCTGTCATTCCAACTGCAGTAAAAATTAATATACTTAAACTTATTGCTATTTTTTTCATGATTTTTTTAATTTATTAGTTGTTGGGTTTGTTATTGTTTAATGTTTGATATAAAAGTATATAACATGTTGTTAATTGTTTGCAAAACAGATGGTAAAGTTTTCTTATAGTTTAAAAAAATGCATTTATAAAAAGCTATAATTATGTTTGTTATACCGTATCTTTGCACGATTTTTTAGCTGAAATTTTAATTCTGAAATATTAAAAAAGATAACTTTTGTCACATTTCAGAAAAATATATATACTTAATGAAAGCAGGTATCGTAGGATTACCCAATGTAGGTAAGTCAACCCTTTTTAATTGTTTGTCAAACGCTAAAGCGCAGAGTGCAAACTTTCCTTTTTGTACAATTGAACCTAATATAGGAGTTGTAAACGTTCCAGATGACCGCTTGGTTAAATTGGAAGAATTAGTTAGTCCAGAACGCGTGTTGCCTGCAACTGTTGAGATAGTGGATATTGCTGGACTTGTAAAAGGTGCTAGTAAGGGTGAGGGGCTTGGAAATCAGTTCCTCGGAAATATTAGAGAAACCGATGCTATTTTACACGTATTAAGATGTTTTGATGATGATAATATTGTGCACGTTGATGGCAGTGTTGATCCTATTAGGGATAAAGAAACAATTGATATTGAACTTCAATTAAAGGACCTAGAAACAACCGATAAAAAACTTGAAAAAGTAAAACGAGCGTCAAGGACAGGGAATAAAGAAGCTCAAAAAGAAGAGGGTATTTTAAATAAAATTAAAGAAGCCTTAGAACAAGGAGTTTCTGTAAGAGCTATTGATTTTACAGAGAAAGAGCGTGAGGAGTTTGTTCAGCCATTACAATTTATTACAGATAAACCAGTAATGTATGTATGTAATGTAGATGAGGGCGCTGCTGCAAATGGTAATGAATATGTTGAAAAAGTGAAAGCTGCCGTTGCAAATGAAAATGCTGAAGTCGTTATATTAGCTGTAGGAACAGAGGCAGATATAACCGAATTGGATTCTTTTGATGAACGCCAAATGTTCTTAGAAGATCTAGGATTAAAAGAACCAGGATCAGCAAAATTAATTAGAGGAGCTTATAGTTTATTAAACCTACAAACATATTTTACGGCAGGTGTAAAAGAAGTTCGTGCTTGGACTATTCCAGTAGGAGCAACAGCACCTCAAGCAGCAGGAGTAATTCATACCGATTTTGAAAAAGGCTTTATTCGTGCCGAAGTTATCAAATATGATGATTATGTAAATTATGGTAGTGAGGCAAAAGTAAAAGAAGCCGGTAAAATGGGAGTTGAAGGAAAAGAATACGTTGTTAATGATGGGGATGTAATGCATTTCCGTTTTAACGTATAATTCTCTTGAAAATAGATAGAATAAATAGAAAATATTAAATAAAAAAAAATCGTCATGGAGCTCCATCACGATTTTTTTTTATTTTCCTAATTTCTAAAATTGTACTTTGAGCGCCATTGCTTTGTATTCATCACCCATAAAATTTCTTCCACCCGTTGGGTAAAATGAAACTCCATCCATTCTCTTTTTATGTAATTCAGGAACTAGAATTCCAGTTGCTGCGCCTAAGGCATACCCTAAAAGAACATCAGTCAAAAAATGCTGACCTGCTTCCATTCTAAAATAACCCACTGTTGCTGGAAGAGCAGCTGCACCTCCCCAAATAGCAACTTTACCAAATGTACTTGCATCTGGATTGAAATCACTATAGACTTTAGCCATAAAAAAAGTAGCTGTAGCAGTAGCTGCTACATGCCCAGAATAAAATGAACGTTGTCCATTATTACTTTTTCTGCGGTCTAATCCAGTTTCTCCGCTATCATCATAAACATAAGGGCGGCTTCGATTAACAAGGCCAGCAGTAATAGAATACATAGCAGCTGTAGTGGCAAGACTTTCTATATAAAGTCCTAAATATTGTCCAGTATGATCATTAATTTCATCATCAAACAACATAGCAAATGGAGCTGCAAATGATATTGCAAAGGGAATATCACTAATTTTACTTGCATCCTCATCATGCTTTCCAATTACCCAGTTGTCAAGAAAATTAATATCAACAGCATCATTTTGAAGATCATTTTGAATTCTCGCAAATTCAGCCTCATCAATATCGTCTTTTTCTCCAATGAGATAAAGTCCAAGAGCAGAACCGCCAAGCGCGGCACCTGTCCAAATTCCATCTCTCGTCCAGTCCCATTCATAAGGTGACTCACTTTGAGCATTAGATGTTAATAGTCCAAAAATAAATAATAAGGGTAAAAGTAGTTTTTTCATAACAACAAAAATATGATTGCTATTGACACTTGAATTCCATTTAACATTTCATTATAACTTAAAATTGTATTAAAACGCTGGATTTTTTCAATTCCATCATTGATTTATACTTCTATTTTTAGAAAAGATTTGTAATTATTAATTCTGAAATTTTAAACATTTGAAAATAATACTGTTAATTTCTACTCCTTTGAAGTTTAATTTTAAATGTATATACTCTAGATTTTTTATGTTTAAATTACTTTATTTATTAAAATTTCCGAAGAAAATAAAATCAAATTTTCTGCCGATATAAAACCGAAAATAGACCTCTAATTAATTAACAATTTTTTCTTACAATTGTTAATTACTTTTGTTTGGATATATTCCAAGAACCACTTCGAAACGCTATATTTAACAACTATTCACACGATTTTATGGCTGAAACAGATTATACAGAAGATAACATACGCTCGCTCGATTGGAAAGAGCACATTCGCATGCGTCCAGGGATGTATATTGGTAAACTAGGAGACGGGTCGTCACCAGATGATGGTATCTATATTTTACTTAAAGAGGTCATTGATAACTGTATTGATGAGTTTGTGATGGGGGCTGGAAAAACCATTGAAATCCGTATCAAAGACAAACAGGTAAAGGTGCGTGATTATGGTCGTGGAATACCTTTAGGAAAGGTGGTTGATGTGGTTTCTAAAATGAATACAGGTGGTAAGTATGATTCGCGTGCGTTTAAAAAATCTGTAGGTTTAAATGGAGTGGGTACAAAAGCCGTCAATGCTTTATCTTCCTATTTTAGAGTAGAAAGTGTAAGAGATAGTCAAACTAAATACGCCGAGTTTAGTGAAGGAAACTTAACACTCAATAGTGACGTAGAAGAAAGTGGAAAACGTAAGGGGACAAAAGTAATTTTCTATCCTGACGAAGCGATTTTCAAAAATTATAAATATAGAAATGAATATGTGGAGAAAATGCTCCGCAATTATGTATACCTCAATCCAGGTCTAACAATTGACTTTAACGGCGAGAAGTTTTTTAGTGAAAACGGCCTTAAAGATTTGCTAGAAGATAACATGTCTCAAGAGGATATGTTGTATCCAGTAATACATTTAAAAGGAGAAGATATTGAGGTGGCAATTACACATAGTAAAACTCAATACAGCGAGGAATATCACAGTTTTGTAAATGGACAGAACACTACACAAGGTGGTACGCACCAAGCGGCATTTAGAGAGAGTTTAGTAAAAACAATACGCGAGCATTACGGGAAAAACTACGAGGCGAGTGATATTAGAAAATCTATTGTTAGTGCGATAAGCATTAAAGTGATGGAACCAGTTTTTGAAAGTCAAACAAAAACAAAATTAGGTTCTACCGAAATGGGTGGCGATTTTCCAACCGTCCGCACTTACATAAACGATTTTGTAAAAACTCAATTAGATAATTACCTCCATAAAAACACTACAATAGCCGAAGCATTACAGCGCAAAATAATGCAGGCAGAACGTGAGCGAAAAGAACTTTCGGGTATTCGTAAACTTGCTAAAGATCGTGCGAAGAAAGCAAACTTGCACAATAAAAAATTGCGTGATTGCCGTATTCATTTAGGCGATACTAAAAAAGAACGCAACCTAGAATCTACCTTGTTCATAACAGAGGGAGATAGTGCATCTGGAAGTATTACAAAAAGTAGAGATGTAAATACACAGGCTGTTTTTAGTCTAAAAGGAAAGCCACTTAATAGTTATGGACTCTCCAAAAAAATAGTGTACGAAAACGAAGAATTTAACCTGTTACAGGCTGCGTTGAATATTGAAGAATCGATGGAAGATTTACGTTACAACAACGTAGTTATTGCAACAGATGCAGATGTTGATGGAATGCACATTAGATTATTATTAATAACATTCTTTCTTCAGTTTTTTCCTGAAATGATAAAAGAAGGACATCTTTATATTTTACAAACCCCACTTTTTAGAGTCCGAAATAAAAAGAAAACCATCTATTGCTACACCGAAGATGAGCGAAGGAATGCCATGGAAGAGCTAAAACCAAAACCCGAAATTACCCGATTTAAAGGACTTGGGGAAATTAGCCCAGACGAGTTTGTACATTTTATAGGCGAAGATATTCGGTTAGACCCAGTAATGCTAGACAAGCAAATGAGTATTGAAGAATTATTAAAATTCTACATGGGTAAAAACACACCAGATAGGCAAGAGTTCATTATTGAAAACTTGAAAGTGGAACTTGACACTGTGGAGGAGTAAATTTGATTTAAATAGACATGGTAAAAAAGAGTTATTAATAAGATTGACAAAAACTCAAAAAAATGAAAAAAACATTTATTGAAAAATCACTATTCTTACTACTGTTTTTAATTGTATTCGTGAGCTGTAGTGATGATGACAATAATATAGATTGTGAAAATGCTTCACTACAGACTCAAATAGGGCGTATTTTTATTGAGGATCAAAATGGCAATACGTTAATTGGACCAGATAATATGTTTCAATTTCAGAATTTTATATTCTCTAATGAGTCAACATTTATTCCGTTAGAGTTTCAAGAGTTACCTGGCAATTTTAATGCTGTAAATTTTGATTCATCATTGATGGGAGATAGTGAAGACTTTAAATTTATACTCAATGAAGACGAAACACAATTTGTTATTATAAAAATTAAATTTAAAACAATAGAAGGCGATTGTTTTGATCAAAGAGTTTTTGATGTGGTAACAGTTAATGGAACTATTGCGCCGAGTGAAAATAAATCATTCAGTATTATTTTTTAGTAACTATAATACGTTGATAATTAAAATTTCAGAAAGAAGAAATACAAAAATATGAGTGACGAAAACTCAAACAACAACGAAGATAACTTAGAGCCAGAAGACATTAATTTTGAAAATCTTGAAGCTGACGGAGAAGGCAATTTAGTGCCTGAGGAGGAAGAACAAGAATTAGAGACCGAGACAATTACACGTGTTTCTGGGATGTATCGCGAGTGGTTTTTAGATTACGCTAGTTATGTGATTTTAGAACGTGCCGTACCTGCCATTGAAGATGGTTTTAAGCCTGTGCAGCGCCGTATTATGCATTCAATGAAGGATCTTGACGATGGTCGCTACAACAAAGTGGCAAACATTGTGGGGCATACCATGCAGTATCACCCACACGGTGATGCGAGTATTGCAGATGCCATGGTGCAAATTGGACAAAAAGATTTATTGATTGATACTCAAGGAAACTGGGGTAATATTTTAACAGGTGATCGTGCAGCGGCATCTCGTTATATTGAAGCACGGCTATCTAAGTTTGCTCTAGACGTGGTTTATAACCCTAAAATAACTGGATGGCAGGCTAGTTACGATGGTCGTCGCAAGGAACCCATCAACCTTCCTGTAATGTTCCCTTTACTTTTAGCGCAAGGAGCTGAGGGTATTGCTGTGGGACTTTCAACTAAGGTTATGCCGCATAACTTCATTGAGTTGATTGATGCTTCGATAAAGCATTTACAAGGAAAGCGTTTTACAATAGTACCAGATTTTCCTACGGGAGGTATGGTAGATGTCACAGATTATAATGACGGTCTTCGTGGCGGAAAAATAAAGAGTCGTGCGCGTATTTTACAGCATGATAAAAATACACTTGTAATTCGCGAAATACCTTTTGGAACAAATACTGGGTCTCTTATCGATTCCATACTAAAAGCAAATGACAAGGGTAAAATAAAGATTAAGAAAATAGAGGATAACACGGCAGCAGAGGTAGAGATAATGATTCATATTGCCTCAGGAATTTCGCCAGATAAAACTATTGACGCTTTATACGCATTTACTAATTGTGAGAATTCTATCTCTCCATTGGGTTGTGTAATTGAAGACAACAAACCTTTATTTATAGGTGTTTCTGAAATGTTAAGGCGTTCCACAGATCGCACTGTTGCACTTCTTAAGAGTGAATTAGAAATTCAACTTGGAGAGCTTGAAGAGCAATGGCATTATGCTAACCTAGAGCGCATATTTATTGAAAACCGAATCTATCGAGATATCGAAGAAGAGGAAACTTGGGAAGGTGTAATTGCTGCAATTGATAAAGGGCTAAAGCCATTTACACAACATTTAAAAAGAGCTGTAACTGAAGACGACATCACAAGATTAACCGAAATTAGAATCAAGCGTATTTCAAAATTTGATATTGATAAAGCACAGCAAAAGATTGACGCACTGGATAAAAGCATTGATCAAGTAAAGCATCACTTAGCCAACTTAATCGTATATGCTATTGATTATTTTACTCGTTTGAAGAAAGACTATGGCGAAGGGAAAGAGCGCAAAGCAGAAATTAGAGTTTTTGATGATATTGAAGCAACTAAAGTAGCTATACGTAACACAAAACTTTATGTAAACCGCCAAGAAGGATTTATAGGCACAAGTTTGAAGAGAGATGAATATGTAACAGATTGTAGTGACATAGATGATATTATTGTATTTACTGAAGAAGGAAAAATGATGGTCACAAAAGTGGATGCAAAAACTTTTATAGGTAAAAATATTCTACATGTTGCTGTCTTTAAAAAGAAAGATAAGCGCACCATTTATAACATGATTTATAAAGATGGATTGAAAGGGCCTACGTATGTCAAGCGCTTTGCGGTAACGAGTGTTACAAGAGATAGAGAATATGATTTGACTAATGGAAGTAAAGGTTCTAAATGTCTTTATTTTACAGCCAACCACAACGGTGAGGCAGAAATTATCACTGTCTTACTTAGACAAAGCGGAAGCATTAAAAAATTGAAATGGGATTTAGATTTTAGCGATATTCTTGTAAAAGGACGTGCCTCGAAAGGGAATATCGTAACTAAATATCCAGTAAAAAGAATTGAGTTAAAAGAAAAAGGATTGTCAACATTAAAACCAAGAAAAATATGGTTTGATGAAACCGTACAACGCTTAAATGTTGATGGTAGAGGAGAGTTGTTAGGAGAGTTTACTAGTGAGGATAGATTATTGATAATTGATCAAAAAGGACTTGTTAAAACCGTTGTTCCTGAAATGACATTGCACTTTGCAGATGATGTAATTATTCTAGAAAAATGGATATCTAACAAACCTATTTCTGCAATTTATTGGGAGGGAGAAAAGGAAATTTTTTACGTCAAACGTTTTTTAATTGAGCATCCCGATAAAGATGAGTTAGTTATCACTGAGCACCCTAAGTCTTACTTGGAGAAAATCTTTACAGACCATCGACCAGTTGCTGAGATTGTCTTTGGTAAAAAGCGTGGTCAAGATAGAGCAGAGAACTTAGAGTTAAATCTAGAAGAGTTTATTTCAATCAAAGGAATTACTGCAATGGGTAATCAATTGACAAAAGATAAAGTGCTTGAGATAAATGCTTTGTCTCCTTTGCCTTATGAGGCACCAGAGGCTGTTCCGGCGCAAGAAATGGAAGTAGTGGAAGAGGTTGAAGTGGCTAATGAGACTGGTAAAGAATTAACTAGCAAAACCGAAAACTCATCAACAAAAAAACCAACTATTGATGATGGAGAAGAACCACCAATTGACCCAGATGGACAAGCTTCATTGTTCTAATTATTGATGCATTTTTTTTAATTTTATAGATTACGTTAAGAGAATTATAATTCCCTTAACGTAATCTATTTTTCAAAAGATACATTTTTGTATCTCTATTTATAAGATAAAATTTAAAGGTATGGCTGGATTATTACAAGAGTTTAAAAACTTTGCTGTAAAAGGCAATATGATTGACATGGCGGTTGGTATCATCATAGGTACTGCCTTTAATAATGTTGTTAATACAATAGTAAAAAAAGTAGTCATGCCACCATTGTCGTTAATGACAGATGGAGTCAATTTTGCAGATAGAAAATATGTGCTTAAAGAAGCAGAAGGTGAGGTTAAAGAAATTGCTATAGGTTATGGAGAGCTTATAGAAGTCATGATTGATTTTCTCGTTATCGCTTTTACTATATTTTTAGTGATTAAATTTATAAATCGTTTTAAAGAAAAAGCAGAAGACCCAAAAAACAAAGAGGTTGTAACGCCAAAAAACATTGAGCTGCTTTCTAATATTGAAAAGTTAATGGAAGAACAAAATGCGATGTTAAAAAAGAAAAAAGATTAATAATTTACAATAGTTTAGTGTAAAACCTTATTTTTTTCGTGGGTCTGTTTCGAGAATTGAATATTCAAAATTATCTGACCAGCCATTTTTTAACGGCAATACTTTTCTGCCACGACCCTCTTTTATCATCCCTACTTTTTCTAAAACTTTAATGGAGGCTATATTTTCTACAGCACATCCCGCTTGAATTCTATGTAAATTAAGCTCGTCAAATCCATAATCAAGGATTAGATTTACAGCTTCGGTTGCAAAGCCTTTGTTCCAGTATTTAGGATGTATTTTGTACCAAACTTCACCTTTATTATTTTTTTTATTCCATAATTTTAAACCTATGGTTCCTATAAAACTCTTGGCCTTAGTCTCCTCAATAATAAAGGTATAATTTTCTATTTGATGTTTGTTGTTTGAATAGATCCAAGAATCAACAACAATTCTAGTTTCATTGATCTCTGTTGGTATTCCGAGTGTATTAAATTCATCCACCTCTGGAAAAAGATGAAGTTCGTGAATAGCATTTAAGTCAGACAAAAATACAAGTCTTAAATTAATTCTGTCAGATTGCAATGTGCTATGAGCCATACATCAAATGTAGGCATTAAGAATAAGTTATATAGAAACAGATTTTACAAAAACTCCAAACAACTCATTGCCTGATCTTTTTAGTATTGAATTATAAGCAGTCTCAAATGTTATAACTTTAAAAAAAGGCTTAAAATAACTTAGGTATTCAGTTTTGCTCCCTCCAAAAGGTCTTTTTTCAACATCTTCTGTCAATGGAAAATCAAACCATAAGCCAACTAGTTTGCCTTTATCTACAAGTAATTCGCTAACTTTTTTAGCATATGCTTTCCTGTTTTTTGTTGTTGGTGTAAAAGAGCAGAAAAAAGTTTGTTCAATAATAAGATCATAACTATTATTATGCTTGAAGAAATCATCATGGATAAGTTGATTTTTAGGAAAATCTGGATTTCTAAGCGAAAACGATTTAAGTGGAGTCTCAGAAATATCTAAAATATTTACATTCCTAAAACCATTCTTAAATAAATACTCAGCTTCATAGCCATTACCAGCACCTGGAGTTAAAATCTTCATGTCTTTATGAGTAAGTTGGTCAATATACACTTTTAAAGGTGTAGAAATATGGCCAATATCCCACCCAGTACGGTCTTCTTTGTAACGAACTGTCCAGTATTCCTCTAATGAAAGATCATCCATCAGTATTTATTTTACCTTGCGTACAGTGCCTTTTTGTACATTGAGCGCTTGATTTTCTTTTTTAACAACCATTTTGTATTCAAAAGTATATGTGTCTTTCGTAGTACTTAAAATTTTAAAATGCAATGCTTCTTCATCGTAAGCCGTCTGCGGATTTAATTTACGCATTATATATTCGCAATCATTAATCCAGCGCACACTAAACGTATCTACTTTATTTTGAAAATGTTCAATAGCAATATCACCTTTTCTAGTAAAGGTAGATGTGATTATTTCGGTTCCTAAAAGTTGTTCAAATTCAAACGAACCATTTCTAAAGTCACTACAATTGCGTTCTACATTATAACAACTCGTAAATAGCAACAAAAATAAAAGGATAGTAAAAAAACGCATAAAATATTTTTATACAAATTTCTGAAATTTCAATTAAAAAAAGCCACTTACTAATTTTTAAATTCAGAGAAAGTACCGTCTTTGTAGAAGATTACAATACGATCGATAGGTACGCTATTTAATTTTTTCTCTTCTGAAATTTCATATACGCCATTTTTAGATTTTCCTGAAATAGGATTTAAACTATTTTCAAAATTTTTTGGAACTTCTGAAATTTTTTTTTGATTGACATTATGATTTTCAGAAATAAAATTATGATGACTTTCAGGTTTTTGAAGTGTATCTGAAATTTTTGAAACTTCATTTTTTTGAGTGGAAGGGAAGGTTCCTTTTCCATTTAATAACCAGTATAATTCTACTTCGGGATAAGCCTCTAAAACCTTCATCACAAATTCTAAACTTGGCTTATTTCTACCGGATAATAAGTGAGAAATTGTAGAGCGATTAAAACTGATAATTTCAGAAAATGCAGTCGCAGAAACACCGTAATAATCTAGTATTTTTTGTAGTCTTTTAGAAAATTGTGAGCTGTTTACCATTGTAATGTTGTCTTAAAATCAAATAACGTTACAAATGTAAATTAATTACATTAATTATAAGTAAATATTCTTAGAATATCAAATAACACCACAACTATCACTTTATATAAATAAATATAAATAACTGAAATCAAATAATTTATGTGCTATTTTTTGTTTACTTGTTTATTTGTTACAAAACTTACAGCTTCAACTGGATAATTTGTTTACAACAATACCCAATAAGACAAATCAACCTGTTTACAAATGTAAACAATAGTATGTTTACATTTGTAATTTACTATTATGGTTATGAAGATTATAGATTGGTATAAAGATAATTTTGAAGCATCACTTTCGGGGAGATATTTAACCTTAAACCATATTGAAAACTTGTTAGATTCTTACTCCACTTTTTTCGATATTAATGTTGCGGGAACTTCTGAAAATGATTTTAAAATACCGATAATAAGGCTTGGAACTGGTACTAAAAAAGTTTTGGTTTGGTCACAAATGCACGGTAACGAATCAACAACAACAAAGGCTATTTTTGACTTTTTAAAATTAATTTCTTATCCAGGTATATTTCTGAAGGAAGTAGAAATATTTTTAAAGTCATATTCATTTACAATAATTCCTATTTTAAATCCTGATGGAGCAAAACTCAATACACGTGAAAATGCTAATGAGGTAGATTTAAATAGGGATGCTAAAAACCTTTCGCAAAAAGAAAGTAGGGTGTTAAGGAAAGTGTTTGAAGAACTTAAACCAGATTTGTGTTTAAATATGCATGATCAACGGAGTATTTTTGGATTAAACGGAAAATTTCCTGCAACAATTTCCTTTTTAGCGCCCGCAGCAAATAAAAAAAGGACAATTACACCAGCGAGGGTTACAGCTATTTCATATATAAATAGGTCGATAGATTTACTAGTTGAGTTAATTCCAGATAATATAGGGCGTTTTGATGATGGGTATAACGATAATTGTGTGGGAGATTTTTTTACCACTGCTGGAGTTCCTACTATATTATTTGAAGCGGGCCATATTAATGATGATTATGAGCGGGAGGTTTCCCGTAGTTATATTTTTTATGCTTTAGCTGCTATGTTTAATATTAGTCACTTTTCCGAAGTAAAAAGTAAAGAACACTATTTTAAAATTCCTGAAAACGAAAAAATTTTTAATGATGTAGTTTTAAATAATGTTTACATTTCTAATGAAAAGCCATCAAGTCAAATATGTTTGCAATATAGAGAGGTTTTAACGAGAGGGAAGGTGACTTTTGAGTTGGTTATTGATAGTATTAATGAGAAAAATGAAAAGCTAGGCCATCAAACTTTTAACCTTGAAGGAGGTTCTGTTTTGATAAATTCGCAAGAAAAATTACATATTGGCAAAAAAGTTACATCTATTTTCGATAAACGGAACAATTTAATGTTAATTTAACATCGTCGTTTGGTTTCTCAATGTTTTAAAATTATACTTTTGTAAGTACCAAAACCTACAAATGAAATTTAAATTAGATCAGACAGACCAGAGCATTTTAGATATGCTTATTGAAAACACAAGAACTCCTTTTACAGATATTGCTAAAAAACACGGTATTTCTGCGGGTACAGTTCATGTAAGAGTAAAAAAAATGGAAGAAGCGGGTATTATCACTGGCTCTTCACTTCGATTAGATTATGAAAAATTAGGATATTCATTTATAGCGTATGTGGGTATCTATTTACAGAAAACTTCACAAACGCAGTTTGTGTTAGAGCGTATAAGTGAAATTCCATTTGTTACTGTAGCACACGTAACTACTGGAAAGTTCAATATTTTTTGTAAAATTAGAGCAAAAAACACGAGTCATGCAAAAGATGTTATTTATGCAATCGATGATATAGAAGGGGTTACGAGAACCGAAACAATGATCTCTTTAGAGGAAAGTATAAATGATAAAAAACGCTTAATGCATTCTATTTTTAGAACACTCTAAACAATTAACATTAATTTAGATTTAAACCCTTTGCATAACAGCAAAGGGTTTTTTTATCTTAGCGATACAGAATTATAAACGTATTTATTTTAAAATGAATATCTCACAATTATTGTCTTCAGATTACTTACCTTATTATAAGAATTATATTTTTTTAAATAAAGAAGTTTCTTTATTACAGTTATTAGCTGATGGAATGTTAGAAACTGTTGCTTTTTTTGAAAAACTGCCAATTGATATTCATGAATATCGTTATGATCAAGAAAAGTGGACTCCTAAAGAAATCTTATTACATCTTATAGATACCGAACGTGTTTTTGCTTATAGAGCTTTAACTTTTGCTAGAAATCCAGGAGAGGTTCTAAGTGGTTTTGATCAAGATATTTATGTTGCAAATAGTTATGCAAATGATAAAGAAATGGATGTTTTGATTAAAGAGTACATAGCAAATAGAACATCCACATTACTTTTGTTCAAAGGTATGAGTGAAAATGTTTTAAAGAATAAAGGGATTGCAAGTGGCGGAGATCTTTCTGTAGCTGCAGCGGGTTTTATTATTTGCGGTCATGAGCTACACCATTGTAATGTAATTAAAGAACGTTATTTATGAAAAAAATTTTCAAATTGCTAAAGGATACCTATAGCCATTGGGATAGTATAGATCCTTGGGCTACAAGTGCTATCATTGCATATTATGCTTTATTTTCTTTACCATCTGTGTTAATGATTAGTGTTTCGGTGGCTGGTATTTTTTTTGGAACAGAGGCCGTTACAGGCAGTCTCACTAAAGAATTATCAGTATTAATGGGTGAGGGGAGTGCAGAAGCAATTGAAGGTATGATAAAAAACGCAATGTTAGAAGATAGCGGAGCTATAACTTATATTATAGGAATAGGAATGTTGATATTTGGTGCGACAGCAGTATTTTTTCAACTTCAAAAAGCTTTAAATTCTATTTGGGGAGTGCGTGCAAAAACAGAGTCTATTATAAACACAATGAAACGACGAGTTACAGCATTTGGACTCGTAGCTGCAATAGCTTTTCTTTTATTAATTTCGCTAGGAGCTTCTGCAGTGATAGATGTATTTAGTAATTATCTAAGTACTTATTATTCAAAAACTTCTGCAATTGTTGTTGAAGTATTTAATATCATACTCTCGCAAATTTTTATAACAGCATTATTTGCTAGTATTTTTAGTATTCTACCTGATGTAAAATTAAAATGGAAATATACTATTCTGGGCGCCTCAGTAACCAGCCTCATGTTTTTGCTAGGTAAATATGGAATAGGTTATTATTTTGCAAACTCTAATCCGGCATCAGTATTTGGAGCAGCTAGTGGTGTAGTACTTGTATTATTGTGGGTTTATTATTCTTGTCTTATTTTATTTTTTGGTGCTTCATTTACCGTAGTGTGGACAAATCACCGCAATATAATAGTTGAGCCCACTAATGACGCTACTATTTCGTATGCTCGAGAGCTATCTGATCTCAAATCTTATAAGGCAGCTGCCGAAATGCAACATAATCAAGAAAAAGATAAAACCTCATTATAAATTCGTTAACAAAGTTTAATATAACCTTAGCGTTAATTCCTACTGATTACTAGGCTTAAAAAGTATCTTTGAAATAGTCAAATAAAGTATTAATAAAAACGAAAAGATTATGAAAAAGAGAATAGCAATACTAGCAACAAATGGATTTGAAGAATCTGAGTTAAAATCACCAAAAGAAGCTATGGAAGCTGCAGGATTTCAAGTAGAAATCATTAGTGAAAACAGTGGCAAAATAAAATCTTGGAATGATGGTAATTGGAGTAATGAATATAATGTAGATAAAACATTATCTCAAGTTAATGCAAATGATTATAATGCATTGATGTTACCTGGTGGTGTAATAAATCCAGATAAATTAAGAAGAAATGAAAATGCCTTAACATTTATAAGAGATTTTTTCAAACAACATAAACCCGTTGCTGCAATATGCCATGCACCATGGACATTAATTTCTGCAGATGTTGTTAAAGGAAGAAAAATGACATCATTCTCATCCATAAAAGATGATTTAATCAATGCTGGAGCAAACTGGGTAGATGAAGAAGTTGTATGTGATGAAGGATTTGTTACAAGTAGAAACCCAGATGATTTACCTGCATTTAATGCAAAGTTAATTGAAGAGATAAAAGAAGGAAAACACGAATTACAACATGCGTAATTTAAATTAAGTTATTAAAAAGCCCCTCACAAAGGGGCTTTTTTAATTCTTAAAAGTCATCATCCATTTCTTCTGACGGTTCGTCATCATCATCATCCATCTTCTTTTCAGGTAAATCTACAATAGGTTCGTTTAATTCATCATCTTCATAATCGTCTAAGTCAAACTTAGCCATAGAATTTTCAAGTTTTGAGCTTACTTTAACTAAGTAAATAGAGTCTTCAGTTTTAACCTCTACAGCCTCGATTGATTCATTTTTAGCATTCTTAAATTTAATTACAGCATCGTCATCATATCCATCAGGATATTTTTCAACGAGAAGGGATAGTATTTCGGGTGTTAGTTTTTTAAAATCTACAATGATACGTTTCATAATAAATAGTTCGTTTATTTTTTAAAACTAGTAAAAAAACAAATACGTTAATTTAATTTAAAGTGAAATTTTTATAAAAATTAAATGCATCTATAATTAATTGATTGTCAACTAAGCAATTTATACTACAATTACCAAAATCTTTTAAAAGTACAAATCTCACTTCTCCATTTCTATTTTTTTTATCATGTTTTAGTAATTGAATAATATCTTTAATTGCTGCATCACTAAAGTCTACTTTTGGGTATCTCTCAAGAAATGTATAAGTAATATTTGATAGTTCCGCTTGATCAAAATTTAATATTTCCGAAGATAAAAAAGTTGCTAAAATCATTCCTATAGCAATCGCTTCACCGTGTAATAGTTTTTTTTGTAATGGATTTGAAAGGCAATAAGACTCAATAGCATGTCCTAATGTGTGCCCGTAATTAAGTGTTTTTCGCTCTTTTTTTTCAAAAGGGTCTTTTGTAACAATATCATTTTTAATAATAATTGATTCCCAGATAAGTTTATCAGTAGTTTCTGTGTTAGAGGGATTAAATGTTTTTAAATCTACCCAGTATTTTTGACTTGATATTAACCCATGTTTTAGCATTTCAGCAAAACCAGAATTCATCTCATTTTTAGGTAGTGTATTTAAAAATACAGTATCGATGAGTACAACAGTAGGGCTATTTATAATACCTATCTGATTTTTAAGGGAACCTAAATCAACTCCGTTTTTTCCACCTACAGATGCGTCAACCATTGCTAACAGGGTAGTGGGGATATTAATAAATGAAATACCACGCATAAATGTGGAGGCAACAAACCCTCCTAAATCTGTCACCACACCACCTCCAAGATTAATAAGTAAGCTGTCGCGATCTGCACCATTTTCTGAAAGCGTATTCCATACTTCTAAACAACTTTCAATATTTTTATGTTCTTCTCCGGTTTTAATCTCTACAATTAATGCAGTATTTTTTAGTCCAGTAAGATCAAAAAAATATGGAAGACAGTGTTTTTTTGTATGAGTATCTACTAGGATAAAAATAGAGGATGGTTGTAGTTTTTCAAGTGTAGTTTTGAATGCCTTCCACGTACCTTCATTAAAATAAATAGCACCTTTTTCTTTTTCTATTTTTAGCATAAACAAATTTAATTGGGTTGTTTTGGTAGCCATCAAAACTAAGTATATTTGTCTACATTTTATTTTAAATATGAAAACAAATTCTTCTTTTGACGATACAAAAACTGCATTTGCACTTAAAACTGATTCTGAGTTGGAACGTGCTTATTTTTTATTTAAAATGATTTCCAAAGAGCCTTTGGTTCGTATAGGTACAGCTGCTACAAAATTTGCTCTTAATTTACATTTACCAGTTGAAGGGTTGATACGATCAACAGTATTTGACCATTTTTGTGGAGGTATTAATGAGAAAGATTGTATGCTAACAGTGGACTCCTTAGACGAAGCAGGTGTTTATTCTGTATTAGATTATTCGGTCGAAGGTAAAGAAGATAATTTATCATTTGATGCCACTATGGAAAAGGTGATAGATTTAACCAAGTTTGCACAACATAAAGATGCGATGCCATTCTCTGTTTTCAAACCTACAGGCTTCGGAAAATTTAAAATTTGGCAAAAAGTAACCGAAAATCAACCCTTATCCCCAACCGAAGAAGAAGAATGGGAAACAATTAAAGAGCGTTATGATAAGGTTTGTAAAGTAGCTCACAGTTGCAATGTTTCATTGTTAATTGACGGAGAAGAGTCATGGATGCAAGATGCGGCAGATGATCTCTGTGAGGCTATGATGCAAAAGTATAATACCGAAAAGGCTATTGTTTATAATACGCTACAATGCTACCGCTGGGATCGCTTAGATTACTTAAAAGAACAGCATGTAAAAGCTAAAGCAGGTGGTTATAAACTAGGTTATAAAGTAGTGCGAGGCGCATATATGGAAAAGGAAAATGACCGTGCTGAGGACAAAGGTTATCAATCTCCTATTTGTCCAAGTAAAAATGCAACCGATGATAATTTTAACGCCGTGATGAATTATATCCTTGACAATCTAGATGATATTTCGTTATTTTTAGGTACTCACAATGAGATAAGTAGTTATATGGCTATGGAGATTATGAGTCAAAAAGGATTGCTCAAAAACGACAAACGCATTTGGTTTGGTCAGTTATATGGAATGAGTGATAATATTAGTTTTAATCTAGCAGATGAAGGGTATAATGTTGCTAAATACATTCCGTTTGGTCCTGTCAAAGACGTAATGCCTTATTTAATAAGACGTGCCGAGGAGAACACATCTGTAGCCGGACAAACTAGTAGGGAGCTAAATTTGCTTAAAAAAGAAAAACAGCGACGTAAAATTTAACTGCAAAGCTTATTTTTTTATCTGTGCTGTAAGTACCGTTGCAATACTGTCACAGTTTTCAATGCGTAGTTTTAGTTTTTTTTCTGAAACGTTACCTTCAACAACATATTGTTTACAAGAATCTAATTTTGTATTACTTTCAGAAAAGAGGACATCGCCATTTTTTAAAATTTTTGAGATAGCAGAAGTGTCTAAATCATTATTTCGCAAAGCGGAAATGGTAGCTTCAGAAAATTTTCGTTCTTTGATTCTTATATTTTTGAGTGTACGTGCTTCAGGTCCATAGTCACAACCAGTTTTCTTTCCGCCCAAAAAAAACATGAGTAGTATTATCCCAATTACAAACCCAAAACCATAAAATAAAAAACGTTTAGCGATATTCATAGATGCTATTATAAATGACAAATAAAACTTCTATTTCTTTTAAAATAGAAATTGCAAAGGTACTGTCATTTTTAGTTTAGAATAGTAATGGAATTAAAATTTCCGAAGAGAAATAATTTAGAACATTAAAAGATTTAAATCACTATACGGCATATCAAACCAGTCTGCTATTTGTTCATTTGTCAAAATACCTCTGTAAAAATATAAGCCACATTTTAATCCTTGATCAAATCGTATTGCTTGTTCAATCCCTCCAGACTCAGCAATTTGCAATAAATAAGGGGTGAATATATTGCTAATTGAAATAGAAGCGGTGCGAGGGTAACGTGCTGGAATATTAGGGACTCCATAATGGATGACTCCATGTGTAATATGTGTGGGGTTGTCGTGCGAAGTCATTTGAGTGGTTTCAAAACATCCACCCATGTCAACGCTCACATCAATTATTACAGCGCCCTCTTTCATTTTCTCTACGATGTTTTCGGTAACAATTATAGGAGAACGTTTGTTTCCTTTAACAGCGCCAATGGCAACATCACAGCGGCGCAACGCTTTCAATAAATTTTTAGGCTGTATGGTAGAGGTGTATAAAGTGCAACCTACATTTGATTGTAATTCTCTAAGTCTATTTATCGAACTGTCAAACACTTTTACATTTGCGCCTAGTCCAAGTGCAGAGCGAACTGCGTATTGTCCTACAGTACCAGCACCTATGACAACAACTTCAATAGGAGGTACACCGCTAATGTTTCCGAAAAGCAATCCTTTCCCTTTTTTTGCATTAACCATTAACTCTGCAGCTATAAGTACAGATGCAGTACCTGCTATTTCGCTGAGTGCTTTTACAGCAGGGTAGGAGTGATCTTCATCTTTTATAAATTCAAAAGCGAGTGCTGTAATTTTCTTTTTTTGAAGTTTTCTAAAATATTCTTTTTGCCGAGTTTTAAGTTGTAGTGCCGAAATGAGTACCGTTTTTGGATTTATCATCTCTAATTCTTCAATAGTTGGGGGTTCAACTTTTAAGATAATTGGGCAGCCAAATACTTTTTTAGTGTCATTTGTGAGTTGTGCACCAGCTTCGCTATATTCATTGTCTGTAAATCCCGCTTCTAATCCTGCGCCTTTTTCAACCAGTAGTCTGTGTCCATTAGCTACAACAGCAGCAACAGCATCTGGGGTTAAACAAATTCTTTTTTCTTGAAAATATATTTCTTTAGGTATTCCTATATACAACTCTCCTTTTTGCTTAGAGATTTCAAGCATTTCTTCCTGCGGAAGTAATTGCTCTTTTGTAAATGGAGAGGTAGGTTTAGCCATTGATAGTTGAGTTAATGGCAGTCAATTTACGGATTAAAAATGTAAAAATGAAATTTGAAATACTATCTAAACAAATCTGTTACTTGCTTCCAAATACTTCTTTTTTTAGTCAGCTCTTCTTCAAAGGCATCAAGATCATTACCACGTATTTTTGAGAAAAGTTTTGCACGAATGAGGTAAACAAAAGGAACTAAAACCATCATTAGTGGTAAGATGTAAATTAATTCAACTTCATCCATTCCATTGCTCTCATTTAATAAACCCCATAGTTGAAAAATATACATTGCCATAGGTACTAGAATAATCCAGTGCCACCAATGTTTACATGTAAAAAACCAAATGAGTAATAAAATTATCGGAACTAATTTTCCAATAGAAAAATATGCAAAATTGATCCAAGAAGGAAAGTCTGTGTTTAATTCAAACAAAGAAGTTTCCCAAACTTGTGAGTTTGGGAAACTTTCATAAGAATAAAATATTAGTGGTGTTATTGCTATTATAAAAACTAGAATCCCACCAAGAATTAAAGATTTCTTACCCCTGTCTTGGGATGTCGATATTCCTATCAATTTGTTGTTCTGTTTGATCATTTTCTAGATTTTCAGGAGTGCATGATGCGAAAAGTCCCATTCCGAAAATTGCTACGATACATAAAGTTTTTAGGGTTCTCATAATAAGTTTGTTTTTGTGAGATTAATAATTATTTGTGAGGTTTATACCACAAATCTAGCTCAAAAAAACACAAGTGCGTAAATTACCTTAGTTGTATCTTGTTGGGTTTTTCATTATTAATAGAAAAGACCTTTAAGATAAGTTTACGATTTGGGGCGAATCCTTATAGAAAATGCAAAAAACATGTATTTATAGTAACAATTTATTTCACTGGCATGAGAGTTAAGGTTCTACTTCCGTCTATATTTTTGATTAGTTTTATTGTTACATGATTAGCTGGGATATGGCTTTTTATCATTTCTGGCCATTCAATAAAGTTGTAATTTCCAGAACTAAGATATTCTTCGATACCAAAATCTAATGCTTCATCTTCATTTTCTAGCCTATAACAATCAAAATGATATAATAAATCATCCGATGCAGTTTCATATTCATTTACAATAGAAAAGGTTGGGCTGGTGAGTGTATTTGTAACTCCTAGTTGTTTCGCTAATTCTTTAATCAAAGTTGTTTTTCCAACTCCCATTTCACCGTAAAATAGCACAGTTTTAGACGGTAATGAATTCATTACATCTTTTGCAACTGTAGGGATTTGGGGAAGTGTAAATGTCAATGTCATCGATTAAAGTACGCAAATATAGGATTTAATGTTAATACTTAGCTAATTTATGGATTAAATACATTAAAAGAAGAATATTCTTACAAATTAATTATTTTGGAGATAATGTTATAAATGGGATTACCATTTCTTCAAGACTTACACCTCCATGTTGGTAGGTATTTCTGTAATAACTTACATAATGATTGTAATTATTGGGATATGCGAAGAAAAGATCTCCTTTAGCAAAAATAAATGAACTACTCATGTTTATTCTAGGTAGATGTATTGATGATGGATCTTTAGCTGCTAGCACATCTTTATTTTCATAAGTCAAGCTTTTTCCAGTTTTATATCTTAGATTTAAACTTGTATTTTTATCGCCAATCACTTTTGAAGGATTCTTTACATTGATGGTCCCATGATCTGTCGTAATAATTAATTTAAAGCCTAACTGAGATGCTTGCTGAATAATATTCATCAAAGGTGAATTTTTAAACCAGCTCTGAGTTAAAGATCTATATTTTTTATCTGTTGATGCTAGTTCCTTAATAACTTCCATTTCAGTTTTAGAGTGAGAAAGGATGTCAACAAAGTTATAAACGATGACCGTTAAATCTTCATCTTTGTGGCTTTTAAAATTATCTGCTAATTTATTTCCTTGTTTTAAACTTGATATTTTATGATAACTCCAGTCAATATCCATTCCTAAACGCTTTAATTGAGCCTCAAGAAATTTATCTTCAAACATATTTTTACCACCTTCCTCAGTATCGTTCAACCAGTAATCTGGATGTAATTTTTCCATGTCACTTGGCATAAGACCACTAAAAATGGCGTTACGAGCATATTGTGTTGCTGTAGGAAGGATACCATAATACATTTCTTCGCTATTTTTTTTATAGCTATTTGCAATAAAAGGTTCAAATGCTTTCCATTGATCATATCTTAAATTATCTACAACGACGAGTAATGTAGGGGCCTCCTTTGAAATATGTGGCGCTACTTTTTCTCTAAACAAAGTATGAGACATTGTAGGTGCGTCTGTACTGCCATCAAACCATTTAGGATAATTCTTGTCAATAAACTTACAAAACTGAGTATTTGCTTCTGTTTTTTGAGACTCAAGAATTTCAAACATTCCATTATCTTCAATATCTTCAAGCTCTAACTCCCAGTAAACTAACTTTTGATACATATCTGCCCACTCCTCAAAAGTATTTACCATGGATAAATCCATCGCTATTTTCCTAAACTCTTGCTGGTAATTTGAAGTTGTTTTTTCTGAAATCAACCTAGAATGATCTAAGTTTTTTTTAAGGCTAAGTAATATTTGATTAGGATTTACAGGTTTAATAAGGTAATCTGCAATTTTAGAACCAATAGCCTCTTCCATAATATACTCCTCTTCACTCTTAGTAATCATCACAACAGGAAGTGAAGCGTTTATTTCTTTTAGTTCTTGTAGTGTTTCAAGACCGGTAAGTCCAGGCATATTCTCATCAAGGAAAACTATATCAAAATTCTGTTCTTTAATTTCTTCTAGTGCTTCGGTTCCACTTTTGGCAGTCGTCACATTGTAACTCTTCTTTTCAAGAAACATAATGTGTGGTTTCAATAAATCAATTTCATCATCTACCCAAAGAATTTTTATTTCGCTCATAATATAGTATTGTTTATCTGGTTGTTATTGATTGTTTATTAAGTATTTATTTTTACTTCTGAAATATAAAACATGCAGTATAGTTGCTATTGTTTCAAAATTGAAATGGAATTGTTTTATTATCTAACATTTCCGAAGTATTAAAACCCAATTTATCTAAACTGATTTATTAAATTTACATCAAAATTACTGCCGAAAAATTCAGTAGTAACCATTATCATTCTTAAATCTTAGTTAATAGTTGGGAAAAAGAAATACACTTAAAATAGTAAACGATCCTATCTATGGTTTTATTACTATCCCGAGTACGCTCATATTTGAGTTAATTGAGCATCCATACTTTCAACGCTTACGTCGTATTTCTCAAATGGGTATGTCTTATATAGTTTATCCTGGCGCACATCATACTCGTTTTCATCATGCGCTTGGTGCTATGTTTTTAATGAATAAGGCTGTCGAAGTTCTTGTTTTTAAAGGGATTGAGATTGATGAAAAAGAAAAAGAAGCGCTTTTAATTGCTATTTTATTACATGATATAGGTCATGGCCCATTTTCGCATGCTATGGAACACAGTATTGTAGAAAATATAAATCATGAGGAGATTTCGTTGTTATTCATGAAGGCTTTGAATGAGCAATTTAACGGGAGTTTAACACTAGCGATTACAATTTTCAAGAATGAATACCATCGAAAATTTTTACACCAGTTGATTTCGGGTCAATTAGATATGGATAGGCTTGATTATTTGCGTCGTGATAGTTTTTACACAGGAGTTAGCGAAGGAGCTGTAAATAGTGAACGTTTAATTGCAATGCTAAACGTTGTAGATGATTCTCTCGTAGTGGAAGAAAAAGGTATTTATTCTGTCGAAAAATTTATTGTGGCAAGACGATTAATGTATTGGCAAGTGTATTTACATAAAACAGGAATAGTAGCAGAACAGTTATTAATGCGCATTTTAAAACGTGCAAAGGAGTTGTCACAAGAGGGAGTGGTATTAACTGCAAGTAGAGATTTAACTTATTTTTTGAATACTTCGATTAAATTAGATACGTTTGATGCTAATGTTCTTTTAAAATTTTCAAAGTTGGATGATTATGATATTATTGGTGCTATGAAATCATGGCAATACCATGATGATTTTGTGTTGAGAGAGCTTTCAAATATGCTTTTAAATAGGGATTTGCTAAAAGTAAAATTAAAAAAGAAAGAGTTTTCACATATTAAAATTTCTACAGAGAAAGAAAAAGTGATGAAGAGACACAACCTATCTGCAGATGAAGCATCTTATTTTGTGTTTACTGGCTCCATCTCAAACCAAGCTTATAGAATGGATAAGGATACAATTAATTTATTGACAAAAACAGGGAAAGTTATTGATGTAGCAAAGGCTAGTGATCAATTAAATCTAAAAGCATTATCTAAAGAAGTGGTTAAATATTATCTATGTTATCCCAAAAAGGATTAATTGCGCTTTTTTTCTATTTTTGCAAATGAACGTACAAGAAAGTATATAATCGTTATTTAAATGTTTCAAACATCAACATTACGTTCTAACTTAACCAATACATGAAATTTACAGCACAACAAATAGCAGGCATTTTAGAAGGAGAAGTTGACGGAGACGGTGGAGCAGAGGTGTCTAAACTAGCAAAAATAGAGGAGGGAATCCCTGGTTCGCTTACATTTTTAGCAAATCCAAAATATACTTCTTTTATTTATTCAACTAAAGCTTCAATAACAATTGTAAGTAAAGATTTTGTCGCAGATAACCCAATAAGTACTACATTAATTAGAGTTGAAGATGCTTATAAGTCGTTTTCTCAATTACTTGAATATTACAATCAAGTAAAAATGAATAAAACTGGAATAGAACAACCCGTATTCATTTCAGAAAGCGCGACGATGGGTGATGGTATTTATTTGGGAGCATTTTCATACATAGGTGAGAATGTTGTCATAGGAAAAGATGCAAAGATTTATCCTAACGTATATATAGGAGATAACGTTACATTAGGAAATAATGTTATTGTATTTGCAGGAGCAAAAATTTATTCTGAAACTGAGATAGGTAATAATTGTGTTATAAATAGTGGCGTTATTATAGGTGCTGATGGTTTTGGATTTTCACCTAATGAAAAAGGAGAATTTACAAAAGTTCCTCAAACAGGAAATGTAATTATTGAAGATAATGTTGATATTGGTGCAGGAACTACAATTGATAGAGCTACTTTGGGTTCAACAATTATTAGAAAAGGTGTAAAACTGGATAATCAAATACAAATAGCACATAATGTAGAGATTGGTAAAAACACAGTTATCGCGGGACAAACAGGTATTGCTGGCTCGACTAAAATAGGTGAAAATTGCCTAATTGGTGGACAAGTAGGTTTTGCAGGCCATCTGGTAATAGGTGATAACGTACGTATCCAAGCTCAAAGTGGTATAGGTAGAAATATAAAAGATGGAGAAACACTACAAGGTTCTCCTGCATTTAATTATAGTAGCTTTAGTAAAAGTTACGTACATTTTAAAAATCTTCCAAAAACAATGGAACGATTTAACGCTATCGAAAAACAACTAAAAGATGAGTGATTGCCTTGTACAACAATGTACTATTAAAGAAGAGATTTCACTTACTGGTGTAGGATTACACACAGGTAATGAAGTAACACTTACATTTAAACCAGCTCCTGAAAATACAGGATATGTTTTTGTACGTGTAGACCTTGAGGGTTCGCCAAGAATTGAAGCAGATGCTAACTTCGTGACAAATACACAACGAGGGACAAATCTTGAAAAAAATGGTGTAAAGATTCAAACATCTGAGCATGTACTTGCAGCCTTAGTAGGACTTGAAGTAGATAACTGCATCCTAGAGTTAAATGCGGCAGAGCCTCCTATAATGGATGGTTCTTCAAAGTATTTTGTTGAGGCAATTGAAAAGGCAGGAATTGTATCTCAAAAAGCACCAAGAGAAGAGTATGTGGTAAAAGAAGTTATTCATTATTTAGATGAAGAGACTGGAAGCGAGATTACTCTAATACCGGCTGATAACTATCAAGTAACTACGATGGTTGATTTTGGCACTAAAGTATTAGGAACTCAAAATGCATCAATAAAACATATTTCAGACTTTAAGGCCGAAATTTCAGACTCAAGAACTTTTAGTTTTTTACATGAAATCGAAACATTACTCGATCATGGGCTTATTAAGGGAGGTGATTTAAACAATGCAATTGTTTATGTGGATAAGGAATTATCACCTAAAACAATGGAAAAATTGCGTCATGCTTTTGGTAAAGATGAAATTTCTGTAAAGCCAAATGGTATTTTAGACAACTTGACACTGCATCATCCCAATGAAGCTGCTAGACATAAATTATTAGATGTAATAGGGGATTTAGCTTTAGTGGGTACACGTATAAGAGGAAAAATTATTGCTAATAAACCTGGGCATTTTGTAAATACAGAGTTTGCAAAAAAATTGTCTAAAATAATTAAAACCGAAAAGCGACAGGGAATACCTAAGTTTGACATAACAAAAACTCCAGTTAAAGATGTTAACGCCATTATGGAAATGTTACCGCACCGTCCACCTTTTTTATTGGTAGATAAAATTATGGAGTTAAGCGATACGCATGTTATTGGGTTAAAGAACGTGACAATGAATGAGCCTTTTTTCGTTGGTCACTTTCCGGGAGCTCCAGTAATGCCAGGCGTTCTAATTGTAGAAGCAATGGCTCAAACAGGAGGAATACTTGCGTTGAGTACGGTGCCAGACCCAGAAAACTACTTGACATTTTTTATGAAAATAAATAATGCTAAGTTTAAACAACAAGTAAATCCTGGGGACACCTTGATTTTCAAATTAGAACTAATTACTCCCATACGACGAGGAATTGTACATATGAAAGGGAGTGCATATGCTAACGATAAGTTAGTGACTGAAGCCGAATTGATGGCTCAGATTGTAAAAACTAAAAACAACTAGATGAACCAGCCACTAGCTTATGTCCATCCGGGCGCAAAAATTGCAAAAAATGTAGTTATAGAGCCTTTCACAACAATACATAATAATGTAGTAATTGGAGAAGGCACATGGATAGGATCAAACGTGACCATCATGGAAGGTGCTCGTATAGGTAAAAATTGTAATATTTTTCCTGGAGCAGTAATTTCAGCCATACCACAGGATCTAAAGTTTCAAGATGAAGAGACAACTGCTGTAATAGGAGATAATACAACTATTCGTGAATATGTAACTATAAATCGAGGAACGGTAGATAGAGGAAAAACAGTAGTTGGTAATAATTGCCTCATTATGGCATATTGTCACATTGCACACGATTGTATTGTTGGAGATAATTGCATTTTTTCAAATGCAAGCACTTTAGCAGGGCATTGTACTGTGGGTAATTTTGTGATTTTAGCAGGAATGACTGCTGTTCATCAATTTTGTACTATAGGTAGTCATGCATTTGTAACGGGAGGTTCTTTAGTTCGTAAAGATGTACCACCATTTGTAAAAGCTGCGAGAGAGCCCTTATCTTATGTAGGGATTAATTCTATAGGCTTACGCCGAAGAGGTTTTACACCAGAAAAAATAGGGGAAGTTCAAAATATTTATAGATTGTTGTATCAAAAAAATTATAATACAACACAAGCTTCTGAAATTATTGAAGCAGAATTTGAAGCAACACCTGAGCGTGACGAGATTCTTCAATTTATTAAAAATGCAAAGCGAGGAATTATGAAAGGTTATTTTAGCAATAACTAATAACAATTAATTAATATTTCAGAATTTAAAAATAATAAATTCTGAATTCACAAATAAAATACCCGCTAAACGGGCAAAACTATGGCAACAAGTTCAGATATTAGAAACGGATTATGTATTAAGTATAATAACGATATTTATAAAATTATTGAGTTCTTACATGTAAAGCCGGGAAAAGGCCCTGCTTTTGTTAGAACAAAACTTAAAAGTGTTACAAACGGAAAAGTAGTGGACAACACATTTTCTGCAGGACATAAAATTGATGATGTACGTGTGGAAACACATAAATTTCAATTTTTATACAATGATGGCGATTTTTATCATTTTATGAATGAGGCAGATTATACTCAAATTCGTTTAGTTGAGGCAGCGCTTGATAAACCAGAGCTAATGAAGGAAGGTGAAGTTGTTACTGTCATTATAAACACAGAAGATAATGCACCATTATCTGTTGAGCTTCCTGCAAGTGTAATCTTAGAAGTAGCTTCAACTGAGCCAGGTGTTAAAGGTAATACAGCTACAAATGCTACAAAACCGGCAGTTATGGAAACTGGGGCGGAGGTTAATGTACCTTTATTTATTAATGAAGGAGATAAAATTAAAATAGAGACAGATAAAGGAACGTATAAAGAGCGTGTGAAGGAGTAAATTTTAACTCAACTTTAAAAAAATACCAATACATTTTAATATGTATTGGTATTTTTTTAGTTTATATACTTTTCTTAAAAGTACTACGCTCTTTGTGTTGGACAGGCTCGTAGTCTTTCCATAATAATTGTACAGCAGTATTTTCAATAAGCTCAGGATTTGTTTCAACTTTATCAATCCCTTTTGAGTTAAATAAATACTGCATTTCTTCAAAGATTATTGCTGTAACCCCTTTCCCTTGATACTCAGGGTCAATACCTATTAAGTAGAAGGCTGCTCTATCATTTTTGCGTTGTGCTTGCCACATGTGATACCAACCAAAAGGTAACAAAGAACCATTCGCCTTTTTCAATGCCTTACTAAATGAAGGCATAACTATTGAAAAAGCAATCAAAGCACCGTTTTTGTCTTTTATACAAGTAATATAGTCTGGTTGAATAAAGCCAAAATATTTCTCCTTGTAATAATCTATTTGATATTGTTGAATAGGAACAAATGTTTGTAAAGAATTGTAGGTTTTGTTTAACAATTCAAACATTGTATTTACATAGGGTAAAATCTCTTTTTTATTTTTGAACTCAATAACTTCAAGTTCATAACGTTTTTTTACAATGCTAGAAAATTTAGCAACTTTCTCTTTAATTGTAGCGGGTATTGAAAGTCTATATTCTACCCATGTTGCTTGTTTTTCAAAACCTAATTTTTCAAAATGTTCGGCATAATAAGGGTAATGATACCAGGTAATCATGGTGTTTAATTCTTCAAATCCCTTAGTTAATATACCAGCTTTTTCCATATTGCTGAAACCTACAGGGCCCTCAGCATATTCTAATTTATTTTCCCTTCCAGCTTCATATACTTTTTCAAGTAGTGCTTTAGTCACTTCGATATCATCTATCATATCCAACCAGCCAAAGCGTACTTTCTTTTTACCTATTTCTTCAATCTCTAGCTTATTTATGATAACAGCTATACGACCTACAATTTTATTTTCCTTATAAGCTAAATAATAAGTAGCAGTAGCATTTTTAAAAACTGGGTTTTTAGTTTTATCCAGTGTTTCTAACTCGTCATTAGTTAATGGTGCAACCCAATAAGGGGAATCACTGTAAAGCGTAAATGGAAACTTTACAAATCTTTTAAGCTCCTGCTGGGTTGTAATTTCTTTTACTTTAATCATATCTCAATCGTCGTATCTCTTACTTAAGAATATTTAATATAGCTTACCTTCACCGTCATCACCATCATCTTCAAAACCATCTTTTCTATTTTTGGATTGTTTAGTCTCTTTATTTTTACTTTTTTCTTTTTTATTCTTGTCTTTTTCAGCTCTACGCTTTTCACGTCCAGCCTTTCCTTTTTCTTCAAGAAATTCATCCTCGTCATGCATATCAAAACGATAAGAAACACCTATACGTCCGTACAATCTTGTAGGAGTGTCTTTTAAACTATATAATAATGAAGCATCAACTTGTAAATCTCTAGTAATTAAAGCTGCTGCACCTCCTCTAAGTAGTTGGTCAGCATATGCATCACTTTTAAAACCTTGATTTTCAACGAATACGGAAAACCAATCTGTTACTGTGTTTGTAAGGGTTACGATATACCCATATTCTGGATTGTCCGTTGTCACTCTATTAGCAATTATATTTGTAACTAAAACAAATCCACTTTTAAAATTGTTCTGTGTAATTAAAGCAACCTTAGGACTAATGCTCAATCCTTCTTCTACAACAGTGTAATTATTAGTAAATTTTCCCTCAGGATTATCAATAAAATCAAAGTTTGCACCCACATAACCCGAAATAGCAGGTATTAAATCTCTCCATTGAAATTTATTATTCGCTTTCCAACTATATAAATTAGGACCTTCTAAGTCTCGTTTTCTGTAGGGATCATAAACTAAGTATTTAGCCCCTAGTGTATTAGATCTAAAATTGCTATAAACAAGTTCACCTACAGTGCTGGTTCTTGTATCAGTAATATTATTAGATTGAAACTCTCCGTTAAATATAATTTCTAATTCTTCTTTAAATAAGCCATATCTCACTGCATAATCAATAGCAAAAGCACTAGTTTCAGTTTGTAATAATGAATGTTCTTCAGTACCTAAACCAAAACCTCCCTCAATTTGCAACACTTTAGTTCCCACTGCGAAAGCTCCTTGAGACCCACCAGGCCTATTATTGTTTATGGTTTCTGTGTATTGCGCATGCATAGTTTGTATTAGAAAAGAACTAAATAGCACAAGTAAAATTGAAACGTTTTTCATAAGGTATGGTTTAATTCAAAGATATAAGATTTTATCATTTATTTAAGAAGTAACAAATGACTTTTTGCACCACTATTTGTATTTTTGAAATTGATTTCAATACTATGGAGACTTTATTAAGAACGTTGCTTATCATTCTTATCGCATATTATGCGTTGAAATTAATTATCAAATTTGCTACACCATATTTTCTTAAATACATTCAAAAGAAAATGGGACAAAGAATGGAGGGTTTCTTCGGAAATATGGAACAACCACAAAAGCAACAAGAAGAAGGTAAAATTACAATCGATAAAGTACCGTCAAAAAACAGTAAAAATTCTAATGTGGTTGGAGAATATGTTGATTTTGAAGAGATAGATTAAAACCACCTTATTTACTGAAGTAATACACTACATTTCTCTTTTATTTTTTATAATTTTCGGCTTTTGTAATCCAAACGTTGTTTATGAATTTTTCTTTAAAAAAAATACTTCCTCACCTTATTGTTTTATTAGTTTTTGTCATTGTTTCACTAGCATATTTTAGCCCCGTATTACAAGGCAAAACAATAGCACAAAGTGATATAATGCAACACAACGGAATGGCGAAAGAACTTCGCGATTTTAGAAATACAGATAACTCAGAAACATACTGGACAAATAGTGCTTTTGGCGGTATGCCCACCTATCAACTAGGCGCACAATACCCACACAACTATATTAAATCACTGGATGAATTATTTAGATTTTTACCGCGTCCTGCAGATTATCTTTTTCTATATTTTATAGGAATGTATATTCTGTTTTTAGTATTAAAACTTGATTATAAATTAGCGCTGTTAGGGGCATTAGCATTTGGTTTTTCAACGTACCTAATAATAATTCTTGGTGTAGGTCACAATGCAAAAGCGCACGCAATTGCTTATATGCCTTTAGTTTTAAGTGGAATCATTCTCACGTTTAGAGGTAAATATGTGTATGGTTTTCTACTTACAACCATTGCAATGGCATTAGAGTTATCTGCTAATCATTTTCAAATGACCTATTATTTATTGTTGCTTGTTATATGTGTAGGAGTCGCTTATTTAATTGACGCTATTAGAAAACAATTAGTACCACATTATTTTAAAGCATTAGGAGTAATGGTTATTGGGGTTTTAATTGCACTAGGATTAAATGCTACTAATTTAATGGCAACAAAAGAATATGCAGACACTTCCACAAGAGGTAATAGTGAACTAACAATCAACCCAGACGGAAGCCCAAAAGTTAAAACAGAAGGTCTTGATTATGGGTATATTACCGAGTATAGTTATGGAAAACTAGAATCATTTAATCTTTTCATTCCTCGTTTTATGGGTGGTGGGAGCAATGATAATTTTCCAGACGATTCGGCTACTGAAAACGCTTTATTGCAAATGGGTGCAACCCCACAGCAAGCAGTTGATAATATGCGTTATTTGCCTATTTATTGGGGTGATCAACCCATTGTTGCAGCACCAGCATATATAGGAGCGGTTGTAGTTTTCTTAGCAATTTTAGCTTTATTCTTAGTGCGAGGTCGTTTAAAGTGGTGGGTTTTAAGTGCCTTCCTTTTAAGCTTATTATTGTCTTGGGGAAAGAATTTTAGTTTCTTAACAGATTTCTTTATCGATTATGTGCCATTGTATAATAAATTTAGAGCTGTTTCATCAATTCAAGTAATTATTGAGTTAGTAATGCCAGTACTAGCTATTGTTGGGTTGCATCAATTTTTAAACAACTTCATTTCCGAAGAGAAAAGAAAGAAAGCGCTACTTTATGCTACTGGAATTACAGGAGGTTTAACACTCATTTTTATTCTTTTTAAATCCACGTTATTCAATTTTGTAAGTCCGTATGATGGCGGAATTATTGATGCAATGGGAGCACCGTTTATGAATGCTGTTAAGGAAGATAGAATGACAGTTTTTACAAACGATGCATTGAGAACACTGGTTTTAGTTTTATTGTCCGCAAGTATTTTATTTTTATTTCTGAAATCTAAATTAAAGGAAGTTGCCGTTATTGTTGGTCTAGCAGTACTTTTATTGTTTGATTTAGTGGGCGTTGACAGACGTTATGTTAATAATGAAGATTTTGTACAAGCAAGAGTAATGGAACAACCGTTTCAAAAAACTGCAGCTACATTACAAATTGAAAAAGATGATGATTATTACCGTGTTTACGATTCTCAAAACGGATTTAATGGAGCACAAGCAAGTTATTACCACAAATCACTAGGAGGATATCACGCAGCAAAACCTAGAAGAATGCAAGAAATTGCAGACTTTTATATTAATCAAGGAGATATTGGTATTTTGAATATGATGAATGTACGCTACATTATTACACGTAGTAAAAATGGAGCAGAAGTAGCACAACGCAATCCGTATGCAAATGGAAATGCTTGGTTTGTAGAAAATGTTCAGCCAGCAAATAATGCCAATGAAGAAATTTTATTATTAGACAGTTTAAACACAAAAAAAACAGCAATTGTCAATGCTGAGTTTTTATCAAAAATTCCAACAAATAAAATGGTTCGTGATAGTACTGCGAGCATAGATTTAGTTAGTTATAAACCTAATCATTTAGTATATGAAGCAGCTACTAAAAGCAAACAATTAGCGTTATTTTCTGAGGTTTATTATGTTGATGGATGGAACGCATATATTGATGGCGAACCTGTTGATTACTTTAGAGCAAATTATATTTTGCGTGCAATGATAGTCCCAGAGGGAATTTCAAAAATTGAATTTAAGTTTGAACCTCAAGTTGTTAAAACGGGAAGTAAGATTGCTTTAGCAAGTAGCTTTGTTTTCTTGTTATTACTGTTGGGAGGTTTCTTTTTAGCCTACAAAAAGTCTGCAAAGGAAAACACTGACTCATAATGAAAAAAGCGCTTATTATCTGTTATTATTGGCCGCCTGCGGGAGGTCCTGGTGTACAGCGATGGTTAAAATTTGCAACCTATTTAAAAAGTTTTGATGTAGAACCTATTATGTATGTTCCTTCAAATCCAGAGTATCCAATAGTTGATGAAGTTATTTTAAATGAAGTTCCTAGTGATATTAAGGTTTTAAAACGCCCTATAAATGAGCCGTATCGTTTTGCTAAGATGTTTTCAAAGAAGAAGACTAAAACTATGAGTAGCGGTATCATTTCAGAAAAAAAGATAAGCTTTGTTGAAAAGCTACTACTATATGTAAGAGGTAATTTTTTTATACCAGACGCAAGAGTAGGGTGGGTTAATCCTTCGGTTGACTATTTAGAGAAATATATTTCAGAAAATAAAATTGATGTAGCTATAACCTCTGGACCACCACATAGTTTGCATTTAATTGGCCTGAAATTAAAGGAGTCTATAGGAGTTAAATGGATAACAGATTTTAGAGATCCTTGGACAACCATTCACTACCATAAATCTCTAAGACTGAGTGAAAGCTCTGCTAAAAAGCATAAAAGCTTAGAGTCGAAAATACTTAATAGCGCTGACCAAATTATTGTAACAAGTCCTTCAACAAAAGAAGAATTCAAAGCTATTACTCAAAAACCTATTACTGTTATTACTAACGGTTATGAACTCCATGATTTAAAACCAGTAATGGATACCTCATTTACTCTTGCACATATAGGATCTCTTTTGAGTGAGAGAAATCCATTGCTATTATGGGATGTCCTTGCTGAAATTGCTGCAGAAGATGAGCTGTTTAGAGAAGATCTAAAAATAGTGTTAACTGGAGTTGTAAGTGAAGAAGTGAAGTCTAGTATCTCTCAGGTAGGCCTTTCAAAAAACTGTATTCTTACAGGCTATGTTTCACATAAAAAAGCACTACAATTACAGTGTAATGCTCAAGTATTGTTATTGCTAGAGATTAATAGTGAAGCTACTAAAGCAATCATACCGGGTAAATTGTTTGAATATATGCTAGCTAAACGGCCTATAATAGCAATTGGGCCTAAGGGGAGTGATATGTTTGGGATTTTAAAGGAAACAAAATCTGGCGCTTCTTTTACTTCAGAAGATAAAATGGCTTTAAAAAAACAGATTACAATTTATTACAAACAATATCAAAAAGGAGAATTGACAGTAATTTCCGAAGGAATAGAAAAATACAGTAGAAAAAATTTAACGGGCAATCTTGCAACCCTAATAAAGAAAACTATCGCTTCTTAAAAAGAAAAACCCCTGCCAGACGTGTTGTCCTGCAAGGGGTTTCTAACTAACCAACCAAAATTTTTATTGTCCACGTCCTCTTCTTGAAGACGAACTTGATGTATTTCTTGAGCCACTTTTGCTAGCACTAGAACTTCTAGAGGTTGATTTTCTAGTAGTTGTAGCTTTTCTAGATGAAGATGCGCTTGAAGTTCTTGCTGTACTTCGCTTAGTTGATGGAGCACTTTTACGTACTACATTTCCAGACCGTGACGTTGCGCTAGATTTTCTAGTGGTAGTTTTACTACTTCTAGGAGTTGAGCGTTTTGTTGTTTGTGCAATACGTCCTGTATTCTGTCTTTTCGCATTTGTACTTCTTCTATTTACACTACTATTATTTCTAGTAGCATTTGTTGTTGTAGAACGAGTTGTTGTAGCAACTTTTCTTGACGTACGTGCAGTTCTTTCATTTTTATTCGAACTTATAACCTCATTGTTTTTTCTACTAATATTTGTTCTAGTAGCAACACGGTTATTAGTTGTTCTTCTAGTATCTGCAGTTCTCACATTTGCTCTTGCATAATCATTGTCACGTCCATGTCTTGTAACCATAGAATTACGACGATTAGCATTGTAATCTTTATTTACAGCGTTTCTACCATTTTTATAGTGAATACGGCTCCCTGGTCTGTAAAAATCTCTACGACAGTTGTTGTAAGCTACACGATGTCTATTGCTATAATAGTTAACATGTGTGTAATAATTGTAACGTACTGGCGCGTAATATCTTCTGTAAGGAACATCCCATACAATACAGCTCGCAAAAATAGGTCTTACATAAAATGTATGCCAAGGGCGGAAAATATAAGCTCTATTATAAACATTTATAAATCCAGTGCTATATTGATAGTGACCGTAGTTATTATAATGAATGTTCAATCCACCTACACGCACTAAGCGTCTATCGTTGTATTGTATATCTACGTTTCCAGCTTGAGTAATACGGCCAAATTCGTCATAATATATTTCAACTTCTTCCACCTGTATAACTGCACCATAATCATCATACTGTACATACGCCTCAAGGTCACGTCCTGTATTAAAACTCACTTGTCCATTAGGAGAAGAGATGGTAACTTGAGTACCCGTTTGACCACCTACATAAACAAAATCAAATTGTCCATCAGGAAAAACTGAAAATTCTACAGTGCCTTCAGTAAAAATATAGGCATTGCCATCATAACGGCTATTGATCTCCATATCACTTACGGACACATTTTTGGTCGGTGTCGCATTTGCTGTCATTCCTACTAAAAGGAAACTGAATAAGAGTGTTGCTAAATTTTTCATATCTAAAAGGTATTTATGTACTCGCTAAATTTCTATAATGAGCTTTGTACGTTTATAAGTAACCAACGACCGTGCCAAAAACGTAAAGTCCTTATTTACAAAGGTGTTTAGAGCTTTTTCTTCGGAAATACTAAGGGTGGGATTTAATTGTATTGTTTGAAAATTGTGAGTAAAATCTTTAATTTCAAAAATTCTAATTTCGAAATCATAAAAAAATTAATAATGATTTTAAAATTTCCGAAGAAAATAATTTTGTTTTCTGCCTCACTAAAGAGTACCTAAAAATAGAATCCGCCAGCTTCGAGATGAAGTGACGGATTCTAAAACTAACCAACCAAAAACTTTTAATTTTTCTTTTTTATATGCTTATTAATTATAACCTATTTAGATCTTTATAAAATATGCATCGTTAATTATTAAATTACAATCATCGTGCCAAAATTGAAAGTCTTCAATTATTGTTATTAAATTATAAGTTGGTTGTGTTTTTTAAATCTTTTCTTTGAGATATTCTGCCGTATAGGATTTTTTATTTTTTGCTACTTTCTCAGGGGTTCCTTCAGCAATAACTTGACCACCTTTAATTCCACCATCAATTCCTAAATCAATTATGTGGTCAGCACATTTAATTAAATCTAGATTGTGTTCAACAACCACGAGTGTGTGTCCTTTTTCAAGTAATGCATAAAACGAAGCAAGTAATTTTTGAATATCATGAAAGTGAAGCCCTGTAGTTGGTTCATCAAAAATAAAGAACGTTTTATCTTTTGTAATACCTTTTACTAAAAATGAGGCTAGTTTAATACGCTGTGCTTCCCCGCCAGATAGGGTAGAAGAGCTTTGGCCTAATTGTACATAGCCAAGTCCCACATCTTGTAAAGGTTGAAGTTTTGTAATTATTTTCTTCTCGTTATTTTTGGCAAAAAAAGTAATAGCATCATCAACAGTTAATCTTAAGATATCATCGATATTCTTATCATCAACTTTTACTTCAAGCACTTCTTTTTTAAATCGTTTTCCATTACAGGTATCACATTCTAGATGTACATCTGCCATAAATTGCATTTCGATAGTTACTTCTCCTTCACCTTTGCAGGTTTCGCAACGTCCTCCATCTACGTTAAAACTAAAATGCTTGGCCTTATAACCACGTATATCACTTAATTTTTGCTTTGCATATAAGTTTCTAATGTCGTCGTATGCTTTAATATATGTTACAGGGTTAGAACGACTGGAACGACCAATGGGGTTTTGATCAATAAATTCTACGTTTTTAATATTTGTAAAATCTCCTCTTAGTTCAGAAAATTGGCCAGGTTTTTCACCGTAACCTCCTATCTCTCGCATCAATGCGGGATATAATATTTTCTTTACGAGTGTGCTTTTTCCGCTTCCTGATACCCCTGTTACAGCAGTAAATGCCCCTAAAGGAAAAGTAGCATCAATATTTTTTAAATTGTTATGTCTTGCACCTATTACTTTTACAGCACTCTTAGGGGTACGGCGTTTTTTTGGAACTTTAATTTCTAATGTTCCATTTAAATATCCTGCTGTAAGAGAGTCTGCTTTTAATATTTCAGCAAAAGTTCCTACTGCTACCACATTTCCACCAAAAGTTCCTGCTTCTGGACCAATATCAATTATTTCATCTGCTGCTTTCATGATATCCTCATCGTGCTCTACAACAATAACTGTATTTCCTAAATCCCGCAATGATTTTAAAACTTTGATGAGTCGTTCTGTATCTTTAGGGTGTAACCCAATACTAGGCTCATCAAGAATATACATAGACCCCACAAGGCTACTTCCTAAAGAAGTTGCAAGATTAATGCGTTGCGACTCTCCACCAGAAAGTGTGTTGCTTTTTCGGTTGAGTGTTAAGTAGCTTAACCCCACATCCATTAAAAATGACAATCTATTATTAATTTCTAACAGTAACCTTTTTGCAATTATAGCATCGTGTTCATTTAATTTTAATTTTTTGAAGAATGTTGCAACTTCATCAAGAGGTAATTCTACTAGATCTTGTAGGGGAACTTTATTGATTTTTACATAACCAGCTTCAGGGCGCAAGCGTTTGCCATTACAAGTGCTACATTTTGTTTTACCGCGATAGCGAGATAGCATCACTCTATTTTGAATCTTATAACTTTTTGATTCTAAAAATTTAAAAAAAGTATGTAGTCCTTCAAAATGTTTATTTCCATCCCAAACTAATTGTTTTTGGGCTTCAGTAAGTTCAAACCAAGGTTTATGAATAGGGAAGTCAAATTTATATGCGGCATTAACGAGTTGATCACGATACCAACTCATACTCTCACCACGCCATGGAAAAATTGCATTTTCAAAAATAGATAATGCAGTGTTTGGAATTACTAAATCTGTGTCAATACCAATTACATCACCATAGCCTTCACAAGTAGGACATGCACCATAGGGGTTGTTAAAACTAAATAAGTGAACATTAGGCTCTAAAAATGTAATGCCATCTGCTTCAAAACGATTATTAAATTCAATTTGAATAGGTTTTTCTTCTGAAATATCTTCTATTATAAGACTTCCTTTTCCTTCAAAAAATGCCATTTGCACAGCATCTGCAAGTCTATTATAAAAATCTTCATCATCTTTTGTAATAACGCGATCAATAACTAATTCAATATTTTTAGGCAATGATTTACCTTTTAATTCATCAATACGTAAAACCTCCGAAGCAATTTTTACACGAGCAAAACCTTGTTGAGCTAAAGCTTGTATTTTGTTTTCCATACTACGACCTTCTTCTAATATAATAGGAGTGAGGAGAAGTAGTTTTTTACCTTCTGAATATTTTTTAATGTGTTTCATCACATCGCTAACGGTATCTTTTTTAACCTCTTTACCACTTATTGGCGAGTATGTTTTACCAATTCTTGTATAAAGCAATTTTAAGTAGTCGTAAATCTCTGTAGAAGTTCCTACGGTAGAGCGTGGATTAGTGGCATTTACTTTTTGCTCAATAGCAATTGCAGGAGCGATACCTTTTATGCTATCAACCTTAGGTTTGTTCAATCTACCTAAAAATTGTCTAGCATATGAAGAAAGACTTTCTACATACCGGCGTTGGCCTTCTGCATATAATGTATCAAACGCTAAGCTTGATTTGCCACTACCTGATAAGCCAGTAATTACAACGAGTTTGTTACGAGGAATAACAACATCTATATTTTTAAGGTTGTGCAGTTTTGCACCTTTGATAATAATGTTTTTTTTAGCGTCTAGAGTGTCTGTATTCAATGTGATGCCCTTATTTTAAAGTAGAAAAATACAAAGATAACACATACTTTATAGCTATGCACATAGCAGTATTTTATATTTTTTTTAAGAAAAGTCCTAATTTTTTTTGGTATTGTGAAAAGAATAATCTTATATTTACCCTCTATAACGACATAAACTAAAATTATTGCCTATAGCATATTATTACTTTTTTACAATTTGAAAAACAACTGATCAACCAAAGACATAGTTGTTTATTTTTAAAAAGTATTGATATGAATCAAAGCAAAACTACTGATGCGGTTTTAGTGTCGTCTTACCTTAAAGGTGAGGAATCTTCACTTTCCATTTTAATAACAAGGCATAAGCAAAGAATTTACAGTTTTATCTATTCAAAAGTTTTTGATAGAGATGTAGCTGAAGATGTTTTTCAGGATACTTTTATTAAAGTTATAAATTCTCTCAAAAGGGGAAAGTATAATGAAGAGGGAAAGTTTTTACCATGGGTAATGCGTATTGCACATAATCTGGTCATTGACCATTTTAGAAAAAATAATCGCATGCCTAAGTTTGAAAACAATAGTGATTTTAATATTTTTTCAGTGCTTTCAGATAATTCTCTGAATGCCGAAAAAGGTATGATTAAGGAACAAGTTGAAAGTGATGTTCGTCGTTTGATTGAAGAACTTCCTGAGGATCAAAAAGAAGTTCTTATGATGCGCATTTACAAAGATATGAGCTTTAAAGAAATTAGTGAACAAACAGGAGTAAGTATTAATACTGCACTTGGAAGAATGCGTTATGCACTTATTAATTTGCGCAAAGTGATTGATAAACACAACATTGTATTAACAAATTAAAATTAAGGCATACAATAAACTTAATTTTGCGTCGTTATCTTGATAACAATAACCTCAAAATTAAACTCTATGCCAAAAATGTACTCAAAACCCTCACGTCCGGAACGCGTGAATGAAAACTTAGTTCCAAAAGACGAAACTATTAAGTTTCTTCTGGATTACTCTAAGGCTTTAAGTGTTATAGATTACCAAAACCTGAAGTTTGAAGCGCTTCTAAACTAAACTTTGGAAAAACCCGAGATGAGAATTTCGGGTTTTTTTATTTCTTTTTTTTGTAATAATCAGACAATACAGTTTTTCTTCCTATTGTTTTGGTTATTATATCTTTATCTAAATCCCATCCGCGGGCAGGAGAGTACTCTCTACCGTACCATATAATTTGTAAATGTAAATCATTCCATATTTCCGTAGGGAATAATCTTTTTGCATCTTTCTCAGTTTGAACTACATTTTTTCCGTTTGTAAATCCCCATCTATACATTAATCTATGAATATGTGTGTCAACAGGAAATGCAGGAACCCCAAATGCTTGAGATATAACAACACTTGCGGTTTTGTGCCCCACTGCTGGTAGTTCCTCTAGGGCTTCTAGGTTGTTGGGGACTTTTCCATTGTGTTTGTCAATAAGTATGTGTGATAGTCCATAAATACCTTTGCTTTTCATTGGGGAAAGCCCTACAGGTTTTATAATTTCTCTTATTTCTTCAACAGTCAATTTTATCATATCATAGGGGTTGTCTGCTTTTTTAAATAATAGTGGAGTAATTTTATTAACTCTTACATCAGTGCTTTGTGCAGACATTAATACTGCAATTAGTAGTGTATATGGATCTTTGTGGTCTAATGGAATAGGGATTGTGGGATAGAGGTCATTTAACGTATTAATAACAAAATCTACCTTTTCCTGCTTATTCATATTATGTATTTTTAAAGACTAGTTATAAAACAAAAATAAAACAATGAACACATTAAAAGCAGGTGATACGGTTCCTAATTTTACCGTAAATGATCAAGATGGCAATCCGGTTTCATTAAGTGACTTTAAAGGAGAAAAGCTTGTAGTTTTTTTCTATCCAAAAGCAAGTACGCCAGGTTGTACTGCTGAGGCTTGTAATTTGAGTGATAATTATAAAGATTTAAAAAAGCATGGTTATCGCATTTTAGGTGTAAGCGCAGACACAGAGAAAAGGCAGAATAATTTTAGAAATAAATATGAATTTCCATTTCCTTTACTTGCAGATACAGAGAAAGAAGTGATTAATGCTTTTGGTGTATGGGGAAATAAAAAATTTATGGGACGAGAATATGAAGGAATATATCGCAAAACTTTTCTAGTAGATGAAAATGGAGTAGTTGAGCATGTTATTGATAAAGTTAAAACCAAAGATCATGCAGCTCAAATTCTAGAGATTATATAAAATAAAATACCCAAAGCAATAATTTGCTTTGGGTATTTTAAATTTTTCAATGCGTTATTTCAATTTAGTGTTCTGCATCAATTTCTTCGGTATCTAATTCACAGCTAAAGAGGTGTTTTTCTTTTATCAAATCTGAAACTCCTTTAGGTAGCATTTCTTCCCATCCATCTTCATTTGTTTCAATTTTTTGAAGAACTTCTCTAGAAAAAATATTCATAATATCTGGGTTAAAATCTTCAATATCAATTACTTTTCCGTTATACTTGAAAAATTTGTATAATTCTTTCATTCTTGGATGAACTTTCAAATTTTCACTGGTTGTAAATTGCCCCGTTTCTTCATCTTTCATAGGGTACAGATATACTTTTAAATCTTTAAAGAAAAGTTTTCCAAATGCTTCGAGAATGCCTCCACTTAAATGACGGTAATATTTTTCATCAAAAATATCAACAAGATTATTGACACCCATTGCAAGACCTAAACGCATTTTCGTATATCTTGAAAAATATTCTACGAGCTTGTAATACTCTTGAAAGTTTGAAATCATCACGGTGTGACCCAACGAACAGAGTAGTTTTGCTCTATCCATAAAATCTTCTTCGTCAATTTCTCCTTCTGCACGTAAGTTAGAAAGTGTAATTTCAAAAATTGTTTCGGTGCGTTCTGGGTCAACTTTAGATTCTGCAACAAACATTTTGTGTGATTTCTCATACATATCAATGTTTACTTTTGTTACAGGTCTAAAACTTCCGCGAAGCGCAAGAACATTCTTTTTATAAAGTATTCTTGCTGGTAAAATATTGTTTCCATCAGGACCAAACATAACGGCTTCGGTCATCCCATTTTTAATAAGTTGTAAACTCATTAAACGGTTGTCAACTTCCTTAAATAATGGTCCTGAAAAATTTATTGTATCAATTTCAATTTTATCTTTGTCTATATGGTCATATAAATAACGTAATAACTTTTTAGGCGTATCATGTTTGTAAAAAGCACCATAAATTAAATTTACACCTAATGTACCTAGTGTATGTTGTTGTAATAAAGCTTCATTTTCGTGAAAACGAACATGTAGGATTATTTCACTATAATCTTCATCTGGGTCTGTTTGGTATCTAATACCTACCCATCCATGGCCTTTATATTTTTTAGCAAAATCAATTGTAGCTACGGTATTTGCGTATGAAAAATATAATTTGTTTGGATGCTTTTCACGACTTATACGGTCTTCAAGAAGTCCCATTTCATGGTGTAGCATTTTCTTTAATCGCGCTTCAGTAACATATCTTCCGTCTTCTTCGATGCCATATATTGCATCACTAAAATCTTTATCGTAGGCAGACATCGTTTTGGCTATAGTCCCAGATGCACCGCCAGCTCTAAAAAAATTACGTACTGTTTCTTGTCCAGCACCAATTTCAGCAAAAGTCCCATAAATATTTTCATTGAGATTAATGCGTAAGGCTTTATTTCTTATCGATGGAATAGCCTCAAATTCCTTATCTCCTTTTATAGTTTCTGGCATAGCATTTTTAGTTTACAACCATAACAAAGGTAGTGAATACAATAGGCAAACAAAAAAAATACGACTATTTTTGTAGTAATGAAATCTATTTTTAAAGTCACATTTTTAGGTACAGGAACTTCACAAGGAATCCCAATTATAGGGAGTCAACACCCAGTGTGTTTGAGTACAAACTCAAAAGATAAAAGGTTGCGTGTTTCTGTATTGTTAGAGTGGGATGATAGTACAGTTGTAATTGACTGTGGACCAGATTTTAGACAGCAAATGCTTCGAGAAAATGTCTCAAAGGTGGATGCAATTTTACTCACACATGAGCATAGTGATCATACCGCTGGTATTGATGACATTCGCCCTTTTAATTTTAGACAAGGTGATATACCGTTTTTTGCAACAAAACATGTATTTCAATCTTTGCACAAAAGATTTGGTTACATATTTGAAACAGAAAATAAATATCCTGGGGCACCTACCATTTCAGAAAAAAATATTAGTAAAGAGAGTTCTTTTAATGTTTTTGGTAAAGAGATAATTCCTATAGAGGTTTTGCACAATACACTTCCTGTTTTAGGGTTTAGAATTGATAACTTTGCTTATTTAACAGATGTTAAAACTGTGGCAGAAGCCGAAATGTTAAAATTAAAGAACCTAGATGTGCTTGTTGTAAATGCTTTAAGAATTGAGCCTCATCAATCACATTTTAATTTAGATGAAGCTTTGATGTTTATAAAGATTTTAAAACCAAAAAAAGCTTACTTAACACATATTAGTCATTTACTTGGATTTCATAATGAAGTTGAAGCTCAATTACCAGAGAATGTGCATGTAGCCTACGATGGTTTAAAGCTTACTCTTTAAATAAAAATAAATAATTTAATAATTAAAATTTACCTGTAAAACAGGCCTTACGATGAGAAAAAGTATTTTTATGTACCTGTTTTTCTTTGCTGCATTATTCATTATTTTTCAATATGCAAATGAAAAATCAATTTTTGAATCTCAAGAAAAGAAAATAATTACGCTTACAGAAAAACTAACAACAGCAGAAAATATTGTAGATTCTTTAAAAATAGGAAATCAAGAAAACTATTTTAAACTTCAAGGTAATGATAATGCAATGGATTATATAGAGCGTTTAGGTCTTGATGCTGCAGAAGTTGAGCGGATGGTTTCAGATAAAATTTATGATCAAAATGGAGCGCCTAATGGTAACCCTTTAATAGAATACAAAGGAGCAAAGGGAAATATGCGATTTAACAAGCTTAAATTTTTAAATCATCGTTGGATTATAGCAGACTTTTCTGACGGTCAAAATTGGGGAGAAATGATTATAGAATATTTCTTTGACGAGAATAATGAATTGACATTAACACCAGTTAGCTCTTTATTGTATAGTAGCAACTAGTGTTTTTCTAGCCAATTTTTTAGCTCATAAAAATTTTGAGGTGCAACACCATGACCTACAGGGAATTCTGAGTATTCACATGCAATATTTAAATTTTCTAAAAATGGTTGCGACTTTCTTGCCCAATCAATAGGTAGTACTTGGTCCACAGTACCATGGCTTGTGTATATGCTTAATTTGCTAAAGTCATTTTCAGCATAATTTTCTTTTAAAAGCTCTTCGTTAATATAGCCACTTAACCCAATTACATTTTTAACCTTTTCTGGATAACTAAGTGCAACTGCAAAACTTAAAATAGTACCTTGACTAAACCCAAGTAAAGTAACATTAGTAACATCTGCTTTATATTTTTCTACAATTTCATCAATACAATTACTAATCAAATCTCTAGATGCAATTGCTTGTGGAATATCGCTGAATTTCCCATCAGCTGCATCAAAATAAATATTATACCAAGCGTTGCCGTAAGGCTTCATGGGTATTGGAGCTTTAAGCGCTATAATATGGTGAGTGTCTGGTAATTCTGGAGCAAAAGAAAATAAATCGTTTTCATCACTCCCAAAACCATGTAATAGTATAATCACTGGAGCATTATCTATTAAAGTTTTTGGTGCTTGGTAATTATGATCTAGTTGTAAGGATTGTTTCTGCATTTTACAAAAATAAAAGATGCCACACAGTGTATGGCATCTTGATATATAAAGTTTTTATAATTTTTTACTATAGTCCAGCAAACCATTTTTGAAAATGCTCGCCTACAACAGGTACTGGCTTTTCTTCTTCGTTAATAGCACCTATAAGTCCTAAAATCCATAAAATAAGAGTTCCTATTTGTAAGATACTTAGCAATCCAATGCCCGTAATGGATATTATTATAGATATTGAAAGACCTACTAGCATAATTCCTAACATTTGTCTTATATGAAATGAAGCTAAACTTGTTTTGTTGTTATTGTTTAATACAAGTGCGATTATCCAACCAATTAAGGTAATGTAGGCAATAATAGCATTAGTTTTTCCAGGGTCTGAAACTTTTTCCATTTGTAGTTAGTTTTCGTTAAACATTTAAAGATAGCTATTTAGTTCAAGAAAGTAAACCATTGTTGAAATTTCTCACTAAAATAAGGAATAGAGGGTTTTTTGTTTTGTATTGCTGTAATAATTGAAAATATCCACAATAAAAATGCAATCCCCCAAAGAATATCTCCAAACAATTGGTCAACAGAACTTGCAATTACTTGCGAACAAATAAGCAATAAAAATAAACCAAACATATTTTTTATATGCATCGTCGCAAACTCATTTTTTATATCACGATTCATGTAAAATGCTATTAACATCCCAATAAATGTAATGTAAGCTATAATAGCTTTCTTTTTTCCGGCAGATACTTCCATTACGTTAATTAATTGAGAACTAATTTGTTGTTTGAGAGTATTCCATAAACTTTTCCTTTTAACCGTTGTCCTATCATAGCAGCATTTGATGATGTAGATTTAATATTATTTGTATTAAATTTCCAAGTGCCAGTAGGGTTAAAGAGGGTAAGAGTTGCAATATTCTCTTCGGAAATTTCTCTTGATGGAAGATTGAAAATTTCATTTTTAGTCAACGCGTTTATTGTTGTCTCTAGGTCTGTTAAACTATTTAATGCCCCAAAACAACTTTCTAAACCAATACTACCAAACATAGCATGGTCAAATTCAATTTTTTTATGCTCAATATCGATAGGGTTGTGATCACTTGTAACCATGTCAACAGTGCCTTCTTTTAACCCCTTTAATAAAGCTTTTACGTCCTCATTAGTCCTGAGTGGAGGCATTACTTTGTAATTGGTGTCAAAGCTTTCTAGTTTATCATCTGTAAGTGCTAAATTATTAATTGAAACGCTACATGTTATATTTAAACCTTTTTTCTTCGCTTCCTTGATGAGACCAACAGACTCCTTTGTTGAAATTGTAGGTATATGTAATGTTCCTCCAGTGTATTCTAGAATATATAAATCTCTAGCAACTTGTAAAGCTTCGGCTAATGAAGGTATTCCTTTAAGACCTAGCCTTGTACTATTAATATCTTCATGTACGATTCCTTTTGGCGAAATTGCTTTTTCTAATGGAAATGACTGTACAATACCTCCAAAGTTTTGTACATACTGTAATGCAATTTTTAATAAATTAGGGTTTAAAATAGGTTGTTTATAATCATAAAATGAAGTAACACCGGTACCTGTCATATCATACAATTCGGCTAGATCCTCACCATTACACTGTCTAGTTAAACAACCTAGTGGGTGTATGTTAACTGCATTGCTAGTAGCATTAGCTTTTAAGAAGTTTATAGCCCCTTTATTGTCAGGAACTGGAGCTGTGTTTGTGTGGATTGCAACATCAGTAAAACCGCTATAAGCTGCAACTTTAAGCCCGTTTTCAATGGTTCCTCTTTCTTCAAATCCAGGTTCACCAAAACTTACGCCACTGTCAAACCATCCTCTAGAAATATGTAGATTATCTAAAGAGATTTCCTTGATTTTCTTATCCAAAGATATACTTGCGGCAATTTTTTTTATAATACCCTTCTCAATCAATACATCTCTTTTTTTGAGATGATGCTTACTCTCTTTGTCAACAATGGTAGCAGCTTTTAATAGCACGTTCATAGGCAGCGTATTATCGTTTTACAAACTTTAAGATTAACATTTCGGCTAATAAAAAAAGGAAAGCGCCAATGACGAACCATTTCCAAAATTCATTAATATTATTTTCTTCTGCAATCGCATCAAAAAGGTTTGAAATACTTTTGTGTGTTTCTACACCATCCCAATTATCAACATCTGCATATTGCAAATTACTTTCATTTCTAGCGTAATTATAGCTCACGTTCTCAACAAATTCTTGTTTTTTTTCAATGCTAAAAGTTCCTGAAACTGAAGGATTTTCATTTGTAGAAATTAATACTTTATTTGCTTTAGTTTGTTGAAGAGGAATAAAACTAACAATACTATCGCGTATTGTTAAAATTTCGTCCTGTATCATGGATACAGGCACAGCAAAGCGAGTAGGGGAGCCAACTTCAAAATACAATGCTGGTAGCTTTAAGCTTGAACGCGCAATATTATATAATGTAGGTACAATAAGTGGCGAGCTTATAAAATTTGAGTTAGCGTCATTAAATGAAGCTGTTGAAAAAAAGGCATTATCGTTATTTAAAATGAAAGGTTTTCCATCCTCAAATTTCAATATTGGCGTTGCAAGAGATGTGGTTTCGTAAAACGAATTTACTTTAGGATATTGAAAATTAACCACTCTTTTTTCAAAAACATCTGCATAGATAGGATGATCAAAAACAATTTGAGTAATGTTCTTTTCTTGAATTATTTCTTCGGAAATGGAACCTAGATTCAAAACTTTAAGTAGTTGGTTGTAACTTGTAGCACTAGAGTCTTTTGAGGGTATTATTAAAACACTACCTCCATTGTCTGAAAATGCTTGTAGTGCTGCTGAAAGTGATGCTGGAATTTCTTTTAATTCGTTTAAAATTATACAATTTTGTTCAGGGATAATACTGTAATTAAGGCTTCGAGAATCTTGGCGGGTGTACTCAAATTCTGTTTCATTATACATGCGTTGAAGGAAGTCTGAATTTGCTTCATTAATGGAAAGTACTTTTAATTTAGTGGGTTTGTTAATGCTAAAATATAAATCATTATCATAAGTAAGCCCAGAATCAGTAATGCTTAAATGTCCTTTAAAGCCTTCAGAATTTTCAAAACTGAAATTTGCTTTTTGTTGCTTTACATCACTAAAATCAACTGCAGATTTTGCAACTAATACATTTCCGTTGAACAAAGAAACCGAAACTGTATTATGGGTATCGCTCTTTGCAGTAAGTAATACTTCGAGGTCTATCTTATTGTTGCTTTTTGAAATGACATAAGCGCTGTCTATTGAGATATTTGTAATTGCTTGAGGTTTTAATTGCACTGCATCAATACTATAGTTTCCTTTGATTACAGGAAAACTTTCTTTTAATTGAAAATCTGAAACATAAATAATACGTTTATCTGCGCTTTGGTCTTTGCTAAAAAGTTGTTCTGCTTTTAGTAAAACTTCGGTAGGTGTTAATTGCTTGTGTGTGTATTCGGTTTTTAATATTTCAGACTTAAAGTTAGCTGAAGGAGCGTCTTTCTTAGAGGAGTTGTTTGTAAACCAGCTTATTTTATTACCATCTTTTGTTTCTTTAAAAATGTCTTGAATGGCACGTTGCATTAAGGTGCCGTTAGCGCCTTTTGCTTCCATGCTAAATGAATTGTCTATATATAAGACAGTTTCTTTATTAGCATTTAATGCGGTTTTTGAAGCGCTAAAAGGTTGAGCAAATGCAAATATGATACAGGCTAATGCTAAAAGTCGCATTAATAATGTTAACCATTTTTTTAATTGAGAGCTTTTTCTAGTCTGTATGTTTACTTTTTTTAAAAAAGCAACATTAGTAAAATCAACTTTTTGGAATCGTCTTAATTGAAATAAATGAATTAAAATGGGTATGAGCAGTAAAAATAGGGCGTAGAGTAATAGGGGGTTTTTAAACTGCATTGTGTTTTAATATTGCACAAATATAGAGAACGATTTTTTATTTTTATACTTTCTTTATGGTAAAGGTGAAAGTTGAGCCTTTGCCTATTTCAGAGCTTACAGATATAGTTCCGCCTAGTTTTGTAACAAGGTTTTTTACGGTTGCTAGTCCAATTCCTGATCCCTTTTTACCATTACGGTCTTTTTCATCAACGGTTTTAAAAATTTCAAAAATAAGTTCTTGTTTATCTTTTTCAATACCATTACCATTATCAATTACAGAAAAAATATAATAATTTTTATTCTGTGAGAATTTAACTTCTACTAATGGAATTTCTTCATGATTATATTTAAGAGCATTTCCTACAAGATTTAATAAAATTTGAGTAAGTGCTGCTTTATTAACGGTTATAGTTGCAGGGGTTTGTGTGTATTTGAATACAGAGTGATCTACAAAAAGCATTTCATCAATATCATCAAATATAGTAGCGACTGGAATTTCATAATGATTTTCTTTCACTAACTCGTCTGATTTGTAGAATAGCAACATCCCATCAATATAATCTCTTAAATGATCAGACGATTCTTCGATGTAATCTAAATAATCAACACCTTGTTGGTCAAATTTGACCATATATTCATCTTTGAGTAATCTTGATAATGATGTAATATTTGCAAGTGGCGATTTTAAGTCATGACTTACTAACCCTGCAAATTGTTTAAGATTATTATTGCGTTCTTCTAATAAAGATTTTGTAGCAGTTAATTGAAGATTACTTTTGTTTAATTCAAAAAGTTTTACCACTTGTTTGGCTAACAAAATAAGGGTTGTTTTTTGCTCTTCGGTAAGTTTTCTTGGTTTAGTATCGTAAATACATAAAGTTCCCAAAGCATATCCTGCAGCATCAATTATAGGTACTCCTGCATAAAATTGCATTCCAAGTTCTGTAACTGTAGGATTATCTTCAAACCGAATATCTTTTTTAGCATCTTCTACTATAAAAATAGCATTTTTCTCTAAAATTGCATGACCACAAAAAGATTCATTTCTTGGGGCTTCATCTAATGAAATTCCATGATGAGATTTTAAAAAATTTCTATCTGTATCAAGAAGTGTAACTAATGAAATAGGGGTATTGCAAAAGTTTGCGGCTAACCTAGTAATGTTGTCGTAGTCTTCTTCTTCAAGCGTATCTAGAAGGCCGTAAGACTTTACTGCTGCAAGTCGTTGAGCTTCATTTTGAGGGTATTTGGGAGTAATCATAAATTTATAAGTAGGAGCACAAATATAATTTAAATAAATTTAGTAAAATTTATTTAAAATTTCTTGCTATCGTAAATATAAAAGATGTCCCTTGATTTTCAATTGACTCTACTTTAATAGTTCCACCTAAGCTCATTACTAATTTTTGAACAGTAGAAAGTCCTATCCCGTTTCCTTTATTTCCATTGCGATCAGTATTTCCCACTGTGGTAAATAGAGTGAAAATGTCTTCTATTTTATCTTCTGGGATTCCTACACCATTATCATTAATTGTAAAGTAATATTCTTTTTCTGTTACCTTAGCGTCAATATTTATTATAATTTTATCCTTGTCGTTGTATTTTAAGCTATTGCCAATAAGGTTTAAAAATATTTGTTCTAAAGCAGATCTATTACAGTCAAGTTCAATATTATTTTCTGGAAAATGAATTTCACAATCAAATTTAATATTTAATAAATCAATTATTTCTTCCAATAAATGATTTAAATCAAAAGATTCATAAACTCCTCCTTCTTTTATTGAGTCACTTTCGTAGTGGTTTAATAGTCCTGTTATATAGTCGCTTAATGTAAAAGACGAATTTTTTAGGTAATCTAAATATTTTTTTGCTTGTGCATCTAACTCACCCCCATATTTAGCTCTCAATATATCTGCGGTTACAATAATATTTGCTAATGGCATTTTCATATCATGTGATACTACACCTGCAAAACTTCTTAAAGATTCATTTTTAGTTTCTAATTCTTTTTGAACATTTAATAATGATTGATTTGCTTTATGGAATTCAATTAATTTAATAATTTGTTTAGAAAGGATTTTTAGAGCCTCTATTTGTTGTTCACTAATTTTATTAGGTTTTGTGTCAATTACACACAAAGTGCCTAATTTATAACCATCAGAATCGATAAGACAAACACCAGCATAAAACTGTATTGAATTTTTTTCCATATTTGCATATGGATGATGTTTCAATTCTTTGTGATTTCTAATATCTTCTAAAACAAAAGTATCATTTTCATGTCCTACTGCATAACTGCAAAAAGACTCATTACGATCTGAAGAACAGATGTTCATTCCTTTAGTTGATTTGAACCAAACTTCTTCTCTATCTACAATAGAAATCAAAGAAATAGGCATGCCTGTAATCTGGCTAGCTAAATGTGTTATCTGTTCAAATGCTATTTCGTTAGTGTCAGTATTTAAAATATTATAACTACGAAGAGCAGCAAGCCGAGCAGATTCATTGTGAGGAATATTTGGTTTAATCATCTTAAAACATAGATTTAAATTGTTGTCACTGTAGGGCTATAAGTAAAGGTAGGACATAAAACAATACAAGAAAAACGATGCGTTAAAATTTTAACAATATTAGCTTTTAATGTTAATATAAATGCTAAAAACGTTCAAACGCTCCAAGACCAAAGAGAGCAAAGTCATATTTAACGGGGTCTAATGGGTCAAATTCTCTAAGTGATTTGTCTAATTCTGCTAAGGCTTTTGCATCATTTTGTTTTCTTGTTAATATGTTTAATTTTCTTGCAATACCACCACTATGAACATCAAGTGGACAAGAAAGTATAGATGGAGAAATAGAATTCCATATACCAAAATCAACTCCAGTAGTGTCACTCCTCACCATCCAACGTAAAAACATATTAATACGTTTTGCTGCGCTATTTTTTAAAGGATCACTCACATGTTTTTGACTACGTGGTAGATGGGGGAGTTCGAAAAAAGTTTTTTTAAATGCTGAAATTGCTGGTTGTAAGGAATTTTTTATTTGATTTTTAGCAAATACATATTCTAATCCGTTATGATTAGTATAAATGTTTTGTAGTGCTTTAAAAAAGTAATGTAAATCATCTTCATTAAAAGTGCGATGCACAAAACCATTTAAATATTTCTTGTTTTCTTCGGAATAGTGCTGTACAAAATCTAGTGGAGAATTCCCCATTATTTCTAATAATCGTTCCCCATTATTGATGATGCTTTTTCTATTTCCCCATGCAATTGTAGCAATCAAAAAACCCGAAATCTCAATATCCTCTTTCACTGAAAATTTATGCGGAATTTGAATAGGGTCTGTCTCTATAAAATCTAGCGTGTTATATTGAGCTGCTTTTTCATCAAGAAATTCTTTTAATTGGACTTTATTCATACTTTTAAAACTACATGTTTATTATAGATTTAAATAATTTTTCCATCCTGCATTGTCAATTTTCTATCTGCCATTGATGCTAGTTCTTCATTATGGGTGACAATTACAAAAGTTTGCCCAAACTCATCTCTAAGTTTAAAAAAAAGGTTGTGTAGGTTCTCTGCACTTTCTGTATCTAAGTTACCACTAGGCTCATCTGCTAGTATAATACTTGGATTATTAATTAAGGAACGAGCTACAGCAACACGTTGTTGTTCACCTCCAGAAAGTTCGTTTGGTTTATGAGATTCTCTATGTGATAAACCTAGAAAGGCTAAAAGTTCTTTACCACGTTTTTCAACTTCGGCTTTTGGAGTTTTTTTAATAAAACCAGGAATGCATACATTTTCAAGTGCAGTAAACTCTGGGAGTAATTGATGAAACTGGAATATAAACCCCAAAGATGTGTTTCTAAAATGCGCCAGTTCTTTTTCATTTAATTTTTCTAGAAGATGCCCATCGATTTCTAAAGAGCCTTTGTCAAATCCATCCAGTGTTCCTAAGATTTGTAATAGTGTAGTTTTTCCTGCACCAGATGCGCCTACGATAGACACAATTTCAGATTTTTTAATATGTAAATCTACACCTTTTAGTACATGAAGTTCATCGTAGTATTTATGAATATTCTTAGCTGTAATCATTAAAATAGCGGGTTTGGGTTTACATTATTTTTCACTTCGGAAATGTGCTGAAATTTTATTATTACAAAGATTAAAAACTAATTATAATATATGAGTATGTATTAACAGCAATAAACTCACTTTTTATTATGTAATGAAAAACACTAAAAGTTTAATGTGGCTAATATTTCGGCTTTGCTTAAGAATCTTTTTTAAATAAATATTTTATGTTATTGTAGTCAATAAAATAAGATACTCTAAGTGAAACGGTATGTTGTATTGCCTCTTCAAATAAATTACCTAAACTTTGTGTGTAATCTATTGTAGCTTGTTCATCACTTTTAAATATTTGATTGCGATAGAGTAGGGTTGCTTCGCTTCCTGGCGCAAAGCGCCAGCGATAACTTATATCTAGGTTCCAGATATTAAAGTTTGTATTTGGATTGTTATCTGATGTATCATATTCAATAATCGTTCGTGTACCATTATCATTGAGTTTAAAATATATATCATCACTATAATCTACAACTGTCCAGAAATTTCTAAAACGTAAATCAATGGCTTTATATGGGTCAAAATTATAACTTCCACGAATAGAATTTTCTAGTGCTTTTATGTCTCGCTGGCCAAAAAAAACATCTGTATCTGTATTATCAATGTATCCAAATTGATTATTGCGGTTTGCTAATTCTGAGTTAACCACGACTGCAAAATTATCTGAAAATCGATATCTAGGAGAAAATTCTAAAAACAATTGACGCTGTGGGCCATCAAATTCATTTCGGAAACCTATATTAATATCAAATGCAATTTTTCTTCGGTAATCTGTTGATATAAATGCGTTACCGCCTACGTTATTTGCAAACGTTACAAATTTTCCATCTACACGAGGCTCAAAATAATCTTGACGTTCAGAACGGTAATCAAAAAAACCACCAAAGGCATCACGCGATGGTAATGAAAAAAAGTAATTAAATCTGTAGGAGTCTTCTGTTTGTACACTAGGGTCATACAAACGTTCATGCCTATAAGTAAAGTTAAATCTATATTTATTAAATGTTTTTGTTGCATCAAAAATTTCATATGATGCAGCAGCTACAAAATTATTATAATTATTTCTTCGGCTCAATCCTAAGTCGTTAATATCATACGTGGTATTTGCAAAATCATGACCCACTCTGTATCTAAATTTCCCTTTAATACTGGCAAGATCAAGCTCACTTCTAAATCCAGAAATATTTCCTTCATTTCCATTTACATTACTAACTATACCTCTTCCTGATACGTTATATCTATTTCCAGAATCTGAAACATCAAAAGCCAAGGCAGTAGCATTACCGTCTCTAAAATGACCATCCCTAGTTACATTTGTATTTGTCAAGGAGATTGAAGAGTTGCCGTTAAATTGCTGGTCAAGCACAAAAACATTATAATTAGTTAGTGGCTCAATAACTACTTCGCGCACAACTCCTGTAATTGTATCTGTTACAAGCACTGCGGTGTTTTCTGTAATTGTATTAAGAATTCCTATCCCTAAATTGTCTTTTGTTCTTCCCGAAATTTTAATTGCATTTAACAGATTTACACGTTTTGGATATTCGTTGACATCTTCATTTTCTTCAAAATCATTTTCCGAAATTGTTGCTTTTCCACCTATACGTCTTGAAAAAAAGATACCTCCTTTATTAAAAAGTTCTGTACCTTCAGTGAAAAATTGACGTCGTTCTCCAAAGGTTTGCTCAAATGGTCCCAGGTTAAGTGTTACCTCATCAAACGCTGTTTGTCCAAAATCTGGAATCAGCGTAGCATCTAGCGTAAAACTATCGCTCAAGCCATATTTAATATCTAATCCTGCACTTAAATTTGTAATTGTTTCTCCATCAAAAGAACTTACAACTCCTTGTGCAAAAGGATAAAAAGTAAGTCTTGTAGGTGGATTAATGTCCCGCACTCCATAAACGGGGCCGTTGTATTGAGTTTCTCTTCCCACTTCTTTATCAATACGGTTCCAAGTATATGTTTCATTAATGTTTACAACGCGTCTGTAAAAATTTATACTCCAATCTTGCACTTCAATTTCTGGAAACCGCAATGCATTATAGGGAATTTTAAATTCTGCGTACCATCCATTTTTATCCCTTGATACACGAGCTTGGAACACTACGTTAAAATTAAAATCCTGCCTATTTTGGCTTACTCTAGAATCTGCTATAGTTCCTGCGCTAGTAACAAAAAAACGTGTTTCGTTGATGCCATCATTATAAGTGTTTAATGCTACGGTAAAAATATCTGCTTGAGCATTTGTATCATCTCTTTGCGAAAATTGACTTGCTATATTATCTGGATTAGGATCATATAAATATGCTGCGACATATACTGCTTTATCGTCATACGCTAGTTTTACTTCGGTTTTATGAGAATCACGAGCAAGACCTTCATTTGAGGGTTCTAGATTATAGAAATTCCCAGAAGGGTCAATATTTTCCCAAACATTGTCATTTAATATACCGTCAATAATTGGGGCTTCTGAAATTTTAATGGCTTGAAGTGACTTAGTTGATTGACTAAATGAGTGAGCTGAAATTAATAATAAGAGCAATAGTAATGGCTGGCGCATAGTGTTGAAATAACTATCTTTATGGGGTGATTATTTTAAATAAAGGTGTAATGTTTGATACACAAATAGACAAACATAATGTTATGATGATGCAAGGTATATTAATAAAAAGTTAAAAGCTAAGATTTATTGTATCACAAACTATCAAACACTAATTTTGTTTAGATTATGAAAGAAAATATTGAACAGGCTATTTTTGCAAATGGCTGCTTTTGGTGCACAGAGGCGGTGTTTCTTCGGTTAGAAGGCGTATTTGAAGTTGTTCCAGGTTTTACTGGTGGTACTATTAAAAACCCTGCATACAGAGAAATTACTACTGGAAGGACGGGACATGCAGAAGGAATCAAAATAAACTTTGACCCATCTATTATTAGTTATCAAACATTGCTAGAGGTGTTTTTTGCAACTCATGATCCTACAACCCTTAATCGTCAAGGTAACGATGTGGGAACGCAGTATAGAAGTGAAATTTTTTATATTTCAGAAGCGCAAAAACAACAAGCTCAGGTATTTATTGAAGTGTTAGAGGATCATAAGGTATTTGCAAACCCCATTGTTACAGCAATTAGTGAGTTCAAGGTTTTTTATGATGCGGAAGATGATCATAAAGAGTATTATGATAGAAATATAAATCAACCATATTGCCAATATATAATTACTCCAAAAATTGATAAGATTAAAAAATACTACGCAGATAAACTTAAAGCATATTAAATGAGCTACAGATTTTTTGAAGAATACAGTGAAGAAACTACAGAGGAATTAAAATCAAATTTTTCAAACATTATAAAGGGAATAGGAGAAGATGTTACTCGTGAGGGTATTATAAAAACCCCAGAAAGAGCTTCAAAAGCTATGCAATTTTTGACTTCTGGTTATGATATGGATCCTGCTGCAATTTTAGAAGGAGCCATGTTTGCAGAGGATTATAATGATATGGTGGTTATTAAAGATATTGAGTTGTATTCATTGTGTGAGCATCATATGTTACCTTTTTTTGGAAAAGCACATATAGCATATATCCCTAATGGACATATTGTAGGTTTAAGTAAAATACCAAGAATTGTTGATGTGTTTGCTCGCAGACTTCAAGTTCAAGAAAGACTAACGCATGATATTCTTGAATGTATTAACGGCACTTTAAAACCACAAGGAGTTGCAGTAGTGATTGAAGCCAGCCACATGTGTATGATGATGCGTGGTGTTCAAAAACAAAATAGTGTTACAACAACATCCGGATTTAGAGGCCAGTTTGAAAAGATTGAGACACGCAACGAGTTTTTAAAATTAATTAGCAATGACTTATCTTAAAAAACTATTTTTAAAAATTTAGTGTATTTTTCTTATAAAGATGCAATAACTGAAATTTCCACGTTTACAAACTTAGGCAAATTAGCAACCTCAACAGTTTCTCTTGCAGGTGCTGTAGCTTCATTAAAATAAGAGCCATACACTTCGTTAATTTGACTAAAGTTCTGCATGTCACTCACAAAAATAGAGCTTTTAATAACGTGCTCAAAAGTCATATCTGCAGCTGCTAATACGGCTTTTAAATTTTCCATTACTAATTTTGTTTCGGCTTTAATCTCATCTATTTCTAACTCTCCTGTAGCAGGATTTATTGCAATTTGACCAGATGTGTAGAGCATATTACCAAAAAGTACTGCTTGATTGTAAGGACCAATAGGGGCAGGGGCTTTATCAGTATGGATTATTTTTTTCATAAATTATTTTTGAAAGTTTTTAGCAAGATATAATTAGGATTTCTAAACTACTATAAACGTTGATCAGGTTCTCTACGTTTATCATATTTAATATCACTTAAAACTGAAGATTTAATTCCTACGTAAAAATACCAAGATGTATTTACAGCACCTATTGGCGTCCAGTTAAAGCTCATTTTCCAGCTTTCTAAATCTCTTTGAAATCTAAATTGAGTGGTAGTGACTCCTTTGTTTTTAAAATCATATCCAGAGGAAACACCTACTTTCCAACGTGGACTTAATTCTAAATTACTACTAAACATTAATGATTGTGAAGATATTTCATCTTGGCGGGCAATGTTGTTATAGGTAATTGTATAAGCAAGCCTAAGATCCCAAGGTATAGTATATTTAAACCAGTCTTTATTTGTGACTGTTTCTTCGTCATCATCATCTTCATAAAGGCTGCCATCAAAGTTGTCATTTCCTTGTCCAAAAAGGTCATCTTGGCGACCACCATTTCTAAACGTTGCATCATCCAGTCTTTTATCTTCGTCATCTTTTTTTACCTTGAAATCTTCTGAAGAGAATGAGTAGTTTAAACTAACATTTCCTTGTGTTAGTCTAAAAAGACTTCCTCCGTTTTCTGTATTATATGTGTCAATTCTTTGATTATTATTGTCTAATGCATAAGGATCTAATGTAGCACTAAAGTTAATATCTAATTTAGGAATTATAGGTACTGCACCACGAACTGAGACTGGGTTCCATTTTAATGAATCACCAGATAAGTTGTAGCCACTTGAAAATGTAAGATTGTTTAATAATACTACCTTTTTAGGTTCAGTAGCCGTGGAATCTTTACTTCTAACTTTTGCTTCAAAATTATTGCTTAATGACATACCTATATTACTCGAATATGTTCTTCCTGGGGCTCCATAAATAGTATTTTCAAAACGAGAATATTGAACAATCTCTGCATTCACATCAGGGTCTGCAGTTAATGGAGGAATTTCATATTGATCATAATATTGTTCAAAACCTGGATTGATATTATACGAGATAGAAGGACGCATTACGTGCCTTATTTTTTGAATCTTTCCTGTTTCGCTAATATTAAATGTTCCATAAATAGTGGTACCTAAGCTAGTATTAAAATTATATGTTCTGTAACTATCAAATCCAGATATAGTGTCTCTCACAACGCCACCGCTACCTTCATTTGCATCAATATCATATCGCTGGTTAAATGTTGTTAATGACCATGTCTCAGTATACGTTGTGCTTGCGGTAGCACTAAGATATTCAAGTACTTTAAAATTTGTACTAATAGGAATTCTATGTTGAACACCTATCAATGCATCATCAAACATGCTAGAAGTTCCAAAGAGAGAATCTGTTGTTCTAATTCTATTTTGCGCAGTAACATCATACTGTAAGTTAATATTATCGATAATTCCTTTTTTAGTTCCTGTTTTAGGAGCAAAAGGAAAAATTCTCCCCACGTTTGCGGTTATATTAGGCAGTGTTAGATTAATTTCTTGTGTTTGTGTATTTTGGTTTAAATTAAGAGAAACGGTTGTATTTACTTGTGGGTCTCCTTCAAATGTTTTTGAATAGCTAACAGAAGACTGAAGTGTGTTTACTAAAGCACTACCATTGTTTATTTGATTAATTGATTGTTGGAAATATTCACTACTACCAAAGTTTACAGAAGCAGAAAAACGTGACAATGGACTCGATTTTTGGTCCTGTGAGTGATTCCATTGAATATTATATAATGTACTTTGTGAGAAATCTGGAAAACCCCGTTCACTATTAATTAAGTTTTCATAGCGAATGTTTACACCTCCTGTAAATTTATATTTAAGAGCATAGGCAGATTGTGCGCGTAGTGCATAACTTCCATTTGTATAATAATCTCCTTGTAATGTTAAGTCAAAATATTCTGAAAGAGCTAAGTAATATCCACCGTTTTGAAAGAAAAATCCTCGATTATTGTTTTCGCCTATTGTGGGTATTATAAACCCCGAGGTTCTATCTTCTGTTAGTGGAAAGTAGGCAAAGGGAAGTCCTATGGGCGTAGGAACATCTGCAATGTACATATTTGTCAACCCCGTTACAATTTTTTTCTTTGGGACAAATTTCGCTCTGCGTGTGTAGAAATAATATTCTGGATCTTCAATGTTTTTTGATGTTGTAAATTTTACATTACGAAGGAATATCACAGAATCATTTACTTTTTTTGTTGTTTCGGCAATATATCTAAAACCAGATTCTTCTCCGCGTGAGTTATATACTAGTGCCTTTTCTGAATCATAATTATATTTTATGGAATCTGGCTCTACTTTGTTTGCACCTTGAGTAAATACAGGACGTTGTGAGTAATTACCAGCACTGTCAATTCCTTTTGCGTAAATTTCGTTTTTATTATAATCTAAAATGATAAGCCCAGCGTCAATACGTACATCTTCATAAATAACGTATGCTTTATTATACATGTAAACCTTATTGGTTTTTTTGTCGATGTACACATAATCCTCTCCATAATATTCCACTATGTCTTTTAAAACTTCTTGGTTGGGAGGTTTAATGGTATCTGTTTTAGTTGTGTCTTGTGCTCTTTCATCAACTTCTTCAATAATGCTAGGTACTGGTACAACTATTGTTTCGCCATCTATATTTTCTTCTTGATTTATTTCTGCAGGTATTGTTGGAGTATCTTTTTTAGGGACTTCTTGAGCCTTAACACTTGTACATAAGCCAAGTAGCAGTAGTGTAAAAAACGTTAATAAGTGTTGTTTGTACCCCAATGTGATAGCGCTGTTATTTTGTAGTTTTGGCTTACTATTTGCAAGGTCAAAATTAAGCATATTTTTTTGGCTGACTTTTAAAATATGAAAAATTAAAATACCTCAATAATACATACGTTTATATCTTTATGAAAACGAATCTCTTATTTCTTTTAGTACTTTCCTTTTGTCTTGTTATAAATAAGACGACACTCATTGCAGGAGTATTACAACAAAAGCCATTTGTTGTAGTTCTAGATGCAGGCCATGGTGGGCATGATACTGGTAACCGCGGAAATGGATATATAGAGAAAGATATTGTACTTGATGTTACATTGCAAGTAGGGAAAATCTTAGAAAACACACCTGGATTTGAAGTTGTGTACACTAGAAAAACGGATGTATTTGTAATTCTTGAAGAGCGTGCCCCTATAGCAAATAAGATTGATGCAGATATTTTTGTGTCAATTCACTGTGATGCATTTACAAGAACTGGTGCTTATGGAGCAGGTACTTTTGTAATGGGATTAAATAAATCTGGTAAAAATTTAAGTACTGCAAAAAAAGAAAACGAAGTTATTTTTCTTGAAGAAAATTATGAAGAGCGTTATGCCGGTTTTGACCCTAACTCACCAGAGTCATTAATTGGACTCACTATTTTACAGCAAGAATATTTAGATCAAAGCATTATGCTAGCTGGATTGATACAAAATAACATGGTGAATAAACTTGGCAGAAATGATAGAAGTGTAAGACAAGATGTATTTTGGGTACTTCATCATAGTTATATGCCAAGTGTTTTGATTGAAATGGGGTTTTTAACAAATAAAGCTGAAGGTGCTTACATAAATTCTAGCAAGGGAAGAAAAGAAATGTCTCGCGAAATTGCAAACGGTATTATTGCCTATAAAAAGAGTATTTCTTTAGCAACAAGTGATGCTCAAAATCCAACTATAACTGAAGAGGAAATTAAAGAAGCCATTAAAACCTCAGAAGAAAAAAACTTTAAAGGCATTGATTTTAGAGTGCAATTAGCAGCTAGTTCTAAAAAACTTGATGAAAAACCTTATAATTTTAAAGGATTAAAAGGAGTAGACAGAGAAAAGGAGGGAGCGCTTTATAAATATTATTACGGTAAAACTTCAGATTATAATGAGATACAATTAATGAAAACTTTTGCTCAAGAAAAGGGTTATACATCTGCCTATGTGGTTGCATTTAAAGGTGAAAAAAAAGTTAAACTTTCAGATGTATTAAAGAACCAAGACAATTAATAATAAATATTACTAAATTTGCTTGTAATACTTAAAAATCTATTCATTGAGACTATCCAGAGAAGTTAAAACAGGTATCCTAGCAATTGGAGCGATCTTGCTATTCATTTTTGGATACAGTTATCTCAAAGGCACAAATCTTTTAGAGAAAACCCGAACATTCTACGTTAAGTACGATAATGTGGAAGGCCTTGCTAAAAGTGCGCCCGTTACTGTAAACGGCCTTATTATAGGTAAAGTGACTGATATTGATTATGTTAGCGACACAGGTAAACTAGTAGTAGAATTTTCTGTAGAGGAAGAGGAATTTCAATTTTCAAAACAAAGTACAATTAATATTTATAGTACAGGTCTAATAGGAGGAAAGGCATTAAGTATTGTTCCAGAATATGCGTCAAGAAATATGGCACAACGCGGAGATACACTTTTAGGAAGTTCAGAAGATGGAATGCTTACAGCCGTAACAAAAGCGCTTGGGCCTTTAGAGAAGAAGGTAAATGGTACTCTCGCTACGATGGATTCTTTATTAATTTCATTCACAAAATTACTTGATGATGAAACTCGTGAGGATTTACAAGGAGCAATCAAAAAATTAAACGCCACAATGGGGTCTTTAAATGGAGCATCTAATAGCCTCGATGGATTATTACGGAATAATTCAGATAAATTAGACCGTACATTTACGAATCTTGATGAAATGGCAGTAAATTTCAACCAACTGTCAGACTCATTAGCTCAGCTAGAAACAGGCAAGTTAGTTACTGAGTTTCAAACAGTAATTTCTCGTTTTGAGTCAATTGCATCGGGCCTTGAAAATGGAGAAGGAAGTGTAGGAAAATTGTTAAAAGATGATAAACTTTACGAAAACCTTGAAGGAGCTTCAAGACAATTAGAACAATTATTACAAGACGTAAAACTAAACCCAAAAAGGTATGTACATATCTCAGTATTTGGCAAAAAAAATAAAGAGTATAATACACCTGACGACCCAGACCAATAAACATGCAATATATTCCTAACATTATTTTCCTATTCCTGCTTGTGGCGGGAATAGGCTATTTTACAAAGAACATACTTAAGGTAATCCGAAATATTAAACTCGGCAAATCCATAAAGGAAATTGATAATAAAGCTGAGCGTTATGCAAACGTAGCCAGGATTGCACTTGGACAATCAAAAATGGTAAAACGCCCTGTATCAGGAGCATTGCATATTATCGTTTATGTAGGTTTCATTGTTATTAACATAGAAGTTTTAGAAATCATCATTGATGGACTTTTTGGCACACATCGTGTTTTTGCATTTTTAGGCCCCGTTTATGATGCGCTAATAGCCATCTTCGAGGTATTAGCATTCTTAGTATTAGTTGGTGTTATAGCATTTTGGCTACGCCGAAATGTTATAAAATTAAAAAGATTTTGGGCAAATGAAATGAAAGGTTGGCCCAAACAAGACGGAAACATAATTTTATATTTTGAAGTTGTTTTAATGATTTTGTTCCTTACAATGAACGGAGCAGATTTGGCATTGCAAAATATGGGAGCAGACCACTATACACAAGCAGGTTCATTTCCTATTAGTGGCTTTTTACAACCATTATTTGAAGGCATGAGCGAAGCAACACTCATATTAATAGAGCGTGCCGCTTGGTGGATTCACATTGTAGGTATATTAGTATTTTTAAATTACTTATACTTTTCAAAACATTTGCATATAATGCTTGCTTTTCCTAATGTCTTTTATGGAAGAACAACGCCTAAGGGGCAGTTTAAAAATAATGAAACTGTAACTGCAGAAGTTAAAATGATGATGGACCCTAATGTAGATCCATTTGCAGCCCCACCAGCAGATGCACCCGCTCCAGAAAAATTTGGAGCCAGTGATGTAATGGATTTAAACCAAATCCAATTACTCAATGCATACACATGCACTGAATGCGGACGTTGTACAGATGAGTGTCCAGCAAATAAAACTGGTAAAAAACTATCTCCTCGTAAAATTATGATGGATACGAGAGATAGGCTACAAGAAGTTGGAAAGAATTTAGACGCTAATAAAGGCGTTTTTGTTCCAGATAATAAGCAACTACTAGGCGATTATATTACTACTGAAGAATTATGGGCCTGCACAACTTGTAATGCGTGTGTAGAAGCTTGTCCTGTGAGTATAGACCCTTTATCAATAATTATGGACATGCGTCAATATTTAGTGATGGAGCAGAGTGCTGCACCAAACGAGCTAAATGTAACAATGACAAATATTGAAAACAACGGAGCACCGTGGCCATTTAATCAACAAGATAGATTGAATTGGAAAAATGATTAATCGTTTCCCTTCGGAAATATATAACAACAAAATTTTGAGTAAAAACAACCTACATATAGTTAAAGACGCACAAGGAGAAAATGCAAGTCCCATGTTGCCCGAAGGCGTTAAAAACTACCTTATAGATATTGACGGAACCATTACCGAAGACGTACCCAATGAAGAGCCAGAACGTATGGCGACATGCGAGCCTTTTCCAGATGCATTAAAAACACTAAATGGATGGTACGATGAAGGGCATCTTATTTGTTTTTTTACCTCAAGAACTGAAGATCACCGTGAGGTAACAATAGACTGGTTGAATAAACATGGTTTCAAATTTCATTCTTTATTAATGGGAAAACCAAGGGGAGGAAACTATCATTGGGTAGACAATCACTTAGTAAAAGCAACGAGATACAAAGGGAAATTTACAGAGCTAGTTGAAAAAGAAGTTACAATTCAAGTCTTTGAGGAATAGGTTTTAAAAGCAATTTCTCAAGTATAATTAAAATAATCCCCGTTCAAGACGGGACAATTAATATGAGCGAACAATTACATGTACCCACGATGGCCGAGTTTATGGCACAAGGAAAACAACCCGAAGTTTTATTTTGGGTAGGTTGTGCTGGAAGTTTTGATGATAGAGCGAAGAAAATTACAAAAGCATTTGTAAAATTATTAAACAATGCAGGAGTAGAGTTTGCAGTATTAGGTACTGAGGAAAGCTGTACAGGTGATCCAGCAAAAAGAGCTGGAAACGAGTTTTTATTTCAAATGCAAGCCGTTACTAACATTGAAGTAATGAATGCGTACGAGGTAAAGAAAATAGTTACTGCATGTCCACATTGTTTTAATACTATTAATAACGAGTATCCTCAATTGGGTGGGAATTATGAAGTAATGCACCACACTCAATTTTTAAAGTCACTATTAAATGACGGACGTTTAAAAGTTGAAGGTGGAAAATTTAAGGGAAAGAAAATTACATTTCATGATCCTTGTTACTTGGGAAGAGCAAATGGAGAATATGAGGCGCCAAGAGACTTGCTTAAAAAGTTAGAGGTAGAGCTTGTAGAAATGAAACGATGTAAGTCTAAAGGATTATGTTGTGGAGCAGGTGGAGCGCAAATGTTTAAAGAGCCTGAGCCAGGAAATAAAGACATTAATATTGAACGTACAGAGGAAGCAATTGAAACTGGCGCCAAAATTGTTGCCGCAGGTTGTCCTTTCTGTAATACAATGATGACAGACGGGGTTAAAGGAACAGGAAAAGAAGGTGCAGTAGAAGTAATGGATGTAGCAGAGATGATCGCTAGTGCAGGAGAACTTTAAATAGAAGCTTTATGTTTAATTAAAACTTCTCATTTAACTTTCAACCATAGCGTTTCTCACACTTTATTTCTTACATCACAAACTTTTCAATATAGAGAATTATAACATTTCAAATTACAAACCTAAATGCTCACAGACTTCACAAACCTACCAGACGATTCACGTGTTTGGATATATCAAGCTAATCGCAAACTTACTGATGATGAGGTTTCTCTAATAGAAGAAAAGGCAAAATTTTTTTTAACACAATGGACAGCTCATGGTGCTAACTTAGAAGCTGGTTTTGAAGTGAAATATAATCGATTTATTGTTATAGGATTAAATCAAGAAAACGCATCAGCATCTGGTTGTAGTATTGATGCTTCTGTGCATTTTATTCAAGAAATTGAAAATGAAATTGATGTTGATTTAATGGATAAAATGAACGTCACTTATTATAATGGAGAGCATATTGCGCATAAAAGTTTGATTGATTTCAGAAAAATGGCAAAGAATAAATCTGTTTCCCCTAATACTGTAGTTTTTAACAATTTGGTTAATACAAAAGCTGAGTATAAGGAAAATTGGGAAGTTCCTGCAAAAGAAAGTTGGCACAATAGATTTCTAGCATAGTTTTTGTAATTTTATAGTAGAAAAATTGCACGTGTGTTTCTAGTAACTTTTACTTCAGAAACATGCATTTCTTTAACAATTTAGATACTTCTTTAAACTTAACCATAATTGCATCTTTATTGCAGAAATTAAGTTTTTAATGGCATCAAAAAATACTCATACTTTTTGAGTATTAAAAAAGACACCTGCTTTCTCGGGTGATGTTTATGATAAAATATTTTGCCCCCTTTATTTTTTTATTGTTTAATATTTCGGCGAATGCCCAACAACTCAATCCTCTAATTGTGGGTGATGATGTGGTCAAACAACAACAATGGGTTGATAGTATTTATGATAATATGGCGATTGAAGAAAAAGTAGGACAGCTTTTTATGGTTGATGCTTTTTCAAGTGACCCAAAATCTAAAACTGATAAAATTAAAGCGTTGATCAAAAATCAACACATAGGTGGTGTGATTTTTTCTAAAGGAGGCCCTAAGCGCCAGGCAAAGTTAAATAATGAATTTCAAGCTATTAGTAAAGTACCATTAATGATAGGAATGGATGCAGAATGGGGTTTGGCAATGCGATTAGATTCTACGTATGCATATCCTTGGAACATGACGTTAGGTGCTATTACTGATAATGATATTGTTAAAAGTGTAGGTCGCAGAATAGGTGAACATAGCCGCAGAATGGGTGTGCATATTAATTTTGCTCCCGTTGTTGATATTAATACAAATCCTAAAAACCCTATTATTGGTAATCGCTCTTTTGGAGAGGATAGAGATAATGTTACCGAAAAATCTTTAGCATTTATGGAAGGCATGCAAAGTGCCGGAGTACTTGCGAGCGCAAAACATTTTCCAGGCCACGGAGATACAGATTCTGATTCTCATAAAACGTTACCAACAATAAACTTTACCAAACAACGTATTGATAGCATTGAGTTGTATCCTTACAAACGGTTGATAAGAGATGGATTAGCTAGTGTAATGGTTGCACATTTAAATGTACCGTCGCTTGAGCAAAAAGACGGGTTACCGTCATCAATTTCAAAAACAATTGTGACAGATATGCTTAAAGGACAATTGGGTTTCAATGGTTTGATATTTACCGATGCTTTAAACATGAAAGGCGTATCAAATTTTAAAAAACCAGGCGAAATTGACCTAGCAGCATTTATGGCAGGTAATGATGTGTTATTAATTAGTGAAGATATCCCTAAAGCACATGCCTTGTTAGTTAATGCATATAGAGAACAGGTAATTACTGAGGAGCGTTTGGCGCTTTCAGTTAAAAAAATATTAATGGCAAAGTATATGGTTGGGTTAAATAACTATACACCAGTACAGGAGTTTTTTATTGTAGAAGATTTAAATTCTGTTGTCGATGATGTTTTGTACGAACGCGCAATGGAAAATGCAATAACTGTTTTAAAGAATGATAGCCTTATATTACCTATTAAAAATGTTGCAAATAAAAAGATAGCGTATATTAATTTTGGTGATGATGATGGAAAACCATTTTTAAAATATCTTCGGAAATATGCGAAAATTGATTACGTCAAAGCTGATAATTTAGATAGTTACGTGAAAAAGCTTTCAAAATATGATTATGTAATAGCAGGTTTTCATAAATCTAATGACAACCCTTGGAAAGATTTTAAATTTACAAATAGAGAGTTAGCTTGGTTACAAGAAATTGCACGTACTAACACATTAATACTGGATGTATTTGCAAGGCCTTATGCAATGTTAGACTTAAAAACTTCTACTAATATTGAAGGTGTGATTATGTCATATCAAAATAGCGAGGTCTCTCAATCACTATCTGCACAACTCATTTTTGGTGCTCGTGCTGCAAATGGGAAACTACCAGTTTCACTTGGAGAAGACTTTCCTTTAAATACTCAAATTAAAACTAATGAAGTTAAAAAACTTACTTATGGAACTCCAGAATCTGTTGGATTAAGTAGTTATAAATTAAAAAAAATTGATTCGCTCGCTAACGGTGGGCTTTGGGCTGGAATGATGCCAGGAGCACAAATTCTAGTCGCTCGAAAAGGTAAAGTTGTATATAGCAAAAATTTTGGATATCATACACAAAGCAAAAAAAACAGTGTGAAAGATGATGACTTATATGATGTAGCTTCACTAACAAAAATTTTGGCATCGTTACCAGTTGTAATGGAGTTAGTAGACAGGGGAGCGTTATCAATGGACACAAAACTGTCCGAAATGTTACCAGAATACAAAGGCACAGATAAAGCAAACATTACGTTGAGAAGAATGTTAACACATACAGCTCGATTAAAAGCGTGGATTCCTTATTATGTAAAAACAATGGATACAGCTACAAAAAAACCAATGACTAAATGGTATGAAAAAGAATACAGCCGTGAGTTTCCATACAAAGTAGCAAATGATTTGTATATGAAAAAGGAATATAAAGACAGTGTTTATTTGCAAATTAAAGAAAGTGAGTTACGTAGTAGGGCGGGATACAAATACAGCGACTTGCCTTATTATTTAGTGATGAAATACTTAGAGGAATTCTTTGATAGTAAATTAGAAGATATTGTACAGCGAGATTTTTATGAACCCTTAGGAGCAAATTACACAACATACAATCCCTTGGAAAAATTTAATAAAGCAGATATTGTCCCAACAGAAGTTGATGATTATTTTAGAATGCAGAAAGTTCATGGATATGTTCACGACCAAGGAGCAGCAATGCTTGGCGGAGTTAGTGGTCACGCGGGATTATTTAGTACTGCTAACGATGTAGCAAAGATGATGCAACTTTATTTATGGGGAGGTACTTATGGTGGTAGACAATATTTAACTGAGGATACTTTAAAAGATTTTAATACATGTTATTATTGTGATGATAACGTACGTCGTGGAGTGGGTTTTGACAAACCTCAATTAGGAAATTCTGGACCTACGTGCGGTTGTGTTTCAATGACAAGTTTTGGTCATAGTGGATTTACAGGGACATTTACATGGGCAGACCCTGAGGAAGAATTAGTATATGTGTTCATGTCGAACCGAACATACCCAAATGCAAGTAACCGAAAGCTAATTAGGTCAAATCTACGAAGCGATATTCAAGAGGCAATTTATGAAGCTATTATTAGATAAAAATTAAGAAGCGAATAAAAGTGCCTTGAGCGCTTATTTTAAAAATAGAATATGAAAATAGCGATAGTTTGTTATCCCACTTTTGGTGGAAGTGGTGTAGTAGCAACAGAGTTAGGAGTGGCATTGGCAGAACGAGGACACGAAATCCATTTTGTTACATATAAACAACCAGTGCGTTTAGATTTATTATCTCGTAACATTCACTTTCATGAAGTTTCGGTACCTCAATATCCTTTGTTTAAATATCAGCCTTACGAGTTAGCACTTTCTAGTAAATTAGTAGATACTGTAAAGAGATTTAAAATCGATGTTTTACATGTTCACTATGCAATTCCTCATGCATACGCTGGGTATATGGCTAAACAAATGCTATCTGAAGTTGGCATACAAATCCCAATGGTAACAACATTACATGGTACAGATATTACACTTGTGGGTAATCATCCATTTTATAAACCTGCCGTAACATTTAGTATTAATAACAGTGACTGTGTTACATCAGTTTCACAAAGTTTAAAAGATGATACGTTGCGTTTATTTGATATTAGAAATGAAATTGAAGTAGTGCCTAACTTTATAAATGTAGAGGATTATGTGAACCCCTATACAGATTGTCAGCGTGATTTAATGGCACTGCCAGACGAAAAGATTATTACACATGTGAGTAATTTACGACCAGTGAAACGGGTACAAGATATTGTTCAAATTTTTAATTTAGTACAACAAAAAATTCCATCAAAATTATTAATCGTGGGAGAAGGTCCAGAGAGGGAGCCTGCAGAAGCACTTGTAGCTAAACTAGGGTTAGATGATAAAGTTATTTTCCTCGGAAATAGTAATGAAGTAAACAAAATATTATGCTTTACAGACTTATTTTTATTACCGTCTGAGAAAGAAAGTTTTGGTCTAGCGGCATTAGAAGCAATGGCGAGTGGCGTTCCAGTAATTTCAAGTAATACGGGAGGTTTGCCAGAAGTTAACATTCAAGGAGAAAGTGGTTTTTTAAGTGATGTAGGAGATGTGGATAAGATGGCAGCAAATGCGATTAAAATTCTTAGTAATGATGAAATGCTATTAAGCTTTAAAAAGAAAGCAAAAGAAACCGCTAGAAAATTTGATACAAACACAGTAGTATCTCAATACGAAATGCTGTACGAAAGAGCTATGGAAAGTGTTGTGGTTTAATTTTATTTCATATCTAAGTAAATACCGTTTAATAGAAAATTGAATAAGCCCTCGGGATTAAAAAGCATTATAATAATTGGTAAAAAGAAAATAATACCAATTATTATTTGTGCACATTTAGAGGCTTTTTTATTTCCTATAATTCTTATCACAATAAATAAAAATAAGTAGTAAGCGAACAAAATCCCTGTTCCAATAGCTATTAGCGAAGCAAGATTTTGTAATGCTAATAAACCCAAAGTAACAATTAACAATATTAAAGCTATTATACTAGCTCCTATTTTAAATGCTTTCATATACCTGTAAATCTACTCAAAAACATTAATTAGTCAATTAAATACTCGTTAATGAATTTTTTTTTAAACAATCCCTTTTGTTTAAAATCAATTCGACATACAAGTTATGTAGCCATTAAATAGAATCTTCATTTTTTACGTGTCAAATTTCCGAAGAGATTAAATAAGTCGCTTTAAAATCATTAAATTTATAAAAGCTAATTATTAATACAGATTTATGAAAATTACAGTAGCCTCATTTACTATTTGTTTATTCTTAATAACAACATTAACTTTTGCACAAGACTTTTCATCTCTACAATACCGTACTGTAGGCCCAGAAAGAGGAGGTCGAGTAACAACGGTTACCGGAGTGCCTTCATTGCCCAATACATTTTACCTTGGCGCAACGGGTGGCGGTGTTTGGAAAACCGAAGATTATGGAACAACTTGGAATAATATTTCAGATGGTTTTTTTGAGACACCTTCAATTGGTGCTATTGAAGTCTCGGTAGAAAACCCAAATGTTATTTATGTAGGTACTGGCTCTGATGGACTTCGTAGCAATGTAATTGCTGGAAACGGTGTTTATAAATCTGTTGATAGTGGTGCAACTTGGAAACACATTGGTCTTCGCGATGTTGGACAAATAGGTGCCGTTGAAATTGACCCTAAAGATGATAATGTTGTCTGGGTTGCTGCCATTGGAAATGCATTTAAATCAAATGAAGAACGTGGCATTTACAAAACTACAAACGGAGGAAACACTTGGGAAAAAGTGCTTTATATTTCAGATACCGTAGGATTTTCAGATCTTGAGTTTATCCCTAAAAAACCAGATGTTGTTTATGCTGCTGCTTGGAAAGCACAACGGACTCCTTGGAATATAATTTCGGGAGGGGAAACAAACGAAGGTGGCATTTATAAATCTAAAAATGGAGGTAAAGATTGGGAGAAATTGAATAACGGCTTACCTAAAGGATTGATTGGTAAAATAGACCTTGCGGTTTCACCTACAGATAAAGATATTTTATATGCAGTAATTGAGGCTCCCGGTGAAGAAGGTGGTCTTTATAAAAGTGAAGATCAGGGTAAATCATTTATTCAGTTATCAAGTGATAAGGGTTTAGTAAACAGACCTTTCTATTATACAAATATAGAGCTTGATCCTACAAATCCTAATATTGTTTATTCAAATTCTAATCCGTTATTAAAATCTGTTGACGGAGGAAAAACTTGGAAAAGAATGAGTGTTCCTCATGGTGATAATCATGATATTTGGCTAAACCCTAATAATCCACAACTATTAATTCAATGCAATGATGGAGGTGCAAATGTGAGTCACAATGGTGGTAAAACGTGGTCTTCTCAATTTAATCAACCCACTGCAGAATTATATCAAGTAGAGGTTGATGACCAATATCCTTATTGGTTATACGCAGGCCAACAAGATAATTCAACAACAATTGCTGTGCCTAGTTTTCCTCCAAGTGGTGTGCAAGATACAAACGCTGGGTGGTTAATAAATACAGGTGGTTGCGAGACAGGACCTGCTGTTCCAAAACCAGGAAATCACAACGTAGTTTATGCCAATTGTAAAGGACGTTTTGGTGTTTTTGATAAACGAACCGGTACCGAAAAAAGCTACTATGTGGGCGCATCAAACATTTATGGACATAATCCAAAAGACTTAAAATATCGTTTTCAGCGTGTGGCACCTATTCATGTATCCCCACACAATCCTAGTGTCGTATATCACGGTTCTCAATACTTACATAAAACGGTGAATGATGGACTTACCTGGAATACCATTTCGCCAGATCTCACAGCATTTGAGGCGGACAAGCAGCAAATTTCTGGAACTCCAATTACTAGAGATATTACGGGTGAAGAGTATTATAGCACCTTATATTCTATACGAGAATCTTCATTATTGCAAGGTGTAATATGGACGGGCTCAAATGATGGTGTTGTATCCGTTACTCGTGATGATGGTGCAACGTGGGAGAATGTAACCCCTGAAAATATGCCAAAAGGTGGACGCGTAGAATCTATTGAGCCTTCACAATTTGATGCTGCAAAAGCGTATATCGCTGTAGATAGACATTTATTAGGCGACACAAAACCGTATTTGTATGTTACAAATGACTTCGGAAATTCTTGGGAATTATTAAGTGATGGAAAAAATGGAATCCCGTCAAATTTTGTTACGCGTGTCTTACGAGAAGACCCTGTTCGTGAAGGATTATTGTATGTAGGGACGGAGTCAGGAGTGTTTATTTCGCTTAACGACGGGGCAACATGGCAAAAATTTCAGCAAAACTTACCCGTAACTCCAATAACAGATTTAAAGATTTTTAGAGGAGATTTAATTTTGAGTACTATGGGAAGAGGGTTTTGGATTTTAGATAATATAACATCTTTACGGCAAGCCGAAATTTTAAACCTTGATAAAGACGTTGTTTTATTTAAACCAGATACAACCATTAGATATCGATATCCAAGCGCAAGGGGAGTGGATTATGAAAAATATCCACAGACCAGTGTAATTATAGATTATTTTATCCCCACGACTTATAAAGGAAGCATTCAACTTGAAATTCTTGACGAAAACCGAAACCTTATTACTACAATATTAAGTGATAGTACGGCATTAAAAATAGCGGCCATCGCAACTGAAACAACTGAAGAAAGTAAAGAAGAACGAGAAATAGAAGAGCAAGAAGGTGTTGCAGAAGTAAAAGAAGTTGAAGATATGAACTTGAGCCAGCTATTTAGATACACTGATAATAAGCTAATTTCTAAGCCGGGAATGCAACGTTTTAATTGGGACTTGAAAGAAAAAGGAGCATGGGCTTCTGAGTTGAAAAAACGTTATAGAAACGGCCCTATGGTTACTCCTGGTAATTACATAGTGCGATTGACTGCAGCAGGAAAAGCAACAGAGCAATCATTTGAAATTTTAATGGACCCGAGAAATGAAATTCTTGGAGTAACTGCCGCAGACCTTAAGGAGCAGCAAATAATGCAAAGAAAAGTAATTGATTTATTATCTGAAGCTAGACAGTTACAAGCTAATCTAGAACAGCAAGCTACATTGCTTAAAGATGGTAGTAACGAGTCTAAATTAAAGCAAATTAAAGCAAATCTTCAGCTATTAAAAAATGCAGAAGGAGCGTATCCACAACAAATGTATATTGCACAAGTACAATATTTGCTATATATGATTAGTGGTGCAGACCAATTACCGGGTGATGAAGCTAAAGCCCGTTTTGATGATTTAACTCAACAATTAGAAACTTTTAAAAATTAAAACTATATGCTTTTCAATTGTTGCTTAAAATTGTAAGAGGACATCAAATTCAACGGCGTCAGATATAGTTTTATCTTTTAGTTCATTATTGTAAGTTATTCCCCAGCGGGTGCGATCTATAATAAATTTGGTTTTAAACGTTTTTTTGTTTCCATCTACATTTGCATAAAATTTAACGGGTTTACTTATTCCTTTAATTTTGAGGTTTGCAAATACTTCGTGTGTATTTGTGTTTTTAAAATAGTTGATAGAAGTAATAACTAGTGATGCTTCAGGAAAACTATCAACATCAAAAAAATCTTTATTGCGAAGATGTTTTACGGGTCCCCATCCTTTAAGATAATCTTCATTAGATATTGTAGTCATATCTATTACAAATGTTCCGTTAATTATATTTCCGTCAGTAGTTATAAGGCTTCCTTTTTTAAATTGAACAGTTCCGCGGTGCTCACTAAAACTAAAACTATAGGAGCCTTGCCAATTAATAACGCTTTGTTCAGTATTTAAAATATGTGTTTTTGTTTGTGCAATGATAGGAGTTGTAAATAATACAATACATGTAAGCATTAAATTTTTCATAAAACGATATTTAGATTTTATTTGGATTCAAAACTAAACGAGCAACATTTTAAAAGTGTCAAAAGAATGTAAAAGAAGTGTCAACTACTGTAAAAAGTCAGCAAATTCAACGAAATTTGTATAACCATGCTCAAAACAAAACAAACCATAAATCTTATTTCTAAGCTCATTGTTATTTTTTTTATTGTTGCATGCTCTTCAAATAACCCGCAAGATGATTTGACTGCAACTGCTAAAGTGGCGCTTAGAGAAGTAGGAAATCAATTATTATTAAAGCAGCAAGATGCTACATCAATTGTATTACCTGTAATTAATTTGAGTGACTCTAAATATAAATTGGAGTTTGAAAACCAATTGACTTTTGATCCTAATGACTTAAATAAGATTGTTGCCTCAACTTTTGAAATAGCACAATTACCCACGGAGTATGTGGTAGAAGTTATTCGTTGTAATGATAAAGAGGTAGCTTATAGTTATACCGTAAAAGGGGATGAAAAAAAGAATATTATTCCATGTGGTGGCCGCTTAGTTCCATTGGATTGTTATGTAATCGAAGTTACTTTTAAACGTTTAAATAATGATTCCTTCGGAAATGAATATCTATTTTACTTTTTAGTATTTCTTGTACTAACTTTTTTGATTTTTGTATTTTATACACGATATGTTACATTTCAGAAAAACGAAGTAGGCGCTAGCGCTACAACGTTAGGCATATTTAATTTTTATCCAGATCAACTTAAATTAGTGAAAGCTGCTGAAGAAATTCCGTTAACGCAAAAGGAATGCGAGTTGCTTGAAATCCTAGTTGCAAAACCTAATCAATTAGTGACGAGAGAAGAGCTTACTAAACGAGTTTGGGAAGACAATGGAGTAATTGTGGGAAGAAGTCTAGACACTTACATATCAAAACTCCGTAAAAAACTACAAGAAGATGATAGCATCAAAATTGTAAATGTTCACGGAGTAGGGTATAAATTAGAAACAGCTTAATTTAATTATAGTTTAATTTTTAAATCACCAGCAGCAGTTTTATATAAATCTCCTTGTGTGAGGCCTCCGCTTGCTGCAGCACTATCATTTGCATAGGTAGTAAGTCCAGAAAAATTTACAGAAGTAGCTTTAATTTTTCCATTAACTACAAGCTTTTCGGTAATAGGTGTATTTCTTGTATTAATACCTACATTACCTTGATCGTTAATTCGCATACGTGTAATTGTACTTGCTGTACCGTCTGGCGCAACATCAAAATCTATACGTCCAGGCATATCATTTGCACCCGTTAAGTTCGTTGCCATGACGCCCATACGAATTGCTGAAGCAGTCCTGTAAGTTGAACCATCATAACCTTGAGCTTCCATGTTGTAAAAATTGGCATTAGTTTTTCCAGACACTGCTGTTGGTCTATTTTGAGTTCCAGCTGCACTTCTTATATGAAAAGATGTAATGTTGCTTCCATAACTGTGAGCGTCAAAATCTGCATCGCCACTAAAGTTATCATCTCCATGTATCACAAGTGCTTCGTTGGGAGTATCTGTACCTATACCTACATGTCCATTTTTAAGTATTGTAAATGCATTGTTTCTTGTAGTAACACCACCAGTTCTAAATCCATTACCAACACTAAAAATTCTGTCGTTACCATTAGTTTCGGTTGTCGATGCTGGAGAATAAGTAGTATTGTAAATACCAACAGCCATTTCGCTATAAGAAGGAGTAGATAGGTTATTTCCAAAAGCTACACTATGTACACCAGTTGCTCTACTTTGATTACCAAAAGCAAAAGTTCCTTCACTACTTGCCGTATTTGTAAAGCCTATAGCAGCTGAGTTTAATCCAGATGCAGTATTCAATCTTCCAAATACAAATGAGTTTTCTCCAGAAGCAGTACTTGTAGTACCAAAAGCTACCGAATGAAGACCGCTTGCTGTTGTTGCAATACCACCAGCTAATGAATATTCTCCACTAGCAGTATTGCTGCGACCTAAAGTTGTTCCATAATCCGCAGAAACTGTATTTAGGTATCCAAAACTTGTTCCATTTACTGCAGATACTGTATTACTTCTTCCTATTGAAACAGCATAGCTTCCTGTCGCATTATTTTCTCTACCCATTGTAACTGCGTAGGTGCCACTTGCAGTGCCTTTAGATCCTGCAGAAAAACTAAAACTTCCTATTTCACTATTATCCCAGCTTGATGTATTATTATAACCTACTCTAAATGCACTTTTGCCTTTGTCAAATAAAAATCTACTGTCATCATCAGCTCCTGCAATGTTATTTAGTGAATTACTACCAAAAACAAAATCATCTTGTCTAATATTAGTAACGTTATGAACAACACCAGTACTACTCGTAAATTCCCCTTTTGTATCAATTGGTTTCCATATAGAACCGTCGTAATACCAAAACCCCTCTGCTTCGTTGTTTTGATAAATAAGCAATCCTTTTTTAGGAGTAATGATGTCATTTTTTCCTTCTTCAGTCATTCTAGGTATCAAAATACCTTTATCAGTAGAGACTATGTCAAGAATACTTGAAGCATCTGGAGAACTCGTATTAACACCTACTTGTGAATATCCTTTGAAAAAAATAGAAGTGCTTAAAACTAGTAGAGAATAAATAGCACACTTATTAAAGTATTTTGATTTCATATAATTAAATTTCTAAGTGTGTAAAGATAATTAAGATAACCCTATGTAAATGTTAACTGTTTTAAACACAAGTGTTTTACAGCGTGTTTATTTGTTTTTTTATCAAAAATAATATTTATTTTAATATTTTTTGTAGGAAAAAACTCGTTAAAAATATTCTTTATGAGATAAAATTTATAATTAACTATAATCATTAGTTAAATGCAACTTTTAATTAAGTTGAAATAGATAAAAATTTTAAACTAGTATCTTTATATAATAATTGTATTTTTTAAATTTAATAACTATTAATGAACTACTTTAACAAAATTCTCTATTTACAAGTACCAACAGGAACACCTAATCCAGGTGATAGTAACCAACTAGATTTATCAAACCCTTTTGATTTAATCATGTTTATAATACTTCCCATTTGCATTGTGGTATTCTATTTTTTATGGAGACGTAGCGTTAAAAAGAATAAGTAATTATTTAGTATGATTAGTATGATTTGTCGCATTAACTGAGTATTTATTTCTTCGGAAATGTGACTTACTAAACGTATCATTATCTTTATAGTACAATCAAACAAAATTATTTCAACCATTAATATTTCAGAAGTTATGAAAAAACTCCCTTATCTTATTATTCTACTATTAATCTTTATCTCTTGTAAAGAATCACATTCGCACCAAGAAGAAAAAGAAGCGCCTAAGGTTCCAGAATTTGATGGTATTTCTCAAAATATTAAACCTGGAGATAATTTTTTTGCTCACGTAAATAAAAAATGGAATGATAATGCAGTAATTGCAGATGATCAAGTAGGTGTAGGATCTTACATGTTTTTAAACATTCCACAACGAGAACTGCTAGAGGAAATTTTAGAAAATGCTGCTGCCAGCGATAACACTAAAGGTAGTGTAGAACAAAAACTGGGTGATTTTTATGCATCTGGGATGGACACTGTACAAATAAATAAACGTGGTTTTGAACCCATAAAACCTATGCTTGATGAAATTAATAAAATCAACGACGTAAAATCTTTGATGCAGCTCGTTTCCGAAGAACAAAAAAATGGACATACATCACTTATAGGACTATACATTTCAGCAGATCAAGAAAATAGCAAATTTAATATAATGCATGCTGCACAATCTGGACTTGGGTTGCCAGACAGAGATTACTATTTTGGTAAAGATGAAGAAACTGTTGCAATACAAGAAGCATATAAAACCTATCTAACTACATTATTTAAATTAGTAAATGAACCTAATGCAGAACAAAATGCCTTAACTGTCTATAGTATAGAAAAACAATTAGCTAACGAACATAAAACCCGTGTGGAACGTAGAAAAATAGAAGGTAATTACAATAAGTTTAGTCTTGCTCAAATAGTAAAAATGCAACCTAACCTTAATTGGGAATCTCAATTTAACACGTTAGGAGTTCAGGTAGATTCGGTTGATATGAAACAACCAGCGTATTATAATGCCTTAGATAAAATGCTAACTAAAATATCATTAAATGACTGGAAATTATATTTAAAAGCAAGCGTTATTTCTAACTATGCAGATTATTTAAGCACACCGTTTGAAGAAGCTTCATTTGAGTATTCAAAGGCATTAACTGGACAATCAAAGAAGCAAACGAGAGAACAAGCGATGGTGCGACAAGTGGATGGATTACTGGGTTTTGCTTTAGGTCAATTATATACTAAACAACATTTTGACGAAGCCGCAAAAAAGCGAGCATTAGAGCTTGTTAACAATTTTCAAAAAGCATTTGAAGCCAGAATGGATAATCTTGACTGGATGAGCGATAGTACAAAAGTAAAAGCAAAAGAAAAACTATATGCTATTACTAAAAAAATAGGCTACCCAGATGTGTGGCGCGAATATGATGTAGAAATAAATAAAGATCAGTATTTTGAAAATATTATCACATTAGAACGTAATGATTTTGATTATATGGCTGCTCAACTTAACAAAGCACCAGACAAGGACAGATGGGGAACTACACCTTCAACAGTAACCGCATATTATAATGCATCGCTTAATGAAATTGTTTTTCCAGCGGGTATTCTTCAATTTCCATATTTTGACGTCAACGCTGATGATGCTGTAAATTATGGAGGAATAGGAATGGTAATAGGGCACGAGTTTACACATGCATTTGATGATAGAGGTGCACAATATGATAAAGAAGGAAACGTGAAAAACTGGTGGACAGACGACGACCTAAAAAATTTCAAAGCTAAAACTCAACAAATAATTGACCGCTATAGCGAGTTTACAGTGCTTGATGACGTACATGTTAACGGAGCAACAACCGTAGGGGAAAATGTTGCAGATAACGGTGGAATTTCTATTGCGTACGACGCCTTTAAATTAACTAAGCAAGGACAGGACACTATAAAAATAGGCGGTTATACACCAGACCAGCGTTTTTTTATGTCCATCGCTAGAATATGGAGAGTTAAAACTCGCGATGCTTTTTTACGTACTTATATTAATACAAATTCACATTCACCAGCAATTTGGCGTGTAAATGGGCCATTGATGAATAGCACACCATTTTATGAAGCATTTGATGTTAAACCTGGAGATAGTAATTATAAAGCAGTTGAAGAACGTATTAAGATATGGTAAATTTTCTTCGGAAATTTTAACAGGTTTTAGTTTTAGATGTTACTCATATTAATGGCACGCTACTTGTTAACTACTAAGTAATTAATATTTAAATTATAGTAAAATGAGTAAAGGAACAGTAAAATTTTTCAACGACACCAAAGGATTTGGTTTCATAACAGAAGAAGGAGTTGAAAAAGATCACTTCGTACACGTAACTGGATTAATCGATGAGATTAGAGAAGGTGACGAAGTTACATTTGAACTGAAAGAAGGAAACAAAGGATTAAATGCAGTAAACGTTACAGTTATCTAAAGGCATCCCATATAGTTTTAATAAATCCTAATCGTCACGCGGTTGGGATTTTTTTGTGGGATACTATAATTTAAAAAAGATATCTTTTTACAAATTATCTCTTTAATACAACTAGTATAAAACTTTAAAATAGGTATAAATGCTTGATTTATAAGTTATTAATTATTTTATATTTATAGCTCCTTTTACTAACTAACACAAATTAAAACTACAATTATGGGAAACAAGGGAAGTCACGGAAAAATTAAATGGTTTACAGTAACTCAAATAACCATTTTAAATACCGCTACAAATGCAAGACGCTGGGAAAACGCTAACTATTCAGAAAAGCTAGGGAAAATTCCTAGTCATGGAAATGAACCAGACGATAGGACTCAAGCAGATGCTGAAAGAGTAGCTGAAGAATATGTTATACTTAGAAACGATGAAGAAATTGTTGACATCGTTTGGGGGCATCATACAAAAAAATAATAATAGGTTATTTTTAAAAAGCTCATCTTGAAGGTGGGCTTTTTTTTATTGGTTAATTTTACTACTTATCGATTAAAAAGCAGTAATTTCGCGCCCTATTAAAATCACTGATAATGAAGCGCATACACGAATACAAGAAATTATTTGGAGTCGAAAAAGAAATTGAACTCCAACCTCTAAAAAAAGCATACAGAAACTTAGTAAAAGAATGGCATCCTGATAAGTTTCAAGATGGTGATGAAAAGCAAGAAGAAGCTGAGATTCAAAGCCGTAGAATTATCGATGGGTATCATTTTCTAGTAAGTATGGCACCAGAGACAAAAGAAAAAAACTTGCCAGAATACACAGAGACCATTACAAATTCAGCAATCGCAGATTATCAACATAAGGGAATGCTCTTAGAGATTACTTTTACAGATGGTGCGACTTATGAATATTTTGGAGTAACAAAGCCTATTTATCGTAAGATGATAAACGCTGGAAATTTAAACCGTTTTGCTAAAAGAAATATTTATCCAAAGTATACTTACCGTAAGTCAAAAAGAATTCTACAAGAAGCTTAATAATTAATATTTCCGAAGTACAACTACAATAATATGGCAAATACATTTAAAAGTTTAGGCGTAGACCAAGCCCTTATTAAAGCATTAAAAACGATGAATATCTCTGCACCCACAGATGTTCAAGCAAAAGTTATTCCTGTAGTGTTAAACCAAAAGGATGATGTCGTGGGAATTGCTAAAACAGGAACTGGAAAAACAGCCGCTTTTGGATTGCCATTATTACAATTAGTTGATGTCACTAATAATGACATACAAGCTATTGTACTCGCTCCTACAAGGGAGTTAGGACAACAAATACATAAAAACTTATGTGATTTTGCAGCTAATATCCCTACTATTTCAATTGCTTCTATTTGTGGGGGAATTCCAATTAAACCTCAAATTGAGAGGCTTAAGGAACCTACACAAATTATAGTTGCAACTCCAGGACGCCTAATTGATTTAATGGAGCGTAAAGCAGTGGGTATTAGTAATGCCTCGTATCTAGTACTTGATGAAGCTGATGAAATGGTTTCTATTTTAAAAGAAAGTCTTGATACAATTATTAAGGTAATGCCTAAAAAGCGAAGAACCTTTTTATTTACAGCAACGTTAAATGGCGAAATAAAACAACTTGTTCAAAATTATCTTTCTAAAAAGGTAGAAAATATAGAGGTGGATATGGCTACCCTTGGTCATCAAGGTATTGATCATAAATATATTGTAGTTGCCCCAGAAGAAAAGCTAGATGTATTAATGCATTTTTTAAGCACTAAAGAAGGACAACGAGGAATTATTTTCTGTAAAACTAAAGCAGCGGTTAATAAGTTGGCTAAAAACTTGGCCATCCATAAATTCTCATCTGGAGCATTACACGGTAGTTTAACACAAGGAATTAGAGATAGGATTATGGGCCAGTTTAGAGAAGGGCACATTAATATTCTTGTAGCAACAGACCTAGCAGCTCGTGGTATCGATGTAAAAGAAATTGAATATGTAATACAATACCACTTGCCAGATACTTATGATGCGTATGTACATAGAAGTGGACGTACTGCTAGAGCAGGGGCAAAGGGACTTTCTTTAAGTGTAATTCAACAAGACGAAGTAAATGACATTCCAGATTTAGAAGATGAATTAGGGATTACTTTTTCTGAAATGTTAAAAGTTGATGCTCTTGCTATTGAAGAAAACAATGCAAAACTTTGGGCAAAACAAATTTTTAAAACAAAACCAAATCATTTTATCTCAGAAGCTTTTAAAACAGATATTAAAACAATTTTCCATCATCTTACCAAAGATGAATTAATTGATAAGCTTTTGGCACACCATTTGAACCAAACTAAGACTGTAACTCCAAAGGACGAACAATCTAAGAAGAAAAAGAAAAAATAAATTCTTGAAAATTTCGTACCTTTAGAAAATAAATTAATTAAAAAATAGATTAGATAAATTAATGGCAAGATCCCAACAAACATTTGGTAAGAGTGAAAAAGAGAAAAAACGTTTAAAAAAGCGTGAAGATAAGCGGAAGAAAATGGAAGCCCGCAAACTTGAAAAAGAAGAAAACGGAAGCACAGGAATTGAATTTGCTTATGTAGACTTTAATGGAAATCTAGTGGACACACCGCCAGATCCTTCACAGAAAGTTGAAGTTGAAGCAGAAGATATTGTTTTGGGAATTCCTCCAAAAGAAGAAACTGACGAGGATAAATTTAATCCAGTACGTATAGGTACAGTTAGTTTTTTTGACACTTCAAAAGGATTTGGTTTTATCGTAGATGGAGCAGATCAACAAAAATATTTTTGTCACGTAAGTGGTTTAATTGACGAGATTACAGAAGGTAATAAAGTATCATTTGAACTTGAAAAAGGTCAAAGAGGTATGAATGCAGTAAAAGTGAAACTCGAGAAGTAATACATTGCTCTATAAACTATTTAACCCAATTAGAACAGATTTTAAAATCTATTCTAATTGGGTTTTTTATTAATAAACTATTTTAAGCTCTCTAATAATTTTTCTGCAACCAACTCAGACGATGCAGGATTTTGTCCTGTAATTAAATTACCATCTTGAATAGCGTAAGCTGCCCAATCTTCTTTTTTAGAGTAGATTCCTCCATTTTCATTTAACATGTCTTCCACTAAAAATGGAACAACGTCTGTTAAACCAACAGTATCTTCTTCGGTATTTGTAAAACCAGTTACTTTTTTACCTTTTACTAATGGTTCTCCATCTGTTCCTTTTACACCTTTTAATGCAGCAGGAGCGTGGCATACAAATGCTACAGGCTTCTCTTGAGTATTAAACTTTTCGATTAAAGCAATAGATGTTTTATCGTTTGCTAAATCCCATAATGGTCCATGACCTCCAGGATAAAATACAGCATCAAAATCGTCTGCATTCATATCAGCTAACTTGTGCGTATTTGCGATTAATGCTTTTGTTGCTTCGTCTTTATTGTAACGCTCAGTATCTTCTGTTGCAGCATCTGGAGAATCACTACTTGGATCTATTGGTGCAGCACCACCATTTGGAGTTGCAATAGTAATTTTTGAGCCTTTGTCTAATAATGTGTAATATGGATTTGCGAATTCTTCAACCCAAAATCCTGTTTTTTTTCCTGTATCTCCTAATTTGTCGTGAGATGTTAATACAAATAATACGTTCATAGTTTTATCTTTTTTTAGTTCTGTTTTATCTTCTGAAACGTTTTCAGAAGTAGTGTTGTTTGTTTTGTCTTTACAACTTGAAGCTGTAATTATAGTTAGCGCTAAGGCTACCGTTTTTATTATTTTCATTTAAATAATTATAAATTTAGTATGCCATTTTTACAATTTTCTCTGCATCTTCAGGCATTAAAGCTTGACGTTCACCTAGTTTCCAACCTCTAGTTTTAAAACGTTTAGCAACTTCTTCTGCAGTTCCTTCGTAATCTTTAGTGTAGTCAGATAATTTTGTATCAATGCCTAACTCATGGAAAAAAGCAGTAGTTTTTTCTATTGCAGCATAGGCTTTATCGTCTGTACTACCTTCAGTAATGTTCCAAACACGTTCACCATATTGCGCTAATTTTTCTTTTTTAGCTTCAAAATTATACTTGTAATGACTTGGTGTTATAACTGCCAAAGTACGTGCGTGATCTATTCCAAATAAAGCTGTTAACTCGTGACCCATCATGTGGATTGCCCAATCTCCTGGTACTCCTTTTTGAATTAGTCCATTTAACGCCATTGTGCAACTCCACATAAAGTTAGATGCTGCTTGGTAATTTGTTGGATCTTTTAATACTGTTGGTGCAACTTCTACTAATGTTTGTAATATACTTTCTGCAAAACGATCTTGCAATAAAGCTCCAATTGGATACGTCATGTATTGTTCTAAAACGTGTGTAAAAGCATCTGTTAAACCATTTGCTAATTGACGTTCTGGAATAGATGTAATAACTTGTGGGTCTAATATTGAAAACACTGGAAATAAACCAGGTCCACCCATTGCTAATTTTTCTTTAGTTTCTTCACGTGTAATTACAGCTCCAGAATTCATTTCAGATCCTGTTGCTGGTAATGTTAAAACGGTTCCAAAAGGCATTCCTTTTTCTGTTCTAACATTTTTAGTTAAAATATCCCAAGGTGTATCGCCTTCAAAAACTGCAGCTGCAGATAAAAATTTAGTTCCGTCAATTACAGATCCACCACCAACTGCTAGTAAATACGTAATGTTTTCATCTTTAATAACTTTTAAAGCGTCCATTAATGTTGCGTATTCTGGATTTGCAGGAATACCTCCAAACTCGTTCACATCAACGTTTGCCAAAGCGGTTTTTACTTGGTCGTAGATTCCGTTTTTCTTAATACTTCCTCCACCATAAAGTAATAATACTTTAGCATCTGCAGGAATTTCATTTTTTAATTGTTCTATTGTATCCTTTCCAAAAATAATTTTGGTTGGGTTTTTAAATTCAAAATTGTTCATCTTCTTTTTCTTTTTTTGGTTATTATATTTTTACTATCATTTTCCCTTTGTTTTTACCTTCAAATAAATCTATAAAAGCTTGAGGGATATTATCGAAACCATCAACTATAGTTTCGGTATAGGTTAATTTTTCTTCAGCTAACCAACCTGATAATTTTTGAATCGCTTCTGGGAATTTTTCAGCATAATTACTTACTATAAAACCTTGCATTAACGCGCTGTTTTTTATTAAAAATGGCTGTACGCTTATGCTTTTAGGTATTTCCGTTTCATTATAAACCGAAATGGCACCACAAATTATAATTCTTGCAAAGCGATTAATACTGAATAAAACAGCATCTGAAATTGGTCCTCCAACATTATCAAAATACACATCTACACCATCTGGCGCAGCTTCTGCAATGGCAGATTTCATGTCTTTTGTGGTGTTGTAATTGATACCTTCATCAAAACCAAATTTGCTTTTTAGCATCTCGATTTTTTCATCTGTACCAGCAATACCTATAACGCGTAAGCCTAGTATTTTTGCTATTTGACCAACAACACTACCAACTGCTCCTGCAGCTCCTGAGACTACTATAGTTTCACCTTCTTTAGGTTTTCCTATTTCGGTAAAGCCTAAATAAGCCGTTAAACCTGTCATGCCTAAAACGCCCAAATAGGTGCTTAAAGGTGCTTTTTCTGAATCTACTTTATTTAAGCCTTCGCCATCAGACACTTGTTGTCTAGACCAGTTTAGCATGCCAGAAACGTAATCTCCAACTTGGAATTTTTCGTTTTTAGATTCTAAAACTTTAGCTACAACACCAGAGTGTACAGGTTCGTTTAATTTAAAAGGCGGAACATAAGATTTTGCATCGTTCATTCGTCCTCTTAAATATGGATCTACAGAAACATAAGCTGCTTCTAGAAGAATCTCTCCATCAGATATAGTTAACGATTTATCTTCTTCTACAAATTCGAAATTTGAAAGTGTTGGTTTTCCTTCAGGTCTACTTTTTAATTGTATCGTTTTCATGTTCATTTTCATTTTTAATTTATTCAATAACGGTTACAATCTCGTCCATAGGTCTTCTAACCTTAACAAGATTTACTAACCAATCTTCATCTTCATTTCTATATCCTAACGGTAATAACACAGCACTACGTAAACCTTTTTCACGTAGGCCTAAAATTTTATCAACTGCATCAGCATCAAATCCCTCCATGGGAGTACTATCCACTTTTTCGCCAGCAGCTGCGATCATAGCAGTACCTAAAGCAATATATGCCTGCTTTGCTGCATGATTGAAATTTTCTTCAGCATCACGTTGTGGATACGAGCTTAATAATTGTTGTCTGTAATTTTCCCAACCTTCGTTTTCAAAACCACGAATCTTATTTGTTAAATCAAACATATAATTAATTCGGTCAGCAGTATAAGTGTCCCATGCAGCAAAAACTAGTAGATGTGAACTTTCTGTGATAACAGACTGATTCCAAGCAACTGGTCTAATTTGCTCTTTAATACCTTGGTTTTTTACAACAAATATTTCAAAAGGCTGTAAACCTGATGATGTAGGAGCTAAACGTGCAGCTTCTAAAATACGTTCTATTTTATCTTCAGGGACTACTTTTCCACTCATAGACTTAGCAGCGTATCTCCAATTTAACTTTTCTATCAATTCCATTTATTTGTTTTTTTCGTTTTTTATTTAAATTTTAATACTATTCCAAGCAGATTGATATGCTTCTTCTAAATGTGTTTTGTCTAATGTAAATGCTCCTCTTTTTTGAGTAATCATTAAAAAGGATAGTGGGTTTATAGCATATGCATATAAAATATAGTCTGAGACTGGTTTTATTAACCCTTCATTTTTACCACGTGCCCAGAGGTCGAGTAGGGGCTGTAAATGTTTAATACCTTCCTGTCTACTCGTTTCATCGATAGTGGGAGTATTATCACATTGTGCTAAAAACATGGCATTCTCGCATTCTTTTAATTTAAATTCTGCAATACGTTTCCATATTATTTCAAAACCTTTTTTAACAGGCATTGAGCTTTCGTAAGTTTCAAAAGCATATTTTGTATATTTTTCTTTTACTTCAATATAAGTCTTATTAACTAAGTCTTGTTTGTTTTCAAAATACAAATAGATTGTTGCAGGTGATACATTCGCCATTTTAGCAATTTTACTCATAGGTGTTGCGTGAAAACCATTGTTGTTTACCAACTCAATAGTTGCCTTTATTAATTCATTACGCTTATCTATACTTTTTTGAAGTTTAGCCATTGTATTTAATTTACGTTACAAAGATATTTATAAAAATGAATGTTCATTCTTTTTTAACATGAATTTAATTTAAAGAGAAAACCAACCTACAGTCGTATTGTAAGTTGGTTTTCATTAATGAAAAATGAATTTTTAAAGATTAGTAGAAAATTAATTAATAACAATTTTTTTAATTAATGATTCATTTCCATTTTCAATTTTTAAAATATAAATCCCTTTATCTAAATAACTAACATCAATTGAATTAGTCATTTTCGTTTGGTATATTATTTTTCCAGTGAGAGAAGCTAATGTGGCGTTTTCTACTTCATTTGAAAAATTTATTTTATTAGAGGCAGGGTTTGGATAAACTGTAAAAGTATTTATTGAAAAACTATTTGCATTTAATGTTTCATCAACAGTTAAATTGAAACCACAACTTATACTACTTGTACCAGGCTCAGACTCTGCTGATAATGAAATACTATAAATACCCGCGGTTACAATAGTACCTGCAACAGGGTCTTGCTCAAAAGTAAAATTTCCACAGTTGCCTGTTACTACAAGAGCACCATTTGTGGCAAAATTAGGTATTGCATAGTTTCCGGCGCTATCTGTTGTACCTAATTGATCATCTGGGCAGTCAAAATCACAATCACCACTTTGTTCTTCAATTACTGAAATGTCAAAATCACAATCGTCTGTTTCTCCACCAGAAGTAACAGTCATTGTCACTTCAAATTCTCCTAAGCCCATTATTGTCCCAGGAGCTGGTGATTGAGAGACAACAGCACCTGGATTGCATTCCTCTAAAGTTACTAAGTTATTTGCAAAATAATCTTCAACTACATATTCGCCATTTGAATTTGCTACAACAGCAAAATCATTTGGACAGTAAATATCACAATTGCTTTGTGCATATATTGAAGATGATGTTAATATTGAAATAAAAATAAATGCAACTTTAAATTTAAAATTTGTAATAGTTTTAATCATTATATGTGTAATTTTTTATGTTCATTTCAAATTTACACAGCGATCAAAATTATTTGAGTTAATCCAGTATCAATATTTTCTTAACAAGCGTTAATTTTTTCTAAAGTGAGATTTTTATTAAAGAGGTGTAATTATTATAATATTTCCGAAGAAATAATTTTAAATATTTAAAGGATCAATATTGAATAAAATATTTAGCATCTAATAAATTCCTCTATATTATTTATCTAAATTGTATTACTATTTAAGAAGTTTAATAGCGGAATACCCATTTCTGTTAATTTTTGATTACTAATAGGATTTTGTTTTATAAAGCGTTTTAGCTTTTGTCTTTTTAATGCTAGGTATTCCGCATCTATTTGAAAAGCAAATTTTAAATTTTCTAGATTAACGCGTAGTAATTTTAAGATGATATCTGTACTAATATTCGCTGCTTCTAGTTGATCAAGTTGTTGAATTATTAATACGAGATCTGTAAGTGAGGAACTTAGATCCCTACTTACTTGTGATCTTTTTAAAACGAGATCTGCTCTAAAAAGCCCATATACGGCAATAGATTTCTCTCCTTTTTCATCTTTTGCTGTTACTTGACCATTATCTTCAAAAATAAGATGTGCTTCTGGATCTTCTCTACAAGGGTTTATAATTTGAACAAACTCATCTTCAATTGAAATATCTTCTGTGTGTAATCGAACTCTTTTAGACTCATCAGAGAGTGGAAAATGATTAGCTTTTCCCATATTTTGGATTTCTCCATCCGAAAAATTTATAGCTTCGTTATTTGATCTATTGCATTTTATACAAGATAATAATAAGTTTTTCCAATCTGCGCCTAACCAGTAATACCCAGGAATTAAAACTTCTCCATTTTTAGTGTGTACTTCTGCTTTTGGTCTAAAGTGTTCTATATCACCTGGTTCAATATGCATAATAAAACTCTCACAATAGGCACACTTACTTTTAAAAATTTTCTTTAATGCTTTTTTTGTGTCTTTATGTGAATAGGCCTCATACGTAAAACCTTTACGTGTTAATTTTTTGTTGTCTTTAAAGTTTGCAGGATTTGTATAATGCAATATAGATTTATTAAAATCTCGAATTGCTAATGTTGTTTTATTTCCGTCAAGGCCTTTCCATCTCTTCTTTTTATATACTGAAATGTTTGGGTTTTTTGTGTTCTTAGTTATCAAAATCATAATATTATATTTTACGAAGTTGTCTTATCCCAAATCGCTTTGATTTTTTGTTTTAAGTCTTCTTGATGTTTAGGGTTATTAATCCACCCAGCATCTAAAGAACTTGCAGCTAAATTAATTTTTGATTTTTTAGAAACTTCTAAATTTGATTCATTATCAATGACATTAATGTGTTCTAAATTTCTACGTAATGTTTCTAATTTTTCTATCTCGTTAGGTGTAGGGTTTAATTTAGATTTCAGTAAATAAAAAGAATTAAGTTGTGCTTCTATTTCTGGATCAAATGAGGTTATTAATCCAAAGAATTTTGATGTTATTAATTGTTCAATGGTTAGTGCTTTAGGAGAAGGGAGATCCATTAAGGCAATTACTTGATTGTTTTCATCCATTTTCATAAGTGCTACTTCCCCTTCATTGATACCACGTAAACACAAAGGCTCATGTGTGGTAATTATAAAGTTCATTGCAGGGAAAATCTCTCGTAACGTACTAATGATTTGAAGTTTCCATTTAGGGTGGAGGTGAACGCCTATTTCGTCAACAAGAACAATGCCTTCAGCAATTTTAAAACTATCCCATGTGTTGAGTATTTCTCTAATTATATTTATAGTCATTGCAATTATGGATTTGTATCCAGCACTTAATTCCTTAACAGTAATTCCTTGTTTCTGTTTGTTTATTTTTATAAAAAGTTCGTAAGTACCTTCTTTAGTTTTTCTACGATATATTAATTTATTGTCTGGAAGCTGTAAGACGTTTTTAAGTGCTATAGCAATCTGGTCAAATTGTGCAACACTTACTTTTTTTGGGTCACCCAACCAACCTTCAATATTTGGTAATGTTGCAAATGGATTAAACAAATTACTTAGATTAATAAGATTTTTATTTGTTTCGTAATCAACCGTGTCACTCATAAGTCTAGTAGATCCAAATGCTAATAGAATAACTTTAGGAGCATCATAATTTGAAGTAAATTTAGGAGAGTCTTTATTAAATTTAAGTTCAAGAAAGTCTGAAACCCCTTCTAGATAAACCCTTACATATCCAGTTTTTGAGCTCGTATTTCTATTGACAAATTGGGCTGCGTTTAATTCTAAATTATTAGCTTTTTCTTCACCAGCGAGTGTAAGTGCTACCGCTTGTAATACTGAGCTTTTACCTGCGCCATTTTCGCCTAAAAGAACCATCCAAGGCTCTTCTCTATGCTTTGATTTGGGGAATTCTAACACCAAATTTTTGATGATTTTAAAATTGACTATTTCAATTTTTTGAATGCGCTTAGCAGACATGAAGTAATCTCTTTTTAAAATATTATCTGATAATTTATCAATAGATGATGTAATGGGTGAAACTATAGGAAAAGGTTTATTAGATTTTGTTTTATGTCTTTTAGTAATTTTTGGCCGTTCAACTTTAGACTTCATTGTGATACAAGATGTAAAGTCTGAAATGCTATTATCTATTTCTTCAATTATAGCGTTGTAAATTTTTGAGCTTTCGATTTTCTCTGTAGTTATTAAAGAAAAGTGTTTAAATGCGGCTATTGAGTAACTTAAAAAAGCTACTTCACTATTTAGTAGTTTGTTTAATTCTCTTTTTGCATTATTTATATCATTTTGATTTGCTGCTCCACGAGCCATTGATATAGCTCCCGCCATTTCTAAAATTTTGCGTGCTCTTTCTTGTTTTCTGTTCTCATTATTCAAGTTTAAAATTTCGATTGTAATTTTTCCTCTTTCGGTTATTCCAAGAATTTCACCGTTTTTAAAGAGTTGAAAATGCTTGTCATCAAAATCTTTTTTTTTGCACGGATCAATTAATAAAGCCTTTTCTTGAGGCACATTGCCTAAATATGAAACTCTCTTACCCGCAACAGGAAATCGAGTTTTTTTCATTGAACTACATTGTTCACATAATAAATATAGATTGTTCCATTCATAAGTTAACCACCAATAACTCTCCTTTGAAACTTTACCGTCTAAATTCATCGCATTTTCTGTAGGCCTATGGTGCGCTGTTTTAAAGAATTTCTCAAAAATTTCGCACTCACAATACGCACATTTACCATGAAATAATTTTACTAATTTTTCAATTAATAATTGGCTTTCTATGAGTCTTGAATTTATTCTATACCGTGATTGTTTTATGTTTTTTTTGGTATAAAATTCTGTCATTACTTTTATTTCATCTTTAAATGGATGTGATGAAAATACTTCAGGTTTATTTACAAAGTTTCGGTTTATGTATAGCATAACTAATCTCTTGATAAATAATTAAATGTGTTCTCTCTTGCTATCAAATCAAAACTTTCATCATCAAGGGCTGCGCGAGTTTCTGTGTATAAGTCTTTGTCTGAATTATGATTTCTTACCACATAAAAATCAGTACCATATAAAATGTGACTTCGCAATCTATTTCGGCCTTTGAAATGCGATGCTTTTTTATTATTAGACTGTTCGGCGTTGTAATGAACTAACTGGGCTTCATAGTTGTCACTTTTCCGAAGTGTTTCTACTAATAAGGGATAAATTGATGGCTTACTTATAATGTAGCTAAGGTCTGCGTACATATTATCATAGTTCATCAATATACTAGATATTAATGAGTACCAATCTGTATCATGCCAGAGACTATTTATTTTGCTCCAAGAAAATTCATTAGTAGCATTTTGCATAAAGTCAATTCCATCATTGGGATTTTTTATCAAACTTCTTGCATAAACATCTCTATCTGTTTCTAAATATTTAATCCATTCTTCCTCTCCACCATAGTGTGCTAAACAAATTTTTATATTTTTTAATGTTTGTGTTAGGGGAGTTTCCTTATCTGTATATCCAAACAACGTTTTTAAATTATTGTCTTTTGCATTACCTATTAATTCTCGCAAAAAGGTTTCCTCAAGTAAACATAAATAATTCATGGGGTGAGTAAAGTTATATTGCAAATCAACAGGTTTTACTTGTGGTAACACCATGGGTTCAGGTTGATTTTCAGGTTGTCTTTTGTCTCTATAATATTGTTTGAAAACAGGATGATAGTTCCATTCTTTTATCTTTTTTCCTCGGAAATATATTGTACCAATCACACAGTGTGTCATGATTGGAATATTGTTTTGAGAAGCATATAGCCAAATAGGTAAGAGTGATTCATCGAAAACATAATAGCCTAGGGCTGGGTAAATTTTAAAACCACTAAAGTTGCGGTCTTCCATATATGTTTTTAAATAGCAGTCGTTTAGCTTCATTTTGCCATCAACAATTGTATAGCTAAAAAAAGAGTTACCTTCTTTTTCTATGCGGCGGGGGTCTAAAAATAGAAAAGGATGGTATGCATTAGGATTTTTACCATTGCGCTTTGTTTTTACGAAATCCCAAAGTTCTCGCATTTGGTATTTAAATGTATCGTGATAGTCAGAGTCTTTCCAATCATCCTCAGTGGGGTTTTTAGGAATATTATTATTTTTTGTGGCTAGTATTTCGTTTGTCATTTTTGATTTTCCGGCACCCATAAATTCCATATCCATAGGTAATATTACCATTTGCGAATTAGGAGGGAGCTGGTCAAGTGCTCGCTCTGCTACTTTTTTCTGTGTACCATAAAAAGAAAAACGCCCCATTAATAAATAACGTTCTAATAACGCTAAGCCGTTAGGACTTAAAATACTTTGAAAAAATGGAAATAGTTTTTTGATTAAAAACCAGATAGTTCTGCGACTCCAGTTTATAAATATAAGAACTGCTAGAGTCCATACTACTTTCCAAACGACCGGAAATTCAAAATATAAATAATAGGAGGTGAGCCATATTTTTACTTTAGTAAAAATGTCATTAATACCTTCATCTATTCCAAAAATCCAACCTAAAAATTCGGCTACATAAAAGAACGCTACTAACGATACCCAGAAAATAATAATCCGCCACGGAATATAAATGATGCGATTTGCCTTAAAGTTAAATTTAGAAATAGTTTTACTTCGCATTTTCCTGCGACTGGCGTAAATTTTATCCCACGCTTTTTGTTTTTCTATTTCTTGCTCTTCTTTAGTTTTATTCTTGTCGTATTTTGGAAACGTTTGTCCATGTTTCCATCTATAATAGCGTTGTGCCAAGCCTACAATCCAGCGAGTATGAATCAAAAAATATAATGGCCAAGGAACTATAGTTTTTGCAAGAAATGGAGGTACAAATTTACTTGTAAAAGTGTGTGTGTGAGCATTGATGATTGGCTTTTTAGGCATAATCAAATTATTTAGTGGTTAGCTTTCTAAGAAAATTTTAAAAGGGAGTGTACTAAGATATGGTTTTTTTATAAATATTGATTAGCAATCATTTTAAATGTTCACTAAACCAGTGCTTTATACAAATAAATTGCAACAATATAAACTGCTTTTACTTTAATTAAATTTCATTCATAAATATTTTAAAAGCGTTAAATTTTAACTATAGGTATGTATTAAAAAGAATAAGCTTTCTATAATTCTGTAAAGAGGTATACTTACCTTCGCTAAAATTAAATTTGTATCACATTTGTTAAAACTTTACGCTTTATAGATATGCTTGAAAATCAAAAAAAACCTGAAAAAGTTCGTAAAGTTTCACTTCAAGAAATAGATACAACTATCTCAATTTTAGAACTTTTAGTTTCAGACACAAACCAGATTTATGAGCTTTCTGAAGAAAAGAGAACTGCATTGTTAAAAGTTTCAGGAAAATTGTCTCGACCTAATAGGGACGAATTTAAGCGAAGAAAAAAAGATGCTAAGAAAGCAGCAAAGCGCAAAATGATTGCTAAAGATAAGCATGCAAGAAAAACTACAGGAATTAGATCTGCAAGAGAAGCAACTTTATTTGTAGCACCTAAGTTATTAGCAGCAGCTGCTATTCCAGAAGATACATTAGAGTTAGAATCCCCAAGAAATTGTTACGTGTGTAAAACGATGTACACAAAACTGCATCATTTTTATGATACGATGTGTACAGACTGCGGTGATTTAAATTACGCTAAACGTTTTCAAACTACAGATTTAAAAGGTCAGGTAGCAGTAATTACAGGTTCTAGATTAAAAATAGGATATCACATTACATTAATGTTATTACGCTCTGGAGCTACTGTTGTTGCTACAACACGTTTCCCTGCAGATTCTGCTATTAGATTCTCAAAAGAAGAAGATTATAATCAATGGTGCCATAGATTGCATATTCATGGGCTTGATTTAAGACACATTCCAAGTGTCGAAATTTTTTGTAACTATATAGAGCAAAAATATGATCGTTTAGACATTCTCATCAATAATGCAGCACAAACAGTTAGGAGGCCATCAGGTTTCTATTTTCATTTAATGGAAAATGAAAAGTTACCAGTAGATCAATTGCCTAAACTTGCTCAGCCATTATTAAATGACCATATTGATTGTTTACAGGAATTATCAGACTTAAGTGTTGATACTTCAAAAACGAGTAAAAATAATGTGCTTCCAGTAACTTGGCATGGTCCAGAACCTGGAATAGGATTACGCAACTCTGCAGCGCTTTCTCAAATACCATATAGTTTTGATAACTCATTACAAACATCTGAAGTGTTTCCAGAAGGTAAACTTGATGCAGATTTACAACAAGTTGATTTACGTAAAACAAACAGCTGGCGTTTAAAACTTGGTGAAATTGAAACTACAGAGATGGTAGAAGTACAATTAGTTAATGCCGTCGCACCTTTCGTGTTGTGCAATCGTTTATCAAATTTAATGATGAAAGAAAACACAGGGAAGAAACATATAATTAATGTTTCGGCAATGGAAGGAAAATTTCATCGCTTTAAAAAAGAAGATAGGCATCCACATACAAATATGGCAAAAGCAGCCTTAAATATGCTTACACATACCTCTGCAGCAACATTTGCTAAATCTGGCATTTATATGAACGCTGTAGATACTGGATGGGTTACAGATGAAGACCCTGCAGAGTTGTCAAAGAAAAAAGTAGAGGTACATGATTTTCAACCACCGCTAGATATTGTGGATGGAGCAGCACGGGTCATGGACCCTTTAATAGATGGAATCAATACTGGTAAACATTGGTCTGGAAAATTCTTAAAAGATTATTTCCCAATTGATTGGTAGTAATTTTTTATTGGTAATAAACTTAAGTCTTTAATTTTTAGCAGTTCTTTCAACGTATTATATTTCCGAAGATACCATGAAGAAATAGGTGTACTGCACATACTATATTTAACTTCGGAAATATTAAACATCTAGAAGCTGATAGCTGTTTGTACATCAATTTTAAGTAACTTTATGTCGTTAATTATTTATCCCTTTTTATATGAAACATTTTAAAAGCATTACATTTTGTTTATTACTTATTGTTTGTCAATCCTTTACTGCACAAGAGCAGGTTAAGGAAGAAGAAGATATTTTTAAAAAGCTGGAAGAAATAGCGATTATTGACCAAAAAGTAATGATGCCTATGCGTGATGGTATTCGTTTAGCTACAGATATCTACAGACCTAAAGGAACTGGAAAAGTTCCAGTAATTTTTTCTCGTACACCATATAATTTTAACTCATGGGGTGATGGAGAACAAAGAACACGTACGGCAAAACAAGCCTACGAAATGGTAAAAAGAGGGTACGCTTACGTAGTACAAAACGAACGTGGACGCTATTACTCTGAAGGCGAATGGGATATTTTAGGTGTGCCTTTGACAGATGGTTATGACGCTTTTTCATGGATGAAAGATCAATCATGGTCCAACGGAAAAATAGGTACAATAGGTTGCTCTTCTACAGCAGAGTGGCAAATGGCTGTTGCGGCGTTAGATCACCCATCTCACGCAGCAATGGTTCCACAAGGTTTTGGGGCAGGAGTAGGACGTGTGGGTGACATTATGGAACAAGGTAACTGGTATAGAGGTGGAGTTGAACAATTATTGTTCTTTTCATGGTTGTACGGTGTAGAACACGATAAATTTAAGCCTAGAATACCAGAAGGTGCAACGCAAGAAGATTTAATAAGAATTTCTCGCTTTTATGACCTAGCTCCAGAGAATCCACCAATTGATATGAAGGAAGCCTTGTCGCATCTTCCCATTCAAGATATTTTGAAAAATATAAATGGTAAGCATGAAATTTTTGACAAAATGGTACGCCGTAAGCCTAACGATCCTGAATGGTTTGAAGGTGGTCTATACCATGATGATATGGAATTAGGGGTTCCTAGCTTTTGGTTTGCTTCATGGTATGATGTATCTATTACTCCCAATCTTGCATTGTTCAATCATGTAAGGGAGAATACTAAAGATGCAACGGTTAGAGATAATCAATATTTAGTTATTGCTCCTACATTGCATTGTGGTTATACCCGGGCGACAGATACTACTATGGTAGGACAAAGGAGCGTGGGAGATGCTCGTCTTAATTATGAAGAACAAATATTTAACTGGTTTGACTTTTGGTTAAAAGATGAAAAGACAAACTTTAAGGAAAAAACACCAAGAGTGCAATACTATACAATGGGGAGTAATAAATGGCAAGCAGCAACACAATGGCCGCCAGAAGATTCAAAAATGACAACTTACTACTTAAACAGTAAAGGAAATGCAAACTCTTTAGTGGGTAGTGGAACATTATCTACTAAACAAGCGAGTAAAGATAATCCAGACTCTTTTGTTTATGACCCTATGAATCCCGTAACTTCTTTAGGTGGAAACGTATGCTGTACAGGTAATGCTGTTGAAGGTGGAGCTTTTAATCAACAGGAAATGGAAGAACGTGCAGATATTTTAGTGTATACCACAGATGTTTTAAAAGAAGGAGTTGAGTTAAGTGGTTTTATTGAAACAGAATTGTATGTATCCTCAAATGCAAAAGACACAGATTTTACTATAAAATTGATTGATGTATATCCAGACGGAACAGCTTATAACTTAGATGAAACCATTCAACGCGTACGCTATAGAGAAGGTTATGATAAAGAAGTGTTTATGGAAAAAGGCGAGGTCTATAAATTAGATTTAACACCTATGTCAACGAGCAATTATTTTGAAAAGGGACACAAAATAAGAATTGAAATTTCAAGTAGTAACTTTCCTCGTTTTGCAAGAAACCTTAATACAGGAGGGAATAATTATGATGAGTCTGAGGCTGTAATTGCTCAAAACAAAGTACATCATTCAAAAAAATATCCATCACAAATAAGATTACCACTTAGATAGTACATATTGGTATCAATATTGCAGAACATATTTATATCTAAAATAATATCCTTTGTACTCAGTTACAAAGGATATTTTATTTTCTACTGAAATGAATCAACATGATACATTTAGTAATAAAACCATATAAATCAACTGGATAGATCATATATTTATGAAACCAAATAAAACATTATATTCAATATTAGACCTTGCATTAGTATCTGAAGGTCACACATTACAACAAACGTATAATAACGTATTACACCTAGCTCAAAACGCTGAAAACTGTGGATTTACACGTTATTGGTTAGCAGAACATCATAACGCTTCAAACATAGGTAGTAGCGCAACCTCAGTATTAATTGGCTATGTAGCTCAAGGAACAAAAACGCTACGTGTAGGATCTGGAGGAATTATGCTTCCTAACCACTCACCATTGATTATTGCTGAACAATTTGGAACTTTAGGCTCACTATATCCCGGACGTATAGATTTGGGCTTGGGAAGAGCGCCAGGAACAGACAGAGAAACTGCGCAAGCTATTAGGTCAGACTTTATGCAGGCAGCACATTCATTTCCAAATGAATTAGAAAAAATAGAAACCTATTTTTCTGTTGAAAATGCAACTTCAAAAGTGCGAGCTACGGTTGCAGAAGGTGTAGCTGTTCCTGTTTATATTTTAGGTTCTAGTACGGATAGTGCCCATTTAGCAGCAAAAAAAGGATTGCCTTATGCATTTGCAAGCCACTTTGCAACAACTCATTTATGGGATGCAATAGAAATTTATAGAAAAGAATTTAAACCTTCATCTGTATTAAAAAAACCATACGTAATGGCAGGTGTCAATATTATTATTGCAGATACAGATGAAGAAGCAAAACGTATTTCAACCTCTTTAATACGCATGATTGTTGGAATTTTTACGGGAAAAAGAGATTTTGTTCAACCACCAGTTGACATGACAGATGAGCTTAAGGGAATTATGCAACACCCTCAAGTGCATCAAATGCTAAAGTATTCATTTATAGGCAGTAAAAAGACAGTAAAAATCCAAGTTAAAGAATTTATCGAAAAAACGAAAGCAGACGAACTTATTGCTGTCACAAATATTTATGATGTAAATGATAAGATAAAATCGTACAAACTTTTTGCAGAGATTATGAAAGAGCTTAACTAATTTAAGCTCTTTTTTATAAATTATTATTCAAACGTATAACGCTGTTCTGCTGTGGAAGAAGCATTTAATAATTGATTGAATGTCTTAATAGAATTAAAATCTCGCGCGATTTCTTCGGAAATTGCAAGTCCAGAAACACCCGTTTTTAAAATTGCAGTAACATCCTTTATTGTAATTCCACCCACACCTATAATGGGAGTCTCTGTGTTTAATGTTTTTAAAATTTCGGCATAACCATTTAAGCCTAATAGTGGAGGGAGATTGTCTTTAGTTGTTGTAAATCTAAAAGGTCCTAGACTTATGTAATCTACTTCTTTTTCGATTAATGTTTTGCATTCTTGAAGTGTATTTGCTGTACCGCCTATAATTTGCCAAGAATGTAAATAATCTCTAACAACTGTTGGGCAGGCGTCATTTTGCCCTAGATGTACGCCATCTGCCTTCACCTCTTTTGCTACTTTATAATGGTCGTTAATGATTAATCTAGTTTGAAAATGAGCCGTAATTTCTCTGGCTTCATTTGCAAATTTTAAAAGCTTTTTTTCTGATTGTATTTTTAAGCGTAATTGTACTAATTCGGCTCCAGAAGTACATGCTTTTTGTATGTTTTCTAAATGTTCCTTAGAGGTAATTCCTTGAGAAATATAATGAAGTTTAGGGATCATCAAATTATAGTTTTATTAAAAGCCATTTTATTATTTAAGGGTTACTGTTTTTGGGTACTCCATAAAGTAAGATTCAAAACGTTTTAATTTAGGGTGCATTTTCTCTGAATAAATAACATATTGACATTTTTTCATACTCTGTGCTATTGACATCATTGCTTTGTAAGCAGATTGTTGTGTCAAAAATTCGGCATCATCAATGCTAAAGATTTTTAAATGCGAAATATGAACGCCATTTAGTAAAAATAGCTTATTCATTGATTTTGGCGTAGAGATTAGGATATCTGTACCCATAAAAATTTCAGATTTTTGAACATCAATGTGCAGTTCTTCATAGCCTACATAAACACGTAAAGTAGTATGTTTTGTAAATTTTAAAAAGGCATCATACAACTCTAGTGCTTTTGCTTTATTTTCTACAAGAACTACAGCTCTTGGTGCATCACCAACAGCTTCGCACTTTAACTTTTGTATTGTGGTAAGAATAAGTGATGTTGTTTTTCCGCTATCTTTTGGAGCCATACAATACACATTAGCACCGCTTTTTATTAATGGTATACTTTTTTTCTGAAATGCGGTAGGTGTTGTAATTTCTTGAATCTCAAGTTTCTCTTGTAAATGAGGATGTAATTTTTTGAAAGGCATAGTGATTTCAGAAGTAAAATTTAAAAAATAACTTAAATAGAAATGACAAAGATACTATCTCAAAATAGAATAATCGTAATAAACCTAGGCTATCAATCCTATAGGTGCTTTTATAAATCATTGTACTAAAACAATGTTAAGTTATTGATATGTAGTGTTTTGGTTGGTTTTGTGATTTTAACTTAAAAATATGAACTATATGGGGGATTCACCCCTTTTTTTGAAGTTAAATAACTGTATTGCAGCATTTTAAAGGTTTTTTTTATTAATTTTATTGCACTAACTAACCTTTTAAATTCTGTATTATGAGTAATTCAATTATCCACTACACAATGGACAGCCTTGCTGTTGCTAATCCCGACGGACAAAAAAAAGCGACCGTAAAAAACTGTGAACTTGTCGATGTAAGTCCTAAAATATTTGGGAAATTTACAAAAGCATTAAAATTTAAAAATAAGGCATCCATTCAAGTTTCGGTGCCCAAGAGTGCCTATAATTCAAAGAAGTTTTCTGGACGTATATGTTTTAAAACTCCCAGTACTATTAACAGTAGACAAAATTTACTTGAAATTAATTCTTTGCCAATAGCAATTTATTTGACTCCAGGAAAATCTGCAACTAGCATGAACTTACATGTAAGTTTACATAACTCCAGAACAGGGTGGAGTGGAGGAGTTGTAAGATTTAATAGAGAGCTAAGAGCTAGTACATGGTATAAAATTGAATTTGCGTATGATCATGATACTTTAGCAATTTTTATCAATGGTACTCTTGTAAGTACTACGGCATTTTATAACGGAAAATTAAAATTAGGTGCAGGTGGAAAAATATATATAGGCTCTTGGGTTAATGGCTTACGCTTTCCGTTTAAAGGAGAGATGGCCGAAGTACTATTTCAAAATGATATTCCTACCGCTTTAGAACAAAAACTAGATAGCTCTAGGAGTAGTGCTGCTTGGCATATTTCTTACAAATATAATGAGATAAGACCTAATTTAAATTTTGGTAAAAGAGTAAAGAGATTATCAAACACTGCAGAATATTCCTTACAGCATTACGAGTTTGGTGCTATTATGCACTCAACCCTTGGTACTTATGAAATTCATGGAAGTATATATAGCCGTTATAAAAATTTTTCGGCAACTATCCAGCGTTCATTAGGGGCATTACAAACAGATGAGGTTGATGGAAAACGCCGCGGGTGTAAAAAAAGTTTATTCCGTACAGGTGGAATTTACTGGTCAAGCACAACAGGTGCAGTTTTAGTAAAGAACAATATTTATTTACATTATGAGAATCTTGATGAAAGTGGTCACCATATAGGATTACCTAAATTTACTGAGAGAAATGCCCCCAATGGAAAATACCAGCAATTTCAAAATGGTAGAATTTATTATAAAAATGGGAGCGAAGCAGCAAAAGAAGTTCATGGCTCAATCTTAAAGAAGTATATGGATCTCGGCGGTGTAGCAAAAATGGGATATCCGGTAAGTGATGAAATGGATGTAAAAAATGGAACTCGAGTTATTGGTAAGAAAAATGATTTTGAAAATTGTACAATTTACTGGAGTCCTTCTAGAGGAGCATTTGAAATTCATGGCGACATTCGTGTTAATTATGAAAAAATAGGAGGTCCTTTAGGTCAATTAGGGTTCCCAACTTCAGACGAACTAGATATTCCAGGTATTGCTAAAAATGCTAAATACAATACATTTCAGAATGGAACAATAGCTTGGTTTAGTGGAGAAAAATCATACATCTGTTATCCTTTTGAAATTTTTATTGATCGTATAAAAGTTAGAGATGCTGACAATGATGTGTTTTGGAAAGATGATAGTGATATTTATGTACGTGTTGAAGTATTTGAAAATAACCACAGAGTAACGACTAAAAAATTACCTAACAATGGTACCTATTCTAATACAACAGAAGCAAACTTGAAGTATACAGTACCTAAGCGTTTTATACCTAACAATGTAAACGATGATTTTAAACTTTCTTTAAGAGGATGGGATAGTGATGGTGGTAGGCCTTTTGGCGGAGGTGATGATGATTTAGGAACATATAACAAAGTATTAAATATACAAAATGCTTGGGGTTTACGAGATAATGGAGGTATTTATAATCGTGCACCTGGTTCTCGTTCTATGAAATTGGATTGGTCAGTTAGACCAAAAATAAATCAAGGCAATATGTCTGACCGAGATTATTATTTTTGGGGAGTTCGTAATTGGGGAAATACAAATAGCATTCCTTGGAGTGTATATGCAGATGCGTTTAAAGATGTAAGTAATGATCCTAACTTTTTTGATCATATAAGTCTAAGATCACTATATTATGAGCTTTTTGCAAAAGATGCTCCTAAAGGGGGTAATTGTTTTGGGATGAGCCTTGAAGGTGTTTATGCCAATAAATGTTTAAGTAGATTTGGAAAACCCCTTAGCAGATTTACAAAAAACCAAATTAAGAGAGAGATGAATGTTAAACATCTTTATCAACTTGGTGCAGCACCCATTTGGTGGTTTGTAGGACAATTTATAAGTGGTAATACACATGATCCAAAAGATGTTTTTAATGAAACTCTTAATTGTTCTCGCCGTGGTGATAACCCCGTAATTTGTATTTCACAAGACTATTGGTTTACTCAAAAGCCGCATTGTATTTACCCACATAAATGGAAAAAATCTGGAAATAATTGGGAAATTATTTGTTTTGATCCTAATGTAACATCTAAGGAAACCATTTTAAAAGTTAATGCGTCTTCAAATACATATAGTTACAAAGGATCCTCAAATTATTCTGGAGGACAATGGTCTGGAGGTCGTTTACATTACATGCCTTGGAGAATATTAAATAGTGCTCCAAGAACGCCCAATTGGGAAATGTTTGCACTATTAATTCTAGGCTCAGTCATTGTTTTTGGAGATGATGCAGAAACAGAATCATTAGTAGATATAAACGGTAATAATCTTGATGGAACAAAAGTTAAGCGTACAGATAGCCGTGCAGATCGTAACAAAATGTTTATTCAATATCCAGGGTTAGATGCTCCACAACCATTCAATATGTTATTGCAAAAAGGACAAGCATTAAACAATAATTTTAAACATAAAATAAAAGGTAAAAAGAATACAGATTTTAAATATGCAATATCAAACCTTAATCAAGAAGTGATGATTAATAGTGCATTGAGTAGAAATGAGCTTGAAACGTATGATTTTGAAAAATTAGGCAGAATAGATAATGAAGTCTCGGTTTTAAATACTAAAAATAAACTATATGATATTGCATATTCGCACAAAATTTCGGGAACTAATGATATTTTTAGATTAAAAGTTGATAAAATTCCAACGGCAAAAAATAGCGATTTAAAATTTAATGTTAAACCTAATTTTGAGGGTGTTGATATTATTTCGAGTGGTGGAAGTTCCACTGGTAGAATTACTGCGGAAATTTTAAACAACAAAAATAAAGTAATAAATAGAAAACAATTTAGCGTACCTCTAGAAGCAGGGTTAAGAATTAGAGCAACAAGTATTCTTAACAATAACGAATTAATTGTTGGAAAAATCAATAACCTAAAAGGAGTTTTAAGAAACCCCATTCGTATTAAAACAAATTAATTATAACAACCAAAAAGTTAAAAAGCTTCAGGTTAATTCTGAAGCTTTTTTTATTGTGTAATATTTCCGAAGAAAAATAAATACTTAAAAAAACCATTTTGAGTATATAAAATGAGCTGTACTAACACTAGATTAACTAGTATATTTGCAAAAAAATAAGATTAGTAATGAGCAAGGAAAAATTTATGCTAGAAGCTGTAAATGCAGCTTTAAGAGGGATGCAAAATAATGAAGGTGGACCCTTTGGTTGTGTTATTGTTAAGGATGGAAAAATTATAGGAAAAGGAAACAATAAGGTTACATCAACTAACGACCCAACAGCGCACGCCGAAGTTACTGCGATTAGAGATGCGTGTAAAAATCTTGATTCATTTCAATTAGATGGCTGTATAATTTATACCTCTTGCGAACCTTGCCCCATGTGCTTAGGTGCTATTTATTGGGCAAGACCAGATAAGGTTTATTATGGAAGTAGTCAAGCAGATGCTGCAAACATAGGCTTTGATGATGCTTTTATTTACGAAGAAATTCCTTTACCTTATAATAAAAGAAGTATTCCATTTGAACAATTATCGCCCGAAATTGCTATAAAACCATTTCAAGAATGGACAAAGAAAATAGACAAAACGGAGTATTAATTTTTTGTTGAAAATTAATTAAAGTAAATTTTCTCTATCTATTTAATTAGAGTTATACTATAAATCTATATAGTATATTTGAAAATTCCATAATTATAGCATCTTTTTATTTGAAAAACCTATCAATTAAAAATCATACAATAAGTGAACTTATTGAAATCCTTGGAGACTCTGACCAAGGTGATGGATTACATATTCATATTTCTCATAGTAGATTTGAAAAAATTCCAATTACTTATCCTTTTCGAACCGATAGCTTTTGCCTATTTCTCATAGTTTCAGGAAGCTTGACATTACAGCTCAATTTAATTAAACATACCCTTGTAAAAAACGAAGCCATTATTGCAAAGCCACAGGTTGTAGCTCATATTCTTGAAATGAACCCTAAATTAAGTATTATTTCTGTGAGTTTTACAGTTGATTTTATTCTAAGTAACGGTTTTAAAAAAGAGGACCACGATGCTTTTGAATTTTTTACTGGTAATAATATTCCAAAATTAAAATTATCTAATGAAGAAATGGATTCGGCTGTTTCTTTGGCAAAAATATTAGGACGAAATCAGCGGTTTTCTTTAGAAAAATTACCCTTTAAACAAGAACTAGTGCAATCTTCGTTTAAATTATTATTGTATCATTACGCTTCAATTTATAAGCGAGAATTTCCAGATTTAGAAGCTAGTTTGTCACGTCAAGAAGATTTAATGCTTCGTTTTTTAGACCTTTTAAATGAGAATTTAAAAAATGAAAGAACCGTTAAGTTTTATGCTGATGTACTTTGTGTAACTTCAGGTTATCTATCAAAAGTGTTAAAAGAAATTTCAGGAAAAACAGCAAATCAATTAATAAATGAAGCTGTGATTTTAGAGGCAAAAATTTTACTCAATACTCCTGTTTTAAGTATTTCTGAAATTGCAGAAGAATTACAATTCAGTGATCAATCTTTCTTTGGCAAATTTTTCAAAAAGCACACCGGTTTTTCTCCTACTACTTTTAGAAAAACACACTAAGCTATTTTCAAGCTATTTTTGACCTATTTAATTATATGCACGTACATTACATGTGCCTTTGATACAGCGATGTGTGTCTTTTGTGTTTTTCTATATTGAATTAAAATACCTGTTTTAGACCAATTTAATCATTTTATAGACCTTTTCTAATACTTCAATTAGGAGCAATTTTGCAGTGTAAAATAATAAAATCAAAAATTACACTAATAAGATTATCTATGAAACATTTAATAAATGTAACAATACTTATTTTTCTATTGGTAAGTTGTTCCAGCGAAAAAAAAGAAAAAAAAGCAATAGAACAAATTCAAAAAGCTACTGTATTAGAGATTAAAACCACCCCTGAAAATGAAATGCTAAATTATAGCGGAACAATAGAAGCAGATAATATTGTTTCTATTGGTTTTGCAGTTCAAGGGCGTGTATCTCACGTTACTGTAGAAGAAGGCCAACGTGTTAAAAAAGGACAATTATTAGCATCTATTGATGCCACTACGTATCAAAACGCCTTTTACATTGCTGAAGCAAGTTTAGAGCAAGACAATGATAATTTTAATCGATTAAATGGTTTATATAAAAAAGGAAGTTTACCAGAACGCGATTTTATTACAGCAAAAGTAGCTGTTGCTCAAGCAAAAGCTAATAAAAGTATGGCGGGTAAAAACTTGAATGACACTAAATTATATGCACCTTTTACAGGAATAATTACAGCTAAAATAACTGAAGTTGGTGCAACTGCTGCACCAAGTGTTCCAGCATTTACAATAATGAAAACTGATAAAGTATATGCAAAAGCATCGATAACAGAATCTGAAATTTCTAAATTAAAAATTGGTACAGAAGCATCTGTATCCATTGCTTCACTAAACAAAACTTTTAAAGGAAAAATAGACATTCTAAATCCGAGTGCAGATGCACTTACCAGAACCTTTAATGTAAAGGTTCGCTTAGACAACAAGGATAATGAGCTATTACCAGGTATGATTAGTAGCATTCAGATTAACACAGGAAACCCTGTGGAAGTAATCTCTATTCCTTCAGTTTCTGTACTCAGAGATGCCAACGATATTCTTTATGTATTTGTAGCAGATAATGGTAAAGCAATTAAAAGACGTGTTACCGTTGGTAGTTTTAAAAACAATAACATTATTATCACTTCTGGATTAGAGGTAGGCGATAACGTGTTAATCGAAGGACAAAAAAATATAAAAGAAGGACAAAAAATTGCCTTATAATCATAACTGAAAAGAAACTTTATAAATGAAAAAAGTGAAAATAAATTTCATAGAGGCTTCTATGAAATATCATCAGGTAACGATTGTTCTTACCGTAATTCTCATGATTTTAGGAATCTACTCGTTAGCAACAATGGCTCGTAGTGAAGATCCTCAAATTACAGTGCGTAAAGGATTAGTTATTGCTGCTTTTCCTGGTGCTGATGAATTACAAGTAGAAAGACAATTAACAGACCCATTAGAGCAATATTTGTTTGGTTTTGAAGAAATTAGAAAGGCAAAAACATTTTCTGATACTTCTGAAGGACAAGTGGTTATTACAGTAGAATTAAATGAAAATGTAGTAAATACAGATGAGTTCTGGTCTACACTACAACGTGGATTAATGACCACATTTCCACAAAGTTTTGCTACACCAAAGGGAATGGTTGGACCAATAGTAAATAGCGATTTTGGAGATGTTGTTTCGCAAATGATTACTGTTTCGGCTCCAAATAGAAATTATGCTGAGCTTGAAACCTACTTAGATAAGTTAGAAGATGGATTGAAAACGATTCCGGAAACATCCAAAATTAAAAGGTATGGCGGACAAAAAGAACAAATTTATGTGACTGTAAAAGATGAAAAATTAAGACAATATGGTTTTGATTTTTCAAGTATTGCGCAAGTCATCCAAATGCAAAATAATACAGATTACGCAGGTGGAATTACCTTAGAAAATTCAGAAGTATCTGTTTTTGCTAAAAATCAATATAAAAATGTTACCGATTTAGGCAATCAAATTGTGTACAGCACACCAGAAGGAAAGATTGTACGCTTAAAAGATGTAGCAAATATTGAACGTCGTTATGAAGAAACAACAAGTTTTATAAAAGTTGGTGACGATAAAGTAACCATGATTGCAATAGAAATGCAACCAGGAAACAATATTGTACAATTTGGAGAAAAAGTAGAAGTTGCTTTACATAAGATAGAGCAAGAATTACCAAGTGATGTACACGTACAAACTATTGTAAACCAGCCAGAAGTAGTACAAGAAAGTATTAGCCATTTTATGCTAGAATTTGCTATCGCTATTTTAGCTGTAATTATGGTAGTTATTATTTTACTCCCATTCCGTTTTGCAATAGTATCTGCTGTTGCTGCTCCTGTGTCTATTTTTATCACGTTTGGAGTCCTAAATATGATGGGAATTGAAATACATCAAGTAACGCTAGCTGCCTTAATTATTGTACTTGGTATGGTGGTAGATGACGCCATTGTGGTCGTAGATAATTACGTTGAAAAATTAGATGAAGGCGAAGATCCTTGGACTGCTGGTTGGCAAAGTGCAACACAGTTAATGGTGCCTGTTTTTACAGCTACTATGGCTATTATTTGCTCTTTTTTACCATTAGCATTTTTCTTAAACGGAATCTCAAAAGAATTTATTCAAGCATTACCAGTTGCGGTTGCAGTAGCTTTATTTGCGTCTTTACTAGTAGCACTTTTATTAACACCTTATTTGTGTTATGTCTTTATTAAAAAAGGATTAAAGAAAGATTCAGAAAAAGAGGAAAAGAAAAAAAATAGCATGCTAGATCGTTTACAAAATGTATTCAATAGTATGTTAGATCGTTGTTTTAAAAGTCCAAACTTAACAATGCTAATTGGTCTTCTTTCCATTTTCTTAGGTTTTGGAGTCGCTTCACAATTAGAGCAAGAGTTATTTCCGATAGCCGAAAGAAATCAATTTAATATAGAAGTTTGGTTACCAAATGGTGGAAGTTTAGAGCAAACCGAAGAAGTTGTAAAACGAGTAGAGGCAGCAATTGAAGGAGAAGATAGAGTAGTAGGTGTAGCCAGTTTTGTAGGTACAAGTTCTCCTCGTTTTCATTCTACGTATGCACCAGAATTTCCGCGTAAAAACTTTGCTCAAATTTTTATTACCACAACAGGTAAAGATGCAACAACAGAATTGGCTGAGGAATATCTAGATAAGTTCAAAAACTTTGTGCCAGATGGTTATATAAGAATTCGTCAATTATCTTTAAATGAAGCTCCTGCACCAATAGAAGTGAGAATTGCTGGAGAAGATATGAATGTGCAAAAAGAAGTTGCTGTACAAGTTGAAGATATTCTTAGAAATGCCGAAGGCACAAACTGGATTAGAACGACATACCAAGATGATTATTTAGGAGCTACAGTTGCTTTAAAAGATGATGTTGCAAACAGATTAGGTGTGACGAATACCAACGTGTCGCAAACTTTAGGCGCAGGATTAAAAGGGTTTCCTGTAAGCACGATTTATGAAGGTGATAAGCCTATTGACATATTGCTTCGTTATGATGAAAATGATAGAAAAAACTTAGATGAATTAGGAAGTTTAAACATTTCTACTGCATTAGGAACGAAAGTACCTTTAAGAGAAGTCGCAACTATTTCTCCAGAATGGCATACAGGTGTTATAGCACATAGAAATGGATTACGTACACTTACCGTAAGATCGGAAGCACAAATGGGAATAAAAGCTGCAACCATTCAAGCAGAAATTATGCCTCAAATTGAAGATTTAAATCTGCCAGATGGCATTAGTATTAACTATGGTGGAGAATATGAAAGCATTAATGAAACTGGTCCTGGAATGGGAGCATCTATGGGAATTAGTATCATGCTTATCTTTTTAGTGCTATTATTTCAATTTAAAAACTTCTTAAAAGTATTAATCGTTTTAGCAACGTTTCCATTGAGTTTATTAGGTGCCTTTTTAGGATTATACCTTACAGGAAATCCTTTCGGTTTTACAGCCTTTATGGGAATTATAAGTTTGATTGGTATTGTAGTTAGAAACGGAATTATACTGGTTGATTATGCCGATGAATTGATTCTAGAACATGGCTACAATAAACTTGAAGCAGCAAAGGCAGCAGGAAAAAGACGTATGCGTCCTATTTTCTTAACCTCATGTGCAGCAGCTATCGGAGTAGTACCAATGATTGCTGGAAAATCGCCACTTTGGGCACCTTTAGGTAGTGTTTTAGCTGTTGGTTTATTGGTTTCTATGGTAATGACCTTATTTATTGTGCCTATTCTGTATTACAAATTCGTGAAAATTGAGGCACCTAAAGAAGTACATATGCATGCAAATGCTCAAACTTTTGAACCTATTCTTTATAAACCAAAGAAAAGCAGAACGACTAGAAAATTAGACATCTTAAAACATAAATTGAAAAAACGATTTAATTAACAAAAATTATAGGCTACTGCTTCCATGCTTAATTGCAATTACTCCCCATAATATGAAGCAGTAGTGCTATAATTCAAATTATTATTTACATAATGAAATTTTATAAAAAAATATTTTTTTTAACCCTCATAATGGCATTCTCATATCATAGTATGCATGCTCAAGAGCTAATTTTAACTTTAGAGCAAGCAAAAGTCTTAGCAAATGATAACAACAAAAACACTAAAAGAGCAATGCGAAATATTGAAGCTGCAAAAGCAGCACAAGCATCTGTTTATGCGTCTGATAAACCTTTTGTAGATGCTAGCGCTATGGGAATTCATGTTGGCGACCCTTTGAATGTATTATTGCCAGAAAATCAAGCAACAGCTTCTGTGGGTGTTACACAAATTATTTATGCAGGTGGAAAAATAAATACAGCAAAAAAAATAAGTAATACCGCTGTTGAATTATATACATCTCAAAGAGAATTAACACAGTCTGAAGTATTATTAGACGTTGAAACCACCTATTGGCAAATTATTAATGTAAACGCTAAAGTAGATTTGGCCAATAAATATAAGGAGCTTCTAGCAGCTTTATTAAGGGATTTAAGTAATTCATTTGACGCAGGACTTATTTATAAAAATGATATACTTCAAGTGCAAGTACAATTAAATCAAGCAGAATTAGATTTAATTACAGCTAAAGATAATTTATCAATTTTAAAGCTAAAATTGGCTCAATTAATAGGTCTCGAAAATTCAAATTTTGAAGTTAGTGATTTCTTAGATAACAGTTTGATGCTTTCTCAAAAAGTAAATGTAGATGAAGCAGTAGCAAAACGACCAGAAGTTAAAATACTTAATAACGCAGTCGAAATTGAAAAGCTACAATCTAAAGTTTTAGATGCTGACAGAAAACCAACGGTTTCTTTTAATGTTAATGGGCTTTATGCTACTGGAAAACAAATTGATTTTACAGATACTAGTAACGATTTTGCCTCTTATTATGGTGTCCTAAGTGTTAATATTCCTGTATTTGATTGGGGAGGCAGAAAGCAAAAAGTAAAAGAGCAACAGTTTAAAACTGAAGCAAAACAGCTAGAATTAGAAGACACGCAAGAATTGATTCTTATTCAAATTGAAAACGCCTATTTAGAATTGCAACAAGCCATCAAAAGAGTTGAAATCACTGAAGAATCCTTAGAACAAGCCGATGAAAATTTAAGATTGCATCAAGACCGTTTTGACGCTGGCACAGTAATAGGAAAAGATGTTTTGGAAGCCCAAGTACTATGGCAAAAAGCATATTCTGAAGTGATTGATGCTAAAGCCATGAGTCAAATAAGTCAGGCAAATTACAATAAAGTCACGGGAACATTAAACTAAATTTTGTAAATCATGGAAGCCTTAAAAAGGAATATTATATTGCAGAAATCAGTGGATTTATTTTTTTGTAATGGCATTCAACACATTACTATGGATGACATTGCAGAAAAATGCGGAATTTCGAAAAAAACCATATATAGGCATTTTCAAAATAAGGACGACCTGTTGTATGAGGCCATTAAACTGGAAGCATTTGAAGTAAAAAAAAATATTGATAGAATACGATTGAAGAATGATAATGCATTAGAAGAATTACAAAAGTTTTTTAAATATATTAACAATGTGGCGCGCGTCATATCACCGAGTTTTGGTAGAGATTTGAAAAAATATCATAATTCAAATCTCTTCAAGGCAATAACATTTAAGGATAAAATTATCATCCCATTTGTGATAGGAAATTTAGAAAAAGGCAAGCGCGAAGGATTATACAAAGAAGATATAGACGCTGTAGAAATTTGCAAATCATACGATGAACTCTCAAATGCGGTATATTTCAATTATTATTTTACTGATTCGAGTATTAACTCCAAGTCACTTGAATTTTTGAGCACCTTGTTTTTATATGGTTTAGTTTCTAAAATTGGTTGGGAACATTTACATAAACCATGATTTAATATTTCAGTAATTGAACAAAACAATTTGACTTCTGATTCCAACATTGGCACAGCTCCTTTAAATATTATAATCGATAAAATTTCACACATGAAAATTCATCAACTAGCGTTTCCACTTTTAATAGTTACCATATTATTAGGTTCATCCAGTTTTGCGCAATCTATAAATAGAAAGCAACTAAAAGATTCCGTGAAAAGGTTGCCTTACTTTTCCATTCATAAAGACAATTTTTTTATAACTGGCGTGCCGACAAATTCTGAAATTAATAGTGCCACGTCAAATGCAAAATATCAAATAAGTTTTAAGCAGATTATTACAAGGAATAGACTGCCATGGGACAGCTATTTGTTTCTCACCTATACACAAAAAGCATTCTGGGATATTTATGAAGATTCTTTTCCGTTTAGGGATATTAATTTTAACCCTTCTGTCGCTATGGGTAAACCTTTTTTCGACACTAATGATGTTTTAAAAGGATTTGCTACCATTGCCTTAGAGCATGAATCGAATGGGAGAGATAGTATCTTCTCTCGAAGCTGGAATCGAGTTACAGCAAGCTATAGCACTAAAATTTTTAAAAATACCACTGCCAATTTCGAAGCTTGGTTACCATTTGGTTACAAGAACGACAATCCCGACCTTTTGGAATATATAGGACTTACCGAATTAAACATAGAACACGAGATGATTAGAGACAAGCTGTATTTTAATATTATGCTTCGAAAGGGACTGAATCTTGATGGAAAAGGTACAGTTCGTTCAAGAATATACTATAATCCTTTTAAGAATAATCGTTCTAACCAGTTTATAATGTTAGAGTGGTATTTAGGACAGGCCGAAGGATTACTCGACTATCAAAAGTCCCGCAGTATGATAAGGATTGGATATGTGATTAAGACCAATGAGTTTGATTTTTTTAGGTAGATTTGTTAATTATGGTTATACATTTAATGCTCTTGAAAAAGATTGATAGTTAAATATTAAAACCAATGGCGATGGTTTGCGGCCTTAGAAAACTTTGGTTTAAACAATAGGGGAGAGAGCGTTAAACGTTTTAGAGAGCTAGACTAAATAATTTAGATAAAGACCAAAATTTCAGACTAGTCCTACATAAATCTTTAGGAAACAAATCCACTAAAGAATATAAGCCTAGGTTTGAAGAAGAATTTAAATTCTTCTTCAAACCTGACCTTAATAATAATTATTTATCGAATTTTAATGTGTCCTAAAAAGGGGAAGCCTACAATTGAGTTAAATTTTAATAAAAATTTCCTTTTTAAAATTCACATTGGCTATTTTTATAAAAACACCAATCTATGACCATTAGCTCACGAAGTTCACCTATAAAATTCACAGCATTTATAGTAGGAATGTTTTTCCTGATATATGGACTAATAGAAGCTAAGGTGTTTTTGGCACCCATTTGTGTAGCTGTCATTTTAACCTTGTTGTTAATTCCGTTAGATAATATTTTTGCTAAATGGATTAAAAAGAGGACCATTACCTCTTTATTAAGTACGCTGGTGTTGTTTTCTGTTTCTGTAGGTTTCTTTGTTCTGGTAACCGCCCAAATTAATAATGTGGTGGATGAATGGGACACTATAAAGGAAACTATGACCCCAAAAGTGGAGCAACTTGCTACATTTTTAACCGAAAAAACACCCATTACCGAAGAAAAAGTAAATGGCTTGAAAGCTAAATTTAAAACTTCAAAATTAGTAGGGCAGGAAGGAAACAGGGAAAAAGCCTTCGCAGTTGTGTCACAACTATTCAGTTTTTTTGGCACCTTTTTATTAGTGTTCATTTATGTATTTTTTCTTTTGAGATTTCGTGAAAAATTTAAAATTTTCTTCATCAGTTTATTTTCAGAAAACAATACTTCAGAAATTAAAAAAACACTGCAGGAAATTACAGAAGTAGCTCAGGGATATCTGGTAGGAAAATTTAAATTAATAGGCCTTCTTGCCATCATCTATTCACTAGGGCTTGGAGTGAGTGGAGTCAATAATTTTATACTCATTGCATTTCTAGCAGCTATTTTAACGTTGATTCCTTACTTAGGAAATGTTATTGGCTTTTGTCTTGCTCTTATTTTTGGCTATCTCACTCAAGGCGAAATCGGGGTGCTCATTGGTATAGGTCTTACTTTTACTATAACTCAGTTTATAGAGAGTTATATTCTACAGCCTTACGTTGTAGGGGACGAAGTAGATCTCAATCCGTTTTTCATTATTCTCTCGGTAATCCTTGGTAATTTAATATGGGGAATTATTGGTATGCTGGTTGCAATCCCTGTATTAGCCATACTAAACGTTATTTTCCTTCATATTTCGGCATTAAAACCCGTAGGAAAGCTCTTAAGGAAAAATCAGGGTTAAATGTTATCTGGTAAAGCGATATCCAATTTTGTTAAAATTCACTTATCACTTTCATAAATCTGCCTAAATATGCTACCAGTTCTGTGCAATAAAGGATAACTTTATGGAAAAGAAAAATTAAAACTATGAAATTAAAAGACAAAGTAATCATCGTAACCGGAGCATCAAGTGGAATAGGGGAGGCAGCAGCAAAAAAACTGGCTTCTAACGGAGCAAAACTTGTTTTGATGGCGCGTAGTGAGGATAAGCTAAAAGACCTGAAAGAAGCTATTGAAAAAGAGGGTGGTGAAGCAATGGTAGCTACAGGAGATGTTACTAAAAGTAAGGATTTTGAAGCTGCAGTAAAATCTGCTGTAAAAGAATACGGTAAAGTAAATGCACTAATAAACAATGCAGGATTAATGCCCCTTTCTTACATCGAAAAATTAAAAACCGACGAGTGGGAACAAATGGTCGACGTGAACATCAAAGGAGTTCTAAATGGAGTTGCCGCAGTGTTACCAGAAATGAAAAAAGAAAAAGGAGGTCATATTATTAATATATCATCGATGGCAGCACATCGTTATTTTCCTGGAGGAGCAGTTTATTGCGCCACTAAAAGTGCAGTAAAAATGTTTTCTGAAGGTTTAAGACAAGAGCTGGCACCTAAATATGGTATTAATGTAACATCTATCGAGCCAGGAGCTGTAGCAACTAATTTAACAGATACGATTACAGACGAGGATATTAAGGAACAAATGCAGGGAATGTTGGAGATGGAAACGCTGGAATCTGACGATATTGCAGATGCTATTTTTTATGCACTCACGCAACCAGCACGAGTAAACATCAACGATGTGTATATAGTACCTAGCGAACAGAAATAAGAAAAATATACAGAAAGTAAAGCCGCCTTTTACGAGGCGGTTTTTTTTATGATTATCATAACTTAACGCTCAAATATTCCAGCGTTGACCGCTGCAAGTCTATTATCCAAACGATGTTTTATGGCTATAATAAAAACGTATAACTTAACAAACATCAACTCATTTATATTAAACATAAGTCGTAAAATAACAGAAAAACTTCTATTCGTTATCTTAGTCAAATAATCATAAATGTACTATAATGTTCTGCGTTATGTCACTTTGCTTTGAGACGAAGCACGCAATACTGCGGTATCTTCTTCAAAAAAGTTTTTCTTACCTAAGGTTTTTTAAAAAAATGTGAATGGAACACTCTTTACGGCGGTGGCTGGAGTAAGGCAAGACCAAGCTAAAAACAATGATTTCATCTCTTTAAAAATGAAATTGCAACAAGGTTTAGATAGCGGTGTCAGCACTTAAACCTTACCTGAGATTATGAAATAAGCTGAAGCCAGAATGAAACAAGATGTGCGATTATATATTCTCTAACAAAGCTGAGTTTGATTTAACTGTGATGTATGAATTCGGCATATCAAAGTTTGGACTTGACAGGATCAAAAATACTTCTTTGCAATGAACGAGACTTTTGAGCTACTCTCAAAGAAAAATGATTTAGGACGAGATGCATCGGAATATATAAATGATTTAAAAAATTCAGTTTCAAAACACACACAATATTTTATTTGATTACTTCGTGTGTCATTTTGATTATTAGCGTACTAAGTCAGCTAATGGATTATGAATTCAATTTGTCTTTAGATTGATTTTGTTATAACTTATTGCAATTTTACATAATGTCATATTATGAAATAATATGTTTCATAATGTTCTGCGTTATGTAACTTGAGCTTTGCTTAAAAGCGAATGTTATTACTACAGTTTCTTAAAAAAATTTATTCTAAATAGTTTCTTCTGCGATGTTAATGGAACACTTTTTACACGACGACGTAGGAGGGAAGTGGAATGTGTGTGGAATGGTATTCATGCAAAAAAATAAAAATATATAAAACTGTAACAAAGGGTTAGCTTTATTGTCTATATACATATCAATCAAAAAAACTATAATGACTTTTAAAACACAAAAATTACAATTATTAGCAATCATTATATTGCTTCAATTAGTATCAATCAATGGATTTTCACAATCAAATAATGAAACAAATACTTTAAAGGAAATCATATTTAAACAAGACAGTTTAATGTTTAATGCCATGTTCAACACACATGATGTTAACTATGTGAAGAATAACATTACGTCGGATATTGAGTTCTACCATGATAAAGGCGGCAAAACTGGAAACAATGCGAACGATTTGATAAAGACCATGGAACGCATTTGGAAAAAAATGGATGCTGGCGAAAAGCCTTGGTTGCGTAGAGAACTCATTGAAGAAAGTTTTGAAGTATATCCAATAAATAACTATGGCGCAATGCAAGTTTCTGACCATAAGTTTTATGAAAGACAAGCCGATGGGTCAGAATTATTAGTTGAGACAGCAAAAATCATTCACCTCTGGAATGAAGCTGAAGAAGGTTGGAAACTTGAAAAAATTTTAAGTTATGATCATAAACCTGTAAATTACTTCAGTTTCGAAATCAATGCTGCTTTGGAGCAAAAAATCGAAAGCTGGATGAAGGAATATAAAGTTCCTGCTTTTAGCGTTGGGCTTATTAATGACGGAAAAATCACCTATTCAAAAACCTTTGGAGTGCAGAGTAATGGTGAAAAGGCAACCAATAATACGGTTTTTAAAGTGGCGTCAATTACTAAACCAGTAGTTGCAACAACAGTCTATAAATTAGTAGATATGGGATTATGGGATCTAGATGAACCATTGCATAAATATTGGATTGATTCAGATATTGCTAATGACCCAAGAACAAAAAAGTTGACGACACGCTTGATATTAAATATGCAATCTGGCCTACCAAATTGGAGGCATTTATCAGACTCTGGCAAATTGGCATTTATATTTAATCCAGGAGAAAACGTAGAATATTCAGGCGAAGGGTTTGAATACTTAAAGAAGAGTATAGAAGCTAAATTTAATAGACCATTAGAAAGTATTGTACAAAAAATGTTGTTTAACAAACAAGATATGGACAACATTCGGTTTTGGTGGGATGATAGTATGGATGAAAGTTTATATGCAGGAAATTATAATGCTAACGGAGAAAAATATAAAACAAATAAATATAAAGATGCTTTAGCGGCTGGTAATATATTAGCAACCGTAGATGATTATCTGAAATTTGGAGTTCATATTTTAGAAGGAGCAGACATTTCAAATACGTCATATACTGAAATGACAACGCCTCAAACTTTTTTATTTAAGGATATGGTAAAGTATGGTTATGGATGGATGTCTGTAAAAATAGAATCTGGAGATAAAATATTGTATCATGATGGTAGAGACCCCGGAGTTCGTACCATTATCCAATTATATCCCGAATCAAAACAAGGATTGGTTATTTTTGCAAATGGCGATAATGGTGATAAATTGTATTTTGAATTATTAAAAGAGCTTTCTCCAAACACAAAGAGTTTTGTAGATACTTTAAATGAAGTAAGAAGAATCTATAAGGCAGAGGAGAAAACGAAAAAACAGGATTAATAGAAATAATATAAATAAAATAGAATCTCGATTTTAACTTGGCCTCATAAAATTTTGGTAAAACAATAAGGTGAAGTGAGCGTACATATTTTAGGGGTTTAGTAATACAGTTTCTTATGAGTTTCAATTATAAAAAGGATTTCAAAGCAATGTAAACGAGTTACAATGTTTCCTAAAATATAGCGAATGAGCCGTTAATTGTTTCCAAAATTATATGCAGCCTTGAATTTTTGTTTCTTTTGTTTCAAGACACTATTTTACAGAATTGATTGATTATCAATTTTTAAAATACCTAATAATGAAACATTAAAAGAAAGCTTCAATTAAAAGAATAAATATAACAAGTGCATAGAATTTTATTTTTCTTAAAATTTATGCTCTTGTGGCAATCCACGAGAATCGTCTGAAATTTTTTATTACGTACATTTTTTATCGAATAAGCGATTTATAATAAGAGTAAAAAGGTTAGCTTTTATTTTGGCGTTGGCAAGCGTTTAGTCCCGAAGCTTCGGGAGTGTTTAAAATAAATTGCCATAAGCAATTTGTATTTATAAAAGCAATCGAGCGTTTGGCAGCGGCTATTTTACATAACGGCTAATTATAGATACAAATGTTTTAAAAAACTCTGCGAAGCAAACCGATTATTAGTTTAATGACCCAAGTTCCAATTATTCTAATGGAAACGAATGCTTCTGGGATATTTTACATAATACTACATTATAGCTATCAAATGGAAACAATGACTTAAACAACACAATGAACATTTGTACTATAATGTTCTGCGTTATGTCACTTTGCTTTGAGACAAAGCACACAATACTGGTGTATCTTCTTTAAAAAGTTTTCTTACCTAAAGGTTAATTAAAAATGTGAATGGAACACTCTTTACAGCGTTGGCTGGGGTAGGGTGGAGATAAAGTGTGTGTAAAGGTATAATATGAACAAAGTTTTATACTTTTATAGACTTATGAAAGAAGGCAAGTTTGACTTTAATTTAGATATAATTCCTAGTCCTCAAATAGTTAAAAAATTCTATTTGCTGGACTATTTCCTTATTTTATTGCAAAGTTGTAGTTTATCCAATGAATATCACAAAATCTTTTCCAAATTTAAACTGCTTAAAGAAAAGGAGAGACTTGGAGAGTCAAAATACAGAAAATTAGTAATTGACGAAAGTGAAGAATTATCAGAAACACAGGTCAAAAGATATATGTATACTTTTGATCAAGTAATTATTGAGTCTGAAAATTGTGGATTAATTAAAAAAAAATCAAATCAAATACAATTAACCAAAAGAGGTCAAAAGTGTTTGATACTTGCAGATAATAGCAAACGAATATTCTACAACGAGTTATTAGCAATCCTTGAAGCAAAGTATCATTCTTTTTATCAGTTGTTAAATCTGTGTTATAATCAAAATAAACAAAAAGGAGGTCTTTTAATTTTTCCTATTTATTCGCCCCGTAAACTTGGATTTGATAAGAAAGAAATGCACACTACTTATCATATTTTACAATATTCTTATAAGTTAAGGTTAAGATTAGAAAAGGATATTGAATCAAACTTTGGTAAGAAGAAATCACTTAAAAATTTTGAGGATGAATTATTGTTGAAATTATTTGAAGACAAAATAATATCTAATATTAAAGATAAAAAATTTAACAAAGCTAAGTACAATTCAATAATTAGTCGTTTTCGTAAATATTGGCTAAATATTTTTTTAAAAGAAATTTATAAATATCCTTACTCTTTCGAAACTTTTAATATCTGGGTTGAAAGGGGTAAACAATTAGGAGTTATTCATACAACTGAGTTTTATCCTAATTTTGACGGAAGGCTAGTTTACCCTACATCTGTTATATTGAAGAAAAATTCGAGTTTAGATTTAGTGAATTCCTACAACTATTCAGATGGACAAAGCTTATTTATTCATAAGCCTAAATGGAATAATGGGAATAATCCTAATAGATTTTTTGAGGCATTGACCAATGCATATTTTGATTTAAAAAATAATCGAAAAACTACATTTATTAGAATAGCTGACTTAAGAGAGAAAGTTTGCTACAAAATGAGAATACCAACTTTTATTTTTAATGAATTCTTAGAATTAGCCTACAATGAAAATTTAAAAGGAGAAACAAAAATTAAAATATCATTAGAGGCAGACAGACTTCCTCACGAAACTAATGCAATGTATCTTAAAAGGGAACCTGTGATAATTAACAACCAACAAAAGAACATCGTTGCTATTGACTATAAAAAACCCTAATATGAGTAATTTATTAAAAAAACCGAAAAAGGAACATCCTAAAGATAAACAAGCTAAATATGAGAGCTTAAATCTAATAGAAAATCCATTTCCTAACACACCTTTTGTCAATAAAGAAAATGAGGACAATAGATATAATGGGCGAATATATGAAGCTAAGGTAAGAGAAAAAGAGCATCATAAAATTATTGAAAATTTTATTAAAGTTCCACAAGTAGATCAGAATCATATTAGATTAGGCTATATACTTGATCATAGTTATGTAGGACGTGGAAATGGTAAATCCGCATTTGCATTAAATTTAATTAATGAAATAAATGAAGAGTACTGTCTAAATATTTCGAATGAACTTAATAAATGTTTTGGACTTCATTTAAGTCCTGAGCCTGGTGGAAGAACTAAAACTTTTTTCAGCTTTGTAGATTTGATATTTGATGCAATTATACAGAAAGGGATAATCAATTATTGTTTAGCCTCTTTGCGATTAGCATCAATTAATGAAATAAAAAAAGATATAACATTTGATGATTTAGATGAAAATGAAATAGTAGAACAATTGAATAACTTGTATTGGTTTCAACAAAATGATGTTGAAATAGCGGAAGTAACTAAAGGATACTATGAACACGAAAAATTAGACAAAATTAGTAGTTCTTTTCCATTAAATAGAGACAAAAACACTTTTTACAATAATGTGTTAGTTACTCAAAAAGACTTCAAAAAGTATTATTACGAAGTTCTCAAAAAAGGTAAGGAAAGGATGAATTTTGTATTTAATGATTTAGTTTTATTTTTTCAAGCTGCTGGTTTTAATGGAGCATATTTTATAGTTGATGATTTTGAAAGGATTCCAGATTTTCAAAGCGAAAAACTCAAGCAAGAATTTGCTTTAGAGCTTAGGACAAATTTTTTTGATGGGATTTTAGAAAATGCTAAAATTGGTTTTTATAATTTAATTTTAATTTTACACGCAGGAGTGCCTAGACTTGTTGAAAAAGCGTGGGGTGTTTCAGGTATGCATAGAAGAAGTCCTATGAGTGAAGATGAAGCTGAACACATAGTAAAATTTGACAAGTTAAGCTATGAACATACAAAACTGATGCTAGAAAAATACTTAGAAGAGTATCGATTAAATAAGTTGCCAGAATCATCAATAGCTCCCTTTACAGAAGATGCAATAAAAATTATTGGAGAGAAATCTGAAATGAATGCATCGACAATTCTTGAAAAAGCATATTCCTTAATCGAATCAGCTGTACGTGATGAAGTGTCCAAAATTGATGGTGAATATGTACAAACTAAGCTAGGAAAAAAAGACGAAGAAACTAAAGAGGATATTAATGATATTCTCGATGGAACCTCTGAAGATTTATTTAAAAAATCCAAAGAAAAATAATTTGCATCACACATTAAATATTAAAGAACTACAAGAGATACTTCTTGTTGAATGTTTTAAATCAAAAAAATATGATGATGATTATGCATATCTCTCTGTTTTATTGTCAGACTCGTTATGTTGGGATAGAAGTTTAACATCTATCAATCATTTATTATCAAGAGTTTTAGAAAGATTTGAATCGCGTGGAATAAATACTAAACAAGCATTACAACATATAATTAGTAGGTTGGAATACAGTGATTTTAATATTCAAGAGGCTGATAAATATTTTATTGAATCACTTTTCAAAAATGATAGAGTGGAAGGATTAGCATTAGAAGATGATTTGATCATTGCACAAAACAGAATAACTAAATGAATACAAAACTTTACGTTGTAGATACTTGCGCACTCATTTCATATTTTAACACATCGTTTATAGGTTCTCAGGTTTCAATATCTCAGGAGTCCTTAGATATTATAGACTTAGCATTCCACTCTAATGATGTTAAGTTGATTTTTCCAGCTACTGTTTTCATTGAGATATTTAAGAAATGGTTCACGACCTTAGAGGAAATTGAGCGTATTAAAGCAGAAGTATACAATGTGATAGCTGAAAAAGAAAATATGGAAATTCAACCCTTCGATTTAGAGATACTTGAAAATTTCCTAGATATAATTGACATCGAAAAAAAACATAAGTTTGATAATCACGACAAACAAATTCTAGCTAGTGCTATGACTATGCAGTGCCCATTAATTACATCAGACCAGAGGATCGATAGATATAATAAGCGGAAAAAAGTAATTCCAAATGTTTTTATGTAGTGATCTACGGCCTCAGAAAACTTTGGTAAAACAATAAGGGAGTTGAGCGTTAAGCGCTTTAGAGAGTTAGACCAAAATAATCTTAATAGTCACGAGTGTTTCAGGCTCGTTCTACATAAATCTTAAGACTAACAAAGACTTTCTAAAGTGTAGCGAGCGACCCGTACATTGTTTCCAAAGTTATCTGAAGCCTTGATTTTTTGTTTCTTTTTTCATCAAGGAAAAAAGATAAGAATAAACTATTGACAGTAACAATCTTAAATGCAACAGCCAGAAATTTATATATTAGACTTCGCTAAAAGTGAACTTGAAAAAGCCAAGTTTACATTAATTATAGACTCCGCAATATTCTATTTGACAGCTACTTTACCAGCACCTATTGTAAACTTGTATCCAAATTGTGCCTGAAAAAAACTTGACCCTCTAGCATTAATATCATCAAAGGCTCTAAGTCTTAGAAAGATAGCATTGTGTTTTTTCTTTGCTGGGTAATATGAAACTTCCGCCTCTGTCCGCAAAACACCAAAAGAATTTGTATTACCTAAACCGTTCACATCGTTATATTGAGACGTATTGTAAGAATCAAATTCAATTGAGTAATCAAAGGCAAAATTTTTAAGTCGTCTAAATTCAAAGCCAAGTCCTGTACCAAAACCAAGAGTAGTGTAATCCTCTGTTTCTTCATTTAATCTAACTTTTGCAGTTTGATATCTAGTAGAAAAATACCATCGTACCTCAAAAGGATCTTCTTTTTTAAATTTAAAACTTAGTAAGTCTAACGTTAGCCCTGTGTTAAAATAAGCTCTTTCTATTATAGAGAGGTTATCATCTATTTCTTGATTATTCATATCTCCCATCGAAGTCTCAATAAACCTATCATCGTCATCAAAGCGGGCATAGGACACGTAAGGTTTAATTTTCTTAAATAAGAAAACACTAGAATTGCTCATATTATATGTAAACAAGAAAAAATCTGCCTCACCCTCAATTTGGGCTATTCCATTTTCATTATTATTAGAAAGGCCAAGAACATCGGTATATGCTCGGAGATCTATGACATTATTAAGAGCTGTTGATTGTCTTAGTTCATAATAATTAGGACTTTTTTCATTTGTTTTTTCTAACTTATCTGTTTCTTCATTTTTATTCTTTAATGGAAAACTGAAGCTTACATTGTTTGGAACATAATTTCCATCAACACCATATGAATATCTCAATACATCAGAAATTCTTAAGGTATATTTGCTTAGATCAAGATTTACATCCGTTTGCTGAGCAGTATAATTAATAAAGTTAAGCGCGCTCACACGATTAAATCTTAAAAGAGATATTGGCGTTCGATTCTCGAATACGTGCGTGTTATTTTTTTCATCTTTAAGATATACGCGTAAGTCTCTTACGCTACCTTCATATAACTCAAAATTAATTCTATCAAATTTTAAATATTTATATGTCACTAGAGTAGTATCTTTTAAATTATCCTTATAAACTATTGAATCTAATTTTATAGTTTTCTTATTATCAATTGCCTTCTTTTTTATTTTTTTTTTGAGTTTTATTGGTATTACCGCTTGATCGGCAGGAAACCAAAATGTACCAAAATGTGTTTCTGAATCTGAATCAGCAACATTATTTAAAATACTGCTGGCAACTGGATTATTAATAACACTGTCCTCAAGAATAATTTTTTCTTCACCAAAAAGATAATAAGTGACCGGATCTTTTTTAACTGCCGTATCTGGTTCTTCAATTATAAATTGGTTTGTTTCGCCTACGTCACTCCAATTATAATTTTCAGGAAAGCTGATATATTTTTGAATTGAATCTTTATGTACACCCTTGAGAGAATAAAAGTCAACACTTGTTTGCCCAATTTTAATTACAGAATCAAGCTTTTTCTTGGATTGTAAGAGCAGTGAATAAGAATTAGGTACATCTTTTGAAAAAATTGAAGTTAAAGAATCAAGTTTCCTTTTATCATCTTTGAAAGTTTTAAACTTTTTGGAAATTATACTGTCTTGAACAGCTAAATCAGTCTTTGCTTCTGTATTGTAATTTATCTGACTTTGCGCATAAGCACTCGTAAAAACGATTAATAAAAAAAAAATATTCCTCATAACTGGTTAGGTTAATTGATTGAATATAAATATAGAATATTTTTCAACTTATAATATACCCTTTAATGGGTATTTATTTTTTCTGACTATGCAATCTAATATCTTGAATTTTTTGATTTTGATTATGAATAAGGCTATCAGTGATTTCAACGCGATTAGAAACAACTTATATCGACGAACTCTCTTAAAGTTTTTATTATTCATCAAGGAAAAAGAAAGTGCAAGAAACTTTTATCTTTACAATTGTAAATGCAACTGCCAAAATATCAAATACTAGATTTCATTAAAAGTGAATTTGAAAAAGCCAAGTTTACAATAACTCCAGACGAAAGTAGAGTAGAGGGTCTAGATTTTATAATTTTTAGTCCTAAGGGCAAAGAAATCAATCTACATCTACAATCAATAAATCTTGACAAAGAAAAAACTATCAAAATTCTTAAATCAAATTTAGGAGTAATTACTTCAAATCGTTTTCTTGGCTTAGTTTTAATCATTGAGAATGAACCAAGAATTTTCTATTTAATTCCAGCAAAAGCATTAGCAAAACCAGATAACAGAATATTCTTCGAGAATAACGTATCTATAATGCCGCATTTAAGTAATTGGGAAATCAAAATTTTTACATCGGCAATTCCTGAGCTTGCCAAGTTTGAGATTAGTAATTTCTATAGTAGTGTTGATTAAATTTAAATTATGAATTATACAAGATTGGAAACCGTTAAGCAATTGAATTGGGAATTTTCGAATATTGAGAATCTTTACAAAAGCAATTGTGTTAATTGGAAAGGTAAAACTAAGGATACTTATGAATTATTTACCGAAATTATTTCAAATGAGATAATACAAAAAAAACATTTATTTGAGGAATTAAGTACTGTAACAAGGCTAGCTTCGTATCAAACAGATAATCACAGCAAATTTAAAATTGATAACAATAGCAATCGAGATGAAGAAAAATTTGCAAAAAGAATTACTGGACTAAAATTGGACGGTTTAGGATTAATTAAAGATTATCAAGTACCTATAAAAAACTCCAGAGAAGATAAAGGTTTAGGAAAAATTGATTTAATATCATTTAATGAAGAAAGCTTAACCTTATATTTAATAGAACTTAAAAATGAAGGCAATAAGGAAACATTATTACGAGCAAGCCTTGAAAGTTATACTTATTTTAAAATAATTGATAAGGATAAATTAATAATAGATTTCTTTAATGCTCGGAACATTCAAGTAAATAAGATAAATGTCAAGTCGGCTGTATTAGTAACTCCTAAATGTACGGCGCATAAAGAATTAATAGAAGTTAATTTGGGTGAAAGACCAAAATTTAAAGCTTTGGCAAATTTTCTTGATATTGATTTTTTTTCTGTGGAAATTTCAACTAACAAGTTTATCTTTTAATAAATCTTAAACAAAAGAACTACACGAGTAAGTGTAAAGAAATTTACGTTGGCGGATGTGTGGCTTAAATTTTTTACTCTTACGGGAAACCATCCATAATTCTCTTAAAAAACTTTTACTGCACAATTGCCCAGAATATGTGAGTATTTCAAACAATAACTAAATATGCTTTGTGTGCGGCTGCAAGCGATGGCAAATTGTGTTTTAAAAATTTATGGCAACGCCTAAATATTTTAAAAAAGCAATCGAGAGCGAATGCAGTCGGCAATTTTACATAACGGCCAATTATGGTACATTACGACGAATCTTCGAGTTAGACCAAAACCAAAAAGTTTAATGACCCCCAGATAATATTTAATGAAACTAACCGAGTATTCAGGGATATTTTACATAATATAGAATTATAGCTACACAGACGTTTTACCAATGAAACTAACATAATAAACAAAATGTACTATAATTTATATTATGTAAAATAGAAAATATTAGGATTAAGTATATACCTTACTTTCTATTCTATATATTAAAAATAAAAATTTATAACCTGCGGAAACTATAAAATCACTTTAGATTTCTAAATTGACAGTACGTAGCTTTAATTTTTTTAATTCAATGGTTTTATAATTACCGTTTACTAATCTTATTACCGGTAATTTGCTTTTGGCGTGTAGATTTAAACGTTATAATACCATTAGGTCTTTTTGCTTCATGTTTAATACTTACGCCGCTATTAACTCTTTTACGCCATCTATTAAAACTACTACGCTTTAATGTTTTGCGCATTACCTTAATAACTTCTCCTTCAGGTAAACCAAATTGAAACTCAATAGCCGAAAAAGGTGTTCTGTCTTCCCAAGCCATTTCTATAATACGGTCTAATTCACTCTCGTTAAAATCATATGTGGCATCTCTGCGCTCTGTTAATGGTTCCATTTTTCAAAGATAAAATGTTTAACATATTAATCATATACTTAAACAGGTTAAACTTTTATTAAATGATTATAATTTTAGCGTTATATAAATCAAGAGTTTTTATAACATTTCGTTAACACCGATAGCTCATTTAAACATAAATTCTCGGTGCTATAAGCAGTACCTTTGCGCTCATGCAAAAGCCTACAAACCCAACCTCCCAAACTGAGTTTATCGCACTTATGGCAGCACTTATGGCTGCAGTAGCATTAGCTATTGATGCCGTATTACCTGCGCTAGATGCAATAGGAGTTGCAATTAATACAACTCAAGTTGCAGATAATCAATTTATTATTCTTGCAATCTTTATGGGGCTTGGTATTGGGCCACTTTTATTTGGAGCCCTATCAGATGCTTTAGGAAGAAGACCCTTAGTATTAGTAGGGTTTTTCATATTTATAGGAGCGAGTTTTATTTGTGTTTTTGCACAAAGTTTAGAGGTTATGATTATAGGTCGAGTACTTCAAGGCGTAGGTCTTTCTGCTCCTCGTACTATGGCAATTGCCATTATACGTGATAAATATAGTGGCGATTATATGGCACGTATTATGAGTTTTGTAACCGTTGTTTTCTTATTAGTACCAGTCATTGCTCCTGCCCTTGGTAAATTTGTAATGGATGCATATAATTGGCAAATGATTTTTTACGCGCAGCTTTTTTTCTGTGTAATAGTAGGCGTTTGGTTCTATATGCGACAACCCGAAACATTAATTGAAGCACATCGTAAAAAATTCTCTTTTAAAGAGATAGCAAAAGGATTCCCTGAGGTTTTAAAAACCAAAAGTAGTATGGCATACACCTTAATTTGGGGATTTGTCACAGGCTCATTTATGGTTTATTTAAGTGCATCTCAACAAATATTTAGAGACCATTACAATCTGGAAGAAGAATTTCCCTTCATTTTTGCAGGGCTTGCAATCACCATTGGAGCTTCCACATTTTTAAACGGAACTTTAGTTTTAAAATTTGGAATGCGTCGTTTAGTCACATTTGCGTTATTTTCATTTTTTGGCGTCTCAACCTTATACATTCTATTGTTTTCTAGTGGTGTAAATCCGCCAGTAGAAGTTTTAGTTGGTTTCTTTGCTATTCAATTTTTCTCAATAGGTTTTCTCTTCGGAAATTTGAGATCATTGGCAATGCAACCATTGGGGCATATTGCCGGAATAGGCGCTGCTATAACGGGCTTTATCGCTACATTTATGGCAATCCCCATGAGTGCGTTTATAGGTAGGTTTTTAGCAACCTCTTCCCTCCCACTATTTATTGGATTTGCTGTTTGTTCAGGAATTTCATTAATAATTTTATTTGGAACAAAACGTTTTTTAACTTCGGAAATGTAACATCAATTAAATATATTGACAGCTATCGCTGAAGGCACATTGTACTTCACTTCTTGATTTAGTTATACTATAAATTCAGTTTTAAAACAGCTGTATTTTTACATTTCAATAATTCACAGTGTTATTGTTTTTAAAATTTCAGTATAAAAAAATCCCCAATGCTAATTACCAACATTGGAGATTTGTAATTTAAAACGAAGGTATCATGTTCGGCTCATTTTCGCGTAAGCTAAAGACTATTGCTCTAAACGCATCATTGATTTAATATTTACAAACTCCTTGATTCCAAAGCCTCCGTGTTCTCTCCCATATCCAGAATCTTTAACACCACCAAAAGGCATTGTAGGTTCGGCAAGACCAAAACTATTGATAAAAACCATTCCTGTATCAAAGTGATTTTGAGCCATTTCAAAGGCTTTATCTTCATCTTTACTAAAGATTCCGCCACCAAGACCAAAACGACTATCGTTTGCAATTCTCATTGCATCTTCATTATCTTTTGCTTTTATAATAGAAGCTACAGGTCCAAAGAGTTCATCATCATAAGCAGGTTGTCCTGGAGCTACATTTTCTAAAACGGTAGCAGGATAATACAACCCTTTACCGTCAGGTATTTTACCACCTACAGTAATAGTTGCACCATTTTTAACACTTTCTTCTACTTGGCTATGTATTTTTTCTCTCAGGTCTTTTCGAGCCATTGGTCCCATGCCCATATCTTTATCCATAGGATCTCCCACTTTTACATCACTCATCCCTTTTACAAATGCTTTTTTAAAGTCTTCGTAAACACTTTCAACAACTACAAAACGTTTTGCTGCAATACAGGTTTCTCCGTTATTATATATACGGCCTTGTACACATGCCTTAGCAGATTTTTCGATATCTGCATCGTCAAAGATTAAATACGCATCATTACTACCTAATTCTAGTACTGTTTTCTTTAATGCTTCCCCGGCTCTTTGCCCAATTATTTTTCCTCCAGCAGAACTTCCAGTAAAGGTTACTCCACGCACTTTATCGTTCGCAATAACATCATCAGATTGCTTATGGTCTATAAGAAGTACTGTAAATAAGTCTTTAGGTAAACCTGCTTGTTCAAAAATTTCTTTCAACATTAATCCACTACCAGTTACATTTTGAGCGTGTTTTAAAATAACACCATTTCCTGCCATTAAATTAACAATTGCGTATCGTATAGCTTGATATAATGGGTAGTTCCAAGGTTGGATACCATATACAATACCTATAGGTGAAAAGGAAATTACCCCTTTACCTCCATTTTGAAGTTCACGTTCATCATTCGCTAACATGTCTGGTCCATTTTTAGCTGTGTACTCACAAATTCCTGCGCATAATTTAACTTCTTGGAATGATTGTTTTATGACCTTTCCCATTTCAGAAGTCATTAAGTTTGCATATTCTTCTCGGCGTTCCATTAATTGCTTACCAATTGCCGCAATAACTTTAGCTCTTTCTTTAGCTGGTACATGTTTCCAGTCTTCAAATGCTGCATGACAATTATCAATAGCGTCATTCATCTCATCATCTGTCATATATGTATATTCTTTGATGACTTTTTCGGTAGCTGGATTTATGGTTCTAAATCCTCCTTTTATTTCTCTTTCTTTCATGTTTTTTATTTTTATCACTTATATTTTATAAAAACTTATAAGTGTGTTGTTAGATATTTCTTTATAATTTAAACTTAGTTATGACGGAATTAATTCTCTTGTTTTTGCATCATAATCGGTATATCCTTCTTTTCCTTGTGTATAAAATGTGTCTTTATCCCAGTCTGATGTTGCAACATTTTCTCTAAAACGTCCCACTAAATCAGGGTTTGAGATATATAATTTTCCAAAGGCAACTAAATCTGCATTACCAGCTTTAATTACTTCATTACCTTTTTCTTGGTCAAAGCCAGTGTTAATCATTAATGTTCCCTTATACATAGGACGGTATCTTTTTGCGATTTCTGTTTCTGCAAATTTTACGTCACTTACATCTGTAAAAGGTTCGGATAGATGAATGTATGCTAAATCATATTCATCACTTAGTTTTTTAATGATATAGTCAAAAGTAGGTATGGTGTCTTCCACAACTTGCATCCCAAAAGTTCCATGTAAAGATGGATTAAACCTTGCTCCTATTTTATTTTCTGGAATTACTTTTTTCATTTGGTCCAAGGTTTCAAAAAAGAAACGAGCTCTATTTTCAATACTCCCTCCATAATTATCTTCACGCTTGTTACTAAAACTGCTAAAAAACTGGTGGAATAAATAACCGTTTGAAGAGTGAATTTCTACACCATCAAAACCAGCTTCCACAGCATTTTTAGCAGCTTGAACAAATTCGTTTTGAGTTTCTTTAATTTCGGTTATACTCATAGCTTTAGGAGTTACCGTTTTTTTCTCACCGTCTGGTGTAAACACTTCTTCTTCTGGATTGATTGCTGAAGGAGCTATTGGTAAATTTCCATTATGAAAATCAGGATGCGATATGCGCCCTACATGCCATAATTGAATAAAAATTCTACCTCCAGCATCATGTACTTCTTGCGTAACTTTTTTCCAGCCTTCTATTTGTTCTTTATTATGTATTCCTGGAGTATAAATATATCCTACTGCCCTTTCAGAAACCTGCGAACCTTCAGTAATAATTAGTCCTGCCGTGGCTCTCTGCGCATAATATTTTGCATGCTTATCTGCTGTAGGTGCAGTATGTTCATTATCTGCACGACTTCGAGTCATTGGAGCCATAATAACTCTATTAGGTAATTCTAGTGTTCCCATAGTATGGGATTTCAAAATTGGTTGTAATTCTTTCATAGTTTTTTTCTGAAATTTTAAATAATTGAAAAACAGGTTAAGTTTATTCTTCCTCACGTCTTGAAACTCGCTCTCCAGTATTTTCAATCTTGTTGCGCATATTATCCATAGCATCAGCGATTTTTTGTTTGTCTGTTTCTGAAAGTGGTTTTTCAGACAGTTTTACATTTCCATTTTTAGCAACTTCTAAATTTTCATCTCTAGCTTCTGCATTAAAATTTGAAGATTGTCTATAATCTGATTGAAAATCTGCGTGATCTTTTTTTGAAGTATCCATAATAACTAATTTTTTTGTTCACTATAAAATTAATCATTGGCTGTTTTAAAGAGTGTTGAAGAAACCCTAATTGAGAAATATTTAACGTGATATTATATAAGTTTAAAGTTTTTAATATTTCCGAAGAAAAAAATGTCCTATCTAAAAAAAGTAGACGGGACATTTAATATTGTAAGTATTATAGTGAGCTACTCTAATGGTTGTTCATCATCACTTAAATTATTAGTCTCACTAAAATTTCCGTTGAAGGAAAATTCTCGTTGAAGTTTGCGTTCGCTTTTAGGAGTTTCTTGTTTTGCTAAATCTTCAGGTAAATCACTGTTGTCTCCTCCATAATAACCTAACGCTAATGCGGTGGCTACATGATAATCGTTCGTAAAATCGAATTCTTTTAAGGCATCTTTAAACTTTACGCCTGCCATTTGATGAACGGCAATACCTAAATGCTGTGCTTGTACAGTTAACATTGCAGAAAATGCCCCTAAATCATGTAGTGCATGGAAATTTTCTTCTCCATCTGGGTTTGTTTTTTTAAAAGCACCAAGCATTAAAACGGGTGCATTTTTTGCCCATGATTGATTAAACTCAACAAGAACGTTGTAAATACGATCGTAGGTTTTGCTACCTTTTATACCCCAAATAATACGCCACGGCTGAAAATTATTACTGCTCGGAGCCCATCTTCCAGCTTCTAAAAGACTTCGGATTTCAGTTTCAGAAACTGTCATATCACTAAAAGTCCTTGGACTCCATCGTTCAGCTAGCAATGGATGAATTTCAAATTTTGTGTCTTTCTGTAGTTTGGTTTTATCTTGCATGTATACGTTTTTGTTTAAATATACGCCCCAATTGTTCTACATAAAATTGTTTTACTTTTGTTTAACGCAGATTAAGATAGTTTAACATTTAAATAATGAATACTTACAGACCACTGAGGATAAAGTAATATTTAAGATTTGATTTTTAGTTTATTAGAAGTCTTTTCAAAAATTAGAGTGTTTTTTACTCTTACTTAAATCTTTCATAAAAACAGATAAAAATTTTTTCTACTATTTGAACTCTTGTATCTTTAAAGAACGAATTTTAAAATGACGACCTATGAACATTAATTTTGAATACAAAGATGTGTCTGCTAGTAAAAGACTTGAGGCACTTGCAGAAGAAAAACTGAATAAGCTTGAAGATAAATTTGATTTTATCGTTAATGCAGATGTATATTTTAAGAAAGAGAATACAAGCTCACCTGAAAAGGGAATGATTTGTGAAATAAGAATTAACGTTCCTGGTACTACAATTTTTTCTTCTTCTAATAACGGTGCTTTTGAAGTATCATTATCAAAAGCAACAACTGAAGTAAAATCACAATTACAACGTAGAAAAGATAAAATGCAAACGCACTAACGTATATTTTGTATTTTGATAAATAAAAAGCCCCAAATTGGGGCTTTTTTAATTTGTAAATAACTCGTTTATTTTTATTGTTCTACTCTAGCAAGTGGTTGAATTTGTTGTCGTACTTCTTTATATTTTTTTAATTGTAATCTTGTCAAAATATCACCCATTTCTGCAATTTCGTTTTGTCTTAATGCAAACAACATATCTAACTTTTCTTTTCCATTATAATTTGCTTTAATTTTATCTGCGCTAATGATAAACTCTTCAACTTTTTTTTCAAACAATAAGCGTTGATTAGTATCCATAATGAGGGCTTCATTATATTTCTCAGTTAAATCTTTTGCATTTTCTTCACTGTTATTAGTTCCATTTTGCAAAAAGGTGTTTTGAGATAACGTAGTTATTGAAACCATTAATGCTAAAATTGTAATTATATTTTTCATAATATTTTATCTTTAAATATAAAATACAAATCAAAAAGCAAAACAAAAATCACTTTAAAACTCTTTAACATAAAAAGTTAAAAAAATTAAAATTGATAATATCCACATTTTAAATAAGAACCTTCATTAAATGTAACTGGATGATCAACATCATGTGTTGTTTTTAAAAGCGTTGTGTAGCTTCTATTGCTTTCATCAAGCACTTTTTCATTACTTCTAAAAAAAGCTGCGCTTGATATTCTAGAGCTGCAAGATGCAAGTACTAACAATCCTCCACGTGCGGTCAATTTTACTCCCAATACTGCCAATTGACGGTATTTTTTTAATGCTACGACAATTTCTTTTTGGCTTTTTGCAAAACTAGGTGGATCTATAACAACAACATCAAACCGCTCGTTGTTTTTAATAAGGAGTTCCATCTCGTTGAAGGCGTCACCAGCTATTGTTTTATGGGAGCCACTATGTTTATTAAGTTTTGCATTATCTTTTGCTAATTGTAGCGCTTGTACACTTATATCAAGACTGGTGACTTCTTTTGCGCCTTTTGCTAAAGCATGTATTGAAAAACCGCCAGCATAGCTAAAAACGTCAAGAACACGCTTTCCTGTACTCATTTGCCCTACTCGCTTTCGGTTTTCGCGATGGTCTAAAAAATAACCTGTTTTATGACCTCTAATAACATTTGCAGAAAAATTAACGCCATGTTCTTTGAACACAATTGTTTCGTTTGTTAAATTTCCGAAGAGAATAGCGCCGTCTTTTAAAATGCTATTAGTGTCTTGTTGTAAAATTCTGCTTAATCGTAGCACCACCGTTTTTGCTTTTGATACTTTGATGAGAGATTTTACAATAAGCTTTAAATATGGATACCAGATTGCGCTATACAATTTGATAACGAGTACGTCTGCGTACACATCTGCGATAAACCCTGGAAATCCATCATTCTCTCCAAAGAGTAACCTGTAGCTATTAGTATTTGTTTCTAATAATGATTTTCTAAGCGTGTACGCGTATTTTATTTTTTTATTGAAAAAGTTTTCATCGAGTTTAGTACCACCATCGTGGTGAACCATTTTGATAGAAATAGGAGATTTTGGGTCGTATAAACCTACTCCCATAACGTTATTTTTGTTATGGCTAAAAATAATGGCTATATCTCCAGGTTCACCTTCCTTATTGACTTTTTCAACGCTATCACTAAAAATCCAAGGGTGTTTGTCTCGTACACTGCGTTCGCCCGTAGTTGAAAGTTTTACGGCTAATACCTTAGGCTTAATAACGGGTAATATGATGTTGAACATTAAAGATTTTTGGTTAAATTTTTCTGATATCTGCTCTGTACTAAATCAACTATTACGAGGATTGCAATCACAAAATAGAAAGTTGTTTTACTCATAGGTGTAATATGATTTCCAAAAAGTGATAAGTGTGCGATATGACCACCTTCACTCAGCAACATAATACCTACAATAAATAAAATAAAAAGTCCAAGAACCTCATACATACGGTTCTTTTTAAGAAATTCGGTAACTTTTCCACTTAACCAGATCATTAATAAACCTCCTATAATAATGGCTACAGCCATTACCCAAAACACGTCTGTCAATGCTATTGCACCAAGGATGGAATCAAAAGAGAAAACAATATTCATTATAATAATAGAAGTAATAATCATTCCAACAGATTTTGGCTTCTCATCAATTTTAGCATGGGCATCAAGTGCCATCATGTGCATGATTTCTTTTACGGCAGTGTACATTATAAAAGCACCACCAAAAAGAACAATTAAACTATGAATATTAAATTGCCCTTCTACAATACCTGTCCAATCAATAGAAAATATGGGATTTTGAAAAGCTGCAATCACTTCTAGCAGCACAAATAGTAAAACAATACGTAGTACAATAGCAACACCTATACCTATGTTTCTAACTCGAGCTTGTTTTTCTAAAGGAGCTCTTTTTGACTCTAGCGAAATGTATAATAAATTATCAAGCCCTAATACTGCTTGCAACATTGTTAATAATCCTAATGTAATAAAATTTTCAATTGTAAATAGTCCTTCCATATCTATTTCCCGCAGAGACGAGAATCCTTTTAATAGTAAAACACCAATACTTTAAGCTGTTTTACATTAGTTAGTAATAGTTTAAAATTTCCGCAAAAGCGAAAACATTTTTATTCTACTTATTTAATTTAGTTTGAATAATCGCAATAGCATCGTTTATTGTGCGTAATTTTTCCATGTCTTCATTCGCAAACTCAACGTCAAAAGTATCTTCCACATCAAGTACAACATCCACTAAATGAGCTGAGTTAATGTTTAATTCTTTTGTTAAATCGCTGTCTGGATTAATATTATTTTCATCAATATCCTCTGGCAAATAAGTTTTAACAATAGGCAATAATTTTGCGTAAATCGCTTCTGAAGTCATGCGGAAATTTTAATTTTTAAATTTTTCTAAAGATAACACACGCATTCACATCTCCAAAACCAAAACTTGCTTTAACAGCGGTTTTAATCTCTGCGGAAATACATTGCACCGGAATTTTTTGAGCATCAATTATAGTACTAATTTCAGGGTTTAAATTCTCACAATTAATATTCGGAAATATAAAACCTTCATTCATTTGAATAATTGTAGAAACCGCTTCAATACTACCACTAGCTGCGAGACAATGCCCTGTCATACCTTTAAGCGAATTGATATATGGAAAATCTAATCCTTTTCTATTTAAGGCTTTTGACCAATTTTCAATTTCTAAAGCGTCTTTTGTTGTAGCTGTTAAATGCCCGTTGATATAATCAATTTCAGAAACATTAATACCAGCATGCTCAATCGCTTTTTTTATACATCGTTGTACTGCTTCGCTGTTAGGTGCGGTCATACTTCCAGTACCTCTATGACCTCCACTATTTACGTGACCGCCAAGAACTTCGGCATAGATTGTTGCACCTCTTTCTTGTGCGCTTTCTAATGATTCTAACAACAAAGCTCCTGCCCCACTTCCTGGAACAAAACCCGAAGCTGTTGCGCTCATTGGTCTCGATCCTTTTTCTGGCTCATCATTATATTTGTATGAAATGACTTTCATTGCATCAAATCCTCCCCAAATGTATGGACCATCTTCACCACTGCTCCCACAAAGCATTTGAGTTGCTTGTCCATTAGCAATACGTTCATACCCCATGATGATCGCTTCTGTTCCTGTAGCACAAGCTGCACTATTTGTTGTTACCATATTTCCTGCACCAATCATTCCGCTCAAATATGCACTAACGCCGCTCATCATTGTTTGAGCTACTGCGGTACTCCCTAATCTACGTACATTAGCATCATCTATTTTATAAATTGATTCTCTAAATTTATCGACTCCGCTTGTAGAAACACCAAACACGATTCCAAGATTCCAATTAGGGGTATCTTCTTGATTTTTAGTGTTTATGCCTGCATCTTTTAAAGCATCCATTCCAGCGATAACACCGTATAAAATTCCGTTAGCGTTAAAGTTTCTAAGTTGTAATTCGGTAAAATATTCCCTCTTTTTTTCTTCGGAAATTTCTGGAATTCCACCTATTTGACAAGAAAATTTCATTTGCTCCATTTGGGGCTGAAAACGTATTCCTGAAATACCTTTTTTAATTGATTTAGTAAATGCAGGAAGTCCTACTCCGTTAGGTGCACATATACCCATTCCTGTTATGACAACTCTTTTTTTGATATTCTTTGTTTTAAATTTTAATTATTGATGACCAATTTTATTAGCCAATCATCCCGCTTATTTCTCCAAGAGCAACAACTTCGTTTTTTTCATTGAGCATACGCACTTTACATTTTAATTTGTTAAACCTGAAGTACATTTTTTCTGAAACCACTTTTACCTTTTCTCCTGGAAATACCGGTTTATAAAAGTCAATATTAGTAGTTGACATTGCTACACTTTGATGTTTTAATATTTCGGCTTCCATTAAAAAAATACCTAAACAAACTACACCTATTTGCGCCATACATTCGGTTAAAATTACACCTGGAGTTATGGGGTTATTTTTAAAGTGTCCTTTATAAAAGAAACTGTCTTCTTTGAATTTATAAAACCCAGTTGCTCCACTTTCATTGACCTCACTCAGCGAATCAACAAAAAGAAATGGAGTTGAATATGGCAATTTAGCAAGTATATTATCTAGGTCCATTTCTTATTTTCTATTGTTTTATAATATCGATTAACGGTTTTTTATCTTTTTTATATTTTGTTGGCATATTAAGAAAAGGCTCCATTTTAAATTTGAAAATACTATCTGCTTTAAAATACCAATAGATGTCCCTTAAAACTCCTTCTTTAGTTTCTAAATTATTGTCGGGGAGGTAATTGATTGCAAATTGATTTTCAGATTCCTTATACCAAATTCCTAATGTTTCTAAATCCTTTTCGCTTTTATAATTTAATTCTATTTTAACTTGAGTCTTTGTTTCGGTTTCTGTGATTAAAATTGTTTTATTGACGAAATTTTTTAAGTCATTTGCCCAATTCAAATTCTCTATATTATTCTTATTTAATCTATGCCATTCACTTTTTACAAGCTGTTTATCATCTTCTGATTGTAAAACTGTAAATAATTTTTCCAGTACAATTTCAATCTTACTATTTACTGGGTCAATAGTTACGGTAGTAAATTCTGATGCTATTTGTCCATTTTCTGTAGCAAAGAAAGAACTTAATACATAAAATATGACTCTAATTTGTTCCATAGTCTCACTTTAAAAATCCATCATCATTTTAAACTTTCTCCCCCATCAACTTTTAAAACATTTCCATTGATCCATTTTGCTTCTGGTTGTGCAAGTAACCATACAGCATTTGCAACATCTTCTGGCATTGTCATACGATTAAATGGATTACGTTGCGTGGCTCCTTTTGCTAATGTATCACTTTCTGGAATCATATTAAATGATGGCGTTTGTGTTACTCCAGCTTGAATACAATTTGTAGTAATCCCAAGCGGTGCCAACTCGACTGCCATTTGTCTCATTAAGGCTTCAAGTGTGGCTTTTGCTGCAGAAACTGCTCCATAACCATTCCATACCTTGGTGTTTCCTTCGCTAGTAAATGCGATGTTTCTCATTTGAGCAACTATTTTATTTTCTTTAATTAAAGCTTGCGTCCATTGCCACCAACTTGTAGCCATGGCGTGTAATGTGATATCTAAATCTTCTTTTGATAATGTACTATTCTCAGATACTAATGGCTGTAAACTGCCCTTAGCAATGCTATGAATTAAAATGTTCACACTGTCCTCAGGTAATTTTTTAAGAACTGTTGTAATTGTTTCTTTTTTCAATGCATCCATATTAAATGTAATTACTTCAACTCCGTAAGTTTTCATTAAATCTATTTGTTTGTCAAAAACATTTAGGCTGCTTTTTCTGTCACGATGTACAATGCAAATATTGTAACCAGAAGTAGCGAGTTTTTGTGCAGTAGCAAGTCCAAGGCCGCTACTACCTCCTAAGATTAATACATAGTTTAAATTGCTCATTTATCTTCTATTAATTTTTAAAACTCAAGCAATACGCGTTGCGCCGAAAATCCTGGACCAAAACTCAACATCAATCCTAGTTCACCTTTTGTCACATCTCTTTCCATAAATTCTTCTAAAACGTACAGTACTGTTGCACTACTCATATTCCCATATTTACGTAAAACTTCTTTTGTATCATCTATGTTTTTTCCAAGGCTCCCAAATAACTCTTCAACCGTTTGTACAATTTTTTTTCCCCCAGGGTGAAATATCAAATGGTCAACTTGTTCTATTTTTTTTCCTGCTTTTTCTAAAAAAGGGTGTACAATAGCAGGAAAATGATTGCTAATTGTTTGCGGAACTTCTTTATCCAGAATCATCTGTAAACCTGTATTTACAAGTTTAAATCCCATCATTGTAGTCGCATCATAAAAATGATACATTTCCTCAGCTAAAATTTTAGGACCTTTATCTTCATCATTTGAAGATAACAATACGCATGCAGCACCATCACCAAAAATTGCAGCGCTCACCACATTTGTCATTGAATAATCATCTAATTGAAATGTTGCTGTTGGAGCTTCAATTGCAATGACAGCCGCTCTTTTTCCTGGATTTGCTTTTAAAAAATTTTTAGCATAAATAATACCTGAAACTCCTGCTGCACAACCCATTTCTGTTACAGGTAAACGCACAATGTCTTGACGCATTTTAAAATCGTTTATTAAATATGCATCAACAGATGGAATCATAATGCCTGTACAACTTACTGTAATTATAAAGTCAATATCTGTTGGTTTCCAGCTAGTTTTTTTTAATGCATTTGCTAATGCTTGACTCCCTAAATTTTTTACTTCGCGAACATAAATGTCATTACGTGCCTCAAAACTAGGATTTGTAAATACCTCAATAGGATCCATAATACTATAACGCTTATCTACACCGGCACCTTCAAAAATTTTCACCACTTTACGTTTAAAACGGCTATCTTGGTTGATCATCCACTGTTCTACGAAAGGAATAATTTCTTTTGTTTCTCTAAAGTATTTAGGAAGTTGTTTTGCAACTGCTGTTATTTTTACTGGCATATATTTTTTAAGACATTTATTAAAATAAATATTTATACTTTCAAAGTATTGGTAATTTAAAACACTAGTTATTAGAATATAAAATCCATTGATATCTAAAGGCCCATTTCCATTTTATAAATGATTTTTGATTATGGATATTATTAGCAAGTTCAATGAGTTCTTCTTTTTTAAAACTTCTAGCCACAGACACAAGCCCATCATGTTTAGCAATCTTAGTTTTTATAAAAATAGCACTAAATGCTTTAAAAAGTTTAAAGGCAATCTTACTTCTCTGTAAATCATTTACAACTATACCAATTTTAGATTGTTTGTTTAAAAGTTTTAAAATTTGTGTAATCTTCTCATTGCTAAAATGATGTAAAAAAAGTGTGCAAAGCGAAATATCTATATTTAATGTTTTTATTTCTTCAGAAAAAATATTTAAAGTTTGATATGAAATTTCAGGATAGTCTATGGATCTCTTTTGGGCTTCTTTTAAAATAAAGGGGTTTGCATCAATACCAATTAAGGAAAAATTATAGTCTAATTTCCGAAGATAATTAGCGCATTTTCTTAATAATTCTCCATCACCACAACCTATATCTGCTATTATTATAGGTTTTGAAATATTGTGGCTTTTGAGTAATTTTTTTATTCCGTCAATAGTAATGTTTGTTCCGCCAAGTAATGAATTTACTTTTTTTAAATCTGTTAAAAGTGTTTCCATCTCTTTTCCTTGCAGATCAAAATTATCCATTATTTCGGACTGCTTTGAACGCTGTGTGTTTGAAAATGTAATCATATTGTTACGTTCCCGTGTGTACGTTTAATAATGTGTTGTAGGATTGAAGGTGCTAATTTGGCTGCTTTAAATACAGTATTTGCTAGCGTAGGTTTCAATAATACTCGTTGTATGAGGCTTCCTGTTTTTAGACGATTTGAAAATGTTTTTTCCCATTGTTGTGTGTAGGTTTTTTCTATAAAATCTCTAGTCTTTAAGTCTTTAAATTTTATGAATATTTCTGAAAACAACTTAGCGCTGTGAATGGCCATTGCCATACCATTTCCGCAAAGTGGATGAATCAATCCTGCACTATCCCCTATCATTACAATGTGGTTTTCTACCAGTTTTTTATTCTGAAATGAAACTTGACTAATAGTTAATGGTTTTTCAAATAACATTTTAGAGTTATTGAAAAAATGGTTTAGATGAGGGTTTTTAGATAATTCTTTTTTCTGAAATGTATCAATATCACCATGTTTTTTAAACGAATTAAAAGTTGTCAAATAACAAGCATTAACGGCATTAGTTTCGGTCTTTGAAAGTCCGCAATAGCCACCATTAAAATTATGTAATGCTACTTTATTATTTGGCATATCATATTCATAATGTGCTTTGACACCTAACCAAGGTGATTTTTGCTTAATAAAATTTCGGTTTAATTTAATGTCTAAATTAGAACGTTTTCCAAATGCGCCCAAGATATAAGACGAGGTGTATTTTTTATTACCACTGGTTTCCACCCTAAAAATTTCCGAAGAAAAGTTTATATCTATCACGGTGTCAATTAAAAATTGGCTGGTTTTTGAAGCTTTTTCAAATAGCAACATATCTAACGTGAACCTACTCATTCCAAAACCTCCCATGGGAAGTTGGGTTTTGATGGATTTGCCAGCATTAGTTGTTATTTGAAACTGTGTAATACTTTTTGCTCCATGAGTTAATGGAAAAATACCCAAATTATTTAAATATGGAAGTACTTCATTAGATACATACTCACCACAAACTTTATGATGAGGAAATTTGTATTTTTCAATTACTAAAACTTTGATGTTATTTTGTGATAAATGGAGCGCTGCTGTTAGTCCAGCGAGTCCACCTCCAATTATTATAACATCAAAATCTGTTGTATTATGCATTAATTAAATATCGGAATACTTTCAACAAGAAAAAAACCCATTCATAAATAAAATGAATGGGTTTAAAAATATACTAAAATACTTTTTAATTTGCTTGATTTTGTGCGTCTTGCTTCATTTTTTCATTAGGAACAATTACAATGTTCACACGACGATTCATAGCACGACCTTCTGCAGTTGCGTTATCACCCATAGGTGATTGCTCGCCATACCAGTTTGTAGTAAATCTACTTGAACTAAGACCTTTAGTTCCTGTAAAATAATTAGTAACAGACATCGCTCTATTTTTAGATAATGTCATGTTATTGACATCACTACCTACACTATCTGTGTGACCTACAACTAGAACATTTGTATCTGGATATTCAATAAGTACACCAGCAAGTTTGTCAAGAGTAGATTGTGATGCACTGTTAATATTATATTTTGCGGTTTCAAAATAAACACCACTGTTTTCATCAAATGTTACAACAATACCATCATCAACACGCTCTACCTTAGCACCTGGAATTTCAGTCTCAATTTTTTGAGCTTGCTTGTCCATACGGTTACCAATAAGTACACCAGCACCACCACCAACTACACCACCTATAACAGCTCCTAACTCTCCATTACCACCTTTTCCTATATTATTACCTAATATAGCACCAAGTACTGCACCTCCAGTGGCTCCAATTACGGCTCCTTTTTGTTTGTTGTTAGCATTTCTAGTTGCCTCACAACTTGTCATTCCTGCAACTAAGACTATGCTCATTGCTAAAATCGATATTTTTTTGATATATGTTTTCATAAGTTTGGTTTATTCGGTTTTTGAAAAATTCATTTTGAATGCAAAAGGTTTACCGTCTAGCATTACATTTTGTTCCCACTGCATATTTGACTCACTTAATTGTGTAAGACGTACTCTGAAACCAATATTTGTATCAGATTTTCCTTTTTCATTAGTTGGTTTTAGTAGAAAGTCATAATAACCACTTTCTGCATCAACTTCTTGAATTGTGAATACAAAATTTCTATCTCCATTTGGGCATGAATCACCTCCAATTGAGTAAACACCAGTATTGTTATTAGGAATAAAACGCCATAAACTTCCTTCAAAACATTCTTTTGAAGTGTCATTAAATACCGTCATATTGTAAGTTCCTGACTGATCGTAAGTAATAGTGTTAAGCAGCCATTGTCCTTTTATAACTTTTTTTGATTGAATTACTGTTTTAGGAACACCACAAGAAATTGCGGCGAATCCTAAAGCAATAAGCATAACTAATTTTTTCATAGGTTGTAGTTTTAATTTAAATTAAAATTATTTTCTTAGAATTCTCATTAAAAGAGATACAACTAGTATAACTAAAAAGATGTAAAAAATAATTTTTGCAATACCTGCAGAAGCTCCAGCAATCCCACCGAATCCTAATACAGCAGCAATAAGTGCAATAACTAAAAAGATAATAATCCAACGTATCATAATGTTTGTTTTTATTGTTAGTAATACTTCAAATTTATAGTCATACAGCTTTAGTTGTATACAGTTTGTATGAAGTTTAACTATAAATGTTAAATGATTAAAACCCTTTGGTTTTATGGTAGTACATTGAAAATACTAACTTTATAAAATAGATAATGTCTATTTTAACACTTTTTATGTTAAAATAGACATTGCAATTGTGAAATTATAATTGTCTTTATAAAGAATTTAATATTCTAATAATTCCAGCAAAGAAGTTTCAAATCTACCTCTAGACAAATACTGTTCCTCAAGATTGGCAGCAAATGGTACAGGTGTATTTAAACTAGCTACTCTTTTGATAGGTGCATCTAATTGTTCAAAGCAATTTTCAGATATCATTGCAGATATATCACTAGCAAGACCTCCAAACATTGCGTCTTCTTGTAAAATGATAACTCTTCCTGTTTTTTTAACTGAAGTATAAATTGCATCAGTGTCTAATGGAGCTAGTGTACGTAGATCAATAAGATCTGCTGATATGTGTGTATTATTCTCTAATGTTTCTAAAGCCCAATGTACCCCTGCCCCATAAGTGATGATTGTTATGTCGTTTCCTTCTTTTAAAATAGCAGCTTTACCTATTTTTATTGTATAGTAATCAGTTGGCACTTCTTGGCGAATACTTCTGTACAAGGCTTTATGTTCAAAATACATAACTGGATTAGGATCTTCTACTGCAGATGCTATTAAACCTTTAGCATCATAAGGAAATGCGGGATACACTACTTTTAATCCAGGTGTATGTGTAAACCAAGCTTCATTAGTTTGACTATGAAATGGACCAGCTCCAACCCCAGCACCACAAGGCATACGTATTACAACATCTGCATTTTGGTTCCAACGATAATGTGATTTAGCAAGGTAATTTACAATAGGATTAAAGCCAGATGTTGCAAAGTCACTAAATTGCATTTCCATGATAGCTTTATATCCAGCTATTGAAAGTCCCATTGCGGCAGAGACAATTGCAGATTCACAAATAGGAGTATTGCGTACTCTTTCTTTTCCAAACTCCTCTAAAAACCCTTCAGTAATTTTAAAAACACCACCATATTCGGCAATATCTTGTCCCATAATAACTGAATTTTCATGCCGTCTCATTGCCTGTTTTAAACCTTGTGATATTGCATCAATCAAGCGAAGCTCCTCTGTATCTTTATTTGGGTTAAATTCTTGATATATATGATTTTGAAACACATCATCTAATTCAGTAGTTAAATTTGCTTTGATAACATCTTCATTAAATGCTAGATCTAAATTTGCATCAATTTCAACTTTTATTTCTGCTTTTAGTTCATCAATAAAAATCTCAGTAATTAAATTTTCTGAAATAAGAAAATTTTCAAAATTAATCAGTGGATCTTTTTGTTCCCATTCATCCATTAAATCTTGCGGTACATATTTAGTGCCACTCGCCTCTTCATGCCCACGCATTCTAAAGGTTTTAAATTCTAGTAATACTGGACGTGGATTTATTCGCATATCCTCAACAAGCGATTTTACTTTTGAGTAAACTTCAAGAATATTATTTCCTTCAATAATATGAGATTCCATGCCATACCCTTTTCCGCGATCGGCTAGATTTTCACAATTATATTGCTCATCTGTAGGGGTTGAAAGACCGTACCCATTGTTTTCAATACAAAAAAGCACAGGCAATTGCCATACTGAAGCTACATTTAAAGCCTCATGAATATCACCTTCGCTTGTACCTCCCTCTCCTGTAAAAACAGCACAAACTTGATTATTTCCTTTTAATTTATTAGCAAGACCAATACCATCTGCGACACCAAACTGTGGACCTAAATGACTAATCATTCCCACAATATTGAACTCTTGTGTTCCAAAATGAAAACTGCGGTCCCTACCTTTTGTAAAACCATTAGCTTTTCCCTGCCATTGAGAGAATAAACGATATAATGGAATCTCGCGCGTAGTAAAGACGGCAAGATTGCGATGCATTGGCAAAATATATTCTTCTTTGTCTAGAACAGTTGTAATTCCTACCGAAATTGCTTCTTGCCCTATCCCACTAAACCATTTTGAAATTTTTCCTTGTCTTAATAATATTAGCATTTTTTCCTCAATCATTCGAGGCTTAAGCATTGACTTATAAAGATGTAAAAGTGTTTCTTCTTTTATATCACCACGTTTATAATCGAAGTGAATTTTTTGTGTAGTTTCTGTACTCATTTTGAAGCTATATAAGATATCAAATTTAGAAAAAATAGGGTATTACACATTAAATTATCTGCTTTTTTTCAATGAGGAAATAATATGCTATTTTGGTATCTTTGTAATTCTAAAAAAAATAACTATGAATAATATCCCTAGTGTAGATTTAGCCGATTTTATCAGTGATGACCCTAAACGAAAACAAAAATTTGTTGAAGCTATAGGTAGCGCATACGAAGAAATTGGTTTTGTTTCTTTAAAAAATCATTTTTTAAATGATGAGTTGGTTTCAGAATTATATAAAGAAATAAAAGCATTTTTTGCATTAGATGTCGCTTCCAAAAAGAAGTATGAAATTGAAGGGCTTGGTGGACAACGTGGTTATGTTAGCTTTGGAAAAGAACATGCAAAAGGAAAGAAAGAAGGAGATTTAAAAGAGTTTTGGCATTTTGGACAAGAACCAAGTGCAGACGCCAACCTCTCAGAAGATTATCCTGAAAATGTAGTTGTAAGCGAACTTCCAGATTTTAATAAAACTGGAATGGAAGCCTATAGAATGCTAGAAAAAACAGGCATATATGTTTTGAGAGCTCTCGCATTATATATAGGAGTTGATGAACATTATTTTGACCATTGGGCAGCAAATGGGAATAGTATTCTTCGTCCCATCCATTATCCTCCTATTACAGAAGAACCTAAAGGTGCGGTGCGTGCTGGAGCTCATGGAGATATAAATTTGATTACTTTATTAATGGGAGCTTCTACCGGTGGATTGCAAGTATTACGAAAAGATGGCGAGTGGATTGATGCAATTCCACAAGAAGATGAATTAGTCATTAATGTAGGTGATATGCTAGAAAGACATACTAACAATAAATTGCGTTCAACAATACACAGAGTTGTAAATCCTCCAAAAGAAGAATGGGGAAATCCTAGATTTTCAATTCCTTTCTTTATGCATCCTCGTGGAGATATGAAATTAAATTGCATGCCAGAATGTGTAAATGAAGAACACCCTAAAGCATTTGATGATATTACAGCTGGTGAATTTTTACATCAGCGATTAGTTGAGATTGGATTGATTAAAAAATAATAACCTTTAATTAGTACTCGCTAAAAATTTATTTTGAGCGGTTTTGAAATAACTTATTCCATGGACTTAAAAGACCAACTTAAAAACCTATTTCCAGACCATGAGGAAAAGGATTTACCTAAAATTGAAACAGAAGACAAACTTTGGTTACAAGAAGAACCAATGATTTGTAAATATGAAAAGAGAAAAGGTAAACCTATAACTATTATTGAGGGATATACGGGAGCTGATAGTGACTTTAAGCAATTAGCAAAAGAGATAAAAAAGATGTTAAGTGTAGGAGGAAGTTTTAAAAACGAACAAATAATTATTCAAGGTAATTACCGTGATAAAATAATGCAGTTTCTTCAAGATAAAGGTTTTAAAACTAAACGTGTAGGAGGTTGAGTTTAGTAGTCAGTAGTCAGTAGTCAGTAGTCAGTAGTCAGTAGTCAGTAGTCAAAATAAAAAAATACGATTGGAATCAATAAAAAATAGCGAACTTATTTTAAATCCTGATGGGAGTATTTATCATCTTAATTTAAAACCTGGTGAAATTGCAAATACTATAATTACAGTAGGCGACCCTGACCGTGTAGAAACTGTTACAAAACATTTTGATAACATTGAAGTTAGTGTGCATAGACGAGAGTTTAAAACCCAAACAGGGACTTATAAAGGAAAAAGAATTACTGTTATCTCAACAGGAATAGGGACAGATAATATTGATATTGTATTTAATGAGCTCGATGCATTAGCTAATATTGATTTTAAAACAAGAACGATAAAGTCTCAATTTCAACAATTAGATTTTATAAGAATAGGAACAAGTGGTGCTATTCAACCTAATATTAAAGTAGGAAGTTTTTTAGCTTCTGAAATTGCAATAGGGTTTGATAATTTGCTTCATTTTTATAAAAACGTTTCATTTTTGAACAGTAATTTTTCCGAAGCATTTCAGAAATTTACAAATTGGAATCCTAAAAAATCTGCTCCTTATGTTGTTTTAGCAGACGAAGATTTATTGAGTCGTTTCATTTCCGAAGAAGATATTCTTCCAGGAGTTACAGCAACTAACGTTGGTTTTTATGGACCTCAAGGACGTGTTTTAAGATTGCAAACTGAAGATGCTGCATTGAATGATAAATTGCAAGCGTTTGAGTATAATGATAAAAAAATTACAAATTTAGAGATGGAAACTTCGGGCATTTATGGACTCTCAAAACTTTTAGGGCATCGTGCAATTTCTTTAAATGCAATTTTAGCAAATAGAGCCACTGGAGAATTTAGTGAAACCCCTGGCACAATAGTAGATAAACTTATAAAAAAGACACTAGATTTATTATAATAATGAAGCAACTTAAAATTGGCGGAGTGCCAGAACATTTCAATTTACCTTGGTATTTAACGTTACGAGATAAAGAATATCATGAGTTTGACATCAATTTGCGCTGGGAGGATTATTATGGAGGTACTGGCCAAATGTGTAACGCTTTGCGTGAAGGTAAAATTGATATGGCTGTCATTTTAACAGAAGGAATTATTAGAGATATCATTAAAGGAAATGATTGTAAAATTGTTCAAGTATTTGTACAATCACCATTAATTTGGGGAATTCATGTTGCTAAGAATAGTAATTACGAGACAATTTCTAGTTTAAAAGGAACTCATGCAGCCATCAGTAGGTACGGTTCTGGATCACATTTAATGGCTTACGTAAATGCCGAAAATCAAGGTTGGAATACTGAAGAAGACTTAAAATTTGAAGTCATTAAAAACTTAGATGGAGCTTTAAAAGGTCTTCCCGAAGGTAAGGGCGATTATTTTATGTGGGAAAAATTTACGACTAAGCCTTACGTTGATAATGGGCCTTTTAATATTGTAGGAGAATGCCCTACTCCTTGGCCTTGTTTTGTAATTGCAGTTAGAAATGAAGTTTTGCAAAATAATGCAGAAGCAATTAGAAAAATTTTAGAGATTATAAATAAAACCACATTAGAATTTAAAGAGATTCCTTCTATTGAAAATATGATTTCAAATAGATATGAACAAAAAGTTGAAGATGTAAATCAATGGCTTTCTATTACTGAGTGGAGTCAAGATAATCTTACTGACAAGCAAGTTCAAAAAGTACAAGAAAAGTTATTACAATTAGATTTAATTGAAAAAACTGTTGATACTTCGGAAATTTTAGCTTCATTATAACAATTTTTTTTAATTTAATTTTTTTTTGTAACTAATTGATATTCAGCATCTATTTAGTTAAATAAAAAATAATTGAGAAAAATTTAACTTTTTTGCAACAATTAACGCAACCCATTAAACAATTATGCATCTTAGTTATATAATCTCATAACTATGACTACTTTTTTAATAATACTCGGTTCACTTTTAGTTACTAACTTTCTGTTATTACACTTTAGCTGTAATGATGCTACCGAGCCAACCATCCCCGAAGACGAGTAATTTTTTTATATTTTTATTTTAAGTTTAAAAAGTCACCATACTATTGGTGACTTTTTTTGTGAAATTAGATAATTATTAGTTTTACTAAAATGACTATTTCCAAACCAATATCCTCTATTTGCGCTAAGTGGTGATGGATGACCACTTGTTAATACTAAATGTTTTGTATTATCTATTTTAGCTCCTTTTTTCTTCGCGTATCCTCCCCAAAGTAAAAATACTACACCTTCACGCTTAGTTGAAATTTCATGAATTACAGCATCGGTAAATTTCTCCCAACCTCTTTTTTGGTGACTCCCTGCTTGATGTGCCCTCACTGTAAGTGTTGCATTTAGTAACAATACTCCTTGGGAAGCCCAATGTTCCAAGTTTCCGTTTCCAGGAATATCAATATTTAAGTCTGTTTTAATTTCTTTATAAATATTCTGTAAAGAAGGAGGGATTGCAATTCCATCTGCCACAGAAAAACATAAGCCGTTTGCTTGCCCTTGACCATGATATGGATCTTGTCCAATAATTACAACTTTAACATCGTTAAAGGGAGCATGCTCAAAAGCAGAAAAAATTGATTTCCCTGGAGGAAAACAAGTGTATTTTGAATATTCGGTTTTGACAAAATTGATAAGATTTTTAAAATATTCTTTTTCAAATTCGGCTTCTAAAACTCGCTTCCAACTTGCCTCAATATTTATCTTCATAATGCGTATTTTTGTTACTAAATAATTATGCGTAAAATTAGCCATTGTGGTTACCTTTCGCAATGAAATGAAATAGAAAAATAGTGTAGTCTGAAATGTATTACATCAGCTTACTTTGAATAATAATCCCAATTTTCTGGGACACGTATGATAAAAATAGACAATAAAACCTTAGAGGATTTAGAATTTAAAACAGTTTTAGAGCAGGTATCTCAGTTTAGTATAACTGCCCCTGGAAAGGAATATGTTTTAAACACACAACCATTTAAAGATAGAAGTGAAATTGAGCCAGAGCTTTACCGTGTTAAAGAATACTTAGCGTCTTTTGGTAGTGACTCCCCTATTCCCAATCACGGCTTTGAACCTGTTTTTAAAGAGCTTCAATTATTAGATATTGAAAATAGTATTTTGGAAACTTCGGGTTTTCGAAAAATATTAACAATTACTGAGACAACTAGAATTCTTTTAAAATTCTTTGCAAAGTTTCATGAGTTTTACGTTTACCTTAATGGTCATGCTTCGCAAATAGATTATGTGTCTCATATTTCAGAAAAAATACAAAGCATCTTTGATAAATATGGTGAAGTTAAAGATGATGCCTCGCAAGAATTATTGATAATTCGAAGACGATTAAATGTTGTAAAAGGGCAAATAAACTCATCATTTGGAAAAGCATTGAGTCGCTATTCTGGTGCAGATTATTTGGATGAAATCAAAGAGTCTGTAGTAGATAATCGTCGTGTACTTGCCGTAAAAGCAATGCATCGTCGTAAGGTAAAAGGTACTGTTCATGGGACTTCAAAGACGGGAAGTATTGTTTACATTGAGCCCTTAGAAACATATGAGTTTACAACAGAACTTAGTAATTTATACTATGAGGAGCGCGAAGAAATTAAGCGAATTCTTAAAATGCTTACCGAATATGTACGCCCCTACAAAGAGCTATTAGTATCCTATCAAAATTATTTAATTGAGATTGATAGCACATTTTCTAAGGCAAGATATGCAAATGAAATTAATGGTGTTTTACCTATAGTATCACAAGAGCGTTCGCTTTCTTTAATCAATGCATACCATCCATTATTGTTGGTGGCCAACAAGAAAAGAAAAGAAAAAACTTTTCCTCAAAGCATTTCGTTGAAACATGAAGAGCGCATTATTGTAATTTCTGGACCTAATGCTGGCGGAAAAAGTATCACATTAAAAACAGTAGGATTATTACAGTTAATGTTTCAAAGTGGAATGTTGATTCCTGTTGAACCGCAAAGCGAAATTTGTTTTTTTGATAGAGTGTTAACAGATATTGGGGATAATCAATCTATTGAAAATCACTTGAGTACATATAGTTATAGGTTAAAAAAGATGAATCACTTTCTTCGGAAATGTAACAACAAAACATTATTTTTAATTGATGAATTTGGAACTGGAAGTGATCCAGAATTAGGAGGCGCTCTAGCCGAAACTTTTCTAGAAGTTTTCTATGAGCGGGAAGCATTTGGAATTATTACAACACATTATGCAAATCTAAAACTACTTGCTAATGAATTACCGCATGCAATTAATGCAAACATGTTATTTGATAGTAAAACACTAGAACCACTTTATAAGTTGTTTTTAGGCGAAGCAGGAAGTTCATTTACATTTGAAGTAGCGCAGAAAAACGGGATACCATACAGTTTGATTAATCGCTCAAAAAAGAAGGTAGAGCGTGGAAAGATTAGATTTGATAAGTCAATTGCTAATTTGCAAAAAGAGCGTTCTAAACTGCGTAAAACATCAGAATCACTGGAATCATCTGCAGAGAAAGCACGAAATGAGGAAAAACAATTAAAGCAAATTAATGCAAAGGTTCAAGAAAAACTTGAAAACTATCAAGAACTATACGATGCGAATCAAAAACTGATAAGTATTGGTAAAAAATTCGACTCATTAGCAGAGAGGTTTCATAATAATAAAAAGAAAAAAGTGCTTTTTGATGAACTTTTTAAAATGGTACTTGTTGAAAATACAAAACGTAAAAAAATTGCACCAAAAAAGAAAAAAGCAATAAAAGCAAAAGAACGTATTACACAACAGGAAGTTGAGAAAAAAGTAGAGGTAATTAGAGAACGTAAAAAACAAGCAAAAGCCGAAGCTAAAAAAGCTCCACCTCCTAAACCAAAAGTAACTTTAAAAGAAGGCGATAGAGTGCGAATGATTGATGGTAAAGCGATAGGTACAATTGATAAAATTGAAAAGAAAAAAGCAACAGTAAATTATGGCATTTTTACAACTAATGTTAGCTTAGAAGATTTAGAAAAGGTTTAAGGAAATATAATGATAAAGGAAAACCACGAAATAATTTTATTTGATGGAGTTTGTAATCTTTGCAATAGCTCTGTCAATTTTATTATTCAAAGAGATAAGGATCATGTTTTTAGATTTGGTGCTTTACAAGAAGAACCAGGAAAATCTTTATTATCTAAGCATAATATTGATCCAAAAAATACAGATTCAATTGTACTTATTAAAAATGGTAAGGCATATACAAAATCCTCTGCAGCTCTCCACGCTGCAAAGAAGTTAACAGGCGCGTGGCCATTGTTATTTGGCTTTATTATTATTCCAAAATTTATTAGGAATGGTGTTTATGATTATATTGCTAAAAACCGTTATAAATGGTATGGCAAGAAGGATAGTTGTATGATTCCTACTCCAGATTTGAAGGCAAAGTTTTTGTGAATATTTTTACTTTAAGTTCTTTAAAATAAAATCTAATTTTTCATTTTTATTCTCATTTGAATTAAAAGCTAGATTTGAATACCTATTTTCTTCAGCTAGTTCTTGTTCTTGCCATTTTGTAACAATATGCACATAATCTAATGATACTTTTCCAGATAGTAGATTATTAAGGTTTTTACCATTGTGATAACGATCATACACTTTTTTTAATCCTGTTAAGTACGTGTAGTCTTTGGTAAATCCACCACCACGATGCGCCCGTAATGATATGTTATAAGCTTCTTCCCTATTAAGTTTATATTGATTATGGAGTAAATCAAAAGTGTCGCAAAAATTGAATCCACGGCGCAAACTATCTGCTACTATAACACGATAAGCTAATTCTTTTAATCTATGCAATGTTAAACAATTACTCATGTATTCACTAAAAACAGCTAAACCTTCTTGTGTTTCAACGTTTTTAGGAAATCCATTATAGAAAATTTTTAGTGGTTGATTAATACCATTAAAGGTAGTTACTAAGTGAACTCCTATTTCATGGTTTGCAAGTACTTTTAATTGATTAGAGCTGTAGCGATGATTCTTTTTTAAGATGAGTGTTTTTGTATTATTCTGCACCATTGCTGCTGCCGATATTTTATTTGAAAATTTAATGTTTAATTCAAAATCATATCGTTTAACAAACTCTCTAAAATATGCAGCTGCCTCATCTGCATTGTACATAGGTAACATTTCGCTATCATGCTCATCATCAGTAAAATGTAAAATAAACTTAGCGTTCTCAACATCTTTATCTGTAGGAGTTCCAAAAGCCTTTAATGCATTGTAGTAAAATTTATTGCCTTGTCCAATGGTTTCTATACATTGAATTAAGCTAGAGTAATCATAAATAACTTCTCTAAAAAACGTGCGTGATTCTTCATCATTAATACTATCTATATCTTGAGAAAATAAGTGCTGTTGTAATTTATGAGCATCAAAATCAATACGGCGATACTTAAAATTAGGTGCTACATTATATTTAGAACTAAAAAAATTTCTTTTCTCTTGCTCTATATTTGTAGGGTTTATATAATTTAACAGCTCAATTTTCTGTACTAGTGCGTTAAGATTTCTGTCAATTTTATAAAGATTGGGGTGGATTGTTTTTGGGGAAGCTATCATTTTCGTTTTCATTAATCGCAAAAATACCAAATATTCAGTTTTGCTTATGAGCTTTAATAAATTCTTCTGCGTGTTTTTTTATTTTAAATTGTAATTGTTGTTCAATTGCGTGTACGACCTCTGGGAAAATAATTTGGTTTAATTCGTCACAGTATATTTTTTTAAATTCGGTTGCAAGTACTAATGTGTTCTTAAAGTTTTCGGTAATATATTTCAGAAAATAACCATTTCCTTGAAAGGTGTCATTAATTTTTGATGTTGCACTAATTTCATTAGGTAATTTTAATCTTGAAAGAGATTCTCGCCATGTTTCAGCAAAATTCTCAAAGCGTTTATTATCAATATTTGATGTTCCTAAATTGATTACTGGTACTTCTCTATTCCAGCGCTTCCAGTTATAACTGTGCATATCATACACTATTACATGTCCAAATTTTTCTTCAAGCTTATTTATTAGTGCATGAACTACCGTATAAAAAGCGGTATGTTTTTTAAGACTCTTTTACGGTTGTCACTATCTAATGGTGTTCTCCAAAGTTTCTTTCCCCAAGCATCTTCGTATATAGCGTTTGAGGGGTCTCTATTTAAATCGTATTCAAAACGGCTGTCACAACCAGCAATAACTATGGGATGTGTTTTTACAAACTCTTTTGTACATGGGTCTTCTTCAAACCATCTATCATACTCAGTGTGTATGCAATTTTCCCAGAGTTCTTTCCTAAATTGATGTCCATCATGTACAGCACCACAGGCATAGGGTACATAGTTATCAATTTTTATTGTAAAAGAATAGTCTTGTGAAACTGCTTCAAAGAGGACTTCATTTTCAATATTTTTAATTATTTCTGAAATGTGCAATCGAGTCATAAGTGTCGTTGTTTTAAAATTTCAGAATATAAAAATTTATGCATCCTTAACGTGCTTTCTTAACTTAGTTCTTCTTTCAAACGCATTAACTCGTTCTTGAACTTTGTCCTCTACAAAATCGATTATTTTCTCTTGTAATCTAGTTTTATATACTTTATTAATGTATGTAATTCCCCCCGGAGACATAACGTTAACTTCTACAAGCATACCTCCTATGACATCTATTCCACAAAAATAAAGTCCGTCTTTTACTAATTTAGGACCTATGCGACGGCATAATTCTTTTTCTTGCTTAGTTAATGTGTGTTTTTGAACGCTTCCTCCTGCACTTACATTACTACGATGATCTTCTTCTCCAGGTACTCTTCGCATTGCACCAATGGGTCTTCCATTAAGCAACAATATGCGTACATCCCCTTGATCTGCACCTTCAATATAATCTTGTAGAATCACATAGTTTGATGTGCCATCTTTATTATCAATATAAAAATCTAATAGGGAGTTAATACTCTTCATAGCTCTTTTTTCAATAAGAATAACACCAGATCCTCCAAAACCATTTAAAGGTTTTAAAATCATTTTATCTGGTCCTTCTTTTATGGTCTTTTTAAGGTACTCTTTATTTTTTGTAACATGTGTTCTAGGGATAAATTCATTTTTATCATCCTCAAATACTGCTGTATATAATTTATTATTTGCTCGCCTTATTCCATCAAGGTCGTTCATAATAAAAACATCATCTTTCACACTATCTAGAAAATTGAGCATAATCATATCTAGTGGTGGGTTGCTACGAAGAATTATTACGTCAAAACCAGCTAAGGGTAACATTTCATCATAAAACTCAGCTTTAGAATGAAATGATTTTAGATTGCTCGAAATTTTTTCGGCACGTTTTAAACACCTTGAAAATGCAAAAGCAACACTATCTCTAATTGTTAAATTTGCAGGAGTTGTAATCGCTACGCCGTGACCACGTTTTGCAAATTCATTAATCATAGCTAGTGTGGAATCGTTTTCGGCATCCATTTCTTCCCAAGGATACATTATAAAGCAAACATTCATAGTTGTTGGTTTTTCTGAAATATTAAAATTACTAATTAAGATTAATAACACCTTAGCTTTTCGATAAAGCGTTAAAAAAATTAGTTTCAATATATTATAAGTTTAATACTTTAGCTATTTCAACCACAATATTTTAATAATCATGCTCATACAAGAACTTTCAAACGTAACTGACCAATCTATAGACTACCTTGAAAAAGGTAAAAATATGTTAATCGACTATGGACCTAAAGTGCTCTCAGCAATAGGTTTATTAGTTATTGGTATGTTTATTATAAAAAAAATATTAGGAGTTGTAAAAAGAAAAAGTGAAGGTGGACGCTTAGACAAAACAATAGCAAAATTTTTACTAAGTCTTTTAAGATATGCGCTTACAATATTTTTAATAATGACTTGTTTAGGCTTGTTGGGGTTTGAGTCAACTGCACTTGCAGGAGTACTAGCAGGTCTTGCTTTAGGTGTAGGCTTAGCACTACAGGGCTCATTAAGTAATGTAGCGGGTGGTTTGTTGATTATGGTATTAAAACCTTATAAATTGGGTGATTTAATTGAGGGCCAAGGTGAAATAGGAAATGTCAAAGAGATTGATATTTTTACAACAAAAATTATTACACCTCAAAATAAACTTGTTGTAATCCCTAACGGAGCCATGTCTAATGGAAATATTACAAATTATACAACACAAGGAGTTTTAAAAGTATTTCATACTATTGGAGTTAGCTATGATGCAGATATTAAACAAACTAAAAATGTATTAATGAAGGTACTAACAGATCAAGAAAAAGTTCTTGACTCACCTACTCCACTTGTTGAAGTTGCTGCATTAAATGATAGCTCAGTAGATTTTGCAGTACGTCCAGCTTGTCGTACTGAAGATTATTGGGATGTTTATTTTACTACTTTAGAAAAAGCAAAAATCGCACTAGATGCTGCAGGAATAGAGATACCATATCCACATAGTGTAGAGATACAAAAAGACGGAAATTAAACTAATAACGAAGCAACATCTAAAATTTATCTAGAAGTTACTTTTTATTTAGTTACTTGAAATTCTAATATTATCTATTGCAATATCCTCATTATCTGAATTTAATGAAAAACTAATTCGTAGATTTAGAGTTGTCCCTGTTCCTGAAATTACCCCATTGTAGTTAGTCCATGTATCTGTTATTTCATCTCCATCTCCCAAACCGTCAAAATCGGTATCTATTCTCGGAATACCATTGCTGCCGTTAATTTCAGATTCAATTGCGAGTACTTTTTGATACAAACCTCCATCTATTTGGTATTCTATAATTAAATTATCTCCGCCATCCCAGTGTTGTCCACTACCTTCTGTAGCATCGTCTTCTGCTAATAAAACATCCAACTGTAGATTAATACCTCCCGTAATATCGATACCTGAAATAGTTAGTGTTTGCATAAAACCACTGCTCCCTGTTAACCCGTCGATATCTTGAGCTGCAAAATAATATATACCGTCAGGGCTTCCGTTAAAGGATATTTCATTTGCGCCTGTGTAATTATTAAAATCAGAATCTTGAGCTCTAGAAAAATAGTCATCATTATTTCCAGATCTAAAACCTTCTGGTGTTGATGTTATATATCTAACCCCACTTCCATCAGTTTCAAAAGATTCTTGGTATGGTAAGTTTAATAAAACCCCATCATCATCAATTATCGTTAATGTATGTTGATTACTCGTTCCTACAGACGGAACTCCAGCTCCTCCTGATACTCCAGAAATAGTAAATACAACTTGTTCATTACCCTCTATAGATGCATCATCTGTAATATTGAAAACATCTACAGCGGTAAAGTTTGTAGTTCCTGCGGGTATTGTAACCATAACAGGGTTAGTTTCATCTATATCAAAATATTCATTTGGACTAATTGTAATTATTAATGCTGTAGTTGCTGATGGATTATTAATAGTAAATTCAAAAGTAATCCCTCCTGCATTCTCTACTAAACTCTGAGAGACATTGTCAAAACTAACTTCAGTTCCAGAAATAGGAGTTATACACTTAATATCTTCCCATGTGGCACCATTCCACATTTTTAGACAACCGGTTTCTTGAACAAAAACCATTAACCCTATGTCTGTTATTCCTGCATTAATTTTTGATAAATCTGTCGATAAAGGAATTTTAGGAGGCATCAAACCTTGATAGGTTGCACCATTATCTATTGTGCTATTAATGTCGAGCATAGATGCTGGACTTGGGTTAATTGTACCAATACCTACTTGAGAATAACCAGTAAATGATATTAAAATTGCAAAAAAGAAATATTTCATAACTACAGAATTAAAAATAATCCATAGCGTTATAGGTAAGTTGTAGAATTTGGGACTACAAATTAAATGTAATAAATTTAATACTAAGTTATTAAATCTTTAGGACAATATTATCATATTATTACTTTTTATAATTATCATCCCAATCTTTTATGTGAGGCTCTCCTAACTTGTTTTGTGATTTAGCCACTAACATAGATACCGTAGCATCTCCAGTAACGTTTATGACTGTTCTACACATATCTAATGGTCTATCAATAGCAAAAATTAAGGCTAATCCAGCCTCAGGAATTCCAGCTTGTGCAAGAACAATTACTAACATGACCATCCCTGCTCCAGGTACGGCTGCAGAGCCAATAGATGCTAAAGTTGCGGTAGCAATAATACCTAATTGCGTACTAAAACTTAAATCCATCCCAAATGCTTGTGCAATAAAAACAGCAGCTACGGCTTGATATAAGCTTGTCCCGTCCATATTAATTGTTGCCCCAATAGGCAGTACAAAACTAGTCACCTCTTTCTTAACACCAAGATGCTCCTCAACCCTTTCCATTGTTACAGGCAGTGTAGCTGCACTACTACTTGTAGAAAATGCTAATAATTGTGCTGGAGCAATTCCATTTAAAAAGGAGGATGGAGATCTTTTTGTAAATATCCAAACTAATAATACATAAACACCTACCATTAATGCTAATCCACCAACTACACATATTGCATACATACCTAGTGCTGCAAATAAATCTGGGCTTGGTGCTTCAACAACTAATGCGGCTAATAATGCAAATACTCCATAAGGAGCTGCTAGCATTATCAAATCAATCATCTTGAGTATGACTTCATTAAATCCATCAAAGAATTTTTTAACAGGTTTTGAATCTTTTTCTGGAATAAGTATTAAACCAATTGCAAAGAAAATCGCAAAGAAAATTACCTGTAACATATTGCCATTACTTGACGCAGCTCCTACAATATTACTTGGAACTAAGTCTACGAGTGCTTGTAGTGGCCCAGCTTCTTTTTGATTTTTTGCTGCTTCTTGCCTTTTCTCGGCTTCACCTCCATATGCATCTACGAGTTCACTTCTAGTTTCTTCTGAAATTGTTTTACCTGGCCCAACTAGGTTTACCACAGCAAGCCCAATAGAAACAGCAATTACAGTTGTCAAAACGTAAGTGATAATTGTTCTTAATCCCATCTTTGAAAGACTCGAAATATCCTTTAAATCTGAAACTCCTTTTACTAAAGACGCAAAAATTAATGGTACAGCAATTAACTTTAAGGAGTTGATAAAAATTGTTCCAAAGGGTTTTATCCAGTCTGAAATAAAACCATTACCCCAAGCAAAATTGGTTAATAATAATGCGAAAATGACTCCTAAAGCCATTCCTAATAGTATTTGCCAGTGTAATGCTAATTTTTTCATATGTATTATTTCTTGCCTTTAAGTGTATTATATTAATATAGTTTCAGTTTAAAACCGAAACTATTTATTTGTGTATCAGTTGCTTCGGAAATTTTAAACAAAGGTTACATTTTTTGTCTCTTTAAAATTTTCGCGTAAGCTCACAATTTAGACATTTTATTTAGTAACCAAAAATCTGCTAAAACAAGTGCAGCCATTGCCTCAACAATAGGAACGGCCCTTGGAACAACACAAGGATCATGTCTACCCTTACCTTGCATTTGGGTCAACTCACCTTTACTATTAATTGTTTCTTGTTTTTGCATAATAGTTGCAACTGGTTTAAATGCTACTCTAAAATAAATATCCATACCATTACTAATACCTCCTTGGATACCTCCTGATAGATTACTTTTTGTAGTGCCATCCTCATTGAACAAATCATTATGTTCACTCCCTTTCATTTTTGCCCCACAAAAACCACTTCCAAATTCAAACCCTTTTACTGCATTGATTGATAACATTGCTTTACCAAGTTGTGCGTGTAATTTGTCAAAAACTGGCTCGCCAAGACCTACAGGTACGTTTTGCAATACACAAGTTATGGTACCTCCAATGGTATCTCCAGCTTTTTTAATTTCATTTATACGAGTAATCATTTTTTTTGCGGTTGGCGTATCTGGACATCTTATATCATTACTTTCAATTTTAGTAAAATCTAAATCTTGATAAGGTTTGTCAATAAATATATCCCCAACCGATGACACAAAAGCATTAATCTTAATTTTTGAAAGCAATTGTTTTGCAATAGCTCCAGCTGCTACTCTGCTTGCAGTTTCGCGAGCAGAAGATCTGCCACCACCTCGATAATCACGTATTCCATATTTTTTATCATATGTATAATCTGCATGACTCGGGCGATAAGTGTCTTTTATATGTGAGTAGTCTTTAGATTTCTGGTTTGTGTTTTCAATTACAAATCCTATGGGCGTTCCAGTAGTTTTTCCTTCAAAAATTCCGCTTAAAAACTTTACAGCATCTGGCTCTTTTCTTTGCGTAACTATTTTTGATTGTCCTGGTTTTCTTCGTTGCATTTCTGTTTGAATAGCATCAAAATTAATTTTAAGACCTGCGGGACATCCGTCGATAATTCCGCCAAGTGCCTCACCATGTGATTCACCAAATGTGGTTACTTTAAATGTAGAACCAAATGTATTTCCTGCCATTAATAAGGGTTTTCAACAAATGTAATTTATAGCCTCCACTTTTAAAAATATTAATGTTATTGATTATTGAGCAATATGTTGTTTTTGATGGTAGTATTGCCAAAATTCTATTTTGCTATATTTGAAAAAAATTAGGTAAAAATTAATTAATAAGATGTCCGTTTTTAACGAAAAATACTATGAAAAAAATTTATCTCTTTCTTTTTGCAGCAGCGCTAATTAGCTGTAATAGTGACGATGACACAAACACAGATTCTTCAAATACTTCTGATTATTTTCCACTAACCGCTGGCGCCACTTGGAGTTACGGTAATGAAAACGAACTAGGCACTACAGAAGACACTATGTTTGAAATGGGCACACAGCAATCTAATGGTAAAGAATATACTAATTTAGATGCAATACAGCCTAGTAATGGTTTAATGATAACTGTACTCGCAGACAATTTAGTAAGAAAATCTAATGGACAATTTATTATTAATGGCGCATTAGAGACTCCCGTTGATGGGTTTCCAGAAATTACAATTCCATTAGATGATATTGTCTTGTTTGATGCTAATGCATCTGCTAATACACAGTTAAGTACCCTTTCAAATACACTTAATGAGAATATTATATTAGATACTGGTGAGGTATTACCACTTACGATTAATTACACGTCAACAACTATTCAAGATGCAATTTTGAGTAGTTATGCTGTAGGTCCTATTACTTATGAGGATGTAATTTCATCCAGAATAGTTTTAAATTTAGAAATTGAAGTTTCAATCGATTTAGGTGGTACAGTGATTAATATTCCTTTATTAGCTTCACAAGATGCACTTGTAGTAAAAAATTATTATGCTGCAAATACCGGGCTTGTCTTTTCTGAGGTGACAATTGATTATCAATTGGCAGATTTAGGAGCCACAGGTATTGAACTACCTATTCCTACAGAGAGTACACAAGTGACTTCAACAAGTCTTATTTCTTTTAATAATTAATTTGATTAACTTTTTAAAAACACACTGTTAATACTGAGATAAAGCATTCTTTAATTTCTTTTTATTCCTTTACGATTAAATTAATCGCATTTGAAACGATCTGTAGAAGTTGTTGTAATTTCAGATTTACACCTTGGCACATATGGTTGCCATGCTAAAGAAGTTCTAGATTACTTGCAAAGTATAGAACCTAAATATCTTATCCTTAATGGAGATATTATTGATATCTGGCAGTTTAGGAAAAGTTATTTCCCAAAATCTCATTTAAAGGTCTTAAAGCGCATTATCACAATTGCATCAAAAGGCACAAAGGTTTATTACATCACTGGTAATCATGATGAAAAGCTACGTAAATTTTCTCCTTCACTTTTAGGTAATTTTGAATTAGTGGATAAACTTAATCTTAACCTTGATGGTAAAACCGCATGGTTTTTTCATGGTGATGTTTTTGACGTATCTGTTCAATATGCCAAGTGGATAGCTAAATTAGGAGGTTGGGGATATGACATTCTTATTTTAATCAATAGAGCTATAAATAGTGTTTTATTAAAAATGGGAAAAGAAAAATATTCTTTATCAAAAAGAATTAAAAATAGTGTAAAAGGTGCTATGAAGTTTGTTACCAATTTTGAAGAGACTGCTACATCTTTAGCTATTGAAAATAATTTTGATTTTGTAGTGTGTGGACACATTCACCAACCAATAATTAAAAAAGTTATAACAGATAAAGGCACATGTATGTATCTTAATAGTGGGGACTGGATTGAAAACCTCACAGCATTAGAATACAATAATAAAAAATGGAATTTATTCACTTATAATGAAACTATCACAAAAAAAAATTTTGCAGAAAATATTGAAGACATTCCTGTAGATCTACATACAATTATCACATCATTCACTCAATAAGTAGTGCTTGATATAAAATTGTAATAGGATGTAATGCCTGGCGTTGTGTTCCGTCTTTAATTTGGTGTCTACAACTTGTGCCGTTTGCAGCAATAATAGTATCTACTGGAGTTTTTCTTACAGAAGGAAATAACTTTAATTCCCCTATTTTCATACTCACTTGATAATGTTCTTTTTCATACCCAAAACTACCCGCCATACCACAACAACCTGAGGTTATAATGGTTGGTTTATAGTTTAATGGTAGATTCAAAATATCAAAAGTTACTTTTTGATTACTCATTGCCTTTTGATGACAATGAATATGAATTTTAATATTTTTTACTTCTTTAGTAAATTGAGCAGCAGTGATGTTCCCATTTTCTATTTCAGAAGCTAAAAACTCTTCAATAAGATATGTGTTTTCTGAAATTTGCTGCGCCGAGTCCACATCATCAACCATCTTCAAATATTCATCTCTAAAACCTAAAATAGCAGAAGGCTCAATTCCTAAGAGAGGTATTGTTTCTGAAATTTTATCTTTCAAATAGTCTATATTTTTTGTTGCCTCAATTTTAGCTTCATCTAAGAAACCCTTTGAAATCATTGCGCGGGCACTATCTAATACATCAATTACTTCAACGTTATATTTTAATCCTTTTAATAAATCAACAGCATCTCTTGCAATACTTCCATCTAAATATTTTGAAAACTCATCAACAAATAAAACTACTTTCTTTGCATGCTTTATTTTAGAAATATCACTGTTCTTAAAAACGTTTAATGTTGGTAATGAACGCTCTTTTGCTACACCACTTATTTTCTTTAATAGTGAAGAAGTAATTTTATTAGTAAAAATTGTATTAGTTAAACTTGGAAAAACTGCTCCTAATTTATTGTTTGTTGTACTATTAGCAAATAATTTAGTAGCAAAACTCGCACCGTTTTCTTTTTGATATTGATATAAAAATTCTGCTTTTGTGGTAGCAATATCAACGTTACTTGGACATTCACTACTGCAAGCTTTACAGCTTAAACATAAATCGAAAACTTCTTTTAAATCTGTTGAGTTAAATTTATTTGTAGCATTATTGTTTGTCAACACTTCTCTAAGCATATTAGCTCTTGCTCGAGTTGTATCCTTTTCATTTTTTGTAGCGTGATAACTTGGACACATTACACCTCCAGGGTCTGGTGATTTTCGGCAATCACCGCTCCCGTTACATTTTTCGGCTAATCTTAGAATGCCTTGAGAGTTTTCAAAATTAAATAGTGTTTTAATTTCTGGCTCATTTCGGTCTACCTCATAACGGAGCGATTCGTCCATTTTGTATGCCTCCACTATTTTGCCAGGATTAAAAATGTTATGTGGGTCAAAGGCAGTTTTAACTTGTTTTAAAAGTTCATAATTTTTATCACCAATGAGCAGAGGTATATATTCTGCACGAACAATGCCATCTCCGTGCTCCCCAGAAAATGAGCCTCTATATTTTTTGACAAGATGTGCCACATCTGTCGTTATTTTTCTGAAATAATCAACCCCTTCATCAGTTTTTAAATTAAGAATAGGTCGTAGATGCAACTCACCCGCACCTGCATGAGCATAGTAAACAGCATCTTGATTGTACTTCTTCATTATTTGAGTAAACTCACCTATGTATGCCGGTAAATCCTCTAAAGCCACTGCAGTATCTTCGATACATGCCACCGCTTTTTTATCACCAATCATATTTCCTAACAAACCTAAACCTGCTTTTCGCAAATGCAGTGCCTTGTTAATATCATTACCTTTTAAAACTACATTATGGTAGTTTAAATTAGAATCAAAAAGTGTTTTTTGTAATGCTAAAATTTGAGCCTCAAGTTCACTTTGAGTAGTTGCTTTAACCTCTAGCAATAGCATTGCTTTGGGATCACCTTTTACAAAAAAGCGATAGGGTCTATACATTGTATTTTCCTTTGTTCGCTCTAGAATAATGTTGTCCATCATTTCGCAGGTGTGCAATTGATGTTGCATTGCATTGACAACATCGAGCAAGCAATTTTCTAATGTATTATAATGAGTGACAACCATTGCTGTGTGCGCAGGTGGTAAATCATCTAATTGTAATGTTATAGCGGTTGTAAATGCTAGTGTGCCTTCACTTCCAGTTAATAGCTTACACAAGTTTAAAGGTTGATTACCACCTAGAATTTCGGCATCTAAAAGTTCGTCAATTGCATATCCTGTGTTGCGTCTATGAATGTTTTTCTTCGGAAATTGTTTCTTTATTTCTAATTGTACTTCTTTGTTATTTAGATGTTTGTGTAATTCTAAATAAATAGAAGCTTCAAGTGTGTCTTTTTTTGTTCTTTTGTCTAATATTTCCGAAGAAATTTCAGAAAACGTAACAATCTCTCCATTTGATAGCACAGTATCCATCGCTACAACTTTGTCTCTCGTTACTCCGTATTGTATTGATGTTGTTCCGCTAGAATTGTTACCAACCATTCCACCAATCATACATCTATTTGAAGTTGAAGTATTGGGACCAAAAAATAATTTGTAGGGTTTTAGATAGTCATTTAATTCATCTCTAATTACTCCGGGTTGAACGGTTACTTGTTTATTATCTAAATCTATCGAAATGATTTTTGTAAAATGTTTTGAAACATCTACCACAATACCTTCTCCCACGCACTGTCCAGCAAGAGATGTTCCCGCTGCTCTTGGAATTAAAGAAGTTTTGTTTTTCCAAGCAAAATCTACCAACTCCTTTATATCTTCAACATTTTTAGGATATGCAACAGCTAATGGAATTTTTCGATATACTGAAGCATCAGTCGCATATATGGATCTATGCAGAGAGTCTGTGAGTAGTTCCCCATTTAACTGCTGAGATAACTGTTGTAATTGTTCTTTCATTGAAGCAGTAAAAATAATGAAAGTTACTATGTATTACGTACTCTCTTTTATTATAAAAATTGTGTTTTTATTTTTTGACAGAACAATCTCACAGTTAATGCATTGCAATAATTTGTAACTTTATATCGCTCAACTAACTAAAATGAAAACCAACTATATTGACATTCACTGTCACCCAGCTTTAAAACCTTATAGTAAGAGTTTTAAATATAGTCCCACTAAAAAAAACATGCTAGATGCTGGTAGAAAAAACTCCATTTGGCATTACAGTCCCCCTACTGTCTTAGAAAAGTTTTTAAATAGAATTGTCACACTCACCAAGTTTTCTCAAACCGATTTGACAACAATGGCAATGGCTGGGACAAAAACTGTTATAGTTAGTTTATACCCTTTTGAGAAACATTTTTTGACAAAACCCGTACTTGGATGGAAAGGATTGACAGAGGTTTTAGTCAATCTAGCAGCAAGTATTAGTCAAAAACGCATTGATTATGTGAATAATCACGAGGATTATTTTAAAGATTTAATTGATGAATATGATTTTTATAAACAGTTAGATAATCAAGTTCAAAAAATTGGAGGAATCTTTTATACATATAGGTTAGTAAATAGTTATGCCGAAATTTTAGAAAATAAAAAACAAGAAACCAGTACAAAAAAAATAATCAATATTATTCTCTCCATTGAAGGGGGACATTCATTAAATACAGGACTTGAACTAAACAGAGATACAGGAAGTCCAGATGAAGTTTTAGCAAATCTTCAAAAAATTAAAAACTGGGAAAAGCCTCCGTTATTTATGACATTCGCGCATCATTTTTATAATGAACTCTGCGGACATTCAGAAAGTATTTCCATAGGATTGCTTAAAGACAATCAAAAAAGAGGAATGAATGAAGATATAACAGAACTTGGTCGAAAAGTGCTTCATCATTTATTAGATGATTCAAATGGGAAACGTATTTATATCGATGTAAAACACATGAATACAAGATCCAGAAAAACATATTATAAAATACTTGAAACAATTTATAGCGATGTGCCAATCCCAATTATAGCAAGTCATGGTGCTGTAAACGGTATGCGTTCAATCATTCAATGGAATGAAACAAATTTTCCCGAAAGCACGCAATTTTTTAATAATATTGATATTAATTTTTATGATGAAGAGCTTATACGAATAGCAAAAAGTAACGGGGTTTTTGGTATACAATTAGACGAACGACGCATAGGAAGTAAAAAGGCTATTAATGAATCTAAAATATGGATACCCAACAAGCGTAAACAGCTAAAGAAAAAGAGTTTATTGGTATGGCGGCAGGTTGAACATTGTGCTAAAGTACTTGATAAAGAGGGATTGTTTTGTTGGGGAATACAAACAATAGGTAGCGATTTTGATGGTATTGTCAATCCTATAAAAGGACTTTGGACCGCGGAAAATATTAAAGACTTAGCAGAAGAAATGGTACATCATGCGACATCTTTTATTTCTAGCTATGGAGAACAATTACAACCATTTAATCGTATAACTGGAGAAGCAATTGTGGAAAGGGTATTAAATGATAATGCGGTGGAATTTTTGAAACGATGGTTTAAATAGTCTCTTAATTACATAACGAATATCTTAAAAAACAGTCTAAATTATATTAGAACTTTAACTTAAAAGGGTCAGAAACAAATTTTGGGGCAAATATTAAAGCATTTTTAAAATCATATTTCACGCTCATTGTGTCCAATTGAAAATTTACTAGCTGCAAATTATAAATATTACAACACATAAATTCTAACCTTCCGTTTCTTTAATCTACTATTATTTAATTTTTCTGCAACACTATCGGCAATACTTGCTGGCACTGCTACATACGTACATTTTTGTTTTAACTCTATAACTCCTAGTTGGTCTTTTTTAAGTCCACCCTCTTTAAAAAATAATCCTGCAACGTCTCCTTTTGATATTTTATCCTTTCGGCCTCCAGTGATGAAAAGTGTTTCCCAGTGAGGTTTGCTTCTTTTATTTTTTACTGAAATTTCTGCTGTTGGAATATTGGGTATAAAATCTTTTAATTGTTCTTCTTTAAAATGAAGCACGTAAGCCGTTCCTTTAGCATTAACTCTTGCAGTTCTTCCATTACGGTGGGTAAATTCCTCTAGACTATGAGGAAGTTGGTAATGGATGATAAAATTCATTTCGGGGATGTCAATTCCTCTAGCAGCAAGATCTGTAGCCAGCAAAACATCAACGGTTCCATTTCTAAACATAATGAGTGCCTCTTCCCTATCTCGTTGTTCCATTCCTCCATGGAATATGCCATGGTCAATGTCATTTTCATATAGAAAATCACTCACAAATTGAATGGTATCTTTAAAATTACAAAAGATAATTCCTTGCTCATTTCCTAAGTGATTAAGCAACTCTTTTAAAGCTTGTAGTTTATCTTTAGTTTCTGAAATTACTTTTTTAATTGTAAGTTTAGTTTCTGAAGCATCTTTCAAAAACTCTAAACGTTTAGGAGTATCCATCCCAACAAATTTTGGGATTGCTAAGTTTTGTGTAGCTGATGTTAATATACGTTTTTCAACATTGGGCAATAAAGAGATAATTTCTTTCATTTCAACTTCAAAGCCTACTTGTAGAGACTTATCAAACTCATCAAGAACAATAGTTTTAATAAGCGCTGTATTGAGGCGTTCTTGCCTAAAATGGTCGGCAATTCTTCCAGGAGTCCCTATTAAAATAGCCGGAACGTGAGAAAGCTCAACCTTATCTTTTTGAATAGAACGGCCACCATACACTGCATTTACTTTAAAACCAGAGCCCATTGTCCTTGCTACTGTTTCAATTTGTATAGCGAGTTCTCGCGTGGGTACAAGTATGAGCGCTTGTACTTCTTCTATTTCTTCGTTAAGACTTTCAATTAATGGTAATAAAAAAGTCAATGTTTTACCAGATCCAGTAGGTGCCAGTAATACAATATTCGTATTTGATTTAATTTGCGGAATTGACGCTTCCTGCATTTTGTTTAATGCCGAAATGTCAAGTTTCTGAAGTATTTCAGATGTTGATTTATAGTTGTTGCTCATAACTGCAAAGCTACTTTAAATAAGAAAGTTTCCACCCATTAAAATTTCCGAAGTCATCAAACTATTAAAGTTTTCATAAATAGATCTGCCATTGTAACATGTGGAATACATTTTGGTCATATAGATACGTTAACTTTTAAAACAAAATAACTATGGAAAAGAATAAAAAAGGATTATTAGCATTAGTAGGATTAGGAGCAGGTGTTTTTGCATGGTGGAAATATAAAAATATGTCACAGGATGAAAAAAATGCTTTAAAAGCTAAAGTAAATAAAACAGGTGATAAAATTAAAGATACAGTTGCTGATGTTGAAGGAACTATTTCTCAAAAATATGAAGAATTAAAGCAGGCTGCTAAAAAGCAAACTGAAGGATTTAATAGCTAATCGCATTTCAAATTTTAAAATGAAAATCTCGCAATATGCGGGATTTTTGTTTTTTACCAAAGTTGCAATTACTTAACTTGCCACAAAACAAATAACGTGCATCCTAAAAACCCACACAACACCCCTTATAATTTTACTAAATTAATTGAAGCTCATCCGGGGCTTTCTAGATTTGTATTTGAAAACAACTACAATACTACAACGATTAATTTTTCAAATCCAGATGCAGTTTTGCATTTAAATAAAGCAATTTTAAAAAATGATTATGCTGTTGTTGATTGGGAAATACCGCCGCATTACCTCTGCCCTCCTATTCCTGGCCGTATGGATTATTTGTGCTATTTGAGTGAGCTTATGGAGGATAATAGCTTAGGTTTAAAAAAATCTAAAAACAAAGGTAGAAAAGGGCTTGACATAGGCGTTGGCGCTAATTGTATATACCCTATTCTGGGTGCTCAGTTTTTTGGTTGGCAAATGATTGGAGCAGATATTAATGAGACAGCAGTAGCGCAGGCTAAAGCTAATGTATCAATGACTTCGGAAATTTTAAACAAAGTAGAAATACGTCATCAAAAAAACAATGCGGATATTTTTAAAGGCATTATTAAAGATGATGAATATTTTGATTTTACGGTTTGTAATCCTCCCTTTCATCCATCTGAAGAAGCTGCTACTAAAGGTACGTTAAGAAAAATTAAAAATTTAGAAAGTACCGGAGAGGTAAGATTAACAAAGGAAGAAATTACGCGCAACTTTGGCGGTCAAGCAAATGAATTATGGGTTAATGGTGGCGAAGCGCTTTTTATTAAACGAATGATTAAACAAAGCATTGGTTTTAAAAATCAAGTAGGTGTGTTTACTACACTTGTTTCAAATAAAGAGAACCTAAATAAGCTTTATAAACAGCTTGATAAAATGAAAGCCACTCATAGAACAATTAATATGGATATTGGCAACAAACGCTCTAGAATGCTTGCTTGGTGGTTTTTAAATTAGAAAAATACTAATTTATTAGATAAAATTTTCTTTTGTGTGGTATTTAAACTTTTCATTTAATAGTTGCAGTTTAGGATGAATGTAACGCTCACAAAAAGGCTTTGATGGATTTTTTAAATAATAATTTTGGATATCTTCCCTAGATGCTTTAAAATCTTTAAATTTTAAAACTTCTGTAATAATTGTTTTTGAAAAATGTTTCTGAAATTTTTGAATAGCATTAATTGCTTGCATTTGTTGTATTTCAGAAAAAACATACACAGCAGAAACATAGTTTTCACGCATAGAATGTTGTGATGTGCTTTTATGTGTGTATAGATGAATTTCTATTAAATCTTGTAATGTAATTATTGAATTATCAAATTCCACAATTACAGCCTCCGAAAACTTGTTAGGAGCTTTTAATAGTGCATACCCTTGTAATACATTTGTTACTCCTTTTAAAGATTGAAATACTGCCTCAGTACAACAATGACAGCCACCTCCAAGTGTGATTTTTTCTTTGTTATTATTTAATTTAAATTCTTGCATTACCATAATTAACTTTATTATGACGAATTAAAAATGAAACCTTACATAAGTTTTTAAATATTCTTAAAAAAATGCTAAATTTAACGAATTAACAAAAAAACCGAGAATGAAAAAAAAACTACAACTACTTGGTGTGTTGCTATTTAGCAGTGCTTCATTTTTAGCTCAAGAAAATAGAGATTATGATGGATCTCAAAACAATTTAGACAATCCCGCTTGGGGAGCTGCACAGTCTAATTTTAGAACATTAATGACTGTTGATTATACAGATGGTATTAGCGAGCCAGGTGCTTTAGACAGAGCAAATCCACGTACTGTTAGTAATGCAATAGGAAGTCAAAATACCTTTATACCTAATGAATTAGGACTTAGTGATTTTGTTTGGGGTTGGGGTCAATTTATCGATCATGATATAAATTTAAATGACGATGAGACCACAGAAACACATAATATTCTTGTTCCGCAATGTGACCCTATGTTTGACCCAGCGTGTACGGGAACAAAAGAGATTCGCATGTTTAGATCAATTAGCGATGCAAACACAGGAACATCTGTTATAAATCCACGTAGGCATGTTAATGAAATTACAAGTTATATTGATGGCTCTGGAGTTTATGGAGTTGATGAGAGTGTAGCAAACTGGCTTCGGTCTAATGTAGATGGAAAAATGAAAACGAGTTCTAATGGATTATTACCTTGGAATACTATAGATGGCGAATTTAACAGTGCTATTGATCCATCTGCTCCGTTTATGGTTCTTGATGGAATGCCATTGCCAGAAAGGTTTTTTGTGGGTGGTGATGTTCGAGTAAATGAACAACCAGGATTGATGTGTTTTCATACATTGATGGTTAGAGAACATAATAGATTAGCCGATGAAATAAAAGTTGAGAATCCAAACTGGAACGATGAGCAAATATTTCAACGTGCCAGAAAAATTGTAGGTGCCTTAATTCAAGCAGTGACTTATGAAGAGTTTTTAACAAACATAGGTGTTACAATGTCTCCTTATAATGGATACGATAATACTGTCCAACCTGATATTGTTAACACATTTTCTGCTGCTGGATATCGTTTTGGCCATACAATGGTAAATGGTCGTTTAGTAAGATTTGAAGAAAATGGCGATGATTGGAATTTTGGCGCAATTGATTTAAGAAATGGATTTTTTAAACCTACAATTTTATTAGAAGAAGGTGGTCTTGAACCCTTTTTTAGAGGTTTTGCAGCCCAGAAGCATCAACTTGTAGATCCTTTGATTATGAATGATATACGTAATTTCCTTTTTGGCCCTCCAGGTTCTGGAGGTCTAGATTTATTAGCTATCAATATTGCTCGAGCAAGAGAGCGTGGCGTTGCAGATTATAATACAATTAGGGGTGATTTATCTTTAACTCCACATACTGGTTTTGAAGATTTAACATCAGATGCTTCTTTGCAACAAACACTAGAAGGAGTTTATACCACGATAGATAATGTTGACCCTTGGATTGGTTTTATGAGTGAGGACCATATATCAAACAGTATTATGGGAGAAGGTATGAATACACTCTTAAAGTTTCAATTTGAATCATTAAGAGATGGTGACCGTTATTATTATGAAAATGACCCTGCTTTTTCTGCAGATGAAATTTCAGAAATAAAAAACACTAAGTTGTCTCAAATTATTTTGAGAAATACAGAAATCGAAACATTACAAGAAAATGTTTTTATAGCAGTACCAAGAGAACAATTATCTGTAGAATTATTTCCTTTTTCTGGTGTTCAAAATATTAATATTAAAGCCTATCCTAATCCAGTACAAAAATATTTTAATATTCAAATTGAAGCTAGGAGACCCTCAATGGCTACATTAACTATTTATGATGTAAATGGCGTTATTGTTCAACAAAAACAAATTGCAATTATGCGTGGAAAAACTGAGCATAAATTTGAGTTGAGTGACGCGCTTGCAAATGGACTTTATGTAATAGCATTAGATAGTGATGCTGGCAAAGGACAACTCAAAATTATAAAAGGTAAATAATTGAAAATTATTTGCTATAAATGCTGTAATAAAACAATTACAGCATTTTTTTATTTAATAGGAATACAGCTTAGTTTATGAGAAATTTCTTAGAAATAAAAAGTTGTCTGCTCATTCAATAAGTTTATTTTTACAAAAAATGAAAAATATGCTCAAAAAAATTATGATAGTTTGCGCGGTTGTTTTTACAACAATAGCAATAGGACAAGAAAACGAAATTAAGATAGAGGAAGTACGTAAAGGGAATCGTATCATGCTATATGCATTAAATGAAAATTTTGTTGACCTCGAAGCTACAATTACTGTCGAAGGTTCTGGTTTTCGCCAGAGTGCTAGAAAACCAAGGGCAATTAGGGTTCCTAAATTAACTAAGGTTCATGTTATTAATTTGATGGTTAATAAGGGAGAAACACCTAATTATACTACTAATATAATTGTATCTGATAGTATTTCTAGACGCTCGCTCAGAAAAGAATCGACAGCAATACGTATTGATCCATTGAACCCAATTGATTTATATATAGCAGAAAATTGTGTGGGTTGTGATAGTATTGTAGCAAAATTAGAACGCAGTCCTTATAAGTATAGAAGTACAATACTTAGTGAGGACGAAGAGATTAAAAGACAAATAGCAATGGCTAATACAAGGCTAGACACTGTTGTCACGCCATTATTTAATGTAAAAGGAGGTCTTGTTTCAGACATCGAAACATTTGAGGAGCTAATGGAAAAATTAAATGGAGCAGAAAAAGCTAAGGAAAATAAATAAGTTGTAATACTTTATTAATTATAAATGCCCCTATCAATAAAGACAGGGGCATTTTAATTTTAAATACTTTAAATTTTATACATTATTCATCATCTTCTGGAGGTGGAAAACCATGAATATTCTCAAACACCTCATCAAAATTACTTCTTAAATAACTGCGTAGCTTTAAACGGTAGTCATTTTTTAACCATGTTAAAAAATTATGTGTGCTTTTGCTAATACATTTTGAATAACGCATGATTCTAAAATCAATATCGTCACCCAATTGTTTTGCTAGTTCAAGTGCGTCATAAACATCTTCACTATTTTCAACACAAATATATGCGTGTTGCTCAATAGAACGTTCTAAAATGACTTTTGATGTTTCCCCTGCTCTAACAGACTCTGTATATGCCTTTTTAATATCAAAAGAAACATTTTCTGACTTTGCAAATTGAACCCTTAAGTCCTCAGGCATATCGTAAGAAAAATGACTCTCTAGCTCTTCATCATCAAGTAAATTTTCTAAATAGTAATTTGGAGATCTGAAAATCTTTTGCCAATCAAGGTCTGCTCCCCAAGGCCCAAAACGATGAAAGTTATTTCCAAGATCAATAATATCAAACGTTGATTTATTCTTGAAAATTCTTGAACCACGACCAATCATTTGATAATACAAAGTCAAAGATTTTGTGGCTCTATTTAAAATAATAGACTCAACAGATGGTTCATCAAATCCAGTTGTCAAAATACTAACCGAAGTTAAAATAGCATCTGGTGTTTCATGAAACCATTGTAATATATTTTTTCGTTGTTTCTTACTAGCCGTATTATCTAAATGCATAATAGGATAACCAGCATAAGAAAAAGCATCATAAACGTGCAATGACGTATTAATACCATTATTAAAAATTAGCGTCTTTTTTCCTTTACTACGTTCCTCATAAGCTTGCATTAACTTAGTAAGCATATCGTTTGTAGTATATAAATCTTCAGATGATTTTACAGTATAATCACCATTAGCACCTACCTCTAAAGAGGTTAACCCCACATTATAATTATACGTATTTCCACTTGCCAAAAACTCATTTTCAATCAAAGCATCAATCGTCTCACCAGTAATAAGCTCATCATAATTTTCATTCATTGGTAATTTGATATTCGAACTTAAAGGGGTTGCGGTAACTCCTAATAAAAACGAATTTTCAAAAAACTTAAATAATTTTGTGAACGAATTGTAATGTGCCTCATCCACTATAACTAATCCCACATCACTAATATCAAGCTTGTCATCCTGCAAACGATTGTTAAGTGTTTCAACCATTGCTACATAACACACATACTCATCTTGATCATCAAGATTTGCAGTACTATTAATCACTTTATTGTGAACACCAAACTCCGTCAACATATTACTCGTCTGCTTACAAAGCTCAACCCTGTGGGTCATAATGAGTACTTTCTTTTTATGATTTGTTAGGTATTGACGAACAATCTCAGAAAATATAACAGTTTTACCTCCACCAGTAGGGAGTTGATATAGTAAGCGATAATTTTCTTTCGCCTCATCAAAGGCAGAAAAAATCTTATTGATAGCCCCTTTTTGGTAACTATACAGTTTTTTACCTTCTTTAGTTTCGTCTAGGAAATCTTCGTGTGTAAGTTTCAATGTAATTTCAGTTTTAGCAAGTTGCAAAAATACGCTCTTTTGTAGGGTTTTCAATGCGCTATTTAGATAATTTTATTTTTTTCTTCTGAAATTTTAAGCAAATCTCACAAAAAGATGTTTAATGAAACATAATTGATTTAATTCTTCATATTTCCGAAGATTTTACTTTTATTTTTACACCTAATGAAAGCAATCTCACATCACTATTTTGCATTATACAAACCAGATGGGTATTTAAGCCAGTTTTTGACAAATGACCGGCATGCAAAGAGGAAGAAATTTTTAGGCTCTCTGCATAATTTTCCTAATGGTACTATGGCAGTTGGCAGACTAGACGAGCCTAGTGAAGGTTTGTTATTATTAACAACAAATGGAAAATACAGTACTCACATAAATAAAAGCGGAATTGAAAAAGAGTACTATGCACAAGTAGATGGCGTAATCACTAGTGCGGCAATTGATCATCTAAAAAAAGGGGTTACAATTACAGTAAAAGATGAACCATATATTACTAAAAAGGCGATGGTCGAGAAAATTGAAACGCCACTTCTCCCCGCTCGCAATAAAAAAATAAGAGACGACCGCCACGGACCCACAAGTTGGGTTTCCATCACTATAACCGAAGGTAAATTTAGACAAATACGAAAAATGACTTCAGCCGTTGGGTTTCCCACGTTGCGATTAGTTCGTTACCGCATAGGAAAATTTACAATTCATGGAATGGACAAAGGGGATGTCAAAGTGATTAACGTAAAATTTGAAAAGTGATTAATTTTTATAAACAACAATAGTAGCCTTTCTGCCCGTCAATAAATTCCATTCATTTTTTGAAATGAGGGTTCCTTTATCATCATATACATGTAATTCTGCTGTGTTTGGACCACTATCACCTTGATTGAGTGCTTGAAAATCAATTACATTTTCACCAGGCTCAAGCGTTAAATCAAAACCTCTAAAAGTGCCGTCAAGTGAAATATCACTCTGTACAATATCATCATTGACATATACTCTTATCCTATCTCCATCCACACTTTGATGGTCACGGTACACTACATTTACATACGATGTTCCTGTATCTATTTGACCTAGTACTTGGTCTCTGTCATACTCATCTGTAGCTGGTTTATCTTTTTGAAAAGCTTTAGGAGTCATATCTGTCTTAGTACTTAAAAAACCATCATCAGTAGTAATATCAATAGGTTTTGGGTCATCTTTACCTAGTGGGTTGTTATCCATATTTGCATCAAAACGATATTCTTTATTGCTCAATCCCGGCACTTTTGTAGCTGGTAACTCGAGTCCCGTAGGTTGCGGAACGGCTGTGTCAACCTGTTCAAACTGTACAGAGTTTGAACTTGGATTATCAAACTGAGCAATTACACCATAAGTAGCAAAGAGAATAGATAATGACAAAATTAACTTCATAAATAAGGGGGGTATTTCTTTATATCTGCAGAGCAAAAATTGCTCCAAAAATACATTTTACTCTTTTATTAATTTAATAGACGATGAATATCCGCCTTTTGTTTCAATTAAAGCAAAATATATACCTGATGTTAATGAATCTAGATTTTCAATAACAATTGTGCTGTTATCACTTTTATAATTTTTTGAAATCTTACGACCTTGGATATCAAATAACGTTACTTCAAAATCAACAATTTCAGAAGCCAAAATTGTTATCTGACTTGTAAAAGGATTAGGCAAAGCCGAAATATTAAATGTATTATTAATGTCAACAATGTTTAAAATTTCTTCTTCATAATCTATAATATAAAAATCATCAAAATAAAACCCATCACCTGGAATACTTTGATTTGATTCCATTTTAAATCTAAAATGAACATTACTTTCACCATTAAATTGGGTTAGATTGTAATTTTTCATATTCCAAGATTCGTTTGCTGTAAATGTTGCGAGTGGTTCCCAGCTTGTACCTCCATTAATTGAGGTTTCTAAGGTTGTAAAATCTCCAGAATCTAATGCAAACTTTGTCATAAAACTCAATAGTGGACCAGTGGTTGTTGAAAAATCGAAAGATTGATTTAGCTCAAAATAATTTAAAGTCTCATTCATTTGATTTCCTCCGGCCGAATCTGTAAAGCAAGTATTCCCACTATAAGAATCATCATTTGTAACACCCCACTGCAAGTTATTGCCAGATGCTGTCCAGTTACTTGAGCCATTTTCGGCAGTATCAGTAAATAAATTCGTTCTCTCTCCAATAAATATAGGAATTGTAATCGATTCGTTACGAACCCCATCTTGAAATGGAATAATTTCAACGTTAAAAAATTGTCTATCAAACTCTGGGGAAATTTCTATTAAAAATGGTGTTGCAGTATTATCTATTCGTTCTCTTGCGTTAATAGTACCATAGTCAACACTGGTTTGAGAAGAAATTAATTGACTATCAATCGATAATTGTACAGTTACATTACCGTTAGTGTTTTCTAATCCTATATTTTTTAACTCAACAATCAATCCCATTGTTTCACCTGGTATTGCATTATTTAATTGTGTGTGACTTTGAACATCTAAGTATGCGCCAGAGATGTAAGATTGGTACATCATAGGCCGTATGTTTTCCCCAACTAGGTCAAAGATAGTGCTTGGCATGGGCCAAAAACCAGAGCCATCAATTTCTGGAGTCCAACCATAAATACCTTCACTATGTAAATAATCTCGTGTAGTCCCACAAGATGTATAGTTTAAAATTTGAAATGTAACTCCATAACTATAATCATTTTCATCTAAAAAAGCTGATGCCCATTCTGAGTAAATTTCAAAATCTGGTGGAGAGGTATCATAACCATATGGCATTAAATATGTTCCAGCGGTAGAATGTGTTGAAAATGCTGTTTTGGGTTGAATTTGAGTTAATAAATTTGAAATGGCTTGAGTTTCTAATTCTGAAAATGGACCATCTCCCCTATATATTCCTGAGCAAGGATCACCACTTGAACAGTTTGAATTGTTATTATAACCAAAACCGTAGTTTCTATTTAAATCAACTCCTACACAACCACCTGTATTTTCGTTTCTATTTTTTCTCCAAAGTCCACCACCATTGGGATCTGTTGTTTCATTGAAAATGTAGCCATCTGGATTTACTACTGGTACAAAATAAAGTTCCCTATTGTTTACTAAATATTGTACTTGTAAATCTGAATCATAATTTTCTAACAAGTAAAACATATAATTAATTGTGGTTGCCATTGAGAGTGGTTCCCTAGCATGGTGAAGTGCATCAAAATAAGCAGAAGGCTCTGGCTCGTCAATTTCTGGGTTGTCTGAGATTTTTACCATCCAAATATCTCTTCCTTCAACTGTAGTACCTATACTTGTTTTTGCTGTGATGAGATTAGGGAAATCTGTCTTCATCTCATCAAGCTTTGTTACAATCTCGTCAAAGGTGTAAAAGCCTCCCATACTCCCTAAATCAAATCCGGCTGCAACGTTAGTATTTCTTGTTATTGTTCTATTAGCGTCTTCTGTTCTTTGTTGTAAATAATTTGTTTTATAATTAGGTATTGTTATAGTGTGCTGAATGCCTAATATAATAAGTTGTTGTAGTTCGGTTTCAGAAACTAGTATTTTTATTTTATTAGATTGGTCAATATTAAGATGATCTACAACAAAACCTTCATTGGCTAATTGGGCAATATCCTCAGGGTTTTCTATTTGAATTTCAGAATATATTTGCTGTGCGTTAATTTGCAGTCCTATTAATAAAATAAGGATGCCTCCAATATGGCTAAATGATTTCATAAATTTTTTCTTTTTCCAATAGTAAAGATATGATTTTATAAATTTTAAAACTTTTTTTAAATTCTTTGTAACTTTTATTGATGTTCTTACGTATTAGTAATTGTAGCCCTTTTATGGGTTTCATTAAATTGCATTTCTTTGACAACGCCCCTATCTAATTATTTCTTTTTGAACTATATTTTTATAGATTAAACAAATGCTCCTTTTAATAGGTTTATTAATTGGAATGTTTTTTTATGTGTTGACAAATCAAAAAAAATGCTTTTTGAATGTGTGCTTTACTTTAATAGTTTCGGTAATTAAAGTAATTTGAAATAAGATTTTGAAATTTGCGTTTAGTTTCAGTTATATGAGCAATTTAAAAATAGCATTGATATCACAGCTATTTTAATTGACAGTAACAAGTAGTAAACCCTTAAAATTTCAGAAGATATTTTTAAAGACATTTTCAAAAAATTTAAAAATCCGGAAGTAGTATTAAATTTAAATAAAAGAGAAACACTATGAGACAACTCAAGATTACCAAGCAGGTTACAAACAGAGAAACAAAATCTTTGAACAGCTACTTACAAGATGTAAGTAAGATTGATATGATAACCGCGGAGGAAGAGGTTGAGTTAGCACAAAGAATTCGTGAAGGTGATCAACGAGCACTTGATAAGTTGACTAAAGCGAATTTACGTTTTGTGATATCTGTAGCAAAGCAATATCAAAATCAAGGTTTAACGCTTAGTGACTTGATTAATGAAGGAAATGTAGGGCTTGTAAAAGCTGCACAACGTTTTGATGAAACGAGAGGTTTTAAATTTATCTCTTATGCTGTATGGTGGATTAGACAATCTATCTTGCAAGCAATTGCTGAGCAATCACGTGTGGTACGTTTACCTTTAAACAAGATTGGTGATATTAATAAAATACGTAAAGCATCTATTCATTTAGAGCAAGTACACCAGCGTGTACCTAGTGCTAGCGAAATTGCTAAGGAACTGGATATGACTGTGAGCAGTGTAAAACAATCATTGAAAAACTCTTCTAGAAGTTTATCTATGGATGCACCGTTCCAAGAAGGTGAAAATGATAATAACTTATACGATGTAATTAGTAGTGGTGAAACTCCTAATCCTGATAAAGCGTTAATCCATGAATCTTTAAAGATTGAGATTGACAGAGCACTTGATACGCTTGCGCCTAGAGAGGCAGATGTGGTAAAGTTAAACTTTGGCTTAAGCGGACAACCTGCGATGACGTTACAAGAAATAGGTGATACTTTTGAGTTGAGCCGAGAGCGTGTGCGTCAAATTCGTGAAAAGGCGATTAGACGTTTACGTCAAGAATCTAAGAGCCATATCTTAAAAAAGTATTTAGGATAGATTCTTCAGAAATATTAAATTTTAAAATGCAGATGAATTTTTCATCTGCATTTTTTTTTAGGATTTTGTTAAAACAATTCTAGCAACCTTACCCGTATATTTGAACAAAATAACAATCAATGCAAGATACTACTACAGAAGTAAAAGAAACCACAAAAGAAGTTGCTAAGGCCTTTAATGTTGATGATGCAATTTCTGGATTATGGGAAAAATTAGGAGGATGGCTCGATGCTCTTATTTTAAAACTACCCAATTTTGTTATTGCCGTATTAGTGATTGTACTTTTCTATTTTATAGCAAAAGGGCTACAAAAATTAATAAAGCGTGTTCTTCTTAGGAGAGTTAAAGAGGAATCTGTTAAGCAAATGATAGGTCAAATTGTTTTTGCCGTAACCCTATTAATTGGTTTTTTTGTTGCTCTAGGGGTTATGGAGCTAGACAAGGTACTAACCTCAGTATTGGCTGGTGCAGGTGTTGTGGGTCTTGCAATAGGACTTGCTCTTCAAGGAACATTAAGTAATACTGTATCTGGTTTTATTCTTTCATTTTTACCTAAAATAAGTATAGGTGATTGGATTGAAACTAATGGAGAGAAAGGTTTTGTTACAGAAATCAATTTGCGCAATGTAACTGTTAAGAGACCAGATAATGAATTTACTATTATCCCTAACTCTACTTTTATTGATAATCCATTTACTAACTACTCAATATCTCCTCGTTCTCGCACTATTGTTTCTTGTGGGGTTGGCTATGAAAGTGATTTACAAATGGTTGAAGATTTAACAGTAAAAACTATAGGTGAGGCATTTAAACAAAGGGATGGTGAGGAAGTTGAATTCTTTTTTCAAGAATTTGGTGATAGTTCTATAAATTTTGTAGTCCGTTTTTGGGCAGATTGTGTTAATGGCAAACAAGGACATCAAAATATGCATAAAGCAATTAAGGCTATAAAGAAAGCATTTGATGCAAATGATGTTAATATCCCATTCCCAATACGTACGCTGGATTTTGGAAAAAATAATTTAACAATTCACAATCAAAACAACGGTGCTTCTTAATCTTAATATGATATCAACTTAACAAACAAAAAACATGAAAAATATACTTAGAGCAATTATTGCCGCATGGGGCGCAAAAAAAATAGGAGGCGGTCGCTGCGGTTGCGTAGGAACTGTTATTGTATTTATTATACTTTTTATTATTCTAGGCTGGTTAGGCCTTAGTTAAAAATAAAAATTAATTACAACTTATTGATATAAAGCCACTCATGAAATTGAGTGGCTTTTTTATTAAGGTATGTTTAACAAAACAATAGCAACCCTTTAAGGAATATTATTTACTAATGGAAGTTATATAATGATAAACCATTAAAAACTTAGTACAATGAAAAAATTATTTGCAGTATCCCTATTTTCAGTTGCAATATTGACCTCATGTGTTTCTAAAAAGAAATACGTAGAACTTGAAGGTCAATATAATGACACTAGATCAACCCTAGCTAAAACACAGTTAGAAAAAGAAGAATTAGAAGCTAAAGTCACTAGCATTGAGCAACGTGTTGCAGACTATAATTCAAAAATCCAATCTTTATCATCATCAAATACAACTTTAAAAGAGTTGAGTGATTCGCGCTATCAAAAATATGATAATGTAGTGTTGAGTAATAAAGATAAAGCACAAATGAAAGCTGCACTTGCAAATGTTGACCAGAATCAACTAGCAAATGCAAAAACACTTCAAGATTCAATGAATTTAATTGTATCGTATAATTTGAAGAAAAATCTTTCAAATGAGTTCATGACTGAAAACCAAGATGATATTCAAGTTAGCATTGATGAGACAGTTGTGATGATAACCATATCAGATAAAATGCTATTTAATTCTGGAAGCTATAGAGTAAACCCTAAAGCAAATGATCTTTTAAAAAGATTAGCAGATGTAATTAATAGTGAACCTGCGATGGAAGTTATGGTTGAAGGACATACTGATGCGCAAACAGTGAAAGCTGGAGCTGCAGTTAAAGATAATTGGCATTTAAGTGTTGAACGTTCAACAGCTGTTATTAGAAAATTGCAAGAAGATTTTAATGTAGCACCAGAAAAATTAATTGCTGCAGGAAGAAGTAGTTACAGCCCATTGACTGAAAATGACACTAAAGAAGGTCGTGCCACTAATAGAAGGACAAGAATTGTAATACTTCCTAATCTAGATAAATTTCTGGCTCTACTTTCTGCCAATTAATTGAAAGTAAATAACTATGATGAAAAGCAGCTTCCATGAAGCTGCTTTTTTTTATACACTTTAACGAATAAATTGAGCGTTTTGTCTGTTTTAAATATCAATGTTATATATTTGATAAACCCTATAATGTTAATAATCACCAACAAACAACTATATTGAAAATAGCTGAAAGTAAATATTTTTCAAATGTTAAAAAGATAATAACCATCAACGAAGGTGATTTTTATGTTTTTGATGATTATGTTGTTGGAGAAATTAAACAAGGAGTTGTTTTTAATTGGGATTGTGCAGAAGAAGTGATAGAAGAGGTATACAATTATTTTGGAAATAAAAATATAAAAGTTTCTTACGTTTCAAATAGAATACATTCCTATTCTTTATATCCTCAAGATTGGTTAAAATTTTTTAATGGTAGTAATACTTTAAATTGCATATCAGTTGTTACCAATGAACGTATAGGTTTAAGTAATTTAATTTTGGAAAAATTATTTATAAAAACTAAAGTTCAAAAATTTACATCTTTAGATAATGCGATAGCTTGGGCTAAACAACAAACTATAAAAGAAAAAAATAAATTAATAGCATAATTTATTTTGATGGCGGTGTTGTAGGTCTCACTTCAATCTTACTTGGCAATGTGCGAGGGTGCATTCTAAGTAAATCAACAACAAGTTCACCTATATCTTCAATTTGTATTTTCCAATCACCTTTATCACTCGGCTCATTACCATTAAAATGTGTAGAAACACTTCCTGGCATAATGGTACTCACTTTTATTCCATATTGTCTTAAATCTAACATGGCAGCTTGAGTAAATCCTGTCACACCAAATTTACTTGCATTGTAAGCCGTTCCTCCAGCAAAAAAGTTTGTTCCCGCTAAACTTGAAATCGATATATAATATCCTTTAGTTTTTTTAATAGATGCTATTGTTGACTTTAAAGTAAAAAACGCACCAGAAAGATTAGTTTCAATAACTTCATTCCATTGTTCAACAGATAGTTCTTCAATATTGCCAAAATGACCTAAACCGGCATTAGCTATAACAACATCAATCTCACCCAGTTCTTTAATCGCTTTATTAACAGCGTCTTCCTGCTCATGGAAACTACGCACATCTGCTTTCAATCCTAATACTTTTGAACCATGAATTGCAAATTTTTCTAATTTTTTAGCGGCAGCATCTGCACTTTTAGTACTTCGGCTTGTAATAGCTACATGCATTCCATTTCCTAATAATTTTTGAGCAATACCAAAACCTATTCCTTTACTACCACCTGTAATAAATGCTACCTTATTTTTCAAATTACTCATATATTTTTAATTAAATTAATAGTTTAGGTTATACATCAAAGCTACGAATACATAAGTCTGTTTTCTATTAATGGATTCTTAAATTATGAATTGTTATTTTTACTGCTGAAATTTGCTGCGCCCTGTCTATGATTACATATTTTAAATTTTTGCTCCTACCCTATTTATTACTGTTTAATTTTAATAACGTTAAACAGCAAGACTCTCTTGTTGACATGAAAATCTATGGAGAAGAATTTGATTACGAAATAAGATACGCTACGTCAAATAATTTTATTGGAGAAGTTTTATACGATTGTCCTAAGTGTCTACTTCAACCCGAAGTTGCCCAGGCAATATTTGATGCTAATCAATTTTTTTGTAAAAAAGGGTATAAAATTAAATTTTACGATTGTTATCGACCACTTGATGTACAAAAATTTATGTGGTCAAAAGTTCCACGCCCAACGTATGTTGCAAATCCCTACGGAAAAGGTAGTATCCATAATAAAGGAGCTGCAGTGGATTTAACACTAGTAACTTTAGATGGTTGTTATGTAGAAATGGGTAGTGATTACGATTTTTTTGGCCGTGCCTCTCATATCGATAACTATAATTTCAGCAAAGAAATTTTAGCTAACCGAAAATTATTACAAGAAGGCTTACTTAAAGTAGGGTTTAAAACTGTACGTACAGAATGGTGGCATTTTAGCTTTAAACAAAGCTGGCGTTTTAAAACAATGAATGATAAATTACCTTGTGATTAATTACAATCAATAATTAAATATTTTGAAAACCATTATTAATATAAGCTATCTTAACTTTAATAGAACCATATCACTTCTTAATATATTGTAACTCTTTAAGTGTTATATTATTATTAAAACTCATTTTAAAATTTATTGTATTTTTCTATAACTAATTAAATTTTTATTTCATCTAATGTTGTCATTACCTCCCAAGCCATTTTTTCGTAGGCTTTCATAAAATCAGGCAAATCTCCAGAAGATAGTAATAAAGTATCTTCATTTTTAAAGTGAATATTTATCTCCCAGTCAGGTATATCCATAATCACTGTAGGATGCCCTAAATTTTTAAAATCATTTATCACTTTTTTTGGAAGGCTATCCATAAGTTTTTTTGTTTCCAAATGTGCAGTCGAATTCATTGTCTTTAGTTCATTAGAACTAGTGTAATAAAATAATTGACTCTCGTTGAGTTTATATTTTCTAGTAAAGAAATAATCTTCCGCTGGATTTCTTTTAAATTCCATATAATCTATTTCTTTAAACATATTTGATGCTTTTATAGGAGTGGTTGATATTTTATTTTCAGTTATATCGCTTCTATCATTTTTTGAAATACACGATGATAGCAATAATATGATAATATAGATTGATTTCATTTTTAATAGCTAAAGATTAAACTTCTGTCATTTCTCATAATTCCCCACTGCCATTTATAAAAATTATTCATTTTGTCATTCGCTTCAAATGGATTTCTTGTTGAAACACCTACTTGATTCACATAATCCATAATATTATCTGTAAAGCCTTTATAAAAAACAAAAGGGGAACTAACCGTAATTCTAGAAGAACTTTGTTGAAAGGTATGAGTAAGGGAGAATGAATGGGCTCCTTCATGCAGCACTGTTCTTTTTGATTGAAGCGCTGTTCCAAAAATAATATATGCATTCCCCCAATTTATACCCGTAATGATTCCAGCTGTATTAGTATTATAATTTGCAGAACAACTTCCTTGAACCATTGTACCTGCTGTTTGTGCAGTAATAGTTGTATAAAATAAATAGGTTCTTTTATTAGCGTTAGTGTCAATTCCAGAGCCATTGGGCGCATGGTCTCCAAACTTTTCATATAATGCTATTAAGTCATTTTTGAATGCACTTGCATTACCTCGACCGATATTTGAAGTAGAATTGATATAATTAGTTTTAAAATTTATTACATCAACATCACTACTAGGAAGAGTGTTTATATTAAACTGAGTATCTACCCTAACTTCTGCTCTTATCAAAGCTTGATTAAATGACTGTTTTTTAAAGAGATATTGATAATCATTTCTTAAACTTGCAGAGGTACTTCCTGTTATTACATTTACGGCAACAATTTCAGCTTTTGGTATTACATTATTTTTATACACCATTAATTTCCCAACTTCTTCTTCCTGTCTCGCTAACTTAGCAATTACTTTTATTTCAGTATGACTTGTTAACGGGGCATTTATAGATTTAATATTTACCTGGGCAGTTGCCAGATAAAAATCTCTCGTATCGCTTCCTCCTAGACTTTTAGTTTGTTTAGTTCCAATAAGTGTATGTAGGTCAATTTGATTAGGAGTAATAGTTAGATTAGGATTATCAGATACAAATATAAGTTTAGTTGCATCGCTAGATAGCGCATCAATTTCCTCAATTTCAAGATCAAGAGTTACACCGCTACTGTGCATGTTTGAACCATGTGCAAATTGAGTTGTTGTAGTGTGTGGAAAAATTGATAACCAAGCTGGGTAATAATCTTTACCATAAGGTCTTATGGGATTAACAACGTTAGTAATTCTGTATTCAGTTTTTAATGCAGTAGGATTTGTACAAAGAGCAGTTGGACTACCAATTGCTACTCCGTTATTATCGTTTGTTACTGTTTTAATTGGATAAATATACTCATCCCGCAACCAGTCAAAGCCATATTTTCCTTGATAGCTATCTGGTCTTCTAAAATGAACTAAAAACCTTTTAAGTGGTGGTACTCTAACAACAGGAACATTCATACTCATTCTAGTTCTTGGATGACCTATTATTAATACTTTTCCTCCCATAACTAATTTTCCTGTAAAATTGCTTTTAATGGTACTCTAACTATATCTGCTGTAATTTTAACTTTCAGCATATCTTCTTTTAATTTAATACCGTTATGCTCATAATCCAGTTTTTGATCATCTAAATCAAACTCAAGTGTTTCACCAATGGCATTGATAGTCTCTACTACCATCATTATTTCTTCACCAACATCAATTTCATTTTTAAATAATTCAACACCTTCCATATCTTCGAGATGATATTTAATTATATTAGGCTCATTTTCAATAGTAGTTGGTATTACACTCTCTGCTTTAATGTCTGTGACCTTCCAATTTCTCTCATGCAGTAATTGACCATCAAGTTTTAAAATAGCTGGAGAAAGAGTGATAAAATTTTTCATTTGTTCATTGTTTGAACTTTCAAATTGATTTTTATCAAAAACGCAATAAGTATCTAAAAGTTCAAAGGTTCTACTTTTGCTGCTACCTCCTAAAAAATTGGGGATCTGAACAATCTTAACATTTTTCATCATGGTTTTTCGTATTGCCCAATCTGTCAAAGTATCACTTTTCCCACTTGGCACAACAATATTGAAAATACCTCCAAACACTTTAGGGAGTGGTCTATTATTTATATCAAACTTTTGATTGTAATGGAAATTACTTTCTAAAATATCAAAAACTTCATTTTCAACGTATAATTTTGACTGAATGCTCATTATTAAAGTTTTCTATAATTTAAAATAAAATGATTAAATTATTTAGTAGTAGAATTGATTTTATCAATCACAATCTATTAAAAACCAATACAATATATGTTAAAAATTTTGTATTCTGAAATCAAGTTTAATAATAAGTATATACCTTAATTGGAAATCCGTATTATCAAAATATTTATAATTTCAGTAAAAAGAAATACCTAAAATTATTATTTATTAAGATTTCAAACCTGTAACAAAGAAGTGTTGCTGTTTGAGACTAATAATGAAAGCTTAAAGCGTGAAAAAAATTACAGACTATGCATTTCTAATACGTGAGTGATTTTTCTATTTAAGTCTAACTCAAAAATAAAAAAGTGCTTTTTTATTCAAGTTAATAATCTTTAAATAATCCTTTTTCTCTTTTTATTAGATAAAATAGCACCATTTTTCTATGGATTAAAAACTTTGTATTAACTGATAATTTATATTTAGCAGAAATTATTCAAATACTGTTAAATTCATTTTCCCCGTATTCTTAGAAACCATTATTTTAAATATATAATCTTAAGTAAGAAGAACAATGTATTTGTAAGAATCTCACTAAATTATTTTCTTTAATTATATTAGTTACTATTATTTTTGTAGTGATAAAATTATTGCAATTTCAGTTTTTAGGTTGCTTTAATTTTGAGTTATTGATACTCTGAGAGTTATTATTTCTATGACAACTAAACAACAAAAAATGACATTAGGAATTTTCCAAAAACAAATTGATAATAATTATTCAACTTAGTTTTATCTGATTTGTATATACTAAACTAATTAGTTGTTTTTGTAATTGCGATTTCCCTTTTCAACAATTTCTCCATTAATTCCATTGATAATGGCAAATTCAATAGTGTTGCCGTTTTTCCCCAACCAATTAACTTCCCAAATTGGTATTTCTTCATCTACAGATCTAAAAATGCCAAATTTATTTGTACTAGTGTCAATATTTTCAACTTTAATCCAATCTGTTATATTTTCAAAAGTAAAAGTGAAAGGCATGTCATAATCGCTTTCAGTTATTGTATTTCCTTTAATATCGTATTCTTTCCAGATTCCTTTTTTAAATTCGTTTGGATACATGAGACCTTTAATTTTGAGTGAACCATCGGGGTAATATTCGGCATATATTTGAGAAACTTCTGGTTTTGGCAATGTTATGTGTTCTACATATCCAGAAGCGGCATCTCCAAATTGATGATACGTATGATCCATCTCTTCATAAACTGCACTACCATTTACTTTATGCTTTTCAAATCTTTCAATATTAAAATTTTCCATTGAATTAAGATGTTTTTTTGCTTCTAATTGTGCTTTACAACTTGCATTAATTACTAGTAAGAGCGCTATAATTTTAATGCTATTTTTCATAGTTTCTTATTCCATATCTACATGCTTATGTAATTGTTCCCATTGCCAAAGCCATGTGTTAATTCTATCTTTACTACCATAAGTAGTTTGATGAGAGTAATCCATAATGTTATATGTCTGACCCTTTTGATATGTATACGTTCCTTTGTTGTCAAATGTGTGAGGCAGACTTATAGCATGTAGAGTTTCATGCATTGTGGTTGAGGTATTATATAATACTACCGCTTCAAAATTAATACTTTTAGCAGCACCACTATAACCCCGATAGCCAGTTACTAATTTTTCGCTACCACTCTAATCAAATAAGAACACTTTGAGTTAACTACTAAAACCTGTATTATACGGATAGCAATAATATTCGATTTCAATATCAAACATGTATTCGCTTCATACACCTATAGATATGAGTTCCCATTACTAGAACATACCTTTTTTATTCTCGTTTCTAAATTCATTTCTATGTTTAAACTACTTTTGTATATATAGAATTTGACAACATACCTTCTTTTTATGCGCTAACTGTTAGTTGCTATATTTTGCGCTATCAGCTACTTTTTTTATTTATTCTGTTTTGAGATTTTGAATTATGGGGTGTACAGCTAATTGAAAGAGATATAATTAAGAAATGAAAATTTAATAAATAGCATGTATCATGTGCCAATCCAAGAGAAAAATGCTAATTCAACTTTATAATTATAACACAAATCTCTAAGTATTTCTAAAAAAAATAAATGCCTTCTTGGTTTATCCTCCTATAAACTCTAATTCTCTTCTTTTAATTTCTTTACCAGTCTTACCGTCTAATGTAATTTCAAGATATTCACTTTTTTTAGTATTGAAATAACTTATGGTCCACACTAACAAACCACAATCTTCGTTTTGATAGATTTCAGTTTTTATCCCTCCGCGATTAGGATAACCTGAGGAAAGTTTAATCTCATTTTTGCTACAATAATCTATAATATTCTCCCAACTATATTCGTAACCTTCGTCGGTATTGATTTCATTTATGAGTAAACCATTTTCATTAAATTCATACCAAGTGCCATATTTAGAACCATTAATAAACATAATACCTTTCTTTCTTACACCATTTTTTTCGTTTTTGTAGTAACTAGTTAAAGATTTAAAATAAGAATTAGTAAAGAAAGTAGATTTACCGTAACCAATATCTGCACTTGTATAAATTAAATGTTCATTTTCTAAAACAACTTCAAAGTTAGAACCTTTTCCATCAAAGATATTTGGGTCAATTGTTTCAAATTCTTTATTGACTTGTGGAATAATCATTTCTTGTTCCATATTTACTTTTTTTTGCGCATTGCAGCCATTAAAAATAATAATTGCTATGTAGATTAAATATTTCATATTAACTATGTTATAGATTTGTTAGCTTTTATCCACTGCCAATAGTATAAACTACAACGTTTATTATTGTTAGGATCATTACTTATGTTATGTGAATAATCTAATAAATTATCTGTTTTTTTAGCCTCATAAGTACATTCTGAATTTGCAGTTATTTCACTATTTGTGAAAGTGTGTGGTAAATCAAACGAATGTAAAAATTCGTGTGAGGCAGTTTGATCATTCGCAGAAGCAAATACTACTACATAATTCGCACCAGCAGCTGAATAACCACTCAAATTACCTGCAGCATGATATCCATTTTCATTAAAATAAAAAGCTTTAAAATAGGTGTCATATTTACTATCTACTGCTTTCAATTGCTCCTTCAAATATTCAACTAGAGCCTGCTTTGGTATTGCTGCAATCGCTGGCACTGCAGGTATTGCTGGTGTTGTTAATGTTGCGGCTACAGCTGGTACAGCAGGTATAGCTGGAACAGCATCTCCTATCGTTTTAATTTTACCGTTCTTAACAAATCTTGAAAAATTAGTATCGGTTGTTAAATCAATATCAACAATCTTTGAGTCTGGATGTAATTCAACATATGCTTGATTTAAATATTTGTTAATTCTAGCTTTTTCATTAGAAGCATTAGATATATTAGGTACACCACTGCCAGTGATATCTGTTTTTATTTGTACGAAAACTACTTTTTTATTTTTGTGATTGCTGGCATCATTACTCCAAACATTTAATTTTCCAGCCAACTTGCGATTATTTGAATCTTCTTGAAAAGCTTTTATAATTATTTCTTGGTCTGTAGTAAATTCATTTTTACATTTAACAGTAACAACCTCCGTTAATGTCTTTTTTCCTGTTTTACCCTTCACATCTATTTTTTTTGGCGTGAAATTAAAATTAGCATTATCATCAAATTCTAAAAAATCCGCTTTTTCAGTAACATCAATTCTAATTTTTATCTTAGCCTCTTTTCCTTTCTTTAAGCTTAACCATTCTGTATAGTGTTTATCTTTAACTTTTTTACCACTACTATCCGTTACCTGTTTCCATGTTACTTCAAAAGGCTTATACATTTCTTTTAAATTTTTAAGTAATGTAGCATCCTTTTTATAATGACCTTTATATGCATTTCCATCATCTTCTAAAGTCGTAAAGGAGCTTTCTTTATATTGCTTGCTAACAATGTCCTCAAATTTATTATCGTTAAATAAACTTGTATCATCCTCACGTACCCAATCAAAACCAAATTCCCCTTTCCAACTATCAATAGGCCTAAAATTAACTAAAACCTTAGGCGGAGGAATCAATTCTAATAGACCACTCTTTTTCTTTATATTATTATGCTCAATTGTAGCAATGAGTTTATCAACTTTGGCTTTTCTATTCTCATCCCAAATTTCTTCAATAAGCAATTCACTAATCTCAACCGTTCCATCATCTGCAATTGACTCAGTAAATGAGAGTTGTTTCTTCCCATTATTAAATTCACTTTTATCTTCTTTTTCAATTGTAATAGAAGCTGTTGAGCCTGCTGGGTTGATAATAGTTGCAACAAGATTAACCTCTTTTTCGTAATCTGTTTTTTTAACAATGTCCATAGTTTCACTATCGAGCCACTCAATTTTCATGATTTGAGTCTCAGGCTCCTTTTCAATGGTAGTTGGCGCTACTTTCTCAGCTTCTAAATCTGTGAGTTTCCAATTTCTTTCATGTAATAATTCGCCATCTAATTTTAAAATTGCTGGTGATAGGGTAATGAAATTTTTCATTGAACTATCATTTACAGCATCAAATTTGTTTTTATCAAAAACACAATAAGTATCTATAAGTTCAAATGTTCTACTCTTACCACTACCACCTAAAAAATTAGGTGTTTGAATAATCTTAGCATTTTTCATCATGTTCTTTTGTATGGCCCAATCAGTCAAAGTATCACTTTTTCCACTTGGTACAACGACATTAAAAATACCTCCAAAAACCTTAGGGAGTGGCCTATTATTTTTATCATATTTTTGACTATACTGGAAATTACTTTCCAGTATTTCAAAAACCTCATCATCAATATATAATTTAGACTGAATGCTCATGTTACTATTTTGTATAAATTTAAGACATAGATATTAAATAGATGCTTTAGTAATTATATTTAAATAATGTTAGCTAATTATTTTAATATACTTTAACTCTGCTTTTGATTGCAACTAAAAGATTACAAATATGTTATACTTGGAATTATTATTATAATAACTTTATAGCTATAAATTGAAGAAATAAATTACTTAATCTTTATTTTCTCTTTCTAATTTATCTAACTCTCTGTCATTAGGGTCTTTTTTTAATTTTAACGGTAAATCTTCTTGTCCTCCATAAAGCTTAATTTCTGTGATATTTCCTGGGAGAATAAATTTAGCTTCAATAAGTGCTTCAATGACTTTTTTAATTACAATACCTCTTAACACGCGGGAGGCTACACGATAGTCTAAAGTGTTTACCCAAAAGAAAACTTTTAAATTAATAGTACTAGCTCCCAATTCCTCTTCTATTACAAAATTTTTATGGTCTTCATCTTGTACAATACCCTCATGGTTATCTAAAATCTGATATATAATATCCTTTACTTTAGAAATATCATCCTCATAACCAATACCTACAACAAAATCATTTCTAAAAAAACCATCTGCAGTGTAATTCTGCACTGGTTTTGTCAACACATCGCTATTGGGAATAAAAATATCACGACCATCGCTTGTCTTAATATGGGTATATCTAAAATTGAGCGCCCTTACCTTTCCAAAATGCGCATCAATCATTATCGTATCATTAATATCAAAAGGTCTATTAAAAGCAAGAATAATACCTGCAAGAAAGTTTTTCCCTATATCCTGGAATGCAAAACCCAACACAATCGCTCCACCCCCTACTGCGGTCAACAAACCTGTTGCAACCCCATCGAGTCCTGCAGCTTTTAAGCCTAGCATTATTGCTATTGAAATTAATGTAAACTTGATTGCTTGAGCAAGAAAACGTGCCATTAATGGGTCACTTGCTTTTTGGAGAATTCGTTTTTTATAAAAATTTGTAATGAGTTGCGCTAATAATATTCCAGCGACGATGATAAAAATTGCTAATGCAATACGTGGCAATGAAGTTAAAAGTTTTTCATAATAATGCTCCAATGAATTCGTAATAGTTTCGGAAGGTTCTTTTGTTTGAAATGATAACATTATAAATTCTTAAAATTTTAATTATTGATTTATTTTGGAAGACTAAATTTGGTTTTTTATTTTTTAATATTTCCGTAGATATCAAGTTCTATCACTGGCTTACCTAGTTTTTTAACTTCGGAAATTTGTGTCTCTTTATCCCCTACGACTAAATATACTAAGTCTTTTTCAGCAATGTATTTTTCAATTGTATTTTTAAAATCTTCTAAATTCATATTCATTAAAAGTGCCTGTTCTTTGTCAACATAATCCATAGATTTACCATATTTACTAATGTTTCCAAGCAATCCTAGTTTTGCTCCAAAGGATTCAAAAGCACGTGTATTTGCTTTAATAATTTTGTTTTTAGTAAGCTCAACATCTTCTTGAGTAAATCCGTTTCCGTAGTTAGTAACCATTTCTTCAATAATTTTCAAAGAAGGTAATGTAGCATTTGCACGCACGCTTGAAGAAATTGTAAAGGGCGCAACTTCCTTGCGATTAGGCACTCTAGAATAAGCTCCATAGGTATAACCTTTTCCTATTCTCAACGTTTGAAATAGACGGCCACTAGAACCACCGCCTAAAATTTCGTTGGCAAAATCAAGTTTTTTAGCATCCTCATCATTCGCAGAAACTGCTAGTTTTCCAATGTATAATACTGATTGTTTTGAACCTGGTACATCAATGAAATAAAGGTTTCCTGCTTTGTCCTGCGATGGTAATTGCTGGGTTTTTAATGCAATGTTTTCACCTTTCCATTTAGAGCTTAATCCGCTCAATGCTTTTTCAACTCTAGCTTTTTTAATATTACCTACTACATGAAAACTGGCTACTTTAGGTGAAAGATTGTTGTAGTATTGTTTAATATCTCCTAAAGAAATACCGTCAATGGTCTCTAATGTTCCATTTGTGGGAATACCGTAGCTGTGATTTTCACCGTATAATAATTTATTAAAATTAATGGCTGCAATAGCCGTTGGGTTTGCTTCTCTGCCTTTCAATGAGGTTTCAAGTTCTTGTTTTAATCTGTCAAACTCAGTTGCGTCCCATCGCGGTTGTAATAACATTTCTTCCACATATGTCATTGTTTTTTCAAAGTTGCGAGAAAGACAGCTTCCACTTATGTATATATCTTCAGTCCCTGAACCTATATAAATATTTGAACCTAAAAGACCAATAGCTTCTTCTAAGTCGGCTGCCGATTTTGTTTTGGTTCCTTCATTCATCAAATCTGCTGTTAATGATGCTAATCCGGCTTTTCCTTCAGGATCTAAAGAGTGTCCACCTTGGATTGTAATATTAAACTCAACTAACGGTAACTCGTTATTTTCGATTCCGTAGAGGTTCATTCCATTTTCTAATTTTCCAGTCCAAACATCAGGCATTTTTAATAATGGTGCATCTCTAAAATCTGGTTCAGAACGGTCATATTTTGAAGCTGTTTTTTCATATATCGCTTCTGCTCCTTGTCCTACCTCTTCATTTTCTGCCATAGCTCCTACCTCCTCGATCCACACGGTAGCTTCCTCTGCTCCATTTACAGCAAGCTCCGGCGTTGCTTGTGGAATAACACTTGTCATTATATAATTTTGATCTTTTATGTATTTTTTATAAACACGCATAACATCTTCTCGCGTCATATTTTTAATATACTCTGTATCTTTTATTGAACGTTCAGGATCACCAGCAAACTCATTATCCTGCACGAGCTGGAATGCTTTATTTAAAACTGTTGCAACTCCTTGATACACTTGAGTTTCTAATTCAGCTTTTATGCGTTCTAATTCGTTATCTGTAAAACCATTCTCTTCAAAATTTTGTAATCCTTGGTCAATGGCATTTTTCACATTATCAAGTGCAATACCCTCGTTAGCACGAATTCTGATAATAAATTCCCCTGCTAATTCATTACTACTTTGATACGTACCTACACGTGGTGCTAATTTTTTCTCTTCAACAATTTCTTTATAAAGAGCAGATTTTTTACTTCCACTTAATAACTGTCCTAGTACCTGTAAAGCATACGAGTCTTCATTGTAATTTTCAACAGTAGGAAATACCATACGTAACTCAGGAAGTTTTGCAAAGTTATCTTTAAAATAGAGTGATTTAGTTTCATTTAAGGTTACTGGCATTGGCTTTAAAGCTTCAACAGTAGGGCCGCTAGGAATTTCTCCAAACCATTTTTGAACCAGCTCCTTTGTTTCTGCTATATCAATATCACCAGCAATTACTAATGATGCGTTTGAAGCTCCATAATATTCATTATAAAACTCAGTAACATCTTCTAACGTAGCTGCCTGTAGATCTGGTAATGCACCAATTACAGTCCAACTATATGGATGCCCTTCTGGGTAAAGATTTTTTCTAATAATTTCATCAGTATAGCCATAAGGTGCGTTATCAACACGTTGACGTTTTTCATTTTTTACTACTTGTTTTTCGCGCTCTAAAGCATCTTTAGTAACTGTATTAATCATATATCCAAAACGGTCACTATCAATCCAAAGGATTTTTTCAAAAGCGTCTTTAGGTACAACCTCATAATAAATAGTACCATCTGTCCAAGTTCCCCCATTTCGGCTTCCACCCCATTCTGGAATCATTTTACGGTTAGCTCCCACTGGAACATTCTCTGAGTCATTGAAAGACATGTGTTCAAAAAAATGTGCAAATCCAGTTTTCCCCGGTTTTTCTCTATTTGAACCTACATGCATTACCGTAGCGACAGCAACTATAGGATCACTTTTATCAACGTGAAGAATTACCTCAAGACCATTGTCTAATGTAAATTTTTCATAGTCAAGTTTAAATTCGGTTTCACTATTTTTTTCTTCGGAAATAGTATCTGAACAATTAGAAAATAATAATGGTAAGGCAATAAATGATAGCAGTAATGAGCGTTTCATAGCGGTTAGTTTTTTATTCTGAAATATTAATTTGAAAAGATACTTACTTTGTAGTCAATCATACTGTAAAAAAGTCTTAAAATACTGCACAGTAAAATGGACAGTGGTATCTTTGTTTAAAATTAATATTTCCGTGGAGAAAACTATAAAAACTTTTAAAATAATAAGTACGCTTGAAGCTATTTCGTTTCTTTTATTATTGCTTGTTGCAATGCCTTTAAAATATATTTGGGAAATGCCTCAAATGGTAAAAATAGTAGGAATGGCGCATGGGGTATTATTCTTATTATATATTGCTGGAGCAGTATACCTATCGCAACTATTAAACTGGACCACAAAAACACTAGTGATTGTAGTTTTATGTTCTATATTGCCATTTGGACCGTTTTATGCTGATAAAAAATACCTTTAATGATTACTGAAGCTAAACTTGTTGAGTATAGCTGCATTTTGCAGGAATATATGATTAATACGGGCGCTAATGAGACGTTTGCTATTATATCAAATATCATTGTAAATTGTATTATTATTGCTTTTGTTGTTACTATTCTTGATATCATTATTAGAAAGATTATCGTTCAATCTTTTAAAACATTTAGTGATAAGACAAAAAGTACATTTGATGATTATTTAGTAAAAAGTAATTTTCCAAGGTTTATTGCCCACTTTGCTCCTATTATAATTTTATGGCATACACTACCTGTTATCTTTATTGAGTATCCTAGAATTGATACTTTTTTTAACATTGCGCTTCAACTTTACTTAGTTGTACTTTGTATTTTAGTATTTAGAAGTATTTTAAGAAGTTTAAAAAGTTATGCAGAAGGAATAGAAAAATATCAAGACAAACCACTGCAGAGTTACGTTCAAGTAATGATGATTTTTGCTTGGGGAATAGGTGTTTTCTTTGCTGTTAATCTATTGACAGGATTTGACTTAGGTAGCGTTACCGCACTAGGAGCTTTATCTGCTGTTATATTGCTAATTTTTAAAGATACCATTCTTGGATTTGTTGCTTCAATACAAGTCTCAGTAAATGATATTGTGCGAATAGGTGATTGGATTACGTTTAGTAAATTTGGCGCAGATGGTTATGTTACCGAAATAAACCTTGCAACAGTACGTGTACAAAATTTTGATAATACGTTTACTACAATACCTACATATAGCTTAATTGCAGACTCATTTCAAAACTGGCGTGGAATGCAAGAAAGCAAAGGAAGAAGAATTAAGCGTTCTATTTTTATCAAACAAAATTCCATTAAATTTTTAACATCTAATGACTTAGAGGAATTGAAAAAAATTCAATTAATTGCTCCATATATAAGTCATAGAGAAAAAGAAGTTTCTAAATTTAATGCAACCATTGCTGCAGATAAATCAATAGCTATAAATGGAAGAAACCAAACAAATTTAGGCATATTTAGAAATTATGCCGAAGCTTTTATTACAGAAAACGAATTAATAAATCCTGAATTATTTTTAATGGTACGGCATTTAGCGCCAACAGACAAAGGTATTCCTATTGAAATTTTTTGTTTTACTTATGATAAAGCTTGGGAGAATTATGAACGCATACAAGCAAATATTTTTGATCATTTAATAGCTGCAGTTCCCTTCTTTGATTTAGAAGTTTTTGAAAGTCCTACAGGAAGTGATTTTACTAATCTTTCTGCGAACAACAATGAAAACAATTAGATTAAACGTATCTTTTGGCTATGAAAATCTTAAATAGAATTAAGGAAACTTCTTTTAAAACATATCTTCAAATATTTGGAGTAATTACAGTAATCCTTACGTTATTTCGTTTTGTAGCAATGGATTATTGGTGGATTCGTGTTTTTGATTTTCCGCATTTACAATTAACTATATTAAGCATCATTGCATTTCTGGCATATTTTATAAAATTTGATTTTAAAGACCGTAATGACTATGCGTTTGCTACACTTATGTTGTTGTGTATGTCATATCAAATTTATAAAATTTATATATACACTCCGTTAGCTTCTTTTGAAATGCATGACGCTGAAAATAATGATGTCTCTCGCCAATTAAGTTTTTTTACAGCGAATGTGCTTCAAAAAAATGATTCTTACAAAAAGCTTTTTAATGAGATTAAAAAATATGATGCAGATTTAATTGTTTTTACTGAAACGGATACTGTATGGCAAAATCAAATTATTAAAAATCTTGACGAGTCCTATATATATAAAGTTGAAGTTCCCTTAAGCAATACTTATGGCATGCTTTTATATTCAAAACTTGAACTAATAAATCCTCAAATAAAATACCAAGTTGATGATAGCATTCCATCGATACACTCAAAAATAAAATTACCCTCTGGTGATATTATTCAATTATATGCTATACATCCTACACCACCTATGCCACAACATAATCCTATGTCAACAGATAGAGACAAAGAGATGATGTTAACGGCTAAGTTAGCTTTAGAAAACAAATTACCTACTCTAGTTGTAGGTGATTTTAATGATGTAGCGTGGTCACAAACTTCGCAGTTATTTCAAAGAGTGAGTAAATTGCTGGACCCGAGGAAAGGTAGGGGACTTTATAATACCTTTAATTCTAAAAATTTTATGATGCGCTGGCCGCTAGACCACGTGTTTGCTTCAAAAGAATTTAGAATAATATCAATGGAGCGAGGTGATAAGATTGACTCAGATCATTTTCCTGTCTATGCAAAATTTAGCTTTGAACCAGACGGAGCATCAATCCAAGAACCAGACGAAGTGTCTAAAAAAGACTTACAACGCGCTGAAAAACAAATAAAAGGCACAGAAAAGCTACCTACAGATGTTTACTAATACGCTTAATTAGTCATCATTAAACCTATCTTTAACAAACTCTATTTTAGTTTTACCGTGCGCTTTCGGTTTCCCATTTTCTCCAAGGCTAACCATTATAATGGTGTCAATAGTTATTATTACTTCTCGTGTCATCTTATTGCGTACTTCGCAGGCAAGTGTCAATGAAGAGTTCCCGTATTTTGTGGGTACTAATCCTATTTCAATAATATCGCCTTTCTTCGCAGAACTTCGGAAATTTATTTCACTCATATATTTAGTCACGGTTCTAGGATTTTCTAACTGAATAATTGCGTATAGTGCCGCCTCTTCGTCAATCCATTCTAGCAATCTGCCACCAAACAATGTTCCATTGGGGTTTAAGTCTTCTGGCTTAATCCATTTACGTGTGTGGAAATTCATATTAAAATAAAGTTTTAGGGTTGTCCATTTTTGGGATATTCAATGAAGTACCAAATCTTGCATTGGCTTTTTCTATAAAATGTGCAGATAGTAAAGGTGAAGCTTTTTCAATATTTTGATGTACAAAAAAATAGATGTTCTGTAATCCTTGTGACATCCACTCCTCTAGCCTATCTATCCAATCATCTAATCTGTTGTAATCACTTTCATGATTTGCCCCATTATAACGTATAAAAGCAGTATCGCTCGTCATACGCATATGTAATAAATCTCTTCGCCCAGCACTATCCACAATGACATTTGTGGCATTATGATTTTCTAGAATATCATAAAGTTCATTAGCAACAGTCGCATCATTAAACCAGTCTGTATGTCTAAACTCTACTGCCACCTGCATATCTTTAGGGATAGTTTTAAAAAAAGGTACAAGGCGTTCTATGTTTTTTGGTCCAAAAGTACCGTGCATTTGCACAAAAGTCATCTGCAATTTTTCCTTTAAATTTGATGCATTCAATAAATACTCATTTAAATAACCTTCAAAATCATTTAATCTTTTCCAGTGGGTTACACCTTGAAACATTTTAGGGAAGAATCTAAAATCGGCTGGTGTTTTATCATACCAACCAGCAAAAACATCGGCAGAAAATATGCGATAAAATGTTGCATTTAATTCAATACTATTAAACTGCGTACTATAGTAAGCAAGCTCATCTTTAGTACCTCGCGGATAAAAACCTTTGAGGTCTGCCCTATTCCACTTGGCACAACCTACATATAAATTAGGTTTATTTGTAGTAGAATATTTTGATAGATGCTTTTTAGTATCTGGATGGTCTTGGGGTAATGTAAAATCTATTTCGGCAGGGTTTTCTACGTTTCCAAATTTCATATAATAATGGGTTTACGTAAAGATACTTCAGAAATATTTTTTTGGCAAGGCTTTTGAATATGGGTGTGCAGTACTAATTATATTTGGCTTTAATATTTCGGCTTTGCCTTATATTTAAAGTGGTTTAAAAAAATATTAAATGAAATGTAACAAACCAAAAAGCAATTAGTCTTATCTTTATAATCACGTAATTTAACACAAAAACTAACATTTATGAAAACATTAAAAACGCTTGTAATTGCACTTGTAGTATTAGCTATAGCTCCTGCAATGACTGCTCAAACTGTAGACGAAATTATTAATAATTATTTTGAAAACACTGGTGGAATTGACGCTTGGAATAAAGTAGAAGGAGCAAAAATGGTTGGTTCTGCAAATCAAGGTGGGATGGAAATTCCAGTTACTATGTATCAAACTACAGACGGAAAACAAATGATACAAATTAATTTTCAAGGTCAACAAATGACTATGCTATCTTTTGATGGAGAAAATATGTGGTCGACTAATATGATGACAATGGCTGCTGAAAAAAGTGATACAGAGACTACAGAAAATATGAAGAAAAACATGGGAAGCTTCCCTTCTCCATTTTTAAATTATAAAGAAAAAGGATTTCAAGCAGAATATTTAGGTAAAGAAACTAAAGAAGGTGCAGAGGTTTTTAAAGTAAAATTGACAATGCAACCTATTATGGTTGATGGAAAAGAGCAACCTAATGTTTCTTTCTTTTATTTTGACACTGAAAATTATGTACCTATAATGAGCGAAACAGAAATTCCTAGTGGTCCAATGAAAGGACAGATGGCTATTTCTACTTTTAGCGATTATCAAGAAGTTGATGGTTTGTATTTTCCTTTTTCATTATCAATGGCTGGTCAAGCAATTGATATGAAAGAAATAAAACTAAACCCTGAAGTAGATAATGCTATGTTTGCTTTTCCTGAGGACAAAAAATAATTTGAAATTTTACATTTATAAAATCCCCGCCCGTCGGGGATTTTTTTATGCCTAGTTTTTTTAAAATTTTCTTTGGAAATTGTAACAGATTACAAATTTTGACAACTTATAATCAAATCAAAAAATAATACCTCATTTTTGAAGTAATCCTTATTATTTCTAAAATTTTAAAACACTAAAAACTAACCGAAATTGTATGTATCATACACTTACATTTTCTTAACTAAAAAAACTCTAAAATGAAAAAAGTTTTAATTCCAATACTTAGTGTGTTGTTTGCAATACCATTTGTAGGAACAGCACAAGAAGAAATCTCGCTAAAGGGAAAAGAATTATTTGGAGATATGCGTGCACGTCACATTGGGCCAGCTTTAATGAGTGGTCGTATCAATGACCTTGAAATGCACCCTACAAATCCTAGAATTATCTATACAGGTACTGCCGGTGGTGGTGTGTGGAAATCTAACGATGGAGGTGCAACCTTTGCCCCTATTTTTGATGAACATGTACAGTCAATAGGTGTGGTTACTTTAGACCCTAAAGATCCGGATAATACAATATGGGTAGGAACAGGTGAAACTTGGACACGTAATTCAGTATCTGTTGGTGATGGTCTTTTTAAATCTACAGATGGAGGTTCAAACTTTAAAGAAGTTCCAGGGTTTGAGAATAGTGAGCGTATTACCTCTGTCGTTATAAACCCTAATAACACAAACGAAATGTACGTAGGTGTACTTGGTGCTCTATGGAGCGATAGCACAGACCGTGGGGTTTACAAGTCTAGTGATGGTGGAAAATCATGGGACAAAATTTTATACGTTGGGCCTTCTACTGGCGCAAGCGATGTTATTATGGACCCTAATAATCCCAGTGTACTTTATACCTCTATGTGGCAGTTTCGCCGCAGTGGTTGGGGTTTCAACTCTGGTGGGCTTAATAGTGCATTATATAAATCTACAGATAGTGGTGCAACATGGAATAAAATTCATTCTGGATTTCCTTCGGGAAAATTGGGACGTATTGCTATTGCTGTAGCTCCAAGCGATTCAAATATTTTATATTCGGTTTTAGAGACAGAAGATAAAAGTAAAAATGGTCTTTGGAAATCAAAAGATGCAGGAAAGAGCTGGGAACATTTGAATAATGATTTTGGACTAGTTGTTCGTCCATTCTACTTTTCTAGAATTGTGATAGACCCTAATAATCCAGATATAGTATTAAAAGGTGGATTGAGTGGTTCAATAAGTAGAGATGGAGGAAAGACGTTTAAGTCTCTTGGAAATATGCACAGTGATATTCACGATTTAGCATTTCATATTAATGATAGCGATATGATTTTTTCAGGAACTGATGGCGGAATATACCGTTCTTGGAATGGAGGAACTACTTTTGAAATTGTTGAAAATTTACCTTTATCTCAGTTTTATCATATTAGTGTTGATGACGCAAAACCATATAACGTTTATGGTGGATTACAAGATAATGGTTCTTGGTACGGCCCGTCAACTTCTCCTGGAGGAGTAAATGCTCGTGACTGGAATAGCGTAGGCTATGGTGATGGATTTAGAGTTTTAAAACACCCAACTAAAAACATTGTTTATTCTGAAATGCAAGGGGCTGAAAACGTATGGCGCTACGATATAGATAGAAATAGAACAAAAACTATCCAACCCTTACCGAAAAAAGGTGATGCTGAACTTAGATTTAACTGGAATGCTCCTATGGCAGTAAGTGCACATCAGCCAGATCGCTTTTATATGGGAAGTCAATTTCTACACGTTAGTGAAGACATGGGAGACACTTGGAAAATAATATCTCCAGATTTAACTACAAATGATAAGAGTAAACAAGATCAATCTAAAAGTGGCGGATTATCTGTAGATAATAGTGGTGCAGAAAACCATACAACAATTTTTACTATTGCAGAGTCTCCACTTGACGGAAATATATTATGGGTAGGTACAGATGATGGAAATGTACAGGTTACTCAAGATGGTGGGAAATCATGGAATAACGTAACTAAGAATTTAACTGGTATTCCAGCAAATACGTGGGTTTATCATATTGAAGCAAGTGTTCATGGAAAAGGAACGGCATATGCCGTCTTTGAAGGACATTCATCTGGTGATATGAAACCATATGCAATGAAAACAACCGATTTTGGAAAAACATGGAAATCAATTATTTCTCCAGATATTCAAGACAATGCATTTGTACGTAACATTCAAGAGGATTATGTAAATGAAAACTTATTATTTTTAGGAACAGAAATGGGTCTATATGTGAGTATTGATGGTGGAAAAAATTGGTCACACTTTACAAATAATATGCCTCCTGTTGCGGTTCATTTTATTGACATGCAAAAACAGACAAACGATATAGTAATGGGAACTCACGGTCGTGGTGTTATTATTATTGATGATATTAGTCCGCTAAGAGAATTAAATCAAAATATCCTATCAAAAGATGTTCATTTCTTTAAGTCAAGTCCTTTTACTATGACTGAAGATAGTGGTTTTGCAGGAAGTTTTGGTGCAGAAACTCAATTTGTAGGAGCTAACAAATCTACAGCAGCACGTATTGTTTATTATTTAAAGAAACGTCACACATTTGGAAAAATGATAATGGAAATCCAAGATATGCAAGGAAATAAGATAACATCTTTATCACCTGGTAAATCAAAAGGAATCAATGTTGTTGATTGGAACTTTAATACAGTGAACCCTAAAATGGCTGCAGCAAAGACATTATCCTTTGGTGGTTTCACTTCTCCGCGTGTACCAGAGGGAAAATATAAAGTAGTATTACAAAAAGGAAAGGATACATATGAGCAAATGATTGAAACAACTTATGACAAAAATTCAATTACAACTGTTGCAGACCGCAAAAAACAAGAAGCACTTACTAAAGAAATGTTTGATATGGTCGAAGACTTAGCCTATATGGTTTATGAAATAGGCGAAATGCAATCAAAGGCTAAAGAAGTTATAGATGCTAATGGTAAAGGAACTAAAGACGCACAAAAATTATGGGATGAGTTAGAAAACTTGAGAACAGACTTAGTAATAACTACAGGTGATAATTATGTAGCAAGTGCAGAACCAGAATTGAGAGAGCGTATGGGTGAGTTGTATAGTAATGTTGCTACAAGTTATGATAATGTTTCAGGAAGATTAATGCAGAATTATGAATTAATCAAAGAAGAGTTTACTAAAGAGCAGACACGTTTTGCAACTATTAAGGAGAAAGAAGGAAAGAAATTTAAGAAAGCATTAGATAAGGCAGGAATGGAAGCACCTAATTTAAAATCAAAAGAAGAATTTTTAAAGAAAGATTAACGATTGCTATCTTCATTAAAATACCCTCAGATACTTATCTGAGGGTATTTTTTTTAATAAAATTACATGTTACTGCTAAATAACATACAAATCTATTCTAAGGTTTACTTTAATATAATTATCTATTAATATAAATAGTTTTTCTATTTAAAAATTCTCGTATTCCATGTTCGCTTAATTCTCTTCCGTATCCACTTTCTTTTACTCCCCCAAATGGTAATCTTGGATCACTTTTAACTAAACTATTTATAAAGACCGCACCTTCATCAAACTTATATGCAATTTTTTCAGCAGCTTCAATATTTTTAGTAAAGATTGAAACACCTAAGCCAAATCTTGAATTATTGCTAAGTTCAATTGCCTCATCAACAGTTTTAAATGTAGTAATAGAAAGCGCAGGGCCAAAGGTTTCTTGTTTAAACATGTCCATTGTAGGAGAAACATTGCTAACAACTGTAGGCTCAAAGTAAGCGCCTTGTCGTTTACCCCCTATTTCAAGTTTTCCACCAGCTTTAATTGTATTCTTTACTTGTTGTTCAAGTTCTTTAGCAAGATCCTCGCGTGCCATTGTACCAATGTAAGTTTCTTCTTCCATTGGGTCACCACTTTTAAGCTCTCGTACTTTAACTAATAGTTTTTCTATAAATACTTCGGAAATTTTATCATCAATCAAAAGCCGTTTACCAGCAATGCAACTCTGCCCTGTGTTTTGAAATCTTGCTTGAACACAAATATCTACGGTTTTATCAATATCACAATCCTTCATAACAACGAGTGCATTATTACCACCTAGCTCTAATACTGTTTTTTTTATATGCTTACCAGCTGTTGCAGCTACTGCACTTCCTGCTGGGCCACTTCCGGTAAGTGTTACAGCTTTAATATTTGGGTTTTCAATCACCTCTTCAATAGATTCACTTCCCACTAATAGCGTTATAAAGCAATTATCTGGAAATCCTGCGCGTTTAAAAACTTTTTCGATATTTAGCGCGCTACCAAAAACATTACTAGCGTGTTTTAAAACTCCTATGTTTCCCGCCATTAAAGCAGGAGCAGCAAAACGAAATACTTGCCAAAATGGATAATTCCAAGGCATTACAGCTAAAACGACTCCAATAGGCTCGTAACTGGTATAGCTTTTATGAGCATCTGTCTTTATAATCGAATTAGCCATGTGATCTTCTGCTTGTTCTGCGTAATATTCACAAACCCATGCACACTTTTCAATTTCAGCAATGGATTGTGAAATAGGCTTACCTATTTCAGCAGTCATTGTTTCGGCATATTCTTTAATGTTCTTTTTTAATTCGGCTGCGGCAGCAAGCATTAATTTTTTTCGATGAGCAAAAGTTGTTTCTCTCCAACTATAAAAACGTTTGTCTGCTTTGTTTAAGATTTCAGAAATTTCAACCTTTGTATGAGTTTTAAAAGTTTTAATTTCGTCACCATTGTAAGGATTTATAGATGTTACTTTAGTCATTGTTGTTTTTCTTTAAAGGTAAAAACTAAGCTATAAATTATCATTTTGATTAAGAGTTTTTTAACGCTAAGTAGGCGACGTTTGTTGATAGTACTGTTTATAACTATCATTAGATAACTTTTTAAAGGTCTAAATAACTTGTATTTTTAGTAAAAACCTAAATGTTATGGACACAAGAGATCAAACTTTAATTGCTATTAGACCAGAAATTCCAAATGCTAAAGTGATTGACGGAATGTCTAATGATGAGAAATTTCAGAATAAAACATTAAGACCTATAGCAAAGTTACAGAATGATTTATTTGTTCTAGTTTTTAAAAATTATATTCGTAAACATAAAAATGTATTTTATAATCTTACTGTTGATAAACGTTTAGAGTATATTGATACTGCAATACAAAAAGATATTAAATTTAGAAATTCTTTAAAAGGGATGGTTATTGGTCAATTTACAACACAAGAGTATTTAATATATATTGAAAACTCTTCTGCTTTAAATAAAAGGATGATGAATATTGTTAAAGAAAGATTAAAAAATAACATGCTAGAATTTGAAACCGTCTTGGTTTAATTTCCGTACTCATTATTCTTATATATATTTAATTTGATGACATTCAAGATGTTGAATATCAAATTCTAATAGTCATTAGAATACTATTAGTTATGGGATGTTAATGTATTTATAAATTTTAAGAAATCGCTTTGCTATTTTATTTAGAGGATTACTTTTGCTGCAAATAAAAATCCCAAATAAAATGAAAAAAATATTATGTTTACTAGCTGTAGCACTTGTGTCGACAGCAACTTTTGCACAAGAAACCGAATCTGCATCTGCTTTCAATAAGTGGTCTGTTGAATTAGGTGGTGGTCTTACAAAACCTTCCTCATCTTTTGGAAATGGATATGGTACAAAAGGTATCAACCCTTACCAAGCTTCTTTAGGTATTCGTTACATGATGAATGAAAAAGTAGGTTTAAGAGCTACTTTTGGTTATAATGATATTTCTGAAGATGCAGATGAAGGATTCTTACCTTTTGAAACTAAATATTACAGAGCTTCTTTAGAAGGTGTTGTAAATTTAGGTAACGTACTAGGATTTAGTGATTTTACTAATACTTTTGGATTATTATTCCATGGTGGTGGTGGTTACTCAATGATTGATTACCAAGAGCCAGTTGACCGCGATGATAGCGATACTGCGTTTAATTTAGTTGCTGGTATTACACCACAAATTAAGTTAGGTAACCGTTTAGCATTCTTCACTGATATATCTTTAATCTCAAACGTAGGTATGGAACGTTCTTGGGATGGTACTCAAATTATTAGAACTTCTGAGCGTAGAATCGATGATGGATTATTATACAATGTATCTGCAGGTTTCACTTTTTACTTAGGTAAGAATGATGTTCATGCAGACTGGTATAGTGAAGAAAGCGCAATGATGAGTGAAATCGAAGAACTTCAAGCGCGTTTGTCTAAAGTTGAGACAGATATGATTGATACAGATCAAGATGGTGTGCCAGATTATTTAGACAGAGAGAAAAATACTATGAGTGGTGTAGCTGTTGATACTAAAGGTATCGCTGTTGATAAAAATAAAAACGGAATCCCTGACGAAATCGAGTCTTCACTTGATGAGCGTTTTGTAAATGAGTCTGATTATGTTGCTGGTGGAACCACTAATAATGTATCTGGAACAACTACAGTAAGAGATTTACTTAACAAAGGATATGTAAATGTATATTTCAAGTTTAACAGTACAACTCCTCAAACATATTCTTTAGAGGCTATTAACTACCTTAAAGTATATATGAATGAAAACCCAAGCGCAACTGCACAATTAGTAGGTTATGCTGATGAGTTAGGAAACGATTCATATAACAGTAGCTTATCTGAAAAGAGAGCTAAAAAAGTATATGATATCTTAGTAGCATCTGGAGTTGATGCAAGCAGACTTTCTCACACTGGTAACGGTGAAGATGCAAGCGTTGATAAAGGTTCTTCAGAAGCTAGACAACTAGTAAGAAGAGTTACTTTTAAATTAAACTAAGTAAGACAATTTAAAGATTGTTTAATTAGAAGTGTGAAGCCGTTCTCGTCATGAGAGCGGCTTTTTTTTTCTTCTGAAATATTAAATTTCGAAAATTATTGTTTTCAATTACAATAATGACTCACCGTTTAGATCTGTCGTTAGTACTTCACTCATATAATCGAAAAATGGTCGCAACAATTGATAATGGTACAAAACTTTTTCACTAAAGTTTTCAGCAAAAACCTCGGCATCAGTAAATTTATGTCTAACAACATAGCTTTTTAAGCGTAACAACTCTATATTAGGGTCTTCTTTACTAAATCCTTTTGGAGCTGTTTTTACACGATTATCTTGGTTAAACCCACTAAAAGCTTTATCAAATTCCTTATAGTTTAATATTTGTTTAATTTCCGAAGCATCCATTTCAAACTCTTTGCGAATACGAAGTAAATCTGCTGGCTCTGGAGCAAAAAAACCTCCTGCCATTAAAGAATTTCCTGGCTCTAACCTTAAATAATAACCACCTCTGCGCTGTGCTCCTGCTCTACTCCAGCTCACGCTTCGATGTACATTATATGGCGTTTTATTTTTACTAAATCTAATATCTCGATTGATTCTAAAAATTTTTTGCTTGGCAATTTCATCACTCTTATTTAATCCTTGTTGAATTTCAGTATAAAAAGATTTAAGTATTTTTTCGTTTGCTAAATATTCCTTTTTATTTTCTAGCATCCAGTCTCTATGGTTATTTTTTTTTAAGTTATTTAAAAAAATGAAAGATTCCTTCGGTATTTGTACGCTCATTGCTGTGATGTGTAAATTGTCAATGCAATAAAATTACTATATTTATAATGAATAACCTTAAACCAACTTATTATGAATAACAAACCAAATACTGCATTTTGGATAATATCTATCGCAGCACTTTTATGGAACTTAATGGGACTTTTTCAATTTGGACTTGCTACAGTTTTTATGGATAGTATGACAGATTCAATTGCTCCAGCAGAGCTTGAAATGATGAAAAATGTGCCCTTATGGTATACTGTTGCTTTTGGAGTTTCAGTTTTTTCAGGAGTATTAGCGTGTATTCTTATGCTTATGAAAAATAAAATTGCCATACTTCTATTTTTAATTTCATTAATTACAGTTTTAATTTCGCAAGGCTATTGGGCTTTTGGAACAGATGCTATAGATATTATAGGGATGCAAGCTATGATAATGCCTATGATTGTTATAATCATCTCCATCTTTTTATACTATTACAGTAAAGGTGCTGCTAGAAATGGATGGCTTAAATAATAGAGATTACTAAATTGAAAAAACTCCCAATGATTCATTTAATATTGGGAGTTTTTTATTAAAGTATGTTTAGATATTATTTTTTGAGTTTAAGTAGTATTTTTTTGTTTCTTTATCAAATTTTTCAATTGCATATCTAAGCGTTATTCTAGGCATACTTGAAGCGTATTTATTTAAAAAATCTTTTAATTTTTTTTGATCTCTTTTTCCTGCTTCTCGCACCCAACTTCCTACAGCTTTTTGAACATATTCGTTTGCATCATTTATTAGAATTTCGGCTATATTAAAAGTGTCGATTATTTCGTCCTTTCGAATAAAGTAATATGTACTTACAATTGCTGTTCTTCTTTCCATAGCTAGTTTTGATTTTGCTAAATCGTATAAAGGTTCTCTGTCTTTATCGTACAAATATCCACCAACTACATAGGGAGCTGCTCTATCTACCATCCCCCAATTATCAATCCATTTATGGTTATTAATATAAGCTTTGTAAGTTTTCTTTTTCTCTTCTATTGATGTTTTTTTATTTCTAGCTTTCCAGTCTAAGATAGACACAGCTCCTAGACGGTGGTCTTTGTTTTTATCTCTTAATAATTTTATGACTTCTTCAACTTTAATATATTGAAATTCTTTAGCTAATGAGAAAATTTCTCTTTTAGGAATAGCACCACTATATTTCTCTGTAATAACACTTAAAGTATTTATAAACTCCTTAGAAGTCATGATTTATATCTTTAAATTTTAAGTGTTTTTAAGTTTAAAATTTCGGTTTCCAAAACTAAAATTCATAAATTTATAATAGTTGCGATTTTTTTACAACCACTTCTTCCTTTTAAAATAATAGAGCAGTCCAAAAAATACAAGAATCATAGCTCCCCATAGTACAAAGTAACCATACTTAAATTGAAGTTCTGGGATATATTCAAAGTTCATCCCATAAATACCAGCCATAAATGTTAATGGTATAAAAATAGAAGCCATGATAGTTAACACTTTCATTACTTCGTTCATCTTATTACTAATCGTGGTCATATACATATCCATAAGCCCCCATATCATTTCTCTATAAATATCTACACTCTCACTTACTTGTATAATATGATCATATAAATCTCGAATATAATTTTGAGTTTTTGATTCAATTAAATCACTATCAATTTTTTCTAATCTATTGATAACCTCTCTAAGTGGTACAACTGCCCTACGTATGCGAAGTATTTCTTTCTTTAAGATTTGAATATCTTGTGTTATATCTTCCTCAATATCGTCATCAAAAAGTTGATCTTCAATAAATTCAATCTTAGAACTCAAGGTTTCAATAACACTAAAGTAATTGTCAACAATAGCATCTAGCAAAGCGAACATTAAATAATCTGCACCAGCGTTTCTTACTCTACCTTTAGCGTTTTCAAGTCTATCTCTTAAACCGTCCCATACATCTCCATCAGCCTCTTGAAAAGTGGTTACATAATCTTTACCCATAACCATACTTACATGTTCATTTATAAAATCTCCATTTTCATTGTAATGAAGCATTTTAAAAACAATGTATAAATATTCAGGATATTCATCCATTTTAGGACGTTGATTTGTACTCACAATGTCTTCTTGAATAAGTGGATGTAAGTTGTAATATTCCCCTAATCGCTCAATTTCTTTAGTATTGTTGAGACCGTTTATATTTATCCATGTAATATGCTCTGAAGATTCAAAACTAAATGCATCCTCAATATTTTCTGAATCTACCCTATGGTACCTATCCTTAGAGTAGTCAATAATTTCAACCTTAGTAGCTACATTTTCCTTTTTCCCAGTATAGGTAACTGTTCCAGGTGCTTCATTATGTATTATAGGTTTTTTAATATGAGGAATTTTGATACCCCTCCTTTTGTTTTTTTTAGTAGCCATAATTTATTATTGAATTTTAAAGGTAGGAAAACTAAAGTATTTTTATAATTTTATTTCTTAACTGAATCATAAAATAGTGACAAACAAATATCCATTTGATCCTCTTTTAAAACACCATCTATTAATAGCGCTGAGTTTATCAATTTGGATTTTCTTATTCCTTACTCTAACCGAACCACTAAATACAAATGAGTTTGATACATTAGAGAAATTAATGTTTTTACCATTATATGGCTTTGCAGGAGCCATAGCATATTTAATTGTCCTACCTCTTCAAAAATATATTTATAATAAAAATAATAGTAAGTGGTCACTATGGAGTGAGTTATTGTTTTTATTAGGGTTACTCCTATTTGGTTTACTACTTTCTAGGAGTATTTACTTATATGTCATTGTACTAGGAGAAGACAATCCATATTCGTTAGTGTACTATACTTGGAGTATATATATTCCTACAATTGTGACAATATTTCCCATAATTATAATAGGTAGATGGGCAATAGGTCGCTATTTTGAAAAAAAACTTGAAGACAAAAAAATTGAAATAAAAGGGGAAGGAACTTACGAAGGACTTAGATTATTTCTCAATGATGTAATCGCAATTAAATCTGACGATAATTACATTGAAGTAACATTTATTAACAATGGTACTTTAAAAAGACAACTTATTAGGAATAAACTATCCAAAATTGAAATAGACCTTCCCCAATTATTAAGAACGCATCGATCTCACTTAATCAACCCAAATCACTTCCAACAGTTTAAAATGGAACGAGGAAAGCTATCTGTTTTGCTCACTTCGGAAATTTTAATTCCCGTTTCTAAGACGTATGTTGAAAACACAAAAAGTACATTTCAATAATAAAATTTACCACGCTAGGCCTACAATTAAAAAATAGCTTTATTTTTTCACCACAAAGAGTAGTCATTTCGCCCCAAAGCCCTTAATATAATAGGCTTGCAGGCTTTATTAAAATATGTTTGTTTCATCAAATAATCACAACCTGAAGTTTTTCAGGGATAAAACAAACAATATGAAAACGCTTTTAACTTTAATCTTAACTACATTTTTAACATCAATATCTATTGCACAAATTGAAAAATGCGATTGTAAAAAAGATTTAGATTTCACAGTCGCTATCTTAAAAAAAACAGCTTCATACAAGGACCAAATTAAAGGTAAAAAAGAGGCTGTATTTAATAATACATATGATGAGCTTTCGGCTCAAATGGCTACACCTATTTCATTAGAAAAATGCTTCAAGTTACTACTGCAACAAAAAGCCGTGATTTTAGATTTGCATCAAAGCATTTCATTCAATACTGAAATTTTAAATGAAGATATCTTAAAAGATTCAATCAAACTAAATCAATTTAAGGGTACGGCATATTTCAGCAGCTTACCAAAAACCAATTTAAGTATTAAAACCTTAAAAGAATCATTAAAACAAAAGCCCGCTAATTCAATCGAGGGAATTTATAATTATAAAGATTTGCAACTCATAGGTATTTATCAAACTGATAATCCTAAAGTTTATGCAGGAGTTATTCTAGAAAATTCATTGCCACAGTGGGAAGTGGGTATGATTAAATTTTATGCTACAAATACAAGCAAAAATAAGTATGATTTTTACGCCTATAAAGATGAAACACTAATGCCCAGATTAGTCCCAAGTCTTAGTTTTGATAATGGCCGTGTGTGGAATTTAAAATCAATTGACAACAACAGTAATGTTGAGCTCTCAACAGAGGAAGAAAAGTGGGTGTTTAAACAACTTTCAAATAATATACAATATGTAGCATTTAAAGACTTTAGTGCTTATTCAACTAAAAACCGAAACGCAGCAAAAGCATTTTTAAAAGAATGTAAAGAGAAAATTAATACACCGTATCTTATTGTTGACCTAAGAGATAATGTAGGTGGTAGCAAGTATTTATCAGATAAATTTTTAAAACCATTTAAAAAAAGTGGCGCTAAAATATATGTGATAACCAATATGTTTACAGGAAGTAATGGCGAACAGTTTACAACAAAATTATTAAAAATAGAAAACAGTGTGCATATAGGACAGACAACCTTTGGGATAATAGCATATGGAATAGATGACGCGCCTTCGGGTATGACTCCCTCAGGACATTTTTATATACAAGGCACAAATATGGATTTTGGGGATGATTACTTGCAATATGAAGGAATAGGTGTTGTACCTACTATTAAATTAGATTTTAATACAGACTGGATAAAACAAACCAAAACACTAATATCTAATAACTAAAATAGCGTTTTCTCAATTTTATATTTTATGAAAACAATAATCCCACAGTTGTGATTAGCTGTGGGATTTCAAATTTTATTAATGTCTATCAATTAAAACCTTTTCAATATCGCTAAGTGTAAAACCTTTAGCCTGCAATAGCATTAAATAGTGGAAAAGTAAATCTGCGCTTTCATTCAAAAACAAATCATCATTATCATCCTTAGCCTCAATAACAACTTCAACCGCTTCTTCGCCTACTTTTTGAGCAATTTTATTAATGCCTTTTTTAAAGAGTGAAGCTACATAACTATCTGGATTTTCTAAATCATTTCTGCGTTGTTCTATCACATTTTCTAATGCTGAAATGAAACCAAAATTAGATGTATTTTTTTCGCCCCAACATGTGTCTGTTCCTTTATGACAAGTAGGTCCTTGTGGATTGACTTGAATTAAAAGTGCGTCATTATCACAATCCACCGCCATTGATACAAGGCTTAAAAAGTTTCCACTCTCTTCTCCTTTTTGCCATAGGCGCTGTTTGCTTCGGCTAAAAAATGTTACTTTTTTTTCTTCCGAAGTCTTTAAATATGCATCCTCATTCATGTAACCCAACATCAACACGTTTTTTGTTGTAGCGTCTTGTATTATTACTGGTACTAAACCATCACTGTACTTTTCAAAATCTATTTTCATATTCATTTCCCACTATCACAGGAATCTATTATTTAATTAATATTTAATCTCTCTTCTGAAATGTTAAACAAAATTCAATATTACCATTTCAATTTACTTACAACCGTACCGAAACCCCAGCCGTTGCCAATTCCTTTTTTAGTGTTTGAATTCCTATTTCTTTAAAATGAAATACACTTGCTGCTAATGCTGCATCTGCTTTACCTTTAATAAAAGTATCTGTAAAATGTGTTATTTTTCCAGCACCTCCAGAGGCTATTATAGGAATATTTATCATTTCAGAAAGTTTTGATAATGCCTCATTTGCAAAACCATCTTTTGTTCCGTCATTATCCATTGAAGTGAATAAAATTTCGCCAGCACCACGGCTTTCAACTTCTTTTGCCCAATCAAACAAATTAAGTTTAGTTGGTACTTTTCCTCCAACGAGATGGACTATCCATTGGTCATTAATTTTTTTTGCATCAATAGCAACAACAATACACTGTGAACCAAACGTACCAGCCAACTCATTAATCAAATCTGGTCTCTTAACTGCAGATGAGTTAATAGACACCTTATCTGCGCCATTTTGTAAAAGTACTGCTACATCCTGCACACTAGAAATCCCTCCTCCTACAGTAAATGGAATATTTATTGTTGAGGCTACACTTAGAACTAAATCTGCAAGTGTTTTTCTACGTTCCTCTGTTGCAGATATGTCAAGAAAAACCAACTCGTCTGCTCCTTCTTCGCTATATAACTTTGCGAGTTCTACAGGGTCACCAGCATCTCTTAAATTTATAAAGTTGATTCCTTTAACGGTACGACCGTTTTTGATATCAAGACAAGGTATTATTCTTTTAGTAAGAGCCATTTATAAAATTTTCTAGTTGTTTCATTGTAATTCGGTTTTCATAAATAGCTTTACCTATAATTGTTCCTTCACAACCCATTTGGGCAAGTTTAGGTAGTTCATCAAATGTTGAAATTCCTCCTGAGGCAATAAGTTTAATTTTAGAATTACACTCCTTTAAAATCTTTGCGTACAATTTAAATGATGGACCTTCTAACATCCCATCTTTACTAATATCTGTACAAATTACATATTGAATTTCTTCTTTTTGATATTCCTTAATAAAAGGAATAAGCTCTTTATTACTTTCTTCTAGCCAGCCACTTATAGCTACTTTTTCATTCATTGCATCTGCGCCAAGTATTATTTTATCTGGACCATAACTTGATATCCAACTTTTAAATGTAACAGCATCTTTGACAGCAATACTTCCTCCAGTAATTTGATTTGCACCACTTTCAAATGCAATGCGCAAATCCTCATCTGTTTTTAAGCCACCACCAAAATCAATTTTTAAGGTAGTTTTACTTGCAATTTGTTCAAGTATCTTATGATTAATAATGTGTTTACTTTTAGCACCATCAAGATCAACGAGATGTAAATATTCAATTCCATGTGCTTCAAATTGCTTAGCAACTTCCAATGGATGCTCATTATATATTTTTTTTGTGTCATAATCACCTTTTGAAAGCCTTACACACTTTCCGTCAATGATATCTATTGCTGGTATTATTCTCATAGTATGCCTGTAAAAGCAGGTATCTTTTATTAATTAAATTCAGAATTTATTTTGTTTTAATTTTTCAATTGACATTTTAACCACATTCAAACAATCGAAATGACACTATTTTTTTTCGAAAACTGTCCTTTTCTTTTTGTCCTTTCTAAAAAAATCTAGTTCTACTTTAAACTTTTTATTTTAATAAAGCTAAAGTTTTAAAAAATTCTCTAAAATTTTCTCTCCAGAATTTCCACTTTTTTCGGGGTGAAATTGAACTCCGTAAAAATTATCTTTTTTTAATGCTGCCGAATAGTTTCCGTTATAATCTGTTTCGGCAATTGTATTATCACATAATGGCGCAAAAAAACTATTTACTGTGTACATAAATTCGTTTTCAGAAATTTCAGAAAAAAGCCCAGTTTTTAAATTTGAAATGGTATTCCAACCTATTTGTGGAACTTTTACTTGTGAAGAGAATTTAATAACATCTATATTAAATATTCCTATGCCTTTTGTGGTTCCCTCTTCTGTTCCATTACATAATAATTGCATGCCTAAACAGATGCCTAAAACGGGTTGAGTTAATGTAGGTATTAAATTATCTAATCCAGAATCTCTCAATTTTTGCATGGCACTACTTGCCTCGCCTACTCCGGGAAATATCACTTTATCTGCAAGTTTTATTTCTTTAACATCACTAGTCAAAATACCTTTGTACCCCAATCGTTGCAATGCAAATTGTATGCTTTTAATATTTCCTGCACCGTAATCTATGATTGCTATTTTCAATTTAAATTCTTTTTAATAATTTAAAACTCTATTTCTTAATTAGGTTTAGACTGTGCTCAGCCAAACGTTATAGTTTATCCAAAAAAATGAAGTTATAGCATGCCCTTAGTGCTAGGTAAAATCATTTTATCTGCATCTCTTTTTACTGCTACTTTTATTGCTTTTGCAAAGGCTTTAAAAATTGCTTCTATTTTATGATGTTCATTTGTGCCTTCTGCTTTTATATTGAGATTTGCTTTTGCTCCATCTGTAAAACTTTTAAAGAAATGATAAAACATTTCGGTTGGCATTTTCCCTATCATTTCGCGTTTAAAATCTGCTTCCCAAACTAACCAGTTACGTCCACCAAAATCAATAGCCACTTGTGCTAAACAATCATCCATCGGTAAACAAAAACCATAACGCTCAATCCCCAATTTACTTCCTAAAGCTATACTAAACACCTCTCCAAGTGCAATTGCAGTATCTTCTATAGTGTGGTGCTCATCAACCTCTAAGTCACCTTTTACAGCGACTTTTAGGTCCATCTGGCCATGTCTTGCGATCTGGTCAAGCATGTGGTCAAAAAATGCTATACCGGTATCTATAGTTGATTTACCAGTCCCATCTAAATTAAGTTGAATATTAATAGCTGTTTCATTCGTCTTTCTTTCAATTGTAGCAACACGGCTTTTTAATTTTAAAAATTCGTATATATTTTTCCAGTCGTTTGTTTCTACGGAAATATATGCATCTAAATCATCTCGCTTTACAGTAATTTCCGAAGTTCCTAGATTTGTTTCATCATTTATAAAGATTCCTTTAGATCCTAGGTTTTTTGCAAGTTCCATGTCTGTAAGTCTGTCTCCAATAACAAAACTATTTTCAAGATCGTATTCCTCTGTAAAAAATTCAGTCAATAATCCAGTACCCGGTTTTCTAGTATTTGCATTGTCTTTAGGAAATGTGCGATCTAAAAACACCTTATCAAAAATTACTCCTTCATTCTCAAAAGATTTAAGAATAAAATTATGAACTGGCCAAAAAGTTTCCTCTGGAAAAACTTCAGTACCTAAACCATCTTGATTTGTAATCATCACTAATTCGTAATCAAGTTCTTTTGCTATTTTGCCTAAATATGTGAATGCTTTAGGATAAAAAATCATCTTTTCAAAAGCATCAATCTGTTCGTCGATTGTCTCTTTAATAATCGTCCCATCTCTATCTATAAATAATACTTTTTTCTTCATAATATATTTTCAACTTGCTGAAATAAGCTATTTTAATGTTTTTATGTTAAACAATTAGTTTAAAGTATTCAAAATTTGAATTAATTGTTTGTTTTCGTCAATTTTTCCTACTGTAATTCTTAATGTATTTTCACAAAGTGGCTGAGTACTTCTATTACGCACAACAATTCCTTTCTCTATTAATTGATTGTATCTTATTGTTGCATCATCAACTTTCAATAATAAGAAGTTAGCATCGGAAGCATATACTTTTTTAATAAATGAAATTTTTTCTAAAGCATCAATCAAAATTTCTTTCTGCTCCATAATTTCTTCCACTTCATCCATTACATCTTCAATATTTACAAGTCTTTCAAAAGCTCTTTGCTGTGTAAGTTCATTTACATTGTAAGGTGGTTTTATTTTATTGAGCACTTCAATAATTGATGGAGAGGCATAACAAATACCTAATCTTATTCCTGCTAATCCGTATGCCTTTGAAAGTGTTTGAGTTACAACAAGGTTAGGATATTCACTTAATTTTGAAATCCAGCTTTCATTCTCAGAAAAATCTATGTATGCCTCGTCAATTACCACAATACCATTAAAAGATGTTAATAATTGTACTATAACCTCGATTGAAAAACTATTCCCTGTTGGATTATTAGGAGAGCAAATGAATAGTATTTTTGATGCATTGTCCTGAATTTTTAAAATTTCAGTAACATTAGGCTCAAAGTTTTCATTTAATAATATTTCTCTATTTTCAATTGCATTAATACCAGCTAGCACATTGTACATACCATATGTGGGGGGCAGTGTAATAATATTGTCTTTATTGGGTTCGCAAAATGCTCTAAACAATAAGTCAAGCACTTCATCACTACCGTTTCCTAACAAAAGTTGAGAAGTATTTATTCCTTTTTGAGCTGCAAGAAGCGCTTTAACATCTCGCTGTTGTGGGTCTGGATATCTATTTACACCATTTTCAAAAGGGTTTTCATTAGCGTCTAGAAAAATCATTTCTCCATCAACATCCTTGTATTCGTCTCTAGCACTACTATATGGTTTTAAATTGGCTACATTAGGTCTTATCAACCTATCCAAATCAGATTGTTTTAATTTCATATTATTCTAAGCTTTTTAAACGTAAAGTGACCGCATTTTTGTGTGCTTGAAGTCCTTCTGCCTCTGCCATTAGTTCGATTGATTTTCCTATATTTTGAATTCCTTTTTCTGAAATTTTCTGAAATGTTATACTCTTTAAAAAACTATCAAGATTAACACCACTATATTGCTTAGCAAAACCATTTGTAGGTAATGTGTGATTTGTCCCTGAGGCATAATCCCCAGCACTTTCTGGAGTATAGTTACCTATGAAAACTGAACCAGCATTAGCTATATTATCAAGAAAATAGTCTTCATTTTTAGAAACTAATATATAATGCTCTGGTGCATACTCGTTAATTAATTCAATCGCTTCGTCTTCGGTATCTACAAGAATTAGTTTTGAATTTTCAATTGCTTTTGCTGCAATTTCTTTTCTTGGCAATTTTTCTAGTTGTTTTAAAATTTCGGCTTCCACAGAAATCATCATTTTTTCAGATGTCGTTACTAGAATAACTTGGCTATCTATTCCATGTTCTGCCTGACTCAATAAATCGCTCGCAATGAAACTAGCTTTGGCGGTGTCGTCTGCATAAACCAATAATTCACTAGGTCCTGCCGGCATATCAATGGCTACACCATATTTTGTTGCTATTTGCTTTGCAACAGTTACAAATTGATTTCCAGGACCAAATATTTTTGATACCTGCGGAATGGTTTTAGTTCCAAAAGTCATAGCTCCAATTGCCTGAATACCACCAATTTTAAAGATCTTTGTAACACCACAGAGCTTTGCAGTATAAAGAATGGCAGGATTTATATTACCGTTTTTATCTGGCGGCGTACATAAAATTATTTCTTTACAGCCAGCTAATTTTGCAGGTATCGCAAGCATTAAAATAGTAGAAAATAACGGAGCCGTTCCTCCAGGAATGTACAAACCTACTTTTTGAATAGGTCTTTTTTCTTGCCAACAAACAACACCTTTCATTGTCTCAATTGCTACTTTTGATGTTCTTTGAGCATCATGGAATCGCTCTATATTACCTTTAGCAAGCTGTATTGCTTGTTTTAATTCTTCCGAAATTTTTGCTTTATTAAGGTCTTTCTCTACTACCTTTAGATTTTCAAATTCAACACCGTCAAATAGTTTTGTGTATTTGTTGACTGCGAGATCACCTTTAAGCTTTATTTCATTAAAAATTTCTAGAACAGTTTGCTCAATATCTGCTACTTGTTTAGTGGGGCGTTGTAATAAAGACTGCCAAGTTTCCTTCTTCGGAAATTTTATTTTTTTCATAAATTTTACTGCTGTTTAAAGCTTTTTATTGAATAGCGATTATCATAAAATGTATAATTAAAGCACCATTTTTTCAATAGGGCAAACTAAAATACCTTGTGCGCCAGCTTCTTTAAGTTGATCTATTATATCCCAAAATTTATCTTGGTCAACCACACTGTGTATACTACTCCAACCTTCTTCAGCAAGTGGCAGAATTGTTGGACTTTTCATTCCTGGTAATATTTGGGTAATTTCTTCTAATTTTTCATTAGGAGCGTTCAACAAAACATAACGAGAGTTTTTTCCTTTTAAAACCGAGGCTATTCGAAATTGCAATTTGTCTAATATTGTAGAGATTTCTGAAGTAATACTAGGAGAAACTGCAAGCACTGCTTCACTTTTCATTAATACTTCAACCTCTTTTAAATTATTTTTAAAAAGTGTGCTTCCACTACTTACAATATCGCATATAGCATCAGCAAGTCCTATGTTAGGAGCGATTTCTACACTTCCATTAATAATATGAATGTCTGCTTCAATATTATTTTTTTTCAAATAAGTTTTAACAGTTTCAGGATAAGAAGTTGCTATACGCTTACCGTTTAAGTCCCCACTATTTGAATATTCAGATTCTTTTGGAACAGCTATAGAAACACGACAGGTTGAAAAACCTAATCTTTCTTTCATACTTATATCTTGTCCTTTTTCAACCAGTACATTTTCGCCTATTATGGCACAATCAACTACTCCATCCTTTAAATACTGAGGGATATCTCCATTACGTAAATAAAAGACTTCCAACGGAAAATTACGTGCATCAGCTTTTAATTGATCTTTTCCATTATCAATTGAAATTCCACAGTCTTTAAGTAAATTAAGAGAATCCTCATTGAGTCTTCCAGATTTTTGAATCGCTATTTTTAATTTTTGCATACTTAATTTTATTTTTTGAGAATAAAAAAACCCGTTTGATTGCTCAAACGGGTTAGAATATATAGTTGGTTTTACACAATATCATATCTACCTCGCAGGAGCGTGGTTATTAATATGATGATGATGTATGTTATATGTTTTCATAATTAAAATACAAACTTAATAATTTTATTATTAACATCTAGATGTAAAACTTCATAATTTTTTCTTAAAAATAACATTGTATTTTATTATGTTTGTTATTTAATCTTACTTTGAATTTTGCTGGGGGGCAAAAAAATTCATGAAAAATTTTTTAATAGCATTTTCAATTTTTTTAGTTTGGGCATTTTTTGCTCTGTGGGTATATTCTTGGATTATGACACCTAGCGCAATAGCATCTTCAGGTGACACAAATAATATTACTTCGGAAACAGAACTTCTTCATAATACTGAGACAGATAAAAAACCTATTATTGAAAATGAAATTGCGAATACTACTAATGTTCAAATTTCCGAAGATACTATTGCATCTGTAAATCATATTGAAACTAATGCCACAGGATTGAGAGCCGTTGACGATAATAATGATATTATTTTTTCTTTTGATGAAGGGATATCAATTATAATGAATAAAAAAAATGTTTTTATAGCTGATAGTATCGCTGATTTTAAATTAAAAATAAAAAACTATTTAGAAAAACATCCTAATAAAGAAGTTCACATAAATTCTCGTTACAGTGCTAATGAAGATATTGAAAATCCAAATTTAGGAATACAACGAGGACAGAAATTAAAAAAAATATTAGTAACAGTAGGTGTTCCTGCAGAAAAAATTGTAGTAAAGTCTATTATCAAAAGTCTCGAGTTTGATAAAAACAATACATTCAAAAATGCAATTGCCATTACCTTTACAACACTTGATGAAGAAAGAATGGCAAATGAGATTAAAAAAATTAAAGAAAATGCTATAGTAACCGTTCCCGAATCTATTATCATTTATCCTAATTATTCAGAAAATGGTGTTTTAATTGATGAAAAATTAGAATCTTTAGCGGGAGAAATACGTCAAAGAGTTTTAGAAAACCCCAATTTGAAAATTTCTGTGGTTGGACATACCGACAATGATGATAATGCGACAGAAAATTATAGAATGGGATTAATTTATGCTAGAGAAGTTCGCTGGTATCTTGCAGGAAGTACAGGTGTGAAAATTGGAAATATTACGGCAATTTCTAAAGGTGAATTACAACCCATTAGAAGTAACAATACTTCTAACGGCCGTAGATTAAATAAACGTATTGAAATAAAATTTCAATAAATCATGGAATTAAATCAATTTTTAGATCTCCTCTCAACCCCTACTTTCATAAGTTTATTAGTACTTATGTTTAGTGCTTTTTTGATTGGTTATTTAGCTGGTTTAAAGTTAACGGTAAGAGAAAAAAGTAAGCTAATTTCAAAATTAAAGAACGAAGTGAATAGCTTGAAACTTACTCAAAAACCTGTTGCCGATATTGAAACCATTTTTACTGAAATTAAGCCAAAAATTATTGAAGTAGTTAAAAATGAACAAAGAGAACATGTAACTAGTGTAGCTTCACAAACTAAAGAAACGATTGCAGAAAAAACAAGAAGCGAATACGTAAATTATACTCCCGGAAAACCACAATTAAATTTTGAAAGTTTTGGGTATGGTCATCCTTCTAATAAAAATCGTCTTACAGAGATAAATGGTATTGGTCCATACATAGAGGAAAAATTAAATGAAATTGGAATATATAATTTTGATCAAATTAGTCGTTTACAAATTAACGATATTCGCCTAATAACAACACTTATAGATTTTTTCCCAGGTCGTATTGAACGTGACGATTGGATAGGTCAAGCAAAAGCGTTAAAAGCAATACACTCTTAGAATATGCAGTTAGCAACGCTCGATTGGGTTTTAATTATTACTTTTTTTATTATTTTCTTAGTTGTTGGAATCGTTGTTTCAAAAAAAGCAGGGAAAAGCACAAAAGAATTTTTCCTTTCTGGAAGGAATATGCCTTGGTGGTTATTAGGGATTTCGATGGTAGCAACTACTTTTGCCGCTGACACTCCGGGTCTTGTTACAGAACTTGTTAGAGTAAATGGAGTCTCAGGAAATTGGGTTTGGTGGGCAATGCTCCTCACAGGAATGCTTACCGTTTTTTTCTACGCAAAATTATGGAGACGTTCAGGCATTAATACAGATTTAGAATTCTATGAGCTTAGGTATTCTGGGAAATCTGCAAGTTTTTTAAGAGGGTTTAGAGCCATCTACTTGGGTGTTATATTTAATATTATCACAATGGCTGGTGTATGTCTTGCTGGGGCCAAAATTGCTAATATTCTTTTAGGTATTTCCCAGTGGGAAACATTACTTTATTCTTCAATCATAGTTGTAATATATTCTTCTTTAGGGGGTTTAAAAGGCGTTTTGATTACTGATATGATCCAATTTTTTATTGCAATGATTGGGTCTGTATGGGCAACTGTATATATTATTAATTTACCTGAAATAGGCGGACTTCAAGAATTACTTACACATGAAAACGTTGCTGGAAAATTGAACATTTTGCCTGATTTCTCTAATAAAGAAATGCTAATAACATTATTTATTATTCCCTTTGCAGTACAATGGTGGAGTACTTGGTATCCAGGTGCTGAGCCTGGTGGCGGTGGCTATATTGCTCAGCGCATGTTAGCAGCAAAAGATGAGAAAAATGCAACATGGGCAACTTTGTTCTTCAATTTTGCACACTATGCATTACGACCATGGCCATGGATTATGGTAGGGTTAGCATCATTAGTATTGTTTCCTAATTTAAATAGTTTGAGTACGGCTTTTCCAAATTTAGAAACTAATATGCAAGGTCATGATGTAGCTTATGCAGCAATGATGACATATTTGCCTGCTGGGTTAATTGGTATTGTCCTTACCTCTTTAATTGCTGCATTTATGAGTACTATTTCAACACAACTTAACTGGGGAAGCTCATATATTGTTAATGATTTTTATAGCAGATTTATTAATCAAGCTGCTTCAGAAAAACAAAAGGTTTTAGTAGGTAGAATTTCAACCGTCGTATTAATGCTTTGTGCTGCATTATTTTCTTTTTATATTAAATCTGCTAAAGATGTTTTTGATTTGTTACTTCAAATTGGTGCAGGGACGGGATTACTTTTTATTCTTCGTTGGTTCTGGAATCGCATTAATCCATATAGTGAAATTGCAGCAATGGTTATATCGTTTGTAATAGCAATATTTTTCTTTATAAATAAAAAATTGTCGACACCATTATTTGAGCTAGAAGGTTATTGGCAATTAATTATAGGCGTAACTGTTACAACTCTTTGTTGGATTGTGATTACATTAATAACTAAACCCACTGACGATAAAACAATCAATACTTTTGAATCTTTAATTTTTGGTTCTGAAAGTAAATTTCATAATATTCATTTTAAAATTCTTGGATTTTTACTAGGAATAATTGGCACCTATAGTTTTTTATTTGCTACAGGTTACTATATCTACGGAAATTTATCTTATGCAATTGCACTAACTATTACATCAATAATTTGTGCGGGAGTTTTAATAAAAATTTGGAAAAAAATTATATGAAAAAAGCATCGTAAATTTCACGATGCTTTTTTAACTTGAATATATTTTTTTGTAATTATTCGTGATGCATGAAAGCTTGTTTTCCAAGAAGCTCTTCTTCAGTTTCTACATTATCATCATCTGGCACACAGCAATCAACAGGACAAACAGCTGCACATTGAGGCTCTTCATGAAATCCTTTACACTCCGTACACTTATCTGCGACTATATAATAAATTTCATCACTTATTGGTTCTTGAGTTTCACCAGCATCAACTGCTTTACCATTAGGTAATACAATATTACCGTCTAAATCTGTTCCATCTGCATATCTCCAGTCGTCAGCTCCCTCATAAATTGCCGTATTAGGACACTCTGGTTCGCATGCTCCACAATTGATACACTCGTCTGTAATAATTATTGCCATTGGGTTTCTTTTTCTAACTTTGCGCAAATTTAATGCCTAAGAACGGTAACTGCAAACTAAGTATGAAATTACAAGAAAGAATTAACGCTTTTGCTCAATTGGGTAGCTATTTAAACACAATTGTTTTAAATCCATTAGACGAAAAATTCCAAACAGTTTTAAGAACTACTAAAGCTAATAATGGTTGGTTTATTGAAGAAAATATTCTTCATGCATTAAAAAGCTGGAGCAAAGCACTACAAAAAGATAATTTAGAAAAGTGGGTTTCTAATTATCAAATACCTCAAGACAATATTCCTAAATCAATTGCCATCATAATGGCAGGAAATATACCGCTAGTTGGATTTCATGATTTTTTATCTGTTTTAATATCAGGAAATAGAGTTTTAGCAAAATTATCGTCAAACGATAAAATATTATTACCTTTTTTGACTTCGGAAATATTAAAAATCGAAGCTCGGTTCGTTGATTACATTACTTTTACAGATGAAAAGTTAGAAAATTTTGATGCAGTAATCGCTACCGGAAGCAATAATACATCAACTTATTTTGAATATTATTTTAGCAAGTATCCACACATAATTCGTAAAAACCGAAATAGTGTTGCTGTCATTACAGGAGATGAAACTCCTGAGCAAATGGAAGCACTAAGTGAAGATATTTTTAGATATTTTGGTTTGGGTTGTCGCAATGTTTCTAAAATTTATGTTCCCGAGGATTATAATTGGGATCACTTTTTTAATAATATGTTTGTTCAAAAGCAAATTATTAATAATCATAAGTACGCAAACAACTATGATTATAATAAAGCGGTGTATCTAATGAGTAATATAAAATTGTTAGATAATGAGTTTATGTTATTGAAAAACGATAATGGCTTCTCCTCTCCTATTTCGGTGATATTCTACGAAATTTATGCGTCTAATGAAAAATTAAGGTCGCAGCTCGTTTCAGAAAAAGAAAACATTCAATGTGTTGTTTCTTTGAAAGATATTCCTTTTGGCGAAGCACAAACCCCACAACTATGGGATTATGCAGATGGCGTAGATACGCTCTCTTTTTTAATAGCTCTTTAATTGTTAATTTGTTAAAAACAAATTAACATACTTTAATAACTTACAATACAATTAACATTGATTTATCATCAATTTACAATCTTTGTATTCTTAATTATTTTTAAAACTTCAGCATTATGAAAAAACATAATTTTAGCGCAGGTCCTTGTATATTACCACAATCTGTATTACAAAAAGCTAGCGAAGCAGTTCTCAATTTTGATGGGTTAGATCTATCACTAATAGAAATTTCGCATCGTAGTAAAAATTTTGTGAATGTTATGGATCGTGCACGTGAGTTAGCATTAGAGCACTTAGGATTACAAAATAAAGGATATCAAGCATTGTTTTTACAAGGCGGAGCTAGTATGGAATTTTTAATGGTTGCTTTTAACTTTTTAGAAACAAGAGCAGGTTATATTAATACTGGAACATGGTCAGATAAAGCAATTAAAGAGGCAAAACTATTTGGTGATGTTGTTGAAGTTGCATCATCTAAGGGTGCTAATTTTAATTATATTCCAAAGGATTACCAAATTCCTTCAGGGTTAGATTATTTGCATTGTACTAGCAACAATACAATTTTTGGTACGCAAATCAATAATTTTCCAGAAACTGACTGTCCCTTAATTTGTGACATGAGTAGCGATATTTTTTCACGTGTGCTAGATTTTAGCAAGTTTGATTTAATTTATGCAGGGGCACAGAAAAATATGGGACCAGCAGGAACAACACTTGTTGTAGTAAAAGAGGAAGTGTTAGGGCAAGTTTCTAGGAAAATACCCTCAATGATGGATTACAAAGTACATATCTCAAAAGATAGTATGTTTAATACACCCGCTGTTTTTCCTGTATATGTATCTATGTTAACTCTAGAATGGTTAAAAGAATTAGGCGGCGTAGCAACTATTGAAAAAAATAACAATAAAAAAGCTGAATTGTTGTATAATGAAATTGACCGAAATCCATTATTTAAAGGCTTTGTAGCTAATAAAGAGGATCGTTCAAAAATGAATGCTACTTTTTCATTAGTAAATGAGGATCATAAATTAGATTTTGACACACTATGGACAGAAGCAGGTATAAATGGACTTAATGGACATAGAAGTGTAGGCGGCTACAGAGCATCTATGTACAATGCACTATCAATTGAAAGTGTACAAGTACTTGTAGATGTAATGAAAGAAATAGAGAAAAAGGCATAAACATAATCAAATAGGTAATTGTAACATTAAATAAGAAAAATTTGAAAGTATTAGCAAACGACGGAGTATCGCAATCAGGAATTGACGCACTAGAAAAAGCTGGTTACGAGGTAATCACTACTAAAGTAGCACAAGAACAACTTGCAAATTTTATTAATGAAAATAATATAAATGTTTTATTAGTAAGAAGCGCAACCACAGCACGTAAAGAACTAATTGATGCCTGCCCTAGCCTAAAAATAATTGGGCGTGGTGGTGTGGGAATGGATAATATTGACGTAAAATACGCTCGTGAGAAAGGACTAAATGTAATTAACACACCCGCTGCATCATCTTCTTCAGTTGCTGAGTTAGTTTTTGCTCACCTATTTGGAGGTGTCCGTTATTTACACGATGCCAACCGAAATATGCCGCTTGATGGTGATTCAAAATTTAAAGATCTCAAGAAAAATTATGCAAAAGGAAGCGAGTTGCGTGGTAAGACAATTGGGATAATTGGTTTTGGACGCATAGGTCGTGAAGTTGCTAAAATTGCTTTAGGTTGTGGTATGAAAGTAATCGCTAGTGACAAATTTGTAGGTGAAGCAGATATTACTCTAGATTTCTATGATGGACAACAAGTAACATTAAAAATAAAAACAGCACCTGTATCAGATTTGATTCAACATTCAGATTTTATTACATTACATGTTCCTGCTCAAAAAGATTACATAATAGGCAAAGCCGAAATTTCAAAAATGAAAGATGGTGCCGCAATTATAAATGCTGCTCGTGGAGGAGTTATTGATGAAGTAGCCTTAGTTGAAGCTTTAGATAGTGGAAAACTATCATTTGCGGGTCTAGATACTTTTGAACAAGAGCCTACTCCAGCAATAAAAGTTTTAATGAATCAACGTATTTCTTTGAGTCCTCACATAGGAGCAGCTACAAATGAAGCACAGGATAGAATAGGAACTGAACTAGCTACTCAAATAGTAGATATTCTAGGGTAATAAAACTTAAATAACATTCCTTTAACCGAAAACAATTCCAAACTAATTGTTTTCGGTTTTTTATAGAACAATTTTAATCTATTTTTTAGTAAATTACCTTTCAAATTTTAAATTAAACAACAATGTCAGGAATTTTAGATTTATTAAATAGTGATATGGGACGTCAAATGATTGGTGGTCTTAGTCAAGAAACACATCAACCAGCAGATAAAACCGCATCTGTATTAACTGCTGCACTTCCATTGTTAATGGGAGCTATGAAACGAAATGCAAATAGTCCAGAAGGTGCTGCAGGATTAATGAATGCTCTTAATGGAAAACATGATGGAAGTATTTTAGACAATCTTGGTGGTCTTTTTGGCGGAGGGGTAAATGAGGAGGTTAAACAAGATGGGCTAGGAATTTTAGGACACGTTTTAGGTGGTTCACAAGACAACGTTGTTGGTGCAGTTTCAAGAAAATCTGGTGTGGATACTAATGGGGTTATGCAAATTCTTCAAGTTGCAGCTCCATTATTATTAGGAATGATTGGAAAACAATCAAAACAACAAAATGTAAATTCATCAAGTGGCATTGGGGATTTATTAGGAGGATTAATGGGTGGTGGAGATCAACAACCTAAACAACAAAGCTTAATTGAATCTATTCTTGATGGTGATAATGACGGTAGTGTTATTGATGATATTGCTGGAATGGTACTAGGTAGTGGAAATAAAAGTGGTGGTCTTGGCGGAATGCTAGGTGGTCTTTTTGGGAAATAAACCACTTCATTATAGTTTTAAAAGCTATTTCATTTAAATGAGATAGCTTTTTTTTTTATAAAATCAAGTTAAAAATAGTCACTCACTTACTTGTTTTATTAAATTTGCAAAAATACAGACTTATGAAATATATCCTCACAATCTTAATTATCATTACTGTATTCATAGGCTGTGAATCCAATAAAAAAATAATTTCAAACTCTAAGATTGACAGTGTTGAAACAGACACCATAAGGATTGCAAATGAAGAGCTTGAATATGAAATAATTATCCTTGAGCAGGGTTTTGAGCGTTATTTAAGCACTCAACCCAATGAAGACTTTTATGGTATTTCTTTCTTGGAAGGAAAAAATATATTTTACACAGCTGAATATAATCGTAGGGTAAGAGATATTAACTACTCTAGAGATTTATATCCACAAGAAATTAATTATAATAGAACTGCCCATTATGGACAAGAAGTAAACTACCTACTGTATATGTATTTTCAATTTTTTGAACAGAAATATAACCAAAAGCTCAAATGAAAAAATTGAAACAACGCTGGAATATTACCTCAAATTGGCAACTTATATTGATTTTTATTGTTTTTGCTATTACAGGAAGTACTGCAGCAAAATTAGCAGCTCCTATCACAGGGGCATTAGGTGTAACTAAAGAAATGGGATGGTATATTTACTGGCCATTCAGAATTTTTATCATTTTCCCAGTTTATCAAGTTTTACTTGTTTTTTTTGGTTGGTTATTTGGAGAGTTTAAATTTTTCTGGGCATTTGAAAAAAAAATGCTAAAACATTTAAAATTAGGTTTTTTAGTAAAAGAATAAAATGATAAAAACGAAACTTATAATAACATCTTTAATTGCACAATTTTTTGTGTTGGTTATTCTGTTTCCATCAGTTATTCAATTTGCTCATATATTTGAAGGTCATGACCATAATTATTGTGGTGTAGTTGAAACTCATTTACATGAGGACTCAACAGATTGTGATTTACTAAAATTTATTTCTACAACTTATCATTTTGATGAGCACCATATTGACATTATCATCCCAATTGATAATTATAATAACCAAGAATATTATTACACTTATTTAATTAAAGAAAATAGATCGCAGTCTAATTATCTTCGAGGCCCTCCTTTTTTTCAACAAGAATCGTAAGTACTATTATTTACTTGTTGAATACCTAAAATTATGAAAACACTATTAAGTCTTGCGCTGGCTATTGTCAGCTCTTGTGCTATTGCCCAAACTTGTGATTTAAAATTTACAGGAAAAGTTATTGATGTCCATGATAACACTCCATTAATTGGAGCAGTTATTCAAATTGCTGGACTTGAAATTGCTACTATAACTGATTTTGAAGGACGTTTTAAATTTGAGAATCTTTGTAAAGACACATATAACTTACAAGTTTCTCACCCAGAATGTACTACTGAAGCATTCTCTATTATATTATTAGATAATCTTGATAAGACCTTTAAACTTGAACATCATTTAGAAGAATTAAATGAAATTTTAATTAAAGGAAAAACTTATTATACAAAAGCTGAAAGTATTTTAGAAAACCGAGTTAAGCTAGAAACTATTGAAACTTTTAGCAGTGGTTCACTAGGTGATGCTTTAAAAACTGTTAGTGGTGTATCTTCATTAAATACTGGAAACACTGTTGTAAAACCTGTTATTAATGGATTACACAGTAGCCGAATTACAATAATTAATAATGGTGTTCGACAACAAGATCAAGAATGGGGAGCTGAACATGCACCTAATATAGATTTAAACACCGCAGGAAGCATTACAGTTATAAAAGGAGCAGCTGCATTGCAGTTTAGTGGTGACGCTGTAGGAGGTGTAATTGTAGCAGAGCCTACTCCGGTTATTCTAAAAGATTCACTTTATGGTAAAACAATTCTATCTGGACAATCTAATGGTCGTGGTGGTTCTATAACATCTGTACTAACTAAAAGTTATGAAAATGGCTGGTTTGGGAGATTTCAGGGAACTGTAAAACGCTACTCAGATTTTGAAACACAAGACTATGTATTAAGTAATACTGGGTTATCTGAACAGGATTTTTCTATAAACTTTGGGTTGAATAAGATAACATATGGTTTTGAAGGATACTACTCTTTCTTCAAAAATACTGTTGGTATTTTACGTGCTTCCCATCTAGGCGGTGGTGAGGATCAAGCTATTGCAATAGAGAGTGATGTACCTACATTTATTAGAGATCTTACTTATAAAATAGGAACACCGCGTCAAGAAGTGATACACCATCTAGCAAAGTTTTCTGGTTTCTATAAATACAATCCATCTAGTACTATTAAATTTTCCTATGATTTTCAACAAAATAATCGACTAGAATTTGATGTACGACGTGGAGATGATGAAGGTGACGAAGCTTCAGTAGATTTAAAATTGACAACTCATAATATAGGTCTCTCAGTAGAATCTGATATAAATGATATAATATCTTTTAAAACTGGAATTACAGGTAATTTTCAAGAGAATTTTGCAGACCCTTCAACAGGGGTTAGACGACTAATACCTGATTATAAGCAATACAAATTTGGTGTTTATGGAATTGCAGATATTCAAATTTCAGATAAATTAATAGCTGAAATGGGTGGACGATTTGATTATACATATATGGATGTTTTTAAATTTTACAGAACTACATTCTGGGAATCTCGTGGATACGATGAGTTATTTCAAGATCTAGTTGTTGAAGAATATGGAAATCAAATATTAACTAATCCTGAGCCAACATTTAATAATGCTTCAGCAACAGCAGGTTTTTCATATCAATTTGATGATGACTATGTATTATTTACAAATTACTCATTAGCATCTAGAGCACCTAATGCTTCAGAGCTGTATAGTGAAGGATTGCATCATAGTGCATCAAGAATTGAGCTAGGTGACTTAAGATTTAATTCTGAAATTTCTCAAAAATTAACCTTAACGGCACAAAAAAAAGGAAACCTATTTTCGTTTACTATAAACCCATATGTCTCATTTATTAATGATTTCATTTTAATCGAACCTACGGGAGTACAACAAACTGTTCGTGGAAATTTCCAGGTTTGGGAATACAGACAGACCGATGCCAGATTAATTGGAGTTGATACAGATGCAACATTCAGAATTAATGATGCTCTTAATTATTCTAATCAGTTTTCAATTGTTAAAGGAAAAGATATTACTAGAGATGAGTCATTAATTAATATGCCATCAGCAAACATTACAAACCGTTTAGATTATATTTTACCATTTAAACATAAAATTGATGTAGGTATTGAGAGTGTATTTAATTTTAGACAAAATGAATTTCCTGATAACAATTTTGAAATATTCTTACCAGAAACAGAAACATTTCAACTAGTCGATGTAAGCACGCCACCTGATGCATATCATCTTATAAATATTAACACGGCTACAAATTTTGATTTAAATAATAAAACCAAATTAAATATTAGCCTAAGAGTAACTAATTTATTAAACACTTCCTATCGTGATTATTTAAATAGACTGCGATACTATGCTGACGATTTAGGGAGAAATATTATACTACAATTAAAAATCAATTATTAAACTTTAAAATTAAATACCATGAAAAATTTAAAATTTATTATTCCAACTATTTTATTATCAGTATTACTCATTAACTGTAGTGACGATGATGATACACCAGAACCAGTTAATGAAGAAGAAGTTATTACCACCGTTATTGTAAATCTAGTTAATGGAACAAATACTGTTACACTTACTTCAAGAGATACTGACGGTGATGGACCAAACCCTCCTGTTGAAACTATTGTAGGAGAAATGAAGTCTGGTACTACATATACTGGTACAGTTCGTTTTTTAAATGAAACTGAAACACCTTCAGAAGAAATAACAGATGAGGTTGAAGAAGAAGATGATGAACATCAAGTTTTTGTTATTCCAAGTTCTGGACTAAATCTTACATCAACCGCTACAAATAATGATGGTAATGGAAATCCTCTCGGGACTAAGATTTCAGTTGTTACTGGGGCTATGAGTAGTGGTAATTTAAACATTACTTTACGTCATGAGCCTAACAAGCCTAATGATGGTACTTTAGCAGATGCTGGTGGAGAGACTGATGTTTCTGTAAATTTCGATGTAGAAATTATAGACTAAATTTAAAAAAAAGTTGTAATATTAAAATGCCCAGAAATTAATTTCCGGGCATTTTTTTTATTAATCCATTACCTCTACTTCTATTGGTTGCATATCATCAGTATTTTCCTTTTTCCAAACAAATGTATAGAACCACATAAGTGTAAACGTAGGAACGACATCTGTAAAAGGGAGTATTTCTTCAATAAAAACTATTACAGAAGCAATTTTTCCATCTTTTCCTTTATACATTTCGGTCATCTGTTTTGATGCATATGGGGCCCATATAATATCTAAAAAAGGACCTATCAACGGTATAAAGCTAGTTGCCATACCAATAGCGTCAAATATAATTCCTTTTCTCAGTAGGGATGATTTTGAGGTTTGCATGTTTTACGATTTTAAATTATTTTAACTGAAATACAAAAAGCATTCCAAATGTATTACTATAATATGTAGGCTTAAATTGTAATTTGTTACACTTACAACTTCGTGCATGTATTATAATTTATTTCTATATTTTTAATTAATTATTTAAATAAGAAAATCCGTAATCATTAAGTTCTTTTATATTTATATATCCTAATAAGTAATATAATGTGATTGATTATTTAGAAGTTCCTTTTTATTAACTTCATCCACACTTTTCAATCTTTCTAAGATCATTTTATATTTACATATGTCACAGCAGGAGTTCACCTAAGTTTAACTGTATTGACTAAAAAATTAATTGGGGTTGTATTAAGTTATTCCCTTCAAAATTCATGTTTAGATTGAATTAATCATATCAATCGCTCTTATAAAAATTACTTATTACTTCGGAAATGAAGAAGGTATTATTACTATAAACTTTTATTTAAGATTTAGTATAGCAGTATTTCCAACGTGGCTTTTAACTAATTATGAATCTAAGAAAGTATTAGATTAAATAAAGTTAATCTTCTCTCTTTATTCCATTTTTATTAAAATCCACTGGAGGTGAATTATCATCTGGAATAATGGGGGTCAACTCATAATTCTTTTCAAGGGTAATTTTTTTATTGAATAACTTATCAATTAATTCACTCAAGGTATCAAAGTCAACAGAATACGACATTCCTAAACCTTGTTCAAAAATTTGATCTTCTCCAATAAATTGAATATCTGCTTGACGATTAAAGAAATTCATACGTAGTGTTCCATCTTCATTTATAAGCCACTGGACTTCAATATCTCCAGCAATTGCAGTTTCGCTTACTCCACCTACAGGAACACCTACTTTTCCATTAATTAGTATACGTTCATTAATTTGCGTCTGCAATGTAATCCCTACTCTATCTGATGTTTCTGCATTAGGTAATCTACTTCCTTGTGAGTAATCTAACCCTACGCTAAATTTTCCATCCTCATCTGCAAAAAGTTGATTTACAAGCCCGCTTACACGGTCTGCTAAAGTTCCAGCAAATGCATTTGTTCCTTGAAACTCATCATTTACAAAAGAGCCTGTTGCAATTACAAATAATGCTTGCTTTTGTCTATCCTCTTCATTCTGTAATTTAAATTCTAATTCGCTTAAAACAGTTGCACCCGTTCTTGGAAATTCAATCCTAAAATTTAGATTAGGTTGAATAATTTCCCCTGTTAAGTCAATGATGACATCTACAGGGATATTCCTATTAAATGTAGGGTTATCTAGTAATACTGATGGATTAGCATCTGTGCTGTATTTTGCGCTAATATCTAGCCTCGCACGCTCTGGTTGTCCATCCCAATTTATATTTCCGCCAGGAACTACTGCAATTTTCTTTTGAATAATGCCGCTGTATCTAAAATCGTATAACCCTTCAATCACAGTAAACTCTCCCCACATATTAAATTTACCTTTAGTATCTAGTCGAATTAACAATGTACCTGCTCCCCTACCTTTTAGTGTAGAGTTATTTACTTTATCTACAACTACTTCTACTTCGGCTTTATCGTTTATATCAAGGTCAAAATTAATGGAGAGTCCTTTAACTTCCTCAGTAATAATTTTTTCTCCACTAATACGTGCTTGTTTTTCTTCGGGAGATAAAAATTTTATAAAACTATCATCACCTATAGACTGTGTATCACTAAGTGGTATTTTAAAACTTGTTCCTTTTTCGGTTGTGGCAAATACATCTATTGAAAGTTCATCGATGGGACCTGCTATTTCTGCACTACCGCTAATAAATGCTGTACCATAATATAATTCATCTTCGTCTGGTGGTGTATCTAATACTAGTAAACGTTCTGGTGCTTCAATATTGAGGTCTAATGACCAGTTACTAAAATTATTATGTGTAGCATTTCCGAAGAAAATACCTTTTGTTTTATATTTAGTATCTGTAATATCTGTGCGGTCAATTTCTAATTTATTTTTTGTTAACACTACTTGGGTGCTGTTGTCTAAATCAAAATCTGTGTTTAAGTATGGGATGAGCAAACCAGCTTCACGTAAATTTAATCGCCCCGAGATATTAGGCTCTTTGTAATTTCCGTCAACCTTTGCAGAACCAGATGCAAGCCCACGTATATTACTCACTACATCTGCACCAAAAGGGCTAAATGCCTGCATATTAAAGTCATTAAGGCGAATGTCTAAGTCAATTTGGGGGTTCTTTTTTGCCACATCAATACTACCCACAGCATTAATAGATTTTACATCGTTATTTATCAATGATGTATTGATGTTATATCGAGTAAGATCTTCATTTCCTTCAACAGCTAATGTAAGGTCACCAAATTCAATATCATTGATGTTAATTGCATCTATTGTAATATTTGCATCTGGATAATAGGCGCCATTTTCCTGTAAAAAATCTAGCGAACCATTCATTGTACCATTAAGTCGTAAACTATCTACTGGGGGAACGAGATTTCCAATATTTACATTTTTAAAACTCGCCTTAAGATTTTTATAGGTAGAATCTCGTAAACGACCACCTAATGAGATGCGCTCCTCGTTATGATTTAGCATTAAGCTATCTATTTGAACCTGCTTAAAATTATCGTCGAACGATACTTTATTTAAATCATTGTTCTCCTCATTAATATACCACACATTACCTTTATAATCAATACTACTTTTTTTAATACCGACTACAGATTTACCCTGTGGATTAATTGTGTGAAATAATGAGAGATCAAAAATATCTTGCTTTTCTTTTCCTCCTTTAAATTCTGATCGAATATAAAGTGTATCATTAAGTGTTTTGTTTATTAAGCTGAAATCTATTGCGTTATAGAAACCAGTGTAAATTGAATCTATTGATACATATGTATTGAAAAGAGGATTATCGTTATCAACTTGAACGTTAACCTTCCCTAAATAATAATCAAGAACTATAATTTCAGGCGATTTAAAATCTAATTCAAATTTAGAGTCATCTGAAGATACAGACCCTTTTAATCTTGAGTTTTCTCCTAATTGTAACTGAGGAACAAAAACTTCTATTATCTTATTATATACTGTAAACTCATAATCAATATATTGATTAGTAGTGACTTCTTGCGGGATGTAATTTGCATACACATTACCTATTCCATTTATAAATAAATTAGGGATATCTTCTAATAAAAATTGTCCAGAAATTTTACCATCTACAATATCTGGAGAGTTTACTTCAATAATTCTTTCTTCCTCTTTAAAAGAGGAAATTATTTTAAAGTCATCAAAATAAAAATCATCATCTTCATTTTGGTAAAATGTTTCTTTAAAATTTATGGTTCCAACTACATTGTCAATGTTAGTTCCGTCCATATCCATAATAACCTTTCCCGCAAATACAGAGATACTATCTCGTTTAATAAGGTTTAATTTATTAAGCTCTGCAAAAGTTACATTTGCCTCAAAGTCATATTGATTAAAATCTTTTGAAACATCAATTAATCCTTTAAACTCGAGTTTTAAATTGGGGTCATTTATTACTAGATCTCCATTAAATAATGGATCTTTTAATTTACCGGAGACCGAAATGTTTTGATAATTATACTTTTCAAATTCAAAAGAGCTTATTGTTCCTTCAATTTTAGTATCAACCGAAGCTTGTGTAAAACCTCGACCGTCAAATTTAACATCTGCAGTAATATTACCAAGGGAAGTTGTACCTGCAAGTTTTCCTAAATTAAACGTATTTAAAACAAGCTTACCTTTATAATCTGCAAGATTAGTTTCGCTATAATTATTAATAACTAATTTTGCTTTTGCATTACCTAAATCACTTGTAAAGGTTCCATCAGTATCAAGTTTGATACTATTTATTTTTGTATTACCATTATAGTTAAATACACCAAGATCATTTAATTGTTCTGGTAAAACGGGACCCAAAATATTTGGCAAAAATCTTCTCAGATCATAATAGCTCGTTCTTACACGATGGTTTTTCATATCAATATTAAAAGCATTACTACCCTTTAATAAATTTTTAAATGAAAAATCACCTGAGAGTCTTGTATTACTAGTGCTTAAGTTTGCATTTGTATAAGAAAAGTCATTAAGTGTTCCGTTAATTTTACCTTGAAAATCTATTTTTTGATTTTTACCAAATTCATCATAAAATGATTTTAAATCATTTGTTGAAATTACAGAAGGTTCAAAATCTCCATCAAGAATTACAGTATTTTCAAAATCTGAAAATCCATTTTCATAGGCCATTGAAATTGTTCCAGTTAATTTTGAATCTTCTGTCTCTAAAACCAAATCTTTAAGCGTCATTTTAGTAAGACCGTAAGAAAAATCTGTTTTCAAATTTTCAATTTTAAATCCTCTTGCAGCAATAAGAGATAGGGATTCAATATCTGCAAAAACTTTAGGACCTATTACTTTAAAATCTGAAGCCTCTGTATTAAGATTAGTCAAACTAAACACATCAGGATTAGATAGATTTTCATTTATAATCTTTACATGACTATCTGCTATAACTACATTATTACTAAAAAGTTTAAATACGGCTGTACTCTCTGTAGTGCTATCATTAAATTTATTTGCAAAAACTGTAAGATTGTCACTGTCTTCATCTTTGTAATTTTTAACATATAATTTAGCTCTTGTAAGGTTAATATTTCCGAAGCCAAGATCACCATAAATCAAATTACGAAAGCTTAAAACATTAGTTTGTAGTTGTTCTGCAAAAATAAGGGTATCTTGGTGATGGTCTGCAATATAAATGTCGCGTGCATCCACTTCTCCACGCCAATTTAAGCCTATTCTATCAACGTGAATATCAGTGCCGTATGTTTCATTAAGGCCGTCTGTAACTTTCTCTGCTATACGGGTTTGCACGGCCGGTATAGACAAAATAATAACCAATAGTAGTAGTAGTAATGCGATGATTACAAAAGTGCGAACTATTATTTTTCTTAATTTTTTGATACGCTTTTAAAGTTATAATTTTACAACCAATAAATGTGCCTTTATAAAAAATGAATAGCGAAAATACATACATATTAGGTATTGAGTCCTCATGCGATGATACCGCAGCGGCTATAATACACAACGGCGTAATATTAAGCAATGTTGTCGCTACTCAAAAAATACATGAAGAGTACGGTGGTGTTGTCCCCGAACTCGCTTCTAGAGCGCATCAACAAAACATCGTGCCTGTTGTTGATTTAGCTTTAAAAAAGGCAAATATCGACAAAAAACAACTAAGCGCAATAGCATTTACAAGGGGTCCTGGATTGATGGGTTCTTTACTCGTAGGCACCTCATTTGCAAAGTCTTTAGCATATGGATTGGATATTCCTTTAATTGATGTAAATCACATGCAAGCACACATTTTAGCTCATTTTATAAAAGCTGATGGTCAACAAACCCCTAATTTTCCTTTTTTAGCGTTAACAATAAGTGGTGGGCATACCCAAATTGTTAAAGTAACGAGCCATTTCAAAATGGAAGTAATTGGTCAAACAATTGATGACGCTATAGGTGAAGCATTTGATAAAAGCGCTAAAATTTTAGGTCTTACTTATCCTGGAGGGCCTTTAGTAGATACATATGCGCAACAAGGCGATCCTAAACGTTTTAAATTTCCGAAGCCAAAAGTAAAACCAATGGATTTTAGTTTTAGTGGTTTAAAAACAGCTGTTTTGTATTTTGTGGAAAAGCAAACTGCTGAAAATCCTAATTTTGTTAAGGAAAATATGGCAGATATTTGTGCTAGTTTACAATTTACAATAGTTAGTTATGTTATTGACAAATTAAAAAATGCCGTAAAACATACTGGTATTAATGAGATTGCTATAGGAGGCGGAGTTTCAGCAAATAGTGGAATTAGAACTGCATTAAAAGAAAGCGAGCAAAAATATGGTTGGACAACTCATATTCCTAGATTTGAATTTTGTACAGATAATGCTGCAATGATTGCTATTGTAGGTGAACTAAAATTAAAAGCGGGTCTTATTGCTGATAATAGTGTTATTGCGGCAGCCCGATTAAAATTTTAAATATTTAACTTATGCAACTTTTTTACAATTCTACACTAACACCTTCGAGCTCACAAATTATATTTGAAAAAGATGAAAGTCGTCATATTATAAAAGTATTGCGTAAACAAGTGGGTGATATTCTAGACTTAACAGATGGCTACGGAAATTTCTACAAGGCGACCCTTGAGAGTTCAAATCCAAAACAGTGTATTGCACATATAAAAGGTGTAGAGGCACAACCAAAACCTGAGTATAATTTACATCTAGCTGTTGCTCCTACTAAGTTAAACGACCGTTACGAATGGTTTTTAGAAAAAGCTACCGAAATAGGAATTACACAGATAACACCCATCATATGCGATCATAGTGAACGCAAAGTAATTAAACCAGAACGTTATGAAAAGATAATTCAAAGCGCAGCAAAACAATCATTAAAAGCTTATTTCCCTATTTTAAATGATGCAGTTAGTTTTAAAGAATTTATTTGTACTGCTTCGGAAATAGAAACGCACCGTTATATTGCCCATTGTGAAGATGCAAAAAAACAATCATTAAAGTCTGTATTAAAATTTCAGAAAGATATTACTATATTGATTGGACCCGAAGGTGATTTTTCAACTTCTGAAATAGAATTTGCACTCAAAAATAATTTTGATGCAATACACTTAGGCAAAAATAGATTAAGGACTGAAACGGCTGCCATTGTTGCTTGTCATAGTGTATCATATCACTTTGTCTGATAAATTTACTTTTAAACGAAAACAGATAAATATATATCCCTCATTAATAAATAATTAGACAATTACAGTGTTTGTGTAAGAATTTTCTCTAAATTGCAACATATTTTATTTTATTAACTATAAACACGTATTATTTTGGATTTACTTTTACAAAAAAAGAAAATCTCCTCACAACCAAAGAATGTTACTGCTAGGGTTACTTCTAACCAGCAATTAACTTCATTGGGTATTCAACACATCAATAAATTGATTAATGAAATACAAATCGATATTGATGTTGTCACTTTTGAAAATTCACTTAAAGAAGATTGGATGAATTTTACAGACAGAACGGCTAGTATCATGAATAGAAAAACATTTCTATAATAAAGCCATCACTTATCTCCCCCATTTATTATTTTTGAGTTCTATGAAGATTCTCAAAAAAATTTTAATTCTTATTAGTTTAACTCCTGCTATATTATTTAGTCAGGACATTGCTGTCTTACAATATGGTGGTGGCGGTGACTGGTATAGTAATCCTACTGCATTGCCTAACCTTGTGGATTTTTGCAATTCTCAAATTGATACAAACTTAGATAATAAAACTAAAACTGTAACACCAGGGAGTATTGATATTTTTGATTACCCACTTCTTCATATGACGGGTCATGGAAATGTATTTTTTACACAAGAAGAGACAGAAAATTTAAGAGATTATTTAATGAGTGGAGGTTTTTTACATATAGATGATAATTATGGTATGGATCAATACTTGAGAAAAGAAATTACCAAGTTATTTCCTAATCAAGAATTAAAAGAACTTCCTGGTAATCACCCTATTTTCTCGTACCACTTTAAATTCCCTGATGGACTCCCTAAAATTCATGAACACGACAACTCACGACCACAAGCTTTTGGAGTCGAAATAAATGGTAGACTTGTTATTTTATACTCTTTTGAAAGTGACCTTGGTGATGGTTGGGAAAATCCAGAAATACACAATGACCCTGAGGCCGTGAGGTTAAAGGCTCTTAGAATGGGAGCAAATATTATAAAATATGCCTTTGAAAATTAATTTTTAATTAATGGCTACTCAATTATCTCACGAAGAAACTATTTTTACTGCAAATGTCCCAAATATTATACTTGTTTGTGACAATGTCAATAGTCCCGCAAATATAGGTTCTCTGTTTAGAGCTTGTGACGCTTTAGGAATTAATCAAATATACTTTTGTGGTACTACTGTTGATCTTGGATCTTCAAGGTTGAAAAGAACAGCTCGCAGTACAGAAAATAATATTTCATTTAAAGATGGCTTAAGTATAATTAATCTATTAGAAACTTTTAATAAAAAAGAACATTCAATTATTGCATTAGAATTAACTACTCAAAGCATACCTTTAGAGACGTTTAAAATTGATAAAACAAAAACTACTATACTCATCATAGGTAATGAAAAAAATGGTATTTCTATAGATGCTTTAAGGTTTGCAAAAACCAGCTTACATATTGAAATGCAGGGTAAAAATAGTAGTATGAATGTAATTCAAGCTACATCTATTGCACTCTTTGCCTTAACAAAATTTTGATAGTTTCGACATCACAATTTGCTATATTTACAACGTGAAGCCAAAAATCATAGCCCTTGGAATTATTAAAGCACTTGCCATCGTTGCAGGTGTTATTTTATTGCTATGGTTTCTTTACAAAATTCAAGTTATATTTTTATATATAGGAGTAGCCGCTGTTATTTCGTTGATAGGAAGACCTATTATACTTTTCTTAAAGAATAAGCTAAACTTTAAAAACAACTTTGCTGCTTTTATAACACTATTGATGGTTATTTCTGTAATTATTGGCTTGTTATGGATATTTGTACCAATTATTATTGAAGAGAGCCAAGCAATCTCTGAAATTGATTTTGAAGGCGTAAAAACTGATTTAAATGAGCTTAATATTCAAGCTAGTGACTATTTGGGTGTTGAACAAATTGATATTGTTGAAGCAATTAAAAGAACCGAATACGTAAAAAACTTTGATACAGAAGTTGTTCCTAGCTTTATCGACATCTTCTTTGGTAACGTTGGAAGTGCTATTATAGGTTTTTTCTCTGTAATATTCATTTCATTTTTTTTGCTTAAAGATGAATCCATGGTTATACATACTGTCACAGTATTTGCAAGAGAAGAAAATGAAAAAAGATTTGTTCTAGTATTTAATAAAACAAAAGAGTTACTCTCAAGGTACTTTATAGGCTTAACATTTCAAATTCTTATTTTAACTATTTTTTACTCTGTTTTACTATTATTCTTTAAAATAGAGAATGTACTCGCAATCGCAGTAATTTGTGCTTTTCTAAATATTGTACCCTATTTAGGTCCGCTTATAGGGTATGTGGTAATGGTTTTAGTCATAACATCAAATAACCTAGGTGCAGATTTTTCATCACAACTACTGCCGCTCTTAATTTATCTAACTATAGGATATGGTATAGCACAACTCTTTGATAATTTTATTTCACAACCCGTTATATTTGGTAAAAGCGTACGATCACATCCATTAGAAATTTTCTTAGCCATACTCATTGGTGGATTTATATTTGGAGTTGCAGGAATGATACTGGCGGTGCCCACATATACCGTTATAAAAGTAGTATCAAAAGAGTTCTTTTCAGAATATAAAATTGTAAAAAGACTCACCCAAAATTTATAAAAATTGGATAACCCTTTACTTAATAAAGAGGTGCAAAAATTCATTTTCAATTATGAAGGTGATTCTACAAAACTAGCGTTTAGCGGTAGCCCTTTTTCTGAAATTTCAACAAAGCAATTAATTACACAGATTGAAAGTAGAAAGAAAGCAGAAAAAAAACTTCCCATTTGGCATTCAACCGAAGGTATCCTCTACCCTCCTAAATTAAACCTTGAACAAACATCATCACAAGTTACTGCAGCTTATAAATCAAGATTAGTAACCGGCGAAACACTTGCAGATTTTACTGGAGGTTATGGAGTAGATTGTTTATTTTTTTCTAAAGTTTTTAAAACTGTTACACATTTTGAAATTAATGAATCTCTTTCTCAAATTGTGAATCATAATTATAAAAAGTTAAAAAAACATAATATTAAATGTATTACAGGAAATGCATTTGATCATCTTCAATCTTTAAAATTTGATGTTGTTTATATTGACCCATCACGCCGCCATGACACTAAAGGAAAAGTATTTTTTTTAAAAGATTGTTTGCCAAATATTCCTAAAAATTTAAATGTATTATTCCAGCATACAGATACTATATTAATCAAAACCTCTCCCATGCTAGATATTTCGGTGGGACTTTCTGAATTAGATTTTGTAAAAGAAATTCATATAGTTGCAGTTGAAAATGAAGTGAAGGAATTGTTATGGCTGATTAATAAAAAAACTTTCGAAGCCTTAAAAATTAAAACAATAAACATTTCTGATAAGGGCAATGAAACATTCTCATTTTTATGGGAAGACAAAAAGGATAATACGTATACATTTCCGAAGAAATATCTCTACGAACCTAATGCTGCAATTATGAAAAGTGGAGCATTCAATTTGTTACCTAGTAGATTTAAAGTGGAAAAATTAGAAAAACACACACACCTTTATACAAGTGAAGAATTACAAATTTTTCCTGGTCGTAGCTTTAAAATTAAACAAATTATTAATTACAATAAAAAAGAAATGCGTAATGGTATTACTTTTGATAAAGCAAATATAACCACCCGTAATTTCCCTGAAAGTGTTGCAACACTTAGGAAAAAGTGGAAATTGAAAGATGGGGGGAATCATTATCTATTTTTTACTACGGTTGCTAAAAACCAAAAAATACTTTTAATTTGCGCAAAAATCTAACTATGAAAGTTATAGTACAATTATTATTTTTTACCCTTGCATTTACTACATTTTCACAATCAAACACAAAAATTTGTGATTATAAAATTAACATGGAAACAGAAGAAGAAATTTTTAAACTGACCCAAGAGTCTCTTGCCGAATTTATGGTAGGAAATGGTCAAACTGTTTTTATGTATTTCTCTTTGATGAAGCAAGGAAATATCAAATCTTTTGTGCTACATACATCACTAAATGCAGTTGAGATGCCACCTATAATTTGTTATAATGATAAAAGTAGAGTTACGTTTCAATTAGAAAGTGGTGAATTTGTTTCTGCTCCATATTTAGGAGAAGAAACGTGTGGTAGACAATCAAAGGGAGAGGAATCATTAAATAATATGACTAGTGAAGGTTCTTTTTATCTTGACGATGTGAGTATTAAGCGTTTGTCAAATTCACCTTTAAATACAATGCGCATAACAACTATGAATACTAATTTTGACGTCAATTTCAAGAAAGTGATTAGCAATGAACAAATTGCTAAACCTATATATCCTAGAGAATTTTTTGTTGAAAACTTAAGCTGTATAGAATAGTTTAACTTGTTTTATTTAATTTTTTTAGGCATTATTTTTTCTCATTGTTATTAGCGGTGTAATGCTATAAGAGGAGTGCTTTGTAAAGGTCCCAAGTTTGTAATCTTTGAATGTGTAATACCACAAATTCTCCAAAAATCTGGTTTTTTGTCAATTAAACAAATTACATAATCAGAATGACAGTTTGCAAAATCTTTTAATTCATTTGCCGTTTCTATATATTCTACTACAATAGGTGTGTTTGAGAACATCTCAATTTGAAATCTAACACGGTTTTGATGTAATTTTTGCAACGAAGTCATTTTATCCCTTGATGCTAGAGTAACTATTCTTATAAGTCCCCTTGCAGTTTTTACTAACTCATACCAATTTTCTAATTCTGTTTTGGGTAATTCCTCCTCAAAATTTGATACTAAAACAAACTCTGGGTTTTCATGTATTTTTGCTGATGAGGGTATTATCATTATAGGACACTCTCGTATATTTTCGATAATACGTTTTGTGTTTCTGCTATATTTTTCAGTCGAAATATTATTTGCTTTTCCAGCAAGTATTACTATATCAATATCAATTTCTTCAATTACACTTTTAACACCCTCAATTAAATTGTTACACTTAGATATTGCACTAAAACGGTGGTCTTTACCTCTATTATTAATTGTAAATTTTTTAATAATTGAGCCTAGGTTTTTTTCAGATTGATGCTTTGGTTTTTCAAACCAATCATCATCAGCTTGAAGTAAATGTATAGCGTTAAGACCATCAATGTCTAGCTTAAAGCAATTAATAAAATAAAAATGACATTTCTCATGCTTAAAAAAATTTATGGCATAATCAATAGCTTCATAACAGTTAACTTTAAAGTCTAATGGGATTAAAATCTTTTTCATCTTATTAATTTTTTATCTGAGTTCATATGTAGATATTTTGTGATATATCCTTTTCTTCAATTGAGTAAATTCAATAATAAATATTGAATGGACTGTTCTCTTTTTCTCGTGCTCTTTTGCTCTTATTACGTTATATTCATTTTTCCCGTATTGATATTCAATATTTAATTCTTTTTCATATTTACAGAGAGTTCCTACTAATAATGTGTTTTTTCTACGCAAACTTTGAATTTCTGTTGAAATATTATTGTCCTTAATAAGGTTGCTCTCAATTTTTTTTAAATAATCTATCTCTGTATTGATGCCTAATAATGTATTAATCCATTGACTCAATTCTATTAAGTCCTTTTTAATACAAAGTCTTCTATGAGCATTTATATTATCAGATAATTTTATTTCCAAAATATTTTTATTTATGTTTTTTTAAGTAACGTAAACTTTCCTTGAACTTTACTAAAAAAATCATCCTTTAATCTTCTATATTTATCTAAATGATACAAATAACTTCTTCTATAGCTCTCATGTTCAGTAATATAAACCATATCGCATTGAGTATCTTCACATTCTATTATGTCTCCTCTGGAGTTTCGGTATTTTTGAAGAGCATTTAATAAACTGTCATTCTCATCATCTTTTTTACTAAACTTTTGACTTAACTCTTTTCCACAAAAACCTATTAAATTTGAAAGTTCTTTCTTAATGTATTCTAGATGATTTATCCAGTTTTCTAATTCTATTGAATTGATCTTGTGAGTTACATCAACATCAGCGTCGTGATTATATATTTCTTTTTGCAAAATTTTCATGATTTATATAATATTTAAAATGGTAATTCAATTTTTGTATTTTCGGTTTGTACCACTGTGACTATTTTTAGCTCTTGTTTACCAGAAGGAAAATCCCACTCAATTATATCTCCCTCAGCATATCCAAAAAGTGCTGCGCCTATAGGTGTTAAAATAGATATTTTGTCTAGTAAGGCATTTTTATTTGATGGTATGACTAATTGAATTGTTTTTTCCCAACCATCTTCAGAATAGACCATAACCTTACTATTAAAACGAATTATATCTTTAGGAAGATCTTCTTCGTTTACTATTTGAGCACTTTTTAACTCATCACTTAATCTCTGCAATGATTTCTGAGTTTCAAAATCTTCAGCATATCCAGAAATATTTAATATGCGTTTTAAATAAACATATTCTTTTTTTTCTAGTATTAAACTTCCGTATTTCATCTTTTCGATTTTAAATGTTTTAATTATGGGAAAATTCCTCTTTGTATATATGCTTTTTCTATTCTTTTAATGGCAATACAGTATGCAGCTGTTCTTAAATCCATGCTTTCTCTATTAGAATACTCAAATACTTTATTAAATGACTCAAGTATTTTTTTGTCTAATTTTGCTATCACTTCATCAAGTTGCCATAATTCTCCATTTCGATTTTGTAACCATTCAAAATAGCTCCCTACTACTCCACCAGAGTTACAGAGAATATCTGGAATAATTGTTACACCTCTTTCTAAAAGAATTTTTTCCCCTTCAACATTTGTTGGCCCATTTGCGCCTTCAGCAATTAATTTTGCTTTGATTAATGAGGCATTTTCCTTTGTAATTTGATTTCCTAATGCGGCAGGAATACATATGTCACATTCAGATGTAAAAAACTTTTCATTGTCTAAATCAAATGATTCTGGGAATCCTGTAACACCGCCATTATTTATTTTTGTATAGTTAAATAGATCTTCAACTTTAATACCGTTACTATTTCTTATACTACCTGAAGCATCTTGTACAGCTACTAATTTTGCTCCCTCTTTTTCTAAAAAATGAGATGCCCAATACCCTACATTTCCAAAGCCTTGAACAATAAATTTTTTGTTTTCTAATTTTTCATTGTTACGTTCACACCAAAATTTAATTGTTAGAAAAACGCCATATCCTGTTGCTCTATCACGCCCCTCAAGACCTCCACTTCCATCTGGTTTTCCAGTTACAACGTGTTGATTAGCTGTACGCTCTGCTGGCGGTCTAGTACTCATATAAGTATCTGCCATCCATGCCATTGTCTGGCTATTTGTATTAACATCTGGTGCAGGAATATCATGTTCTGGCCCTATGTTATCTGCAAGCGCAAACGTAAATCTACGAGTAATGCGTTCTAATTCTCCATGTGAGTATTTTGAGGGATCTAATTGAATTCCTCCTTTTCCACCACCATAAGGCAATCCAGCTAAAGATGTTTTCCAAGTCATCCACATTGCAAGTGCTCTTGCGGCATCAATATCAACTGTAGGATGGTAACGTAAACCTCCTTTGTAAGGTCCTAATGCATTATTATGCTGTACTCTATAGCCTGTGAAAATCTCTACATCTCCATTATCCATTTTTACTGGAAAATGGACAACAATTTCATTATTTGTTATACTTAATATTTTTCTAATGTTAGGATGAAGTTCAATATAATCTGCAGCACTGTTAAATTGCTCCATTACATTATCCATCATCCCTTTAACTTTTGCCTTTTTACTTTGTTTATTTAATGTTACTGTCGTCATAATTTTAACCGCTAAAGGGTAATTTAAATTCTAATTATTTGAAAAGTCTATTAGTGATATTTCTTTCGTTATATCTTTCTGTTATATACTTACTTCTACGTTTCTTAACTTCAGTTTTTTGTTGAGAATTCGTATTTAATATTGATTGTAGATACATTTTTATTTATTTTAGATTGAGTTTCATAAAGCCCTTATTTTATTAGTAATACATTAAAGACATTGAATACTGTATTATTTTTAATTATGCCATCGCCATTTCTGGTTCGGTTTGTTTTTTAACTACTGGTGTTGATTCAGTTTTAAATATTTCTGACCCTTCTTCGTATTCACTGCATGACCATACTTTATTTTTTTGCATGGTAAGTACACACGTATCTTTATAGATGCAAGAGGGACAAATGTTTACTTGGTTTAATTTCATAGTACATAGTTATTATTTTATGTACCTAAAGGCAATCTATATGCCAATGGCGGTGCCAGAAATATGCAGAATCAACGAAACCCTACTATATAAGGGTTTATAGTAGTATATCTTAAATATTAATAAAGTAACAACTGGGGCATAATTACCCAGTTGGGAGAAAAAGTACCGTAATTAGATAAATTTAGTCATTAAGTTTTTGTCTAATTGTTTTACGGTCAATACCTAAAATTTCGGCAGCTTTAGTTTTATTATTATTCGTGAAGTTGAGTACTTTTTGAATATGTTTTTTTTCTACTTCTTTAAGGGTAAGAAGTTGATTATCTGGAAAATCAATTGTAAATTTTAATAAACTTGGTAAATGCGTTACACCAATAATTTTATCACACATAATCACAGAACGCTGTATTACATTTTCTAATTCTCTAATATTTCCAGGCCAATCATAGCGTTGTAAAATAGCAGAAGCTTCTGTACTTATTTTTATAAATCTATCTTTGTATTCTATCCCGTATTTAAACAAAAATTTTTCAACTAATAAAGGAATATCTTCTTTCCTTTCTCTCAAAGGAGCAACATCAATTTCAACAACAGTGAGACGGTAATAAAGATCTTCTCTAAAACCCTCCTTTTTAATCATTTCTCTCAAATCACTATTTGTAGCCGCAATAATACGAACATCAATTTTTTCAGCTTTTTGAGCTCCTACTTTAACAACTTCTTTTTCTTGAAGCACACGTAATAATCTAGATTGTACAGCTGTTGATGCATTACCTATCTCATCTAAAAAAATAGTGCCTCCATTTGCAGCTTGAAAAAATCCATCACGATTTTTTTCGGCACCTGTAAAGGCACCTTTAGTATAACCAAATAACTCAGATTCTAATAAATTTTCTGGAATACCTCCACAATTTACAGCAATAAAAGGTGCTCTAGAAAATTTACCCTCATAGTGTATAGCGCGCGCTACAAGTTCTTTTCCTGTTCCACTTTCTCCTTTAATAAATATAGTTGCCTTGTTATTCTTAACACGTTCGATTATTTGAATAACATCATTTATTTTTTCTGAAACCCCAATAATCTCTCCGTAAGGTTTATTCTTTACTTCGGAAATATTAATCTCATTACTACTTTTTGGTTTTTCAATATTACCTAACGATTTATCGATTGCTTGTTTTAATTCATCTTTAGTAAAAGGTTTTGTCAAATAAGCTACAACACCAGATTTTATGGCCTTTAATGAATCTTGAACAGATGGATAACCTGTCACTACGAGTTTAGGTAAATTAGGGTAATTTTCTTCAACAAATTTAATGAGCTCTGAGCCATCAATCTCTGGCATTTTTAAATCTGTAATTAATAAATCAATTTTTGTATCACGTAAAATTTGTACAGCTTCTTTAACAGAAACTGCCTTATATGTATGATAATTCCAAGACTGCAAGTGTCGTTGTAATAACTCTAAAATATTGATATCATCATCAACAATTAATATGTTTTCTTGTTTAAGTTGCATCTTATGTTTTAAAAATTAAGATTTGGGAAGCATAACCTTAAAGGTAGCACCTCTATTTAAATTATTTTTTGCTGATATTTTTCCTCTATGACTAGCTACAATACCGTGGACAACACTAAGCCCTAGTCCAGAACCATCACCCGTGGGTTTGGTGGTAAAAAAAGGCTCAAACACCTTCTCAATTGCATCTTCAGAAAGGCCTTTACCTTCATCCGAAATTTTTAAAATTATTTCATTTTCATTCTCTTTAACCTCTATTGTAATAAGCCCATTTTCTGGAGAAAAATAAATTGCATTGATTATAAGGTTAAAAATAATTTGAGTTAATTGAATAGTATCTGCCTTTAATAAAATTTCTTCTTTTTTAACATTAAAAATATATCTTACTTGCGCTTTTTTAAAAGACGCATCTAGTAATGTCAATGCATTTTTTATACTTGAAACTAAATTTACTTGTTGCATTTCTTGTGGCATTTCACAAGCAAAAAACATCAACTTCTTTACTACTTCGCGTGAGAATATTGCATTTTTAATAATTTTATCTAAATCATCTGCTACAGCTTTTTCCATCTTAAAGTCGTTCTTAAGCAACTCTGCAAAACCAAGTATATTTGCTAGCGGCGTATTTAACTCATGAGCAATACCTGCTGTAATTTCTCCAAGGATAGACAATCTATCTGCTCGTTCCATTTGTCTTTTAAGAGACATTTCGTTTTGTTGAATCTCAATACGCTCTAAAAGATTTCCTATTTTTAAAGCAACGCTATCTAGTAATTGTTTTTCTTCTTTTAAAAACGAACTTTTATCATCGCTTAAAAAAGCAATAACAAATCCATTTTTTTTATTGAAGACTAAAATTTCAGATTTAATATTTATCGTCTCATCAATAGGCTTTGTTTCTATTGAGCATATAGTTGTTTTGATAGCAAAATTTGTTTGCTTCGGAAACTGAAAACCTTTTTTTAAGCTAAAGGCTATGGCTTTTAAAGTTTCTTCTATTTGATCTATTTCTGCATTAACGATTATTGAAGATATTTCATAAAGACAGGTAAGTTCTTTAATTCGTTCTTTTAGATTGTCTTCAGTTGTAGCCATATTTTAAATGAAATTAAAATTTCCGAAGAAAATGATTGATGATAAATTTGATAATATAAATTTAAAGATTGTTTACAAAGTTAGGGCTATGTTACAAAAGTTTCTTTAAATATAGGAAAGAGAGTTTTATGGTCTCTCTCATTATTATTATTTTAATCAATGATTTATTTATAAAGCAAATATAATTCCTGAAGATTGCAAAAGAATAAAAACGTAGGTATAAACTATTATTTATTAAAAACAAAAAAATCCCCTATATAGGAGATTTTCTTGTGAGCCCGACAGGATTCGAACCTGTGACCGCCTCCTTAGAAGGGAGGTGCTCTATCCAGCTGAGCTACGAGCCCGTAACTCTTAAAATTATTTTACAATGATTGACAAAATGATTTCTCATAATTATAACCATCCGTCTAATAGGTGGGATATTCTATTTAGCTAGCTACAAGCCTTGTAGCACAAAAAAAAAGTCGGGGTGGCAGGATTCGAACCTGCGGCCTCCACGTCCCAAACGTGGCGCGATAACCGGGCTACGCTACACCCCGTGACTTATCTTTTTTAACTAATAGTATGTCAATGAAACTGAAAAGCATTGTTTTCAGCAATATTTGCGGAGAGACAGGGATTCGAACCCTGGGTACCCCTGTTGGGGTACGACGATTTAGCAAACCGCTCCTTTCGGCCACTCAGGCACCTCTCCAATACATTTAATGAACGCATCACTTAAATTGCGGTTGCAAATGTAAATTTTAAATAGCTTTCTTGCAACAGAAAATAAACATTTTTTTAAATGATTTTTATTGATTTAATAATCAATTATTTAGTCACACTTAAAAAGCTATAAATTATTCAGGATACTCAACTCTTAGGTGATAAATGTTATTTAATTTCTTTTTAAGTACTTTTTTTATGAGTTGAATCTCTTTAAGGGTAATGTTTGAATTTAAAAATTGCCCTTGCTCCATTTGTCCATCAATTATTTTTTCTACAAAATTATCAATTTTTGTTGATGTAGGTTCTTTTAAACTTTTACTTGCTGCCTCAACACTATCAGCCATCATTAAAATTGCAGTTTCCTTTGAAAAAGGTAATGGCCCTGGGTATTGAAAATCTTCCTTGTCAACATTACCATCTCTATCTAAAGCTGTTTTATAAAAGTAATATACAACACTGTTACCGTGATGTGTTCTTATAAAATCAATAATCCTATCTGGTAATTTATTTTTTCTAGCAATTTCAATACCATTAATTACATGACCTACAATAATTGAAGCACTTTCAATAGGGTCAAGTTCATTATGTGTATTTACACCATTAATTTGATTCTCTGTAAAATATGTGGGATTCGCCATCTTACCAATATCATGGTATAACGCTCCTACCCTTACCAACATTGAATTCGCGCCTATTTCTTGAGCAGCAGCTTCCGCAAGATTTGCTACATTTAAAGAGTGATGAAAAGTTCCTGGAGCTTTATTTGCTAGTTCTTTTAAAAGCTTAGAATTTGTATCACTCAATTCTAATAACGAAACATCACTTACTAAACCAAAAAGTTTTTCAAAAAAATAAATCAAAGGATGTACAAAGAGTGTAGCCAATCCTGATAGAACAAAATAACCAAATGTTTCAGGTTCTAATTCATTTATATTTCCTTCATGTATCAATACAAAAGCAAAATAGCCAATGACATAAATTAATGTTATTTGTCCTACAGAAATAAAGAGATTTGCTCTTTTGTATAGTTCTGAAACAGTCAAAATAGTTACAATCCCAGCTATAATTTGTAAAAACATATATTCAAAACTATTAGGTACAATAAAACCTAATAACAGTACAGTTAAAACATGTACAAATAATCCCACTCTTGGATCAAAAAATGCTTTTAGTATGAGAGGTAAAATACACAGTGGAACAACATATACGTATTTGGCATCAAGTTTTACAACTATTGTTGTAATTAATACCATTAAAAGTATGTTGAAAACTATGAATGTAACTTTTGTATTATTTTCATAAATATCTTTTCGGTATTTTTTTAAGAACAAAAACAACATTAATAGGACTAGCATAATTAACAATGCATATCCTACTAATAACCATAAATAATTAGATTTTGTCCATACCTGTGATTCGTATTCAGCTTTTAGAGATTCTAAAATTTGGTATTTATCACCTTCCACCACTTCCCCCTTTGCAACAATACGCCCTCCTTGTTCTATAATACCTCGATTAGGGTTAATGGCATCAATTTCGGCAATTACTGCAGCATCAGTTAATTTTTTATTTAATTCAATGTTAGGTTTTATAGCAATATCAATTACTGCTTTTAAAAGCAACTCATTTCTATTTTCTTCGGAAATTTTAGCTGATGGTAATGAAACTAATTTTTTTACATTGTCGGTTTTTACAATCTGATTATATGTAATTTCTGAAATTTCATTCCCATTTTTAAGGTAAACTAACTTGGTATCTTCGTAAGGAAAAATCTGATCTGTAACACCATGTCTGTATAAATCATCAATTATTTTAATTCCGGCACGTTTCAGCTTTGCTTGAGAAGTGGAATATAATGAATCAACGTATGTCTCTGTCAATAACCTATTAAAATCCTCTACTACTCCTTCCTTTACAGTAGTGTCATAATCAAAATAAGGTACTATATTGTTTTGAACTGTCTGCTTTTCTTCATTTAGAGTTTCGGCATCTTTTTTTATTGTAAAGCTAAACGGCGCATACAAATTTTCATACTGCCAAGGCTTTCCTTTCTGAAAATTGTATTTGAACTGACCTCCTTTTGGGAAAAAATATATTATTAAAAATGTAGACGCAACAAAAAGAAATATCTTGTAGATAATTGATTGATTTCTTGAAATTACGTTTAAAATATTTTTCATAAAAAGTAAAGGTATACATTACCGACGGTTTTTGCCAAAACCAGCACCCTTAAAAATTGATAAATTAGATAGATTATTGTAAATTCGCGAGCAATTATTCGACTATCGGATAACTAAAGTTTTACCCATTTTCAAAATAATATTATGAGCAAAAAAGTTGTAATTGTATCTGCAGTAAGAACACCAATAGGAAGTTTTATGGGGAGTCTTTCCTCTTTAAGTGCTACCACCTTAGGATCGGCGGCTATTAAAGGAGCCCTTGATAAAATTAATCTTGATCCAGCGATGGTACAAGAGGTTTACATGGGTAACGTAGTACAAGCTGGGGTAGGTCAAGCACCCGCTAGACAAGCTGCTTTAAGTGCTGGTATTCCAGATACTGTGCCTTGTACAACTGTTAATAAAGTATGTGCTTCTGGAATGAAAGCAGTAATGAATGCTGTTCAAGCAATTGCGCTTGGAGATGCAGATGTTGTTGTTGCTGGTGGTATGGAAAGTATGAGTAATATTCCTCATTACGTTTATATGAGAAATGGAGTAAAATTTGGTCCTTCTACCCTAATTGACGGTATGCAAAAAGATGGTCTCGTTGATGCGTATGACCATAATGCTATGGGAGTTTGTGCAGATTTGTGTGCAACAGAGCATAACTTTTCAAGAGAAGATCAAGATACTTTTGCTATAAAATCTTACGAGCGTTCTGCAAAAGCATGGAGCGAAGGTAAATTTACTAATGAAGTTATTCCAGTTGCAGTTCCACAACGACGTGGCGAAGCCATAATTGTTAGTGAAGACGAGGAATTTAAGAATGTAAAAATGGAAAAAATTCCGGCATTACGTGCTGCCTTTTCAAAGGATGGTACTGTTACTGCTGCAAACGCTTCTACTATTAATGATGGTGCTGGCGCTATGATTTTAATGAGTGAAGAAAAAGCAAAAGAACTTGGTCTTGAAATCTTAGCCACTGTTACAGGATATGCAGATGCTGCTCACGAGCCTAAATGGTTTACTACTGCTCCATCAAAAGCTTTGCCTAAAGCATTAGCAAAAGCTGGTGTTTCTCAAGACGATGTTGACTTTTTTGAATTTAATGAAGCTTTTGCAGTTGTTGGTCTTGCAAATATGAAAATTTTAGGATTAAACGATAGCAATGTAAATGTAAACGGTGGTGCTGTATCTTTAGGACATCCACTAGGGTGTAGTGGAGTTCGTATTTTAGTTACTCTACTTAATGTATTACAACAAAATGATGCCAAAATAGGTGCAGCGGCTATCTGTAATGGTGGTGGTGGTGCTAGTGCAATGGTTATTGAACGCGCATAATTTTTTCATGGAAAGTTTTAAGAATATTCTATTTATAGGTTTTCTATTTTTCGTTTTTGGTTCTTGCACCAGTGATGATGATAGTAATGAAACAACACCTTTTATTGGAGATATTGTACTACAATCTCAAAGTGAGGTTGATACATTTGGTGCCAATAATTATTCTAGTATAAATGGTAGTTTAACTATCACATTAGAGAGCGTGGTTAATTCAAGCACTATTGTTGATCTTAGTACTTTGAGTTCAATTTCTAATATTACAGGAAACCTTACTGTTTCAAATAACGGTAATTTAGTTTCTTTAAATGGGCTTGAAAATATAACTAACATAGGAGGCACATTAAACATTAGTTTAAATGAATCTCTAAACACCATTGATGGTTTATCTGGTCTTATACAAGTAGGGAAAAGTATAAGAGTATTTGGCAACGAAAACTTAAGTAATATTAATGGACTCAGCGGGATTACAAATATTCCAGAAGATCTAGTTATAGGTGTAGACATAGGCCCAGGTGCTTTATCAAATAGTAATTTAAGTACTATTGAGGGTTTGTCAAATATTACAAATATAGGAGGCGACTTAATAATATCTGGAAACAAAATTCAAGATTTATCTGGATTAAGTAATGTTGCAGCTGTTAACGGATCACTTGTAGTTTCATTTAACGATGTAATGACTTCATTAAATGGGTTGCAAAATATTACAACAGTTGCTGGAGATTTAAACATTAGCTTTAATAATTCACTTCCTGCTATAGACCAATTGAGTTCACTAATAAATATAGGAGGACGCTGCGATATTTCAAGCAATAATAGTCTTGAAGATATTTCTGGGTTGGATAATATTGAAAATATAGGAGAGTTATTATCGATTAATTATAACAATTCACTGACAACTTTAAATAACATATTTCCATCATTAGTAAATTGTAGTGGGGTATTTCTTACAAAGAGTTTTTTTATAAATTTAGAAGGGTTCAACAGACTTACAAACTCCCAAGTTATAGTAATTGATGATAATGAGAATTTGCGAGATATTTCTGGATTTAATTCTATTACGACACTAAATAATTTAGAAATAAATGAAGTAGAAAAATTAAATTCAATTAATGGATTTAATGATGTATCAATGATAGCAGATTTTACAATTTCTCAACCTTTGACAATAGTTGACGAAGCTATTTCTGTAAATGCATTTCAAAACTTAACAACAATTTCAAACACCATAAGCATAGTTGGTACTGCAAACACTAGCATTGATTTTCTTTCATCCCTCGAGACCGTAGGAAGCGATATTAATATTCAATATAATGAGAACTTAACAGATTTATGCGGTATCAATTCACTAATTTTTAATAACGGCTTAAATGGTGATTTCAATATATTTCAAAATCTATACAACCCAACCCAGCAAGATATCCTTAATGGAGATTGCAGCCAATAATCCTAGTTAAATCCATGAAATTCGGAATTTGTAATCTTAGTATCGTCCCACTTAGGGCTGAAACTGCAGACAGCAGCGAGCTAGTTACACAGGTACTTTATGGAGAACATTTTAAAGTATTAGAATCTCGAAAAAACTGGAGTCGTATACGATTAGCTTTTGACAAATATGAAGGCTGGATCGATAATAAACAATTTGTCCTTATTGAAGAAGAGCAATATGTTTCACTAAAAGATAGTACCCCTACTCTTTCTTCGGAAATATTAGACATTATTACAATAGGAGAAAATCAAATGCTTTCTATATGCATGGGAAGTTCAATAAATGCTATTGATATCTTAGGTCATTCTTTTGAAGGAAGTATAATCAAACAAAAATTTCCGAAGTCAAAATTTATTGAAACCGCATTGGGATATTTAAATGCTCCTTATTTATGGGGAGGAAAAACACCTTTTGGAATTGATTGTAGTGGGTTTACACAAATGGTTTACAAACTCAACGGACATAATTTATTAAGAGACGCCAGCCAGCAGGCAACACAAGGAGAACCTTTGAGTTTTATAGAAGAAAGCGAGCCAGGTGACTTAGCTTTTTTTGATAATGCTGAAGGAAACATTATACATGTAGGGATTATTATGGAAGATCATTACATTATACACGCCCACGGAAAAGTTAGAATTGACAGACTTGACCATACAGGTATTTTTAATTATGAACGTAATGTTCATACACACAAACTACGTGTTATAAAGCGTATTGTATAAAGAGACAAACATTTTAAATTCATTATTAAATACAAAAAATCCCTAGACAATAAGTCTAGGGATTTTTTGTTAAACCTGGAATAGTTAACTAAGGGTTATTCCATAGTTGCTAGTTTAGCTTTCATTTCATTATACTTACCGTCCATTGAAAGTTGACTATATATATTCATTAACGTTCTAACTAACTCTACATTATCACTTCTAGATGCTAATGCTGACTCTAAATATGGTAATGCTTGAGAGTATAAGCCGTTACGCTTTTCAGACAACACATCATATTTTTTAGTGTCTGCTTTTGTCATTCCTAGGCCATTCATTTCATCAACAATACCTTTTTCTTGACCTAAAATCACAGAAGCAATATTGATTTGAGCAGAAGGGTATTCTGGCTTAAGCTCAAGGGCTTTTTTGTAATACTCAATTGCTTTAGTATTGTCCCCGTTTGCTGATGCAGAAACACCTAAATTGTAATACAATTCAGGATTAGTAGGGTCTGATGCTAAAACTTCGTTCATCAACGCCTCATAACGTTTCATATCACCCATACGATAAACCATATCTGCTTCAGCACGTATTAATGACATATCATCTGGATTTTCTGCTCTTGCATCTTTCATAATTCTAAGCGCTTTATCATTGTTACCTCTAGAAGATTCTATTAAAACAATACTTCTTAAAATATCTCCTTTAGCAGACTCAGTCATACCCTCTGTAGGTTGTGTGTATTTTCCTGAAATCATTTCGGAGTCTCTATCTGCTTTGCTTGCAAATGTTACTACTTCATTATCTTCAATACGTAGAGCTCTAAACTCTTCTTGAATACCAGTATATCCCATATCTAGTAATCTTTCATAGTGCATTAAAGCCGCATCATAATCTTTTGCATTTACTGCATTACCGGCTGCAAAATATAAATCTGAAGTGTCCTTTTTTACCTCATAACTAAGTAAAAGTTTTTCAGATGCCATTTTGAAATTTTGAGCATTTTGGTCTTTTACAGCGCTATTAACTAAAGCAACTCTTGTATTTTGAACTCCGTTTTTAATAGCATCTGCATAGTCATTATTCTTATCAAACTGCTTAGCTTTCATAAAAGCATCGGCTGCATCTTTCATTTTTTCATAATCACCATCTTTACCATCAGCAAGCATTATTTCACCTTTTGCAGCATAAAATTGTGCTTTAATTTCATCGTCAGCACCTGCTATCATTGCTTCGGCAGCTTTTATCTGAGCTACAGCTTCTACTAAATCTGATTTTGCAAAAGCTTTCTCAGCTTTTTTAATTTCCTTTTTTTGTCCAAATGCCATAGCTGAAACTAAGACTGCAGTGGCTAGTACTAATTGTTTTTTCATTGTTATTGAGGATTTAATAAGTATCCTAAAACCGATACTTTGGTTAAATATTAATTAAATTTTATTCTTCTTCTTTGTTATCAAGAGATGTGCCATTTTCTATTTTAGCAATTGGTACACCTTCTTCATCAACTTCGCCATCTATTTCTTCGACCTCATCTTCTTTCATCACCTTTGCAACAGCTGCAATTGAATCGTCCTCGCGTACTTTTATCAATCGTACTCCTTGAGTTGCTCGACCCATTACACGTAGAGAGTCAACAGCCATACGTATTGCTATTCCAGATTTATTGATAATCATTAAATCATCAGAATCAACAACGTTTTTGATTGAAACCAGTTTACCTGTCTTTTCTGTAACGCTAATAGTTTTTACACCTTTACCACCACGATTTGTAATTCTATAATCTTCGATGCTTGAACGTTTTCCGTAGCCATTTTCTGAAACTACAAGAATTTCAGACTCCCTATCATTTATAGCAATCATTCCTATTACCTCATCGTTATCATCTGCCAATCTTATACCGCGTACACCAGAAGCATTTCTGCCCATAGGTCTCGTTTTTTCCTCTTCAAACCTAATTGCTTTTCCACTACGAACCGCAAGCATTACTTGACTATCACCACGCGTTAATTTTGCTTCTAGTAACTCATCATCATCTTTAATAGTTATAGCATTAATACCATTTGTTCTTGGTCTTGAATATTGCTCTAATGGTGTTTTCTTTACTTGTCCTTTTTTCGTAGCCATAATTACATAGCGACTATTTACATAATCCTCATCTTTAAGGTCTTGAGTACAGATAAATGCCATTACTTTATCGTCACTTTCAATATTAATAAGGTTTTGGATTGCTCTACCCTTTGATGTTTTACTCCCTTCTGGAATTTCAAAAACACGCATCCAGAAACATTTCCCTTTTTGTGTGAAAAACAACATATATTGGTGGTTTGTTCCCACAAATAAATGTTCTAAGAAATCTTCATTACGAGTTGCAGATGCTTTTTGACCAACTCCTCCTCTATTTTGAGTTTTATATTCTGCGAGTGATGTTCTCTTAATATATCCAGCGTGAGAAATTGTTAATACAACCTGTTCATCTGGAATTAAATCTGTTATACTTACATCACCACCAGCATATTCAATAACTGAGCGACGCTCATCACCATATTTATTTTGAATTTCAATGAGCTCATCTTTTATAATTTGCATTCTAAGCGCCTTATCTGCAAGAATATCCTCATATCCCTGTATTGTTTTCATGAGCTCTTCATATTCTAAGCGTAATTTATCTTGCTCTAGTCCAGTCAATTGGCGTAGGCGCATTTCAACAATAGCCTTCGCTTGTATTTCACTTAAATCAAAAGCCTCTATTAACGCAGCTCTTGCTTCATCAGCATTGGCACTTGCTCTAATAAGACGAATAACTTCATCAATATTATCACTTGCAATAATTAATCCTTCAAGAATATGTGCTCTTTCTTTAGCTTTTTTAAGTAAGTATTCTGTTCTACGAACTACTACTTCATGGCGGTGCTCAACAAAATAATGAATCAATTGTTTTAGATTCAGCATTTGTGGTCGACCATTTACAAGGGCGATATTATTAACGCTAAAGCTAGATTGTAATGCCGTATACTTAAATAACATATTAAGTACGATATTAGGAATAGCATCACGTTTCAATATATAAACAATACGCATCCCATTACGGTCACTTTCATCCCTAATGTTAGAAATACCCTCAATTTTTTTATCATTAACCATGTCGGCAGTTTTCTTAATCATGTCTGCCTTATTGACTTGGTATGGAATTTCAGTAACAATTATACATTCTCTACCTTGTACTTCTTCAAATGTAGCCTTAGCACGCATAACAACACGTCCTCGTCCAGTATGGAAAGCTTCTTTTACACCATCATATCCGTAAATCACTCCACCTGTAGGAAAATCTGGAGCTTTAATATGTTGCATTAATTCATCAATCTCAATCTCATTATTATCAATATATGCTAGTGTACCATCGATAACTTCGGTCAAATTATGTGGTGGCATATTTGTAGCCATACCTACAGCAATACCAGAAGCACCATTAATTAAAAGCCCTGGAACTCTTGTTGGAAGTACTGTTGGTTCTTTTAAAGTATCATCAAAATTTAATTGATGATCAACTGTATCTTTATCAATATCAGCAAGCATATCTTCTGAAATACGCTGCATTCTAGCCTCCGTATATCTCATTGCAGCTGGGCTATCACCATCAACAGAACCAAAATTACCTTGTCCGTCAACCAATAAATAACGTAAGCTCCATTCTTGAGCCATACGTACCATTGCATCATATACTGATGTATCACCATGTGGGTGGTATTTACCAAGAACTTCTCCTACAATTCTTGCAGATTTTTTATGAGCACCTGTAGCTCTAATACCTAGTTCGTGCATTCCAAAAAGAACACGTCTATGAACGGGTTTCATACCATCACGTACATCTGGCAGTGCACGTGACACAATTACAGACATAGAATAATCGATGTAAGCCGATTTCATTTCATCTTCAATGTTGATGGGGATCAATTTTTCACCTTCAGCCATAGTATATTTATCTTAATTTTAATGAATCTTACTAAACAAGCAAGATACATTATTTGATAGGTAAGATGACGTTTTTTGACATCCATTATCCACCATTTTATTAACAAATATAATTGCTGTTTTAGTTGATAACTAAAGCTATTATTTCTTTTTTAAACGATACATTTTTCGTCATTTTACTAAACTATCCATAAATAGGAACAGTTTTTGCCTATACAGTAGTAATTTTTAGTAATTTTAGAGAAAAGGAATAAAGAAATATGGACGATAATTTTTCCCCAAGAGTAAAAGATGTAATTGCATTTAGTAAGGAAGAGGCATTACGTTTAGGTCATGATTTTATAGGCACTGAACATTTAATGCTAGGACTTTTGAGAGATGGAAATGGCAAAGCTGTAACCATATTAAGTGCCCTTGAAATTGACTTAAATCATTTAAGACGCAAAGTCGAAATTTTAAGCCCTGCAAACCCGGGTACAGCTATAACAAGTAATGATAAAAAGAATTTACATCTTACTAGACAAGCAGAAAGAGCGTTAAAAACGACATTTTTAGAAGCTAAACTTTTTCAAAGCACTTCTATTAATACTGCACATTTACTATTATGTATCTTAAGAAATGAGAATGACCCTACAACAAAACTTTTAAATAAAATGAAAGTAGACTATGATGGGGCTAAAGAACAATTTAAGGTAATGTTGACAAACGACGATAATTATACTGAGGGTCCTGATGCTGCAGCTTTTCCAAATGATGATGAAAATCAAAATGAAGATAGTGATAAAGACAATATTTTTGGCGGTGGGAGTACAAATAAATCTAATAAAAAATCTAAAACCCCTGTTTTAGATAATTTTGGAAGAGATTTAACTGCAATGGCTGAAGAAGGAAAGTTAGATCCTGTTGTAGGTCGTGAAAAAGAAATTGAACGTGTTTCTCAAGTTTTAAGTCGAAGAAAAAAGAATAACCCTTTACTTATTGGAGAACCAGGTGTTGGTAAATCCGCAATTGCCGAGGGGTTGGCTTTAAGAATTATACAAAGAAAAGTATCTCGTATTCTATATGATAAACGTGTTGTTACATTAGACCTTGCGAGTCTAGTTGCCGGTACTAAATATCGTGGGCAATTTGAGGAACGTATGAAGGCAGTAATGAATGAACTTGAAAAGAATGATGACATAATTCTTTTCATAGACGAAATACATACTATTGTAGGTGCAGGAGGAGCTACTGGAAGTTTAGACGCTTCAAATATGTTTAAACCAGCATTAGCTCGTGGGGAAATTCAATGTATAGGTGCTACTACACTTGATGAGTATAGACAATATATTGAAAAAGACGGTGCTCTTGAGCGACGTTTTCAAAAAGTATTAGTTGAGCCTACCTCCGTCGAAGAAACAGTAGAGATTTTACAAAACATTAAAGATAAATATGAGATTCATCATAATGTAACGTATACAGATGCAGCTCTAGTAGCATGTGTAAAGCTCACTAATAGATATATGACTGAACGCTTTCTTCCAGACAAAGCTATTGATGCTTTAGATGAAGCAGGTTCTCGTGTACACATTACCAACATTAATGTTCCTGAAAAAATATTAAAATTAGAGGCACAATTAGAAGAAGTTCGTGAACTTAAAAACTCTGTTGTAAAAAAGCAGAAATATGAAGAAGCTGCTAAATTGAGAGATGATGAAAAAAACCTTGAGAAAGATTTAGCAACTGAGCAAGAAGTTTGGGAAAACGATTCTAAACTTCATCGTGAAGTGGTTGATGAAGAACAAGTGGCAGAAGTTGTTTCAATGATGACGGGGGTTCCTGTTAATCGTATAGCACAAACTGAAAGCAATAAATTAGCTGAATTACCTCAACTTATTAAAGGAAAAGTAATTGGTCAAGACGAGGCTGTTGGTAAGGTTGTAAAAGCAATTCAACGTAATAGAGCTGGACTTAAAGATCCTAACAAGCCAATTGGTTCATTTATATTTTTAGGACAAACGGGTGTTGGTAAAACACAATTAGCTAAAGTTTTGGCTCGCGAATTATTTGATTCAGAAAATGCACTTATTCGTATTGATATGAGTGAGTATATGGAAAAATTTGCAATTTCAAGATTAGTTGGTGCTCCTCCAGGTTATGTGGGTTATGAAGAAGGTGGTCAATTGACAGAGAAAATTAGAAGAAAACCATATTCAGTCGTTTTACTTGATGAAATTGAAAAAGCACATCCAGATGTATTTAATATGCTTTTGCAAGTACTTGATGATGGACATTTAACAGATAGTTTAGGTCGCAAAATCGATTTCAGAAATACGATCATTATTATGACTTCAAATATTGGTGCTCGTAAGCTTAAGGATTTTGGAACTGGTGTTGGTTTCGGAACTAAATCTCAAACAAGTCAAGCAGATGCTAATGCAAAAGGTATCATTGAAAATGCATTAAAGAAAGCATTTGCACCTGAGTTTTTAAATCGTGTAGATGACGTAATGGTATTCAATGCTCTCGAAAGAGAAGATATTCATAAAATTATTGATATTGAGTTAGACCAATTATATAAACGCATTACAGATTTAGGATATAATTTAAAACTTTCTGAAAAAGCAAAAGATTATATTGCTGATAAAGGATTTGATAAAGATTATGGCGCAAGACCTTTAAAACGAGCTATTCAAAAATACATTGAAGATGCTCTTGCAGAAGAAATTATAAATAGTAATCTTAAAGAAGGAGATAGTATTAAGATGGACTTAGATGAAAAAACAAATGAATTAACAATCAAAATTAAGAAACAGAAAAACACAACTGAATCTTAAAATCTATCAATAATCTCAAAAAGCTCTCATTATTAAAATGAGAGCTTTTTTTATTTAATTAATTATTACTTTATGACTAGAAAAAGCTCCGTTAATGTTTGTTAATTTAACTATATAAACCCCACTGCTATAATTTGTTGTATCAAGTAATTTAATAGGATCATTACTTTCATTTAATGAAGTAAGTATCAATTTACCTTCAATAGTGTACAGTAAAATTTTAGAGATCCCAATTGTATTTATAATTTTTAAATTATTTTCTTCTGAAATAAATTTAAAATTATAAATAGAACTATTTTCATCGACACCTAACTGTGTTTCACAATCGGGAACTCTTTCTAAGTTGGAATAAAACAAATCTTCATTTTTAAAAAAACAACTTAATTCACCTACTCCATCAAAATTAGGAGCCCCTCCTGGAGCCGTGATTATAGATAAAGACCCAAGACCTTCAACCCAGACTGCATCCCAAGAACTAGTTGTATTATTTGGAGAAGGAGATAAATAATAGTGATTATAATTAGCACCATCAACTAAAGGTAAACTTTCTATATTAGTTAATGTATACATTCCTCCACTTTCGGGAAATGGAGTGATAGGGTTCAGCATTTCAATTTCATCCCCTATCTCCATTGAAAAATTATATAATAAATATTCACGTTGCGCTTCATTAATAATTGTCAAAAGAAAAACCTTTTTCTCTACAACCTCTTCTCTCAGTAAAAAGGAGCGAGAAATATAATGATACCCATCAAGTACTTTATAGTTTTTATTATTCACTAAAGTATCACCATTAGTAAAATAAACATCATTTATACAATCTCCCATAAAACATGTTGTAAATTTCCATTCATTTACATCATCCAAGAGCGGAGTATATTCTTGAGCATTACAAAGGATATTAAAAGCTAAGATTACAAATAAAATTATTTTTCGCATAATTAGATTTTAAAAAATCAAATCATCATCAATCGACAAGCTTTGTAAAAATGCAATCGTGGCATGAATATCATCTGCCAAAACTCTGTCCTCTTTTACAAATGGAACTACAGTTCTAAAACTTTCTACAAACGATTCTACAAAAAGTGAAGATTTTTTTGGTCTGCGGAAATGTAACGCCTGCGTCGCATTCAATAATTCAATAGCGAGAATAGTTTCAATATTATTAATAATTCTAAGGCACTTTGTAGCAGCATTAGCACCCATACTCACATGGTCTTCTTGCCCATTTGAAGATACAATTGAATCAACAGATGCAGGTGTAGCTAATTGTTTGTTTTGGCTTACAATACTAGCAGCCGTATACTGCGGAATCATGAATCCACTATTCAAACCTGGATTATCTACTAAAAAAGCTGGCAAATTTCTAAGACCAGAAACTAGTTGATACGTTCTTCTTTCACTAATACTACCCAGTTCGCTCATTGCAATACCCAAGTAATCTAATCCCAGCGCAAGCGGTTGGCCGTGAAAATTTCCACCGGAAATAATTTTATCCTCTCCTGTAAAAATGTTTGGATTATCAGTAACACTATTTATTTCGGTCTTAAACGTTTTATCTACAAAAACAATAGTATCCTTAGTCGCTCCATGAACCTGAGGAATGCACCTAAAGGAATAAGGATCTTGAACGTTTTTCTTTTCTGAAATTCCTAGCTCACTATCTTGTAGAAATTCATTAATGCGCTCAGCTGTTTTAACCTGTCCACGATGTGGTCTTACTAAATGTACCATAGCATCAAAGGGGCTCATATTACAATCAAACGCATCTACCGAAATTGCACCAATTAAGTCTGCCAAATACGATAATTTATGGCTTTTAATTAAACAGTACATCCCATAGGCACTCATAAATTGCGTTCCGTTTAATAACGCTAAACCTTCTTTAGCTTTAAGTTCAATTGGATTCCAATTATATTTTTTTAATACCTCGGCTGAAGCTACAATCTTATCGTCAATCCATACATTACCTTTTCCTAATAATGGAAGTGACAAATGTGCTAATGGCGCTAAATCTCCTGAAGCTCCAAGGCTTCCTTGAGTGTATATAACAGGAAGGATATTGTTGTTATACATTTCCGTTAGGCGTTCAACAGTTTTTAATTGAACCCCACTATATCCATAACTTAATGATTGAATTTTCAACAATAGCATTAATTTAACAATTGGCTTTGGTACGTACTCACCAGTGCCACATGCGTGTGACATAACCAAATTTTCTTGAAGTTTTGATAAATTATCACTTGAAACCTTGACATTACACAAGGAACCAAATCCAGTATTTATGCCATAAATAGGTGTGTCATTATTTTTCATTTTATTTGATAAAAAATCATGACATCGGTTAATATTTCCAACAGCTTCTTCAGAAAGTGCTATTTTTTTATCTGTTTTAAGAATATCATTAATTACAGATAAACTTAACAATGTAGTGCTTATATAATGCAAATTAAATACGGATTTAGATAGTTGTTTACACAAAAATACAATTTCTTGTTAAGGTTTTATCAATTAAAACATAAGACAATTATTAAAGTTTAGTTTTGTTTAATTAAAATAAAATTAAAGGATATATCTATGAAAAGAATCATTCTATTAGTTATTACAATACTAATATTTAGTTGCGAATCAAAACAGGAAAATACTACGGTTGCATTTAATGCAACTTTTGCAAATAGCGGAGCTCCCTCTATTAATATTGTTGGTGCAAATTTTAATGAACAGCTAAAACTAGACAATAACGGTAGTGTCAATGATACACTTAATATACCATCTACAGGATTTTATAATATTGTTTTAGGACGTGATAGAATGCCAATTTATCTTGAAAAAGGAAAATCCTTAACTATTAAAATGGATGCAAACACAGGTCAAGCTCCAATATTCGAGGGAACTTTAGCTAATGAAAATATTTTTACTAGAGAAAAAAGTTTAAGAGATGCAGAAATGAGTCCTATGGAACTTTATGCAGATGAAGAAAGTTTATATATAGAAAAGATGAAATCTAATAAGAAAGCTGAAGATAGTATTCTTGTAGCAAGTGGAATCAAAAACAAAAGTTTTTTAAACATTTTAAAAAATGAAGAGATTTACACAACTGCATTTACACATAATATGTATCCACAGTATCATGCATATATAACAAAAAATAATTCTTTTAAGCCTACAACTTCTTTTAAAAATCTTAATAACAATATTATTATTAGTGATACTACTGCATATAGATCTTCCATGGCATATCAACAAATGGTTGATAATAAAATACAAAATGATGCTTACGAAGCATTTTTAGCTGATGAAAGTGAAGATAAGGATATGACCATAACTTATTTAAATCATATTAATAACATTTACCCTAATGGCTTTGCTAAAGAGAAAATGGTTACACAATATTTACAATATGGATTGAGCCCAAATGAAAAATTAGATGAAGTTTACAATGCTTATAAAGCTATTAATCCAAGCAAAGAAAATCTTGCTGAAATTACATCTAGATATAATACATATAAACCGTTAACAAAAGGAAATCCATCACCTGCTTTTAATTATGAAAACCATAAAGGTGGAAAGATCGCACTTGCAGATTTAAATGGAAAATATACATATATTGATGTTTGGGCAACGTGGTGTGGACCTTGTATAGCAGAAATCCCTTCATTAAAAAAAGTTGAAAAAGAGTATCACAATAAAAATATTGAGTTTGTAAGTATCTCAATTGATCGTAAAGGAGATTATGAGAAATGGAAGAAAATGGTTATTGATAAAGAACTTGTTGGCATTCAATTAATCGCAGATAACGACTGGAAGTCTTCTTTTGTTACAGAATATGCAATAACTGGAATACCAAGATTTATTTTAATTGGCCCAGACGGAAATATAGTAAGTGCAGACGCTCCAAGACCATCTGATCCTTTATTAAGAAAATTACTTGACAAGCTTATCTAAAAAGATATTTAAATGAGTAACGTAAAATAAATAAAAGCCTTTTAGAATATTTTCTAGAAGGCTTTTTGTCTAAATATGATTTTATAATAATAATAATTTAAAATGGCTCAAAAACAAAAAATAGTTATCATAGGCGCAGGATTTGGTGGTATTGCTATGGCAAAAAAATTTAAGAATAAACCAGTAGATGTTTTGCTCATAGATCAGCACAATTATCATAATTTCCAGCCTTTAATGTATCAAGTTGCTACGGGAGGTTTAGAACCTGGAAGTATTGCATACCCCGTTCGCAGAATTTTTAGAAGTTTTGATAATGTGAGCTTTAGGATGGCAAAAGTTCTATCCTTTGAAGAAAATGCTATAAAAACATCAGCTGGAAAAATTTCATTTGATTATTTAATTATTGCAACGGGGAGTCAAAATAATTTTTTCAACTTCGAGCCTGTTAAAGAAAGACTTCTAACGCTTAAATCTATTCCAGATGCATTAAATTTAAGGAGTTTTATATTTCAGAATTTAGAAAAAGCGATGGAAGACAATCAAAGAGCATCTCTTGATGAAATTCTAAACATAGCTATTGTAGGTGGTGGTCCTGCAGGAATTGAATTAGCTGGTGCACTATCTGAAATGAAACGTTATGTAATTCCTAAAGATTTTCCAGGACTTGACACCTCAAAAATGAGCATAAACCTTTATGAGGCTTCGCCAAAATTATTATCTGCAATGTCCGAAAATGCTTCAGAAAAGAGTGAAGTTTATTTAAAGGAACTAGGTATCAATGTTTTCCTAAACGCAAAAGTAAATAGTTACGAAAATGGTACGATTACTCTGGAAGACGCTACTACTTTTAAAACTGATACGGTTATATGGACTGCAGGGGTAAAAGGAGCTCCCATTGATGGATTAGCAAAAGACGTAATTATAGGAGGTAATAGAATTGCGGTTAATGAATTTAACCAAGTTTTAAATTATAAAAATGTTTTTGCTATTGGAGATGTTGCAGCACATATTACTAAAGAAAACCCAAAAGGATTGCCTATGCTAGCACCCGTTGCACAACAACAAGGTGAAACGTTGTCAAAAAATATTTTAAGACATATTGCAGGAAAACCTATGGAAATTTTTAAATATAAAGATAAAGGCTCTATGGCAACTGTAGGTAGAAAAAAAGCAGTGGTAGATTTACCTAAGTGGAAATTTCAAGGAACTTTTGCTTGGTTAGTGTGGATGTTTATTCATATATTTTCATTGGTTGGTTTTCGTAATAAACTAGTTGCTTTTGTAGACTGGTTTTCAAATTACATAAGTTATGACAGACCTTTGGGATTAATCATTAGACCGTATAAAAAAACTAAAAATGACTAGATTACCTCTTTGATTTTTTTGTGGCTTTAAACATTGCTTCCCCAATAAAACAAAAGATTATAATTCCAACAGAAATTAGCACTCCTATTCTGTTTTTATCAAATTGTTGAACAATGAGTACAATGAATGCAGCAGCACAAAGGATAGCTCCTAAAAAAGTTATTATTTTACTTGCATTCAAGCTATTGGATTTTTTAAAAGCAGTAAAATTTACTATTGTAAAAATGAGTAGAAAACCAGCACTACCAGATGTTGAGATACTTTCTAAATTAACAAAGTTAGCGATAAGTAAAGTTAGTGTAACTGTTATAAGAAGACCTACAGGTTTATTCCATAATTGATATGTAAACTCATGAGGCAGCTCATCGTCTTCGGCAAGTTCGTAGCTTACTCTACTACCTCCGTAAAGTGTGGCATTAATTGCTGAAAATGTAGAAATCAAAGCAGCAATCGTCATAATTGTAAACCCTATTTGACCAATCAATGGTTTTGATGCCTCTGCAAGAACATAATCTTTAGCAGTTGCTATTGCATCAAAATTGAGCGACCCTACCGTAATCATTGCTATTAAAATATAGAGTAACACTACAAAACCTACAGAGTAATAATATGCCTTAAAGATATTTTTCTCCGGATTTTCCATATCTGGAACTGCATTTGCAATAAGTTCAAATCCTTCATACGCTACAAATATTACCATCCCACCAGCGAGTAATTGTAACGGTGCTTCCCAATTTGAAGGATTAAGTTGTGATAAATTTACATTTCCGAAGAGACCATAAATACCTAAACCTACAAAAGCAAGTAAAATAATCAACTTGATAAATACTGCTGCACTTTCAATTTTTCCAACAACCTTTAGACTATAATAATTAATCACTGTTGCCAGTAAAACTACAAAAGTGATATAAATATGTGTGTCAATAGTTTTATCTCCTGTAGCCGAAAAAAGTTCTGGGCCATAAGAGCCAAAAGCACTTGCGTATAACGATAACATGATAATGTAACTTATCCAAAGAACATTATTAACTCCACCGCTAAATACTCCTTGACCAAATCCCTCATTAATAAAACGAACAGTACCACCACGGTCTGGATATTTTAATGATAACTTTGCGTAAGCATAAGCTGTAAATAAAGCTATTATACCTGCAACTAAAAATGCTACTGGAGTACCTCCTTTAGCTAATGAGACAGCAAGTCCTAATACTGCAAATATTCCACCACCAACCATACCTCCTATTCCTATAGCGATGGCATCTTTTAGTTTAATATTTTTAGAATCAGACAAATTTCGCTTTATTTAATGATTATTGAGCTACGGGTGCTTCCTCTTCTTGTCTAAATAATTCTAAAAAAGCATCGCCTAAACTATTTATAATATCACTTGCCATCATTGCCTCAAAACCTACTGTTTGAGATGCAATATTTCCTGCACTACCATGAAGATACACTCCAAACACAGAAGCCAATAATGGATCATATCCTTGTGCTAATAATCCAGATAAACAACCACTTAACACATCACCACTTCCAGCAGTTGCCATTCCTGGATTTCCAGTAGTATTAATATAAAGTTCATTACCCATTACAGTAATGGTATTTGCACCTTTGATTATAATAATTACTTTATAGGTTGCAGAAAACTCTTGGCATTTTTTAATCTTATCATAATCATCTGTCCACTCCCCTACTAATCTTGCAAGCTCGCCAGGATGCGGAGTTAAAATAGCATTCTCTGGGAGTAACTTAATAAGTGTTTTTGTCTTTGAAATACAGTTTAAAGCATCTGCATCAATTACTATGGGACATAACACTTTTTTTAATAATGCTTTTAAAGCAGTTGCAGTTTCATCATTATTTCCTATGCCCATACCCACTGCAATTGCATCGGGTTCAAAATCATAATTAATATTAGTAATAAAATCTTCGTTTTCATCAGTTTTAACCATTGCTTCTGGCACTGTAGATTGCAATATAGAATAACCACTTCTAGGTACCATTGCCGTAACTTTTCCTGCACCTATGCGCATTGTCGCTTTTGTAGCAAGGACAGAGGCTCCCATCATTCCGTAGCTTCCAGCAACGATTAATGAATGTCCAAAATTACCTTTATGTGCATATTTATTTCGCTGTTTATAAAAACGTTGTGCTTGTGGCTTTGCTATTAATTGAGCCAAAGGTTCTTGACTTTCTAAATATGCAGCGTCAAGACCAATATCAATTGCCTCATAAAAAGTAACATAAGGGCCTGTTTCTGGCAAAAAGAAGGACAACTTTGGAGCTTGAAATGTTAATGTATGATTAGACTTTACAATTGCATCAAAGTCCTCCACTGCCTGCTCAGCAGAGAGTCCGCTTGGAATATCAATAGACAACTTAAAAGCTCTCTGTGTATTAATGTGCAAAATTAAGTCCTTCACCCACCCTTCTGGAGGTCTGTTTAATCCTATACCAAACAACGCATCAATTATAATATCTTGAGGTGCTATTTCTGGAAAATCTTCTGCACCTTTCATTAAAATTGGCCAATTTTTAGTCACATCTTTGTACCTACTGTAATTAGTCAAAAAGCAAGGCGAGCGTTTATCTGTAAAATTTGCTATATAACATTTAACATTATAACCACTTTCTATCAACAGCCTTCCAAGCACTAAGCCATCTCCTCCATTATTACCTATACCACAAAAAATATGAACAGGAACTTGTGCGCCTTGCATACGTTGATGCAACCATGTAAAAATATAACTACCGGCACGCTCCATTAAATCTACTGAGGTTATATTTTGGTTATTACAGGTTACTTCATCTGCTTCGTATAACTGTTTTGATGAGAATATTTTCAAAGTTTTGGATTTTTAGATTTAAATAATTTCAAGAATAGAATAATGTTTCTCTCTTCGGAAATTTTAATTATTTGAAACTGATAATTGCTGTTTGTAATCTTCGCTTATTAATAAAAATTTTTGGCAAATTTCAGAAATATAAAAATACAAATATCTTAATGGCCTAGAGAGGATAATTTCAAAAGAAATATTCGAAGTTTACACCTCGCTTTAATACATTTGTGAACCTTAACGGAAATTGGTGTAATGAAACTAAATTATAATATTGATTATTGAAATTTCCGAAGTGATTAAAAGTATTTAACAAAACGTTTAATTAATAAATTTCCGCCTGTGCGGGCACAAAGATGAAAAATACAGCCTTAACTAAAATACACGAAGCACTTGGTGCAAAAATGGTCCCATTTGCAGGATATAATATGCCTGTTTCTTACGAAGGCGTTAATGCTGAGCATGAAACTGTGCGTAATAGTGTGGGGGTTTTTGATGTGTCGCACATGGGTGAATTTTTAATTTTAGGGCCTAATGCTCTAGATTTAATTCAGCTTGTTTGTAGCAATGACGCTTCAAAATTAAAGGATGGGCAAGCGCAATACAGTTGTCTTCCCAATGAAGATGGAGGTGTTGTAGATGATTTAATTATCTACCGTCTAGAAGCAGAAAAGTGGTTGCTAGTTGTAAATGCATCAAATATTGAAAAAGACTGGAACTGGATTAGTAGTCATAATTCAATGGGTGCCGAAATGAAGAATATTAGTGAAGACTATTCTTTATTAGCCATTCAAGGACCAAAAGCAGTTGAAGCGATGCAATCTTTAACATCTGAAGATTTAGCAGCTATTAAATTTTACACCTTCAAAGTTTCAGACTTTGCAGGGATTGACAATGTAATTATAAGCGCAACTGGTTACACAGGAAGCGGAGGGTTTGAAATCTATTGCAAAAATACTGAGGTGGCTCAAGTATGGACTAAAGTAATGGAAGCTGGAGCAGATTTTGGCATTAAGCCTATAGGTTTAGCAGCAAGAGACACCTTGAGATTAGAAATGGGATATTGCCTCTACGGAAATGATATTGATGATAGTACCTCTCCACTTGAAGCTGGCTTAGGCTGGATTACAAAATTTAATAAAGATTTTGTAAACAGCGAAGCACTCAAAAAACAAAAAGAGCAAGGTGTTGAAAAAACATTAATTGCTTTTGAACTTAACGAAAGAGGAATTCCAAGACAAGGCTACGATATTGTTGATGGCAACGGAAACAAAATAGGGAATGTAACCAGCGGTACTATGTCTCCTTCTATGAATAAGGGAATTGGTCTTGGTTATGTGCCTGTAGTATTTAAAGATGTAGGTTCAAAAATTAATATTCAAATTAGAAAAAACGCAGTGCCTGCTACAGTAGTGAAGTTGCCTTTTTATAAGAAGAGTTAAGAGCGTTTGTAGTTTATTATAGTCAGAATGAGCTTTTCGACAATCTTAAAATAAACTAAAGTAGAGTCTTATTTTCAAGTAACGATATTATAAAATTTAGTATAAAATTATGTCAGGAGGAGATTGGAAAACAATGTTTAAAGCAATTCAGGATAATGATATTGAATTGGTTAAAATGTATTTACGTTTAGGTATGGATCCTAATTATCAACATCCAGAGGTTATGGCTCTTCCAATATCTGAAAGTATTCGCTACAATAATATAGCTATCATAGAATTACTACTTGCAAACGGTGCAGACCTCTCTATCATAGAAATGGAAAGTGGCGTTACTCCATTAAAACTTGCCGAAAACAGAAATAATAAAGACATTATCGCCTTAATTAATCAATTTGTAAATTAAAGCCAAATAACAAACATAAAATGCCCAACTTCCAACAAATAATAAACAGAATCCACAGCGACTTAAAAGCCACAAAAAACACTGGAGAAGTCGCAGATTATATTCCAGAGTTAGGTAAAGTTGATGGGGAAAAATTTGGTATCTACTTAAATAATATTCACGGTGACAATTATGAGGTGGGCGACACGCAAGTACCCTTCTCCATTCAAAGTATTTCAAAAGTATTTACTCTTGCAATGGCATTTGCGAGTCAAGGCAACGAACTATGGAAACGAGTGGACGTTGAACCTTCGGGCAATCCTTTTAACTACTTGTCATTATTAGAAAATGAAGAAGGTATTCCTAGAAACCCTCTCATTAATAGCGGCGCTATCGTTGTGGCGGATTGTTTGGTTTCAACACTAAAAAATCCAAAAGAAGATTTTCTTCAATTTGTACGTGGTTTGGCTGGTGATGATTCTATTTCATACAACCTAGAAGTTGCCGAGTCTGAGCGTAAAACAGGATTTAGAAATTATGCAATTGCAAATCTTTTAAAATCATTTGACAATCTAGCAAATCCTGTTGAGGACGTTCTAGATTTTTATTTTCATCAGTGTTCTCTTGAGATGACTTGTGAGCAATTATCAAATTCCTTTTTTGCATTTGCAAATCATGGTAAATGCATGAAGAACAAACAATGCTTAACTGAAAAACAAGCCAAACGTATTAACGCAATTATGCTTACGTGTGGTTTTTACGATGAAGCTGGCGAATTTGCTTTTGAGGTAGGACTGCCTGGAAAAAGTGGCGTTGGTGGTGGCATTGTTGCACTTTTACCCAACCATTATGTAATTACTGCTTGGTCCCCCCCACTTAATCCAAAGGGTAACAGCTACTTAGGAATGCAGGCTTTAGAACAATTTACAACAGAGACTAAATCGTCTATTTTTTAGTTATATAATAGATGAATCCCCAAAAACATACGGTCTTAATTATTGGCGCAAGCGGCTTTATAGGCAACACAATTTATAGAGATCTTTGCAACTATTTTGACACCTACGGCACCTATTTTTCTTCAAAAAATAACTTTGGTAATAACCAACAATTCTTTCATTTTGATGTTTCAAAAGGTGGCATAGCCGAAATTTTAAATACAGTCAATCCCTCTGTCATCATTTCAAGTTTAAAAGGTGACTATGCAGCGCAGCTTAAAACCCATCGCGAAATTGCAACTTGGGTATCACAACATCATTATGCTAGATTACTGTTTCTTTCATCAATGGATGTATTTAATGCACGTAAGGATTTCCCATCGTATGAAAAAGACAGCCCAAAATCTAATACAAAGGGTGGAATGTTTAAAATTTCAGTAGAAAGAATGTTACTGGAAACCATTCCTGCGCAGACAGCTATTTTAAGGTTGCCATTGGTTTTTGGCAATAACTCACCAAGAATTACAGAGCTTAGAGATGCTGTGCGTTTTAATACGAATTATGAAATATTCCCTAATTTAATTATTAGCGTTACAACTGCAGATAAAATTGCACAACAACTACATTATATTATTGCAACTAATGATGACGGTATCTTCCATTTAGCAAGTGAAGATGTAATACACCATAACGATTTTATAACAGAAATTTGTGAGAAAACAACAGGTAAATTTCCTATTTTTAAAAACGTGTACGATAGAAATGATGAGTCTTACTTAGCTATTTTGCCCAAATTTAAAAAATTACCTGAGCATTATAATATTACAGTGAGTGACGTTGTTGACAATTGTATTTTAGAAGATATAGTAACACTAAAAACCTAAGAAATGAACAAAATGACCGATAAAGATATAAACGAAAAACTAGCTCAATTTGATGGTTGGGATATAGAAGAAGGCGCATTACATACTATATTTGAGTTTGAAAATTTTAAGGAAGCGTTTTCCGCAATGACACGTATTTCGTTTGAATGTGAAAAACAAGGGCATCATCCAGAGTGGACAAATATTTATAATACACTAGAGATTTATCTTACAACACATGATGCAGATGGAATTACTGAAAAAGACTTTAAACTAGCTAAAGCGATTGATGAGTTAATTGGCTAACATCTTAAACTCATTTATTATTTTAAATTCCTAATAACAGATTCATACTTATGGAGATGTTATTAGGGATTTTTTTATATTTGATATTTAATATAAATATTACATTTTGGCAATTAAAACTGTTGAGATATTCAAATAAAATATAATTATGGGAAGAGCTTTTGAATTTAGAAAAGCAAGGAAAATGAAACGTTGGTCTGCTATGAGTAAGGCCTTTACACGTATAGGAAAAGATATTGTGATGGCTGTAAAAGAAGGTGGTCCAGATCCAGATTCAAATTCTAGATTGCGAGCAGTTATTCAAAATGCCAAGTCAATAAACATGCCCAAGGATAACGTAGAGCGTGCTATTAAGCGTGCGAGCGATAAAAATCAAGGTGATTATAAAGAAGTGATTTTTGAGGGGTATGCACAGCACGGTATTGCCGTTTTAGTTGAGACGGCTACAGATAATAATACCCGTACGGTAGCAAATGTGCGTGCTTGTTTTAATAAAACTGATAGCAGCTTTGGTACTTCTGGCTCAGTTGTTTTTATGTTTGACCACACTTGTAATTTTAAAGTAAAGGCTGAAGGTTTAGATCTAGAAGAGCTAGAGTTAGAGTTAATTGATGAAGGTGTAGAAGAAATATTTGAAGATACAGATGAGAATGCTGATGGTGAAACTGAAACAAGTGTTGTTATTTACGCACCTTTTGAAAGCTTCGGAAATATACAGGCATATTTAGAATCTAATAATATTGAAATACTTTCTTCAGGTTTTGAAAGAATACCTCAAGTAACAAAAAAGTTGAACGAAGAAGAAATGGCAGATGTTGAAAAGCTTTTAGAGAAACTTGAAGATGATGACGATGTACAAAATGTATATCATACTATGGAGGAAAGTTAATAATTACTTCATTTTAGAACATAAAAAAACTCCCAATTTTATATAAAAATTGGGAGTTTAATTTTATTAAAATTTCAGTATGAATACTGATTAGATTTAGTCTTCAGAAAATACTACTGAAGATGCACCACTTAAAATATTATTTAAATTAGGTGCAATATTTCCACCTGTTGAAACATTTGTAAAAGCAAGAATACGTCCACCAGAATTAGCTCTTTCTGCAATATAAACTGTATTCCCATCTGCATCATAATCTACACTTACTGGATTTCCTAGAAAAGTGTTTGATCCTGCAACACGAACTTGGTTTCCTGCAACTGCTAAAGTACCACCGTTTTCAACAGCGCTAAATTTAGCTTGAAAATCATTTATAATATGAAACCCACCATCGGTATTAAAATTTGGAGAAACATCACCGCTAGCTTCACCTATATCAGTAAGCACCATTGTACCACCGTCAAAGCCAATACCGTGAGTTCTAGTTATACCTTCAATAGCAACTCTTTTTGTAGGTGCTGCTGGTCCAGTCATAATAAAGTTTGAAGAAAAGTTTGAAAATAAAGCTACCTCGTTAGTTTTATCAACAACTGCGTATAGATTATCTCCTACAAATTCGATTCCCCATACAGCAAAATCTGTTGTAATTACATTTCTTAACGTATATGTATTATCGTTTCTTGTAAAAACCCAAAGTCTATTGTCAACAGTAGTATCATCACCGTCAACATCCATATTATCAGAAACAACATAAATATTTGATGAAACTGCTAAATCTCTTGGACTACCCAAAATAGTTGGGCTACCTGCTTCTAATTCTAAAGCATCACCATTATCTGTTCTGTCTAAAGAATCAAAAGTATTTAAATTTTTATTACTTCTACTTACTACTGTAATTTCATCATCTCCGCTATCAACATAAAGCCCTTCTGCGTCCGTATTTTCTTGGATTGTTCTTAATGTTCTTACTTCTACATCCCCATCATCTTCAATTTGATATGCTGTGATGTCACCACTCAAATTACTTGTTGCATAAAGATTTACTCTTAAATCATTACCCGTAATATCGTCATCATCCCCACAAGAGATAAATACCAATGATGCAAGCGCTGTTACTGTTAAAAATTTTAATGTTTTCATTTATAGTTGTTTTTGTTTAGAACATAGATAGCGCTGATTCTAATTATAAAAAAACTTAAATAAAACGATTAACTAACTTTTAACTTTCCATATCTGTAAATCAAATATTTAAAAACCCTATGCAATTTATCGTTAACGCCAATTTTTGATAACAAACTGTTAATTACAAATTTGATTTATTAAAAAAAATTAACTCCACTCAGGAATTTTACCAATTACTCCTTTAAAAAATTTACGAAGCTCAATCTCATCTTCAACGATAGAACCCGTTGGAAAAAACGCAGTACCTATTGTCATAGTTTTTGATGGATAATCTAAACTTATAGGGATTATTGGCACTCCCGCTTCCCTCGCAATATAATAATAACCAGTTTTCCAAGTTTCAACCTTAGTGCGTGTTCCTTCTGGAGCTATGGCTAATCTAAACTCATTTTTGCTTTTTATTACGCTTGCAATTGCTTGTACCTTATTTTCATTTTTACCTCTATTTAATGGAGCGCCCCCCATCCACCTAAAATACCAACCTATTAGTGGATGAAACAACTCTCTTTTTCCTACAAAATTAATCTCAATCTTTAAAATACGTCTTGCAAGTACTGATAATATAAAATCAAAATAACTTGTATGCGGAGCTACAATTAATACAGATTTTTTAATATTACGGTCAAAATCACCTTTAATTTTCCAGCCAAATACGGTATGATATATAAATTTTGCAACTCCCATATTACATCTTTAAGTAAAGTGCTTTCAATACATCTCTAGTCATTATTGACTCCCAATCTTTCCCGAGCGCATTTTCCCAAAGTGGTACTAAACCTAATGCAACATCAATCATCGTATTCATTTGAATTTCGGAGAGATTTCCGCAGACATTTTTAGGAATAGTGATATCAAAACGCTCGACCATTTCCTTAAACAAAACCACATCTTCTCCATAGTATTTCTCTAATTGATTAAAAACAATACAGTTACCTATGCCATGCTTTGTGCCTAACACATAAGACAATCCATAACTCATAGCATGAGCGATACCCACTTGAGAGTATGCAATACTCATCCCACCATGCCATGACGCCATCATTAACTTACCTCTCTTTTCTTCTTCGGAAATTTTATTCTCAACAAAAATTTCTTTGCACAGATCGTATGCCTTTTCTCCGTAACTTTCTGAAAATGCATTTAAAAATGTACCGTTAAGTGATTCAACACAATGAATAAAACAATCCATTCCAGTATAAAACCATTGATCTTTAGGTACTCCTATTGTTAAATCTGGATCTAAGATTACTTGATCAAAGGGTGTAAAATCACTATTAATTCCTAATTTTTTTGTTGGACCAGTAAGTACTGTCGTCCTAGAAACCTCTGAGCCTGTCCCCGAAATTGTAGGTATTCCTACATGATATACAGCTTTTTTCTTTACTAAATCCCAGCCTTGATAATCTCTTGCATTACCAGGATTAGTCAACATAATAGATACTGCTTTTGTAACATCTAAAATACTTCCTCCACCAATGCCTATAATTCCAGAAGGTGTGTAATTGAATTCAGATTTTAAATTCTGTACTATTTCATCAATTTGCTTCGTTTTTGGTTCTTCGTCTGCAGAAACATATAAAATTTTGTCATTAAAGTTTAAAGGAATTTTGTCAATCACCTCATTACTTTCCTTAAATACATCATCTACTATAAAGACAAAGGGTGCTTTACTTTTTCGTTGTGGTTTGATTATTTCGGCTAATTGCTCATAACTACCTTTTCCAAAAACCACTTTTGGTACCATTGGAAAATTTTTAAAGACGGGTTTTCCCGCTTGTTTCGTTTCGGTTTCCTTTAATAATAATTTGTTAGCTCTCACAAGGTCTTCTGGCGTGTCAATTTCAACTCCTTGAACGTTTGTAACTGCCATTTTTATATTTTTACCGTACTCTAAATAGCGAATACATTCAATTTTTTCTGCTGCTTCCAGCTTTCCCATTGGCAATTTGTAAAAATCTAAAATTGCTTGTTTTCTAAAAGCATAAATCCCTTTATGCTTATAATATTGGACTGCTGCATTTTTATCACGTGGATATGGAATAGGTGAACGCGAAAAATATTGTGCGAAGTTTTGCTTATCAACAATTACTTTTACACAATTAGGGTCGCTAATCTCTTTCCAATCGTGAATTTCTGTCATTAAGGATGCTAAGTCAATTTTGTCTGCATCGTCTCCTTTAAATACTTCGAGAACTTGTACTAATGCTTCTCTATTTGTAAATGGCTCATCACCTTGTACGTTGACAACAATATCAATATCCATGTTAGCAACAGCTTCTGCAATGCGATCACTTCCGCATTCATGTTCTTTTATACTCATAATGGCTTTACCTCCGTGGTTGATAATTTCATTATAAATTATATCACTATCGGTCACTACAAAAACGTCATCAAAAAGTTTTGTAGCTACTGTAGCATCATACGTTCTAATGATTACTGGGAGACCTCCCAAATTTTGCATAAGCTTTCCTGGAAATCTAGAGGCGGCATAACGTGCCGGAATCATTGCTATTATTTTCAAATCTATTGTGCTGTTTATTTAATATTTCAGAAGTAATGTAACTTCTTTTAATAATTTACTATCTATGTAAAATTAACCAACTTCCTCAAAAAAGTCTTCCTTAAAACCAATTAAATATAACTTGTCTTGTGCGCGTGTAATTGCTGTGTACAACCAACGTAAATAATCTTTATCAACACCATTAGGTAAATAAGGCTGCTCCACAAATACATTAGCCCACTGCCCTCCTTGGCTTTTATGACAGGTAATAGCATAAGAAAATTTTACTTGCAAGGCATTAAAGTAACGGTTCTTTTTAACAGCCATAAACTTTTTATACTTAGATGTTTCATGATCATAATCTTTCATGACTTCTTGGTATAATTTATTTGATTCATCGTACGTTAAAGATGGAGTTTGGGAAGTAAGAGTATCTAATAAAAGTACTGTTTCAAAAGCTTTCATTCTTGGATAATCTGCCATTTGTACTTTTACTTCCGCAAAGCGAAAACCATACAACTCAACAAATCTAAAAATTTCTAAAACTTCTACAATATCTCCATTAGCAATAAATCCTGCATCACTTTCACTAGAAACCCAATGATAGTTATTTTTAACAACCATTAATCTGTCACCTGCAGAAAGTTCATCTTCTTGATCTAAAATGCGGGTTCGTATGCTTTGATTATACAAATTTGCTCGTTTATTAGAACGTACAATTAATACGGTATCGTCACTTCTATCATTATTGTAATGCTCTTGTAACGCATCCATAATCGCCATACCGTCCTCTGGTTGAATTACATCAGGAAATTGAACTCCACTAAATTTAAACCTATCAAAAATCCCTTCATTTAACGTTTCTCTTAATCTCGTGGCGTTTACTAAAATACCACTGTCTAGCTTTTGACGAACTACATCATCTAATTCAATTTCAATAACCTTTTTATTAAATGAATCTTCTAAGGTACGTCTATCAAGTGCTGGACTAACATCTAGCTTTACTGGTGGTAATTGAGCAGTATCCCCTATTAATAATAGTTTACAATTATGACCGCTATGAACAAACTCCATTAAGTCTTGTAATAAAGATCCATTCTCAAAAAGTTTTGCGTCTTGATTAATATCTGGAATCATAGATGCTTCATCTACCATAAAAATAGCATTACGGTGTTTATTTTTTTGAAGAGTAAAACTTACTCCTCCACCTTTTTTTGCTTTAGGATAATATATTTTTTTATGAATAGTAAATGCCTCTTGATTAGCATAATTACTAATAACTTTTGCTGCTCTACCTGTAGGTGCTAATAAAACTGAACTCATTTTAGCCTTCCATAGGTTTTTTACAAGAGTTCCTGTTGTTGTAGTTTTACCTGTACCCGCATATCCTTTTAATAAAAAGACCTCATTTTTTTTCTTGCTCAAGACAAATTTTGCTAATAATTGCAACGCAATGTCTTGTTTTGCAGTAGTAGTATGAGGGAAATCGCTTTTAAGTAAACTATAAAAATGTGAAACATCCATAAATTAAAGTGCATTTGCGGGGTTAAAGATGCGTTGATTTTTTAAGAATATAGTTTTACGAACAAAAAAAAATTGTAGATTTGCGAGAGACCAATAACTGAATAAAAATTTAAAAGGTACTAAATAATGAAAATAATCTTACAGGTTGTTCTTTTGGCATTAATCGCATTTCTTGGATATCAATTATATAATTCTATTATTGGTCCCGTAAAATTTAATGAAGAACGTGATGCACGTTATGAAAAAGTAATTAGAAGTTTGAAAGACATTCAAGTTTCACAATTAGCTTACAAAGAAATCAATGGTAAATTTACTGGAGATTTTGATAGTTTAATTAACTTTATTGAAGTTGGACAATTTGCAAACATTCAACGTAGAGACACAAGTTATGCAGATCAAAAGAAAAATAGAGCCTATGGACTAGACGCTATGACGGGTGGATATATACTCGAAGATGTTTTAGTTGACACACTAGGATATACCCCTGTAAAAGATTCACTCTTTAAAAACTCTAATCGTTACAAAACTATGATGAAAATTCCTGTTGAGGGGGTTGACAAAAATTTTGATATGAAAGCTGGGCATGTATTTAAAAACGATGTTAAATATGCAGCCTTTGAAGCGAAAGTTGAAAAAGATGTAATATTACATGATATGAATAAAGATTTATTACAACAAGAAAAGCAGGTAGTATCTGTTGAAGGTGTTAATGGACCTACAATTAAAGTTGGATCTTTAGATAATGTTGACACATCTGGTAACTGGCCAAAAATATATGACACAGTTAAAGACTAACGACATATTAAAACATAACAACAGATTGTCCGTTCAAATTTCTTTGACCGGACATTCTTTTTTAGTGACATCTATTGTTACTAATGCAGTGGTTTTCTTTTCTGAAATATTACACAAATCCCCAATTTCACCAGAAGAGGCATTACATAAGATAAAAGATCTTATTGATAATAATTTAAATGTAACCGAAAATATTACCGAAGTAAATTTAATCTTCAATAATAATATTTCAACGGTTGTTCCTACCCCTCTATTTGATGAAACTAAAGCCGTAGAATATCTTAAGTTTAATTCAAAAATTTTAATTACAGATTTTATTGCTAATGATTCACTTCAAGCTCATGATATTGTAGTTGTATATGTACCATATGTAAATATTAGTAATTATTTTTTTGAAACATATGGAAGTTTTGAATACCATCATACAACAACGTTACTTTTAAAACACGTACTAGGTTCTGAAACATTCTCAGCAGATTTAAATGTGCATATAGATGTTTATCAAAACATATTTACAATGATCATTACTAAGAATGGTAAATTAATATTATGTAATACATTTGATTATAGAACTCCAGAGGATTTTATATACTATATTCTTTTTTGCTTTGAACAAAATGCAATAAACCCAGAGGAAACACCTTTATTTTTGAGTGGTTATATTTCAGAAGAGGATGCCACATATAAATTACTATACAACTACGTACGTACTATTAATTTTACTGATTTAAAAACAAAAACAATATTCATTGACGGTCAACCGGCTCACCGCCATCTATTGTTAAAAAGCTTTAATTAATGCGCATAATCTCAGGTTCACATAAAGGAAAACGACTTACAGCACCTAAAAGCTTACCAGTTAGGCCCACTACAGATTTTGCAAAAGAAGCACTCTTTAACATACTAAATCATCGCATTGCATTTCATGAAATAAAATTGCTAGACCTTTTTTCAGGTACTGGGAATATTAGCTACGAGTTTGCATCACGTGGATGTGAACAAATAACAGCTGTTGATAGTCATTATGGTTGTGTAAAATATATTTCAGAAACTGCAAAAGAATTAGACTTTACAATACAAACAGCTAAGGCTGATGTATATAAGTTTTTAGAGACTACAAGAGACATATTTGACGTTGTTTTTGCGGATCCACCCTATGATTTTGATATTCAGAAGTTAGGAAAAATGGTTGAAATAATCTTTGAAAGAGGCTTGTTAAAGACAGATGGTTTTGTTATTATTGAGCACACTAAGCACAATGATTTGTCCCAAATAACAGGCTTTACCGAAGCACGAAGATATGGAGGTTCGGTTTTTAGTTTCTTTGGGAAAACAGAAATGTGATTAGTTAAAACACAAACCACAAACCTCATTTTATGGAATCCCCACTCCTTAAAAAATTTGATTTAGAATTTGCCCAAATCGAAATTCACGATTTCTTCGTAATAGCAACTATAAAAGAAGGTATTGTTATAGACAAAGACCACAGAGAACTTTTTCACGATATTTTCAATCAATACTTTTCTAACACCCTTTTTGGATATATTTCTAATCGTAAATTTGATTATACAGTTGACCCCACAAGCTATTTAGAAAAAGGACATTTTCCTAATTTAATAGGCATGGCTGTTATTTGTTATAACGACTCAAGTGTAGCAACTGCTAATTTTGAAAAACAATTTTATCAAAGACCAATGGAAATTTGCAATAATCTTGAAAGCTCAAAAAAATGGATTAAAAATATGATTGCTATAAAAGAAAAAGCAGGCCTATAAGCCGGGTTCTGTTCAATCTAGCTTATGCTAGAAATTCCTTATCATTTATCTACACGCTACATTGCTGCAACGTTCTATCTGCCTACCCTCTGGCATTGGGCGGGAACCCTTAAGCGCCAGTATACGTGACATTTCACCGCATAGAGTTTACCTGGTTTCACTACAGCATTACCTGTACATACTTTCTGCTGCACTTGTCCTATCAAGACATTGCTGTCTCAACGACGGCTGTTAGCCGCTATGCTTCCCTATGGTGCCCGGACTTTCCTACTTGACATAAATGCCAAGACGATAAGGCGGCCTGCTATTGCAAAATTACATGAAAAATAATTTTTTATAAGCACTTCGGAAATTTTAAACAACATAAAATTTCCGAAGAAAAGAAAAAGGATTTTTTTTACACATCAATGTTAATAAATACCGAAAAATATCACCAAGCTATTTTTAAATAACTAACCAACAATCCTATATTTGTTACCCTACTATGGAACCATTTATTGTCTCAGCCCGAAAGTACAGACCTGCCGTTTTTAAAGACGTAGTAGGCCAACAGGCTATTACAAACACTTTAGAGAACGCCATAGAAAATAATCATCTTGCGCAAGCTTTATTATTTACAGGACCACGTGGTGTAGGGAAAACAACTTGTGCGCGTATACTTGCAAAAAAAATAAATCAAGATGGTACTGAGCAAAAAGATGAAGATTTTGCATTCAACATATTTGAGTTAGACGCAGCATCAAATAATTCTGTTGACGATATTCGTAATTTAATTGACCAAGTTCGTATCCCACCACAAGTGGGTAAATACAAGGTATATATTATTGATGAGGTACATATGTTATCTTCTGCAGCTTTTAATGCGTTTCTTAAAACACTTGAGGAACCACCTAAACACGCTATTTTTATTTTAGCTACTACAGAAAAGCATAAAATAATCCCTACCATTTTATCTCGCTGTCAAATTTTTGATTTTAGACGCATCACTGTTCAAGATATCAAAAACCACCTTGCAGATGTTGCAAAACAAGAAGGGATTATTGCAGATGATGATGCCTTGCATGTAATTTCACAAAAGGCAGATGGCGCATTACGTGATGCACTTTCTATTTTTGACAGAGTGGTAAGTTTTGCAGGCAAAAACCTTACACGTGAGGCAGTTACAGAAAATTTAAATGTATTAGATTATACGTATTATTTTAGCATTACAGATTTATTATTAGAAAACAATATACCTAATGTTCTGTTAGCATATAATGAAATCCTTTCAAAAGGGTTTGATGGTCATCACTTTGTAATGGGGCTTGCATCTCATTTTAGAGATTTATTAGTTTGTCAAAATCAAGCAACTATTGAGCTGCTTGAAGTGGGAGAACAAGTAAAGACCATGTATTTTGAACAATCTCAAAAAACACCACACGACTTTCTCATAGAAGGAATAGAAATTGCAAACAGTTGTGACTTGCGCTTTAAAACAAGTCGAAATCAGCGCTTACTCGTTGAACTATGTTTACTGCAATTGGCATCACTTACTGCCAAAGGCGAAAAAAAAAACTCCAATAGTCTAGGACAAGAGCGTTCAAAGCGCTTTGTACTTCCTCCCTCCCATTTTACAAATATTATTCCTCCTAAAAAGGAAGATGTATTAATTGGACCTAAGAGTACTTCGGAAAGGTTACCATCTGAAATTATCGCTACTGCAGCTCCAATTTCCGTAGAGAAAAAAGAAATAGAACCTGTTTTAGAAACAACTCGAAAACAATCTAACCAAGACTTAAAAGAAGAAGTTGAAACTGACGATGAAGCCGAAGCATTACAATCACTCACAAATGCTGAGCCTGTTTTAGATATTGATATTCAACCTGCTCCTAGTAATCCACATATAGTTGAGTCTATAGAGAGTAGTGGTTCGATGGAGGAAAACGTAGGGTATGAGCCAACAGAGGATTTAGAGAATACTGATGATGAAATTCAGGAAGAGAACACACCTCAAAAAATTGAAATAAAAAGACCTACAGGACTTCCCGAACGCAATGCAAAAAAAGTATCTGCTCTTTCTCTAAAAAGTATAAAAGAAAGAAATCAACTAAAAGAGGCTTTTATTGCAAATGCACCAGACAAAGAGAATTTACCTTCTGAAGATTTTACAGAAGAAGCATTAATTAATGCTTGGAATGAGTTTACCGAAATTGTAAAGGGCAAAGGGAAACATATATTACTTTCACATTTATCCATGAATGTTCCTAGATTACAAGATGGAATGATTCATCTTTCTTTCCCCAACCACACAATTAAAACCGAGGTGGAACGCGAGAAGTATGAATTAATGAGTTATGTGCGCAAAAAACTTAAAAACTATAATGTTGACCTTGTAATTGATGTCAATGAGACCGAAGTAAAGAAATACGCCTACACTCCTATTGAAAAATTTCAAAAATTAAAAGAGAAAAATCCTTTAATTGATGAACTTAGAAAACACTTTGATCTCGATATTTAAAAAAAAGAGTATTGTATTTAAATTAGATGTATTTTAATTTCAATAAATAAATCTAAAGAGAGAGCCTATATTAATTTAACTAACAATTTTTATCAAGTATGTCACAAATGTCAACAGACCCAATAAAAATGCTAGGTTTAAAATTACCTACAGACCCACGATGGGTAAATATTGTAGAGAAAAATGTAGAAGAAATTTTAACAGACCATGCCTATTGTGAACAAAAAGCTACTTCCACAGCTATTTCATTGATAGTTTCGTTTCCAGAATATACTGAGCTTGTACAAGAAATGGTGTTACTTGTAAAAGAAGAAATTAGTCACTTTAAATTAGTCCATGATAAAATTATTGAAAGAGGCTGGGTCATGGGGCGCGACCGTAAAGATGAATATGTAATTGCGCTTTTAAAATTTTTCCCTAAAGGAGGTAGTCGAACTACTCAGTTAGTTCACAGGTTACTAATTGCTGCACTTATTGAAGCTAGAAGTTGTGAACGTTTTAGATTATTAAGTGAAGAATTACAAGATAAAGAATTGGCTAAATTTTATCGTAACCTTATGATAAGCGAAGCAGGTCATTATACTATGTTTTTAGGTTTTGCAAGACAATATGGTGAACGTGACGAAGTAGATAAAAAATGGCAATCACTATTAGAATATGAAGCTGAGGTTATGAAAGGGCTAAGCACAGGTGGGAGTATTCATGGGTAGTACATGTGACGTTATTGATTAAAATTTGTAATGTTTAATTCAAACTCTTACCTCTATTTTATCAACAAGTATAAAACCCTCATCTTCATTAAAACATCTATCAAAAAGTTGAAACTAATACTCTTAAAATTAAGATTCTCTCCAATTTTATTTTACTTCCAATGTATTTGCCTTTCGCTCATTATACAATTGTTTAACAATACCATCAGCTAAACCAATTTTAGGGACATAAATATTTTTTGCTTTGCTCCATTTCATTGCAGAGAGATATATTCTAGTTGCAGGAACAATCACATCTGCCCTATCTGGGTTCATTTGTAGTTCAAAGATTCTCTCGTGATAGGTTAAATCTTTTACTTTTTCGTAAAAATTAGCTAAGAAGAAATAGCTAAGCGGTTTGCCTACTTTCTTTTCACTATAGCGATAAATGCTATTAATATTTCCACCACTACCAATTACTTCTAGCTTATTGTAATCTTTTGTATTTTCAACAATCCAGCTTTTCACTTCATCCCAGATGGTATCTCTAATCATATCATTAATGATACGCACTGTACCTAACTGAAAAGATTTTGAAATCACACTTTTACCCTTTGCAAATACAGTAAATTCAGTACTCCCCCCACCTACATCAACATATAGAAACACCTTATTATCTTGTATAAGTTCTTTTAAATCTGTTGATGCAATTATGGCAGCTTCATCATTTCCATCAATAATTTGGATATTTACTCCTGTAGTATCTAAAAGTTTTTTGGCTAAATCATTACCATTTTTAGCTTCACGCATAGCAGAAGTTGCACAAGCCCTGTATGCTACAACTTTATGGTTTTTCATTATTAAACTAAATGCTGTCATCGCATCAAGCATACGTTTGTAATTTTCTTCAGAAATCCTCCCTTGTAAAAAAACATCTGCACCGAGCCTAATTGGCAATCGTACTAAAGATGTTTTTTTAAATTGTGGTGCATACCCATCCTTTTCAATTACCGTAGCTATTAAGAGCCTGATGGCATTTGAACCTATATCGATTGCAGCAAATTTTTCAATTGTTAACACAGTTATGCTTCTAGTTTATTTTTATAATATTCGTACAATGCAAATTGCGAACGTACTTTTACCTTATTATTTTTACGATATTTATTGTCTTGATTTTGGTTAACAATACGAGCTTTCACATTATCACTCCAACAAATTTCAAACGTATCATTAATTTCTTGTTTTATATTTTCATCATAAATAGGGCATGTAATTTCAACTCTATTGTCAAGATTACGACCCATAAAATCTGCTGAAGATATATACAGTTTTTGATTTCCACCATTTTCAAAAATAAACAATCTAGGATGTTCTAGAAATTTATCGATGACACTAATGATCTCAATATTTTCACTCATTCCTTTAACACCCGGAATTAAACAACAAATTCCGCGTACTATCAATTTAATTTTCACTCCAGCTCTACTCGCAGCATACAAACGGTCGATCATTTTATAATCAGATAGACTATTGAGCTTCAATTTTATTCCGCTAGGTTTACCTTTTATATTGTTTAATATTTCGGTCTCTATTAAAGAGTAAAGTGAATTTCTAGTATAATGAGGTGATACTATTAAATGACGGTATTTTTTAATTTTATAATTAACTTCGAAGAAGTCAAAAACTTTATTAAGCTCCTTCCCTATTTTTTGATTTGATGTAAATAAGGTATAGTCTGTATATATTCTTGCGGTAGATTCATTAAAATTTCCTGTACTGATAAATGCATAACGAACAATCCTACTATTTTCCTCTCTCTCAATAAGGCATACTTTGCTGTGAACTTTTAATCCTGCCACCCCAAAGATTAATTTTACACCCTCACCTTGCATCTGTTCGGCGTAATAAATATTTGCTTGTTCATCAAAACGAGCTTGCAACTCAATCTGTACTGTTACTTCTTTTCCGTTTTTTGCTGCATTTATCAATGAGCTTGCAATGTGAGAAATTTCGGCTAGACGATAAATAGTAATTTTAATTGCTTTTACTGCCGGGTCTAATGCTGCTTCTCTCAAAAATTTTACTACATAAGAAAACGTTTGATAAGGGGCGTAAAGCAGGTAATCTTTTTGCGCTATTTTATCAAGCAAACTTCCTTGCAGGCTTAAACCTGGAATAGGTAATGGGGTAATTTTCTTGTATTGTAAATCTTCACGACCTAAGCTAGGGAATCCCATATAATCACGACGATTATGATAACGACCTCCAGGAATAATACTATCTGTGGAGTCAATCCCCATTTTAAACATTAAAAAATCTAGTGTTTCTTTGTCTATTCTCTTGTCATAAACAAATCTAACAGGGTCACCAGCACTTCTATTTTTTACACTTTTTGATATTTTATCAATAAAACTTTTACTCAAATCACTTTCAATATCAAGCTCTGCATCACGCGTAATTTTAATCATGTGCGCAGAAATACTATCATATTTAAAAATGCTAAAAATGTTGTTTAAACAATACCTAATTAAATCATCAAGTATAATAATGTATTGTTTATTTCCATCTGCGGGTAATTCTACAAAGCGCTCAACATTTTTAGGAATTTCAATTAGTGCATACGTGTTTTTAGCTTCAAAAGCTTTGTCCTCTTTAGACATCACCATTTTAACTGCTAAATAAGCTGCACTATCTTTTAAAGAAGGAAATTTTTCTAATTCGCCAATCATTATTGTTACTAATGCTGGACTAACTTTTGTAATAAAATAATTAGCTATAAATGCTTTATGATTATCTGAAACTTCTGTTTCTTTTATAATATAAATATGTTCTTTTTCAAGTTCTCTTTCAATAGTATTTAAAATACTTAAACTTGTTTTTTGATGCTTGATAACAGTTTGAGTGATTTCCTCCATTAATTCTGAAGCAGAAATTCCTCCTAGAAAACTACGCCCGCCCTTTCCAGCCTCTGCAATTCGTTTAATCGTTGCATAGCGTACTTTAAAAAATTCGTCCAGATTATTTGAAAATATTCCAATAAAACGCAATCGTTCAATTAATGGTGTTGCTGTATCCTCTGCTTCCTGTAAAACACGAGCATTAAATTGCAACCAACTCATTTCTCTATTAAAATACTTATTCTGTAAACTAGACCCTGTCCCTATTTCTTCTGTCATTCGTTTATTTTAAATCTCTAGGAAATACCTTTTTAATGGTTTTACCTGTTACTATATTGCTCCATGAATCAACATCAAACTGTATTGCTACAAAGCCACTTGTGGTTACATTTTCAATAAATGTATCCCCAAGCATATTTACAATCGAAGTAAGCGCATGATTATGCCCCACAAGCATTACGAGATTTAAATCATCATCAAGCCCCTTAATTACTTCCATCAACTGTTGTCCACTAAAATCGTATAATTCGTGATTCGTTTTAAAAATAGCATCTTCAAGTCCAAAAGCACTCTTAAAAAACAACGCTGTTTCATAAGCTCTTACAGCGTCACTTGATACTAACAATTGCGGTCGTTCCATTATTGATGCTACGTGAGCAGCGACTAATGGTGCGTCTTTTTTACCTCTTCCTTTTAACGGTCTTTGATGGTCATTTACATCGTGTTTCCAAGAAGATTTTGCGTGTCTCGCAAGATATAATGTTTTCATAATTAATTTTTCTATAATTTTCTACTGAAATATTAAGGCTGCAACCTCCTAGTTATCCATTGTCCATTCTCTATACTATATTGAATTCGGTCGTGTAACCTGCTTGCTCTCCCTTGCCAAAACTCAAATTCTAATGGGATAATCAAATAACCTCCCCAATTTAATGGTTTAGGAATACCTTTGTCTTCATATTCGTTTTCTAGAAGTGTCAGTTTTTTTTCGAGAGCTACTCTATTAACAATAGGACTACTTTGGTCAGAAACTAGTGCACCTAGTTGACTAGCACGAGGTCTTGAATTAAAATAAGCTATGGATTTTCCTTCTGAAATTTTCTGCGCCTTTCCTTTGATAATAATTTGTTGTTCAAGTGCTGGCCAAAAGAACGAAATACATACTTGATTATTCTCAGCAATAGCTTGTCCTTTTTCACTAGAATAGTTAGTGTAAAATATAAAGCCTTCTTCTGTTACTTCTTTTAATAGTACAACACGAGCTCTAGGCATTCCGTTCTTACTTGCCGTGGTTAAAGTCATTGCATTAATTTCTTCAACAACATTTTCATTCTCAGCATTAGAGAACCAAGCATTAAATTGTTTCATTGGGTCAACATTAATATCATTTAAATCAAGTGTTCCCTTTTCGTAGGATTTTCGGTATTCATGAAGATTTTTATCCATCAATTATTGCTTTAACGCAAGGTACAAAGTTTAAAGTTTGTTTGAAATATGGGGTTGTTTAAATTTTGGTTAAATGTTGAAAAGAATATTGCTATTAAACAATTATTAATAAAATTTTGAATAGCCAATTAACACAATTTAACAATTTCTGAAAAAGAAAATATTTATTTTTAGTTCATTAAAATTATCGTTTCAGCAATGTTTCGGTAATTATTGCTCATAATATTTTACAATTAATACTAAAACATCAATCACATTATGAAAAACAAATACTTCTCTTACAGTATAATTGTGTTGTTTATTTTTTCCACCCTACACATTTCGGCACAGAAAAATAGAAATAATAATTCTCAAAAAGTAACTAATGACAGCGTATTTAATGGTTTAAAATTACGAAGCATAGGACCAGCTTTCATGAGTGGACGTATTGCTGCGATTGCTATACATCCAGAAAATGAAAATATTTGGTACACTGGTGTTGCTTCTGGAGGTGTATGGAAAACTGTAAACTCTGGTACAACGTGGACTCCTATTTTTGACGAACAAGCCACTTTTGCCATTGGAGCTGTTACTATTGACCCAAACAATTACAGTACAATTTGGGTAGGTACAGGCGAGGACGTTGGTGGAAGACATATTGCTTTTGGAGATGGCGTTTATAAAAGTATGGATGGTGGTACTACTTGGGAAAATATGGGGCTTAGAGATTCGCAACATATTTCAAGAATTATTGTACATCCAGAAGATAGTAATATTGTTTGGGTTGCATCGCAAGGTCCCCTTTGGAATAGTGGTGGAGACCGCGGATTGTACAAATCGATAGATGGTGGTAAAACATGGAAAAAAACACTAGGTAATGACGAATGGACAGGTGTTACCGAAGTTGTCATTGACGATGAAAACCCAGATGTTTTGTATGCAGCTACTTGGGATAGACATCGTACCGTTGCAGCATATATGGGCGGTGGACCCGGTTCTGGATTGCATCGCAGTACAGATGGTGGTGATACGTGGACGAAACTAACAAATGGGCTTCCTTCAGGAAATATGGGGAAAATTGGTCTAGCTATATCTAGCTTTAATACAAAAACCTTGTACGCCGCTATTGAGTTAGAACGAAGAACGGGAGGACTTTGGCGAAGTGATGATGGAGGAAGTTCATGGCAAAAACAATCTAACACTGTGACGGGTGGAACTGGGCCGCACTATTACCAAGAACTATATGCTTCGCCACATCAAGATGGGCGTTTGTATTTGATGGATAATAATTTACAAATTTCAGAAGACGGTGGAAAAACATTTTACCGCATGAATGAAAAGAATAAACACGGTGACAATCATGCAATTGCCTTTAGACAGGATGATCCAGACTATTTATTAGTAGGTAGTGACGGTGGATTGTATGAAAGTTTTGATCTAACTAAGACTTGGAAATATGTTGAAAATTTACCAGTAACACAGTTTTACAAATTAGCAGTTGATGACGCAAAACCTTTTTATAATATTTATGGTGGAACCCAAGATAATAGTACTGAAGGGGGACCATCTAGAACAGATAATGTTCATGGGATACAAAATAGTGACTGGAAAGTAATTTTAAATTGGGACGGACATCAAACTGCTACGGAACCCGGTAATCCTAATATAGTATATGCAGAAAGACAAGAGGGAACACTTTCAAGAGTTGATATAAGCACAGGGCAAGTAATTGACATTCAACCACAACCAGGTGAAAACGAGGTGTATGAGCGTTATAACTGGGATGCCCCAATTTTAGTAAGCCCCCACGCTCCTACTACAATTTATTTTGCTTCGCAACGCGTGTGGAAATCTGACAATCGTGGTGATGATTGGACAGCTATTTCTGGTGATCTAACTAAAAACCAAAATAGAATTGAGCTTCCTATTATGGGTAAAAAACAATCTTTCAATGAAGGTTGGGATGTATATGCAATGAGTAATTATAACACAATTACATCATTAGCAGAGTCCCCAAAACAAAAAGGACTTCTTTATGCAGGTACAGATGATGGAATTATACAAGTGACAGAAGATGGAGGCGCAAACTGGAGAAAAACTACAGTGGGTTCATTACCTGGAGTTCCAGCAACTGCTTTTGTAAATGACATTCGTGCAGACCTATTTGATGCCAATACTGTATATGTAGCTTTAGACAATCATAAATATGGCGACTTTAATCCTTACCTTTTAAAGAGTACTAATAAAGGTAAAACGTGGACTTCAATTTCAAGTAATATTCCAGAACGTACTATGGTGTGGCGATTGGTTCAAGATCACGTGAAAAAAGATTTGCTTTTTGCTGCGACTGAATTTGGAATCTATTTTACAATCAATGGTGGTACTAGTTGGACAAAACTCGAAGGTGGCGTTCCCACAATATCGTTTAGAGATATTACTATTCAACGTAGAGAAAATGATCTTGTTGGTGCTTCATTTGGTCGAGGTTTTTATATTCTTGATGACATTACTCCTTTGCGTGAATTAACATCTAGTACATTGGAGCAAGAAGCTAAACTATTTGCTACTAGAGATGCTTGGTGGTATGTAGAAAGACCACATTTGAGTTTTGAAAGTGGAAAGGGAAGTCAAGGTGACAGTCATTTTGTTGCTCCAAATCCAGATTTTGGTGCTGTATTTACATATTATTTAAAAGAAGCACCTATGACTGCTAACGCAAAGCGAATGAAATCTGAGAAAAATTATACAAGCACAGATGTGCCATTTCCAGGTTATGATGCACTAGCTGCAGAAAGCATAGAAGAACAACCGCAGCTTATATTTGCTATAGAAGATACTACTGGCGAAATTATTAGAAAAATAACAACCACTCCTAAAGCAGGTATGAATCGTATTGCTTGGGATTTAAGATATCCTAGTTTAGAACCAATCATGCTAGAAGAACAAATGACTATGAACGAAGAACAGGATGGTCCAAAAGGCTTGATGGCGCCTCCAGGTTATTACAAAGTAACAATGTATTTACAAGAAAATGGCACTATTAAGAAACTCGATGAAACTATTTCGTTTTCTGTAAAACCTTTGTATGAAGGTGCTCTTAAAGGTGCTTCTTCTGAAATTACATCAAATTTTTGGAGAAATTATGAAAATACTAGTCGAGATATTTCAGCATTAAATATTGGTATTAAAAAAGCAAAACAACGTGTGAACGCTATGGAAAAAGCAGCAATCAAATCAAACCTAGCACCAGGAAGTTTAGAAACACAGTTTAGCAATATCCATAAAGATCTAAATGCGCTGAATAGTGAAATCTACGGAAATCCAGCAAAATTATCTATTGGCGAAAAAACAACACCACTTATAGGTGATAGACTTTTTGCGGTCTATAGAGGTATAGAACGTTCTACATATGGTCCTACATCTACACATAAAAAACAGATGCAAATTATCACTACACAGTTAAATGGAGCTAAAAATAAGCTGAGTGCAATTGAACAAAAATTAGAAACAATAAATAACCAGTTAAAAGCAGCAGGTGCTCCGTATGTAGAAGAATAGAGCTAGTATTTTTTATTTTAAATTTTTATAATGAAGGAAAATATAATATAAGTGTAACAAATTAAAAATTATGTTATCCTTAATATAAACGTAACCACTAAAAATTATAAAAATGTCTAAAATTCAAATAAAACCTCAATCAAAATGGATTACCAGTAAAAAAGTTTTTGCTGTTTTACCGGTATTCATTTTGTTATTTTTCTCAAATTTTTCAATTGCACAGTCTAAAGAAATTAGTGTCGATAGTTTTGATAAGGTTATCGTAAGTCCGCATATTGAAGTTGTTTTCAAAGAAGGAAATAAAGAATCAATAACTATTGAATCTATTACAGTTCCTATTGAAAAATTGAATATTGAAGTAAAAAAAAAGACACTGAATGTATATTTAGACGATGCAAAAATCACCGCAGATAATGAGGTAGAAAATGTAAATGGATATAAACGTAAAACTCCCATCTATAAAAGTACTGTTGTAAGAGCAGTAATAACATATAAAAGTATAAACAATGTAGAATTAAGAGGAGAAGAACGCTTTGACTTTGAAAGTGCATTTAAAGTTGATAAACTAAGATTAAGAATATTTGGTGAGTCTCAAGTTTATTTTAGCGAAGTAAATGCTAAAAATTTACAGGTTTCAATTTATGGAGAAAGTTTTTTAATGGTATCAAAAGGTACTATTGAAAAGCAAAAAATTACAGCGTATGGAGAAACTAAAGTAAATACCCAGGACGTTTTAAGTAAAGAAACAAAATTAACGGCTTATGGAGATGGTGTGTTTCAACTTAACGTTTCAGAAAAACTTAAAGTAACATCTTATGGTGAAGCAACTATAGTCTATTCTGGTAGCCCAACATTAAATAAAGGAATTGTTATTGGAGAAACAAAAATTACTAAAGTCGGTATGTAAGTGCCAACTACATCTAAAACAACAAAATGGGATATGCTTTATATAAAGCGTATCCCATTTTATTTTAAAGAAAAAATCACATAATCTATTATCTTTGAAAATCTAAAATCCACAAATGCCCTACAACCTATTATCCTCCCCATTACAAGGTTTTACAGACGCCCCTTTTCGTAATGCACAACAAAAATATTTTGGAGGAATAGACACTTTTTACGCTCCGTACATTAGGTTTAACCGGAAGATGATTATTAAGGGATCGTATCAGCGAGATTTAGAGCCTGCAGTAAATACAAGCTTAGAAGTTATACCACAAGTAATGACTGCAGACGCAGACCATTTTATTTTTGTAATAAAATACATTCAGTCACTAGGTTACAAAGAACTCAACTGGAATTTAGGCTGCCCTTATCCTATGGTAACAAAAAGCGGCATGGGCTCTGGGCTTATTTGCAATACAGAAAAAATTGACCATATTTTAAACCGTGCACATAGTGAAACTAACGTTACTATATCAATGAAAATGCGCTTGGGGTATGAAAGTGCTTCGGAAATTTTAGACGCATTTCCCATTTTAGAAAACTACCCACTTAAAAACATTGCTATCCACGCACGCCTTGGCAAACAATTATATAAAGGCGGCGTAGATCTAGAAGCCTTTCAACAATGTGTGGATGTTGCTAAGCACACATTATATTATAATGGAGATATTACCACTGTAGAGCAATTTAGAAAAATGCGAGAGCGCTTTCCAACTATTGAACATTTTATGATAGGTCGTGGACTTATAGCAGACCCTTTTCTACCTAGCATGATAAAAGCTAACTCTACAGAATATCCAAAAGACCGATGGGACATTTTTAGAGAATTTCACGATACCATTTATGAGCAATATGACGCAGCACTTTCTGGCCCTACTCCTATTAAAATGAAAATGCTAGGCTTCTGGGAATTCTTTTCACAGTCAACACACAACCCTCAAAAAGTATATAAAGCAATTAAAAAAGCAGGAAATCCATTTAAATACAAACAAGCTGTTGGAGAAATAATTGCTATTCAAAAAAACACTTAACCTCATTTTAAAGATAAATTACATTACTTCCACATCATAAATGTAACTTGGCTTTGATCATTAAAGTGTTTTTTTCGCTTCTAATAAAGCACAAATTATCTAAATTCTTACACAATTCCTTAAAGTAAACGAACACTTGTTTATGTTATTATCAGGTTAATGATTACGTATAAAATGCATAAATTGCGTTATATAAGATGTTAGTGGTTATTTGAACAAAACCTATGTCAGAGAAAAAATATCCAATTGAATACACAGATGAAGAAATTGTCGACAAGATAAATTCTCAATCAAAGTATTTAATGAAAAAAGACTTAACACCAGCCGCAGCTGCAAAATACTCTGGACGAATTACAATCGGATTAACTGAATTGCAAAACCGAAAACAAAACAAACTGAATAATCTGATTGGTGGACTTAACAAAGAAATAAACCTGTTAAGTAAAATTACGACTCACTTTTCTGATAAACAACTGACTTCACTCGGTAGACTTGATAGTTCTTTAGACACCTTGAATTCAGAAGTATCATCATTAACTGGAAGTTCCAAACAGCAGGAATTTAGACTTGATTTTCTTGGCGAACTTATTCATAAATTAAATGAAGAAATTATATTGTTTAGAACATCATCTGAACGAAATGCAATTTCCGCTACAAAAAACACGAGAATATCAATTGGTCTTGTAGTATTTTCAGCATTAATATCTGGAATGGCTTTATTTTTCGCCCTGAAAGATTATGAGGGAGATAAAGTTTGGGAACAAAACCAAATCAATGCTCTGACTGAATTAAATGAAAGTATAAAGTCTTTAGAAAAAAGTAATTTAGCTAAATCAAAAAGTCAAGACAGTTTAATAATTGAATTGAAAAAACTAAAGGAAAAGAAATAAAAACAACTGCTAACACCGTATAAAAATTATTACGGTTTAGTGCTTAATCAAAGGTCGTTGCGTGTTTGTAACGTCTGAATTTCCTTCGGAAAATCCTCGCAGACAAACCCGCAACTATTCTTATACAAACACGTTAGGACTAATTCATAAAAAAAAACAGTATAGAAAATTGAACAATAAAATATTTGAATTAGTTAGTGTAATTGAGGAGATTAAACCCGAAAAGGTAAAGCAAAAAAAATCTGATGAACCTAGTAATCTAAAAGGTTCTTCCGTTATTAATTTAGGTAAAGTATCGAATATAAAAAGATACAATACTGATGAATTAGGAAATAAACTTAATTACAGTCAAGATTTAAAAGGTGGTGGTCATATTAGATTTAACAATGAAAACTATAGAAAGGTTATTGAAATTGCTGAAAGCATTATAGAAACTAAAGAATTTAATGAGTTTACGGATGTGGCATTTATTGAAGAGCATATATGTAATTGGGCTTTTAAAACATACATTGAAAAAAGAGCAAATGAAGAACCGATAAACTATTTGCGTCGTATTCTTGATGACAAAAAGCAGGAATACATTTTCTATTTTTCGACAACTGGTCTTCATATAGAGGAAAATTTGGTCATTGGAAATTCAGAATTAATTCATATCGATGAAGATTTTTTAAATCGGAAAAAAGCAGAATATAAAAAAGATAATAATAATTATGACAGAGCAACTCTAGAAGGTCTGACAAAAGCGCTAAATAACCAAATTGTATTCAAATCTATTGGAATTGGAACAAACGAATTCGCAAGAAAAAAGGCTGTTCAGAATGTAAAAATTAGTGCAAATCTTCTAAAAATGTTTCTTCTAGTTGAGATTAATGACCCAAATACCAGGCTTTTTGATTTGGAATTTGATACTTATCTAATTCCAATGCACACAAGTTTTAGCGAAACTAATACAGATAAATTTGACTTATCACACAATTTAAGTGCTAACTATGGCGCAAAACCAACTGAATTCACTAAAAAGCGTTTAAAAGAAATTGAAAAGTTGGGATTTAATTTTATTAAAAACTATTTAGATAAGAAAGCTTCTTCAGAATTAGATTATTTTATTCGAGATTTGATTATACAAGCGGGTAGATACTCGTCTCAACTAAATCCATACGAAAAAAATGTAATGATGATTTCATGGTTCGAAAGCATTTTCATTCAGGAGCAAAAAGGTAAAAGTAGGGGTTTAACAAAATTAAAACTGTTTGTAATTCCAAATTTAGTTCCATCAAACGAAACTGAACTTTTAGAAAAAATTTTTATTAGTCATTATAGAATAAGAGATAGATATTTACATAACGGATTAGAACTTAGATTTGACAATAATTTATTTTACAAATTTCACTATGTTGCGATTATAATGCTTAAAAAATTGATTACTCTAAGTGAAAATATTAATACTAAGTCAGGAATAATTGATTACTTTGAGAAGAACTAGCCCTAACAAAGTAAAAAAATAGTAGGAGAATGAGCGATTAAACCTATGTTAATTAAGCTTTTGCGAAACCGCCAAATTTTTAAATTTAGCTTATTTAATAAAAAAGAATCAGCTTGTGTCCGTCCGAATGACTTATGCCATTTTTCTCCACACTGCTCATATACAGAGACGTTACCCGCCATACTACTAAAATTTCGAAATGAAGTAAATTTATAAATTTGATAAAGTATTGAATGATCTAATGGATTATTTCATTTTAGGCGATCCAAATTACTTTTTGACTATAAAATAGAGAAGAGTTTGCCAAACAATTTATTAACGGAATTTACTACTCAGGAGTCTGGTAACATTGCTGTAGAAAATGGTGTTATAATACCGCTAATAGGAATTGAATATCATCCTTATATAATATATTTTAACTTGTCAAATGAAATTCCTGAGCTTTTAAAACCTAAAAATAAACTTTTACATAAACGTGAAGGATTTTGTTTAAGAGTTAAGAATGTCAGAATATATTTATAAACAATTCCATATTTGAGGGAATTTACTTCCGAAAAAGGAGCAACTTTAAAAAAATATAAACATGCTAATATCGAAATTGAAAATGGTTGGTATTCCGTGACAATTTTAGGCGGAATTACGAGGCAGGTTAGCGAGAATAAAGCAGTAAATGAAGAAGTTGGAAAATTAGAAACAATGGAACCGACATTTGAATTTATAATTAGAAAAACTATTGAAAAACCAGAATATACGGCTAACTTTTCTTATCAATTTAAAATAGAAACTTAATAAATTCAAATATATTAATTAGTTAACTTTCAAGATACAGTTATATCTCGTTACTTAAACCTCAAAAACTCGCCCATCCTCCGCTAATTCTACATTTTCAAAAATAGTTTTTGCTTCATCTTTAAACAATTTATAATTACCATAGCGGCCAGAATAATGACCCAATATTAGTGTTCCCACATTGGCATTTTTTGCAATTATTGCAGCTTCTTTAGCTGTACTGTGTTTTGTTTTTACTGCAAGGTCATGGTTGTCGTGTAAGAAAGTAGATTCATGATATAATAAAGTAGCTTCTTTTATTTGTGGCACTATTGGCGGGAAATACTCCGTATCGCTACAATATGCGTAACTTTTGGGTTTTGGAGGATCAAAAGTAATTTCTGCATTGGGTATCATTTTACCCTCTTTTGTAATAGCATCTGAGCCTTGTTTTATCTTGCGATAATAACTCATCTCTACATTGAGTGCTCTTGCTTTTTCAACATCTAATCCACGTTCTGCTGGCTTTTCTTTAAATAGAAATCCATTTGTATAAATTCTATGACTCAACGGAATTGTTGTTACAGTAACTTTATCGTCTTCAAATAAAACTTGCGGCTCATCACTTTCTAATTCATGAAAATAGAGTTTGTAATTGGTGTAGCTTTTCCCCACTTTTAATTGAAGCAAAATAGCGTCTTTAATTCCTTTAGGACCATATACGTGCATATCTGCTTCTCTACCTAATAATCTAAATGTAGAGATTAATCCAACTAACCCAAAAAAATGGTCACCGTGCAAATGCGAAATAAATATGTGCTTAATACGTGCAAATTTCACTTTAAATCTACGGAGCTGTACTTGGGTTCCCTCTGCACAATCTATTAAAAATAAGTGTCCTTTTATTTCTAAAACTTGAGACGTAGGGTTTGCATCCCATCGTGGAGTAGCAGAATGACAACCTAGGATAGTTAGTTTCAAATTAAGGTAATTAAATATTAACGATTTAAAATATGGTTTTTAGTGAATCACATAGACTCAAGTGTGATAATAATATTTATATCTTTTGATAGGTCCATAATAATATAGATTTATCAAAATAAGAAATCTATAATTTAACCTAAAGAATATTAAAACCCAAGATCCCGCTCAATCTCTTCCATCTCAATAATATCTTCTCCTTCTTGTAAGGTAGGTACTACCATCATTTCTGGTGGGATTACATCAATATTAATGGCATTATTTACAAGAACAAAAGATTGTTTTGTTTTTCTGTGCATTGTAGAGATATTAAGAAACAATAGTAAATGTTCTAAATCCATCTCATCATATTTCAATAGATTTACAATGATGTTCTTTCCTTCGTATGCTTTTGGGATTATAAATTCTAAATAAGACGCAAAATCTTTAATACCGTCTTTTTCATCTTCAAGAATTACAAACGTATCTGTATTTCTAATTTTCATATTGCTTAATTTTTGATGCTAATAAATATAGTACTGCCATACGGACAGCAACACCATTTTCAACTTGGTCTAGAATAATTGCTTGTTTACTATCTGCAACATCGCTTGTAATTTCTACACCTCTATTTATAGGACCAGGATGCATTAAAACTATTTCTTTATCTAAAGAAGCTAGTATTTTTTTATTCACTCCAAATTGTTGCGTATATTCTCTCGTAGAAGGAAAATAGCTTATATCCATGCGTTCATTTTGAACACGAAGCATATTTGCCACATCACACCAATTTAGAGCATTAACAAGATTAGGCTCAAAAGTAACACCTAACTTCTCAATATATTTGGGCATTAATGTTTTTGGACCACAAACTTTTACGTTTGCTCCTAGTTTTTGCAAAGCAAAAATATTTGATAATGCTACTCTTGAGTGTAAAATATCACCTACGATAACTACATTTTTTCCAGCGACATCACCAAGTCGTTCCCTTATAGAATAGCTATCTAATAATGCTTGTGTAGGGTGTTCATGAGCACCGTCTCCCGCATTTACAATACTTGCATTAATGTGCTTTGATAAGAAAACTCCTGCCCCCGGGTTAGGATGGCGCATTACAACCATATCAACTTTCATTGACAAGATATTATTTACCGTATCAACAAGCGTTTCTCCTTTTTTCACAGAAGATGATGCCGCAGAAAAATTAACAACATCAGCACTTAAACGTTTTTCAGCAAGTTCAAACGAAAGGCGTGTTCGGGTACTGTTTTCAAAAAATAAATTAGCAATGGTAATATCTCGTAGCGATGGTACTTTTTTAATAGGTCTATTTATAACTTCCTTAAAATGGTCAGCCGTCTCAAATATCAATTGGATATCCGCTTCGGTGATATATTTAATTCCCAATAAGTGGTTGACACTTAGCTCGCTCATGTTTTTTTGCCCGTGAATGCGGGTAATTTTTAATTAAATTTTATCGATTCGCTTTGGCTACTTTATTCTTTATTCTTTATTCTGAAATATTAAAACAACAGTTATTTCTTGAATCCAAGACATTTTCGCGTAAGCTAAAAAGTTACATTTATTACTAAACACATTTTACTAATCACTATTAACTAAATAAACAGCATCTTCTCCTTCGTTTTCCGTCCAGCATACTTTTACTTTCTCATCTCCAATTGCATCCACTTGTCTACCACGATAGTCTGGCTGAATAGGTAAATGACGGCTAAATCTACGGTCGATAAGGGTCAATAGTTCAATCTCATCAGGACGACCAAAACTTTGAATCGCTGTCAACGCACTCCTAATACTACGTCCCGTATATAATACATCATCAATCAACACTACTTTTTTGTTTTCTACAACAAAGTCAATGTGGGTCTTATTTGCCTCTAGTGGTGTACCACTCCGTCTAAAATCGTCTCTATAAAATGTGATATCAAGTTTGCCTAATTGCACCTTTTTTATTTTATATTCTGAAACGAGCAGTCCCTTTAGCCTTTCGGCAAGGAAAATACCTCTTGGTTGAATACCAATGAGGACTGTATTTTCAAAGTTGTCGTGATTTTCAATTAATTGACAAGCCAAACGATGCAGTGCGATGTGAATTTCGGTTGCGTTTAATAAAACTTTTTGGCTCATAGAAGTGTTCTGAAGTATATTCAGAATACAAAAATACTATTTTTTATAGGATGTTTAGGTTTATGGATTAGGAAATGTTATTGGTTGGAATATTGATATCTTCGATTATGGACTAGGGAATTAAGGAGATAAAGAGTAAAAAAACAGAAGTATTTAACTAGATATTTTAAAAATACTGCACAAAAAAACCGCGCCATGAATGGCACGGTTTACATTTTTATGATAATGTCATTTTAATTATTCCCTAAAATAATAGGAAGTCCACCATCGCCTCCGCCTATTACAATTACTTTAGAGTTAGGAGATTCGCTTAATTTCATTGTTGCGTCAATACCTTTGTCTTGAAGAATTTTATCTGTTAAAGATGCACTTAAAATTTTATTGGCATCTGCTTTACCTTGTGCTTCAATACGTACTTTCTCAGCTTCTTTTGATGCTGTTACTAATCTAAATTCGTACTCCAATGATTCTTGCTCTTGCTTTAATTTTCGTTCGATTGCATCTTTAATAGTATTTGGTAATGTTACATCACGCACTAAAACCTGATTTAATTGTACATACTGCTTTTCTAAAATAATTTTAGTTTCAGTAAAAATTTCATCTTGTATAGCATCACGCTTACTAGAATATAATTGCTCTGGCGTATATCTACCTACTACACTACGAGCAGCAGAACGAATAGCTGGTTGAATTACACGACCTAAATAGTTTTCACCGAGTGATTGGTGAAGATTACCTAAATTACTATATACAGGCTCATACCACACTGAAGCTTCAATTTGTATTTCAAGACCATTAGAAGATAATACTCTCATTTTTTCGTAAAGTTCTTGCTGTCTAACTTCGTAAACAAATACTTTATTCCATGGTGCAATTATGTGAAATCCTTCTCCTAGTGGTGGCTCATCTGTAACAACTCCTTCATCAAAAGTTTTATATAAAACCCCTGCTTCTCCAGAGTCAATTGTTACTGCAGATTTTGCAAGTAATATGATTAATAATACTACTACAATTATAATTGGTATTCCAATCTTTGGTAATTTTTCCATAATTTTCTTTTTATAAATTTTAAATAAGTCCGTTGTATTTTCTAATAAACCACTCTAAAGCAAGACAAAGAGTTATAAGCCCTAACAGGTATTTCCAATCTATTAAAGGTACTACTTTTTGCTCACTTTTTTGTGTTGCTCGGTAGGAATCATCATTGACTAAAGTGTCTATAAGTGAGTTAATTTCAGAAGGGAAAAAAGAAGCTCCATCTGTTTTAGAGGCCAATCTATTTAATTTTGAAATATTAGCATTTAAAAACTGTTTTTCAATATCAAACTCCAGTATTGTAAAGCTTCCACTTCTTGCTACTTCTTCATCTTTTACCGAAACTGTATAACTATACTCACCAGAATCTAAACTACCTAAATCAACTTCGTAATAATTATTTTTAAGTAGTAATGGAAATACTTGACGTTGTTTAGACTCAGTATTCACTACAGAAATTGATACTGATGCACGGTTATCAAACACAAAGTTTTTATCAAAATACTGCGCTGAAATTTTTAATGGGTTATTATTATAATAAAATGTTTCACTACTTACCTCTAGCCTACTACGGCGTTTATTTGATGCAAGGTATTGAACCATTTTCCCTAAAAATTCATCAAATTCTTCAAAACTTTTTGCTCTTAAATAAGACTGAGCTCTCCATTTCCATAAACCTTCTCCATCCCATATTGCATGGCGTGTTCCATTTAATTCTATCGTGGCAAGCATGGGGCTTCCACTACCAAAACCGTCCACCGTTTGTTCTAAAATAGTTTCGTGAGGTACCATTACATTCAATTCACCAAATTGTGATTTTAAAGGTGGAAAATCACTAAACCCTATGGGATCTATTGCAAAAGTTCCATAGTTTAAATTTAAGCGAGCAGAGACATTCTCTTTTTGATTGGTAACTTCTTTTGTATATAATTCTTGAGCATTGTTTATAAAATTCCAATCTGAAAATTCACCCGCAATTACAAAAGTATTTTTGTTTAGTTTAGCTATTTCTTGATACACTGATGAGAATGTTCCATCAGGTTGATACAAAATTATAAGTTGATAATCATTTAATACACTCGCAGCTTCACTTGGCTTTTTAAAAGTAACAGTGCGTTGCTCATTTGTAGTAATAGCTTTTTTTAACATCCCTAAATCTGGATGCAATACTTTGCTAACAATCAATACATTTGTAGCTTGGTCAATAACCTCAACGGCAAATCGTTTTAAATTATTAACTTTATTTTTTTCATCACTCAATGGAACAATTTGCGCTGTATATCGCTGTAAACCCACGCTTGATGCTGGCAATGTAATTGAAACCGTCTTTGTATTATCCTGTTCATTAAATGAAACCATCTCACGATGCACTATTGCATTACCTTGATTAATAACAAATTGAGATTGTTTTGTGCCTGTCCCGCTATAAACTAACACTGCCTCTACAGGAAATTTATTCTTCAAAAACGCATAGCGATTTGTGTTCAATTGCTGAATTTTTAAATCGGTATATTTTGTCGAATCTCCTAGAATTACTGGATAGACGGGACCTTTTAAGCTACGGGTTGCAAATTCATAATCTTCTCCTAAGGTTTGATTTCCATCGGAAACGAGTAACAACGGTACTCCGTTAGTCTCATATAACTCATTAATTGATGAAAAAGCTTTTGAAATGTTAGTATTATTTTCTAAAAACGAAAGCGAATCAAAAGCAGTAAATCCATTCCCGAACTGGAAATAAGAAACGTCAAACCGTTCGTTTAAAGTTTCGGAATTTTCTAAAGCGTTTAAAACTTGTGCTACATTTTCCGTTTGACCTAATTCGGTAATCGAAGAGGAATTGTCTAGCACGATAGGTAATTGTGGTTTGACAACGGTATATGTTTCCGATTTAAATTTCGGATTAATCAATAATAGTAAGATACTAAATAATGTAACAAACCTTAGTGCTCCAAATAACCACCGTAAGTTACCAGTGTATCTAGATTTATATCCATACATAAATACCGAAATAATCAAAGAGATTACTACGGCAATGACTATGTAAAGTATGGTTTCTGGAAACAAAGAGGAACTAATTGTGGGTTATTGTGTTTGTAAGTCGATGTAATTATGAGCTTTTTTTAAAATATATAAAAAACTGCCTACTAAATATCAACCTATTACTTATAATAAATTTAATAATATTAAGTAAGCATACCTCCGTCAACATTTAAAACTTGGCCAGTTACATACGCAGATAAATCACTTGCTAAAAAAACACATGCATTTGCGATATCTTCTGGTGAGCCTCCTCTTTTTAAAGGAATAGCATCTCTCCATGATTGTACGGTTGCCGCATCAAGTTTTCCTGTCATTTCTGTCTCAATAAATCCTGGAGCAATAACGTTACTACGTATATCACGAGAACCTAACTCTAATGCAACTGATTTTGAAAAACCTATAATTCCTGCTTTTGACGCTGCATAATTTGTTTGTCCTGCGTTTCCTTTTACTCCTACTACAGAGCTCATGTTTATAATTGAACCTTTACGTTGTTTCAACATAGTACGTTGAACAGCTTTTGTCATGTTAAACACAGACTTTAGGTTAACCTCCACAACAGTATCAAAATCTGCTTCGCTCATGCGCATTAATAAATTATCTTTTGTGATTCCTGCATTATTAACAAGAATGTCAATGCTTCCAAAATCTTCTAGAACTGCAGCAGCTAATTCCTGCGATGCCTCATAATTTGAAGCATCACTTTTATACGCTTTTGCTTTAACTCCGCTTTTGCTAATCTCTGTAGCAAGAGCATCTGCAGCTTCGGCGGACGAATTATATGTAAATGCTACATTAGCACCATGTTGCGCAAAGACTTCAACGATACCTTTTCCTATTCCACGGCTTCCACCTGTGATAATTGCAGTTTTTCCTTCTAGTAATTTCATAATAAAACAATTAAAATTGAGCTTTCAATAACTCTGTAAACTAAGTAATGGTTGTTTTTATTGGTAGTTCAAATATACTAAAAAGCCCCGCTATTATAGCAGGGCTTTATATGGTTATTTGTTTAAAAGTTATCCAAGAACCTCGGCAACTTTCTTTCCTATTTCTGCTGGAGAATCTACAACGTGAATTCCACACTCACGCATAATTTTCTTCTTTGCTTGAGCTGTATCATCACTTCCACCTACAATTGCACCTGCGTGACCCATTGTACGTCCTGCTGGAGCAGTTTCACCTGCTATAAATCCTACTACTGGTTTTTTGCTACCACTAGCTTTATACCAGTTTGCTGCGTCTGCTTCAAGTTGACCACCTATTTCTCCAATCATTACAACAGCTTCAGTTTCTGGGTCATTAATTAACAATTCAACTGCTTCTTTTGTAGTTGTTCCAATAATTGGGTCACCACCAATACCTATTGCTGTTGTAATACCTAAACCTTGCTTTACAACTTGATCAGCAGCTTCATAAGTTAACGTTCCGGATTTTGAAACAATCCCTACATTTCCTTTTTTAAATACAAAACCTGGCATGATACCAACCTTTGCTTCACCTGGAGTAATAACTCCTGGACAGTTAGGTCCAATTAATCTACAGTCTCTATTTTTAATATAGTTTGCAGCTTTAATCATATCTCCTACTGGAATACCTTCAGTAATTGTAATGATTACTTTAATACCTGCATCTGCAGCTTCCATAATTGCATCTGCAGCAAATGCCGGTGGTACAAATATAATTGTTGTATCTGCTCCAGCTTTTTCTACAGCCTCTGCTACAGTGTTGAAAACAGGTCTATCCAAGTGTGTTTGACCACCTTTTCCAGGGGTTACTCCACCCACTACATTTGTTCCGTATTCAATCATTTGACCAGCGTGAAAAGTACCTTCACTACCTGTAAATCCTTGAACTATAATTTTTGAATCTTTATTTACTAAAACACTCATTGCGATGTATTATGTTGATTGTTATTATTCCTTTTATTCTCTCTTCTGAAATATATTAAAAGCAATCGTTTTAATTCCTGTCACATTTCCGAAGTATAAAAACTTCTTTTAAACTCTTGAAATTTTAAACAAAACCTCTTATAGCATAACATCCTGAAGAACGCCTGCAAAGGTACTTTTTTTTAGCTAAAAAATACAGTGAAATTAATATTTAACCTTGTTGTATGTTCCGCTAGAATCATCTGCACTCATAACGGGTTGACTTATTTGGTGTCCGCGATAAAGTTTACCATCTTTAATTTGCCATATTGCGATAAAGTGAGCTATACCTAGTTCTTCATCTTGATTTTCAATAGTGCGTATGTAATATTTATAACGTATAGTTACAAAATTTTCATCCTCTAACACGTGACTCACCTCTACTCTTAGGTCATCATATGACCTTTGTATTTCTTTAAAAGATTCTACAATTTCTGGGTAGTGCATAATGGTTAGTCCGTCTGCACTGTTCCAAATTAACTCAATATCATCATGTATTAATGATAATGCCTTTCCTGGCTCTGAGACTAGATTGTAATTATAAAATTCTTTAACGATTTCTTTTGCGCTCTTACTCATTATAAATTATCTAATTTTTCAATAATATCTGGTATCAACCTAATTGATGCCAACTCTTTGTATTTTTTTCTAAACTCATCTGCGGGAGTTCCAAAATAACTTTTATGTCCTGCTAATGATTTACTTACACCACTTTGTGCCGAAATTACGGCCTTTTCACCTATAGTAACACCACTAGTGATACCCACCTGTCCCCATATGGTTACAAAATCTTCAATTAGGACACAGCCCGCAATCCCCACTTGAGATGCAATTAAACATCTTTTACCTATAACAGTATCGTGACCTACATGCACTTGGTTATCTATTTTTGTCCCTTCGCCAATGGTCGTAGATGCGGTTACTCCTTTATCAATAGTACATAGTGCGCCTAAATCAACATTGTCTTGGATGATTACATTTCCGCCACTAATTAATTTATCAAATTTTTCTGGTCGGTTTTTATAATAAAAAGCATCACCTCCTAACACGGTACCTGCGTGAATAGTGACTCCATTACCAATAACGGTATTATCGTATATGGCCACATTGCTATGTATCAAACAATCACTCCCTATGGTTACATTATTACCTATAAAAACATTAGGCTGGATTACGGTGTTTTTCCCAATTGTTGCCGATTCTGCAATAACTGCTCTCGCCTGACTAAAGGGATTAAAATAATTTGTTAACTTATTAAAATCATTAAATGGCTCTTCACTAATAAGCAATGCCTTACCCAAAGGGCAATCTACTTTTTTATTAATAAGTACAATAGTTGCTGCAGATTGTAAAGCTTTATCATAATATTTAGGGTGATCTACAAAAACAATATCTCCTGGCTGTACTACGTGTATTTCATTCATACCCAACACTGGAAAGTCTGCATTCCCCACAAAATCACAGTCCAAAATTGTTGCAATGTCTTGAAGTGTTTGCGGTTGTCTAAATTTCATAGGGTATAAATTTTGAATATCAAATATAAAAAATCCCAACACAATTTATGATGTGTTAGGATTTTATATTTTTACTCTAATCACTTATATAATGTTAGCAGTAAATTATTAACTACTCTTAAAAAATAAAGTGTTATTATTTTAATAATAAAGCTCGAAAAAAACATTAACTCTTATAGTTACTCACCAAAAGCGGCAGCTACTGATGCAGATAGCCTTTTATAAGTACCATTTTCAAGTCTTTCTCTAATTGATGAAAATGCTTCTAAAGTTTCTTCCACATCTTTTAAAGTATGAGAAGCAGTAGGTATTAATCTTAATAATATTAATCCTTTTGGGATTACCGGATACACAACAATAGAACAAAACACACCATGGTTTTCTCTAAGGTCTTTTACTAATGCCATTGCTTCTGGCACCGTACCTTTAAGATACACTGGAGTTACACAACTCTGCGTTGTTCCAATATCAAAACCTCTTTCTTTTAAACCTCCTTGTAATGCATTAACATTCTCCCATAACTTTTCTTTAAGTTCTGGCATTGTGCGTAACATATCTAGTCTTTTTAAAGCACCAACTACTAATTGCATTTGTAGTGACTTTGCGAACATTTGTGAACGTAAATTATACTTTAAATAATCCATTATTTCTTGGTCTGCAGCGATAAATGCTCCTGTACTTGCTAATGATTTAGCAAATGTTGCAAAATATACATCAATCCCATCTTGTACACCTTGCTCCTCACCTGCTCCAGCTCCTGTTTTACCAAGTGTACCGAAACCGTGCGCATCATCAACAAATAATCTGAAATTATATTTCTTTTTTAAAGCAACAATCTCCTTTAACTTACCTTGCTCACCACGCATTCCAAAAACACCTTCAGAAATCAAAAGAATTCCTCCTCCTGTTTTCTCTGCCATTTTTGTAGCACGTTTCAAGTTTTTCTCGATACTCTCCATATCGTTGTGCTTGTATGTAAAACGTTGTCCCATATGTAAACGAACACCGTCAATAATACAAGCATGTGCATCGACATCATAAACAATAACGTCATCTTTAGATACAAGTGCATCTACTGTAGAAACCATCCCTTGGTATCCAAAATTTAACAAATATGCCGCTTCTTTACTAACGAAAGTTGCTAATTCATCCTGTAATTGCTCATGTAAATCTGTGTGACCACTCATCATCCTAGCTCCCATTGGGTATGCAGAACCGTACTCAGCAGCTGCTTCTGCATCTACTTTACGCACTTCTGGATGATTTGCTAAACCAAGATAATCATTAATACTCCATGTTATAACTTCTTTGCCTTGGAATTTCATTCTATTAGAAATAGGACCTTCTAATTTTGGGAATACAAAATACCCTTCTGCAACCTCTGCCCATTTACCTAGTGGACCTTTATCTTTGTATATTTTATCAAATAAATCTTTCATCAATACTCACACGTTTTAGTGATTTGCAAAATTAATCAAATAATGTTTCAAATCATAAGATTTGAACTATTTGGCAAAAATTTGACACTCAATTTTTTATTAAACAAAAATTTCCGAAGCAAATAACTTCGGAAATTTTAATACGGGATTAGTCCGTTTATTTTATATAGTTTACAGCGACGCTAACTTCAGAATTTTCATCCATAAAGCCTTGCTGTTCCATCCATTCATCGCTATATATTTTACTCATATAGCGCGAACCATGATCTGGAAATAATATAACTACATTACTGTTTTCATCAAATGTTTCATCCTCTGCTAGTTGCTTAACGCCCTGCATAGCTGCGCCACTTGTATATCCTACAAATAAACCTTCTGTTTTCGCTATTTCTCTCGCTGTTAACGCGCTACTTTCATCAGTTACTTTAGTAAATGAGTCAATAGTATCAAAATCTGTAGCTGTTGGAATTAAGTTTTTCCCTAGCCCTTCAATTCTATATGGGTAAATTTCATTTTTATCAAACTCTCTTGTTTGATGGTATTTTTGTAATACACTTCCATAGGCATCAATTCCTAAAATTTGAATATTAGGATTTTGTTCTTTTAAAAAGCGTCCTATTCCAGAAATTGTACCTCCTGTTCCACTACATGCTACAAGATGCGTGATTTGTCCACTTGTTTGATTCCATATTTCTGGACCCGTTGTATGATAGTGGGCATCAATATTTAGCTCATTGAAATACTGATTGATATATACAGAACCTGGGGTTTCTAAGTGAATTCGTTTTGCAACCTCATAATACGAACGTGCATCATCTGCTGGCACATGTGCTGGACAAACATGTACTTCTGCACCCATAGTGCGAAGCATATCAATTTTGTCTTTAGATGATTTTGAACTTACTGCAAGAATACATTTGTATCCTTTAACAATACTCACCATTGCAATACTAAAACCTGTGTTACCACTTGTAGTTTCTACAATAGTATCACCTGGTTTTAAAATTCCCTTTTTCTCTGCTTGTTCTAATATATAGAGTGCTATTCTATCTTTTGAAGAATGCCCTGGGTTGAATGCTTCTACTTTAGCGTAGAAATTACCTTTTAACGATTCTGTAATTCTGTTTAATTTGATTAACGGTGTATCACCTATTAATTCCAGAATATTGTTATTCGCTTTTATAGTTTCTTTCATAGAGGAAATTTGATTAAAAAATAATGCTTATCGCATTTTGATTTTAATACCGCGCAAAGATACAAAATAAAATTTCTACTTTTTAATTCCCTCTAAGTCAAAGATAAATGCATATTGTTTTGCTACTTCTTTGAGAGCCTCAAATCTTCCCGAAGCACCACCGTGTCCAGCTTCCATATTTGTATCTAAATATAAAATGTGATTATCCGTTTTCATTTCGCGCAATCTTGCAACCCATTTAGCTGGTTCAAAGTATTGTACTTGGCTATCATGAAGTCCCGTAGTTACTAACATATTAGGATAATCATGCGCTTGTACATTATCGTAAGGTGAGTATGATTTCATATACTCATAATATTCTTTTTCATTAGGATTTCCCCATTCATCATATTCACCCGTTGTTAAAGGGATTGTATCATCTAGCATTGTAGTAACGACATCCACAAAAGGAACTGCTGCCACAACTCCATTATATAATTCTGGAGCCATATTAACGACTGCACCCATTAATAAACCTCCGGCAGAACCTCCAGCAGCATACAAATGGTCTTTTGATGTATAATTTTCTTGAATTAAAAATTTTGAAACATCAATAAAGTCTGTAAATGTATTTTTCTTTTTTAATAATTTACCGTCTTCATACCATTGTCTACCTAGGTATTGACCACCTCTAATATGTGCAATAGCATAAATAAACCCCCTATCTAAAAGGCTCAATCTGGTTGTTGAAAAATATGGGTCAATTGTTGCTCCGTATGAACCGTATGCGTATTGAAAAAGTGGATTTTTACCATCCATCTTTATCCCCTTTTTGTAAACGATAGATACAGGAATTTTAGTTCCATCTGCTGCAGTAGCCCAAACACGTTTTGACTCATAATTATTTTTGTCAAATGTACCTCCAAGCACTTCAGTTTCTTTTAAAACTGTTTTTTCCTTAGTTTCCATATTAAAATCTATGGTTGAAGAAGGTGTTGTTAAAGAGGTGTAGCCATAGCGTAAAATTTTAGAATCAAAATCTGGATTCGCACCCGTTCCCGTTGTATAGGTTTCGTTATCAAATGGTAAGTAATAATCTGCTTTACCATCCCATCTTTTTATATTAATCTGGTTAAGACCGTTAGTTCTTTCACTAACGACTAGATAATCTTTAAAAATTTCAATATCTTCTAAGAGTGTTTCTTTTCTATGTGGAATTTCATCAACCCAATTTTCTTTAGAAGTTTTTCCTTCGGAAGTTTTCATTAGTTTAAAATTAGTGGCATTATCTTTATTTGTTACAATGAACCACTCATTTCCGAAGTGAGAAATATCGTATTCTAATCCTCTTTCTCTCTTCTGAAATATATTAAAATCACCATTGGGAGTATCTGCATTTAATATTCTAAACTCTGATGAAAGTGTACTATAACAACCAATAATTATAAACTTTTTTGACTTTGTTTTATAAACGTACGTACCAAAAGTTTCATCCTCTTCAGTAAACACTTTCACATCATTATCTGATGTATTTCCTAATGTATGTCTGTAAATTTCGTTTGATCTAAGTGTTACTTCATCCTTCTTTGTATAAAATAATGTTTTATTATCGTTAGCCCACGTTGCACCTCCGGTTGTTAATGGAATATTTTCGTTTAATATTTCACCAGTTTCTAGATTTTTAATGTGTATTGTATATTTTCGACGACTTACCGTATCTACTCCAAAAGAAACAAGTTTATTATTAGGACTTACATTAATACCATTTAAATTATAATAAGAATGCCCATCTGCCATTTCATTGACATCAAATAACACCTCTTCTTTTGCATCGAGAGTACCTTTTTTACGAGTATAAATTGGGTAATCTTTGCCTGTTTCGTATCTCGTTATATAAAAATAACCGTTCAATTTATATGGAACAGATGAGTCATCTTCTTTGATGCGACTCTTCATTTCTTCAAAAAGACTATTTTTAAAGTCGTCAGTATGAGCTGTCATTTTAGCGTAATAATCGTTTTCACGCTCTAAGTAGTCTATTACTTCTGCATTTTCTCTATCATTAAGCCAGTAGTAACTATCATCACGAACATCACCGTGCATTTCTAAATTCTTAGCAATTTTATCAACTTTAGGAGGAGTGATATCCATAGATTTTTTTTGATTTTCTTTGTTGTTACAAGAGATTGCAAAAATAACAGAAGCAACCACTAGAATAGCTGAATATTTCATAAAGATTTTATTGAAATTTAGGTTTGTAAATTACTAAATTTGCGGATAACTAAAAATTAAATATATGTTTGGAGACTTAATGGGAATGATGGGTAAACTTAAGGAAACTCAAGAAAAAGTAGCTGCTACTAAAGAACGATTAAATACGGTACTTATTGATGAACAAAGCACTGATGGTCTTTTAAAAGTAACGTTAACCGCTAATAGAGAAATTAAAAATTTAGAAATAGACACAAAATTGTTAGAAGATAAAGATCAATTAGAAGATTATCTAATTCTTACAATTAACAAAGCCATTGATAAAGCAACAATTGTTAATGAAGCTGAACTCGCTGCTGTAGCAAAAGATGGAATGCCTAATATTCCTGGGATGGATGGATTATTTAAATAAATTCAAGACTAAACCTTACTCTTTTGGCTACGTCATTATATAGTAACAAAAAGCCCGAAACTTTAAGTTTCGGGCTTTTTGTTATGTATACTTATTTATTGAGAAATATATTTATCGACAAACTTATAATGATGTGAAGTGTCATGATATGTATTAAACGAACTATAACCTGACAACTTGCCAACTTGATTACCATTTTTATTAAGCATGATAAGTTTTGGAAATGTTTTACTCTTATTATACTTAGTAATCATTTCTCTATTATATTTCATTTGAGAAGCAGAGAGAATATCTTTTCTTCTAGGATAATCTATCATAACTAAAATTAATTTATCTGCTCGTTTTTCAAATTCTGGAGTTTCAAAAAAATCTTCTTTTAGAACAACACAAGGGGAACACCAGTCACTACCATTAAAATAAATTAATATTGGTTTACTGTTCTTTTTAGAAAGTGCTATAGCTTCATCTATATTAGTTAGCCAATTAAGATTAGATTTTTGCTCTTCTACAATTACGGTCTCTTCTACTTCATCATCAAAATATACTTCTTGAGAAAAACTGTAGGTTGTAATACTTAATAAAAGAATGGATAGAATAGTTTTCATAGTATAAAGTTTATTGTCTTTTTACACAATGTATGCCAAAGATGCGTAAAAAAAAAGAATTCCCAAATTAATGGGAATTCTCTTAAAACGATTCTTATATAAGATTCGTATATTTATTGCAATTAATCTTAGTTATTGATTAATCTAAACTCAGTACGACGGTTTGTAGCGTGCTCTCGCTCAGTACAAGAAACTCCATCTTTACATCTGTTAGTTAATTTACGCTCACCAAAACCATTACCAACTAATAAACTTCCATTAATACCTTTTGATTGTAGGTATGAAACAACAGCTTGCGCTCTTCTTTCAGAAAGATCTTGGTTAGATGTAGCTCCACCTCTAGAATCTGTGTGAGAAGCAACTTCTAATTTAACTCCTGGGTTCTGAGCTAAAACTGGCATCAAGCGAGTGTCGATGATGTTTTTTGCTTGTGGAGTTAATGTAGCTGAACCTAAGTTCCAGTTGATAGGAAGTGCTTGGTACTCAACAAGAGCACACTCTACTTCAGTCCAAGTAGTCAGACCACCTTTAGTTTGTAGTACTTCTTTAGTTACAGTTCTAGTTTCAGAAGGAACCGTTACCTCTTCAACTCTAGCATCAGAAACTAACTTAGTTACTTTCAACGTTTTCATTTGGTTTGGAATATCAACGGCTCTTGTTGTAGGAGGTGTTGACATAACTCTTTTTGAAAATGTTTTAGAAACTGAAGGGATATCTTCTGCACGAGTAGTTTCGTTTGTGTAAACAGTTTTCTTGTATGTTGAAGAAGAACCAGCAATCTCTATACGCTCAGTTGTAGGAGGAGTTACCATTACTCTCTTAGTCATTGTTTTTCTTACTTCAGGAACATCAATAACTCTTGTTGTAGGAGGAGTTACCATTACTGTAGTTTGCACAGTTGTAGACTCACCAGGAATATCAATTACTCTTGTAGAAGCTGGTCTTACAAGTACAGTTCTTGTATAAGTACCTTGTCCACATGGCTCACCACCATTATTTGCATCAACACAATCTGGAGTTTTTACAAAAGATGCATCGTTAGATAATCTCTGTACTGGTACAGTAGTATACTCTGCAGGGATACCTTTATAACACCAGTAGCGACAATCGTTAGGGTCACTTGAAGCACAATCTGCAGCAGGAGTATCACTCATTTCCCAACGAGCAGTAGCAGGCTTAACCTCCACTGTTTCGTAGTCTGTTGTGAAAGATGCTGGTGTAGTTCTAATAGAAGAACCGTACTCTCTTTTATTATAAGTTGCAGTCTCAGTTCCAAATTCAGCAGGAATAACTTCCATTCTTTGAGATGGTTCTTTTGTAGTAATTGTAACATCTCTAGTTTCATATACTGCAGGTACAGTTTCAATTTTTTGGTAAGCTGGTTGTGTAACAACTTCAAAAGATTGATTCTCATAAACAGCAGGAATTACTCTTAAGCTATAACTAGCATCTTCTGTCACTACAGTTTCAGTAGTTGTATTTCTTTCAGAAGGAATAGTGATTAAACGTTGAGAAGCTTCTTTAGTTACAATACTAAAAGACTCATTAGTATATTCAGCAGGTATAACTTCTAAGTTTTGAGCAGCAGCTTTAGATTCTACTGTTACTGTTTCAGTAGTATATTGTGCTGGTACAACACTTAGTTTTTTGTACGCTGGGGATGTTTGAACGGTTACTGTTTGGTTTACCCAAACATCAGGTGTTACACATCTTACATAACACTTACCCGGCTCAGGGTTTGTTGGAAGGTCCTGTGCAAAAGTTACCTGAGCAACTAATAATGCAAAACCTAATAAAATAATTTTTTTCATGTTTGTTTGTTTAATGGTTATTAAATTACAGTGTAAAAGTACAATTATATAAAGCACTCTCTCATAAAGATACCCTAAATTAAAGATTGGCTTTAACATTTTTCGACAAGCCACAAAAAAAATGCGTTTAAATGCAATTGAATATAATTTAACTTAAATTATGTAAATAAAATATACAATTAACACCGTCTAAATAACTGAATACTATACTAACATGTAAAAATAACTTATACTATTTATTTAAAATCTTGCAATAACTTTAATAGTTTTAAACACATTTTGTCTGTGAAATCATGATGCGTAACTACACGTAATTTCCCATGTCCCATGTTACTTATTCGACATCCATTTATTTCTAAATATGACATAAAGTTTTGTTCAGATATTTCAGGATTTAAATAAAAAATGACAATGTTTGTTTCAGTAGGCTCTACTTTTTCAACATATGAAAGTGTTACTAATAAATCTGAAATTTCTGTAGCCCTTTTATGATCTTCTTTGATGCGATTTACTTGATTATCTAAAGCATAAATACCAGCCGCCGCCATAAAACCTACTTGCCGCATACCACCTCCTAATATTTTTCTAATTCGAATCGCATTCTTCATTAACTCAGATTTTCCTGCCAGAACCGTACCCATAGGAGTTCCAAGACCTTTACTAAAACACAATGAAATGGTATCAAAAACATTCCCATAATCTTTAGGATCTTGTCCCGTAGCTACTAACGCATTCATCAAGCGCGCCCCATCTAGATGCAACCCTAAATTATTTGCGTCGCAAACGGCTTTAATCTTTAAAATTTCATCAAAATCATAACACGCACCTCCACCCTTATTTGTGGTATTTTCTAAACACACAAGTGTTGTTAATGGGCTATGGTAAAAATCTGGCGGATTTATACTTTCTACAACTTGAGCCGCAGTAATCATACCTCTATCTCCGTCAACAAGCTTACAAGAAACACCACTATTAAATGAAACACCTCCACCCTCATAATTATAAACGTGCGCCCATTTATCACAAATTAATTGCTCTCCTGGTTGCGTGTGTAATTTTATTGCAGCCTGATTTGCCATGCTCCCCGTAGGAAAAAAAAGCGCCTCATCCATCCCAAAAAAATCTGCAACACGTCGTTCTAATTCGTTGACAGACGGGTCTTCTTTATACACATCGTCTCCTACTTGCGCATTTATAATCGCCTCCATCATTCCCGGAGTTGGTCTTGTTACCGTATCACTTCTTAAATCAATTGTCATAATTATCTCCCACAAAAAGGGAACTCAAATATTAATTAGTATATTATTTTCTATTAAGTATTTTCTTCGGAAATGTTAATCAACACAAAAATTTTCGGATTCCAATTTAATAATTCGTTGTCATACACTCAAAACTCCCTATAGGACTTCCGTCTGGTATTTTAGGTGCAGCCATCACTTTAAACTTTTCTGGAAACCTTTTAAAGTTGTCAATTTCCGAATGTAAAAATATATCAAAAGCACTATTTCCTTTAGTAATCATTTCTGAAATTTTTTGCAGTCCGCTCATTGAAATAGCTTTAATTTGTGGCTTACTTTGCCCACTTACCGAAACATTCATCAAATGCTGTACTACGTTAAATTGTACCGTTTTATTTATTTCTTGCTCATAGTTCTCACCCTTAAAATTTCCGAAGGTAGCATCTATTAATTCATCCACTACTTCGGTAAAACCTAGTGTATTTTTATCCATCGCTTTCTGTTGTACAAGACGGTTAGCGCGTTGTGGATTGAGAAGTAATTTTAGCGTCATGTCGCTCGCTGTTGCTGCGGCGCCAATGGCATCAAAGGCAACACCATTTTTACTTTTAAAAGATTCTCTATCCCTAGGATACCCATAAGCACGCGGTGGAAACAAAGCCAGTTTATCTGCTGGTATTGCTAGCGTTGTTGGCAAAATTGTTTTTAAAACAGCTTTTAATGCTTGTACTTGCTCAGCCTTGGGAAGTACTTTTTGAATGAGTTGGCCGTCACCTTTTACCGCATAATTGTAATCCATACCCCCTATTGACTTTACCGCAGCTTCAGTTTGAAAACGGTGGTAAAAATACAAAGGCACAAATACATCTTCTAATACTGAGTATGGCTCACCATCTTTTATATTATCTATCGAAAAATTTTCCATTGCAACTGCGCGCAATCGCAACATATCTTCAAGTTCAAGTGCTGCATTTTTCCCATTATCCCAAAGATGAGCAGTTGCGTGAGCTCCACTTTGTGCACGAGCATCGCTGTCTGTAATATAGCGCATTCCGTTATCGCTTGCATTTTTCAATATTGCATTTAATCGTTGTTTTTCATTTGCAAAATTATTACTAGCATCTGCTTCACTATAACTATAAGTTACCGTCACTTTGTCCCAATCTCCAATACCTATTGCATAAGCATTCCTAAAATCTACCTCACCATTGGCTATGCTCAATGTGGGGTGTGGATAATCCATCACACTTGATCTGTTTGTTGCACTTGTCGCAAAATTATGCGCAAAGCCTAACGTATGCCCCACCTCATGTGCAGATAACTGTCTAATGCGTGCTAATGCCATATCTAGCATAGGCTGGTAATTATCATCACGCTCTGCAAATGGCTTGTTCATTAACGCCTGGGCAATCATAAAATCTTGCCTAATGCGCAAACTCCCAAGACTCACGTGTCCTTTAATAATTTCGCCAGTACGTGGGTCGATAACGCTACCGCCGTAACTCCAGCCACGCGTACTTCTATGTACCCATTGAATAACGTTGTAACGCACATCCATTGGGTCTGCATCATCTGGTAATAGTTGTACTTGAAACGCATTTTTGTAACCAATCGTTTCAAATGCTTGATTCCACCAACGTGCACCTTCTAGTAATGCAGATCGAACTGGCTCTGGTGTTCCTGAGTCTAAATAATAAATAATGGGTTCAACGGCTTCTGAAATTTCTAGGGTGGGATTCTTTTTTGTCAACCTATGTCTAGTAATAAAACGTTTTTTTATGGGTTCCCAAATGGGTGTGCTATAATCTAAATAATCAATGGAAAAGCTTCCGCTTCGAGGATCAAATGCGCGAGGGGTGTAATTTGCATCTGGTAGTTCAACAAAACTATGATGCTGAATTACTGATAATGCTTTACTATCTGGCGCTATACTTCTTACGTTTTTTCCTGTAGCTTCTCCTTTAAAAGTGAGTAAAGATTCGAACTCTACGTTTTTAGGGAAGGCCTTTGTACGTTCCAACCATATACTGCTTCGTGTAGCATCTATTTTATACGTTCCTTCTTTTTGCTTTTTAAGTCTACTTGTAATGCCGTGAGCATCTTCCATTAAAAATGGGGTGAGGTCAATAATATAATTTTCGGCTTTTGTTTCTTTTATACTGAAACCAAATAACACCGATTTTGCAAACGCTTCATTAATAGATTTTTTTTCGAGTTGGTTTTCCGTCTCCGCCCGAAACTTTAAATTAGGCTGCAATAACAGTAACTTATTTCCACTTTTTAAAAACTTTACTAACGCTTGATCGCCTAATTGTCCTCTATCTAGTCCTATATCATTACTCCCTAGTCCTGTGCGCAGTGAGTGAACGTAGAGAAATTCTTTATCAATGAAAGACTTTGGAATTTCAAGATATATTTCGCCTTCGGTTTCAGAATAATGGAAATTAAAATAGCCGTTAAAAGCTTTTAAATCTTTTTTTGCATCAAGAAATTGGGCTTGTGTAGTCACATTTCCGAAGAGAAAAAAAATACAGATAAAAATGAAGCGATATGTCATGGTTGTTATATATTTCAGAATTTATAAATCTAAGTAAATAAAACTAAAAAGGCTAAATCTTGGGTTTTTGAAGAAGGGGTTAAATAGTAAAATAATTTTACTTAAGACCTAACTCCTAGAGCATAAGGTTTAAAACCTTAAGACTAACAACATTTTCTTTTTGAACTCATCTTCAATAACAGTACTTTTACTAAAAAATAAATACATTGATTACAACAGACCAACTCCAAGACCTTCGCAACCGCCTGGACGCGTTAAGGCAATATCTTTGACATTGCTGGCAAAGAAATAGAAATTACAAACGACGAGGAGAAAACTTTTGACCCTAATTTTTGGAACAATGCACAGGAAGCCGAGGCTTTTATGAAAGTGCTGCGCAATAAGAAGAAGTGGGTTTTAGACTATCAACATGCAATAAACCTTTATGAAGACGCCGAGGTCATTTTTGAGTTTTTCAAAGAAGGTGAGGGTACTGCAGAAAATGTAGAAATACGTTATGGCAAGGCCGCAGCTGCTATTGAGGATATTGAGTTTAGAAACATGCTTAGTGAGGAAGGTGATGCTATGAGTGCTGTTCTTCAAATTACTGCCGGTGCTGGAGGCACAGAAAGTTGTGATTGGGCTGCTATGTTGATGCGTATGTATTTAATGTGGGCAGAAAAAAATGGCTACAAGGTAAAAGAACTCAATTATCAAGCTGGCGATGTTGCTGGGATTAAAACAGTAACGTTAGAGATTGATGGAGAGTTTGGTTTTGGTTGGTTAAAAGGTGAAAATGGCGTGCACCGCTTAGTACGCATCTCCCCTTTTGATAGTAATGCCAAACGACATACAAGTTTTGCTAGTGTTTATGTGTATCCACTTGCAGATGACACTATAGAGATTGACATCAATCCTGCCGAAATTTCGTGGGATTTTGCACGAAGTTCTGGTGCTGGCGGTCAAAATGTAAATAAAGTAGAGACTAAGGCTATTTTAACGCACAAGCCTAGTGGCATTGTTATTCATAATAGCGAAACACGCTCTCAACTTGAAAACCGACAAAAAGCAATGCAGATGCTAAAGTCGCAACTCTACGAAATTGAATTGCGTAAACAGCAAGCCCAACGCGCCGAAATTGAGGGGAACAAAATGGCAATTGAATGGGGTTCGCAGATACGTAACTATGTATTACAACCATACAAACTAGTTAAAGATGTACGCACTAACCATGAGAGTACTAATCCAGATGCCATCTTAGATGGTTATATTGATGAGTTTTTAAAAGCTTATTTAATGATGATGGGACAAAAGGATGATAAGGCAAATGAAATGCTTTAGTTTGCGTTCTTCTTCGGAAATATTAATAAATTAAAATAATTAATAACCCTGCTCCTATTGAGTGGGGTTGTTACTTTAAGATAAATTTTGCTAAAGATTTATTTTATTAATAAATATCCAATTACAAAACCATAGCAATATAATCTTCTTATATTTAACGCTATGAGTATAATAAAGTTTGAAAAATTTAGACATAAAGATCTGGATTGTATAGCCATAAAATTTGAATATAATTTTGAGGTTAAAGAATATATAAAACAATTTCCTACTGTAAGATGGTCAAAAACCCATCGCACATTTTATATACCGTATAATTTTAAAACTCTTAAGGAATTAAAAATCTTTTTGATAGAAAAGGGGTATTCCTTTCATGAAAAAGCAGAAGTGCCGGTCATTAACTTGAACAACTCTCCTATTTCTCCCTTTTTAAACTTAGAAAAAAGGAATATTTACGAACACTTTTTAAAATTTTTAGAAGGCAAGCGTTATAGTAAAAGTACCGTCAATACTTACGGTCATTTTGTTTATGAGTTTTTAAAGTTTACAAAAGACAAACCTATTAACGACATTGATGAAAATGATGTGCGATATTATTTAGAATGGGCCGTTAAGACATTAAATTATTCGTTAAGTTCCCATCGACAAATTGTAAGCGCTCTAAAGCATTTTTCTTTTTTCTATCCTGCATGCAGTATTAATACTGAGAATATTTATATGCCAAAAAAAGACAAAAAGCTCCCTACGGTATTAAATATTGAAGAAATTTTAACGCTAATTGAATGTACTAAAAACCTTAAGCACAGAGCGATTATAACAATGCTTTATGCATCTGGGTTAAGGATAGGCGAATTGATAAATTTAGAATTAAAAGATTTTGATTTTAATCGTAATCAATTACATGTTAGAAATGCTAAAGGAAGAAAAGACAGATATACTACGATTGCAAAAAGTTTACATCCACTTTTGAAAAATTATCACTTAACGTATAAGCCAAAGATTTACTTTATTGAGAATCCTAATGGAGGTAAATACAGTCCAAATTCGGTTAGATCATTTTTAAAGAAGAATTCAAAAATTGCTGGTATAAAGAAAACAGTAACCCCACATTCTTTGAGACATAGTTATGCTACACACTTACTTGAGCAGGGTACAGACATTAGATACATACAAGAACTTTTAGGACATTCAAGAACAGAAACAACAATGATTTACACACATGTAACAAAAAAAGAGTTGCGAGAGATTAGAAGTCCTTTAGATAACGCATTAAATAATATATCTTTACGTAATAACAACGATAAAAAACAGTTGTTATCTTGATTTATTTACGGGATAACAACGACAAAATGTAATATATAACAAGTTGTGCATAATATGAAAAAAACATTTAGAATAGCATTTTTAATCGGATTTCTGACAATAATATTCTCTTGTGGAACTCAAAAGAATGCGAAAAATACAACTCAAAATAAAACTAATTCTGAACTACCAAACGAATTGTTCCAGCGTTGGAAATTAGATTACGGAATGGCAAACGAAGAAAAAATAAGCGGACTACCAAAATCGCCGAATAATGATTATGTCTTCAAAGAAAATGGCGAGTATTTAAATTATAATGACGACGGAACATATTTTACTGGAAAATGGGAATACAATAGTGATGAAAAAATTATTTACACCAAAAGCGTTGACGGAAAATTGAACGGAAAAATTGCGGATATTAAATCGAAAAGTATAACTTTAATTCCAGCCGGAAAAGCAGTCGAAGGTACACCATTTGAGAATTTTCGATTTTATTATATACCGCAAACAGAGTGAGAAAATACTATGCACAACAATGTATATAAAAAATAGCGTAAGTCATTGCTTAACAAAAAGTTAGTGCTCTTTTTCGAAGTCGCCAAATTTTTAAATTTGGCTATTTGAGAAAGAAAGATAAATAGAAAAATTTAAAAATTCGGCTCGTGTCTCAACCGAATGGATAGCACCCTTTTTCAGCGCTACTTTTCATATACTGAGACGTTAGCTTTAATGCTGGAGCATGTTTGCGAAATCCAACTTCTGAATAGAAAAAGGAATATATTATGCGGAATTTACCACTCATAATCTGAATGAAAAGCAGAACGGAATTTGAGCACGTTTGCGG
>NZ_BKCF01000002.1 GCF_009014635.1 Patiriisocius marinistellae | reverse complement strand
AGCCTGGAATTAAGAAAACCAGCTGAAGTACACTTAAATCCAAATATCAAATATAAATCCTATCGAAAAAATAATGTAAATTTAGCTGAACTTAAGATTTAAAAATAGAAATTGATTAATCAAAAAAAACAACCGAAAAAAGGTCAACCTATTTCAGTATAATACACAGACTAGTGTACTAGTTTATTTTGCCCATCCATATGCTTCCTGGGAACGAGGAACTAACCAAATTAATAACATTTGTTACGTTAGCACCTTGAATCCACATGTTTCATAAGATAATTCAGATTAAATAATTGTATCTTTGATAGTATCAAATGATAGTATCAAGAATGAATCCACCTTACGAAATAACATCTTCTATTTTAAAATTAATAACTTCTATTTCAGAAAAAATAGGAGAAGTAAATGCTAATTTATTAAACAGACCTTCACCTAAATTGAGAAAACAGAATAGAATCAAAACTATTCATTCTTCTTTAAAAATAGAAGGAAACACGCTTACAGAGGAACAAATAACAGCACTTCTTGAAAACAAAAGAGTTATTGGTCCTAAAAAAGATGTTCTTGAAGTTTTAAATGCAATTAAAATCTATGAAAACTTAGAAGATTACAATCCTTCAAATGAAAAATACTTTTTAAAGGCACACCAAAATTTAATGGAAGGTTTAATAGAAAACTCTGGAAAATATAGAAATCAAAGTGTCGGAATTGTAAAAGGTTCAAAAGTTGAGCATTTAGCACCACCTTTTGGAAATGTGCCATATTTAATGAAAGACCTTTTTGAATATTTGAAAAAGTCTGATGAAATTGAATTAATTAAAAGTTGTGTTTTCCATTACGAAATGGAATTCATACATCCTTTTTTGGATGGAAATGGAAGAATGGGAAGATTATGGCAAACTTTAATTTTAATGGAAAAATATCCAATCTTTGAATTTTTGCCTTTTGAAACCTTAATTAGTAACGACCAAGAAAAATATTACAAAGCTTTAGCTGAAAGTGATAAATCTGGAAAATCAACTAAGTTTATTGAATATATGCTTAACGTAATTGAAATTTCAATAAGCCAGTTATTAGATTTTAATAATCGAACATTAAATGAAAAAGACAGATTAGAATATTATGTTTCATTAAATAAAACAGAATTTACTAGAAAAGACTATATGGATATTTTTAAAGATATTTCATCAGCAACTGCAAGTAGAGATTTAAAAAAAGGAGCTGAATTGGATTTATTTGAAAAAATAGGAGAAAAAAATAAGACAATCTATCGTTTAAAATAACTGGGCACAACAAAGTACTGTGGTAAAAATCAGCTCGAGGCTCAACCGAATGGCTAATGCCATTCTCCCTCGCACTGTTAGTATACAAGAACGTTATGTGTGATGAAACAACCAAAAACACCGAAAATATAAAAAACTAATTAATGAAACACTTATTTATTATTGGTATTTCTTTGCTGAGCATTGCCTGTAATACTAAAAATGAAGATCAGAAAAAGTTAGATTTTGTGAAGTTTGACTTTCATTTTGAGACAGAGTCAAATGAGATGCCGTACAATTTTTCTTCATATTGGGATACCTTTCCTACAATGGTCGATAAAACAGCATGGGAATTTGCCAAAATCGGAAACATAGAAAGGATGCATGAGATTTGGGATACGAAAGAATCAATTGAAATTGGACTTACACAGGAACAACGAGATAGTTTTGGCAACTTTAAAGCAATGGATGCAATAGATTACATATTGAATGAAGCTGAAGAGTCCCAAGTAGTCATCATAAATGAAGCTCATCAAATGCCCCAACATCGAATTTTTACCACTCGACTACTTGAAGGGCTTAAAAGAAGAGGCTATAAGCACTTAGGAATGGAAGGATATTTTAATACGCCTCAAGCAGATTCAATTATGCAAGCCAATGGTTATCCAACTCTTGATTCTGGATATTATACACAAGAACCTCAATTTGGCAATTTAATAAGAACTGCCTTTGATATGGGGTTCAATATATTTGGGTACGAAAGCAGTGGACAGGCTAATGGGAAAGAAAGAGAAATTAATCAAGCCAGGAATATTGAATCCTATCTAAATCGATACCCCAACGAAAAGATATTAATTCATTGTGGTTTTGATCATGTGTACGAAGGAGATATGCCTAACAATTCCATGGGTTGGGGAAAGGCGATGGCAGGGAGATTGACGGAATTTACAGGAGTTGACCCATTAACCATAAGTCAGACAATTTATTCTGAAAAGGGTAACAGAGATTACGAAAACTCGTATTATCAGATTACAGATCTAGAAAGACCTAGTGTTTTTGTCAATGAATCTGGTGAGCTATTTGGTCAGCAACGAAAGAAAACCTCTATTGATTTACCTCCTATGGGCACATTCAGGTATGACATAGCAGTTTTCCATCCAAGAAGTAAAAAGTACGATCGTCCGCAATGGATGGTGTATAGTGATCGTAAAGAAGTGGAAATATCATTTGTTGAAGAAAATATCCAGTGCCCATGTTTGGTACTTGCTTACAAAAAAGGTGAGAAAGTCGGCAAAGCCGTTCCTTATGATATACAAGAAACGGATGATAAGAAGGTTACATTAGTTTTAAATAAATCCGACTTCGAAATTGTCATATTGAATCAGAAGAATATAGCCCTAAAAGCTGAATATAACTAGACATCATAGCAAAATGAACTTTTCTGAAATAGGTTGACTAAAAATAAACATTTAATTATAGTAACTTATAAAAACACAAAATGAACACTGGCGAAAAAAGTCAACCTGTTTCTGTAAAATACAAATAATTTAATATCCATAAACGAAACCTTGATTTGAGGTTTGGAATATCAATAATTCTTATCTTTGAATAACAACCACATTTTAAAAGATATGACGATAACCCAGCTTAAATATGTTCTAGCAGTAGCCGAAAATCAAAATTTCACAAAAGCTGCCCAAAAAACTTTTGTTACACAGCCTACATTGAGCATGCAAATTCAAAAGTTAGAAGAAGAACTTGATATTCTTATTTTTGATAGAAGCAAAAAGCCTATCGAACTTACAGTAGTGGGACAAAAAATTGTTCGCCAAGCTCGTAATATAGTCAATGAAAGTGAACGGATGCAGGATGTTGTTGATCAAGAAAAAGGATATATAGGTGGTGATTTTCATATTGGTATTATACCAACAGTGATGCCTACACTACTACCTATGTTTTTAAGAAATTTTACAAATAAATATCCTAAAGTTCATTTAAAAATCGAAGAATTAACAACTGAGGACATTATAAAAAAATTAAAAGATGGACACCTAGACGCCGCTATTGCAGCTACACCACTTGAGCAAGAAAATATTAAAGAGCGCCCTATTTATTATGAGCCATTTGTAGGATATGTACCCAAAAGCCATAGGCTTAACGAAAACAAAAAAATTAATAGTGAAGATTTAGACCTAGATGATTTATTATTATTAGAAGATGGACACTGTTTTAGAGACGGGGTCATAAATTTATGTAAATCAAAAAATGCAATTCAAAATGATAAATTTCAATTACAAAGTGGAAGTTTTGAAACACTTATAAAATTATCAAACGAAGGTCTAGGGATGACACTCCTACCCTATTTACACACATTAGATCTTACAGAAGTTCAAAAAGAAAAACTACGCTATTTTAACGAACCATCTCCAGCGAGAGAAGTAAGTCTTATTTACAATAACAGCGAGTTAAAAATGCAAATTGTTAATGCAATGTATGATGTAATCGCGGGAGTAATTCGTGGAGCCATACGTTTTGAAGATGTTAAAATTGTAAGTCCTCTAAAGTAGGTTTGTTAAAAAATGAAATTACTTTTTAAATACATCTACAAACAATTAAAATCAAAGTAATTTTAATTTTAAGGACAGAAAAAAGTTTTTTAATAACCCATTAGTAGGACCACAAAACCTTTACAACAAAAACAAGGAATTAAACATTAATGAACAATCTTATTCAATAGAAATAGCAGAAAAACATTTCTTAAATAAAACAGGAGATAAATTAATAACTACTACAGGAATACTATTTATTAGTTCAATTATTGCACTTTTTACAATAGATTTAAATACGTACGGTTTTTTTAAATTTAAAAGCTTTTGGTTGTTTTTATTAGCTGTCACTATTTTTTTAATTGGAATCTTCTTAAAAGATTTAAAAAAATTAAGCCCTGCTAAAATGTTTTTACAACCCAATAGAATAATTATTTCTAGAGGTTCAATTATCCTAAATGTTACTTACGATGAGATTAAAAAAATAAGGTGTGAAGAACCTACAAACAAATTTATAAAATCTGTTGTATATAAAATTATTACGAATGAAGATATTGAACTCCAAATAAAAACATCTTACGATATATATGAATCCCTCATATATATATTTCCTAATAAAGATTATTAAAATAAAAACGTCGCTCAAATAACTTTGAACGACGTTTTTCCTTTTAAGGATTTAAATGAATTAAACATTGATTGAGTTCTGGTTTCTCTGCAATAAGTGAATTTACCCAAATCTTTAATTCCTCAATTTCGTAAGGAAGTAATCGTGAAAAGGCTTTTTCTAACTCTTTACAAAAAAGATTAACGTCGAAGCTCACTTTTGAAAGTACTGCTTTCGAGTAATCATACATTGCTCTGGCCATAGTAACTTAGTTAATTGTTAATTAAGTATTTTTTCTCTATACGCTTTATGTTTAAGTTATCCTGTTTAAATATAACGAAAAAAATCGCTCAACGTTACATACTCTCGTTAATTAACACTCCTAGTTATTAACAAAAAGAACTAAGCTGTTATTTTCTAGGCTTTAAGCGTACCGTCCACTCAAACTCAAAAACAGAAACAACATCGCCACCTTCATCTGTACCGGTAGATTTCATCCAGAACGTCTGCCCTTCTCCATTAGCAATTGTTTTTTGAATAGCTTCTGAAATGAGGTGACCATCATTACACGTAAAATTAATTCTACCTTTTGCTTTTTTACTAAAATTTGCTTTATTATTTGCAACTAACATCGAAATTTTCTTTCCGCTTTTTTCTATCTCACCTATTACTAAAGCACCCGTAGAAAGTTCGGCTGCCATTCCTTGTACAGCCCAAAAAAGAGAATTAAAAGGATTTTGATTAATCCAACGATGCTTTACAGTTGTTACACAACTAGTTTGAGAAATAGATTTTACCCTAACTCCTGTAAAAAATACAGAGGGCAGTTTAAATAAAGTAAATGTATTTAGTTTTTGCTTTGAAATCATAGCATAATTTGTTTCTAGCGAAGATAATTATATCATTTATAACCTACTTGATAGCAAAGCTCCAATTTTAACCTAAAATCACCTAAACACGTTAATATCTAACTATCAATGCTTTATAGTTTTTACAAATGTTAATAAAATGTTAATTATAGTACTATGCGTAACATAATACCTTTTTAAAGACATATATTTGTATAAGAAATTAATAGGCAATGGAACAATCAATCACAGATAATCAAAAAAATTTAGGCGCATTTATACATGCTTCTACATTTTTAAAATACTTTTTTCCACTAGCAAACTTTTTTGCACCACTCCTTTTATGGACGCTCCATAAAGAGAAACGCTTTTTAGATCATCATGGGAGAGAAGCTTTAAATTTTCAATTGAGCATATTTATTTATGCATTAGGCATCGCATTATTAAGTCTTCCATTTATTGCAATTTTCGCTACAGATTTTATAAGCCTTGTAGAAACAATTGATAGAGCGACAGACAATCACACCATGCGACACATATCAAACTTAGGAGGATACATTGCTTTATTTGCAATATTTGGCTTATTACTTTTTGGACTCTTTCTCTTTGAATTATACTATGTTATTATGGGAACAATTAGCGCTAGCAAAGGAGAACAATTTAAGTATCCACTAAGCATTAAGTTTATAACAGCTTCTGAAACGGAACAATTTGAAAATGAACCGCAAGATGAAACATTTGAAGAGAATAATTCAGATTCTAATATTTCCGAAGAAAAAATTTCCGAAGAAGAAAAGACACAAGCATACAACAACACATCTAGTAGCGTAGATGATATAATAGACGACTCAACCACATCAAAAAACAGCTAACTATGGAAACACTCATCAACCTCATACTTGCCGCGGCACTCCATTTTACTAGTGCCCAGGCTGCACACCAACAAAAGATAACACAACAACTAGAAATGATAACGCCACAAGAAATATGCTGTGAAATTACCACACAGGTAGGCTTAATCAAAAACGAACATATTAATAATAACACACACTAATGAATATTGAAAACACAAAAGCGCAAATGCGTAAAGGAGTGCTGGAGTACTGTATTCTTTCTATCTTAAAAGATGGTGAGGCTTATACAAGTGATATTCTAGAGAGCCTTAAGGACGCAAAATTGCTGGTGGTTGAGGGAACAATTTATCCCCTACTTACACGCCTTAAAAACTCTGGATTACTATCATATAGATGGGAAGAATCCACGAGTGGACCACCACGCAAATATTATGACCTTACTGAGACTGGTCATCTATTTTTAAACGAATTATCAACTACTTGGAGTAACCTACAAACAGCGGTTTCTAAAGTAACCAATACAACCAAAAAATGAAAAAGACAGTTAATATTAATCTAGCCGGAACTTTTTTCCACATCGACGAAGATGCTTTTGGAAAATTACAACGCTACCTCGATGCCATACGTCGTTCACTGAGTGACCCACTGGGTGGCGAAGAAATTATACGTGATATTGAAGCACGTATCGCTGAACTTTTTTCAGAAAAAATTGAAACAAACACACAAGTTGTATCTGTTAAAGAACTGGATGAAGTAATTAAAATCATGGGGCAGCCTGAGGATTATGCCATGGGTGAAGCTAGTTATGATGATGATATGGGTGATGCGTCTAAAGGAGCAGTTCCATTTGAGTCTAAAACACGTAGTTCGCACAAACAATTATTTAGAGACATTGATAATAAATTTGTGAGCGGGGTTTCATCAGGACTAGGACATTATTTAGGGATTGATGCAATATGGGTACGTTTATTATGGATACTAATTACGTTTCTTACAAGTGGTACAGCAATATTAGCATATGTTCTTTTCTGGATACTTGTGCCAGCTGCTGAGAGTACTAGTGAAAAATTGAAAATGACTGGCGAACCTATAAATATTTCGAATATTGAAAAAAAGTTTAATGAGGGTTATCAAAACGTTGCAGACAGTATAAAAAATGCTGACTACGACAAGTATGGCGATAAAATAAGAAAAGGTTCGTCAAACTTTTTTGATACCCTCGGTACCGTAATCGTTACTATATTAAAAGTATTTCTTAAATTCTTTGGAGTTATTTTAATGGTTGTAGGACTAATGAGTTTTGTCTCCATAATAATTGGATTATTTGCCTTTGGAACCTTTGGCATATATGATAATGGTGTAGGGCTTGACATGTGGCATTTAGTAGATGCATCAAATACACCAGTTTGGGTAATATCTATATTGGGCATATTTGCCTTTGGAATCCCTATGCTCATATTATTTATATTAGGGCTCAAAATAGTAGCGCCTAATGTTAAATCGATTGGAACATCTGCAAAAATCACACTACTAATATTATGGTTAGCATCTCTTGGAGTTATTGCTGCTCTAGCAATCAAACAGGCAAGTGCGAGAGCATATGACAACAGTACAATTACAGAAGTTTCTGTTCCTGTAAATGCTTCGGAAATTTTTAAGGTGAAAATGCGAGCTGACAAACAATATAGTTATGAGGTTAATAGACATGGTGGATTAAAATTGAGAACTAATGAAAGTGGTGAACGTGTTATCTACTCTAATGATATACGCTTAATTGTTAGACACACAGATGATTCAATTGGTAAATTGATTATAGAGCGCAGTGCAGAAGCGGCAGATTTTATAGAAGCTAAAACATATGCAGATGCTATTAATTATAATTACACACTCACTGGCAATGAGTTATTACTAGATGGCTTTTTTACGACAGCAATGGATAATAAATTTAGAGATCAAGAGATTGAAATCGTATTGTATTTACCAAGCGACACGCAATTAATTGCAGATAAAAACACGTATTCATTCCACCGTAATAGCTCAAGCTATAGAGATATTTTAGACAATGGTGATGAAGGTAGATTATTACGTATTACTCCAGAAGGAACTGTATGTCTAGACTGCCCTACTTCATCATCAAACTCAAAAGACGTTAATGATGACTATTATCAGGATAGAAATTCTAATCAGTACTCTAATGAAGGTTGGGAACAAGAAGTAGAAGATGGACTTAATGGAACTCGAAGTAATGTAAAAAGTGTAGATAAAATGTTGGAAGAAAAAGAAAGAGAAATTCAACAACTTAAAGATTCTCTTGAAAAAGGAAAAAATATTAAAGTAAATATTACAACCGAAACTTATTAATTAATCTTTTTGAAAAACTCGTATAGTTAATGTGAGTTATATTTCAGAAATAAAAAAACCAATTATGAAAACGACAAAAATAGTAATCATGCTTTTAGGGGTCCTTTTAATGACGTCTTGTATAGGTAATTTTAATATAAATCAAATTGATGGTAACCGTGATGTGGTTACAGAGAATAGAAGTATAGGTAGAGATTTTGACACCGTCAAAGGAAGCTCAGGACTTGAAGTTATTTTGACACAAGGATCTGAAAATGCACTAAGAGTTGAAGCAGATTCGAACCTTCAAAATATTATTGAAACGTATGTAGATAATAACACACTTTACATTAAAGCTGAAGAAAATATAGGCAGCGCAGCAAAAAAGACTGTATATGTTACGTACACAACGTTATCTAGTATTAAAGCTAGTAGTGGTGCAAATGTGAGTTTGAACAATGAGTTTAAGGAAGAAAAATTAACGCTAGATGCAAGTAGTGGTGCAGCAATTACTGCGAGTGTTTTTTCTAAAGATGCTTATGTTGAAGCTAGTAGTGGTGGTAATGTTCATGTAGAAGGTAAGACAAAAAACTTACGCACTAAGGCTTCTAGTGGTGGTCATATTGATGCTAAAGATTTATTATCTGTTATTTGTAACGCTAGGGCTTCAAGTGGAGGAAATATTACTGTAAATACAAAAGAAGAATTAGAAGCTAAAACAAGTAGCGGAGGTTCAATAACGTATGACGGCGACCCTATTGTTAAAAATAACAGCAGTAAGCATAATAATAATGTGAGCAGATTATAATGCTATTGACATCTGTAAGCTAAAATCCCGAAACGAATTTTGTTTCGGGGTTTTTAGTTCTCTATTATGTTGTTTTGAATAATCAGCAGTCTTTCATTAAATATTCAATCTAAAATAAAAGAAATGAATTTAAATCTTAATAAAAAATTAAAACTATGAAAGCAAAATTCATACTACTCCTTACAATCTGCTTACTCTTTTCTTTTAGTGAGAATAATTTAGTAACAGCACAAACACGAAATAAACCTTTGCTTTTTTTTTCCAAAGATGATGTTACAAAATTAAAAGAGGTTAACTACACAAACAACTTCACGCTAAACGAAAACGAATTTTTAAATATTCATTTTACTTTAGAAAAACCTTTAATTAAAAGCCTTCAATTATTAGATGAAACCTTAACCGAAGATGAATTATTACAAATAGGAAGTTTTCAACTTTCATTTATAGTAGATGGAAAAATAATTTACGTAGAAAACTTACACAAAGGAGCTGGACTAAAAGCTTTTAAAACAGAACAAATTGATCATGTTGTACGTTTAATTACACCAGAACAGATTGATTTTTGGGGATGGTTTATGTGGCTTAAATTTATGAAAATTGGTGGTGGACAAGATGCGCTTCATACAGGAAATCACGAGCTCACTATAGAAATTAGGCCTTATATAAAACAAGAAAAATTAAGTGTGGGTGCTCTTTTAGCAGCAGGTACTATTAATGTAGAGGTTCCAGAAATCCAAGTAGACCAAGCCCTTATTGCTGTTCAAAAGATTGCGCCTAGTAGTGATTGGATTGTTTCTAATGATAGCTTTGACCGTCATAAAATTGAAGCTCTTAATAGAAAAATTGCGGAAAAAAGATTTGAAGATATAAATAGCATTGTAGTAATCAAAAACAATAAACTTTTAATAGAAGAATATTTTAACGATGCCGCTAGAGAAAGTTTACATAATCCAAGATCTGTTGGAAAATCAATTGCTTCAACCATGCTTGGTATTGCTATTGAAGAAAATTTTATAAGTGACGAAGATGCCCAATTAAAAGATTTTTATGATTTAAAATCTTTTAATAATTTCAGCATTGAAAAAGAAAATGTGACTTTAAAATCTCTATTAACAATGAGCTCTGGTTTTGTGGGTGATGATAGTGATTACAATAGTTTAGGTAATGAAGAAAATATGTACCCAACTAAAAACTGGGTCAAATTTACACTTGACTTACCTATGCAAGATAATAAAGATAGTGATTTTGCATATTTTACTGCTGGTGTAGTTGTTTTAGGAGATGTTATTCATAAATCTGTACCTAAAGGCTTAGTTTCTTATGCTAATGAAAAACTCTTCACTCCTCTTAGTATTACAAATTATAAGTGGGAATATACTCCTCAAAAGGTTGGTAATACTGCTGGTGGTATTAGACTAAGAGCAATTGATTTTGCTAAATACGGTCAACTGTATAAAAATAGAGGCATGTGGAATGGTAAGCAAATTCTAGATAAAAACTGGGTAAAAAAAAGCTTAGCTAAACAAGTAAAACAATCAATTAACAGTGAAGATTATTACGGTTATTTGTTTTGGAATAAAACTTTTTCGGTAAACAATAAAAATTATGAAGTTTCTTATTGTAGTGGTCGAGGAGGGAATAAAATTTTTGTTTTTAATGATATACCATTTGTGGTTGTAATTACTTCATCAGCTTACAACATACCTAATGCACATATTAATGTTGATAAAATGATGGTTGATTATATTCTGCCAGCGATATTAAAGAATTAAAACAGTAGTAATGAATAAGCTTATCAAGTACCGAGAAAAATTAAACCTTACGCAAGGAGACTTAGCAACTAAGTCTGGTTTATCTGTTAGAACAATTCAAAGAATTGAAGCTGGAGCAACATTAAAAGGCCACAGCTTAAATGTATTATCCCAAGCATTAAACATACCTATAGAAAAACTATCTGGAGTAGAAAACGAGTCTTTATTAAATTATAAATTGATAAAATTAATAAACCTCTCATCTTTACCTTTTGTAATAATTCCACTTGTAAATATTGTAGTTCCCCTACTTATAATGTACTATAAAAAAGAAATAAATTTAATTACTAAACAAATTGTTTCCATTCAAATCTTATGGACAATACTATCTTCAATTATTTTTCTTTTGAGTCCATTTATTGGTAGACTTATATCCTTACAAAATGAACTTGTTTTAATTGTTTTGATTATTTCAGTTTTACTAAACGTTGGTATCATTTTAATAAATGCCATTTCATTGGACAAAAACAATTCACTTCGTATTAAATTGAATTTCAGTTTTTTATAAAAATGTCATAACATCGTCGGGCAATTGTCATGTTCATTTTACCTTCGGCAGCTGATAGATTTCAGAATTTTGTTTCATTGTTAACCAATTATTAAAAATCTATCATAATGAAAAATTTCTGTATACTTTTAGCATTCATTTCTATTCTATTTTCGCTTAAAATTTCAGCACAAATATCTAAAGATTCAGAGCTATTTATTCAGCTAAAAAAAACAGATAGCTTATTTTTTGAAGAAACCTTTAATCAATGCAATTTTAAATTATTAGAAACATATATCCCTAGTGATTTTGAATTTTATCATGATATAAATGGCACACAAAATAGAGAACAATTCTTTAAAACGTTTAAAGAAAGTATTTGCTCAAATCCAAAAATCAAACCTATTAGAAAAATAGTAGAAGAAAGCTTAGAGGTTTTTCCTTTAAAAAATAATGGAAAAGTCTATGGAGCAATCCAAAAAGGAGTTCATCTATTTTATATTAAGGAACCAAACAAGGAGTTATACCTAACAAATATTGCCAAGTTTACGTCTCTTTGGAATTTAGAAAATGACGCTTGGAAACTTTCTAGAGTTTTAAGCTACGACCATAAAGAACCAAATAAAAATTATGGTCAAAAATTTGAAGCAAATTCACCATTACCACTTTTTGATAATGATATTAAAATAGAAGCCTTACTTAAACAACATAATATTCCATCTATTTCTATAGGCTATATTGAAGAAGGCAGGCTTAAACAATTGCGTGCTTTTGGTATTCAAAAGCACGGAGTACCTGTTTCAGTGAATACTATTTACAAAATTGCATCGCTTACAAAACCAATTGTAGCAATCGTAACACTTAAATTAATTGAGAATGGAGAATTAGAATTGGATGAACCCTTATCCAACTATTATATCGACCCAGCTATTAGAAATCATCCATATTTGAATGAATTAACTCCACGAAATATTTTAACTCATCAATCTGGATTCACTAATTGGACCTATTTGAGTGATTATGATAAATTAACTTTCGAATTTGAACCAGGAACCAAGTTTCAATATTCGGGTGAAGCGTTTGAATATTTAAGAAAAGCTATTGAAAGCAAATTCAAAATGTCATTTAAGCAAATTTCAAAAGAACTATTATTCGAACTTATAGGAATGAATGATACCCATTTTGATTGGACATCTACAATAGATGACAATCGTTATGCTGTTGAGCATGATGAAAACGGAGCTCCTATACGATTCAAAAAACATTTTGAAGCCAATGCAGCAGCTAATTTGTTAACTACGGCAAATGACTATTCTAAGTTTATGATTTATATTATGAATGGTGCCGGGTTATCAAAAGATTTATACATAGAATTTCTAAAACCTCAAGTCACAGAAAAAAAGGGGATTGATAGAAATTTAGGCATGCAACTATTAACTAATTTACCAAATAATGAAATAGCACTAATGCACACTGGTGGCGATTATGGAATTAAAACAATTGCCATTGCACTTCCTAAATCAAAACGAGGATTAGTCTTATTTTCAAATTCAGAAAATGGTATCGTATTATGGCAAAAGGTAATTATGGAGTATTTTGGGGAAATTGGGAAAGAGATTGTTCGTAGAAATTTAGAAGAATAAATACAGTATTATTATTTTCTGAAATATTAATTCGTGCCACAAACAAGTAAAATTACGTGTCTTTTCGATGCCACAAAATACTTAATTTTACTAATCAACAAAAAATCAAACATGTAATGGAAACCAAAAAACATTTTAACGACAGAATAAAATTACCATTTAAGTTTGATGTAGAAAAAATGCTTGCAGAAGCAAATGCACTAAAAGAGGAACATTATGAATATTATAATGTTATTTCATTACGTGCTCCTGCTCACTTAGTGGACACATCATTACCTTTCCCTCCACCCGCAATTGATTATGCAGATGGCTCTTGGACAAGCTGGACTAACACCCCTAATCTAGAAAAATCTCATTACATAAAAAGTATAGTCGAAACACTAAATGCCTATACAACGGTTAACTTAGTACGACTGTTATTTTTAGCTCCTAATGCAATCGTTAAAGAACATACAGACCCAACGTTAGCACTAGAAGAGGATAAATCAATGATTCGATTAACCATCCCCATAGATAATAATGATGGAGTTGAGTTTTATCTTAATGATACTTTAGTGCCAATGAAAGTTGGAGAATGTTGGTATTTACGACTCTCAGGTTCCCACCGAGTAATCAATAATGGAACTACAGATCGTATCAATTTAACAATAGATGTAATACCAAATAATAGTATTATTAAACTCATTGAAAATGCTAATTAAGTAGATTTCTAGAACGCAAAAAATCCCGAAAATGGATTGTTTCGGGATTTCTAATTTTTAAGCAATATTTATTATTTCTATAAGGATAGAAATTTTATTTCAAAAAATTAAGCTACAACTTCTTCAATAGACTCAATAGCTGCTAAATAACGTTCAGCATCAAGAGCAGCCATACAACCAGTACCAGCGGCAGTAACGGCTTGACGATACTCTTTATCTTGTACATCACCACTAGCAAATACACCAGGAATGTTCGTTTTTGTTGACTTGCCTTTTGTAATTAAATACCCCGTATCGTCCATGTCTAATTGACCTTTAAAAATATCTGTATTAGGCTTATGTCCAATAGCGATAAATAATCCTGTAATAGCAATTTCTTCTTTATCACCAGTCTCATTATTTTTCATACGCAACCCTTCCACAACCATATCTCCTAAAACTTCATCAACTTCAGTATTATAACGCAAGTCAATATTAGGCGTAGATGTTACTCTGTGTTGCATTGCTTTACTTGCTTTCATATAATCTTTACGAACAAGCATTGTCACTTTATTACAAATATTTGCTAAGTAAGTTGCTTCTTCAGCAGCAGTATCCCCTGCGCCTACAATTGCAACATCTTGTCCTTTATAAAAGAAACCATCACAAACAGCACAAGCCGAAACTCCACCACCCCGCAATTTTTGCTCACTTGGTAAGCCTAAGTATTTTGCAGTTGCTCCTGTAGAAATAATTACAGATTCTGCCTCAATGATAGTTTTGTTATCAACAGTTGCTTTATGAATACCTCCTACTTCTGTACTAAACTCAATTGATGTAACCATCCCTATACGTACCTCCGTGCCAAAACGTTCTGCTTGTTTTTGCAATTGCACCATCATTGTTGGGCCGTCAATACCTTCTGGATATCCAGGAAAGTTATCAACCTCTGTAGTAGTTGTAAGTTGACCACCAGGCTCCATCCCTGTATACATTAAAGGTTTCATATCTGCACGTGCCGCATAAATTGCTGCCGTATATCCAGCAGGCCCACTACCAATAATCAAACACTTTACTCTTTCTATTGTATCACTCATAATGTTTTCTTCTCAAATTTTAAGATTATAAAAATAGGTATTTTGAAATAAACCTTACAAAGAAAGTTATCCATAAAAACAATGAAGTTATCAAGGAATCAAATAGAAATTAACCAAGTAAATTAATAGGGTTTGCTTCTGAAATTTCCATTGATTAAAATTTTTAGCTTCTCATTTCAATTTGTAAATTATAAAAATTAAAAATACCCCCTATCTTACACCTACTAAAGACCACTACTCCTTTCATATCTCTCACAAAACAACTAATTTTACTTTTCTTAAAAAACAAATATGAATAAAGACCAATTTACCAAAGATTTATCACTGCCAGTTGTAGCAGCACCTATGTTTTTAATTTCAGGCCCTGAGCTTGTAATTGCTGCTTGTAAAAGTGGTGTAGTGGGTACATTTCCAGCACTTAACCAACGAACCACCGAAGGTTTTGAAGAATGGGTAATCCAGATAAAAACAGAACTTGAAGCTTGGGAAAAAGAAACAGGTAAGAAGGCTGCACCCTTTGGAGTAAATTTAATTGTCCACATGACGAACCCTCGGGTAGAGGCAGATTTAAAGATATGTGTAAAACATAAAGTGCCTTTAATAATTACTTCGCTTGGAGCAATTTCAATGGTTGTTGATGCTGTTCACAGTTATGGTGGGCTCATCTTTCATGATGTAATTAAAAGACGTCACGCAGAGAAGGCGATTGAGGCAGGCGTTGATGGGTTAATTTTAGTATGCGCAGGAGCTGGTGGTCACGCTGGTACGCTACACCCAGTACCATTTGTCAATGAAATAAAACAAATATTTGATGGCTTTATTCTTTTAAGTGGAGCGTTAAGCAATGGACAAGATGTAGCAAGTGCAATGCAAATGGGCGCAGATTTAGCTTATATGGGAACCCGCTTTATTAATACTAAAGAAAGTAAAGCCGAAGTTGAATACAGAGAAATGATCAAAGAAAGTGCTACAAACGATGTAACATACACTGCTGCAATAAGTGGTGTTGCAGCAAACTTTTTACAAAAGAGTTTAGACAAAGCTGGAGTTACCCAAGAGCAATTAAAAAGCACTAAAAAAGTAGATTTTGGTAAAGAACTTGATACAGAAGCTAAAGCTTGGAAAACCATTTGGTCAGCTGGTCAAGGTGTAACTTCAATTCATGATGATTTACCGATGGAAGAATTAGTTTCAAAAATGAAAACCGAATTTAAAGACGCCATAACGCACCAACAAGAAGTACTTCTTAAATATAGCTAATCATTAAAATGATCAAATTATGAAAAAATCAGCAATAGTATTTTGTGTTTTGCTTTCGATTTTAAGTTGTAAAAACAATGATAAAAAGGTGGAGCAAATTTCAGAAGAAAGTACTTTAGAAATTTCTGAAGAAAAAAAAACAAATTTTAAAATTACTCCTATCTCACACGCCACAATGGTGCTAGAATGGGATGACGAAGTAATTTACGTTGACCCTGTGGGAGGTATTAATGCTTTTGCAGGAAATCCTAAAGCTACACTCGTTTTAGTAACAGATATTCACGGTGACCATTTTAACACCGAAACATTGGCGGCCATAAATGAAAATACTCGAATAATTGCGCCACAAGCTGTTTTTGATAAAATGGATGTTGAACTTCAAGATAGAACTACAGTGCTAGAAAATGGCAAAAAAATTGTCTCAAAAACTACTGAAAAAGTCAGTCTGGAAGCAATACCAATGTACAATTTAAGACCTGAAGCGTTAAAGTTTCATGAAAAAGGTCGTGGTAATGGCTATATCATTTCAAAAAATGGAAAGCGCGTTTATATTTCTGGCGACACAGAAGACATTCCAGAAATGCGACAACTTAAAGATATTGATGTGGCTTTCATATGTATGAATTTACCGTATACTATGACTGTTGAAAGTGCTGCAAATGCTGTACTTGATTTTAAGCCAAAAAAAGTATATCCATACCATTATAGAGGTACTGATGGAATGAGTGATGTCAAGAATTTTAATAATCTTATTGAAGGAGAAAACAAAAATATTGAAGTAGTACAATTAGATTGGTACCCTGAAACAGAATAGTTTATCCAAATATTAATGTTCAATAGCGTTTAAATTAAAATTTAAACGCTATTTTTTTTACCCACATAAACAACTCTATACCAACGTTATAAATGTGCGTTTAAATCAAATATAATTAGATTAACGAAATTTAATTGATTATGAGTTTAGTTTACTTTGTAAGTATTTCCTACATTTGAGTAACTACTAACCAACTATAATGCCCCTTAAATGAGATACTTTACCATTTTATTGTCTCTTCTATTTTTACCATTTTTCAATATACTCGCACAAAAAAATGCCCAATACGATTCTATTTATGAACTTGGTATAAAAAATAGACGCTCCCCAGATAGTTTACAAAAATATGGTCATTTTTTACTCTCACTTGACGATAGTGAGCGTGCTGCTGTTTCTATGCGTGGCTATTATTTTTTAGGTCAAGCTGAGTCTCTCAAGGGTGAAATTGCACAGAGTATTGTGTATTATGATAGTGCATTAGTTTCTAAACAGCGAGTACCAGATTCAGATTTTAAAATTATCGCTACATTAATACGTAACAAGGGTATTAGCTATTCACGATTAGGAAAAACTGATGATGCTAAAAAAACTTTCAACGAACTTATTACACTAGCTAAATCTAAAAAATTATGGTCGCACCTTGCGCCTGCGTATAACGATTTAGGGATTACAGAAAAGAATACTGGTAATTTTAAAGGAGCTATTGAACTTTACACAAAAGCGCTAAAAATATATGATAGCTTGGGCCAAGAGAAAAGCCTAACAGCAACGTATTTAAATATGGGAGTTGCCCAAGCTAACTTAAAAAATAGGAGTCAAAGTAATGAGAGCTTTAGAAAAGTAATAATGATTGCTTTAAAAAATGATAACAAACGAGACCTTTATAGAGCATATAATAACTTGTCTGTAAATTATAATGCTGCCCAAAAACCAGATTCTGCATTGCTTTATTTAAGAAAAGTCTTGCCTTACTATCAAGAGAAAAAAGACAAATATGCTGAGTATTTAGCTTATAAAAACATTGGAACTTCTCATTCTCATTTAAATACAAAGGACAGCGCATTCTATTATTTTAATAAATCAATAAAAGGTTTTAAAAATATAAACATTCCAGAAAAAATAGGTGAAGGACATATAACTGCTGCAAATTATTACTTTAAACTTGATGATCTAAATGCTGCTCAAGCTCATGCAGATAGTGCTATAAGCAATTTTAATAGAGCTAATCACGCAAAATTGTTAGCTGACACATATAACCTCTTAAGTACTATTCATGAGGGAAAGAATAATTTTAAAAGTGCAAATAGTTATATTAAAAAAGCTAAAAAGATAGAAGATTCCATTTACACTACTGAAAATAATAAGAACTTAAATAGAATAGTTACTGAGCTTGAAGTCAAAGAAAAAGAGAAAGCTATTGACAGTTTAGAAGGTGAAAAATCATTTTATAAATCTACCTTTTTTATTGCGACAATTATTGCACTAGTACTTCTTATATTCTTTTTTCTTTTATATAAAAGATTCCAAGAATCAAATAAAGAACTAGGATTATTAAGAGAAAAAATGGCTTACTATCATAAAAAAGTTACTCAAAAACCTGCTACAATGCTGTCATTGAAAAGTAAGGCTGTTTTAAAAACTGAGGAATTATTGTACATTAAAAGTGACAGCCATTATCTTGAGTTTTATTCAAAAGATATAGCTAAACCTGAAATTGATCGTAACACGCTCAAAGATGTTTTAGAACAATTAAAAGATTTAGATTTTGCGCAAATTCATCGATCTTATATTGTAAACTTACAATATGTTAGAATTATAAATTCTACAAAAATTATGCTTACAGATGGAACTTGGTTGCCATTGTCTAGAACATATAAGCCTAAATTAAAAGAGGTTTTACTTCATACTCAAAAGGAAGAGGAATAATATTAATTTAAGGTAAAAAACAATCTTAATAAGTCTCATTTTTATCTCATTTTTATAAAATTTATTAGTGTCATAAAAAACGTGTTTTATGACAACTCCCCTATTTTCATTAGATTACATGTTGTATTTCATGATAGAAAACATGCTGTTAGTGACTTAAACAATTCTTACTTCATTTGTTTTATCTTTCTTTGGGTATCAACTAAGATGAACCCAAAACACTTATGATATGAATGCTCTAGCACAAAGATCGCAACAAAACTACCAACACCCTCAAAGAAATTTGCTCACTAATATTCAACAGCAAGTATCAAATCATATTCTCCACTTAATTTCAGAAAATAAACCCTCTACAAACACGCACCTATTGAAAACTCAAAACTTAAACCAAGATAATTTAAGATACCTCAATACTTCTGCAACGATTGAGAAAGAGGTAAAGCAAATAACAAATGTACTCTCTAAAATATATATGGAAGTACAAGAACAAGGAACTAATGCAAAAAAATTAAAGTCGCTTACAAAGCAAGAACTTAATATTTTTCATCTAATTGCAAATGGACATCAAACAAAAGAAATAGCCGCAAAACTCTTCATTTCAGTCCATACAGTTAATGCACACCGCAAAAGTATTTATAGAAAGTTAGAAATTAATAATGTAGCTTCACTTGTAAAGCTATCGCTTATTATAGATTTAGTTATATAGTTTAATTATTGATATTTTTCAAACCATGCAAGTGTATGTGCAATTTTTGTAATTAAATTACTAGGCCGAGCTGCAATACCATGAGATGCGTCTGGAATTTCAACAAGCACAGTTTCAATTTTTCTAAGCTTTAATGCATGATATAATTGTTTTGCCTCACTGGGTGGCGTACGCAAATCATTCATTCCTACCATAACCATCGTTGGTGTCTCAATATTACCCACTAGTGACAATGGTGAAAATTTCCAATACCCCTCAAAATTTTCCCATGGTTGCTCAGGATATCTGCTATTCGCATACCCAAAATAATTATCTGCTACAAGCGTTTTACTTATCCAGTTCATCACTGGTTTTGCAACCACAGCAGCTTTAAAGCGGTTATTTTTACCAATCATCCATGCAGTCATAATTCCGCCAGCACTTCCTCCTGTAACGTATAGTCTATTGATATCTACATTTCCTTTTGTAATAATTGTATCAACTCCATCCATGACATCATTATAATCCTCTCCAGGATAATTATTGAATAATAAGTTTCCAAATTCCTCTCCATAACTAGTACTTCCTCTTGGGTTAGGGTAAAAAACAATATACCCAGCTGCAGCATATAATTGCATTTCAGCAGAAAAATGTGGTCCATAGTTTAAAATGGGTCCTCCGTGGTTTTCAACAAGTAAAGGATATTTTTTTGTCGAATCATATTCTGGAGGAAACACCACAAACCCTTGAATATCACGCTTATCTACTGAAGATTTGTACCATACTTCTTCTACCTTTCCTAACTTTCGGTAGTTTAGCAAATCTTCGTTTAAACTGGTAATTATTGTCGCATTACTTTTACCTTTTGAGGTAATCGCCACATCTGCTGGTCTGTCTGGTTTTGATAATGTATACGCAATTCTTCCGTTATTTGACACTGAGTAATTTCCACTCGCGTAAGGTCTACCTAAGGTTGTTCCACCAACGTTGTTCACAATATCAGTTACATTTCCGCTGAGCGAAATATGTGCTAATTTTGTAACCCCTTTATCATTATACATAAAGTATAATCCCTTGCTGTCATTTGCCCAAGTAATATTACTAACGCTTCTGTCAAGTGCTTCTGAAATAGATTTTGCATTACCACCATTGCTGTCCATTATATGCAATTGACGCACTTGATATGCTTGTACTTTGTCTTCATAACCAACGTAAGCAATGTGTTTTCCATTAGGTGAAATTATTGGGTTGCCATCAGGTCCTTTTCTGTCTGTCAACGTTTTTATTTGCAAATTTCTAGTATCGACTGAGTACACTTCTGAGTTTCTAAAATCGTACTCCCAATCAGCATTTAAATTAGCTGAAAAATAAATTTTTGTCCCATCTGGGGACCAAGATAAACCGCCGCCGTGATTTAAGTCTCCACTAGTTAATTGACGTGGACTCCCTCCCTCTGCCGAAATTGTAAAAATATGCGTAAAGCCAGGTTTAATATATCCTGAACCATCTGCTTCATGTTTTAACCTATCTGTAATTCTTGGAGCTTTTGCCCATTTTGCATCCTTTGGCTTTGAGGGCATTTTTGCAATCACTGGAGCTTTTGCTGCTACTTTCATTGTAAACGCAATAGACTTTCCATCAGGCGACCAGGCTAAACTTGACGGACTCTTTTCTAATTGAGTTAAGCGTGCTAATGTTCCAGATGCTATCCAGTATACATAAATTTCACTTCCATTTTCGCTACCGCTTGTAAATGCAATGCGATCACCACTAGGTGACCATCGAGCACTCCCCTCACCTTTGTCTCTAGATGTTAATTTGCGATGATTATTTCCGTCAATATCAATTATCCAAAGACTCGCTGTGCTTTTATCTGCCATAATATCAAAACCTGTTCGGCGATAAATAACATGTTTCCCATCAGGCGAAATTTGTGGTGAATTTGCGTATTCTAATTGAAAAACATCTAAGTATTCAAAGGGCGTTGTAACCTGTGCAGAAATTTCAGAAGACAATATTGATGTAATAAATATGCTAAAAAACAGGAATAATCTCATAGTTTGAATTTTGATTTCAAGATAAAAAAAAGAGAGATTTTAAAAAAGGATTTTAGTTGACATATTAAGTATTTTAAAAAATAAATACAATAATTTAGTATTATGTTGATTTGCAATTTAGAGCTGCATATTTTTAAATTTTTAATATTAAATGCTGGAATTTACAAAATTTGTAATTATTAGATTTTATGAAAAAAACCGCTGCTATATTAACATTAATTTGCTTTATTTTAATAGGTTGTAAAAACCAAAATGGAGTTTTACAAGTAAAGCAAATTAACACTATAGAGAACAATATTGTTTTAAGATATAGTGAGAAAATGGAAACTTTTTGGGCTATTAATATCCCTATTAGTTTTGAAGTTTCAAATAATTCATCTAAAGATGTAAAATTTACTTCTTGTACATATCTATATAATAACCAAATAGGTAGGCACAGTAAATTATACTTAAAAGATAATGTAAATTAGAATTACAATAGATTCTCATTTAATTAAAAAAGTCTCAAAGAGGTTTAATATATCAAACTCTTTGAGACTTTTATTTTTATAAAAGATTATAATTATTATCGAACTAACTTCTTGTATTTAATACGTTTAGGCATTAAATCTCCACCAAGACGTTGTTTCTTATTTTCTTCATATTCACTAAATCCACCTTCAAAGAAATATACTTGACTATCTCCTTCAAAAGCTAATATATGTGTACAAATTCTATCTAAGAACCATCTGTCGTGACTAATAACTACAGCACATCCAGCAAAATTCTCTAGTCCTTCCTCAAGAGCTCTAAGTGTATTAACGTCTAAGTCGTTTGTAGGTTCATCAAGTAGTAATACATTTCCTTCTTCTTTCAAGGTCATTGCTAAGTGCAATCTATTACGTTCACCACCTGATAATAATGAAACTTTTTTATTTTGCTCGCTTCCGCTAAAGTTGAACCTACTTAAATATGCTCTAGAGTTAACTTGCTTTCCTCCCATCATGACCAAGTCTTGCTCGTCACTAAAGTTTTGCCAAATAGTTTTCTCTGGATCAATATTTGAATGCGCTTGATCTACATAACTCACTTTTGCTGTTTCTCCAGTAATAAATGAACCCTTATCTGGATTTTCCTCTCCCATAATCATTCTAAAGATGGTAGTTTTACCAGCACCGTTAGGACCAATTACCCCTACAATTCCTGCTTGTGGCAAATTAAAATTTAAATCTTCATAAAGTAGCTTGTCGCCGTACGCCTTACTTACACCACTTGCTTCAATCACATTTGTTCCCAATCGTGGACCATTAGGAATATAAATCTCTAACTTTTCGTCAAGTTGTTTTTGATCTTGACTCATTAACTTATCGTAATTCTTCAAACGAGCTTTTTGCTTTGTCTGCCTCCCTTTTGCTCCTTGACGCACCCATTCTAACTCACGTTCTAATGTTTTTTGACGCTTACTTGCAGTTTTACTTTCCTGCGCCATACGTTTTGATTTTTGATCTAACCAAGATGAGTAATTACCTTTCCATGGAATTCCTTCACCTCTATCAAGTTCTAAAATCCAACCAGCAACATTATCTAAAAAGTATCTATCATGCGTAACAGCAATAACAGTTCCTTTATATTGTGCTAGATGATGTTCTAACCAGTGAACACTTTCTGCATCTAAGTGGTTTGTAGGCTCATCTAATAAAAGTACATCTGGCTCCTGCAATAACAATCTACATAAAGCAACACGGCGTTTTTCACCTCCTGAAAGTACACCTATCTTTTTATCGCTATCTGGCGTACGTAATGCATCCATAGCTATTTCTAGCTTGGTGTCCAGTTCCCATGCGTTCGCGGCATCAATTTGATCTTGTAAAACAGCTTGACGAGCCATTAACTTTTCCATTTTATCAGCATCACTATAAACTTCTTCTAGCCCAAATGAATCATTAATTTTATTATATTCATCAAGAATAGCAACTGTCTCTGCAGCACCTTCTTTAACAATATCCATTACCGTTTTTTCAGGATCTAATTGTGGATCTTGTTCTAAATAGCCCACAGAGTATCCCGGAGCAAAAACAACATCACCTTGATAATTTTTATCAACACCTGCGATAATTTTTAACAACGTAGATTTACCACTACCGTTGAGTCCTAAAATACCAATTTTTGCTCCGTAGAAGAAACTAAGGTATATATTTTTTAAAACTGGTGTTTGTGCATTCTGAAATGACTTAGTCAATCCAGACATTGAAAAGATTACTTTTTTATCGTCTGCCATTATTTTATAGTTGAATTGTTAATTGGAAATTTAAGTGACTAGTTTTCTAAACTTAAATTACACTCTTCCTTTTAGTGCATTAAATACCCATGCGATTGCGAAAAAGCCTATTCCTACTGCGGCAAATCCCCAACCTGCAACATCATCATATCTAAAAGCACCAAGTGCAATGAGGCTTAACCCCACGATTATCATAATAAAAGTAGCCCAACCCAGTACTGTATTCTTATTCATCATAAATTTTAATTTATACATATCTGAATAATTATCCAGATGAATTTTAAGTTGTTTATATGTTCTTCGGAAATTTTAAATCCATGACACCTAGTTAGATGATTAGTCACATTTCCGAAGTAGAAAAAAATCAACAACAAATATCGTTAATAAATCTATCTTTTGAAACAAACAGAGCATGTTAGTTTCATGATTTTAAATTAACATTAAGATGGAAGAAAGCCCATTTTACCTTGCTGATAATCACGTAATGCTTCCATAATTTCGGTTTGATTATTCATAACGTATGGCCCCCAACTTTGAATTTTCTCATTAATAGGTTCGCCTGATAGAAATAACAGTATGCTATCCTTTCCCGCCTTTATGGAACAGCCCTCGCCATCTTGTTCAAACCAAACCAGTTGATCCTCATTTAATGACAAATTTATCTCATCATTAATTGTCACTTTTCCTTTTAGTAAATAAAGTAATGATTGATGGCTTTCTGAAATTTTTAAATTGAATACTCCACCTTTTTTTGCATGAATCATATAAGCATTTACAGGAGTTTGTGTCGCTATTCTTCCATTAGTGCCGTCAAGTTCTCCAGCAATAATTTGCGTTGTCACCTTTTCATCTTCTGATGATACTATTAAAAAATCATCATTAGTTACATGTTGATAATTTGCTGGAATCATTTTCTTTTTTGCAGGAAGGTTAAGCCATAGTTGGATTCCTTCTAAATCTCCTCCTTTTTTTATAAAGTCTTTTGTGGGGCCTTCTGCATGAATAATTCCTCTACCAGCGGTTGTCCATTGAACATCGCCTGCCTTTACTACACTTTCGTTTCCTAAAGAGTCTCTATGCAATTGCTCTCCTTGAATTAAAAATGTAACAGGTTCAAAACCACGGTGCGGGTGTGGACCTAAATCAAAGGGATTATTTAACTCACTAATAGGGTAAGGTCCATAGTGGTGTAGTAGTACAAATGGGTCTAAAAGTTCAATATCTTGTGTGGGGATAGGCTGTCTTAATTTTATAGACCCCATGTTTACAAAGTCACTTCTTCCTATTTTTTTTATGCTATTATATTTCATGATTTTTTCTTTTAATATCAATTATGAAGCTCGTTAACTTTTCATCTAATTTTATCTAATAAGTCACTAAGTGTTTTTGCTTCTTTTAAGCTTAAATTAGCTAGTAAGTCTTCGCGTTTTGTTGTGTCAATTTCAGTTAACAAACCTTGTCCTTGAGCAGTAATCTTTATATGCACCACACGTCTATCACTCTCGCAAGCCACACGCTCAATTAATTGTTTATCGCACAGCTTATCCATCAATCTTGTAGCATTAGGCGCTCTTTCTAACATTCTACTCTTAATAGTTTGTACTGAAATAGGCTCTCCAGCTCCTCTCAAAATTCTTAAAACATTGTATTGTTGAGGAGAAATATTAAAGGGTTTGAAAAATGAATTTTGTTTACTTTGTATCCAGCTTGCTGTGTACATCACATTAAGCATGGCTTTTATTTTATCATTTGCAAACTCACTATTTATGTCTTTTGAAAGATCTCCCATAGTTGTATGAATTATTGAATTGATTTTTCAAATTTTTCTAGCTCTATTTCAAATCTTCTTTTTAATTCATCGTCAACGATTCCCGTAGGGGAAAATGAATCATTAAAATTTGGTAAAGAAAAAGTGGCAGTTATATTACCACCCATAAATGGAAATCTACCCTTTGCAATATCTAGTACGGTTACTCCTCCTCTTCCTCCTGGTGAAGTTGCCAATAAAAACATAGGTACATCGCTCCATAACTTCCCATCAATACGAGACATCCAGTCAAATATATTTTTAAAAACTGTTGCATAAGCCCCATTATGTTCGGCTAATGAAAGTACGATGCCATCTGCTCCTTTTATTTTTTCTAGAAATTGATGTGCAACGTTTGGTATACCGTGTTTTATTTCATAATCTATTCCATAAACTGGTAGATTAAAATCGTTTAAATCTAATATTTCAACAGTGGTATTATTCACTTGATTAGCGGTATAAATAGCAAATTTTTTATTAATAGAATTTAAGCTATTACTTCCAGCAAAGGCGATTAACTTTTTCATACGTATTATTTGATTATTTATACAAATATAGTAAAATACAATATATTTTCCTAGGCATATATTTCCGAGGAAAATACAATATACCTAGTTTTGTTTTTACTAATTTTTATTAAAATATACTAAGTGAGTATTGTAAATGCTTTTTATTATTTTCTAGATAAATAATATTTCTGATTAATATAAAACAAGGGACTTATTTTTTGGATAATTTGTATTTTAGCTCAAAACAAATACACGTGGATATCAAGTTCAACAAAAACGAAGATCATAATAAACTATTAGCCTCAGACCTACGTCAACGCCTTGTCAAAGTAAAACTTGGTGGTGGTGAAAAAAGGATTGAAAAGCATCATGCCAAAGGAAAAATGACGGCACGAGAACGTATTTCTTACTTACTAGACGATAAAAAACCTTCTATAGAGATAGGAGCTTTTGCTGGAGAAGGTATGTATAAAGAACACGGAGGATGCCCTAGTGGCGGTGTTGTTGTAAAAATAGGATATGTAAACGGTGTTCAGTGTATTGTTGTTGCTAATGATGCAACAGTAAAAGCGGGTGCATGGTTTCCTATTACAGGAAAGAAAAATTTACGTGCGCAAGAAATTTCGATTGAAAACAAACTACCTATTATCTATCTTGTTGATAGTGCTGGGGTTTATTTGCCTATGCAGGATGAAATTTTTCCTGACAAAGAGCATTTTGGACGTATATTTCGTAATAACGCAGTGATGAGTAGTATGGGAATTACTCAAATAAGCGCTATCATGGGAAGTTGTGTTGCTGGTGGTGCCTACTTACCTATTATGAGCGATGAAGCATTGATCGTTGATAAAACCGGAAGTATTTTCCTAGCGGGAAGTTACTTAGTAAAAGCTGCCATAGGTGAAAGTATTGATAATGAAACACTAGGTGGCGCAACAACACATTGTGAGGTTAGCGGAGTGACAGACTATAAATCTAAGGATGATAAAGACGCTTTAGATACTATTAAAAATATTGTGTCAAAAATAGGCGCATATGATAAGGCCGGATATAACCGTGCAAAATCAGTAAAACCAAAGGATGATCCAAAAGAAATTTTTGGAATTCTACCAAAATCTAGAGCTGATCAGTATGACATGCGAGAAATCATTACACGTCTTGTAGATGATAGTGATTTTGAAGAATATAAAAAAGGGTATGGACAAACTATTTTAACGGGTTATGCACGTATTGATGGATGGGCTGTAGGAATAGTTGCTAATCAACGTAAATTAGTAAAAACTACGAAGGCTAAAACAAAACCAAGCGAAATGCAATTTGGCGGAGTAATTTACAGTGATAGTGCTGATAAAGCTACACGCTTTATTGCGAATTGTAACCAGAAAAAAATCCCTTTAGTATTCTTACAGGATGTGACTGGGTTTATGGTAGGTAGCAAAAGTGAGCACGGTGGTATTATTAAAGATGGTGCAAAAATGGTAAATGCAGTAAGTAATAGTGTGGTACCTAAGTTCACAATTATTATAGGAAACAGCTACGGAGCAGGAAATTATGCAATGTGTGGAAAAGCCTATGACCCAAGGCTTATCGCAGCATGGCCAAGTGCTGAGCTTGCTGTAATGAGTGGAAACAGTGCTGCAAAAGTACTATTACAAATTGAAACTGCTTCTTTAAAAAAACAAGGTAAAGAAATTACACCAGAAGTTGAGAAAGAATTATATGACCGAATTAAGGCCAGATATGACGAGCAAATTTCACCATATTATGCAGCATCAAGAATTTGGACAGACGGAGTTATAGACCCATTAGATACTCGAAAGTGGATTAGCATGGGAATAGAAGCCGCAGACCACGCTCCTATTGAAAAGCCATTTAACTTAGGAATCATTCAAGTGTAGTTTTTAATTTTATGGAATTAATTTGATGGTTAAAATTTCCGAAGGTATTAATTAATAGTAGTATTCATTAATCTTAATTCATGTTGTGTGCAATTTGGAGAAAAATTTGTTTAATACCAATTTTTGGTATATTTGAGTAAATTTAGTTTTAAAATGAATAAAAACTCATCAATATCACTCGGAAATTATTTTGACCAATTTGTGCAAAATAGCATAAGCGAGGGACGTTTTAAAAATGTTAGTGAAGTTATACGTGCTGGACTGAGACTTTTGGAGGAAGAAGAAAATAAAGTAATTGCTCTAAAAAAAGCAATTCAAGAAGGAATTGACTGCGGAATAGCGCACGATTTTGACCCAAAGAAACATCTTGCATCTTTAAAAGCCAAAAAGCACGTAAATGGCTGAATATAAATTTACGAATAAGGCTGTTGCTGATTTATCAAAAAGTTGGGAATATACATTCGAGGTTTGGTCAGAAAAACAAGCTGACAAATATTATGACGAACTGATTTATAATTGTCAAGAAATTGCTGATAATCCTGACTTGGGAAAAAACTACGACGGAATATCCAAACAACTCTTAGGAAAAAAATCAAATCGACACATAATATTTTACAGAGCATTGAGCCAAAACCACGTGGAAATAACAAGAATATTACACGAAAGAATTGACTTAAAAAAAAGAATAGCGGAATAAAAACTGCACACAACAAAGTATATTACTCATAGCTAATTAGTTGCTTAAACAAAGTTAAGGCATATTTGGAAAGTCGCTAAATTTTTAAGTTTGACGACTTCCCAAAAATAAAATATATACTAAAAGTAAAAATTTTCAAATTTTTTCAACAAAATCTGTAAAGACTTTTTTATGGTGTTCCATATCCATATTTGCTGACAGTGATACCCTAGCAATATAATCCTTATCCCCTTCCTTAGTTGTTCCTTGCGTAGAGGTTGCTGGAATGGTCCAATAAACACCTTTTAATTGCCCGTAACTCACACAGTATTTACTTTCATTAGGAATTTCGGTAATCATTAAATTAATTAATTTATGATTTAATGCTCTTTTGTACATTTCCTTTTCTTCTGTGGAATTTCCTTTTGTAGGGAGATCTAAAGAAAAGACTGAAGGTGTAAAACCATGTTCTGCAAGTTCTTCTGAAACGAAATTTATTTTAGCCTCTGGTAGTTTTTCATTAATGAAGTTTACAAATTCTCTTGTGTTTTTATAAGCACCCTTTATCCTTTCATTCATAGAGGGAAGTTGCTTTGCTAAAATTTCATATTGAAGCTCCGTAGCCTCGTTGTCACAAAGTAAAAGATGAGTTTCAATTTTATTCATTAAATGTTCGGCCTTAATATTTCCGACGACATAACCCGCAGTACACTTTCCTCCACTAGGAAATTTTGATCCACTAACATACGAAATAGCTCTACCCTTTGACAACACTTCGCCTTTACCTAAAAAATGAACATTTGGGCAAAATGTTTGATCCAGAATAAAAACAGGATCAATTGCTATAGCACCAGATGCGGTTTTGCGTTCTTTATTTAAAACCTTTTCTAACTTTAATAAATCTGGAACCTCAACCCTTGGGTTTGTAGGGATCTCGGCAATAATGTAAGGAATAGCATCTTGGTTTGCAATTTGATTTAATACTTTATCAATACTTTGAACCATATCATTATCACCATCCACCTCTAGGTCTACAACTGCTACATTATCGTTGCAAGCAGCTACGCGCCTAGCTTGGTCATTAGTACCACCATAACAATTTGTAGGTACAATAAACTTTATTGCTTTTCCTTTGTGATTTTCAAGTGCATCATCAATAAGCCCCATCATAATTGCATATTGAATTGATAACCCACTTGACCCCACTAAAGGTTTTCCAGTAGTTCCCGTAACATCAATTATAGAATCTAAAACCGAAGCTTTGTTTTTTTCCACTTCGCTATTAGTTTTCTCAATTGGTGCTTTTTCAACAAAGGATTTTAAAGCAATGATAGCGTTAGATGGCGTCATTGCAATAGTTTCTCTCCTTCTTACGTGTTGTATTTCTGAAATATAACGTTCATTATCCTTACCACTAACCATTAAAACACTACCTATTTCACCATGAAGATTGACGTAAAAATCAATGTTTTCATTAATTTCAAAAGACCCTATTATTTCTTCTTCAGAAATATAAATTATGCTTCCATCAAAATCTGAAACTTCAGTTATACTTTTAACCTTTTTTACCTCAAAATTATAACCGTACACATTTTTAATTGTCTCTTCATTAAAAAAAGGAGGCAGTAAATCCTTATAAAGAATTTGGGTTTTTTTATTATCTAACAAGTTCTTCCTTAAAATAGCCAACACTGGAGTTGTCTTTGAAGAAAAGCTAATAATATTTTCTGATTCCTCATTTTGTTCTTTTGCAATCCCCCATTCTAATATACATGATAGTGGATGCCCTAATCGTATATAATCATACGCAGTGGGCAGTATATTTAATGAAGATGTTTCTGAATTATCATCTCTAAACAATGTTTCAAATTGGTCTAAAAATTGGGTTTTAGCTAACTTCTCCTCGTAAATATCTAAACGATGGGTTGTTAAGTTCAACCAATCGTTTGGCATATTTTTAAGAACTTGTTTTATATAGCTTACTACTGCATTATCTTTCATAGGTTACCTTTAGTAGGCAAAAATATACATAAATTACATGTATCATAAAGGTTTAACATGAGGTTTTGATTTGTATAAATTTTATTCTATTTATCTGAAAGCGATAATAATTTAAAACAAAGTTTGTTTAATTTTGAAAGACCTATAATTGTAATAAAATTATTATAAAATGAAATATTCAATAGCCTTGGCATTGTTTGTATGTCTAATATCTTTTAATAGTATAGCGCAATCAGTATCAATGCCACTTGCCACAATATCTGCTGCGCCATTGGGTACTGTAGAGAATAACGGCACTGCAACTGCTACGCTCCAAGTTTCTGAAACTGCTGGGGTCGAAGTGCCAAGCAAAGCTTTTAATGAATCTAATATTACTATAAGCGTGAGTTTACAGTATATAGAATTAAAAGATTTTAATGTAAGCTTAGTTACGGGTAGTGTATTAGATTATTTTACCGCAAGTTATAATACGGCTTCAAACATTCTTTTATTTAGACAAAAGAGTAACATTCCTGCAAATTGGACGGGTATTGCTGAATTCCCAATTAATGTTACAAAAAATTCTACTGAGGCTCAATCTTTTAATGGTTTTAATGCAAATATTTCGGCGTTAGCTTTAAAAACTAAAGCGGTAGGCAGTGCTGCAGTTTTTACTTATACAGATGCAAATGTGTCTATTGATTAGGTTTTAATATTTCCGAAGAAAAAACTAGAACAAAAAAATCCCAACCTAAAATTAATTAGATTGGGGATTAAAAAATTGATTTATATTAATATACTAGTCAAGAAGAATTGTAGTTGTTTCACCATCCTCAATTACGATATTAAATTGTTCACCAGAAAACCCTTCACATTCATCTTGTGGATCTGCATAGTAAAAAGAACCTTCAGAATCTAAATCTCCAATATTTATTACAAAATTTTTAGTTTCATTTTCAAGAACTGTTCCAATAAGAGAACCACTTGAAGTCCCTTCAAATATATTGAATATACAATCCCTTTGATTAATCACCTTAAGCGTACCCGAATTATCATCTTTATTACAAGCAATAAAAAAAACAAGTAAAATAAGTGTTGAAATTAAGTTTAAGTAGTTTTTCATCTTAAAAAATTTATTATCTATATTATAGTGCTATCTTTTTATTCTGTTTTTGTTACATCGTCATACTTAACTTCCATTCTTTTATTCTTTTTGCCATATTCAACAATAACCGAATTAGAATTTAAGCCAATAATTTTTCCATCAATAATTTTTCCTCTTCGATTAAAGACTACACTATCTCCAATTTGTAAATTAATTTCAGCTACCGCACTCGCAGTTACGTTTACATTTGTATTTTGAACTCCCCATACATCACCTATAACCTTCACTTTCTTTCCATTACTCTTTACGTATATTTTTACGTTTCGCAAAAACTCTCCTTGGTATTCTTTAGTCATATTATCTACAGCTTGTTCTAGTGCATCATTATCAGATTTTGCAACAGCTTCAACTTCTCTTTCTATAAGTACGTATTCTTGGCTATCATCAAGATTTCGATTACTAATCCCTGTTAAATCTCCTATACGAGTATAGCTGGAACAAGAAGCTAATGTTGCTAATGTAATTGTTAAAAGTAATGTTGTTGTTTTCATGAATTCATTTTTTCTTGGTTAAGTAATTTTGGGGTTTTAATAGATAAATTTTAAAAATCCATTTGTTTTAATTTTTGTGAAAATAGAAAAAATATGTTTGATTGTTTATGGATATCCGAAGAGAAAACCTAACACACAAAATACCAGTACGTTACTTAAGAAATAAAAAAATCCCAACCTAAAATTAATTAGATTGGGATTCTTAGTACTATATCGAGTTTTGAAGATTCCGACGTTATCGGTCGGAATAAATTCGATTACGCAAATCTGTGATTTGCTATCTCATTTACTTCACCTCCTCAAAGTCTACATCTTCAACATCTGCACTTTCATCAGCTCCTGCGTCTGCTGTTGGCTCTCCGGTTGGAGCACCACCTTGTGCATCTGCTTGTGCTTTGTACATTTCTTCACTTGCTGCTTTCCAAGCTTCGTTGATTTTATCAAGCGCTGGCGTGATAGCATCTACGTTCTTAGTTTCGTAAGCTGCTTTCAACTCAACTAAAGCTTCTTCAACTGGCTTTTTATTATCGTCAGATATTTTATCACCAAATTCTTTAAGTTGCTTTTCCGTTTGGAAAATCATCCCATCAGCTTCGTTGATTTTGTCAGCCGTTTCTTTCGCTTTCTTATCAGCATCTGCGTTAGCTTCAGCTTCTTGCTTCATTTTAGCAATTTCCTCTTCTGTTAAACCAGAAGATGCTTCAATACGAATGTCTTGCTTCTTACCAGTAGCTTTATCCTCTGCACTTACTTTAATAATTCCGTTTGCATCGATATCAAAGGTTACTTCAATTTGAGGTACACCCCTCTGTGCTGGTGGAATATCACTTAAGTGAAAACGACCAATTGTCTTGTTATCATTTGCCATTGGGCGCTCTCCTTGCAATACGTGGATTTCAACACTTGGTTGATTATCTGCAGCCGTAGAGAATACTTGACTTTTCTTAGTTGGGATTGTCGTATTAGCTTCAATCAACTTAGTCATTACGCTACCCATAGTTTCAATACCTAATGAAAGTGGTGTTACATCAAGTAACAATACATCTTTCACATCTCCGGTCAATACACCACCTTGGATGGCAGCACCAACAGCAACAACCTCATCTGGATTCACTCCTTTCGAAGGCGCTTTCCCAAAGAACTTCTCAACCGCTTCCTGTACTGCAGGAATACGTGTAGAACCTCCTACAAGGATTACCTCATCAATATCACTATTTGTCAATCCAGCAGCTTTCATTGCAGTCTGGCAAGGCTCAATTGTTCTTTTTACTAAGTCATCAATCAATTGCTCAAACTTTGCACGTGTCAATGTTTTTACTAAGTGCTTAGGTCCACTAGCAGTAGCCGTTACATAAGGTAAGTTTATTTCAGTCTGTGCAGAAGAAGATAATTCGATCTTCGCTTTCTCAGCAGCTTCTTTTAAACGTTGTAACGCCATTGGGTCTTTACGCAAATCCATATCCTCAGCAGACTGAAACTCATCAGCCAACCAATTGATAATTTTTTGATCAACATCATCACCACCTAAGTGCGTATCACCGTCTGTAGCAAGTACTTCAAAAACACCATCACCTAATTCAAGGATAGAAACATCATGCGTTCCACCACCAAAATCAAATACAACAATTTTTTGATCTGTACTTTTCTTGTCAAGACCATATGCTAATGCAGCCGCTGTAGGCTCATTAATAATACGTTCTACTTTAAGACCTGCAATTTCACCTGCCTCTTTAGTAGCTTGACGTTGGCTATCATTAAAGTAAGCTGGTACAGTAATTACCGCACGAGTTACATCTTGACCTAAATAGTCCTCAGCCGTTTTTTTCATTTTTTGAAGCACCATTGCGCTTAATTCTTGTGGCGTATATAAACGTCCATCAATATCAACACGTGGTGTATCATTATCTCCTTTTTTTACAGTGTAAGCAGCACGCTCAGCTTCTTTTGAAGACTCGCTATACTTGTTACCCATAAATCTTTTTATAGAAGAAATGGTTTTTGTTGGGTTTGTAACTGCTTGTCTTTTTGCAGGGTCCCCAACTTTAATTTCGCCACCTTCCACAAATGCAATCACAGAAGGTGTTGTTCTTTTTCCTTCAGCATTTGGGATTACCACAGGCTCACTACCTTCCATTACAGACACACAAGAATTTGTTGTCCCTAAATCGATTCCAATTATTTTACTCATAGTTTTATGTTTTACTTTTTAATGATTTCTATTTAAGTGTCTTCGGAAATATTAATTCCTTAACACGGTTGCTATTAGACAACAAATGTGCCAGCGGAAAGAGACTGACATCGTGGCAGACATTAAAAAAAGTATTTAAATTAAAAACACGTAGAAATACCTAGCACTAAATGTTTATAAATATTTTACTTTTACAAAACATTAAAAATCAATTGATTACAGAACAAGATATAAAACAGAAGATATTTAAAATTAAATATCTAAATAAAGTCAAATTTTGAAAGCTCAATTATTTTAGATTAATTAATGATGCAAGATTAGAATGTGAGGTACTAATCCTGTGAATCCTCAATGCCCAATTGGCATTACATTAAAGTACTTTTCAGAAATGGGAAGTACTTTTTTTTCCAAATCTTATACATAAACTAGATTAAAACAAAAGAAACCTATTCCTAAAAAATAGATTTATTAAACCTTTAAAGTTGTCGTTATCATGCGTACTTTTGCACTCCGAAAAAAAAACAGAGTATTTTGTTTTTAATGTAAAATTTAATAAAATAGAGATTTAATGGCATTTGTAGGAAAAAAATTCCCAAACCTTTCAGTAGATTCAACCGATAGAACAGGTGTAACTAAAAAAATTAATATTCTTGAAAAAGCACAACAAGAAAATAAAAAAATAATCCTTTTCTGGTACCCAAAAGATTTCACTTTTGTGTGTCCTACAGAATTACATGCATTCCAGGCTGCAAAGCAACAGTTTGAAGATAAAAACACTATTGTAATTGGAGCATCTTGTGATACACCAGAAGTTCATTTTGCATGGTTAAACACTCCTAAAAACCACGGTGGTATTGAAGGAGTTACCTACCCTATCCTTGCAGATACAAATAGAAACTTAGCAAACCAGCTAGATATTCTTGACATCACTAACGAGCGTTTTGATGATGAAACAGGAACTGTACTTGTTGATGGAGATAATGTTACATACCGTGCTACATATCTTATAGACGAAGAAGGAACAGTATTCCACGAGAGCATTAACCATATGCCTCTAGGAAGAAATACATCTGAATTTTTAAGATTAATTGATGCTTATACTCACGTACAAAAAAACGGTGAAGTATGTCCAGCAAACTGGCAAGAAGGAGCTACAGCAATGAACGCAGACCGCGAAGGTGTTGCAACATATATGACTGAGCAGTTAAATTAAAAAAAATATTATACTACTAAATCCTCAGTCCCTTATTGACTGGGGATTTTTTTATTGGCTTAAAGTATATTTTTGACTATTGCTTTTTTAAACCTATCTTTTAGCTTCGTTAAAATTTATTTTTGAAACCAACCAAATCTTCTAATCAATCTCCCATATATATTCTGCTTCTCATTCTAGCAGGAGAGGCTGTATTTATTCTTCCCTTTGTGTTGGCTCGTGTATTTAGAGCGACTGTGCTTGATGTCTATCATATTACTAACACCCAATTGGGATATTGTTTTTCTATTTATGGGCTCGTAGCATTGTGTAGTTATCTTGTAGGTGGTCCCTTGGCAGATAGATTTGAACCTCGCAAATTAATGAGTATTGCATTGTTATTAACAGCTGCTGGTGGAATTTTATATGCCAACCAACCTTCATTTTCAACACTCATCATACTTTATGGTTTTTGGGGATTTACAACAATTTTCCTCTTTTGGGCACCTATGATAAAAGCAACCCGTGTTTGGGGTGGCGAGACAAGTCAAGGAAAAGCCTTTGGATTTTTAGACGGAGGCCGCGGATTAGTTGGCGCACTTTTCGGGTTGTTAGGAGTTTATATATTTTCATTGTTTGTACCATCCGGAAATGTTGAATTGAATACATTTCAGCAGCGAGACGCTTTTACATTGGTTGTTTATATTTCGTCTGGGCTTGTTGCGTTAGTAGGGATTCTAGTTTTCTTTTTTCTGAAATCTAACATTTCCGAAGAAAAGATTATTACCGAAAAAATAACGAAGAAGAATATCATTGAAGTTCTTAAATTACCTTCTGTGTGGTTGTTAATGATTATTATTCTTTGTGCATATGTGGGTTATAAAATAACAGATATATTCTCTCTTTACGCAAGTGAAGTTATGCTATATAGTGAAGTGGATGCTGCAAAAACAGGGACTTTTTTATTGTTTATTCGTCCTGTGGTTGGCGTTATTATTGGTTTTTTAGCAGATAAATCTCGCCCCTCTTTTTATTTAATACTTGGTTTTCTGCTTTCAATTGTTGGTGCAGTTTTATTTGCTTCAGGTGTATTAGGCAAAGGCACTACCCCTCTGTTTTTTATAACTATTATTATTACTGCTATTGGAGTTTATGCTGCCCGGGTACTATATTTTGCTGTAATGAGAGAAGGTAAAATTCCACTAGCATTGACTGGGACTGCTGTGGGTATAATTTCATTTATTGGCTATACGCCAGATATCTTTGCTGGGCCAATGATGGGTTATTTTTTAGATAATTATAAAGGGTTTGAAGGGCATCAATATGTTTTTATTTTGCTAGCAGTTTTCTCTTTTGTAGGGTTTTTGGCTTCTACATTGTTTTATTTTATTTCAAAAAGAAAAACCAGCAATTGATATTGCTGGTTTTGAAAAATTATTATAGCTCAAAATTAATCTGTACACTGATCAATATAATTAATATAAGCAAGAGTATATGCTGCACCTGCAAAAAAACATGGCCAAACAGCAATGCATGTAAGTAAACTTACAGTAGCTAACGTAAGTGATAACACTGCAGTGAAACATGAGTCAACCTTATTAAATCCTTCCGGATTATAATGGTTCATTGCTCTGAGGGAATTTGCTAGGTTATTCTTTTTAGCAAATTCCTTACTATCTAACCTCAAGCTTAAAACAGTATTTTCATAATTTCTTAATGCAGTATCAAAATCTGAGTTATTTATGTCTGTTTCAAATTGACGTATCAAATCAATATCCACTTGATTTACCCAACCATTTGCTAAGGAAACATCTAATATATATTCTGCATCAGAATCAGTTATCTCATGAAATTCCTCTGGTAATTCGATATCACTACCGAAGTGTGCATTAGTAATATCTAAAATAGTCTTACTTTTTTCAACAGTTCTCATTTCACCTACTTCATTATTTATTAAAGTAGTAGATATTTCTGAAAGATCAGAACTTCGTATCAATTCATTATACACTTCATAATTAAAAGCGTTAGTACTCCTATTTAGTTCTGCAGTTTGAACTGGCATACTTTCATTTGTTTCTAAGATAGCTTTTTCGCAAGAAACAAATAATATTAATGCAGAAAGAAATACTGCAAAATAAGGTCTTCTTAATGAGTCTAAAATGTTCATAATATAAATATTTAATAAGGTGCCTACTCTTGCGCTTTTCGGCTTACGCGGCTTATTTAAAGTGCCTAGCATAACACTTGAAATTCACCAACTTTTAAATCTTATCTAAATATTTTGTATCTTGCCTAAGATTTAAACGAAAGTTTATTTCGGTTTTGACGAACCACGAGAGCTTCTACCTAGTAGAGGCTTTCTCTTTTTTATATAGAATAGCTAAATCATAATACATTTATATTTATGGTTAATGTTCCTTTACACTACTGTTCAAAGAGACTTTAATTTGTTACCCTTAAAATGTTATGAAATTTGAATTTTTATTTAAAAAAAACATAAAACGCTTATTTTTAAATCTTTAACTGTATTTTTTTTGCAAAAAACATAAATACCATAAAAATAATTGAACCAATTATAATTATTAAAAAACTTAAGCCTTCATTAGATGTAATAGTTTCTTCATATCCCCCAACTAATAGTAATGAGGCCCAATAACTAGGAGAGCTTTCTGAAAGTGAATGGTTTTTTAAATAATCAATTTTTGCACTTTGTAGCGCCTTAGCTTTTGACATTCCTTCTTTGAAGTATTTATAAAAACTTTGTAAAATTTCGCTAGTACTCTTATCATTAGCTTCCCAAGCATTTGAAATTACACTATTTGCACCTGCATAGAAAAACCCTCTAGTTAAACTAAGTACACCTTCTCCTTTCGCTGTTTCGCCTAGTGAAGTATTGCATGCACTAAGCACAACTAATTCTGCTTGATTTTTAGAATTATACAATTCGTTAAGGTATATTTTATTATCACTAAATGCTATCCAAGGTTGTTCTCCTGCATCTGCATGAGTTGCTAAATGTATGATATTAAAATTATTACTGTTTTTAAGAAATTCCTTTTTTGTGGCTTCAGTCCCAAGTTTTATATGACCGTTAAATTGTCTATATGAATTTTCAATTTCATTTTTTGAATTAGGCAAATTTGATAGTTTATCGTAGTCATATTTTATAGGTGCAAAACCTAAAAATCCATTTTTTGCAATTCGTTCTCTCTCACTATTTTTATATAAAAAAGACACCGAATTTGCATAACTAATATTGTTAGTTTTAATTAAATAATCATTGCTATTATTAGTTGTAATCAATGCGTCAAAGACAAAATTTTGTAAATCACCATCTGGCACTATCAACAAGTGCTTTCCTTTAACCATTTTTTTAATAGAGCTCGTAGCAAACAATTGCTTATACAAACTATGTGATATATTTTGAAATTTAGTTTGACTTTCCTTTGTAGTAAAAGGCGTAGTCAAAAGGTTTTTTAATGTTAATATTGAATTTTCGAAGTTTGGACTTAATTTTTGTTTGTGTAATATAGTTTCATTTTTAGAGATCCAAAGAGTGAAAAGGTCTTTTGAAAATTCATCATTTTTATTCCAAATTTGAGAGACAATTATCATATTATCATCCATTTTATCTTTAACTTCTTTTAGACTTAATGGTTTTGTTATCTCTTTCAAATCGATAGGTGGCATCAATATTTTTACTGAATCTTGAAAATCTTCATAATTCAATTTTAAGAAAAAAAGACTATCTCTTAGCTTTTTAGTATTATTCGCAACTAGATCAATTTTAATTTTAGAAATATTTTTTCTAAAAGCGAAATCCCTATCCTTAAATCTAATAGGTATTTGCTCCTTAACAGTATTTTTAACAATTGCCTCTTTAAGTAATGATGTCTTGTTTTTTTCAATATAAGAGAAAGCGAGATTTTCATCATTTAATAATTCTGCAATATAGACACCTAAGGTATATACAGCAGAGGCCTCAGTTCGCCAATGCAGTTTTGAAGATTCTTCTTGGCTTTTGTTTTGCAAAAATAAAATGATGCTATCAGCAACCTTTAAATTTTGCAAAGCTAAATTTAAAGGTTCTATCTCATTATTGGCTTCAAATTTTTTAACTAGAATGGTCGCTTTTCTATAAATCGACAATAGCAATAAATAATGGTCTGTGCTTTCTGGTAAATTTGCTACATCTATAAATTCGTTTTTGCTTTTTTGTTTTTCTATATTATATTCAATTGACTGATTAATATAATTTATTGCAGTTTTATAATCTTGATTTACATAAGCGTAGTCTGCTAAGCCTTGATAGGTATATTCGGGTTCATCTATATAATCTAATGCTTTGTTCAAATAAATATAAGCACTATCATTTTTAATCTTATTTAATAATAATCCCGTATTGTTATAAGCTGCACCCAATACCTCAGTACTTTTTTCTTTTTGAGCTAATGCTATTGTTTTTTTATAGTGTTTTTTTGAAATCTTATAATTAAAAGTGAGATCGTTATTATAATAATCTCCTAATTGATTGTTTAAAATATATTGATCACGCTCTTTTATTTGTACTATTTTAGAGAGAGAGTCCACCTTAAGTAAACTAAATAACATTTCATCTAAACTTTCTTTAGTTCCAATTTCTTCGTATACAGTAGCAACATTTAAATAATGAGTAATTAAATTTTTACGATCGTTTAGAATAGCTAAGTCATCTAATCCTTTTTCATAATATAAAACTGATCTATAATAGTCCCCTAATACCGTATAGATTTTACCAATTTGACAATAAGCTCGAGCTGTAAAATTATCATCTACGTTAGCATATGCAACAATTTTAAAACAATCAAGTGATTCAGAGAATTGATTATTCGTATAATAAAATCTACCTAAATTGAAAAGTGCATTTCTGAAATTTTCATCATCAATACACAATTGATTGTATGTTTCAATTTCTAGATTTGCATAAAATATTGCCTTTTCTATAGAATTTTTTCTTAAATCAATTGAAAACTTGTGAGCTATTGCGATAAAACCTTGCATATCATTTTCAAGCTTAAGCGAATTTAAGAGGCTATCTATTCTTATTTCACTCTGTCGAAAATCGTTATTATCAACAATTCCTTTATAGGTATCAAAATAATGTTGGCTATACAAATTAGTATTGTACAGCCAACATAAAAACAATAAAAGTATAACTCTGATCACTTAATTATTCTGGACAGTTTTCATTAGGTAACCACTTCTCATAATCACTATCACTATCAGTCTTAACTTTTGGCTTACCTCTATGCATTAAATTATATGTCCAGATTTCCATATTAAGATTTTCGGGACAAATATCCCAAGTAAAAAGAAACTCTCTTTCTATTAAATCTTGTCTTTTAACTTCTTTGCGTCGTTCGCTAATGCCTTCTTCCCATACTACTAATACTTCTCCAATCTCAACAGACCGTGTAGAATTAGTAATATTTGATTGAAAATTTTCATTAACACTGTTTTGCTCTATAATTTCAGATTCACATGAACTGAAAATTATTAGAGAGGTTAATAATAAAGTTTGTTTTAAAAATTTCATAATAATAATTTAAATTAAAAAAATGGTTTCATAAGGACGTTCATTAAACCTCTTAATTGTTACCCACAAATTTTAAAATCTTATTTTTGGAATAAGATAAATTTAATGAAAAATAACTTAACATACCTAAATGCCTTACTTACAAACAACTCTGTAATAATTAAAAAATTATACAAGGAAAATTTTCCTGCGGTACGCAAATTTGTAATTCAGAATAAAGGTCAAGAGGCCGATGCAGAGGATGTTTTTCAAAAAGCAATCGTCCAGATTTCAGTCCGGTATCGAAAAGAAAAATTTGAAATTAATTCAAGTTTTGAAGCGTACCTATTTACAGCTTGTAAAAATTTATGGCGCCGAGAGTTAAATAAATCAAAAAGAAGGGTAACAAGTTTACATGCTTTTGAACAGCCTAATGAAGAACAAGATCAAGCCTTGGCATTATTAGAACAAAAAAGATGGGAGTTATTTAATGAAAGTCTTAAAAGTATTTCTGAAAATTGTCAAGAAGTTTTAAAGTTATTTTTTACAAAAACAGCCTATTCTATAATTGTTGAAAAACTAGGGTATAACTCTGAAACTGTAGCTAGACAACGTGTTTTTAAATGTAAAAAAAAGTTGAGTCAAATTATTAAAAATGATCCCCGTTTTAAAATGTTAAAACAATTATGAGCGAAGAAGAACACATATTAATTGATTCTTTCTTAAATAGTGAACTTACCCAAAATGAGCAAAAACTATTCTTGAAGAGAATGGAACAGAGTGCAGAATTTAATGAACACGTAAATTTTGAAAAACAATTACGTGAAACTTTAAATATAAATGATTGGAGTTTTGCACACAATATAGAGCACACCGAAGTAAAAACATATGTAGAATTATTTTCTAGCTCAAAAACTAAAGCGCTAGAAAGCACTCTAGAAAAAATCATGCAGGATAAAGAGATTCCTACTAAAAGAAACTTTTATCCTTGGTATGGTATTGCGGCATTATTGGTTCTTTCCCTTTCAGTTTTTTCTATATTTAATACTGGTAGTTCTACACAAGAACTATATGCACAGTTTTATAATCCATCAGAACTTCCATCGTTAATTGTAAGAGGGGCTTTAGATGAAGATAATTATAATAAAGTGCAACAACTATTTGAAGAGGAAAATTTTACCGAAACTATACTTTTCACTGAAGAACTGCTTGCTACAACATCTAAAAACCGAGCAACACTTATGCTTTTTCAAGGGATTTCTTTTACAGAAACCAAACAGTATTCAAATGCTATTGAAACATATAACAATCTTATTGAAAGCAACTTACTTGACGCTGAGAAAGGATATTGGTTTAAAGCACTAACCTATTTAAAAAGTGAGGATACTCAAAAAGCAAAAAACACACTCCGCTCCATTATTCAAAATAATTTTTACAATCACGTTAAAGCTAAAGAGCTTTTGGATAAGCTTTAATTTACTGAGTATTTTTTTAGTTTAAATTTCTGAAGAAAAACAAACTAGTGACTTTTAACTGTCAATAAATCACCCCACTGCGTCGTCATACGTTTACTACGCTCTTTTTTTATTAATTCCCATTCTTCTACTCGAGTCCCTACTAAAGCAGAACTCACGGTGGCTTTTCCATATTTATTATTGAGTCCATCCACTACTTTCATTAATCGTTTATCATGTAGCTTTGTACTTTCGAACAAATTACCTTGTACATATTCTTGGGGTATTAATCCTGTAAGATTAACTCCCACTTTTTTATAGCGATATCCTGGTTTATAAATAAGGTGCAATGCCTTTCTTGCCTCTCTTATCAAAGCAAATGTATCATTTGTGGGAACAGACATGGTTACTGTACGACTATCGCTATACTGCTTATCTATATTGCTATGGTAGTTTGTAGTAACAAAAACTTGTACATACGTAGCGCAAGATTTTTGAGTACGCAGTACTTCGGTTACTTCACTAATGTAGTAGGCGCAAGCTTCTTCAATACGCTCTAAGTCTTCTAGTTTTGTTCCAAAAGATTTTGCTGTGCCCACAGCTTTTTTGGGCTTAGGTATTGTAGTGAAATCAATACAAGATTCTCCACGGAGTTCTCGCCATAAACGTTCTCCCACAACGGTCATTTGTTTTCGAACCCACGATAAAGGCAACTCTGTAAATTGATAGGCAGTAAATACTCCTATGTTCTTAAGGCGCTCTTGATGCTTTTTTCCTAAACCCCAAACATCCTTTGTTTTTGCCCACTTAAGAGCCTCAATTCGTTTTTTCTCTGTGTCTATAACACACACATGAGAAAACCTAGGCTCTTTCTTCGAAATTTTATTAGCTAATTTAGCTAATACCTTAGTTGGTGCTATTCCCACTCCTACTGGTAAGCCTGTATGTATTGCTATAGTATCTTTAATTAAAACACCATAATCTTTTAAATCTATATGCTCCATACCACTCACATCTATAAATGCCTCATCAATACTATAGACTTCAACATAAGGAGAAAATGTGCTTAAAATATTCATGACACGCTGAGACATTTCTCCATATAGCGTGTAATTAGAAGAAAAAAAAGTAACCTTATTTTTAATGAGTTGGTCTTTAATTTTAAAAACAGGCTCAAACATAGGGATATGCGTCATTGCTTTAGCTTCTTTATTTGCTGCAATGATACACCCATCATTATTACTAAGCACCACTACTGGCTTCCCCCAAAGATCTGGACGAAATACCTGTTCGCAAGACGCATAAAAGCTATTACAATCTATCATTGCTATCATTTTACCTTGTGAATTATATATGTAATAACTCCCCAAAGCGTAAAGGAATGCGTTGATGAAGATAGTGGTATATAGATAACATTAAAATCTCCTTCCTCTACGACTAAAGCTAAATCTCCAGCTCGAGGTGTTATTGCTTTGTCTATAATTAACACATCGTTATTTAATATCGAAAATTGGGACCACGCATCTCCTTCTACTCGCACATAAAAAGTAGCATCTTTTTGTTGTGTAAGCTCTTTATTAAGATCTATGGAGGGCTCCAAATAGTGCGTTGCAGGACTAGGAAACCCCGTTTGTTTAGAAACTTCTGACTCATGCCGAGCATCTTGCTTTTTTATTTTTCCGATAATAGTGTCTTCCATATTACAAAATTAGGAATATTTCCATATATTTGGATTATATCCTATAATTTAACTTTTAAAGATATCAACAATGAAAATGCAACTTAAAACGGGACCCGTTAGAAAACAATATTCACTTTATAAACACGATAGAATATAAGTAACATAACAAGGCTTAAATAATTATAATATTAAATCAATAACTAGAATAATTTTAGCTTCCCAATGCACATCTAGGCAAATACTATCCTATATTTGTTATTGTAATTTCTAGAATTAAAGTTATGGAAAGCATCAGTGTTTTTGATATGTTAAAGATAGGCGTAGGCCCCTCAAGCTCACATACATTAGGGCCTTGGCGTGCTGCAGGAAGATGGATTGACCACTGTAAGCGTCATGGCTATTTTAATGAAATTGTTGCAGTTTCGGTTGACTTATACGGTTCACTTTCATTAACAGGAAAAGGACATGCTACAGATATTGCTGTACAATTAGGACTCTGCGGTTTTGACCCAGTTACATTTCCGATAGAAAATATTGACAAAGAAATTGAAAATATTGCTACTCAAAATATATTAAACTTAAACGGAGAACTCCAAGTACCTTTTATCCCAAAAGAACAGATAATTTTTAATCGAAAATTTTTAGATTTTCACCCTAACGGAATAACATTTCGATGTTTACTAAAAGATGGTACTAAGCGGCACATGTCTTATTATTCCATTGGCGGTGGTTTTGTGGTTCAAAAAGAGCGAAAAAGAGCCAAGAAGAAAATTGAGAAATTTAGCAAATTTCCTTTTCAAACCGAATCTGGAAAAGATGTTTCAAAACATTGCAATGAACAGGGTTTTTCTATTTCAGAAATGGTACTACAGAACGAACTTTCCCTTCGTTCTGAAAAAGAACTTAACGAAGGAATACAAGCTATCTGGGATGTAATGCTTGATTCTATGTATGTGGGCTGCCATACGGTGGGTACGCTTCCTGGCGGGCTCAATGTACGCCGTCGTGCTTATGCTACACACAAGACATTGATGCCTGATGAAAGCAAGTACAACAATGCTACAGAGTGGATTAGTGCTATTCGAAATACAGAGGTTAAATTTAGACAAATCCTTAAATGGGTTTCCTGTTTTGCACTTGCCGTAAATGAGGTAAATGCCTCCTTAGGACGTGTAGTTACAGCGCCTACAAATGGTAGTGCTGGCGTTATTCCTGCCGTTTTAATGTATTATATGGTAATTGAAAACCACGATGCCAATTTTGAAGACGTGCGTAAATTTTTGTTAGTCTCCAGTGAAATAGGGAGTTTATTTAAAAAAGGAGCTACCATTAGCGCGGCTATGGGTGGATGTCAAGCTGAGATAGGAGTGTCATCTGCAATGGCAGCTGGAGCACTGACTGAACTTATGGGAGGCTCTCCTGAGCAATGTTTAATTGCTGCGGAAATTGCCATGGAACACCACCTAGGATTAACATGTGACCCCATTGGCGGACTCGTACAAATCCCTTGTATTGAACGAAATGCAATGGGCGCATTAAAAGCAATTAACGCATGCGAATTAGCGCTTGATGCAGATCCTTCACAAGCTAAAGTACCTATTGATAAAGTGATTGCTACAATGTGGCAAACAGCAAAAGATATGGCTAACAAATACAAAGAAACTAGCGAAGGTGGACTTGCCGTACAAGTGAATATGAGTGATTGCTAACACTTTTTAAAAAACAATAAGAGTTATTTTTATTAAATTATTTAAATTAAAACAAATTACAACATACTAATCTAGCAATATTGTTGTTATTATATTGAGAATATGAAATTTATGCTTAACCTCAAATTAGCATAATTAATTCCTATAATTCTCAAAAAATTCTATACGTAGCAGATTTACTTTCATTTTTTAATTCGCCAAATAATCTATTGAGCTTCTTTAGATTGCGAAAACTGTTAATTTAAAGAGCAGAAATAAAAACTACTTATATGAAAAAAATTATCTTAATATCTATCCTTTGTTTATTTGCCTCTATAGGTAATGCTCAAAACACCTCTATTGACGGTAGGCTAAAACCACTTCTCGAAGATTTTTTTAAACAATGCGATAACTACGGCATAGCGTACCATGAAAAACTTTTTAAGTTAAAAAAAATTGCGGTTGTTGAAGATTTGAAAACGAGTCCAAATGGTTCTATTCTAGGAATGCTGCAAAGAGACAAAGACGGCGTAGTTGAAAATATTGTGGTTAACTGGGTAGCCATGCTCGATACCGAAATATTAAAGGTTGTAGCTTTTCATGAATTTGGACATTATTTTTTGGAATACAGCGAACATACCTGCAATGATTGCGGCACTATAATGGCTCGTGTAAATAGCAGCTATTTCATTATTGCTAATGACTGGGACAATCAGTTAAAAATATTATTTAAGCAATCTCCCGCATATAAAAACAAACTAAATACGGTTGTTTCAACCGCATATTGAGAACAAAAAAAATTAATCTAAGCACCCTTCAAACCTTCGGGAATCTATGAGATGTAGTATTCTCCACCCCTCATTTGTTTTTGTTAATGTAAAAGCATTAGCTCCACAGTGACTAAAATTTCCGTTGAAATAAAATTTATAAGGAGTCCAAACATGCGCTAGATTACCATCAATTTGAATATTGTAGTCAAGTAACTGCTCATCCCACTTTTGACTTGTTGGTCTATTTGCTATAGATGTTAAAAAACTTGTTACGTTTGAATCTTCTACTTTATGTTGACCATCTTTAGTGGAATAAGCAGTTTGCATAACCATATTTGAAGCCATTGTTTGACTCATTTTTAAGGTGTCTCCCTCATGAAATCCTTCAAAAAAAGTATCTATTATAGATTTGGCATTTTGTTTTGTAAATTTTGATTGTGCATCTGCATTTAAATTACAGATAAAGAGACAGATAACAATAATGAGCGACTTCATGTTTTCAAGATATAGTTGATACCATTCAAAATTAGTACTTTTACGGTCAATAATTTAATTTATGTCTGTAGCAAAAAAAGAATATAAGCGTATCACCACAAAAACACTGGTAGATATGAAGAAGCGTGGAGAAAAGATCTCTATGTTAACTGCCTACGATTATACGATGGCAAAAATTGTTGATGGTGCGGGAATCGACGTAATATTAGTAGGAGATTCTGCATCAAATGTAATGGCTGGGCACGAAACTACACTACCCATTACACTGGACCAGATGATTTATCATGCAGCGTCTGTAATTAGAGGTGTTGAAAGAAGCCTAGTGGTTGTGGACATACCTTTTGGTAGTTATCAAAGTGATCCTAAAGAGGCGTTACGTTCTGCAATTAGAATTATGAAAGAAAGCGGTGGTCATGCTGTAAAAGTTGAAGGAGGTAAAGAGATTAAAGAATCTGTTAAGCGCATTCTCAATGCAGGGATTCCTGTCATGGGGCATTTAGGCTTAACACCACAGAGTATATATAAATTTGGCACATATACTGTACGGGCTAAACATGAAGAAGAAGCAGATAAATTGAAAGAAGATGCTTTATTACTTGAAAAAGCAGGCTGTTTTGCAATTGTTTTAGAAAAAGTGCCTGCAAAACTTGCTGAAGAAGTCGCTAAAAGCCTAACTATCCCAATTATAGGAATAGGTGCAGGTGGTGGTGTAGATGGACAAGTATTAGTTACGCATGACATGCTAGGAATGACTCACGAATTCAATCCTCGTTTTTTAAGACGTTATCTTGATATGTATGCCGAAATGACTAATGCTTTTAAAGCATACAGCATTGACGTTAAGAAAGGTGACTTCCCTAATGATGACGAGCAATATTAAGATTTGATTCTCAAAAGATTTTAAAGCTCTCAACTGTGGCAATTAAAAACTATGATAATAAGCTAAGCACAGCTAATAATCTCCAAGTTATCTTTGAAGATAATCACTTGTTAGTGGTCAATAAACGCCCTGGTGATATAGTACAAGGAGATAACACTGGTGACAAACCCCTTTCGGAAGTTGCAAAAGAATATATTGCTGCAAAATATAACAAACCTGGGGCGGTTTACTTAGGAGTTGTACATCGTCTTGACAGACCCACAAGCGGTGTAGTTATTTTTGCTAGAACTTCAAAAGCACTTACTAGACTTAATAAACTTTTTGCCGAAAGAAATACCCAAAAAGTATATTGGGCAATAGTCAAGAATACTCCTAAAAAACACAATGATCGCCTAATTCATTTTTTAAAACGTAACCCAAAACAGAATAAAAGTTACGCACATATTAAAGAAGTTCCTGATAGTAAAAAAGCTATTTTAAGTTATCAACTTATCAAAAAATTAGATAATTATTCACTACTAGAAATTCACTTAGAAACTGGGAGACATCACCAGATTAGATCTCAACTTTCAACAATAGGAAGCCCCATCAAAGGAGATTTAAAATATGGATTTGATAGAAGTAATAAAGACGGTTCTATACATCTTCACGCAAAAAAAATGACGTTAGTACATCCCGTACTTAAGGAAAAAATTACCTTTATCGCACCTCCACCTCAAGATGTAATCTGGAATTTATGCCAAACAACACAGGATTAACTAACGCTTTATGTAGTCAACTATAATTATTTGATTATTAATTAATTATGTGTAATTTTTAGACAGGGCTAAATTTACAAATGTGCTTTTTTTCAATATCTCAATGATGAAATAAGTTATTTTTTAAAGCATACATAACAAGCCCTACTCTATTACGTAAATCTAGTTTTTGAAATAAAGCTTGCCTATAGCCATCTATTGTTTTTGGACTTAAAAACATTTCCTCAGCAATTTCTTTATAGGTCATTTCGGTACAACAAAGTTTTATAAAAACTAGCTCTTTTTCCTTAAAGATAATCTCATCTATTGAAGTATCTTTCCCTATTGAATTTATCAAAGTTTGAGATACGTGCTCTGTATGGTAAAATCCTTTTTCATGGACTTCATACATTGCCTTTTCTAATTCCTCAGGGTGAATATCTTTTAACAAATATCCATTTGCTCCTTTACGTAACATTTCTAAAACAGTTAGCTGTTCATCTTCCATTGATAATGCTAGTACTTTAATTGTAGGATATTCTTTGTGCAGCCACTCCATCGTTTCTGGTCCGTTCATAACAGGCATATTTATATCTAATAATATTACATCTGGAATTTCAGAAGAAAGATTTAATTTGTCTTTCAATGTTTTACCATTTTCTGTAAAGAAAAGCACATCAAATCCATTAAGTGACTTAATTAATTGCATTAAAGAACTTGCAAATAATTGATGGTCATCAACGATTACAATTTTAATTAGTTTTTGTGAGGTCATTATACGGGGATTTTAAAAACAATGAAGTTCCTTTATTAGGTGTTGATGTTATTTTAAATTCTGAATTTAAAAGGTTTGCTCTACCTTTCATAGTCTCTAATCCATTACTTCTGCTCTTAACTTTATCATCATACCCTACTCCATCATCATCCATGGTTATAGTCACATAGGATTCTTCATAAGCAATGCGCACACTTAGTACACTTGCCTTAGCGTGTTTGAGCACATTAGTGCAAAACTCTTGAAATATTCTAAAGATTAATATCTCTTTATCACTTTCAAGAACAATCACATCACCATCAATTTTTAGAGTAGTATTTAAAAATTTCATTCTATCAAAACGAGAAAGTTCATTTTTAATCGAATCAACTAAGCCATTTTTGAGTATAACATCACTATTTAAAGTCTTTGATAATAGCCTTACTTCGTTTAAAGTTTGTTTGATGGTTTGAGAAGCCTCTTCTAAAGAATATTTGTTCTCTTGAGGTGCTTTCATTGAAAGTAAATTTAGTTGCATATTAGCAACACTTAGTAACTGTCCAATATTATCATGAAGCTCCCATGCAACATTTTTTAGTGTTTGTTCTTGAATCTCTAATCTTGAGGTTTCAATTTCTTTATCAAAACGTTGTTGTGCGTTAACTTTTTCAACTAAAAATTTATTTTTCTTCTTCTGAAATGCAGTAATAAAGAAAATGGTAAATACAGTAAATCCTAGCAGTACCGCAATAACATAAGTAATTAGTAAGATTTCTTCTTTAGACATATTAGAAAACCAAAAATATAAATGGAATATACCAATAGATTTACGAATAGCAAAGCATTTGATTGTAACTGAATAAAATCCTCACTAATGTCTGACTTAAAAAAACCACCATAAATCGCAAAAGGAACAAAACATAAACTTAAAATAGTAGCACCAATCGAAATATAAAATGGTAAAAGCAGCTTAAAGTTTAAAATTTCGTCACTACGCAAAAGTTGGATATGATATACCCCAATCGAAAATAAAAGTACTGTAGTACCTGCTAAATCTGTATATACTGAAAGTGTTCTAAAAAAAACATCTGTGAATAACAAATTAATAATACTTGTTATAGCAAATACCCATAACAATATGCTAATAAGCTGTATATGCCATTTTGTACGTATTTTCCACTTAAAATAAGTACTATAAAGCAGAAAGCTAATAATTGAATAAATATTATACATCCAAGTATTTTGAGCATACTTAGTATCCTTAATAAATCCAAAATACTCATAATTAGAAAAATAAGCTATTGGAGAATAAATTGACATCAATTCTATTAAAAAAGTAAGGGCTAGCAAACCAACAATCAAATAATCACTTTTGGTTGGTTTTATGGTTTTTAAATAAATTAACCCCGCAATAAGTGCTAATAATTCTATTATAAAAATAGGTAACACATCAAATAGATAATCGGTTAGTTCCATTTAATAAGTCTTTTGAAATCACCCTTGACCTCCTTAATCGCTAGATCCATGCTATAATTATTATCTGAATCATTAAGGAATTCTTTAGCTCGCACAAGCATTATCATTGAAATAGCTTTACTTATTATTTAATTTTCATTGTAATTTTTAAATGTAAGTAAATATAAATCCATTAAAAATTTATGAAGTGAAATCATAGAAAAACACTTAAAAAAATTAAGGGTATTTTCCCCTTAATTTTTCAATAGAAAAGTGATACGCTCCATTGGTTGTTTTTGGCTCAAAACATCAATCGCCTTAGATGTAAGCTGTAAAACTCTAGCATATCCACCAGTAGTTTGAGCATCACGCATTAAAACAATACACGTTCCCGAAGGAGTAACTTGAACTGTCCCAGGCTGCACAGCGCTAGTAATTATATCGGGAGGGTTAATATTTAAAATATTTCCTAAAAGGTATGCCATACGGTTACTTTGTGGGTTTATCACTCCTTTAAAATTGAGTAAAATTTCTTGTTCTTGCGTAGTCAACATGTCAAATTCTGGTCCTTTTGTTACTTCAAGATATATTTCCGAAGAAAGTTTTTTGATAATATTATCTTCTGAAATTTGAAAACCCTCTACCTTAGGTTGTTTTAAAGATAATTCATCTCCTTTTTTAAGCTGATATAAATTTGTAACACCTTTATATTGACTATAACTACCTAAAATTTTTTCTACGTCAAATCCTCCTTTTACAGCGATATATCCTCTCATTCCTTGTTGTGCTGCTCCTATTTTTAATGTACTATTATTCTTTACATGAACACGTTTAAACATAGGCACCTCCACTCCATTTAATATAGGATTAAATATTGCGCCAGTGATACAAATAAAAGTATCAACTTCAAAAAATAATGTAGGACCAAGCATTGTAATCTCCATCACAGCTTCATTTTCAACATTATTTAAAACAGTATTTGCAAGAGTAGCGCTCGCCATGTCCATTGCCCCCGATACAGGTATTCCCTGATTGCGATACCCAAATCTACCTCTATCTTGGATTGTTGTAAAAAGACCGCTAGTAAGTAATTTAATCATCAAGAATCTCCTTTCTTATTCGATATTCGCCCATTTCTATTTGATGTGAAATAGTTTTAAATTCTTCTTCAGAAATTTCATAAAATTGAACCTTATCACCTGCTTTTAAAAGGCTACTTGCTTTTGTAACTGAAAATAATTGTAAAGGAGTACGTCCTATTATATTCCACCCCCCAGGAGAATCACTGGGATAAATTCCCGTTTGTTGACCTCCTATAGCAACACTACCAGCTAAAACTTGTGTGCGAGGCTGTTGTTTTCGTTTTACAAATAACAACTCATCAAGTCCTCCTAAATATGGAAATCCAGGAAGGAAACCTATAAAATAAACTGGATATATTAGGGCTGTGTGGCGTAATATAATTTCAGGAATTGAAATCTTTTTTTGCCTTGAAATTTCTAAAATATCTAAACCAAATTTACTCTTATAGCACACTGGAATATGAACAAGAAATCTTTCGGTTTTTAAAATTTCCGAAGCCTCAATATTTATTTTTTTTATGACCTCTATAAATTTATTTAATTGCACCGACTCTTTTAAATAAACGGCCAATGAATTATATGCAGGAACAAGCTCTATAATTTTATTGCTATAATTATTAGTAAGATAATTTTGAAACTGCAATACGTTATTGTGAACTTTTGTTGAAATAACTTGCTCCCACTCTAATATAAATGCATTGTTGCCGTAAAATTTTATTTGTGGGTATTTCATGAAACGATAATATTATTTTGAGGCAGATCGTCTATAATAAATTTTAATATTTCAACTGCATTTTTCTGGTCACCGTGAATACAAAATGTACTCGCTTTTAATGACACCTCAACACCTATTACCGTATTTACACTTTGATCAATGACAATATTTAATAATTGATTAAGAGCTATCTTTTTGTTTTGTATCAAAGCACCGTTTTCTTTTCTTGAAACTAATGATAAATCTTCATTATACGCTCTGTCGATAAATGCTTCGTACTTAATGGGTAATAAATTTTTTGCCTTTTCGGCAAGTACAGAATTAGGTGGCACGTATAACACAGGGCGCTCTCCTGTTTCTAAAATGGCTTCAACTACAGCATCTGCTGTAGGCGCATCTTTTGCTGCATAATTATAAAGTGCGCCGTGTAATTTTACATGATGCATCTTCATTTTTAATTGATCACAGCAATTATAAAATAACATTATTTGTTCATAAATAGACCGCGTTAATTCTTTTTTAGTCATTGTGATTAAAGCCCTTCCAAAGTTATCCTTATCTGGAAAAGAAGGGTGTGCTCCTACTTTTACATTATGCTTTTTTGCTAATTTTAAGGACTTTAAAATAGTCATCTCATTCCCCACATGACCACCACATGCAATATTACATGAAGAAATTAAAGGCATTATTTGAGCGTCATTACTCATACCTTCTCCAAGGTCTGCATTGATGTCTATTTTAATTTTGTTGTGCATTAATTGAATAACATTAAGCTTTAATTTTTTTTCTACTGAATTTAAGTGTTTTCAAACAAATAAAGGTTTTGACTATGCTCTGCCAGGCATAGGGTAATTTTTGAACATATAAATAGTTTTAAAGTAAACCTATTACTTTTAAAATGGTTCTTGCTCCCAGAATTATAGTTGTGATTAAAATGATACTACCTAGAATGTTTTGAAATTTTGAATTTACATAATTTCCTAATACATTTTTTTTGTTTACTACCCACAATAAAAAACCAGCAATGATAGGGAGCAGCAATCCATTAGCTATTTGAGCGAATCGAATGATTTCAATAGCACTAAACCCAATGGAAGAAAATAATACTCCTAACACTAAAACAACACCCCAAACCATTCTAAATTTTACATTCTTTAACCCTACTTTCCAATCAAAAACTCCCTTAGCAACATAAGCTGCAGCAAGTGGTGCGGTAATTGCAGACGTAATTCCGGCAGCAAATAACCCTATGCTCAATAAATACTTTGCGGCATTGCCATAGAGTGGTTCTAATCCTTTTGCAAGATCTGCAGCATTTTTAATTTCGGTTTGTTGTGCTGCTGCGGCACAGATAATAATTGCAATTGATACTAACCCACCTAGTGTAATGCTAATATATAAATCCTTTCTTGCTGCTTTTAAATCTGCCACACCGTTCCATTTCTCAGAAACTAGCGAGGCGTGCAAAAACAAATTATACGGCACTACAGTTGTTCCCACAAGTCCTATAATCATTAAAACACTTTCTTCTGGAACGGTGGGGATAAAAAGACCTTTTAAAACTTCGGAAATATTAGGGGTGGTACTTATTGCTGCTATTATAAATGAGAGGCTCATTAAAATTACTAATGAAACTAACGCTTTTTCAATGAGCTTATAATTTCCGAGGAACAGCAAAATAAAGGCAATACTACCAATTAACAAACTCCAAAGGTTTAACTCAAAGTCATTAATATTTAAAACAGCAGTATTGACAAGCGTTTCAAGACCTAAAACTCCTCCGCTAATATTCCCAGCTTCGTATGCAGCGTTACCTATTAAAATTGCTGATAACATCAAAACAACCGCCCCTACTTTGAGTGCCGGGTTTTGTATTTCGTTTTTAACCACTGTTGCCAGACTCTTACCTGAAATAAGCCCTAATCTAGCTGCCATTTCCTGCAAAACAATTGTGGCAATAATTGATAAAAGCATTGCCCAAAGGAGCGTAAAACTATATTGAACCCCTGCAAGTGTGCAAACGGTTACAGTACCAGGCCCAATAAATGCAGCTGCGACGAGCGTTCCTGGGCCTATGTTTTTGAATGGATTTTTCAAGTTGACTATTTTTGGTTGTTGCACATTTTAGCATTAAAGATAGCTTTTTCAAATAAAAAAGAGCCTCGAAAATATCGAGGCTCTTTTTAATGTATTAGAAAGATGTAAATTACATTTTTACATTTTTTAGTTTTACTTCTTCTCCATCAGTATCTAGAAGTTTTACTTCATCAAAGCCCATATCCTTAAACTGTGCATATTGTGTAGCGGCATCTCCAACAACTAAGTAAGCCATTTTTGACTCATCTAAGTACTTATTAGCTAATTTTTTGTGTTCTTCTAACGTCATTGCTTTTACAACTCCTTCTTCATCTTCAATATAGTTTGCAGGCAAGTCGTAACTACTACGCTCCTGCAACATTCCTAGTAAAGAACCTTGAGTTTCAAAACGACGTGCGTTTGATTTTATCAAGGCATTCTTAGTAAAATCTAAGTCTTCTTGAGAAATTCCGTTTTTGTAAGCTTCTATTTGTTCTTTAAAAATCTTTACAGACTCGCCTGTAGTATTTGTACGTACGCTTGACGATGCGGTAAATGTTCCTGGGATCTTGCTACCGCTAAAGTTTGTTCTCGCACCGTATGTAAATCCTTTCTCCTCACGTAAAATGAGATTTACATTTCCGCTGAAAGAACCACCCAATTTATAATTCATCACTTCGGCTGGATAAAAATCCTTGTCTGTTCTTGGCATTCCAATGTAACCTATATTAATTACAGACTGTTTTGCATCTGGTACATCAACAAAATATAGAGACGCCTTATCTCTCGCTGATGCTATAGGAAATTCTGGAATAGTTACTTCTTTTGCCTTCCAGTTTGATTCTAGATCCTTTAATTCTTTCATCACTGCACTTTTGTCAATTTTTCCAACTACGTGGAATTTAGAAATTGATGGTGAAAAATTATTTGTATAAAATGCTTTTAAATCTTCTATTGAAATCGCCTCAACACTTTCTGGTGTTCCACTGGTTGGGTAGCTAAAAATATGGTCTTCTCCGTACAATAACTTGTTATAAACATTACTTGCAACTCTATCTGGATTTGCAGATGAGCGCTTAATGTCATTAATAGTTTTAATCTTAATACGACCAAATTCCTCCACATCAAAGCGTGGCTCTAACAAAATCTCCTCGATTAAATCCATTGTCTTCCCAAAGTTACGTGTTAATGTATTTCCTTGAATTACAATAGACTCTCTCGTTGTGTACATGTTAATAGAAGCACCTAACATCTCTATTTCCTCTTCTAATTCTAACGGTGTTTTATTTGCTGTCCCTTCCATCATAATATCGGTCATCAAATTTGCAACTCCGTTTTTATTTTTATCATCAAGCAAATGACCACCTTCCATTACAAGGCTAAAGTTTACCGTAGGGATTTCGTTTTGTTCAATACCATAAACTTCCATTCCATTACTCAACTCAGCTGTCCAAGATGATGGAATTTTTAAAGCTGGACTCTCTCCTGTTTCTGGCGCAACAGATCTGTCAAAATTTGACGGTGTTTTTAAAACTTCACTATCTGCTTCTGCAATGTCCACTGCAACATTCTCAGTGATTTTCTCTTCTACTACTGGCGCCTTTGTAGAGTTTTCTGTAATCAATTCTAATTGTCCTTTAGGAACAAAACTTGTCATTACATATGGCTGCCCTTTTATGTATTTGTTATATACACGTGTAATATCTTCTTTAGTTACTTTCTTGATATTCTCAATATCCTGTTCAATAAAACTAGGGTCTCCAGTAAACTCATTATAACTCGCTAGTTGAAAAGATTTTCCGAGAACACTACTTATGCCATTATAAAAGCCAGTTTCAAGTCCTGCTTTAATGCGCTCAACATCACGGTCTGTAATACCTTCTGTTTCAAATCTTGTAAATGCTTCATTAACTCCAGCTTCAACATCATCAAGGTCCACACCATCATTTGCCGTTATGTTTATTCTAAATGTTCCTGCTAACTCATTTGATGAGTTATAAGAATATGCTCTTGATGTTAACTCTTTTTCTTTTGTTAATACTTTGTATAGCGGTGCATTTTTTCCGCTAGAGAATAATTCACCTAAAAAATCTAATGCATAGGCATCATCTGTATATTGTTCAACAGTATGCCAAACCATATTTAATTGTGGTGCCTTTGCAAAATTATCTTCGTGATATAAGCGTTTTGTTTCTTCAAGTTTTACGGGCATAGGTGTTAAGCGAGGAACATCTTGACGTCTCTTGATTTCACCAAAATACTTTTCAACTAACTCTTTTGCATTTCCAGTTTCAAAATCACCTGCAAGCACGAGTGTTGCGTTATTAGGACCATAATACATATCGTAAAATTCTTTTACATCTTCAACGGTTGCATTTTGAAGGTCTACTAACTCTCCAATTACTTGCCAGTTGTAAGGGTGTCCTTCTGGATAAAGGTTTTTATCAAGCACCCAACCTGTATGCCCGTATGGATTATTATCTACACGCTGGCGCTTTTCATTTTGAACAACTTCTTGCTGGTTATAAAATGCAGCTTCAGTAACTGTATTAATTAAGAACCCCATACGGTCACTCTCCATCCATAACACTTTTTCGAGTGCGTTGTTAGGGACAATTTCATAATAAATAGTACCATCTTTCCAAGTACCTCCATTTAAAGTTCCACCTGCATCTTGAATGTTTTTAAAGAATTGGTCTTGTGGCACATTTTCTGACTCCTGAAATAACATGTGCTCAAACAAGTGAGCAAATCCTGTTCTCCCTGTTTTCTCTCTGTTTGAACCAACGCCGTACTGAATAGCTACAGATACAATAGGGTCACTTTTATCTTGGTGCAGAATTACTTCTAGCCCATTATCTAAAGTATACTTTTCAAAGTCAACTGAAAGTTTAGCACTTTCTCCCCCTCCTCCAGAACTAACACCTCCAGTGTCTTTACAAGAAGTAAATGAGATTGCGATAGCCATCATAAAGAACAATGGCGTTTTTAAATGTCTTTTTATCATTGGTTTATGTTTTATTTAACAACGCTAAAGGTACTCTGAGCGTATTTTATTTTTCTTAAAGAAGTGTTAAAGTGGTTTCACTCAATATCACTTAAATCTCATAATTAACAATATGAAGTTATATTGAATTATTAAATAAGGTTTGATTTTGAATGGCTTCGGAAATTTTAATTTATTAATATTTCCGAAGAAAATAATACCCTCAACTATTCAATGTGAAAAAAGTGTGTTTTAAGCCTTTTTACTTTCATTTTTATTTTTACTAACTTTATAGACAACTAACTAAAAACCAATGAAAGAAAACAACGCCTACATTTTAGGGACTGACACGAAAGAACTACATCGCTTAGGGGTTCAACATCAAGTATGGGCTAGTGAAGCACAATACGGATGGAGTTTAGCAAAATTTAGAGAAGGACAAACTTTGTTAGATTTAGGAAGTGGCCCAGGGTTTTGTACTCAAGAATTGGCATATACCGTAGGAGTAAAAGGCAAAGTCATTGGCATTGATTTATCCACAGCATATATTAATCACCTTAAACAGATTGCTGCAATACATCATCTTCCTATTGAAGGAATAGTTTCTGATTTTAATGAAATGAATTTAACTCCCAATAGCTTAGATGGTATGTTTTGTCGATGGGCATTGGCATGGCTTTCTAATCCAAAAGAAATTTTACATAAAGTATATGATGCTCTTAAACCCGGAGGAAAAATGGTTATTCATGAATATTACGATTGGTCAACGCACCAAACCGAACCTCACAAACCTAAATTAACAAAGGCTATACATGCCGCAATGCAAAGTTTTAAGGGTTCGGGTGGCGAAATTAATATAGGGCGTGAATTACCTAGAATTTTTCAAGAACTTGGAATGAAAGTAACACATTCTAGACCTATGCAAAAAATAGCAACGGTAGATAACTTGTCGTGGCAATGGCCTAAAACATTTTATTACAGTTATTTTCCCCGTCTAATTGAAGCAGGACTTTTAACTCAAGAAGAAGTTGTAGAAGCGCTTCAAGAAATGGCAGAATTGGAAAGTACTCCTGGAGCTACTCTTTGTTGCCCTTTGATGATAGAGGTAATTGCAGAAAAATGATTTAATCTATATATTGAAAACGAACAAAACCGAGCGTATGTCTCGGTTTTATTGTTATTTGACTTCTGAAAATATAAATTGGACTACTAAAATTTTTTATTTAATCCTAAGTTCTCGTTCTGCTTGTTTTAAGTCCTGGCTGCATTTTTCATATGCGTCCTTATATTCTTCTATTGTATTTTCTGCATCACTTAAGGAACGCAACTTTTGTTTATTTGCTATTAACTCTAGGTACATATCAACAATTGAGCTGTGCATATCGTATAAGTATGTTGAGTCCTTTGTAGGTAATGATTTTTGCATATCTACAAGCTTACTGCTAATCATTTTTGATTCATAGTCAATCTGTGCTCCAGGAACGTCTAAAGAATCTATCATTGCCTTTACTTTTTCCATGTCCTTATAAAAGTTACTTTGGAATTTAGTTTCTTCGTTTAAGAATTTAGATTCTGCTCTTAATAAATCATTTTCTTTTGTTGGCACTCTAAAATTAAAGTATACAGCTGCTACAACCATCCCTACAGTAACAACAAAAAGTGCTAAGAATTTTAAAAATGCTGAACGTCTATCTTTGCTATTTTTTGGTTTCATACGTGTTTTAATTTATGGTTGTTAGTTTAAATTGTTTAATATTTCAGAAGTTAATCTAGTAAGAAACTTCTGCGGCTTTTTACTTCTGTATTATCTACTACTTCTTCTTTTACAAAAATACCAGAATCAGATTTCTTACCAATAAAATCTAATTCATTTAGTTTTTTGAATAACGATAGCATTAATTTTGTAAAATCTGAAGTTTTTACGAGCGCTTCATTGAGATTTGTATGGACGTATTCCATTTCTATAGTTTCAATTAAAACATTTTCAAATGCTCCTTGATTTAAGTCACACCAGTCTGTCAAGTAGTTTAGGAAGTCTTCTTTTCCAGTTCCTACGTGAACATCAAGACTACTTTTGATAACCCGACCAAGATTTACAATTCTAGAGATCATTTGTACTGGCGGGGCATATCGGTCTTTAAATCTAAAGTCTGTAATACTACCGTTTAAGTGCCTAAGCACTTGCTCTGTGAGATGTAATGCCATTATAGCAAGGTCATTGGTTTGCTTTTTTTGGTGTATTTTTTGAATGATATGCATGGAATACGCTTCCATTTGATTTAAAAATGTTCCTATACCATTATATGTAAATTTCAAATCTGGGTGGCTCTGAACTGAGCGACACGGTGGAATAAAATCTGGGTCAATACTTGGTTTACCATTTTCTAGAATTATTTTTCCAATAGTTATATGCTGTTTTCCTATTTCTTGAGTTGAAACTTCGGACTTTGGTAAAATATCTAGTTTATATTCTGGTAAAACATGTGGGTGTCTTGGCGGTTCTTCATCTGGGTCTGCATCGCCTACAGGAATTCTATTAAAAGGATTAACAGTTAATATTACAAACCATTCATTATCATCTTTTTGAATAGCATATTCTTGTTTCAATATGTATCCAGATTGCTCTAATAATTGACGAGTTTGATCGTTGATATCAATCTGATACCCTCCAAGTGTAATTGCACGACATCTATTTAACACTACTGAAATGGTATCTTGACCGTCAACTGATAGTGATATGTCTATAGCACTTCCATACTCACTATAATCTGGGAGTAAACCAAAGTTTATAGGAGAAATATCTTTTTGTTCACTTTGATTAATATGAGACAATAAAGAATGTTCCATTTCAATAAAATGGTCTTTATTTATCTTCATTCCATCAATCCAGTTGACGCGGTGTTGATTTCTTTTTTTAGTTTCCATACGTTTTCATTTTGGTTTAAAACCAACTTTTTTTGTATTCCACTGCTAAATTATCGATACAGTTTGAACCTTTTTTTCTGAAAATTTGAAGCTTTTTAAGTTTTATTTTCTTTCCTTCAATATCCTGACAAAAAACTAGAAATGTAGTATTGTCTCCATTCACTACAATAGGTTTATTAACATCTCCACAGAAAAAATCTGAAAAAGATTTAGCAGTTAGATCCTCTGTTGATACTAAAAGCACTTTTCTTGAAAATTCTTTCTCACTTATGTAAGGTGCCGCACTAGGTTTTTCACTAGTTGTAGGGGCGTCTTTAATTGCATTTATAGGTGCATCTTTGATGGGAGCTGTACTTGGTGCGTCTTTTATTCTCGACGGACGGTTACGTTCTATTTCAGCGATATCTGCAATTCCAGTTTTTTGTCCAGGTATAGGTAGTACTTCAATTCTCTTTTTAGTAACATAATCTAAATCACCATTTACAACTAAAGAAATTGTTTTGATTCCAGGTTCTTCATAAACGTATTTTGCATTTTTAGTGTTTGCATCGATTGATGAGTTTTCTCCAAAACGCCATTCCCATGTTGTAGAATTTTCAGTTTCGTCTTTTACTCTTAATGTTTTACCGACTCTAATTTCTGAAGGAATTTCAAAAATAGGAAGCTTTGTAGAATCTAATAATTTTAATTTTTCCTTTATTACAATAGTTTCTACGCGCTCACATAGATTATTTATTTTTAATTTAATTTTATATTCTCCTTCTTTATCAAAAATATGAAGTGGACTTTTAACCGTTGAAACTTCAGAGCTATCTCCAAAATTCCATTCCCATTGTGAAGCATTTGGACTATTATCTTTCAATTTCACCATATCTCCTACGCGATATTCTTTTGCGTCCATAGAAAACAACACCTCATTACATGAAGCCCTATTTACATATTTATAGGTTACTGTTCCTGCAGAAATTAGAAAAAAGCCCAGAAATAACAAAAGAACTGAACGGTCAAGATGGTTTGTAAGGTTTTTATTTGTACTCATAACAAGAGATTTAACTTTGTAAAAATATGATTAATTTACCATTTTTATTTTATAGGGAAATACATTTGTTGAATTTTTTTTAAGATAAAGCATTAAATTATTGTTTAAAGATTGCCATTCTTCATCTAAGGTATCTATCTGTTTATTAATTTGCAATTCAATCTCTATAGATTGTGTAAGACCTTTGTTAGTACCTATTCCTGTAGTAAATCCCTTTTTAACATCAACCCCTTTTATTTTTTGTCCATACATTTCTTTACAAAGTGCAACAATGTCTTGCTTAGTAACTATCCTGTCTCTAGAAAGCAAAGATCTTCTATATGCATTTAATCTATCTTGCATACTTAATGTGTTTTTACCACCTAAAGTAGTTGTGATTAAATAATTACCTGAAGATGCTACCCCTACTCCTTTAGTATTATTTAATACAGTACCTAATTTTAAATTGTTTGCTACATTTCCATGTGTAGTCCAATAATCAACTACAATAGTTTCATTGGGTTTATATGGAGTTAAGAAAACATAATTAGTTTCAGTTTTATCCTCTTCAGACTGTGAAACTTTTTTTTCTATAACTGAAAGTAGTTGATTTAAACTCTTTAAATTTTTATTAAGGAAGTCATTATTCATAAAAGAAAATGATGCACTTTCATCCTTTAAAAGCTCAATTAAATGAACTACGTATTCACGAGCTTTTCTCTGGTCTAGCTTCCCTATATTATCATTACGAAGCACAAAAGTACCCTTGTCTTGGTTCACATTATCTTTATTTCGAGCTCTATAAATTTTTCCATTTATATTCGCAATTGATTGTATATCAAAGAATAAATCTTCTGTCTTAATAGGAAGTATATTTATAAATTCTTTAATTTTATAACTTAAAGTATTAAGCTCTCTGTTAATAATAGGAATAGCATTTAAAGTAGCATAACAGTTTTTAAGTGTGTTATTTGCTATAATTCTTGGGAACTCCACTTTTATCCATCGTAATTTCGAATCAACTTTTATTTTATTAGTAGAAATAAATGTATCCAGCTCTTCAAAGTTAGATGCATTGATACCTTTTTGGTTTTTATTACTTTTAATTGTTATAAAATGCCTCCTATAATTATTAAGTATTTGTTGTCCTGTAAAAGTTGCTTTATTTGCTACAGTATCAAAAATATTTTTAACACTAGTTGTATCTTCATCATCACTATTATAATAACCATCAATAACCCTTAGTTTAGCATTTTGCCAAGACCATTTTGTATTTCGTAAATGATGGTAAAACAAATCTTTATGCTCTATATCTAACAATTCAATAAAAAAAGATATGTCATTTAGACGCAGTTCTTCAATATCGCTTGAAATCCCAAAATACATAGTTGATGGCGGCAACTTACCAGACTCTTTATGCTGAAAAACAACCTCTCTTTGTTTTGACTCGTCATACATGCATACCATATTATCACAAGCAATATGAGTAATATGTGCATCAATTAAAGTACTAGGCTGAGCTGGAGAAAAATAAATATCTTTATATGTACGAGAAGTTTTATCATTGGAGATGGACTTGCGACACATAAACATAAACTCCTCCTCTATTTTGACAGTATCATCAACAGGAAAAACTTTTAAGACACCATGAGCTGGCTTCGGTCCCGTGACAGATTCAGGAGTCATCAATTGAATAAGCTTTTCGGTAATACGAGTTTGTGATTGATTAACTTCGTTTGAAATTTTTTCCATTTCCGAAGCACAAGCCGTTATTAAAAGAGCAACAATGGGATCAAAAGATATTTCAATCTCGTTTGCAGGCACATCCCACATGGTCGCCGCCTTTTTAATCATACGGTTTTTAATCTGTTCTTTCGTTTCTGCTCCCATAAATTTATTAATAAGATAAAGGTCCTAAATAAAAATACTCAACATAGCTAAATGCTTCGTTCGTTTTATTTACACGTGCGGTAATATGAATATCAATTTTCTTTTTTATTCGGTTAGACTCTGTCATTCCAAATAATTCCTCCTGCTTTACTTTAACTTCAACACGTATATTTGACAGTCTTTTTTCAATACGATTTAACGACTCCTCGAGGCTCTCAACTATAAAAGCTTTAAGTCTATTTGAACTTTTTAAGTTATCAAAATCAACTAACCAAATAGCACTACCAAAATCCTCATCAAAGGTACACTCTCCAAAATATGATGTATTTGCTAAATGAATATAATGAGCAATAGATTCATTTATTGTACACGAATCATGCATACCTCCAGATAGCATTTTATTTGCTTGAAGCGGCAATGTATAATACCTATTATTCTTCATTTTTACTTAATTTTATTTTCTTCGGAAATGTAACTAATTAAAGTATTTTATAAGTCAATTAAATGTTATTAAAGCTCCGTAAATATAGTAATATTAACTATTAATCATAATAAGCTACATTTTGCCTAAATTTTGATGATTTCATCGAGTAAGGGGCTAAAAAATTTAGTAAATGATTATATTTATCTTTAAATTAAAAAAGACCTCAAATTATTAAACCTAAATTTATGAAAAAAACACTTCTTCTAATTGGACTTCTTTTATTTTCGACAATTGGATTTGCTCAAACATTTGAAGGCACTATTATTGACGAAGAATCTAGAACCGTAATCAGCTACGCAGTAGTTAGTATTGACGGTGCTAAGATTCAAGCAACTACAGATCTAGACGGCAAATTTTCTATAAGTGATGAATTACCTAGAGGAGAACAAGTTGTAATAGTTACAAAAGAAGGGTATGAAGATCACTATTTTTTAATAGATGTAGATCCTGATAAAAAAGTAGTTGTAGAGAATATAGGCCTAGAAATGACTAAAGACGAAATAAAACGTCGAAAAAAACTACGTAAAGCGCAAGAAAAGGAAGAAGAGCAAAGGCTTAAGGATGAAGAAGACAGACTTAAAGAAGCAAGAAAAAATAGAGAAAAAGAAGAAAAACGCTTAGCTAAAGAATTAAAAAAAGCCAAAAAAAGAGGTGGCAGCATAGAGGTTGACTATGAAGATGCAGTTATAGATAGTGAACCAAGAGAAACAGATCCAATAGTAGACGAGCCAATAGAAACATCTGATGTTGAAGAAATTTCACCTATACAAATTAAATATGGAGCTATTTTAGGAAAAACACCTGAAGAAATAACAAACATTCAACTTTACACATTTATTGATGATTGGATGGGGACACCTTACAAAATGGGTGGCGCTAATACTGACGGAATAGATTGCTCTTCATTCGCACAACGACTTTTCACTGGAGTTTATGGCATGTATATAGAGCGCACAGCCCAGAAGCAACGTGATTCTAAATATACTGATGAATTTTCTGGAAAACAATATTTAAAAGAAGGTGATTTATTATTTTTTGGAGAATCTGAATACGAAATAAGTCATGTGGGAATTTATCTTGGTAACAACTACTTTGTTAACGCTACTTCTAGAAGAGGATCTACCGGAGTTTCTGGTGTTAAAATAAGCAACCTTGCAGAAAATTATTGGTCAAAAAAATTCATTTCAGCAGGAAGAAGACACGTTAAAGACAACTAATTAGCCTTGGAAAAATCAACCTTTGAAGCAATCAGCGAAGAACTAAACACCCTTTATGAAAATATAAAGGCAGAGGTAATTGTTGGTGAATTAGAGAAAAATAGTGAAGCTATTGCAACAGATTTTATTATCCAAAATAAAAGCACATTCTCTAGACCTTACCGCAGAGATATTTTAAATATAGATTCCCTCATTAATACAGAGAAAATTACATTAAATCTTTCTCGAAATGGAATTTACGACACCCTGCCAGAAGGTTTTTTTCATAAACCACAAGCAAAACAAGATGCAGAGGATTATTTAGCAAAAAGGAAACAGTTTCAAGAGCAAGAACAAGAAGCAAGAACTTTTTTTTCACCAATTGAAAATGAATTTTTTTATCAAAAATTTCAAATAGAAAAAAAAGAAAGAGAGCTTTTAAATGATTTTTATAATCTAAATGATAATTTTTTAATTGAATTTTGGGATTTAGACACTAGCATACCATCAGAATATCGTTTAAAATTAATCAAACTATTGCCTTATAATTATAAAATAGCGGGTAATTTTGAATTAACAAGAAGATGTTTGGAAGAAATCCTAAACGTTCCTGTATTATTTAAAGAGATGTATTCAAATTCTCAAGAAAAGAAAAAAAACAATTCTCGTTCAAATCAATTAATATTAGGCGTTGACACAATATTAGACAGTGAAAATAATGCTATTTTTTATCCAGAATTAAATGTAACAATAGGCTCAATACCTACTGATAAAATTGATGATTTCATCAGTAAAGATGGAGTGCGAAAATTTATTATTTTATTTTTCGAGTATTTTATACCAATTGAAATTCAAGTTATTATTAAATTTACCGTGAACAACGAGGAAGGATTTTTATTAAACAAAGAAAATGCTCCTATCATGGGAATTTCTACACAAATTTAAAATATAATGGGGTCCATAGGAAACATAGCTAACGGAGAGGTGCTAAAAATGAGTATAGGTTTACTTATTTTAAGTTCTATTATTATGATGCTTGTAACGAAAGTTCGCAAAGTATTTACAAAAAACAAAAAGAAAGCCATTTTATATGCCCTATTTGTATTAATCACTTTTGCATTAACAGCCTTATTAAGTTCTAGCAAAATATTAAATGATACGCCAATTAATAGCTTTTATGGGTTTCAAACGCTTTTCATCTTATTAGGTGTTTTACACCTTTGGTTTGTAAGAAAATATTTTCCTTCATTAAGTGAAGACCCTTCAGACTTCTTTTCAGAATTTTTATTTGCTTTCGCTTATTGTGCCCTTGGTCTTATAGCGTTCACAAATGTTGTTAATAGATTTAAATCCCCTTTTAGTTATATTTTTATGGGGTCTGTTATTTGGTTCTTAATACCTACACTTGTATATAAGTTGTATGAATTCGCTACTCAAATTCCATTGCCAGTTTTTGACAGTTGGTTTTTTCCATTAGGCAAAGACATTAAAGACCCCACTAAAGATGAGCTTGCGAATCCTAAAGTAATTAGTTTTGAGTTTAAAAAGAAAGATGCTTTAACAGATGTTACTAATTTTAGAATTAAAGCTCCACAGTCAATGGAGTTTGGAAAGTTGTTCTATTTCTTCATCATTGACTATAATGAAAGGCACCCTGAAGGAAAAATTGATATTGTTGATCCTAACTCACAACAACCATCAGCATGGGTATTCCATGTAAAACCTAAATGGTATCAAGGTGTTAAGCACATTAATTTTAATCATACTGTTGCTGCAAGTGCTATCAAAGAAGACGATGTAATTATATGTCGTCGTGTTCTGTCTTAGAAGATTAAATAATCTTATACTTTATAATATTATTTTTGAATAGTAATGTTAATAGCATCTACACTATATAATCTCTTCGGAAATATAAAATTTATACAATATAATTGCTTAAAAAAATTAAAAATTAGCGTTTTTCAGCGATTCTTCAATGTTAATCCAAACATAAACCGCTAATTTTTAGCCTGTTATTGTAAAAAAACACTTACAAGTTGTTTTTCTTTTCTCCCGTATAACCGTACTTAAGCATATAAAAACCGCTTTTTGTCCATTCATTTAAAATTAATTAGTATTATTCTTTTTCTAACAAATTCATTTCCATATTTTTATATCATACATATTTTATATATACATAGATATCTTTTTATTATTAATTAAAACTAAATTATTATGTCTTTTAAAGCAAAATTAAAGGTAAGTGGAAACGAGTACAACGTATTAAGTTGTTACTATGAATTACATCAAGAAACTGATGCAACAGGAAGACCTTCTTCAATTACAAGAGGAGGTAAAATTAAACTAGTAGTAGAATCTACTGCAGATACAAGTCTCTCAGACTGGATGTTCAATAACTTTGAGCGTAGAGACGGTTCTATCGTATTTCTTAAAAGAGATACAGATGCTACATCTAAAGAATTAAAATTTACAGAAGGTTATATGGTAAAATATCAAGAGGGATTTGACTCTACTGGTAAAAACCCAATGAATGAATCTTTTGTTATTTCAGCTAAATCTATAGGGATAGGTAACGGTGAACACGTTAATGACTGGGTATAAGCCTTCATTATTATAACATAATTCTTGCAAGTTAAGGGAGTGATTTTATCGCTCCCTTACTTAGCTTGAAGTAAGTTTAACCTTTATCTACTTATTATGTCTTTTTTAGCCAAAATTATCATCGAAGATGATGAAATGAACGTACTGTTCTGCTCCTATGAATTTTCACAAAAAGTGGATCATAGTGGGCGTGCCATCGAAATGGTACGTAGTGGATTAATCAACGTAATGATAGAATCTACAAACAATACAAACTTAACACACTGGATGCTCAATCCATATGAGTTTAAAAAAGGAAAAATAGTGTTTTATAAAAGAGACGTAATGTCTAGTAATAAAACACTAATATTTGATGACGCAGTATGTGTTTTTTACAAAGAAACATTTGACGCAGAAAATGCAGTCCCAATGAAAACTGAAATTCAAATTTCGGCTCGGGTCCTTGAATTAAACGACGCCAAGCATAGCGAGGTGTGGACCTCAAAAAAATTCACTTAAAAAAATTAAATTATCATGGGACTAGAACTTACTACTATACTTATAGAAGGTAAAGAGGTTGAGGGATTTCAGCACCTTAAACTTACCCAAAACATAGATACACATAATGAATTACAAGTGCATTTCCCGATGGATATCTTTGAAGGGGATGAACCTATAGAAAACCATGGTCTTAAGAGTAAAGATAATTTAGGAAAAAAAATCTCTATCCAAGTACCAGGAAATTCCATAAGCAATTTTGACAAAGAACTTAAATTTACAGGAATTATTACCGAAGTTTCTATTGTTAGGGGAGAAAATACAGATGCTGGAAACATAACAATTCTTACTGCAAAAAGTAATGATATTATTTCAAATGATGGACCTAACTACAACTCATTTGAGAATATGAAACTTTCAAACATAGCAAAGGAATGTTGCAGTGCATACGGTCTTACAGCAAAAATAAATCCAGCTTATAATAGTACTATTGAGTATGTAGTTCAACATAATGAAAGCGCCTATCAATTTCTTCACCGCTTAGGACGACAATACGGTGAATGGTTTTATTATAATGAAGACACCGTTTATTTTGGCAAACCCAGTACCGAAACTGTGAAACTAAGCTTCAATATGGATTTAATCGATTTTCAAACAAAATTGATTCCTAAATCTCATGACTATAAATTTGTTTCAAATAATTATTTGCTAGATAAAGTTGAAGAAGACAACACAAAAGGATCTTTTAATTTCAAAAATGATAAAACAAATAAAGCAAATAATGCTGGAAAAGAAATCTTCAAAAACCAAAAAGACGTTTGGATAAATTTTAACAATAATGAAAAAGCAGGTGATGTATTAAAAAGTCTTTCTAAAAAACATAGAGAAGCTATTGCCATGAACCAGATTAAGGTAAATGGAGTTAGCTTAAATCCAGCTGTAGCACCTGGTAAAATAATAGATATTGATGGAGAAAACTATCGTATGACGAAAGTAACACATTCTGTATCGTACGCAGGTGGCTATACTAATCAATTTGAAGGTATTTCTGGTGATTTAGAAACCTCACCCTTGACAGATATTAATTCATTCCCAAAATCTGAAAGTCAAATCGCAATAATAACAGACAATCATGATGAAAATAGTCTAGGGCGTGTAAAAGTACAGTTTGCTTGGCAAAAAAAACAAGGTATTTCAACCCCATGGATAAGATTAGTTGTTCCTCATGCAGGTGAAGGTCAGGGAATGGAATTCTTTCCAGAAATAGGAGATCAAGTTATCGTAGATTTTGAAGGAGGCAATGCAGAATGTCCTTACGTAGTAGGGTCTGTATATCATAAAAGTCAAAAACCTGCGAGTAATACAAGTTCAGGAAATGACGTTAAAGCAATTAAAACAAAAGGTGGGAGTACCATAATATTTAAAGATAAAGGTGGTGAAGAGAGTATAACTATTGAAGATAAAAATGGAAATTCTATTGTAATTGATACTAGTAAAGATGATATTGCTATCACTGCTGGAAATAACATTACGCTTACAGCTGGGGCAGATTTTACCATAACCGCAGGAGGTAATGTCAACATAGATGCAGGGTCTGATATAAAAACTAATGCAGGCAGCAAACATCAAAATACTTCTGGATTAGATTTTGAAATTACTGCAGGAATTAATGCAAAAATTGAAGCTCAAGTAGGTATAGAAGCTAAAGGTGGTGCTACGGCAAAGCTGGAAGCACCTATGGTAGATATTAATGGTAGTGGAATGACAAACGTAAAAGGAGGCGTAGTTAATCTTAATTAATTTACTATGAGCCTTGAACACAACCCCATAGCCCAATTAGTTACCCAAATTCAAAATAAGTGGAATAATGAGGTAACACCCTACCCCCACTTAAAATTAGTGCGCTGGTTAATAATACCAGAACAAGCTAGACTTTATGAGGGATTTTTACGTCTTGAGTCTACCGCAAGCGGAAATTTGCCAGATATGGTACTTGTGCTATTGACGCCATTTACGTCAACTTTACATCACAGTAAAAATTTAATAAAACACTGGATAGACGCCTATAAAAATGACACCGAAACTTTAAAAGAACTTAAAGCGAAGGATAAAGATTATAAATGGGACACAGATGTTTATGAAGCTAAAATTTCCGAAGACACAGAAAAAAACAACCTATTATTAATTGATATGCTTCGGGATTTTCAAAAATTACTACCCGAAGTTGATAGACCACTAACATTTACACTTTTTCCTTATAGTGTAGAAGATCCTAAAGAATATGGCAGGTGGTTAAATACAATGATTGAACTTGGATTGCCTAAACATGTGCGCTTCATGGTTTTTGATTATGCAGATGAACGTCATTTAGACATAGCAATGAAGGAGGTTGAAGATATAGGTAAATCACTTTCAGTACCATTAGATCTTGATGGAGCGATATCAAAAATTGCAACAAGTGGAGACCCTAACAAACCTGAAGTACAATTTAGAATATGTGTTTCTAAAATGACAAAAGCTGTCAATAATAACAATAGAGAAAATGTACATAAATGGGGAAAAAAAGCTATTGAAGCTGCCCAAAGATCTGGAGTTAATAGTTTTTTTGCATCAGCTCATTTAGTGTATGCAGGTATGTTATTTGAATTTAAGGAGTTTGAAATTATTAATGAATTACTCCAAAAAGCTTTAACACTCGCCACACAAGGATTAAAAGCTGGTGATGATACCTGCAAACCATTGCTTATTCAAATTTATGGTTTTCAAGCGAGTGCAAAACAACTTGAGAAAAAACTTGAAGATGCTGCTACATTATTCTGTAAACAAGCAGATACAGCATTAGAGCATGGTTATCCACAACAACCATTAACGGCATGGTGGATGGCGTATAATGCCATTAAGAAAAAAGACAAAAAAAAATATAATACAATTGTAGAAAAAGCATACCAGTTTGGTAGTCAGCAAGAAATTGAAACACTCCAATCTACTTGTATGACTTTTATTGCAGCAGATTATTATAATATACTAGACAAACAAAATAACACGGCACACTGTAAAGAAATCGACACATTTATGATAACCGTAGATGGTGAAGATTGGAGATCTCAAGTAGAGACAAAAAGAAAAGAAATGGAAAAACGTAAACTTTCCTTATTCAATTGGTTTTAAATTATGATGCCATCAAATAAACATCTAGATCCAGTATTAGGCGTAGATATTCACATTGTGATGATTCCCTCGCCAGCCGGACCTATACCCACTCCTCTGCCGCATCCATTTGTGGGGATGATTCTGGACCCTATGGATTATGTTCCAGTGATAGGAGCCACAGTGATGGTAAATAAAAAACCAAGAGGAAATAGTGGAACCGCAGGAATGCTAGGATCAAAAGTCCATATTCCTATGGGAGGGCCCTTTATGATGGCGGCAACTATAGGTCATGACTCTGCAAACTTTTTTGGTAGTAATAGAGTAAATGCAGATGGTTCTTATCTTAGTGCATCTGGTTTTATGGTAATGTCATGTAATGATGTAGGAATGCCATTAACTGCTGCTCCAGGTAAAAAAATGAAACCAAAACCAGGAATGTACCTCCCTACTTCTGCTACTGTTCCTATACCCGCTGGACCTCCAGTAATAGTTGGTGGACCCTATGTTCCAGACCTTATGGGCGCATTAATGGCACTAGCGATGTCCTTTGGAATGGGTGCTGTAATGAAAGCAGCTGGTAAAGGATTAAAAAAATTAAACCATTTAGTTTTAAAAAAATTCCCTGCTACACAAGGGCTAAGTAAAAAGCTATGTAAAATGGGCTTTGAGCCTGTGGACCTTGTAACGGGACGTATGGTCTATGACGGAGAAGACTTTTTTATTCCCGGTGTTATCCCAATTTCATGGGAGCGCAACTGGTATTCAGATTCTTCGTATCAAGGATTAATGGGGCATGGTTTTCATTGTAATTATGATACGGCACTTCATGTAGAAGAAGCAGACCACGCTATTGTATTGAGATTGCCAGATGGCCGCGTAACAAGCTTTCCCTATCTTATTGCTGAGGGAGATTCTTTTTATCTGCGCCAAGAAAAATTAACGCTTACCTGCATTGATGTAAATACATACGAAATTGAAAATCACACTACAGGCCTAATCGATGTTTTTTCAAAGGCAACAGGTTCAAGTTTTAAAATTTCGGCTACAAAAAATAAAGACGGACTAGCTAACATGTTCTTCTATGATGCTGCCAACAACTTAGAGCAGATTATCGATACTGCTGGGAGAAGAATAAATATTAAAACAGACAACGAAGGACGAGCAATCAAGATTACGGCAATCCATGATGGAGCGCACAAAGACTTGATTGAATACACCTACAATAAAGAGGGTGATCTCACGGGTATTACAGATGCAATGGGTAAAACCACTGTGATGGAATATATAAATCATTTAATGGTTAAAAAGACTGACCGCAATGGGCAAGCTTTTTATTGGGAATACGACGGTAAAACTACGGGTGCAAAATGCACACGCACTTGGGGTGATGGTGGTATTTTAGCAGGTACAATTGTATATGGTAAGGGACAAAACCTGGTGACAGACTCCCTAGGTAATCAAACAATTTATTATTTTGACTCTAATAATCTTTGTACGCAAGTGACAGATGCAGAAGGAAACCATATTTTTCATGAGTACACGGAGTTTATGGAACCTTATCGTGATATTGACGAGCAAGGAGATATTACAGGATATACGTATGATGACTTCGGAAATTTAAAGAGTATTATACAGCCAGATGGAAATGCTTACACCTTTATATATGATGAAGAAGATAGACTTATAGCATCAATTTCACCCGAAGGTGTAAAGACTGCAAAAGTTTATAAAGAGCATAAAGTTTTTGCAACCGTGAATACTAATGGTAGCACAACAACTTATAAATACAACGAAAATGGATTGATTGCCAGCATCACTGATAGCGCTGGAAATAGTACTTTTTTAGAATACACTCCAGCTCATAATCTAACTAAAGTAACCTTCCCTAACGATGGTGTTGCTACGTGGGTTTATGATGCTTGGGGGAATGTGATTCAAAAAATAAATGCTGAAAACCATATTGAGCAATTTAGTTATGACGCGCTGGATAGAGTGACTAAAATACTGTTACCAGATAATAATATAGTAGCATTAGCATACAATGCCTATGATGAAGTAACAGAACTCGTAGATGCGAAGAAAAACGAAGTCCATTTTGAATATACCCCGCTAGGAAGTTTAAAACTACGAGAAGAAAATGGTACTACGGTAAAATTTAAATACAACACCGAAGAACAATTAGTTGCCATAGAGAATGAACATGAGGAGTTGTATATTTTTGGTCGCAATAAAAAAGGTGAGGTTATCAATGAAACAGGATTTGATGGACTGCGCAGAGAATACAAGCGTGATGCAGAGGGTAAAGTAATAAAAACCTTACGTCCCGGAGGCAGGTTTACAGAGCAAGAATACAATGCCAATGGGCAAATTACCCGTACCGAACACAGTGACGGCACGTGGGAAACCTACAGCTATAATGCAGACGGCCAACTTATTGAAGCTGTCAACCAGTCTACAAACGTAACATTACTACGAGATGGTGGCGGCAATATCATCGCCGAAGAACAGGACGGATATACAGTAGAAAGCACGTTTGACCCACAAGGAAATAAAATAGGGATACAGAGTTCGCTGGGAGCAAAAATAAATCTCGATCGCAACGATTACGGCTTTGTAACCCAAACCGAAGCTACCGTAGCAGAAGAAACTTCATGGAAAGCCTCTTTTAAATATAATAGCATAGGACAAGAAGTAGAACGCGTATTGCCGGGGAACGTGAGAAGTACGTTTCGCTACGATACCGCAGGAAGGCCTATTGCACAAAGAGTAACGGGCGTTCATAGAGAGCACCGCCACAGGAGTTATCGCTGGAATGCCAATGACCAGCTACGCACGATGACCAATGAGCTTTCCAATGGCACCGTGAATTATACCCATGATAGTGTGGGTAATCTTGCCAGCGCACGGTATGAGGACAAACAATTTGATTATAAACTCCCTGATGAAGTGGGTAATCTATACAGAAGCCGCGACCAGCAAGACCGCACTTACGGAGCGGGTGGAAAATTATTGAGCGCCAACGGGAACAACTACAAATACGACGAGGAAGGAAACTTAATTACAAAACAAACACCCAAGGGCGATTGGAACTATACATGGCAAGGCAATGGCATGTTACAACAAGTGAATAAGCCAGACGGCACTCGTGTTGCTTTTGAATATGACGCACTGGGCAGACGCACAGCAAAGATTGTACTCCCAAAAATGACCCACAAGGAGAGCCTGATTACGCGCTTTGTATGGAATGGGAATGTGCCGTTGCATGAGTGGAAGTATTACTTAGACAATAGACCTAAACTAGTCGTCAATGAAGAAGGCATCTTAGAAAAAGAAGTCCCAGAACCTTTAGATAATTTAACGACATGGGTTTTTGACGAGGGAACCTTTAAGCCTGCAGCGAAAATTGTAGATGGTAAAACCTTTTCTATAATTACAGATTATTTAGGTACGCCTGTAGAAATGTATGATGCAAACGGGAAAAAGACTTGGGAGGTTGAGTATGACATCTACGGGAAGATTAGAGAACAAAGTATAGGTCATTCTAATGATTGTCCTTTTAGGTATCAAGGGCAGTATGAGGATGTGGAGACAGGGTTGTATTATAATAGACATAGATATTATACTGCTGAGGAAGGGGTTTATTTGAGTCAGGATCCTATTGGGCTGTATTCAGGACAATTTAATCTTTACTCCTATGTAGAAAATACCAATAGTCTTATAGATATATTTGGACTTTTTCATCATAATTCTACCGGACATAATGTCTACGGCCTCTATGATGTTGTTGGAACTGATGATTTTGGTGAAGACATACTATCTGATAAGCCCTATTACATTGGAATTACAAATGATGTTGATACGCGTAGATCACAACATAAAAATAGCGGACGACTTACAAAAAATGGCACTACCGCATTAGTGCCATTACATGAAAACATTAAATACGGTGAAGCTAGAGGGTTTGAACAGGCATATATGGATCATTATGAGACTAAAACTGGGACTGTTGGGAAAGATATATCACAAAAAAACAGAGGCAATAAAATAAACTCTTTCGATTCAAATAATAAAACTAGAGTTCGAGCACGACAAAATAATTTTGAGTCAAATAGAAAAAAGAAAGCTAAAACATTAAAATGTAATTAATATGATTAAAAAGCAAGAGTTAAATGTAGGTGATGTTTTTAGTCTAAGGTTAAACGAAAAAGAAATTGCATTCGGAAGAACTTTAGCTAAAGTTAGCATAGGTCATGCTGTAGAAATATTCGATTATTTCAGTAATTCAAGAATTGATTATACAAAAGCTATTAAACAAAATCGTCTAATGTATCCACAAATTATAGATTCTTATTCTCTTTTCAAATTAAAAGATGAAGGAGAATGGAAAATAGAGAAGCATGAAAACGAGATATTTGTCTGTAAAGACGCAAGTGAAATTAAATATGCCTATGGAGACAAGTCAAATTTAAAAACAATCAATATCCTAGGCGAATTTGAACAGCAGCAAGAAGGAGAGAGATTTCCACCATATTCTCCTAAGGGTGACATTCAAATTAAGAAAATCATTCAATTTTGGAGAGATAAAAAAGTTCAGGATGTATAGTTTAATTATTTAATGAAAAGTTTAAAAAAATTTAAATGAGTAAATTTTTGCAATCAGTATTTTTATCGCAAATGAAATGGACAATGTTAGTTTTAAAAAAGATAATTATAGCGATAGAGGAAAAAAATTCGCATTTTGCCGCATAATCCATAATAAAAAAGATTCATGTTTAAAAAATAAACTTTTGATTTGATAGATACTTTAAACCAAGATTTAGAAAGCATTATTTCTTCAGAAAGATTATTCAGACTAATAGCGATAACGGGTTTAGAGATTCATAAAAAAAATGGAAGAAACTTAATGAGCAAAAGAATTATTTGATAGACTAGAAAATGATATCGAATAAAATTAAAACATTCTGTCAGAGCAAAGGCTGGTGGTACGAGGACTATACCGAAGAATATACAAATGCCCTAAAAGAATTAAAAATTAATTTAGAATCTGATTTTGCAAAATTTTATCTTCATGTGGAGGATGCACCAACTTTCTATAGCCGTCAGAAAAAAATTTATCAAATTTGTTGGTTTATTTTAAACTCAGATTATCAATTAGATTTAAACAGAACACACGATGCTCTAAAGTTACCCAAAAGTTTAATCCCGCTAGATAGTTTCGAAGGTGGCGCAGGTTACTTTTATGATAGAGAAAATGGGAGTGTTATTGAGTTGGAATTAGGGGAAAAATTAACCAATTACCAGAATGGAATTATCGAAGTGAAATGGGAAACATTTAATTCTTTTTTAGAGTGGTATTTTGAATTGTAGCCTATTACGACCAGATTTTCTAGACATTTGGTGATAATTTTCTATGGATATCCTGAAAGCAAAAATTGTAGATGGCAACACCTACTCTATTTTTACAGATTACTTGGGTACGCATGTGGAAATAACCTGTCCCGCTATTTTAAGCGGGATATGATGCAAACGGAAAAAAGACCTGGGAGGTTGAGTATGACATCTACGGTAAGATACGTAAGCAAGTTATTGGTCATGCGTTAGACTGTGCTTTTAGGTATCAAGGGCAGTATGAGGATGATGAGACTGGCTTGTATTATAATAGGTTTAGGTATTATGCTGCCGAGGAAGGGGTGTATCTGAGCTAAGATCCTATTAGATTACAATCAGAAGAAATGAACTTCTACTCTTATGTAGAAGATATAAATTCTCAATATGACCCTTATGGATGGAACAATGTAAGTACAGGAACAGGAAAGTATCATGTTACATATAGAGGTACCAAAGGAGGAAAACCCTATACTGGTTATGCCAGTGCACCTAGTTCGGCAAATCTCACTCCAGATGAAATAATTTCTAGGAGGTATAATGGAAATTTTGACGACTTTGGAGGAACTGCGCCAACCTCTGTAAATGATGAAGTTTTATCGGGAAAAGATGGAAAAAATACCGCAAGAGGACTTGAACAACATTATTACGAAGAAGATGTTAACAAATTCGGAAAAGATAATGTAGCTAACAAACAGAACCCTGTAGGAAAAAATTACAAAAAGAAAGGCAAATATGAAAAAGCCAAAAATAACTATTTAAAAGGATGTAATTAATATGAGTAGAATAACTTGGAAATAAAATAAGGTATTAAAAATAGGATTAAAATATGATTTGTACGTATTAGCACAAATGATTAAAAGCCCATATATAATATTCTACAATCATTCTGAAAATGCTAATTTATTTAATGATATAGAATTAAAAGAAGAAAATATTCTGTTTTTCCATGCTGTGACAAAGCAATTTTTAAAAAAATCGGAATTAGAAACACTAAGCATAGAACCATTAATTGATTATAATATACCTAAATTGTGGTTAAAAGAAGATTCAAGTAGTAGAATGATTAAAGTATGGGAAAATACACCTGATGAAATAGAGTATATTTCATTGGGAGAAAATGGTGCTAAATTAATAGATAAGAACATTCTTAACTTGGATTCATTTACTTTAAGCCAATCACAAAAAGATAAAATTTCCAAAAGTAACTTTACAAAGAATATTGACGGGTATTTAAACGAGTATGAGCTAACTAGTGTTGAAATATATCCAAACCTCAATGAGCGCCTTTTGCTCTGTAAAAAATTCAACAAAAATGTCGATCCTGCTAAAGATATATTATTCAACGAAAAATTACCTTTGGAATACAAAACTTATGTAAAAATCGTTTCAGGAAAATTTCCTTTAGCGGATTTAGGTTATTAGAACATTATAATTTAATTCGTTCTTTGAAATTTTGCTAATGGCCTATTACAATTTAAGTAATAAATAAATTACGACGTAGACAATAGACCTAAACTCGTCGTCAACAAAGAAGTTACCCTAGAAAAAGAAGCCCCAGAACCTTTAGATAATTTAACGACATGGGTTTTTGATGAGGGAACCTTTAAGCCTGCAGCGAAAATTGTAGATGGTGGAACCTTTTCTATAATTACAGATTATTTAGGTACGCCTTTAGAAAAGTATGGTGCCAATAGTAAGAAAACCTGGGACGTTGAATAAATAATTATTATTGAAACACAAACTATTACATTAACATCTATTTTATAAATTGTTCACAATGAAAAATAGTAACTTTAAATAATCGAATTAACAGCTAATCTTATTACAATGAAAATTCTATTTTTTTATATTCTTACACTTCTTTCAACTACACAACAACCAATAGAAAATGGCATAAAAACAGAAGCTAAGATTACTTCCATTGAGACAAAAACATCTGGACGAAATACCTATTCAATGGCAAAAATTGATTATGTAACAGAAAGTGGAAAAACGATTTCTAGTCAAGTACAATTAGTTGGTCTTCCATTTATAGGCTCTCTAAAAGATCCTGGAGACACTATAACGGTTATTTATCAAAAAGACAATCCCTATGCTGTATTGAGTGCTAATAAAGGGTTCATTCAAAAATATACTTGGCATATTATTATTGGTGTACTATTATTAGTAATAGGATTTAGATTGATTAAAAGAAAAAAGACAGCCTAAAAAGACTGTCTTTAATTTCTGGTTGGCACTTATATTATTGTTGTTCGTAATCTGAATCCCATTGAGTTCCATCATCTCCTTTTTGTCCGTCCATTTTTATCATGAAGTTCTTAGCTGGAAAATAAGGCGTCATATGGATATCTAAATGAATCCTATCCTTTTGATTGGGATCTTGCTCAAAACGCTTTATAGAGAAATCTTCAATCAACTTATCTGGTCCTGTAATACCATCTAAAAACTTTACAATTTGCCCCATTAATTCTTTACGAGTTCTCGCATTGAAGTTTTCAAAGGCGCGACGATTTAAGAAATCCATCAACACTTTAGTTACATAATCAAATACACGAACTACAGAGTATGTTTGTAGCCCTAAATTATCACCATTAAATAAGGTTTTAGCAGAGAATGCCATTACTTTACCATATTCATTAACCATAGGTACAAGTCCCATTTTTTCAAGTTGGGCAATGTCACTCTTTTTTAAATCAAATCTAACTCCATCTACTTCGTTTAATCCACCAAACTTTTTACCAGCAGTAACTTGAGACATTAAAGTGCTATATACTTTACCTGCTAAGGCAGCAGATGGAGGCACAAAAAGATCTTCTTCCTCTCCTACTTCATCATGTTTTCCACGGCCCACAAGCCAGTTACATGCCATCATAACATTTGAACGATATTTATCCCCGCCTGTTAAGTTAGCAGCTTCAAACATTTCCATAACATCATCTGGTTCATCAAGATGTTCAAAATCTGTAACGAGCATTACTTTATTTTCATGAGCAATTTTCGCCCATTTTTCTACAACTTTATTAGATCCTAAATAACCAGGAATAACAAGTAGACCATAATTTTCTCTAAGGTCAAGTCTATCATAAGCACCTACAAGTTCTTCTGAAATTGCATCAATAAAACGAGTATTATCTAAATCCTTCATTTGATCTAGTTCTGCATTTACAATTGAAATATTTTTCAACTTATCAGACTCACAATTTTTATAAAATAAAGCTACAGATCTATAAGAGCGTTCTAAATCTCTAGTTGCATTAACTGCTATTCCTAAGTTTTTATTCAATGATTGATGAGCATCTGCTGCTGCTTTTTCTGAGCCTTCAACCATTTCTGAAATTTCATCACTACCAGATAATACTTTTGACCATATTTCTAGTGTTTTCTTAAGTGTTTCACGTTCGTCTTTCTTAGCCATTTCTGTTAAGAAAATACGTTTTCTTGCCTTACGTTCTGGATTCATATTTTGAACCCCTTCAATAGATGCTTCTAAAAGGTCAAAACCTCCAAACTTTACAAGTTTATCACTACTTTCTTTTAAAAACTGTGCTGGATTTTCTACTGGGGAAAACTGCTGTTGTTCTTGTGCTGCCATGTTATTTGTTTTCTTCTATTTCAGTTAATAATGCGCGAATTGAATCTAGTAACGCTTGTTTTGACTCTGGATTATCTAATGCTGTTTTTAAAATCTTATTTGTTTTAAGTTGCTTTACAACTTTAATATATTGATCTTTCTCAGTATCTAGATCTTTTAAAAACTTACTCTGCCTTGTAATTCCTTTTGCACCATAATCACCTAAGTTTGCAAAACGAAGCATTTCTTTTTTTCCCACACCATCTGTATCCTCAAACTCCACCTCTACTTCTGGTTTATAGTGGTCAAATACCTCTTCAACAGTTTTTAATCCTTTTTGAACAACAGGCTTAATTGCTGGATCATTGGTCAATTTCTCGACTAATAGGGTTCTATTTTGAGGTATTTCGGCAAATGCTTCATTAGCATCTGTTTTCACTTCCGTTCCACCTATTCCATATGTATCGCTCATAACATGTATAGTTTAGTTAATTAATTATTGTGTTAGTTTTTATTTTATATTCCATTTTAACTCGCCTTTTTTATCAATATCGAGCTTAATATTTGTTCCTTTAGCAATATCGCCAGAAATTATCATTTTTGAAAGTGGTGACCTTAAATCACTACGTATAACTCCTCTTAGTGGTCTTGCTCCATATTTAGGAGTAAATCCTTTTAAAGCAAGAACTTCAGAGGCTTTATCACTTATTTGAAGACTAATTTCTTGTTTTGCTAATGCTTTGTATAAATCTTTTAATTGAATTTTAAATATTTTTTCTACATTCTCTTTAGTAATTGGTGAAAAAGGGATAATCTCAGTTAATCTACCTAAAAATTCTGGCCTAAAATGATTTCCCATAATTTCTAAAAGATCACTTGACTTTGGAATTTCACCTTTGGCAAATGTCTCTACTACATGTTGACTCCCTATATTTGAAGTAAATAATATAACTGCATTACTAAAATCGCCTTCTTTACCTAATCTATCGTGTAGTTTTCCTTCATCAAGAATTTGAAGAAATATATCAAAAACTGAAGGGTGTGCTTTCTCTATTTCATCAAAAAGTACAATAGAATATGGCTTTTGTCTTATTTTATTTACTAATAAACCACCTTCTTCGTAACCCACATATCCTGGAGGCGCCCCATACAATAATGCTGCGGAGTGCTCTTCCTTGAATTCTGACATATCAAAGCGGATAATTGAAGTTTCATCCTGAAATAAAAATTCGGCAAGCGCTTTTGCTAATTCAGTTTTTCCAGTACCCGTAGGTCCAGAAAAGAAAAATGAACCTATGGGTAAGCCTGGTTTACTTAATCCTGAACGTGATTCTAATACTGCTTCAGTTATTGTTTTACATGCATGGTCCTGCCCTATAACACGTTGTTTTAAAACTTCTTCCATATTTAACAATCTTTCTTTTTCGTCAGATTGTAATTTACCTGTTGGAATGCCCGTTTTATTAGCTATTGTTGAGGCAATATCATTTTTATTAATACTTTTCTTCTCTTTACTTGCTATCGTTTTTAAATTTTTTAAAATGTTTCCTAATGTTTTAAATCCTTCTTTGGACTTACTAATTTGTTCAAAGCTGTCTTCTTCACCTAGCTCGTCGAATAGTAGATAACTTAATTTATCTTTCATTTGCGTGTACATCCACGACTGCTCTGCTAAAAGTTTTGCTTCTTCAATTTTTTCATTTTTTAATGTATCAAGTCTACCAGCAAGTTTTTCAATTTCTGGAATAGAAGTCTCTACCATATATTTAGCGGCAGACATTGTTCTGTCAATCAAATCAAGAGCAGAATCCGGTAAACTACGCTCCTTATTGTAACGTTTAGCAAGTCTAATTGCTTCGGAAATAGAGTCTTCATCAATATCTAGTTGATGATGATCCGTAAAATATGACATAGAATTTGCAATCATCCTGTGAGCTTCAGTCTCACTTGGCTCGCTAATTCTAACTATTTCAAATTGCCGTGCAAGGCCTTCGTCTACTTCAATATGTTTTCTAAAAGCGTCATTTGTTGCTGTAGCAATAACTGTCACTTCTCCTTTTTTCAATTCAGATTTAAGTATATTAACGAGCCCTTGATTGCCTGAATTTTTATCAGTTAAATTCTTTAGCTCATCTATCAATAAAATAGGCTTAGCAAATTTTTTGATTTCATTAAATACCTTTTGAAGTCTATCTTCAATCTCACCCTTGTATCCAGCACCTGATACCAAATTGATAAAATCTAATTCAAAAACCTTTGTGTCTTGCAAGTGTCCTGGCATCGAATCACTTATTGATGCGTAAGAAAGTCCATTCATCATCACTGTTTTCCCAACTCCCGGGTCGCCTAGAATAAGCACATTAGGTTTTGAACGTCTTCCTAGAATTTCAGTAATCATTTTTATTTCGGCATCTCGACCAGAAATGTTTTCTATAGATTCATTTTGTGCTGCAAGGGTTTTGTCTATGCAATATTTCTTTAATGTTTCGCCAGTACTCACAGCTCCACTTGCAACGGTTCCGCTAGAAGTGGGAGCATTGCCTGTCGAAGGGTTTGAGGTTGTTTCGTTTCCGAGGAAATCAAAAATCTCTTTAGGAGTCAATGGAAATGTTTTGAGCTGGTCGTAAGAAAAACCAACTCCTGGAGTACAAATTGAAATTAACACGCATTGTTCATTAACAGTGTCTAGACCTAATTTTAATTTAATATTATCTGCTTCATAAAGTACTGCCTCAACAGATGCGTCTCCCGCAGGGGCTTCTGGTACTTTTGCTGTTTTGGGCATGGTTTCTAATCTCACTTCAGCCCACTCTTCAACATAATATGCATCTTGCCCCATGGCATCTATGAATTTCATCATCCCAATTTCTTTATGCAATAGGGCTTTAAGTAAATGGGCTGCGCCATATTTTTCGTGCGCATACTCCTTTGCTAATGCTTGAGCAATATGCAAAGTTTGTTTTAAAGAGTCTATGAGTTGGTAGTCTGCCATGTTAGTTGAGTTAGTTGCTTAAAACGCTCTTATTATTGATTAACAGTATCTTAAGAGCATTTAATTAACGATATATTAGCATACAATCAAAATCTATTCGTTGACTTGTTTAATTATTAAGTTAAAAACACGAATACCTTTAAAATATAAAAGAATGATTTTTAAAGTTTCTTCGGAAATATTAATTTCTGAAAACAAAAATTTATTTAAACAAAACCAATCTTTACTAATTATATATTATATAAAAATACTAAAAAGGCTTAAATTAATTAACGGAAATTTTGATTAACTATATTAAACTTAATATTGTATCCTGTATTAATGTAGATAGCTAATTAAATTACCCAAACCACCCATCTCTATCTAATGAACGATATTGAATCGCTTCACCTATGTGAGTCCCATTAATTTTTTCAACATTTTCTAAATCTGCAATGGTTCTTGCTACTTTTAAAATTCTGTCATAAGCACGCGCAGAAAGGTTTAATCGCTCCATTGCTGTTTTTAATAATTGCAAAGAGGCATCATCTAACTTGCAATAAGCTCTAATTTGTTTGACACCCATTTGAGCATTGTAATGTATATTCTCAAAACTTGCAAATCGAGCAACTTGTATTTTGCGAGCATTTGTTACGCGCTCTCTTATAGTTGTACTTGGCTCTCCTTTACGCTCGTCACTTAATTTTTCAAATGGTACGGGAGTTACTTCAATATGAATATCTATTCTATCTAACAGGGGTCCTGAAATTTTACTTAAATATCGTTGCATCTCTGCAGGTGAAGATGTTACTGGTGCATCTGGGTCATTAAAGTAACCCCCTGGGCTAGGATTCATACTTGCTACGAGCATAAAACTTGCTGGATAAGTAACTGTAAAGCGAGCTCTAGAAATAGTGACATCTCTATCTTCTAATGGTTGACGCATTACTTCTAATACACCTCTTTTAAATTCTGGAAGTTCATCTAAAAATAGTACGCCATTATGTGCTAATGATATTTCCCCCGGTTGTGGGTATTGTCCTCCGCCAACTAGCGCTACATCGCTAATTGTATGATGCGGACTTCTAAATGGTCTCGATGTCATAATTCCTGCTTTTTGCAGGGTGCGCCCTGCAACACTATGTATTTTTGTTGTCTCCAATGATTCTTGAAGTGTCATAGGCGGAAGAATACTAGGTAGCCTTTTTGCAAGCATTGTTTTACCGCTTCCTGGCGGACCAATTAAAATTATATTATGACCACCTGCAGCTGCTATTTCCATACAACGTTTTATTGACTCTTGACCTTTTACGTCTGCAAAATCAAACTCAGGGTCTGATAGGTGTTCATAGAATTCAGCTTCGAGGTCAACGATTGTTTGTTCAAGTGGAATTTCAGCATTAAAAAAATCGATAACTTGGCTTATATTTTCAATTGCATAAACTTCTAGTCCTTCAACGATTGCTGCTTCTTTAGCATTTTGTTTAGGAAGTATGAAACCTTTAAAACCTTCTTCTTTGGCTTTAATGGCAATGGGTAGCGCTCCTTTTATGGGCTGTAAATTTCCGTCGAGAGAAAGTTCGCCCATTATTATATAATCTTTTAGAGGGTGTTGCTCTTTAATTTGCCCCGTGGCAACAAGTATTCCCATCGCTAATGTTAAATCATAAGCAGAGCCTTCCTTCCGCAAATCTGCTGGGGACATATTAAGAATCAGTTTTTTTCCTGGTATTTTATAACCGTTGTTTTGTAATGCTGCAGCAATACGGTAATTACTCTCTTTTATTGCATTATCTGGCAATCCTACAAGGTGGTAGCCCACGCCATTATCAACATTTACTTCAACGGTAATTGTGGTAGCCTCAACACCAAAAACGGCACTACCATAAATTTTTGTAAGCATACTCCATGATTAGAATGCCTGGGGAGTTTATTATTGTCCAATATACAATAAAAAAATGGCTGTCCATTGGACAGCCATTTAAAGTATGATACGATTATAAATTACTTTTTAATAATCTGCTTTACAGCACTTGTATTTTGTGATGTGATTTTCACAAAATAAGTTCCTGATGCTAATGAAGAAATATCAAATGTTGTTGAATTTCCATCCAATGTAACAACTTTAATTTGCTCACCTAATACTGAATAAATTTCTACAGTGTTTATTTGAACAGCCGCTGAGATTGTCAATAAATTAGATGTAGGATTAGGGTATAGCTGTAACCCATCGATATTATTATCTCCTAAACCAAGTTCAATCATGGTAGTAAACTTTCTTACATCTGAAAATTCACCTTCTCCACAAATATTTGCACCCCTAACTCTCCAAAAATATTCTGTTTCAAATTCAAGCCCTGTAATTTCTACGAATAAATCTGGTGTTGAAGCTGACTCTACTATATCTGTAAAAACCTCATCTTTAGCTACTTCATAAAAATATTCATCAACATCACCTGCAGCAGCATCCCATTCTAATGTAATGTCCACTGGTCTATTTCCTGCATTATTAGGTGGAAAATCTAATTCAACAACTGTAATGAATGACATGTCAGTAATTTCTAATGTTACAAATGTACTAGTCGTTTGTGAAGTCCCAGTTCCTACTATTTCCATAGTATAATCACCTACTGCCAATCCAGTAATATCATCTAAATTTAAAACAACAGTTCCGCTACTAGAAAGTGAGCTTGGTGTTAATGTACCAGTTACTCCAGCAGGAACTCCATTTACAGTAAAATTAACAGTTTCTGTTACTCCAGCATCAAACTCTACATCTATGTTGAAATCTACAGTCATCTCTGCTGCACATTTAACAATGTTTGCATCTTCAGTAGATACTGAAAAGTCTTGATTAGAAATTCCATCAATAACAACAGCAAAATCTTGATTCTCACCTACTAAAAAATCACCTTTATGATTAACTGTTAAGGTATATACTCCAGCAGCAGGAGGTGTAAATTGAATAATTTCAATATTATCAACATTATTTACTCCAGTTGTTGCTGAAGATTGGAAGTTTGAACCATCTAATATCCATGGTGAAAATGTGTTTGAAGTTCCATCTTGAGAAATAACTGCATCAAGATCGTTAATTAAGCTAGGCGTATTTACATCGTTATTACCTGATGGAAGTAAATTACCTTCTGGATCTGTCCAAGCTACAGCAACAAAAACATCATTTGAACCGTCGGCAGTAAAAGAAACTGTATAAGCTCTATTAGATTGCATAGAAGCCTCTGCTATCATTGACGTGTTTCCATTATTAGTAATAACATTTGCAGCACGCTCAGTATTCATCAATCCCCAACCAAATCTATAATCTGGTCCTGGAGCTGTTCCAGCTTCATCAGCAGTACTTAGAATAAGTGCACGTAATGTAGAAGCTTTCATAAACTCCCCATTTATATCATTATAGTGTTGTTGTAATAACATAGCACTTCCAGAGACATTAGGAGTAGCCATTGAAGTACCATTTAATGTGCTAAATGCAGAATTTGAACCAGAACCAGAAGAAGTCATATTAACTCCTTTTGCTGAAATATCTGGCTTGATACGACCATCATCTGGTGGTCCCCAGCTACTAAAGCTAGACATAACTACACTATTAGGCCCAGTATAATTAAGAACTTCATTTACAGCTGCTACTACAATATTATTTTTAGCTAAACTTTTATCTGTCAAATAATCATATCCACCATCTCCATTATTACCTCCAGACTGTCTATCATTACCAGCTGAACATATAGGTAAATAGTAAGGTGCATTATATATAATACGATCAATATTTCTAGCATTATTGTCATAATACCCAATGTACCATAAAGGTCCATTATCTGCGCGAATTCCATAGCTATGATTAGAAACTAAAAGCCCGTTACCAGCTTCAGCTGTCATTTCTGGTTCGTCACTATTAAAATCATAAGCTATTAAAGAAGCTACATGAGCCATCCCTTTTACTTGTCCGGCAAATAGATCTCCATTTCCAATCATAGTACCAGAAACGTGTGTTGAGTGATTACTCAAACTTGCTGGATTATCCATTTGAGTTACTCTATCATTTAATATATTATGTGTAGAACGAACTCTTCCTCCATCCCAAATTCCACCTAACATATTTTCACCATTAAGATCTAACCCAGCAGCACCTCCAGTATGTACACGGTCTGTACGTGTTGTAATTCCACCTTCACGATTGTCTGTCGAATAATACATAGGACTCCCATCTGGGTACAAGCCTACTAACAAAGCATTACCACCATCAGGTAAACTAATTTCTATATCCCAACCATTTGCAGCGGCTGCTACCATTGCTTTTTGTTGTCGTTCTTCAAAATCATTTGCCAACTCAGCTTCTAATTGAGTTAAAGCTGTTTGATTATACTTAGCAGCAATTTCTTGACGTTCAGCAGGTGTTTGAGCCATTGCTGTTGCCATACCAGCGAGAAGCACAACTCCTGATAAAAATGTAGACTTTTTCATATATTTTTTATAATTATAATTTAAGATTGCTAATTTAATAAAAAACTGTTGATTTTATTTGTCATAACTTCCTTAATCATATGAAAACAGCCCATTTTTAACACTATTCAGGTTTTAAAAACCTATTTTGAGAGAAATTATTTAAGAAAAACAAATAATTATTAATAAACATGCAATAAGTTACTATGAATTAAGCCTCTTAAGTGCTAATTTTTTTCCAAGTTCCACTCCTATTTGGTCATAACTAAAAATATTCCAGATGATACCTTGAACAAATAGTTTATGTTCATATATAGCTATTAAAGATCCTAATGACTGTGGTGTTAGCTTTTTAATAAAGAGAGAGTTTGTGGGTCTATTTCCACTAAATGATTTAAAGTTGTTTTCTACTTCTGTTCCTTTAGTTCCCATTAATAAAGCATCTGTCTGAGCATGAAAATTTGCTAGTAATTTTCTTTGATGTTCCTCATTTCCGTAGAGAGCCTCTTTAAAAGCAATAAAATCGCAAGGAATTAATTTTGTGCCTTGATGTATTAATTGAAAAAAAGCATGTTGTGCATTAACGCCAGTGCTACCCCAAATTACTGTTCCAGTTTGATAATTTACAAAATTACCATTTCTATCTACAGACTTTCCATTACTCTCCATTACTGCTTGTTGTAAGAAGTTGACAAATTTTGAAAGGTATTGAGTATATGGTATGACCGCCTCAGTTTCTGCTTGAAAAAAATTATTATACCATACGGATAATAATGCTAATATAACCGGAATATTCTCAGAGAATGGTGCTTCTCTAAAATGGTTATCCATTTCATTTGCTCCATTTAATAATTGCTCAAAATTTGAATAACCAATAGCGCAACAGGTAGAAAGGCCTACTGCACTCCAAAGTGAAAATCGACCACCAACCCAATTCCACAAAGTAAATGTATTCTCTTCTGAAATTCCAAAACTTGAAACTTCTTCAAGATTTGTAGATACCGCCACAAAGTGTTTTTCAATATCTGACTCTAACGCTTTTTCTAAGAACCAGCTACGCACAGTTTGTGCATTTGTCAACGTATCTTGTGTTGTAAATGATTTTGAAACTATAATAATTAGTGTGGTTTCTCTATCTAGATTTTTAAGGGTTTCCATTACATGATCCCCGTCAATATTTGAAATATAGTGTGTTTTTAAATGGTTTTTATAGAAGGATAATGCCTCAGTTGCCATTGCTGGACCTAAATCACTTCCGCCAATTCCTATATTTACAATATTTGTTATTGCTCTACCTGTATAGCCTTTCCAAGAACCACTAATTATTTTTTCTGAAAAGTGCTCCATTTGAGACAATGTAGCTTTTACATCAGGTTTTAGATTGTTAATATCTCTTAATGCTGTGTGTAATACTGCTCTATTTTCGGTTTCGTTTATTAATTTGCCAGTAAATTGAGCCTCAATGGCTTCTTTTAGTTTTACTTCATCTGCGAGTTCTAACAAGAGTTCTAACGTTTCCGAAGTCATTCGGTTTTTAGAGTAATCAAGTAAAAAGTTGTTCCATTGAATACTATATTTTTCAGTTCGATTCATTTCCGAAGTAAATAAATCTTGCATTTCAACATCATTGACTTTTTCAAAATGCTTTGCTAGCTTTTGCCATGCTTTTGTAGTGGTAGGATTTATTTTTGGGAACATAGTTGTTTTTAATGGTAGCTAATACTGTACTAAACGAATTTATTTTTTTTATAATATTCAATTAAACCATCAATGGGTCTTCTTATTATATTCCCCAGTTCTAATTGATATGGTTGCATACAATCTCTAATTATATCCTCACTAAAATGGGCAATACTGCCTATAAAATGAATGGGGACATGTTGTGCTTGTTTAAAACAAAGTATATGATTATCGATAAAGTTGAGAATTCCTTCACTAATTAATTTGTAAAAATAACCATTTATTTCAACGGTGTTTTCTAATCTGTCATTATTAAAAATAAACTCCGCAAAAGAAGCTAAGTACATATTGGGGTTTGGTTTTTTGTAGAGGTTTATCTTAATTTCGTCTGCATCAAGGTTAAAACTTTGTTCAAATTGTTGTGCTAAGACACTTGGCATTTTTTTATAAAAATAATCTCGTATTAATCGTTTACCAAAATAGTTTCCACTCGCCTCATCCATCAATGAGTATCCTAAAGATACTACTCCAGAGTGTACTTTTTCTCCATCAAAATAACAGCTATTGCTACCTGTACCTAGAATACAAACTATTCCAGGTTTATTAGTGATAGCGTTAACGGCAGCCACAGTGTCTTCCCTAATAATTATTGAGGCCTCAATAAAAATGGATTTTAATACTTTTTTTAAGATTGATACAGGTGTTTTTGTACCACAACCTGCTCCATAAAAATCTAATTGTATATTAGTTTTAAATAGCGGTTTTAAATCTTTACTTTCTGAAATTCGTTGGTATAATTCCTGCTCTGGAATAACTGCTGGATTAAGCCCCAGAGTTTGTGTTTTCAATATAACTTCACCCACTGTATTAAGTAAAATCCAGTCACATTTTGTAGATCCTCCGTCTGTAATAAGTATCATTATTCTTTATTAAAGGAATTTTAGCCAGTTAGATAATTAGCGATTTAATTATTTATAAACTTGCCGCATATAGTGAAAGTTCAATCAATTTTGCAGAATACCCATATTCATTGTCGTACCATGCAATCAACTTAAAAAAGTTATCATTAAGTGCAATTGCGGCATCTGCATCAAATGTACATGTATGTGGATCGCTTACAAAATCTTGAGATACTACTTGCTCATCTGTATATGCAACAATCCCTTTATAAGGTCCATTTGCAGCGTCTTTAAATAATTTTTTGATATCTTCTAAGCTAGTTGATTTTTTAGTGCGCACCGTTAAATCGACGACAGACACATCAACAGTGGGAACTCTAAAGGCCATTCCTGTTAATTTTCCCTCAAGCGCAGGGATTACTTTTGTTACAGCAACAGCTGCTCCTGTTGATGTAGGTATTATATTATTTACACCACTTCTTCCTAAACGATAATTTTTCTTTGAAGGTTGATCGACGGTTGATTGGGTTGCCGTTAATGAGTGTACTGTTGTCATTAATCCTTCAACAATACCATAAGCATCATCTATAATTTTTGCTAAAGGCGCTAGACAATTTGTAGTGCAAGAGGCATTTGATATAATAGTATCTGTAGCTTTTAAATCTTTATGATTTACTCCCATAACAAACATGGGCGCATCTTTTGAAGGAGCAGAAATAACTACCTTTTTTGCGCCAGCTTTAATATGAGCATTAGCAGTATCTATCGTTTTAAAAATACCTGTACAATCTAATACAATTGTAGCACCTACTTCACCCCATGCTAAATTTTCTGGATTTTTCTCTCCTGAAACTCTAATCGAATTTCCATCCACTATTAAATTGCCATCTTTAACTTTAATTATTCCCGGGTATTTACCGTGAACCGAATCATACTCTAATAAATATGCTAAATGTTCAACATCTAACAGATCATTTACAGCTACAACCTTGATTGCTGGGTTTTGTGATGCAATTCTAAAAGCTATTCTACCTATGCGACCAAAGCCGTTAATCCCTATTTTAGTAATCATATATTTTTTTTCTAAATGCTGCGGAAATTTTAAAACAACAATAAATTAATTTTTAAATTTTAAATTCGGAATAAATTGTGTCTAAATAGAAATTATATCTGCCACTCTAATTAAATCCTCATCTATCTTATTTGATCCTTTTAAAGATTCTTTAAAATTAACTGAAACAATCTTATTGTGGACAATACCTATCATAACAGCCCTCTCTCCATTAAGTAAAGCATCCACCGCTCCTACTCCCAGCCTACTGGCTAAAACTCTATCATAACAGCTTGGTGCGCCTCCTCGTTGAATATGACCTAAAACTGTTACTTTACATTCATACTCTTTAAGGTTTTCTCTTATGTAATCTGCAAGTCCTAAAATGTTTTTACCTATCTGATCACCTTCCGAAACTACAACAATACTTGAGGATTTACCAGACTTTTTACTTCGTTTCAAAGATTCGACTAATCTATCTCGTCCCATATCTTGTTCGGGAATAAGTATTTCCTCTGCCCCTGCACCTATCCCTGCATTTAGTGCAATATCTCCCGCATCTCTCCCCATTACTTCAACAAGAAATAAACGATTATGCGAGTTTGCTGTATCTCTTATTTTATCTATTGCCTCAACCACAGTGTTTAATGCCGTATCATAGCCTATGGTATAGTCTGTTCCATTAATATCATTATCTATTGTTCCTGGAAGTCCTACAATAGGGAAATCAAACTCCTCATTAAAAACAATAGCGCCATTAAAAGTACCATCACCACCTATGGTTACTAAGGCATCAATTTCGGCTTTCTTTAAATTATTGTATGCTTTTTGTCTGCCTTCTTTTGTTCGAAATTCTTCTGAGCGTGCCGATTTTAAAAAAGTGCCACCTCTATTGATTATATTTTTAACACTACGAGCATTAAGAGCCTCAAAGTCTCCTTCAATCAATCCTTCATATCCTCTAAAAATTCCTACACATTCAATAGTGTGATAAACAGATGAACGAACTACGGCTCTAATGGCTGCATTCATTCCTGGTGCATCACCACCACTAGTTAGTACCCCTATTCTTTTTATAGTTGTTTTATTCATAGCATAAATATAAGTTCAAAAATAGTGACATACAATTAGTTTATGTTACTAAAATACTTTTGTTTAAAATTTTCATTTTAAATTTTAATATTTCAGAAATAAGAATAAAAAAAGTATCGTCAAAGAATGTAGATAACATTATTTGTGATACATTTTTGTTTACTTTAAATAATAGATTACTACTATTTTCCTATCATCATCTGGACAGCTTCAGGAAAGCGCTCTTGCCATGATGGGACATTATGGTTACCGCCTTCGGTTTTAATATTTCGGAATACATTGTTTGTAGTATACCCACGTTCATTAAATACATTGTTTACCTCATCTTCGTATTGTGTGTAAAACATATCCAACCCCTTTGTTCCAAATGAAAAATAGAATTTATGCGTATCTGGAGGTGGTAAATTTTTTCGCATGTAATTAAAAAATGCTGGCGGAATAGGGTTACCATCACTTGGTACTGCTCCTACCCAATGTGTACTCATCCCAATGGCACCACCAAAAATTTGAGGATATTCACATACGGCGTACATAGAAATTAAACCACCCATACTTGCTCCAGCGATATAAGTATTGGTAACATCTGTGGCTGTGCTATAATTAGCGTCTATATATGGTTTAAGTTCTTGAGTTAAAAATTTTAGGTAGTCATCACTATTAAAATTAAACGATTTATTAAAAGCTCTCACCAGGCGCAATAATGAATCCTTAGTTTTTACGGGTAACAAATCAATAGGTTTTTGAGGAAAATAATCTTCACTACGTTCATTAGGGATATTATAAATACCAACTACGATTGCATCTTTTATTTTTTCTTCTGAAACTAAACGAGTAATTGTTTCGTCTATTTCGATTTCTGGCTTGCGTTTATTAACTAATGGATCAAATAAATCCTGCCCATCATTCATATAAAGGACTGCGTACTTTTTATTGGCAGAGTAATTTTCTGGTAACCAAACATCAACGGTACGCGGAATGATAAAATTTGAGGCAAAAGAATCAAAACGGTGAAGTTTACCTGTGACAGATTCATTTTCAATTATATCAAAATTATAGATTTTTGTTTGTGAAATTTCAGAAGAAGAAATTTGCTTTTCAATATTTTGAATGTGTTTTTGGGCGTTACTACAACCTGAGATTAATATAGCAATACTGCAAAACAAATAGAATTTCATAAAGATTACCTTAAAGTTTATGTAAAATTACAATGAATAAAAAAGGAATTCTCAAATGTGACTACTAATTTATTGTTAAGATAATCAGATATGTAGATTAAAATATACGTGGAAACACGTATGGTATTAAACAACACTAATCATTAAATTTGTTGTATGAATTAGTGAATATGTATAGAATATGTTTTTTGTGGGGATAAAAAACATACAATTACAATAAAAAATTTACTAAGTTAGGTTTGTTAAGAGCGTTACACTGTAACGCTCTATTTTTTTACCCTAACCAAATGTGATTTATTTTGCCCCAAATTTTGATATTCCAGTTTTCAACCATTTTTCATAATCCTCTGCATCTGGTGTGTATCCTACTGGTTTAATAAGGTTTTCTTCATCGTGATCCATGAGCACGTAATAAGGTTGTGCATTTGCTTTGTAATTTATAATTTGTAAATCACTCCACTTATTACCTACTGTTCTCACCTTTTTACCTGTCTCTTTACTTGTATACTTCTCACTTTCTGGTAATTCTTTCTTTTCATCAACATACAATGATATCAAGACTACGTCATTCTTTAAAATTGAAAGTATATTACCGTTAGGCCAAACATTTTCTTCCATTTTCCTACAATTTACACATGCGTGTCCTGTAAAATCTATCATAATTGGTTTACCTACTTCTTTAGCGTAAGCCACTCCTTTATCATAATCAGTGAATGAAAGTATGTCATGAGGAGCTAAAAGTTTTGCCCCGTCAGGTATATCGCCTTGTACTGCAGCACTTCCACCACCCAACTTAGAAAAACCTACACCATATGGAGATTCGCTATAATGTGCTGCTGGTGGGAAACCACTAATTAATTTAAGTGGCGCTCCCCATAACCCCGGAATCATATATACCGTAAATGACAAGACTAATAATGCTAACATAAGTCTCCCAACGCTAATGTGCGCCACTGGCGAATCATGTGGCAATCTTATTTTTCCTAGTAAATAAAAAGCTAAAGCTCCAAAAATAGCTATCCAGATTGCAAGGAATACCTCTCTTTCTAACCAGTGTAATTGTAAGACCAAATCTGCATTTGACAAAAACTTAAAAGCTAATGCTAATTCTAAAAATCCTAACACCACTTTTACAGTGTTTAACCATCCACCACTTTTTGGTAAAGAATTTAACCATCCAGGGAAAGCAGCAAATAATGCAAATGGTAATGCTATCGCTAATGCAAAACCTAACATTCCTACAATAGGTCCTATTTGGCTTCCTCCAGCTGCGGCTTCAACTAGCAACGTTCCTACTATAGGACCGGTACAAGAAAAAGACACAATGGCTAAAGCAAGTGCCATAAAAAAGATACCTATTAAACCACCTCTGTCTGCTTGTTTATCAACTTTATTAGCCCAAGAATTGGGTAACATAATCTCAAAAGCTCCTAAGAAAGACGCAGCAAAAACTATTAACAAAACAAAGAATATAAGGTTGAACCACACATTTGTAGATAATGCATTTAAAGCATCTGCACCAAATACTAAACTCACAAAAATTCCTAAAAGCACATAAATTACAATGATGGATAAACCATATATAATTGCATTTCTAATTCCTGCGGCTTTTGTTTTACTTTGTTTTGTAAAAAAACTGACCGTCATTGGTATCATTGGAAATACACAAGGAGTCAATAAAGCAGCAAAACCAGAGAAGAATGCTACTATAAAAATAGTCCAAAGTCCTTTATCTCCATCATCACTATCACTTGAAACTATAGCATCTTCGTCATCATCAGAACCTGCATCAACTTTGTCTGCATTACTAGCACTTTTACCTGGCAATACAAATTCTAATTCTCTAAAATCGAAAATACATTTTTCATCGTCACAAGATTGAAAACTCACTTCTCCTATAAAAGAGGATAAATTAGGATCTAGAACTTTTATTTTTTGTTTAAAGGTTGCACTATGGTCAAAATAAGTAAGCTCAAGATTAAATACTTTATCAAAACTAGTGTGCGATTCACTTTCTGTAGCCTTACCAATCAATTCTATTTTATCTTCATTATCAAGATATGAAAACGTAGTAGGAATAGGACCATCCTCATGTTCTTGCTGATCATATAAATGCCAATTATCTTCAATTTCGGCAATGTAACTTAGCGTATATGTGTCTTCACCTGTTTTTTCAATTTCTGAAGTCCATTTAACAGGTTCTAAAACTTGTGAAAATCCTGTCGCAGCAAATAAGAAAATTAAAAGTGTAGCAAATAAATGTTTCATAGTTTGTTAATGTGTTGTAATCTTTAATATCTCTTTGGTCTGGTCTGTCACTCTAAATCTATCATCAGCTCTCAGGCCAATAATCCAAACGATTTTTTTGTCACTTTCAAGTAACCAAATTTTCTCTTTCTCAGTCAAAGATAGCTTTTCATCTTTAAAAAATTTACTCAATTTCTTATTTCCTTTCATCCCAAATGGCTTAAAAACATCGCCCTCTAGCCACTTTCTCAAAGACAAAGGATAGTGCAACAATTTTGCATCTACGTATATACTAGTGGCATCAATATTTCCCATAATTTCACTAGGCATAAAACTTAGTGGTATTGGTTGACTAATACTTTTTGTGTTTTTTTTAATAAAAACTTCGGAAATTTCTGCTTTTTGATCCATTTTAGACAAAATAAACATCGTTCTGTCCTTTAAAAGACGATGTGTATTTGAAAATATAGCTTTTCCAGACTGTGCTTTATTCAATTTTACAATAGCCTTAAAATCTGTAAATCCAAAAGGGTGTAATAATTCATATAGCAATGCTTTATTATTAGGGAGCTGTTCTAATTTATCAATTTTAATAGCATATCCCTCCTCCATTTCATCAACAACCAAGTTAAAGACTAGAGCCATATAATCATCAATGAGCAATTGGCTCTCTTGAAGATGCTCTTGTGTTTTTTTAAAATTTTTAAGTAAGGTTTTATTTGTTTCTTTATAGGATGGAATTACTTCAAGGCGAATTTTGTTACGTAGATAATCTGTCTTTTTATTACTACTATCTTCTCTCCAAAATAGTTGTTCCTTTTTTGCATAATTCAAAATTTCCTGTCTTGAAAAAGGCAATAATGGACGAATTATCTTTTCATTAATTTCTGGAATTCCTGTTAATCCTCTTAAGCCTGTACTTCTTGAAAGGTTAATTAAGAATGTTTCGAGGTTATCATCTGCATGGTGTCCTGTAGCAACAAAACTGTAGTTAAATGTTTCTATAAGTTCGAAAAACCAGCTATAGCGCAATTCTCTTGCGGCTACTTGGGTTGATAGTGCATTATCTTTTGCAAATGATTTTGTATCAAAAGTTTCGGTATAAAATGGTACGTTTAATTTATTTGCGAAATTTTCAACAAATGCAGCATCTTCGTCGCTCTCATTTCCGCGTAAGCTAAAATTACAGTGTGCAATAGCAATGTCAAATTCTAATCGATGTAATAAATGAGCTAATAATACACTATCAACACCTCCACTACATGCTATTAAAATTCTAGTGCTTAAATCATTTCCTAAAGCAGGTGAAATTTGAGGAAATTTATTTTTAATATGTTCTTGAAATTTTTCGATCACTGGGTATATTTTTTAGCTAAAATTTCAGCATAAAACAAAAGCGTAGCTGTAAAGGTTAAAATTATTTATTAAAATCTATTGTTAGATTTATTCTAAAACTTGACGCATTGCTTTTGCTTTTAAAAGGCATTCTTCGTATTCATTTTCTGCTGTTGATTTTGCTGTAATTGCCCCACCTACAGAATAACTAACGTATTTTGAAGATGCGTTATATAGAATACTTCTTATAATTACATTAAAATCAAAATCATTATTAGGTGCAAAATAACCCACGGCGCCACTGTAAAGTCCGCGTTTTGCATCTTCTAACTTTTCAATAATTTTCATTGCACTTACCTTAGGTGCACCTGTCATACTACCCATTGGGAAGGTATTTCTAATAATTGAAACAGGAGAGATACCATTGTCGACCTCACATCGTATTGTGGAAATCATTTGATGTACTTGCTCAAAAGTATATACTTTGCATAACTCTTCTACGGCTACACTACCTTTGTTTGCTATGCGCGATAAATCATTACGTACAAGATCTGTAATCATAATATTTTCACTGCGCTCTTTTGGGTCGTTTTCTAATTTTGTAATTAGTTTTTTATCTTCAAATTCAGTTGCAGCTCTTTTAGCGGTCCCTTTAATAGGTTGTGATACGATTGCATTTCCAGTCTTTTTTAAATATCGCTCAGGCGAAGCAGACATTAAATAGTGATTGTCAAATTTTAAAAAGGTAGCAAATGGAGGGTGCGAGATATCATTCAGTTTTTTGAATATAATTAAAGGGTTGATTTTCGCATCTTCAGCATAAAATTCTTGACAATAATTTGCTTCATAAATATCCCCTCTTGCAATATGCTTTAAAAGCATATCTATTTTATTGTAGTAAGTATCTTTTGAGGTCCTAAGACTAATTTTAATATTTGAAGTTGTTTCTTTTTCTTCGGAAATTTCAGTATTTAAAATTTCTTGCCAATCATCTTCCACCTCGTCATCAACCATATTTAAGTATTTGATGGTGACTTCGGTTTCCGAAAACAGAAACAAACGCTTAGGCTGAAAGAAATATAAGTCTGGAAACTTTAGTCCATCAAAATTTGAAGAGGTTAGTCTTTCTACATCATTTTTTAAATCATAAGTCAAATAACCAAATATCCAGTCCTTTGTTGTTTTTTGATATTCTTCTAAGTTATTAAATGCTTGGTGTGTGTCTGTTTTTATAGCAGTAAATGCATCAACAGCTAATACTGCATTATATTTACTATGCAATTGAGCATGCTCATTAGAATCTAAAAAAATGACTTCTTCAAATTTTTGTGACCACTGCAATAATTGTTGTTTAACAGCAAAAAAATTAGAGATTTTTTTATTGATAGATGTTCGCATCATACTACAAAGATATTTCAATTTTAAAAATTCTATAGTCTAAATTTAAAAATGAATTTATAATTAAAATGAATAAAAAAATAGTTTGACAACAACTATTTAGGTTTTTTCCTACAAAAAAGAATTATCAAATTACACATTTGTGTATTTCATCTATTTAATTTTACTGCTTGTCGAAAATAAAATTTAAAGAGCTGCTTCTTAAAACCAAATAGCACAGTTTATCGTTAATTTTGTATCGTTACCCCAAATAACTTAATCAAACTTACTATGTTACGCAATAACTTTTTGATATTCCTAACGAGTTTAGGATTACTATTTAACAGCAATGCTCAAGTTGGAATAGGAAATACAAATCCACAAAGTACACTTGATATTGCCGTAGATAACATGAACGCCCCATCTAACACAGATGGTATACTTGTACCCAGAGTAAATACCTTCCCTACAACAGATCCTACTTCGCATCAAAATGGAATGATGGTTTTTTTGACAAAAGATATCCCTGGCTACTTTATAGGTTTTCATTATTGGGATCACCCAAAAACACAATGGATACCTATTGGTGCAGAAGAATGGAAAGATGGTGTTAATGCAAGTGGTGATAATTTAATTTTTGCAACACAAGCAAAAGTAAGCGGAACTGATGTTGTTATTACTGACGACGGAAGAATAGGTTTTGGTACAAGCGATCCAATTGAACGTTTTGAATTCAAAGGCCCTGGTGATAATGATTTTCAAATAACAAGTGCAAATCCCAACCCTCCTAATGTTATATTATATAATACCGGTGGTACATTAGATACTCCTGCTGCACTAGCAAGTAATGGAGAAATAGGGTCTTTTATTGTAAAAACGCATGATGGAGATAGAATTGTTGAAACGGGTGGGTTTCGTTTTTTCATGGATGGAGTAGCAACGCCTGGAAGTGCGCCATCTAAATTTGTTATTAACACAACGCCTTCAGGTTCTATATTTCAACAACCAAGAATTGTTGTGAGGAATGATGGAAATACTGGAATAGGAACTCAAGAACCTTCTGAAAAACTAGATGTAGCAGGAAATCTAAGAGTTCGCAATTTAACAAGTGGCCCATTATATACTAATAGTCACGGTGTAGTATCTAACACTCCTGTAGGACCCGTTACAGTTGCAGCTGGTTTAATAGAAGCAAATGGAAGTGCTCTCAAAATTTATGGTGCATCAGTATCTAGAATAAACAAAGGAAATTATCAAGTAACTTTTTTAACACCCCGTAGCAGCAATAATTATGTAATAAATCTTGCTACAACAGACTGTAATGATGCAGGAGATTGTGATTTTGATGATCCAGGAATTACTTATTTGAATAGACAGACCACTGGTTTTCGAGTAAACATAGGAGATAGTGATAATGGTGGTACTGCAAAAGAAGATATAGATTTAGAATTTACTTTTTCAGTAATTGATTTTTAAAATAAACCCCCGCAAGAAGAAAAAAGCTGGTTGAAATTTCAACCAGCTTTTTCATTTTATAATGTTATTAAAACTTAAATATGCAATGCTCTGTCACCGGTTGCGGCTAATGCAGCTTCTTTAACAGCTTCTGCATACGTAGGGTGCGCGTGGCTCATTCTAGCAATATCTTCTGCACTTGCTCTATATTCCATTGCAACTACCATTTCTGCAATTAAATCTGCACAACGAGCTCCTACCATGTGAGCTCCAAGTATTTCATCAGTTTTTGCATCGCTAAGTATTTTTACAAATCCATCGGTATCTCCACTCGCTCTACTTCTTCCCAAAGCACGCATAGGAAATTGACCAGTTTTGTATTCAACTTTAGCTTCTTTAAGTTGTTCTTCTGTCTTACCTACACTTGCAACTTCTGGCCACGTGTAAACAACTCCTGGGATTAAGTTATAATTTATATGAGGTTTTTGTCCGGCTAATATTTCAGCAACTAAACTACCCTCTTCACTTGCTTTATGCGCTAACATTGCTCCTTTAATAACATCACCTATTGCATAAATATTAGATACATTAGTTTGTAGATGCTCATTTACATCTACTTGTCCTCTTTCATTTGCTTTTATTCCAGCCTTGTCTAAATTAAGACCATCTGTATATGCTTTTCTACCTACAGATACAAGACAATAGTCACCGTTAAAAGTTACCTCTTCTCCTTTTTTATTTGTAGCAGTTACTGTTACATCATTTTTCTTTCTATCAACTGCTGATACTTTATGAGAAACAAAAAATTTAACTCCTTGTTTCTTCATTACCTTAGTAAGTTCTTTACTTTGGGCAGCATCCATCGTTGGTATAATACGATCCATATACTCAACAACAGAAACCTCTGCTCCTAATCTGCGATATACTTGACCAAGCTCAAGACCGATTACTCCTCCTCCAATCACAATCATGTGTTTAGGGATTTCTTTTAACTTCAATGCTTCGGTTGAAGTGATTACTCTTTCTTTGTCTAATTTTATAAAAGGTAATGTAGAAGGTTTGCTTCCAGTAGCGATGATGGTATTTTTAGCCTCAATAGTTTCGGTTTTATCTCCTTTTATTTCAATATGGGTTGCATCCTTAAAACCTCCTACTCCAGTAAAAACATCAATCTTATTTTTATTCATCAAAAACTCAATACCCTTTGTAGTTTGATCTACAACGGCAGCTTTACGATCAATCATTTTTATGAAATTGATTTTTACATCTCCAGGAATTTCAATACCGTGCTCTTCAAAATGTTTTATAGCATCCTCATAATGGTGCGAAGAATCCAACAAAGCTTTACTTGGGATACATCCCACATTAAGACAAGTACCACCAAGGGTATTATACTTTTCAATAATGGCAGTTTTCATACCTAATTGTGCACAGCGAATGGCTGCTACATATCCTCCAGGACCTGAACCTATTACGGCTACATCGTATTGACTCATAAATTTTTTCTTAAAATTGTTCGCCCTCAACTTGTAGAGGGTCGCTAAAACAGATACAAAAATACAATTTTGTTGAACGAATGACCAATTTTTAATAAAGGTTTAAAATTGGTTTTTGAAAGTTACTTATTCTTTTTTTTTAATATCATTTAACACCCACTCTATTTCAGGATCAATACCCATTTTTCTATCTGCCACTGTGGGAATAATCTCAACATCTGGCATGACACCATAACCATCAGGTTCTATTTTATACGGAGACTCAACTTGCATCACTCCCATACCTATCTTTACTTTAGAGTTAGGCATTACATAACCTCTTGTCATTCCAGCAACTGTTCCATTATGTGCCCCACCTGTTTCTTGACCAACAAAAACTGCACGATTGTCTTTCTTCAAATTTGTTGAGAGTAAAGATGAAGCCGAAAAAGAACTCCCATTTATTAATACATAAATAGCTCCTTTAAAATTTTTCTCTTTGGGCTCTAATGGCTTTACACCATTTAACCTATAATATATTTTCCCATCATGTTTTCTTGTCTTAATTAAATTATGGACTAAAATTCCTGGTGATGCAAGTACAGTTAGGGCTTTAATAATAAAAGGATTTGAATTACTCATGTATGTTTTAATAATTGGTGTGCGTCCAGTTACCTCAGCTTCATTATACATCACATATTCTTTGTCTGTTAAGTAACCGTATAAATCATTAATTTCTTTAACTCTACCTCCCGTATTATCTCTCAAATCAATTATTAAATCTTTAGTCTGCAAACTGTCTAAGGTATTAAACGTCTCTTCGTAGAAAGTTCGAAAATCACCATTTGTGAAACCACTAATTTTCATAAGCGCTACAGTACTATCGTTGCCTATAAAACTTAAATTTCTATTATACTTATGAGTAGTAAAATTGTAGCCGTGTGTTTGCTTATATTTTCTATCATTTTTTAAAGAATCTCTTTTAAATTTACGCTGTGCTTTTGAAAGTTTTATAGGCCTTATTGCTGCAATACTGTCTTTTTGAAAATCTGATAAAGAGTCATTTTTTTTCTTTTTATCTTTCCATTTAAACTGTTTAAAAAAAACAGAGTCCCGCTGCTTAAACTTTAAAGTAATGCTATCTAAAAAACCTTTATCAAGACTATAGTATCGCGTAAAGCGAGAAGCTACAAAACGATCAAACAACGTAACGTTAAAACCATCTGATGCTATATTTTTATTATATCGTTTAATAAGCTCTTGTGGACTTTCTCCATCAAATTCAAGCACCTCACTACCTATCAAAATCGAATCTGCCTCTTTAGCCGAAGTCACAAATAATCTATTCTCAACATTTTCAAATTCTAGTGTATTAAAGCTAAACTTTTTATCCTTATATGCTTTACGTTCCTCTTTTGTACGTTTTAATTTTGGCGGTGACAGACCTATATGCCCCTGCCCTATGGTTTTTACAACAGGTGCAATACTATAGTAAAACTCTTTACTTGATAATGGAGCTGTAATAGCTCTTTTTAAACTATCAAATTTATAATCTAACTGCTCTTTTGAAATGTATTGATACAATTTAGGATGAGCCCGTTTTAATCTTATATATGTCTTATCAATATCTTCATGCAACTCTGGCACACTATGCTTTTCTAAAATCTGCGCGTTATACCTTTCGGCACTTCCGCAAGAAGACATTGATAATAGTAATAAACTTAAATAGATAATTTTATTCATAATTTACATTTATTATAAGACGCTTAAATATGATTAATAGTTGCTTAGCTTTTTAAATTACATTCTGAAATAAACAACAACTAATTAAATTTAAAGTATTTAAAATTTCAGAAAAGAAAAAAAAATTGATAATTAAACCCCAGCTTCCATTCCTGGAAAGGCAAGCATCTCTCCCATTCCTACTGTAAATAGCCAATTACCATAAATTGCGTGTTCAATACTTACTAATGTGGTACTCTTAAATTTTAAATATGTCAATCCAAAAATAATCCCGCCAATAAATGTAAGCACTAAAACTAACGTGTTTCTAAAAAACAAATGAGCCATCATAAATACAATGGCGTTGATGAAAACAATTTGGGATTTCTTCGGAAATATAACACGATAACGCTCAAAGAAAAATGTGCGATAAATAATTTCTTGAGGCCACACAGAAAATAAAGTATAAACAATCAAAATCATCACAAACAGACCTGGCTTATTAAAGGGCACATAAAATAATGCTTCTTTATCCACCATAAAAACATATGCAATAGTTACAATCGCAATAACTAAAAAAGTAACCACTATTCGTTTCCAGAATGCTCTCCAATCAATCCCTTTTTTTACCTTTAGTTCAATAGCACCAAGTCTTTTAAGTGTTATTAATAAGTAACTAAAGGAAAATAACACAAGTCCAATCTTTGCATAAACTTCAAATTTAGTTCCTAAGTCAACTGCTAGCAAAATGGGCATTGCCACAAAGAGTAATAGAAATTCAATTGTTATATAACTTTTTGAATTTCTCATAATCGCACAGCAGTTGTATTCTTAACTTCATTGATTGAAAACGAACTCTGCGTACTTCCTATGTGCTGTAAAGAGGTCAATTTATTTATCATAAACTCCCTAAAATGTTCCATATCTTTTACTACTACTTTGAGCAAATAATCATACTCCCCACTTACGTGATAACACTCTAGCACTTCCTCTAATTGTATGGCCTCACGTTCAAACTCAGTAATATACTTTCCGCTATGTTGTGTTAACTTAACGTGACAGAAAACCATAAAGCCTAAATCTAGCTGTTTTTTATCAAGCAACGCAACATAGTTTTGTATCAACCCACTGCGTTCTAATTTCTTAATACGTTCGTAAATTGCTGTAACAGACAAATTTAATTTAGCAGACAACTCTTTATTTGTTTGTTTACAATCTCGTTGCAATTCGACCAAGAGCTGCTTATCAATAGTATCTAATTTCATTTAGAAAATTTTTCATAAAGATAGTATTTCATTATAAACTTTTCCGTTTTAAATGCTGAAATGAATAACAATTACAGTTTGATTAACTAAATAAACACTCTACTATTGACAAATAATCTATGGTTTAATATATTTGATGAAAGAATAAACAATTTGATATTTCAGAAGTAATCCTAAAATTATGGCAGATAAGACTTTTAAACCAGCAAATAGTATACAAGATTTACAATATTTTGGAGAATTTGGGGGTGTCAATCCATCGATTTCAGACTCCTCTACCTACACATTTTTGTCTGCAAAAACAATGTTTGATACTTTTGAAGGCAACGCAGATGGTTGTTATTTGTACTCACGTCACTCAACACCATCAAACTTATATTTGGGCGAAGCGCTTGCTGCTATGGAAGGTACTGAGACTGCAAACGTGGCAGCAAGTGGTATGGGCGCCATCACTCCTACTATTTTACAATTTTGCCAAGCTGGTGACCACATTGTTTCTAGCCGAACAATTTATGGCGGCACATATGCTTTTTTAAAGAACTTTACTCCAAGAATGGAAATCCATACTTCTTTTGTGGATATTACAAAACTAGAAGCTGTGGAGGCAGCAATAACCCCTGAGACTAAAGTGATTTTCTGTGAGTGTGTAAGCAACCCGCTACTTGAAATAGCAGATATCGCAGGATTGGCTAAAATTGCAAAAAAACATAACCTTCAATTATTAGTTGACAATACATTTTCGCCATTGACGATATCCCCAGCAAAATTAGGGGCAGACGTTGTAATGCACAGTCTCACTAAATTTATCAACGGTAGTAGTGACACCATGGGTGGCGTTGTTTGTGGAAGTCAAGAGTTAATAGATTCGCTTAGAAACGTAAATGATGGAGCATGCATGTTACTTGGCGCTTCAATGGATAGTTTAAGGGCAGCATCTATATTAAAAAATCTACGTACGCTTCATATAAGGATACAACAGCACAGCAAAAATGCTCTCTTTTTAGCAGAAAAAATTGAAGCAGATGGACTTCGCACGGTATATCCTGGGTTAAAATCACACCCTGGACATTCATTATACAATAGCATGATGAATGAGCAATACGGCTATGGAGGAATTCTCACAATTGACGCAGGAAATCTTGATAAAGCAAATGAATTAATGGAATTGATGCAAGAGCGCAACTTGGGCTATCTTGCCGTGAGCTTAGGATTTTATAAAACGTTGTTCAGCGCACCTGGCACATCAACTTCTTCTGAAATTCCAGAAGATGAACAAACCGAAATGGGATTAACAGACGGGCTTATTAGATTTTCAATTGGTCTTGATGCTGATATTGACCGCACCTATAAAATGATGCGTGAATGTATGGAAAAGGTTGGCATTTTATAAAAATATAACTTTGAAGGATTAAAGGAATTCGTTAGGATTCCTTTTTTCATTTGCACAACTTTCTACAAAATCGTAACATTACAGAATATAAAGTCGCAAAAATGAGCCAAAACGATAACCTCTCTGAAATTGATATTGAAAACCAACACATTATAGATAATAATGAATTGTCTATCTGGGAAGCTCTAATTCCTGTTATTGTTTTAATGGGACTTCTTGCCTACAATATATTTTTTGCAGATGGAGAATGGCTCGGAGAATATTCAAATCAATATATTTTATTACTCGGCGGACTAATTGCAGCAATAGTAGGGTTTAAAAACAAAGTAAGTATAAGCACTATGCTTGCCGAAGTTTGGGAAAACTTTAAAAGCATTTTCATCCCAGTTTGTATTCTGCTTTTAGTAGGTGCACTTGCGGGAACCTGGCTTGTGAGTGGTATTATTCCTGCAATGGTCTATTATGGGTTACAAGTACTTAGTCCTGCTATATTTTTACCAGCATCAGTAATTATTGCCGCTATTATTTCAATAGCAACAGGAAGCTCTTGGACCACAAGCGCAACGGTGGGTATTGCACTCATAGGAATAGGAACTGCACTTGGCATCAATCCAGGAATGATAGCTGGAGCAGTTATTTCGGGGGCATATTTTGGAGATAAAATGTCACCGTTAAGTGATACCACTAACCTAGCGCCAGCAATGGCAGGAACAGATTTGTTTACACACATTCGTTATATGGCGCTTACAACAGTGCCTACTATAATTATTACACTCATAGTTTTTTCGATAATAAGCGCTACGATTGATACTAGTGGAAGTGCAGACATCAGTGGCTTGTTAACCGAAATTGACGCTACATTTAATATTACCCCATGGCTATTTGCAGTACCAATATTAGTAATTGCTTTAATTCTTTTAAAAACAAAACCACTTATCGCATTAGCTACAGGAGTAATTGCAGCTGCTGTCTTTGCATTTATCTTTCAACCTGAAATTTTAAATGAACTTGCAGGTTCAAAAATTAGCGCAATTACGAACTCAATTTTTACAGATACAGCAATTGTAACAGATAATGAAACATTAAACGAACTTTTTAGTGCTGGCGGTATGATAGGGATGCTATGGACAATCCTCCTTATAATTTGTGCAATGGTCTTTGGCGGCGTTATGGATGCCATTGGAGCATTAGCCAGAATTACAAAAGTATTACTTTCAATGGCAACCTCTATATTTGGATTATTTGCAAGCACAGTTATTAGTTGTTTAGGATTAAACACAATTGCAAGTGATCAATACCTTGCCATTGTTATACCAGGAAAAATGTTCAAAAAAGCATATGAAGATAGAGGCTTAGCACCTCAAAATTTATCAAGAACACTTGAAGATAGTGGTACGGTTACATCTGTACTAATCCCATGGAATACATGTGGTGCTTATCAAAGTGGTGTATTGGGTGTTGGAGTTGCTGAGTATTTTTTCTATGCAATATTTAATTGGCTCAGTCCATTTATGACACTGTTGTTTGCAGCATTAAATATCAAGATCAAAATGATTAGAGAAAATTATAAAACAGACTAAAACCTTTATATCATATGATAAATGCTTCGGAAATATTATATTTCCGAAGCATTTCTTTTTCCATTAAAATTTAACATAACTCCCACAACGTGACTGTCTAATAATGTTAGCTTTGCGCTTCAAAAAAAAATAAACCTCTATGAAAAAAACGTTTACAAAAGTTGCATTTGCCCTTATGGGATTAATTTTATTTTCAGCTTGCGGTGATGATGATTCTGCAACCGAAGAATTTAGCATTGCTAATGGAAATATCACACCTAAATTTATCAAAACGATGACTAGTACAGATAGTAGTTCTGGCTCTAATGCTGCACTAACTACGTTTAACTACGACAGCTCAAACCGTTTAATTAGCATTCTATCAAACGAAGAAACAACCTCGTTTGTATTTGAAAATGGAACCCTTGTTAATATCATTGGTGATGCTGCAAATACGTTAGGTGATGACGACAATCTTTCAATTGCTCAATTTTATGAAGCACCCTATGATGCCTTTGAATTAGGAGAAGCAAGAGAATATGACGCTAATCTAAACCCGAGGATTATTGATGTTTATCAAGATGAATTTAATCAAAATTCAGGATCCGTTGAGCGAGTTACCTATACATCTACTGTAGAATACGAAGCACAGCACAACCTCTTTTTTTATACAATGCAAGCAGCAGGAATTATTGATGTGCTTGATGGTGTGAGGTTAAATCTAAGCATGATGCCAGTACCATCTGAAATTGCAATAGCGCGTGCATTATTACCCGTAAACAATTTTAAAACAATTACTACAAGAAACGCAGCTAATGAAATTGTTTTTACAATTAATGCAACCTATGTTTATGATAGCGATAACTACCCTACTAGCGCAACAGTGACGACTGTTGATATTGTAAATAATGAAACAGATACTTTTAACACTACTTTTACTTATAAAAATTAAAACCGTTTTATAACTTTAAATTATGAATGCTTCGGAAATATAATATTTCCGAAGCATTTCTTTTTTCTGAAACCTTTAAGAAATTTCAATTTCTGAATGTTTACTTTTATAATCTAAAATTTCAGAAAAAATGTCAAAAATAACGCTCGGTGGAACCCCTACTGAAACCAACGGAAACTTACCAAAAAAAGACTCTAAAGCTCCAGATTTTCAATTATCTGCTGCAGATATGGATACTAAAACCTTAAAAGATTATAGTGGTCAACGTAAAATATTAAATATTTTCCCTAGCGTTGATACTGGCGTTTGTGCAGCATCCGCCCGTAAATTTAATCAAGAAGCAGCCGGACTTGATAATACTAAAGTATTATGTATATCAAGAGATTTACCTTTTGCTCAAGCACGTTTTTGCGCAGCTGAGGGTCTTGAAAATGTAGAAATGCTTAGTGATTTTAAAACCGGGAAATTTGGTGATGATTATGGTCTAAATATTGTTGATGGTTCTTTTAGTGGACTACACTCTCGTGTAGTAATTGCACTTGATGAAAACGATAAAATTGTTTATAGTGAGCAAGTACCAGAAATAGGAAAAGAACCTAATTATGAGGCCGCTTTAAGCGCACTTAAATAATGTGGAATACCTTTTTAGGAAAAAGACTAAAAGGTTGTAAATATGCAATCGTTGGCGCTTGGATGCTCATTAAAAATGAAGCAAGCATTCAAGTGCAAACAATTATTGCCATTGGTATCACTATTGCTGGATTTGTATTTAATATTAGCGCAACTGAATGGATGTTTCAAATTTTTGCTATTGCTCTTGTAATGAGCATTGAAGGTTTAAACACGACGGTTGAAGCCATTGCAGATTTTATACATCCAGATTATCATAGCAAAATTGGCTTTATTAAAGATATCGCAGCAGGCGCAGTCTTTTTTGCCGCAGTTGCAGCAGTGGTAATTGCTTGTATTATATATATCCCAAAATTTTAAAAAGCCAAACTATTTTTCAATAATTTGACTTCTCAAAATAGCTAATTTTCAAATAATGTACTTATTGTTTGATGTAGTTATCAATTTTCAATACTCCAGAGAAATTAAACTCAACACTTAAGTTAGATTCATTTAATGTAACTATTCTTATTATTGTTGCAGAGCTTCCTTGATTTACAGTAATATTATCACCTTCTAATGTATAAGAACCGGTTTGTGGCGTTACCGTTGAACAATTAGTACCAGTGTAAAAGGTTTGTGTAAACATGCCAGACTCCGTAAATCGTATTGTTGATAAAAGATCACAAGACCCTAATGTTACAGGGTTTCCATCTTGTGTAGAAGATTGTATTTGCCATAGGCCAATAACAAGATCTTCATTTGTGGGCTCTTGAGTACCTTCATCATCACTGCTGCATGATACTACGGCTAGACATAAAAGTAAGATTGCTGTGATTTTTTTTAAATTTTTCATGTTGTTTGTTTTAATGATTATTATTGTTTTCAATAGTATATCGCAGCAGATTAAAATTGTCATCATTATTTTTTAAAAAAATTAATTCTAGTTTAAATCCACAAAAAATATCCTCAAACTTTTAAACAATGAGACGCATTACATACGGTAACAATTTGTACTTTTGTTTACGATACATCTAAGAGTTAATGGCCAAAAAGAAAACAGCAACAAAGAAAACTAAGCAACCGAGAAAACCTATCTCGATGATACTCTCAAAGCAGCAAAAAATACTGTTAGGGAGTTTTTTAATTTTGTTAGGGCTTGCTTTATTATTCTCATTTGTTTCATACTTTTTTACGTGGCAAGCAGACCAGAGTATTATTGGGTTAGCAGATAGAAATGTGGAAAGTAAAAACTGGTTAAGTAAGTTTGGCAGCAACATTGCTCACTTTTTTATTTATGATGGCTTTGGTATTTCTTCCTTCATTTTCGCCACACTCGTTACATTAACTGGTGTATATTTATTCTTTGATTACACAAAAAAGCAATTAAAGAAATTTTGGTTTTGGGGAATCTTATTAATGATTTGGTTTTCAATTTTCTTTGGCTTTTTCCATATAAAAAATTCTCTTTTAAGCGGTGTTATTGGGTATGAAATCAACGATTTATCACAAGATTACATAGGACTTACTGGTACTATTTTATTAATGATATTTCTTGCTATAATTTATTTAGTAGTTCGTTTAAAAATTACTCCAGAACTTGTTGCTAATACATTTCAGAAAACAAAAAAGAGTATTGCTAAGGATTTTTCATCTCAAGATGGGACTTCGGAAATTAAAAAACCTGAAAATAAATTAAACAATACTCCAACCGTAGAAACAAGTTTTGAAACTAGTAAAATTTCAGAAGAAATAACCACGAGTCCTACTCCTGAAACAACCACCCCTATAGTTTCCACAGAAGAATTTCAAGTAGAAATTCCTGAAGAGGAAGAAATGGAAATGAAAGTTGAAGAAGTAACCGAAGAAAAGGAAGGAAAGAAAAACTTGAGCGATAAATTAGTTGCAGATTTTGGCGAATTTGATCCTACCTTAGAACTCAGCGGTTATAAATTTCCTACGATAGAGCTTTTAAAAGATTACACCGCCGGGCAAGGAATTACTATAAACCAAGAGGAACTTGAAGAAAATAAAAACCGAATTGTAGAAACCCTCAACAATTATAAAATAGGGATTGCCAGTATAAAAGCTACAGTAGGACCAACTGTTACACTTTATGAAATTGTACCCGAAGCCGGAATTAGAATTTCAAAAATTAAAAATCTAGAGGATGATATAGCTTTATCCCTATCAGCATTAGGTATTCGTATAATTGCACCTATTCCTGGGCGTGGAACTATAGGTATTGAGGTTCCTAACAAGAATCCAAAAACAGTATCAATGCGTTCCACCATTGCATCTCCTAAGTTTCAAAGTGCAGAAATGGAACTACCATTAGGATTGGGAAAAACAATTAGCAATGAAACCTTTGTAGTAGACCTTGCAAAAATGCCACACCTTTTAATGGCTGGTGCTACAGGGCAGGGTAAATCTGTTGGTTTAAATGCTATCCTAACATCACTACTTTACAAAAAACACCCAGCCGAAGTTAAGTTTGTACTAGTGGATCCTAAAAAAGTAGAGCTTACTTTATTTAATAAAATTGAACGCCATTTTCTTGCTAAACTACCAGGAGATGAAGACGCTATTATTACAGACACTAATAAAGTTATTACAACTTTAAATTCTTTGTGTATTGAAATGGATCAACGTTATGATTTGTTGAAAGATGCCTATGTGCGTAATATTAAAGAATACAACGATAAGTTTAAAGCCAGAAAATTAAATCCAGAGGAAGGTCATAAGTTTTTACCTTATATCGTTCTTGTTATAGATGAGTTTGCAGATTTGATTATGACGGCAGGGAAAGAAGTAGAAACTCCCATTGCACGTTTAGCGCAACTTGCCCGTGCCATTGGTATTCATTTAATAGTAGCCACACAGCGCCCGTCTGTAAATGTAATTACGGGTATTATTAAAGCCAATTTTCCAGCACGTATAGCCTTTAGAGTTACAAGTAAAATTGATTCACGTACTATTCTAGACAGTGGCGGTGCAGACCAATTAATAGGTCGTGGAGACATGCTTTATACTCAAGGAAATGAACTTGTACGTATTCAATGTGCATTTGTAGATACTCCAGAAGTTGCAGATATTACAGACTTTATTGGTGGTCAAAAAGCATATCCAGATGCTCACATTTTACCTGAATATATAGGAGAAGAAGGTGGCACAACTCTTGATAATAATATTAATGAACGAGATGCTTTGTTTAGAGACGCTGCCGAAGTATTAGTTATTGCACAACAAGGAAGCGCTTCTTTACTTCAAAGAAAACTCAAATTAGGTTACAATAGAGCTGGAAGAATTATCGACCAACTTGAAGCTGCAGGAATTGTTGGGCCTTTTGAGGGAAGTAAAGCAAGACAAGTAACCGTCCCTACGATTGAAGCTTTAAATCAATTGTTAGATTCAGAATAAAAAGTTTAGTTTAATTTAAAATTTATCTGCTCAGCAGATAGTAAGCATGAAAAAGTTAGCTTTAGTATTTATTACAATTTTTACAGTAGCAACAGCTACAGCACAAGACGCGAAAAAACTCTTAAATGAAGTTTCGGCAAAAGTGAGAAGTTACGACAATATCACTATTGATTTTAAATACAACCTTAATAATAAAAAAGAGGGTGTAAATCAAGATACTCGCGGTGATGTTACACTATCGGGAGAAAATTATGTGCTTAATATGTTAGGAACAACTCGCTTGTTTGATGGAAAGAAAATTTTTACCATCGTCCCAGAGGATGAAGAAGTAACAATTTCAACTTATAACGCAAAAGACGACAAAGATATCACACCATCAAAGATGTTGACCTTTTATGAAAAAGGCTACAATGCAAAAATGGATATTGTTCAAAATGTAAGTGGAAGAAAAATCCAGTTTGTAAAACTAACACCTATCGACAGTAATGCTGAAATAAAAGATATTCTTTTAGGTATCGACGCACAGACAAAACATATTTATAAGTTGATTCAAACAGATTCAAAAGGAACAAAATATACTTTAACAGTACAATCTTTTAAAACAAATCAGCCACTTTCAAAAACCTTGTTTACCTTTGACCAAGCTAAGTATAAAAGCGATGGCTACTACATTAATAAACTGGACTAAACAATTGGTTTGAAAATACTCGACCGGTATATATTGATAAGTTATTTGAAGACGTTTTTTAGCGTCTTCATTATTTTAATGTTTATTTTTGTGCTGCAAACTATCTGGCTTTACATCAGTGAACTAGCTGGAAAGGATTTAGATTTTTGGATTGTCCTTAAATTTTTGTGGTTTGTTTCACCTCGTCTTATCCCACTCGTATTACCGTTAACAATATTAGTAACCTCATTGATGGTTTTTGGAAGTTTTTCCGAAAAATATGAGTTTGCCGCTATGAAATCTACTGGTATTTCTTTGCAACGTGCCATGCGAAGTCTCACTGTATTTATACTATTACTAAGTTTTACAGCATTTTTATTTGCTAATAATGTTATTCCTTACTCAGAATACAAATGGCAAAATTTACGACGTAACATTGCGCAGGTTAGCCCCTCAATGGTAATTAGCGCTGGTCAGTTTAGCCAAATAGGCGATGATATTAATATTAAAGTTGCAGAAAAATCTGGTGAACGTGATGAGTTTTTGAAAGATGTTATCATACACCGAAAAAATCCAGCAAAGCCTAACGGTAATTATAATGTTACCATTGCAGAAACTGGAGAACTTGCCAGTCAAGAAGGTAGCAATACACTATCGCTCATTTTAAGAAACGGAAACGACTACCAAGAAATCCAAGAAAAAGATTTAAAAAAGCAAAAACGCGAACCATTTTCAAAAACATATTTTAAAGAGTATACCATAAATATTGATTTAACGGCTCTCAATGATACTGATATTGACCAAGAGAATAACTTGAGCAATCAAAATATGTTTAACATGAGTGAACTCATTGTAGAAATCGATTCACTTTCTAAAAGTTATACAACAGATATTAGTGCTTTTGCTGATAATGTGTATTACCGCAGTGGTGTTTCAAAATTGAAAGACCCTGCATTAAAAGCCAAGAAAACGCCAGATACATTAGACACATACTTAGATGTATTTAAGCCAAAAACACAAGCTGACATTGCAAAGATGGCTCTTAATAATGTAAAAGGAACACTACAAAGTATAAGTGCAAAAAAGAGCGAGTTTAGTATAAAAACTAAAAGACTCAACAAATTTGAAATGGCATTACATGACAAATATGTACTTGCAGTTGCATGCATAATTCTCTTTTTTGTAGGAGCACCTCTAGGAGCTATTATTAGAAAAGGAGGTATGGGATTACCTATGGTAGTTGCAATCTTACTATTCCTTACGTATCACTTTATAGGTATTTTTGCAAAAAATAGCGCGGAGGATGGCACACTGCATCCATTTATCGCCACTTGGATGAGTACCGCCATAATGTTACCTTTAAGTATTTGGCTCACCTATCGCGCCACTACAGATCAAGGTGTTTTTGACATTGATACATTTGTAAGTAGGTTTACAAGATTATTTAAGAAAAAAGGTGACTCAGAGCTTCAAGAAGACCAAATCTTACTTACCCAACAAGAAAAAGCACTTGTACTGTCTAGAAATGAGGAACAATTAAAAGACATTGTTAACAATCACGAAAAGTTAGGGTATTCAAAAGAAGTAAAAGACGCTGCCATAAGAGAATTAAAAAACAAAGGCTATAAAGATGGCGAATTTTAAATACACTCTTTAAAAAGTACTTTTTTTAATTTCTTCGGAAATTTTTATTTCATTTTAATTTCTTATTTAATTGTAATTCAGCGTTGTGCAACTATACTACAAGGCTATTTGTACTAAATGATCTCCCACCCCACATATTTCCGAAGTAAAAATTTTGTTTTCCTTTTTTAATAAACCACTTCTACTTTTCAATACTAAAAAATCTGTACTGGTTACAAATTACCCACCTCATTCATTATCTTTGTATAACTAAAGATACTGCTATGTTAACTACCGTAAACGGAACCCAGATAAAATTAAACACCATTGAAGAAGCTATTGAAGACATCAAGCAAGGCAAGGTAATTATTGTCGTTGATGATGAAGATAGAGAAAATGAAGGTGATTTTCTGGCAGCTGCCGAAACGATAACACCCGAAATTATCAACTTTATGGCAACACATGGTAGAGGCCTTATTTGTGCGCCAATTACCGAAAGTCGTTGTAAGGAATTACAGCTAGAAATGATGACGGGGAATAATACAGACCCTATGGAAACTGCGTTTACAATTTCGGTAGATTTAAAAGGCAACGGTGTAACCACTGGAATTTCAGCCAGTGATAGAGCAAAAACTGTTAAATCATTAATTGATGCAGAGACAAAGCCATACGATTTAAGCAGGCCTGGACATATATTTCCATTAAAAGCTAAAGATGGCGGTGTGCTTCGAAGAACAGGACATACAGAGGCTGCGATTGATTTTGCTAGGCTTGCTGGGTTACAACCGGCCGGTGTTATTGTCGAAATCATGAATGAAGATGGTACGATGGCAAGATTGCCACATCTTGTTGAGGTTGCTAAAAGGTTTGATTTAAAACTTGTATCAATCGAAGCGCTCGTAGCATATAGAATGGAGCACGACTCATTAATTGAAAAGAAGGAAGATTTTAATATTGCTACAAACTTTGGCGAGTTTAGACTACGTGCCTATCAACAAACTACAAATGACCAAATTCATATTGCACTTACCAAAGGAACGTGGGGCGCTGGTGAATCTATTATGGTGCGTGTAAACTCTACATTAGTTAACAATGATATTCTTGGAACACTTACCAATAACGTTGACAAAAAACTTGATGACATGTTTAGGGTTATTAATAAAGAAGGTAAAGGCGCCTTGGTTTTTATCAACCAACAGAGCCAGTCTTTTAATCTTCTAGCCAGGCTGCGTCAACTTAGAGAAGCTCAAAAAGAGAATACAATTGTAAAAGCTCCATCAATTGGCATGGATGTGAAAGATTTTGGTATTGGTGCTCAAATTTTGCATGACCTTGGTATCCACAAGATAAGATTAGTCTCTAATTCTACCCAATCTAAACGTGTGGGAATGATAGGCTATGGACTGGAGATTATTGACTATGTTTCTTATTAGGGAGTTAGCAATAATTAAAAAAAAAACAATGAGGTACTATATATTTCATTTATTCATACTTCTATATTCAACTTTAAGTTTAGGGCAAACAGTTGATGACTTACAAGAATATTTAGACAACGTTGATAAAGTTGAGCCCGTTTATTCTATGCAATCTGAATTTTTAGTGCCTGACGAAAGCTTACTAAATAGTGATGCCTATCAAATAAGGTATTATCAGAAATTGAAAGAAATTTTATTTGAAGGTTTACCAAATTCCTACGACACTCGGTTTCTATCATTACCATCTTTTCACGAAGAAGAAGTTTTATTATTGAGAAATGATACATTGTATTACAATACAGTAAATATTAAAATTTGGCACGTCCATTACAATGAAATCCTTGATAATAAGCCAGAATTAGATACGGTAGATGAAAAAATAAAATTAGAAAAGCATATTGGTAAGCTTTCAAATAATGATGCGGAACTATTAAAAAAACTCTACAGAGCGGTACTTTCTAAAGCTAGATATAGAATTTTCTCACCCGAAGAAATGAATAGACTCGTAGTTGGTAATGATGGAACATCATACAATTTTTCAATATCAAATTATGAACAAAAGGATGGGAGTACTTGGTCACCTAAAAAAGATAGTAAAATGTATCGGCTTGTGGAAATTCATAAAAAATTAATTCAAACTTTAAAAGAGAGTAGAGAGAATAATCAAATCTTATTAAAAGAAAAATTACAAAACAAAATTAAAACATTGATTGATGAAGTAAATTTATCCGAATTTGAATTTGAAAAAAACACAGTTCGGAAGGTTAAAGATACCATTGTTAGTCATTTGAATAAAAATTTCCCTACAAAACGATTGGCTGAAAGTATGGAATTTGATTATGTGGCAGATGATTTTATATTTACGATAGAAAATGGGAAAATCGTTTCAGTTAATTTTCAAGAAGTAGATTACGAAGGATATTCTGAAAAAGAACTTATTGAAATAAAATCCCAAGAGAATAAGCTGCTTAATGAGTATAAGAAAGCATTAAGTAATCTTGATTTACGATATTTGAATCTCGAACTAAACCTCAAAATTTATATTGATTTAACCTATGATGATACTGATTATATATTAAAGGAATTCATTTTTAAAATCAATAAAATGTGAGCATTAACTATTGCTAACAAAGTATATAATCAATGCGGGAGTTGTCGCTTAATTAAAAGTAAAGGTATATTTGGAAGTCGCCGAATTTTTACAAATTCGACTTATTCCTAGAAAAAATAATAATCGAAATTTGTAAAAATCAGCTCGTGTCCGTCCGAAAGGCTAATACCTTTCTTCCTCCGCACTGCTCATATACAGAGACGTTGTCCGCAAGCTGAAAAAAAAATTGTGAATGAAATTTAAATTGCTAATTTTATTAATAATTGGAATAACTAACTATGGATTTGGTCAAAATCTGAATATGGTTATTCAAGTGAATGACCAATTAGTTCTAAATGGCGCATTCAACTTGCATTTTGAATATAAAAGCGGAATAAAAGAACGAATCCAAATTGGATATGAACCAGGCGAATTAAAGTTAACTGAATCTGATTGGAAAAAAATATCTTCGGATTCAACAAAAAATATAATTCTTACTTTTAATTATGATGATTTTTTGAAAGTAAAAAAACAAGATTCTTATTATGAAATTGAGATGGAAAAATATCATTTTGATAATCGCTATTTGATTTTACGAGTTTATGATTTTTGCGAAAGAAAATATCGTAGAAAATATAGTTGTTTAACTGATGAAGATTACATTTATGACTTTAACTATCCACAAGGCGGAATTTTAATAAGTTGCGGATAAATTGATAAGCAGAACGCAGAGAGCCTGCGCACAACAAAGTATACAAACAATGCGAGAGTAGCCGCTAAACTAAAAATGAAGGCACTTTTTTACGTCGCCGAATTTTTACAAATCCAACTTTTGACAGGAAAAATAAAATTTATAATTTAAAAAGCTGATTTTAAATTATTTACAAAGCCATAGTGCGTCATACTAAATGGAAGATATATTTAATCAAATAAAGGTTTTTTTTGAACAGAATCCGAGTTATGCTTATTTATTACTAAGTATCGTTTTTTTGATAATGGCAATTGGCAATTTTAAAAATAGAGATTGGGCAATCGACCCTGCAAACAGTACTCAAAAGTTAAATTACGAGATTTTTGGTCACAACGCATTCAGATTTGGAAAAGGTTTAATCTATGTGTTAGGTTTTATAGTTGGGTTTAGTGCATTTATTTATAGTTTATAAAAATTTATGAAAAATTTAAAAATATTTCACTTAACGCTACTTCTACTATTGGTGTTAAATATATATGGGCAAGAATATTTTGAAGGAGAAATAATATATGAAATAGAATATGAACCTATAAATCCTAATATTCCTAAAGAGTATTTAGAAAATGAATTCGGAAAGTCTTTTAATGCATATATCAAGGAAGATAGATATGCAATGATTTATCATGGAAATGGACTAAAAGGTTGGATGAAAACAATAGTAAGGTTAGACTTAGGATATTCATATACTGAGTTCGAAAAATCTGATACAATTGCTAAAACTTAATTTGGAAAAGGAAATGAAAAATTGATAGAATTTAAACGTAATCCAGAAGATCAAATAAAAATACTTGATGAGTTATGTGAATCTATATCTATAGTTTATAAACCAACGGGCACAGAATCGTTTTTTCAAATATTTAAAGGAAAATACTATTTCAATCCAAAATATAAATTAAATAAAAATTTATATAAAAAATATACCGACGGTTTTTGGAATCTTTTTGTTGAAGAATCTGAATCTATAAGTATTAAAAATGAAACAGAATTTTACCCATTATTTAAAACCATACAAGAAGCAACAAAGATTGAAGAAAAAAAAATACCTTTTTCTATGTTTGAACCAAATCTATCAAAAATAATAGTTGAAGAATAATATTAAGAGGTCAAATTCAGATCCATTGTATATTGTTAAAAAGATATATTCACAAAAGGAATTACTGGGCTTGTATAAACACTACCACCACTATCATACAGAAAATTAAATTTAGCACTTATTGCTATTTTGTTTGTTACATTATAGCCTGCGCCTAAGAATAGAGCACTTTCCCAAAAATCCTTTTCAATATCACCTTCTGGAGAGTCTGTTTTTCGCAATGCGTAAAGCTCTGCAAATTCAATTAAAATACTTATTTGTTCTATAGGTGCATAGTTACTTAACACATTTGCACCCGCTGTAAATGTATTTTGTATATCCTTAATTGCAGTATAACTTCCTTGTAAACCTGCGCCTATATTTACTTTATCACTTAATTTATAAGTAAGGTTTGGAGATAGACTAACATTTGTACCCCCCACAAAACCAAGCCCGAATCCTAAACCAAATTTCAACTTTTTTTCTGCAACTTCTAGCGTATCTATTTTCTTTAAATTTTGTGCAATGACGCTTTGAGAAAATAAGCACATTAGCATAATTGATAAGAAAAAGAAGTAGGGGGATTTTGATAATGTATATTTTTTTTCCATTTTTTGAAATTTACTTTGGACAACAATATACAGTATTATCAACTCTTATAATTGTTCTTTAATAGTTTGCGCTATTAACTTAGCTCTTTTTTCAACCTCATCTTCGCTCATCCCTATTTTAACCAAAGAAGAAATTGTTCTCCCCATCCATGCATCACTCTTTGAAAAATTAGAATTATTTAAATCTTGCATTTGAGTTTTAATTTCAGAGGATAAATTTTGAAAAGACTGTAAATTTCTTAAATGTTCCCATCCATGGATATAATGCCAATTATTATCAAACCAATAAAAGCAAGCCTCTACCCCTGCTCCGCCTAATGCCGTGTGCACCCTTTTAGCAATTTCCTGCGTGGGTAAAAAGAAGTTCACAAAAGAATGGTTTTGCACCCCGCCCTCTGGTACTTTTCTAAATGTTACCTCAGGGATTTTAGCTAGTTCCTCAGCTAGAATGTTGTAATACTGCTTTTGCTTTGCTAAAATAGCGTCAAATTTTTCTAACTGAGCAATGCCTACGGCAGCATGTAATTCTGAAATCCTAAAATTATAACCAAGTGCTGGGTGCGTTTCGGCACCACGATTATTACCCACATGATCGTGACCGTGGTCTTGAAACTGGTCTGTATTTATTTTATAAGTGTCGTTATTTGTAATAATGCCGCCACCCTCACCACACGTAATTGTTTTAACAAAATCAAATGAAAAGCAACCTAAATCTCCAATGCTTCCTAAAGGTTTTCCGTTAAACGTTCCCCCTATCGCTTGGCAAGCATCTTCAATCAACAAAAGATTATGGGTGTTACAAATTTCGGCTAAAGCATTTAAATCTGCCATAGAACCACACATATGCACTGGCATGATACACTTTGTTTTTGGTGTAATTGAAGCCTCCACAGCCTTAGGGTCTAACCCTAAACTAGCATCAATATCAACAAGCACAGGAATCGCTCCCAGCATTAAAATAGACTCAAAACTCGCTACAAAAGTAAAAACGGGCATAATCACCTCATCCCCTGCTCCCACTCCTGCAGCTGCAAGCGCAACAGTTAAAGCAGCAGTCCCGCTAGACACTAACTGGCAATGCTTTGCTTCCATACGAGCTGCAAAAGCTTTTTCAAATTCAAGTGCTTTCCAGTGTCCGTTACGCATGCCATCAAATCCGTAGCGCATCAACACACCGTTTTCTAAAACATCATTTACTTGTGAGCGCTCTTCGTCGCCAAAAACTTCAAATCCAGGCATAATCGTTAATTATTTATAGTTTGTGATTCTTAGTTTTACGCAGAGATGGTTATCTAATATTAATTATTTAAAAAACGTTTTGACTGCGCTCAACCAGATAGGTTCTATTTTTTTTATGATTGTAAATATACGGCTGTCATTTAATTTTTAATAAGCTTTTATCTTCGGAAATGTGACTCCCTTGACTACCTTTGAATTTGATGAGACACTACGCAGAAAATAAAGAAACAAAAGGGTCAAAGAAAGACAAAAAGAAATCTAAAGTCACCATGACATCGGCATTTAAGACGATTATCTGGCCAAGACGAAAGTTAGTTTTTATCGGTCTTGCTTTGATCGTAATAGGAAGGCTTGCGAGCTTTGTACTTCCACTAAAATCTAAAGAATTACTAGACGAAATTATTCCAAATAAAGATTTTTCTTCTTTATATAACTTGTTATGGATGGTTGGGATAGCGCTTTTAGTACAAGCCATCACTTCATTTTTACTAACTCGAATATTGAGTGTACAAGCACAATATCTCATTAGCGAGTTGCGAGCGCAAGTACAGAAAAAAGTACTGTCATTACCCATTAGCTTTTTTGATAATACAAAAAGCGGCGCACTCGTTTCTAGAATTATGAGTGATGTGGAAGGCGTACGTAACCTAATAGGAACAGGACTTGTTCAACTCGTAGGCGGTACGATTACCGCAATAGTGTCGGTAGTATTATTAGTTCGTATTAATGCTTGGATGACATTATTTGTGTTTTTACCTGTTGCCATCTTTGGGGTTGTCGCTTTAAAAGCTTTTAAATTTATCCGCCCCATTTTTAGAGATCGCGGAAGAATCAATGCCGAGGTGAAAGGTAGATTGAATGAAACACTTGCTGGTGTTCGTGTAATTAAAGGATTTAATGCAGAGGAGCAAGAAAATAAAATTTTTGAAGAAGGTGTAGATAAGTTGTTTCAAAATGTAAAAAAGAGTTTGACTGCAACAGCAATAATGACAAGTTCCAGTACATTTTTACTTGGGCTGGCTTCTGTAGGAATTATGGGAATTGGTGGTTATTATATGATTGAAGGAGATATGACTGTGGGAGACTTTTTACTCTTTACGTTATTATTAGGTTTTATGGTTGCTCCCATAGTACAAATGAGCAATATAGGAAGTCAACTCACCGAAGCACTTGCTGGACTTGACCGTACCGAAGAATTAATGAATATCACTCCTGAGGAAGAAATGAAAAATAGAACAGTAACCTTGCCCGCTATTAAAGGACATTTACAATTTAAAGATGTAACCTTTGCTTATGAGAAAGGGAAAAATGTATTGCACAAAATTAATATTGATGTAAAAGCAGGAAATGTAATTGCGCTTGTGGGTAGTTCAGGATCTGGAAAATCTACAATTGCCGGACTTTCTGCTACGTTTTTAACGCCGACAACTGGACAGGTTTTAATGGACGGTGTAGATCTGACTACCGTAAAATTAAGTAGCTACCGTAAAAATCTAGGAGTTGTGCTACAAGATGAGTTTCTATTTGAAGGTACAATTAGAGATAATATATTATTTCCAAGACCAGATGCTACAGAAGAGCAATTATTAAATGCCGTTAATGCTGGATATGTAAACGAATTTACAGATCGCTTTGAAGATGGGTTGGATACTTTAATTGGTGAGCGAGGTGTAAAGTTAAGTGGTGGACAACGCCAACGTATCTCTATCGCAAGAGCAATTTTAGCAGACCCTAAAATTATTATTCTAGATGAAGCAACGTCAAATTTAGATACTGAAAGTGAGGCGTTGATTCAAAAATCATTAAACGAACTTATCAAAAACAGAACGACTATTATTATTGCTCATAGATTAAGTACTATCAAAAAAGCAGATCAAATTCTAGTTATCGAAAATGGAAACATCGCCGAAACAGGAACACATGATTCATTGATAGCTAAAGAAGGTAGATATTTTGATTTATACACGTACCAAGCTAAAATATAATATCAAGGGTTTGAATTGTAGGTTTAAATTAAGGTATATTTCAGAAAAAAATAACCCATGAATCGTCAAGAGCACTTGCAATTTTGTAATGTATGTACCCATAAAAAATTTGATAGATATAAAGGTACCGTATGCAATTTAACAGATGAAAGAGCAGATTTTGATGTTAGTTGCCCACACTTTGCAAAAGACAACACACTCGCTGACAAAGAATTAACTTATGTTTCTAATCTCGCAAAAATGGATTTAGCAACTACTGGAACTCGTTTTGGAAATTACATAATTGACTTAATTATTATGTTATTATTACAACTAGGATTTGGAATTGCACTAGGTGTAGTTTTAGGTTTAATTGCACCAGATACAATAAACTCCATTTCTGAAAGCAGCAGAATTTCAAATTATATTTTAGGTGGAATTTTCTCCTTTTTATATTATACTTTTTTTGAGCATGCATATGGTCAAAGTATAGGCAAAATGTTGACAAAGACTAAAGTTGTTGATTTAAATGGTGAAAAACCTACTTTAAGTATTATTGCAAAAAGATCTTTATGTAGACTTATCCCTTTTGAAGCTTTTTCTTTTCTTGGTGACGACAGCGTAGGGTGGCATGATACTATAAGTGACACGCGAGTAGTTTATATAAAAAACGAAACAGAATAAATATAGATAAAGTTACATTTCAATAACAACATTTTTAACCCCACGGCGCACCTTTTTCATAGCTGAAAACATATCATCTTCTGCCCGATAGCCCACTGCAAGTACTAAAACAGACTGTAATCCTATTTTGTTTAACTCTAATAAGCTGTCATACGCAGCTGGGTCAAATCCTTCAATGGGGCACGCATCAATTTCTTCAATTGCGCAAACTGTTAAAAGATTTCCCATAGCTAGGTAGGCTTGTTTTGCAGCCCAAATTTGGATTTCCTCTTTCGGTTTCTCAGAAAATGAATCAATCAAAAAAATTTCAAAAGGCTTTAAAATTTCCGAAGGTGTCCTTCTTATTTTCTCCACATTTTTAAAATAACTTTCAATATGATTTTTTGAAATTTCGGTTTCCGTACAGAGGACTAAAACATGTGAGCAATCTTTTACCTGTACTTGATTCATCGTTGGAGGCACAAGAGATTCTTTAATTTTAGGATCTGAAATTACTAACAGTTTTAATGGTTGCAAGCCATAAGAAGTTGCTGTTAAATTGAAAGATTCTTTAAGAATATTAAGTTTAGCTTCGGAAATTTTCTGCGCCGAGTCAAATTTTTTAGTAGCATATCTCCATTTTAATGCCGTGACGATATCTTGTGTCATATTGGGTATATTTGCTGGCAAAAATAGGCAGTATAAATTTCTTAAGTCTAGTATTAAGATAACTAATTGCTATACCAAAATAATTACTTTCATGTCCAATATAGAATTACTAAAAGATCAAAGCGAAACCCGAATTTTTAAAGCTGTATTTCCAAATACTACAAATCATTACGATACGCTTTTTGGTGGGACTACTTTACATATGATGGATGAGGCTTCTTTTATTTGCGCTACACGCTTTAGCCGTAAAAAAGTAGTTACAGTTTCTACAGATAAAATAGATTTTACGAAACCCATACCCCAAGGAAGCATTGTAGAGTTAATTGCGCGTGTGGATAAAGTGGGGCGATCTAGTTGTGTTGTAAAGGTGGATATTTTTATGGAAGATATGTACAGTGCCCAACGTGAAAAAGTGGTAACGGGCTATTTTACATTTGTTGCAATTGGTGATGATAAAAAACCTGTGGCCATTGTAGATTAATGATTAGTAAGGCTGAGGAGAGAGTGAAAACTTACTTTAAATTGTAGGTGTCAAATTTCTTTAATTAAAGCAATTTTATGTTTAAAACTGCGCCTTTATTGGTCTTGCTATTAGGTAACAAAAAATTATCTTTGTTAGATATTGCTTTATGATTCGTTACGTTTTTTATATTCTAATTTCTCTTCTTTTATCTGTAGTTTCCTATGGACAGGAAAATGCTATTGAAACATTAAATTTTAATAAAAGCATAAATACAATCTATCAAGACCCTGACCAAACAATTAAAATTGCAAATTACTTTTTAAAAAAATCGCCCTCTAAGATTGATAATGCAAAGGCGCTCTATTTACGTTCTGAAAGTCAAAAATTAAAAGGTAACAATGCACAAAGTATTGAAGATTTATACCAAGCAAAAAACATTCTTGAGAGTATAAATGAAAATTATATTACTTCATTAGTCTTAGTTGGCTTGGCTCAACAGTGCCGTTATCAAGGCATGCACAATGTTTCTAAATCTTACTTATCTAATGCCACTTCACTAATCACCTATATTTTAGATCCTTATGAAAAAGATATTGCGTTAAGTAAGTTGCATCAAGAACAATCTGCAATATTTATATCTGAATCTCATTTTAATGATGCATTTGAAATTCTTTTAAAACAAAATAATAATAATGATGCTATTAAGAAAATTGTACCTGGGTTATATTTAGAAACTGAAAATTTAAAAGCTCAAATAAAACTTGCTTCTGATGAGTTAGAATCTGCAAAAACAATTTTTAATGAATCGCTGATAGTTTTAAAATCACAACAATTAGAAGACTCATCTATTAAAGCAGTAACTCAACTTGGTTTAGGAGAGGTATATTTTAATGAGAATGAGCATAAAATTGCAAAAGGGTTTTTACTTGAATCATTACAGGTAAATATTATTGAACCAAAAATTAAATTAAGGATTTTAAATCTCTTATCTAAAGTTTACAAGCAATTAGATAGCATATCATTGTCTCAAAAATACTATACTGAAAGCTCTCTACTTTCTGCATCATTAGTTAATGATGAAAGAAGCGTTAGAAATGTACTATTGTCTAAAATTGAGGAAAACCAAAAAGACACACTAGAAAAAGACTTAAACAATTATTATGTTTTAGGCGCTCTAATTTTTACTGTATTATTAATTATTCTTTTAAGCTATTATTTTTACAATAGAAAGCTGGATAGAGAATACCGCCAATTTGAAAAAATTATAAAACAGATTGAAAATAAAGAAAAGCTTGAGATGGTTGTTATAGAAAATGCAACAAATAACGTAAAAGAAACGAAAGGTGTTTTCATTCCTTCAGGAACTAAAAATGCTATTTTAGCAAGGCTTGAAGCTTTTGAAAATTCTGATCGATTTATAAATCCTAACATGTCTCTAGCATTGTTAGCAAAACAATTAAAGACTAATACGAAATACATTTCAGAAATTATACGTACACATAAGAATAAAAATTTTAACACCTATATTAATGAACTTCGCATAAATTACATTATAAATCTAATGCAGGGAGATGCTCAATATTTAAATTATAAGGTGAGCTATCTTGCTGAAAAATGTGGTTTTTCTTCTCATAGCTCGTTCACTGTAGTTTTTAAGTCAATCACAGATATTACACCAAAACAATTTGTAGTCTTTTTAAAGAAAAACAATAAAGTAGCTTCTTGAACTTTTTAGTACCTTTCTGCAAAGATATTTTAAATGTTTCCTACTTTTTTCAACACATTTCTACTTCTCACTACTTTAACCTCCGCCACACTTTTTGGGCAACAGCAAGCTACTCTTGACAGCTTAAAAAAAGAGGTAAGTGTACTTGTTTATAACAACCCTGAACTTGCTATTGAAAAAGGATTTAAATTATATAATTTATCAAAAGACAATGCTTCATATCAAATAAGTGCTTTACTCTCTATTGCTAATGGATATGCTATTTTAAAAGAGCATGATGAAGTTTTTAAATATGCATTGAAAGCAGATTCAATAGCAGAAAAGAATGAAAATTATACAGATCAAGTGCGTGTTTTAGGCTTCATAGGAGGCCAATATAGACGTCTTAAGCTAAGTGGAAGAGCACTTCGTTATTTAGACGAAGCTTATAACTTAACGGTAAAGCACCCACTTCCAGATTCTCTAGAATTTATTCAAGGTAATATACTTGTTGTAAAAGGACTTATTAAGAAAGATGATTTAGGGTGTGAATACGCATTACCTTATTTTACTGATGCAGTAAAAGTTTTTGAGCGTAATACTGATAGAAAATCAGTGATTGCAAATCTTGCGATTACTCTCAACAATATAGGAGATTGTTTTATTGAACTTGAGAGATTTAGTGAGGCAAAACAAAGTTTTGATGAAGCAATTACATATGCACTAAAAATTAATGCAATAAAAAACATTGCATCATCAAAATTAGGATTAGCAAAATTGCTTTCTATAGAGAGTAAATACGAGGCTGCGATTGAGAATTTAGAGACTACTTTAAATTCAATTAAAAATGTAAATGATGCAGCTATAAATATAAAAATATTGAAAGCTCTTTCAGAAAATTATAAAATAATAGGTAATAACGAAAAGTTTAATTCGTATACAAAAATGTATTTAGAAGAGGAGCAAAAACTTCTTGAGCAGGAAAAAAAATCTTTAAATAAAGTGACTGAAGAAATGTCTTCAGAAAATTTAGAAAAAAGGATAAATCAAAAAAATAAATACACATATACATTTTTGATTTGTGGACTCATTTTATTTATAATAATCGTATTAATTTTAAGGAATATTTTGCAAAAGCGAACAAAAATCGCAAAAAGTAAAGATAAAATTCAAAAATCTACAAAAAAAGGCTAGAATTCAAATAATCGCCTTAAAGACAGCATATTAACAGGTATTATAGTTTTTTAAAATTCGTGAAAATTCCTTAAATTCAAAAATACTTACCTTTTATTAAAGACATTTGTGTGATAAGTTTACATTTCAAACGATTAATAAATTAAATATTCAAGAATGAAAACTTCATTACAAATTTTATTGTTCTCTCTCTTAATTTTTGGACAAATACTGCATGCACAATGTGATGTCTCAGAAAATTTTGACACTTATGTTAATAATGATATTCCTACTGGTTGGACTGTAATTAATACTACAGGGCAAACAAATAATATTTATGCAAAAGTGCAAACAAGTAATCAAGCTCCAAGCCCTTCAAAATATTTAAGAATGTATAATGGAAGTGCAATTAGTGGAGATTTAATTTTTGTAGCTCCGCAAGTTGCTGGAACCTCAGATGGAAATCATCGTGTAAAATTCTGGCTACAGGGTACATCTACATCACTACTTGATTTAGGAACAGTTGACACAAATGATAATACGGCTACTTTTGAATTAATCTCTTCTATTTTATTATCAAACGATTGGACTTATTATGAAGTTACTATACCTATAGGTACAAATCAATATCTTGCTTTTAGACATAATTTAGGAGACCCTTTTGATCAAATAAATTTTGATAGTATTTGTTTGCAGGAAATCCCAACATGCCTTGAGGTTTCAAATATTACTCTTTCAAATCCATCAACAACAACAATTGATTTAAGTTGGGATGAGAGTGCAACTGATGAAGACAGTTGGGAATATATTGTCCAAGAAATAGGTGGGATAGCCCCTACTCAAACAACAACTGGAACTGCTCACACTTCAACTAGTACGAATCCATTAGTGACAGTTTCAAGCCTTACTATGGATACTGAATACGAAGCATATGTAAGATCAAATTGTGGTGCAGGTGATTATGGTGAGTGGATTATAGCCGCAGATACACTTAGAACTGATTGTGGATTAATAACAGATAATTTTTGCGAAGATTGGGACGGAATTCCAGAAAACTCCGTTCCATTTTGTTGGTCTGTTTATGATGACCCTGCTACAAGCGGGTATGCTCATATTGATTATGAGTTTTCAGGATATAATAAAAACATGTTTGAGTTATTTTTTACCAGTACAACTGTAGTTGGAGATATTGTAGCTATATCACCAAACACATCATACGCAATGGATGGAAACCATCGTTTGAGCTTTACTTCAGGCGCATCTACTGATGCTATTGATGCACTAGAAGTAGGTACAATTAACACAGCTGGAGATTTTGTGTTAATTACAACAATTACTCCAACTTCAGATAGAGATAAACAATATTTTGTATCATTACCAAACAACGACCACGTTAAATTTGCATTTAGACACGGTGGGGTAATAAACAAATACGTTTGGATAAATACAGTCTGTGTTGAAGATATTCCATCATGTTTAGAAGTAACTGATGTTGCAGCTACAAATGTACAGTTTGATTCGGCAGATATCAGTTGGAATTCAAGTGACTCTACTGAAGACACTTGGGAATATATAGTGCAAGAATCGTCACTTCCAGCTCCAGCTCCAACTATAAATGGAACTGAAACTACAGCAATGACTGTCAATGTTACGTTAGATCAAAACACAGAATACATTGCTTATGTAAGAGCAAAATGCGATACAGCTGACTATGGTGCATGGATTTCTTCGGAAATTTTCACCACAACTTGCGATGGTGTTGTTGCAGAATACAGTAACAGTTTTGAAGGACTTAATGAAGACGGGCAGGAAATTAAACCATGTTGGTCAGTTTTTGATACAACCTCAGGAGATTTTAGAACATACGAGTCCCAAAATAATATAGTACCATCTGATGGTAATTTAATGTTACGTATGTTTTTTAGTTCTAGTTCTAACACTGAAGGTTTAATTTTAAGCACTCCCGAAACTACAGACATAAGTACAGATAAGCAAATTAGGCTAAAAATGAATAAAAGTGCTTCAACTACAGAAGGATTTAACATCATAGTTGGTACTATGTCAGATCCATTAGATCCAACAACATTTGTAGTCTTAGATGACACTACTCTTAACGAAACAAATATTATTGCTGAGACTTGGACAGAATTTACCGTCGACTTTACAAATTATAACACAAGTTTGAACCATAGTTATATTGCATTTAAGCCTCAACATTCTGGTAATGGAAGCAATTTTAAAAATGTGTATATGGACGAATATAAGTATGAATTCAAATCTGATTTAGGTTTTAATGATGAAGCTATAACGGCAGCAGTTTTAACAGCATCTGATGATTTTATGTGTAATAATGCTATAACTGGAGATTTTACTGGAGCAACACAATCTGCAGAATTCCCTTGTGCTAATCCTACCTATACTGACTATAATGATATTTGGTATCGTTTTACTCCAGAAACATCTGGAAGATATGCTTTTGGTCTAGATACTTTAAGTGGTGATGATATGAGTATGTATATTTTTGAAGGCTCATCAATAGATTTAAACGCATTATCTAGTGCTTGTTCTTCAAGATATACCGCATTAGAGTTAGAAGGAGGAATAACCTATTTTGTTGCTGTTGCTAGTCCAGAAGCTTTAGCCCAATTTTCATTGTGTGTTTATAAATATCCAGAAATACCTACTAATGATGAAATTACAAATGCTACAGTTTTATTAGAATCTGTAGACCGCGAATGTAATAATATAATGGAAGGTTATACTGGATCAGCAACGTTTTCAATAGATTCTGCTTGTTCTCCTGCAACTCAAGATGTTTGGTACTCATTTACACCTGCTGAAACTGGGGAGTACACTTTTAGAAGACGTTTTGTAAATGGTTCTGGAGTAACTGGAGTAAGCGTTTATTCTGGAACTCCAGGAAATTTAACGGCATTAACTACCTGTGCTTCTCAAAGAGTATTAGCAGACCTAGTTCAAGGTGAACAGTACTATGTAGCTGTTTCAACTACACAATTATCACAACCAGTATATTTCACGTTATGTGCCTATAAATCACCTCCAGCACCCGATAATGATGTTTGTGATGCTCCAGTAGAAATAATAGTTGGTGAAACTTTTGAAGAAAACGAAATTATTGCAACAAATATTTCTGCAACTGTAGATTTAAGTGTTACACCATTACCTATATGTGGTAAATTAGATTTTGAAATAAATAGTCGTGATGTATGGTTTGAGGTAGTAGTACCTAACTCAGGTAATTTTGTAATTGAAACACGTTTTCAAGATGATTCATTGTTAGCAGATACAGCAATGGAAACGTATACTGGAAATTGTGGAGTAGATTCACTTATACCATTTGAATATGAAATTTCGCCAGGAGTATTTACTCATTGTAGTGATCAATTTGTAATTGGGGGTAACCAATATGCGGGAATGAGATTTACAGATAAACAACCGGGACAAATAGTTCATGTTCGTGTATGGGGATGGGCAGCTCAGTTTGGAGATTTTAAAATAGCAGCATATGATGACTCTCCTACTTGTAATTATCCTACTAATATACAAGTAAACGATATTACCGAAACTACAGCATTAGTAACTTGGGATGCTCCATCTCCTGTGCCAGCTGGAGGATATCAATATATTGTACAATCACCAAGTGATATATATCCTGGTAGTGCTACAGGTATCCAAACCAATGATACGGAAGTAACATTAGAAAATTTAACTCCAAATACAGATTACGTAGTTTGGGTAAAGTCTAATTGTGGTGCTAATGGAAGTGCTTGGGAAGCATCTACTGCATTTACTACAGAAATGGAATTAGGTGTCAATGACTTTGGGAACGAAGGATTTACATATTTCCCTAATCCAGCTAAAGACATTCTTAATGTTTCATATACTACGACAATTAAAAATATAACAGTATATAGTCTAACTGGAAAAAAAGTAATTTTTAGTGTAATTAATGCTACTTCAGGTAAGATCAATTTATCTGGATTAGCTTCAGGTATGTATTTAATCAAAGCTGAAACTGATATTGAATTAGGAGTTTTCAAATTATTTGTAGAATAAAAATTTCCAAATTATAATTAAAAAAGCATCTCAGTTGAGGTGCTTTTTTTAATTATACTATTTTATATGCCTACAATTTTATTATCAACTCAAAATACAAAGCCCCGTCATCATTACGATAACGAGGCTTTTTGCGGAGAGTAAGGGATTAAATATCCCAAATGCTCCACACCTTACAATAAAGCACGATATCGCTTGGGCAATATCTGGGCTTTTTGCATTCCAATTCGTTTACAAAAGCGATGCTTTTGACACTTCTTAAAATACAAAAAGCCCGATTTTCAATAGAAAATCGAGCTTTGCTCTAAGCGGAGAGTAAGGGATTCGAACCCCTGGAGGTGTGACCCTCAACAGTTTTCAAGACTGCCGCATTCGACCACTCTGCCAACTCTCCAAAGTGCCTACTCAAGCATATGCCTGAATGCGGATGCAAATATACATTGCTTTTTTAAAGTATAAAATTATTTCTACAAAAAATAACCACCTATTTAAAACAATAGATTTTAAGCTCTCATTTTGTGTTATTTAAGTGCACTAAGAATTAAAAATTCCTCTAAAATCAAAATAATATTATGCCTCTAAGGGCTTTACAAATTTAAAGCGTTTATGAGTCCAAAAATAGTACTCTGGAGCAATATCTATTTGCTCTTCAAGGGCCTTAGCAAACATATCTGTAATTTCATAATCTTTAAAATCTCTTGGGTTTTCTGCTAATACTTTATAAGTAGCTTCATAATAACCCCTCTTTATTTTTTTTGTTCCAAGAAACAATAAAGGCAAATCATATTCTTTAGCAATATCTTCTACACCAGTAAAAAAGGGAGTTTTTACATTACAAAAGGGAGCATAATGCTTATTTCTATTATTTGAAGGTGATTGATCCATAATAAATGCAAACATTACCGCATCTTCATGTTTAACGCTCATTACCTCAGCAACTTTTGCTCTTGCCTCCTTATTTACTACTAACTCTGTTTTCCATTTCTCCCTAACATCACGTATCATTTTATCAAAATACTTATTCTTTATTCTCTTATAAACAGCATAGCCTTTATTATGATAATAAATATGCATTGAGATAGCCCATTCATAACTTGCATAATGCCCAAAACAAAGAATCATGTCTTTATTGTTATTTAGATAATGACCTGCAACTTCCATATTAGTAAACTTATATCTTGCTAAAAGTTCTTTTTCAGTTATACTAATTGACTTAACCATCTCTAAAAAAATATCACAAAAATGATGGTAGAATTTCTTCTCAATAATTTTTAATTTTTCATCCGAAAAATGTGGGTATGCAATTTTCAAATTTTTCCTAACGACATCCTTTCGATATCCTAAAACATTATATATCAAAATATAAACAACATCCGAAATAAAATACAAAATTCTAAAAGGCAGTTTGGAAATTAACCAAATCAATGGATATACTAAAATAAAAACAAGTAATTGCATAATGGATGATTGACAAAGGCGCCAAATATAATCAACTCCTATTAAATATTTAAGAAAAAACACCCCGCTCGACCACAATGAAAAAAAGTTGAGCAGGGTGCACCAAAATAATGTCTATAAATTGAGACAAAAAATGAATCAATAAGTTTAATGGCTTCGGAAATTTTAAACTAAATAAACAGTAGTCATTACGATATAATTTGAGACAAAAAATATTTCATAAAATATATTTCAGAAGTCATAATAATAAAACAAAAACAGTTACTAAATATTGTAACCGATACACAAATTATTTAGAAATAAAATAAAATTGTTTTAAACCTTTTTTAACAGCAATTGTTAAACACTTGTCAATTGGGATTTTGTTAGTACACTTAAGCAAATAGATAAATTAAATTTACCTAAGTATTAACCGCTAGTTTTAAATTAGCACAAAACAAAAAACCATGAAAACGACTTTAGAAGAAGCAAAAGAAAACAATCACGATAAATTAGTATCTAACTTACAAGGATTGTTAGAAAAAAATTATGACGCAGAGAAAGGTTTTAAAAATGCTATGGAGAATGCAGATGACACACGTTTAAAATCATATTTAAAACAACAAGCAGCACAACGCGCACGTTTTGCAACAGAGCTTGATTCACAAATTCATGCACTTAACGAAACACCTAAACAAAGTGGTAGTATTACCGGTACTTTACACAGAACTTGGATGGATGTTAAAAATACTTTTACTGGTGAAAATGCAGAAGCTGTATTAGAAGAATGTATTAGAGGAGAAAAAGCGAGCGTTAACGCATATGAACAAACACTAAAAGAAAATAATTTTACTCCTGAAGTTGCGCAAATGCTAACTAGGCAGGCAAGCGAAATTAATGAAACATTATCTTCTGTAAAAAAACTAGAAGATATTGCAGATAATTGGAGCTAATCCATTTGTTTGTAAATGCAAACCCCGTAATTTTAAAATTACGGGGTTTGTTATTTTATGTTAGTTTAATTTCGGTTTCTTTAATTGCTTTAAATCCTCCCGCTACATCAATAACATTATGAATTCCACGAGCCTTTAATATTGAAGCCGCAATTACTGAGCGATATCCTCCAGCACAGTGTACGTAAAAAGGTTCATCTTTTGGAAAATCGTTTAAATGGTCATTCAAAAACTCTAATGACGCATGTTTTGCCTGTGGAATGTGTGAGTTTTCAAACTCGCCATCTTTGCGAACATCAAACACGGGGGCTCCATTGTCAATTTGTTCTTTTAAAGTTTGTGCAGAAACACTTTTCATACTTGCCACTTCTCTCCCACTCGACTTCCAGGCTTGCATTCCACCATCAAGATAGCCTAATGTATTATCAAAACCTACTCTAGATAAACGTGTGATAGTTTCTTCTTCTCTACCTTCTGGCGCTATTAATATAATAGCTTGTTTTGTATCTGCTACAAGTGTACCTACCCATGGAGCAAACCCACCATCAATACCTATAAAAATAGAATTAGGCACATGCGCAGCCATAAAATCTTTTTGAGAGCGAACATCTAACATTAACGCACCGCTATTTGTTGCTAAATTTTCAAACGCTTCCGGATTTAATTTTTTAGTTCCTCTGTCTATTATATTGTCTAGAGCATCATAGCCTTCTTTATTCATTTTTACATTTAACGGAAAATATATAGGTGGTGGTAGTAAGCCTTCGGTAACTTCTTTTACAAATTCGGCTTTAGTCATATCCTTTCGAAGGGCATAGTTCATGCTTTTTTGATTTCCGAGGGTATCTACAGTTTCTTTCATCATATGTTTTCCACATGCTGAGCCAGCACCGTGCGCTGGATATACAATTACATCATCCGCTAATGGCATAATTTTATCTCGTAAACTGTCAAAGAGAATCCCGGCTAAATCATCCTGTGTCATATCCTCCCCTTTTTGGGCTAAATCTGGTCTTCCCACATCACCTAAGAACAACGTATCACCACTAAAAATGCAATAATCCTTTCCGTTTGCATCTTTTAATAAATATGTTGTACTCTCCATAGTATGCCCAGGAGTGTGCAACGCAATAATCGTTATAGCACCTAGCTTAAATTCTTGTCCATCTGTAGCAATTGTGGCTTTAAAACTAGGATTTGCGTTAGGTCCATAGACAATAGGCGCGCCAGTTTGTTCAGCAAGTGTAACATGACCGCTTACAAAGTCTGCATGAAAATGTGTTTCAAAAATATATTTTATTTCACCTCCATCACGTTTTGCACGTTCTAAGTAAGGAGTAGTTTCTCTTAAAGGATCAATGATAGCAATTTCACCTTCACTTTCAATGTAATATGCACCCTGTGATAGGCATCCTGTATAAATTTGTTCAATTATCATAATAATATTATAAGTCACAAAGATAGTGATTGCTCAAGATTTGTATTTAACTTTTTATTTCTGAAATATTAAAAATTTCATAACGTTTTTATTCCATTAGCATAACATTAGAAAAATCAATATTTTGCAGCCAAATTAAAGCAACCATAAATGAAATATATAGCCTTATCGCTCATAGCCAGTTTAGTATTTTCATGTAATGCTAACAAAACAACAACTTCAAAAGAAGATGACTCATTAAAGTATGCAAACTCAATAACAGCACAAGACTTAAAAACACACCTTTACATCTACGCAGGTGATGAGATGGAAGGCAGAATGACTGGGGCAAAGGGTCAAAAAATGGCGGTTAATTATTTACGCGATTTTTACAAAAAACAAGGTATTGCAGCACCTGCAGGTTATGAGGACTATTTTCAACACATACCAGCAGATTATTTTAAAGGAAGACAGCATGAAGCAGCTGGAGATAGTGAAAATGTAGTGGCTTTTATAAAAGGGTCAGAATTTCCAGATGAAATCATTGTACTATCTGCACATTTAGATCATGTAGGTATGGACGATGAAGGCAACGTATTTAATGGTGCAGATGATGATGGTAGTGGTACTGTTGCAATGCTAGAAATGGCTGAGGCTTTTCAAAAAGCAGTAAAAGAAGGAAATGGACCTAAACGTTCTATTCTTTTCTTGCATGTAACTGGAGAAGAAATTGGATTATTTGGCTCTCGTTATTATACCGAGAACCCTATTTTTCCATTAGCAAATACCGTTTGTGACTTAAATACAGATATGATAGGTCGCATAGATCCAGATAAAGCAGACACTCCAAACTACATTTACTTAATAGGAAGTGATAAATTGAGTAACGAACTACACAACGTCTCTGAAGAGGTTGCTAAAAAATATAGTGATTTAGAATTAGATTATACTTACAACGACGAGAATGACCCTAACCGTTTTTACTATCGTAGTGATCATTATAACTTTGCTAAAAACAATGTACCAATAATCTTTTATTTTAATGGTGTACATGCAGATTATCATAAAATATCTGACACACCAGACAAAATTGAATACGATTTAATGACAAAAAGAACAAAACTCATTTTTCATACTGCTTGGGAAGTTGCCAACAGAGATGTTCGAATTACTGCCGATAAGATACAATAGTCAGAAATTATAAAATTTAAAGCCTGTTTGATTCAAAAGAATCAAACAGGCTTTTTTTATTACCTATGGTAGATAAAAAAAATTAAACTCAACAATTACACTGTGAAAACATCTCATAGAATTTTTAGATAACATATTACAGTTTAAATATTTAATGACTAAATATTAAAAAAGTTAAGGGTTTAGTAATTGACCTACAACAAGTTAAAGAAATGAGCAAAGAGATCCCTTTAAAGGTTCTTGTCAACGAAATATTACTAAGTATTTCTTCTGAAATAAAATAGGATTAAGAATCCATTAGTTTTAATGAAACAAAACGTATTGATTTTAAAATTTCAGCAAAAAAATAAACAATGATTGATTGCGTATATCTTTAAATATTAATAACATACTTACACTGCTAAGCTCAGCATAAACTTCTCAGGTTCCATTCATTAATACTATAAACAAAAAAAGTCCTCCAATTAAGGAAGACTTTAATTATGGGTGGAAGACCGGGTTCGAACCGGCGACCTCTGGTACCACAAACCAGCGCTCTAACCAACTGAGCTACAACCACCATTTTTGCAATAAATCCCTAGTGGGTTTCAAAGCGGATGCAAAGATATATTATTTCATTATGTAAAGCAATAGTTATTTTCAAAAAATTAAATTAAATCTAAAATTGAATCCACAGCAACATAACGCTCAACTGTAAAACCCTCTGCTGCCTCAGTACCAATAAGCCTTCCTAAATTTCTATTTCTATATTCCATACTATCTGTAGCATTTTTTGATGAGATAGGCGTTAATGGTTCTTTACTTTCCGCATCAAAAAACTGACTCTTATACGCATAAATAGCTTCGAGTTTTTTATCCATAAAACCGCTTACATCCACTACAAAATCTGGCGTGCTATCTTTCCATTGTATATAATGATACACTTGTTTAGGGCGCCACTCGTGTTGATGGTTGCCTTCGTGTATAGTTTCAATACGCCTAAGTCCACTGAGAAAACAGGCATCGCTCGCTAACTTACTCCCTTTAGGGTGGTCAATATGACGATCATCCACAGCATTGCACAGTACCACATCTGGTTTATATTTTCTAATAATCTTAATAACCTCTAATTGTGTTGCAGCATTATTTACAAAAAAACCATCGGCAAAGGCTAGATTGTGACGCATGGAAACTCCTAAAATTTCGGCAGCATTTTTTGATTCTATATCTCTAATTTCTGCACTGCCTCGAGTTCCTAATTCTCCACGTGTTAAATCTAGAATACCTACTCTCTTTCCTTTAGCGATTTCCTTTGCAAGTGTTCCCCCACAACTCATTTCTACATCGTCTGGGTGCGCGCCTATTGCTAATATATCTAATTTCATATTTCTTTATTCTCAATTTATTTATGCTGTAACAGCAACAATCATTAACGCCTGCTCAAAATCTGCTATCAAGTCGGCTTTTTCTTCAATACCTACAGAAAACCTTAATAATCCATCTGCAATCCCTTGATTTGCGCGTTCTTCGGGTGTCAATAATGCATGTGAGGTATGCGTGGGTGATAAAATTGTTGACTCTACTCCCGCAAGACTCATTGATTGTTTTATTAATTTCAATGATTTCATAAATTGGTTTGGATCAATCCCTTCAGCTAATTCAAAGGATAACATTCCTGAAAACCCTTTCATTTGTTTTTTGGCTAATTTATAATCTGGGTGCGATTTTAAACCTGGGTAATACACTTTTGCAATGTGTTCATTTTTATCAAGCCATTTTGCCATTCGCTTTGCATTTCGGCTTTGCTGTTTTACGCGTAATGCCATTGTTTTTAAACTACGCTCTAGCAACCACACTGTATAATCACTTAAGCTTCCACCAAGGTTTTTTGAAATATTCCAAATCTTATCCATATGCTCCGTCGATGCTGCAACAGCACCTGCACAAATATCACTGTGCCCACCCATATACTTTGTTGCACTATGAATCATAATATCAATGCCAAAATCGGCTGGAGTTTGATTAATGGGAGACGCAAATGTATTATCAATCATTGAGACTAGATTGTGTTCCTTGGCAAGTCCAGCAATCATCTCTAAATCTGTTACTTTCATTAAAGGGTTACTAGGTGTTTCTACATAAATCACTTTAGTGTTTTCTTTTATTTCACTTCGGAAATCATCTTCGCTAAAACCCTTTGCAAAGCTATATTCAATACCAAATTTTCCAAACTCTTCAACAATAAAATTATACGTTCCTCCATATAAAGTTTGAGGCAAAACCACATGGTCTCCTTTGTGCAAAAAAGCGAGCATACAGTGGCTTACGGCAGCCATTCCACTACCAAAAATCATTCCCGCTTCACTTTTTTCTAAGGCAGCAATTTTTTTTCCTAAGGCTTCTTGATTGGGCGTATTGAAGTATCTAGGATACCGTTTAACATCCACCCCATCATATTGATACGAACTTGACATATATAATGGTGAAATTGCGCCTTGAAATTGCTTATCCTCCACTTCGCCAACATGGGCACAAATAGTATTTATCCCTAAACTTTTAGTCTTCATAATTGCTCAAATTTTTAAAGGACTAAGGTATTAATTCATTTTAAGGTTTGCTATATTTAGCCTATGAAAAAAATAGTCTTCATACTTTTCTATTTATTAATTTCGGTGACCGTTTTTTCTCAAACTGAAATTTCTGAAGAAAATCTTTCTATCGAAATTAAAAAAGCTAGAAAAATTGGGCTACTTTCTGTTCAATGGCAAGGCAACCACGGCAATATACTTCCTGGAAAAGGTCAAAAAAGAGTGCAATTACGTTTTAGAGTTAAAAGTATTGATGAGGAAGACACCCCATTTGATCCCAACAAATTATATTTTGTAAATGATGAATATGAAGCTCGTTTTGCAATTTCAGAAATCAGCTTCGCAAATGTACTACGAACTAGAATATTTACCAGACTCGTTGACAAAGACTCAGAAAAAAAGGCATATGCTTCCAGTTATGACCCCAGCGTTCCCAATACGTTTTTAGATTACCCCTATAAAAAATATCAAGATGTGATGTTGTCTTTAAATTTTGGCACAAAACGCAAACCCAACATTCACACTCTCTATTTTAAACCCAAAAATATAAAAGATCATCCGCTAGACATCTATTTTGTACTTCCTGATGAAATTAAAGAAGGTCGTATTTACTACGGCGATACATTTATTAAAGACATAAATTTTAGATAATGCACTTACTACTCACCAACATAAAAGAACTCTTACAAGTTAGAAAAGACCCTATTAATAAAGTTAGCGGCGCGGATATGAAAGTGCTTCCTACTATTAAAAATGCGTGGCTTTTAATTAAAAATGATGTGATTAAAGACTTCGGAAACATGACAGAGATGCCAACTTTTGATGGCTTTAAACATATTGATTGCAAAGGAAAAATAGTACTCCCTTCTTGGTGCGATAGTCATACCCACATTGTCTATGCTGGAAATAGAGAACAAGAATTTGTGGATCGCATTAATGGACTTTCTTATCAAGAAATTGCAGAAAAAGGTGGAGGAATTGTCAATAGCGCAAAAAAATTACAAGAAACAAACGAAGAAGATTTATATACCCAATCTGAAAAACGATTGCTAGAAGTGATTAGCCAAGGTACAGGTGCCATCGAAATTAAAAGTGGTTACGGCCTCACTACCGAAGCTGAAATAAAAATGCTTAAAGTCGCTAAAAAACTTGGTAAAAAACACAACATTGCTGTTAAGACCACATTTTTAGGAGCGCATGCCATTCCACCAGAATTTAAAAATGACAAAGACGGATATCTTGATGTTGTATGTAATGAAATGTTGCCTAAAATTTCAGAAGAAAATCTAGCCGATTATATTGATATATTTTGTGAAACAGGTTATTTTTCTGTCGCTGATACCAATAGGGTTTTAGAAGCTGGAAAAAAACACGGGTTACAACCTAAAATACACGTCAACCAGTTTAATATAATAGGTGGCGTGCAAGCTGGAGTAAATCACAATGCTTTAAGTGTTGACCATTTAGAGGTGTTGAATGATAATGATATATTAGCATTAAAAGGTAGCAGTACAATGCCCGTAGCGCTTCCATCCTGCTCTTATTTTTTAAGTATTCCATACACTCCTGGAAGAAAAATTATTGATGCTGGATTGCCGCTAGCACTTGCTACAGATTACAATCCCGGCTCCACACCAAGCGGAAATATGAATTTTGTAGTTGCAACAGCGTGTATAAAAATGCGACTCACACCAGAAGAAGCGATTAATGCAGCTACTATAAATGGTGCATATGCAATGGGATTAAGCGATACACACGGTAGTATTACCATTGGCAAAAAAGCAAACCTCATTATTACAAAAAAAATACCAAGTTATGGTTATCTACCTTACGCTTTTGGCAGCAATTGTATTGAAGAAGTTATTTTAAATGGAAAACTAATGTAATGAAACACTTAAAAAAAATAACACGCGAAGAGTTAGCAAGTTACACATCAAAAAGAGCAATGGAGCTTAAATATGGCGAAGCCGTTGCAATAATGGAAGGTGACAAAAATTTAAAAACATACCCACAACGCTATGTGCTCGTTGGCATCCCTGAAGATATTGGAGTTCGCGCAAATCACGGAAGAGCGGGTACATCAAACGCATGGGAGTCTTGCTTAAAAGTACTTTGCAATATGCAACAAAATGAAAGAACATATGCGCATGAGCTGCTTATTTTAGGGAGTGTTGACTGCAATCTTGAAATGGAAGCAGCGGCTACAATTATGGACATTGTCAAACTCGGCGAGCTTGTTAACAGTATTGACGTTAAGGTTGCGAGGGTTATTGAAACAATCGTTTCCGCAGGGAAAATTCCTATTCTAATTGGAGGTGGTCATAATAATAGCTTCGGAAATATTAAGGGGGTATCAAAAGTACTAGGCAAAGCCATTAATTGTTTAAACCTAGATACACACAGTGATTTTAGACCTTTAGAACATCGACATAGTGGTAATGGGTTTAGTTACGCAAAAGCGAACGGATTTTTAAAAAATTATTTTGTTTTTGGATTGCACAGTAATTACACTTCTCAACAAATGTTTGAACGTATGGAACAGGAAAATGTAAACTTTGCTTTATTTGAAGATATGTTTGTAAACGGAAAGAACTCCTTTAGTAAAGCAAAACACGAAGCAGAACAAATAATCTGTGATGAGCCTTTTGGCTTAGAAATAGACCTAGATGCCATTGCAATGATGGGCAGTAGTGCAATGAGTCCTGTGGGGTTTACAATTAATCAAATACGTAATTTTACATATAATTTTTCAAAAAATGAAAATTGTAAATACATACATTTGTGCGAAGGTGCTCCCACTTTTGACTTACATCCCAACCAAGTTGGAAAAGTTTTAGCATACTTAATTATTGATGTGATAACTACTACAGACAATGTATAAAAAAAACTTATGAAGATAGTTCCTTTCAATTCTAAATATAGCACTACATTTTATGATCTTAACATTGAGTGGCTGGAAACTTATTTTTATGTCGAACCTTATGACAGAGAAGTATTAAGCAATCCAGAAAAACACATTATAGAACCTGGAGGCCACATTTTTTTTGCTATTGATAATGAAACTGAAGAAATATTAGGTACCGTAGCATTATTAAAAAGAGGTAATGATATTTTTGAACTCACAAAAATGGCAGTACAACCAGCAGCTCGAGGAAAAAAAGTAGGACATCAACTAATGCAACATTGCTTAGATTTTGCACGCCACAACAATTTTAAAGGATTATATTTTTACTCAAATACTATTTTAGAAAATGCAATACACATTTATAGAAAATTTGGATTTTTAGAAGTTTCAATACCAGACAATAACCCCTACGAGCGTAGCAACATAAAGATGGAGTTTCCGGTTTGATTTTTTAATTATTACTAGGCATTTTATTTCTATATTTTTTTAGTATCATTACAAAAACGGGATGTGGCGCAGTCCGGTAGCGTACTTGGCTGGGGGTCAAGTGGTCGCAGGTTCAAATCCTGTCATCCCGACTTAACTAAAATGATTTAGCAAAGCTGAATCATTTTTTTATTTCTGATCACGTTAAAAAAATGTTTTATACTTCCATTGAGGTGGAATTATAAAATTGAAATCTTTCATCATTACATCTTTTAAAAATGAGCAGATTATAATCTCGAAAGTTTTAAGTAAACATTACAATATTATATTTAGTAGGTAGAAAATTTGTAAAAACTTGCTCTTTAGATTAATTGACAAGTTTTAAAATTAAAATATCACTTCCGAAAGTTATTGAAAACAAACCCGACTATTGAATTTAATGTTAAATTTCGTTAAAGCTACTATACTCTTAAGCAATCTTTATTAAAGTATTGCTAAAGCCACTTATTGTTAAAATTGCTGTGATTACTTTTAACATCTTTAAAATTTCAGCAATAAAATAAACACTTATGCCAAAAAATAACATCAGAAAAATTTTTATTAAATTTTCAGCAGTGATGAGTTTACTATTCATAACTTCTTGCATTAGTTATAAACCTCAAACAGCAAAAGATACTTCCACCGTTAATATTTCGGCACAAGATGCAATTCACACCTTTTTTATTGCTGGAGGGATAGGAAATGGTGACGTTGTAGAAAATTCAGAAATAAATACATTGCTTTCGTCATATTTAAGCAAAGCAGATAAAAATAGCACTTTATTATATGCTGGTGATTATATAACTAGTGATGATGAAAATAAAAAAATAAATGTAGATAGGCTTGCTGCCGCCCTAGATGCTGCAAAAGATTTTAAAGGAAAAACACGTTTTATTCCTGGAGATAATGAATGGGCTAGTTTTGATTCAAAACAAATTGAATGGGTTGAAAATTACATAAAAGATCGGGATATTAAACGTACCAAAGTTGAGCCTAATAATGTATGTCCTTTAGAGTTTAAAGAAGTAGGTGATGATCTTGCTGTGCTTTATGTTGACTCGCAATGGTATATCTCAAATTGGGATCGTGTTGAAGATATTAATAGAAAGTGTGAAGCAATAGCAACTAGACGTGTTTTTATTGCAGAACTTGAAGGGTACATCAAAGATGCCCGTGGAAAAAATCTTGTAATCGTAATGCATCACCCTATTTTTACAAATGGAATGTACGGTTTAAGCTATATGGGCGGAGTCTCTCCTAAAAAAATATTTTTTGACCGTTATAATGATTTAAGAGTTAACGTAAGTGCACTTACACAAGACCTCAATCGCGTAACAATAGTTTCGGGTCATGAAAAAAGTTTACAATATTTAAAAGGTGGTGATATCCATCAAATTATTAGTGGCTCAATGGGTGTCGCTGCTCCTACTAAAAGAACAAAAGATAATATTATTGCTACTGGTGGCGAATTAGAGTATGAAGGAAAATACACTCATGGTGCTCAAGGTTTTGCAATGCTGAAATATTACAAAGATGGAAGCTCTCAAGTTTCATTTATAACTAAAGATGGAGAAAAAACATTAGCGTTAACAAATGCGTTCCCTCCTGCTACTACTGTATTTCCTGCGCTTTCAAATGCAACTGGCACAAAAAAAGTACCTGTTGTCACCGATGAACAAAAATTAAATAAAACTGGTTTTTACAATTTTATTTGGGGAAAAAGATACCGTGAGTACTTTGGTATTCCCGTTACTGCAGAGGTTGCAGATTTAAGTAAGGTATATAAAGGATTAAAAATAACTAAAGCTGGAGGAGGACATCAAAGTTATTCTGCTAGATTAGCAGATGAGGATGGAAGAGAATACGCAATGCGTGGATTAGAAAAAAATGCATTAAAGTTTTTAAAATTTAAAGTACCAGGAATTTCTTACGCAAAGGAAGACTATGAAGGCACTTTTGCTGAGACTGCCGTTTATGATTTTTTTACTACAACACACCCATACATGCAATTAGTAATTAACCCGTTAGCAGAAGCGGTTAACCTAAATCATGGGAACACTTCTTTATATTATTTACCAAAACAACCAGGCTTTGAAATTTTAGGTGACGCATATGGAGACCAACTTTATTTTATTGAAGAAAGACCTAATGATGAGCAAAAAGACTATCCTGGCTATAACCGAATGAATCCAGGTGGTGGAGAAATAAAAGAATTTGAAAGTACTAAAGATGTTTTTGAAAAAATAAAGGAAGATGAAAAATATGCTATAGATCAAAAAGCATTTATTCGCGCGCGTATTTTTGATATGCTTATAGGTGACTGGGATCGTCATGAAGACCAATGGAGATGGGGACAATATGAGATTAATGAAGATGATATTAGGTTTTTACCTGTTCCTCGTGACCGCGATGGAGCCTTTGCAAAATTTGACGGAGTAGCAATTCCTGCAATCCAATTATTTTTACCTGACACTCGTTTTTGGCAATCATACGATCAAGAAATTCCAAATGTAAAATGGTTTAACGGAGAAGGAAACAATCTTGACCGCTCTATTCTTAATAAGTTTAGCACAGCAGAGTGGATTGCACAAGCTAAATACATTCAAGATAACATGAGTGATGAAGCTATTGAAAAAGCTTTTGAAAAATTACCTAAAGAGGTGCAAGATGAAGCATCTGAAAATATAAAGAAGAATTTAAAAGGAAGACTTGCTAATCTTGATAAAATTGCTGAACGCTACGGTACATATTTAAATAAAACAGTAGCTATACATGGTACTAATAAGGATGATAAAATAAAAATAACTCGCCTAGATAATGGAATGACTAAAGTTGTTTTAGAAAGAAAATTAAAAGGAGAGAATGAAGTGTTTTTTGATAGAACTTTTGACGCTAAAGAGACTAAAGAGATTTGGATTTATGGTTTAGACGATGATGATGAATTTGAGGTTGAAGGTAATGGCGACAATAAGATTATGGTAAGGTTGATAGGTGGTTATGGTAAGGACAACTTCAATATTAAGAATAGAGCAAAAGTAAAAGTCTATGATTGGAAACATGAAGAGACTAAATTTGAAGACAAAACTCCATCACATCAATTTACAAACAAGTATGAGACTAATACATTCCACTGGCGATATTTTAAAGAAAACAATAATATTTTATTGCCAAGTTTAGGCTTTAAAACAGACGACGGGCTTTTTCTTGGTTTAAAAGACACTTACACTAATTACGGGTTTAATGGAAATCCTTTTAGATACCAACATTCATTAACTGCTAATTACTACTTTGATTATCAAGCCATAGAGCTAATGTACGGAGGTGAATTTGCTAATATAGTTCCAAACTGGAATTTAGTTTTGGGAGGTTACTTTACAAATGATAGTTTTGCTAATAATTTCTTTGGCTACGGAAATGAAACCGTTTATGATGGTAATGCTGACGATGAAGATAGAGAGTTTAATAGAGCGAGAATGCAGCAAATTAAAGCAAACGTGGGAGTAGCTCATAAGTTTTTTAGTTTTAATGGATTATTTGAATCATTTAGAGTTGATGAAGATCCTACCCGCTTTTTTACTCCTCAAAATGTAAATAATCAGGTTTTTGAAACTCAAAATTATATAGGAGCAGAAGCTAAGTTTGAATATAAAAATCAAAATGCAGCAGATTTCCCTACAAAAGCACGCTTACTAGGAGTAACAATAGGGGCTAAATCTAATCTTGATGAAACAGATAATGCTTTTGCATATGCTAGCGCAAAAATAGGTTGGCAAGAAAAATTAATTCCTTCTGGAGACTTAGTACTTGCTACAAATGCAGAGTTTAAACATAACTTTGGTGATTTTGGAGATGATTACTTTTTCTACCATGCACCTTCATTGGGTGGAGATAATGGCTTAAGAGGATTTAGAAATGAACGCTTTGCAGGAAATACTTATTTCTACCAGAGTACAGATTTAAAAGCCCGCCTATTAAGAGTAGTTACTGCTGCTGCCCCAATAACTTTTGGAGCTTATGGAGGTTTTGATTACGGTAGAGTTTGGGCAGAGGGTGAAAACTCAGATGTTTGGCATAATAGCTATGGAGGTGGTATATGGTTGAGCACGCTCAATTCATTAGCATTAAATGCTGGTTATTTTGCATCAGAAGAAGACGCAATTATTCAAGTAGGATTTGGGTTTGCTTTTTAAATTAAAATAAATTTGATTAAGGTTGTAGAATCCTTTTAAATAGTTATTTTTGCACTTCGATTTTTAAGACATGTTTTAAAAATTGAATTCGGGGTGTAGCGTAGCCCGGTTATCGCGCCACGTTTGGGACGTGGAGGCCGCAGGTTCGAATCCTGCCACCCCGACTAAAAACCATCTGAGAAATCAGATGGTTTTTTGGTTTTATATATTTGTGCATTTATTTAAGATAGCTACTATTTTTATGAGTATCAATTAATAATAAAAAAAAGTTAAGATATCTTATTGAGAAAATTAAAAAGAATACTAATAACTATCTTTGGTTTAAACTACTAGCACAAACTATGAAACAACCAATCTTTATATTTTTAATTACAATTATCATGGTTCAATGCACAGCAGTGAGTCAAATAGATATTAATACTTCAGAAAATAAGTTTATCGCAGTTGATACAGAAAATCGAATTATACTATGGAATATTAATGATCCACAGTTCACCAAACGAAAAATTTCAAAACTAAATATTGATAATCAAATATTCAGCTTTGAAAATGTGCAGAAAATTTCAGAAGAAAAAACAGCTATTCTCTTAAAAGATTCTATAAGATATACTCTCTACCCTACCTCCTTACCTCTCATTCAAATCAACGCAAATCAACCTATAGCAGATGAGCCTAAGACAATGGCACGTTTTAAATATGCAGATAAGGATACTACATTTACTGCCAATATAGGAATTGAACTTAGAGGAAATCTTGCATTAACATATCCTAAAAAGTCGTACGATATGGAGTTTCGCGAGAATGCTACAAGTGAGGAATCAATTGATGTACAATTTGGAAACATGCGTAAAGATGATGACTGGATTTTAATAGGATTGTATAACCAACCTTTAAAATTTAGGTCTTACATAACTACAAAACTATGGCTAGATATTTATACACCTGCCTACATTGAAGAAGAACCTAAAGCAAAAAGTGCTGCAGATGTTGAATTTGTAGAAGTTTTTGAAGCAGGTCAATACAAAGGCCTTTATTTACTGGGAGAGCAAGTGGATAGAAAGCAATTAGCTTTAAAAAAAATGAAAGAAAATGAAGTGCGTGGTGAGTTATTTTCTTCAAAAAGTTACGAAGATGCGACTAAGTTTTTAGCTGCTCCCCCATTTAAAAATCATTTACCACGATGGTCTGGTTTTGATATGGAGTATCCTTATGAAAATTATGAGTCCTATTTTGACAATCTACATGATTTTGTTTCTTTTGTAGCAACTGCAGATGAGGCTAGTTTTACTTCTGAAATTTCAAACAAAATAGATATTGATAATACTGTTGAGTATTTTTTATATGTCAATATCATAAGAGCAACAGATAATCTGGGGAAAAATTATTTTTTCGGAAAATACAACACTGACACTCCTTATTTCTTCGTGCCTTGGGATACTGATGGCACGTTAGGAACGGTAATAGATGGTCGCCGAAGCGATATCACATATGATATTTTAAAGAATAATTTATTTGAAAGATTACTTAATACAAATGCAGGCGATTTTAAAAACAAATTGAAAATACGTTGGGCAGAGTTAAGAGAAAATCAATATTCTGAAAAGGCATTAATTAAATCAACGGAATCTTTATACACATCGTTTAATGAAACCCATGTTTATAAAAGAGAACAAGACTTATGGGGAAACGTAGGAGGTCAAGAAGATTTAGATTATACCGAGCAATGGTTAAAAAATAGGATTATTTACTTGGATAAATACTTTAATAGACTATAAATTAAAACCAATATGTTAAATATTCCGTACATTTTACAAGTCAGAGACCCAAAATGCCCCCGCATTATTGGATAGACTTAATATAATGAGTCCCTTTCAGTTATTTGAAAGGGATTTTTAATGACCAAAACCTTAATATTGAGTTAAGAAAAGGTTTGAAGCTTATATGTTTTGTATTTTTAAATTGAAATATAAATACTATGAAAACATATCTATCAATAGTTTCACTTTTAATTTTATTCGCTTCTTGTCAAGCTCCAAAAAAGAAAAATGATATTGCTCTTAATTCACCCGTTACAAGAGGTTATAAAACTCAAAAAGTAGTTGATAATCTTAGTAACCCTTGGGGAATGACTTGGCTTCCAGATGGTGCAATGCTAATTACCGAGAAAAGTGGCGAACTTATTCATTTTAAAAACGGAACTAAAACGGAAGTTAAAAATGTGCCCGAAGTTTACAACCGTGGACAAGGTGGTCTTTTAGATATTAAATTACACCCTAATTACAAACAAAATGGCTGGATATATATAACACATGCATCCACAGATGGTGACGGTAATGGTGGACATACAAAGTTGATTCGTTGTAAGTTGAGTGATGAATTAGTATTAACTGATATTGAAACACTTTATAAGGCTACTCCAAACACTACAAAAGGGCAACATTTTGGTTCTCGTATTGAGTTTGATAATGACGGTTTTATTTATTTTTCTATAGGTGAGCGTGGCGAAAGAGATGTTAACCCACAAGATAAAACTAGGGATGGCGGAAAAATCTATAGACTTAATGATGATGGAAGTATCCCTAAAGATAATCCGTTTGTCAATGAAACTGGAGTAAAAAAAGCTATTTACACCTTCGGAAATAGAAATCCCCAAGGTATGGATTTACACCCTACAACTGGAAAAATTTGGATACACGAACACGGTCCAAAGGGCGGAGATGAAGTAAATATTGTTAAAAAAGGAGCAAACTATGGCTGGCCAGTAATTAGCTATGGTGTAAACTATAGTGGTTCAAAATTCACAGAGAAAACTAGCCAAGAAGGTATGGAACAACCTATTTATTATTGGGTTCCCTCAATTGCACCTTGCGGAATGACTTTTGTAACTGGCGATGTATATCCAGATTGGAAAGGTGATTTACTTGTAGGTTCACTAAAATTTAATTACGTTGAACTTTTAGAATTAGAAGGAGATAAAGTAACTGGAAGAAAAAAAATAGCCGAAGACATTGGTAGAGTTAGAAATGTAGAACAAGCACCAGACGGTTATATTTATATTGCAGTTGAGGGTGACGGTATCTATAAAGTTATCCCAGAATAATTAAACAGTAATTTTTTCTTCTAAAAAAAAAATTGTCTAAGGACTTCTTTAATTTCAATTATAAAAATAGTTCCAACAAAACAACAACAAATAATGAAAACAATTCTTTCTATTTTTTTAGTTTCAATAGCATTATTTTCTTGTAATCAGAAAACTACAAAAGACAAAGGACAACTCACCATTGGGCAAAATAAAGACATAATGCAAACACCCCTTGAGCAGAGTATAACTCGAGGAAAGGAAGTGTATGATGATTTTTGCAAACAATGCCATAGACCTAAAGGTAAAGGTATAGGTAAAAGCTATCCACCTTTAGCTGGCTCAAACTGGCTAACTGAAAAACGTACCGAAAGTATCCACGCCATAAAATATGGTCTTAAAGGAGAAATTGAAGTCAACGGAAAAACATATAATAATATCATGGCACCTCTGGGTCTCAGTAACAAAGAAGTCGCAGATGTAATGAATTATACAATGAATACTTGGGGAAACACACAAGATAAAATAGTTACTGAAGAAGAAGTAGAAGCTGTTGAAAAGTAATAGGACAAACACTACGAGCGCCTAACAAAATCTGTATTTTTGTAAAAAACGAGACTATGCTTATTATTGGTATTGCGGGTGGTACAGGCTGCGGAAAAACAACCGTCGTACAACAAATTATTGAACAACTTCCTGTTGATGAAGTATGTGTTATTAGTCAAGATTCCTATTATAAGGAAACAAGTCATTTAACATATAACCAGCGTATCGCAATAAATTTTGACCACCCTAATTCAATAGATTTTGAGTTACTACACCAACATTTAAAATTATTAAGAAATGGTAAGTCATTTGAGCAGCCTGTTTATTCATTTGTAGAGCATAATCGTACTAAAGAAACCGTTACTACACACCCTAAAAAAGTAGTTATTGTAGAAGGTATTTTAATATTAACCCATCCCGAAATAAGGGATATGTTTGATATTAAAGTATATGTACACGCGGATAGTGACGAGCGTTTAATTAGAAGATTAAAAAGAGATATCGCAGAAAGAGGTAGAGATATTGATGAAGTTTTAACTAGGTACCAAACTACATTAAAACCTATGCATCAACAATTTATTGAGCCAACAAAAGAGTTTGCAGATATTATAATCCCAACCAATAAATACAATACTGTTGCCGTTGATTTAATAAGAACTATCATCGCAGATAGATTATAAAATGAGTTTAAAAAAAATCAAGGAAAATAAATGGTTTAAATGGATGAGCAATAAATACATGCTCATACTTTTACTGTTTTTTATTTGGATGTTTTTCTTTGATGCTAATAATTGGTTTTTTCACAAAGAATTAAATGATGACATCAATGCACTAGAAGAAAATGCAGAATTTTATCAAGCCGAAATTAAACACGACAAAGCATTTATAGAAAAAATGAAAGATAGTACTGAGATGGAAAAATTTGCTCGTGAAAAATATTATTTAAAAAGAGAAAACGAAGACATATATATAATCGAGCATGAAGACAGTTTGAAAAAAAAATAATATTTTACTAGATAACTTTGTCACACTGTGCATAATTAACTGCCACATTAGTAAGGACATTTAAATTATAATTTAATTTTCAACCCAATAATAAATATATGAAATCTCCACTATTTTCAGATTTTGAACCTGTTTCTGCAAAAGCGTGGAAGCAAAAAATACAGGTAGACTTAAAAGGTGCAGATTACAACGACACCCTCGTTTGGCAAAGTCTTGAAGGTATTAATGTTACGCCTACATATCATAAAGATGATGCTATTGAAAACATTTCTATCCCTGGCAATCCATCACAATGGAACATCGCTCAAAAAGTATTTATTGATGATGTAGCAATATCAAATACACTTGCCATTGATGCTATAAATCGCGGTGCAGAAGCAATCATTTTTACTTCAGAAAAAAGATTTTCTATTGCTGAAATTTTTAAAAATTTTAACTTCGGAAACGTAACAATCTATTTTAATTTCAAGTTTTTAGACGAAGCTTTTATTATTGAATTGAACGAATTTCTTTCTGAAAAAAAATCCGTTTTTTATTTCAATATTGACCCAATAGGGAAACTTACCGAAGAAGGTAATTGGTTTCAAAATGAGAAAACAGACATGGCCTCTTTAAATAGGTTGGTCAAAAAACTACCCGCTCAAAATATTATTTCGGTTGACATGCGAGTGTTTCAAAATGCTGGAGCAACTATGGTGCAACAATTAGCCTATGGATTATGTCAAGCACATGAATATTTAAGTACTATAAATTCTATTTCCGAAGTAAAAAGTGAACTTGTTTTTAATATTTCCGTAGGGAGTAATTACTTTTTTGAAATTGCAAAAATTAGAGCGCTTCGTCATTTATATGCTACGCTCGCTGCAGAATATGAAGCAATACAAACTTGTCATATTGTAGCACAACCAAGCATGCGTAACAAAACTATTTATGATTATAACAGCAATATGTTACGTACCACAACAGAATGTATGAGTGCTGTTTTAGGTGGTGCAAATACTGTTTGTAATTTACCATATGATGCATTATACCATAAAAGTAATGAATTTGGCGAACGTATTTCTCGCAATCAATTACTCGTTTTAAAAGCAGAAAGCTATTTTGACACTGTTGCAAATCCAGCAGATGGTGCTTATTATATTGAAAGTTTGACGAAAGAAATTTCAGAAAAAGCACTAGTATTATTTAAAGATATTGAAAAAAACGGTGGACTTTTAAATCAATTACTGGCTGGGACAATTCAGAAAAAAATAAAGGACAGCGCTTTAAAAGAGCAACAACTTTTTGACCAAGGTAAAATTGTACTTCTAGGGACAAATAAACATCCTAATTTAAATGACAGCATGAAGGATAATTTAGAGTTGTATCCATTCACAAAAATAAAACCACGTAAAACATTAATATCCCCAATTACCCCGAAAAGATTAGCCGAGGTTAATGAAAAAAACAGACTTGAAAATGAGACTATTTAAAACATCCCCACAAAATTTATTAAAAATTACCGCAGTATTAATAATGTGTGTATGCACTTTTGCAACAACCATTTCTTGCGATGAAAAGAAAAAAGAAGCAACAACAATTTCCTTAGATGGAACTTACGAATTTTTAGAGGATAATGGTGTAAAAGTATTTATCCCTAATGGTTTTGAAAGAATATCACTAGCAACATTTACCTCCTTTGCTAAGGAGAATAAGAAAAATAAACAAGCTCAATATACGCTGCGTTATATAAATGAATTGAAGCAGAAAAAAGGTAATGTTTACATTTTTTTAAATAAAGAAACAGGTGCTACAGTTATCACTAATACTATGGAGTTTATGTCTTTCAACAAGGAAGATGCCCAGCAATTACTTGGTATGATGACTATGAACAATGACCGTGTGGCTGAAGATACAAAACTAGAATACAAAAAAATGACTGCAAAGTATAACCACATGGAAGGGCACGATATTTTTAAGAGCGTGTACCAAGTGGATGACACATCAAGGAAAGGAAAGTCATGGTATAACAATTCATACATTATGACTGCAAATGGAAAAACGATCTATATACAATTGGCTTCGGAAACGGATATCAATTACGACCCTTTTGTTTTAAAGACTAAGATGTAATGGCTAAAAAAAACGTACAAAATCTTTCTTTAAATTCATTTGCAAAATCATCGCAAATTGAGCCAAAAGAATCTGGAGTAAAAAAATATTCTGCAAAGGATATCAAAGGGTTAGAGCATCTTAATTTTGTTGCAGGAATTGCACCTAATTTAAGAGGGCCTTATTCTACAATGTACGTTCGTAGACCTTGGACCATAAGGCAATACGCAGGTTTCTCAACTGCAGAGGAGAGTAATGCATTTTACCGTCGCAATCTTGCTGCGGGGCAAAAAGGACTTTCTGTAGCCTTTGACTTAGCGACGCACAGAGGGTATGACAGTGACCATGAACGTGTGACGGGCGATGTGGGAAAAGCTGGAGTTGCCATAGATAGTGTTGAGGATATGAAAATTTTGTTTGATCAAATTCCGTTAGACAAAATGAGTGTATCAATGACTATGAATGGTGCCGTCTTACCCATCTTAGCCTTTTATATTGTTGCCGCTGAAGAACAAGGCGTTTCTCCAGAAGCATTAGCAGGAACTATCCAAAACGATATATTAAAAGAGTTTATGGTGCGTAATACGTACATCTATCCTCCTACACCATCAATGAAAATCATTAGTGATATTTTTAAATATACATCGGCAAACATGCCTAAGTTTAATTCTATTTCTATTTCTGGGTATCATATGCAAGAAGCAGGTGCTACTTGCGAAATAGAACTAGCGTACACCCTCGCAGACGGATTAGAATACATTAGAAAAGGTCTAGAAGCAGGCATGGATATTGACAGCTTTGCTCCTCGCCTATCATTCTTTTGGGCAATTGGGATGGATCATTTTAAAGAAATTGCTAAAATGCGCGCAGCCAGAATGTTGTGGGCGAAATTGGTAAAACAATTCAATCCTAAAAATCAAAAGTCGCTTGCATTACGTACACATTGTCAAACAAGTGGTTGGAGTTTAACAGCACAAGACCCTTTTAATAATGTTGCAAGAACGTGTATTGAAGCATCGGCTGCAGCCTTTGGAGGAACACAATCGTTACATACAAATGCACTTGATGAAGCTATTGCATTACCCACAGATTTTTCAGCAAGAATAGCTCGTAATACACAGATTTATCTTCAAGAAGAAACGCAGATTACAAAAACAGTAGACCCATGGGCGGGAAGTTATTATGTAGAAAGCTTAACAGATGAGATTGCTCACAAAGCATGGGAACTTATTGAAGAAGTAGAAGAACTTGGCGGAATGACAAAAGCAATTGAAGCTGGAATCCCTAAACTTCGTATTGAAGAAGCTGCTGCTAGAAAGCAAGCACGTATTGACAGCTCACAAGATATTATCGTGGGAGTAAATAAATATAAACTTGAAAAAGAAGATCCACTTCAAATACTAGACGTGGATAATGAAATGGTGCGAAACGCTCAAATAACGAGACTTGAATCCATTAAAAAAAGTAGAAATGCTGGTCACGTTTCCGAAGCCTTAGAAAAAATTAAACAAGCAGCTAAGACAGGTGGAGATAATTTGTTAGCTTTAGCTATTGAAGCTGCCCGAGCACGAGCAACACTTGGCGAAATTAGTGATGCGCTCGAAGCTGTTTTTGGCAGATATAAAGCACAAATTAAATCATTTAGTGGCGTGTATAGTAAAGAAATTAAACAAGACCCATCCTTTGCAAAAGCAAGAGAAAAGGCAGATGAATTTGCCGAACTTGAAGGTCGAAGACCTCGAATTATGATTGCAAAAATGGGGCAAGATGGTCATGACCGTGGCGCAAAAGTAGTAGCAACAGGGTATGCAGATGTGGGCTTTGATGTTGACATAGGACCGCTTTTTCAAACACCAAAAGAAGCTGCACAACAAGCAATTGAGAATGATGTTCATATACTTGGCGTTTCCTCATTAGCAGCAGGACATAAAACACTCGTTCCCCAAGTTATTGCAGAGATGAAAAAATTGGGCCGTGAAGATATTATGGTCATCGTGGGTGGTGTAATTCCGCCACAGGATTATCAATTTCTCTTTGATGCTGGTGCAGTTGCCGTTTATGGACCTGGAACGAGAATTAGTGACGCGGCGATTGAGTTATTGCAAATTTTGATTGATTCGGTTGCAGATTAATGAATTATTTTATTCAAACCGAAAGATTAGGTCTTCGTAATTGGGAAGAAAGTGATATTATCCCTTTTGCCAAAATGTGTGCTGATAAAATTGTAATGGAACATTTTCCGGCCGTCTTATCATTAAAAGAAACCACAGATTTAATCACTCGATTTAAGAAACATTTACAAGACTACGGCTACACCTATTACGCCGTTGAAACATTAAACACTCATGAATTTATAGGTTTTACAGGCATTGCTATGCAAACATGGGAAAGTGATTTTACACCCGCAGTCGATATTGGATGGCGATTAAAACAATCTGCTTGGGGAAAAGGCTACGCGACTGAAGCTGCAAAAGCATGCTTAACCTATGCTTCGGAAATTTTAAAACTCGAAGAGATCATTTCTGTTTGTACATTTCATAATATCCCCTCTGAAAATGTAATGCAGAAAATAGGCATGCAATTTGTAAAAGAATTTGAGCATCCAAAATTAATTGAATACCCAAAGCTTAACCCTTGTAAATTATATATTTTTCGGCCTAAAAAATAGGACAAATTAGTTTATTGCTTGATAAATTTTATTGTATTTCGGTCTCCGAAGTTATCGTTTAATGAAATTAAATAAAGTGTTCCTTTTTGCAAAGCCGTAATATTAATGGTGTTATTAATTAATGCCGTTTTACCTATCACCTCTCTCCCATTTAAATCGAAAATTCTCAGATCTAATTCTCGATTGGTTTTATTTTCAACTTGCAAATAAGGATTGTTTTCTGTTTCAAAAACTATCACATTATCTAATTGGTTTTCATCAACAGATAAGGAAGCATCTCTAAGTAATACTGCAAGTTCACCGCCAAAAACGTTATCTTTTTTTAAGATCAACTCATCTGTAGCTGTCCTTGTTATAATACCTAATTGTCCATCCGGTAGCTCATTACATGCTAGTTCGAATAATGAAAAGAGCGTGCTCTCTACATTAAAACACTCATCCCCTTGGTTATTAGCCCCTACATCAAATGAATCAATTCGCCATGTTTGAGCATTTTGAAATTCGCCAGAACCTCCAATGTCATTGGGTCCGGCAAAGGAGATTGAAAATTGATTTCCGCAAGATGTGACATCTACAGTTTCCATAGTTAATAACTGTGCTGCAGCGTCGTATTCAAAAGCAACACGTGTATAAAATTCATTTGAAACCATAACAAATGGACAATCACTAGAACAAGGGTCTATATCAGAGACTTGGTAAAACCCATCTAGATTAAACTCTTTACCATCAACAAAATCTATAATAGAAGATAAAATCTCATTAACTGGAGCGGGGTTATCAAATATAAATCTACCCGAAAGACTTGATCCTATGTCTAAAAAAAGTTCTTTACTATTATAACCTATCGTATAAAATTTCAATAATTCTGGATTAGAGGACGACGGAAATGATTGTTCAAATTGCGATAGTTCATATCCTTCAAAAACATTATTTATTAAAGGATCAGCATGGGTCAACGTAACCGTACCATCCCCATTGTTTGTAACTGTAGGAACATCTGCTTGATTTTAAATTTTATAATGTCATCCAGATATGGACAAATAGTTTGCCCTATTATGAAATTTACAGAACCGCAGATAAGTAATAAAGTAAGTAGTAATTTTTTCATAATTGCAGTTTTTTAGTTTTACTAAAGTTAAAAAAAAAGAACAAACAACAGAACACGTCAATACATTCCTTAAAATTTCAGAAGTTATAAGCACTCAGCCTAAAAAAGGTTGTTCACTTCCTGTTAACAAAAATGGTTTCAAAATCTTTTAAATAGTAGTACTTTTAACCTTTAAATTTAATCACATTAATGGGTAAAATAATTGCTATTGCAAACCAGAAAGGTGGTGTTGGGAAGACAACAACATCAGTCAACTTAGCTGCTTCACTGGGAGTTCTTGAAAAAAAAGTGTTGTTAATCGACGCAGACCCACAGGCAAATGCGACCTCTGGGTTAGGTATTGATGTTGAAGCTGTAACGATAGGAAGCTATCAATTATTAGAGCATAGCGCAACAGCTAAAGAGGCTATCGTTAAAACTAACTCTCCCAATGTTGATATTATTCCTGCTCATATAGACTTAGTTGCTATTGAGATTGAACTTGTAGATAAAGAAAATCGTGAGTACATGCTTAAGCAGGTAATAACTGACCTTAAAAACGACTATGATTATATTATCATTGATTGTGCTCCATCGTTAGGGTTACTTACTCTTAATGCTCTAACTGCTGCAGATGCTGTGATTATTCCTATTCAGTGCGAGTATTTTGCACTTGAAGGTCTTGGTAAATTATTAAACACTATTAAAAGTGTTCAAAAAATACATAACCCAGAGTTAGACATCGAAGGTCTTTTGTTAACTATGTTTGACTCAAGACTGCGTTTGTCAAACCAAGTAGTTGAAGAGGTTAAAAAACATTTTGACGCCATGGTTTTTAAGACAATCATTCAAAGAAATGTACGTTTAAGTGAAGCACCTAGTTATGGTGAAAGCATTATTAGTTATGATGCTAGCAGTAAAGGAGCAAATAATTACTTAAGCCTTGCCGAAGAACTGATTGCTAAGAATAAATAGATTATTCAATTAAAAATATTTCTTTCTTCGGAAATGAGATAAATGAAAAAGATATTCGTCATTACGAATAAATAAAAGAGATACTCGCCTGCGCGATTAATGAACTAAAAGAGATGTCCGCCTGCGCGGATAGTGAACATGGCAAAAGCTACAAAAAAACAAGCATTAGGACGCGGACTTTCAGCATTATTGAAAGACCCAGCTAATGATATACAAACAGCACAAGATAAAAACGCAGATAAGGTTGTTGGAAATATCGTAGAGCTAGACCTAGGCACTATAGAAATGAATCCATTTCAACCGCGTACAAGTTTTAACGAAGAAGCTTTACGTGAGCTTGCTTCATCTATAAAAGAACTTGGTGTTATTCAACCCATTACAGTTAGAAAATTGGGGTTTAATGAATATCAACTTGTTAGTGGAGAACGTCGTTTTCGTGCTTCTGGGTTAATTGGTCTTAAAACAATTCCTGCCTATATAAGGATTGCTAACGACCAAGAATCGTTAGAAATGGCACTTGTTGAAAATATTCAACGAGAAGATCTAGATCCTATTGAAATTGCACTTTCATATCAACGTCTTATTGAAGAGATTGATTTGACGCAAGAAGAAATGAGCGATCGTGTAGGTAAAAACAGATCAACAATTGCAAATTATCTTCGCCTTTTAAAATTAGACCCCATCATTCAAACAGGAATGCGTGACGGTTTTATTTCAATGGGACATGGTCGCGCTTTAATAACAATTGATGACTTAGAAGAACAACTCTCAATTTATGAGCAAATATTAGGCAATAAACTTTCGGTACGAGATACAGAGGCGTTGGTTAGAGGTATTAATAAACCACAACCTAAAGCTAAAACTACAGCTACTATCCCATCATACGCAAAAGATGCAAGTAAAAATCTAGCAGATATTTTAAACAGTAAAGTAAATATCAAAGTAAGTGCTTCTGGTAAAGGTCAATTTGTAGTGCCTTTTAAAAATAAGGAAGATTTTGAACGCATTCTCAAACTAATAAAAGGTGAGAAATAGGTTATTACATATTGTATTTCTGTGCTTTTCTTTAACTCTTTTCGCACAAACTGATTCTATCTCAGTAACTCCTGAGGTAAAAATAGTTGTCAAAGATTCAATTAAAGAAGAATACAATCCACTAGCTCCTCAAAAGGCAGCTTTTTATTCTGCTGTTGTGCCAGGATTGGGGCAAGCCTACAATAAAAAATATTGGAAAATCCCCGTAATATATGCCGGTATGGGTGCAGGAGTTTATTTCTATTTAAGAAATGACAAAGATTACAACCGCTTTAGAGATGCATATAAAAGACGCCTAGCTGGATTTACTGATGATGAATTTTACGGTACTGGCACAACACCATCAATTTCAAACGAACGTCTTATCGACGCACAAGAAACTGCTAGGAGAAATAAAGATGTAAGCATAATTGTATCACTTGCTTTTTATCTCATTAATATTGTTGATGCTAATGTTGACGCGCATTTACGTCAATATGATGTGAACGATGATATTTCGGTAACACCTAATTTAGACTACGACCCTGTATTTAACCAGACCAATTATGGGTTGTCATTTCGCTACAAATTATAATGAAAATTGCACTTTTAGGATACGGAAAAATGGGTAAAACTATTGAAAAACTTGCTGTAGAAGCAGGTCATACCATAGTTTATAAAAGTGGCAGTAGTTCGCAAAGCGGAAATTTGAAACTTGCAAATGTTGCTATCGAATTTTCAACTCCCGAAACCGCTATAGCAAATATTACACAATGTTTTGAAAACAATATTCCTGTAGTTTCAGGCACAACCGGTTGGTTATCAAAAAAAGCTGATGTAGAAAAAATATGCAAAGAACGTAACGGAAGTTTTATTTATGCGTCAAACTTTAGCGTAGGTGTAAATCTATTTTTTGAACTTAATAAGCAATTAGCAAAATTGATGAAACCATGGAAGGAATATACAGCTTCTATTGAAGAGATTCATCACATTGAAAAGAAAGATGCACCCAGCGGTACTGCTATCACCCTAGCCGAAGGTATCATTGAAAACCACGATAGTACAAATTGGTCTTTAGACAAAAAAGGTGATGGAGTAATTAATATTTCGGCTAAAAGAGAACCCGAAGTAAAAGGAACGCACACTATTGAATATATGTCACAAATTGACACTATTAGTATTACCCATGAAGCACATACGCGAGACGGGTTTGCAAAAGGAGCCATCATTGCAGCAGAATTTCTTCAAGATAAAAAAGGGATTTTTTCAATGAAAGAAGTGTTAGGAATATAATGATGGGTAAAAAAGGTTAAAATATTTTTGAAGAAAAAATTGTCAGTTTTGACATAAAAAAACAAATATGAGTTGGACAGGATGGTTATTATTGATTTTAATTGTACAGGTAATTCACTTTTTAGGTACTTGGAAATTATACGTAGCGGCAGGTAGAAAAGCTTGGGAAGCAGCAGTACCTGTTTATAATGCGGTGGTTTTAATGAAAATTATTAACCGCCCTTGGTGGTGGACTATTTTGTTATTTGTACCTATTGTTAACTTAATTATGTTTCCTGTAGTATGGGTAGAAACGATTAGAAGTTTTGGGAAGAACTCACCGACGGATACGGCATTAGCAATCTTAACATTGGGGCTTTACATTTATTACATTAATTACACACAAAAACTTAATTATATTGAAGACAGGTCATTAAAACCTAGAACTAGCACGGGCGAATGGGTTAGTTCAATATTATTTGCCGTAGTTGCAGCAACAATAGTACATACGTATGTTATGCAACCATTTACTATTCCTACTTCTTCATTAGAAAAAACACTTTTAGTAGGTGATTTTCTTTTTGTAAGTAAGTTTCATTATGGAGCTAGAACGCCTAATACGCCTATATCATTTCCTATGGTGCATGATACCATTCCTAAGCTTGGGGTTAAGTCATACAGTTCAAAACCACAAATTCCTTATTTTAGAGTACCTGGTTTTCAAGATATTTCTCGTAATGACATTGTAGTCTTTAATTGGCCAGTAGATACACTCGTTGATATCAATCCAGCAAGCATGCGTGGTAGCGTTCAAAAACCAATTGACAAAAAATCAAATTATGTTAAAAGGTGTGTGGGTGTTCCTGGAGACTCTCTTGAAGTTAGAGCAGGTTACGTCTATATAAATGGAGAAAAAAATGTGCTCCCAGATCGTGCTAAACTACAATTTTATTATGGTGTAATTTTTAAAAGGCAAATAAATCAAAATGACATTGACTATTTGAGAGAACGTTATGATATAACAGATATTTCTGCAGACCCTAATCCAAATACCTACATTATGCATATGACAGATGAGGCAATGGAACAGTTTAAAAGTTATAAAGATGTAGCGAAAATAATACCTATTAAAAATGAGAGCACTCAATATAATTCTGGAATTTTTCCACACAGTCCAGATTATGCTTGGAATAATGATTTTTTTGGTCCCATATACATTCCTGAAGCTGGTAAGACTGTAACAATAGATGCGCAAAGTATTCCATTTTATAAACGTATTATTGAAACCTATGAAGGCAGTGAATTGGGTATTGAAAATAAAATTACTCAAAATGGAACACAAGTGTTGTTAAATGGCCAACCTTTGACTGACTATACCTTTAAAATGGATTACTACTGGATGATGGGAGATAACCGTAACAACTCGCAGGATGCACGATCTTGGGGTTATGTACCTTTTAATCACGTAGTAGGAAAACCAGTATTTGTATGGATGAGTTGGGATAGTAATGCTAATGGGCTAATGAATAAGATAAGATGGGAGCGATTGTTTACAACTGTAGGAGGATCTGGAAAACCTGTTTCTTATTTTATATACTTTTTAATTGCTCTTGGAGGTTACTTGGTTTTTAATTATTTCAGAAAGAAGAAAAAGGCAACTAAGTAATTGGAAGCAAAAACAATTTTATTATACCCTACTTATTTACCTTCTATTGCTTCAATGGCTGCAATGGCAAAGGCGGATAGTATTATATTTGAAGTTGCTGATAATTATCAAAAGCAAACCTATCGCAACCGGGCTTATATTGCACATACAAATGGAAAATTACTCTTGACCATTCCTATTAAACACAGTAAAGAATTAAAGCATCAAAGTACCCGTGATGTAAAACCTGAAAATGAATTTCCTTGGCTAGCTGAGCATTGGAAATCTATACAAACCGCTTACCGCACTTCTCCTTTTTTTGAATATTATGAAGATGATTTAGAGCCTTTATTTACAAGAGAGGTTGACAATTTGCTTGATTTTAATTTGAGAATATTAGAAGTACTTATAGAATTAATTGGAATTTCGGGAACAATATTAAAGACAACTGAATATCACAAAAACCCCGATCAATTTGATGCTCGCTATTTAGCTGATTGTAAAAAAGAAAAAGTTTATAATTTTACAACTTATCATCAAGTATTTGAAGATAAAAATGGTTTTTTTAGCAATTTATCTGTACTCGATTTGTTATGTAATGAAGGTTCTAATTCATTAAATTATTTAGAATCCTTAGATGTTTTTTAAATTTTAATTAATTAGAATCCCAACCTACTGTTGCTTTTATAGGGTAATGATCTGAAAAAGTTTCTTCTTTAGTTTTAAACTCTAACACATCAACCATTTCCGAAGTAAAAATATAATCAATTCGCATAGGGTATGAATCAAATTTAAAGGTTGTGCCTAACCCATATCCACTCTCAACATAGGCATCCTTCATTCCTTTTTGCATCTTTCTGTAAATATAAGAAAAAGCAGTATTGTTGAAATCCCCTGCAACCACAACAGGATGTGGTGACTGCTCTTTGTGTTTCAAAATTGCCTCTACTTGCTCTTGTTGTTTTTCAAAAGCAGATGTCATTCTTTTAAATAATTTAGTTTTGTTTTCCTGTTGTAAATAATCAACAGTAGGCTGAACACTCATAGACTTTAAATGCACATTATACAGGCGCAGAGTATCTCCTCCTTTTACAACGTTTGCATAAAGTGTATTATTTAAAGTTTGAGGAAAATCAAAAGCACCCTCATAAACTAATGGATATTTTGAAAAAATGGCATGTCCAAAATGAACTTTATCATTTTTAAAGTGGATATAACGATGAGGATACCCCTCAAGAGTGATTTCGGTTTCCCTATAATATTCTTGAAAACAAATTACGTCTGGATTTTCTTCTGAAATTAGCTTAGTAATAAACTTTTGACTATTGTTATCTTCTTTTTCGTACGCATTAAAAAGCCGCACATTATAAGATAAAACCGAAAGCTTATGTTCATGTTGGCTAGTTTCAGTTTCCGAAGAAAATTTATAAAAAGTATTGAAGCTAAAATATGCCAAGATCAATACTGCTGTTGACAATAAAAAACTTTTTTTAATTGTAACAATCCAATAGATTAAAAACAAACAATTAATGAAGATTAATGGTGAAACAGCGAGACTTAATAAAGATGCATAAGGAAAATTCTTGGGCGGAATATAAGGTAGCACAAGTGACAGGAGTAACAATAACGCAAAAACCGCATTGAGCCTGTACAGTAATTTTCCTATAAAAGTTGTTTTTTTCAATGTAACTTATTACTCATTCCCAGCTTTAAAAAGAAAATCTTTTTCATCTTTTGATAAACTTTCATAACCACTTTTTCCTATTTTATCTAAAATAGCATCAACTTTTAATTGACGTTCTGTTTTATTATTCTTTACAGCGCTATTCTTTAATGTGGTTTTTCTCGTTTTATGAACCTTTTTAAACGGTTTTTCTTTTTTGGGTTTAAACATATTAGAAACACCATCTATCCATTTTTCAAACCAAGAACCAATATCGTTTCCTTTGGCTAGCTGAGTTCCATAAAAATATCCTAATGCTGCGCCTCCTATATGGGCAATCATGCCACCTCTATTTCCAGGAGACATTAATTGTAATACGTCTAGCGCAAACAAAACTGCAGCGATATGCCATAGCTTAATATTAAACGTAAAAATACGCATTTGCATATTTGGCGAGTAACCAGCTATAAAAAAAACTATCGCCCTCACTCCTGCTGAAGCTCCTAACAAATAGCCATATTGACCTTGAAAAATAGGCAATACATTATAGGCAAATACATAAAGCAAACCTCCGCAAAGCGCACCAAGCAGATAGATAGTTAAAAATCGTTTAGGCTGAAATAGATTTAAAATAAAAGGCCCAAAAACATATAGCCATAACATATTAAATAACAAATGCATAAATCCAAAATGAACAAAAGCATATGTTATTAAAGACCAAGGTTGCAAAATTAAATCTCCTAAATCTTCTGGTAATACAAACCAAGATGCAAGCGTTTCTTTTTCAACTCCAAATATTAAAGAGCACAACTGCAAGATTAAAAACACAGCTACGTTGACAACTATAAGCTGGATTACAATACCGCTGGTTTTATATTTATATTTTAATTCGTTTATTGTCATATTTAATCCCAACGCGTATTATTCATACTATTTTTCTTCCAGTAATAGGCCATAATAAACCCAAAAAATGCACCACCTAAATGTGCCCAATTTGCAATATTTTGTCCAAACAAAGAGAATCCTGTAAGTCCAGAAAACAAATCGAGAATAATTAATCCAGGTATAAAATATTTTGCTTTGATAGGGATAGGCAAAAATATTAGCATTAATTCTGCATTTGGATACATTAAACCAAACGCAACTAAAATCCCATATATTGCACCTGAAGCTCCCACTGCTGGTGTATTAAATGATTCATAAACTCCTTGAATAGATTCTATTGAAATTACATCTAAAATACTAGATCTATACGTTCCTGTATTCAATAATTGTGTAATCTCATTTTGAGATAATCCTGCTGACATTAGTACATCCATTCCTTGATGTACCTGAAAGTAAGCAACTAATGAATGTATAAATGCCGCACCAAGCCCTGCTGAAAAGTAAAAGAATAAAAATTTATTTCTTCCCCATTGTGCCTCTAAAGGTGAACCAAACATATACAACCCAAACATATTAAAAAGAATGTGCATAAAGCTATTCTGATCATGCATAAACATATGGGTAATGGGCTGCCAAATTTGAAAATCTGGATGCTCAAAATAGTATAATGAAAATAATTTATAAGCCACATCCCCTAAAAACAGAGAACCTGCATATACTATAACATTTATAATAATTAAAACTTTAACCGTTTCGGTAATTCTTCCCATTTACATAAATTTTTTATCCATATCATTCGCATCTAATGTAACGATGACTGGCTTATTTGAAGGTGAAACACTTGGTTCTTTGCATAAAAATAATTGATTTACTAAGTGCTCTCGTTCTTCTTTATTCAACCTTGTCCCACTCTTAATTGCCATACTTTTAGCCATTGATTTTACAAGCAAATCATTTTGACTAAAACCTGCATCAGGTACTTCATTATCAATATCTGTAATAAGTTGCTCAAGGACTTGGCTAGCTTGACTTTCAATTAGTGCCACGGGAATCCCAGACACATTTACAAAATCTTCTTCAAATGCTGAAAAAACAAATCCCGTATGCTCTAATTGCTCTTGCACTTTCTTCAATACCTCCATATCCAATTTTGAAAAATGTAATTGAAGTGGAAATAATAATTGTTGACTTACTGCTTGTTGTAAGGTAATATTTTTCAAAAGCTCTTCATACAAAATTCGCTGATGTGCTAAATGTTGATGAATAACCATCATCCCGCTTTTTATGGGACTAACAATATATTTATTTTGAAGCTGAAATGTAACCTGTCTCACTTCTGTCGAATCATCTTCAAATAACTTTCCAGTGATTTGCTCACTCTCAAAAGTTATATGCTGATTATCATTAGCATTTGCTGTGTCATCTTCTAGCCCCACATATAAAGACTCCCAAGAAGCTGCATTTTTCTCACGTTTATAAGGGAAGCTAATATTAGCTTGCTTTGGTTTTGATTCCTCTTTAAATGGATTAAATGTTCTATCCACTTCAATTGTGGGTGCAGTAATTTTTTTCTTTGAATAATTATAAGGTGTATCTAAGCTTGACTCACGGTTAAAATCTAGCACTGGCGCAATACTAAATTGCCCTAAGCTATGTTTTACTGTTGACCTAAGCATTGCGTACATAGAATGCTCATCATCAAACTTAATTTCGGTTTTAGTGGGGTGTATGTTTATATCAATTGTTTTAGGGTCAACTGTCAAAAACAAAAAATACCCTGGATGAAAACCACCTTTTAATAATCCTTCAAATGCTGAAACAATGGCATGATTTAAATATGCACTTTTGATAAATCTGTCATTAACAAAGAAAAATTGTTCCCCCCTACTTTTTTTAGCATAGTCTGGTTTGATCACAAAACCTTCTATTTTCAAAATATCGGTTTCTTCTTCAACAGGCACCAATTTCTCGTTCGTTTTATTTCCGAAGATATTCACAATACGTTGTCTCAAATTACTCTCAGGTAAATTGAAAACCGATGCTCCATTATGAGACATTGTAAAAGCAACTTGTGGATGAGCGAGTGCCACACGGTGAAATTCATCTATAATGTGGCGAGTTTCTACAGGATTGCTCTTTAAAAAATTGCGACGTGCTGGTATATTATAAAATAAATTTTTAACTGCGATTGTTGTACCACTTGGCACTACTGCTGGTTCTTGCTCAATAACTTTACTTCCTTCAACACAAATTTTTGTGCCTATTTCAGCATCATGAGTTTTAGTTTTCAATTCTACGTGCGCGATTGCAGCGATAGATGCAAGTGCCTCTCCACGAAATCCTTTAGTATGTAAATTAAATAAATCTTCGGCTATTTTAATCTTTGAAGTGGCATGACGCTCAAAACTAAGACGGGCATCTGTGGTGCTCATCCCCATTCCATTATCTGTTACTTGAATAAGAGTTTTCCCTGCATCTTTTATAAGTAATGTAATTTGAGTCGCTCCTGCGTCAATTGCATTCTCTAGCAATTCTTTGACAACACTTGCTGGGCGTTGCACTACTTCACCCGCTGCAATCTGGTTTGCAACGTGATCTGGTAAAAGTTGGATAATATCTGCCATTAGCTCATTGAGAAAATTGACAAATCAAAATCAATGATAAATAGAAATATAAGTACAAGTACTGCTATAATTGCTATAACAGTAATATTAAATTCTACATTATTTCTATTTCTTACTGATGTACGCGCATTACGCCATTGTCCTGCGTAATCATTATCATTTAAGGTATCTGCGTATGCATCAAAACGAGTTGCATGTTTATGGTCTTCTACCTCTTCTTTTCCTTTGTAATAACGGGGTGTATAATTAAAACGGTTATTCGATTTAAGCTTTTTTATGATTGTGAATTTTGTAGGTCCCATAATCTCTTTCCTTAATGTAAATGTACTAAAAATGGCAGTTTTTACCATTTTAAATGGCTAGGTTATTATTAACAAAGAATGTACCATTAAGAAATAGAGCTTAAGCTTTAAAAAAATAAAAGATTAAAGACAAATTTGTTCCACTTTATGCGTGAGCCTTTTTTTAAAATTTATAGTATATGCTAAAAAAAGATAGAAGGAATTCTTACTTAGTATTAGCATATGTATACTCTATGTAGATTTGAGTGACATCACCTAGCCTTATCTAGTAAGAATAACTGTTGTCAAAAAATATATACTACTTTTTGTTAAAACCTAGCGTCTTTTCTTAACTGTGCCATTTTTATGGCAGCGATTGCGGCCTCAGTTCCTTTGTTACCATGCTTTCCACCACTACGATCAAGAGATTGTTGGCGGTTATTATCAGTCAATACACAAAAAATTACAGGTATATCTCCTTGTACATTTAAGTCTTTAATACCTTGAGCAACACCTTCACACACGTAATCAAAATGTTTAGTCTCACCTTGAATTACATTACCTATTGCAATAATAGCATCTAGCATTTCATAGCTTTCTCCTATTTTTTTACATCCGTAAATTAGTTCAAAACTTCCTGGAACATCCCAACGAACAATATTTTCTTTAATACCGCCGCAATCTAAAATTGCGTCAAATGCACCTTGAAACATACCGTTTGTTATTTCTGGATTCCATTCAGAAACAACAATCCCAAACTTGAAGTCTTTCGCGTTTGGGATTGTCGTCTTATCGTAAACCGATAAATTGTTATTTTGTGTAGCCATGTGCTATTCGTTCATTGCTTCTGCTTGTGCTAAATATGCTTTTGCTTTTGTAGCCTCTGCAGATGCAGCATAATTATCAACAAGATTTTTTAAGTGTTTTTTTGCAACATCACCTTTTCCTAATGCTAGAGCAGTAACTCCTGCTTTTAAAAGAAAACGTGGAGATGTAAACTCATTAGTTTGCATTGTTGCAGCAGTCTCATAATATCCTAATGCTTCATCTTTTTGATTTAACTGTACAAATGCATCTCCTATAGCTCCTTTTGCTAAAGGACCTAACATAGCATCATCACTACTAAAATCACTTAAGTATGAAATTGCATTTTGGTAATCGTTAGTATTCAAATAAGCCATACCTGCATAATAGTTTGCAAGATTTCCAGCTTTTGTTCCACCGTAGTTATCGATAATTTTAAGGAAACCATATTTTCCTTTTCCACCATTTAGCGCAAGATTATAGATTGAATCTTGGCCATTTGTAGCGTTTAATGCAGTGTCAAAATACGTTTGAGCTTGGTACATCTCATTCATACCCTCAGCCTCTTTTGGCTCTTGTACAAAATTAATATATGCCAAATAACCCAATACCGCAACTGCAACGACACCTACAACTATAAGGATAATATTTTGGTTTTTCTCAACCCATTTTTCAGTTCGATTGGCACCTTCGTCTAGTGTATTGAACACCTCAGCCGTAGTACTATCTTGCTCTAGAGCATCTAAATCTGTATTCTCTACTTGCTTACTTTTCGGTTTACCGCCTCGTTTCTTGTACGTTGCCATAGTTTTGGTTTAATGAACGGCAAAAATAAAATTTTTAACGGAATTAAAAAGCGAAAAGATTTCTTATTTTTCGATATTTTGCAGTCTTAATATATACTACATTTCCGCAGCCATTTTTCTTCTTAAATTTTAAGAACTTCGGAAATTTTAAACCTTTCAACCCTCTAGTTTTAATGAAGTTAGAAAATATATCACTTTTAAATTACAAAAACTTTGAATCTGAAACTTTTTCTTTTGATCCTAAGATAAATTGCTTTGTTGGACATAATGGCGTTGGAAAAACAAATGTATTAGATGCTATTTATCATTTATCTTTCGGAAAAAGCTACTTTAATCCCATCACGGGACAAAATATTAAACACGGAGAAGATTTTTTTGTTGTTGAAGGCGCTTATGAGAAAAATGAACGCCCAGAAAAGATAATCGTCAGCGCAAAAAGAGGGAATAAAAAAATAATTAAACGCAATGGTAAAGCCTATGATAAACTTAGTGAACATATAGGTTTTTTACCATTAGTAATTATAAGCCCAGCAGATAGAGATTTAATAATAGAAGGCAGTGATACTCGCCGAAAATTTATTGACGGTGTAATCTCACAAGGAGATTCGCAATACCTCAACGCTTTATTAAAGTATAACAAAGTACTTGCACAACGCAATGCACTGTTAAAGTTTTTTGCAGCAAATAATACACACAATCAAGATACACTGGAGATTTACAACCAGCAGTTAAGTGAACTAGGAACTATTATATTTAAAAAACGACAGGCTTTTTTAGAAATTTATTTACCTATATTTCTAGAACGGTACAATGCTATTAGTAGCGGAAATGAAGTTGTAGATTTAGTATATAGTAGTCAATTAAAAGAAAAACCACTTGCCGATTTATTAAAGGAAGGTATTAATAAGGATAAATTTTCCCAATACACAAATTTCGGAATACATAAAGATGACTTATCACTGGAAATTGATGGGTATCCAATTAAAAAATTTGGCTCACAAGGCCAGCAAAAAAGCTATTTAATAGCTTTGAAGTTAGCGCAGTTTGATTTTATTAAACGACAAAGCAAAGTGAATCCTATTTTGCTACTAGATGATATTTTTGACAAGTTAGACGAACAACGTGTAGCACAAATTATAGCGTTAGTAAACAATGAAAATTTTGGGCAATTATTTATAAGCGACACACATGCAGAGAGAACGGAACAAATTATTAAAGAAATACACCAGAGTTATAAGATGTTTAAACTTAGTTCAAACTAACAAATGGCATTTTTAAATTTAAAAAACATGAAAATAAATTTTGTAATAATAGCATTCGCATTATTCGCATTAGGCTGTAGCGAAAATAAACAAGAACAAATACAACACCTTGATGGTTATTGGGAGATAGTTTCGGTTGAGAACGAAAATGGAGTACTTAAAGAATTTAACATAAGCACTACTTTGGATTATATTTCTGTAGAAAATACTCTGGGAAAACGCACTAAAGTGAAACCACAATTAGACGGTACATTTATTACCTCTGGAAATGTGGAAGAATTTGAAATTATTACTGAATTTCCAGAACAGTTAGCACTTAATTACAAAACACCTTATGCTACCTGGACCGAATTTATTATTGAAGCGACTAAAGAAAAACTGGTTATCCTTAATGAAGAAGGTAAAAAATACACGTATAAAAGATTTATAAAATTTAACTTTGAATAAAAGATGTCAAAGAAAAAAAGAAATACAGAATCCCAACCTGTAAGCGATTTATTAAAAGATTATATTGGTTCAGGAAAATTAGCAAAGGGTCTTGACAAAGTTAACGCCAGCGAAGCATGGCATAATGTAATGGGCCCTGGTGTAGTTTCGTATACCACACAAGTAATTTTGGAACGTGACGTATTATATGTACAATTAACCTCATCTGTACTCAGAGAAGAATTAAGTTACGGCAAATCAAAAATTATTAGACTGCTTAATGAAGAACTTGGAAAGCAAATGATTGATAAGCTGGTGTTGCGATAATAAATTTTAAAAAGATAAAAAAGAAAGAATACTAAAAATACATTATACAAAAAAAGCCTGTTCTTTTGAACAGGCTTTTTTAATATTATAATACGTTGACTAGAACATCTCTCTACCTGCAAAGTGAAAAGCACCTTCAATAGCAGCATTCTCATCGCTATCACTACCGTGTACTGCGTTCTCACCAATAGAGGCAGCATATAATTTTCTAATAGTACCCTCAGCTGCATCAGCTGGATTAGTAGCACCAATTAGTGTACGAAAATCTTCAACAGCATTATCCTTTTCAAGGATAGCCGCAACGATAGGTCCACGTGTCATATATTCAACAAGTTCACCATAAAATGGACGCTCGCTGTGGACTGCATAAAATTCTTGCGCGTCTTGCGTAGTCATATGCGTCAATTTCATTGCTACGATTTTAAAACCGCTTGCATTTATTTTTTCAAGAATAGCACCAATGTGTCCTTTTTCAACACTATCAGGCTTTAACATTGTAAACGTTCTGTCTGTTCTCATGATTTTTTTAAATTTTGTGCAAAAGTAACTAATTATCTACTATTGACAACATATATAAAAACGTTTTATTTTTTAATAATCTGAGACTTATCATTTAACCCTTCTACTTTAATATCAGGATTTCCGTACACATATATATAACTTTTACCTTGAGCATAAAGCTGTAATTCCTTACTTGCAAAAACATAAATATCTGCTTTTCCAGATGCGATTAAATTTGCAAATTCTGCTTTTAAATCTTTTGATTTTACATCTGTATTACCCGTTGCTTTTAGTTTTAAATTTATTACATCGCCATCTAAACTTACATCAGACCGTTCATTAATCTCAACATCTAATTCTTCAAGAGTAATATCACCTTTCAAATAAGCGTTATTATTAAAAATCATTCTAGATTTTAATCCCTTTAATTGAACATCGCCTTTTGTATTATTGTTTAAAATAAAAGTTGCGTCATTCACATTCATGTCTAAATCAAAATCAACATCATCAAAAGCCGTGAATGTTAATATGTCAAAATCAAGCTTATTTTTTGATTCTAAATCTATATCTCCTCGAAGGGTAATTGCATTTACATTATTATATGTAATATCAATTTCTAGCTTTTTACTTGCTGTAATATTGTAGAGAGGCTTTATCTTTAAAACACCATCAAAAACCTGAAAATCAATAACTGAAACCAAATTTTCATCAGCTCTCAAATGGTATTCATTTGTATCGCCTTTTGTAAATGTCACATCAAAATTACCCTCAATTTCAATAGCATTAAATTCTTCTAGTGTTTTGTAAACATCTCGAACATTTTTATCTCCTTTTATTTTGGGAAGTTTTTGAGCATTACAACTCATTAATCCTAAAATTATAAATAAATATGTAATTGTTTTTTTCATAAGTTGTGTCTTTTTATAGACTAATTTAAATTATTAAATAATAGAACAAACCTACTAATACCTAGCCTACAAGCCCTACTATTTTAGCTAAAGTATTATTAAATTTTCAAGGGGAAAAAGCGGCTGTATTGTACTCTCTTCGGAAATATTAAACGTTAAACACTTTAGGTAATAATTAAATTAATATTTCCGAAGAAAGATGCAATAATTGTATCTTCGCAAGCTATGACAAAAGAACTTGCACAGAACGCTCAAAAGCTCATTGAATCTTCAAAGAATATTATTATCATAGGTCATAAAAACCCAGATGGTGATGCCGTAGGCTCAACGTTAGGGCTTCATTTTTTTCTGAAAAATTATGGCGTTGAAAGTACAGTAGTATTACCTAATGATTTTCCAGATTTTTTAAAATGGATGCCGGGTGTTGATACTATTTTGAATTTTGAAAAACAAAATAGCCAAAGTGTTAGCGCTCTTGAAAATGCAGATTTGATTTTCACACTTGATTTTAACTCCCTTTCACGAGTAGGAGAAATGCAGGGAATACTTGAAAAAAGTGATGCGAATTTTATTATGATTGACCACCACCAACAACCAGATGCCTATGCGACAGTGACATACAGTGATCCATCCATAGGAAGTACTTGCGAGATGGTACACCATTTTATTGAAGGATTAGGAAAAACAAAACTCATTGACGCAGATATTGCTACCTTACTTTACACCGGTATTATGACAGATACAGGTTCATTTAGGTTTCCTTCAACTACTGCTACTACACATAAAGTTATTGCTGATTTATTAAATGCTGGTGCTAATAATGCAGAAATACATCAAAACGTGTATGACGCAAATTCGATGTCACGAATGAAATTATTAGGTATCGCACTTGATAATCTTCATATTTTAAAAGAATATAATACTGCATACATTACAATGTCTCAAGAAGAGCTTGATGCAAATAATTTTAAAAAGGGAGATACTGAAGGCTTTGTAAATTATGCACTATCTGTAACAGGCATTATTTTTGCGGTAATTTTTATAGAGAACAAGCAAGAAAAAATTGTAAAAATGTCATTGCGTAGCAAAGGTGATTTCTCTGTAAATGAAGTTGCCAGAGCTTACTATAATGGCGGCGGTCACAACAATGCTGCTGGAGGTCGTAGTGAGTTATCCTTAGAAGAAACAGTAAAGCAATTTATTAGTATCTTGCCCCAATATAAAGAAGCGTTAACCGCATGAGAAGTATAATCGTAATTATTAGCATTTTATTTTTAACTTTAGGAGCATGTCAATCGCCACAGGCTAGACGTCCCGTTAAAGTAAATTCTGGAAGTTTTATCGAAGCTTCTGTTGAGCGAAATAAAAAAATATACGATAACGAGCGTACTCTTTTTGAGGCATTGATTGAAAAGGACAGCACTAATGATTATATAACTTCAGAAAGTGGCTTTTGGTATTATTATAATACACAGGATTCATTGTCAATTGACAAAATGCCAATCTTAGGTGATGCCGTTACTTTTACATATAATATTAATGATCTTGACGGAAATGTTATCATTTCAGAAGCTGAAAATGGTATTCAAAATTATCTAGTAGACCAATCAAACCAAGAATTGATTTCAGGAATAAGAGAAGGTATAAAATTACTAAAAGTAGGCGAAAGCGCTACATTTTTATTTCCCTCCTATAAAGCTTACGGGTATTATGGAATCGAAAAAAAACTGGGAACAAATATTCCTGTAACAAGTACAATAACTTTATTATCAATAACCCAAACAGAAGAAAACTAAGAGTAACATGAAAAAATTATCATTATTATTACTACTTACCCTTGCAGTGGCATCTTGTCAAAATAAATATCCAGACTTAGAAAATGGTGTTTATGCTGAAGTGGTAACTAACAAAGGAACATTTGTAGCTAAACTTTTTAACGAAGCTACTCCATTAACTGTCGCTAACTTTGTATCACTTGCTGAGGGTACAAATGGTATGGTTGATGAAAAATACAAAGGAAAAAGATTTTATGACAGTATTATTTTTCACCGTGTAATTAAAGACTTTATGATTCAAGGTGGTGACCCAACAGGAACAGGTAGCGGTAGCCCGGGATATAAGTTTCCAGATGAGATTGTGGACTCGTTAGTACATGACAAAAAAGGAATTCTTTCTATGGCAAACTCAGGACCTGCAACAAATGGAAGTCAATTTTTTGTAACGCTAAAAGAGACACCATGGCTAAATGGAAAACATACTGTTTTTGGAGAAGTAGTTATGGGAATGGATGTTGTGGATTCAATAGGTGCAGTTGAAGTTTCAAAGCCTGGGGACAAACCTGTTAAAACTGTTATGATTGAAACAATAAATATCATTAAAAAAGGTGGCGTAAAAGTCCCTTATTTTACTGAAGAAATGGAAAAAATTGAAGTAGCTAAAAAAGAGAAAGAAGAAGCTGCAATGAAAATTGCTGAAGATGTAGCTGCTGAAATTATGCCATTAAAAGACAAAGCTGAAACATTACCATCAGGTCTTAAAATTTACTGGAATAAAAGAAGCAAAGGACAAAAACCTGCAGAAGGCGCTAATGTAAAGGTAAACTATGCTGGTTTCTTCGAGAATGGAAAAATGTTTGATACTAACCGCCTTGATGTAGCTGAAAGATTTGACGAAGTGAATGCCGCAAGAAAAGCTGCAAATGCTTATGTACCTGTAAAAATGTCTTATAGTAAAGATGCTCAATTAGCAGCTGGTTTTAGAGAAGCTTTATTACAAATGAGTGTTGGTGATAAGGTAACAGCATTTGTTCCTTCACATTTAGGATATGGAGAACGCGGTTATCCACCAGTAATTCCTGGAAATACTGATTTAGTTTTTGAATTAGAGATTACTGATATTATGGAATAATCCATTAATGTTAATCAATTATAAAATCCCGCTCATTTAAAATGAGCGGGATTTTTAGTTAAATAAAAATTCTATTTGACATCACTTTATTTCAAGACTAGATATTTAAATAGAAAAAGGGCATCTCAAATTGAGATGCCCTTTTTGTAAAATTTTATTTAAAATTCCTTTAATCTAGATTAGGAATTCTCAATACCTGTCCCGGATAAATTTTATCTGGGTGTTTTAGCATTGGCTTGTTTGCTTCAAAAATAACTGGGTACTTCATAGCATCTCCATATACTTTTTTTGCAATTTTACTTAAACTATCGCCACTTACTACTGTGTGGAAAATTGCAGCAGGAGCTTCTTCCTCTACTGTTAATTCGTCATTTACTTCAGCAATACCATTAGAGTTTCCAACAACTAATATTACTTTTTCTCTTGCTTCTTGGTTTTTAGCCGTACCGTTAATCGTAGCTCTATCACCTTCTACTGAAACGAAGAAATCCTCAACCCCAAGGTCTAATGAATTTACATTATTGATAATTGCCTGTGCAGCGCGCTGATTGTTCGCTTTAGTTTTTTCGGCAGCTTCCATTTTAGCTTCTGCAGCTTCTTCTTCTGTTGTTTTTCCAATACCGAAAACTTTTGCTCCGGCGTTTTTAATAAATGAAAATAATCCCATAGTTCTTGTTGTTTTTAATTAATGTTTAAATATATAGTTACTATTAGTTTTCTGGAATATTTTTAAGTGTTTCTAAAACAAAATTCCAGTATTTCTGTGTGCTTGAAATGCTTGCACGTTCATCTGGCGAATGTGCTCCTTTAATTGTTGGTCCAAAACTTATCATGTCCATGTTTGGATAGTTTTGACCTAAAATTCCACATTCTAATCCTGCGTGACATGCTGCAACATGTGGCTCTTCATCATTAAGCTCCACATATAACGAACGCATAACTTTTAATATAGGACTATCCATTTTTGGTTCCCAGCCAGGATATTCTCCAGCAAAGCTTACAGTAAAACCGCCCAATTCGAATACGGATTGTAATGTTAAAGCCATATTCTCTTTTGATGACTCTACTGAGGAACGTGTTAAACATTCAACTATCATTGTACCGTTAGCAACGGTTACTTTTGCAATGTTATTTGATGTTTCAACTAGGTCTTCAATTGAGGGACTCATTCTAAAAACTCCATTATGAGCAGCGTACATAGCTTTTAAAAATTTAAGTTGTTCATCTTGCTTTAAAACTTTTAGAGGTCTTTCTTCAATTTTTTCGTTTATGATTTCCATGTCTGGCTCTAACGAAATAAACTCATTAAACAATTCACCACTTATTTTTTTAATTTCTGAAATATATGCATTTTCTTGTCCTATAGGCACAACGACAACAGCTTCACTCTCCCTAGGGATTGCATTGCGAAGACTTCCGCCTTTTAAACTTGCTAAATGCATGATATCTTTTGTAGCAAACAAAAGCCGATTCATCAATTTATTAGCATTTCCGAGGCCTTTAATAATATCCATGCCACTATGACCTCCTTGGAGCCCCTTTAGAGCGATACGATAAACATTTGCATCGTATTTATCTGGTGCGTCCATTTGAGCATAGTTTTTCTTTGCGGTAACATCTACGCCACCAGCACATCCTACACCTATTTCATCATCTTCTTCTGTATCTAAATTTAAAAGGATTTTACCTTTAAGCAATCCTCCTTTCAAACCCATTGCTCCAGTCATCCCTGTTTCCTCATCAATTGTAAAAAGGGCTTCAATTGCTGGGTGTTCAATAGTTTTACTTTCTAAAATTGCCATGATTGTTGCAACGCCTAAACCATTATCTGCTCCTAGTGTTGTTCCTTTTGCTCGTACCCAATCTCCATCTACATACATTTCAATACCTTGTGTATCAAAATCAAATGTTGTATCATTATTTTTTTGATGCACCATATCTAGGTGCGATTGCATTACTATAGGTGTTCTGTCTTCAAATCCTTTTGTAGCCGGTTTTGAAATAATCACGTTTCCTACTTCATCCACCTTTGTATCAAGGTCTAGGTTTTTTCCAAATTCTTTCATAAACGCAATTACTCGCTCTTCTTTTTTTGATGGGCGTGGCACAGCATTTAAATCCGCAAATTTATTCCAGACTTCTTTAGGTTCTAAATCTCTAATTGCTTCGTTCATATTTGTTATAGCATTAAATTTGTTGGTTGTTACTACAAAGTTAGTCACATTTCTTACTTTTACGATACATTTAAACAAACTATAACATTTAAAATTAAGGCTTCATTTCAGCTATGCTAAAGAAACATTCTACGCTTATCCTTGCACTGCTGTTACCATTGCAAATTTTACTTATTCAATTATTAAAAAATACGCCTCAATTTATAGAGCAATGGTATAGTTTAGGGCTTTATCCTTGGCTTGGTAAAATCTCTAGAACACTATGGGGATGGATTCCGTTTTCAGTTGGTGATATTTTTTACTTATTAATCATTTTACTTGCTATTAGATGGCTATATAAAAATGTAAAAAGATTAAAATTTGAACCTATTAAAGTTATTATTGAAATAGCTGCGAATGTTTCTGTGGTATATTTTTTCTTTTATTTTTTATGGGGTTTCAATTATTACAGACAACCCTTACACGTAGCTTTAGAAATTGAAAACGATTATACTACAGAACAACTCATAGCCACTACTAAAAGACTTATAACAAAATCAAACGAGATGCACCGCCAATTGGGTTTTGCAGATTCTGCTAAGATTGATATTATTCGTGATCAACAAGAAGTTTTTCAAAGTACTGAAAACAGTTTTAAAAATTTAGGTGAGGAATTCCCCACACTAGCACTTGAGCAACGCAGCATTAAAAAAAGCACGTGGAGTTTAGGATTGACATATATGGGATATAGTGGATATTTAAATCCTTTTTCTGGAGAGGCACAGGTCAATGGATTGATAAAAACACATAAATTTCCAGTAGTGAGTTGTCATGAACAGGCACACCAATTGGGTTACGCTAAAGAAAACGAGGCAAACTTTATAGCCACACTTGCTACCTTATATAATGATGATCCCTATGTTCAATATACTGGTTACATTTTTGCGTTACGATATTGTGTGAATGAAGTGTCACGAAGAGACAGCGCTACTTATAATGAATTACTAACAACAATTAATCCCGGAATCTTAAAGAGCTACAAAGAGATGCGTGAGTTTTGGGACAGCTATAATAGCCCTTTTGAAGATTTTTCTAAAAACTTTTACAATCTGTTTTTGAAAGCCAATAATCAACCGCAAGGTATTGCAACCTATAGTTATATGGTGGCGCTCGTGGTTAATTATTTTGAAGACAAAGAATTTTAATTTGAATTATGATTGTAATCCTACAATAACTTAACCCCTAAAACACTTCAATCCTCAACCTTCTCAATCCTTTTTTTAACACATTTTAACACACCTCTTCCCTACCCTTGTTTGTATCTTTAAAAGATAATTAATTTTCTTGTTTAAAAATCGAGATTATTTTAATAAATAGATTTTATAATTTCTTCTGAAATTTTAAATCCGAAATCACTAACAATCATTAAAATTTTTGCCAAACAAACTTATTTTATGAAACAAATTAGACTTTTAGCCTTGGCTTTACTAGCTACTAGCATGCTTACAGCTCAAGATTATTTTCCAAAAAACGATGGTGTTAAAGAGACAAACTCAAATTTCCACGCCTTCACAAATGCCACATTATTTATAACACCATCACAAAAAGTGACTAATGCCACTTTACTTATTAAGGATGGAAAAGTTGTTGAAGCGGGTAAAAATGTATCTATCCCAAAAAATACTGTAGTAGAAGATTTAGCAGGTAAATTTATCTACCCTTCTTTTATTGACCCTTATACAAACTTTGGTGTTGAAAAACCAAAAAGACAAGGTGGCGGGCGTAGGTCTCCAGAATATCACGCCTCAAGAGAAGGCTTTTATTGGAATGATCACATAATGCCAGAAACTGCCGCTATTGACTCATTTAAATATGATAATAAAACAGCAGGTGAAATGCGTAAGCAAGGTTTTGGTGTAGTAAATACACATATGATGAACGGTATAGCTCGTGGTAGTGGTGTCCTAGTTGCTTTAAATGACAATGATGGCGAAGCTACACGAGTACTTGATGATAATTTTGGGCAATTTTATTCGTTCTCAAAAAGTGTTACAAGTAGACAATCATATCCAGGCTCACTTATGGGAGCCATGGCACTGTTACGTCAAGTTTATGAAGATGCAGACTGGTACAGTAAAGGTAACATACCTACAAAAGATCGCTCATTAGAAGCACTAATCTCAAAAAAAGGGAAAGTTTCTTTCTTTGAAGCTGGAGACAAAACAAACAACTTAAGAGCAGATAAAATAGGTGATGCTTATGGTGTTAACTATGTGATTATAGGTGGTGGTGATGAGTATGAGATGGCTCAACAAATGAAAGCTACAAATGCTAGTTTTATAATCCCTATCAATTTTACTGATGCATTTGATGTAAGTGACCCCTATCTAGCAGATTACATCTCTTTAGAAGATATGCGTGCTTGGAACCAAGAACCTACAAACCCAAAAGTACTATCAGATAACGGAGTTCCTTTTGCTTTAACTACATATAAGTTAGAGAAGCCAAGTGAATTTTCTTCAAAATTAGAAAAAGCAATCGCTTATGGTTTTAACAAAACAAAAGCGCTTGAAGCTTTAACTACGGTACCAGCGAGATTACTTAATATGAGTGATAAAATTGGCGGATTAAATAAAGGGATGTATGCAAACTTTTTAATTACATCTGGCGAGCTCTTTGAAGACGGCACTACAATTTATGAAAACTGGGTGCAAGGAAATAAAAATGTATTAGCATCTAAGGACCAAACAGATATTCGTGGTGAATATACTCTAGCAATCGGCGGCAAAACGTATGATTTAAACATAACTGGTGATGTTTCGAAACCAAAGGCTTCGGTTAAAGTTGATACTTTAGAATATAAAAACGATTTTAAATATCAAGAAAATTGGGTGACACTTTCATTTACAGATGAAGAAACTAAAGAAATATTTAGAACCACAGGAATAATTCCTACCCAAGGTGGTAATTTTAGTGGAAAAGCAGTTTTGCCTAGTGGATTATCTTCTCAATTTACAGCTACTAAAAAGGGTAAATCTAGTAACGTTTCCGAAGAAAAAGAAGAAGAAGACAAAAAGGAACCAAAAGTCTACGAAGTACTCCCAATGACTTATCCTAATATAGGCTACGGAAATGCCGTACAACCACAACAACAAGATATGTTGTTTAAAAATGCTACCGTGTGGACAGGCGAAAATGAAGGTGTTTTACAACAAACCGATGTCCTTATCAAAAATGGAAAAATTAATAAAATAGGAAAAGATCTAAATGCTGGTAGCGCAAAAGTTATCGATGCAACAGGTAAACATTTAACTGCAGGAGTAATTGATGAACATTCGCATATTGCTGCACTTTCAATTAACGAAGGTGGACAGAACTCAAGCGCAGAAGTTACAATTGAAGATGTCGTAGATCCTGAGGATGTGAATATTTATCGCAATCTTGCCGGAGGTGTTACTTCAATCCAAATCCTGCACGGGTCTGCCAATCCAATTGGTGGTCGATCTGCGATTATCAAACTTAAATGGGGTGAGGATGCTGATGGATTAATTTATGACAACAGCCCAAAGTTTATAAAATTTGCACTAGGTGAAAATGTTAAGCAATCAAACTGGGAAAGTTATAGTCGTTTTCCACAAACACGTATGGGTGTTGAGCAATTATTTGTAAACTACTTTAACCGCGCAAAGGAATATGACAGCGCAAAAAAGAGTGGTCGTCCTTATAGAAAAGATGCAGAAATGGAAACTCTAGCCGAAATATTAAATGGTGAACGTTTTATTAGTTGCCATAGTTATGTACAGAGCGAAATCAACATGTTAATGAAAGTTGCTGAAAAATTTGATTTTAAAGTCAATACGTTTACACACATTCTTGAAGGGTATAAAGTAGCAGATAAAATGGCTGAACATGGCGTAGGTGGATCTACGTTTAGTGACTGGTGGGCATATAAATATGAAGTAAATGATGCAATACCTTATAACGCTGCAATTATGGCTAGTCAAGGTGTTACGGTAGCTATTAATAGTGATGATGGCGAAATGTCAAGACGTTTAAATCAAGAGGCTGCAAAAACAATTAAATATGGTGGTATGAGTGAAGAAGAGGCATGGAAAACAGTAACAATTAATCCTGCAAAATTACTTCATATTGATGACCGCGTAGGGAGTATTAAAGTAGGAAAAGATGCTGATGTTGTTTTATGGTCAGATCACCCAATGAGTATTTATGCTAAAGCAGAAAAGACAATTATTGAGGGTAAAACATTTTTTGATTTAGATACTGATAAACAAAAAAGAGCTGCAATTGCTGCCGAAAGAAACCAACTTATGAAAATGATGGCAGCTGATAAAGACGGTGGTGGAAAAACAAAAAAACCATCAAGAAAAGCCCCTAAGCATTTTCACTGTGATACAGAAATGTAAAGCAAGTTAGAATTCGTAGAGTTCTTAATGGCGGGTGACAGATGATGAAAAAAAATAAAACAACTAAGAAACAATTTTAAAATGAAAAATATAAAACTAATTTGTTCTATAATGCTTACTGTTATTACGGCTACAGCTTTTGGACAACAAACACCAGCACCATCGCAGCAAGGTGCGATGACTATTAAAGGTGCAACGGCACATGTGGGAGATGGTACTGTAATTGAAAACGCAACTATTGTTTTTGAGAATGGAAAAATAACAGCTATTGGAACCAATGCCGCTTCAAAAGGAACAGTAATTAATGCAAACGGAAAACATGTATACCCTGGTATCATAGCACCAGCTACATCACTTGGATTGATAGAGGTTGAAGCTGTGCGAGCAAGTAATGACCGTGATGAAATAGGCGATATGATTCCTAATATACGTAGTCTTATTGCCTACAATGCTGAAAGTAAAGTTGTTGAATCTATGCGTCCTAATGGTGTATTAATTGGACAAGCTACTCCACAAGGAGGAACAATTTCTGGAACTTCATCTATTGTACAATTTGATGCGTGGAACTGGGAAGATGCTGCAGTAAAAGTAGATGATGGAATACATATGAATTGGCCTCGTAGTTTTCGTCGCGGTAGATGGTGGATAGGTGAGCCTAGAGGATTCCAACCTAATAAAAAATATACTGAAGAAGTTGACGCTGTTAAAGTATATCTAGCGCAAGCAAAAGCTTTTGGAAATGGTAATGGGCAATCTGCAAACGAAGCAATGAAAGCAATGCAAGGACTCTACAACGGTGACAAAAGATTGTATGTTTATGCGGATGGCGAAAAAGAAATTGTGGATGCAATAACTACAGCGCAAGAAGCTGGTGTTACAAAAATAGTGCTAGTAGGAGGTTATGAAGCTTATAAAGTTATACCTTTTTTAAAACGTAATAATGTTCCTGTACTAGTACAACATACTCATAACTTGCCTAACAAGGCAGATGATGATTATGACTTACCATACAAACTCCCTAAGCTTTTAGCAGATGGCGGACTTATGGTCGCGCTTCAAAATAGTAGTGCTTCTAATTTTCAAACTAGAAACTTACCATTCTACGCTGGACAATTAGTAGGCCAAGGAATGGATAAAGAAAAAGCGCTACAATTAATTACTGGAAATACTGCGGAAATTTTAGGAATTGGCGACTCCTACGGAACATTAACAGTAGGAAAAAGTGCTACCCTATTTATTAGCGAAGGTGACGCACTTGATATGCGAGGAAATCAACTATCGAAAGCTTTTATCGATGGCAGAGATATCTCCCTAGAGACACACCAAACAGAACTATGGAAACGCTATATGGGGAAATACGAAGGACAAGGTAAATAGTTAATAGCCTATAATAAAGTGACTAAACCCCAAACACTTGTAACAAGCGTTTGGGGTTTTTAGCATCACTTATTTTATAAATTATTACAAAATAATTTAAACACTATAAATTGTAGTAGCAATCATTCCTTTACCATCTGGCAAATTAGTAGTTACTAAATTAACTTCTTCTTTGACTTTTATACTAAATGGTGGTTCTATTAAGTTCACACCACTCCCTTTTTTAAGTCTAGTTCCTTGTCCCGAAATAATATCAATATTTGGTATAAATTCGCCGTTGGGTATATGTTCTGTTAAGATTACATATTTATAATTAGTTAATTTATTGACAATGCTTAAAATTTCAGCATTTGAAAGATGTTGCAATACTTGTCTTAAAATTACGCAGTCTGCAGCAGGTAAATCATCTTTAGAAATGTCTAGACAATGAAATTCTAATTTTTTATTTATAAATAATTCTCTATTATAATTTATGAGCGCTGGAACTATATCTACGGCTATATATTTATTAGTAAAAGTGACCAACTCTTTCCCTATATTAAAATCTCCACATCCTAAATCACATACTATAAGTGGTTTTTCAAAAGAAGACAAAAACGATATTACACAATCTAAATACGGTTTGACTACCTCAGTAACGTGAGAGCCTTCACCAGAATAAAACTTAGTGCTATTACCTCCCCAAAGATTCATTGCATATACCTGCTCCATAGCATCCTTAGTGGGCCACGGTTTTTTATTTTTTTTAGGGCTACCTGCTTCCTTTTTCATAGGTTCAAAAATAGAAAGGTATTATTTATAGATCAAGAGAAAGTAATATATTTACTAAACCAATAACCTTATAATTTTATAACTCATAGAGTTTCAATTTTAGGTTGATCATAAACGTTTTAAAAATAAAACATGCCGCTCAATATTGTTCTTATAGAACCCGAAATTCCTAATAATACTGGCAATATAGGCCGTTTAAGTCTTGGAACGGGTTCGCACTTACATTTAGTAAAACCATTTGGGTTTGAGATAAATGATAACAGACTAAAACGAGCTGGGTTAGATTATTGGAAACATTTAAACATTACCTATTACGACTCTGTCACTGATTTTTTCTCAAAAAATAAAAATGCGCAAATGGCTTTTCTATCAAGTCACGGCACAAAGGATTACACAGATATTCCCTTTGAAGACAATATTTTTATATGCTTCGGAAAAGAGTCAGTCGGGTTATCATCCGTTATTGCTGAAAAATACGCAGATTCTTTATATAAAATTCCGTTATTCAGTGAACACATTCGTAGTTTGAATATTGCGAACGCTGTGGCAATTGTTACCTATGAAGGCATAAGACAGTTAAATCTCAATAAATAACAACACCATTATTTTTATTCCCACAAAATTTCCGAAAGTATTCTCATTATGCTTTTTTAAAATTAAAGATGCATTTCTGTATCTTTATAGGATTAAATTATGATGCTTTAAATCTTAATACATGCTAAATTTAAAACTTGCTACAGACCCACGATGGGTAACAATCGTTGAAAGTAATCTTGAAGAAATTTTGACCGATCACGCATGGTGCGAGCAAAAAGCCGCAACAAATGCAATTACAATTATTACTCTCAATAATGAACATGAAGAACTAGTGACTGAGTTACTAAAACTCGCACAAGAAGAGCTAGAGCATTTTGAAATGGTGCACGAGATTATTAAAAAAAGGGGTTATAAATTAGGTAGAGCTCGTAAAGACCATTATGTAAATCAACTTTTCCAATTTACACGTTCTAAGACTACCAATCGACAAGAGGCAATGGTTGATAGATTATTGTTTTCGGCAATGATTGAGGCTCGTAGTTGTGAACGTTTTAAACTTTTGAGTGAACGTATTAGCGATAAAGAACTGTCTGAGTTTTATAGAGAATTGATGATTAGCGAAGCTGGACATTACACTACATTTCTAGGATTTGCTAGACAATACGGAGAAGGTATTGATGTTGAAAAAAGATGGAAAGAGCTTATAGAGTTTGAGGGCGAAATCATTAAAAGCTACGGGAAGAAAGAGACAATTCACGGGTAAATTTCAGTAATGACAAATAAGGTAAGCTTAATAATAGCGGGTGTATTAGTTATAATTTCTGGGCTTTATGTATCCCTTGGTATTTTTGTTTATTCGGGAAAAGAGAACGACAGTTCTGGTTATTTTTATTTAATACTTACTTCTATAATTGTTATTTGTGGAATATTAATTTTACGTAAAGGAATTATAAAGAAAAGATAATTGTTGTTTATTATTTAATGAAAAAAATCTTAAAAATGATTCTAGGCATCATAGCCACTATTATAGGTTTAACCGTTTTAATTGGCGTGATTTTTATAACGACTTCAAAAGAGTTTGGAGCAAAGCCAAAAGGAGCAGATTTAAAACGCATCGCACTTTCTGAAAATTATAAAATGGGGAAGTTTTTAAACCCTACCGAAACGAATGTCGACGGAAATATTAATTATTGGAAAACTTTAAGAGAATATTTTACAACGGGAAATAAAGTTCCAGATTGGTCCATTCCTGTCAACAAAATTTCGGCCGCTGAAATTTCGGCTCTGCCAGATACAATTACCAAAGTAACTTGGTTTGGTCATTCAACATTATTACTTGAAATGGACGGGAAAAAAATTTTTATAGATCCTATGCTGGGAGATGTTCCTGCTCCTCACCCATTGTTAGGTTCAAAACGGTTTAATGATACCTTACCACTTGCTATCGAAGATATTCCGCAATTGGATGCCGTAATCATAAGCCATGATCATTACGACCACTTAGACTATGGTAGTATTAAAAAATTAAAAGATAAAGTAGGCCATTTTTATGTGCCACTTGGGGTAGGCTCACATTTAAAATCATGGGGAATTACAGAAGTAAAAATCACCGAAATGGACTGGTGGCAAACTACAAATGTTGGTGGAATACAATTAACAGCAGCACCTGCAAGACATTTTTCTGGTCGTGGATTAACTGACAGAATGAAAACACAATGGAGCTCTTGGGTAATTAAAGGAAAGAAAGACAATATATACTTTAGCGGAGATTCTGGTTACGGAAATCATTTTAAGAAAATAGGTGATACATATGGGCCTTTTGATTTAGCTATTATGGAGTGTGGTCAATATGATGAACAATGGCCACTAATCCACATGATGCCAGAACAAACAGTACAAGCTACGATTGATGCCAATGCAAAATTAATGTTGCCTATTCATTGGGGAGCTTTTAAGCTTAGCTTACATTCTTGGCAAGATCCAATTGAGCGTGTAACTACTGCTGCTCATGGAAAAGATATAAAAGTTACAACACCCATTATTGGCGAACCTGTTATTATAGGATCTCGTGCTCCAAACGCAACATGGTGGGTAAAAAATAAGTAATAATTTTATACCTTCACATAAAACTATTCTATTGAAAGCCGCAACACTTGCACAAATAAAAAAAGAATTAAAAATGCGCTCGCCAGATGAGATTGAAGCACTATGCTTACGGTTGGGGCGTTTCAAAAAAGAAAATAAAGAATTACTTACCTATTTATTATTTGAGGCAGATGATGAGGAAGGATATGTGGAGCATATTAAAGAATATATAGACGAGCTTTTTGATGGGATTACGAATACTAATTTTTACTATTTAAAAAAAAGTGTTCGCAAAATATTAAAAGAGACTAAAAAATGCATTCGATATTCAAATAGTAAAGAGACAGAAGTTGCGCTTCTTTTACATTTTTGCACTAGACTTATATCGTTCAAACCCTCTATTAAGCGTAACACTACACTCATAAATCTATATGAAAGACAGTTAGATCTAGCTGATAAAAAAATTAAAGGATTGCATGAAGATTTACAGTTAGACTATGTTAATGAGTTAGAAGAATTACGCTAGTTATTATATAACGAATACTCATTTACTCGCTTCATTTTGTCCTCTTATTTTATAACTTTGTTTTATAAAATTTACTACTATGAAAGCATCAATCACCGCTATTATTTTTGGATTCGCAATTGTTATTGCCTCTGCAGTATTGGGTAATGCATTTATGAATCGTAACAAAGCGCAACGCACTATCGCAGTGACAGGGCTTGGAAAAAGTGATTTCACTTCAGATTTGATTGTTTGGGAAGCACGTTTTACTCGAAATAATACAAACTTGCAACAAGCATATAAAGACTTAGAAAGCGACAAAAACAAAGTAACGCAGTATCTTACTAATAAAGGAGTTCCTAATGAAAATATTGTTTTTAGTGCGGTAAGCACTAGTGAAAATAATGAACCTAATTATGGGCCAAACGGAAATTACATAGGCACTACTTTTACAGGATATAACCTTTCGCAATCTGTTGAGATAAATTCAAAAAATGTTGCTGCAATTGAAACTATTTCAAGAGAAATTACTGAACTTTTGAACCAAGGTGTTCAACTATACAGCGCAGCACCTCGTTATTATTACACAAAAATTGAAGATTTAAAAATCGAAATGATTTCTAGAGCTACTGAAAATGCAAGATTAAGAGCTGAAAAAATTGCTGAGAACTCAGGTTCTGGTTTAGGTGAGCTAGTAAAAGCTAGAATGGGAATTTTTCAAATAACAGGGCAAAACTCAGGCGAAGATTATTCTTGGGGAGGCGCTTATAACACTTCGTCTAAAGAAAAGACAACTTCGATTACTATGAAATTAACTTATAATGTGGATTAAAAAGGTTTCAACATTAGGCAATTTTAAACTATTCCAATAAAAATTCATCATTTTTCCCTAACTATATAAACAATAAATACTTTGACAACACTTTACCATAACCCTCGCTGTTCAAAATCACGGCAAGCATTACAACTTCTTCAAGAAAAAGGAGAAACCGTTGATGTAGTTTTATACTTAAAAAATGTTCCATCAATTGCTGAGATTAAAAATTTGTTGTCTTTACTAAATATCACTGCAGAAGCATTGGTTAGAAAAGGAGAATTAATCTGGAAAGAAAACTATAAAGGCAAAGAAATTTCTGAAGAAGAAATCATTAAAGCCATGAATAAAAACCCAAAACTCATTGAAAGACCCATTGCAATAAAAGGAACAAATGCAGTGATTGGTAGACCTCCAGAAAAGGTACTTGAACTTTAACTTATAGGCTGTTTTGTTTTAACAAAAGTTTGGCATATTTCATTTAAACCATGATGACCTTTGAATGTCAAACTTGGAAACAAAAATATGAAACAGCTATCGACCATTTTATTATTATTAGTAACGCTCACCACTTGGTCTCAACAAATAACAGTAAAAGGAAAAGTACTTGAAAGCACATCTGGCTTACCGCTTGAATTTGCTACAGTTGCATTTATTAATCAAGATGGAAAAATAGTAACAGGAGGAATTACAGATCAAAAAGGAATGTTCTCTATTGAAGTCGATGCAGGAACTTACATTGTGAGATATGAATTTATTTCTTTTGAAACAAAAGAGCTTCCTTATCAAAAATTAACTTCAAATATTACTTTATCACCTGTTTCTTTAAGTGAAAGTGACAACGTTTTAAACGAAGTTGTATTAAGAGCCGAAACTACAGAAGTTCAAGTACGACTAGATAAAAAAATATATAATATAGGAAAAGACCTAACTACAAGTGGAGCAACCGTCGGTGATGCACTAAACAATGTCCCTTCTGTGACTGTAGATGTTGAAGGTGCAATTGCGCTTCGCGGAAATGAAAATGTACGTATTCTTATCAATGGTAAACCATCTGCAATTGCAGGTTTTGGTTCTACAGATGCCTTACGTCAATTACCCGCAGATGCTATTGAACGCGTTGAGGTAATCACCTCACCATCTGCCCGTTATGATGCCGAAGGTACTGCAGGAATTCTAAATATAATTTTAAAGAAAGAAAAAACTCTAGGTATTAATGGATCCATAAATACGAGTGTGGGTGTTCCTACAACAAGCAACGTTTCTGGTAATATTAATGTAAGGACAGATAAGTTCAATATTTTTAACACTACAGGGTATCGTTATAGAAATGCTCCCGGAAATGCTTTTTTCTCAAATTTTTATAAAAATATAGAACCAGCTTCTGGTAATAATCCTTTAGTAACAGAAAAAAGAATTTTTGAAAGAGAGGATAAGAGCTTTAACACAAATCTTGGTATTGAATATTATCTAACAGAAACCTCTAGTATTACGGCAACAGGTTTTTTACGCTTCGGAAATGATGATGATGTTACAACCAATACTGCAAATGAATTTAATTTTGATAATGATTTAGCAATTTCTCGTCTACGTATCGAAAATGAATTAGAAGATGATGTCAATTATCAGTTTTCACTAAATTATGTTAATAACCTTAGTGATGATGGACATAAATTAACTGCCGATCTTCAATATGAAATAGGAACTGAAGAAGAAAATGCTTTAATTACCGAAACAAATACCTTCCCAAATACAACTATCTTACCTTCTGAAATGATAATCAACCTAGGTGATGAGACCGAGTTTTTAGCACAAGTAGATTACGTAAGACCCATGGGTGAAAACGCTCAATTTGAAGCTGGAGCTCGTGCAGATTTAGAAGAAACTATTACAGATTATACATTATTAGAAGAAGATGTGGCAGGTGGAACATTTATAAGAGATAATGGATTGTCTAACGTATTTACTTATAATGAAAATGTATTAGCCGCATATACACAGTATGGAAATAAATTTGGTAAGTTTTCATTTCTTTTGGGACTACGTGTTGAAAACACTCAACTAAAAGGAAAAGTAGATGGGATTGACACATCTGACAATAACAACAGTGATTTAGCAATCGATTTTGACAAAAACTACACAGGCCTCTTCCCTACCGTTAATCTAATTTACGAAATTGGCGAAAGAGAGAATGTTACATTAGGGTATAACAGAAGAATTAATCGTCCACGTGGTCGTTTTATTAACCCTTTCCCAAGTCGCTCTAGTGAAGCAAATGTTTTTCAAGGAAATCCTAATCTAGACCCTGCTTATGCTAGTGCCTTTGATTTAGGATATATTAAGAGGTGGGATAAGTTAACACTTACATCTTCAATATACTATCAAAACGAAACAAATGCATTTGAACGTATTCAAGAAGACACAGGTGAGTTAACTGGTAATGGAATTCCAATTATTAGAACATTACCTATTAACCTTTCTACAAATGAACGTTATGGTGCTGAAGCAGGAATTCTTTATAATCCTGCTAAGTGGCTAAGACTTAATGGTAGTTTTAATTATTTCCTCTTTAAAACTGAAGGAGCATTTAATAATGTAGATTATGGAACAGAAAATAGTAGTTGGTTTGCTCGCGGAAGTGCAAAGGTATCATTACCAGCTAAAATTGACTGGCAAACAAATGCATTTTATAGAGGACCTAGTAATAACGCACAAACCGAAAGCGAAGGTATATTATCTGTAAATCTTGCATTTAGTAAAGATATTATGGATGATAATGGAACTATAGGCTTAAATGTAAGTGACTTATTTAACTCTAGAAAAAGAATGTCTATTACAGATACTGATACTTTTACAAGTGAAAGTGAATTTCAATGGAGACAACGTCAAGTTGCAGTAAACTTTACGTATCGTTTTAATCAAAAGAAGAAAAGAGAGCGCGGAAATCGTGAAGCAGGAAACGATGATGATGGAGACTTTGAAGGATAGATTAAAAAACTATTAAAACTAAAAAAGGAAGCTCAATAAAGAGCTTCCTTTTTTTATATAATAAAAACAAATAAGTTTATTTATTTTCTCTCTTTTTAGCTTCACGCTTTAACTTCATACTTTCAATTAAAGCACCACCTATCCAATAAGGGATAATTCCCACTAAAAAAATCATTAACCAAAATCCAATGGTTAAAATAGTTAAAAATGCAAGAAATCCTAGATATTGATCAAAATCGAACATGATAGTGTGTTTAGTTTATGCAAAGATAAAATGATTTTTTGTTTTTTGGAATAGTTCCCACTAGTTTTTCAACAAATTATTAACGAAAGAAATCTTATTTTTGTATCAATAAAAAAATCGACACAATATGACAAAATTCAGAATTGAAAAAGATACAATGGGAGAGGTTCAAGTACCTGTTAATGTGCTTTGGGGCGCTCAGACTGAACGTTCTAGAAACAACTTTAAAATAGGTGTTCCCGCTTCTATGCCTTTAGAAATTGTTTACGGTTTTGCTTATTTGAAAAAAGCAGCTGCATACACTAATTGCGAATTAGGTGTTCTTCCTGAAGAAAAAAGAGATTTGATAGCGCAAGTTTGTGATGAGATTTTAGAGGGTAAGCACGATGACCAATTCCCTTTAGTAATTTGGCAAACTGGAAGTGGTACTCAAAGTAATATGAATGTTAACGAAGTGATTGCTAATAGAGCTCATCAATTAGCAGGCAATACCATAGGAGAAGGTGAAAAAACATTACAACCTAATGATGATGTAAACAAGTCACAATCATCAAATGATACATTTCCTACCGGAATGCACATTGCTGCCTATAAAAAACTTATTGAAACTACAATTCCTGGAATTGAAGCTTTACATAAAACTTTAGAGAGTAAATCAAAGGAGTTTGCTTCTGTAGTTAAAATAGGTAGGACTCATTTAATGGATGCTACTCCTTTAACTCTTGGACAAGAATTTAGTGGTTATGCGTCTCAATTAGCCCATGGATTAAAAGCTTTAAAAAACACGTTGCCACATTTAGCCGAACTAGCTTTGGGAGGAACAGCAGTAGGAACTGGAATCAATACACCTAAAGGATATGCTGAGAATGTTGCGGGATATATTGCAAAATTTACAGACTTACCTTTTATCACAGCAGAAAATAAATTTGAAGCCCTAGCTGCACATGATGCAATTGTTGAGAGCCATGGAGCATTAAAACAATTAGCCGTTTCATTAAATAAAATTGCTAATGACGTGCGTATGCTTGCGAGCGGTCCTCGTAGTGGTATAGGTGAAATTTCTATTCCTGCAAACGAACCAGGTTCTTCAATTATGCCTGGAAAAGTAAACCCTACTCAATGCGAAGCACTCACCATGGTTTGTGCACAAGTTATAGGTAATGATGTAGCTATAAGTGTAGGTGGAATGCAAGGGCATTATGAACTTAATGTATTTAAGCCAGTAATGGCAGCAAATATGTTGCAAAGCGCACAATTAATAGGTGATGCATGTATATCTTTTGATGAACATTGCGCTAAAGGAATAGAAGCTAATACAGATGTAATAAATAAACAATTAAACAACTCATTAATGTTAGTAACTGCTTTAAACCCAAAAATAGGCTATTACAAAGCTGCAGAAATTGCAAATACAGCTCATAAAAATGGGACTACATTAAAAGAAGAAGCTGTTAATCTTGGATATTTAACAGAAACTGAATTTGATCAATGGGTAAAACCAGAAAATATGGTGGGAAACTAATCCTAAAAACATAATTTTAAAAAGCACTTTTTAAGAAAAGTGCTTTTTTTTATGCATTTCATCGATTAAATACATTTTTTTAAGCTAAAGTGCATTTGTTTTGTATCTTTCCAGTCCCAAATAGATTAAAACGTATTTATGAGATTTAGAAAACTACCCCCCGCGCTTCTATTCGCTCTACTTTTTATGGTTGCTCAAATAACAGCTTCAAATTTAAAGTCTGAAGAATATACTACTCTAGCGTTACAGCAAATAGAAGAAGTTAACATAATTGATACCAAAAAAGCTTTAGCCGATAAAATTTCGAATCAAGAAAGCAAAGTTTCAACTACTAGCATCGCTAGATATGGAAAACCTAAAATTATCAGTAGCCCAGAATCCTTTAATACAGATCTGTTTTCAAAAGGATTTTTCTACGGTATTTCGGTAATGGTAATTATAATTAATATAATATGCCTTTTCATATTTAGTGATAAAGTCTATGGATATTTTGCTTTTTTGGTGGCTACCATTACTACACTAATATTTACTACAGACGGATTAATCTCCGTGTTTTTCAAAAGTATTGCATTACATAGTACTAGAATAGAGACCACTTTACTTGTATTGGGTACAATTTCAGCATCTCTTTTTTCTTCAAAATTTTTAAACTCAAAAGAAGTTTACCCAAGATTAAGGTCCATAACTATTCCTCTATTATATCTAGCAGGTATGCTTACAGTACTATTTTGGTTTATTGATAATCCTACTTTTATGACAGCTGCTTCAATAATTTCATTTGTAATAATACTATCATATTTTACAGTTGGAATAAAGCTTTTTAAAACAAAAAATTACGCCAAATTCTATATCGTAGGATTTATCATTCCTTTATTTTTTAATATAGATTATTTTTTATTGGGGGGAATGGGATTTAATTTTTTTGGTACTGAAGCCAATCATATAAAAATATCAGTTGTAATCCAAATGTTATTATTAACCTATGCAATCGTATATCGCATGCAAGAAATAAAAGATGAATCAATTTTAAGACATATTGAAATGAAAATATTCCTAGAACGCCAAGACGCAATGTCAAGAGACAATTTAGCACAAATGATGCGAGACGTATATTTAGAAAACTTAATAATGCAGTACGATTTAGATGGTATTGAAATCAAGTTATTACAATACATTTCAGAAGATAAATCAAACGAAAAAATAGCAAAAAAACTTAGCATTACTCCTAATGAAGTTGAAGAAATAACTAAAGATTTATATAACAAACTGGAAATAAGTGAAGCTATTAAAGAAGACCATCGTATGCTAGAAGCGCAACCAGATTATCTTTACAATTAAACGCATCCCCAATTTTTTATTAAGCCATCTTCTACATTTGAGATGGCTTTTTTTTTTATGCCGAAAAGTAACTAATCAGAAACCTTTAGTTATTTAAATTGATTAATAGAATTTTAAAAATAAAAAAAGCATAATGTAAAATGCTCAAAGCGCAAATCAATTGTTTATTTTAGCTGAAACAATTTTTAACCATTGGATTTAGGACTTCTAGAACACCTACAAAGCTATTTAACCGAGCGTAGAATAGAGCGATTTGAGTCAATTTTAAAACAACGCACACGCCATTTTCATGTGGTTACAGAGGATGTTTATCAATTGCACAACACCAGCGCAGTTATGCGAAGTTGTGATGTGTTTGGCGTACAAGACTTAAGTATTGTCGAAGAAATTAACTCAAAACAAATAGACAAAGAGATAGCGATGGGGTCTCAAAAATGGGTCAATCTCAACCGCTACAATTCCATATCAACATGTATAGAGGACCTAAAGACTGAAGGCTATCAAATTGTAGCAACATCTCCTCATGGAAAATCTGTTGAGTTGCATGATTTTGATGTAACAAAAAAAAGTGCTTTTTTCTTCGGAAAAGAGAAAGAAGGATTATCTGACGTTGTTTTAAATAATGCCGATGTTTCCCTGAAAATCCCCATGTATGGATTTACAGAAAGTTTAAATATTTCAGTTTCAGCCGCTATTGTATTACAACACGTTGTTACAAGGCTTCGGAAAAGTGATGTTGATTGGCAAATTTCCGAAGATGAAAAAAATGAACTCCGTATTGAATGGGCGAAAAATACCATTAAAAGTAGTGCTGAAATAGTGGAACGTTTTTATGAAGATAAATAATATTGTTTTTTCGCACCTTTTTTACAAATAAATAAAACGGTTATTGTAAAAAGAGTTCAATATTTACAAAAATCACCAACTATTTTGCATACTCAAACTAAAAAGTATACAACATTTGAAAATCTGTATAAATAATTAAGTTTGCTTCACTCCTACCTTTGCAATATTAATTTTAACAATTTGCAAAATGAAAGAAAATCAATTTGGTAAAAAAGGGTGGACACCTAATAGAATTGGAAACTTAATTGGCAAAACCTATGTCATAACAGGTACTACGAGCGGAACAGGATTTGAAGCAACGAAAATACTACTATCTAAGGGAGCAAAAGTTGTGATGCTCAATCGTAATACAAAAAAAGCTGAGAATACAATAACGACTTTAAAGGAAGAACTCGGCACTTCTATAGACGTATCGAATATACAAATGGACTTGGCAGAACAAGCATCTGTAAAAAAAGCAGCGTCAACAGTTCTTAAAACAGTTCTTCAAATAGATGCACTAATATGTAACGCAGCAATTGCTCAAGTACCTAAACAAAAACTAACAGTTGATGGCTTTGAGAGTCAAATGGGCACCAACCATTTTGGGAATTTTGCTCTTCAGGCTTTATTATTTCAATTAATAGAAAAATCTAAAGGACGCATAGTAACTGTTGGCAGTATGGGGTATAATATGGGTATTAAAACTATACAATTTGACGATATAAATTGGGACAAGAATTACAGTCCAAATGGTGTATATAGCCAAAGTAAATTAGCACAAATTATGTGTGTTTACGAACTGCAAGACCGATTAAAAGAAGCGGGCAAAACCGATGTTAAAGTGTATGCATGCCATCCAGGGGCTTCACGAACTTCATTGATTAAAACCAGCGGTAGTTTAATGACACGATTTGTTTGGCAATTAATGAAATTATCACCACTAGTACAATCTGCTGAAAAAGGTGCGTATCCGCAATTAATGTGTGCAACAGAATTAAACCTTGACCAGCGTGGTTTTTATGGTCCAACAAAAAGAATGAATACGGTAGGTCCCGTTGGAGCTCATCCATTAAAACCACACGCAAAAGATAAAGCTGTGATTGAAAAGTTTTGGGAACTTTCGGAAAAGGAAACAGGTATAAAATGGAATATTTAAATTTGTAGTATGCAACATTTTAAAACCTTGTCATCCTATTTAGACTATTTAGAATTACCTAGTCCAGAGCATCCCATGTTAAGTGTGTATAATTCAAAAGGCGATGGATATTTACCTTGCCCAAGAGAAAGTTCACCACCAATTACAAACGATTGCTATTCTATTAGTTTAAAGAAATTTTTAAAGGGTGACTTAAACTATGGGCGAACAAAATACGATTTTACAAACGGAGCATTAATTTTTATTGAACCACGACAAGTACTGCAATGGGATAATAGTATAATTTTTGAGCAAAAAGGTTTTTCAATAAACTTTCACGAAGATTTTCTGAAAGGAACAGAATTAGCTCAAAAGATTAAGAAATATAATTACTTTTCTTATTCAGCTAATGAAGCATTACACCTTTCGCCAAAAGAAGAAAAGCAGATAGAAAGCATCGTAGAGAACATTGAAATTGAATATCAAAACAACCAAGATGAATTCAGTAAAGAAATTATTATCTCACAATTGGATACGCTTTTGAAATATGCTAATCGTTTTTATGAACGGCAGTTTTTGAATAGGAAAGAACAATCGAATGACTTATTAGAACGGTTTAATTTGCAATTATCTGAATATTTTGAATTAGGACACGTACAAGAAAAAGGTATTCCGAATATAGAACAAATAGCAAATAAAATGTCCGTTTCGCAACGCTATTTAAGTGATACGCTTAAAAGAGAAACGGGGAAAACAACTACAGAACATTTACACTTACGCTTAATAAACGAAGCAAAAAATATTTTATTAAAACCAAATAAAAGTATATCGGAAGTAGCGTATGAATTGGGATTTGAATATCCACAATATTTTTCCCGATTATTTAAAAAGAAAGAAGGCATCAGTCCGACAGAATACCGAGAAAAATATAAACTGAATTAGCATTATGGACATATTAAAAACAGCAACAGATTGGGCTAAAGCCGAACTTTTTTCAACCCCATTTTTTATTCTTTTCGGACTTGTATTTATATCGGTGAGCATCGGTTTTTGGCAATTGGGAAAAACTGACATTGCCAAGGCATACATCATTCCTACCCTGGTAGCTGGAGTTATGCTATTGATTATAGGCCTTGGTTTATTTTTTACCAATAAATCGAGAATTACTGAATTTGAAACTGCTTATAATAAAGATGCTTCGGCATTTGTCACAGCTGAAATTGCCCGTGCAGACAGCACATTAAAGGAATACAAAACAATAGTTTTCAAAGTGATTCCAATTATTATTATAGTAGCTGCTTTGCTAATAATCTTTATAAACAGTCCAACTTGGCGAGCAGTTAGCATCACAACTATTGCTATGATGATAGTTATATTGCTAATAGACGGAACTGCTCACGCAAGAATTGAAGCTTATAAAGAGCAATTAGAATTATTTAAAAATAGAAAATATTAAGTTTTGTGATCTTCTAAATCAAACTTAAGACTAATAAAGAGAAAACTATTATAATTAAGCTGTTTGAACTACATTAAAAACCTCTGTAAACATTTTCACCTCCATCCTATTTATTATCAATAATACTTTTCAGTAATTAAATGAACTTATCGTATTTTTAAAATCTTTAGCAAAAAATTAAAAATTATGGAAATGAATACTTTTAGTTGGATTGAAATACCCGTTTTAAACATGACTCGCGCTATTACATTTTATGAAAAGGTATTAGAAATCAAAATCGATTTAAAAGATTTTGGAGATGTAAAAATGGGCTGGTTTCCCTCAAAAGGTGAAGCTTATGGTGCCACAGGAACGCTCATCCAAAATAACAATTATAAACCTAGTGAAAATGGAGCACTTGTTTATTTTGCATCTCAAGATTTACAAAAAGAGCTCGATAATGTTGAAGAAGCTGGAGGAAAAATACTAAAAGAAAAAACCCAAATCTCCCCAGACCACGGTTACATGGCTGTAATTTTGGATACCGAAGGCAATCGTGTTGCGTTGAATTCTAGGTCTTAAACAGTTTGAAGTAGTAGCAAAAGATAAAAACTAAATTTTTAAACTCATCTACACGTCAAATTTTTTTAACAATAAACTACAAACCATAAACTTTTTAAACTCCCAAATGAAACTTGTCTTCGCTACCCACAATAAAAATAAATTTAAAGAAGTTCAATTATTACTTCCTCACACCATAGAGCTATTAAGCTTAACTGACATAGGTTGCCATGAGGATATCCCCGAAACAGCAGATACTATTAATGGAAACGCCATTTTAAAAGTAGAATATGTTAAATCTAAATATAAACTAGATTGCTTTGCAGATGACACAGGTTTAGAAGTTGAAGCACTCAATAATGAGCCAGGCGTATACAGCGCTCGTTACGCAGGTGAGCCAAGTGATAGCGAGGCTAATATGAAAAAACTATTAGAGAATTTAAAAGGAAACGATAACAGAAAAGCTCAATTTAAAACTGCCATAGCTTTATCCTTTAAAGGAGTAAATGTAGCTTTTGAAGGTATTTGTGAAGGAGAAATAACAAAATCAAAAAGAGGTAAAAAAGGTTTTGGTTACGATCCCATTTTTCTTCCCAAAGACAAAACACAAACCTTTGCCGAAATGACATTACAAGAAAAAAGTGAAATTGGTCATCGTGGCAAAGCAATGAGGCAGTTGATTGCTTATTTTAGTTGAGCGTTATTTTTCATAAATTGAAAGATCCATAAATTTTCGATTTAAGTTTTTCTTATCACAACTAACAACTATTTGAGGTGTCTTCAACACTCACAACTTCTTAATAATTAATATTTCCGAAGCACGCTTAAAAATCAATTAAAAAGAAGTACTTTTGCACCTTGAAAATCCTCAGGGTGAGGTAGTGCTCAAGTGAAGTAATTAGTTATTTGTCAATCACTTCCCATAGCACACAAATAATTTTATTACAATAGTACATGACAGCATTTAAAGCGTTAGGCCTAGACGATGAATTACTTCAGGCAATTACAGATATGGGATTTGAAACTCCAAGTGAGGTTCAAGAACAAGCAATACCCATATTATTAGAAAAAGAAACAGACCTTGTGGCACTTGCCCAAACTGGTACTGGAAAAACGGCAGCATTTGGGTTCCCTATGTTGCAAAAAATCAATTCGGGAAGTCGAACTACACAAGGACTTATCCTCTCTCCTACTCGTGAGTTGTGTATGCAAATCACAAACGAAATGAAAGCGTATGGTAAGCATAAAAAAGGCTTAAACGTAGTAGCTATTTATGGGGGAGCGAGCATTACAGATCAAGCGCGTAATATAAAGAAAGGTGCACAGATAATCGTTGCTACTCCTGGTCGTATGAAAGATATGATTAGCCGTAACATGATTGATATTTCAAAAATTGAATATTGTGTGCTTGATGAGGCTGATGAGATGTTAAATATGGGATTTTATGAAGATATTACTGAAATTCTTTCACACTCTCCAAAAGATAAAAGCACATGGCTTTTTAGCGCAACAATGCCTAGAGAAGTAGCTTCGATTGCAAAGAAATTTATGCATGACCCAGCAGAAGTAACAGTAGGCTCAAAAAACATAGGAAGTGAAAACGTATCTCATGAATATTTTGTTGTAGGTGGTCGTGACCGTTACTCAGCATTAAAACGGCTTGCAGATGCAAATCCAGATATTTTTTCGGTAGTATTTTGTAGAACAAAAAGAGACACTCAAAAAGTAGCTGAGCAGTTAATTGCAGATGGTTATAGCGCAGGAGCAATACACGGAGATTTAAGTCAAAATCAACGAGATATTGTGATGAAACAATTCCGTGGAAGACAAATCCAAATGATGGTAGCTACAGATGTTGCTGCACGTGGTATTGATGTTGATAACATTACTCACGTTATCAACTATCAATTACCTGATGAAATTGAAACATACACACACCGTAGTGGTCGTACTGGTCGTGCAGGAAACACGGGTATTTCAATGGTTATTGTAACCAAAAGTGAAATGCGAAAGATTAAAGCCATTGAAAAGAAAATACAACAAGAATTCATCAAAAAAGAAGTTCCTTCTGGAATGGAAATTTGCGAAAAGCAGTTAATGCACCTTGCAAATAATATAAAAGACACCGAAATCAATCATGATATTGATGCGTATCTTCCTAGCATTAATGAAGCGTTAGAAAATTTTACAAAAGAAGAATTAATTAAGAAATTTTTCTCAGTTGAGTTTACACGTTTTTACAATTACTACAGCAAAGCAAAGGATATAAATCAAAAAGCAAACGAGAGAGACTACAGCGATGACACAGGTAGTGTGCGTTATTTCTTGAATGTAGGTGGAAAAGATGATTTTGACTGGATGAGCCTTAAGGATTTCTTGAAAGATTTATTAAACCTTGGAAAAGATGATGTTTATAAAGTAGACGTAAAAGACAGCTTCTCATTTTTTAATACAGATGAGCAACATAAAGATTTAGTTCTTGCAGCATTTGAAGATTTTAAATTAGACGGAAGACATGTAAATGTTGAAGTTTCTACAGAAAAAGAAAATCGTGGCGGAAGAGGTCGTGGTCGTTCTGGTGGCGGACGCAGCAATCGCAGTGGCGGTGGTGGCTACAAAGGCGGCGGTTCTGGCGGTGGCGACAGAAAAAGAAGAAGCAGCGGCGGTGGCTATAAAGGACGTAGCTCAAGTGGCGGAGGAGACAACAAATCAAAATTTAGTGGAAAACGTCGTGGTGGCGGAGGTTCAAAACCATCTGGCGGTGGAACAGGCGGACGCAGAAGAAGAGGATAGTTTTCTTAATATCTTTTAAGTCACTAGACCTAAAAGCTTACTAATTAAAGAGTGATATCAATGAAAATTTCATTAATATCACTCTTTTTTTATTATAGCTTACGCGAAAATGAGCCGGAAATTATACATACGTTAATTCAACAAACCACTCCTTTATTTTTAAAAAATTAAATCATCAACCTAATTAAATAAATATAATTTTAAAAAAATAACGACTCCTTGAAACTTTGGCACGGAATTAACGTCTATATATGTACATTTGTAATGCAATCTTATGAAACAGTATCTACTCCTTTTTTTTACATTATTTATTACAACCATATCATTGGCACAAGACATTGTTCCCATTCGTGGAACAGTTGAAAATGCAGCAGATGATAAGGCTCTTGAAAATGTAAATATTGTAAATCTTAATAAAGTGTGGGGAGCCACAACAGATGAAAAAGGAGCTTTTGAGGTTAGAGCAGCTGTGAATGATACACTTTACTTTTCCTACCTTGGCTTTAAGTCTATTAGAGTTCGTGTTACTAATGACTGGTTAAAATACGGAGATATTAAAGTGAAAATGACAGAACTTGGCATTGCGCTTGAAGAGGTTATTATCAAACCAGTAACACTTACTGGATATGTAGAGGTTGATGCTAAGACCATTCCTATTTATGACAACTATCGTTACCGTATTGACGGCATAGGTAGTGGATACGAAGGCGGTCAAAAACAGCCGGGTGCAGTAAACAAGGCATTGAGTGCCATCTTTAATCCCGCTGATTTTCTTTATCAAGTGTTTGGAAAACGGCCTCGTCAAATGAAAAAGCTCCGTCAAATGAAACAGGATGACGAAATTAGAAATCTACTTCAATCAAAATATGACAGAGAAACTCTACAAGCAATTCTCCAATTAGAACGACCAGATATTGACGAAATATTAAATAACTGTAGCTACTCTTCAGATTTTATTAAAACAGCAAACGACCTTCAAATTCTTGATGCAATTAGTGAGTGCTATGAAGAATATCGTGTGCTAAATAGGGATAAGTAACCTTATAATCTACTTACTGTCACGTTGAGATTAAAATGTTTCTGTAGTTTAATTTTGTTTTAACTAACTTACATTTATAATACAAACAAAATTTTTAATGGAACAAATCATCTCCTCTCAACGCAATTTTTTTAATACGCATCAAACAAAAGACCTTGCTTTTAGAGTTGCTCAATTAGACAAACTCTCACAATTATTGAAAACAAACCAAGAGGCTCTTGATGAAGCTATTTATGCTGATTTCAAAAAATCTAAGTTTGAAAATTCAGTTACCGAGATGGCATTGCTCTTTAATGATATAGAGGAAGCTAAAAAGAAAATCTGGAAATGGGCACGCAAACAAAAAGTAAAAACAAATCTAACTAACTTCCCCGCAAAGAGCTACATTATCTCAGAACCCTTAGGTGTCTGCTTAGTTATCGGTGCTTGGAATTACCCATATCAATTATCCCTCGCTCCTGTTATTGCAGCTATTGCTGCGGGAAACACTATTATTTTAAAACCTAGTGAATTGCCTTCAAGAACTTCGGCAATTATGGCGAAGTTGATAAATAATAATTTTGATTCTTCTTTTCTAAAAGTTATAGAAGGTGGTGTCGACGAAACTACTGAGCTACTTAAACAAAAATTTGATAAAATATTTTTTACGGGTAGCACAAAAGTTGGGAAAATTATTTACAAAGCTGCTGCAGAAAACCTTACGCCAGTAACTTTAGAAATGGGAGGTAAAAGTCCTACGTTTGTAACAGAAGATGCTAATTTAAAAATGACCGTAAAACGTTTGGTTTGGGCAAAATTTTTAAATGCAGGACAAACATGTATCGCGCCAGATTATATTATGGTGGATAAAAAAATAGAAAACAAATTTATCGAGATTTTAAAAGCAGAAATTTCCGAAGCTGACTACAGTTTTGAGAATGGCAACTATCTTCAAATTATAAATGAGGATAATTTTGAAAGATTGGCTTCAATGATAAATCAAGATAACGTTTGTTTTGGAGGAAGTTTAAAAAAGAGCGAACGTTATATTCAACCTACAGTTCTTAAGGATGTTACTTTTGAAGATGATGTGATGCAAGAAGAAATATTTGGACCTATTCTCCCTGTTATTCCTTATAACACTATAGACGAGGCAATTACTAAGGTAAATAGTCTTACTCGACCTTTATCTTGTTATGTATTTACTTCGAGCTCTAAAATTAAGAAGAAGATTTTTAAAGAAATTTCGTTTGGAGGTGGCGCTGTTAATGAAGCTGTAATGCATATTACGAATCCACACCTACCCTTTGGTGGAGTGGGTCACAGCGGAATGGGTAATTACCACGGTAAAGCTGGTTTTGACACATTTACTCATTATAAAAGTATTCTCGATAAACCAACTTGGCTTGAATTACCCTTAAAATATGGGCCATATTCTGAAATGAAACTCAAATTTTTAAGATGGGTAATGAAATTCTAAGAGATATCCGTATTATATTTCCGAAGTCATGCTACAAACCATAACTCATTATTCACTACACCTTTTATTCCCTGCAGCAATCGCGTGGGTATTTTTTAGAGCCAATTGGAAAAAGGCGTACTTAATATTGCTTGCAACAATGCTTGTAGATATAGACCACTTGTTCGCAGATCCTATGTTTGATCCAGACCGTTGCAGTGTTGGATTTCACTTTCTACACAGTTATATTGCCATTATGTGCTATACCCTACTTTTATTTTTTAAGAAATTTAGAGTTGTAGCTATTGGACTTCTTTTTCATATGGCGACTGATTTAATTGATTGCTTCTGGATGAGATAAAAAAACACCTCTTTGCTTTAACAAAGAGGTGTTTTAAAATAATATAGCTATAAATTTTATTTCTTCTTTAAGTAGTATTTACGATACGGGAAATACGAAATAATCATTAATATTATTAATGCCCCTACTATATATCCAACAAATGTGGGCGTTACCGGTACATCTCCACTTGCATAAGAGTGCAAACCTGTGAGATAGAAATTAACTCCAAAGTACGTCATCATAATTGACGCATAAGCCAGTATTGACATTACGTTATAAATCCATTTTCCACGTAATCCTGGCACTAGTCTAGCATGAATTACAAATGCATACACCATAATACTAATTAACGCCCAAGTTTCCTTAGGATCCCAACCCCAGTAACGCCCCCAACTTTCGTTTGCCCACTGTCCACCAAGAAAATTTCCTATAGTCAACATTACAAGCCCTACCGTGAGCGCCATTTCATTAATAGTTGTTATCTCTTTAATATTAAGATCCATTTTAATTTTATTCTTGTCATTAGTAAACAACATTAAAATTAATGCTGTAATTCCAAGAATCATCCCGAGCGTAAAGGGGCCGTAACTAGCTACAATAACCGCAACATGTATCATTAACCAGTAACTATCTAACACTGGAACTAGGTTTGAAATTGACGGGTCTAACCAATTTCTATGTGCAACCCACAAAATAATTGCTGCAACAAATGCCGTAGATGCGATTGTCAAATCACTTTTACGACCAAATGCAAGACCAAAAAATACCGTTGCCCATGCAACGTAAATAATAGACTCATACGCATCACTCCAAGGTGCGTGACCACTAACGTACCAACGTGCAATCAATCCTACTGTCATCGCTATAAAAAAGGCCCATATAATATATTTACACGTTTTTATAAGGCCGTTAACAACTTTACCATCTTTGAAGATCTGAACAATAATTCCAATAAACATTAAAATTCCAAATACCGTGAAATATTTATAAAGTCTATTAAAAATATCTACTTTATTGTACATTAACTCAGCAGTTACTTTTTGTTCTGAAGGCATTACTTCGCTACCTCGGTTTTCTTGATATTTTCTAATCAAGTCTAACACCTCATCTGCTTTAGAGTAATCATTATCTGTTGTCGCGCTTCTTAAGCTCTCAAAATAAAGTGGCAAGACCGTCCTTGAAAATATAGAGTCTTGTCCTTTAATTTTAGCTTCATTTAATTCTGGAAATGAAACCCACTTATTACCAGGGTCATTAGGTATAGGAAATATTTTTAGGATAGAACCACTTAACGCTTGATTCAATAAATAAAAGCTCTCATGCGCTTTTATAAAGTCTTTTTGAAACTGATTAGGCGTATTTGTTGATGTTGCATCAACGAGATAAGGCTCTAGTTTATAATTTGCATCCTTATCAAATAAATTTAATAATGTTATTTGCTTTGTACCCTTTGGAACTCCAGCAACTTCACGAATACTATCATTTCCTCGCTTTAATGCAATTAAAGGAACTTGTGTCCATAAACGTGGGTATTGCGTCATCGATATAAAAACTTGATTTGCATCAAGACCATTATAAGAGTTGCTCCCACTTACCTTTCTAATCAATTCGCTGGCAAAAGTCCCTATGGGTTTCATTCGTCCATTATCCTGTATTACCAACCGTGCAAACTTTGCTGCATGTTCTTTTGAAACTGATGTTGCACTAATAATAGAATCTGCCTGCCCTACTGCCGTAGTATTATGCTCATGACTAGCTTGTGAAAACCCAGTAGTTGCAATTGCTAATAGCGCAGTTATTGTTAGAGCAGCTTTTTTCTTTTTAATTTTCTTCAAATATTTTTCAAGGAAACCGAAACGTGACCCTTTATCAAATAATATTGCCATCAATCCAAAATACAATAGAAAATATCCAATGTACGTAATCCATGTTCCCCAAAAATCATGGTTTACAGATAACACTGTGTACTCCTCTTTATCTTGGTCAAAGCTCGCTTGGAAAAAACGATAACCATCTTTATCTAAAATATGGTTCATATAAATTTCTTCTTCAGCAAAAGAGCCGTCTTCATTATTTACTGTAACCTCACTTTTAAATGATTTATATCCTTTTTGTGTTCCTGGATATTTCTCTGCAATAAAATCTTTTAAAGTAATGCTAAAAGGAAGTTCATACTTTTTAGAACCATACGTTAAGTAAACATCCATTCCATTTACGGTTACTTTTTCTGGATCTGGGAATGTTCCTTTACCTCCTAATAATTCTATATATTTTGTTTCATTGCCAGAAGCAACCTCAACAATGAGCGCATCTGTCCCAGAAGGATTTTCTTTAGTTCCTTTAATTATTCCACGTCTTCCAGTAGTAACAGGGTCTGGAATTACAAATGCCATCTCTCCAAAATTGTACAAAGAACGCAACATTAAAGGTTGTAAGCTATCTGCAACAACCGCCCCTTCCATCCTATCTGCCATTCGCATAAACGTACCTTCAAACGGGCTATCAATTGTAAATTCTTCGGTAGTATAGTCAAAACCTATATTTATCGCTCCACTAGTAGGTTCATTGAAAGCAAAAAGTACGTTATGAATATTCGAAACCTCACCTTCTTTAACCCAATGATCGTGACGCGAACCATCTCCTGCTTCGACTATTTTAATGAACGATTCTCCTTCTTCAGTTTCTATTAATCCACTGGTAGCATTATTAATAAAATTTTTATATTTAATAGTTACTGGCACATTATTATAATTAGTAGCAATGCTAAAATCATTATTTAAGCGCTCAGATAAGTTCAATTTTTTTGGACTCAACTTCAATCTTTGTTGTTGTCCATCAACCACATAATCACCATCGATAAAGCCATTCATGTAAATATCATCTGATAAGAAAGAATTTGAAGTTGCTCCCTCATAAATCTGCATACGTCCCTCATAGCCAATGTACCGAGTCACAAATGCGCCAACTAGAATTAAAATGAATGAAAGGTGTAAAATTAAAGTTGTTAATTTCTCACGAGTCCAAAGGCGATATCGTGTAATATTTCCGAGGAAATTAATTACAAAAATTCCCATGATTGCCTCAAACCACCAAGCACGGTAAATCATCTCATTAGAGTATGGCGTAGGCGATGTTTCTGAAGAGGCATCCATGAATGTTCCAACAGCCATGGCAACGGCAAAAACAATAAATAATGTGGCAGTTAAGCGAGTAGAAAACAGGACGGCAGCGAGCTTTTTTTGCATGCTATTTTTTTTTGCAAAAATACGACATAAAGCCATTTAAGGACAACAAAAGCTTTTATAAATGCCGAAATTTTAACGTATTTTTACCCTATGATACGTGTCGTTATTTTAGGCTTCGGAAATGTAGGCCAACATCTACATAAAATCTTCCATGAAACTAAGGGAGTTAATGTGATACAAGGATACACCCGAAACACAACAGAAACAACTACAAAAGCAGGAACACCTCTTATTTCAAAAATTTCTGAGATTGATTCCTCTGCAGATGTTTATATTGTCGCAATTCCAGATGATGCAATTAAGGGCTTTACTAAAGAACTTAAATTAAAAGACAAACTTGTTGTTCACACATCTGGCGGAGTTGCAATGAATACTATTTCTAAAAAACACCACCGCGGTATTTTTTACCCGCTACAAACCTTTTCTAAAAACACTGAAGTTGACTTTAAAATTATCCCTATTTGCATTGAAGCAGAAAAAGAAAATGATTTAAAATTACTTCGAAAATTAGGAGAATTAATTTCAAATAAAGTGGTCGATATAAATTCAAGTGAGCGAGCACAAATTCATCTTGCTGCTGTTTTTGTAAATAATTTTGTGAATGAATTGTATCATATTTCCGAAGATATTCTAAAAGAAAAAAGCTTAGATTTTGAATTATTAAAACCATTGATTTCTGAAACTGCGAAAAAAATTGAAACACTTTCTCCGTCAAAAGCACAGACCGGACCAGCAAATAGAGGCGATATTGTGACTATTGAAAAACACTTATCAATGATTGAAGCAGAGCTTCAAGAAAAAGTGTACATGACACTGACTAGGAGTATATTAAAAAGAAAATAAATTAACTATAGACAAAATCTATATTGCTAAATATGAGCTACAAACAACTTTTAAATAACATTACTACACTGGTTTTTGATGTAGACGGTGTACTCACAGATGGAACTATAAATATCACAACTGATGGAGAAATGTTTAGAACAATGCACACTAAAGATGGCTTCGCTTTGAAGGAGGCTTTGAACAAGGGGTTCAACATTTGCATTATTTCTGGAGGAACAAATGAAGGGGTAAGAAAAAGGCTTGCCGGCCTCGGAATAAAAGACATTCATTTAGGTGCTCATCACAAAACCGAAACTCTTGAAAAGTACATTGCAGATAATAACTTAAATCGTGAAGATGTATTATACATGGGTGATGATATTCCAGATTATCAAGTGATGCAAAACATAGGACTCCCCTGCTGCCCACAAGATGCTGTGCCAGAAATTAAAGCTATGAGTAAATACGTTTCTCATAAAAACGGCGGCAAAGGTTGCGTACGCGATGTAATTGAGCAAGTTCTTAAAGTTCAAGGTAAATGGGATTATAGTAGCATTGTTAGCGCTAGATACGACTAAAGGTTATTTTAATGTATAAGATTACTATTTCAAGATAAGCTAGAACTATGCACCTTCTAAAGATAACTCGTCCCATAAATCTTCTGCTTATAACGCTACTATTAATCGTTGTTAAGTACGGCTTTTTAGAAGCGATGCACTTTCCCACTTCGTTAAACTCACTGTCTTTTTTTCTATTGGTTATCGCAACTATCTGTATTGCCGCAGGCGGAAACATCATCAATGATATCTACGACGTTGACACAGACAAAATTAACAATCCAAAACGTGTGTTAATTGGAGTTGATATTTCAGAAAAAAAAGCTTCTAATCTTTATATAATATTCACATCTATTGGGGTTTTAGCAGGTTTTTCCTTGAGTAATCTAATAGGTCATCCGTCGTTAGCCGCTGTCTTTGTTATAATTGCAGCGTTACTTTATGGGTATTCTGTAAGTTTTAAGACAGTATTTTTATTAGGAAATGTGGTGGTTTCTTTACTAGTAGCAATGGTACTTATTACGAGTATTATATTTGATTTATACCCCGCAATTGAAGAACAAATAACTCATAAAACCCTCACTGCGACGATTATTCTTTTACAATATGCGTTGTTCGCTTTTAGTATAAATCTAATTAGAGAAATCATTAAAGACCTGCAAGATATTAATGGTGACCGTAAAGGTGGGCGAAATTCATTACCTATTGCCATTGGACGTCAGCGTACTGTTTATGTTGCATTTGGTCTTACCGTATGTTTATTAGTTGGTATCATCTATCATTTATACATGCATATTTACAGCGCAAAACCATTAATGCTGTATTTCCTATTTTTAATTATAGCACCCCTATTTTTTGTGTTAGTCAATATTTGGAATGCTAAAAAGAAATCTGATTTTTCAAAAATTTCAACCCTACTTAAAATCATTATGTTTTTGGGTATTTGTTCATTATTAATATATCCTTACACATTTTAAAATAAACCTATGTTAAAAGAAAAATTAAAAGATCACAATATCATCCTTGCTTCGGGAAGTCCTCGTAGGCAATACTTTTTTAAAGAACTAGATTTAGATTTTACTATTGACGTTCGTGAAGTTGAGGAGGTCTTTTCTTCAAATTTAAAACGAGAACAGATTACTAATTACTTGGCAGAATTAAAAGCATCAGTGTTCACAGATTTGAAAGAGAATGATGTAGTCATTACTAGCGACACTATAGTCTGGCACAACGATAAAGCCATAGGAAAACCTACAGATTTTGAGGATGCAAAAGTAATGCTCAATAGCCTTAGCGGACAAATGCACGAGGTATTCACTTCGGTTTGTTTCACGTCGAGAGATTGGCAAAAAACAGTATATGATGTTACGAAGGTTTATTTTAAAGAAATTTCCGAAGCACAAATTGAATACTACCTCAACACGTGCAAGCCTTTTGATAAAGCTGGAAGCTATGGAATTCAAGATTGGCTAGGCTATGTAGGTATTGAGAAAATAGAGGGTTGTTTCTTCAATGTTATGGGCTTACCTACAAGACTTGTTAATGAAACACTACTAGAGTTAGTTTCTAAAAAACAAACGACTTAACTTTAAACTCAAAGAAATTTAAAATGCTTTGCGGATGAGCACATTTTACATTTATTTTATGAAAATAAATAGCTCTAGCCAGCATTTAAAAAGATAATTATATTAAGCCTATAACTACTATGAAAAAAGCACTCCTATTCTCAATTACAACCCTACTGTTTTTTACAAGTTGCGAAACAAAAAAAGACAAAGAGCTAGCTGCAAGTGCTTCTGAAATTTCAAAAACAGAAAGCATCGTCAATGCAACACCCAGAGTACTTAATAAAGAATTTTCAGATTATTGGTATGCAGGCACTGCCGAAATTTCAAGCTATCAACTAAATCAATCACGATACGGGGAAGTAAGAAAAGGCACAGCTGTAACCATTTTTGTGACCGAAGATTTTACCCCAAAACTACAAGTAAAAGCAGACAATCAAAACAATAGCAATATACCAATGCTGAAATTAAATCTAGTCAAAAAATTTAATACCGGTGTTTATCCGTACAGTATCATGACAAGTACTTTTAGCCCTGTTCAAAATACAGGACACGCTTTAAAAATCACAAACTCAGTTCAAGAATGGTGCGGTCAAACGTTTATGCAATTAAATAACAAAACTAAATTTGAAATAAAAGCCAACTCTTATTTTGAAAGTGAAGGCGACCAAGAGTTATCTCTGGAGAAAACTTGGATTGAAGATGAACTCTGGAACATCATTCGTTTGAATCCCTCTGAGCTACCAATGGGGAAATTTAAAGCAATTCCAGCATTTGAAACCATACGTCTTTCACATAAAGAGATTAAAGCATTTAATGCCGTTGGAGCGCTTTCTAAAGAAATAGAGCAAAACATTTACACAATTACATACCCAGAACTTAAAAAAGAACTAAGAATAACTTTTAACAACACGTTTCCACATACTATTAATAATTGGGAAGAAACACATGCCGACGGAAATGTTACTACAGCGACTTTATTGAAACGCATTCAATCCCCATACTGGAATAGAAATAGCGAAAAGTTTAGTGGCCTAAGAGATGAGCTGGGATTATAGAGTTTTTTGATTAAATAGTGATTTCGACAACTATAATTACCAGCAAAGTTATAAATTATATTCCCTTCTATTAAACGTTAAAGAACTCTTAACAAATCTAACCCACAAACCAATTTTACTATATTTGAGACACTAAGATAAAATAGTCGCTCAATGATAAAATTACGCTTTGCTTCCATTATTTTTTTAATAGGAATTGTCGCAACCTCCCTCGGGCAACAGCCTAAAAAACCTACTAGTTCACAAATATATCACGAATTACAAAACCTTAATTTTCTAGGAAGCGCACTTTACGTCGCAGCACATCCTGATGATGAAAATACGCGTTTAATTTCTTATTTAGCAAATGATGTTCATGCACGCACAGCATATTTGTCATTAACGCGTGGCGATGGAGGACAAAATCTTGTAGGTCCAGAAATTAGAGAATTGCTCGGTGTAATTCGCACGCAGGAATTATTAGCTGCTCGTCGCACAGATGGCGGACAGCAATTATTTACACGTGCTAATGATTTTGGGTACTCAAAACACCCAGATGAGACTTTGGCAATCTGGAACGAAGAAGAGGTGCTGAGCGATGTAGTTAGAGCTATTCGTAAATTTAAGCCAGATGTTATAGTCAATCGTTTTGATCATCGCAGTCCTGGAAGTACGCACGGTCATCATACCTCTTCAGCAATGTTAAGTTTTGAAGCATTTGACTTAGTTAACGATGCAACAAAATATCCTGAGACGGCAAAAACATTTGGAACTTGGCAACCTAAACGTCTAATGTTTAACACCTCTTGGTGGTTCTACGGAAGTAGAGAAAAATTTGAGGAGGCAGACAAATCAAAATTAGTCTCGGTTGAAACAGGAAATTATTACCCTTCCCTTGGATTATCAAATGGCGAAATCGCATCTTTAAGCCGAAGCATGCATAAAAGTCAAGGTTTTGGAAGTACAGGATCCCGCGGAAATCAAACTGAATATTTAGAATTTTTAAAAGGAGATTTCCCTACCGATAATACAAATATATTTGACGGTATTAATACTTCATGGTCACGCATTGATGGTGGAGCTGCTATTGGAAACATTCTTAATCCACTAGCAGAAAATTTCAATTTTAAAGATCCATCTGCAATGATACCGCAATTGGTACAGGCTTATGAACTGCTGAAATTATCAAAAGACAACCACTGGAAATCCATTAAACTTCCGCAGTTAGAAAAATTGATTTTAGACTGCGGCGGAATCTTTTTAGAAGCCATTTCAGAAACCGAAACTATTAACCCAAAAGCTTCTTTTAAAGTGAATATTGAAGCCATTAATCGTAGCGGACAACCTGTTGTGCTAAATAGTATTAAAACTGTTTCGGGAAAAGCGCTTAATAGCAACGTTGTTACTTTGACTAATAATGAAAAGACGGAACTAGAAGTGCAGCTCATTTCAGAAAACGACATGCCCTCAACGGCTTATTGGTTAAATAAAAAGGGTACTTTAGGAATGTACAATGCGCCTAAAGATATGATTGGGCTGCCAGAGACGCCAGCACCAGAACAAATAGTTTTTAATTTGCAAATAGGTCGCGCGTCATTAAGCATTGTTCGTGATGTTGTTTTCAAATTTAATGATCCTGTTGATGGTGAAGTTTACAGGCCTTTACAAATACTACCCGAAGCAACATCCAGCATTGCTGAAAAGGTATTGATTTTTGCAAATAAAAATTCAAAAACAGTTCCAGTAACAGTGCGCGGAGGAAGAGATAATGTGAGTGGTACGGTACTATTAAATGCCCCAGCGGGCTGGAAAATAACTCCAGCTTCCCTCCCATTTTCTTTAGAACGTTCTGGCGAAAGCACAACACTAAATTTTACAGTAACTCCACCTGTAACTCAAAGCGAAGGATTATTGAAACCAGTAGTTCAAGTAGGCGACCGTTATTATGAAAATGAATTAGTTTTAATTGACTACGACCACATTCCATATCAATCTGTTTTATTGCCTTCTGAGGCTAAAGTGGCACGCATTTCAATTGAAAAAAAGGGACAAAACATTGGTTATATAAACGGTGCTGGAGATGCTATTCCTGAAAGTTTAAAACAAATTGGGTATGATGTTACGACAATTTTAGCAGCAGAAATTTCCGAAGAAAATCTTAAACAATTTGATGCCATCGTAGTAGGAATTAGAGCTTATAATACGGTACCTGAATTGGCATTTGCAAAAAAAGCGCTTGATGGTTATGTTGAAAATGGTGGAACTTTAATTTTACAGTACAATACATCGCATAGATTAGTGACTCAAGATTTAGCACCTTACGAGTTAAAATTATCCCGTGACCGTGTAACTGATGAGTTTAGCGAAGTACAGTTATTAGCAAAAGACCATAAAATTTTAAATACTCCCAACAAAATAACCGAAGCTGATTTTGAAAATTGGGTGCAAGAAAGAGGTTTATATTTTCCTGAGGAATGGGGCAAAGAGTTTACTCCTATTTTAGGAATGAAAGATAAAGGAGCTTCAATTTCAAAAGGATCACTTCTAGTTGCTCAATATGGCAAAGGGCATTATATTTACACTGGACTCAGCTTTTTTAGAGAGTTGCCAGCAGGTGTCCCTGGAGCATATAGATTGTTTGCTAATTTAATTTCGATTGGGAAGTGATATTACTCTGTTCGAGTGCTTTCGAGAAATATAAGGACGAGAATTATTTTTTGTTTTAAAATTTATTCGTCTTCACAATGGAGATTTCGACTGCGCTCAACCAGACATCTTTAATTCATTTTGAATAAATTAATAGTAATTTTATGGAAGTAGATAAAGTAGTTGAGCAAGTAAAAGACAAATTTGTCTGGAAAAAGAAATTTACATTAGTACTCGTACTCAATGCAGCATATATCATTCTTTTTTACTTATTAATGAAACACTACGCATAAATGGAGCAAATTGATTGGTACATCCTTATTGGTACATTAGTATTTATCGTTCTCTATGGAACTTACAAAGCGCGCGGAAGTCAAAACGTTACAGACTACCTTAAAGGCGGTAGTGACTCTCGCTGGTGGACAATTGGACTAAGTGTAATGGCTACACAAGCTAGTGCTATAACATTCCTCTCTACACCAGGACAGGCTTTTCATAGTGGGATGGGGTTTGTACAATTTTACTTTGGATTACCCATTGCTATGGTAATTATTTGTCTTGTATTTATTCCCATTTATCACAGGCTTAAAGTTTTTACCGCTTACGAATATTTAGAAACGCGATTCGATTTAAAAACACGAACACTTACTGCAATACTATTTTTAATTCAACGAGGACTCGCCGCAGGGATTACCATTTTTGCACCAGCTATTATTTTATCTGCCGTGCTTGGTTGGGACCTAATACAGTTAAATATTATTATTGGTGTTCTCGTTATTATCTATACCGTAAGTGGTGGTACAAAAGCTGTAAGTGTTACCCAAAAGCAACAAATGGGTGTCATTTTTGGCGGGATGTTTATCGCTTTTTTAATCATACTCAATTACCTCCCACTGGATATTAACTTTGACAAAGCAATGCAAATTGCTGGTGCGAGTGGCAAACTAGATGTCCTTGATTTTTCATTTAACTTAGAAAATAAATATACCTTTTGGAGTGGAATCATTGGAGGTAGTTTTTTAGCCCTCTCCTATTTTGGCACAGATCAAAGTCAAGTACAACGTTACCTTAGTGGGCGTTCAATGAAGGAAATGCAAATGGGGATGATTTTTAACGGCCTCTTAAAAGTACCTATGCAATTCTTTATATTGCTCGTAGGTGTTATGGTATTTGTTTTTTATCAATTTAACACATCTCCATTACACTTTAATCCTAGCTCTGTAAAAGATGTCATGGAATCTGAGTTTGCACAAGAATATCAATCATTAGAAGCTGAAAAAACACAAATAGAAAAAGAAATTAGAGCCAAGCAACTCACGTTCTCTGTAATGAAAGATACAGATGATAAAAGTGGTATACTTTCTGAAATTGCTACACTTAATACGCAAGAAGCTTCATTAAGAGATCAAGCAAAAAAAACCATTAAAAAAGCAAATCCAGACGCAGAAGTTAATGACAAAGATTATGTCTTTATTCATTTTATTTTAAACAATCTTCCAAAAGGACTAATAGGATTATTACTCGCAGTAATATTAAGCGCCGCGATGTCCTCAACAGCTTCTGAATTAAATGCCTTAGGTTCTACCACAACAATCGATCTTTACAAACGTAACAAAAAAGGTAGGAGCGATAAACATTATGTAAATGCTTCAAAATGGTTTACCATGCTCTGGGGAGCTATTGCAATTGGTGTAGCTTGCGTAGCCAATCTATTTGAAAATTTAATCGAACTTGTTAATATAATAGGTTCTATTTTCTACGGAAATGTATTAGGCATTTTCCTTCTCGCTTTCTTTTTTAGATACGTTAAAAGTAGAGCTGTATTTATCGCAGCCATCATTACCCAAGCTATTATTGTCTATATATGGTGGATTGACTTAATGCCATATTTATGGTTAAATCTTGCTGGATCTGCTCTAGTAATTTTTATCGCTTTTATACTACAAGGTATTATTGGAAATAAGGAGAATAAGTGAAACTATTATTAATTAATCAGCTTAAAAACATGTGGATCGTGAAGACTTTGTTGATGAAATAAAACGACAGATACCCATCCTTGCTACATTTGTAAAAGAAAAACGACCTATTAACACAAGACCCGTCTAAACCATTAGAGGTGCGAGAAATGCCTATACATATGCGTGGAGTAAGCGGTGCATCTGTATCTAGCCCCGGCCCTTAAGAAAAAGGAAAGGACACGTATTACAATGTGACTCCACTTGACGCATACAACGAAAAAGAAGCCGAAAATTTTTAAGAGAATACAATCATTTTATCCTTCAAATCTTGAATATAAATGAAGGAATTCCTGGTCATTATACGCAGCTTGTGTAGGGTAAATAATCTCCAAGTATCATTAAACCTGTACTAGCTAATGGTTCAATGATAGAAGGCTGGCCAAACTATACTGAAATAATGATGATAGAAGAAGGCTATAATTATTCTCCAGAAATATGGTTAATGTGGTATAAATGGCAATTGAAATCTGTGACAAATACAATTCTGGATTATAGTTATCATGTGCTTAATCTCCAAAAAGAAAAAGCTAAAAATTGATGATTGCAGAAGCGTTTCAAGAAAATACTGAAGCAGAAGAAAAATGGATGAGAGTCACGTTAACTTCTGCGCAACTCAGTTCTTACTTCACCGGTTTTTCTGAAATTTATTCCCTTAGAGATGAAATGAAAACTTTAAAAGGAGATACTTTTAATTTAACAGAATTTCAAGAACAGTTTCTAAGCTACGGAAATGCTCCTGTAAACATATTCGAGAGTTAATGATAAAATAAGGTTTTTTGCTAACTAGAAAAGCTCACACCTTTAAACATATAAAGAATTATAAATAAACCTATACAACCATTATCAAACACAACAAACTTCACATTGTCCCATTAAAAGAATGTCTGTTGATTCAACTTTGTGATTTTTTATAGAAGGAATATTAATCTCTATAGATAAACACTCCACCTTATCACACTCTGTACATTGAAAATGTGGATGCTTATCTGAATGATGGTTTGCAGAACACCCCTCGCACTTAGCATACCATTTTAAACCATCCTTTCCATTAAATGAATGTATCACTCCGTCTTGTTCAAGTCTATCTAAAATTCGATATACTGTAGTTTTATTCATTTTATCCTTTACAAGTTCTATGAGGTGCACTACCGATTTCGCTTCATTTTTTTCTTCAAAAATTTGTAATACTGTCGTTACGGCTTTAGTTTTTCTGATAATTCCCATAAAACAAAATTAATGCAACTATGTTGCAATTGCAAATTTTATTATCTATTTTCGCAACTTAGTTGCATTAATGACGATAATTTTATGATACAATTACAAAACGTTAATAAATCATTTAAGGGTGATCTTGCTATTCAAAACTTAAACCTGAATGTAAATAAAGGCGAAATTTTAGGTCTTTTAGGAGCGAATGGAGCCGGAAAATCTACTACCATAAATATGTTATTGGGGTTTCTCAAACCAGATTCAGGAAAAGTATCTATTAACAAGATAGACACTACTCATAACTCCCAAGAGACTAGAAAACTTGTTGGTTATATTCCTGAAAATGTAAACCTCTATCCGTATTTATCGGGTTTAGAAAACTTAGATTATTTCTGCAAGCTAGCAGGTTTAAAATATACTAAGAGCCAGCTGGAAACCTATTTAACTACTTGTGGATTGGCTTCAGAAGCGCACAATAAAAAAGTGGGTGGATACTCTAAAGGAATGAGACAAAAAGTAGGAATCGCGATTGCCTATGCAAAAAAAGCAAAAGTCTATTTATTGGACGAACCTGCCAGTGGTTTAGACCCATTAGCTAGCAACGAACTTTCTATACTTCTCAAAAAACTTGCTTCGGAAGGTGCAACAATTTTAATGGCTTCTCACGATATTTTTCGAGTTCGAGAAGTGTGTAATCGTATCGGTATCTTAAAAAATGGAGTTCTCGTGAAGGAGTTACATAGCAAAAATGTTAGCGCTAACGAACTTGAAACGTTGTATCTACAATTTATGCAAAACTAAGAAGAATATTATGTTGCAAATCATTAAAAACGAATGGCGCTTTTTTGTCCGTAGCCGCATATTTTTAAGTATTAGTATTGCTTTTATTGCAATCTTGCTGCTCTCTGTTTTTTTAGGTAATTATCAAACACAAAAACAACAGCAAACCCATCAAAATGCCAAAGATCACGTTCGGCAACAATGGGTTAGTATTGATGAAATGAATCCACACAGTGCTGCACATTACGGAACTTATGTGTTTAAACCTTCCAACTTATTAAGCAGTCTCGATGAAGGAGTAAACACAGTTACAGGAAATGTACTCCGAGTAGAGGGACATGTACAAAATGAAATAATACATTCCGAAGCATCACAAATGCAAGCCGTCTCGCGATTTGGAAAACTAAAACCCTCACTTTTATTACAATACATTGTGCCCTTATTATTAATTTTCTTAGCGTTTAACACGGTGAGTAACGAGAAACAAACCGGACGCCTAAAATTACTCGTATTGCAAGGCGCCAAACCTTTACAAATTATTTTATCCAAAGCGCTATCAGTTTGGTTGTATGGAGTACTCTTATTAACCTTTATCCTTTTAGTCTATGGTGTTCTTAATTTTCAAAGTTTAAACTCCGAAATTTTAATCAGAACCGGTTTATTCTTCTTGACTTATTGTCTGTACTATTTTATTATTAGCGGACTCACTGTTTTCTTTTCTGCACGGTGGCAAAATGCTACGCTCTCTTTAACTTCAATGCTGGGTATTTGGATAATATGGACGCTGTTTTTACCAAATATATTAATGAGTTCTGTAGAAAAATGGAATTCATTACCTAGTAGAAACGAATTTCAATCTGCGATGAAAGAAGACCGTTCAAAAGGATTGGATGGGCATAATCCTGCCGATAAAAGAGGTATCGCTTTAAAAGAAAAAGTGCTTAAAGAATATGGTGTAGATAGTTTGTCGCAACTACCTATAAATTTCGACGGTATGCGAATGCAGGCCGATGAAGATTATGGAAATAGTGTTTGGGATAAACATTTTGGAAATAACCGGGATATACTTCAAAAGCAGAAAAAAAACTTTCAGTTAGGCGGTATGGTTAACCCTTTTATTTCCTTGCAAAATACTAGTATGGGGTTTATGGCGAGCGATAATTTACATCATCAGGAGTTTTTGCTACAAGTAGAAAATTACAGACGAGTATTTATTAAAATGTTGAATGATAAACAAACCTTTGGGGGTTCTAAAACAGGAAATTGGGGCTGGAAAGAAGATAATGCCTTTTTTAAATCAGTTCCAGATTTCGATTATAAACCCACTCAAATTTCCGTAGTACTACCAAATTATATCTTAGATATGTTTTTTATGATGCTATGGTCAATTTTAGTGGTAGTACTTATTGTTTTGGGAACTAAAAAGATACAAATTGTATGAGAAACGTAAGCATATTTTTATACGAGTGGAAACATTTTGTACGTAGCCCTTTTAAAATTGTAGCCCTATTACTTTTCATCATCGCAAGTATTTATGGTTTGCAAAATGGTGCAGATTTATATGAAAAGCAAAATGCCGAAATAGAACGCATAAATAAGGAAGCAAAAACTGAAAAAGAAACTGTAGTAGCCTATTTTGAAAATAATAAAAAAGGACCGGAAAACAGACCCTGGGTAGATGTAACAACTCCGTTTTGGGCTATTTGGAGCACTCCTACTTATCACTTTAAAAAACCATCGCCTGCAATTGTCTATAGTATTGGACAAACGGAGCACTACGGATTTTATAAAGCAATTGGTACATCAAGCAGTCCTTACGATGCCGATATGGCAAAAGAAATTGCTAATCCGGAGCGTATTCAGTCCGGTACTTTAGATTTTTCATTTGTGATTCTATACCTACTACCCCTTTTATTATTGGTCTTACTTTACAACATAAAAGGTCGGGAGGCTGAACACGGTTTTTTACCGCTGGTATTTGTACAAACAGGTTCAAAAAATTGGTGGATACTTTCAAGAACGGCATTTTATACCCTACTCCTATTATTCATTCTACTGGGTTTGCTTATTTATGGCGCTATGCTTACAACTGTTTTTAATACTGAAAATGTGTTCTGGCAGGTTTTCTTATGGGTAAGCATCTATCTACTCTTTTGGATAATTATTTATTTTTTAATTCTGAAATTCGGAAAAAACACAGTTTCAAATACCTTACAAATGATTGGCGTTTGGCTGCTCTTCGCCTTTATCGTACCTGCTGCCGTGCAACAATGGGTGAGTATCGAAAGACCAACTAATTTAATGGTTGATATAATTGATGCAAAAAGAGATAAAACAGATGAGATCTATGACCAACCAAATGCATTAACTAACGAACAACTTTATAAACTATATCCAAATTTAAAACAGACTGAAGTTGCAAAAGACACATCACGTATAAAAAATGTAAGAAGAAATTCGATAACAGCATTAATAAATAATGCAATGAAACAAGCTACCGCGAAGGTGGAAGAAGATAACCGTTATCGAAATGAATTAATAACTCAAACTTATTGGTTTAACCCTTTGACTTATTTTCAGAATAAATTCAACCATGTATCTCAAACACATTACGACGATTATCAAGCCTATAGAGATAATATTCAAGATTTAATTGACAAACGTATTGAAATCATGGTTTTAGACATTTGGAATGACGTTAAAGTCGATAAGGTAAAATATTTGGAATACAATAAGACATTCAAAAAATGACACAAACTAAAAAAATATACTGGGCGGATAAATTAGGAGCTATTAGCGCATTTCTTTGCATCATTCATTGTCTTGCAGTGCCTACATTTCTTGCGATGGGAATTGGATTTCTCAGCAACCCAATTATTGCAGCACTCTTTATTATAATAGCATTTATTTCAATTTACAAAACCACAAAAGGAAATTTCACTAAAGGAATTAGTGTTTTTTTGTGGGTTGCATTTGCCGGCTTTCTAATATCAATTTTATTCGAAGATCGTGGAGAAATTTTTGAATATGGAACGTTTATTTTTTCATCTTCAATTATTCTTGGGCATTTTTACAATATGCGATATTGTTTAAATTCTTAAACAAAAAATATTTTCCTTGACTCTGGGCTTAATTACAAAAATCTAATTAAGCTTAATCTACACTTTCAATTAATGTCATACAAAAAACAGCTTTTTACAAAATCAAATTACCCTTTTATTAAATTAGTAAATTTGTGTAAATGCCAAATAAGATAATTGAAAATACTATCATTGAATATCACCTAAACAGGCATCAACCAGATAAGCCACAGTTTGCTATCCATGACTTAAAAGAGTACATCACAAAACACAAAGGGTTTACGACAAAGCCACATATACATAGTTATTATCAAGTTCTTTGGTTTAAAAAAGGTAAAGGCAAGCATTTTGTAGATTTTAAAGCCTACAACGTAGATAAAGATTCTGTTTTTTTTATTGCAAAAAACCAAGTACACTACTTTGATGATAATACAGATTATGAGGGCATTTTGCTTCATTTTAATGAGACCTTTATAGTTCAGAAGGATAATGAGACAGATTTTTTTCTGAAATATAACCTTTTTAACAATCCCTATTTACAGCCACTTTGCCCAATAAAAAATGCATCTGCAAATGTTTTTGACGAATATATTTCTCAAATAAAAAGAGAGTTTGCAAATCCAGATGAATTTGGTAAAGAAGAATTACTAAAAGCATATCTCAAAGCTTTTCTCATACAAATACAGCGCACAAAACAAGAATGTGATCAAACACAGAACGATATCCCTATTATGTTTGATGAAAAAAGAGTCCAGCTAATTAAGTTTATTAATTTAATTGACGAAAATTATACTAAAGGTTTAACGGTAGCAGAATATGCTAGACTACTTTTTATCTCGTCTAGAACCTTGTCAGATCTTACAAATCAATTGCTCAATAAAACTCCCTCACAGATTATAAAAGAGCGAATTATTCTCGAGGCTCAACGCTTACTTTTATATTCAGATTTAAACGTAAACCAAATTGGATATCGTTTGGGTTTTGACGATCCATCATATTTTGTAAAATATTTTAAAAAGAATACAAACTCCTCACCTTTAGAGTTTAGGAAATCTGTTTCTTAAAAGTACCATTCCTTTTCGTTTTTGTCCATCTTCTATACTTGATGTTATATTGACCTTTGCAGTATAATTATTAATAAATAAGATAATGAAAAATACACAAGCGCTTATCATAGGAGGGACTACAGGAATGGGTAAAGCTACTGCGCAACTTTTATTAGAGAAAAACATAGAAGTAACTATTGTAGGTAGAGCTAACAAAAACTTAGAAAAAACAAAAGAAGCGCTATCTGCCTTCGGAAATGTTAAAACTAAAGCAGTAAATCTGTTTGATATGGAAGAGGTAAATGCATTTGCCTTGACGCTATCTAAAGAGATGCCTAACTTAAAATACCTAGTTAACTCTGCTGGCTATTTTAGCCCAAAACCTTTTTTAGAACATACAGAACAGGATTATGATATCTACCATAATTTTAACAAAGCATTTTTCTTTATTACGCAAGAAGCTGCAAGAGTAATGGCTGCTAATGGTAATGGGTCTATTGTAAACATAGGATCTATGTGGGCAAAACAAGCTATAAAAGCCACGCCATCTTCAGCATATTCTATGGCTAAAGCTGGTTTACATAGTCTTACACAACATTTAGCAATGGAGTTAGCAGAGAGTAATATACGGGTAAACGCAGTATCGCCAGCAGTGGTTGTAACACCTATTTATGGTTCGTTTATAGAGGAAGATAAGATTGAAGAGACGTTACAAGGTTTTAACGATTTTCACCCTATAGGTAGAGTTGGTACATCTCAAGATATAGCAAAAACTATTGACTTTTTATTAGGCGACAATAGTGCCTGGGTTACAGGTGCTATCTGGGATATTGATGGTGGTGTTATGGCAGGAAGAAATTAATATAATAATAACAATTAAAACGTAATAAAATGACAAAAGCATATTTAGAAATCAGTCTTAATATTAACGATGCGGACAGAGCAAACGCAGCAGGTGTATACAGCAAATACAAAGCACCCTTTTTAGAAACTATTAAAGGAGCGACTTCCAAAGAACTTTTAATTAGAGAAGAGGATGTACAGGTTTTGCACGGGTTTAAAAATATTGAAGATGCACAAAATTATTTAACAACAACCTTGTTTACTAATGATGTTGTAACCGGTTTAAAACCTTATCTAAAGGATAATCCTGAGGTTAAAATTTATAAAGTAGTTTAATTAATAACAAATTATAAGTAATACAAAAGAAGCTTTATTGCTATAAAATAAAGCTTCTTTTTCATCTTTAAAACATTTAGAATTATGGAGCCAAGTTTTTATTTTTATGCAATTTTAGCTGCATTAGGGTATATTTTAATACAATCTTTATTTATGGTTGGGGTTTGGATTTCTGCAAAAGGCGAAACAGAAAAAATGCCAAATGGAAAAGATTATGATAGCGAGATGATACTGTTTCCATTTAAAAAATGGGTAATGAAATCTCGCAAAGAAAAAGTCATTTTTGAGGGGCTCTTTTTTAATGAATTTATAGAGAAATTGCGTGTGCAAATACCAGAATTTGATTTTAGTATTTCTTATAATGAAATTTTAATAACTAAAAAAGATAGCAATTATGTAGCTTTTGTTAACCTTTTAAATGAGCGAATAAAACGCATTGATTCCAAGATTGTGGTAACATTGTCAAATACTGGGATACAGTTTCATAAAGATTATACATTTTTCAAAGTCAATAAATATTTAAGAAAACCTATTATTCAATGCCCCATTTGTATGTCTTCTGTGTGGAGTATATTTACATATTGGATCCCTGTTATATACTGGTTTGGGTTTAGCTGGCCTTTAGTTTATTTGGGTATTGCAAATACTTGTATACTTGCTTGTGTAAATTGGTTAGTGTTTTCTAGTAGGCCTCAGTAATTAACATTTAAAAAAAGCTATTGTATTTTTACTATAGCTTTTTACAGAGATAGTATTAAATGAAAGAACGAATATTAATTATTGGTGGTGGATTAAGTGGTTTAACTTTGGCTTATTTATTGTCAAAAAAAGGTAAAGATGCTAAAGTGATAGAAGCTTCATCAAGGTTAGGTGGGCGTATACAAACTATAAAAGGAAAACTAGGAACACCTCTAGAGTTAGGCGCAACTTGGTTTTCTGAAATACACAAAAATTTAATTTCTTTGATAGATGAATTAGGTCTGCAAAAATATCCGCAATATTCAAAAGGGATCTCTTTGTTTCAAACCAACTCATCTCAACCACCACAGCATTTTTTTGTTTCAGAATCTGAAAAACCCTCTTATAGATTAAAAGGAGGAACTCAGAATCTTATTGACGCTTTAGTCAATAAAATAAATCCAGAAAAGATTGACCTTAATACAAAAGCAATTGCTATTTCAGAAGTTGATAATGAGTTGTTGGTTGAGATTTCAAATGGAGAAAAGCGCTATGCAGATATAGTTGTTCTTTGCTTGCCGCCAGAACTTATAGGCTCACAAATCCAGTTTTCTCCTCAACTACCAAGTATGATGTCTCAGCTTTTGCCAAGTGTACATACCTGGATGTCTGGTTCAATTAAGTTTGTGTTAGAGTATGAATCACCTTTCTGGAGAAAAAACGGATATTCGGGGATGTTGTTTAGCCACTCTAATATCATTACAGAAATGCACGACCACACAAACTTTGAAGAAAATAAATTTGGTTTTACAGGGTTTTTGAATGGTGAGGCAGCATCTTACTCTCAAGAAGAAAGAAAACAATTTGTGCTAAAACAATTAATTGAACTTCTAGGAGAAGAGGCTAAAAAACCTCCTAATTATTTTGATAAAATATGGACAAATGAGTTTGTAGTGGGTGGAGATCAAATGGTACAAAGACCACATCAAAACAATGGTCATCCAGCATTGCAGCAAAGCTATAAGAATGATAAATTATTCTTGTCAGGCACAGAAACTGCTATAGAATATGGAGGCTATATGGAAGGTGCGGTTGTTTCTGCATTGCGAATTATAAATCTTCTTTGATAAAATTTCAAAAATATTTTTGCTTTATATTTTGAAGTGAGCATTATATAATTATGTCTGGAATGCTAATAAAATTCATTTAATTTTGTCTAGCATAGTTTTATTAGGATTAGGGATAATTAAAACTAACTTTTGTGTAATGAATTATATTTGTAACATATATGAATAAAATTGATATCCGAACAGTAAATGTCATTCAGTATGTACAACCTCTAAGAGAAGGTGGTTCACTACCAGCTATAGTAAAAGCAGATGATGGCTACCTATATGTGCTAAAATTTAGAGGAGCTGGTCAGGGTAAAAAAGCATTAATAGCTGAATTTCTTGGTGGTGAAATTGCTCGAGCACTTAACCTTAAGGTTCCAGAACTTGTCTTGATGAATCTTGATGATTCATTTAGTAAAACTGAGCCTGATGAAGAAATCCAAGACTTACTTAAATTTAGTATAGGCCTCAATCTTGGATTACATTTTTTATCTGGAGCCATCACTTTTGACCCATTAGTTAGTGATGTAGATGCTTTAACAGCTTCAAAAATAGTATTATTAGATAGTATCATTAGTAACATAGACAGAACAACTAAAAACACAAATTTACTACAGTGGCACAATGAACTTTGGGTTATTGATAACGGGGCAAGTTTTTATTTTCATCATGATTGGAAAAATTGGGAGGCCCATCTTACTAGAACTTTTCCTCTTATTAAAGACCACGTACTTTTACAAAGTGCTACTAGGCTAGAAGAAGCTTCTAAAGAGATTCAGAAATTACTCAAACCAGAGAAAATTGAAGAAATAGTTTCAAGCATTCCAGAAAATTTTTTGCTAAGTGAGTCTGATACTATGTCTGGAAACGACATGCGAGAAGCCTATATTAAATATTTAAATACACGATTATCAAAGATTGATGTATTAGTTAAAGAAGCTGAAAATGCAAGATAGAGCTACATTTGAGTATGCAATAATTAGAATTGTTCCAAAAGTAGAAAGGGAAGAATTCTTTAATGTTGGTGTTATTTTATTTTCTAAACAGAAAAAATTTCTTGACATAAAATTTTATATCAATCCAGAAAAATTGAATTCATTCTCTTGTGAAGTTGAGTTAGTTATGCTCAATAATTATTTAAATTCCTGGAAATTAATATGTAATGGTGAATCCTCTGGTGGAAAAATTGGAGCTTTTGAATTATCAGATAGGTTTAGATGGCTAGTTGCATGCAGAAGCACAATTATTCAAAGCTCTAAAACGCATCCTGGTTTAACTAATGACCCTAAATTAACTTTGGACGAAATGTTTAATGCTTATGTTTTGTAAATTTAAATAATGATATTTAAAACCTAAAACACCCATTTTCACAAATGTTTCTTAATTCATTTTTCATATCGATAATTATAGATATGTTTGTGGTATGAATCTGAGAACAGCTACAGAAATTGGAAAATGTTTATCTAATCAGACCAGAATGCAAATAATGGAGTGGTTAAAAGCACCAGAGAAACACTTCCCACCACACGAAACTTTAAAGCATTTTAATGATGGTGTATGTGTTACCTATATTCAAGAAAAGACAGGCTTATCACAATCTACTATTTCAACATATTTAAGTAATATGGAAAAGTGTGGCTTATTAATATCCACACGACACGGAAAGTGGTCTTATTTTAAAAGAAATGAAAAGGTAATTAGACAATTTATTAATTTTCTGAACTAAAAAAACAAACTAACATATCTACATATATCAATATAACAATATATGAAAACAATAATTGACGTTTTAGGCTGGTCAGGTTCAGGGCTAATAATCCTTGCTTACGCATTAACACTTATTGAAAATAAAAACTATTTAAATTACAGCAAATATCTAAACTTATTTGGTGGGCTTTTAATAGCTATAAATTGCTATTACTACAATGCGATACCACCATTCGTAACAAACTTGCTTTGGAGTGTCATTGCAACTCTGACAATATATAAGACTCGAAATAATAAAAAGAAATGTGAAAAAACAAAATGTATAAATTAAATCGTAAAATAATGAAAATTTTAATAATAGGAGGAAATGGCACCATTGGTAAAACAGTAGTTTCTCATTTCAAAGAAGAAAATAATATACTCATAGCAGGCAGAACAAATGGAGATGTTACTGTTGATATAGCAGATAGTACATCTATAAAATCTATGTTTGAGAAAACTGGAAAACTTGATGCTATCATTTGCATTGCTGGTGAAGCCAAGTGGGATGATTTTAATAAACTTACTGAGGAAGATTATTACATTGGACTCAAAAGTAAACTTATGGGACAGGTAAATCTTGTACGAATTGGACAACATTATTTAACAGCAAATGGCTCTATAACATTATCCACAGGTATATTAGCAGACGATCCTGTTATAAAAACAACAAGTGCCGCAATGGTAAATGGTGGTATACATAGTTTTGTTAAAGCTGTAGCGCTCGAAATAGAAAACGGAATAAGAGTAAATGTAGTTTCATCTGGAATGGTTGAGGATGCTTATGATAAGTACAAAGATTTATTTCCAGGCCATAATCCAATCCCAATGAGAAAAGTAATTAATGGTTTTGTGAGAAGTGTAATTGGTAAAGGTAATGGAGAAATTATTAGAATATATGATTAAAACACTATCAATTCTACATAAAAGGGTTGAACATTTTTAAATTAAAAAGAATGGAAATAAAAATTAGAGAAGCACACATTGATGACTTGAAAATCTTGAAATCATTTGAGCAAGAAGTTATAGCTTACGAACGCCCCTTTGCTTCAAATTTAAAAGAGAGTTTAATAACATATTATGATTTGACTAATCTTATCAAAAGTAAAAGTGCAGATGTTTTAGTTGCCACTATAGGTGGGAAAATTATTGGTTCGGGGCATTTGGTTATTAAAAACTCAAAACCCTATAAAAAGATAGCGCAATATGCTTACTTAGGTTTTATGTTTGTATTACCAGAATTTCGAGGAAAAGGAATAAATAGAAAAATTATCGATGCTTTAATATTAAAAGCAAAAGAAAGAAATCTCACAGAAATTCAATTAGATGTATACGCAGAAAATGAAAGCGCTCTTAAAGCCTATAGTAAATTCGGGTTTAAACCAGATTTATTAAAAATGAGATTAAATATTGATGAATAAATATATAATTCTCAAGACCTCCCCCCTACCACATTTCCGCAGTAAACAAACAAAAACGCCCCAAGCAAAAACTTGAGGCGTTTTTATTAATAAAGAATTAGCAACTACATTGCTCCCCACTCTTTTAATGATTTTTTGTTCAATGCAACGTAATCCATGTTACCTTGCTCTTGTGCTTGAGCCATAGAAGCTTTTGCCGCTTTGATAGCACCTTTAGTATCACCAGCTTTTGCATAAATTAAAGATTGCTGTCTCTTATACCAAAATGCTTTATCATTTGATGCAACTGCTTTATCGATCCACTCTTTTGCTTTATTAATATCTTTACCATTTTCTAAATAGTATACCGCAGCATTGTAGTAATCTCCACCACTTGGACCACTCATTACATTTTCAATGCTAGAAGTTACCATTTTATCAGTCATTGTAGTAAATGGTACTGATACGTATGATTTATCCCAAAGAATACCCATATTAGCACCATCATTTTTAAGATCATCAAATGTGATTGTAAACGTCTCAATAGCCATAGGCATTGCAAAAGTTTTAGCAGTTACCATTGCAGCTACTTTATTATCATCCCATTTTTCTGGTGTACCCCAATTTTCTGTATCACTATAGAAATATACATCCCAATTTACAGCCCCAGGCTTAGTAAATACAGAGTAACTACCAGCTTTCAATTCTTTTCCACCTACCATTACATCATCACTAAAAGTAACAATAGTATTTTTATTTGCTCCCGTACGCCACATTTTGTCATAAGGCACTAAATCACCAAAAATAGTACGACCTTTCATTGATGGTCTTGAATACTCAACAGTTACATCTGTCAATCCTACTTTTTGTTCTATTTTTTGGAAAGGGCTTGGTGCAGGAGTATTAATTTGAGCAAATGCACCCATTGAAAGGGTTACCATTGCCAAGTAAAAAAATGCTTTTTTCATCTTATTTATTTTTTTAAAAATTACGTTAATATGGTTATTAGATTATTCCCTGCAATTTACATATACGTTAGGGTCAAATAAGTTAACAAAACCTTAAAATGATATCAAAAACTCATTAAAATTAATGGTCTCAGAAAGCCATTATAACTGCATTATTTAAGGTGTCTTTATCATTCAACGTTTATTTAAACAACTTTAAAAAAAAATGATTTCAAAAATTTTTTTAATAGTCTCTTCTGAAATGTAGAAACTCCACATAATTGTTTTGAAACCAATAATAGCTGATAATCTACAGATTAGCTTTTTTTTTAATCAAAAACTAAATTACACATTTTAAATTGTTAATATTTTGTTTAAGATAATCATAATAACGTAAAACAATAATATCTTTATCTGAAAAGAAAATCTATGAAATCTTTTATAAATTATTTTAAGTCTTTTTTAAATTTCAGAAAGAGAAAAAATGATGCTGCTAATTCATTTTATCGTTTGATGAAAAGCAACGGAAATAAATTAGCAAACTAATTTACAAGACTCTATTTTAACTACTAAATTCTTTTCAGAAACAACGTGAAATGAAAATATATACACTACACGCTAAGCAACGCGTACCTATTACAATGCAAAAAGCGTGGGATTTCTTGTCCAATCCTAAAAATCTTAAAACTATTACTCCAGATTATATGGGGTTTGAAATCCTTTCTGGCGCAGATAGAGCTATGTATCCCGGCCAAATAATTCAATACATTGTTACTCCCGTTTTAGGAATAAAAACAAAATGGGTTACCGAAATTACCCACGTTAAAGACTTAGAATATTTTGTTGATGAGCAACGCTTTGGCCCTTACTCATTATGGCATCACAAACATTTTATTAAAGAAATTGAAGGAGGAGTAGAAATGGAAGATATTGTAGATTATAAAGTTCCTATGGGTTTTCTAGGCCAACTAGCGCATCCATTTTTAGTAAAACCAAAGTTGGATGAAATATTTGAATACCGAAGAAAAAAGCTAATTGAACTTTTTGGAGAAATTTTATAATCGTACACAAATCTTGAATAAGCTCAGAGCAAAAAAATAAATATAATGAGAAAGAATATATTATTAATTGGTGGTTCTTATGGTATAGGTAGAGAAATTGCTTCACAACTCAAAGACAAACACAATATTATCATAGCTTCACGTACTAATAATGATATACTCAAGGGTGTAACTCACCATATTTTTAATGCTCTCGAAGATGATATTTCCTCTTTAGATTTGCCAGAAGCTATTCACGGCTTTGTTTATTGTCCTGGAAGTATTAATTTAAAACCTTTTAAGCGATTAAATTCTGAAGCATTTCTAGAGGATTTAAATATAAATTTCATCTCATTAGTTAAGGTTGTTCAAGGATTATTGCCCAATTTAAAAGCTGGCGATCAATCTAGTTTAGTCTTTTTTAGTACCGTTGCAGTAAAAGTAGGAATGCCCTTCCATACAAGTGTGGCAGCCGCAAAAGGAGCTATTGAGGGATTTTCAAAAGCACTTGCAGCAGAATATGCACCGAGTTTGCGCGTAAATGTTATTGCACCATCATTGACAGATACTCCTCTGGCAGGAAGACTATTATCTACAGACGATAAAAAAGATGCAATGGGCAAAAAACACCCATTAAAAAGAGTAGGAACAACTAAAGATATTGCCAATATTGCCTCATTTCTATTAAGTGAAGAAAGCTCTTGGATGACAGGGCAAATAATTGGTGTTGATGGAGGAATGTCAACCCTTCAAACTCAATAATATTTAAAAATTATGTCAAAAAAAGTAAATATTTTTTGGTTTCGTAGAGACTTGCGTTTAGATGACAACATAGGGTTTTACAAAGCTCTTCACGGAAAATTCCCAGTTATCCCAATTTTTATATTTGATTCTGAAATTTTAGACAAACTACCCAAAAATGATGCACGTGTAACATTCATCTTTGATACATTACAAAAAATGCGCAATGAGCTTCAAAAACAAGGAAGTAGTCTTGCAATGTATCATGGAAAACCATTAGATATTTATAAACAACTTATCGAAGATTTTGATGTGCAAAATGTAATAACAAATAGGGATTACGAAGTATATGCGCAAGACAGAGATACTGAAATTCAAGAATATTTAAATTCGGTAAGAATAGGAGAAGATGATGAGACTATAGGATTCTATACCTACAAAGACCAAGTTATTTTTGAAAAAGATGAAGTAGTAAAAGATGATGGAGATCCTTATGTAGTGTACACACCTTTTAAAAACAAATGGAAAGGTAAGTTTGACGCAGACAAAGATTTAAAAATTTACTATACGAGTCAACACTTAGGTAATTTATACCAAAATACTCGTCTACCTAATCTTAGTTTAAGCGACATAAATTTTGAACATTCTCCAATCAAGGTGCCTGATTATGAAGTTACGCCCACATTGATTCAAGAATACGAGAAAACACGAAATTTTCCAGCACAAGATGGCACCTCACATTTAGGACCTCATTTGCGTTTTGGAACCGTAAGTGTTAGGAAGATGATGAAGAAAGCAATTGCAGAAAAGAATGAAGTATTTTGGAATGAATTAATATGGAGAGAATTTTTTATGCAAATTCTTTGGCATTTTCCTAAAACACAAGAAAAGTCCTTCCGTAGCAAATATGACCGTATAGATTGGCGTAATAATGAAGATGAATTTGAAAAATGGAAAACAGGAACAACTGGTTATGCGCTTGTTGATGCTGGGATGCGGCAATTAAATAAAACAGGATATATGCATAATAGAGTGCGCATGCTTGTTGCTAGTTTTTTATGTAAACATTTATTAATTGACTGGCGTTGGGGAGAAACATATTTTGCAGAAAAACTATTAGATTATGAACAGTCGAGCAATGTTGGTAATTGGCAATGGGCTGCAGGAAGTGGTGTTGATGCTGCACCTTATTTTAGAATATTCAATCCTATAACTCAAGTTGATAAATTTGACAAGGACCATAAATACATAAAAAAATGGGTTCCAGAATTTGGAACAAAAGACTACCCAGAAATGATGGTAGACCACAAAGAAGCTCGTGAACGTTGTCTAAAAATCTATAAAGCTGCGGTATCTTAAATAAATTATCACCCCTTTTCTACAATTTTTCTTTATTCATAAAGTTATATTTGCACAAACCAATTTAACATCATGAATTTTAAAATAGCAGCACTTACTCCCCTATTATTCATTTCAGTTTTACTGAATGCACAATCAAATGAAACTACTGAAAATCAAATAAATACTGTAGAAAATCAATTTACAGAAATTTTTGAAGGATCAAACAATTATAGAGATGATCGTGGACAAAGCTACGAAGTTGTAAAAGTTGAAAAGCTTACACGCTTAAAAAGCAACATTTTAGACAGCATTGCCAATTTAGAGAAATCAATTTCAGAAAAGGATATTACTATTGGTCAACAAGAATCTGAAATATCAACATTAAAGAGTACATTAAAAACTACTGACGGCAATCTTACGGAGTCAAGAGAAAAAGAGGACGGTATTGAGCTTTTTGGTATTTTAATGTCAAAAACCACTTATAATACAATTATGTGGTCCATTGCAGGTGTCTTACTTTTAGGGTTAATTATTTTTATCTTACGATTTAAAAATAGTAATGCAGTAACTAAGGAATCAAAATCAAAATTAGCAGAAACAGAAGCCGAATTTGAAGAATATCGCCAAAAAAAATTAGAAGAATTACAACAAACAAGACGTAAGCTTCAAGATGAAATTAATAAGAATAGATAATATAGGCATCAAACAAATTAAAAAACCCGAAACATAAAATGTTTCGGGTTTTTTATTATCTATTCTCGTTATATAATTTAAAAGCAAATGATTTTTTAGCGTTAACGGTATTTTATTCCATTCTAGTAATCTTCGCTCCAATGGCTCTCAACCTTTCATCTATATTTTCATATCCACGATCAATTTGCTCAATGTTATGTATTACACTAGTTCCTTTTGCAGATAATGCAGCAATTAAAAGTGAAATACCTGCTCTAATATCTGGAGAAACCATCGTTGTGGCTTTTAACATAGACTGAAAATCATGACCTATAACAGTAGCTCTATGTGGGTCACATAATATAATACGTGCTCCCATATCTATCAACTTATCAACAAAGAAAAGTCTGCTTTCAAACATTTTTTGGTGTATTAAAACACTTCCTTTTGCTTGTGTACAAACTACTAGAACAATACTTAACAAATCTGGTGTAAATCCTGGCCAAGGTGCATCTGCAACAGTTAATGTTGAACCATCAATATACCCTTGAATTTCGTAGTTCTCTTGGGCAGGAATATAAATATCATCGCCCTTTTTCTCTAATGTAATCCCTAATTTTCTAAATGTATTAGGAATCAATCCCAAGTTTTCCCAGCTAACATTTTTGATAGTAATTTCGCTACGCGTCATTGCTGCGAGTCCAATCCAGCTTCCTATCTCAATCATATCTGGCAGGACTCTATGCGTACAACCACCAAGTGTTTTTACCCCATCAATAATGAGCATATTTGACCCCACTCCTTTAATGTCTGCCCCCATAGAGTTCAACATCTTACAAAGTTGTTGCAAATAAGGCTCACAAGCTGCATTATAAATAGTCGTTGTTCCTTTTGCAAGAACAGCCGCCATTACAATATTTGCCGTCCCAGTAACCGAAGCTTGGTCAAGCAACATATAAGTTCCTTTTAAACCTTTTGGAGCTTCAACACCATAAAATCGCTCTTCTTTATTGTATCTAAATTTTGCGCCAAGGTTAATAAAACCTTCAAAATGCGTATCTAAACGACGACGACCTATTTTATCTCCGCCTGGACGAGGAATATATCCTTTTCCAAAACGTGCCAATAAAGGCCCAACAATCATAATAGAACCACGAAGTGAACTTCCTTCTTTTTTAAATAATTCACTTTCTAAATAGTCTAAATTAATATCATCAGACTTAAAAGCAAATTTACCTTTTCCTAATTTTTGAATTTTAACACCAAGATTCCCAAGAATACCTATTAATTTATTGACATCTACAATGTCTGGAATGTTTTCAATGATTACTTCTTCTGCAGTCAAAAGTACTGCGCATAAAATTTGCAAGGCTTCATTTTTAGCTCCTTGCGGGTGTATTTCACCTTTTAATCGGTGACCACCTTCAATTTGAAAAGTTCCCATAAATCTTGATAAGAAATTTTAGTAGCGCTTACGGCCTCTATTATTATTGCTTTTATAGTTTTTTTTACTACCTCCATTGCTAGTACTCTTTGTACTATTGAAGCGTTTTTTATTTTTCATTAAGCTGCTAGCATTACGCAAGTCCTCATCACTCTCACGAAGATCGAGTTTTCCTTCGCTTAATTCATACAAATGCTTAAAAATAACATCATCGCCCACTGTATCTTTGTTCCAGTTTAAGAAACATTTCTTCATATGATTTGCAATTGTCAAAACAAGACCTTCTTTCATATCTCCTTCTTCCCAACTATTAGCAACATCAATCATACGCTTAATGTTATTACCGTAAAATCTGTATTTTGGAAAATTTTGAGGGTACGCTAATGGCTCTGGCGCCTCTGCTAATCCTTCAGGAGTAGGCTTATCATAAGGAGAATCTACATCAAGTTTAAAATCTGAAATAATAAACAATTGATCCCATAACTTGTGTTGAAAATCTGCCACATCACGCAAATGAGGATTCATATTTCCCATTACTGCGATTATACTTTTTGCTAATTTACTGCGTTTTTCTTTGTCTTCCTCAGCAATGGCATGATCAACCATTTTTTGAATATGACGTCCATATTCTGGAATAATCAAATGCGGGCGCTCCGTGTTGTATTCTATATCTGTAATCAAAATTTTAAATTTAAATTGGGGGTACTATATTGAAGTATATGCTTGCAAAATACCACTTTTTATAAAGAAATTACACCTTCAATGGCAGAAACTTGTTTATATTTTGCAACAACAGCCTCAGGCGAAACCATTGTTACTCTTATAGATATGCTTGTGTAAGTTCCTTTTGAGGAATCACGTGTATTTATCTCAGCATTTAAGCCATCAAAAATTTGTTCTATTTCAGCAATTTTTTCATTAGATGCTGGAACAATAAACTTATATAAATAAGGTGCTGGCCATTCAGTATCTCCTTGGAGCTGTTCTTTTAATCTGGTATAAAATTCTTCTGTTTTTTTATCTTCTGCCATTTTCTTCAATAATTTTAATACAAAGATACTTTTTTGCTTCGGAAATATATAACATCAAATATCTCTACAACTGTTTAATAATTTATTTAAAATCGAAGCCGCTAGCTTGAAAAAATAGCTCATTACTCTAAAAACATAACCACCTTACTTTCATCTTTAAAATTTCTCATTAAAAATCCCGAACTTTGCATTCTATATTAGAAACAATATATCACATTGAAACCAAAAAAAATTGTCATAACAGGAGGTCCAGGCTCAGGCAAAACTGTTGTCATTGAACATCTTGAAATGTTAGGACATACATGCATGCCAGAAATTTCGAGAAGCGTAATAAATGAAGCTCGTAAAGATGGTATTGATCAACTCTTTTTAACAGACCCATTACTCTTTAGTCAAAAATTATTAGACGGCAGACTCAAGCAATTTAAAGAAGGAGAAAACTATAATCAATCTCATTTATTCTATGACAGAGGCATGCCAGATGTAACAGCATATATGGATTTTGTAAACTCAGAATATACTGCACAATTTGAACAACCTTGTTTTGATTATAAGTATGACATTGTTTTTATTATGCCAGCTTGGAAAGAAATTTATACCCAAGATAGTGAGCGTTATGAGAACTTTGAGCAAGCTCAATCCATTCAAAATCATTTGCGAGATGGATATAAAAAGTACGGTTATAATGTTATAGAAGTTCCGTTTGACACTATTGAAAATAGAGCTCAATTTATTTTAAATTATCTTAAACAAAATTAATTGAATACGCCCCAAAACATATTAGAAAAATACTGGGGCTACACGTCATTTAGACCTAAACAAGAGGAGATTATAAATTCAGTTTTAAACGGGATTGACACGGTTGCATTGTTACCTACAGGCGGTGGAAAATCTGTTTGTTTTCAAATTCCTGCACTAATTAATGACGGTATTTGTATTGTAATTTCGCCTTTGGTTGCTTTAATGACAGATCAAGTAAATACGCTCAATGAGAAGGGTATTAAAGCAATGGAAATTAAAAGTGGCACCTCGTTTCAGCAATTAAATATATTGCTCGATAATGCATGCTACGGAAATTTTAAATTCCTTTACCTCTCTCCTGAAAGATTACAGCAAGAAGTAGTTCAAAGTGCTATTAAACGTATGCCAGTAAATTGCATTGCGATTGATGAAGCTCATTGCATCTCACAGTGGGGAAACGATTTTAGGCCCGCTTACAAAAACATAACTGTCTTACGCGAAATCCACCCATTAGTTCCTTTTATAGCCCTTACCGCAACAGCCACACCCGAAGTTTTACAGGATCTTACAAAAGAGCTAAAACTTGAACTCCCTAACATTGTAAAGAACAGTTTTGTTAGAGAAAATTTATCTTATCAAGTTCATAAAGTTGATGATAAATTATATAAAATAGAACAATTACTTAAAAGAAGTAAAGGTGCTGCAATAGTGTATGTACGAACACGAAAAAACACCATTGAAACAAGTAAAGAGTTAAACAGCATAGGCATAAAAAGTGACTTTTATCACGGTGGAATTTCCTCTGAAGAAAAAACAACTAAACTTGAGGCTTGGAAAAATGGTGTAACACCCACAATTGTTGCAACAAATGCTTTTGGGATGGGGATAGATTTAGCTCACGTTCGTCATGTTATCCACATTCAATTGCCAGAGAGTATTGAAAGCTACTACCAAGAAGCTGGGCGTGCTGGACGTGATGGCGAATATGCAATAGCTACTATTTTATATAATGACTACGACAAAAAAATAGTTAAAAAACAATTTATAGACTCATTAGCAGATGCAAAAGCGCTTAAATTAATTTATAGAAAATTAAGTAGCCATCTTCAAATTCCATATGGAGAGGGGCTAAATGAAGAGTACTCTTTTGACTTTAAAGAATATTGCACAACGTACTCATTAAATACCTTACGCACTTTTAATGGATTAAACACACTTGATAGGCTAGGTATTATTCAAATGTCAAAACAATTTGGACGTACTTCAAAAATAAAATTCCTAGTTTCTTCAAACAGAGCACTAGAATATTTTAATGAAGACCAATTACAAGCGGTCATCGGCAAAACTATTTTAAGATTGTACGGCGGTATTTTTGAAACAACAACAAATATTGACCTTCAACTCATAAAAAAGAAAACCAATCAATCTATAAACACAATTATAATTGCATTGAAAAAAATGGAGAAATCTGGTATAGTAGATTTAAAAATCCACACGACAGACGCATCTATCTCTTACATTTTGCCTCGCGAAGACGATAAAACCATTAACCGGATTGCTAAAGAAGTCAATCGTCATAATGATAAGAAAAAGCAGCAAGTACTACAATTAATTGGCTATGTTGAAAATGACACCATTTGCCGCAGCGTACAACTTGCAAACTATTTTGGCGACACTACCGCGAATCCTTGTGGCATTTGTTCGGTTTGTGCTCGTGAAACTGTACTTGTAAGCAAAGCTGAAATGAGACTTATTTCAGAAAAAATACTTCAGCAACTTGAAACGACACATATGACTTCAAGAGAATTAACTGAAACACTTACTTTTGCCGAACCAAAAATTTTAAAGGTATTGCAATTATTAGTTAATGCTGGAAAACTTAACATTGGGATTAAAAATGAGTATTATTTAGTATAAATTATAGTAGCAACTTAGTACTATGATAGTATTATTTTACAAAATAAAAATATGAAAAGAGACTTACGCATTGTATTTATGGGAACCCCAGAGTTTGCTGTAGGCGTATTAAGCACACTAGTAGAAGCAGGTAAAAATATTGTGGGTGTAATTACTGCGCCAGATAGACCTTCTGGTCGCGGACGTAAATTAACAGGTAGTGCCGTGAAAGAATATGCGGTATCACAAGACATACCTGTTTTACAACCTACTAATTTAAAAAACGAAGATTTTCTCACCGAACTAAAAGCACTTAATGCAAATCTACATATTGTAGTTGCCTTTAGAATGCTACCAAAAGTTGTATGGGCTATGCCAGAGTACGGCACCTTTAATTTACACGCATCCCTCCTACCACAATATCGTGGTGCAGCACCTATAAATTGGGCTATCATTAATAAGGAGTCAAAAACTGGAGTTACTACATTTTTTATCGATGAGAAAATTGATACTGGTGAAATAATTTTAAAAGATGAAGTTCAAATAAATAGAGACGAGACAGTAGGCACATTACACGACACATTGATGGAAGTGGGGAGTAATCTTGTTGTTAAAACAGTTAAGGCGATCGCAAAGGGTGATGTAACAACAATTCCACAACCTAAGAATGTTTCAGGAGAAACTCTTGATTTAAAAGAGGCGCCTAAGTTGACTCCAGAAAATACCTATATTGATTGGAATGCTTCGATGGAAACAATTGATGCTTTTGTGAGAGGATTAAACCCTTATCCTGGCGCTTGGAGTTATTTAATTCAAGGTGAGGATAAGCAAAAGGTGAAAATTTTTAATGTTGCTGAAATTTTAAATACTGAAGAAATTTTTTCAGACATTAATATTTCCGAAGAAAAAGTAACAGGTGATGTATTTGTAAAAGGAAAAAGACTTTTTGTAAAACTTACAAAAGAAGTTCTTGAAATACTTGAAATCCAATTGCCTGGAAAACGTAGAATGAAGACGAAAGATTTATTAAATGGTTATTCATTTGATGTAAGTTGTAAAATGTTTGCGAACCCTCATTCTCATTGATTTCGTTAAAATTCGTTAATTTTAACGTGTGATTATTAACAATACGCCGTAGTTATCAACAAAAACGGGGTTTTCGCCCGTCATTCCTTGGCTGTGTTGATTATCCGTTTAAATTTGTAAAGCAATTAATCAAATTTTTTAATTTAAACAAACACTATGAACAAATCAGATTTAATCGACGCAATGGCAGAAGATGCTGGAGTAACGAAAGCAGCAGCTAAAAAAGCATTAGAATCTTTCTTGGGTAACGTACAAGGATCATTGAAAAAAGGAAACAGAGTTTCTTTAGTAGGTTTTGGATCTTGGTCAGTTTCTAAAAGAGCTGCAAGAGAAGGAAGAAACCCACAAACTGGAAAAACTATCAAAATTGCTGCTAAAAACGTAGTGAAGTTTAAAGCAGGTTCAGATTTACAGAGTTCTGTAAACTAAGCATTGCTTAACCAACTTAAAGCGCTTATTATTTGATGTTTATCAAATGTTGAGCGCTTTTTTTATGTGTATAAATTTATGGAATAAAGAAAATGTGTTGGTTGTTACTAAAAATTTAACTAGATTTAATCAACTAAACTAACACAATGACAACGATCAAACCAGCAAAAGGACGCCTTCTTGTTGCCGAACCTTCCATAATTGGGGATGTTTCGTTTAATCGGTCTGTTGTTTTATTAGCAGAATATAACAATGAAAATGGCTCTGTAGGATTTATCCTCAACAAACCATTGGGTTACACGCTTAAAGATTTTATTCCTGAAGTAAATTCAAATTTACCGGTATATAATGGCGGTCCAGTAGAACAAGACAATCTTTATTTTATTCATACTATACCTGAACTTATTCCTGGTAGTATTGAGATTAGCAATGGTATTTATTGGGGAGGTGACTTCAATACTATCACACAACTTTTAATTAATGATGAGCTGAATGAAACTCAAATACGCTTTTTCTTAGGATATTCTGGTTGGGCTATTGAACAATTAGAGCAAGAGTTAAAAGTAAATAGTTGGGTGGTTGCACTTAATGTGTACGAAAACAAAATAATTGGTAAACTCAACGAAGACTTCTGGAAAGAGAAAATGTTAGAATTTGGAGGTGATTATATGCTCTGGAGCAATGCTCCAGAAAATCCAAGTTATAATTAGCTTTTACCCTAATCTAGCTTTTAAATTTAATTTTCCAAGCAACTGTTTAGCTACGCTGTTGCTAAATTCTTTTTTACGATATTTTGTAATTGATTGAATTCCAGTAATAACATTTGTAGTAAATAGCTCGTCTGCTTTTTGTAATTCGAAAGGAGAAATACTTGCTTCAACAAACGTAAAATCATCAAGCTTTTCGCATATAGCAATTAGTTGTTTTCGAAGAATACCTTTAAGACAACCATCTGCTAATGGAGGTGTTTTAATTGTTTTTCCTTTAACTAGAAATAAATTGCCATTAAGTGTTTCTACTATTTGCTTTTTTTCATTAATCAACAAACAGTTTTGATAGTCATTCTCCTTAGCAAAAATACTACCCAAAACATTAATTATTTTATTATTTGTCTTTAAGGTACTTAATAACCCCGAAGTTATATAATGATCCTTAAATAACTCTACCTCATAATGCCCATCATTACTTGTGTAAAAAGGTTGGGTTAACGCTGAGCAAGTTATAGCCCATTCAATGTCATTAGTTGCTGGAGTGTACAATCCACCTTCTTTTCTCCATACTAAAATTTTAGCTCTAAAAGTTTTACTATCATTTTCTTGAGCATTAATAGTAGCAAACACTTGCTCTTCTAGATATTCTTGAGTAAAATTCATAGGGATTTCCATCCTTAAAATACGCATTGAAGCCATTAATCTAAAGTAATGATCTTCCCAAAAAAGTACTTTACCACCTGAAACCCGAAGCGTTTCAAATACAGCATCGCCATAATTTAAACCTCTATTATTTATACTACTTATTGCTTTATTTGAAGCGATTAACGTACCGTTATTATTTACCATAAAAAAACCGCTTTGAAGTAAGTTCAAAGCGGTGCAAATATAATTGATATTGTCTAGACTAGGACGAGCCTAATATTTGTTTTAATTCACTAACCATATTTTCCCATAACATTTTACCTTCATCTACTTCATCTTCTTCTGCATAGTCAGTAATCATTAAAGATACATCTCTTGTAATACCATCAACTTGAATACGTAACTCAAAATAATAATCTGTATCCTCATCAACCATCCATCTAAATTTGATGCGCTCATTACTTTTTTTACCAAGCAAAATCGCTTTTTCTTCACTTCCATCCCAGATAAAGGTGAAGAATTCGCCACGTGAGTTTACATTATCTGCATACCATTCAGACAGCCCTGAAGGTGTTGAAATGTAAGTATATAGCAATTCTGGTGACACCTGGATAGGTATTTCCATTTCGTATTTAACCTTGTCTTCCATAGTTATTTGTTAGATGCTCAATATAGATATTTCAATCAAAATTTAAAAGAAAGGTGATGATTTTTTGTTTGTAGGAAAAAAGACAGGAAACAGTAATAATTTATGTAGTATAAACACTTGCTTACCTTCGGAAATTTAAAACAACCATAATATTTAGTTTAATAAGACTTTTGATGATTATTTAAAATTAAAAACTAACTATTTAATTTAAGTTACATTTCCGAAGAGAATAAATTTCTATCGATTTCCTCGACCACGCTCTCTATTTCGATTTCCAGAATTTGAATTACTGTTATTTTTTCCTTTCCCGCCAGCGTTTCGATTACGTGGATTGTTACGCTTATGCGCAGCTTTATTAGCGGCTTTTTTGTCTAAAATATCTTGCAGATTATCTGTAGGCTCAAAGCCCTCTAGAATGATACTGTCAAGTTTTGAACCGAGTAATTTTTCAATACCTCTCACATATTCAAACTCATCAACACTCACTATAGAGATGGCATCTCCACTAGCTCCTGCCCTTCCTGTACGACCTATGCGGTGCACATAATCTTCAGGGATATTGGGAAGTTCATAATTGATAACATAGGGCAATAACGGAATATCAAGACCACGAGCAGCAATATCTGTTGCTACTAACACTCGTACTTTACCACTTTTAAAACCTGCTAATGCTTTAGTACGTGCTCCTTGGCTCTTATTACCATGTATTGCTGCAGAAGATATCTTAGCCTTCTCAAGCTTTTGCGATAGCTTATTAGCACCGTGTTTTGTTCTTGTAAATATGAGTACTTGTTCCCAGTTACCTTCAGTAATTAACTTGATAACGAGCTCTGTCTTTGCTCCTTTGTTTGTGCGATAGATAGTTTGGTTAACTTTTTCTGCCGTTGTATTTTCTGGAGTAGCTTCCACTAATACTGGATTATTAAGAAAACTACCTGCTAATTTTTTAATATCCTTAGAAAATGTAGCTGAAAATAATAAGTTTTGTCTTTTCTGTGGGAGTAACGCAAGTACCTTTTTAATATCGCGCAAAAATCCCATATCTAGCATTCTATCTGCTTCATCAAGTACTAAAAACTCTGTCTTAGAGAACGAAATATATCCTTGATTATGTAAATCTAACAACCTTCCTGGTGTTGCAACAAGTACATCCACACCTTGTTTTAAAGTACGTATTTGTGGATTTGCATTCACACCTCCAAAAATTACCATAGAACGAATATCAATAAATTGAGAATATGCTTTCACATCATCTAATATTTGTGCAGCAAGCTCACGCGTAGGTGTTAATATTAAAGCTCGTATGGGTCTTTTATGCAACGAAGGGGAAACAATCATCTTCTCTAACATAGGTAAAGTAAAACCCGCAGTTTTCCCCGTACCCGTCTGTGCCGATGCTAAAACGTCACGACCTTCGAGTATTTTTGGGATTGCTTTTTCTTGAATGGGACTAGGTGTAGTGTATCCTTTTTTGCTAATTGCTTTTAGCAGGGCATCAGATAGCCCAAGTTTTTTAAATGACATAAGTAATTGTTGAGAAACAACAACCCATAAGTTTTGGCGTCATTTCTTTATGAGCGACAAAGGTACGTTTTATTTCTTCGGAAATTTTAAACAAAAAAGATTACAATAAAAAACAACCTAAAGTTTGTACCACTCTATTTTGTTTTTATCTTTGCAGCCGCCTATAGAAAATTATTTTTCATTAGGAATAATTAAAATTTCATGGCGAGGTAGCTCAGTTGGTTAGAGCACTGGATTCATAACCCAGAGGTCGGCAGTTCAAGTCTGCTCTTCGCTACAAAGTTTAACTCCCATCTTATTAATAAGATGGGAGTTTTTTTGTCTAAATAATTTAAATAAGTTTAAATGATTTAAGGTTATACTAAACAGTAACTTTTAATCATTTCCATTTTTTAGTGCTGCAGTAAGATCTTCCATGTGTTCTTCATACGCTAACTCATCCTCTTTAGAAGATAAAGATGCAATAAGCTTTAATAGGCGTTCTTCTGTACTCTTTACAGCTCTATGCATATAATATACAAGTATAGAAGAAAATATTGCTATGGATATAAGCAAGGCATAATACTGGAAATTTGTAAAATCTTTAACTGAAATTAGCGTATAAGCAAGATAGAAACATCCAATCGCCACAGAGATCATTGAAACTAAACCAAGAACTGTACGATTATCACTTTGGAGTCTTGTAGAAAATGTGAGTAGTCCTAATCCCATAAATAAAGGTAGCATTGCCCAACCTAATGAATCTAGAAAAGAGGACATCCACATCCAGTGTAATACGCCCTCTTGACTTGTTCCTGCAAATAAATGTAGGAATGGCCCTAAAAAAGCCACTATAAAATATATTCCGCCACTATTCTTTATTGTCCGGAATACCATTACAATTTGTGTCATTTGGCGGGCAATTTTTGTCTTTGTCTGTTTGTTGCTCATTTAAATTTAAAGTTGATTCTGGTGTACAACTTGCAAAAAATGCTAATACTGCACATGCGATAAATACTTTTCTCATAATAAAATAAATTTATAGGTTTAAAAACCATAAAGTTATGATATTATTTACTTTATGTAATAAATTTCTTACAATAATATTTTAAATAAAAACTAGAATTAATTCTTAAAACAATAATTATTAATTAAGGTTTATCTCAAAAATACTAATTTTATGTACAAAAAGTGTTATTAACGTATGAGTTCTACTTTAAATTAAGCGTAATGTAGTTAATTATTGATTCATGTAATTCAAGAAAAATACAATCAAAAAGTGATTTTATAAAAAATTACATTAAAATTAATTTGAAATCATCCTATTACAGCCCTTATATAATTACAATTATAAAGGAGTTTTAAAAATTAATCAAATTTCAATAAAAACATAAAAACTGAAGATGTAATTGGTACCCCTACAAATATTCACATTTGTTAAAATAAGCTTTGGTATAAGATTATAAACTATAAAATAAGAAGTAAGAGTATTAACTTAATATCTGTATCACACCATTGAGTTGAACTGTATCCTGCTCGCCACTCTTCATATTTTTTAAAGTGTAAGTACCAGCTTCCATTTCATTTCCTCCAGCTAATATAGTATATGGAATATCACGTTTATCTGCGTAGCCCATTTGTTTACCCATCTTTGCATTATCTGGATACAACTCTGCATTGATTCCTTTTGCTCGAAGTTGTTTGATAGCTTTCATTGCGTATAAACTTTCGGCTTCACCAAAATTAATAAAAAGCACTTTTGTATTTGCTGTTACTGTACTTGGAAACAAATCAAGTTCTTCTAGTACTAAATAAATTCTATCCAATCCAAAAGAAATACCCACACCACTCACATCTTTCATCCCAAAGATGCCCGTTAAATCGTCATAACGACCTCCACCACCTATGCTTCCCATAGAAACACCTTCTGGAGCTGAGACTTCAAATATAGCACCTGTATAATAATTAAGTCCGCGAGCTAAAGTTACATCAATAGCTAATGTTGCTGTTTCTAACCCTAATTGACTAACCTTGTTAATTATAAAACTGAGTTCTTCAATTCCTTGCATTCCTACTTGAGAAGCACTCAACAAGTCTTTTAAGCTTTCTAACTGCTCGTTTGCAGTCCCTTGCATAGAGAACAAAGGCTGTACTTTTTCAATAGCGCTTTCAGAGATACCTTTTTCGCGCATTTCCTTCTTTACACCGTCTTCTCCTATCTTGTCTAGTTTATCTAAAGCTACTGTAAAATCAATTAATTTATCCTCAGCACCTATTACCTCTGCAATCCCGCTCAAGATTTTGCGGTTGTTCATTTTAATAGTAGCCCCGTTTAGTTTTAGTTTTGAAAAAACAGCGTCATATAATTGCACTAGCTCCACTTCTTGCCATAATGATTTACTTCCTACAACATCTGCATCGCACTGGAAGAACTCTCTAAACCTCCCTTTTTGTGGACGGTCAGCACGCCACACGGGTTGAATTTGGTATCTTTTAAACGGAAATGTAATGTCGTTTTGATGTTGTACCACATAACGAGCAAACGGCACCGTTAAATCATAACGAAGTGCTTTTTCTGAAATTTTTGAAGTTATTTTTATACTGTCTTTTTCAGTCATCATAACATCATTAACTTTCCTGAGAAAATCACCGCTATTTAAAATCTTAAAAATCAATCTATCACCTTCTTCGCCGTATTTCCCCATGAGGGTTTCGCTGTTTTCAAAACTTGGAGTTTCAATGGGCTGGAAACCATAATTTGTAAAGCAACTTTTAATGATGTCCATAATATAATGACGTCTCGTTACTTCGGCGGGTGAAAAATCTCTGGTTCCTTTTGGGATTGATGGTTTTTTCAAGGTAATATAAAATTGAGGTGTTATTAAATTTAAACAGAAAAAATATTTCTTTCTTCAGAAATTTGCTGTGGTGCAAATATCTTATTTTATTAGGGAAATTTAGAATGATTTATAAATATTAGTACGGTTGCACCTTGACTGTAATTAGAATAACAAATCAATTTTTTTCTTAGTTTGTAAAATAGCACTCTACACCTACTACTAAATAGACAAATGGGGAAACTAAGTTACAATCCAGTTTTATTTATGTAGTATTTTTTTTGCCCGTTTCTTCGGAAATTTTAAACAATGGTATAATGTTTCATCTCCTTAAAATTTTGGCGAAAGCCAAAGAAAATCTATTATTATAATCTATCTACATATTTATCTATATAAACTGTAACTTTGAGTTGCTCGTGTAGTCTAATGAGCAACCAAACTCATTTTTATGTTTTCACTTTTTAGAGAGAATGTGCGCATTGCACTGGATTCCATTAGGACGCAACTTTTGCGAACAATTTTGACCATTATAATTATGGGTATTGGTATCTGGGCTTTAGTAGGTATTTTAAGTGCAGTTAAAGCGCTTGAAACAAATATTGCAGGGAATTTTGCTTCTATGGGAAGTAATACTTTTAATATTCAACGATATGAATTTGGTGTTAATCGCAGAGGACCTGGCAATGAACGCAAAAAAATAAATCCTATTATTAGATATAATGATGTGCGTCAATTTGTAGACACCTATGAATATCCATTTACTAGCACATCGGTTTCTTTTCAAGGAACCAGTACTGCCGAAGTTAAATTTGAAAACAAAAAGACAGATCCTGAGGTACAGGTTTTTGGGGTAAATGAAAACTATCTTGATAATACGGGTGTTAAAATTGACCAGGGAAGAAATTTGAATGTTTTTGATGTTAAAAATAATAACAACGTTTGTGTAATAGGCTCTGACTTTTTAAAGGGACTTTTTGAAAATGAAAATCCGCTAGACAAGACAATTAGTATACGTGGTGTAAAATTTAAAATTGTTGGAGTTTTAGAGTCAAAGGGTTCTACTTTTGGTAACAATCAAGATTTAAAGGTACTTGTTCCAATACAAGTAGCGCGAAGCGTTTTTACGCAGCCTAATATTAATTATACCATAAGTATTAAAGTAGACGATAAAGCGATGATGCAGGGCGCACAAGATCAAGCAACAATTACTTTTAGAAACATTAGAGGTTTGTCACCAGTGGAGGAAAATGATTTCGGGATTTTAAGGAGTGATGATTTATTAAATCAAGTAGCTACAATTAGCGGTTATCTTGAAGTGTCAGCATGGATTATTAGCATTATAACTATTCTTGGCTCTTCAATTGCTTTGATGAATATTATGCTAGTTTCGGTAAGTGAGCGTACACGTGAGATTGGTGTAAGGAAGGCACTTGGAGCGAAGAATACCACAATTTCGACTCAGTTTTTTATTGAGACGATTGTTATTGGGCAGTTTGGAAGTATTCTAGGAATAATTTTAGGAATTCTTACAGGGCTTGCTTTTGCAAAATTATTTGATTTTGACTTTACGCTACCTATTGCAGCAATGATCTGGGCAACAATTATCACTTTTGTAGTAGCCGTTATTGCTGGCTCATACCCTGCAACTAAAGCTGCAAGACTTGACCCTATTGAGAGTTTAAGGTATGAATAAAATACGTTGAAGTATTTTTAAATAATTACAACGAATAATAAATACCTCTATGCTTTCAATATGTTCTCAAAGAAACCAAATAATTCTCCTTTAGTTATTACTGCTCCTTGTTGGATTAATTTAAAAATATCTGTGTTTCTATTTTCATATTTTTTAGTAGCTGTAAAAAACTCAACATCATCGTTCATATAATTTTTCTGAAGCCATGCGTAACCTTCGGTAGTTGTAATATCTTTTGTTTCATCAACAATTTTAAGTGAAATAAGCCTCATTTCGGCTTTGCCCAAACTAAATAAGAAGAGTTGCTGTGGTGAAATATTTTCTAAAAATTTAGCTTGTGTTAATGCACCTTCCCACACCAATTCACTAAAGATGTCTATTTCTTCTTCAGCTACTTCTGGTTGCTTTTCTTTTATTTTAGTCCACTCTTCCCCAGTAATAGATTGTGTTGCAAGAAAGTTGATAAATTCTTCTTGCAGGTTTTCTAATTGTTCTTTTGTTAGTCTTGTGTACTTCATTTTTATGTGAGTGAGGTTTTCTTACTACTTAAATTTAATTTTAATAAAAAAACCTTCCTTATAAATAAGGAAGGCTTTAAATACTATAATGACTGAAATTATTTAGCTTCAGCTACCACGTCAAAAGTGAAGTTAGAAACAACTTCTCTATGAAAACGGATGCTTGCATCATATTGTCCAGTACGTTTAATGTTACCACCGGCAACAGTTATAAACTTCTTTTCAATAATAACACCTTCTTTAGCTAATGCTTCAGAAAGATCTCCATTTGTTACAGAACCAAATAATTTATCACCTTCGCCAGTTTTAGCTGTGATTTTAAATTCGCTCAATGCATTAAGCTTATCAGCTTCAACTTTTGCGCTTTCAATTATTTTTTTCTCTTTATATTGACGTTGCTTTAATGTTTCAGCAAGTACTTTTCTAGCAGATGGCGTCGCTAATACAGCGTGACCTCTTGGGATTAAATAGTTTCTTCCGTAACCATTTTTAACAGATACTAAATCATCTGCAAAACCAAGATTTTCTACGTCTTTTTTTAATATAAGTTCCATTTCTTATCTTGTTTTTATTTTAATAAATCGGCTACGTAAGGCATTAATGCTAAGTGACGTGCTCTTTTTACTGCAACAGCAACTTTACGTTGGTATTTTAAAGAAGTACCTGTAAGTCTTCTAGGTAAAATTTTACCTTGCTCGTTTACAAATCCTAATAACCAATCTGCATCTTTATAATCAACATACTTAATACCAGACTTTTTAAAACGACAATATTTTTTCGCTTTAGAAGTCTCAATATTTAACGGAGTTAAATATCTAATTTCTCCGTCTTTTTTTCCTTTTGCTTGTTCTTGAATAGTTGCCATGGCTTATGCTGTTTTTTTGTTATCACGTGTTCTTCTTCTCTCTGCCCAAGCAATTGCATGCTTGTCAAGAGCTACAGTTAAGTAACGCATGATACGTTCATCTCTTCTAAACTCAACTTCTAATTCGTTGATTGCATCACCTTCTACAGTGTACTCAAATAAATGATAAAAACCACTCTTTTTGTGTTGAATGGCGTAAGCTAATTTTTTTAGCCCCCAGTTTTCTTTTGATACCATCTTAGCTCCTCTAGAAACAAGAATATCTTCAAATTTCTTTACTGTTTCCTTTATCTGCTCTTCAGATAAAACGGGATTCAAGATGAAAACAGTTTCGTAATGATTCATATAAAATCTTTTAAAAATAATAATAAACTCTCAGCGCTTTGCCAAGAGCGTGCAAAAATACTATATATTTTGATAATCTCAAACGCTAAACTAAAAATATATAATGAAATTAAATATCAGATTAAACGTGTTTTTTTTACGTTAAAAGTTTTGATTTCTTGCATTTCATCGATAAAATACTTATTATTGCTATAATAAACATACTAATCGTGGATAAACCCTTACTTAAATGTGCTATTGTAGATGACTCTACATTGCAACGCCTATCAATCGTAAAATTGATTGAAAACCACCCTGCTTTAAATCTGGTTGCTGAATATAATAATGCTATAGAAGCCAAAATGGGATTGGCCACAACAGAAATTGACTTAATTTTCTTAGATATCGAAATGCCCATATTATCTGGTTTTGATTTATTAGATGACCTAACATTAAAACCTCAAATTATTTTTGTCACAGGAAAAACAAAATATGCTTTTAAGGCATTTGATTATGATGCAGTAGATTATTTAAGAAAACCTATTTCTAAAGAACGTTTTCTTAACGCTGTCCATAAAGCTATCACAAATTATAAGCTTAAAAACGATGATGGGTTTGACGAGGAAGACTTTATATTTGTGAAGAGTAACCTTAAAAAAAGGAAAGTATTTTTAAACGAATTACGTTACATTGAGGCACTTGGAGATTACGTTAAACTAGTAACTGAGCATGATGCGCTGGTTGTTCTTTCAACAATGAAAGCCTTTGAAGCGCTACTTCCTTCAAATAGATTTTTAAGAATTCATAAATCTTACATAGTTAATCTTGAAAAAGTAGAACGGTATAATAGTAAAGTAATAGAGCTAGATAAAGAAGAATTACCTTTAAGTAGGAATAGAAAGGCAGAACTCGTTGAAGCACTTGCCTCTACAAATAGGTAAAGAATATTTTCTTCGGAAATTTTATACAACCAACACTTATAGTGTTGGTTTTTTTTTAAATCTTATATTTAAAAAAGTCCAACAACAACTTAGTAGGATTTAGTTGGGCTCAACAAGAAAACATTCTAGATATTTCCTTTAGTTAAATTAGATTGAAGAAATAAATATAATATTGTCTAATAATTATCAACATCAATAATCACCCTCACTGAAGAAAACTCTTTTATTGCATTAAAACTTCGCTGTACTTTATTAATAAATTCTTTGGTTTTTGCTAATGATTGCTCTTTTGGTATTTTGATAAGCACATTAGTTATATACTGATTCCTAATTCTAGCAACAGGCGGTGCCTCAGGACCTAAAACATTTTCATTTAATTGTTGCTCAAGTGCTAACTCATACCATAATGCTGCTTTACCTACTTTTTGAAGATTACGATCTTTAAACGTTAACTTTATAGTACGGTAAAAAGGTGGATATTTATAATTATGTCGCTCGTCTGTTTGCATCTTATACATAGTTTTGTAATCGTTGATGCTCACTTGTTGCAAAATAGTATGATACGGATTATACGTTTGAATTAAAACCTTTCCTCTTTTTTGAGTACGTCCTGCCCTACCACTAACTTGTTGTAACAATTGAAAACTACGCTCGTGGGCTCTAAAATCTGGAAAATTCAATAAGTTATCTGCATTCATTACTCCCACTAAACCTATATTTCTAAAATCTAGTCCCTTTGCGAGCATTTGAGTACCCACAAGGATATCGATTTCTAAATTTTCTAATCGGTCTATTAATTTTGAATAAGCGTGTTTACCTTTTGTAGTATCTTGATCCATTCTAGCAACACTGTGCTTTGGGAACAAATTTTTCAATTCGGTTTCAATTTGTTCTGTACCAAAACCTTTACTATCCATGGATTCACTACCACAGGCCATACAACTAATAAGCATTGTTGTGTGATAGCCACAATAATGACAACGTAGTTCGTTTTTATATTGATGGTATGTTAAGCTTACATCACAATTAGGGCATTGTGGTGACGTCCCGCATGTTGTACATTCTACAATTGGCGAGAAACCTCTTCGGTTTTGGAATAAAATTATTTGTTCGTTATTACTTAATGTCTCATGCATTTCTTCTAATAATCGATCACTAAAATGACCTTTCATTAGTTTCTTTTTATGCTTTTCTTTTATATCGACTAATTCAATATCTGGCATCAGCACATTTCCGAAGCGCTTATTCAACGTTACTAATCCGTACTTATCTGTTGTGCAATTATGGTAGGTTTCAAATGATGGCGTGGCGCTTCCCATTAATGTTTTTGCGTTATGCAAATGCCCGAGTACAACTGCGCTATCTCGTGCGTGGTAGCGAGGAGCAGGATTATATTGTTTAAATGATGGTTCGTGTTCTTCATCTATAATAATGAGTCCAAGGTTACTAAAAGGTAAAAACAACGACGACCTTGCCCCAATTACAATTTGGGCTTTGGGTTTGGATTCTAAAACATTATTCCAAACCTCAACACGCTCATTTAAAGTATATTTTGAATGATACACTGAAACCTTATCACCAAAATAAAACTGAAGTCTTGTAATTAGTTGTGTTGTTAATGCAATTTCGGGTAACATATATAGGATTTGCTGTCCCGTTTTTAAAATTTCTTCAATGAGCTGAACATAGATTTCGGTCTTCCCGCTAGAGGTTACTCCATGAAGTAAAACAATATCTTTCTCTTTGAAAGATATTTTAATTTCTTTGAGCGCTGTGCTTTGTGCTTCACTTAATTGTTTTACTTCTTCGCCAGCTTCGCCTTCATAATTAACACGGTCTTTTTTTATATAAAATTCTTCAAGAATTTCTTTATTGATTAATGACTTTATGGTTGCACTACTTGCCTTACTAGCTTTCATTAATGCATCAACTCCAATGGGTTTTTTATCCTTAGACTGCAACATAAAAAGTTGCATTAATACGTCCCGCTGTTTTGGAGCTCGTGATAGTGTATTAAGAAGTTCACGCAGATTTTCTTCAATAGCAAAATGTTGGGCTAATTTAACATAGCGTTTTAACTTAGGGGAATACTGCTCATAAACTTCTTCAAAAACCGAAATTATGCGTTGCTCAATTAAGCCTTGTAATACTTTTACAACGTTACTCTTATCAAGAATGGAGCGTACATCGTTAATATGAATAGGTGAACGATGTTCTAAAGCTTCTAACACTAAAAATTCTTCATCGCTCAAACTAGCCTCATCAACTACAACATCTTTATTCAAGGAAACCATCGTTTCACTTTCTAATAGGAATGCACTTGGCAGTGCTGCTTTTACAACTTCGCCTAATGTACACATGTAATAGCTTGCCATCCACTCCCAGTGTTTGATTTGAGTAGGTGTTACAATTGGAGTCTCATCAAGAATTTGGTCAATCGGTTTTGTCTCATAACCTTGTGGTGCTTGGTCGTGGACTTGATACACAATTGCTGTATAAACTTTCGATTTTCCAAAAGGTACCGCCACCCTAAAACCTTGTTTTAGGAATGCAGCCTCATCCTTATTCACAGAGTATGTGAAAGTTTGCTTAAGAGGAATGGGTAATATGACGTCTATGAAGAACAAAAAACTTGTATTTAGTTTCAAAACTAAAAAAGGCTGTTCAATAAATAAACAGCCTTTGTAATTAGTTATACACAAACAACTATTCTGCTCGGTACCAATATTGAGTTCTTCCTAAAGCTGCGAAACCTATGTAGCCTCTTACTTTAAGTTTATCATTTTCTTCTAGCTTAATGTAGCACTTATATTCTTTTCCATTTTCGGGATCCATAATAGTACCATCATTATATTCATCATCATCCTTTTCTAGATTTTTAATTATAACGAGACCTTCAATTGGTGTATTTTTAAGTTCACCTGGACATTCTTTACAAGTATCATTCTTATGTTCCTTGTTCAAAATTTCTAGCACTTTTCCAAAAACCTTTCCATCCTTTTTAAAAATCTCTACAATAGATTTTACCTCTCCCGTATTATCATCTACTGTCTTCCATTTTCCAAAAACATCCTGAGCCATTGCTGTATTCATCACAAAAACAAGAGCTATTATAGATAAAATTACATTTTTTATTTTCATATTAATTTATTTTAAAATTACAAAAACCGCTGCCTCATTGAGGTTTCATAAACTCAAACAGACAACGGTCAAATATTTAAGGTATTACTTATAACAAGCTACAGCTTACTTACCAAGCATTCCTTTTTTAAGTTTACTATCTGCTGGGTCGTTTCCTAACCATATTCCAAATAATGCCTTTTTAAAAGTCATTCCTTTAACTACACCTAGTTCTTTTCCATTTTTATAACATACACTTCCTTTTCCTGTTTGGTAAGTGATATCAAAAGTGTCACCTTCTACAATTTCATCACTGAAGAAACTTGTAAATTTTTTTATTTCTGAAGAAATCCCAGATGTATTTCCATCTGTTGATGCATCAAAACCTTCTTCCACAGCTTCACTCATTGCTTCGCTTGAAACAAAACCAGATGTAATTACTAATCTAATTGCTTGATTAGCATCTGCATTAACAATTGATTTAGCATCACTACTTTTTGATGGTAAGTATAATCCGCCAGAATACAATTTAAGCACCATTGCTTTTTTACGAATTCCTGCACCGTTTAGTGCTAAAGATTCGCCGTTAAATTCTAATGTGTTTGGTAATGTTACTTCGCCCACTTGAGTTTGGGCTGTTGCCATATTAACTGTAAATACTGCAATAGCAAGGAGAATAAATTTTTTCATTTTGTTTGTTTAAAATTAATTAGTTAAATTTTTTGCCCTTTAATCGTTGTAACGTGATATTGAGCTCAAAGCCTAAAAGTAATAAATTACTGTTAATCCAAATATATAACAACATTATCAATAGTGCCCCTAATGAACCATATAACTCATTATAGGTAGAGAAATTATTTATGTAAACCCCAAAAAAATAGGTTGTTAACAAAAATAATAATGTTGTTACAATTGCTCCCAAAGAAAAAAATCTTGAAATTTTCCCCTCTTTTGTACCAAAATAATACAAAGTCGCTATTGTGGTATACAATAATACTACAAAGACCGTAAGCTGCAACGCCGATACCCAAAATACACTATCATTTAAATACGCCCTTCCTTGAAGGTCACTAATCATGTATTCTCCATAAAGGATTACTACTACAGTAATAACCAATAACAATGCCAAAAGCAATGAGACCGCTATAGCTATAGCATACTGCCTAAAAAAACCTCTATTAATTGTTACATGAAACGAGTATTCAAAGGCACTAAAAATAGCATTAACTCCATTAGCTGCTAAAAAAATAGAAAGTAAAAAAACAAATGACAATAGTCCTCCCCTTGGGTTAATTGCAATATCTGCAATAACTGGATAAAACAAATCTGCAGTTTGAGGAGGTAGGTGTTCTTCTATAAATATAAGAAACCTTGTTTGAAAACCTTCAATTGGCACATAAGGGATAAGGTTAAGTATAAAGAGTAAAAAAGGAAAAATAGCTACAAAAAAACTATAGGCGATTGAAGTTGCTCTAGGTGAAAATGTTCCTTCAATAATACCCGCAAAATAAAGTTTATGAAAATCGTGTAACGTCAACCCATCAAACCCTGGGAGGACTATACGTTTTGCTAACCAAATTAATTGCTTAATAATAGGAATATTAATTTCATCCCCTTCCTTTTCATTTGGAATTACAATTTTATCTATCTCATTATCATCTTCCATTAAACAGCTTTCAAGCTTAAATCCATATTATAAACAGAGTGGGTCAACGCACCACTTGAAATATAATCAACACCACACTCAGCATACTGTCTAATAGTATCAAGGGTAATTCCCCCACTAGACTCTGTCAAACAAGTATTTCCTATAAGTTCAACGGCCTTGCGTGTATCCTCATAATTAAAGTTGTCTATCAATATGCGATATACACCTTTAGTCTTTAAAATTTCTTTAATCTCATCAAGATTTCGAGCCTCTACAATAATTTTAATATCTAGTTGATTACGCTCTAAATATTCGTTTGTGGTTTCAATTGCTTTTGTAACACCACCACAAAAATCAATATGATTATCCTTTAACATTATCATATCATACAACGCAAATCTATGATTCTCACCCCCACCTATTTTTACTGCCCATTTTTCAAGAGCTCTAATTCCTGGAGTTGTTTTACGCGTGTCTAGAATTTTGGTTCCCGTACCTTCAAGTAACTTTACAAATTTGCTGGTTTTAGTTGCAATCGCACTCATACGCTGCATTGCGTTTAAAACCAGTCTTTCTGCTTTTAATATTGATTGCGAATTTCCCGAAACATAAAAACAAACATCACCATATTTTACCTGCGTTCCATCTTCAATTTTTACATCAAGCTCAAGCCCTGGATCAACATAGTCAAAAACTTGCTTTGCAAAATCAATTCCTGCAATAATACCATCGTCTTTTACTAACAATTTTGCTGTACCCACAGCATCCTCAGGAATACATGCTAAAGAACTGTGATCACCATCACCTACATCCTCCCTTATAGCGTTTGCAATAATTATCGCTATTTCTTTATCAAATTGTTTTTTTGAAATCATAACTAGAAATTTTCTGCTAATTTATAAAAAGCCTTGCAGTAACAGGTGCGCAAAGGTTTCTTTTTTAGCCGAAATTTGAAACAAACACCATAATTAAGCTTCATTAAAATATAGTATTTTTACTTCGGAAATATTAAACAATAGAAATTTCCGAAGTAAAAACCTCCTGAGTATTACTTTTTTTTATACTCAAATTAAACTGCATTATGAAAATTACCCTGCTCGCAATTGGCAAAACAGATAACAAGCAACTCATTGCTTTGACCGAAACTTATAAAAAAAGATTAAATCATTATGTAAATTTTTCATTTGAGGTTATTCCAGATATTAAAAAAGCAAAAAATCGTAGCGAAGCACAACAAAAAATTGCTGAAGGCGACGAAATCCTAAAAAAATTACAAACGAGCGATACACTAATAATTCTTGACGAAAAAGGTAAAACATATACTAGCGAAAAATTTGCAGATTTTCTCCAAAAAAAAATGAATAGCGGCCTCAAAAACCTTGTGTTTGTTATAGGTGGTCCTTACGGTTTTAGTGACGACATTTATGCAAGAGCAAATGGAAAAATCTCGTTATCAGCAATGACCTTTTCCCATCAAATGGTACGGTTATTTTTTATTGAACAATTATATCGCGGTTTTACCATTTTAAAAAACGAACCATATCATCATAGATGATTAAATTATAGCAGTTTACGCATAGCTTTTACTGCTCTCAACTTAAGGTTGTGTAATATCAAATACTATATAGACAATAAACTCACCATATGAAAATAACCGTACTAACTGGAGCAGGAGTAAGTGCCGAAAGCGGACTCAAAACTTTTAGAGACAGTAATGGATTGTGGGAGGGACATAATGTAATGGAGGTTGCCTCTCCTCAAGGCTTTAGTTCAAATCCAGAGCTTGTACTTGACTTTTACAATCAAAGAAGAAAACAATTATTAGAAGTTTTACCAAATGCCGCACACCTAGCTTTAGCATCTTTAGAAAAAGAACATGACGTAACAATAATTACTCAAAATGTTGATGATTTACACGAGCGTGCAGGAAGCACAAAAGTTATTCATTTGCATGGCGAATTATTAAAATCTAGAAGCACGTATAAAGAAGATTCTGTGATAGATTGTACTACAGACATACTCCTGGGAGATGTATGTGAAAATGGTTTTCAAATGAGACCTCATATTGTTTGGTTTGGTGAGGCAGTACCACTTATTGAAACTGCAGTTGAAATAATAGCAAAGACAGATATTGTTTTAATAATAGGCACATCAATGCAAGTATATCCTGCTGCGGGTTTAATGCAGTACGCACCAGAAAATATTCCAGTATTTTTTGTAGACCCCAACCCATCAATAGATAATAGTAATAGGATAACTATAATTGCAGAGAAAGCTTCAACTGGAGTACCTAAAGTCATAGAGGCAATTAAAGAAATAAAATAAATGGCTTTTGAAACCTTAGAGTATAAATTACAATATACTAAAGCATATAGGAAGACACGACTTGATCTTGCTAATTGGGTTTTAGAAAACCCTGAAAATTTTCCTGAGCTTTTAAAATTTTGTTTTCAAGTTGATGAAGAAATTTCGTTTAGAGCAGCTTGGATATTAGAATTTGTATGTTTAGAAAATGTAACATTATTATATCCGCATTTTGAAAAGTTTTTTGAAAAGTTACCTTATATATATCGTGAGCAAGCATTAAGGCCTTTTTCTAAAATTTGTTGGTTACTTACTGAAAGGTTTTATAAAAAGAAAGAAGCTTCACTGTTGTTACATTTCCGAGGTGAATACAGAGAGCAGCTCGTGGAATGTTGTTTTGATTGGCTCATTTCAGAAAAAAAAGTTGCTACACAGGCTTTCGCCATTAAATCTTTATTTTTATTAGGCAAAGAATATGACTGGATTCATCCAGAATTGAAAGTGATTATTGAGCAAAATATTAACACCAATAGCGCGGGGTATAAATCCATAGGCTCTAAAGCACTTATTGCTATTAAAAAACACAGAAGTTCCCTGTAAAATAACCAGTATTGGGTATTGTCAACAAAACACAAGCCATGTAATTTTACATTGTTAGCTATGTGGAATCGATAGTAGCCACATGTTTTGTTTGACCGAAATGTTTTCAAGGGCGTTTCGGTTTTTTTATTCTGAAATATTAGCTCAAAATTTCTTCTAAAATGATCTGGTACTCTTCCGTCTTAAAAAGCTATATTTGTATGCTTAAAATGTCAACCTATGTCACGTCAAGCATTACAAGCAATTTCACCAATCGATGGCAGATATGCCTCAAAAACTTCATCATTAATTCCGTTTTTTTCTGAAGAAGCGCTTATTAAATACAGAGTTCAAGTAGAAGTGGAATACTTTATTTCGCTGGTAGAATTACCATTGCCGCAACTCAAAGGTTTTGATGTTTCTTTATTTCCGAAGTTAAGAGATTTATATCTTGAGTTTTCGACTGAAGATGCTCAAAAAATAAAAGACACAGAAAAGGTGACCAACCACGATGTAAAAGCGGTGGAATATTTTATCAAGGAACGCTTTGATGCTTTAAATTTAGAGAAGTATAAGGAGTTTATACATTTTGGCTTGACTTCTCAAGACATTAATAATACTGCAATTCCGTTGTCTTTAAAGGATGCAATGAATGCTAGTTATGTTCCTTTATTTATGGAGCTTAGCGATAAATTACACGAGCTGGCTAATGAGTGGGCAGACATCCCTATGCTTGCAAGAACTCATGGACAACCTGCTTCACCTACTCGTTTAGGGAAAGAGATTGAAGTTTTTGTAGTTCGTTTAAAAGAACAGTTTGATTTGTTGAATGATATAAAAAGTGCGGCGAAATTTGGTGGTGCTACTGGTAATTTTAATGCACATCATGTTGCGTATCCACAGGTTGATTGGCGTGCGTTTGGTCAAAATTTTGTACAAAATACATTAGGGCTACATCATTCCTTCCCTACTACTCAGATTGAACACTATGACCACATGGCTGCCTTATTTGATTGTTTAAAAAGAATCAACACCATAATTATTGATCTTGACAGAGACATTTGGACGTATGTATCAATGGATTATTTTAAGCAAAAAATTAAAAAAGGAGAAATAGGATCAAGTGCAATGCCACATAAAGTAAACCCTATCGATTTTGAAAATAGCGAAGGAAATTTAGGGATTGCTAATGCTGTTTTTGAACATCTATCTTCAAAATTACCTATAAGCAGATTACAACGTGACTTGACAGATAGTACTGTTTTAAGAAATGTAGGAGTGCCTATTGGACACACCCTTATTGGTTTTCAATCAACTTTAAAAGGGTTAAATAAATTATTATTAAACGAGTCTAAGTTTGCCGAAGATTTAGAAAAAAACTGGGCTGTAGTTGCAGAGGCTTTACAAACAATTTTGAGAAGAGAAGCATATCCTAATCCTTATGAAGCTTTGAAAGGGCTTACAAGAACGAATGAGGCTATAAGTAAAAAATCTATTGCAGATTTTATTGAAACGCTAGATATTAGCGAAGAAATAAAGGCAGAAATGCGGGTAATTACACCTTCAAATTATACTGGGATTTAATATAAAAAAAAGCTCCGAAAATGGGGGCTTCGGAGCTTCATGGTTTGTCACCTATCCCTTAAAAAAGGGGTTTCTGGTTACTTTGTAAAGATACTCAAGGATTTATTATTTATTACCTTAAATAAGCTTAGGTTTAGTATATTCTAATCTGTTTTCGATTAATATTAAATAATATTCGGTAAAAGGGACTATTCTTTGAAAATATCTTCAATACCACTCATTCCTGTCATGTCAGACAAGTTAAAACCACCTTTTTCAAGAGACATTGCTAGGTTAGCTAAATTTTCAGGTTTCATATTGTTTCCTAATAATCTAAACAATGCAAGTCCTTTTTGATCATCACTCCCATATACAATCACCTCATCTATGGTTGTATCATCACCTATGTATTTTAAAGTGACTAGTTGATTGTTTGACTTAAACTTGGACAGTAAATGATATTTTTCTTGGCTTAAAATTAAATCTAGTTTAGCTTTCTCTGTTTGATAATCAGCATCAGTTCCTTGTTCTTTTTGATACGCAACTACATTGATTTTCTTTATAGTTTTAAGAATTTTCCTGTTTTCTTCATCTAGCCCTTCTGCATCTTCAATTAGGCTAGTTGCCAGGTCTAACTTCATAAATCTATCATCTTCTTGTTTATCTACAATATAAACTTGCAATGATTTATCCGTATTACAACTTATAAAGCTTAATGCTGCTAGAGACAGCCCAAGTATTATTTTAACAATATTCATAGTGGTGGTTTTTTAGAGGTTAGTATTTTAAAAGAGTGCTATTGATCTTAGCACTCTTTTTTTAGCTATAGGTTAGCCTTTTTTCTTGATATCTTTTAATTGATCACTTCCAGGTACTTTCAAATCTTCAGTAAGTTTACCTATTTGCTTTAAATCAATATTACCAGTTATTGACATTACTACAGTCATAGGTTTTCCATCAACTACACCATCCATGTGCATTAAAAGTTCACTCACAAAATTTTCACTTTTACCCTCTTTTGAGTAAAACTTAATATTATTCCCTTCATCCTTTACACGCATCAACTCACTCAAAGAAGCATTATTCTTTAAATACTTTTCAACTGTAGTTGACATTTTTATGGCTACTGCAGGATTATCCGTAGTAAATATTTTAATATCATTCAAATTATCAACCATGGAGAGGTATTCTTTTGCCTCAGGATCATTTGAGTCTAAATCCATTTTGCTCAATAATTTGAACATGTTTTTTGTCACTACGACTGAACTTACATCTTTCTCGTTCTCAAATGCATCAAAAACACTCTGTGCATTCATTGCAAACGAGGTAATACATAAGACGATTACTATTGCTAATTTTTTCATTTTATTTAGTTTTAATTTATTCCTATTTATTTTATTACTTTATTCTTTGTTGTTTCAAACTGGTGAGCTAAACTCAACGTTTGGGTTCCTTTATTTAAATTTTGCGACAACATCATCATCGCTTTTTTACTTTCTTTTAAACTAGCAAGTGCTTGCTCTTCTTCTTGTGATAAACCAATATTAGAAAACATAAACCCTGCTACACCTACTGCAATTGTTAACATAGCAGCAATGCCTATCCACCATCTGTTTGGTTTTTGTTCATTAGGCAATACAATCATGCCTGATGAAACTTCTTGAGCCGCTTGACTCATACCATTAAATAAAGGGGCAAACTGTACTAATGAAAGATCTACATTACTACTCTTAAAATAGTCTCGTAATAATTGCTCCTCTGCTAACGTTGTATTGCCTTCAAAATAACTATCCAGCAATCCTTTAATTTTATTGTATTCCATAATTGTATTGTTTGACCATCTGGTCTCTTACTTTTTTACGTGCTCTTGAGAGCGCCACTCTAACTGCCGTCTCATTACTGTCAATCATTTTTGCGATTTCGGCAAACTCAAATTGTTCTACGTCTCTTAACTGTAAAATAATTTTTTGCTGCTCTGGCAATGAATCCATTATTTTGAATACTAATGCAACGCCGTCATCGGCTTCAATTTTTGCTTCAAGATTATCACGATTTTGATAATTAGAATGCACAATCTTCAAATTTGAAGCTTGTTTCGATTTAAGCCTATCTAGACAATAATTTTTTGTCATGGTTATAGCAAATGCTTCTGCACTTCTGTATTTTTTAAGTGACTTTTTATTTTTCCACAATTTCAAAAAAACTTCTTGTACTGCATCATTAGCCTCATCGGTAGAAACAAGATATCGCTTAGCAATTCTATACAGCCTATCTTTAAAAGGCAAAATTGTATTTACAAACTCGGCTTGTTTCATCTTTAGTACCCACCAAAGTGAGTATTTTTTTTTGACTTGGTTAGTGTCTTTTAAAAAGCCATCTTTTACGGCTTCTTATAATTGTGACGAATGAGACTATTTTTTGTTACACCAAAATTTTAATTTGATTAATATTTCCGAAGTAAACATTAATTTATTCATTTTAAATAATTTTTATACTTTTCTAAAGCGTATATTTCCAAGACTGCAATATTGTAAGTAATTTTAAGGTTTATATACTATTAATATATTCTTAGAAAAACTGATACTAAATAGTTACCCGACTTTTAGGGCACTAAAAATGAAAAAGAAACTTTATCTCCCCATTCTCGCACTACTCACGCTATTTGTAAGCTGTTTTGAAGACCTTGATGATAATTTAAATCCGGCTTCCACTACTTCAATAAACGATTTTATATACCGTGGACTTAATTTTTTCTACTTATATAAGGCAGATACGCCACAACTTGCTAATGATGCCTTTGCTGATGAAACTGCAAAAAATGCATTTATAAGTAGTTTTGAAAGTCCTGAGGAAATTTTTGATTTTTTAAAATCTGACCAAGACCGTTTTAGTATTCTTGTCGACAATTATGTGGATTTAGAAAACGAATTAAGTGGAATAACGCTTAATAATGGGATGGAATATGGTTTAGTTTTTTATCCAGATGATAGTGGAAATATTTTTGGTTATGTGCGTTACGTGCTTCCTAATACAGACGCAGAGGCAAAAGGAATACAGAGAGGTGATGTTTTTAATACTGTAAATGGACAACAATTAGATGAAAATAATTTTAACCGTCTTCTTGATCCTGACAGTTACGAGATTGGACTTGCAACGTATGATGGTACAAATATTTTACCCACAGGAGAAACTGTTCTATTAACAAAAACACAATACACAGAAAACCCTATTTATTTAGAACGTACCTATACCATTGAAGGTGAAAAAGTGGGATACATTATGTATAACCAATTTAACCGTGACTTTGATCCAGAACTTAATGCTGTCTTCGGAAATTTTAATGCCGAAGGGGTAACTAAGTTAATTTTAGATTTGCGTTACAACGGAGGAGGGTCTGTAGAAACAGCAACAGATTTATCTTCTATGATTACAGGACAATTTAACGGCGAGATATTTTATAATGAGCAATGGAATGATGACCGTCAAGATGCTTACGCAAATCCAGGACTTTTCAATAATACTATTAGCAATGGTGATGCAATAAATAGCTTAAATTTAACTAAAGTATATATTTTAACTTCTGGGCGCTCTGCATCTGCTAGTGAACTTGTTATCAACGGCCTGGCTCCTTATATTGATGTTGTGCAAGTAGGCGACAATACTACTGGAAAATTTCAAGCTTCTTTTTTATTATATGATGCACCTGCCCCAACCTTTAGTCGCTCAGAAGCAAACCCTAATCATACCTATGCAATGCTTCCTTTAGTTTTCAAAACAGCAAATGCAGCGGGGAATACAGATTATATTGATGGATTATCACCAGATATTACAATAAGAGAAAATTACTCAAATTTGGGAATTCTTGGAGATATAACCGAACCTCTTCTTGCCGAAGCACTAGATGACATCTTCTTTACAAATAGGCCTATTATACACTTTACTCCACTTGAGGAAGTTAGCGATAGTAATGCTGGAAGTATTATTGATGGAATTATGGTAATTGATAGAATTGAATAAAATCATTTACAAATGCTAATCTTAGATGAATTAAAAGTTATCTTTATTCACGTACATAGAACTGGCGGTAGCACTATTTCAAATATTTTAAGAGAGAGAAAATTAGTTAACACAAATAATGTGCTCCCTCAACACACTAATGCTAAAAATGATGACACTTCTATTTTAGAAAAACATCATGACTATTATACTATTGGTTGCACTAGAAATCCCTGGGATCGTATTCTTTCGTGGTATTTGTTATTGCATTTTAATGATTTAAAAAGCATTGAAAAAGAGAGAACAAGGCTTGAAGATTTTATTGAACAAGATATTGCAATTGATTTAAGCATAAATTACTTTCATTATAACACTCTTGATTATTTGTCAAATAAAGAAGATTCTCTTATAGCTAACAAGATATTTCGTTTTGAAAATATAGAAAATGATATCAGAGAATTTTTGCTTCAATATAATATCTATTTTCAAAAAATACCCATTATAAATAAAACATTTAAAAAAGATTATAAAAATTATTATACAGATAAAGCTCGTGAACTTATCGCTCAAAAATGTTCAAAGGATATTCAATATTTTAATTATGAGTTTTAAGTAAAACCCATAAAAAAACCACCCCGAACAAACGAGATGGTCTATATTTTTAAAAATATGTTATATTACTTTCCTAACTCGTGTGCTACTAGGTAGTAAAATGCTGGACGACTCTTCATATGAATTCCTTTCATCTTCTCGGCAACTGCATTTACAGCATTCATTCCCTTATCTTTATCTTCAACGCCTAATTTTTTAACAACAAAATTTTTACGTACCGTTTCTAACTCGGCTGGATCACCGCCTGAAACTAATAACGCATCTTTATTACTTAGCATTGTTTTTAGGCGATTACAATATTCATCTAATTTGTCATGGTCAATTTTTGAAACTCCACAATCTTTCAATTGTCCTGCTGCTGTTTCTTTTAACTTTGATAATTTTTCTTGCGTATCGCTCATTGGTATTTAATTTAAATGATTACTTATTTATTTGACATAAATTTAAGAATTAAATCGCAAAATGATATTAAATGATTATTAAAGTTTTAAAAATGAGACTGCTCACTTCGGAAACGGTACAACATCACACACTTTTACAAATAAAAAAGCCCTTTTAGAAATCGACTAAAAGGGCTTTAATAAATTAATATTTCCGAAGTACTACAACTTCAAGTTAAATCCAACGCGTACGTTGCGACCTAATGTTTGAAATCTATAAATCTCTTCATATTCTTCGTTTAATATATTACTCACATTTACAAAAACCTTCATATTAGGAAGCAGTTGCGTTGAAGCAGTTAAATTCAATGTCCCAAAGCTATCTAAAATTACATTCTCAGACTCAAAAGTTTCGTTGTTAAAAAAAGAATCTGTACGCTCTCCTGTAAATTGGTAGCTTGCTGTGATAAAGCTTTTATTAGCCACATTATAAGATAATGAAGCATTTGCTTTGTGCTCAGGGATACGTAATGCAAACTTTTCATCTGCTTGAGTGTTTGTGTAATTTCCTGTAAACATAAATCTGTTTCCTAGTGGCGCAGCAACTTCCACCTCTACTCCACTCGCTGTAAACTCTTCATCAATGTTTTGATATTGAGATATAAAATTATCTGGATCAACAGTTACAAAATCAACAAAGTTTTTTTCGTCGCGTGTAAAATACAATGCACTCAAACGTATGTTATTTTCTGTTGTAAATTCAAGACCTCCTTCAATCGTTGTGTTCTCTTCTGGTTCTAATTCTAAATTACCATACAAAGGATCATGCAGTTGAAATAATGATGGAGTAATGTATGCGGTACTGTATGAAGCTAGCAGTTTTAGGTTGTTTTTTCCAAAACCAAAATTATAACTTGGATTTACATTATAAACTAAATGGCTACCATACTCACTATGAATATTCATACGAGCACCAGCAGTTGCTTGAAAGCCCATTTTTGAGATATATGTTAAATTTACATAAGGATCAAACATAGTAAACTCAGCAACACTATCATCTAAGTCTTTCACTAACTCAGTCTCTCCAAAAGGCACTGAAAATGATTTAAAACTACTATTATTATGCCCTAACCCTACAAGGGCTGTAAAACTGTCTGTAAACTCATATGTTAAATAATTATCTAAGTTATAGGATCTAGTGTCATACCTAACAGGAAAGTCTGACTCAATTTCTCTTTCAATCCATGTAAAATTATCGTTAAATACATAAATCCCTTTTTTATATTTCCAAGTAAATTGTCCACCTGTACGCAGTTGATCTGTAATATTTCTATTTGCAGCATCTGTATAATTAAAGCTATCAAAATCTGCTTTCAGTTTTCCGAAACTAAAAAACTGGCTTAAACTTACATTCTTTGAAAAGTTAAAACCTAAGTTTACACGACCTTCAAATTGATTAAAATCGTCTGCTTCAAATGCCTCTGTAGCATCTTCTGGCGCAGCAACAGCAGATAAACCTTCTACGTAACGATTACTAAAATTTGCATTATAAAACCATTTTCCTAGAGTTCCACTCACAGCAACTGCATTGTTAAACTCCTCTACACTATAATCTGTATCAAGATCATCATCTTCACTCGAACGATTAGTCCCCACAGATGATGTTATAATTGCACTAATTTTTTCCTTACTTGCTTTTAAAGTCGAAATACTAATTACTGCCGTACCAGCATTTGCACCATATAGAACACTAGAGGCGCCTTTCATAATCTCAATACGCTCAATAGTCTCAGTAGGCACAAGGCGCAAATCATAATCATTAGCAATCTGTGAAGGGTCATTTACTGGGACTCCATCAATAACAATTAGTACTTGGCGATTGCGACCACCACGTACATAATAACCCAGATTTTGCCCGTCATTGCTACGGCTACCGTTAATTTCAATTCCTGAAACTTCATTAATCAATTGTGCAACAGATTTTCCTTGATTTCTTAAAATCATCTCATTGTCGATTGTAGTAACCACTTTTCCACTATTTTTACGTGGGATGCTCACTTTTGTGTCAATCATAACAGAGTCTAATTGCTCTACTTTTTGTTGTGCATGTGCAGTCAATGCTGCTGCGGCAAAAAATGCCGATACTAATAATTTTTTCATAAGTGTACTTTTTCCTTTCTACGGAAATATTAAATTAATACTACACCTGGAAATAAATAGAAGAATGAGCGCATAGCGCGCCACATCATCCCAATCCTTTATCCCGAAGGTTTGCAAATTATAAATCCTGGCAGGTCTCCTGGCTTGTCTTAAGCGACCTTCCCATCAGCCAAGGCTAACAGTGGTTTGAAGTTTCGCTATTCAAATCTTAAACATTTGAACGACTTACAGTTGCGGGAACAGCTTTTGTATTTCACAAAATTCCCTTTTAATGACACAAAAAAGTGCCAACCAAAATCTCGGGCGAAAGTACTGCTTTATTCTTAAATGTTATTAGAAAAATTTAACTAGAAGTAATAAAATCAAAACACAAGTTTAATTAATATCCTCACCAAGCTTAAGACAACTAAAGTTGAAACCTAAGATTATTAAACACAGTAACTGTGCTTGAGCAAAAAAACAATGAGATCAATATATAATTGTCACAACACAAATGGTATTTGACAAGCTCAGATTGACTAAGTATTATTCGTTTAAATCAAACTTTTCAAAACTCATTTGTTTAGTTTTGCTGAAATTATAAAAATCCTATGTATCATAAAATTGTAATTTTATTACTTACCCTTAGCATCATCGGTTGTAAAAAAAGTAATGACTCTAGTTCCGTTTCAGAAGAAAACAAAAAAGATTTAAAGGAAAATTCAATACAATATGCTGAAGGTTTTAAAATTTCAGAATTTAAAAACTACAAAACGATAAGCATCACAAATCCATGGCCAGGTGCTGATAAAACGTACACGTATGTTTTAAGTGATAGTGATATTCCAAAAGAAGATTTACCACAACATGATGCTTTTATAAAAACTCCTATTACGTCAATCGTTGTAACATCAACAACACATATTCCATCTTTAGAAATGCTTAACGCTGAAGAAACAGTTGTTGGTTTTCCTAATTTAAATTACATATCCTCAATAAAGACAAGGAAGCTTATAACAGCAGGGAGTATTAAGGAAGTTGGGAAAAATGAATCTTTAAATACCGAAGTTTTAATCGATTTAAACCCTGATGCCGTTGTAAGCTTTGCCGTTGACGGAAATAACACAACACTTTCAACAATAGCAAAAACAGGTATCCCCACACTTATTAATGCAGACTGGACAGAAAAGCATCCATTAGGAAAAGCTGAGTGGATTAAATTTTTTGGAGCACTTTATAATAAAAGTAAAGAGGCCGATAGCATTTTTAAAACAATTGAAACCGAATATATTTCGGCAAAAAAAACAGCAGCTGCAGCTTCAATAAAACCCACTGTTTTAAGCGGTGCTATGTTTAAAGATGTTTGGTACATGCCACAGGGAGATAGCTGGGCAGCACAATTTATTAATGACGCAAATGGTGATTACTTATGGAAAGAAAGTGAAGGTACAGGAAGCATTTCTCTTAATATTGAAAGTGTTTTAGAGAAAGGACAAAACGCAAATATCTGGATTGGTCCAGGGCAATTTACTTCTATAGAACAACTTAAGGATGCAAATAACGCGTATGCTTATTTTGAGCCAATTAAAACAGATAATGTATATAGTTTTACTACAAAAAAAGGAGAAACTGGCGGTGTGATTTATTATGAATTAGCTCCAAATAGACCTGACATTGTTTTAAAAGATATTATCAAAATTCTGCACCCGTCTCTATTACCAAATCATGATTTATTCTTTTTTGAAAAACTTAAATGATACTTCAAAAAAGATATACGCCCTTTTTCATAGTACTCCTTTTAGTACTTCTTGCTTGCTTCTTAATAAATATAAGTTTAGGAAGTGTAGCAATTCCGTTAAGTGATGTAGTGGCTAGTATTTTTGGTGGCGAAGTAGAAAAATCATCTTGGAATTATATTATTCAAAATTATCGAACTCCTAAAGCTTTAACTGCAATAATGGCTGGTGGTGGCTTGGCAGTTTCGGGATTATTAATGCAAACCTTATTTAGAAACCCTCTCGCAGGGCCTTTTGTTCTTGGGTTAAGCAGTGGTGCAAGTCTGGGTGTAGCAATTTTAATCTTAGGAGCTGGAGCATTGGGAGGATTTATGGGGGGGATACTTTTAAACGATTGGAGCTTGATAATTGCCAGTGCCTTAGGTAGTTTTTTAGTATTACTTGCAGTACTCGCAGTTACTTTTAGGATTAAGGATACGATGGCAATTTTAATCATTGGCCTTATGTTTGGAAGCGTTACAAGTGCAGTGGTTGCGGTCCTCTCCTATTTTAGTACGGCCGAGCAATTACAGCAATTTGTTTTTTGGTCATTTGGAAGTTTAGGCAATCAATCCTGGGAAGGCATCTTAATTTTATCGCTTTGTTTTTTCATTGGAATATTACTTAGTTTAGTAAGTGCAAAAGCTTTAAACGCATTACTTTTAGGAGAAAATTACGCTAAAAGTATGGGGTTAAAAATTAAAAGAAATACATTTATAATTATTGTTGCAACAAGTATTCTTGCAGGAGGAATTACAGCATTTGCAGGTCCCATTGCATTTGTTGGACTTGCAGTACCGCACTTAACACGCCAATTCATCAAAACCTCAAACCATTTAATTTTAATCCCAGCGGTATTAATTTGTGGCGCAATTTTAATGCTGCTTTGTGACACCATTGCACAGTTACCCTTCACAGAATACTTTTTGCCCATCAATGCAATTACATCACTTGTTGGTGCACCAGTTGTGATTTGGTTATTGGTAAAAAAACGTAAATTGTTATTCTAGATGGCTTCGGAAATTTTAAATAATGTTCTTATTGCTAAAAATTTAAGCATCGGGTATCCCTCAAAAAAAGGAGATACCATTATTGCCGAAGGTTTACACTTTGAATTAAAAAAAGGAGAACTTATTGGTTTAGTAGGAAGCAACGGAATAGGTAAGTCTACACTTCTTAGAACACTTTCCGCAACACAATTACCTTTAAACGGTAGTATTATTTTAAATGGAAGTGATATTTCAGAAAACACATCGCTACAACGTGCCACACAATTAAGCTTGGTTCTTACAGAAGCTCCAGCGTCTAAAAATTTAACGGTTTTAGAACTAATCTCGTTAGGAAGACAACCTCATACAAGTTGGATGGGGACATTAACACCACTAGATCTTACTAAAATTGAAGAAGCGATTGAAGCTACAGATTTAGTTGAACTCCAAAACAAAAACTGCTACGAACTTAGCGATGGGCAGTTACAACGAGTATATATTGCTAGAGCACTTGCGCAGGATACACCCATTATTATTCTTGATGAACCTACAACGCATTTAGATTTATACCATCGCGCTTATATATTAAAATTGCTTAAAAAACTTGCGGTTGAAAAGCAAAAAACAATTCTTTTTTCTACTCATGAAATAGATATTGCCATTCAATTAGCAGATACAATGATGGTGATGACTGTTAATAATTTAGCCATTGGATCTCCTTGTAAGCTTATTGAAAAAGGAAAATTTGACGCACTCTTCCCGCCTGAGACAATTCATTTTGATAAGACTACTGGACGTTTTTCAGTGAAGGATTAATTTATTTTTAAATAACAATATTACGGTTTACCGCTTTTGCTTAGTAGCAATTGTTGGTATATTTACTATTAAAAGATTTTTTTAATGACAGATAAAATACAATGTCCTAATTGCGCGCATCAATTTGACGTAGAAGAAGCACTTGCAGGAAAGTTAGAAGCACAATTTAAAGCAGCTTATGAACGTAAGGTTGCAGAACAAGCTCAAGTTTTTAATGCTGAAAAATTAAAACTTGCACAATCAATGGATGCAGAAAAATCTAAACTTGCCAAAGAAGTAGAAGATTTTGAAGCAAAAAAAGAGCGTGAAAATGAATTATTTAAAGAAAAATTACAACAACGACTTTTAAAAGAATCTGAAAAAATAGAGAAACAAACAAAAGAGTCTTTTGAACTACAATTAAACGCATTACAGGCTGATAATGAAAAAAAGAAAGAAGAAAACAGAGCGTTACGTTCTGCAGAAATCGAACTTTTAAAACGTGAAAATGAGTTAAAAGAAAAAACAGAGGAACTGCAATTAAATGTTCAAAAAGAACTGTTAGAAAAGCAAAAAGAAATTGAAGACAAAGCTAGAGCAAAAGAGCGTGAGTCTATGGTATTGAAAGAGCGTGAATTTCAAAAACAATTAGACGACCAAAAAAAATTGATTGACGAAATGAAACGTAAAGCTGAGCAGGGTTCAATGCAAATGCAGGGAGAGGTGCAGGAATTAGCACTTGAAGAACTCTTAGCAGCTACATACCCTTTTGATGAAATTTCTGAAGTAGGAAAAGGAATACGAGGTGCAGATTGTATTCAAACTGTTATTAATAGTCTGCAACAACAATGTGGCTCAATAGTTTATGAGAGTAAGAGAACTAAGAATTTTTCAAATGACTGGATTAACAAACTAAAAGAAGATCAAATTAAATGCAAAGCAGACATTGCAATAATTGTTACCGAAACTTTCCCAAGCGACATGGACCGTTTTGGAGAAAAAGATGGTGTTTGGATTTGTGGGTTTCATGAAGTTAAAAGTGTTTCATTAGTATTGCGCGAAGTATTATTGAAAACACAATCTGTAAAATCTTCTGATGAAAACAAAGGAGAAAAAATGGAGCTATTATACCGTTATTTAACTAGTAATGAATTTGTTCGTAATATTGAGCGTATAGGAGAAAACTATTCTGGAATGATTGACCAGCTAAATAGTGAGAAGAAAGCAATGCATAAAATATGGGCATCGAGAGAGAAACAAATTTGGGTTGTACAGGAAAACATTTCGGCATTATTTGGTTCTATTAAAGGCATTGCAGGAAAAGAATTAGAAACTTTCTCAGTGCTCGAATTACCAGACAACACAATAGAATAATATAAATAACAACATTGAACGAAACTGTAATCATAATCGTAATTGCACTTCTATGCTTAGTCATTGGAACTTATATAGGCAATTTATTAGCACGTTTAAAAGGCAAAGGTGAAAATGCAATTTGGCAAGGGAGACTTGAGCAAGCACAATTACAAGAAGAAAAATTGAGTGTTCAGTTTGATAGCGTATTAAAAGAGCGTGAGGAAATTAGAAAAGAAAAAGATTTTCTTAATCTAGAATTAACACGTCGTAATGCAGAGTTTGACAATCTAGAACACAAACTTAGAGAGCAAAGTGGAGAGCTAGAAAAACTGAACGAAAAGTTTTCGAAAGAATTTGAAAATTTAGCAAATAAAATACTTGACAGCAAAAGCGAGAAATTCACAAAACAGAATAAAGAGAATATTGATACTATTTTAAAACCACTTCAAGAAAAAATTGAAAAATTTGAACAAAAAGTAGAATTTACAAATAAAGAAAGTATTGATCGCCATGCAATGTTACGCCAACAAATAATTGGACTTAAAGAGCTAAATGAGCAAATGAGTAAAGAGGCTACAAATTTGACTAAAGCATTAAAAGGAGATAATAAAATACAAGGAAATTGGGGAGAATTAGTTTTAGAACGCGTTTTAGAAAAAAGTGGTCTTGAAAAAGATAGAGAATATTTTGTGCAAAAAAGTTTTACTAATGATGATGGCAAACGTGTTTTGCCAGATGTTGTAATTCATCTGCCTGACACTAATAAAATGATTATCGACTCAAAAGTTTCGCTAGTTTCTTATGAGCGTTTTGTTAATGAAGAAGATGATTTATTAAAATCTCGTTATTTAAATGAGCACGTTAATTCACTAAAAAAACATATTGAGCAATTAAGTGCAAAGAATTATCATGATTTATACAAAATAGAGAGTCCAGATTTTGTTTTATTATTTGTTCCTATAGAACCTGCTTTTGCAGTAGCCATAAATACAGATGAAAATTTATATGCTTGGGCATTTGAGAAAAATATTGTTATAGTAACCCCTTCTACACTTTTAGCCACTTTGAGGACGATTGATACTATGTGGAATAATGAAAAACAACAACAAAATGCGCTAGAAATTGCCACACAAGCGGGACGTTTGTATGATCAGTTTGTTAATTTGACTGAAGACTTAATTAAAGTAGGTAATCAACTCAATACTGTAAAAGGAAGTTATGACAGTACTATGATAAAACTAACAGGTAAAGGAAATTTGGTTAAAAAAGTAGAGCGAATTAAAAAACTAGGCATCAAACAACGTAAAACTATAAATGAAAAATTATTAAAGAAAGCACATAGCGAAGAAAATGAGTAGCAATAAAACTATTGTAAGAATATTAGAAATTATTTCTACTGCATTATCTTTAACCTGGTTGTTTGTGAGTACCATTGGAATTTTATTATTGGGCATATATATCATTTTCTACTCAATGACAGAGGACTTTGAAAAACCCTATCAAGAAGGAATGTATTTTGGAACAGGAGTTGTAACGCTTATAGTAAGTATTATTCTCATAGGCACGCAAGTATATTTTATTCGACAAACAAAATTAAAAATTAAAAATCATGAAGAACAAGCTAACAAAGAGGCTAATCAAAATTGATTTAGCAGTCTATATTTTAGCAAGCATTGGATTACTTTATCTTGGCATTTTTATGATTACTACAGAAACTGAAATAAGCAGAGCAAAAAACATGGCTATGGGTATGCAAATTTTAGGGGTTTTTGTTTTATTAATTGGAATTACCACAGGTGTGCTTACCTTTATAAAAATTAGAGATACAAAATTTTAATAGTTCAGAAAAAACCATACGTCAATACGGAATCTTATATGAAAAAAATATTATTTATTATACTGGGCAGTTTATTAGCTATCTATTTACTCTATTTTGCATTCGTATATTTTGTTCCTTATAGTGAAGGAACTCGTGCGGGAGAGCTTATAAAGTTTAGCCGAAAAGGAGTCATTGTAAAAACATATGAAGGTGAAATTAGCCAAGGTATAAGTGGCGCGCAAATATTTTCTTTCTCAGTATTAGATGAAGAACAAGAGGTTATAAAAAAACTTGAAGAATACCAAGGGAGCTATGTAAAACTTACATATGTAGAGCGTTTTGGCACTTTCTTCTTTTGGGGAGATTCAAAATATTTTATAAATGATGTTTCCTTAGAACAGTCACCACATTTCAATAGAAATTAAATCCATAAAAAAAGCATCCTAATTTAGGATGCTTTTTTATTTAATAATCAAAATTTATTATTTACTCAAATACATTTTTCTTCTAGAATACAAATCGTAAAACTGATCATCTTTTAGACTATCAATAAACAAAATACTTTCTCCAGTACTTTTCATTTCTGGCCCTAATTGTTTGTTTACATTCGGAAATTTATTGAAACTAAAGACAGGTTGTTTGATTGCATATCCTTCTAAATGAGGTTTGAAATCGAAATCGGTCACCTTGCTATGCCCTAACATAACTTTAGTAGCATAATTTACATAAGGTTCGCCATACGCTTTTGCAATAAATGGAACCGTACGTGATGCTCTTGGATTTGCTTCAATGATATAAACTTTATCATCTTTTACTGCAAATTGAATATTAATTAACCCTACAGTATTTAGTGCAAGCGCTATTTTTTTAGTGTGGTCTTTAATTTGTTGCATTACAAACTCTCCTAAATTAAAAGGGGGTAATGTAGCATTTGAATCTCCTGAATGAATTCCACAAGGCTCAATGTGCTCCATAATACCTATAATGTATACATTTTCTCCATCACAAATTGCATCTGCCTCTGCTTCAATCGCTCCATCAAGATAATGATCAAGCAATAATTTATTATTGGGTATTTTACGGAGTAAATCAACTACATGCTCTTCTAATTCTTGTTTATTAATTACAATTTTCATCCCTTGTCCACCTAATACATAACTAGGTCTAATCAATAATGGGAAGTCTAAAGTGTCAGCTAATTTAAGTGCTTCTTCTGTAGTTTCTGCAACTCCAAATTCTGGATAAGGAATGTTTAAATCTTTAAGAATTGTAGAAAAACTTCCGCGATCTTCTGCTAAATCTAAAGCCTGGAAACTTGTACCTAAAATTTTCACACCGTAGCGTTCTAATTTTTCTGCTAGTTTTAAAGCTGTTTGCCCTCCTAATTGAACAATAACACCTTCAGGTTTTTCATGACGAATTATATCATAAATATGTTCCCAAAAAACTGGTTCAAAATAAAGTTTATCAGCTACGTCAAAGTCAGTTGAAACTGTTTCAGGGTTACAATTAATCATAATTGTTTCATATCCTACTTCGGCAGCTGCTAAAACACCGTGAACACAACAATAATCAAACTCAATTCCTTGCCCAATTCGATTAGGTCCAGAACCTAAAACGATAATTTTCTTTTTGTCTGTAACAACACTATCATTTTCTGAGTATGGCTCATTTCCGTCGAGCTTCATCTCATTTTCAAATGTACTATAATAATAAGGCGTTTGTGCTTTAAACTCAGCTGCGCAAGTATCTACCAATTTATAAACACGCTGAATATTCATTTCTTCACGCTTATTATACACTTGACTTTCAAGACATTTTAGCATGTGTGCTATTTGTCTGTCTCCATACCCTTTTTGTTTTGCTTCTAACAATAACTCTCGTGGTAATGTATCTAACGTAAACTTAGAAATTTCTTTCTCTAATAAATAAAGCTCTTCATATTGACGTAAGAACCACATATCAATTTTTGTGATTTCATGAATACGGCTCAATGGAATTCCCATTTGGATAGCATCATAAATTACAAATACACGATCCCAACTTGCGTTTTTAAGTTTATCTAGGATTTGTTCATAATTAGTGTAGCTCTTTCCATCTGCTCCTAGACCGTTACGTTTTATTTCAAGAGACTGTGTTGCTTTGTGTAATGCTTCTTGAAAACTACGACCTATTCCCATTACCTCTCCAACAGATTTCATTTGAAGTCCTAATGTTCTATCACTTCCTTCAAACTTATCAAAGTTCCATCTTGGAATCTTTACAATTACATAATCTAAAGTGGGCTCAAATAAAGCTGATGTTGATTTTGTAATTTGATTATCAAGTTCGTCTAGATTATAACCAATTGCAAGTTTACTAGCAATTTTAGCAATAGGATAACCTGTTGCTTTTGAGGCTAATGCTGAGGAGCGTGATACTCGAGGGTTAATTTCAATTGCAATGATGTCTTCTTTCTCATCTGGGCTTACAGCAAATTGCACATTACAACCCCCTGCAAAGTCTCCAATACTGCGCATCATATGTATTGCTAAATCACGCATACGTTGATAAGTACGATCACTAAGCGTCATTGCCGGCGCAACCGTTATTGAGTCTCCTGTGTGGATACCCATTGGATCCATATTTTCTATTGCACAGATAATAACAACATTGTCATTTTTATCACGTAATAATTCAAGTTCATATTCTTTCCATCCCATCATTGCCTTGTCAATCATGACTTCATGTATAGGTGAAATTTCAAGACCATGCCTAAGTAATTCATCAAAATCATCTTCTTTGTAAACAATAGAGGCTCCTGCTCCACCTAAAGTATATGATGCTCTTATTACTAGTGGAAATCCAAATTCTTGAGCTATTTCTTTACCTTCTAAGTATGAAGTTGCTGTAGCTTGTGGAGCCATAGGTACTCCTATATCTTCCATTAGAAGTCTAAATTTTTCGCGATCCTCTGTTATATTAATGGCGTCAATGTCAACTCCAATAATCTCTACACCAAAATCTTTCCAAATACCTTTTTCATCAGCTTCTATAGCCAAGTTGAGGGCAGTTTGCCCTCCCATAGTTGGAAGCACCGCATCAATCTGGGGATGATCTTTTAAAATTTGAACTAATGACTTAGTTGTTAGAGGCAACAAATAAATATGATCTGCCATTGAAGGGTCTGTCATAATTGTTGCTGGGTTAGAATTGATTAATACAGTTTCAATTCCATCTTCGCGAAGCGAACGTAATGCTTGTGACCCAGAATAATCAAATTCGCAGGCTTGGCCAATAACTATGGGACCAGATCCAATGATTAAGATAGATTTTATCGCAGTGTTCTTAGGCATAATATGGTAGTTTTTTCAGATTGTAAAATTACGAGACGATGGGGTATAAAAAAAAGGTGTTGCTTATAAAAACAACACCTTTTATTTATGACTTATCAACATTATTTTTTGTGACGAGTTTCAGAAGAGACAGAAATTTTCTTTCTACCTTTTGCTCTACGAGCTGCAAGTACCTTTCTACCGTTTACAGATGCCATACGCTCTCTAAAACCGTGCTTGTTTCTTCTCTTTCTTTTTGATGGCTGAAATGTTCTTTTACTCATGGTATACTATATTATCTTCTGAAAATTCTTTTTTTAACTATTCTAAAGTTGGTAATTGCTACACTTTAGATAATATTATCAGTATCATCGCGTAGGCGGGTGCAAATATACAATCTTTTTTTACACGTCCAATATCAAAATGTGAAATATTTTTATTTGTTTTTATTACCTTTGAAGCCCTTATAAAAAAAGGCTTTATGTTCAATAAAAATTTAAAAATAATCCTTGCTGTACTATTAGTTGGTGTAGCTGTTTGGCAATTTACTGAAACTAATATAGGTAACGGTATAATGCTCATTCTATTAGCGCTAATGTTTGTTTTTCTTTATTTTAAAAACGAAATTATACTTCTTGCATTCTTACGTCTGCGTAAGCAAGATTTCCCAGGAGCAAAAAAATGGCTTGATAAAATAAAAAACCCTGAAGGTTCTCTCGTAAAAAAACAACAAGGGTATTATAATTACTTAAATGGGCTGATGGTTTCACAAACTAATATGAATGAAGCTGAAAAGTATTTCAAAAAAGCTGTTTCTTTAGGTCTAAGTATGGATACTGATATGGCAATGGCAAAATTAAACCTTGCTGGTATTGCTATGACTAAAAATAGAAAGCGAGAAGCAGAAATACTCTTAAGTGAAGCAGGAAAACTTGATAAGCATAATATGCTTAATGACCAGATTAAAGCAATGAAACAAAATATGAAACGGGCTGGGCAACCTAAACAACAGTATGGTGGAGGACGAAGTGGTCGTGCAATGAAAGGTGGAAGACGCTAATTTCTAGTTAATTAATAGGCTTTTACTCAGTAAAATCCTACTTTGCATTGCGTTTTGACGACTTTATCATACCCCTTGTCTAAAAGTTTGTTTCTTACACAATATTGTTATCTATTTTTGTGGTGACTAAATAATCACCGTATGAGTAGAAAACTACTTCTCCTATTTATTGTTATTTCATTTTCCGCACAAGCACAGCTTGAGCCTGTAGAATTATTTTCGCAAGCGATTGGAAAAAATATCAAAAAATACCGAACGCAATCTCAAGATGCACATGCGACAAGAGATTTTGAACGTGCCGATTTTTTATTTGATTCACTTATTAATAATGTTGTGAATGGAAGCACGCTTGATAACTTTAAAGTACGTAAACTTTCTGGTCGTAAGATAGATCTATACAAATTTGAAAAACCTGTTTTTTTAATGACATATGCTTCATGGTGTACGCCAGGTGTGGGAGAAATTCCTGCACTTAATGAAATAGCAAGAGAACATTATAAGGATATAGATTTTGTTGTGCTGTTTTGGGACACAAAACAAAAAGTACGCGAAATAGCTTCTGAGTATGATAAAAAAATTAATGTTGTTTATGTAAACGAATTAGAAAACAACAACTGTGAGACTGTAAAAACTATGAAACATAGCTTAGGCTTCCCTACTTCTTTCTTTGTTGATGCAGATAAAAAAATACTTGATGTAAGACGTGGTGTTTTGCATCCATACAACGAAAAATATGAAATTTCTTACGAGCTTAATTATACTTCATTTCTCAACGGAATTTCATTATTAAAAATTATTCAAGGTACAGAAGATGGCTACGCTTCTGAAACTCCTTAATATTTTTCAACAAATAATCCCCACTAACCAAAGAAAAATCCTTTCCATTAGAATTTTGGAAAGGATTTTTTATTTATAGTCCACAATTACTTCGGAAATAAGGTTTAATTTCTATGACTATTATATTATACAATTATTTTCAAGCTTTAATATTTCCGAAGATATCTCTAATTAGTATTATTTAGAAAAGAACATCTTCAAAGCAGCAATAATAAGTATTACAGCAAAACTTTTCTTTAATATATTTTGAGGAATGTTAACTGCAAATTTTGATCCTAGAAAACCGCCAATAACAAAAAAGGCTGCGATTATTAAACCGTAACGCCAGTTAAATGCGGCTTCCCCATCGACTGGGTTAACATAATAGGTGTATGCAGCAAAAAAAGTTACGGGGACAGCTAAGACTGCTAGACTTAAACCTTGTGCTTGATGTTGACTATAGCCTAAAAAATAAATGGCTAAGGGCACCATTACTACACCTCCCCCTACACCCATAAATCCGCTTAAAACACCTGCTAATAATCCTATAATAATTAAAGATAATATAATGGTAGGGTTCATAGTTTTTTTACTAGTTTGTTTCATAATATCCCGGCAAAGGTATCTTAATTTTATATTCTTTCCCTGAGGCATTATTTAAATAAGTATCACGCAACCAAGGATTATGTATTTTTAAAATTTTATAATTTATACCATTTTCTTTAGCAAATACTGCAAAGTCTTCAACTGGAGTATTGACAACCAGCGTTTTAGTTGGGATTGGCTGGTATAAATCTTCCTTATCTAGATAGAAACCATATTTTTTAGGATTACTTAAAATTTCTTTAAAAGCAAGAATCCTAAATACGTATCTACTAGTTTCTGAATTTAATAATAAATCATAATACCCTGTTACATCTTGACGTTCCAATTGTTTATTTATTCCAGCGTTTCCAGCATTATAAGCTGCTGCAGCTGTTGTCCAGCTACCAAAACGAGCCTTAGATTTTATAAGATATTCTGCGGCCACCTCTGTTGCTAACTCAAGATTGTAACGCTCATCAACATAATCATTAATTTCTAAGCCATATTCTTTTCCTGTAGCTTTCATAAATTGCCAAAACCCAGAAGCTCCTGCGTGAGAACGAACATCATCTAGACCACTTTCTGCAACTGCCAAGTATTTAAAATCATCTGGTAAGCCATATTTTTCTAATAATGGTTCTATTTCTGGAAAAAACCTATTAGCTTTTTTTATCATCAATAGCATATTTGATTGCCAGTATGTATTTACATGAATCTCTCTATCTAAACGCTCTCTTACATCAGTATCATTTAGGGGTACTTTTTCACCAGCAAAATCCATGTAGTTTGGGACTGCAAGAGCCCTTACCTTAGACATCTCAAAGGTATTTGATGTTACGCTACTAGTTTGTGGCGCATCATAAGGTTTTATAACATCTTTGTCTTGACTTTGCTCTTGAACAGCACTTATTGTGAGCCAAGAAAGCCCAACTAATATAGTGCCTAATCCTATTTTTGATAATACATTCATAACGTAAAATTTTCTCTCAATATAGCGAATATTATGCCGTTCTTCTAATCTTAAAAAATTAATTTTCTTCTATTATTTCAATAATAACATCTGTTATTTGATGTCCTTTTCTAAGTAACATTATGTGGGTTCCTCCATCTATAATATACTTTGTTTTCAAATTTTTAATTGGGAATACTACATCCTCATTTCCATGAATATGATAAACATTAGGATTTGATATTTCTCTATTCCAGCAAACCATATTTTTTATTGCCCAATTAAGGTAACGCTCATTACGTACGTGAAGGTATTCATCATAAATTTTTAATCGCTTTTTTGAACGTGGACCAATAGCTAGTTTTGTTAAATCTTTTGACTTAACAACAAGTCTTGTAGGCATCAAATAATATGCTTTTAATTTTCTAACTATTTTAAGACGTAAAGGCAATTCATGCTTAGATTTTATGCTAGATATAATAATCAACTTTTTTAAATCTAAAAAAGCACTCATCTCCTGTACTACAACACCACCAAAAGAAACTCCAATTAATATTGCATTCTTTTCAATTACCATGGCTGCCATACGTTTTGAATAATTTGCTATGGTTTCATTTTTTTCTGGAATTAGCCATTCAATTATATGAGTTTTAAAACGATTTTTAGGTAGCTTAATATTCCTGAAAATTTCTTTCCCAGCAGCTAACCCTGGAACAAAATAAACATGGATAATGTGTTGCGGCATTGCTTTTAGCGTAGTATTATCAATTAAGACGAAGATATTTCGTAAATTTACATAATAGGAATAATACCCAACAAACATTTTGGTTTAATTACCATTTTTTAGAATGAAAACAATTCTTCACCCCGCTTCCACTAGAGGTATTGCTAACTTTGGGTGGCTTGATGCACGATATTCATTTAGTTTTGCTAATTTTTATGACCCAAACAGGTTACAATTTGGTGCGCTCCGCGTTTTAAACGATGATATAATTGCACCTTCTATGGGCTTTGGGGAACATCCACATAAAAACATGGAGATAATTACTATACCTCAAAGCGGAATTCTTAAACATAAGGATTCTATGGGCAATGAGGGTATTGTTAAAGCAGGAGATATTCAAGTAATGAGTGCTGGGAGTGGTATTGAACATAGCGAAATCAACGCTAAGGATAACGAAGAACTCTCCTTGTTCCAACTTTGGATTTTTAGCAATGAACAAAATGTGACTCCTCGTTACGACCAGAAAAAAATTCAACCACTGCTTAAAACTAATCGTTTGACGGCAATTGTAAAACCAAGGGACAAAGCTTTAGATGGTGAAGTATGGATTCATCAAGATGCTTATATTCACCTCGGAAATTTTAATAAAAAAACTACTACTACCTTTTCATTAAACAGTAAAGCACACGGAGCATATGTCTATATTATTAACGGAAATGCCGAAATTAATAATATAAAATTGAACAAAAGAGATGCAATGGGCATCTGGGATGTTGATTTAATTGAAATTTCCGTAGAAAAAGACAGCGACCTAATGCTTATTGAAGTTCCAATGAACTAAACTCTTATTAAGTTATATTATAAAAAAACACATTATGATTGAAGATGTAGAAATTAACGACAACGAATTTTTAAGACAATTTGAGCTTGAAATAGGTGATAACATGGCACGTATTGAATATGCTTTACAGGAACGAAAAATATTTTTAACAAAATATGAAATGCCAGAAGATTTAGAAGAACAAGGATTTAGAGATATTTTTATAAAAGCAGTATTTGAAGAAATTCGAAGACGCGGAATTAGCGTAATGCCCACAAGCCCAGAAATTGTTGGATTTTTAAGGAAAAACAGACGTCAATATAGAGATTTATTGCCCGTAGGAATTAATATTTAACACGTTTAAAAACTTAAGCATTTTTCAAAACATTGATAAAATCGAAACGAACCAAACCATCCTCATCAATTTTTGTCAAAGTCACCTTTTGTAATGTATTTACAAGCTCCGGATTCCACGGAGCTTTTACTTTTACATAATTTTCAGTAAAGCCATGAATATAACCTTCCTTATTTTCACCCTCGAATAAAACTGTCAATTCGTTGCCCAGTTGTGTTTCATAAAAAGCACGCCTTTTCTTCACAGACAAACCTCGCAACATTTTACTTCTCTTTGCTCTCACTTTTTTAGGCACAGCACCTTCCATAGTCGCAGCCTCAGTATTTTCTCTTTCAGAATATGTAAATACATGTAAGTAAGAAATATCTAACTCATTCAAAAAATGATAGGTCTCTAAAAACAATTCATCAGTTTCCCCAGGAAAACCAACAATAACATCAACCCCTATACAAGCATTAGGCATTACCTTTTTAATCTTTGAAACTCTATCAATATAAAGCCCGCTCATATAACGGCGCTTCATTAATTTTAGCAATGTATCACTCCCACTCTGCAACGGAATATGAAAATGAGGAACAAATGCTTTTGAGGTAGAAACAAAATCAATAGTTTCATTTTTCAAAAGATTAGGTTCAATAGATGAAATTCTCAAACGTTCAATACCATTTACAGTATCGAGTGCTTGACACAGTTCAAAAAAAGTATGCTCGTGTTTTTTATTACCAAATTCTCCCTTTCCGTAATCCCCAATATTAACCCCAGTTAAAACAATTTCCTTAATTCCTTTTGCTGAAATTTCTGCTGCATTATCTAGCACGTTTTGCAAGGTATCACTTCTAGAAATACCTCTTGCAAGAGGTATTGTACAATACGTACATTTATAATCACAGCCATCTTGCACTTTTAAAAACGCACGTGTTCTATCTCCTATTGAATAAGATCCCACATAAAAATCAGCATCTGCAATTTCGCAGCTATGAATTTCAGCACCTTCTCGAGTACGATCAGGATTTGCTAACAAATCATTAATATAACTCGTAAGATTAAATTTTTCAGTCGCTCCAAGGACTAAATCTACCCCATCAACATCAGCAAGTTCTTCAGGTTTTAATTGAGCATAACACCCCACTGCCGCTACAAAAGCTTCTGGATTTACCTTTTGAGATTGCCTCACAATACTCTTAAAACGCTTGTCTGCATTTTCGGTAACGCTACACGTGTTAATCACATATACATCTGCCTTTTCATTAAAGTCTACGCGGTCAAAACCTTCTTGAGAAAAACCTCTTGCAATGGTGGATGTTTCACTAAAATTAAGTTTGCAACCCAATGTATAAAACGCGACTTTTTTTGGTGTAGGCATTGTTGTACTTTTGACAAATAAGTGGGCAAAAATACGAACTAAAATTGGTTATCTAAAGTACATGACACACCCTTTAAAAAAGACACTTCACACTATTTCAATACTTTGTTTGATAATACTATTTTTTGGATGTTCAAATCATAACAATAATAAAAACGATCACCAAGTTTTTAGATATAACGAACATAGCAATATTGCCTCTCTCGACCCTGCATTTGCCAGAACCCCTCAAACAATTTGGCCTACTAACCAGCTGTTTAATGGACTTGTTCAATTAGACGACTCACTAAATATAAAACCAGACGTTGCTAAAAGTTGGATTATAAACGACAGCACTTCTACATATACATTTACACTTCGCAGTGATGTTTATTTCCACAAAAATGATGTCTTCGGAAATATTAACACTCGAAAAGTAGTTGCCAGTGATTTTACATATAGCTTTGATAGACTTACCTCTCCAGCACTGGCCTCTCCCGGAAGTTGGGTACTAAAAGCCGTTAAAAGTTACCATGCCGAAAATGATTCGACATTTATTATTCAACTAAAAAAACCATTTCCAGCATTTTTAGGATTGCTTTCTATGCGATACTGCTCTGTTGTGCCTAAAGAAGCAATTGAATTTTACGGAAACGATTTTAGAAGTAATCCTGTGGGAACCGGCCCGTTTCAGTTTAAAATGTGGGAAGAGAATGTAAAATTGGTTTTAAGAAAAAATTCCAACTATTTTGAAAAGGATGAAAACGGAGAAAACCTTCCCTATTTAGAAGCTATCGCCATTACTTTCTTGCCAGATAAACAAAGTGAGTTTTTACAATTTGCACAAGGTAAAATAGATTTTATGTCTGGTTTAGACAACTCCTATAAAGACGAAATTATTACCACTACAGGAAAATTGCAGCCTAAATATAAGACTACTACAAACCTTATCTCCGCACCATATTTAAATACAGAATATTTAGGGTTTTTCATGGGCACAAACTCTACCGAAGTACAATCTCCATTATTGCGGCAAGCAATCAATTATGGTTTTGATAGAGAAAAAATGGTCACCTACTTAAGAAACGGAATGGGAATTCCTGCTATAAATGGTTTTATACCTAAGGGTTTACCTGGCTTTGATGCTATTAAAGGCTATAATTATAATCCAGAAAAAGCACGGGAACTTATAGAACAATATAAATTAGAAAGTGGTAATGCTAACCCTAGAGTTACTATTGGCACCAACAGTCAATACCTTGATGTTTGTGAATATATTCAACGAGAGTTAGAGAAGCTTGGGGTAGAAATAGACATTAACGTAATGCCTCCATCAACACTACGCCAAATGAAAAGTAGCGGCAAACTTGATATTTTTAGAGCAAGCTGGGTTGCAGATTACCCGGATGCGGAGAATTATTTATCTTTATTTTATAGTCCAAATTTTACTCCTAACGGTCCTAATTACACACATTACAAAAACACCACTTTTGACAGCTTATATGTGAAGGCGCAGCAAATTTCAGAAATAAATGACCGAAAAATATTATACACAAAAATGGATAGTATTGTCATCGCAGACGCCCCCATTGTTCCGCTATATTATGATATGGCTGTGCGATTTGTAAGTAAAAAAATAAGCGGTCTAGGTATTAACCCACAGAATTTTTTAGTCTTAAAAAGAGTAAAAAAAGAAAAATAGAATTATATAGTTTATCTCCAAAAGAACGATAAAATAGCTTATTTAGATCTAAAACGTTCATTTTTGTAACAAAAATAGTGAAATATGCGTATAAATTTAAAATGCGCTTATGAAATACACAACTCATGGAACTACAGGAAACCATAAACTATTTATTAGAAATAGAGAAACGCTTTTTGATGCATCTGTACCCTTTAAAAGCACTTTTGGTTCTTTTGAAAATCATACCGAAATGAAAACTTGGGAATTTGCTGAATTTTAAAAAGAACAGTTTGCAAAAAAGAAAAAAGAACGCAAACGTTTATGGTTCCTACTTATAGTTTCGGCAATTGTTGCTATTATTGTTTTTTTTCTAGCTCCTATAATTATTGATGGATTACTAGAAGCTGGAGGTGTAAAATTTCCGAAGTTCTAATCCCTTCTCCATGCCTTAGATTCTTCAAAAACATGCTCTAAAATTGCTGCTTCTTGTGCATCAAATTCAATGCTGCGTCTTGCCATTACAATTTTAGCGACCTCAAAGGCTTTATCTGTTTTGTAAGTAACCATGCCTGCAGAACCTCCCCAAGAAAAACTAGGCACAAAATTGCGCGGGAATCCAGTACCAAAAATATTAGCACTTACGCCTACAACTGTTCCTGTATTAAACATAGTATTAATACTACATTTACTATGATCACCCATCATCAATCCACAAAATTGAAGACCAGTTTTTGCAAATCGCTTGGTTTCGTAATTATATAGTTTTACTTCTGCGTAATTGTTTTTAAGGTTTGAAGTATTTGTATCTGCACCTAAATTACACCACTCTCCTAAAACAGAATTTCCCAAATACCCATCATGCCCTTTATTTGAAAAACCAAATAAAACGGAGTTTCCTACTTCACCTCCCACTTTGCAGTGTGGCCCCACGGTAGTTCCTCCATAAATTTTTGCCCCCATTTTAATTGTCGCATTGTCACAAAGAGCAAAGGGGCCACGAATCATTGCACCTTCCATAATCTCAGCATTTTTACCTATATATATTGGTCCATCTGCTGCGTTCAATGAACATAATGGTAATTTTGCCCCCTCTTCTATAAAGATATTTTCTTTATTAAAAACTACGGTTGTTTCTGGAATAGGCTCAGAATCTCTCCCTTTGATCAAAAAATTAAAATCACGTTGAATAGCTTCTGCATTTTTTGCAAAAATATCCCAAGTGTGCTCAATGCGTAAAACATCATCGTGTGAATATTGTATCACATCAAAAGAATCAAAATCTACTTCTTGATTTTCTGAAGTAAAAAAAGCTAATGGTTCATCTTCAAAAAAAACAGCTTGATTTTCTTGTAATCCTTTTATCAATTGAACTAAATTTTCAGAAGGACAAAAACTTGCATTTATTAAAACATTACTCTCTAACTCCACCATTGGCCATTTATCTGCTAAGTAATCTTCTGTCACAGTAGTAGTTGTAAATCCAAGCATTTGCTCCCATTTCTCGCGGATAGTTAGAATACCAACCCTAACCTCAGCCACAGGACGTGTAAATGTAAATGGCAATAATTGATTACGGACACTGCCGTCAAAAAGGATATAATTCATTTTGATTGGTTATTAGTTAAATGGGAAAAATCTTATTCGTCTTTCAAAAATATTAAACAAAACACAGAAAATTATAAAAGCCACTAAAAATATACGTTTTATATCATATCATTACAACGAGTGAAGTAAATGATTATTTAATGTAGCAATCAGCAATCTCTCTGACTAAAACACAAAAAGCCTTCGATTTCTCGAAGGCTCTTAATATAATATAAAACCAAGACTACTCTTTGTCCTCTGTAGGTGCAGCAGCTGGTTTCTTGAATTTTGCATACTTGTTCTTGAACTTGTCAATACGTCCTGCTGTATCTATAAGTTTAGACTTACCTGTATAGAAAGGATGTGACGTTCTTGAAATCTCCATTTTTACAACTGGATACTCAACACCATCAACTTCAATAGTTTCCTTAGTGTTTGCTGTAGATTTTGATAAAAAAACATCATCATTTGACATGTCTTTAAATGCTACTAATCTATAATTCTCTGGATGGATTCCTTTTTTCATCTTAAATTTTCTTTTTAATACTACACTTTCGACCGTTTCGTAAAGCGTGTGCAAAAATAATAATATTTAACAATACAACAATACTTTATCCGCTTTTTTATAAAAGATTTTAATCCCTTCAAAGATACAGGATATCAAAAAATTTGTTCCTCATTAAATATGTAACATTTTATTACATTTGTTTACTAACAACACGAACCAAAAAAACACTAATAAATATGGAAGCAAACAACGTTTCAGTAAAACAAACATCCATGCAATATGGACTGGTCCTAGGAGGGGTTTTATCCTTATTGACTATCTCTATGTACGCACTTAACCCTGAGTTATTTGTAAAATGGTGGGTAGGTATTATTACCATTGTTCTCGTTGTTATAGTGGGAATAGTTTCTACAGCTAAATCAAAATCAAATTTGGGTGGCTTTATGTCATTTAAAGAAGCTTTCTCTGCATATTTTATAACGGTAGCTGTTGGATTAGCAATAAGTACTGTTGTGGGTATTTTAATATTTAATGTTCTTGATCCTGAAATGGCTACTTATATTAACGAAAGAGCTGTTGAAGTAACACGTGAGTTTATGGAAAAATTTAATACTCCCGAAGCAGATATGGAAGCCGCATTAGCCGAAATGCAAAATAATGACAACTTTTCAATTGCAAATCAAGCAAAATCATATGTATTTGGACTCGTATTTCAAGCTGTATTAGGACTTCTAATTGCACTAATTTTCAAAAGAAAAGACCCAAACGCGATAGCATAATTTATGAATATTTCCGTCGTAATTCCGCTTCTCAATGAAGCCGAATCTTTAAAAGAGTTACACCATTGGATTGCAACAGTCATGCAATCCAATGGTTTTTTATATGAAATTATTTTTATCGACGACGGTAGTACTGATGGTTCATGGGAGCTCATTTCAGCATTAAAATTAAAATTTCCTGAGGTTAAAGGCATCAAGTTTTTAAATAACTTTGGTAAATCACAAGCTTTGCACGCTGGCTTTGCAATGGCTCAAGGCAATGTCATTATTACAATGGATGCAGACCTTCAAGACAATCCTGAGGAAATCCCCGAACTTTATAAAATGATTACAGTTGAAAACTACGACCTAGTTTCTGGCTGGAAAAAGAAACGATACGACTCTAAAATTGCTAAAAACTTACCCTCAAAATTATTTAATTATGCAGCTCGAAGAACCTCTGGTGTGCAATTAAATGATTTTAACTGTGGACTAAAAGCGTATAAAAAACAAGTAATAAAAACAGTTGAAGTTACTGGAGAAATGCACCGCTACATTCCCGTTCTTGCAAAAAATGCAGGTTTCACTAAAATTGGAGAAAAAGTAGTTTTGCACCAAGCCCGTAAATATGGTACGACTAAGTTTGGTGCTGAGCGTTTTGTACGTGGATTTCTAGATTTAATAACAATCTGGTTTCTGTCTAGCTTTGCAAAAAGACCTATGCATTTATTTGGAGCCTGGGGAGCAATAATGTTATTTGTTGGTTTCGGCTTTGCCTTATATTTAGGGATTGATAAGCTTTTTATCAACACAACGGGAAGACTAATAACAGAGCGACCACAATTTTATATCTCACTAACCGCAATGATATTAGGAACGCAATTATTCCTCGCAGGCTTTCTTGGCGAACTTACATTACGCAGTAAAAAATCACAAAAAGATTACATCATAGAGCAAGTGATTGAATAGCTTACTATCAAGACTTGCCTTTTTCTAATCCGCTTGATGCTATCATCATGTAAATTGCTACTTTTGCACCACGAAAACAACCCAATGATTTATATAGAACCAAAAACTTTAGACCGTGTAAACGTTTGGCTCACACCTACATTTGATAAAAAAACACAACTCACCGTAAAGGAAATGATTGCAAATGACCCACAAGGTCTAGAAGAAAGCTTTTATAAAAGTTTGGCGTTTGGAACTGGTGGTATGCGTGGTGTAATGGGTGTGGGAGATAATCGTATAAATAAATATACTTTAGGTAAAAATACCCAAGGAATTAGTAATTATCTTAAGCGCTCTTTTCCTTCTGAAATATTAAAAGTTGCTATCGCTTTTGACTGTAGACACAATAGTGCAACATTAGCAAAAGTAGTTGCCGATGTTTTCTCTGCAAATGGAATTGAAGTATTTTTATTCAGTGACCTCCGCCCTACTCCTGAGTTATCTTTCGCTGTAAAATATCTTGATTGTCATTGCGGAATTGTTTTAACAGCATCTCACAATCCCCCAGAATATAATGGCTATAAAGTATATTGGAAAGATGGCGGTCAACTAGTTCCTCCTCAAGATAATGAGATTATAGCCGAAATAAACAACCTTGAATACAGTGCTATTAATTTTAGAGCAGATGAAAATCTCATAAAATATATAGATACTAACGTTGATGAGGCATTTGCAAACGCATCTTTAAAAAATGGAAGCTACAACACACCAAAACAAGCTAAAGAAAATTTAAAAATAGTTTTTACTTCATTACACGGTACCTCAATAACAATGATACCTAAAGTGCTTGAAATGGCTGGGTATTCAAATACACAAATTGTTACTGAACAGGCTAAACCAGATGGTGATTTTCCAACAGTAGTTTCTCCCAATCCAGAAGAGCCAGAAGCACTAAAAATGGCAATTGAGTTGGCTGAAAAATCTAATGCAGATATTGTAATTGGAACAGATCCAGATTGTGATCGATTAGGAATCGCGGTTAGAAACAACGAAGGAAAAATGACTATTTTAAATGGCAATCAAGCCATGGCAATAAAAACATATTTCTTACTACAACAATGGAAATCTCAAAATAAAATCAACGGTAAACAGTTTGTTGCATCTACTATAGTGTCCACACCAATGATTGAGAAAATCGCTCAAAAATTTGATGTAGAATACAAACAAGGCTTAACAGGTTTTAAGTGGATTGCAAAAATGGTAAAAGATTTTCCTCAGCTTGACTTTATTGGTGGTGGTGAAGAAAGTTTTGGATTTATGGTAGGTGATTTTGTACGAGATAAGGACGCCGTTACCGCTACTTTGTTGGCTTGCGAAATTGCAGCACAGCAAAAAGCAAAAGGAAACACATTATACGATTACCTCACCGAAATTTATAACGAAGTTGGTTATTATAAAGAACACCTCATTTCGGTAACCAAAAAAGGTAAAAAAGGAGCTGAAGAAATTACTAATATAATGACTTCTTTGCGTGATAATACCCTAGTTACAATAGCAGGGAGCAAGGTAATACGAGTAGAAGATTATGCTTCAAGTGAAGCAAAAAATATAATTTCAAGTACTTCGGAAATATTAGACATTCCCAAAAGCAATGTGTTGATTTACTATACCGAAGACGGAAGTAAAATTGCAGCACGCCCAAGTGGGACCGAGCCAAAAATAAAATTTTACATAAGCGTCAAAACTTTGGAAAAAAAAGGCGCAATGCAAAAGCTTCAACAAAAAATTGAGGCAATTATAACAGATTTAAAATTGGGGTAACCCTATGTAAATGACACCATTTAGAAAAATTCTCCGCTACGCATTACCATATAAAATGTATGCTTGGCTTAACGTTATTGCAAATATATTTTATGCCCTTTTTGGAACCTTAGCAATGGTTTCATTATTCCCTATGCTCTCAGTACTCTTTGGTGATACTGAGAAGCTAGAAGTTGAACCTATATGGACGGGCTTAGCTAATGGAAAAGAATATGCAGAAGACTATCTCAATTATTTTGTAACACAAAAAGCAAATGAAGGTGTTGATGATGTGCTTATTTTCATGGTAGCACTGGTGATTATCATGTTTTTGTTGAAAAATCTTTTTGGTTATTTAGCAATGTATTTTATTTCGTTTTTACGCAATGGTGTTATAAAAGACTTACGTAATGATCTTTATGAAAAAACTGTAGACCTTCCAGTTTCTTTTTATTCTGAAAAGCGTAAAGGAGACTCTATAGCAAGAATTACAAATGATGTGTTTGAAATTCAACATTCCTTTTTATCAATATTAGAACTCATTGTAAGAGAACCTTTAATGATTCTTTTTGCCATTGGCGCCATGCTACTTATTAGTGCAAAACTTACCTTATTTGTATTTATATTCATTCCTATATCTGGAGTTGTTATTTCTATCATAAGTAAAAGTTTAAAAAAGCACAGTGATAAGGTGCAGGAAGAACAAGGTGTATTTCTATCAATTTTAGAAGAAACTTTAGGAGGATTAAAAATTATCAAAGGCTTTAACGCAGAAAAAATCTTTAGTTCAAAGTTTAAAGATTCTACTACTCGATTGTTTAAATCTTCAAATACACTATTAAATAGACAAAACTTAGCTTCTCCTACAAGTGAGTTTTTAGGAATTGTAACCATTGCCATTTTGTTATGGTATGGAGGTCAAATGGTTTTAGTTGAAAAAACACTAGAACCAGAAGCATTTTTAGTTTACATGGCTTTAGCTTATCAAATATTAACACCTGCAAAAGCAATAAGCAAGGCCAACTCAAGTATAAAAAGAGGGAACTCTGCAGCAGATAGAATTTTAGAAATCCTCGAAACAGAAAGTGCCATAAAAGACAAGGCAGATGCAATTATTAAGGATGGTTTTAATGAAAAAGTATTAATTGATAATATTTCATTTAAATATGAAGATGAGTGGGTGTTACGCAATTTTAGTTTAAACGTTCCCAAAGGTCACACGGTGGCACTCGTAGGACAAAGTGGTAGTGGAAAAAGTACCATTGCAAATTTGGTAACTCGTTTTTACGATGTCAACGAAGGACGCATATTAATTGATGATACCGATATTAAAGATATTACACAACACTCGTTGCGCAACTTGCTTGGATTGGTAACTCAAGATTCTATATTATTTAATGATACTATAAAGCAAAATCTACGCATAGGTAAAGAAAATGCTACTGATGCAGAAATTATTGATGCTTTAAAAATCGCCAATGCTTGGGAGTTTGTAAAAGACTTACCGTTAGGTATCGAAACAAATATAGGAGATAGTGGAAATAAGCTTAGTGGTGGCCAAAAGCAACGTTTGAGTATTGCGAGAGCAGTTTTGAAAAACCCACCTATTATGATTCTAGATGAAGCAACTTCTGCATTAGATACAGAGAGCGAAAGGCTTGTACAAGATGCGTTAGAAAACATGATGAAAAACAGAACATCTATAGTAATCGCTCATAGACTTTCTACCATTCAAAATGCAGATACTATCGTTGTTTTAAGCAAAGGTGAGATAGTCGAACAAGGAAAGCATCATGAATTACTTGAAAAGCGTGGTACTTATTTTAATCTTGTAGAAATGCAATCTTTAGGATAGAAATTGACATTCAATTAGTAATACAATTTATAGAATATTCTAAACAATTGGTAAATACTAATTAGGATATTAAAACTTCACTTAATTACATAAAAAAAGAGCGATTTGGGGCTTCGCTCTTTGTTTTTAGCAACTTACATTTAGGGCTCGCAAGTTGCTTAGTATCATAAGTATGGTACAAATATATAAATTAACATTTCAACAAACAAGAAAAAAGAACGCTTAATCTTATAAATACGCTTTTAATCGTTATAATTTACTTTTTAAGTGTTAATCTTAGGCTTTATTCCTACAACGATTCTTACAAAAAGCGAAAACGGGATAGCCCCCGCTTAATCCCGTTTTCAGTACGGTTCTATTATATTTGAGGCACATAATAAAATCGTATATGTTATTTGCTATGCGAATATATGAAGAATTTTCTTACAAACACACTTTTAATGTATTTTATCGTAATAAAATTGGTTTTAATCGATATTTATTTGATTGTTAGAAATTTCAGAAACAATAATTAAACTATTTTTAAAAAATATCGTCATAATAAAAAACTTACTTTGAAAGAAGAACAAGTATTTATTGAAAATTTAATTAAACCACTTACAAAGGATAAGGCTTTTAATGAGCTTGTTACCATGTATAAGGAGCGTTTATACTGGCATATAAGGAAAATTGTACTCAACCATGATGATACAGATGATGTGCTACAAAACACTTTTATTAAAGTCTATAGAAATCTTGAATCGTTTAAAGGAGATAGTAAACTATATACTTGGATGTACCGCATTGCAACTAATGAGGCACTTACATTTATAAAGAAGAAATCTAAACGAATGCAGATTTCTCCTGGAGAGTTACAAACAAGAGCTATTGAAAACCTTAAGACTGATGTTTACTTTGAAGGAGACACAATACAACTACTATTACAGCAGGCTATTGCAACTCTACCCGAAAAACAAAAACTAGTTTTTAACATGAAATATTTTGAGTCTCATACATTTGAAGAACTTTCAGAAATATTACAAACCTCAGTAGGTGGATTAAAAAGCAGCTATCATATTGCTGCAAAAAAAGTGACCGAGTATCTAAAGTCAAATGAAACCTTTTAACCTAAGATAAGTCATAGAAGCGATGCAAGAAAACAAACAACATACACACGGTTTTAAAATGCCAGAAGGATATCTTAATAACTTTGAGAAAGATCTTGCATTAAAATTAAAATTAGAAAAAATCCCTTCACAGACCGGATTTAAAGCACCCAATACTTATTTTGAATCTATTAAAGGAACAAATTTTACTTCGGAAATTTTAAAAACTGAACCTAAGGTTATAAATTTAAGAAAACTTGCATTAGTAGGAGTTTCAATTGCTGCTTGCCTTGCGGTTATTTTCACATTTACAAATAACCAAAATGACGCATCGCTTGAGACCATTGCAATGACAAATATTGAGGATTATATAATCTCAGATAATATTTCCATTTCACTTGATGATATATCTGCAGAAATATCTGATGATGAAATAGAAATGCTTGAAATTGAAGACGTTCTTTTTCAAGAAACTGCGCTAGAAGAATATCTTCTAGAAACAATTGATACATACACGATTATAAACGAATAAATTAATCTCCATCTTTTTAAAAAAGATGTTTAAAAAGTTACCCGTCTTTACGGGCAATAAATATGAAAAAAATAATGATTGTTCTATTTCTATGTAGCATAGGATTGAACGCACAAGAAAAAAGATTTGAAAAAATAAAAGCTTATAAAACAGCGCACATTACAGAAGCATTATCATTAACTACTGCTGAGGCTGAAAAGTTCTGGCCTATTTATAATGCTCATGAAGAGGTAATGATGACATTAAGAAAAAATGTACGAAAAGAAGTTTTTGAAAAGTTTAAAGATGACGGCGTTGATAAATTAAGTGACGCTGAAGCAAACACGCTTATTGAAAAACATGAAAACTTTAAAGCGGAAGGCTTAAAAAATGAAATAAGCTTAAGAAAGTCTTTAAAGGGAGTAATTTCTCCACAAAAATTTATCAAATTGCAAAAAGCTGAGAATGATTTTAAAAAAAATCTATTAAAACGCTTTAGCAAAAGGGGTAGTGATGGAAAAAAAAAAGGTGATGGAAGGAAAAGAGATCGACCCTAAGCTTTAAAACTCATTAAAAATGCTCGTATAAATTGACTTTTATACGAGCATTTTATTTAAAGACCAATCTTGAAATCTTATTACTACCACTAGCAAAAGCTATTGAATCACTTACAAATTCAATAGCATAAAATCCTTCATTGGATAACTCAACCCAATCTTTTCCTGCATTATTGCTGTAAGATATACCTGGCGAGCCTACGGCTACTAATGCTTCACCATTTGTATTTGGTACAAATTTTACTGATGAACGATAACCAGGCCCCCTACCATTACTTATTAATTGCCACGTTTGCCCGCCATCATTTGTGATGGCTTTGTTTCCTTCATTAAATTCTTTTCGCTCCCAATCACCTCCAAAAATGACTCCTGTTTTCTCATTAAAAAAATCAATGCTATAAATTCCTGTCATTACATTTCCTTGTACCATAGGTGTATTAAAAACCTCCCATGTTTTACCTTTATCAGACGAGTGAAATACTCTTGCTCGCTTCCCTCCTGTTGCAATCCAAGCATGATTTCCAACAATAGAAATATTTGAATTACTTGCTGCAAAAGCTGCTTCTCCTTCGATAATTGGCGGCACTATATCACAAGATAGTTTGTTCCAAGTTATACCGGCATCTCTAGTAATAATAATAGAAAGGCATCCATTTATAGGATCTCCCATTGCTATTCCTTCATTTTCATTCCAAAAATTTATAGCATCATAAAAAACGCCCTCTCCATTTTCTACATATACCTCTGTCATATTTTGAGCTTCATTATTAGCAACATCCATCTTATATAATACTGCTGGGTTTTCAATACTTAATACAAATACAGCTTTTTCTGTTTTTGCTATTGCTCTAAAATTTAAAACCACATCTTCGTACTTAACAGTTGCAATCTTTGGTATTTTTCCATCTATCAAACCTACCACTCCTCTATTTGCAGCAAACCAAACACTATTTGCATCTTGAGGCGAGATAGCTCTCACGCTTAGGCTATCTGATAATATTTCGGTAATTGTTACGGTGGTAAATGGTTGCCTCATTTCCGAAGTACAAGAAAAAAAAAGAGTAACCGAAAGCACTAAAAATATGAAACGCATTTTTAAGAAATTTTAAGTAAAAGTAACCAAAACAAATCATTGCCATTATTATACCTTTGCACAAATTAATGCATGCTGAAATTTAATGCATTATACCTACTAGTTATGAGATTACACCGCACCTTAGTATTTGCAACAATTGACTCGTTAAATCTAATATTTAACGATGATAAAATGGCATCTAAAGTACTTAAAGACACATTGAAAAGAGATAAACGTTGGGGCTCAAGAGACCGCGCGTTTATTGCTGAAACTACCTACGACATTGTAAGATGGAAACGTCTATATGCCGAAATAGCTGAAGTTAAAGAGCCTTATAAAAGAGAAGACTTGTTTAGAATGTTTGCCGTTTGGGCTACAATGAAGGGTATAAAATTACCAGACTGGCCACAGTTTGAAGGCACACCTACTCGCCGAATTAAAGGAAGATTTGATGAGGCTTCGAAAACTAGAAAAGTAAGAGAGTCTATTCCAGATTGGTTAGATGAACTTGGTGAAAAAGAACTAGGAAAGAAATGGGATAAGGAACTTGCTGCACTAAATCAATTAGCAGATGTTGTACTACGAGTTAACCCAATGAAAGCTAAGATTGAAGATGTTGAAAATGCGTTAAGCGACCTAGACATTCGTACTGAAAGAATAAAAGGATACCCTTTTGCACTAAAATTAGTAGAACGCGCAAATGTATTCACTTCAGATGCTTTTAAAAATGGTTGGTTTGAAGTACAAGATGCATCTTCTCAAAAAGTAGCAGCCATGTTAGATCCTCAACCTGGACAACGCATTGTGGATGCATGTGCTGGAGCTGGTGGGAAAAGTTTACATATTGCTTCCTTAATGGAAAATACTGGACAAGTATTATCACTAGATATTTATCAAAATAAATTAAATGAACTCAAGAGAAGAGCACGCCGTAATGGTATTCATAATATTGAAACGCGCGTTATCGACTCAACTAAAGTGATAAAAAAATTAATAGGAAAAGCAGATAAGGTATTACTAGATTCACCATGTACAGGACTTGGGGTTTTAAAAAGAAACCCAGATACTAAATGGAAAATGAACCCTGATTTTCTTGCTGAAATAACTAAAACTCAAGCCGAAATTCTTGATTCTTATTCTAGAATGGTAAAACCTGGTGGAGATTTAGTATATGCTACTTGTTCTATACTACCTAGTGAAAATGAAAAACAAGTTAAAGCATTTTTAAAAAGAGAATCTGGCAAAGATTTTGAATTTGTAAAAGAGGAAAAAATCCTTCCTTCAAAATCTGGATTTGATGGTTTTTATATAGCTTTATTAAAAAAGAAAACAATAGAAGATTAAACACTTATGAAAAAAATTACACTCTTATTTGCAATAATTTTTACAACTATAGCAAGTGCACAACAAGCTTATTACAATGATGTTGATTTAACATTAACTGGACAAGCGCTATATCAAGAACTCCAGCAAAAAATTAATATTAACAATAACTCTTTCACTTATGGGGATATTAGAGATTCTGTAAAATTCACTGATGAGGACACAGAAAACTCAAACAACGTTATATTAATTTATGGCTATGATGATTCTAGTTGTACAACTCAACGTAGTAGGGACAAAGATGATTTTGGAGGCACTACATGTGAATATAATAGAGAACATACTTTTGCACGTTCAAATGCAAATCCATCAATGGGAAATGTTAATAATGGTACCACAGGGATTGGCGCAGACCCACACAATTTAAGGTCAAGTGATCAACAAATGAATAATAATAGAGGAAGTAAAAAATTTGCTGATGGCTCTGGTAATGCTGGTAATGTTGGGAGTGGAAACTGGTATCCTGGCGACGAGTGGAAAGGCGATGTAGCACGTATTATGATGTATATGTACACTCGATATGGAAATCAATGCTTACCTTCTTTAAATGGTGTAGGAGCTACGCAAAGCGGAAATGATATGCTACAAGTATATTTACAGTGGAACATTGAAGATCCCGTAAGTGATTTTGAAGATCAAAGAAATCCATACCTTGAAACCAACTACGGAAATCGTAACCCTTTTATTGATAACCCTTATTTAGCAACGCTTATATGGGGCGGAGAAGCTGCAGAGGATCGATGGGATCTTTTTTCAATAGAAGACAATATTCTTTCTAAAATTACTATTGCTCCTAATCCAGCTACTAATACTGTAAGTATTTACAACACAAACACTACTGAATCTATAACTGCAATGATTTATACAGTTACAGGAAAAAGGGTAGCAACACTAGAAGTAAACCAAGCAAATGAAATTGATGTAAGTTCTTTATCTAGTGGACTATATTTGTTGCAACTTTCTAGTAGAAACACAAATATTATAAAGAAGCTAATTATTAAATAAATTATTAAATATTATCATCCTATATTAATTAGTTTAAAATATTAGGGAATAAAAAAGGGCGTTCACATTTTGTGAACGCCCTTTTTTATTCTCAATATCCTATTATTAACATTTGCAAAATAATTAGAAACAGATAATAATTTAAATGAAATTACAAAATATGATAGTCCTGCAACTCGCCATTTAAAAAATTTAATAAAATTAAACGCTAAACAATTCTAGCGATTATATATAAAAAAATAGCTAAAGCAGCACCAAGATTTACATACTAAACATCAAGTCTATTAAATTTTATAAATTAAAAAAGGCTCAACAATGATATCATCGTCAAGCCTTTTTTTTAAAAGAACTTTAAAATCCTAAAGTGGTAAGAGTATTACCTTTAATTTACTAAAATCCTCTTAGTCGCTTGAAACTCTCCATTACTAAGTTTTACAAAGAAAACTCCTTGTGGTTGTCCATTAAAATCTAGTAAGGTTGTGTGCTCATTACCCATTGATTTTAACTTACTGTCCATAATTTTTTGACCTATTGTATTATAAACTGTATAATTTATACTTCCAAAATCTCTAGTAGTTGTAAAATTAACATTATACTGTCTTCCTCCATAAGGAGTAATTGTAAAATCACCAGCATTAAATTCAGAATCATTAACCGCTAATAATGTATTATCTACAACAGTAGTAAAAGGGTCATTAGGATTATTTTCATCACCTGCTAAAATTGTTTTAGCCTCAATTTCATATGTAGTTTGTGGTGTTGACAAATCTACTGTCTGAGCAAAAGTAAAAGTATCTCCTGATAGAGGCTCTAATGTTCCAGAAAATGTTTCTGTCGCTACCAAAGAACCATCAACTCTTAATTCTATTTCAAAGTTTGATTGTGCATTATTCCCAAAGTTAAACACATTAATTGTTACTGTTTCAGCTACACCTAAATCCCCAGTTTGAGGTGAAACAAAACTTGAAACCCCTACGTCAGCCGCAAGGCCATTGTTCAGTTTAAAAGAAGCTATACGTGTTCTCCATTGATTAACCGCAACAAAGTATTCCGTTGTAAACCAAAATGTAGAACCATCTGGATCCATAGATAAGTGCGCATAATCTCCAAATCTATTTGTAAAAGTTTGACGACCAGTTCCATCAAGAATTGTACTTTCTGGAAATGTCATTACCCCAAGTTCATCTCCATCAAAACGTCCTGTGTATTTAATACTATTAAACGTTTCTCCACTACCTAAACTATATCCCATCCCAATATTTCCATCGATATCCATTGCAGCACTACTCATAAATCTTCCTTCTCCATCTGCTGGAGCATATGTTCCTTCTTGAAAAATAGACCAATCATTTGTATCATCATTACGTAATTCAATCCATCTAATTCCTGGTGTAATCCCACCTATGTCTGTATTAAAAGTTATTACCCATGAATTATGATCTGTAAATCTTCTATAATTTGCTGCATAACTAATAATTCCACTTTGAGCATCATATCTACGTGTAGTACCAGGTTGATCAATATCACCTTGTCCAAATTGTCGCAAAAAAGAATCAAATGGCTGTGTAGGAATTTCTAATGGATTTGCAGAAATCGTCGAATTTCCAGGTGTTGCAAAATCAACATCAATTTCCCATACTTTTAAATGATCAAAACTAATTCCACTCCAAGCATCATCTTGTAAATAAACAATATAACCTGGTGCATCTTCATCAAAATCACTTCCTAGCAAATGAGCTGGCTCTGGACTAAAAACAGTTGCAGGATTTCTTCTTACCTGTGGCAAATTAAAGCCAATTATGGCAGGGTTAACATCTCCGTCTAACATAGCTTGTCTATCTAAAACGTATGTAGTATTTCCATTATTTTTATTTGCAGTCAAATAATACCCATCATGCCACACTGTATAATGAGGATAGTCAGGAAATGCATTTAAAGAATACTCATAGACATTATAAGAACCAGTAGGATCTGCAGTATCAGAAATTCCAATTATCAAAGCATTATTTGAAATCTGAAATTGACTTACAAAAAAACGATCTGCTAATTGATCATACATCACAATTGGATCACCATTATTTGCTCCATTTCCTAGAAAAGCGCCTAATGAAGTAGGGCCTGCTAATAAATTTCCTGTTTTATCAAAAATTTTAACAACAGAATTAGCCGAATTTACATAATGATTAGGACCTACAGCCCCAGTAGGATCAGGAGGAAAAAAGCCACCTGACTCTTGTACTGTAATTCCATCAAAATTTTCTATAACTTGTAATCGTTCTCTTGTTCCCTGTTCCGTTTGTCTAACAGGATCTTCACCATCTGCAGGTAAAGCATTTGGATTAAAAACAAGGTTTTCTTCAGTTGGGTCAAAACGTTGTTTTATTTCCATTTGTTTATCAATACCAGCAGTACGAAGTTCATTAATGGTTGGCATATTTCTTAATGGAATTGATTTCCCAAGAAATGTACCATGTGTAATTTCAGTTGGTCCTTCTGTGGCTTTTTCTTGAGCAAAAAGTGAGGTCGCCCCTATTAATGCAAGTCCAAGGAATAATTTTTTCATAAAATATTTATTTTAATTTTTGTTAAAGATAGTTGATTTTCAGTTTTATTTTTTATCCTAATTCGTAAAGTATTAAAAACAGCAACTCTAGTTAAAATATTCCATCACTTTAAAAATAAAACAAATATCTAAATATCAGTGACTTGTAAAAACAAAAATCGCGTAATCTAAAGGTAATACATATTGTTGACAACTGCTTAATAAATGAGGTTAAGTGATATTTTTATTAGAAAAAAATACGCCTAAAAATAGCTACCTTTGCCACGTTCTTAAAATTATCATACAATGATTCACTTTTTTGGAGACATAAAGCATAGCATTTTCGCAGTGCAGACTTCCGCAGAAATTTCAGCAACAAACACTAAAAAATTAGTGTGGCTTTTTGGCAACCAGCCTAAAATTGACAAATCCGTTTTGACGGATTTTTTTATTGGTCCTCGTGCAGCTATGATTACTCCTTGGAGTACTAATGCCGTAGAAATTACCCAAAATATGGGAATCGAAGGTATCGTTAGAATTGAGCAGTTTTTTAATGCTGAAATGAACCAAGATTTTGACCCCATGCTGTCTCAAAAATATACAGAACTCCATCAAAATATTTTTAAAATTGACATAACGCCTGAGCCAATTCTAGAAATAAAAGACATTGCAGCTTTTAATAGTCAAGAGGGATTAGCTCTAAATGCTGAAGAAGTAACATATCTTGAAAATCTTGCAAAAAAACTAAACCGAAATCTAACAGACTCAGAAGTCTTTGGTTTCAGCCAAGCAAATAGTGAGCATTGTCGACATAAAATTTTTAACGGAACATTTATCATAGACGGTAAAGAAATGCCTTCTTCATTATTTAAAATGATTCGTAAAACTTCCGCAGAAAACCATAACGGAATCGTTTCAGCATATAAGGATAATGTTGCATTTGTAAAAGGTCCTAAAGTGACACAATTTGCTCCTAAAAGTGCAGATAAGCCTGATTACTACGAAAATAAAGAATTTGAAAGCGTAATTTCTCTTAAAGCAGAAACGCATAATTTTCCAACTACCGTTGAACCCTTTAATGGTGCTGCAACAGGCAGCGGTGGTGAAATTAGAGACCGTCTTGCTGGCGGAAAAGGTTCGCTTCCATTAGCAGGAACTGCTGTTTACATGACTAGCTATTCAAGGTTAGAAGAAAATAGACCCTGGGAAAAAGCGATGGATGCACGTGAGTGGTTATATCAAACCCCACTAGATATTTTAATAAAAGCCAGTAACGGAGCTTCAGATTTTGGAAACAAATTTGGGCAACCTTTAATCACAGGTTCTATATTAACTTTTGAACATCAAGAGGCTGATAATGCCAGAAAACTTGGTTTTGACAAAGTAATAATGATGGCGGGTGGAATAGGATATGGAAAAGCAAATCAAGCACTAAAAGACACACCACAAAAAGGAGATAAAGTTGTCATTCTTGGAGGCGAAAATTACAGAATAGGTATGGGAGGTGCTGCAGTATCTAGCGCAGATACTGGTGAGTTTTCAAGCGGAATAGAATTAAACGCAATCCAACGCTCTAACCCAGAAATGCAAAAAAGAGCAGCAAATGCCGTAAGAGGAATGGTAGAAAGCGACCACAACCCTATCGTTTCAATTCACGATCATGGTGCTGGGGGACACCTCAACTGCTTAAGTGAGCTAGTTGAAGATACTGGCGGAAAAATAAATTTAGATAAACTGCCTGTGGGTGACCCTACTCTATCTGCAAAAGAGATTATTGGTAACGAGTCGCAAGAAAGAATGGGACTTGTAATTGCTCAAAAAGACATTGATACTTTAAAACGTGTTGCAGACCGTGAACGTTCTCCTATCTATGAGGTGGGTGATGTTACAGGCGACCATAAGTTTACATTTGAAAGCGCAACTACTGGTGAAAAACCAATGGATTTTGAACTCGCAGATATGTTTGGCAGCTCACCAAAAACAATCATGAATGACAAAACCGTAGCTCGCAATTACCATAATGCAACCTACGATATTAAAAATTTAAAAAACTATACTGAGCAAGTTTTACAATTAGAAGCTGTTGCTTGTAAAGACTGGCTTACTAACAAGGTAGACCGTTGTGTTACCGGTAAAGTTGCAAAACAACAGTGTGCTGGGCCGTTACAATTACCACTTAATAATTGCGGTGTAATGGCATTAGATTATAACGGAAAGGAAGGGGTTGCAACAAGTATAGGACACTCCCCTATTTCTGGACTTATTGATCCTGTTGCAGGCTCTAGAAATTCAATTACAGAGTCGCTTACAAATATCATTTGGGCACCATTAAAAGATGGATTAAAAAGTATTTCACTATCGGCTAACTGGATGTGGCCTTGCAACAATGAAGGCGAAGATGCACGTTTGTACAAAGCCGTAGAAGCTATTAGTGATTTTTCAATAGAACTTGGAATAAATGTACCTACTGGAAAGGATTCACTTTCTATGAAGCAGAAATACAAAAACGAAGAGGTTATCTCTCCAGGAACTGTTATTATAACGGCTGCGGGTCATTGTAACAATATTAAAAATGTAGTTGAGCCAGTACTTCAAAAAGACAAGGGTAGTATTTACTATATCAACATTTCGCAAGACGATTTTAAGCTGGGTGGTTCTTCATTTGGACAAGTACAAAATAGCATTGGTAATGAAGCACCAACAGTAAAAAGTGCTGCATATGTAAAAACTGTTTTTAATACAATACAAGAGTTAATTTCCTTCGGAAATATTAGCGCGGGACATGACGTTGCTTCAGGGGGATTAATAACTACATTATTAGAAATGTGCTTCGCCGATGTTAATCTTGGTGCTATATATGACTTGTCTGAAATTTCAGAAAAAGATACTATTAAATTGTTGTTTGCTGAAAACTGCGGAATCGTTTTACAACCCACCGAAGATAAAATTTTAGAAACTTCACTTTCTAAAGCTGGAATTACATTTCATAAAATAGGGGCTGTAACGGAAAGTGATACTGTTAAAATCAAAAATGGCACAGAAGATTTTGACTTCTCCGTTTCAGCAATGAGAGACACTTGGTATAAAACATCTTACTTATTTGACAAAAAACAAAGTGGTAAAGAAGCCGAAGCTCGTTTTGGTAATTATAAAAAACAACCGTTAGAATTTAAATTTCCAGCACATTTCAGCGGAAAACTCCCTGTGATTGATACTAGCAAACCTAGAATTAAAGCAGCTATTATAAGAGAAAAAGGAAGTAATAGTGAGCGCGAAATGGCTAATGCGATGTATCTAGCAGGTTTTGATGTCAAAGATGTCCACATGACAGATTTGATTAGCGGCCGCGAAACACTTGAGGATATTAAATTTATAGCCGCTGTGGGTGGGTTTTCTAATAGTGATGTCCTAGGGAGTGCAAAAGGTTGGGCTGGTGCTTTTCTATACAATGAAAAAGCAAACAAGGCTTTGAAAAATTTCTTTGCAAAAGATGATACGCTTTCACTAGGTGTATGTAATGGATGCCAACTTTTTGTAGAGCTAGGTCTATTAACACCAGATGATTTAGAGAAACCAAAAATGCTATATAATGATAGTGGTAAATTTGAGTGTTCTTTTACGTCGGTTAAAATTCAAGAAAATAATTCGGTGATGCTTTCTAGCTTAGCAGGAAGTACATTAGGTATATGGGCAGCACACGGTGAAGGTAAATTCTCATTTCCGCAGAAAGAGAATAAATATAATATTGTAGGTAAGTACGGGCATGAAGGATTTCCAGCAAACCCTAACGGAAGTGACTTTAACACAGCAATGTTTACTGATGTTACTGGAAGACATTTAGTAATGATGCCACACTTAGAACGTTCAACGTTCCCATGGAATTGGGGTTTTTACCCAAGTGATCGTAAAGATGAAGTTTCTCCTTGGCTTGAAGGTTTTATAAATGCTAAAAAATGGTTAGAGACTAAGTAATTTATTCTCATATTCATATCATATAATAGTCCTCAAAGTGTAAGGTTTGCTTAGCTTTGAGGACTACTTGTTTTTAACTAGTCCATTTATGAAAAAGATATTATTTATTGCCTTTTTATGTATTACCACTATGGTATTTTCACAACAGCAAAAACAAGAAAAATACCAGCGAGCAAAAATTTCTTACTCTCAAATAGAAGACTTAGCGCGTTTAGAGTCAATAGGGCTTCCTGTTGATCATGGAGTTCACAAAAAAGGATTTTTTATTATATCAGAATTTTCTGAAACAGAGTTACAAATTGCTAAAATTAATGGCTTTCAAGTCGATGTTTTAATTGATGATCTAAAAGGAGACTTTTTAAGAAAAAATGCTTTAAAAGAACCTTACAGAAACGCAGATTGTCAAAATGATGGTGAAGATTATCCTACGCCTGTTAATTTTCAATCAGGCTCAATGGGTGGGTATTTAACCTATCAAGAGGTGTTAGATAATCTTGACCAGATGCGTGCATTATATCCTAATTTAATTTCTGCAAAATCAAATATTAGTACTTTTCTAACTGAAGGACAACCAGACAACTCTGTAACTCCGTCCATAGGCGGCAATGGAATTCAATGGGTGAAGATTAGTGATAATCCAGACACAAATGAAAGTGAACCACAAATTCTATACTCAGCCATTCATCATGCACGTGAGCCTATTTCGTTACATCAGTTAATTTTTTATATGTGGTATTTACTTGAGAATTATGATACAGATCTAGAAGTACAAAGCATTGTTAATAATAGTGAGTTATATTTTGTGCCAGTAGTTAACCCTGATGGCTATTTATACAATGAAAAAACAGATCCTAATGGTGGTGGTTTTTGGAGAAAAAACAGAAAGCCTAATGGCGACGGAACATTTGGCGTGGATAATAACCGTAATTATGAATATTTTATAGATGGCAATCCTAACAATGGAATGTGGGGTGGTGATGGTTCTTCAGGAGATACAGGTTCAGATATTTATAGAGGTAACCTTCCTTTTAGTGAAGTTGAAAATCAAGCGATGAAATGGTTTGTAGAGCAACATGATTTTGTGATGGCTTTCAACAATCATAGTCATGGCAATTTATTATTAAGACCTTTTGGATATACACTCAATGAAGTTTCAGAAGATGAAGGACTTCTAACAGCTTTAGGTGATGAACTTGTTTCAAGAAATGGGTTCAATAATATTTTATCCTCTGAGTTATACGCAGCAGCTGGCGATAGTGATGATTTTATGTATGGGACAGTTGGAACACACGATAAAATCTATGCTTATACTCCAGAGATAGGCCCATCTTTTTGGCCTCCATCAAATCAAATTATACCACTTTCAAAAGGAATGATGTTTCTCAATTTAACAGCATCAAAAATGATAAATAATTTTGCTAGCGCAAAAGACACCGCACCATTATATACTGGAGATAACGTTATAAACAATGGAACTTTCAACATTCAAAGACTTGGACTACAAGGCAATGGTAATTTTACAGTTAGTATTAATCCAATAACCTCAAATATTGTTGCCGTAGGAAACCCCGTTATTTTTACTGGTATGGAACTTTTAGCAAGTCAAAATGGTGCTGTTCAATATACGCTTGGTGGCACTGTCAATAGTGGTGATCCTGTAGTTTATGAACTTATTGTAAATAATGGAATCTTTGACTCAAAGGTGTTAGTAACTAAAATTTTTGGTTCGCTAACATCAATTTTTTCTGATGAGGGTGATAGCGTGAATGATAATTTTACAAATAATGGCTGGGATGTAACAACAAGTACATTCGTATCTCCATCAAGTTCAATCACTGATTCCCCTAATGGAAATTATTCAAATAATCAAAATAAAACTATCTCGCTAAGTAATCAAATTGACTTAACCAATGCTACTGGAGCTAATGTTACTTTTTACACAAAATTTGCGATTGAAAGTGGCTTTGATTATGCGCAGTTTGAAATTTCAACCAATAATGGAAATGACTGGATTCCACAATGTGGAAAATTTACAAAAGCTGGCTCAGGAAATTTCCAACCTACAGGAGAACCCCTTTATGATGGGAGTCAAAATGATTGGGTTTTAGAAGAAATTGAACTAAGTGACTACATTGGCGAAACTATTATAGCACGCTTTCAATTAAGAACAGATCAAGGAGCGACAGAAGATGGATTTTATTTTGATGATTTAACCTTTAATATTGTAAACGAAGCTACTTTAAACACTCAAGATATAACAGTTTCAAATTTCGGGATTTACCCTAATCCTGTAAATGATATTTTAAATATTACAACTTCGAAGTCAAATTATACCATAGAAGTTTATAATCTGCAAGGTCAATTAGTTGCTTCGGAAATAAATAACAATGGAACCAGTACCTTTGATTACAGTCAATTTTCAAGTGGACTTTATATAATGAAATTAACCTCAGAAGATACTTCCGAAAGTTTTAAAATCATTAAAAAATAGGCTAACTGCCTAATTTTTAGAAAGCCGCAATAATATATGCGGCTTTTTTTATTTGTTGAAATTTCAATATTAAATATTTCAACTTTTTTACCTATTTTGCATTTCAAATCCTTACAAACATGACAGACCCTAAAAGACTTTTCGATTTTCCATATTATCAATTAGAAAAATATCCACAAGAAGGTGCACTTGTGAGCAAAGTAGATGGAAAATGGGTAAAAACTTCGACACAAGAATATATTGATAAAGCAAATGCTATAAGTCGAGGTCTTATAAAATTAGGAGTTCAGCCTAATGATAAAATTGCCATTATTTCAATGACCAATAGAACCGAATGGAATATATGCGATATTGGTATTCTTCAAACTGGAGCACAAGATGTTCCCATCTACCCTACAATTAGCGAAGAGGATTACGAATATGTTTTAAATCATAGCGAGTCAACATATTGTTTTGTGTCTTGTGCTGAAGTTCTTGAAAAGATCAATAAAATCAAGGCTAATGTTCCTTCTTTAAAGGGAGTATATAGTTTTGATGATTTAAAAGGGTGCGGTAGTTGGATGGAGGTTTTAAAACTTGGTAATGACAACAAGGAATTACAAACAGAAGTTCAAAAAAGGATGGACGCTGTAAAGGAAGATGATCTTGCTACGTTGATATATACTTCTGGAACAACAGGGAGACCTAAAGGTGTTATGCTCAATCATAAAAACATTGCAAGTAATGCAATGCATAGTGAAGGAAGATTACCAATAGTGATGGGTAAAAGCAAAGCATTAAGCTTTTTACCTGTCTGTCATATTTATGAGCGAATGCTTTTATATATGTATCAATATTGTGGGGTGAGTATTTATTTTGCTGAAAGTCTTGAAACAATAAGCCCCAACTTACAAGAAGTTCACCCTGAAGTTATGTCAGCAGTACCTCGATTACTCGAAAAAGTATATGATAAAATTATTGCCAAAGGTGCAGATCTTACGGGTGTTAAAAAAAGTTTATTTTTCTGGGCGGTAGATTTAGGTCTTAAATGGGAACCCTACGGACAGAATGGTTGGATTTACGAAACAAAATTAAAGATTGCACGTAAGCTTATCTTTAGTAAATGGCAAGAAGCTCTTGGCGGAAATCTTAAAGCAATCGCATCTGGTAGTGCTGCATTACAACCTAGACTAGCACGTGTTTTTAATGCTGCAGGATGTCCTGTAATGGAAGGCTACGGTTTAACCGAAACCTCACCTGTAGTATCTGTAAACGATATGCGTAACAGTATGTTTAGAATAGGAACCGTAGGAAAGCCATTACCTGACACTGAAGTTAAAATTGCTGAAGACGGTGAAATTCTTGTAAAAGGTCCACAAGTAATGATGGGGTATTATAAAGACCCAGATCAAACAGCAGAAGTTTTAAAAAACGGTTACTTTCACACAGGGGATATAGGAATTATAGATAAAGATGGTTTTCTAAAAATTACAGACCGTAAAAAATCAATGTTCAAAACAAGTGGTGGAAAATATGTTGCACCACAATTGATTGAAAATGCGATGAAACAATCAAACTTTATTGAACAAATACTTGTCGTAGGTGATGGAGAAAAAATGCCAGCGGCATTAATACAACCTAATTGGGAGTGGATAATGGATTGGTCTAATAAAAATGGTCATAATCTACCATCAGACACAAAAGAAGCTTCACAAAACAAAGAATTAATTGCTCGAGTTCAAAAAGAAATTGATACGTATAACGAGCGTTTTGGAAAATGGGAAAAAATCAAAACCTTTGCATTAACCCCAGACGTTTGGAGTATTGAAGGAGGTCAACTTACACCTACAATGAAAGCAAAACGTAAAGTTATTAAAGAAATGTACAAAGACTTATACGAAGGATTGTACGGTAGATAGTATTTTATATTTATTAAAAAAATCAAACCGCTTCTAGTTTAGAAGCGGTTTTTTTGTTTCTAAAAATAAATTATAGAAATAGTAAAATGTAAGTAAATGGTAATGCATACGACCAAAGTTAAAAATATTATTCCTATGAAAATGTTCAATGCATACCTATTGTTAATTGTAATAACATTATCAACTTCTTTAAACGCCCAAGAACGCACTAACCCTAAAAATCAAGATGAAGAACTTGGTCTAGTTTCATGGTATCGAGATTTTGACCAAGCAACTAGTATTTCGGCTAAAGAAAATAAACCAATATTTATATTATTTCAAGAAGTTCCAGGTTGTGCTACATGCCGCAACTATGGGCATAATGTAATGAGCAACCCGTTACTAGTTGAGGCTATCTCAAACGAATTTATACCCTTAGCAATATTTAATAACAAGGGTGGAAAAGATAAAGAAATACTTAAAAAATATAGCGAACCAACTTGGAACAACCCGGTTGTGCGCATTGTAAATAAAAATGGGAAAAACCTAACCCAACGTATTTCTGGCGATTATTCTGCACTAGCTGTCTATAACGCTATTGTAAATGTGCTTGAAAATGATGGGAAAATAGTGCCTAAATATATTACACTTTTAGGAGAAGAGTTAAAAGCTAAGAAATACGGAGCTGTTAAAGAAGCACAATACAAAATGTATTGTTTCTGGACTGGCGAAAAACAACTAGGCTCCCAAGAAGGAGTATTAGAAACTAAAGCAGGTTTTAATAGCGGCGAAGTCGTTAAAGTAAAATATGATGAAACTAAAATAAGCAAAGAGCAACTGGATACTTTTGCCAGTAAAAATCAAATGCAACCAATAGCAAATAAATCGTTCCGTTGGTCAGAAAAAGATGAAGATTATTATTTAAAACACAGTAAATACAAATACTTAGCACTTACTGAACTTCAAAAAACAAAAATTAATAGCGCATTAGGCAGTCGCAAAGACGCTACTCAGTATTTAAGTCCAAGTCAATTAATTCAGCTCGAAAATAAAAATTAGAAGCTTTTAAAAAAAAAATTACAAATTAGTATCAATTATGAAGTCGCATAATTAAAATCAGTTCCTTCACCATAATCAAATACAGAAATTGAACTTTCCTTTATAATTCCTTTAAAATAAGAGTCAGAACTATAATCAAAGCCAGTAAATTTATTCCCATCAATTTTTAAATCAATATGATTACCTTCTCCAAAATGGAATAACGTAAACATATCGTCACTCTTTCTTCCTGAAATGTAACAACCATTAGCGTAATCATACAAGTCAATAGATTCTGGCTCTACAATACCGTTATAGCTCAAATATGTACTTTCAGCATTATCATAGATAGTTGTCGAATTTCCTTTATTTACTAATTTATCGACAATAAACGCAATACTTCCTCTAGAATTCCCTTTCATATCTTTTAGATTTTTTTCTGAAATTTTTATCAAAGATCAATTTAGTAGTAATTTAAAGTAATTCACCTCACATTTAAAAGCTTAATAAAAGTTTAACGTTATTTAACAACTGAGTTAAGACAATTCCTACTTTTAAAACAGATATGAATTAATACTCTAGATAAATATTTTAGATTTTAAAATTGATAAACTATAAAAACACAAAAAACGTCACATACTTTTAATCTGAATTTTTAAGAACAATTTATTATGCACGCATAGTAAATTTGATTATATTTGACATACCTAATTATCAATACCTGCTTTGAAAGAAAAAACAATAGACTATATATTAAGGAGTACATGGATGGCGGTACAAAAAATGTACAATGAAGAAGCTGGAAGAAAAGAAAGTACTATGGCAACTGGATTTGCCTTAATAAGCATTGATCCAGAGGGTGGAACTCCTTCTACAGCATTAGGACCTAAAATGGGCATGGAGGCTACTTCCCTATCGCGTACGCTAAAGAAAATGGAAGAACAAGGTTTAATAGAACGCCGTCCCAACCCACAAGACGGACGGGGTGTATTAATACATCTTACTGATTTTGGTATAGAAATGCGTGAGTTTTCAAAAGGTGTAGTTCTCGGTTTTGATGAAGCTGTTAAAAAGCACATTAGCGAAGAAGAACTTTACACCTTTAAAAAAGTAGCTAACACCATGCAAGAATTAATAAATGGAAAGAAAATTTATAAAACAATAGCAGGTCATTGAACAAGGCTTTAATTAAATATAGCATTTTATTTATAGTAGCTATTATTTAATTATACTTTTAAAATATTGAAGTATAATACAGAATTTTATTAATACAATTAGTGCCACGGAATTTATATTTCCGAAGAAAATAATTTAACATTAAGAATAAAGTCAAGATTAATACATCTAAAATTAGAAAGGTATTATTTAAAACTAAAACTCATAACTTAAAACTATGTCAAAAAGAAGAATCAATAAAGTAGCCGTCATCGGTTCAGGAATTATGGGAAGCGGTATTGCTTGCCATTTTGCAAACATTGGTCTTGAGGTCCTATTATTGGACATCGTGCCAAGAGAGGTAAATGAGAAGGAAAAGGCAAAAGGATTAACTCTGGAAGACAAAGCTGTACGCAACCGTCTTGTAAATGATGCACTTACTGCTTCTATCAAATCAAAACCAGCACCATTATACCATAGTAGTTTTGCTAAGCGTATTACAACAGGAAACTTAGAAGATGATATTGCAAAAGTGAGCGAGGTTGACTGGGTTATTGAGGTTGTTGTAGAACGCCTTGATATTAAACAAAAAGTTTTTGAAAATCTTGAAAAACATAGAAAACCAGGTACTTTAATTACATCAAACACATCTGGTATTCCTATTAAATTTATGAGCGAAGGTCGTAGTGAAGATTTCCAGAAGCATTTCTGTGGAACACACTTTTTTAACCCACCTCGTTATTTAAAATTATTTGAAATTATTCCAGGGCCAAAAACGTCGCCTGAGGTTTTAGAATTCTTTAATGGATACGGTGAAAAATACTTAGGAAAAACAACTGTGGTTGCTAAAGATACCCCTGCATTTATTGGAAACCGTATTGGTATTTTTGGTATTCAAGCTATGTTCCATTTAGTAAAAGAAATGGGATTGACTGTAGAGGAAGTTGATAAATTAACAGGTCCTGTAATTGGACGTCCTAAAAGCGCAACCTTTAGAACGGTAGATGTAGTAGGACTTGACACTCTTGTACATGTAGCTAATGGAATTTACGAGAACGTTCCTAATGATGAGGAACATGAGTTGTTTAAGTTGCCAGATTATGTTGAAGGTTTGATGGACAAGCAATGGCTAGGAAGTAAAAGCGGACAAGGTTTCTACAAAAAATCTAAAGATGCAGATGGTAAAACCGAAATTTTAGGCCTTGACCTAGATACCATGGAATATAGACCCGGTAAGAAAGCAAAATTTGCTACGCTTGAATTAACCAAAACTGTTGATAATGTTGCAGACCGTTTTCCTATCCTTATAAAAGGAAAAGACAAGGCAGGAGAGTTTTACCAAAAGAATTTTGGTGCAATGTTCGCCTACGTTTCAAAACGTATTCCTGAAATCACTGACGAGCTTTACAAAATAGATGATGCTATGAAAGCTGGTTTTGGTTGGCAACATGGTCCGTTTGAAATTTGGGATGCAGTTGGATTAGACAAGGGATTAGAATTAATTGAGGCAGCAGGAAAAACACCTGATGCTTGGGTTACTGAAATGAAAGCAGCTGGAGTAAATTCTTTTTATACTGTAAAAGATGGTGCAACATATTTTTATGACATCCCACAAAAGAAACATATAAAAATACCTGGACAAGATTCATTTATCATTCTTGACAATATAAGAAAAACTACCGAAGTTTTTAGTAACAGTGGAGTTTCAGTTCAAGACTTAGGAGATGGTATTTTAAATGTAGAATTCCGTAGTAAAATGAACTCTATAGGTGGAGATGTTTTAACAGGAATAAACAAAGCAATTGATCTTGCAGAAGATAAATATGATGGCTTGGTTATAGGTAATCAAGGGACTAACTTCTCTGTTGGAGCAAATATTGGAATGATATTTATGATGGCTGCAGAGCAAGAATATGATGAGTTGAATGCTGCTGTAAAGTATTTCCAAGATACAGTAATGCGTTTACGTTACTCTTCTATCCCAACAGTAATGGCACCTCACGGCATGACTTTAGGTGGTGGATGTGAGTTAACATTACATGCTGACAGAGTAGTTGCAGCTGCTGAGAGTTACATTGGATTAGTAGAATTTGGTGTTGGAGTAATACCAGGTGGTGGTGGTTCAAAAGAAATGGCATTACGTGCTAGTGATATGTTCCAGAAAGGTGACGTAGAATTAAATGTATTACAAGAGCATTTCTTAACAATTGGTATGGCAAAAGTATCAACATCTGCGCATGAAGCATATGATCTTGATATTTTAAAGCCAGGCAAAGATATTGTTGTTGTTAATACCGCTCGCCAAATTGCAACAGCAAAAGCAGTTGCAAGACAAATGGCAGATATGGGGTACACAAAACCAGCACCTAGAAATGATGTAAAAGTATTAGGAAAGCAAGCATTAGGTATGTTCTTAGTAGGAACAGATTCTATGCAAGACAGTAATTATATTAGTGAGCACGACCAGAAAATTGCAAACAAACTTGCTTATGTTATGGCAGGAGGTGATTTAAGTGAACCCACTTTAGTTAGCGAGCAATACTTATTAGACTTAGAGCGCGAAGCATTCTTAAGTTTAACTGGAGAACGCAAAACACTAGAGCGTTTACAGCATATGATTCAAAAAGGTAAACCATTGAGAAATTAACGTTTCTACAATATGCCTTAAGCAATACGCTATAGGCAAATTTTAAATCGCTTAAAGCATGAAGCTTAAAGCCTAAAGCAAAACAAAAAATGAAAACAGCATATATAGTAAAAGCATACCGTACCGCAGTAGGAAAAGCACCTAAAGGAGTTTTTCGTTTTAAGCGTACAGATGAGTTGGCAGCCGAAACCATTAAATACATGATGAAGGAATTGCCAGAATTAGACCCTAAGCGTATTGATGATGTCATTGTTGGAAATGCAATGCCAGAAGGTAGCCAAGGGTTAAACATGGCACGACTTATCTCTTTGATGGGATTAGACATTGTTGATGTTCCTGGAGTTACAGTTAACCGTTTTTGTTCTAGCGGAATTGAAACCATAGGTATGGCAGTAGCAAAAATACAAGCCGGAATGGGTGATTGTATTATAGCAGGAGGTGCAGAGTCTATGAGTAGCGTTCCTATGACTGGTTTTAAACCAGAATTAAACTACGATGTAGTTCAATCTGGACATGAAGACTATTATTGGGGTATGGGTAATACTGCAGAAGCAGTGGCAAACCAATTTAAAGTATCTCGTGAAGACCAAGATGAGTTTGCATACAACTCACATATGAAAGCGTTAAAAGCCCAAGCTGAAGATCGTTTTCAAGATCAAATCGTACCTATCACTGTCGACGAAACATTTGTAAATACTGCTGGTAAAAAAGAAACAAAAAGCTACGTAGTAAATAAAGATGAAGGTCCAAGAAAAGGAACTAGCAAAGAAGCACTAGCAAAATTAAGAGCTGTTTTCGCCGCTGGCGGAAGTGTAACAGCTGGTAATTCTTCGCAAATGAGTGATGGTGCTGCTTTTGTTATGGTTATGAGTGAAGAGATGGTAAAAGAACTAAATCTTGAACCAGTTGCGAGAATGGTTAATTATGCTGCTGCAGGTGTTGAGCCACGCATTATGGGAATTGGACCAGTAAAAGCAATACCAAAAGCTTTAAAACAAGCAGGATTAAAGCAGGATGATATTAAGTTAATTGAGTTGAACGAAGCATTTGCTTCGCAGTCATTAGCAGTAATAAGAGAATTAGATTTAGATCCAAATATTATAAATGTAAATGGAGGTGCTATTGCACTTGGTCACCCACTAGGTTGTACAGGAGCAAAATTATCTGTTCAGCTATTTGATGAGATGCGTAAGCGTGATATGCAAGGAAAATACGGTATGGTTACCATGTGTGTAGGAACTGGACAAGGTGCCGCTGGTATTTTTGAATTTTTGAAATAAACAATTTAAATGTCTGGTCGAGCGTAGTCAAGATCTAATTGACCAGACTTAATTTAAAAACTTCTAGACTACGCTCCAACAGACAATCTTAATAAAAAAAAATATGAGTACAGAAACAGCAGAAAAGAAAGACATTCTTAGAGGAGGTCAATTTTTAGTAAAAGAAACAGCTTGCGAAGACATCTTCACACCAGAAGATTTTAGTGATGAGCAAAAGATGATGAAAGAATCGGTTATTGAGTTTGTTGATCGTGAGATTTGGCCTCATAAACCAAGATTTGAAAAGAAAGATTATGCGCTTACAGAAGAAGTAATGCGTAAAGCTGGTGAAATGGGACTTCTGGGAGTTGCTGTACCTGAAAAATATGATGGATTAGGAATGGGCTTTGTAACTACAATGCTTGTTTGTGATTATATTTCTGGCGGTACAGGCTCAATCGCGACAGCTTTTGGAGCTCACACGGGGATTGGTACAATGCCAATAACACTTTATGGTACTGAGGAACAACGTATGAAGTATGTGCCTAAACTAGCTACTGGTGAGTGGTTTGGCGCATACTGTTTAACTGAGCCAGGTGCTGGTAGTGATGCTAATAGTGGAAAAACTAAAGCAATATTAAGTGAAGATGGTAAAACATACTCAATCAGCGGACAAAAAATGTGGATATCAAATGCAGGTTTCTGTAATGTGATGATTGTGTTTGCTCGTATTGAAGATGATAAAAACATTACTGGTTTTATTGTAGAAAATGATCCTGACAATGGGATTTCTATGGGTGAAGAAGAGCACAAGCTTGGTATCCACTCTTCTTCTACACGCCAAGTTTTCTTCAATGAAACAAAAGTACCAGTAGAAAACATGCTGGCAGGTCGTGGCGAAGGATTCAAAATTGCGATGAACGCTTTAAACGTAGGTCGTATTAAACTAGCCGCAGCTTGTTTAGATGCGCAAAGACGTATTATTACAAATGCTACTGTTTATGCAAATGAGCGTATTCAATTTAAAACACCTATTGCTAGTTTTGGAGCTATTAAGCTAAAACTTGCTGAAATGGCTACTTCTGCTTACGTTGGAGAATCTGCATCTTACCGTGCTGCAAAAAATATTGAAGACCGTATTGCAATGAGAATGGCAGACGGAAATACACATCAAGAAGCAGAGCTCAAAGGAGTAGAAGAATACGCAATTGAGTGTTCTATCCTTAAAGTAGCAGTCTCAGAAGATGTTCAAAATTGTTCTGATGAAGGAATTCAAATTTTTGGTGGAATGGGCTTTAGCGCAGATACACCTATGGAAGCTGCTTGGAGAGACGCGCGTATAGCACGTATTTACGAAGGAACAAACGAAATTAACCGCATGTTAGCAGTAGGAATGCTTGTAAAGAAAGCTATGAAAGGACACGTAGATCTTTTAGGCCCAGCTCAAGCAGTAGCTACAGAGTTAACTTCTGTACCTTCTTTTGAAACTCCAGACTATAGCGTACTTTTTGCTGAAGAAAAAGATATGATTAAGAAACTGAAAAAAGTTTTCTTAATGGTGGCAGGTAGTGCTGCTCAAAAATATGGAGACAAATTAGAACAACATCAACAAACGCTAATGGCAGCAGCAGATATCTTAATCGAAATCTATATGGCCGAAAGTGCTATTTTGAGAACAGAGAAAAATGCTAAACGTTCTGGTGAGGAATCTCAAACATTACAAATTGCAATGTCTCAATTATACTTATATCATGCTGTAGACATAATTTCTGTAAAAGCGAAGGAATCAATCATTTCATTTGCTGAAGGTGATGAGCAACGTATGATGTTAATGGGACTTAAACGTTTTACAAAATATCAAAACATGCCTAATATAGGAGCAATGCGTAAAATGATTGCTGAAAAAGTTTCAGCCGAAGGAAAATATTGTTTCTAAACAATAATCAGTAAAATTACCAACCTCTTAATTCTTAATTGATCTAAGAGGTTTTTTTTATTCTGAAATTTTAATTAATTATTCCTCCTCGTCAGACATAATTTTCTTAGAAGCAGCAACCATATTCATAACGATTACTTTCTTTTTATAACGATAAGTTACAGTTTGAAAATCTCTATTTTGAACACGTTTAATTAAATCTTCTGTAATATCAAAACTGCATTCCGTCATGTAACGATTTACTTGTTTTGAAAATTCAGAAGCAATTTCTTTAGTGTCTGAAATTAAACTAAAATTACCATTTGTACTTTTAAAGTCTAATGTAGCCCCATCAAATGTTTTAATATTTGATGGGGTTGCTATTAGAGTTTCCAAAAATAAATAATCACTAATTTCATTAAAGCCTATATATAAATGGCCATCCTTTGACTCCCCTATTTTTTGACCGTCAACAACATGCATTGCACTTTCATTAAAAGGTACATCTGCTTTATTACTACCTAATTTTGATAATCCTTTTGCTATTTTTTTGAACATTGGAATTCTTATTTTTTTTTAGAGTGAAGATTTTCAACCATTGTTTAACTTAAAGTTGTTTAAGTACTCAACCAAGCATCTTGCTATTAATTTGCTATATAAAATTCTTTAGAATGATAAAACTACTTAAAAAAATTGGTACAATCTTAGTACCTTTCGTTTTCAAACAACGGGCATGAAATTAAATATCATAAATTATAGCTATTTTAAGATTCAAATACTATCAAAACTATTCGTATTGCTTATCTTTCTTCTCTTTCCTTTCTTCGGAAATTCCCAGAATGATACTGAAGTTTTTTTAATGGATATTAATACAACACCTAATAATTTTGAGGTTTCAAATTTCAGAAATATATCAAATAATCCAGGTTACAATAGTCAACCATCTTTTGCAGATAATGAAAATTTACTTTTTGCAGGCACCCAAAATGGACAGACCGAAATAATGCAATTTGCTATAAATTTAAAAGAGAAGAAACGTATAAATATGCCCACAAATGGTGGTGAATATTCCCCGCAAAAATTTCCCAAATCAAATAAAATTGCTGCTGTACGTTTAGATACTACTGGAGTACAAGGACTATACGCTTACGATTATGATAATTTAGAAAACGGTAAAAACAAATTACTACTCCCCAATGTTGAAGTTGCCTACTTCGCTTTCCATGACAATGCGAGAATTATAGCATCAGAGCTTGGTGGTAATCAATTAAATCTTATAATTGCTAACCTTGAGACTAATCTAGTTGAAAATTATATATCAAATTCAGGACGTTCAATTCATAATGTCCCAAATAGTAATTCGGTAAGCTATACATTGATTAATGAGGATAAAAATCACGATATTTATTTATTAGATATTGATGGAGATAAAGAAAGTTATTTTGTGTGCCAACTACCTGTAGGCATTCAGGATCACTGCTGGTTAAGTGAAACCAAATTGGTTTTAGGGAGTGGCTCAAAGTTATATGAATATAATCTCTTCGGAAATCAAGAATGGAAAGAAGTTGCAGATCTTTCAAGTTTTAATATTTCAGAAATTACAAGAATTGCAGTAAGTCCCAACGGAAAAAGATTAGCGTTAGTTGCTGAAACAAAACAATAAATTAACCCCACAAAAACTATTATGAAATTTTTAAAAATATTATTCCTTTGCTTTTTTGTAAACACTTTTGCGCAAACAGATGCTAGAATCTATGAGATAATTAACAATGTATCTGCGGAGCGCATTGAAGCAGATATTACAACACTTGCAAATTTTGGTACTCGAAATACATTTAGTGATACCATTAGTGATACTCGTGGAATAGGTGCTGCTAGGCGCTGGATAAAATCTGAGTTTGATGCAATCTCAAATAACTGTTCAAATTGTTTAAATGTATTTTATCAAAAAGACCTAGTGAAGGCTGAGGGAAATACCCGCGTACCAAAGGATACATGGGTGGTTAACGTTGTTGCAATTCAAAAAAGTAAAACGGGCTCAAACCGCTATATAATTATGAGTGGTGACATTGATTCTCGAAACAGTGACGGCAGTGATTTTACAAAAGACGCTCCAGGCGCTAATGATAATGCAAGCGGAATGGCGGGTGCTATTGAAGCTGCTAGGGTTTTATCTGCATATAACTTTGACGCTAACATTGTCTATTTAGGATTAAGTGGAGAAGAACAAGGACTCTTTGGTGGTGCTGGATTTGCTGCGTTTGCTAAGGAAAAAAATTGGGATATCATAGGAGTTCTTAATAATGATATGATCGGAAATATTAAGGGTGTAGATGGAGTGATAAGTAATATAGATTTTAGAATATTTAGTGAACCCGTACCACAAACTGAAACAGAAAGAGAACGAAAAATGCGTCGTTTTTATGGCGGCGAAGTTGATGGCATCTCTCGTCAATTAGCTCGTTATGTTTACAAAACAACTAAAACGTATATGCCAGAGATGAACCCAATGATGATTTACCGTTTAGATCGTTTTGGGCGTGGCGGTCACCATCGTCCATTTAATGATTTAGGGTATGCTGGTATTCGTATTATGGAGGCTCATGAAAACTACACGCAACAACATCAAGATATTCGTGTTGAGGATGGTATTGAATATGGAGATATGTTGAAGTTTGTAAATTTTGGCTATGCCAGAAAATTGACGGCTGTTAATGCCATTACCATGGCTAGTTTGGCGTGGGCACCTGCGTCTCCTACTGAGGTGTCCATTGGCGGTATTGTTGAACCATCGGCAAAATTTAAATGGGATAAAGTAGAGGGTGCCTTAGGCTATAAAATTTACTGGAGAGAAACCACTTCCCCTACTTGGGATAACAGTCGTTATGTGGGTAACGTAAATGAGTTTACACTTGATGGTATTGTGATTGATAATTACTTTTTTGGTATCGCGGCAGTTGGAAAAGACGGTCATGAAAGTGTGGTTGTATTTCCAAACGGGGTTTTTAGGTAATCTTCTATATATGTGAAAACAAAATTTTAAATTGCGGTCACTTTTACAATGCATAATAAACTATGAAATATATAATAACCTCATTCTTAATTTTATTTACAATCTCCCTCTCTTTTGCTCAAAAGTTTACAAAGGCAGATGAACTAAAGGGTTCAATAACAGAAGAACGCGCTTGGTGGGATTTACAGCACTATAAACTTGAGATAGAAGTATTCCCAACAAAAAAAGAAATAGAAGGAACAAATACCATCACCTACCTAGTTTCTGAAGTCGAAAAAGTAATTCAGATTGATTTGCAAACACCAATGAAAATTGACAAGGTTACACAAAATGGTAAAAAACTAAAATTTAAAAGTAAAGGAAATGCACATTTTATTAAATTAAAAGAAAAACAAAAAATTGGTGATACAAATACACTTGTAATCAAATTTTCAGGGGAACCTACTGAGGCTGCAAATGCTCCATGGGATGGAGGGTTTAGCTGGAAAAAAGACAGCAATGGTAATCCATTTATTGCTACAGCAAATCAAGGAATAGGCGCAAGTGTATGGTGGCCAGTAAAAGATCATCCAGCTGATGAGCCAGATACTGGAGTGGATATGTTTTATACAGTGCCAAGCGATCTAGTTGCGGTTGGAAACGGTCGTTTGATTAATGAAGTTGATAATGGAAATACAAAGACGTGGCATTGGAAAGTAACACAACCTATTAATAGTTATGGAGTAAATATAAATATTGGGGATTATACAACCTTTGGCTACAAACATGAAGGAATCAATGGATTACTTGATGTAGATTATTATGTTTTGAAAGAAAATCTTGATAAGGCAAAAGAGCAATTTTCTCAAGTGCCTTTAATGTTACAAGCATTTGAATATTGGTTTGGGCCTTATCCATTTTATGAAGATAGTTACAAACTTGTTGAAGTTCCATATTTAGGAATGGAACATCAAAGTAGTGTTACTTACGGAAATAACTACCAAAATGGATATCTAGGAAATGATTTATCAGGCTCTGGTTGGGGACTTCGTTTTGATTTTATTATAATTCACGAATCTGGGCATGAGTGGTTTGCAAATAATATTACAAATAAAGATGTTGCAGATATGTGGATACATGAAGGGTTTACTGCATATTCAGAAAATTTATATTTAAGTTACAATTTTAGTGATGAAGCAGCTAGCGAGTATGTTATAGGTACTCGTAAGAGAATTCAAAATGACCGCCCAATTATAGGCACGTATAACATGGATAATGAAGGTAGCAGTGACATGTACTACAAAGGCGCAAATATATTGCATACAGTACGCCAACTCTTAGAGGATGATAAAAAATGGCGCGATATACTAAGAGGACTAAATAAAGATTTTTACCATCAAACAGTTACTACGCAACAAGTAGAAGAATATATTAGTGAAAAAGCGGGAATTGATTTAACCGAATTCTGGGAACAATACCTTAGAACAACAATGATTCCAAAATTAGAATATAAGTATTCTTTGAACCAACTTACTTATCGTTACGTTGACATTATTGAAGGTTTTGATATGCCTGTCATTATGAATATAAACGGTAAAGAAAAATGGATTCAACCCAATGCTCAATGGCAAACATTTGAAAACATTGGAGATATACGTGAGCTTAGTTTAAAAGAAGACTTCTTTATTAAATCTCAAAACGTACAGTAATTTTGGAAAAACCGTTATTGTACTTTCCACGAGATACAGAATGGTATAATTGGTTATTGTTAAATCATGATAAATTTCCGCAGGGAGTATATCTTGTATTATATAAAATTGATACTGGCATACACTCTATGCTCTGGGAAGAAGCTGTTAGAGTAGCATTATGTTTTGGCTGGATTGATAGTACTGTAAAAAGTTTAGGCAATGGAAAAAGACAGCAATTTTTTAGCCCTAGAAATCCAAAAAGTACTTGGAGTGCACTAAACAAATTACATATTAAAGAATTAGAGAACAAAGGGCTCATTCAAGAAGCTGGATGGAGTTCAATACAACTTGCAAAAAATACTGGAACTTGGACCGCAATGGATGGACCAGAGAAAGGTACTATACCTCCACTCCTACAAAAAGCATTTACCAAAAACAAAGATGCTTTTGCTTTCTATAAATCTATTACACCTGGCTATCAAAAAAACTATTTACGCTGGCTAGCCACAGCAAAAAAAGAAGAAACCCAATTAAAGCGTATTGCCGAAATAATAAAGCTTTGTGAAAACAAGGTTAAATCAAGGAATTAAAATAGTTATTGAGAATTAAAAAAATACTTCAATATATAAAACTAAAGAAAGCCACAGTGATGCATTAATTGCAAAACTATGGCTCTTATATTTTATTCGGAAATTTTAATTTCTGAAATATTACTTATTTACAAAATCTTTAGATGGCTCAAAAAAGTTTTCAGGAACATCTACAAACTCAACGTTTGAAATTTTAGCATTCCCAATTTCTTTCCCAAAACCATTATCCAAAGTCCATTCCCAAAATTTCCAATCTTTAGCAACTGGCACACCAGAAATTAGTTCATAATTTTCATACGAAATTGCATGAGGGTCTGCTTCTGCTTCTGCTTTTGTTTTCCCTAAGGTTACAATATAAGCTGCTGCATCAAGTCTATTCGTTTCTGTATCTGTATAAACCACATACCAATCATCTGGTGCATCACCAGTACCATCAGCAAAAGTTAACGATCTTGTATTATAAGTTGTGTCATTAAAATTTCGCTGACTTATTGAAGACCACTTTGTACCTTCATCTGCTAATTTATATGGTAATGAAAAAAAGTAAGACCATGTATAAGCATTAAATCTTACACGTTCATTTTCGGCTAAACCAGGTGATGCAAATACGCCATTTTGATTAGCAATAATAGAGTTACCATCCTTTAAATCAATTCTTCCACCACCGCTATTAGTCAATAAAACCATCTTACCATTTAAAATTTCGTTTCCTCCAAAGGCAATAGCAATATCAAAAGCAACTGCTTCTTTTGAGACAAACATATCTCTATTATGTGTGTTCTCAATAAGTCCTACAAGACTATCAACTTGTCTTTTAGGCATTTCTTCTTTATTTGTTTCAAGTGTTTCTATTGTTTTTTCTTCTGAAATCTTATCATTTTTACAAGAAAACAACAACATTCCAAAACTTAAAACTAGTACTATTTTTTTCATTATCTATATTTTTCACAAAAGTGCAAATGATAAAAAGAACCATAGAACATTTATGAAAATATTAAGGTTTAATCTCATCTTAGCTTTTAGTATCTTTAGCTTTCAAAATAAATGTTGCTCAAATGCGTATACAAATAACTACCTTATTAATGGCTCTTACCTTTTCTGTATTTGCCCAAGAAGAAAAAGAAAAATGGGATGTTTCAAACCCAGGAAAATCATTCAATTATAAATCACACAACTTCACAACTACAGAAGGTACATGGATGAACCTAGATGTGAGCCCCAACGGACAAACAATTGTTTTTGATATGCTAGGCGATATATATTCAATGCCTATTTCAGGAGGAAAAGCAAAAGTACTTAGAAGTGGTATCCCATTCGAAGTCCAACCTAGGTTTAGCCCTGACGGGACAAAAATTTCTTTTACTAGTGATGCTGGTGGTGGTGATAATATTTGGGTAATGGACGCAGATGGGAGTAATCCTAACCAAATAACAAAAGAAGACTTTAGATTATTAAACAACGCTGCATGGATGCCTGATGGAAATTATCTTATAGCACGTAAACACTTTACTTCTGGCAGAAGTCTAGGTGCTGGCGAGTTGTGGCAATATCATATTACAGGAGGCAGCGGACTTCAATTAACCGAGCGTAAAAACGATCAACAAGATGTAAATGAGCCATACATTTCAGCAGATGGAAAATACGTGTATTATTCTGAGGATATGTACCCAGGAGGAAATTTTCAATATAATAAAGACCCCAATAGCCAGATATATGTTATAAAACGTTACAATTTTGAAACAGGGAAGACAGAAATAATTACAGGAGGCCCAGGAGGTGCGGCGCGTCCTACAGTATCGCCTAATGGAAAAATGCTTGCATTCGTAAAACGTGTAAGAGAAAAAACAGTATTGTATGTGCATAACTTAGAGACAGGAGAAGAATATCCTTTAATTGATACACTAAGTAAAGACCAGCAAGAAGCTTGGGCTATTTTTGGGGTTTACCCTAACTTTGATTGGATGCCAAATAACAATGAAATTGTATTTTGGAGTACCGGAAAGTTTCACAAAATAAACACGACTACGCTAGCTGTTACAAATATCCCTTTTGAAATAAAAGTTAAAATTGATTTAGCCGAGACCGTTAAAACTACCACACCCATTGATCGTGAAACTTTCACTTCAAAAGTTATTCGTGACGCAAAGACATCTCCAGATGGAAAAATGATTGTTTTTAATGCTTTAGGACAGATATATAAAAAACAACTTCCTAATGGCATCCCCATTAAACTAACCCAAGGCACCGATTTTGCATTCGAACCTAGTTTCTCCCCAAACGGAAACGAAATAATTTTCGTTACATGGAACGATATCGAGAAAGGTGCCATTTTTAAAATGAATAGTAATGGCGGGACACCCGTAAAATTAACTTCAGAAAAAGGGATTTATAGAACCCCTCGTTTTTCTTCAAACGGAACAATGATTGTCTATCGCAAAGAAGGCGGAAATAGTGACCAAGGAAATACATTTTCTAAAAACAGTGGTATTTACACCATGACTTCAAATGGCAAAAACGCTAAAGAATTAGTGGGTGTAGAAGGTGAAAACCCTCGTTATAATGTTGATGACACACGCATTTATCTACAAAAAGGTGGTACGTACTTCGGAAATTTGACAAAGAAGTTAATTTCGGTCAACCTCAACGGAAACGATGAGCAAGAACATGTGATTTCAAAATATGCAAATCATATTGTACCTAGTCCAAATAACAAATGGGTGGCATTTTCAAATTTACATAAAGTATATATAGCACCTATGCCTCAGTTAGGAAAACCACTTACCCTTGATGGAAACAGTAATAGTGTTCCTGTACAACAAATTGCCAAAGATGCTGGTGTAAATATCCATTGGTCATCAGACAGTAAAGAAGTAATGTGGACACTTGGCGATGAATACTTTAGCAATACATTACAAGAAAAATTTAGTTTTGTTGACAGCGGAAACTCCAAGCCATCACCCATGCCAGAATCTGGAATTAAAATAGGCTTGCAAGGAAAAATAGACAATCCAGAAGGTCTTGTAGCTTTTAGTAATTGCCGCATCATCACCATGAATGGAGATGAAGTAATTGAAGATGGAGTCATTATTATTGAAGGAAATAAAATTAAGGCAATTGGTAAAGCTAGTGAAGTAGCTGTTCCCTACGATGCTAAAATATACCTTGCTGCAGGAAAAACAATTATGCCTGGCTTTGTAGATAGTCACGCACATATAGGTGCTTTTAGAAGCGGACTTCCAGCGCAGAACAATTGGCAGTTTATGACAAACCTAGCTTTTGGGGTGACCACTGCACACGACCCATCTGCAAATACCGAAACAGTTTTTACATTGAGTGAATTACAAAAAACAGGACAATTAACTGGTCCACGACTTTTCTCTACTGGATTTATCCTGTATGGAGCAGAGGGTGACTTTAAGGCGGTAATAAATAACCTTGATGATGCCCGAAGTAGTATAAAGCGCACAAAAGCATTTGGCGCAAAAAGTGTAAAAAGTTATAATCAACCACGTAGAGAACAACGTCAACAAGTTTTGCAGGCAGCTCGTGAGCAAGGTATTAATGTAGTGCCAGAAGGAGGTTCTACTTTCTTCCATAATTTAACAATGGTTATAGATGGTCACACAGGCGTAGAACATAATATTCCTGTTGCTCCTGTCTATAAAGATGTATTACAAATATGGGGTAAAAGTGGATCAGGGTACACCCCTACTCTAATTGTAAACTATGGTGGACTCAATGGTGAGTTTTTTTATTATCAACGTGATAATGTTTGGGAAAATGAAAAGCTTTTAAACTTTACACCACGAGCAATTGTAGATAGTCGCTCTAGACATCGCCAGATGGTGCCTCAAAAAGAATATGAAAATGGGCATATACTAGTTTCAAAAACTACAAATGATCTTGCTAAAGCAGGTGTTAAAGTCAATATGGGAGCACATGGACAACTACAAGGACTTGGTGCTCATTGGGAAACCTGGATGCTTGCAGCAGGTGGTATGAGTAATCACGAAGCCTTAAAAGCAGCCACTATTAATGGAGCTAATTATATAGGCGCCGGCAATGATATAGGCTCTATAGAAGTAGGTAAACTTGCAGATTTAATTGTACTTGATAAAAATCCTTTAGATAATATTGAGAATACGCAATATATTCAAAAAGTAATTCAAAATGGTCGAGTGTACGATCCTAATACAATGAACGAAATAGGTAATTATCCATCTGAACGCCCTCAATTTTATTGGGAAGTAAATGGCTACAATCAAGCATTCGATTGGCATGAAGACACACAGAGCTTTACGCATCAAGGCTGTACTCATTAATACGTTTAAAATGAAAAATTGTATTACAAAATACTAACAATTTAACACCTAACCATGCGCCCCTATTGGCAATTTTATAAAGATATTTTTTTATTTATTGTTGGGTTTTCATTATTAGGTGTGATTGCTTTTGGAGTCTTTTGGGGATTCTTTTTCTTTATATCATTTGGATTAATATTTGGTTTTTATGCGTTTCATTACTTCAAAGAAAATGAACTTTATAGTTACTATAACCTCGGTATTAAAAAACGGGAACTTTATAGAGCTGCATTTTTTATAAATTTATTAATTGGGTTACCCGCATTTTCAATTCTGTTCATTCTAATATCAATAATACTTGGCGACTTTAGTCTTACATCACGTTTCTAAATCTTTTAAAAAAAAAGAAGTTTTGAAAGATGTTTCTTTTCAAATTGAGACGGGTGATATTTTGGGACTCTTTGGTCGCAATGGTTCTGGAAAATCTACGTTGTTAAAGTTGCTCTTCGGAAATATGAAGGCTGATAGTATTAAGGTTTCAATGAATAGTAATGAGATTAAAATTTCCGAAGTTATTCCTAAACAATTTATTAGCTATTTACCACAAGATCCTTTTTTACCAGCACATGCGAAAGTTAGAGATATCATCCCCATGTTTCATAGTGGAGAGGCGGAGCAAGACCGCATTTTTTATGATCCGCAAATAGCTACAATGACTAATAAGTCAATGAAGGATTTGTCTCACGGTGAACGAAAGTATTTTGAAGTGGTATTGATGAGCTATCTTCCACATCCATTTTTGATGCTTGATGAACCCTTTTCAATGTTAGAACCTTTGCATAAGGAAAGATTAAAATTATTTTTAACTTCGGTTTCAAAATTAAAAGGTATTATAATTACAGATCATTATTATAATGATGTGCTTGAGATTAGCTCACAAAACCTCGTTATTAAAGATGGAAAAGGTCATCTCATTAAAACTACTGAAGATTTAAAAAAATTAAATTACATATTATAATATGAAAATGCACTTAGCTCAATTAAACCTTGCAGACGCTATTGCTGATATGGACTCTCCAATTATGGCAGATTTTGTTAATAATACAGATCGCATTAACGCTCTTGCAGAGAAAAGCTCAGGTTACATTTGGAGTTTAGAAGAACGACCAGAGCAAGAAAAAGAAGACAGAGTGGCTATTTTTGGCAAGGATAGTTTATTGGTAAATATGAGTGTTTGGAAAGATAAAGCCTCACTTTTTGACTTTGTATATAAGTCTGTTCATAAAGATATAATGATTAGAAAAAAAGAATGGTTTGCAAAACAACCAAAAATGCACATGATTTTATGGTATGTACCTGTGGGGCATCAACCTAAAATTTCAGAAGGAAAGGAACGACTCGAATTTTATAGAGCTAATGGAGCTTCTTCTTACGCATTTAGTTTTAAAGATAATTTTCTCCAATAAATTGTATATAAAAAAAACCCCAAATTGCTTTGAGGTCTTTGATTTAATTAATTATGTTAGGATTATCCCTTAGGCATAATTACAGTATCAATAGCATGTATAACACCGTTTGAAGCATCTACATCTGCCATAACAACTGTTGCTGTTTTTCCAGTAGCATCTTTAATCATAACTTTACCGTCTTTTTCCATTAACGTAATGTTTTGACCTGCTAGTGTAGTAACATTATAAGCGTTGTTATTATCTTTAATTGCTTTCATTACAGCAGGAGCCATAAATTCACCTTTAACTACATGATATTTAAGTAAATTTTGCAATTTAGCTTTGTTTTCATCTTTCATTAAGTTGTCTAAAGTAGCCTGTGGTACTTTAGCAAAGGCATCATTAGTAGGAGCAAATACTGTATACTCTCCTTCTGCCATAAAAGTTTGTGCTAATCCTGCTTGCTTTAAAGCTGTAACTAACGTTGTGAAATTTTCGTTACCCATTGCTACTGCAGCAATAGTATTTTTCTCAAATTCCATTTTAGCCATTTTCTCAACTTCTTCTGCTTGAGCTTTAGCTTCCATTTCCATTTTTTCTGCTTCAGCCTTAGCTTCAGCTTCTTTTTTCTTAGTATCATCACAAGAAGCAAATAGTAAACCTACTACTGCAATTGATACGAACATTTTTGACATTTTCATAATATTTGTTTGTTTAGTGTTTAACATTGTTAAGACAAATGTACTTTGAGTATTTGCTAATTTTTATTAAAAGAAATTAATATTAAGTTAAATTGTTGTGTCAATATCTTTTCGATGAGATGCCTTTATAATCGCTTTAGATTTTTTCTGAAATTTTAAAAATGCATATCTTTAAATCATTATTAATTTAAACAATGTAAACAATGGTTAAGGCTAAATATCAAAACGTTCTAGACTTAGGTGAAAAGCTTAAAATACAAAACGGAGACGTCAAAGTTGACGGAAATAAATTACATATTACTGGTGTAGCTAATACGGCTTATGAGAAAAATTTATTATGGGACGAAATTAAAGCTTCTGGTGGCGAAAACCCTGCTGATATTATGGCAGACATTACCGTTGCTGATACTACTGTATATGCAAGACATACTGTAGAAAGCGGCGAGTCTTTAAGCAAAATAGCAAAACATTACTATAAAGACCCAATGAAATACAACGCTATTTTTGAGGCAAATAAAAACATACTTAAAAGCGCAGATGTTATCCATCCAGGACAGGAATTAGTTATTCCTAATATCTAGAATTTATATTCACGAATAAAAAAACCTCATTACTCGCGTAATGAGGTTTTTTTATTAAATGTAAAAATTGTTACTTATTGTAATCCACTAATATATCCACCATAGACGTCTTTAAATCGAAGTCCATCTGTTAAATTATATTTACTTAGCTTCTTCATTTCAACTAAGGCCCAAAGAATAAACTCTTTAAAAAAGGGTTGATCTTCTTCTGAAATTTCTGGTGCATATTCCTTCATTAAATCATCTAAAGGCTCTATACGGTCAAGTTGTAATTGATATTCATTGTCATCTAGCGTTTCTAACAACTCAAAACTACTCTGTTCAAAGAACCACGTCACAACATCTGCATAAGGGTCTTTATCATCAGCTTTTTGAAGCTTTTCAATTTTTGGGAAATATTCTAAAAATTGGCTTTTTACTGCATCTGCAATTAATTGATTTGCAACTACGTTTGCACCTTCTTGTTCTCCTTCATAAACTAGCTCAACTTTTCCTGTTATAGCTGGTACAATACCTAAAAAATCACTCAATCGCACAGCAGTTTTTTTGTCACCATTATGCAATGCTCTTCGTTCTGCTGTACTTAACAAATTTTGAAAAGCGCTAATACTTAAACGAGCACTAACACCACTTTTTGCATCAATAAACTCGCTCTCTCTAGCCTCAAAACTTATCTGTTCAATAATATCTTTTGCTAACGCTGGCACATAAATATTGCTTTTCTCTGCAGATGCTGCCGCCGTTTCTTGTTCTGTTATTGTTCTAGCAATTTTTAAATCATGTGGGTAGTGTGTTAATATTTGTGACCCTATTCTATCTTTTAACGGAGTTACTATGCTACCTCTATTTGTATAATCTTCTGGATTTGCAGTAAACACAAATTGAATATCTAAAGGTAGTCGTAATGCAAAACCTCTAATTTGAATATCACCTTCTTGTAAAATATTAAACAATGCTACTTGAATACGAGCTTGTAAATCTGGTAATTCATTAATAACAAAAATGCAACGATTTGCACGAGGAATCATCCCAAAATGAATCACTCTATCATCCGCATACGTTAGTTTTAAATTAGCTGCCTTTATAGGGTCGACATCACCTATTAAATCTGCAACAGTTACATCTGGTGTAGCTAACTTTTCAGCAAAACGTAAATCCCTGTGCAACCAAGTTATAGGAGTGTCATCTCCATTTTCTTCAAGTTCATTTTGGGCATATCTTGAAATGGGCTCAAATGGGTCATCGTTAATTTCGCTACCAGCTACAACTGGAACATATTCATCAAGCAGTGAAACCATTTGGCGTGCTAAGCGAGTTTTAGCTTGCCCTCGCAATCCCAATAAATTAATATTATGTTTAGAAAGAATAGCACGTTCAAGCTCAGGGACTACGGTATATTCATACCCGTGAATCCCTTCAAAAACTACTTCTTTCTTCATCATTTTTTGAAGTAAATTGCGACGCAATTCTTCTTTTACTGTTTTGTGTTCAAATCCAGCTTTTTTAAGTTCACCGAATGTTTTTATATTATCTATCTTCATATCGTTTTATTATGTCTATCCTATTCATTAATTGATGAGCAAAATTTTTTAAATCAGCTATTACAATTTCCGTTTTCTATTATTCTCATAATCTGTAAAAATCATCTCTCCTAAGCCTTGCAGAGCTGTGTAAAAAGCTTTGCCTTGATTTGCCTCCGTAAAATTATCAACAAATTGCTGTAAGTACGGATCGCTAGCTATCATAAAAGTTGTAATGGGAATATGCAATTTTCTTGCCTGTGCTGCCATCATATAACATTTATTAACTATGTGCTCATCTAGCCCATTACTATTTTTATAATAACGCCCATCTGGTAGTCGCAAACAACTAGGTTTTCCATCGGTTATCATAAAAATTTGCTTGTTTGTATTGCGTTTTCGGCGCAACATATCCATCGCTAATTCCAATCCTGCCACAGTATTTGTATGATAGGGACCTACATTTAAATAAGGTAAATCTTTAATTTTAATGGGCCAAGCATCATTTCCGAAGACAAGTATGTCAAGCGTATCTTTAGGGTAGTGTGTAGTAATCAATTCGCTGAGTGCCATCGCTACTTTCTTTGCTGGTGTAATCCTATCCTCACCATATAAAATCATTGAGTGACTAATATCAATCATTAATACAGTACTCATTTGTGATTTATGCATGGACTCCTCTACAACAAGATCATTCTCCGTCAAGCGGAAATTTTCTGCACCGTTATTAATTTGAGCATTCTTTATACTTTCGGTCATGCGTATATTATTTAAGCCATCACCAAATTGGTAATTTCTAAAATCACCAGATTGCTCATCACCACTACCTACATATTTTGTTTTATGATTTCCTTGTCCGCTTCTTTTTATTTTACCAAAAATTTGTTCTAAGGCACGCTTTCTAAGTGAGCGTTCTAACTTTTCAGTAATAGACATCCCTCCTTTTCCATCACCTTTATCACCACCTTTTCCATCAGGTTTAAATTCTTCCCTAATAAATCCACGGTCTTTTAACTCTTGAATAAAATCTTCTATTGTGTAATCTGCTGTAGTCAACTCATACTCTTTATCAAGTTGTCTTAGCCAATCAATAGCTTCATCAAAATCGCCAGAGGTATGTGTTATAAGCTCTTGAAAAACTTCAAATAAACGGTCAAATATGGATTTTTCTTTTGGGGTATGTTTTGTAAAAACAAAACCTGCACGCGGAGTTTTCTTCTTCATATTATAAAATTACGACTTAAATGCTGAAGAATTTAATACCAAATGTTAAACAAAAGTTAGAGTATTGTTTTTTACAATTTTATTAAGAATAACTGCTTTCAAAAAAAATTAATTTGTCACAAAACCAAAAACAATGATAATAAACAAACTACTTATAAATCTTCTCATATTACAAGAAGATGTTACTGGACCTAAAGATAAAGAAGGAGAAATAGATATAAACCCAACATCTATTATTGAAAAATTAGACAAATGGCTTGATAGTTTTATAAAAGCATTACCTAATATTTTAATTGGTATTGCTATACTAATAGCATTTGTTTTTATTAGTCGCTGGGTAGGTAATCTTGTTAAAAAGATGCTCAAGAATAAGGGACGTAAAAACTTTGGAGATCTTTTAGGTTCATTTACTAGATATCTAGTTATGATTGGTGGTATTGCTTTAGCATTGACAATTATGGCGCCCAACTTAAGCCCAGCCGATTTGATTGCTGGAATGGGAGTATCATCTGTAGCAATAGGTTTTGCATTTCAAGACATCTTACAAAACTGGCTTGCAGGGATTTTAATATTACTTCGTCAACCCTTTGAAATTGGTGATCAAATAATTGTAAATAATTATGAAGGTACCGTTGAAAAAATAAAAACCCGAGCAACAATTATAACAACGTATGACGGTAAACGAGTTGTTATTCCTAACAACACCGTTTACAATACATCTGTAGTGGTAAAAACTGCACACGAGTTTATACGTTCGCAATACGACATTGGTTTAGGATACGATGAAAATTATCTAGAAGCCATGAAAATTTTAAAAGAAACAGTTCAAAAAATAGATGGAGTCACTAGTGAAAAACCTGTAGAAACTTTAGTGTGGGATCAAGCAGATAGTTGGTTAACAATTAGAGTACGTTGGTGGACTAAAAGTGATCGTGCAAGTGTAGTTCATGTCTGGAGTGATGTTATTCATGATACTCAACAGGCAATGAACGAAGCTGGTATAGATTTACCATTCCCTACACAAGTTGAAGTTCATAATGCGCATGATTTAAAAGAAGCGCGTGATGATAAAGAAAGAGAAATTAACATACATAAAGAGACAAAATCAAAAAAAGCCTCAGAGAACAATAAAAATGAGGGAGAGGAATAAATTTTAATATCATCTTATACATCCCTAAAAAGTCAAAAAACAAAGACTTTTTAGGGATTATTGTTTAAATACTTTCAGTTTGGAACCTATCTTTTTATCTTTAAAACTGAAATAGAACAATATTAAAAATATAGTTTTTCAAATCACTAACAACTATGAAAAAAATTCTCCTTTTACTACTGCTTTCTGTAGCCTTTAATGGTAATGGTCAAGAACTAACAAACGATATTTTAAAAGATGTAAAACCAAGAAACATTGGTCCAGGCGGGATGTCTGGGCGCGTTACCTCAATAGATGTAGTTACCGAAAACCCAGAAATTATGTACGTGGGTACTGCTAGTGGTGGGCTTTGGAAATCTACTAGTGGTGGAATAAAATGGGAACCTGTTTTTGATAATGAGAAGACTGCATCTATAGGTGCGGTGGCAATACAACAATCAAATCCATCTGTTATTTGGGTAGGTACTGGTGAAGGAAATCCACGTAATAGCCTAAATGGAGGATATGGAGTTTACAAATCACTAGACGCTGGCCGAACATGGAAATCAATGGGTTTAGAAAAAACCCGTCACATTCATAAAGTAATAATTGACCCAACAAACCCTGATATAGTCTATGTAGGTGCAATAGGCTCTCCATGGGGTGTCCATGAAGAACGTGGTGTTTATAAAACTGTTAATGGTGGCGAAACCTGGGAACGTATTTTATTCAATAATAGAAAAACAGGAGTTGCAGATATGGTAATGGACCCAACAAATCCTAACAAATTAATTGTAGCAATGTGGGAACATAAACGTGACCCTTGGTTCTTTAAATCTGGCGGTGAAGGCTCTGGAATGTTTATAACGCATGATGGTGGTAAAAATTGGGAAGAACGTACAGATAAAGATGGTTTACCTAAGGGAGAGTTGGGTAGAATAGGATTAGCTATTGCACCAAACAAACCAGATGTTGTGTATGCACTAGTAGAAGCAAAGAAAAATGCCCTTTATAAATCAACAGACGGGGGTTTTACTTGGAACAAGCATAATGACAAAAGTGATATAGGTAACAGGCCATTTTATTACAGCGACATTTTTGTTGACCCTCAAAATGAGAATAGAGTTTATTCTGTTTTTACATATGTAAATGTAAGTGAAGATGGAGGGAAAAATTTTGAAGAATTAATGCCTGCATATGGTGTTGATAATGGTGTACACCCTGATCATCATGCATGGTGGATACACCCCACAAATGGTAATTTAATGATTGATGGTAATGATGGTGGAATGAACATTACTAGAGATGGTGGAAAATCGTGGCGATTTATTGGAAATCTACCCGTAGCACAATTTTATCATATTAACGTAGATAACGAATATCCCTATAATGTGTACGGTGGAATGCAAGACAACGGAAGCTGGAGAGGTCCTGCATACGTATGGAAAGCACAAGGAATTCGCAATAGTTACTGGCAGGAAATAAGTTTTGGAGATGGTTTTGATGTTGTCCCAGATCGTGATGATAGCCGTTATGGTTGGAGTATGAGCCAGCAAGGCTCTGTGAGTCGTTATGACCATATTACCGGTAATAATTACACGATAAAACCTACACATCCTGACCCAGAAGTTAAGTTAAGATTTAATTGGAACAGTGCCATAAACATTGACCCATTTGATAATAGTACAATATATTTTGGAAGTCAATTTGTTCATAAATCAACAGACAAGGGGTTGACATGGAATGTGATCTCGCCAGATTTAACAACTAATGACCCCGAAAAGCAAAAACAAGGTGAGAGTGGCGGATTAACAATGGATGCTACAGGAGCAGAAAATCATACTACTATTCTAGTCATTGAACCATCTTCAGTTGAAAAAGATGTTTTATATGTAGGGACAGATGATGGACGTGTACACGTAAGCAAAAATGGTGGACAAACTTGGGATGAAATTTCGAGACTATCTGGCTTACCAACTGGCAGCTGGATTACTCAAATTAAAGCTAGTAACAAGACTAAGGGTGAAGCCTTAATCGTAGCCAACAATTATAGAAGATTTGATTACAAACCATATGCGTATCGTACTACAGACTACGGTCGCTCTTGGAGCCGCATTGTAAATGAGCAAGATACAGAAAGTTACGCGCTTTGTATTATAGAAGATACTGAAGAGAAAAACTTACTGTTCTTAGGTACTGATGATGGACTCTACTACTCAACAAACGCTGGATTTACATGGACAAAATGGACACATGGATTCCCTACTGTTTCAGTAAAAGATTTAGTGATACAAGAGCGAGAAAATGACTTGGTGATTGGAACCTTTGGTCGTGCAGCTTGGGTGTTAGATGATATCCGCCCATTACGTGCCATTGCTAAAGATAAAAATATATTAAATGAAAAACTCAAAGTTTTTGAACCGCCCGTTGCCTATCAAGCAGCCTATCAACAGCCTACTGGAAGCCGTTTTGGCGGCGACGCAATGTACAATGCAGAAAACCGAAACAGTGGTGCATTAATTTCTTATTATTTTAAAGGGGAAGGCAAAGCCGAAATGGATAACAACAAAGAAAAAGGCAATGATGATACAGATGAAAATGACGAAGATGAAAAAGATAATGAAGCTAAAATTTCCGAAGAAAAAAATGAAGGGCCTGGAAAAGATTCAATTTATATGAAAATATATGATGGAGACAGATTGATTAGAACATTAAAAAGAAAAGTGCCAGATAGCACTGGCATCTACAAATGGCGCTGGGGAATGCAAGAGGCTGGCGTTAATAGACCTTCAAGAAGCGTCAAAAAATCTACAAGAGAACCAAGAGGAACTGAAGTTAAACCAGGAACTTATAGAATTGAAATGCTGCACGATGACGTAATTACACAAACAACGATAAAAATAAAAAGTGATCCTCGACTTAATAATACAGAAAACGCAGTAACAGAAGCTTACAATGCATCAAAAGAAATTGAGAAAATGACAAATACAGCGGCAGATGCGGTGCGCCAATTAGTAGAAAGTAAAGAAGCTGCTTCAAACTTGAGAAAGAAAATGAAAGATGAAGCGGAGGAAAATTCTAAAGAAAAAAATCTTTATAAAGAGGAAATTAAGGCTAGTAAGGATATCGTTGAGAAAATTGATAATTTAATTGCTTTATACATAGGTAAAGTTGATAAACGTCAAGGAATTACTCGTAATCCTGAAGTTACTGTAATGAATAGAATAGGTACAGCTAGTTGGTATAGTGGCAGTCGCCCTAATGGCTTAACTACGACTGAGCACACTTTGATAAAGCAAGCAAATGATGAGCTTAAAGAAGCATTAACAAAGACAAATGCATTTTTAAATACTGAATGGCAAACATATATAAACATGGTAAAAAGCATTGAAATACCTATGTTTAAAGAAGTAAGAATAATTAAAATTGACTAATAATAAAGATTAAAAATTAATGAAAAAAGTAATATTATCAGCAGTACTAAGCATTTTCAGTTTATTACTATTTGCACAAGAAAACCCCAAAGACGAATTGGGAACTTGGTATATTTTAGCTTCAAATAGTAAAATTTCAGAAAAAATTAATGTGCAGTTGCAAACCCAATTTAGATTTTATGAATTAGCTAGTGAACTACAACAATTTAAAATAAGAACAGGTGTAACATATAAAGTAAATAACACAGTTATGTTTGGTGCAGGATACGGGTATTTTTTAAATGACCCTAGTTATCTTTCAGAAACTCCCGAAAATTTTAATGAGCACCGTTTAGTCCTTGATGGACATTTGAGAAACAAATTTACAAAGCTCACCCTTAATCACCGCTACCGTTATGAACATAGATTTTTTGATGGTGGCATGGATAGTAGTGGATGGATGCGTTACATGTTAAAGGCAAGTTATCCTATAAATGAGAAAGTTGCAATAGACCTTTACGACGAAGTTTTTATAAATGTTCAAGGCACAGATAATTTTGCCCAGAATTGGATAGGTGGTGGTGTTTCGTATAAAATTAATGACTTAATAAATACGCGTCTAGGATATCAAAATATTCAAACCTCAGGAATTGATTTTGATAGGTTATTAATAAGCCTAACATTTAAACCAGATTTTACAAAAGCAGATGCGCAATAAATCTGCACATTTAACTTTAAAACTAAATTAAAATGAAATCATCAAAAATCACATTTACTAATGCCCAAGGAACAACACTTTCGGGACGCTTAGATTTACCATTAGAACAAGAGCCACACAACTTTGCAATTTTTGCACATTGTTTTACGTGTACAAAAGATTTTAGTGCGGTACGTAATGTAAGTAAAGCATTAGCTAGTGAGGGTTTTGGCGTTTTACGTTTCGATTTTACTGGACTTGGTGATAGTGACGGTGATTTTGCAGATACAAATTTTTCCAGCAATGTGGCAGATTTAGTGGAGGCTGCAAACTTTCTTGCTCGAGAACATAAAGCACCTTCCCTACTTGTAGGTCATTCCTTAGGCGGCGCAGCGGCTATTTTTGCAGCTTCAGAAATTCCTAGCGTGTTAGCTCTTGCCACAATTGGAGCACCTAGTAACCCTGTACATGTGAAGAAGCAATTTGGCCATCAGGCAAATGTTATTGAAAACGATGGACAAGCAAATGTAACTTTAGCGGGTCGTGACTTTATTTTTAAAAAACAATTTTTTGATGATCTTGACCAGCAAAGTTGCGAAGCTGCAGCAGCTAAACTTGACGGAAAAGCATTACTCATACTTCATTCACCACAAGACGCAACAGTGTCTATAAAAAATGCTGAAGAAATTTATCACGCAGCAAAACACCCTAAAAGTTTTGTAACCCTAGACGGCTCTGAGCATTTATTAATTGATAAAAAAAATGCATCTTATGTAGGTAAAGTAATTGCAGGTTGGGCTGCCCGCTATATTGAAGTCCCACTGCCAGATGTTATTAAATCAACGCACCAAGTAGTGGCAAGCTTAGACGATGAAGATGGATTCACAACACTTCTCAAACTTGGGTCCCATTATATGAAGGCTGATGAACCTGTGCGTGTAGGCGGTAATGATTATGGACCTACTCCTTATGAGCTACTTGCTGGAAGTTTATCCGCTTGTACCGCGATGACTATTCAAATGTATGCAAAGCGTAAAGGGTGGCTTATTGAAAATGTAGAAGTACACACAAGCTACTCTAGAGATTATGCAGCAGACTGTGAGGCTTGTGAAGAAAGTGAATCAAATAAAATTGACACTTTTCACCGTGAAATAAAACTCATTGGAGACTTTGACGAAAAACAACGTAAACGATTATTACAAATAGCAGATAAATGCCCAGTGCATAAAACTTTGCATAGTGAAACTCAAATTATCACAGCACTTGTGTAATTTAATTGTATGCTGAAATCAAAAAAATATGAAGTTTCAAAGGAAGGACCATATTTTGTTATCCTACCTGAAGCATTAGCTGAACAATTTCTCAATGCTGGACATAAACGCGCGCGAGTTGTTGCTTCTTTTAATAAAAAAGAAATTTCATTCCATGCAGCAATAAGAAAAATTAAAGGAGTTTATAGAATGATGTTTAGCAAACAACATCAAAAAGAACTTGGGATGTGTCCTTCAGATTATTTTACAATTCAGTTTTTTGAAAACACCACAAAATATGGTGTAGAAATGCCAGAAGAACTCGAAGCTGTTTTAGAAAGTGACCTAGAATTTATGGAGGCTTTTCAAACATTAACAGACGGTAAAAAACGTAATTTAATTTACACCATTAAACGCTACAAAAGTTCACAGACAAAAATTGATAAAGCAATTACCATCTCAGAGAATTTAAAGAGAGGTATTGTTGACCAACGGCTGTGGATTAAACCTGTTTAGTTTAATCTCTTTTATCTATAATTATAGGTATTGTAAAACTTCAAATCGTCTTTTTACTATTACATGTCTAATCTAAAGATCCAAAAATAGATTTATTGACACCAACCCTATCTTTAAAAAAACATATAAATCATCAAGAAGACTACTTTTTTGAGTAGTACTGACTTTTAAATTTTTCATAAAATGTTGTCTACGGAAATGTTAAACTGTACCTTAGTCATAGATTAACCCTAACAATTATAGACATGAAAAAATTAGCACTTGCTACATTAAGTATATTGGCAATCACTTTTACGAGTTGTAAAAATGAAGCAAAAAAAACTGAAACCGAAACCGAATCTACGGTAACAGAAATGAAAAATGAAAATGAAAAAACACTTTCGGAAACATCTAAAAGTGTCGCATTTATGCTAGAATCTAAAAGCGGCGGGAATGCTACTGGAAAAGTTAATTTTAAACAAGATGGTGACATGGTCATGTTTGAGGCTTCACTGTCTGGATTAAAACCAGGGATGCATGCAATACATATTCATGAAAACGCTGATTGTTCTTCAGAAGATGGGAAATCTGCTGGAGGGCACTGGAATCCTACTATGAAAAATCATGGTAAATGGGGAGATGAGGCTGGATATCATAAAGGCGATATAGGTAATTTTAAAGTAGAAGATGATGGTACTGGTTCCATAAGTATGCAAACTAATGAGTGGTGTATAGGTTGTGGAGATAATACTAAAGACATCCTTGGAAAATCAATTATAGTACATCAAGGTATAGATGATTTTAAATCACAACCTTCTGGAGATGCTGGTGCAAGAATGAGCTGTGGTGGAATTATCCAATAATAATAAAGCATAAAAATTAAAAACCGATTGAAATTTCAATCGGTTTTTTTACTATGGGGCTTTTTAGCGGCACTGCAATCATCGTGCTTAAGTGTTGTTTCATAGTGTACTTACTATTATTCAAAAACAATACCACTATTTTTAATAAAGAATTATGTTTCCATAACCGACGATTTATTTTTTTTATTACCTTTCAAAAAAACTCAAAAAATGAGACAACCAGACGAATTAATTCTTGAAATGCAAAACGGAAATGAAAAGGCATTTGCAAGAATTTATACATTATACTCTGAGGCTCTATACGGTATAGTTTATAGTGTAGTGCGTGATAGCGACCTTGCCGAGGAGACACTCCAAGATGTATTTATTAAAATATGGAATAATTCTAAGTCCTATGATATTAACAAAGGACGCTTTTTTACTTGGGCATTAAATATTGCTCGCAATACATCGATTGATGCTACACGTTCTAAAGCATATAAAAATTCAAAGAAAAACCTATCTACGACAAATTTCGTAGATATTATATCAAGTACAGATAACTTAAACAAAAAAACCAACTCTATTGGCATTGCCAAATTTGTAGAACGATTAAAACCCGTTTGTATCAAAATTATAGACTTGCTCTATTTTAAAGGATACACACAAGTTGATGCAGCCAAAGAACTTGAAATGCCTTTGGGAACAATTAAAACAAGGAATAGAAATTGCATCAAAGAATTACAGATGCAGGTTTTAGGTTAATTTGATAAAAGATTACAAATGACAACAACAGAATTAATAGAATCTGGAACATTAGAGCTTTATGTTTGTGGTGCATTGCCACAGGATGAAGCACAATATGTCTTTGAAGAAATTCAAAAAAACAAGGACGTCCGCTCAGAGGTCCAAAGAATTGAAAATACATTGATGAATTTATCATCAGAGGCTGCTCCTGCACTTTCAGTAATGAACTGGACTAGTATTTTAAATGCAATAACCAGAACAAGAACTCTTGGAAAAGATACGAGTAGTAATACAACAAACTGGGGCGCTATTACTGGATGGGCTGCTGCAATTGCATGTGTGGGTGGTATTTTCTGGATGTTAAATCAAAATAATGAGCTTGAAAATCAAGTTACCATAAGTACTGAGGAAAGAAATATGCTTGAAGAAGAGCTAGAGGCATCTACAGATATGCTTGTAGCAAATGAAGCCCTATTAGATGTAATTCGTTCAAAAGATTACAAAGCTTATACACTGCCAGGTAACCAAGCAGTTGCTCCCACCGCATATAGTAAGGTATATTTTAACAATGATACAAATGTTGCGTATATTGACACTAAAGGACTCCCTGAAGCTCCCGAAGGTAAAGTATATCAAGTATGGTCACTTATGTTAGAGCCATTAACACCTACGAGTATGGGATTAATTGACGACAATACATTAGCCTCAAATGGGGTTCATAAATTTGAGAACTTGAAAGATGCTCCACAAGCATTTGGAATCACACTTGAGCCAGCCGGCGGAAGCGAGTCTCCAACCCTTTCTCAATTATATACTTTAGGAACAACCGCTCCTTAATAATTTAAAAACATAACTATAAAATGAAAGCCTCATAATTACATGAGGCTTTTTTCTGCGGAAATGTGGCGAGATTATATTTATCTAGACTATTAAAAAATAGTTGAACTTGTTATCGGATAAAATTGAAATAGTAGAAGAGTTTGTAGCTATAAAGATATTTTACGTTTGTTTTATTTTTTAAAGTAAATTCTTTTAGATTCTGGAATAGTCTCTTTAAATTAAAACTTTTCGTATAAAAATGAAGTGTTTTCATCAGCTCTTAAAACTCACATAGCAAGTTTTAGTTAAGTTTTTCATTATAAGTTTTCCTAGTCCCTTTCTTTGAAATTTAGGAAGAATACCAATTTCAACAATTTGACAAAATCAACCTCAATCTCCAATAATTCTGCCCATCCCAATGATTTCTTCATCAAATTCAAGCAGTATTGAATGAATTGAGTTTTCTAATCCAATTTGAATAGCTTCATTAATTTTACTCGATAATCCACATTCAATTTTTAACCTTTGATAAATTTGAATTGGAATTTTTTTCTACTATTATAAATTATCATAAATCGTTTTAAAAAAAGAAGGTTTATTAATGAAGGTATTATTTAATTAAATTCGATTTAGTTAGTATATGGGCAACCTCATAAATCACAATTTATATATTATATACGAAAAGTAAAATATTTTATAATCATCAACCAAATATGACTTATGAATTCAAATGTATAATGTATTTAAAATTTCAGTATAAAAAAAGCGTCCCCAACCACGAGGACGCTCAACTAACAAAAAAACTCTGAAAAAATCGAATTTAATCGATTTTGAGTGATCATTACTCTGTATGATCAACCAACCTTTCAACTATATTTACGGTATAATGCAATTATTGGTTTTTAAAACTATGTTAAAGTTATAACTTTTCTACCTCTGCTGCTAGTACTGGACCTATCTCATAACTAGCTCCTTGCAGCTCTTCCTTGATAGGTTCAACTTTATCTTTTAGACCATTTGCTTGGTATACGAGTGCACTATGATATAATGCCATAGGCTCATATGTTTTTTCTGCAACGTGCTCTTCGATTGTTTTTAACGCCTCCTTTTTTTGACCATTTTTCAACTGCGCTAATGCTAATAATTGATAGGCCTCCGGAGTTTCCCTGTTATTTACTTCTTCGTTTGCTAATGCTAGTGCTTTTACAGGATCTCTATCAACGAGTACTTCTATTTTATATGTATTATACATAGCGCCATACATTGGGTTAGCCGCTTTTTCCATAAAGGTGTCTAAATATGCGTTTGCTTTTATTGTGTCTCCATCAAACTCAGCCATTTCTGCTTTGAGAAGGTAATAGTCTGGAATGTTGTGATGTACTATAATACTATCAAGTATTCTATTAGCTTCGGTAGTGTTTTTTTCTTTTGAATATTTCATCCAAGCAATTCCTTTTTTTGAATAAGAATTATCTGGTTGCAATTCTAATGTTTTAATATAATGATTATAAGAGTCATTTAGCCTTCCTGCATGGCCATAGAAATCTGCAATGTTAGAATAAGTCCAGATTTTTAATGCTTTAGTGTCTCTAGATTCTGCAATATCTTTTGCTTTTTCTAAATACCGTATTGCACTATCAAGCTCTCCATTATAGTCACTCCATTTTGCTACTCTAATAAGGTAATTATAGTCGCCATTGTTTCTGAAATTTCCAAGCATTTGATCTGCTTTTTCATATTCTCCTAACTCCATGTAGACATCAAAAAGCATAAACTCTGTAGCTCTTTTATTTGTTGGTCCGGCGTATAAATCTTCGAGTAATGTTTTGGCTTCTTTAAATCTATGCTGTGAAATATAATTATGAGCAAGTCCTCTTACGTAGGGATCTTTTGATGCCGCTATTTCTATTGCTCTTTTGTATAATACCTCAGAATTTTTTAATGCATTAATATTTCCGCTTGCGTCAAAAAGACTTGAGTACGCTCCTGCTAATGCACCTATATCTCCTATTCCGGTAGTATCTTTATCCAAGCGTTTTGACCAATAGGCAACTTCTTGCTCAGCGTTTACTGTTGATTGCTTGTTTACATTATTTAAGTAAGCCTCATAACTTGAGGTCTCAACAATTTCAGCTTTTGGGGTTTCGTTTTTACAAGACACTATTAATAGGACTACAGTAGCTGTATAGATTAAATATTTGATGTTCATGTTGAATATATTTTATATACAAAAAGAGCAATGAATTGCTCTTTTTAATACGTGTTATTATTAATTTTAATTAGGTATCTCTAAATGAGGAAAAGCACCAAAAACTCTTGTTCCTACTCCTACTCCATCGCTTGTTAATTGTGGTGTACCATTGTTTCCGTCAAAACGTGTTCCTGACATACCACCAAACATTAATGTTAGTGAAATATCGATTACATCATCATTAAGATTACGTCCTGTAAGAATATTAGTTCCATCATAATAAGTTGTTGTTCCTTCTGGTGCAACTTGAAGTGCATCAAAATTTGCAAGCACTGTTGTAAATGTCGCTGCGTTCATCCCTAATATATTTTCCTCGTAATCAAGGTCTTCTGGATCAATCATTAATGCTGCTGCATATACATCATGATACAACTCTAAGGTATTTTGAAAAGTAGCTTGAAATGTTTCTGTTTGTCCATCTTGTAAAGTTCCTCTCATAGCTGTAGGTACTTTATTGAATAAGTCTTTAACTGCATCGCTCCCACTAAATACTGTATTTACTCCTGGTCTTCCCATTACATCTTCTTGTATGAAAGTACCAGTAAAATCTAATGCAACTCCTGTATCTTCACAGGCTTCACAAGGTCCGCCACAATCTATTCCTGTTTCTTCTCCGTTAAGTATTCCATCTGAGCATGTTGACTGTTCAATTATATTTGCGTTATCATCATCATCATTACATTGTACAAATAGTAAAGAGATACAAATTGCAACGAATACTGCTGTTATTTTATATATTTTCATGTTTTTCGTTTTGAAATTTATAACTCTTAATTTGATTTTCTTTTTGTTGACACCCATACATTGTAGGCGTTAGGAGCTCCTCCTGGAGGTAGAATTTCTGCTGCTACTGCAACATGTGTAGGCGCTGTTCCAAGCATTGAGTTAGGAACCTCAACAGCTACAGATAATACGTTTAGGTCTTCAAAAAAATCTGATGCTTCGCCAGATGGCAAAAATCCTTCGGGGGCAACTGAACCAGATGCAACTAAATTAAATCGATTAAAATCAAAATAAAATGGGTCTCTTCTAGGCCCTGCATAGACATTTAAACTATTTGCTGTTGTAACCTCAACTTCTTCACCAGTAGAAATCTTTACAGCAGTTCTGGCAGCAAAAGTATTAACTGTACTTTCTAGTCCTGTTTCTGCTGGAGCTGCAGGTCCAAAGAAATACATAGAGTCTCCTCTTCTTATTGCTTGTATTACTAAATCTTCAACAAAATCACCAGTATTATCAATATTAAACTCTATTAAAACATCTTCATCAAATTGAGCATTTGCTGTTTGCTGTCCTGATGCAAGCGGTCCTTGTATTGTAGCTATAAACACAGTATTATTAGGGTTATCACCCTCAAAAGCATATAAATCTGCTATATCACTTTTGGTGCCTTCAACTTGAGGAGCATCCACATGGTCTGCAGACAATAAGAATACAGAGCTAACTGCTATTCCTACCATACCAATGGCAGCTATAATTTTTGTTCTTTTCATAATTTATTTAAATTAATTTTTCTAAGGTTTAAAAATATCATTTTTAAGAGGAAGTTGCTAATAACTATGGTCATAATACTAGATAAAAATTTGTTAAGACTAAAAATGATAAAAAAAAAGAGCATCCAAATTGAATGCTCTTTAGTACGTGCCTCAAAATTTAATTAATTAGGAGTATTTAAGTAAGGGAATGAACCAAAAGTTCTATCTCCAACACCTACACCATCACTAGTTAATTGTGGAGTACCATTGTTACCGTCAAAACGTGTTCCTGACATACCACCAAACATCAATGTTAAAGATACATCGATAACATCATCAGTTAATTTTCTTCCTGTTAATGCTAGCCCAGTTGCTGGATTAAAATAAATTGTTTCTCCTTCTGGAGCAACTTGTAAAGCATCAAATTGAGCTAATACTGTAGTAAATGTAGGAGCATCAAGTCCCAAGATATTTTCCTCGTAATCTAAATCTTCAACTGGAATGTTTAATGACATAGCATAAACATCATGATAAAATTCTAAAGTTTCTTGGAATATAGGCTGAAATGAAGCTCTATCTGTAGGTATTCTACTATTAAAATCATTCTTTACAGCATCACTACCACTAAACACAGTGTTAATACCTGGTCTTCCCATAGAATCTTCTTGAGACCAAGTCCCTGAAAAATCAACTGCTACAGGCTCATCATCTTCAATAATTAATATGTTATCGTCATCGTTACCACATTGTACAAACATGAGAGAAGTACAAACTGCAACAAATAATATTCTTAATTTATATGTATTCATTTTTATATGTTTTAAAAATTATAATTTTGTTTATTTCTTCTTAATTGTTTTTTCTCTTAGTTGTAACCCATACATTATATGCATTAGGAAGTCCATTGATTCCAACTGCTCCAGCTACGTGAGCAGGTGCATCGCCTAATAAAGAGTTAGGTACTTCAACTACAGCTGCTAGTACATTTAAGTCTTCGAAAAAATCTGATGCTTGACCTGGAGGTAAAAAACCTTCTGGTGCCACAGCTCCTGCAACTACCATATTAAAACGGTTAAAGTCAAAAAAGAAAGGATCTCTTCTTGGTCCTGCATACACTTGGATTCCTCCATTATTTGCTGTTTGAACATCACTTGATGTACTAACCTTAACAGCAGTACGAGTTGCACTTGTAAATACTTGACTAGTTAAACCTGTTTGTCCTGCCGTTACGTTGTGAGGTCCAAAGAAATACATTGAATCTCCTCTCTTAACAGCTTGAATTACTACATCTTCAATAAAATCTCCAGTATTGTCAATATTAAATTGAATCATTACATCCTCATCAAAAGTAGCACCCGTAGTTGCTGAACCTGCTGCTAATGGCCCTTGTACTGTTGCTACAAATACTGTATTGTCTGGATTATCTCCTTCAAATGCATATAAATCTGCAATGTCAGTTTTAGTTCCCGCTACAGCCGGAGCATCAACGTGATCTGCCGCAATAAATACAATTGCTGCAATGGCTAATCCCATTCCACCAATGGCTGCGAAAAGTTTTGTTTTTTTCATAATAGTTTTGGTTTTAAAATTTAAATATTCTTTATTTACTTTAACTTACGGTAAAACTACAGACACGGTTTTTCATGAGTCGTTAATCTTGTGTTAACAGAAGTTTTATGCAGTTAATCTATTCACAATAACAAGTTTTTTATCACAAATACTCTTAAAGAAATTAATATTAGCTATGAACCCATCTGCTTCAGACTGGATAAAAAAGTTTTTAAGCCTTTATGCTAATCAGCCTAAACACAATGACTGGCAACACTTTTATGATGGTCTTAAAGGGACTGGTTTTTTGTACGGGATCTCAATGGGACTTGTTTCAGAAATAAAAAGCACAACTATTAAGCTTAATATTGATGAAATGACTAAAGTGAATTTATTTCATTCACTCCTATATACTCATTTTAATATATATCCAGAAAATTCTAAAGAAAATGCCATTACTTCAATTTTAGAGTTTTACAAACACTTAGATAGAGGTAAAAAAGGATGGTTTAAAAAATTGCTTAATGAAAAGGTTGAAACTCGAATATTAGAAGAAATTATTGCAAAGAGATTACAAGAATCAAACACCTTCTTAAAAGTGAATGCTGTTTCATTGTTAACCTATGCCTTATTATTCATGGACGTGCTAGCATATAATGAGTATTTAAAAAATGGAATAAAACCAAAAACCTACATAAAACAAACAGAGCGATTAGTTATTCTTTCTTGTTTTTTAGCGCTACAATCAAAACTCAAAAAAAATAAATACGACCGACTTTTAATTGAGTTGTTTGAAAACTCCTCACAATATTTAATAGATGATGAGACTCCCGTTTCATTAAAAGTATTTAAAGACCTTTCACTTACTCCTATTGAAAAACATTATTTGCTTGATGTTTCGAGTCTTGCAGTTTGGGAAGATTCTATTTTAGATGCTTCGGAAATATTATTTCTTGAAAACCTTGCAGCTTCATTAGACCTGCCAACCAGTATGGTGGCTGAAAGTGTTTCTTCGTTGCAGCAATTTTCAGAAAGAAACACCACTAAGGTTGCACTTTTTGAGTATTCAAACCCTATTAAACAATTTTATAAACAATCTACAAATACGGTAAAGAGACTCATCTTAAGAAACCAAGCAAGATTAATACAAGAGCTTGCCGAAAGTGGTGAATTAGTAAAATTATTAAGCTATTCTACAAGACGTGATTTAGATATCACTGAAAAGAAAAAAGTGAAGGAACAATTATTAGACATCTGTAAGACAATCCCATCTTTAACTATTTTTCTATTACCTGGAGGAACTATTTTACTCCCCTTGTTAATTAAATTTATTCCTAAAATGTTGCCATCAGCATTTGATGAAAACCGAGTGGAATAACTTAGTTATTAGTTAATTTTAAAACTACCCCAACCAAACTTTAAAATCCTTTACTCGTTCTCTTGCTACAATTACATCTTGATCTTTATAACTTTCCAGTTTAAGTTGTAATCTAGAGTTTGTGTAAGAAATGATGTCTTTAATAGCATTTATATTAATATAAAATTTACGGCTTACTCTAAAAAAAACTTCTGGATTTAGTTCTCCTTCTAGTTCCTCTAATGTGGTATCTAACAAATAATCTCTTCCTTCAATAGTATGAGCATAAGTACCTTTATTTTCACTATAAAAACATTCAACCTCATCAACTGCAATCATTTTAATGTGCTGCCCTATTTTTGTTGTAAATCGTTTTTTGTAATCTCGCTCTACAGGGTTAGTGAGTAATTTTTTTATGTCATCAAAATTAAATTGTATCGCTTCTTTGTTTGGTGTTCGTGCTTTATATTTATTAACGGCAGCAATCAATTCATCTTCATCTATGGGTTTTAATAAGTAATCAATACTATTTAATTTAAATGCTTGTAATGCATATTCATCAAAAGCAGTAGTAAATATAATAGCACTATTAATTGTGACTGTTTCAAAAATTTCAAAAGATAATCCATCACTTAATTGAATGTCTAGAAAAATTAATTTGGGATGTTCGTTGTTTTGAAACCACTCTATAGACTCTTCCACACTGTGCAACATTATATTTACTGTTACATCAAGCCTTTCAAGCATTCGCTGTAATCTTCGTGCGCTTGGCTTTTCATCTTCTATAATTAATACATTCATTTAAATTTGCTTTGGTTGGCTAATATTTCGGCTCTGCCTTAAAAATTTATTTTTAAATTAATTGCGGTCTACTTCTTTTCCCATTTTCCAGATTGTTGTAATGGTTTTCATGTTATCCATTTTGTCAATTGGACTTTCATCAAGTAAAAGCATGTTTGCTTTAAATCCTTCTTTGATATATCCCATGTCTTTTAAACCAAAATATTTTGAGGGATTTGAAGTTGCCGTTTTTAAAACTTCAATGTTTGGAATTCCTGCTTTTGAAAACAAAACCATTTCTCTATACAGGTCTGTCCCATAATTAATCTGAGCGTTTGGAGGGTCTGTTCCTGCTAATAAAGGAATGCCTGCGTCGTAGAGTTTTTTAGCTTCAGCAGTGATAGCTTCATTAGTCATAAAGTTATTTGTAGGGCTACTTTTTCTAATAGCCTCTAATGCTAAATGAGATGTAAGCAATGTGGGAATTACAAAAAACTCATTTTTAGATTTTAAAACTTCAATTTCTTCCTGCGTTATTGGCAAGTCCCACCACACGTGTACTAATCCATCTGCCCCATTACTCAAAACTTGGTATGCGTCATCTAGTTTTGAAACGTGAACTACTGCTATTTTATCTTTTCTATGAGCAACTTCGATCAACTCTTTTACTACATAATGTGATAATGTTTCTTTCCAAGGCTCTACGATTATTTTAATGTAACTCGCTCCTGCTTCTATTCTTTTATCTATAAAATCTGTAGCTTCAGCAACCATTGTTAATGTAGGAGCTGGAAATCCAAATTGCGTTCCGTGTCCACCTGGGGCCGTTGCCGCTGAACCAGCGTAATAAAAATCTGCATAGTTTGTACTATCCTTAAATGTCTCTTGCATTTGTCGTTGGTATGGCTCCATTCCATGCATATCAAATACCTGTAATACACCGGCACTGGCTGCTTCATTTAAGCTCAACGCGGAGAAAGCATGTACGTGACTATTAGTAAGAGCAGGCATTAAAAATTTACCATTTCCATCAATAACTTCACTATTAGAATTTATCTTCGGGGCTACTCTTACAATCATTCCGTTTTCAACTAAAACTGAAGTCTTTTCAATCAATTTCTCACCGTCGAAAACTGTGACGTTTTTGATTACAAAGTTTTGTGCGCTTGTTACTGAAAATGCAAAAACACTTACCACTAAAAAAAGTAAACTTTTCATCCTTCTTAAAATTTTATTGTTGTTTTTGTATCCTCCTCATTCATGAATTGCTCCATTTTTTGTTGTTCCCATTTTTTGATAAAGCCAAATTTAAATTGATATACGTATAAAGCATGAATAGCTAATCCTATTCCCCAAAATATTGCGGTTCCAAAAACATTCCAATCAATCCAATTATAAAAATCTTCATTTATTGCGTCTGTGCTTCTACTTGAAAACCTGTAAAAGCGATACGAAATAAGTAAAAAGTTTATTACTAAATATGCTGTAAGGTGTTTATAAAATCCTTTTAAAGTTTCTATGCGCTCTCTTGCTTGTTTATATTTTAAGTGTTCTTTTGTTCTCATGACTAAAATTTTACCGTTGGTTCATTATCGTTTTCTTCCATAAATTCTTTCATTTTACGAGCTTCCCAATTTTTACCCATAATTGGATTCCATTTAAAAGCTTTTGCTCCTTGAAAGAAGAGTCCTAAACCCCAGCCACCAACTGCCCATAAAAACCATGGATGTCTCCATTGGTCAACATAATAATTAAGTGATGCTATAAAAATAGCAAAGATGATAAAGAAGGTTAAACTCATATAAAACTTTTTTATGAGCGTAAGACGTTCCTTTGCTCTATAATATTTATCGTCCTTTCTAAAAGTTTCCATAATCCGTTGTCTTTTTAATTATAGCTTAAAAGTACTGTGAGTATATTGTTTTTAAAATTTATAAATGCTCAAATGTCGTTTTTCACTTCTGAAATGTAACTAGAATTAAAAAGTTGAATTATTTATTTAAAGTTTAAGCAAAATAAAAAAATCTGAAATCTTTAATCCCCTTTTAAATATTATCGTCTTCATCCATTAATTCTTTAATCTTACGCTGCTCCCAGTCTTTACTAAAAAAAGGATTCCAATCAAAAGTATCGCTTGCATGTCCTAATACTCCAAAACCCCATCCTCCTATAGGAAATAAAAACCATGGAAAGCTAGTGTTTGATTGATACCACAACCAAATAAAAATGGGTACAAAGGTTAAATAGATTGCAAAGTGCACATAAAAACCTTTAAGCTTTTCTACACGCTCTTTAGCAAGCTCATATTTTTTTTCTGAAATATGTTCTGTTTGTGTTCTCATAACTGTTGTTGTTCTTTCCAGCATAGGAATGGAAATGCTGAATGTTTCCTTTGTCTCTACAATCCTCACGGGTTGTGTAGTGAGCAATTGATAGCGTTGTTTAATATTTTTTAAACCAACACCACTACTCTCTTTCATAGTCTGTTTGGGCTGGATATTATTTTCTATAATTAAATTACCATTGTTTTCTGTAATTGTAATGTGTAATTTTTTATTAGGCATTACTTGATTGTGCTTCACTGCATTTTCTAATAACAGTTGTAGTGCTAGTGGGACAACTTTAGCTTCAGGATCAGAAATTTCCGAAGGAATTGTAAAAACAATACTATCTTCAAATCGCATTTTTAATAATGACATATATAACTGGGCAAATTTTAACTCCTCAGTTATTGTAACTAAATCTTTATTTTTTTGTTCAAGCACATAGCGATATACTTTTGAAAGTGATGTTGTAAATTTTGTAGCCGCTCGTGGATTTTCCTCAATTAAACTTGTCAATACATTAAGGCTATTAAAAAGAAAATGTGGGTCTAGTTGATTTTTGAGCGCATCAAATTTTGCTGATGCTGTCCCCGCAATAATCTGCGATTCCTTTACTTTTCCCTCTTGTTTATGTTTGTAATAAAAAACCACGTAAAATAGAGAGGTTACTACTGCAGATATTAAAAAAGAAACGTAATAATAGGCTATACGCTCATTGGCAATAAAATACTCTAAAGATTGTCCAGCATACACTACTTCAGTGAAAAACCTAAGCAATACAATACATACTAACGTTACTATAATTCCTCCAAAAATACCTAGTGTGAGGTTTTTTACTTTAAAGAGTTTGCCTTTGTATTCACTCAAAAAATAGTTAAAAAATAATGTATTTGCAAAGTATAGTACATACGAGTAAAGCATGTTAAGCAATAGGTTGACCATAAGTCTCCCACTGGTTACAACATTAAATCCATTTGCATACTGGATTAATGAAATGACTAGAAAAACTAGCAGTCCAATAAACGTTGCTTTCCCTATTTCTTTGCTTAAATTTTTCATTATTTCCCGCAGTTTCTTGCAAGAACATCTTGCGCATGTTCTTCACCGCCCGAAGGATGAATTGAGCTTTCTGGCACTTCAGTTTTATATAATTCTATAGCGCGTTTTATATCTTTGCAATAAATTGATGCGTCCCCACCAAAGTATGCCGCACTCCCCATATCCCATTCTGCCTTTCCCATAACTACTCTTGGATTATCTGGTGAAATTGCTGCTGCTTTTTTATATAACTCAGCAACTTTACCCGCGTATTGCATACCGTATTGTTGCCCGTCAAAAGCAATCCATGCAGTGTAATATTGTGCTTCGAGTATCATCACTTCTGGGTTTGATCCACCACCATTTGTTTTTGCAAGATTTAAAAACTCTTGTGCTTTGTTTAATGTAGCAGTAATCTTAGCCTTATCTTTTTCATTAAAAGCTTTGAATACATTAATTTGTGATGTATAAAATGGAGGTAGCCATTCTGTGGGTTCTGCTGCACCTATTCTTTCAAAAAGGTTTGCTGCTTCTTGTGGTTTGTCAGCACGCCATAATTCGAGTGCATTTTGCATACCCATTTCATATTTTGATTGTGCTTGCGTGGCAAATCCCACAAATAGTAAGGTGATGTAGATAATAGTTTTCATAGTGCTAAATTTAATAAGATTATAATTACATAGAGATTGATTGCTTCACAACTTTGCCATTTTTAACTTCAAACTTGGCATCTTCCCAAGTAGGTGGACCAAAACGTGCAGGAGCATTATTTGATGATGCGGTGTCTTCGCTAGGATAAAAACCCATTATCATATTTAACTTCCCATCATTATCCTCATCATGAAATGTTGAAACAGCATACGTCCCGTCTGGCACATCAGTAAAAACAACTGTTGCTTTCTTATTTTCAATTTTAGAAATTGAGCCCATAAGTCGTTTGTTTAACCAGTTTGATTCGCTATCATAAAGACCAGCTAAAACCGTCCCATCATTAGAATCAAGATTAGTAATTGTCAATTCAATGGTGTTTACTTGCGCTTGCAATACTAAGCCTGTGAAAAATAAAGTAATATAAGTGATAACTGTTTGCATGATTTCTGAAATTTTAAGAGGTTGAATTATTAGTTTTTGTTTACATTATAAAAGTACACCTACATTAAAAGTTTAAAAATTTTGAGATACCGAACTGTCAATTTAAATGACTGAATTGTAAATAAATCTTTTATAAATTATCCAGTTGGTTTTCTTTACCGTCTTCGCTTATTGTCCAGAAGAACCCTACAAAGAAAAATTGATCTGTAGCAGGTTGTAAAGCTCTGCGATCAAAAACACCTTGACTATTAGGTGTAGAGTTATATTGATATCCATTTACATTTTTAAACGCAAAGGCATTATTGACAGAGAGGTATAGTATTTTTTGTTGATCAATTAAATATGCCCAATTTAAACTTACACTGTTAAAATCCCGTGTTTTATCTTGTAAAAATCCATCCTTATTAGGATTTGTAAATGTGCGACCGCTACCATATTGATAACTAAATCCTACTTGACTTTTCCAATCTTCAATCCAGTATTTTGCTACTAGTGAAAGATTGTTTGTATTTGCAAATGATGGTGTTGCGCTTGTTGGGTAATTACGGTACTCACGCTCCGTATCTAAAAAAGAATAACTCACCCAATAATCCATATTCTTAAACGTTTCATTATCTCTAAAAAAGACATCTAGCCCTTGCGCATAACCATCTCCGTTGTTAGTATAATTACTATCAAACTCGGCAAACTCAGTGTCAAACGTTATTAAGTCATCATAATTCTTTCTATAGGCCTCTGCTCTAAAAATACGGTTGTTTGCCGTATATTGATAATTAAGAATATAATGTTGTGTAGAACGTGCCTTTAAGTCCTGCTGAAATTTTAAAACTTCACTATCTGGCTGTTGTTTAAAATCTCCAAACGCGACAGACAACTGACTGTTTTTTCCTGTTTTGTAAGCTAAAGAGACTCTCGGTGAAACTGTAAACGCGTCAAACAAACCACTGTACTCGCCTCTTAATCCTACTTTTAAAGCTAGTTTACGAGAAAAAATTAAATCTGCCTCAGTAAAGGCTGCCGAAATGTTGTTATCATAACCATATTGTGTTGTTACAAAAGGACTGGAAAAACCTTCCTCAAAATCTGTTAAAAATTGTTCTGCTCCCAAGGACAATTTAAATCTACTACTAAAACGTTTACGCAACTTCAATTTAACATGAGCAGAATTTTCTGTACCTTCAATAGTCTCATCATTAATTCCTACATCTGTTTTTGCTATTGTATAACTTCCTCCCGCCTCTAATTTCCAGTCTGCTGCCAAATAATCTCTATAACTTACATTTGTATAAAAGTTTTTATTGTCTAACTCAAACCTAACTCCCTCAGCAATATTTATATCTTCCTGTATGAGCTCAAAATTTGAAGTATCAAAAGCAGCATAAACTTTTAAAAGTCCGTCGGTTTTAAATTTTTGTCTAAAAACTGCTTCGCCACTTGCTGTTTGATAAGGTTTTTTCCAATCATTACGATTATTAAATACTGCATTATAAGGCCCCAAATTTATATAACTCGCATTGACACTTAAAGAGTTTCGTTCCCATTTTTGTGTATTACCTATTCCAAGCCCCAATGTCATGATCGAAATATTTGTAGCTTCTTGCACTGGCTCATCAATAGTGTTCAATAAAAGCACAGATGACAATGCTTGACCATATTCTGCGCTGTAACCTCCTGTAGAAAATGTAATTCCATCAAATAAAAATGGACTGTATCTTCCGCGTGTGGGAGTGTTATTTGTTGTTGGCGTGTAAGGTGTAAAAACTCTAATGCCATCTATAAAAATTTGAGTTTCGTTAGCGTCTCCTCCACGCACGAACAAACGACCATCTTCTGCAACTGTGCTTGTGCCTGGTAATGTTTGTAATGCTCCTACAAAATCGCCCAACGCACTTGCGGTTGTAACAACATCAAGAGGTTTTAAAACTGAAACTTTACTATTGTCGCTCGCTTCAAAAGTACCTGCAGATAACACCACCGTTTCTAACGAGTTGACATCTTCCCTTAATTTAATAGTGATGTTTTTCATTTTTGTAACCTCCTGTGCCATCATAAAAGTTTCGAATGATACATAAGATGCCATGATGGTTTGAATTCCAGTTTCAACTGTGGTAAAAGTAAACTTGCCTGCTTCGTTTGTAGTTCCTCCATCGTAAGTTCCGTCAAGATATACGTTTGCTCCAAAAATAGGTGTTCCACTTGTTGAAGTTACAATCCCAGATATGGTTGTTTGTGCCATTGCGAAAAACGGAGCAAAGGCTAACAATGATAACAATAGCTTTTTTTTGATTTTTATAGTTTTGGTTGTTAGCATAATGAAAGTTTAAAGGTAATTTTTATTTTGATAGTTCAAATTTGTCACATTTCCGAAGCATTTAGAAAAAAAGAAAACCGAACTGTATTTTTTAGTGACTCAATTGTAAACAAAAAGTCTATCCACACATACTCTTTTTAAATTGTATTCTAACATTATTTTATCAATTCTTTCACATTTAGGAAGCACAAAAAAACTGTATCTTCACTTCAAACAAACAAATTATCTCCTATAAAGTGACCTCATCGCAAAAAGTAGACGCATTCATTGAAAACAGTGGACAATGGATAGACGAATTAAAACTACTTCGCCAAATTTTTAACAGTACTGAATTAATCGAAAATTTTAAATGGGGAGCGCCTATTTACACCATAAATAATAAAAATGTTGTGGGAATGGTAGGCTTTAAAAATCATTTAGGAATTTGGTTTTATCAAGGCGTTTTTTTGAAAGATGCTAAAGGTATTTTGATTAATGCGCAAAAAGGTAAAACAAAAGGATTAAGACAACTACGCATTAATAAAGGCGATAAAATTGAAAAAACAATTGTTTTAAATTACACAATAGAGGCTATTGAAAACTGTAAAGCAGGAAAAGAAATTAAACCTGAAAATAAGAAAACAATAATCCCCACAGTACTAAAAGAGGCATTTAAGGAAGATACTACTTTAAGTGATTTATTTAAAAAACTTACACCTGGTAAACAACGGGAGTATGCAGAATTTATAACAACCGCAAAACAAGAAACGACAAAGCTCAATCGTTTAGAAAAAATAAGACCGATGATTAAAAATGGTGTAGGCCTTCATGATAAATATAAAAAGAGCTAATGGCAATTCGATTTAAAAGATATACGCAACGCCAACTTTGGTATTATGCGAAAAGAGCCTTTTGGATTCTCATATCATGGACAGCAATTTCTAATATCGTTTTCTTTTATGAATACTATACGCTCATAGAATACAATGCGCTCACGAGTGAATATGATTTTAAACAATCTTTTACTGCAAACTTAATTGTTGGTGTTATGGCTGGTCTTATAGGCGGGATAGTCACAGTTAACCTTATGGAACGCTGGCTAAGAAAGCATTCTTTTTTAAGAGCATTATTTCAAATTGTCATCATTTACACATTAACAGCTATAATAGTAAGCTTTTTTGGCGGTCTATATTATTTTAGTGAAGAACTTGGAGTAGGCATGTTTAATCCTGAAGTAGTAGAATTAATGATTCCGTTTTTCGGAGAGTTTATTTTTATTAAAAACTTTATTCTTTGGCTTGCTATTGTAATTGTAACACTCATAATTTTAATGGTTAATGAAAAATATGGACCAGGTGTTTTCCCAGATTTTTTGATGGGTCGCTATTTTAGGCCTAAAAGAGAGCGTCGTATTTTTATGTTTTGTGATATAAAAAATGCTACGGGCATAGCCGAAATATTAGATGAAGAACCTTACTTTAATTTCTTGAAAGATTTTTTTAGAGATATTGCTCCTGCTATAGTTCAAACTAGTGGAGAAGTTTATCAATACGTAGGGGATGAAATTGTAGTCTCTTGGAAAATGAAACATGGTCTTAAAAGAGGTAATGCTATACAATGCTTTTATAGCATGAAAAAAATTATAAGATATAAACGACCTAGATATAAAAAAAGATATGGCTTATACCCAGAATTTAAAGTTGGGTATCATTATGGTGATGTGATGGTGGGAGAAATAGGTCAAATTAAAAGAGAAATAGTCTTTAGTGGAGATGTTTTAAATACAGCCTCTAGAATACAAGCATTATGTAATGAACTGGGCGTGGAAATTTTAGTTTCTAAAGAATTTGCAGATATTAATACTAAACTTCCTCCACGTGTTAAAAGAGAAGATTTAGGAGAAGAAAAACTACGTGGAAAAGCAGACGAGATGCAACTTGTAACTTACACAAGAAAATCATTTTCTAAAAAAAAGAAATAAAATTACGGTAAGTTTTTTGATGTCATGTTATTAAATAAAATAATTTTTAAAACTTATTATTTATGAAAAGTGACACCTACACAAAAACCATTCTTACAATTATTGCTATTTGTTTGACAATAAATGCTGTCAGAGATTTTAAAATTATTCCAAGTGCTTATGCTGGGAATAAAACAACATTCCTCAATGAGAATACTTCAACAAAGTATCAATTAGTTCCCATTTCAGAAACTAATACGATTGACGTTCGTATTGTTGACATCAACACCTACGATGAACTTAACATAAACTTAAAAAGTGTTAACACTTACGATGAGGTTAAGGTAAATATTAAAAGTATCGATACGCAAGACGAGTTAGACGTAAATATTGATGAGGTTGGAGGTAGATTTATTTCCGAAGGAAAAATTGACGTACGCACTTCTAATTAATTAGGAGTTAAAATTATATACATAGAGTTGTATTTATTTTTGATAAAAATGTAACATTAATTAAAATACATACACCTATACTGCAACTATCAAAACCAAAACATTGAACAAAGAACTTGAACATAATTTTGTTGAGCTACTAGAAGCAAACCAGAATATTGTGCATAAAATCTGTCGGCTTTATACAAACGATAGGGATTCACACAATGATTTATTTCAAGAAGTAACAATTCAATTGTGGCGGGCTTACCCGAAGTTTAGAGGAGATTCTAAGTTTAGTACTTGGATGTATAGAGTCGCACTTAATACGGCAATTACGCTCTACCGCAAAAGTAAACGAAGGGTTAAGACACAAGATTTTGAAGGCGTAAGCTTTAAAATTTCGGCAGAAGATTATGATGATACAATAGAAGAACAATTAAAATTGATGTACGCCGCGGTAAAAAATTTAAATGACATTGACAAGGCACTTGTGTTTTTATATTTAGAAGATAAAAATTACAGAGAAATCTCTGAAACCCTTGGTATAAGTGAAGTAAATGCGAGAGTGAAAATGAATAGAATTAAAGGGAAATTAAGAACAATATTAAATCCGTAATTGTATGGATCAATTAGAATTATTAAAATCAAAATGGCAACAACAGGAGCAAACGCATCCTACTTTGTCGTACAAAGACATTTACAAGATGTTACTTAAAAAGTCATCATCTATTGTAAAATGGATATTCATGATAAGTATTGCTGAAATATTATTTTGGATAGTAATCAGTTTTTTAACTCCAGAATCTAATAAAGATTTAATTCAAAATATAGGTCTTAAAGAAAGCCTATCAATTATTTCTATCTTTCATTATGTTATTCTAGCCGTTTTTCTTGTGCTTTTTTATCTTAATTATAAAAAAATTAAAGTAACAGATACAGCAAAAGAGTTAATGGCTAACATTTTAAAAACACGTAAGACCGTTAAATATTTTGTTATATATAATGTACTAGGAACAATACTTGCTTTTTTATATGTCAATATGTATTTCTATACTAAGAAAACAGAGCTTTATACATTATTAACTAACGGAAATAAAAATTATGCTGCAATCCCGGCCGAAAGCTTTACATCTATATTTTTTATAACACAACTTGTTGTTGGCGCTGTATTTATAGGATTATTAGTTCTTGTCTATCGTATTATCTATGGAATTTTACTCAAGAGATTAAAAAATAATTATGATGAACTTGAGAGAATAGAATTGTAAACAATTAAATTTAATATCTCATAAAATTAAAAATCCCAAATTAAAAACTGTACTTACAGTCTATATTTGGGATTTTTTGTAATTAATAGTTTATGATTAATAACGCCACTCACGCTCTTTATTTAATGCCTCCTCACTTTTAATTTCATCTGCTGGAATTACCTTTAAAAAAGATGGGTGTTGCTCAATTGCATATTCAAGTTTTTCAACAAGTTCATCAACAGGAATGTTATCGTAGTCAATATCTAAAGAAGCTTTAATTTCCATTGATTGTAAAATGCCTCTTTTCTTTACACGTAACCCCTTTCTATCAAAAGACCTTCTAAATCCGTCAATAACTATAGGTACAACAACTGGCTTATTTTTCTTAATTAAATGTGCCGTACCACGTCTAATAGGTTTCCAAGGGCGTGTAGTTCCCTGCGGAAATGTAATCACCCAACCATCATTCAATGCCTTAGATATATTGCTAACATCGCTCATCTTTACCTGTCGTTGCACATCTTTACCCTCTGCTCGCCATGTTCTTTCAATACTAACCGAACCTGCGTATGCAAGGATTTTAGGTAGCAAACCATCTTGCATAGTTTCCTTAGCAGCAACAAAATAAAGGTTCAATTTAGGTTTCCACAAATAGCCTATATTTTTAATATTATCCTCCCGTCCACTTAAACTTGCATTAAATACATGAAACATTGACACCACATCTGCAAAGTAAGTTTGATGGTTTGAAACAAAAAGTACGTTAGTTTCAGGAAGGTTTCTCAATATCTCGCTACCGTCTATCTCTAGCTTGTTAAAACCCTTAAAACGTCTATGGGTTAATGCACCAAGAATGCGAATCAACCATAGTTTTAAAAATAATATATGTCCAAAAGGATTCTTTTTAAAAAGACCCATAAATATCAGTTTAGATACCCTATTCCATAAATTTTAGGGGAACGACAAATATACAAAATTATACACCTTAGAGAATATTTTTAAGTAGTTCACGTACCTCACTGAGCATCATCGCAGTAGCTCCCCACACCACATGACCATTAAGTAAATATGCAGGAACATCTATATTAGTAGCGTAACTTGTAGTCAAAGTTTTAGTAACTACAAAACTATCATCCATAAAGTGGGACAAAGGAACCTCAATTAATGCCTCAACTTCTTCTTCTTGTGGTACAAACTCTGGAGTTTCGCTAGTAATTCCTAAAAAAGGTTGCACAAAAAAATTAGACGGAGGAATGTAAATTTCTGTTAGTTTTTTTAATACAGCAACAGCTTGTTGCGGTACACCTACCTCCTCTTCAGTTTCACGTAACGCAGTTGCTGCTTCATCAATATCCTCTTCCTCTGCTTTTCCTCCTGGAAAACCCACTTGCGCAGAATGAACTCCCTTATAGGTCTTTCTAAGAATTAAAATAAGGTTTGTTTCTCCGTCTTTAGAAGGGTAAAACAATGCCATAACTGCCGCACGTCTCGCTGTATTAGTTGCTTTTGCTTTGTTTGTTAATTCTTGTAAACGCTCAATAGGTGCCATTTTATAGTGTGACTGGACACCAGGAAGCTTCATTTTTTCTATTTTTACAATCTGTTTTGAAAAATCTAAAAATGTCATATTCCTTTAAAATTATAGCTTCGGTAGTAGTGATTCTTTTCCTTTTTACTAATTGTGAAGATAAGAAAAAGACGACAACACTTACAACCAAAAATAGCACTGAAAACTCAAGTACTTCGGAAATAAACAACAACGAAGACAGTAATAATGTTGATACATTTCAGAAAGAGACAAAAAAAGAAGTTCCTAAATACGAGAAAATTACCAATAAAAATGTAGTAGCTTTTTTATCCAAATACGGAAAAGAAAATCCCGAGACTAAAGTAAAAATTACCACCCGTCTTGGCGAAATAGACATAGAACTTTTTGAAAGCACACCACTACACAGAGCTAATTTTATTTATCTCGCAAAGCAAGGCTATTACAATACTACATTTTTTCACCGCGTAGTTTCAAACTTCATAATCCAAGCCGGAACGAGCGATAATTGGTCAACGCCAAAAATGCGTGATAAGTTAGGGCCAGATTATAGGATTCCTGCCGAAATTAAAATTAATCATACGTATGGAACACTTTCGGGAGCAAAATATTATCGTGACAATGACGACAAAAAAAGTGAACCCTATGAGTTTTTTATTTTTCTTGGTCCTCAAAAATCAACCTCACATTTAAATGGTAATTACACAGTCTTCGGGAAGGTTACCAACGGTATGGATGTCGTTAAAAAAATAGCAAATGAGCCAAAAGATGAACAAGAATGGCCATTAACAAATGTTGAGTTAACTGTTGAGGTTATGGAATAATTTAAAAAAAATTCATAAGTTATTCTTTATTTGCATTTTCTATTCTTTTCTGCGTTTCAATTTCATTGTCTTTCCCATAAACACTTGGTAATGATAAGTTAAAAGTAACTGCTAATAATCTTATTGAAATTACAACGCTACCTGCGATGACAACTATCACTTCGGTTGAAAATGGTGTTTTTTGTAATATAAAATAACTTACACCTCCTAAAATACAAGCGGTTGCATAAATGTTTTTTCTAAAAATTACTGGAATTTCATTACATAATATATCTCTTATAACACCACCAAAACATGCCGTCATTGTACCTAACGCTACACAAATAATAGGAGGTAAATCTGCAGCTATACCTTTTTCTACCCCCAAAACTGTGTAAAGTGCAATACCTATTGTATCGAATAAAAAAAGGGAACGTCTTACATACCCTAGCTTTTTTCTAAAAATTATTGCCAGCAATGTTGCCACTCCTATTACGTAAACAAATGTCAAATCACGCATCCATGTTATGTGTGCCCCTAACAGTAAATCACGTAGTGTTCCTCCCCCTACAGCTGTTACAAAGGCAATAATGAGAATCCCAAAAGGATCTAATCTCTTTTTCATTGCCGTCAAGGCTCCAGATACAGAGAAAGCTATTGTCCCTAAAAAGTCAATAATTAAAAGTAATGTCATGATTTTTGGGTATAGTAGTTATAGTCTTTTAAAACTGTGTCAATGTATTGTTTGTCGTATAAGTCTGAAGTTGTACTAATTGTAGCTTCAACTTTTTCTCGCAACATCCGTAAGGTTTTATAATCTGAAGATTTTAGTGCTATTAAAAATGTTTCTTTAATTAAGCGAACGTCTTTATCTGTTAATATTGTTACCGTAGAAAATTTAGGCACATAATCATCATTTACTTCTTCTAGAATTGTATGACTAATTTTAGTTTTTTTCTTGTTTGAAATAACTACGGTTCCTGCAGCATGATCGCCTAATCGCTGGTGGCGGTCACTAAATACAATTGCTAACAATCCAATTGAACCTAAAAATATCCATATGTCTACCAAGCGCATCATCCATAATATTAAATATGTAGACCATTGTGCGGGGCTTCCATCAAGTTTTACTACTCGCGTTTTCATTACCATTTTCCCTAATGTTCTTCCATCAAAAAGTAAATGCATGTATAGTGAATAGAAAAAAACAGGTAATAATAATAATTGTTGAAGTCCAAAAACCGTCCAATTATCTGAAATCGCCTCCCCCATTGCATCTGTAACAAGCTCAATTACATACATATAAACAAAAAGAACAAATAAATCGACTAAAAATCCAAGAATGCGCTCGCCAATACTAACAACTTTATAGTTAAGATTAACATTTTGTGTGGTATTGATTGCTAAATTTGTCATTAAGTAAGTTGTAATTATATTTAACTAAAAAAAATGCGCGAAGCAGCATTCGTAAAACAAAATAAAGAAAAATGGATTGCTTTTGAAAAGGCAATGCGACTTAATTATCAAATAACACCAGATTATTTGGCAGACTACTATATTCAGCTTACAAATGACCTCGCTTACGCACAAACATATTACCCAGAAAGTAAAACGTTACAGTATTTAAATTCGCTTGCTAGCGAAGCACATCAAAAAATTTATAAGAATAAAAAAGAATCTAAAAATCGAATTGTGAGTTTTTGGAAATACGAATTTCCAATATTCTTTTTACAATATCAACGCACCTTACTTTATGCCTTTTTAATTTTTGCCACAGCTACCGCAATTGGTATTATTTCAACAATTAATGATGACTCTTTTGTTAGGCTAATTTTAGGGGATAACTATGTAAACCAAACTCTTGAAAATATTGACAATGGTGATCCCACTGCAATTTATAAAAGTGGTGGCGAGGTTGGCACTTTTTTAGGAATCACGATTAACAATATTAGAGTTGCATTTTTAGCATACGCATTTGGGATAATTACCTCCTTAGGTACAGGATATATTTTATTTTCAAATGGAGTGATGCTTGGTGCATTTTTCACTTTCTTTTATAATAGAGACTTGTTATTTGAAGCTTCAAAAACTATTTGGTTACACGGGACTATTGAGATTTCGGTAATCGTTATTGCTGGGTGCGCTGGTCTCATTATGGGTAATTCTATTTTATTTCCGAAGACATACTCACGTAGAGTATCTTTCTTAAAAGGCGCAAAAGATGGGCTTAAAGTAGTTGTAAGCACCATTCCATTTTTTATCATTGCTGGATTTATAGAAGGTTTTGTAACACGATATAGTAATATGCCTGTGTGGCTTGCCTTATCAATAATTTTTTCATCTTTATTTTTAATAGTGTATTACTACATAATTTACCCTATTATTTTGAACAAAAAATATGCTTAAAAAAGACTTCATAGAATTAAAACAAAAAAGAGACATAGGGGATGCTGTGAGTACTTTCTTTGATTTTTTTAAACAAAATGTTGGTTCTTATTTCAATTTATACATACGTTATAATGGACTCTTTATTATTGGTCTTTTAGGTGTTAGCTACCTATTAGTTACAGGTTTCTTAGGCATGGTTCAAAGTAGTGTAAATTATAGTGTTACAGGGGAAAATCCTGTGGACGCAGGCGCATGGTATGTAGGGTTTGGCGCAATTGCTTTTGTACTTATATTTCTTATAACAGGACTTATAAATTATAGTCTTGCCGCAAGCTACATGATAGAATATGAAAACAATAAAACAATCGTAATAGACAAAAAAGATGTGTGGATACGTTTAAAAAAGAACATTGGAAAAACCATTTTATTTATGGTTTTGCTCATACTTACTTATATAGGAGTTGCAGTTGTAGGTGCCTTTATCTCCTTTATTCCCATCCTTGGAACACTAGCATATTACGTTATAATTCTAGGATGGACCGCATGGATGGGACTTTCTTTTATGTCAATGTTTTATGAAGAAAAAGATGTGACAAGTGCCCTTGGAGAAGGCTGGAATCTACTTTTCAAATTTTTCTGGAAAAATATATTGACAAATCTCGTCATCTCATTACTCTTAGGAATATTACTTGTTGTTGTACTTATGATACCTGGAATCCTCATTAGTATTTATGTATTCCATGCTGCTGAAAACGACATCGATTTAATGAATAGCAGTGTTGCAAAAGTCATTTGGATTATAGCTCTTACAATAGTTTTATTCATATTTTCATTTAATCAATCGCTTGCGCAATTTGTCAATGGTATTTTATTTTTCTCAAATCATGAAGAAACTTACAATCATCATACGCGTGAAAAAATTGAACAAATAGGTGCTGGTGAATAACAAGAATAACATACTAATTTTACTTTCTATTTACTTCGGAAATTTGCTGCGAGCACAAGATAATGCACCACAATTACAAATTGATAGCACCGCAATAACCCCTAAGCGTTTCGACCAAAATTTCAAAGAAAATTACACTAGCGCCGATTATAATTATGATGTAATGGAAGGCGAGGCCGAAAACCTAATTACAAGAGCCCTCAATTGGTTTTTTAAAAATCTAGCCGAACTCTTTGGTGTTGACATTGACCCCGAAACCTTCACAATACTGCGATATTTAATTTATGGAGTTCTCGTAATTTTTGCGATTTATATTGTTATAAAATTGCTAGTTGGTGATAATGCATCTAGTTTTTTCACAAAAAAAAGTGCACAACTTGCACCTTTAAATGTTGAAGAAGAGCACATAGAAAATATAGACATCAACAGCCTCATTGAAAAAGCTTTGCAAGACAACAATTACCGTCTTGCCATTAGGTATATGTATTTAAAAACATTGAAACAACTTTCTGGAGCCTCAAAAATTATTTGGGATTTTGAAAAAACAAATCAAGATTATTATAATGAGATTGAAGACCCAAGTTTAAAAACCACTTTCAAGCGCATTTCATACCTCTATGATTATGTATGGTATGGTGAATTTACATTGAATGAAGAAGATTTTATAAGTGCCCAAAAAGATTTTGAACGTGTAAAAAAACACATTAACAATGCTGGATAAACGTTCAAAAAACATACTCATCCTATTTGGAGTCGCACTATTAGTGGTGATCATTTCTGAAGTTATACGCCCAAAACCTATTAATTGGTGGACAAGCTATACTGCCCAAGATACTATCCCCTTTGGCTCAAAAGTATTCTTTGATGAACTACCCGCACTTTTTAAAAATGCAACCATTAAAACCATTAATGAAGACCCTTACGAATTTCTAGTAAAAGAAAAATACGAAAGCAACTCAGCATACTTATTAATTAATGAACATATTTTATTAGATGAGCAACGTTTTGAGTCGTTACGCACATATGTTGAAAAAGGAAACACTGCGTTTGTATCTGCACATTACTTTGGGTACATGGTGACAGACTCATTAAACCTTGACATTTTTACAAGTTATAGCTTTGCAGAAGACGACATCTTCCCTCATTTTTATTCAAAAAATTTAAAAACAGAAAAACCACCAAAATTTAAACGTGGTGTCACATATTCCCGTTTTGAAAGTATTGACACACTCAAAACACAGGCTTTAGGATATATTGAAACAGAAGGCGTTATCGAATCAATGGATGAGCATGATTATAGCATTAACGAGGAAGAACAATTAGATGAAAACATTAATTATATTAGAGTGCCCTACGGTGATGGATATTTCTATTTCCATACGCTACCAGAGGCTTTTTCAAACTATTACATGCTTAACGGAGCAGATGAATATACTGCAAACGTAATGGCATTTATAGATGCAGATACCGTGTATTGGGATGCATTTATCAAAGATGGAAAAAAAACCATTTCTTCAAAAATGCGCTTCATTTTTGACCAAGCTCCTTTAAAATGGGCATATTACGTAACGATAGTTGGGCTACTAATTTTTGTTATTTTTAAAGGAAAACGTGAGCAACGTATCATTGAAGTAATTGAACCCTTAGAAAACACATCAATCGAATTTACCCGTACTATTGGTAATTTGTATTATCAACACAAAGACTTCGGAAATATAATCGCCAAAAAGATTTCGTATTTCATGGAAAATATCAGGACACAATATTATCTTGATACCAATGACCTTTCTGAAACTTTTATTAAAAAATTAGCCCTTAAAAGCGGCAATAGCATTGAAGAAACTAGAAAGGCAATCAAGACAATTCAAGTATTAAAAGGAAAATCATTCCATACTGAACAAGACCTGATAACACTTAACAAACTCATTGAAAATTTTAAGACACCTTAATATTATGGAAAATCCACACGACGATACTTCGCATCAAAACATACCACAAGAGCAACCATTAAATAAGCAACAGCCTACCCCTCAAAGCTCTATTACCTCAACACCCGATGCTACAAAAAATAATGAAGTTGCTTTTAACTCGCGCATTGATTTATCTGGATTACAAAATGCCGTTGAAAAAATTAAAATAGAATTAGCAAAAGTAATAGTTGGTCAACACGCCATGCTAGAAATGCTCGTAGTCTCTATACTTGCAGACGGCCATTCTTTAATTGAAGGTGTTCCTGGAGTTGCAAAAACAATAACAGCAAAGTTATTAGCAAAAACACTCGCAGTAGATTTTAGCCGTGTACAATTTACGCCAGATTTAATGCCGAGTGATATTTTAGGAACCTCCGTCTTTAATGTAAAAACAAACGAATTTGATTTTAAAAAAGGTCCCATTTTTTCAAACATTATTTTAATTGATGAAATAAATAGAGCACCTGCAAAAACTCAAGCCGCCTTATTTGAAGTGATGGAAGAACGCCAAATTACCATTGACGGTGCACGCTATAAAATGGAACCGCCGTTTTTAGTATTCGCCACTCAAAACCCAGTAGAACAAGAAGGAACATATGCATTGCCAGAAGCACAATTAGATAGGTTTCTATTTAAAATCAATGTGCCGTATCCTAGTCTTGCTGAGGAAATTCAGATTTTGACAAACGAACATCAGCGAGAAAATAAGGTGGCATTAGATATGGTTGCTCCGGTTCTTTCGGCTGCCGAAATTGCAAAATATCAAAAAGTAATTCGTCAAATAATAATAGAACCCAATTTACTAGCCTACATAGCAGCAATTACAGAAAACACAAGAAATAACGCTAATTTATTTCTTGGAGCATCACCACGTGCATCCCTTGCAATTATGAACGCATCAAAAGCACTTGCAGCGATAAATGGCCGCGATTTTGTAACGCCAGATGATATTAAAAAAATAGCACCGGCTGTATTAAACCACCGTATCATATTAACGCCAGAAAGAGAAATGGAAGGCATAACAACAAACAAAGTGGTAAGTCAAATTATTGAAACTATAGAAATACCGAGGTAAAATTAACCATGCACTGCTAAACACTCATTACTAAATTTAATGAAATCATTATTTAAACGTCTCTACTTAAAACAACGCTTTTTTGAACTGCTCATAGTTATTGTGGTTGTTTTTATACTGTCCTATTTTTTTCAGGATTTGTATGGAGTTGCAAGGCTTTTATTTCTCATTTTAATGGTGGGATTATTGTTTGATGTATTGTTACTTTTCAGAAATAAAACTGGCGTTACCGCAACTAGACAATTACCCGAAAAACTAAGTAACGGTGATGATAATACTATTGAAATTCACATTGTTAATCGCTACCAATTTAAAACAAGTATTAAAATTATTGACGAACTACCTGTGCAATGGCAACTTAGAGATTTTAATATTGAGTCTACACTCACGCCGTCGCAAGAAAAACTTTTTACCTATCATGTACGTCCAACGGAGCGCGGGGAATATCACTTTGGAAATTTAATAATCTTTACCTCTACGTTGCTTGGATTAGCCTCTCGCAAACATTTGTTTGATACAGATGCGATGATTCCTAATTATCCTTCATTTCTGCAATTGAAAAAATATGATTTTATCGCATTTACAAATAAGCTGAAATTGTTTGGACTTAAAAAAATTAGACGCATAGGACATACACTCGAGTTTGAACAAATTAAAGATTATGTCTCTGGAGATGATGTGCGTAATATTAACTGGAATGCCACGGCAAAGCGTGGTAATTTAATGGTCAACCAGTATCAAGATGAAAAATCGCAACCTGTTTATTCCATAATTGATAAAGGCCGCGTGATGAAAATGCCTTTTAATGGCTTGAGTTTATTGGACTATGCAATAAATGCTACATTAGTAATTTCTAATATCGCCATAAAGAAAAAAGACAAAGCAGGCATGTTTAGCTTTAGCCGAAAAGTAGAAGACAGAGTATTAGCGCAACGTTCAAAAGGACAAATGAATCTTATTCTTGAAACCCTTTACAATGTTCAGACTGATTTTAGCGAGAGTGATTTTGCAAGACTCTATATTGATGTAAAACGTATGGTCAAACAAAGAAGTTTGATGTTACTATACACAAATTTTGAAACAATGGACGCGTTGCACAGGCAACTCCCCTATTTACAAGCCATCAATAAAACACATTTACTAGTTATAATCTTTTTTGAGAATACCGAGTTGAAAGATTTTAGCGAGAAAAAAGCAATCACTACGCACCAAATTTTTGAAAAGACAATCGCAGAAAAGTTTGTCTATGAGAAAAAACTTATTATTAATGAACTTCAAAAATACGGCATACAAACCATCTTGACTGCGCCAGAGAACTTGACCGTAAATACCATTAATAAGTATTTAGAGATTAAAGCAAGAGGTCTTTTATAACTTTAGGCTTTAGGGATTATTTTTTTATACATTATTTTCTATGTTATAGCATCTTGGTACTTTTTTTTACATTTCAGCATAAAAAAACTACAGTTCAGTTTTATAAAATTTAGTTGGGCTTATTTCTGTAGCATCTTTGTTTCATAAATAATAACTAACACATAAACTTTATATAATGAAAACTATCATCATCTCTCTTACATTGTCAATTGTTTCATTCATTGCAAACGCGCAAGCCAACATCAAAACAACAAAAGGTAATACAATTACTGTAACCGTTCCTGTAAATACAGACGAAGGAAAAGTAGGTCTTGCTTTATACGAGGAACATAATTTTATGAAAGATGACCCTTTTAGAGGGGCAAGAGCCGAAATAAAAAACGGAAAATCAATAATTACGTTTGAAAATATTCCAGATGGAGAATATGCAATCACAATATATCATGACAAGAATAATAACAATCAAATGGATTTTAGCTTAAACAAAATGCCATTAGAAAATTATGGGGCATCAAACAATGTGATGAGTTTTGGCCCACCCATGTGGAGCGACGCAAAATTTGCTGTAAATGGTGAAGATGTGGCAATGGAAATTAGACTTTAAAATCAATTTAATCAAAAACGAAAAATCCCGAGACATAATTTGTTTGGGGATTTATTGTGTTTTTATTTCCTCCTCATAAAAGGTAGTTGCATCTTTTATAAGCACGTTTAGCTCAGTAATTTCTTTATCAACTCTTTGCTCATCCCATTTCAAAATCTGAATACAATCTTCTAAAATTATACTTTTGAATGCAATAACACTGTCAATATTAAAGTATAACCGTCCAGTTCTTCTCACAAAAAAATCGGTAAGGCTATTCACCATTTCGTAGGTAATACAAAACCATAATTCTGCCCTAATAAACTTTTCTTTAAGGTTTGTATTCTGAAATTTTAAAGATTTTTCAATGATTAATTCTGTTTGTTTTCCATAGGTGGCGATTAAGTAATCAACTTCAAATTCATCAAATACTCCTAAACTTTTAATTCTTTGATTAATTTCAGATTTATAAATAGCTACCTCAGCAGCTGTTTTAAACGCTGGTATTGTTAGTGAAATATTTTTTGTAGTAGATTTTTTTAAATCAACTTTATATTTTTGCTTCATGGTATCTAAAACTTTTTCAATAACACGCTGCGCCATTTTGCGATAACCTGTTAATTTCCCACCAGCAATTGAAATTAAACCTCTTTCCGAAACAAATATTTCATCCTTTCGAGAAACCTCTGAAGGTGATGTAGATTTCTCATGAATTAAGGGGCGCAAACCAGCCCAAGTACTTTCTATATCTTTTTCAGTAACAGTACTTGTTTTAAATGTTTCATTAATAGCTTTAATTACATAAGCAACATCATTCTTCGTAGTTACAACGCGTTCTAAAGAATTATTATACGGAGTGTCTGTAGTACCCACGTAGGTTATTCTACCTCTAGGAATTGCAAATAACATTCGCCCATCTGGAGCATCAAAATAAATAGATTGCTTTACGGGTAACTTCTGAAACGGAAAAACCAAATGCACTCCTTTTGTTAAATACAAATGCTTTTTGTCTAAGGATCCGTCTTTTTTCCGAAGTAAATCTACCCAAGGTCCTGTTGCTGAGACTAATCGTTTAGCTTTAATTTCAAATGTTTCATCAGTATTATGATCAATACAGATTATACCGTTTACTTTATTCTTGGTACTATATTGAAAGCCAGTCATTTCAGCATAATTAATTATTGTAGCTCCATAGCTAGATGCTGTTTTTAACAATTCAATTGTTAAACGGGCATCGTCAGTTCGATATTCAGAATAATAACCACCTCCTAACAATGTGTTTTCAGAAAGTAGTGGCTCTAATGCTAAAGTTTCGTTTTTATCAAGCATTTTTCTACGGTCATCACCTTCTACATTTGCAAGTAAATCATATACTTTTAAACCTATTGAAGTAAGTAACGCTCCATACGTACCATTTTTAGTGAGCGGCAAAAGCATTTTTTCTGGGATAACGAGATGGGGTGCCAATTTATGAACGATGGCACGCTCTCTTCCAGATTCTTTTACAAGCCCAATTTCTAATTGTTTAAGGTAACGCAAGCCTCCATGAATGAGTTTTGTCGATTTATTACTTGTACCAGAAGCAAAGTCATTTTTTTCTACCAAGCAGGTTTTGAGTCCGCGTGAGGCAGCGTCTAATGCTATTCCAGCACCTGTTACACCTCCGCCAATGATAACCAAATCATAAGGAACCGTCTCAATTTTTTGTAATTGTGCGACTCTATTTAATACTGAAAAAGTGTGTATGGCTTCCATCGTAAATTTAAATCTCTCTTGTTCTTTCAACTGCTTTTTTCCAACCAGCATATTTTTTATCGCGAGTTTCTGTGCTCATTTTTGGACTATAAATGGTTTCGGTCATTTTAAGTTTTGAAATATCTTCAATTCTCCATATTCCTGCTTTTATTCCCGCAAGAAATGCCGCTCCTAGGGCAGTAACTTCAATCATTTTTGGCTTTTCAACAGGTACATTTAAAATATCTGCTTGGAATTGCATCAAATATCCATTAGCACTCGCACCGCCATCTACTTGTAATTTTTTTAATTTAATACCCTCTTCTTCTTGCATGGCCCATAGTACATCTTTTGTTTGGTAGGCTAATGCTTCGACGGTTGCTTTTATAATTTCGGCTTTGCCACTATCTAGAGTTAATCCGTATATGGCTCCTTTGGCTTTTGCATCCCAATAGGGTGCTCCAAGACCTGCAAATGCTGGAACAACATATACATCTTCCAGTGGAGGAATACTATTACAAATCGTCTCGGTTTCTTGTGCTTCTTTAATAATATTAAGTTTATCTCGTAACCATTGTATGCAAGCGCCTCCAATAAATATACTACCTTCCACGGCATAATGTATATTTTGATCCGGAAGACTACAAGCAATTGTTGTAAGCAAACCATTTTTTAAAGAAACGAATTTATCACCTGTGTTTAATAACATAAAGCATCCAGTGCCATATGTATTTTTTGCAATTCCAGATTTAAATCCTCCTTGTCCAAACAAAGCAGCTTGTTGATCTCCTGCAACTCCATAAATGGGAATAGTTGTTCCATTAATAAGTACATCACCAAAAAAAGAAGAGGATGTTTGCACAGAGGGTAACATTGTTTTAGGAATATTAAATTGTTTTAACAACATTTCATCCCATTGCAATTTCTTACAATTATATAGCATTGTTCTAGATGCATTTGTGTGATCTGTAAGGTGATTTTTTTCTGTTGTTAAATTATAGATTAGCCAACTATCAATGGTTCCAAAAAGTAATTCTCCAGCTTCAGCTTTTTCTTTTGCACCAGGAACATTGTTTAAAATCCAATGTAATTTTGTTGCCGAAAAATAAGCGTCAATAACCAAGCCTGTGTTTTCTCTTACATAGTCCTCAAAACCTTCTGTCTTTAATTGCTCACAAAATGCTTTACTGCGGTTATCTAGCCATACTATAGCATTATAAATAGGTTTACCTGTAACTTTATCCCAAACTACTGTAGTTTCCCGCTGGTTAGTGATACCTATTGCTTTCACTTGATTGGGCTGGATGTTAGTTTCATCAAATAAGCGTTGTAGCGTTTCCTTCTGATGTTTAATAATTTCCATAGGGTCATGCTCTACCCACCCGGTCCTTGGGTAATATTGCGTTAGTTCTTTTTGAAAAATCTTTACAATGTTCCCCTCCGTATCAAAAAGTATACTTCGTGTACTTGTAGTACCTTGGTCTAATGCAATTATATAATCTCCATCCATAATTTAAAAAAAATTGTTGCGGTTGGTTATTTCAACTGATGCGAAATTAGGCGATTCAAATTTATTATGCACGCATAGTAATTAAAGTTTTTAAATAACTTCTTTAAACTTAAATAACGGACAATTAAAAATTTAGACATTAAAATATTTCTTTTATGTATTTCTGAAATGTTTAAGAATGGAAGATATTCTGAAAAAAAAGATGGTTAATTTTTAGCCAAACCTTATTTAGTCAAAAGAATTTGTAATGTACATTTGAGTAAAAAAAATCAATATGAAAACATTTCCAGATTTTCCTAAACAAAAAAAAGGCGATTTTCATGAAATTGTAAGTATGAAAACGAGTCCAAATATTAGTATAGCTAAATCTAATTATTCAGAATTGTATAAGAGGCTTAAAGCTATAAATAATTGGGAATCTTTTTCAGATAAAGTTAAAGCATCTTTTTATTTAGTGGATGCAAAAACCCTGAAAATTACAACTACTTTTAAAACAGGAAATTTTGTGAAAATTGATATTCCTGGACCCGGAAATCCTTCAGGTAATGGATTTGACTGGACTGATATTATTAACGTGCAGGAAAGTAAAGAAAATGATGACTATCCTTTTCTAACATTTACATTAAAACCGTGCAAATCACCAGAAAACTCAAAGGACGTAGTGGCGCATTTCTTTGATGATGAATCCACAAATACTTTTGTAGTTAGAAGAATGGGAACGTATCTTTTTGCCGAAGTACATGGTAGAAATCAACAAAAAAATATTAAAGACATACCCTTAAAAGACACCATCAGAAACGCTGCAATATTAATGGGAAATACTATTGGACTTGCTGGTTTAAATTGGCTAGGTTTAACAGACGCCCTACTACAACCTTTTGCTCTTGAAGAGTAAATAGGAAATTCTATTTTTTTAAATAAAACTAATATTATGGATTTACGTTCAAATGAACCCTTCTGGTTAATTAAAAATGCAATGGATACAAGCTATCCTAGTTTGACAGAAGATGTATCAAGTCAAATAGTTATTATAGGGGGTGGAATTACTGGGAGCTTGATTGCATATCAATTATTGCTTAAAAAATATAATGTAATATTAATAGAAAAACGCGATGTCTTTAATGGTAGCAGCGCTGCCAGTACAGCAATGTTACAATATGAAGTCGATGTCCCTCTTCATGAGCTCATTGAACAGTGTGGCTTGACTCTTGCCGTGTCTAGCTATAAAGCTTGTGAAAAAGCAATTTTCACCTTATATGATTTAAGTAAAGAGATTAAATCTAATTGTAATTTTGAATTAAAGAATAGTATTTATTTCACTACAAATAAGCGAGATGTAGAATACTTAAAAACAGAATTCAAAATCCGAAAAGAACATGGTTTTGATGTTTTATGGTTGGAAAATAAAGAGCTTACTGCTTTAGGCATTAAAGATGGCTTGGCTGGAATAAAATCTAAATCTGGTGGTTGTATGGATCCTTATAAATTTACTCAAGATCTATTAAAAGTTTGTGTAAAAAAAGGACTTCAAATTTATGATAGAACAGAAATTGATACCATTAATCAAACAAATGAAAAGTTAACACTTAAGACAAAAGATGGTAAGAAAATAACTACTGAACATGTAGTGCATTGTACAGGCTATGAAAGTAGTTATACGTTGAAAGAGAACATTGTAAAATTAAAAAGCACCTATGCTCTTGCTTCGGAAACTTTAAAATCTATTCCAAAATCATTTAAAGACAATCTATTTTGGGACACATCAAAACCCTATCTCTATTTTAGAAATACACAAGATGGAAGAATAATTATGGGAGGAGGGGATGAAAATTTCAAAAATGCTAAAGCCAGAGATGGTCTACTCGAAAAAAAATCTAAAAATTTATCAAAACAGTTTAATGAAACATTTCCTGATATTCCGTTTATAACAGATTATAATTGGGCAGGAACCTTTGGAGAAACAAAAGACGGTTTACCCTATATGGGAAAACCAGATGCTACAAAAAATGAACATTATATATTAGGTTTTGGAGGTAATGGTATTACATTTAGCATTATGGGAATGGAAGCAATTGTTGCAAGTATTGAAAATACCCCTCACCCTTTTTTAGAATATTATAAATTTGGAAGGTAAAAGATTTATTGAAATTTTGTCTCAATCCTCTCCATCAGTATCTAGCAGTTGATGATTTTCTTTTTTTAACCCCACAATAGCAATAATATTTGCTACTGTCCTATAAAGCATTAATACAGTTGTTACCATCATACCACTAATTATTGAAGACGAAAATAATGTTGCCCAATATATATATTTAAACCAGCTGGTTTCAACATTTTCAGCTTCAGTTATAGGTATATTAAAAAATTGAAATAATATTAAAGCACTTATAAACAAAATAGTATCAAATTTTGCAATGCTTAAAACTTGTTGATAATGTCTCTTTTTTAATTTTGTTTCTGTACCTGTACTAATACCCAGCAATGTTAAAAGCAAAGCTAATATTGTAGCAGAAGCTAAAACAATTGTATTGCACAACATGTTAAATCCCTGCATTGATGTAGCAATTAATTTTTTTGCTTCGTATCCAGAAATATTTCCTAAAAGAAAAACTCCTAGCGCTATTAAAAATGTAGTAATAATTCCGCCTATAAATGCTTGTTTGTTATTTTTTAAAAAGTTTTTCATATATAAAAATCGCTTCTATTTCTCCTTGGTTACAAAATAAAAAACTAACATAAAGCCATTTAATAAAAATGAAATTCCGTTAGTTAAAATTATAGGCCAGTCTTTTTTTAAAATTCCGTAGTACGTCCAAAGTCCAACTCCTAATAGTAAAACTGAAAAGAAAACGGGACTTATATCATTCACTTTTTTGGTCTGTACTGCTTTGACAATTTGTGGTATCACCGCAACGGTTGTAAATATTCCAGCTAATGTCCCAATGATTTCCTGATGTTCCATTAGACTAATCTTTACGCACCCCCGTTAAAATTTCCGAAGCAAGATTATCCTTTACATCTGTATGAATTACCGAAATATCTCCAGTACTTTCCATAACCATTGCTAAGACCTCGCTGGTATCTCTCACATTTGCCTCTCTTAATTTTGCATATAAATCTTCGAGGCTTACATTAGTCTTTTTCATATTATCTTTTAAAAACTCTCCATCTTTCATAAGAAGCATGGGTTTATTAGTAAATAAAGCGTCAAACCATTCAAATTTCCGCTTTGCGAAAGAGAAAATTGTTTGATAACCAATAACAGCCACTAATGCAATTCCGCCCTTCAAAATAGACTGATCTGTGTTCATTACCACAGCAGCTAATATGGAACCTACTGCGATAGTGGATGCAAAATCAAAGCTGGACATTTTTGCAAAGGTCCGAAGCCCGGAAACCCTGGTAATAATGATGATGATTGTAAAAATTGCAAGGACAGTTAATGTCACTTTTAAAAGAATAGGTAATGCTGCAAAGATCCAGTTTTCCATAGTTTAGAGTTTAGTTATCTACAAAGCTAGTTAGCAATAAAGTTCGATAAACAAGCTTTTTGTTAAACAATTCTGAAATTTAGTTAACAAATTATTAAACTCTAAGTCGATTTATTGATTGCGTTAATTTTTAACTAAATATTGTTAAATATAAAATTTCAATTTTCTGAAATTTAAAGTGAATTTTAAAAATCAGTAAATATGTGTGCTAAGAAAAAAACTTCAAAAAAAGAAACCTCCAAAAAAATTGATCAACTAAGCAACTATCATCTTGATGGTAAAGACCAGCCTATGAAGACCAGGCAAGGCTTAAAAGTAAATGATACTCACAATTCTTTAAAAGCAGGAGAACGAGGTCCAACACTTCTGGAAGATTTCTTATTGAGAGAGAAGATTCACAATTTTGACCACGAAAGAATTCCGGAACGTATAGTACATGCACGAGGTAGTGCCGCTCATGGGTATTTTGAATTATATGAAAGTATTGAAGATTTATCTAAAGCAGGTATTTTTACCGATACTTCAAGAAGGACTCCCGTTTTTGCACGATTTTCTACTGTTGCAGGTTCAAAAGGATCTACAGATTTAGCTCGTGATGTAAGAGGTTTTGCTGTAAAATTTTACACGGAAGAAGGTACTTGGGATCTTGTAGGTAATAATATGCCTGTATTTTTCATTCAGGATGCCATGAAATTTCCAGACCTTATTCACTCAGTAAAACCAGAACCCAATAACGAAATACCCCAAGCAGCATCTGCGCATGATACATTTTATGATTTCGTAACACTTACTACTGAAACCTTACACAATCATATATGGGTGATGAGTGATAGAGGAATACCTAGAAGTTTAAGAATGATGGAAGGTTTTGGAATTCACACATTTAGATTAGTAAATAAAAAAGGAAAAGCACATTTTGTGAAATTTCATTGGAAACCTAAATTGGGTGTGCATTCAGTAACCTGGGAAGAGGCAGTTAAAATTAGTGGTGCAGATAGTGATTTTCATCGTAGAGATTTATGGGATGCCATAGACCAGGGAATGTTTCCTGAATGGGAATTAGGTATTCAGGTTGTACCAGAAGAAGATGAACACAAATATGATTTCGATTTGCTGGATCCTACCAAACTAATTCCAGAAGAAATGGTGCCTGTACAAATTATAGGTAAAATGGTATTAAACAAAAACCCTGAAAACTTTTTTGCTGAAACAGAACAGGTTGCATTCTTGCCAGGAAACATTGTGCCAGGTATAGATTTTACGAATGATCCATTATTACAAGGGCGATTATTTTCGTACCGAGATACACAACTATCCAGGTTAGGTAGTCATAATTTTCATCAATTACCAATAAACAAACCATTAGGCGATGTGCATAACAATCAGCGTGATGGTCATATGCAAATGGATATCCCAAAGGGGCGTACTGCCTATTCACCTAACACTTTAGGCGGTGGATGCCCCTACTTAAATGGTGAAACAGATGGTGGATTTACTCATTACGAAGAAAAAATAGAAGCACATAAAATAAGAAACAGAAGTGAAAGCTTTAGCGACCACTTTTCGCAACCAGCCCTCTTTTATAGAAGTTTAAGCGATTGGGAACAAAAGCATGTTGCAGAGGCATATAGTTTTGAATTAGGCAAATGCGAGGTACAAACAATCCAAGAACGCATGCTTTGGCTCATTGCCCAAATTGATAAAAATCTATCAGATACTGTAGCCGAAAATTTAGGTTTACAGGTACCTAAAGATATAGACAAACCAATAAACCAAGCAATTGGTGCAGATGCCAGTGAAAAGAAACACCAACCTAAGAAAAAGAAAAATTATCTCGATTCTTCTGAAGCTTTAAGCCAGTCTAACACAAAATTTGACACTATAGAAAGTAGAAAAATAGCTGTGCTAGCATCAGATGGGTTTTCAATGAAGCAGTTTAAGAAGATGAAAACGGCTTTAGAAAAAGAAAAGGCAATCGTAAATATAATTGCTCCACATGGAGGAACTATAAAATGTGATGAAGATATGACTCATAAAGTTGATGCTTCAATTGCAACCACAGAGAGTGTTTTATTTGATGCAGTATATATTCCAGGTGGCAAAAAATCTATTGATAAATTAAGTGAAAATAAAAAATTTATTAAATTTTTAAATGAAACATTAAAATATTGCAAAGCCATTTCAGTAGATAAAGAAGGTGAGCAATTAATAGATATGTCTGAAATTAAAAATTTTAAGAATAATGATGCAGCTATTTTTGTAAATGGAAAAGCGTCAGATTTTATTAGCGCTATTGCAAATCATAGAAACTGGAATAGAGCTAAAGAAGCTCAAAATATTGCGGTTTAATTTAGGAATAAATAATATGTATTGAAGAAGTTAGTATATTTCTATAATATTGATTAAAGGTTATTTGTTGCTTTTCTTTGTTAAATTTTAATAAAGAAAAGCAATTTTTTATACTCAAATTTATAACTTACATAGTAACTTTTTATTTGATAAGATTATAATTGCATATATTAAAATAATAAACACATGAATAAAATTGAAAGAGAAGATAAAGGTAAAAAAGGTCGGTTTGTAATTTATGAAAATAATGAGTTTGCCGGCGAAATGACGTATACATGGGAGAGCAAATCTGTATTTGCTATTGACCACACAGAAGTTGAGGAAAGATTTGGAGGTAAAGGGCTTGGTAAAAAATTGGTTATGGAAGCTATCGCCCATGCTCGCAAAAACAATTTAAAAATCAAACCTCTTTGCTCCTACGTAAAAAAAGTTTTTGATAATGACGATAGTTTAAAAGACGTTCGTGCATAATAGTTTTATTCCATTCAATAAAGTTTCGAAATAAATGAATTCGTTTTTAGCAAATATTTTAATTAAAACAACACTCAAATTTAAAGGTGGCAAATTTCCGAAGGAAAAACCATCTGAATATGAACTTGCTAAAAAATATAGAGAATTTGTAATTTCATTAAAAAGAAACACTAAAAATCTAATTCTCATTGTAGTTGGAATTTTTTGTGCATCGTTTGGATTTAAAGGCTTTCTTTTAACAAATGACTTTATCGATGGTGGTGCAACAGGAATTTCATTGCTTTTAGCTGCAATTACAGATATTCCACTTTACATATTAATTATAGGCGTAAATCTACCTTTTATAGTTATGGGGTATAGAATTATGGGTAAGCGATTTGCTATGAAAACAGCGCTCGCTATAATTGGTCTTGCGCTTTGTGTGGCACTTGTTCCATTCCCTAACGTTACTAATGATGACTTACTTGTTGCTATTTTTGGCGGCTTTTTCCTTGGGGCTGGAATAGGACTTGCAATTAGAGGCGGCGCTGTTATTGATGGAACAGAAATTCTTGCAATTTTTTTAAGTAAAAAATTTTCTACTACTATTGGCGATGTAATTATATTGATAAATATTATTATTTTCTCATTTGCAGCATACTTACTCTCAATTGAAATCGCACTGTATTCTATGATTACATATATCGCTGCTTCAAAAACATTAGACTTTATAATTGAAGGTATTGAAGAATATATTGGAGTAACGATAATTTCCACGCAAAGCAAACGAATTAAGGAAATGATAATCGATAAAATGGGGCGTGGAGTAACAATTTATAAAGGTCAAGGAGGTTATGCTGTTGATGGTAAATCAAAAGAAATGGACATAATTTATACTGTTATAACAAGACTGGAATTAAATAAATTAAATACCGAAATTGAAAAAATTGAACCTAATGCTTTTATGGTAATGAATAGTATAAAAGATATTAAAGGAGGTATTGTAAAGAAAAGGCCATTAAAACACTAAATTTCAATCGGCTATAAATCAACTCTTTAAAATTAATGATATTGACTAAATAAGCTAATGCATTTGAAAGCAAAAAGCACTCAACATCTCTATACTTAAGATTACTTTGACCATTTTATACTCCTACTGAAAACAAATTACTTAATAGCGTTCTATCTTTTTTAGGTTTCTGAAATTTTAATCCTTGAAAGCTCACTATTTAAATTAAAGAATTCTCTTACAAAATTAATGCCTTTTAGTTTTTGAAATTATAAATTACTCTATTTCAAATCAGTAAAACTACAAATTAGCTTATAAACTTTGATTCGTTTGGTTAAAAATGCCGAACTTTAGCTATTCAACTAGACGTATTAAACCAAAAAGCCATGAAAAATTTTAGTTATTTATTATCGTTCGTTATAATTACTTCAATGATTTCCTGTAGTGTATTAGAGAGTAATACTGTTACAAAAAACACCGAAAATGAAGTATGGATAGAGGAATCAAAAAAAGATTTTGATTACTTTTTAAATTGGTATGAGGAAAGCGGTAACGAAGTTTTGAGTCGTGATTATACTATAATTGACATATCAAAAAATCGAAATAAAAGATTCCCCAGTAAAAAAAGAAGGTTAGACGCTGGCGTTGAAGAAGCTTATACATTAAATATTGAATATGAAGGTAATTGGAAAGCTGCTTCACCTAAAGAACGTGTAGAATTTATATATGCGTTTAATGATAACGATAGTATTATTAGCAAATCAATGATTGCAAAAGATAGTCATGACATTCCTATAATCTATAAAAAAAACAGTCACGTAGCTAAACATTTTGAAACAGTAACTCCAGAAAAAACACCTGAAGTAATTATTAAAGAAGAAACACCTAAAAAAGCAGCAATTAAGCAACCCACTGTTAATGGGCGCTTCCCAAAAGCTAGTACAACACAACTTTCATTAGGGGATCTAGAATCATACAGTAAAAAAGATTTAAAAATTATGCGCAACGAAATATTTGCTCGGCATGGTCACACCTTTTTAAAAGGCAGAGAAATGGACACTTATTTTAAGTCACAATCTTGGTACGAAAATAAAAATCTAGACGCTACAAATTTATTAACCGAAACAGAAATAAAAAACATTCAATTAATCAAGACACTCGAGTAATTTTAAAAAACAACAAAAAAACCCAAACTCAATATTTTTTTGAATTTGGGTCTTTTTATTAAAGCATAATTTTTATATTATTTAGGAACTACAATTGCCCCTTGAGGTCTTGCAAAAATTTTATTTTCAAGGATAGTCTCAGTAGCCGTAACCTTGCTAAACAACATATCTTTTCGCTCACTCGTAGGTAGCCCATTTTCTACATTATACCATGTTAATTTTTCTGGGAGCATAAGCCCATTTACTTTTTGCCATTTATCATATTTAATGAAGCTCCACTTGTCACTTTTTTCACCTTGATTATATGTAACTGTATACCCCAACCATACCATTTGGTTTGTTGAAGGATCAAAATATAATGCGTATTCATCTTTTGGTGAATCCCCTACGTCAGTTCCATAACTAATTTTAATTCCTTTATATTTTTCACCATCAATTTCAGTTTCTGGTAAATCTGTATATGTAATACCATCGTCTGCAAGCACAAATGGCATAGCATAAAAATAAAACATTAAATTATGGTAAAAACGAGCATTACCCTCGTAAGACCCTTTTTCATTTTCAAGTAACCACGCATCATTACCATCAAAACCTATTGTCCAATCCTTATGTTCAATTTTTGCCTTTCTATCTTTTAATGAGGTAGTATGTGCTTCCACTCCCCCATTTTTATCTATCTCAAAACAAAGATTATTCATCTTATTCCATTGCTCAAATCCACCGTGTGCTTTCATTACTCCAGCAACAGATGCTGGAAAACTTTTATCAACTTTAATCGTATCGTTGATAACAATATCATTAGCATTAATATTTTCTTTAGTTTCGTTTTTACAAGCAGTAAAAGCCATTGCTATTCCTGCTACGAGCAATATTTTTTTCATTGGTTTAAATTTTAATTTTAGTAAATATAAAAAAGCTCCCGTCTTAGACGAGAGCTTTTATAAAACCTTTAAGATTTATTTTTTTATAATTTGTTGTGTAATTTGACTTCCTTCTGAAATGAGTCGTACAAAATAAACGCCACTAGTTAACTCAGAAACATCAACTTGTTTGTTACTATCTCCCACCCTTAAAATTTCTGAAGTCATTAATTGCCCTTTTAAATTGTAGATATAATAGGTGGTCTCTGCAACTAGGCGCGGAGTTTCAATCGTTAAAGTAGTTGTTACAGGGCTGGGAAATAATAAAACTCTCTTTAAACCATTTTGATGCAAACCTAAAGTTCCATCGCTCATTATACGGTAGTTGTAACAAGTACCACAATCTGCTATAGCATTTTGCATACGTACAAAAATTTCTTGTGGATTTTCAAAATTTGTAAACGTACTAGGATTCGCAATAGCGTTAACGCCAGTATCACAATCTGCTTGCGTGAGGTAATAGGTAAAAATAAAATCAATTGCAAATTGACTCCCCAACATCATATCTTCATTAATAGTTAAATCAAAAACCGCCTGCCCATTCCCATCACCTTCATCTATTGTAATATCTTCAGGAAGCATTTCAGCCTCTGGAAAAGCGACAGCTTCAATTTCCATATTTGTAACATCCCAATCTCCATTGCCTTGCACTCTTATAAATATTAACTGTGGGTTTGAGGTATTAGTATATGTTTGAGGATTAGTAAATGCACCAAAACCGCTTAGTGCCGCACCACTTGTTAAATGATAAGTAACCGTTAAACCAGTTTGGCCATTAAGAATTTGATCTTCTCTAATAGTAAGGTCAAAAACTTCAACCCCATCTCCAGGATTGTTCACATCACATATTCTTATATTATCTGGTAAATTTGCAGTCACTTGTGCAACGGTACTTCCTGCTATAAAGAAGAACAAGAGTATAATATTTTTCATATTTTTTTTTGCTAAATATACATATATTGCCTTAAAACTGTCCATAGTATCTGGTCTATAAAAAAATTTTATAGGTAGCTTATTTTATATCTTTACCCCATGCATAAAAAAATTGATAGCCCTCAAAATACATTTATAAAAAAATGCCTTTTCTTACTTGACAAGTCTCGCGAACGCAAGAAAACAGGTACATTTATTATAGAAGGTGAACGTGAAATTATGCTTGCTATTAAAGGTGGTTATAGCATCAAAACTATTTTATTTTGTTCTGAAATTTTCTTCGGAAACTTAACTAACTTTAAAACTCAAGAAACCGAAATAATTGAAGTCTCATTAGACGTCTATCAAAAATTAGCCTACCGAAGCACTACCGAAGGTATTATCGCAATCGCCAAATCCAAAGCTTTATCTTTAAAGGATTTAAAATTTCAGCATAAAAACCCATTGATCCTCATTAGTGAAGCACCAGAAAAGCCTGGAAATATTGGTGCAATTTTACGTACTGCAGATGCTGCAAATGTGGATGCTTTTATTATCGCAAACCCAAAAACAGATTTATATAACCCAAACATTATACGTAGTAGTGTGGGATGCGTATTTACAAACAATATTGCCACTGGCACTACTGAGGAAATAATCGATTTTTTAAAAATCAATAATATTAGCTTTTATAGTGCTATTCTTCAAGAAGCAGTCAATTATGACACCTGCGATTACACAAAGCCTACAGCTATAGTTGTTGGAACTGAGGCTACAGGACTTTCTGAAAAATGGAGAACGGCGAGTAACCAGAATATTAAAATACCCATGAATGGCGAAATTGACTCGATGAATGTTTCGGTGGCTGCAGGAATTCTCATTTTTGAAGCTAAAAGACAACGTGGATTTTTATCTTAAATATTTAGATAAATAAATTTCAGAAAAAATTGCCCTATCTCAGTCATAATTGTACTTTTAATGTATGACAGAACAAGCATTAGAAAAAGAAAGAAAAGCAATTGCTAGGGAATATAAAGAACTCCTCAGAATTAGCTATCGCATTTTATCAGACGAAGATAAAAAGCTAATTCGCTCTGCTTTTGACGTAGCTGTTGATGCGCACAAGGAACAACGCAGAAAAAGTGGCGAAGCATACATCTTTCATCCTATTGCTGTTGCAAAAATTGTGGCTTCTGAAATTGGACTTGATGCAACCTCTATTGCTGCTGCGCTTTTACATGATGTTGTTGAGGATACCTCTTACACCTTAGCAGATATTGAACAAATGTTTGGTGAGGTTGTAGCTCGTATTGTAGATGGATTGACTAAAATTTCGAACATGCCTTATGAGGGTGATGTATCGCTACAAGCGGAAAATTTTAGAAAGATGCTATTAACGCTTAATGAGGATATTCGAGTTATTATAATAAAGATTGCAGATCGTTTACACAACATGCAAACAATGGATTCTATGCCAGCGCACAAGCAAGTAAAAATTGCTAGTGAAACTTTATACATCTATGCTCCTATGGCACATAGAATAGGTCTTTACAATATTAAAACTGAGCTAGAAGACCTAAGTTTAAAATATACAGAGCCAGAGATTTATAATGATATTTTAAGTAAAATAAAAGAGAGTAAAGAACAGCAAGATGCTTATATAAAATCGTTTTCAAAAACAATTGAAGACTCATTAAATGCAGAGAAATTAGATTATGAAATTAAAGGGAGACCTAAATCTATTTTCTCTATTCGTAGAAAAATGCAAGCTCAAACTGTAACTTTTGACCAAGTTTATGACAAGTTTGCTGTTAGAATTATTTACAAAAGCGCTCCAGAGGATGAAAAGTTTATAGCTTGGAAAATATACTCTATTGTAACAGATCACTTTAGACCAAACCCTGTACGCTTAAGAGACTGGATTTCTTCTCCAAAATCTACTGGCTATGAAGCATTACACATTACTGTTATGGGGCCAGAAGGCAAGTGGGTGGAAGTACAAATACGAAGTGAACGTATGAATGAGATTGCCGAAAAAGGCTTTGCCGCACACTATAAATACAAAAATAAAAACAGTGATGATGGCGGGCTTGAAGTATGGTTAAATAAACTTCAAGAAACATTAGAAAATCAAGACATTAGTGCAGTTGACTTTGTTGAGGAGTTCAAACTCAACCTCTACTCAAAAGAAATTTTTGTGTTTACGCCTAAGGGCGATTTGTATTCCCTAGCTAAAGGAGCATCTGCATTAGATTTTGCATTTGCTATTCATACAGAGATTGGACTTCACACTAGGGGTACGAAGGTAAATGGAAAGCTAGTACCGTTAAGTCATATATTGAATAGTGGTGACCAAGTAGAAATTATTACTTCAAACAATGCAAAACCAACTAATAACTGGTTAGATTATGCACATACGGGGAGAGCTATTTCAAAAATAAAATCATCTTTAAAAGAAGATAGAAAAGAAACTGCTAATGAAGGAAAAGAAGTTTTAAAGAGAAAGTTGAAATCTCTAAAAATTAATTTTGATGATAATTCGATTACCGAAATGGTTCGATTTTTCAAGGTCAAGACTAGTTTAGATTTATTTTATCGTGTGGGTGCTGGTATTATTGATAATAAGCAATTAAAAGAGTATGCGTCTTCACGCAGTAATGCTTTTGTGAGTTTTTTCAAAAATAAAATACGTAAGCCTAATAATTTTGAAGAAATAAATAAAGAAGAAATAACTGAGAAATACGATCAGTTAGTTTTTGGTAAAGAGGAACAAAAATTAGATTATAAAATGTCTAATTGTTGCAACCCTATTCCTGGTGATGATGTTTTTGGATTTCTTACTGTAAATGAAGGTATTAAAGTGCACAAACAAAACTGTCCTAATGCGGTACAATTGCAAGGAAATTATAACTATCGTGTTATGCCTGCCAAGTGGATTGATTCTACTCAACGGGACTTTAAAGCAGAACTTTCCATCACAGGAATTGATACTATAGGATTAGTGAATGAAGTAACGAAAGAAATTTCAAACAACTTAAATATTGATATGAGAGGTGTTCATTTTGATAGTAACGATGGTGTATTTACAGGTAATATTGTCGTCGTTGTAAAAAATAAAAACATTCTTGATAACTTGGTTCAAAACATTAAAAAAATAAACGGAATTGATAAAGTAACACGCAAGTAAATTAAGTAACTTTGTAGCTTATTATGACGCTAAAAACTGCCATCGATAATCAAGCCGTTGTCAAAAATGTATTCACTACATTTTTAGAAGAAAAAGGACACCGTAAAACTCCAGAACGGTTTGCAATCTTACAAGAAATCTACGACCAAAAAGAACATTTTGACATAGAGTCTCTCTATATCAACATGAAAAATAAAAACTATCGTGTAAGTCGTGCAACACTATATAATACTATAGAGTTGTTGTTAGAGTGCGCGCTTGTAAGAAAACATCAGTTTGGTCAAAACCAAGCACATTATGAAAAATCGTATTTTGATAAACAACACGATCACGTTATATTAGAAGATGGTGAAGTAATAGAATTTTGTGACCCCAGAATTCAAACAATAAAGAAAACTATTGAAGAGGTTTTTGATATTGAAATCACAAAACATTCACTTTATTTTTACGGAAAGAAAAACACAACCAGCCCTAAAAAAAAATAGGGAACAATTATATTTTATTATGGCAGTAGACTTACTACTAGGATTACAATGGGGAGATGAAGGCAAAGGAAAAATTGTCGATGTTCTAACAGCAGATTATGATATTATTGCACGCTTTCAAGGAGGCCCAAACGCAGGTCACACCTTGGAATTTGATGGAATTAAGCATGTACTTAGAACCATCCCATCAGGTATTTTTCATAAAAAATCTATGAACGTTATTGGTAACGGCGTTGTGATTGATCCAGTTGTTTTTGTAAAAGAATTAGAAGGTCTTGATCAATTTGATATTGATTACAAAGCCAAGCTTATTATTTCTAGAAAAGCACACTTAATCTTGCCTACACACAGATTACTAGACGCAGCAAGTGAAGCCTCAAAAGGAAAAGCAAAAATAGGCTCTACTTTAAAAGGAATAGGACCTACATACATGGATAAAACAGGTCGTAATGGAATTCGCGTGGGTGATTTAGAACTTACTGACTGGAAAGACAAATACAGAGCTTTAGCAGATAAGCATGAGGCAATGATTGCTTTTTACAATGTAGATGTCCAATATGATTTAGATGAAATGGAGACTGAGTTTTTTGAAGCAGTCGAAAGATTAAAAGAGTTACAATTTATTGATAGCGAAGAATATTTAAATCAAGCAATTAAATCAGGAAAAACAATTCTAGCCGAAGGCGCACAAGGTTCATTACTTGATATTGATTTTGGAACGTATCCTTTTGTTACCTCCTCAAATACTACTGCTGCAGGTGCTTGTACAGGTTTAGGAATAGCCCCAAATAAAGTAAAGGATGTTTACGGAATTTTTAAAGCATATACCACAAGAGTAGGTTCTGGCCCATTCCCAACAGAACTTTTTGATGAAGTAGGTGCAGAAATGGCAAAAGTAGGAAGAGAATTTGGTGCCGTTACAGGACGCCCTAGACGTTGTGGTTGGCTAGATCTAGTTGCGCTTAAATATACGTGTGAAGTAAACGGAGTAACACAATTAATGATGATGAAAGGCGACGTACTTTCTGGATTCAATGAATTAAAAGTGTGTACTGCCTACAAATATAAAGGTGAAACAATTACTCATTTACCGTACAATATTGAGCCAGAAAATGTAACCCCTATTTACAATACTTTCAAATGCTGGAAACAAGATTTGACAAAAATGACAGACCCATCACAATTTCCCGCAGAGCTTAATACATATATTGAATTTTTAGAAAAAGAATTAGAGATTCCTATTAAAGTAGTTTCAGTAGGACCAGATAGAACTCAAACAATACATAGATAAAAAAATCACAATCCCGATACTTCTCGGGATTGTGATTTTTTAGTAATTGTTTCGTCTTTACTTCGGAAATGTGACTTAACAACAAAATTTAAATAAATAAAAATCGTTTATAATTTAAGTTAACTAAGTGAAGAAAAATCTAAAAAAACTAGACTATGAAGCAACTATTTATACTTTTATTTTTTTTGCTGTTTAATTCAGTTTTATTTCCTACAATAGCTCAGCAGAATAGTTTCGTTGAAGATTTTATTGAACGGTTAGAAAATTCACAAAAGTATCTAATCCTTGTCGCGGAGACAATGCCAGAAGATAAATACAACTTTAAAGCTACACCAGAATCAATGTCTTTTGCTGAAAATCTATTACATATAGGATATGCAATGGATTGGCATAGTCAATCATTATTAGGAGGAAGACCATCAAAAGACTGGAAAACAGACACAATCTATAAAGTTTCTAATAAATCTAAAAAAGAAATGATCGCAACGATCGAAAAAACATTTGTTGAAACAAAAAATCTAATTAAAGAGTTTGACACAACTCAATTAGATGACGAGTTAGACTATTTTGGTTTAAATAGATCCAAAAGGCAAATTTTCTTATTACTTTCTGACCATATAACTCATCACAGAGCTCAAATGCTTGTTTATATGAGATTAAATGGGCTAGTTCCGCCAAGGTATGTTTTGTTTCAATAATTAAAAGCAATTTTAATAAATTACACGTTCCATAAAATTTCAACCCTAACAGAAATAAAATTAATATTGAACAAAGCAAATAACATACTAATAATCCTCCTTTTACTTACAGTAACCACTGCCTCATTTGCACAACCCAACCAAGAGCAGGAAAAAACTAAAGTTGACATAAAGTCTGGATATTTAGAAAGACGACCAGAATTGCCAGATGCTTTTATCTATACAAAAGAAGCTAATGAACAGGTATATATACTTCATGAAGGAGTTGAAATGTGGTGTAACCAAGCATTCGTGTATCTAAATGATAATTTTGTAAAAGCATATGGTGATGTTAAAATAAAACAAGCAGACACTATCACCATGAACAGTAGTTATGCTGAATACAATGGAAACACCAAATTTGCCTTTGCTAGTGGAAATGTAGTATTTAAAGAACCAAAAACAACTTTAAAAACTGACACGCTTTACTTTGACCGCGTAAAGCAACAAGCATTTTATAGGTCTGGAGGCACTGTAATTGATACCGCAAGCACCTTAACAAGCCGAATAGGTAGATATTATGCCGAGAGCAAAAAATACCAATTTATCAGTAACGTAAAAATTGTCAACCCAAAATATACAGTAACCTCTCCACAACTTGACTTTTATAGCGAAACAGGAGGCGCGTATCTTTATGGAAAATCTGTTATTGAGAGCGAAACCAGTACAGTTTACTGTGAACGTGGTTATTACGACACGCGAGGAGATACTGGTTATTTTGTAAAAAACTCTAGAGTAGATTATGACAATCGCACCCTATATGGTGACAGTATTTATTTTGATAGAAACAAAGCTTTTGCGTCAGCAACTAATAACATTCGTGTTTTAGACACCGCAAATCAAAGTATTATCAAAGGCCATTATGCAGAAGTATTTAGAAAAAAAGACTCCGTATTTATTACTAAAAGAGCTGTCGCAATTTCGGTAAGAGATAATGACTCATTATATGTCCACGCAGATACACTGCAAATTACAGGAAAACCTGAAAACAGAATTCTCAAAGGATTTTATCGTGCCCGCATGTTTCAAGAACCAAAACCTGGTGAAGAAGCAACGTCTGGAAAATGTGATTCCATTTACCTTTTTCAAAAAGAAGGAATTACAAAAATGCTAAGACGTCCTATTTTATGGAGTGGCGAAAACCAAATGACAGGTGATACCATTCATTTAATAACTAATACTAAAACTGAAAAGCTAGATACATTAAAAGTGTTCAACAATGCATTCTTAGCACAAAAAGATAGTCTTGGTTTTAATCAAGTTAAAGGAGAGAGACTCACTGGCTTGTTCACAGAAAATCAATTAGACACCGTCAATATTGATAAAAACGCACAAGTAATTTACTTTGCCCGTAATGATAATGATAAAATGATTGGTATTAATAATACGGTTTCAAGTTCCATCCAGTTGTATTTAGAAAATCAAGAAATTCAAGGAATTCGCTTTATCAAAAAAGGGAAAGGGAAGGTATATCCACTTTCTATGCTTCCGCCAGAAGCGCGAATTCTTTCAGGTTTTGAATGGCGTGGTGATGAACGTTTGTTAAAAAAAGAAGATCTTTTTAAAAACAAGCCACCCCCTATTTTACCTAAAATTAAAGGAATACCATTACCTGAGGATGATGGAGAATTCTTTGAAGAAAAAACCGAAGAAGAATTGAACTTGCCCGAATCTTCAAAATTATCTCCTAAAGATTTTAAAAACCGTCCTGAAGATGCTGCCCCTGAAACAGCACCAGACACAAATGTTGAGAAAAACAATACTCCCAAAAAAGAAAATTAACCTTTGAAAAAGGATTTCTACACATATCAAACGCAAACCACACCACATCCGTTAGCGATGGAAATTTCGCATGCAGCAGGTAGTTATATTTATGATAGCGAAGGAAAAAAACATCTAGATTTTGTTGCTGGAGTTTCTGCATGTAGTTTAGGACATTGTCATCCTCGCGTCGTTTCCGCAGTAAAAGAACAAACAGAAAAATATTTGCATGTTATGGTCTATGGCGAATATATTCAAGCACCAGCTGTAGCACTTTCAAAATTATTAGCCTCTCACCTACCACCATCACTCGAAACAACCTACTTGGTTAACAGTGGCACAGAAGCTATTGAAGGAGCATTAAAACTGGCAAGACGTGCCACAGGCAGAGCCGAAATATTATATGCACACCACGCGTACCATGGCAACACAATGGGTTCGCTGAGCATTATGGGATTTGAAGAACGAAAAACAGCTTTTGGCCCACTTGTTCCAGAATGTTACCCCATTTATTTTAATGAGGAATCCTCTATAGAACGCATAACTCAAAAAACAGCAGCTGTAATTTTTGAAACTATACAAGGAGGTGCAGGGTTTATTGAACCTACGAATAACTTTCTTGTAAAAGTTAAAGAGAGATGCGAAGCAATGGGAGCTTTACTGATTCTTGACGAAATCCAACCGGGATTTGGTCGAACAGGAAAACTCTTTGGCTTTGAACATTTTAATGTCATTCCTGATATTCTCGTAATGGGAAAAGGCATGGGAGGCGGCTTACCTATTGGAGCATTTACTGCATCTCACGAATTAATGGCGCTATTACAAGATAAGCCTAAATTAGGGCATATTACTACGTTTGGCGGTAATCCAGTAATTGCTGCGGCAGCATTAGCAACGTTACAAGAAATTACCGAAACTAACCTAATTGCTGAAACGTTACAAAAAGAAAAATTGTTCCGTTCCCTGCTACAACATTCACTCATTAAAGAAATACGAGGAAGAGGACTCATGCTTGCAATTATTACAGAGAGTGCTACAATAGCTTCAGAAATTATTCTACGTTGTAAAGATCGTGGTCTCATTTTATTCTGGTTACTATTTGAAGTAACAGCAGTACGCATTACACCACCCCTAACCATTTCAGAAGAAGAAATAAAAGAAGGATGTGCCATCTTGACTGAAATCCTGGATAGCATTGAAGACCAACAAAGCAAGAGTTAACAATTGAAAAACAGCAGCTTAAAACCAAAATTATCTGTTGATAAGTCGTTAACAAGAATAGCGGCACATTAATTGAATTCCATATTACATTCCTATCTTTAAATTAGTAGGAACCGTAAAATTGTAGCGTATGAATTTACTTCCAGACGAACCTAATAATTTATCACTAACTCGTTTTGAGTCTATGCTCAAAACGAATAGCATTTTATTTTTTGATGCTGACCAGTTTGAAGAAATTATTCATCACTATTTAGAAATAGGTAAAATTTCATTAGCTAAAAAAGCAACTAAGCTTGGTCTTGAACAACACCCTACTTCTACAAATCTTAAATTATTTCAGGTTGAAATGTTCATTTTTGAAAATGAGCTAGATACAGCTGATGCCTTATTAGAAGAACTATATCAAATAGAGCAATCTAACGAAGAAATTTACATTCAAAAAGCAAATATATTATCCCGTAGAGACGATCACGAAGGTGCAATTAAATTACTAGAAACCGCCTTAGAAATAACGCTAGACAAAGCAGATGTTCTTTCTCTTCTAGGAATGGAATATTTATTCTTGGAAGATTTTGAAAATGCAAAGAATAGCTTCATGAGATGCTTAGAAAGCGATGATACAGATTATTCTGCGCTTTATAATATAATTTATTGCTTTGAGTGTCTTGAAGAAAACGAAGAAGCTATTGAGTACCTCAATGTCTTTCTGAACAAAAATCCATATTGCGAGGTTGCTTGGCACCAAATAGGCAAACAATATTGTATTGTAGAGAAGTATAAAAAAGCATTAGCCGCATTTGATTTTGCTATTATAAGTGATGATCGTTTTGTAGGTGCTTATTTAGAAAAGGGTAAAGTTTTAGAAAAGCTAAACCGTTTTGAAGAAGCCATAGAAAGTTACACAATCACATTAGGAATTGATGACCCTACCTCATTCGCTTTATTACGAATAGGAAAATGTTATGAAAAAAAGGGTAATAGTGAGTTATCATTACAATATTTTACAAAATGTGTTGAAGAAGACCCTTTATTAGATAAGGGCTGGATAGCTATTACGGATTACTATTATAAACGAAAAGATTTTGAGAAAGCACTTTATTTTATAGACAGAGCCATAAGTATTGATAGTGAAAATGTGCACTATTGGAAACGTTATGCTAAAATAAATAAAAGGCTTCAGTGGTTTGAAGAAGCAGAGGCAGGCTTTAGAAAAACTATTGAACTCGGCAATTATGAACTTGAAACATGGCTTACTCGTGCAGACATACTAACAAAGCTTGGAGAATATGAGGCTGCTATCAATAACCTAACACAAGCTAATGAATTCTATCCTGAATGTGCTGAAATTGAATTTAGATTAGCAGGCTTATATTATGTCACCGCCGAAATGCATAGTGGAGCATTTCATTTAAAAAATGCACTTGATATTGAACCAGAGTTTTTCATGATTATTGAGGAGTTATTCCCCATGATATTATCAAGTAAATCAGTTAAAGAAATTGTGAAAAACCATAAAAAAACTACGTTATAAATTGTATTTTTGAGAGCATAACAACCCAACTATTATGCCTTCACGTACGCTTTTACAATCATTAACCCTATTTGCAAAAGGCCTAGCAATGGGAGCTGCAGATGTAGTTCCTGGAGTAAGTGGCGGTACTATCGCTTTTATTTCTGGGATTTACGAAGAACTAATCGAAACAATACATAACCTTAATTTTTCTTTCTTTAAAATTTGGAAAAAAGAAGGTTTAAAAGCTGCTTGGGTTACATTTAATCTTGGTTTTTTAGTTACTTTATTTGGTGGTGTTGCTGTGAGCATTATCTCATTAGCAAAATTAATAACCTGGCTACTAGCCACATACCCTGTTTTAGTCTGGGCATTCTTTTTTGGACTAGTGGTTGCAAGTATTTTATACGTAGGAAAACAAATTACTCGTTTTTCACTTTCAGTATTGATTGCTGTATTCATTGCAGCTGCACTTTCATATTATATTACTCTTGCAGAACCAATAGGCAATACCGACAGTACTTGGTTTTTATTTTTAGCTGGGTTTATTGCTATTATTGCAATGATATTACCAGGTATATCAGGAGCATTTATACTCTTATTGCTTGGAGCTTACACCTCTGTAATAGGTACAATTTCAAGTTTTAGCGAGGGCATTTTAAGGGTAGATTTTGGTCAAGTTTCTAATGCATTTTTAAAATTAATTACTTTTGGTATTGGAGCTATTGCTGGATTAAAAGTATTTTCAGGGGTTCTTAACTGGATGTTTAAGCATTATAAAAATATAACGTTAGCCATTCTAACTGGCTTTATGATAGGCGCTTTAAATAAAATCTGGCCATGGAAAGAAGTTTTAAAGTACAGAGTTAACAGTCATGGTGAAGAAATACCTTTTTTAGAACGTAGTATTCTTCCTGCTAACTATGATGGTGATCCTCAAATAATAGCAGCAATTATCTGCACTATTTTTGGTTTTGCTTGTATCTATTTTTTAGAATTTACTGCAACAAAAAAAAATTCAAAACAAGAAATTAATTGACACCCCAAAGATCATCTTCAGATAAAATCTGGCTGGTCTTAAAAGGCTTAGTCATGGGCGCTGCAAATAAAGTACCTGGTGTATCTGGTGGTGTGGTAGCCTTTGTTGCTGGTTTTTATGAAGAGTTTATCTATTCACTTCAACGTATTAATAAAAAAGCATTCAAGCTACTATTAGGCGGCAGGTTTAAAAGTTTTTATAGATACATCAATGGTTCATTTTTAGGGTTGCTTATTTTAGGAATGATTATTAGTTATTTTAGTGTTTCTAAAATTCTAGACTATCTTATTATCCACTATGAACTTTACGTCTGGAGCGCTTTCTTTGGGATGATAATAGGTTCAATTTATTATATATCAAAAGATTTTGGAGCATGGAATAGAAAGTACATTGCATATCTATGTTGCGGCATTGCAGCAGGAGTTGCTATTAGTTTTTTAGAGCCTGCTCGTGAAAATGATAATTTATTTTTTGTTTTCTTTTGTGGCATAATTGGAGTAAGTGGCATGACGCTTCCAGGTTTATCAGGCTCATTTATACTTATCCTTTTAGGAAATTACGTTTTACTTCTAGTTGATAGCGTAAATGCATTGTTTGACACTTTTGCAATGATGGTTCAAGGTAATTTTAGCTTTGTAAATGACGTAGGCCATATGCGTTTATTAAAAGTACTCACTGCGTTTTCATTGGGTTCATTAGTAGGATTAATTTCATTATCACATATATTAGGATATGTTTTAAAAAGATATAAAAAAGCAACTTATGCAGTAATTATTGGTTTCATCGCAGGTTCATTAGGTGTTGTTTGGCCATGGAAAACAAAAGTTTTTAGCTTAGATACTTCAAATAATATTTTAGTAGATGCCAATGGCAAAAATATTATTGTAGGTTATAATAGATATTTTCCGTCAGAATTTTCTCTCGATACCATCCTAGCTTTATGTTGCATTTTTGTAGGAATATTAATTGTACTTAGTTTAGACTGGTATTATAAAATGAAGCATAAAAATAATGGCTAAATTTGGTCTCGTAGGAAAAAATATAAGTTATTCATTTTCAAAAACATTCTTCACTATTAAGTTTGATTTAGAAAAACTAAACCACACCTACGTCAATTTTGATATTAAAAATATCAATCAGCTTCAAAACATTCTAAAAGATAATACAGAAATCAAAGGATTAAACGTTACCATCCCTTACAAAGAGGATGTTATTCCTTACTTAGATCGTATTGATAAAGAAGCAAAAAAAATTGGTGCTGTTAATACCATTAAAATTTTAAATGATGGTCGTCTTGCAGGCTATAATACAGACCATTATGGCTTTGCAAAGGCACTAACATCATTCCCTCTATTCAAAGAAAAAACAGCACTTGTGCTAGGAAGTGGTGGTGCTTCAAAAGCAATTATATATGTCCTCAAGGCAATGAACTTTGATTTTAAAGTTGTGTCAAGAACTCCAAAAGAAGGACAACTTTCATACAAAGCTCTTACTCCAGAAGTAATTAATAAATACAAGTTAATTATAAACACAACACCCTTGGGCACACATCCCAATGTTACAGAATGCCCAAACATTCCATACAATTTAATTACCCCAAGTCATTTTCTTTACGACCTTATCTACAACCCAACAGAAACCGAATTTCTAAAAAGAGGTTTTGCTAAAGGCGCCACAGTTTCAAACGGAATGAAAATGCTAGAATACCAAGCTAAAAAATCTTGGAAAATATGGAACTTATAAATTCAATACTTCATTTTTAAAAACCCACGCCTATCTTGGCATTCTTATTAGTAGTTAGTATCTTCACCAGCAAGAATATGAACCCTAACATTGAAAGAAATGTCTGAAGAAATCTCCCCTAGCGGAAACCAAAACGACAAAAAAACAACTGATAATTCTGAAATAACTTCGGAAATAAACCAAGCAGAAACTACTGCTCAAAATAGCACTAGTGATAGTATACCTTCGGAAATAGATACCCCCGAAACTTCTGCCGTTGTTGAAAAAGCTACGGAAAAACCAAACACAACTCCCGAAACTTCAATTGAAACTCCTTCCAAAGAAGTAAAAACTACTGAGGTTGTTACAATGGTTGAAAAGAGCGATAGTGATACAAGTAGTGACGTTTCAGAAGAAAACGAAGTGGATGAAGAGGAAATAGAAACATCTGATGATATTAACGAAACAGATGAAATTGAGATACCTGAAGTTGACTATAGTGAGCTTTCAATGCCCAACTTAACCGAAGCATTAAATAATTTAGTTACTAAATACCCCGTTCAAAAAATAAAGGATCCCGTTGATGAAATCAAAAACGAGTTCAATAACCAGTTTCAAGAATTACTTAAAACTAAAAAAGAAGAGTTTCTTGCTGAAGGTGGAAACATCATAGATTTTCATTACGAATCTTCTGAAAAAAAAGCATTCAACGAAGCATTTTCTATCTACCGAGCTAAAAAAAATGCATACTATAATAATTTAAAGAAAAGCCTAGAAAGTAATCTAGTAACTAGAACTGCTTTAATTGAAGAGTTAAAAGCTCTTGTAGAAACGGATGAAAGTGTAAATAAAAATTACAAAAAACTAAAGGATATTCAAGAGCGCTGGCGTGATGCGGGAGCAATTCCGCGTGATAAATATAATACAGTGTGGAACAATTATCACCACCATGTTGACAATTATTATAACGCTCTGCATTTAGATAATGAGTTTAGAGAGCTAGACTTTAAACACAATCTTGAAGAAAAGCAAAAACTTATTAAACACACAGAGGAACTTGCTGAAGAGAGTGATATTAATAAAGCTTTTAGAGAGTTACAATTAATTCACCGCAAATGGAAAGAAGAGATTGGACCTGTTGCACGTGAAGTAAGTGATGAAATCTGGGAAAAATTTAGTGCAGCATCTAGAGTTATCCACGATAAAAAAGAACAGGCTGAAGCTGCATTAGAAGATACTTTCAAGGCTAACTACAGCATCAAAAAAGAACTTATTGGGCTTATTGATAAGGTAAAAGCAGAAGCAAAACCTACCCATAAAGCATGGCAAGAATCCATGAAACAGGTGCAAGAAATACGGGATATCTTTTTTACAGCTGGACGTGTTCCAAGAGACAAAAACAAGGAGATTTGGGCTAGTTTTAAAGACACTATGCGTAACTTCAATAAAGCTAAAAATGATTTTTATAAAAATCAAAAAAATCAGCAGTTTGAAAATCTAGAGAAAAAGCGCGCACTCATTGCTATTGCTGAAGAGCATAAAGATAGTGAGGATTATAAAAGTGCAACGCAGCTTATGAAAAAAGTCCAAGCAGATTGGCGAAAGATTGGTCACGTACCAAGAAATGAAAGCGATAAAGTTTGGAAGCAATTTAAAAAAGCTTGTAATCATTATTTTGATAGGTTAAATGCCTTAAAAGATGAAGAAAACAAAGAAGAGGTAGTAAACTTAGAGCAGAAAACAGTATTACTTGATGCTACAGAAAACCTTGAATTAACAGGAGATCATAAAGTTGATATTACTGCTATCAAAGAAAAAATAACCGAATGGAAATCAATAGGTCGTGTTCCTTTTAAAAAGAAAAGTATTGACCAGAAATTTAACAAAGTCCTTGACGGATTATTTGGTAAACTTGACTTAGATAAAAAAGAAGCTGAGCTTATAAAATTTGAGAATAAAGTAAACTCAATGGTTTCTCAAGACGATGATCGCCAGTTACAAAACGAACAATTTTTCTTATCTAAAAAGGTTGATGAAGTTCAAGCAGAAATTAGTCAATTAGAGAATAATTTAGGTTTTTTCCGTCATGTTGATGATGATAACCCTTTAGTCAAAGATGTTCACAAAAATATCGCAAAGCATAAAGAGCAATTGGCGCTGTGGAAGCAGAAATATTCAAAAATAAAGGCAATGCGTGCTGCAAAAGACGCACCACAACCAGAAATTCAAGAAGCTCCAAAATCAACTGATGAAGCTCTTGATACTGAAGCTTAATTATAGAGCATTTTTATAATTATTTATAGTGTTAATAGTCCAGCTAAGTATATTTACTAAGCTGGACTATTTTTAGTTACGTTAAGAATATGGGAAAACATCAATGCTTACTTTGTAAAAACTTTACTACAAAAATTTATGCATTCTACAAGAAACGAAAATTTGTGTATTGTGATACTTGTGATGTAGTTTCTGTGCCATCTGAATTTCATCTTTCTGAAAAAGCAGAAAAAGAAAGATATTTAAAACACAATAATAATGTCGAAGATATAGGATATCAATCATTTGTAATGCCAATTGTTACGCACATAAAAAATAAATTTAGTAAAACTTCGGATGGACTAGATTTTGGTGCTGGAACAGGACCTGTAATTGCTAAGTTATTAGATCAAGCAGGTTATAATGTAACATTATACGACCCTTTTTTTCATCCTAACAAAATTGTCTTTAAAACACAATACAATTACATTGTATGTTGTGAGGTTATAGAACACTTTAATAATCCCGAAAAAGAATTTAACCTTTTAAAATCCTTGCTAAAAGAAAACGGTCAACTAATTTGTAAAACTTCGCTGCTTCCAGATAAACATGAATTTGATAATTGGTTTTACAAAAATGATAGTACCCACGTTATTTTCTATACTCCCAAAAGCCTTGAATGGATTAAGAATAATATAGGGTTCAAATACTTAAAAATATTAAAAGAATATCTAATTTTTAGTAATTAGATGGCTTTAGCTTCTTCCCAAAATATATCCATCTCCTCAAGCGTCATATCTTTTAATTCTTTATCTAGGGACTTTGCCTTTTTCTCTAAGTATTGAAACCTTTTAATAAATTTTTTATTAGTTCGTTCTAAAGCGTTTTCTGGATCAATTTTCAAAAATCTCGCATAGTTTATCATAGAAAATAGAACATCACCAAATTCGGCCTCCATTTTTTCTTGGTCATTAGCGGCAACCTCAACTTGTAATTCCCCTAGTTCTTCTTGTAGTTTTTCAAAAACTTGTTCTGGCTTTTCCCAATCAAACCCCACTCCTGCAACTTTATCCTGTATTCTATTTGCTTTAACTAATGCTGGCAATGACTTAGGCACTCCTTGTAATACACTTGTTTTACCTTCTTTAAGTTTTAAACTTTCCCAATTTCTTTTTACCTCTTCTTCGTCTGCCACCTCAACATCACCATAAATATGTGGGTGACGAGATATAAGTTTTTCGCAAATCTGGTTTGTTACATCAGCAATATCAAAATCATTTGTCTCACTCCCTATTTTAGCATAGAAAACAATGTGCAATAACAAATCACCTAATTCTCCTTTTACCTCATCTAAGTCGTTCTCTAATATAGCATCTCCCAACTCATAGGTCTCTTCTATTGTTAAGTGACGTAATGTTTCCATGGTTTGCTTTTTATCCCAAGGACATTGCTCCCGTAACTCATCCATTATTGTAAGTAAGCGATCAAAAGCGGCGAGTTGTTGTTGGCGTGAGTTCATTTTGTGGTTTGTGGTTTAAATGTAAAAGTTATCAAATTAATTTTAAAAAGTACAGTTATTTTTTAACACAACGTATTAAATAAAAAAAGCCGTCCTTTTGGACAGCTTTTTTTATAAACTATTTATTATTTACTTCTTTCTTGCAGCTGTACTTTTTGCTGTTCCTCCTTTTTTAGAAGATGATTTACCTCCACCTTTAGGTGAAGTTGTTTTTGAAACTCCAGTTATAGCATCGCGCTGTGGGGTTGTCAACTTATCTTTAACTTCTTCCTCTACTGCTTCTTCAGCTTCTGAAAAGTCTGTTAAGTCATTCTTAACTAAAAGATTATACCATTGAACAACTTTTTTTATATCACTTGCATAAACACGTTCTTCATCATAATCTGGTAAAATCCCGAAGAAATATTCTTCTAATTCTATTTTAGAAACCTTATGACTTATAGTTGCTTTCCCATCCTCTTTTTTTGCTATTTTTTCAAATACTGCTCTTAATGGTACTTCTTCTGTTAGGGTATAAATTGCAATTTCAGAAAGTAGACTTACGTTATGTCTAGCACTTACGTTAATTCTTTTTCCATCAAGAAGAGATTCAGCTAAAAAGCCGCTTCTTGTTTGAGTTGTTAATTTGTAAAGCCCTGGCTTTCCTGAAATTGATAATACTTTTTCTAAGCTCATAAAGTCTATTTATTATTTAAAATAAGGGTGCAAATATGTTTTGAATATTTTTTATATGCAATTGTTTAACGTTTCTTTTTAGCATTTGGAAAACGCATACGGTAATCGATGTTCGTTTTTCCTTTACTAATGTTTGTCAATTTCCCTTTAATTAATCTCTTTTTTAATGGTGAAAGTTTGTCTGTAAACAACACACCTTCAATATGGTCATACTCATGTTGAATGATTCTAGCAATAATACCAGAATATGCTTCTGTATGCTTTTTAAAATCTTCATCAAAATATTCAATCTTAATATCTGGTTGACGAAACACGTCTTCACGTACATCTGGAATACTTAAACAACCTTCGTTAAAAGCCCATTCATCCCCACTCTCTTCTAGGATTGTTGCATTGATGAATGTCTTTTTAAATTCTGAAACTTGCTTTTGTTCCTCTTCTGTTAAATCTTCATCATCTCCAAAAGGAGTTGCATCTACTAGAAATAATCGAATAGGCACCCCTATTTGTGGTGCAGCCAACCCTACTCCATTTGCGGCATACATTGTTTCGTACATATTTTCCAACAGAATATCCAATTTAGGATAATCTTTTGAAATCTCTTCACATTCTTTTCTTAAAACTGGGTCGCCGTAAGCAACTATTGGTAAAATCATTAATTAAATATTTAATGTTGAACGCATTATAACAAATGATAGTGCATTCAAATAATTTTTACTTGTTATACAAATATTCCTGTAATATAATTGTTGCACTTATTTCATCAACTAGTGCTTTATTTTTTCTTTGTTTTTTTGTCAAGCCACTATCAATCATTGTTTGGAACGCCATTTTACTAGTATAACGCTCATTCACTCTTTTTAAGGGTATCTTCGGAAATATGACTTCAAAACCCTTTATGAAGTTCTGAATATTACCTTCCACATCACTTGCCGAACCATCCTTTTGTGTTGGCTCTCCAATGACGACAGTTTCAACGCTTTCGTTACTAATATATTCTTTTAAAAAAGGCATTAGTTTATGGGTATCTACGGTTGTCAATCCGCTGGCAATTAATTGCAACTCATCTGTCACGGCAACTCCCGTGCGTTTAGTTCCATAATCAATTGCTAAAATACGTGCCATATTTCGGCAAAAATAAGGGTTTAAGGATTAGTATGCTAAAAATGTATGCAAGGAATGAATGGGGTTGTTATCTTTGTTTTTAATTTTACATTGCAGCCTAGTAAATTGACTTTAGATTCTTTTAAATAGTTGAGTTATATAATTGACGCTTAAAACTATTTTACTTTTTCTAGTTTTTGATTAACAAACAAAAGTAGTAAACAGAGATTTTGGAATTTTTAAATTAACAGATATTTATTTTGTATAAATTATTTTTACGGCGCAGCAAATTTCCGAAGTACATAAAAAAATTAAGATTTAATACTGAAATATAACACATGAAAGATTTACAAAATATCATAGAAAAAGCGTGGGATGATCACTCTTTATTAACCGATGCAACAACTATTGCTGCTATTAGAGAAGTCGTGGCACTTTGTGACGCAGGTACATTGCGTTGTGCAGAGCCTACTGCAAATGGCTGGCAAGTTAATGAATGGGTTAAAAAAGGAGTAGTATTGTACTTCCCTATTCAAAAAATGGAAACGCTGGAGGCAGGGATATTTGAATATCATGATAAGATTCCGTTAAAAAAAGGATATCAGGCTAAGGGAATTAGAGTGGTACCTAATGCAGTTGCAAGGCACGGAGCTTATATTTCAAAAGGTGTTATAATGATGCCAAGTTATGTCAATATAGGTGCTTATGTGGATGAAGGAACCATGGTTGACACGTGGGCAACAGTGGGTAGTTGTGCACAAATAGGCAAAAATGTGCATCTTAGTGGTGGTGTGGGTATTGGTGGTGTCCTAGAACCATTGCAAGCTGCTCCCGTGATAATTGAGGATGGTGCATTTATAGGGTCTCGCTGTATTGTTGTGGAAGGTGTGCGTGTTGAAAAAGAGGCTGTGTTGGGTGCTAATGTTGTATTGACTATGAGTACTAAAATCATTGATGTAACTGGCGATACTCCTATTGAAACCAAAGGTGTAATTCCCGCACGCTCTGTAGTAATTCCGGGAAGTTACACAAAAAAATTCTCAGCTGGTGAGTTTCAAGTACCTTGCGCACTAATCATTGGAAAACGCAAAGAAAGCACAAATAAAAAAACATCCTTAAATGATGCTTTAAGAGAATATGATGTGGCGGTTTAAGGTCAAAGAAATTAAATAAAAAAGCACTCATATTTTAGAATATGAGTGCTCTTTTGTTAACTACTGAAATTTAAAATCAGTTATAGCTTAGTCTATTCATTTATCTTTCTAATAATAAAATCGATATAAGCTTCATCGCTCGGGTCACTATAAAGTATAGGGTTTCCATAATAACTAACGTTTGGGACTCCCACAGCGTCTGCATAATCTTTAACTGCCTTTGCATGATAAGGATGATGAACTAAACTGTTTAATGTATGAGGTTCTGTATTCTCATAATGTGTGTTTTCCACCCAAATTTCAGGATCATCTGTAGATAACATAGATAACATATCTACATCTTTTCTATATCGATCTATAGCCGGACTGTTGTATTCTTCAATGGTGTGAACTCCATAAAATTGAAAAAACCTTTCAGTACCAAATTCTAAAATAAGATCTTCCCATGTTGTATCAAATTCGCCTAAAACATCATGCACCCATCTATTTTCAATATCGTAACTTGCTTGTACTCCTCCAAGACTAACACCTTTGACTCTTGAACTTTCTCTTAAAACGGGATCAACATTACTTTCATCTCTAAAATCATTATGTACCCCTAACCATAATGAAATACCAGCCCCCGCTGAGCTGCCATAGAGTACGATATTATTTTTATCAATATTTAATTCATTATGAATAAACCTAATAAACTGTACCGCCCGCCTAGCGTCATGCAAACATTTAAGGACTCCCTCTGTTTCAAATTGTTGATCTAATAACCTATAGTTTATAGAAGCTACTGCAATATTATTTTCTAATAGATTAATAACGTGTGCCGAATTTGTGGAATTATAAATAAAACTTTTGTCTCCTGCTATAAATCCTCCTCCATGAATAAAAATCGCTAATCCAGTTGGTGCCGAGCTGTTAGGCATAAAAAAATCAAACCTTGTTTTATCAAACTCATCATATGGAATATCACTTACAAACTGAGCATCTGTTCCTAATAAGTCAATGGGAGAAGTTGAAAAATCAAATTCAATTAAGGGGTCTAATTCAATTATAGGCTCTAACTCAATAGAACTATCCTCAAATGACATCTCATTTGTGTCATTTATAATTAAATCCTCTTTACTACAGGATATAAATACAAAAACTGTAAAAAATAAAACAACTCTTTTAAATATATTGAATTCCATTTTCGTTTATTATTGTTAACCTTAATCTGTTGAATTAAACAGGTCCTTATTTTTTAAACCCTCGTACATTATGTAGAGTTTTTATAAGAATAATCGGCAACAAAGCTACATTAAATTAGATTAAATGCAAATATAATCGTTAAAATTCATATTATTTTAACATTTACATATAATTATAAGTCATCGAAAAAAGAATAAAAAAAGCCTTATAAGCTATCAATCAGTATATTGTAAGCTTTAAATCAAAAAAAACTATTAATGATATTTTTTAAGAAAGAAATATTAAAACAATAAACTTGTTAACGTGATTTGTTTATTTGGTAGAGACTTTAAAAATAAGATAATTTAAAATCACGCAAATTCAGGGATATCTTCAGCTTTTGGATTTGTAAATAATTAAATTATAAATTTTACACTATTGTGTAATTGTAGAAAATTGTAGCAGGAGATTATAGAAAAAATTTTCTACGACAGAAAATAAGCACTAATACCGCTCAATATACTTTGTACTGCATAGGAAGCTAATATCAATCCCATTATTTTACTAATAACAGTTATTCCGTAATCTCCTATACGTTCTTGTAATTTATTTGCTATTAATAAAATTAAACATGTTAAAGCTACAACTACTAATACTAGTAAGGTTGTTATTCCTTGTTGTTGTATTGTATAAATATGATTGTCTGTCATTAATACAACAGCCATAATTGCTCCTGGCGACGCGATTGAAGGAATAGCAATTGGAAAAATTGTAACATGTTTATAGTCTGTAATATGATTTTTTTCCTGTTCTGGCTTTCCATCACCAAAAATCATCGTTAAAGCAAAAAGAAAAAGAATAACTCCTCCAGAGATTTGAAAGGCGTCCAAAGAAACTTTCATCCCTTCTAAAATTAATTGCCCTATTACAATAAAAAATAATAGAATAAAAAATGCGATTACTGATGCTCTAATAGCAATTTTCTTTTTGTGAAGTTTATCAAACTCTTTTGTAGCTTCAAGATATACGGGAATTGAACCTATGGGATCTATAACAGCAAAAACAAAAAATAAGGTGGTTAAATATTCAATCATATTATTTAATACGTACAGCGTGCGTTGTAAATGACAGTCCTTGTTGCCCTTTTGTAGAATTCATAATTCCTTCAAACAAAGGTTCTGGACAGTCTTTAGGTACTTTCCATTCAAAGATAAAGTTTGATCCTGTGCCTCCTGTTACGTCAAGCTCATCAATGATAATCTCTGTAGTCTCTAATGGAGCTAAATATATTGGTTCATTAAAATAAGTTCTAATACTTACACCATGAGTGTCATAATATTCAGATTTGAGTAAGTATATGGTATCTGTATCACTTGTATTTCTTAAACTTACCATCGCTGTAAGGCCATGTTTTCTATGTTCAGAAATACTATAAATTTCAGAATAAACAGAAAGGTAAGATTTACCATACTCAAGCGAATCTTTCGCCGAAATATTAATAGCCCGTTTTGACCAGTTTTCTGAATTATATGAACTAATTTCTTTCTTTTCTATGCAAGACGTTAATGAAATTATGGTTAAAAATGTTGCGAGCAATAGTTTCATTCTATGTTGAGTTGGTGGTTATTACATGATATTTTTTTAATTTAAAGAAGATTAAGGCATTAAACTAAAAATGTCAAATTAAAGATAGTTAATCTATGTAAATATAATTAAGCATACATGATTTACAAAAACCAAATTTTAAATTTTATGGTTTTATACTACATTAAAATCATGATATTAAATATTAGTATTTAATTTTAATAATTTCGAAGCTTCTATCCTCTTTCACTAATTTAAGAACTGCTTTCTCTCCCTCTTTTTTATTTATCAATATTTTTGCAATTGGAGATATAAATGAAATTTTCCCTTTACTTATATTAGCTTCATCAACACCTACAAGTTGAAATTGCTGTAGTTTATTATCATTATTTATTTTTAAAGTAACTTTCGCGCCAAAAAGCACCCTGTCCTTATTTTGTTTCTCTAAATCAACCACTTTTGCTGAGGCTATTCTGTTTTTGAGCAATTGCAACTTAGCATTAATGTAATTAATTGTAATCCGTCTTTCATTTTCATTTATAGCTTCAACAATATCTTTACTAGCTATTAGTGCATTCTTTTCATTTTCAAGTGCGTCCATTCCTACTTGAGTAACATAGTTTGTAACACGATCTGGCAAATCTGCTCTTGGTGGTACAATGGGAATTTCCTCTTGGTCATCTTCTTTTACAAATCCTCTACTCATATTAATTTAATATATTGTAAGTACATATTAGGTTTATTTGTTCACTATAATATTGCTGTAATTAAATTAAGTTAAACTAATAACATTTCAGCAACGCTATTTATTTCTGAAATATTACACATCAACAAATTTGCAGTGTTTAAAATAAGTTAGCTATAAAGCCTAAAAAATTTTTCAGTAATTATAAAAAAGGGAGTGATACATTTAAATCATCCCTTTTCAAAAAAATATATTATTTTTTTTAGATTGCTTTTGCTCCTGCATCTGCTACCTCGTGGTCATTTTCTACAGAGCTTCCACTTACTCCAATAGCGCCAATAATTTCTCCTTTTCCATTTTTAATTGGCACACCTCCGGGAAAAGTAATAAGCCCATTATTTGAATGTTCAATATTAAACAATGACTCTCCGGGCTGTGACAACTCACCAATTGAACCAGTATTCATATCAAAATAACGAGCTGTTTTTGCCTTTTTAATTGCAATATCAAGCGAGCCTAGCCAAGCGCCATCCATACGTACAAATGCAACTAAATTTGCACCAGCGTCAACAATGGCTATATTCATTTTTGTATCTAATGCTTTAGCTTTTTCTTTTGCTGTTTTTATTAATTTTTCTGCTTGTTCTAGTGTAATATTCATGGTGTTTTTATTTAAAACTTTATACACTAATAATATACATTTATCCTCATAAAAACAATGTTAACACGTGAAGGTTTTGTTAATAATACTAGGAAAACCAAGCTGTTACTACCATCGTATATTAAATATGAGAAACGCTTTTACTCTTATTTCCATTGTCCTTTTTTGTTTACAAATTTCCAAAGCTCAAAAAATTGACAACATGGTGTCCTTTAGGGATATAAAAAGTGCTAACTATTTTAGATTTAACTACGACAATGACTTTTTTGCAGCGACAGATGAGAATTATACACAAGGATATAGTCTTGAGTTAGTACTCCCCTATTTCAAAACCAATCCGTTCAACCATTTGTTTTATAAACAAAATGATGAGGCTACTGAAACACGCTATGGCCTAGCTGTGGAACATTTAGGGTTTACACCCAACCGCTACGAACTCCCCGAAGTCCAAGTGGGTGACAGGCCCTTTGCTGCGTCGATTATGTTAAAGAGTTTTATGATTGCCACAAATACCGAAAAGAGAACCAGATTCACGTCCTCTTTTAATTTAGGGTTTATGGGCCCTGCAGCTTTTGGGGAAGAAATGCAAGTAGGTATCCATAAAGCCACTGGGAACAAAACACCCTTAGGATGGCGACACCAAATTAAAAATGACATCGTCCTCAACTATGAGATAGGCTACGAAAAACAATTACTTAATTTGAGCGATCTATTTTCGCTACAAGCCACAACAAATGCAAAAGTGGGAACTCTTTTTACTAATGCCTCTTTAGGTCTTAATACAACTTTTGGGATTATCAATCAACCTTTTGCTTCTATTACAGAAAGAAGCGGTTTTAAAATATATGGCTATGCACAACCTATTGTTAGTTTAATAGGATACGACGCTACATTACAAGGCGGCGTATTTAATAAAAAAAGCCCATACACTATTGCCTCTAAAGATGTAGAGCGAGTGACTGGGCAATTTAATTATGGACTTGTCATAAAAACAAAAACACTTTATTTTGAATATTCGCAGGCGATTATTACTAAAGAGTTTGTTACAGGTAGCACTGCTAAATGGGGTGGAATCAAAATAGGATTTACTTTTTAGAATTTTATTTTTTTACTGAAATCATTAGCTATATTATAACTTTTAACTAAACTAAAAACAGTATTTATTCATCCACTTTTCTAAAGGTTAAGCTTATTCTTGGTTGTTTAAAGCTGGCATCCTCGGGGAGACTATGTTCAAAATCATCTTGACATCTAGCTCCCATAATCAACAAACTCCCATGTTTTAAAAATAACCCTATCTCCTTCCTAGATTTATTTTCTCTTAACTTAAATGGTCGCTCTTCACCTAAACTTATGGCTGGAATTATTGATGTATCACCAAATGCTATTTTATCTGCATGATAATCTACTCCTGAGTTTCCATCAGGATAAAAAATACATACACAGGTTTTAAACTCACAATTTGTGTGTTGTTCAATTCGTTTTTTAAGAGGAATAATATGTTTAGACCATTCTAAGCTTTTACCCCAGTTTTCCTTAGGAAATCTGTTTTGTTCTTTTAGCTCTTTATCAACAAATATCATTTTACCAAAATTAAAGGTAAAAGAATCACCGGTCTCAGTGTCTATTTCTAGCATACTGGTGAGCGTCTTTATACCCATCAAATATTCAAACAACTCATTCGCTTCTTGAATAGACATAAAATCTTCATGATAATTAAATACATCTATAAGTTGTTTCATTGCGTGACTTTTTTAGTACTGGGAAATTTTTGAATATTCGCAGATGTTGAATATAAAGAGATTATTATTTCACCCCAATCACACCACTATCCTTAGGATATTTAACACTATACATAAACTTTTTAACCACCGTCTCTCTTGCTTGTAAATTAATTGTCCAAAGCAGTTTCCCAATGTCTTCTGTGTAAACAGCACCTCCATTATCTTCTATTTCTACCTCTATTTTTTTATTTTGAGATACAGGTATTTGGTCTAAAATTTCTATTTTAATTGGTGTTGCTTTTTTGTTTTTAACCGTAATCTCGTAGCCTATCGTTTCTTTTTTGTTACTACCAATAAACTTTGAAGAAGTATATTCTTTAATTGGTGTGCGCTCCACAACAATACTATTATCAACACCCATAGAAATTAATAATTCCTTTGCCGTTACTTTAGGATTTATATTTGAAGTACCCACAAAAGCACCTTCAAAGAAAATATTTGCTTTACCGGCAACTAAATTATATTGACTCCAATCTGTTATTTTAGCTAATAAATAAGCGCTTCTGTCTAGTTTGGGCACCGTATGATATACATACTCCGTATCTAATTCAAAGGTTTGTAATCCCACTAGATTTTCTTTTCCATCACTTGCTATAGATTGCTTGGTTAAAATCTTAAAGTCAATTGTCAACTGATTTTCAGAAACACTTGTAGGGTTTACACCATCTGCACTTTGTTTATACGCCATATTCATACTAGAAACTTCAACCTCCTCCATAACAGCATCATATTCTCTTCTCATTTGTTGCTCATAAATAGAAGCATACAATGGACTTAAAATAGGTCTGTTATTATTTTGTGATGGATTTCCTGTGCTAATTGTTAGATCCACATTATCCCAATCTAGCCCCGTATTTTGATAAATACTCGCCTTATAAGTAAGATTTACATTTTCTATAATGCCGCCAGATCTCAAATCATAAATTGGGCTCCACCCCACATTATTCACAATATACTTGCAATCTAAATTAATACGTTCTGCTTTTTTAGATTCTATTTGGAGTACAATATTTCCACTAGGAACATTAAATTTTGCATTCAATTCTGCCAGCTGTCCTTTAAGCTTTGATGCTTTTTCTCGCAATGGTTTTTCCTTTTTATCAAGCGCTCTCATTTCTTCTTTAATTTGGAGGAATTTTGTGCGATACACATTACTCAATTCTAGCACCTGTTGTGGTGTAAAACTAGAAGTGCCAGACCCTAAATCTTGATTTTTCTCAAGTATTTGCAGCATTCCTTGAAGGCTAGTCCGTTGGTGCGACAACCACTCTAAGTCATCATTTATGGTTTCTAACTCTGTTTTCAAACCTTCTATTTCTGGATTATTAATTTTAGAATTCAGATAATTATTTTCATATTTAGCAGATAACAATAACGTATTTGTATTATCAAACAACACCTGCAAACTTGAGGGATTTATAGTAGTCGAAATACCCGTTAACACAACTTCCTGCTTTCCCAGTGTTGTAATAAATGAAGCATCTCTTGTAACTTGAGCATTATTTGTAAATATTTTAACAGCCTCAATTTTTGAAGCGACTTCCGTTTGTGCCAGTGCAGAAATACTCGCAAGCAACAGAAATAAAAAATGAAATTTTTTCATGATATTTTTTTTTCAAAGCTACACCCAGTTATAGCAAATTATAAATAGCAAATGAGCAAAGCCATCGTTTAAATGAGTGAAATGTTAGTTTTGAAAAGGTAATAAAAAAAATGGCTTAATTATATTTGCTTCGGAAATAGTAATCAACCTAAAAATTATCTTCTTTGATTATAAATTACCCTCTACGCTTTCGCAACTTGCGCTTATTAACCTTCCCTTGAAATTCCTTACTATATAACTGCATTAATTGACGCACCTCATCTTCTGGCGAACCAACTAATGCGGCATATACTGGCGCCATGACATTTATCATCTTCTTAGACAACCAAAGCCTTCTAAAATTATGCATGCGTTTCTTTAAATCCATCAATTCAAAACGCATACGATTTAAATCAATGAGGTAGAAGTTAAATGTATTATTTTCAGTTTTTTTAATAAGTGTATTCCCTGGCGAGTGGTCTAAAAAATTAATGTTGTTTTCGTGGAGTTTAAATGTAAACGTTGCCATTTGGCGTAAAATTTCGTCGCGTTCGGGATAATTGGGACTATGGTTAAGCACTCTAAAATCGAGATCATATTCAACGTGCTCACTTACATAAAAACTTTCTTTTAAACCAAACCTAAACTGCTCTAAAAACGCAATTGGCAACGGAGTTTTAATGCCAACTTTAGTAAGTATATTCGCATACTCAAAAGAGCGTTTAGCTTTACTTTTCCGAAGAAATTGATAAACGAGTGATTGGAAAAAATTAGGTGTTTTAAATTTTTTAATATTTAATTTAACTCCTTGGATTGTAGCTTTTTTAATAACATTTCTCTCGCCTTTTGTCACATACTCTCCTTGATTTTCAAAATCCTGAAGTACAGCAACTAACTCACCAAGAAGATGAGAATAGGCTGGATTTATTGCAAGGTTATTATTAACTTTCATTTTATTTATTCCTTTTCACTATAAAGCCACAGATGACAGAAAATATTTATAACTACCATTAAACGATTAAAGACGGCTAACTAAAACACTGTGTTTTTTCAATCAATGAACTACTTTAATAAAACTAATAAATCAACAAACACACATTTGCCCTAAATTCAAAAAAACGGTACTTTGCGAAGATAATGGAACGCAAACAAATACTCGTAATTCAAAACAAAAGGATTGGTGATGTACTCATCTCTTCGGTGATTGCTAATAATATTAAACAGGTATTTCCGCAGAGCGAAATTACTTATTTTGTGTATGATTACACTACGGGTGTTTTACAAAACAATCCTAATATTGACCACATCATTTCGGTACAAGAAAAAGTTTTAAAAAAGCCGTTAGAGCTTTTAAGAATGATACGGAGAATTAGAAATATGAAGTTCGATATTATTTTTGACCCTTATTCAAAATTGCAAAGTAGATTGATTTGCCTTTTTAGCACAGCCGAATATCGCATTGGATTTAAACGAGCGCATAAGACACTAAAACTTCCATTTTTTACACACCCTATAAATTTTAAAGAACACCGTACGAAGGACTGCGGAAAAGCAATAGAGGATAGAATTAATATGATTGATGAAGTATTTGGAATAGAAAATCCAGAATACGCGCCAAAAATTTTTTTAACTGAAGAAGAGAAGAATTACAACCCCATTAAAGAATTAAAAAAACCTGTAATTATGTTAGGGGTGCTAGGGAGCACACCTCAAAAATCAATGCCGTATAGTTATATAGCAGAAATTATAAATTATATTACTAAAACATACAATACTACACTCCTATTCAACTATGCGCCACATCAAAAAGTAGAAGCAATTAAAATATATGAATTGTGTGAGAATAAAGACCAGATTAATGTTGACATCTACGAAGACTCAATTCGTGGTTTTATAAAATTAATGAATCAAAGCGACCTGCTTGTCTCAAACGAAGGCGGTAGCGTGCATATTACAAAAGCACTAGAAGTGCCTACGTTTACAATCTATTCGCCATATGTAAATAAAGAACACTGGTGTAGTTTTGAAGATGGTAAAGCGCACGATTCCATTCATTTATTAGAAGAAAAGCCAGATTTATTCAACACCTTTACTCTAGAAGAAAGAAGGAAAATTGAAGAAAAGCCAGACGAGCTTTACGATAAACTTACACCAGAATTGATCCTCAGCAAATTAAAACCATTTCTTGAGCATCATCTTTCTAACGCAAAAAAATAGCCATGAATATACTTGATAAATTTAACCATTGGCGCAGAAAAATGCGCTGGGACAAGCAATATAAAAATGGACGTTGGGATAGTCTTGCCAGCGAAAAAGAATTAAAGCGCTACCAGCAAATTGTACGTTATATTGATAAATTTGGAAACAATAATCCAAGTATAATGGACATTGGTTCTGGCGATGGAGTCCTAACTATGCGAATGGATGAAAAAGATTACAGTTACTTTTTAGGCTTGGATTTTTCAAAAGAATCTATAAAAAAGGCACAAGAAAGAAACTTGCCTAAATCACATTTTGAAACGGCAGATGCTATCACTTATCAACCTAAACAAAAATTTGATGTCATTGTTTTCAATGAAGCTTTCTATTACATCCACGACACAAAAAAGCAAAAGGTTATTGATAGAATGATTAGCGCATTAAATCCTAACGGAATTATAATTACCTCTATTTATAGAGAAGGTCACGGTTGCTGGGAATTCTTTAAAGAAAGTACAATTTTAAAAGAATTAGATTTTACAATAGTAAAGACTGACGAGGAATTAAGGTACTGGAAGGTTGGAGTATATGGTTTAAAATAAAAAACTTATAATTGAAAAAAGTTGTTAAATTGAGTTTATGGAAGTACCAGCTGATCGAGCAGCAGTAGTCCCCTTCCCTCCCTTTATTATACCAAACTCCGTCCACACACTATTTTCAATTCTAGTATTCTTACGAATCTCTTTGTTTTTAAAAATCATATCTTCTGTTACATAACCACGGGCGTGGTCAAGATGCACAGTTACTGCACTATAACGTATTTGAATACCTTGAATGCCATAATTTGAAAGGCGCTCTCCTAACTCCCGGTCTTCTCCACCATATTGCATACGTTCATCAAAACCATTTACCGCAAGAATATTATCTCGCCATCCAGATGCATTATTACCATCCCAAGTGGGTGTGGTGGTGGTAAATGTATTTAAGAATGTTTCTTTTAAACCTTGAGAAGTTAATTTATTAAGTTTAAAGTTCTTTTTTTGACCATTGTCTAAAAGCCATTGAGCGTCAAAACACCTTTGCTTTTCTACATCCTCTTTTGTAATAGCTTCTGAAATTTCCATGCACAACTTAAAATATCCACCCGACAGAAAGTGTCCTCGTTTCCTGTTTTTTAAATGTTTTGCAACAAAATCTTCTCTAGGAATACAATCACCATCACTAAAAATTAAATACTCCCCATTTGAAGCTTGAATAGCTTTATTTAATATTTTGGTTTTTTGAAACCCATCATCCTCTTGCCAAACATGAATAATACTTAACTTTGACTCTGATTTAAATTTATCAATCATTGCCTTCGTTTCTGGCCCAGAACCATCGTCTGCAATAACAATTTCAAAATCTTTTGCTAGTTGGGTTTCAAATCCCCAAAGAGATTTCTCCAACCAGGCTGGTTGATTATAGGTGCTTAAAATTATAGAAACCGCAGCTTTATGTGGTGCATCTTTGACAATCCCTGCAGTTGTCCATTGCTTTTGATACTCACGCGTTTCTTTACGAATAGCCTGATTTTTCTTAATCGAAGCTTCATTTTTATAGCCACGTGGATGATCAAGATGAACAACAATAGCGTTATACCTTATTTGTTTACTTTTAATTCCTAAGTTAAATAAACGTTCACCTAATTCACGGTCCTGCCCACCATATTGCATTTCTTCATTAAGGCCATTTACTGCAATAATATCTTTAGTCCAACCAGATGCATTATGACCATTCCAACTAGCATTTGTAGGTGTAATCAAGTTTAAAATTGATGCCGTTACATTTCCTGCAGTTAATTTGTTATTTTTAAATGATGTATTGAGGCCATTGTCCTTTAACCATTTTAAATCAAAACAACGCTCATTATAAATATCATCCTTTGTAATTGCCTCACTAATACCCATCGGCAACATAAAATAACCTCCGCTCAAGAAAAAACCTTCCTCTCTATACTTAACATGTTGTTCAACAAAATCTTTTCGTGGAATACAATCTCCATCACTCATTATAATATAAGGAGTACTACATTTAAGAACAGCTTTATTTAAAATTTCAGATTTCTGAAAACCATTATCCTCATGCCATACGTGAACAATTGGGTAAAAAACTTCCTTTTGTAAACGCTCTAACAACTGTCTTGTTTCATCATTTGAGCCATCATCAGCAATCACAATTTCAAACATTCTATACGTTTGATTGTTATATCCATACAACGTTTTTTCCAACCATTCGGTTGCGTTATAAGTACTTATTATGATAGAAGTATCAATCGTTTTCATGGCTACAAAGATAGAAAAAAAGCTGGGAGATATAAGACAGATAATGATTGACTAATGATCAAAAAACTTAATAGTCTCTCTTCTGAAATTTTAAACAAATAGACCATTGAGTTAGCATTTAAAATCTGTATTTAAAAATTAGAGATGTAATCTTAAACCTAAAAAGTCAGGTAAAAAAATGCTGTTTTTAAATTCTATACTTCATATTTTCCCTCATTTAAACTCCCAGCTCCGCACTCTCAACTTCAAGCTTTTTACTTACTTTTGCCATATGCCAACACTCACTGTAATTATACCTACTTATAACGAAGCCGCCTACATTGAAGATGCGCTCAAGAGTGTTGCATTTGCTGATGAGATTATCTTAATCGACTCCTTTTCTGAAGATAAAACTATTGAAATTGCCAAGCCCTACGTGACTAAAATTGTGCAACGTGAATTTGATAACTTTAGCGGTCAAAAAAATGCTGCATTACAAGAAGCCACGGGTGATTGGGTACTATTTGTAGATGCTGATGAACGCGTAACACAATCCTTAGAAGCAGAAATTAAAAAAACCATCGCCAACCCAAAACACGGCGGATACAAAATTAATTTCCCTCATTTTTACATGAATCGTTTTTTATATAGCCATAGTGATGATGTGTTGCGATTGGTAAAAAGAAACGGGGCTAATTATAGTGGCTCAGTACATGAGAAGTTAACGTGTGAAGGAAGCACAGGAAAATTAGAAAATAAAATGCTCCATTACACCTATAAAGGACTCACAAATTACATTACAAAAAAAGAAAGTTATGCTTGGTATCAAGCAGAGCAACTTTATAATAAAGGAAAAAAAGCTACTTGGTTTCATTTTTTTATAAAACCTAGCTACCGTTTTTTTAGAAGCTTCATTCTCAAAGGAGGCTTTAAAGACGGGGTACCAGGATTAACCGTTGCCGCAGTAAATGCCTACGGTGTTTTTGAACGTTATGTAAAGTTGCGTTTATTACAAAAAGGTATGCGATAAATTAAAAAAACTTACCCCAGCGTAGTTTCTGCTTAAATTTTTTAAAAGAATACTCCCCTTTAATATCTATTCGCTGGATTTCAAACTTATTTTTAAATGGAAATTTATTCAATCTATTCCCTATTCTTAATCCATATTTAAAACCTTTTTGTTCTAAATGGTTTACAAATTTTTGTTTTAAAAATTTTGCTTTTGGGAATTTCCCATAAGGGTATGCGATTGCTGGCGAAAATGAAAGTTCATTTTTAGAAACTGTTTCTATACTAAGCCGTGTGTCTTCCTTTATTTCTGAAATATTAAGCTCATGATATTTTTTGTGATGGTAACTATGATAGGCTAATTCAATAACTGATCGGTCTAATGTTTTTAAAATTTCCGAAGTCATTATAGGGAGACTCTTCGTGTGCCAAGCATCATTTTTACCCAAATAAGCTAATGGGATAAAAAAAGTAGCTTTTAAATTATACTTCTTTAAAAGCGGAACTGCAAACTCTAACTGACTTAGAAAACCGTCATCAAAAGTAATAACCACGTTTCTCTTTCCAGGCAATTTTGAGTAGTCATTCAATTCACTAAAATGATAACTTCGGAAATTTTTGTTAGCCAAATATTTAAACTGCTCTTCTATTTTTGTAGCGCTAATTGTGAGCCCATTACTTTCGGTTTCAGCAATATTGTGATACATTAAAATAGGAAGTTTCGCCATAGAGGTTATCGATGTTTATCACTGTAAAATTAGTACTTTTACACCCAAACGAAACAAACCGATTGGAAAATCTACCAAAAATTTCGGCAGTTGCCATCACACTCAATGAAGCAAGCGGTATGCAAAGCTACCTAGATAGTCTTTGGTTTGCTAACGAGATTATCATTGTAGATTCGCAAAGTATTGATGACACTGTTGCTATTGCTTCAAAAAATAAAAAAGTAACAGTCTTTCAACGTGAATTTGATAATTTTTCTGCACAAAAAAACTTTGCTATTTCTAAGGCAAATAATGACTGGGTGGTTTTTTTTGACCCTGATGAAGAAATTACAAAACCGCTCGCTAACGAAATTGTTGAAACGCTAAAAAACCCAAAAGCAATTGCTTATTATGTAAATCGAGAGTTTCATTTTATGGGCAAACGTATAAAATATAGTGGATTACAAAATGATAATGTGATTCGTGTTTTCAATAAAAATTACTGTAATTACAACGATAATTTAGTGCACGAAACACTAGAGGCAAAAGGTGAAACAGCACATTTAAAAAATAGATTGCCACATTACACGTATAAATCATTTGACAATTATACTGGTAAAATGCATCAATATAGTGCATTGCAAGCAAAGATGTTATATGCGAAAAAGAAAAAGCCTACACTATACCATTTTTTATTTAGACCGTGGTATCGATTTGTAAATCAATTTTTTTTTAGATTAGGTATTCTTGATGGCAAAGAAGGTTTTATCTTAGCATACGTGAGTGCATTTTCAGTATTTAAAAGGTATGTAAATTTGTGGTTGCTGTATCGTAATATTGATTGAAACATTATATTGTAAAATTAAAAGCATAAAGGCTCAATAAACAGAATAATGCACCAAGTATTTTTAGAATCGCATAATTTAAAAAACAAATTCTCTGGCTTTGGACAGTTCAATTATCATTTGATAAAAGCACTCGCCAAACAGGATACTTCGGGCATGAATATTACCTTGCATGCAAAGGACGTTGACTCTTTAAAAAAGGAATTTGGCACAAGTTTTTATTACAGAAAATATAAAAGCATTACGCGCCACAAACCTTTTAGAATTAAGAAAAAATATGATGTTTGGCATTGTCTAAATCAGAATATTAAAATTGAACCTTTCTACAACATCCCATATATTTTGACAGTGCACGACGTACATTTTGTTACTGAAGGCTCTGAAGGATTACAGCAAAAACTACGACAAAAATTTGAAGCAAAATTAAAACGATGCAATGGCATTGTTTATATTTCTAATTTTGCAAAGGAAGATACGCATGCACATTTTACTGTTCCCAATGTACCAGAATATGTTATTTACAACGGCAATACTATTACTAAAGTTAACATCCCAAAAACGTTTAAACCTTCAATAAAAACAGAGCGGCCGTATCTATTTTCTATTGGAGATTTTAGCGAACGGAAAAATTTTATCAGTTTAGTAAAAATGTTAAAACATACGCCAGAATATGATTTGGTTTTGGCAGGAAATAATACATCAATTTACGCAAATAAGTTGACACATTTAGTTGAAGAATATGAGCTTAATGACCGCGTATTCCAGACAGGTAAAATTGAAGATATTGCAAAATATTATTATTTGCAAAATTGTGAAGCTTTTGTATTTCCTTCACATCGAGAAGGTTTTGGGATTCCGCCTATTGAAGCCATGTATTTTGGCAAACCTGTATTTCTTTCAAACAACACTTCTCTACCAGAAATAGGTGGTGACAACAGCTTTTATTGGGACCATTATGAGCCCGAATATATGGCTAAAATACTTAAAGAAGGCATGCAAACTTTTAAGAAAAACCAGCCTATTTTTGAAGATTGGTATATCAAACGCGCAAAGAGTTTTGACTGGAATGAAACCGCAAAACAATATCTTGAGGTTTATAAATCGCTACTCTAATTTAAATACGCGATTAACCCAAGAATCAATGTGATAATATGTAACAATATCTTTATCTATTTTTTTATAAGGTGTTGTAACAAATGAATTGGGTATGTGTATATTTTCTATGTCAAGAACTAGAATATTATTTGAGTCATAAAAATCGTAATTAACAATATCTCTATTTGTTGTAATTAGCTTTTTCTCTAATGCTAATGATTCAAAAACTCTAAAAGAAAGCCCTATTTGTTCACTACGTTGAATCTCTACTATAATACTACAATTTTCTATAAGTGCCTTAACATCTTTAGTTGCAATTTGAGCATCAATCCATTTTACATATTTAACATCAATTTCAGTTTTATTATAAACTAAAATTTGCTGTGACCATTTTTTTGACGTTATATATTCAGCTATTCTTTCTAGTAAAGGAAGTCTATAATCGTTAGTTGATATGTTGAAGAAGTTATATTTCGGCTTTGCTAAAACTGAAGCTTCATAAAAATTATAATTAGTTAAAAAATAATAGTTATGTACTTTAACATCCTGTCTATCATAACTATAAACCGTATCAAAAAACGGTGCAACATCAATCATTCTAGGAAATCTGCGAGTGCTATCCCAGTAATACGCTACCATGTTATTAGTCTGTGACTTAATAAGTTTCAACATTGTATCTTCAAGCAAATCTGGACGAATGACAAATATTTCATCTTGTTGTCCTCTAATGGCAAGCTCTTTTAAAATTCTTTTTGTAGCAAATGTTTTTTTTAGATTTTTCTTTAAAAACGTTTTTGATAAAAAATTTTGTACTCGATGAAATAGGTTTTGATAGATAAAAGCTGGTTCGTCTAGATATATAATTGCAGCATCAACACCAGCGGTATTCTTAAGCACAATTACAATGTGTGATGGATAAGAAAATGCATAAGGCGTAATGATGGTAATTTTTTTCAAATGTATATTCTTTTCTTTATAACATTAAACCCTTAGGCTATTGTATCTTTGACGAAAATAAGAAAAAAGCAATAATGTTTGACGTAGCAGTCATATTGATAAATTATAATAGTTCAAAATACACATTACAATGTATTGATGCTGTTATTAAACACACTAACAAATCAAACTCGTATCAAATAATAGTAGTTGATAATTGTTCAAAAACTTTAGATTATAAAAACCTTGAATCAAATTTTCCCATTGCCACTAATATTATTTTACATCGAAGTGAAATAAATACAGGTTTTGGCGGCGGAAATATGATGGGTGCAAAACTTGCAAATGCTAACTACCTCTTGTTTTTGAATAATGATGCTTTTCTTCTAAATGATTGTATAGCAATTTTGAAATCCTATTCTGAATCACACCCAAAAGTAGGTGTTACCACAGCTCAAAATTATGACGAGCATGGTAAATTTGTACCCTCTTTTGATCATAATAAAGGAATAAGAAGGCTACTTTTTGGTCGTGGATTTTTAGAGGCCATTAATTCAAAACGCTATCCTAACAGAAATAAAGAATATTCAACACCTATCACAGTAGATTGGGTAAATGGTGCATTTCTATTTTTTAAAACCTCAGTGTTTAAAAAAATTGGTGGGTTTGATACATCTATTTTTTTATATTGGGAGGAGATGGATATTTGCGAGCGATTACGCAAGCACAATTTTACAGCTGCTTTAGTACCAGAGGCTAGAATTACTCATATCCAAGGTGTGAGTATTGGAACTTCAAAGGCCATAAATATGGAGAGTTACATTTCGTATTTATATGTGGTAAAGAAGCACTTCGGAAATTTTAGATATTTACTAATTAAAAATTACTTATCACTTTTATTTTTGTTTAAAAAGAAAAAAAGCTACTTGCGGCCTACTATACTAAACGAAAATAGGATGGACAATTCACTACGTTATAAACAAACTAAACCATGAGAACCGAAATTGAAAACGCACTCGCTGTTTTAAAGCGCGGAGGAATTATTTTATACCCTACAGATACAGTTTGGGGAATAGGCTGTGACGCAACACACCCAGATGCAATAGACCGTATTTACAAATTGAAACAACGAGCTGAGAGCAAATCCATGGTTTGTTTAGTTAATGATTTTAAAATGCTTAACCAGTTTGTGGAAGATATTCCTGAAGTGGCTTATGATATTTTGAAATATGCCGCTAAACCCACCACAATTATTTATGATGACCCCATTAGAGTTTCTGAAAATATCATCGCTTCTGATAATACACTTGCAATACGCGTTGTTCAAGACGATTTCTGTAAACAACTTTGTAGAAAATTTCGTCGTCCTATTGTTTCAACCTCAGCAAACATTAGTGGACAAAAGACTCCTGGAAGCTTTAGTGAAATTTCAAAAGAAATATTATATGGTGTAGATTACATCGTTGACCTTAACCGCACTGGTAAAAGTGAAAAGCCTTCTGCTATTATAAAATTAAGTAAAGATGGGCATGTAAAGATTATTAGAGAATAATTACATTGTTTAATCAAACTAGATTATAGCAACTATTTAATATTTCTGAAGTAAAAAAGAAGGAATAATTACAGGATTCAAACAAGGTTTTCCGCTAAATCAGTGTTATTTTTGTAGTCTGCAAAAACAATATTTCTGTGTCAAAGCCTACATACAAAAACGCCTTAAAAAACCCAGTATTTAATACCGTTTCAAAAGCGGCAGATGCACTTTCATTAGATGCATACGTTATTGGTGGGTTTGTACGGGACTATTTATTAAAACGTGGTGATGCTAAAGATATTGACATTGTAGCAGTAGGTAGCGGTATTGAACTTGCTAAAGAGGTTTCTAAAAACTTATCACATAAGCCTAAAGTTGCTATCTTTAAAACTTACGGTACTGCTGCTTTAAAAACCGCTGGTGTTGAACTTGAGTTTGTTGGAGCTCGCAAAGAAAGCTATACTAAAGATAGCCGTAACCCAAAAGTAGAAAACGGAACGTTACAAGATGATCAGAACCGCAGAGACTTTACAATTAATGCGCTTGCACTAAGTTTAAACGAGGATACTTTTGGAGAATTACTAGACCCTTTTGATGGTGTAAAGGATTTAGACGATAAAATTATTCGTACACCATTAAATCCAGATATTACATATAGTGATGACCCTTTGCGTATGATGCGCGCTATTCGTTTTGCTACGCAACTTAATTTTACGATAGAAAAGGAATCACTGGATGCCATTACTCGCAACGCAGAACGCATTAAAATCATTACAAATGAGCGTATTGTAGATGAGCTTCATAAAATTTTAGCATCTCCCGTTCCTTCAATAGGATTTGCGCTAATGCATAAAACAAATCTATTACCTCACATAATGCCAGAGCTTCTTGCGCTGCAAGGTATTGATGAAAAGGAAGGACAAAGACATAAAGATAACTTTTGGCACACGCTTGAAGTGGTTGATAATATAGCGCTGACAACAGATAACGTATGGTTGCGCTGGGCAGCATTATTACATGATATAGGAAAAGCTCCTACGAAGAGATTTGATAAAAAAGTGGGGTGGACATTTCACGCACACGAATTTGTGGGTTCAAAAATGGTCTATAAATTATTCAAGCGTTTAAAAATGCCATTAAATGACAAAATGAAATTTGTTCAAAAAATGGTGTTAATGAGCTCCCGCCCTATTGTACTAGCAAGTGATGTGACAGATAGTGCCGTACGCAGACTCATATTTGACGCTGGAGAATATGTTGAAGATTTAATGACATTATGCGAAGCAGATATTACCACAAAGAATCCAAAAAAATTTAAACGTTATCACAATAATTTTAAACTCGTGAGAGATAAAATTGTTGAAGTTGAAGAACGTGATCAAGTACGTAATTTTCAACCACCCGTAACTGGTGAAGAAATAATGAAGACTTTTAATTTAAAACCATCGCGAGAAATTGGAATTATTAAAGATGCAATTAAAGAAGCAATCTTAGAAGGAGATATTTCAAACGATTATGAAGAAGCAAAGGCATTGATGCTTAAAAAAGGAAAAGAATTAGGATTGTCAATAAATTAATGGACCTAGTTTTAGAAACAGAACGATTGTTAATTCGCCCATTTAAAATTGGTGATGAAAAAGGTGTTTTTTGTTTTAGCTCAAACCCTGAGGTACAAAAATATACTAGCAATACTGTTTTAAAAACAATTGAAGAGGCAGTTAGTTTAATTAAGAATGTGTGGCTAAAAGATTATGACACATATGGATATGGTAGGTTTGCTGTGATAGATAAAACCACTAACAAAATTATAGGGTTTAATGGTTTAAAATATATTTCAGAAATAAACCAAACAGATTTAGGCTATCGCTTTTTACCAGAATATTGGGGAAAAGGAATAGCTACAGAATCTTCTAAAGCGATAATTACTTATGCTTTTGACACTCTAAAATTATCACAACTAATAGCATTTGTTGAAAAAGAGAATCTTGCATCGACTTCTGTATTAAAAAAACTTGGTTTTGCTCACAATGACACAAAGCCATATCCTGGAGAAACAGTAGATTTATTTTGGTATAAACTCACCAAATCTGAATATCAAAAAAAAGTAAACCATGTATAGAGAATCGGTCAAAATTGCTTTAATCCTTGTTTACCTTGTCATCATTGCAGGTGCCATGGTACGCATGACGGGCTCTGGCATGGGGTGTCCAGATTGGCCTAAATGTTTTGGATACTACATTCCTCCTACGGAAGCTTCTGTGTTAGAATGGGCGCCGGAGCGTACTTTTGAAAAAGGGCACGTAATTATTGTTGGCGAATCACTAAAAGTTGCAACAGTAAATTTTACAACTTCAACCACCTATGATGAACGCAACTGGGAAACATACACAAAACACGACTACGCCACATTTAACGTTTGGCACACGTGGATTGAATATATAAATAGATTGTTTGGTGCGCTCTCAGGACTTGCTATACTTGCAATGGCAATACTTTCCATTTGGAAATGGAAACATAGAAAACGTATTACAATTCTTTCAATCGTGAGTGTTTTTATGATTGTATTTCAAGCTTGGCTGGGAGCAACGGTTGTCTACTCAGTACTATCGCCAGTGAAAATTACTATCCATATGGTTATGGCGCTAGTGATTGTCGCAGTACTTATTTACTTGTTATATATTTCAGCAGAAAATAGAACAGAAATTAAGGTATTCAATAATTATAAAAAGCTCTTATTAGTTGCGCTATTATTAACACTAGTGCAAGTAATTTTAGGGACACAAGTACGTCAACACGTTGACGAAACAGTTGATATTGTAGGATATGAAGCTAAATCATTATGGCTAGAAAACCCTACGCTACAATTCTACATTCACCGCACATTCTCAGTTATTGTACTTGTGCTCAATCTTTCATTATTTTATACCAATAGAAAACTTAATTACGGGTTAAAAAAAATGAACTGGGTTCTCATTTTAATTGGGCTTGAAGTTGCTACGGGAATGGCGATGTACTATTTTGATTTTCCAGCTTTATCACAACCAGCTCATTTAATAGTCGCTTCGTTACTTTTTGGAGTACAATTTTATGTAGCAATGGAGGCTGGAAGCTTTGATCTTAAAAGAAAAGCCGTTACGCTACAAAAATAAAAAGAAGAGACTATAAGTAAGCTGAAATTACGTTATCACTGTCACCCCTTAAAGTCAAATTGTTTAAGTAAAATTTAACTTATAATAAAGAATAAGGTTTTTCTTTAAATCCCAAAACTCATCAACTCCCATTGAGCAAAAAAAATGTTTAAAACTCACTTCGGAAATGTGACAACACCGCTAGTAAAAACCCACAATAAAAAGTACCTTTGCCCACTTAATTTTATGCAGTAATGATTTATAGATTTAGAGTTATTTTAAACAGTGACGACGAAGTTTTTCGTGATATTGAAATACAAAGTGAAGCTTCATTTGAAGATTTTAATAATGTAATTTTACAGTCATTTGGATTTGATGGTAGTGAGATGGCTTCATTCTACACAAGCAATGAGCAATGGGAACAATTGCTTGAAATTGCACAATTTGATATGGGCGAAAAAGATGAACCTGTCATTACAATGGGCGAAACTTATCTTGAAAATATCATTAATAAAGATGACCGTAATTTAGTTTACGTGTACGATTTTCTTTTAATGTGGACATTCATTATCGAACTTGCTGATATTGCCAAAGAAGAATCTGGAATGACTTATCCTAACGTGATGTACTCACACGGAGAAGTTCCTTTTGAGCCTAAAGAACCAGAATTTGTAAGTGAAAATCTAGACGGCGATCCTTTTGATGATGAATACGGTGATGACGATTATGGCATGGATGCTGATGATTATGAATCTTTGGATTTTGATGAGAATTGGAATTAAATAAATAAACAGATAATTTAAGTCGTTAGGCTAGAATGTTAATTAATTAATATTTCCGAAGTACCCAAAACAAAGCCTATTAAGGCAAAAAAAGCATTTAAATGATAAATTTATATACAACACATATTGCTTCTTTATCTATTCACCGTGTGGGGAATAAGAGTAAGAATGAGCCTATTTTATTATCATCTGAGCCTTACAAAATGGATGATGAGATTACTCCGCTATTAAAAGAGTTTTTCTTGAAACCATTTAGAGACAAAGAAGAAAATTATTTCAATTTTACTGGTGAAGTAGATTTAGATTTTCATGAAATTTATAACTGTGCTGCTCAAATTTTTGGCAACCCTGAGTCTATTCATGAGGAAAGTAAAAAGATAACAAAGCATCTTTACGACCAGTCTATTCATCCCCTTATTAAAAGTGGAGAAGTATATGTTGCCTATTTAGAAAATGTACAACTGGACAACGTGAAAATGGATGCCATTGGGATTTTTAAGAGCGAATTGAAACAAGACTTTCTTCAATTTAAAGAGACTGACACGCAACTAGAAGCTTTATTACAACAAGGTGTGAACTTGAACAAACTAGATAAAGGTTGTATTATATTCAACACGCACAAGGAAGAAGGTTATAAAATTTTGAGTGTTGATAGTAATCGATACGATGCCAAATACTGGTTAGAAAGTTTTCTAGGGGTTGATGCATGTGAGGATGATAATTTTCGCACAAAAAAGTATTTAAAGTTCTGTCAAGACTTTGCGAAAGATGTTGTACTACCTGCTGAAGACAAAAAAGAGGAAGTGATGTTCATGAATAGGGCAGTAAATCACTTTGCTAAAAACGATACGTTTAACGAAAGTGCTTTCATGAATGAAGTGATTGAAAACCCAGATTTGATTCCAGAATTTAATCATTACAAAACCGAGCAAGCTCCTAAATATAAAATTGAAGATTTAACATCTTTTAATATTGCAAATACAGCTGTTAGTGATGCAAGAAAAAAGATTAAAAATGTTATCAATCTTGATACAAATATCCAGATTAAAATGGATTTCATTAACTCAGACAGCGCAGACAAGTTTGTAGAAAAGGGTTGGGATGAGGAAAAACAAATGTACTATTATCTGGTGTACTTTAACAAGGAGCAAAAATCTTAAGATTTTTATAATTTAAAAAGACCAATCTCAAACCTAAAAAAGTTTAAAATACTTAAGGTTTGAGATTTTTTATTTGGAGTAATAATTAAAGCTTAAAAAAAGCAAAAGTTCAAAACTGTAACAAATTCTACCCTAATTCGTCATACCCATAAGACCTAAAACCAAATTCCTATGTCAACCATTCTTGAAATTAAAAATCTTACTAAAAAATTTGGGAAACTCGTTGCTGTTAATGATTTATCATTCAGTATTGAAAAAGGAAATGTTTATGGCATACTTGGCCCTAACGGTAGTGGCAAATCAACCACTCTAGGTATTGTATTAAATGTTGTAAATAAAACTGCTGGAGATTTTGCATGGTTTGGAGGAAACACTTCAACGCATAACGCTTTGAAAAAAGTAGGAGCAATTATTGAAAGTCCTAACTTTTACCCATATATGACTGCAAAACAAAATTTAGAGTTGGTTTGCAAGATTAAAGGGGTACCAGTTACGCAAGTACAAAAAGCCTTAAAAACAGTTGATTTACTAGAGCGTCAAAATGATAAATTCAAAGGATTTTCATTAGGGATGAAACAGCGATTGGCAATTGCCTCAGCACTTTTAAATGACCCCGAAATTTTGATTTTAGACGAACCTACAAATGGTCTAGATCCACAAGGAATTCATCAAATTAGAGAAATTATAAAGAAAATAGCTTCTGAAGGCACTACTATTTTATTAGCCTCCCATTTACTTGATGAGGTTGAAAAAGTGTGTAGCCATGTAGTAATTTTACGTAAAGGAAAAAGCTTGTACGTAGGTTCTGTTGATGGTATGAATGCAAGTTTTGGTTTTGTTACTATGGAATGTGCAGATATGGAAGCTTTGAAAAAAGTTTTAGAGGCTGATACTAATTTTGGAGTCATTAAAACCGAAGGCGAAAAAATAGTTGCCTATCTCACTAAAGAAATTGACGCTGCATCACTCAATAAATTATTATTTGAAAAAGGCATTACTTTATCACACTTAGTAAAACGCAAAGAAAGTCTTGAAGAGCAATTTTTAGAACTTACAAAAAATACAACCAACCCAACGCTAAACTAGACCGCCATGCTTAGATTACTATCTATAGAGATCCAAAAAATAAAATTAAACAAGGCGGCAAAAGTTATTACCGCAGTTTACTTTCTTCTCATAATTGCAATTGCATTAATTGCATCAATCGAGTTTAATTTTGCACAAGTTAATTTTAGAATTGCTGACCAAGGATTTTTTAATTTCCCATTTATCTGGCACTTTAATACTTACGTTGCTGGTATTTTAAAATTATTCCTTGCCATAATCATAGTGTCTATGATGTCTAATGAATATAGCTATCGCACACTCAAACAAAACTTAATTGATGGTATGAGCAAAAAGGAATTTATTACGTCTAAATTTCTTACCGTTTTAATGTTTGCAGCAATATCTACAGTATTTGTGTTTTTAGTTTCGTTAATACTTGGGTTTTTCTTTTCAGACCACACAGAGCTAGCTGTTGTTTTCAGAGATATGGAATACCTACTAGCATATTTTATTAAGTTGGTTGGGTTTTTCTCATTTTGTTTATTCTTAGGCATTTTTGTAAAACGCTCTGCTTTTGCATTAGGCTTTTTAGTAATATGGCAAATTATTGAAGGAATAATTTATGGAGTTTTAAAATGGCAATTATTTAAAGGAACTGAAATCGCTGAGAAAATCATCAATTTTTTTCCTTTAGAATCTATGGCAGATTTAATAAAAGAACCCGTTACAAGACTTGGCGGTGTACAAACTCTTGCTAATCAAGTAGGCGAAGAATTTAATAAAGATTATAATGTACAGTGGTATACAATTTTAATTGTCTTAATCTGGACCACTATTTTTATCTACGGAAGCTACGCTATATTAAAACGAAGAGATTTGTAATATACCCATAACCTTCGAAGTCAAATTTCAGAATAAAACACAACCGTCATTAAACTATACTCTAGCAAGGTAGTTACACGCTGGTTTTATTTGTAATTTTGCAGCAAAACCTATTACATGGATTCTTTTCAGGATTTTAAAATTAATAAGCAGCTTAATTACGCAATTGAAGACCTTGGATTTACAGTACCTACTGAAATTCAAAAAGAAACCTTCTCTCCTATAATGGCAGGAAAAGATGTGGTAGGGATTGCTCAAACGGGAACAGGTAAAACCTTTGCCTATATGCTCCCACTAATCAACGGACTTAAATTTTCAAAGCAAACAGATCCTCGCATTTTAGTACTTGTACCTACAAGAGAATTAGTTATCCAAGTTGTGGATGAGATTGAAAAATTTGGTAAATACTCCTCCATTAGGGTTGTGGGTGTTTATGGTGGCGTCAACATAAATCAACACAAAGAGTTAGTCATGCAAGGAGCAGATATTGTTGTGGCAACTCCAGGAAGATTGTATGATTTAATCTTAAGTAGAGCATTAAAACCTAAGAGCATCAATAAATTAGTGATTGATGAAGTAGATGTAATGCTTGATTTAGGGTTTCGTTTTCAATTGACAAATATTTTTGAAATCATCCCAGAACAGCGCCAGAACATCATGTTTTCAGCAACAATGACAGAGGATGTTGAAGTTTTCATAAACGATTTTTTTAGAAACCCAACAACCATCTCAGTAGCTGTAAGTGGAACTCCGCTGGATAATATAAAGCAGTATAGTTACGATGTACCTAATTTCTATACAAAAGCTAACTTACTTTCCTCACTATTAAAGGACAAGGAAACATACAGAAAAACACTCATTTTTGTTTCTAATAAAAAGAGTGCAGATAGATTATTTAATGAATTAACTGAGGTATTTGGTAGTGCCGTTGCAGTGATTCACTCAAACAAAACACAAAATTACAGGATACGTAGTATTGAAGATTTTGACGAAGGAACAACGCGTATTTTAGTAACTACAGATATCATGGCACGTGGGCTTGACCTTGACACCATTAGTCATGTAATTAATGTAGATACACCTCGTTTTCCAGAAAACTATATGCACCGCATAGGGCGTTCTGGGCGTGCAGAAGCAGATGGTACTTCCCTCCTTTTTTCTACGGAAACCGAACAATCTTACAAAGAAGCCATTGAAAATTTAATGGATTTAAAAATTGAAAAATTAGAGCTTCCCGAAGGCTTAGAGATTTCAAAAAAACTAACTCCAGAAGAGCAACCGCATGTTGTAGAGCCTGACAATCCACACAAAAGTTTTAAAGAAATAAGAGGCGAAAGTTTTCACGAAAAAAGTGAGAAAAATAGCAAAACAAATCAAGGCGGTTCTTACAAAAGAACAATTAAACAGAAATACAAAAAAGCAAAAACAAAAGGAGATAAGACCTTTAACAAACTAAATAAGCGAAAAGGAAAAAAACCTTTTTAATATTTAAATTGTACTTTGATTAATAAAATAATTCAAACACATATAGCTACACCACAGGAGCATCCTCTAAGACTCCAAGAATATGGTGTGGCTATTTTTAATTTACTCCCTACAAAATCTGCATTAAAAAAAGCACTTAAAAAAAACCAAATAACAATTAATGGCGAGCCGGCTACAACAGCAACTTTTATCTATGGTGGAGAAAAATTAGTGTTTACTTCTGAAACGGTACAACGAGAACACAAGTCGCTTGAATTAAAACTTGAAGTGGTATTTGAAGATGAACACCTCGCAATAATTAACAAACCTCCTGGAATTCTTGTAAGCGGAAATACTTTTAAAACTGTAGCTAACGCACTTATTAATAACGTAAAGCCTAGCAAACTTCCCACCGCTACAATTCCACAACCAGTTCATCGTCTTGACTATCCAACAACTGGATGCTTATTAGTTGGAAAAACGACTAATAGCATTATTGCACTTAACAAACTTTTTGAAGATAAAGCAATTACAAAAACATATATAGCAATAACCATTGACAAGATGCCCAAGATTGGGATTATAGACGTAACTATTGATGACAAGGCAGCAGTTTCAGAATTTCGGGTATTAAAAAGTGTAGTTTCAGAGCGTTTTAGTTTATTAAATCTTGTAGAAGTTTTTCCTCAAACAGGGAGGCGTCATCAAATAAGGAAACACTTGTCTTACATTAAAAACCCCATTCTTGGGGATGTTAACTACGGAAATGAGCCACACATTTTAAAAGGTAAAGGTCTCTATTTACATGCTTCTTCTTTAAAATTTAAACACCCATTTACAACCGAAAGTATGGAAATTACAATTCCAGTACCAAAAAAATTTAAGAACATATTTCCGAAGTACTTCAAAATCTAACAACAGCATAGTTGACGTCTTAAAAAAAGCATATTTTTGCGATATATTTTACGACTATGCGCATTGACATTATTACAGTATTACCAGAGTTATTAACAAGCCCTTTTGAAGCTTCTATACTTAAAAGAGCTATTGAAAAAGGACTGGTTGAAGTACACATGCATAATTTGAGAGATTTTGCTACTAATAGTTATAATCAAATTGATGATTACCAATTTGGTGGTGGCGCAGGCATGGTAATGATGATTGAGCCTATTGATAAATGTATAAGTAAGCTAAAAGCTGAGCGTGATTATGATGAGGTTATTTATATGACTCCAGATGGTGAAACCCTTAATCAAAGTATTGCAAATCAAGTTTCATTACAAGAAAATATAATTATTCTTTGTGGTCATTATAAAGGGGTTGACCAACGAGTGCGTGATCAATTTATCACCAGAGAGATTTCGGTTGGAGATTTCGTATTAAGTGGTGGTGAACTTGCTGCAGCAATTGTTTGCGATGCCGTAATTCGTTTATTACCTGGTGTACTTGGTAACGAAACTAGCGCGTTGACTGATAGTTTTCAAGATGATATGCTCGCACCTCCTATTTACACAAGACCCGCAGAATATAAAGGCTGGAAAGTACCAGATATTTTACTGAGCGGTCATAATCAAAAAATAGAACAATGGCGCGAAGACCAAGCGATAGAAAGGACCGAGAAGTTAAGACCAGATTTATTAGAAGAATAAAAGAATTTAAAAAATTAGATTTAATAATTTCAATATGAAAAAAACACTTGCAATTATATCATTTTGCTTATTCACAATTGTAGCTTGTAAAGAAAAAACAACTTTAACAACAGCTACCGTTGATTCAAACGAAACTTTTGAAACCATGCTAAAAGATTATTATGAAGATGGTCTTAAATTGAATCCTGTAAGCGCTACAATGTCTGGAGATAATAGATATAATGAGCAATACCCTAATCCGTTATCTCAAGATCATATTGACGCTATGAAGAATTATTATAATTCATATAAAGAGAAAATTGCATCATACGACAGCAGCAATTTAACAGATAGTCAAAAAATGAGCTTGGATATTTTAAAATGGGAATGTGATATCAACCTAGAGCACCTTTCTTATAAAAATCATCAGTACTTCCCTATTGACCAAATGTGGACGGCAAACTTAACCTTTGGCCAACTTGCAAGTGGTGCTGGTGCACAACCCTTCAACACTGTCGACGATTATAAAAATTGGCAGCTACGAGTTGACGGTTATTTACAGTGGCTTGCTATGGCAGAAAATAATATGAGAGAAGGAGTTAAAACTGGTTATGTACTTCCTGCATCTCTTATTAAAAAAATAATTCCCCAGTTAAACGAAATGACCGTGACAGATGTAAAAAAGCATCTTTTTTATAGTCCAGTATATACTATTCCAGAGTCTTTCTCTAACGAAGAAAAAGAGACAATTACTATTGAATATACTAACATGATTGCCGACAAGGTAATCCCTACTTATGAGAGTATTCATGACTTTATGGAAAACGAATATTTAGAAGCAGGTCGTAAATCTTCAGGTATCGATGCAATACCTAATGGTGAAGCATATTACAATCATCAAATTAAATTGTACACCACTACAAACATGACGGCTGATGAGATCCATAATTTGGGTTTAAAAGAAGTAGCTCGTATCCTATCGGAAATGGAACAAGTAAAAAACCAAATAGGTTTTGAAGGAGACATAAAAGCATTTTTCAATGATGTTCGCAGTAATCCAAAATTGATGCCGTTTAAAACACCTGAAGAAGTGATTGCAAATTTTAATGCAATTCACGAAACTATGAAACCACAATTAGAAAAACTATTTGACGCAAAACCAAAAACTCCGTTTGAAGTTCGCCGCACAGAAGCCTTTAGAGAAAATTCGGCTAGTGCAGAATATAATCCAGGGTCTTTAGATGGAACGCGTCCGGGTATTTTTTATACACCAATTCCAGATGCTACAAAGTACAATGTATATAGTGACGAGTCATTATTTTTACACGAAGCGATACCAGGCCACCACTACCAAATTTCATTAACACAAGAAAGTAAAACGTTATCAGATTTCAGAAAGACGCTTTGGTATAGTGGTTATGGTGAAGGTTGGGCTCTATATAGTGAGTCCCTTGGAAAAGAACTAGGATTATACACAGACCCTTATCAATATTTTGGGATGCTTGGTGCCGAAATGCATAGAGCAATTCGTTTAGTGGTTGACACAGGTATGCACGCAAAAGGATGGAGTCGCGAGAAAGCAATTCAATATTCATTAGAAAACGAAGCAGAACCAGAAGCTGGAATCATTAGTGAAATTGAGCGCTATATGGCAAATCCTGGTCAAGCATTATCCTACAAAATAGGGCAATTAAAGATCCAAGAATTACGAGCTAAAGCTAAAGCAGAAATGGGAGATAAGTTTGACATTCGTCAATTTCATAATCAAGTTTTAGAAACTGGTTGTGTGCCATTAGCATTATTAGAAGAAAAGATAAATAGCTGGATAACAGCAACAAAATAAAAATTGCAGAAAGATTGCTACATTACATAAATTGCTTATTTTTGCACTCGTTTTAACTTAACCTCTGGCGAAAATCGCGAATGTTACTTTAAACTAACAATATTAATTTATAACTATGGAATCGTTAATTAAATTTGTTCAAGACGAATTTGTAACAAAAAAAGACTTCCCAGAATTTTCAGCAGGTGATACTATAACTGTATTCTATGAAATTCGTGAAGGTGAAAAAACTAGAACTCAGTTTTTTAGAGGTGTTGTAATTCAAGTAAAAGGTACTGGAATTACTAAAACATTTACTATTAGAAAAATGAGTGGAACTGTAGGTGTTGAACGTATCTTCCCAGTGAATATGCCAGCATTACAGAAAATTGAAATTAACAAAAAAGGAGCAGTACGTAGAAAACGTATTTACTACTTTAGAGGTCTTACTGGTAAGAAAGCTCGTATCAAAGAAAAAAGATACTAGACTATTACTAGACAACATAAAAAAGCATCGTATTATATACGATGCTTTTTTTATAAACAATTGTTAAAAACATCTGTTTATAACATGTTCATTATTAATTGTTTGAAAATCTTTGCTAAATCAAAATCTATCATTATCTTTAATCAACTAAATAAATGGAAACATTATAATTAGTAATTAAAGAAACGTTCTTTATATCTTTTTTTAATAGTAGACCGAGGACCTTATTCAAGAATAAGCAGGAAGAATTTAAAAAAAGTGAGAGTATTTATTTTAAGAGCATTGTATAACGTAAGTTTTATTATGAAAATAAAATGTTTACTCTTTCCTTGAAATAGATCACGAGTGGAGCCTTATATTATTTGACTACTTTAGATTATTTGATAATCATCGTTTAAAATCTATTTCAGAAAAAGCCATAACACTGTATTCATACAATGTTATGGCTTTTAACATTTACAGTATTCTCATTTATTCCATTCCTAAAAAAAGAAATCTTAAAAAATAGCTATATATTTTTAATGTCTTCAAATTCAAATTTTATCAAATTTCCGAAGGGAAAAAACGCACCCAAATCGTTATATTTGTTGAAATTTAAAACACTTTAAACCAATGGCAAAAACAGCTAAAATCATATACACAAAAACAGATGAAGCTCCTTTTTTAGCGACGCATTCATTTCTTCCAATTATAAAGGCATTTACGGCACCTTCAAATATTGATATTGAAACACGAGATATTTCACTTGCCGCAAGAATACTTGCTAATTTTCCTGAATATTTAAATGAAGATCAACGTGTAAATGATGCTCTTGCAGAACTTGGAGCATTAGCTAAAACGCCAGAGGCAAATATTATTAAGCTACCAAACATTAGCGCTTCTATTCCTCAACTAGTTTCAGCAATTGAAGAGCTTCAAGCAAAAGGTTTTGCAATTCCAGATTTCCCAGAAGAGCCTTCAAATGATAAAGAAAAAGAAATCCTCTCTACATATAATAAAATAAAAGGTAGTGCAGTAAATCCTGTTTTGAGAGAAGGAAACAGTGATAGACGTGCACCAAAAGCTGTAAAAAATTACGCCAAGAAAAATCCACACCGTATGGGTGCTTGGTCTAAGGACTCTAAAACACATGTTTCAACCATGTCATCGGGAGACTTTAGACACAATGAGAAGTCTGTAACTATTGCAGACAAAGGCAGTGTGAAAATTGAATTATCTACTACTGCAGGAAAAAAAGTGACCCTTAAAGATAATATTTCTGTTTTAGATGGCGAGATTATTGATGCTTCTGTGATGAGTAAAAATGCATTATTATCTTTTTTACAAGAACAAGTTAAAGATGCTGGAGAAAAAGGATTGTTATTTTCTCTTCATATGAAAGCAACAATGATGAAAGTGAGTGACCCAATTATTTTTGGTCATGCAGTTGAGACTTATTTTGCTGATCTATTTAAAAAATATGATACAGAGTTTGAAAAGATAGGTGTTGATGTTCGTAATGGTTTTGGAGATTTAGTTGGTAAACTTGATGAACTCCCTGTTGAAAAAGCAAATGCTATTCGTGAGGATATTGATATAATAATGAATAACCAAGCAGATATTGCAATGGTTAATAGTGATAAGGGCATTACAAATCTTCACGTACCAAGTGACGTAATTATTGACGCTTCAATGCCTGCAATGATTAGAACATCTGGACAAATGTGGAACGCACAAGGAAAACAACAAGATACAAAAGCAGTCATTCCAGATAGCAGCTATGCTGCACTTTACCAAGCTACAATTGATTTTTGCAAAGAGAATGGAGCATTTGATCCTACTACAATGGGAACAGTACCTAATGTGGGATTAATGGCTCAAAAAGCTGAAGAATATGGGTCGCACGACAAAACATTTGAGATTGCCGAAGCTGGTACTGTAAATGTAATGAATGCAAATGGAACTATTTTAATGTCACATAATGTTGAGCAAGGTGATATTTGGAGAATGTGTCAAGTAAAAGATTTACCTATTCAAGACTGGGTAAAATTAGCTGTTACAAGAGGTCGTGCTACAAACTGGCCAGTCATATTTTGGTTAGATGAAGACAGAGCTCATGATGCCGAAATTATTAAAAAAGTAAATACTTATTTACCAAATCACGATACAAGTGGTTTAGAAATAAAAATTTTATCTCCAGAAAAAGCGACCATATATACCTTAGAGCGTGTTAAAAAAGGTGAGAATACTATTTCCGTTACCGGAAATGTATTACGAGATTACTTGACAGATTTGTTTCCTATTCTTGAATTAGGAACAAGTGCAAAAATGCTATCTATTGTTCCTTTAATGAATGGAGGTGGATTATTTGAAACTGGAGCTGGAGGTTCTGCACCAAAACACGTGCAACAGTTTGTTGAAGAAGGGCATTTACGATGGGATTCTTTAGGCGAATTTTTAGCCCTGGCCGTTTCATTAGAACATTTAGGAACAACTTATGAAAATAATAAAGCCTTGATACTTTCGGAAGCATTAGATGACGCTACAGAAAAATTATTAGAAAATAATCAAGGGCCATCTAGAAAAGTAAACGAATTAGATAATCGTGGCAGTCATTTTTATATTGCTTTGTATTGGGCAGAGGCATTAGCTAAGCAAACCCAAGATAACGCATTACAAAAGCGTTTTAAATCAGTACATGATGCATTAAAATTTAATGAGAAAATTATTCTACAAGAGCTTTTAGACGCACAAGGAAATGCGGTTGATATAGGTGGATATTACGAACCCACTCAAACTTTAGTAAATGAACAAATGAGACCAAGCAGAACTTTCAATAAAATACTTACTGAAACAAAATAGTATTATAATCGTTATTAAAGGGTGTTAAACAGATGAAACTAAAGTCAAAATGACAAAAGTGTTTTATCTTTTTAATGCCCTTTTTTATTAAAACTAACAATTAAGATTTGAAAAAAAAGTTACCTTATCTACTTTTATTATTAGGCTTAATCGCTACAGCCCAAGAAAAATTCACCCTAAGCGGAACTGTTTCTGAATCATCCTCTGGTGAAACAATGATAGGTGTAAATATTATAATCCCAACATTACAAACTGGAGTTATTACTAATGAGTATGGATTTTATTCTATAACATTACCTGCAGGCACACATGAAGTTATCTATAATAGTTTAGGGTTTACAGATTATACAGAAACGATAGTTTTAAATACGCCATTGACTAGAAATGTTTCATTAGATGAAGCAAGTGAGTTCTTAGACGAAGTTATCTTAGAAACTGACGTTGAAAAAATGAGCATCAAAACCCCTCAAATGAGTGTCAACACACTTAAAGCGAGCACCATTAAAAGTATTCCTGCTGTACTTGGAGAGGCAGATGTCATTAAGGCAATTACATTATTGCCTGGCGTAACAAATGCTGGAGAAGGCGCAAGTGGTTTTAATGTTCGCGGTGGAGCTGCAGATCAAAATTTAGTATTACTTGATGAAGCTACTCTTTATAATTCCTCTCATTTATTTGGATTTTTTTCTGTTTTTAACCCAGATGCGATTAAAGATGTAACCCTATACAAAGGAGGGATTCCAGCTCGTTATGGAGGTCGTGTTTCATCGGTTTTAGATATTTATCAAAAAGATGGAAATAAAAGAGAGTTTCATGCAACAGGAGGAATAGGCTTATTAGCTAGTAGATTACTATTAGAAGGACCAATTGTTGAAGATAAAGCATCTTTTTTAATTGGTGGGCGTAGTACTTATGCACATTTATTCTTGCCTTTAGTTGATCCTGGAAATGATAATACGGCATACTTTTATGATCTAAACACAAAAATAAGTTACGATTTAGATGATAATAACAAATTATTTCTTTCAGGGTACTTTGGAAGAGATGTATTTAAAATTAGTGATTTATTTGCTAATAGTTTTGGAAATACAACTGTAAATCTACGTTGGAACCATCTGTTTAGTGATAAATTATTTAGCAATTTATCATTAATTTATTCAGATTACTATTATGGATTAGAACTTAAATTTGCTGAATTTCAATTTGATAGTGGTATAAAAAACTTCAACTTAAAATATGACTTAACGCATTATTTTTCAGAAAAATTGAAATTAAAATATGGACTAAACAGCATTTATTATAAATTCAATCCAGGTGAAATTAGTGCAACATCAGAAGATAGCGGTATAAATCCTAAAAAATTAGCAGACAAATATGCCTTTGAAAATGCTATTTATTTAGAAGGTGAACTAGAGGTATCTCCTAAAATTAATATTCAAGCTGGATTACGTTTATCCTCCTTTAATCGTTTAGGGCAAGAATCTGTTTTCGTTTATGAAGATGATAATCCAATCATATATAATGAAGCGATTGATATCTATCAAAAAGCAAAACCCATTGACACTATAAGTATTTCAAAAAACGCTTCAATTAAATCATTTTTAAACTTAGAACCACGCTTTGCAATTTCGTATCAATTAAATGATGAATCCTCTATTAAAGCTAGTTACAACAGAACTACCCAATACATCCATTTAATTAGTAATACAACATCCCCTACTCCATTTGATATCTATGCCCCAAGTGGTCAGTTTATAGACCCACAGATAGGTGATCAAGTTGCAGCTGGATATTTTAGAGCTTTTGATGATTTTTCATTCGAGGTCGAAGCTTACTATAAAGAAGTTCAAAACCGAATTGACTATGTTGACGATGCAGATTTAATTGCAAATGACGCAATCGAAAGAATTATTTTAAATGGTGAAGCAAGAGCATATGGATTAGAATTTCTTTTGAGAAAAACATCAGGTAATTTTCAAGGTTGGATTTCTTATACCTTATCAAAATCTGAACAAAGAACCCCTGGAAGAAACACTATTGAAACAGGCATAAATAATGGTCAATGGTATAATGCCGCTTGGGACAGAGTACATGACTTTTCAATCACAGGACAATACGAATTATCACCATCATGGTCATTTGGCGCAAATTTTATCTATCAAACAGGACAACCTACCACATATCCTACAGGTCAATATGTTTATAATGATATCGTAGTACCAGTTTATGAACCCAGAAATGCAAGTAGATTGCCAGATTTTCATAGAATGGATTTATCTGCAACATGGAAACCAAAAGCGAAAGTAAAACGACGTTTTAAAGGAGAATGGGTATTTAGCGTCTATAATATATATGACCGAAAAAATGCGTCATCAATTTCTTTTAGAGAAAATACAGATAATGGTCAAAACGAAGCTACTAAGCTTTCCATTTTTGGTATAATCCCAGCGGTGACCTATAATTTTAAATTTTAACTATGAAAAATACATTCATACTTTTACTTATAGCAATTAGCCTTTGGAGTTGTGAGGAAGTTATTGAGGTTGAATTAGATACTACCGCACCACGACTTGTTATTGATGCCAGTATCAATATACTTTTAGATGACGGCAGTGTTACACCTAAAATTAAACTTTCAGAGACTGCTCCTTTCTTCGGAAACGAGGTCCCTCCAGTTACCAATGCCATTGTTTCAATTACTAGCGATAATAATGAAGTTTTTATGTTTGAACATCAGGGTGATGGTGAATATACTACAGCTATAGTTCCTCAACTAGGGGTAAATTATACATTAAAAATAATACACAACGATGAAACATATACTGCAACAACATCATTACAAACAGTAGTACCCCTTGAAGAAGTAACACAAAATAATGAAGGAGGTTTCACAGGCGATATGATTGAAGTTGAGATAAGTTTTACAGATCCAAGTAATGAAAATAATTATTACTTTTTCGAAGGACTTTCAGATAGGGGTGATTTAAGAGATTCTTTTTCAGACGAATTTTTTAGCGGAAATACTTTTCAAGCAATATACTTTGCTGATGACATAGAACCTGACGATGTAATTTCATTCAGTTTGTATGGTGTTGACGAACAATTTTATAACTTTATGTTTGCATTATTACAACAAAGCTCAGATGGTGGAGGTCCATTTGAAACACAGCCAGCAACCATCCGCGGAAATATTATTAATGAAACAAACACAGATAATTACCCATTGGGCTATTTTAGAATATCAGAATTATCAAAAATCGTTTACACTGTAGAATAAAATTATGAGTTTTACAAAAACCACTGAAGCCACTTCAAACCATACCCATTTAGATAAAATGAGTTTGGAGGAACTACTTGTCAATATGAACAATGAAGACAAACTTGTTCCATTAGCGGTTGAAAAATCATTACCGCAAATTAAGGCATTAATAACAGTAGTTTCAGAAAAAATAAATACTGGGGGACGCCTTTTTTACATGGGTGCCGGCACTAGTGGAAGGTTAGGAATTGTTGATGCAAGTGAGTGTCCGCCTACCTTTGGCGTATCACACAAACTTGTAATTGCCATTATAGCTGGCGGTGATAAAGCAATTAGAAACGCAGTAGAGTTTGCTGAAGACTCTAAGGATCAAGGATGGCGGGATTTACAAAAATATGATATTTCAGAAAAAGATATTGTAATTGGTATTGCTGCATCTGGCACTACTCCATACGTTATCGAAGCATTAATAAAATGTAATGAACAAAATATTGTTACTGGATGTATTACGTGTAATGAAGCAAGTCCATTAGCACAAACAGCTAAACTTCCAATAGAAGTTGTCGTAGGTCCAGAGTTTGTAACTGGCAGTTCAAGAATGAAAGCTGGTACAGCGCAAAAATTAGTATTAAATATGATTTCAACAGCAGCAATGATTAAAATGGGGCGTGTTGTTGGAAATAAAATGGTAGACATGCAGTTGAGCAACAACAAACTAGTTGCTCGCGGTGAAAAAATGATTATGGATGCACTTAATATTTCAGAAGATAAAGCAAAAGAACTACTATTAAAACATATGAGCGTAAGGACTGCTATTAAAGAATATCAAAATGGGTAAAGAACACACAGACGTAAAGTTATTAGTAAGAGGCTTAAAATTTTTAGCTTTTGCATTGCCTTTGCTATTTCTTGGACCATATTTAATTACATTATCTGGCTTAAATAAAGATAACTGGACATTTTATCTCTTTTTGGTTCTAGGAATAATTGTTGGAGCAAGCGCTATTTTTATGTGCTTTAAAGGAATTAATACTATAATGAAATCAATTTTTTAATGTTGGATATTATTTATTAATCAAAAAATTTTTAATGTATTATACCCCCTTTAGAATTGACGGTTAACAATCATTATTCCATTAATATTTTCAAGTATAATATTTATTGACTTGAAAAAAAACCTTTCTAAATCGAAAACTATAAATTCTACTACAAAAAATTATCTGTAATCCAAATTTCATTGTTCATATACAGGTTTTTTTTGTTTATACATTTAAGAGTCTAACAACAAATAAATTTGGATTCATTATACTACTGCTATTCATAACAAATAAGAAAACAAAAGCATTAATGGAACTTCAATATTATCTTGGGCAGTTAAAGATTTAAAAATCAAAGAGTATAAAAAAGACTTTTTTACCAGCTTTAATCAGCTAAATTTCTTTAATTTTTTTATAATAAAAAAGGACCCAATCAATTTAATTGATTGAGTCCTATAAGAAGGCGGCGACCTACTCTCCCACGAGTGCAGTACCATCGGCGCAAACGGGCTTAACTTCTCTGTTCGGAAAGGTAAGAGGTGAGCCCCGTCGCTATAACCACCTTAG
>NZ_BKCF01000001.1 GCF_009014635.1 Patiriisocius marinistellae | reverse complement strand
TCATTCCTTTCTTAACTGTTTGGAAACTCAGATCTTAACCAAAAACAAATGTTAAATCACATCTATACCTTAATATATATATACCAAATTATTATAAAAAAGTACCCAACAAAATAAACACAGAGACCTAAACTTTGAAATGGCTTAAAACAATTGACTTTTAGAACGTATATAATATAGTAATCTCCGAACATTATTGTTTAAATTTATATTAAAAGCAATTGGTAAACCTAGACACCCCTCTATTATTATACTTCAAAAAGCACTAAGAGCTCGGGTTAGGGATGGAAGTGACATCCTTTTAAGAAGCTTTCTCTGCTTTTTAAAAGATATAACGTACAGCCCGACCAATTAATAGGCTGGAGGCACGACGGAATATTAATTGGTAACGCCCAAAAACATACTAAATATAGCTATAAGGTAAGTAAGCTAAAACAACTTCCTTATCAAAACTCAAAAAGATAGGTTTATTGACAATAAGATTGAGCTATGAATAACCTTATTTTAATATTCTAAATTAATAAAACCTACTATCTTTGCCCTCTAAAATTATAATTTATGATTGCGATTACGTTACCCGACGGGAGTGTGAAACAGTTTAAGGCTGGATCTACCGCTATGGATGTTGCCAAAAGTATAAGTGAAGGACTTGCCCGAAATGTAATTTCGGCAGCTTTCAATAAAGAAACGGTTGAGACTAGTACACCTTTAACCACTGATGGTAGCTTGATTTTATATACGTGGTCAAATGATGAGGGAAAACAAGCTTTCTGGCATTCTTCTGCACACGTATTAGCACAGGCACTTGAAGAAATCTACCCTGGAATAAAGCTATCTATAGGACCCGCAATTGAAAAAGGATTTTATTATGATGTTGATTTTGGAGAAATTTCCTTTACAGAAAAAGACCTTGCCGCTGTAGAAAAGAAAATGATAGAAATTGCTCGCGGAAAACATGAATTCTCCATACGTTCTTCTACTAAGGCTGAAGCGCTTGATTTTTATAAAAAACAAGGAAACGAATATAAGGTTGAGCTAATTGAAAATCTTGAGGATGGAACAATCACCTTTTGCGATCATGATTCTTTTACAGATTTATGTCGCGGTGGTCATATTCCTAATACTGGGATTATAAAAGCTGTAAAATTGACAAGTATTGCCGGTGCATACTGGAGAGGTGATGAAAATAATAAACAACTTACGCGTATTTATGGAATTACATTTCCGAAGCAAAAAGAATTAACAGAGTATTTAGCTTTATTAGAAGAGGCTAAAAAAAGAGACCACAGAAAGTTAGGAAAAGAACTTCAACTTTACACTTTTTCACAAAAAGTAGGTCAAGGGTTACCTTTATGGCTCCCTAAAGGTGCAGCATTACGTGAGCGACTTGAAAACTTTTTGAAGAAAGCGCAAAAGAAAGCTGGTTACGAAATGGTAATAACTCCACATATAGGAAGCAAAGAATTATATGTAACTTCTGGGCATTATGAGAAGTACGGTGCGGATAGTTTTCAAGTGATTAAAACTCCTAATGATGGTGAAGAGTTTATGCTGAAACCTATGAACTGTCCTCATCATTGTGAGATATATAAAGATAGTCCTTGGTCATATAAAGATTTACCAAAACGCTTTGCTGAGTTTGGAACTGTATATCGCTACGAACAAAGTGGCGAGTTGCACGGTTTGACTCGTGTTCGTGGATTTACGCAGGATGATGCGCATATTTTTTGTACACCTGATCAATTAGATGCTGAATTTAAAAAAGTAATTGACCTTGTATTATATGTTTTTGGATCATTGGGGTTTGAAAATTTTACTACTCAAGTTTCTATAAGAGATTTGTCTAAGCCTGAAAAATACATTGGTGATGTTAATACTTGGGAAAAAGCTGAAGCTGCCATATTAAGTGCTGTAAAAGATAAAGGTCTTGATTATATAGTTGAAACGGGTGAAGCTGCATTTTATGGACCTAAGTTAGACTTTATGGTGAAAGATGCATTAGGAAGAAGTTGGCAGTTAGGAACTATTCAAGTTGATTATCAATTACCAGAGCGTTTTGAATTGACTTATAAAGGTAGTGACAATGAGTTACACCAACCGGTAATGATTCACCGTGCACCTTTTGGCAGTATGGAACGATTTATTGCTATTTTATTAGAGCATACGGGAGGAAATTTCCCTTTATGGTTAATGCCTGAACAGGTTGCAATACTATCATTAAGTGAAAAATATGAGAAATACGCTCAAAAAGTTTTAAATTTGCTTGAAAATCACGAAATTCGCGCCCTTGTCGATAACAGAAATGAGACAATTGGGAAGAAGATTAGGGAAGCCGAAATGAATAAAATCCCATATATGTTGATTCTAGGGGAGCAAGAAGAGAAAGACGGCACGATATCTGTTAGAAAACATAGTGAAGGAGATATAGGATCGATGACGGTGGATGACTTCGGAAATATGATTTCTGAAGCTATCAAAAATGAAATTAAAGAATTTAACGTGGATTAACCTCCACAATTATAATAACCAGATTTTCGCATTTGTGAAAATTACTAAAGTATATAAGCCATAGCAATACGAAGAAAAAGAAGCAGGGGTCCAGCAAGGATCATTAAAGAAGACCAACACAGAATTAACCGAAAAATTCGTGCAGAAGAGGTACGTCTAGTAGGTGACAATGTTGAAATAGGGGTCTACCCTACAAGAAAAGCACTTGCCATCGCAGAAGAACAAGAGTTGGATCTTGTGGAAATTTCTCCAAACGCCAAACCTCCGGTTTGTAAGGTTATGGATTATAAGAAATTTGTCTACGAGCAGAAGAAGCGAGAAAAGGCAATGAAGTCTAAAGCGACAAAAGTAATCATCAAAGAAATTAGGTTTGGTCCTAATACAGATGATCATGATTATGAGTTTAAGAAAAAACATGCTGAAAAGTTTTTAAAAGATGGAGCTAAATTAAAAGCATATGTGTTTTTTAAAGGACGTTCCATTATTTACAAAGATCAAGGAGAAATTTTGTTGCTTAGATTAGCTCAAGAACTCGAAGAACTAGGTAAAGTAGAACAAATGCCAAAACTTGAAGGTAAACGTATGATTATGTTTATCGCACCTAAGAAAAAGTAAACAGTGGCCAGTAACAATGTACATTTAATGTATGATGTAAAAGCTCTAAAAATATTCCGCCTAGCGGAAAATGCGAAATAGTAATAAATAAAGGAAACATGCCGAAACAAAAAACAAAATCTAGTGCAAAGAAGCGTTTTAAGCTAACAGGTACTGGAAAGATTAAAAGAAAGCATGCGTTTAAAAGCCACATCTTAACAAAGAAGTCTAAAAAACGTAAGCTTAAATTAACTCACGACGGTTTGGTACACCAAGCTGACGAGAGTAATGTGAAACAAATGCTTCGAATGAAGTAATCGTCTTCACGGTTAAACAAATTTTATAACCCTGGAGTAGCGCTATAAAAGTATTCTGAAATATGAATCGCCTACTACAAAAAACAAATTAAAGAAATGCCAAGATCAGTAAACAGCGTTGCCAAAAGGGCACGAAGAAAAAAAGTATTAAAACAAGCCAAAGGTTACTTTGGAAGAAGAAAAAACGTTTGGACGGTTGCTAAGAATGCAGTAGACAAAGCAATGTCTTACTCATACAGAGACCGTAGAAACAAGAAAAGAACATTTAGAGCATTGTGGATTACGCGTATTAACGCAGGTGCACGTCAACACGGAATGTCTTATTCTCAGTTTATGGGAGGTATGAAAAAAGCAGGTATTGAATTGAACCGTAAAGTTCTTGCAGATCTTGCCATGAACCACCCAGAGGCTTTTGAAGCTATTGTAAAAAAAGTAAAATAAGATATTTATAAACTCTTATTATTTCGCATAAAAAATCCCGCTCAATATGAGCGGGATTTTTGTTTATATAATATTAAAGTTTATGCGAAAATAAGTTGTGGATTAGTCATACTTAATCTAATTCATATTGTTAAAACTGATAACGTGCGCTTAAGCCTACATCCAAATCCAAGTCATCACGATAATCGCCAAAACCTAATTCAGGTCTTACATCTAATGAAAGCAGTAAAGGAAAATCAAAACTATACTCGATTCCTCCTACCCCAGCTAAGAAAGCAAATGTTTCATCATCATCTTCAAACCTTCCATTATTAAATCTACCGTCATCTACGTTAATTTGCCCTATTCCAGCTCCAGGACCTACATACCAATTAAAACCACCATCGATGTTGAATACCCACTCATATAATCCTAATAGTTTAAAAGCAGAATAATTTTTGTTGTCTCTAATTCCTAAAGCAAATTCTAATCTATTATTATTTGAGCCTACTGCTCTTTGATAATTGGCCTCTGCCCCAAAACCATCACTGTCTCCCAATCGAATACCTATTGCATTCTTTGAGATTTCTTGGGCCATTGCTCCCGTAAAAAATAATAATCCAAGGGCTATAAATACTATTGATTTTTTCATAATTTAATTGTTAGAATAATTAGCTTCAAATGTATTGACATTAAAGTTATACTAGTGTTAATGTCTTTTTAATCAATGCCAATTTTCTCACAAATTAATATGATTTAATTCTTTTCGTAAATCTCCTCAACAGCAGTTTTAAATTCACCCCAACTTATAACTTCATCACCATCTTTATCATAACCTTCAATAAGTTTTGATGCAACAAGACCTCTTATAAAACCAGAAATTTCGGCTTCCTTCAAAAGTTTTACAATTTCGCTTTTGTTCAAAGTACTATTTCCATCTTCGTCAAAAAAATTATATGCATCTTTTGGACTTGAAAAATGGGTTGCGATTAACAAATGTATTTTATTAAGGATGTCATCTTTTGTACTCATATGTTTTGATTTAAAAGTGATTTTATTAATTAAATAAATAATGAAAACAAATTTCGAATTTTTAAGTAATACTTTTTGCTCATTTAAGTGTATTCAAAAATTAATTTTAGTTTCCATATTTTTTAAAAATGTCTCTAAATTTTTAAAGTAAGGTTTTGAAAACTATGCTAAGTATTGTTAAATATGTTTTTGTAATCATAAAATAATGCTCCATCAAATAACTATAATTAATATTGAAACTGTAAACACTCCATCCAATTTTAGTACTTTCGCTAGCTTAAAATTTAGGATTCAAAAAGATGATTACAGTTGATAATATTGCAGTTGAATTTAGCGGTACTACCCTATTTAAAGATGTAAATTTTGTTATTAATGAAAATGACAAGATTGCACTTATGGGAAAAAACGGTGCAGGAAAATCCACAATGATGAAAATCATTGCAGGCGTTCAAAGTGCTACCCGCGGAAAAGTGAGCCGTCCAAAAGATACCATCATTGCATACCTACCACAGCATTTATTAACTGAAGACAATACTACTGTAGTTGAAGAAGCGTCAAAAGCTTTTAGTCATGTATATAAAATGCGTGATGAAATGGACGTTTTGAATAAACAACTAGAAACAAGAACAGATTATGAAAGTGACGAATATATGTCAATCATTGAAAAAGTATCTGATCTTGGTGAACGTTATTACGCACTCGAAGATGTAAATTACGATGCCGAAGTTGAAAAAGCACTTAAAGGTTTAGGTTTTAAACAAACCGATTTTACCCGATTAACATCTGAATTTTCTGGAGGATGGCGTATGCGTATCGAACTTGCCAAAATTTTATTACAAAAACCTGACTTGATTTTACTCGATGAGCCAACAAACCATATTGATATTGAATCTGTAATTTGGTTAGAGGACTTTTTAGTAAATAAAGCGAATGCAGTGATGGTTATTTCACATGATCGTGCATTCATTGATAACATTACAAACCGTACTATTGAAGTAACAATGGGACGTATTTATGATTATAAAGCAAACTACTCTCATTACTTACAGTTGAGAGAAGACAGGCGTTTACATCAGATTAAAGCGTATCAAGAACAGCAAAAGTTTATTGCAGACAACATGACTTTTATCGAACGTTTTAAGGGTACCTATTCAAAAACAAATCAAGTAACCTCACGTGAGCGTATGCTTGAAAAGCTCGAGATTATTGAAATCGATGAAGTTGATAATACTGCATTAAGATTAAGCTTTCCCCCTGCTAAACGCTCTGGTGATTATCCTGTAACAGTTGAACATTTGACGAAAAAATATGACGACCACGTTGTATTTAGTGATGTAAATATGTCAATCAAACGTGGAGAAAAAGTAAGTTTTGTGGGAAGAAATGGTGAAGGTAAATCTACAATGATCAAATCAATTCTTGGAGAAATTGAAGTTGAAGGAACATGTAGTTTAGGGCACAACGTGCAGGTAGGGTATTTTGCTCAAAACCAAGCGGCGTTACTCGATAACGAAATGACCGTTTTTCAAACCGTCGATGATGCCGCAAAAGGAGATGCACGTACTGGAATTAAAAATATTCTTGGACGTTTTATGTTTAAAGGAGATGATATTGACAAAAAAGTAGGTGTACTTTCTGGTGGTGAAAAAACGAGACTGGCAATGGTCAAACTCTTATTAGAACCTGTCAACCTTTTAATCCTTGATGAGCCTACAAACCATTTAGATTTAAAATCAAAAGATGTCCTTAAAGAAGCATTACAAGATTTTGACGGTACTTTGATTCTTGTATCTCACGACCGTGATTTCCTACAAGGACTATCTGAAAAAGTCTTCGAATTTAAAAACAAACGTGTCATAGAACATTTTGAATCTATTGATGCATTTTTAGAGCGTAATAGAATTGACAGCTTAAAAGCAATTGATTTGATGGGATAAAATAAATAACATCTATTTTTCTTCGGAAATTTTAATTAATTACTTTAATTGTTTTCATTTACAAAAGAAGATAATAAATTATAATTCCATTATGTAGAATTCTATCTTTGTATAATGCACACCAAAATCCTTTTTATCACACCCCCATTTACACAGTTAAATACTGCGTATCCAGCAAGTGCATATTTAAAAGGGTTTATGGAAGAAAATAAAATTTCTTTTTCGCATTGCGATTTAAGTATTGAATTATTCACTTCTATTTTTACGAGTGATTTTCTGCGTGCCATTTTTAAAGAAGCCGCAGACTTGAAAAATTACTTCTACCCAGAAATTAGCAAAATGAAAGAGCGCTACATTTCAAGGGTTGATGTAGTGATAGGGTTTCTTCAAAAACAGGATATTGAAACTGCACATAAAATACTAGAGCCTAATTTTCTACCAATAGGGCATCGATTATTAAAAGTCAATACTGATATTAAATGGGAAGCTGGAGAAATAGGCATTATTGATAAGGCAAAGCACTATGGAACACTCTTTATTGAAGAAATAGGAGATTTCATTCAAGCAAATGTGGATGAGTTTTTTGCATTTACTAAATATGCCGAGCAAATTGCCACGTCTGCAAGCAGTTTTAATCATTTGGATGAACTATTGACGTATCAACCTACGCTCATCGAAGATGAAATGATAAATATTCTTGAGGAAAAAATTCAAAAACACACGCCTATTTTAGTTTGTTTTACAATTCCTTTTCCTGGAAATCTAGTAGCAGCATTACGATGTGCTCAATTTATCAAACAGTTTTTCCCCGGTATTCATGTAGCTTTTGGTGGCGGATATTGTAATACAGAACTGCGCTCACTTAAAGATCCAAGGATTTTTGATTTTGTTGATTTCATTTCGCTTGATGATGGAGAAGGCCCTTTACTAAAAATCATTAATTATCTTGAAGGAAACGTTGACATAAATGAACTTGAACGCACTTTCATCTTAGAAAACGATGCCGTAGTTTACAGGAATAAGATTCCGAATACTATTTATCATCATAAAAATCTACCCGCACCAGATTATTCTGGGTTACCTTTTCAAAAATATGTATCATTTTTAGATGTAGTAAACCCAATGCATCGTATGTGGACAGATGCTCGATGGAATAAATTGACCATTTCGCACGGGTGTTATTGGAAACAATGTTCCTTTTGTGATGTAAATTTAGATTATATTGGCAATTACCAAAATACTACAGCAAACGACTTAGTAAATAAAATTGAAAAAATAGTCAAGGACACAGGTATAACTGGTTTCCATTTTGTTGATGAAGCCGCTCCTCCAAAAATGTTGAGAGCATTATCAAACACATTAATAGAAAGAAACGTACACATAACTTGGTGGACAAATATTAGATTTGAAAAAACGTTTAGTTTTGAATTATGTGAGCTAATGGCAAGATCTGGTTGTATAGCAGTTACTGGTGGATTAGAAGTAGCCTCAGACAGACTATTGACCAAAATGAAAAAAGGCGTCGATATTGCTCAAGTTACTAAAGTCACACATAATTTTTCTCAAAATAACATCATGGTACATGCATACCTTATGTATGGATTTCCAACCCAGACTGAACAAGAAACCATTGATGCCTTAGAAGTCGTGAGGCAACTATTTGAAAAAAACTGTATTCAATCTGCGTTTTGGCATCAATTTACGACCACTATTCACAGCCCCATTGGACAAAACCCTCAAGAATTTGGTATAGAAATAACAGGTCCTACTTTTGAAGGATTTGCTCAAAATGATTTAACTCATAAAGACCCACAAGGAGCTAAACATACTAAATATACAAAGGGATTAAATCTTGCGTTACACAATTATTTAAATGGTGTAGGATTTGAAGAAGATTTACAAAATTGGTTTGAATTTCCTATTCCTAACATCACCCATTCCAAGAATTTAATTGAAAGTTTTTTATCTCAAGAGATTTTTTTATAACTTCTATTTCTTCGGAAGCCGAAATTTCAGAAAACAAATAATTTAAAAGAGTTCATTACAACTTTAACGAGCTTGGCAATCTTATTGAAAATTTTAAAAACAAAACCTCCATTTACTTTCAAAAACTATTATAAACTGAAAAAATAAGGGTTGAAATGTTCCAACCCTTATGTAAAATGCACTCTAAAAACTATTTTAGTTTATAGCTTATCCCAATGCTACAGTAACTTGTTTCGTTTTACCAGTCTCAAAACTTGTTCTCTTTTTTGATAATAATGCAGTTACTTTTTGTTCCCACTTTTCAGCTAATGCAATTTCGCCATCAAGTTGCGAACTATCATCGTTATTATAAATCTCAAATTTTTCAGTGATACCATCACGTTGAAAACTAAATATAAGAGCTATTCGTTGCGCTAATTCATATTCAGATTTTCCGCTTTTTACGCGTTTTGTATCTTTTACTACTTTACAAGATTTTACATCATTGAGATTTATGCTCTGTAGGTGTTCTTGTTCTTGAGTGTTACTGTAGTAATACAATTGATTTTTATTGTCTAACCCTATGATAGCATTGTTATTAATTTCAAACTCTAATAATGCTCCGTTATTTTTAGAGATTTTAGCTATTAATGCTGCTTTAAGCTGTTTCTCTCTTTTTTTTGTGTTTCTAGTAATTAATATAAATGGTAGTGTGCATACTAATAATAGTATAATGAATATAACAATCATTCCTGTTTCCATGGTGTTTAATGTTTTTGATAATATGTATAGTGAGTTTGCATCGTTTTAAATTTAACGATGCGAATTTTTTAATTTTAAAATGAAACACTAGTATTTACCAGAAAGAGTGGAAAGGGTACATAATATCCTTTAAAAAGGAATTATTAAGAAAAATGAGATTAAAATATTGAGACTTACCTCCTTTATATAAAGATAACTTACGACTTCTATTAAGTAACCCATTAGTTTTTGAAGTTTCATCCTCAAAGGAAAAAAGTATTGAATCTGGCTTGGGAACATTTACTAAAAATTCTGCTTCAGACCGAAGTAAAAAATACATCCCAATAGTAGCTTTGGATTGTACCGAATGTTCTTCAGTTACCGGAGCATCAATTGAAGACTCTAAAAAAGCCAAATTTCCAGCACTAACTGATACTGATAAAAGTACAGACAGTACAATGAAACTACCTATTTTTTGAAACGTTTTCAATATAATGATGTAATTGGTATTCTTAATTCAAAGAAATTTGACCACTTAAAATATTAATACAAAGGAAATTTAAAAGGAATAGTTTTTAATATAAGGTTTAGTTAAAATTTAAACAGCGTTCATAACTCTTAAGTCATCTAACTCTTTCAAATTAAATTGTTTTGCAATAAGTTTTAGTAAAAAGGTTTCTCGTTCTATAGACATTCCTTTCTTTTCACTAGTGACCATTGTATTTTCATTATGACTTATAGCATCATGAATATTAATCCACACAGGTTTCATACCATTGTTTATTTCGTACGGTTCTAATTTTGAAACACCAAGTTCTTTATTAATATCACAAGTATAGCAATATGAAATCATATGCTGAATATCAAAGTCTGACTTATACCAAGGTCTATATTCTTCATAAATTCCAAAAAATTTAATATTACAAATATCTATAGCACCGGTTTCTTCATTAAGCTCTCTTGACATTCCTACAATTTTATCCTCATTTAAATCTAAACCGCCACCAGGAAGACTATAATCTTCGTATCGTTTAGTATACATAAGTAAGATTTTATCACCTTGTAGCGTTATGCTCCTAGTAGAAAGCCGTGTGAATATAGTTTTATTTTCTAGAGTTTTAATTTCTGGATGGTAATGGGTTTTCAAGTGTAGCATTTAAAAAGGTAACCTAAAATAAAATTAATTGGTTTTTTTATAAAAATTCGAGAATGATCAATACTAATTTTCTTGACGCAAAATTTTATTTAATTTTCGCCCTCTTGCCAATTCATCTACTAATTTGTCTAAATACCTAACTTTCTGAGTTAGCGAATTATCAATTTCCTCTATTCGATACCCGCAAATCAAACCTTTAATTAAGTGAGCATTGGGGTGTAAATTTGCTCTTTGAAAAAACATTTCAAAAGTAACTTTCTCATCAATTAATACTTGTAAATCAGTTTTATTAAAACCAGTTAACCATTCAATTACTTGATGTAATTCTTCTTTTGTTCTTTCCTTCTTCTCTACCTTAGTTACATAATGTGGATATACTGATGCAAATATCATCTTAGCAATTCTTTCATTATGTGCTGCTGTAACTATCATATGGTATTTATATTAATTATAAAATCAAGTTTTTTGCTTTTTCTTCTTTGCTGCAGGAAATAACACATTGTTTAAAATTAAACGATATCCTGGGGAGTTGGGGTGAAGTGCGAGTTCTGTTTTTGCATCACCCACTCTGTGCTGATAGTCTTCAGGATCATGACCTCCATAAAAAGTAAAAAAACCTTTTCCTTTAATACCATGAATGTATCGAGCTTCTCCAGTTGCTTTGTGCTCACCCATAATAAGTACATTACTTTTAATCTCTTCTCGCTGGTAACTTGTTGTTTGCCCCATAAATCCTTTTACTAATGATGTGTGGTTTTGTACAAGCATACAAGGAATAGGATCCCACTTAGCCGAGTAATCCATCAATGAAAAATAGTCTGTTTCTTTATGTACTTTTCTTTTTGTTGTCATATCAATAGATGAAAACTCATACACCATTGGACTACGCTCTAGAGTAAAGTCCTTAAACGCAAATGTTTTTTTATCATCAATTTTATTTTGATAATTAGGTTCGCTTGGGTCTCCGTCAAACATAGGCTCACAGATATCGACACCTTCAGCAGCAAGGGCAATATCAAAACTATCTGTCGCGCTACACATAGCAAACATAAATCCTCCACCCACAACATAGTCTCTAATTTTAAGAGCAACAGCTCCTTTTTCTTCGCTTACTTTATTGTAGCCCAATTTAGTTGCTAATTCCTCGCTCTTTTTCTTCTCTTCAATATACCAAGGTGCTGATCGATAGGCTCTATAAAATTTACCGTATTGTCCCGTAAAGTCCTCGTGGTGAAGGTGTAACCAGTCGTACAATATCAACTCATCACCCAGCACTTCTTCATCATAGATAGTTTTATACGGGATCTCCGCATACGTTAAAACCATAGTTACAGCATCATCCCAAGGCAAATTTCCCTTTGGAGAATAAACAGCAATTTTAGGTGCTTTTTCAAGGACCACAGCTTCCATGTTTTGAGAAGGGCTAGCAATATCTGTAAGGATTTGCTCCGTTTTCGAATCACTTAAAACTTCGAATGAGACACCTCTAATTTGGCATTCTTTTCTAATTTCTTCGCTATCTGGAATCAAAAATGAACCTCCACGATAGTTAAGCAACCATTTTACTTTTGCATTTTTTTCGAGTGTCCAGTAGGTAATTCCGTAGGCTTTTAAATGTTCTTTTTGTCCATCTTCATCCATTGGGATTAAAATATAAGAGGCGTTTGCGCTCCAACCAAAAAGAAATAACAAAAGGACTATAGTGTATTTTGACATAAAATTGTATTTCGTTTACAAGATAAAAGTTTCCCTTGTAGGTGGGAGTTTTTTAATGACAAATTTTAAGCCAAGAATGAATTATTGGTTAATTGCTTAAAATATAATGTGTGGGTAAGTTGATAGGTTTTGGTTTTTAGTGTTGTTGTTAAAAATAGGTATCGACTATGTTTAAGCAGACAGAAGTATATTGATTAAAAAGCGTTGTCACATTGAGCTTCGCCTGTTCCACTTTTAAAATGGTATTGGAGAGTAATTCAATATTTATATTAACACAACGACAATATCTTCGGAAATTTTAAATAACGAAATAATAGGCAAGATTGAAATTTCCGAAGAAAGAAAAAATATAGAAATCTAAATGTATTTTATTGGCGTACTCACTCAATTAATTTCTTGACGGAAAAATGCCATTAACACAAATTATATAATTAATCCCATCATGACTTGCAATTTTAGGCAGACCGAAAGTTTCTCTTCCATCGCCTCCAAATCGGGTTCCCAAAATTGCAAATAGCGATTGATTTTGACTTATTTGTAATATCTGTCCTTCACAGATTGCCCAATTTACAGGCGTGAAATTACCTGCAAATAGTAATACTTGTCCTAAATACATTTCCATAACATTAAAAATTAAATTAATAAAAAATAATGTTATAATAGTACGCTAAATTTTAGGCATTACAATACGTAAAAACACCTATTTTACTGAATATAAGCTGATTACGTAGGAAGTGTGCTTGATTTATGTAAAAAAATGTATTACTCTTTAAATTTTAAACAACAAAATAATAGGCAGGATTGAAATTTCCGAAGTGAGGAAAAGATTTTATACCAATTATTATATAAGTACTATATGAAAAATTGAACTTCGCTCAACCAAGCATAATTTGAAATTCTAAAAAGGTACTTCATCCTCACCTTCTGGTGACAAATCATCATTCATAGAACTTCCAAAGGCATCCTCAGCAGATGGGAAGTTGGGTGTTTTAAAAGTATCATCGTTTGCTGCAGCGTTCATACTTGAAGCTATTTCGTTTGTAAATGGAAAAGTTTCTAGGTTTTCAAACTTACCTAAATGTCCTAAGAAACGTAATCTAATTTCATCTAATCCACCGTTACGGTGCTTAGCAACAATAAACTCAGCTTGTCCATCTGTAGGTGAGTTTTCCTCGTCATCCCACTCTTCAATTTTGTAATATTCTGGACGGTAGATAAATGATACAATATCTGCATCTTGCTCAATTGCACCAGACTCACGAAGGTCACTCAACAATGGGCGCTTACTCCCACCACGGGTTTCAACAGCACGTGACAACTGCGATAATGCAATTACTGGGATATTAAGTTCTTTTGCAAGTGCTTTAAGGTTTCTAGAAATGGTTGAAATTTCTTGTTCACGATTTCCTCCATTTTTATTTCCTCCGGCAGTCATTAATTGCAAGTAATCAATCATGATCATTTTAATACCGTGTTGGGATGCAAGACGCCTTGCTTTTGCTCTAAGGTCAAAAATAGAAAGTGAAGGTGTATCGTCAATAAATAAAGGTGCTTTTTCAAGTCCTTTTACTTTTACATTTAATTGTTCCCATTCATGCTTTTCAAGATTTCCAGTTCTCAACTTTTCAGAAGAAAGCCCAGTTTCACTTGAGATCAAACGTGTTATTAATTGTACGGATGACATCTCACACGAGAAAAATGCTACAGGTATATTGTGTTGCACTGCCATATTACGAGCCATGGATAACGTTAATGCCGTTTTACCCATACCTGGACGTGCAGCGATGATTATTAAATCACTAGGTTGCCATCCAGATGTCAACTTGTCTACTAATTCAAAACCACTAGGAACTCCAGAGAGTCCTTCTTGATTTGCAATTTCTTCAATACGCTTTTTTGCTTGTATTACTAAATCTTGAGCTGTCTCACTGGAACGTTTAATATTTCCTTGTGTGATATCATATAATTTACTTTCGGCTGTATCTAATAAGTCAAAAACATCTGTTGCTTCATCATACGATTCTTCGATAATTTCATTTGAAATTTTAATCAAACTACGTTGAATAAATTTTTGAAGGATGATACGTGCATGAAATTCAATATGTGCAGAAGATGATACTTTTTGCGTTAACTGAATGAGGTAAAATTCGCCTCCTGCCTGCTCTAATGTTAGACTACGTTTTAACTGTGATGAAACGGTTAATAAGTCAACTGGTTCACTGTTTACAAACAAGGTGTGAATAGCTTCAAATATGTGTTGATGTGCTTCTTTATAGAATACATCTGGGTTGAGAATATCAATCACCTCATCAACACCTTTTTTATCAATCATCATCGCCCCAAGCACAACTTCCTCTAAATCAATTGCTTGTGGCGGAATTTTCCCTTTCTCTAAATTTATAATTTGAGATGGGCGCTTAGCAAATGAGGTTTTAGATTGTACTTTTTCCATATAGCGAATGTAAAGAAATTGTTAAGTGAACGGCTAAAATTTAGGCCTGCACTGTTCACAGGTCATTAACAAATCAACTGTTAATAACTCTATATTATTGTTAATAAGCATAAAAAAAATCTGAAGTAGAAACTCCAGATTTTAAAAATCGTTGGTATCGTTACAACTAGCCTTTGAAGACTCCCATTTCTGAATATTTTTCCATCCTCTGGTCAACTAAATCTTTTGGTGATAAGTCTTTTAAAGCTTTATATTCTTTTGAAATTGCAGTAGAAACTATTTGAAAAGTTTCTGCTCTATTAGCATGAGCTCCACCTAGTGGTTCTTTTACAATTACATCAATAAGTTTCTGCTTTTTCATGTCAGTTGCTGTTAGTTTTAAGGCCTCCGCAGCTTGTTCTTTAAACTCCCAACTACGCCATAAAATTGAAGAACAACTCTCTGGTGAGATTACTGAATACCATGTATTTTCTAACATTAACACTTTATCACCTACACCTATTCCTAAAGCTCCACCACTTGCTCCTTCTCCAATAATCACAACAATTATAGGCACTTTAAGTCGTGTCATTTCAAGAATGTTTCTTGCAATAGCTTCCCCTTGACCGCGCTCTTCTGCTTCTAATCCTGGGTAGGCACCTGGAGTGTCAATTAAGCAAACTACAGGAATTCCAAATTTCTCTGCACTTTTCATTAAGCGCAATGCTTTACGGTATCCTTCTGGATTTGCCATCCCAAAGTTGCGATATTGTCTTGTTTTAGTATTGTATCCTTTTTGTTGGCCAATAAACATATAGCTCTGGTCTCCTATTTTTCCTAGGCCTCCTACCATTGCTTTATCATCTTTAAAACCTCTATCGCCATGTAACTCTACAAACGAATCTCCACAAATAGCGTTGATGTAGTCCATAGTATATGGACGGTTAGGGTGACGTGATAATTGCACACGCTGCCATGGCGTCAAATTTTTATAGATGTCTTTTTTAGCTTCTTTTAATTTCTTCTCAATCTGCTGGCAAGTCTTCTTCACATCAACATCACTCTCCTCGCCTATCGCACATGCCTTTTCGTATTGCTCTTGCAATTCCTTTATTGGTAATTCAAAATCAAGGTATTCCATAATATTCTTGGACTTTTAATTTTTGGTCTGTCTGCAAAGATAAAATAATGTTATTAGCTATTACCTAAACGTCTTTTTTTTCTTTGAGTTTTGTTTTTGATGATTCCGTTAGCTACTACAGTCATTACTATTAGAGCTGCTCCATAATAAAACTGCGGACTCATATTTTCACTGTCTCCTAAAATGAGTAGCGCGAGGATAATACCATAAACAGGCTCCATATTTATGGTCAACATCACTGTATATGGACTAATCCATTTCATTACATGCACACTGGCAATAAATGCATAAGCCGTACAAGCCGAAGCTAAAATAGCAAGATATACCCAATCTGACATTTGTAATTTAAAAAACTCTGCTGTAAAACTCCCACTAAAAAGCAGGTACACTGTAATACACAACATCCCAAAACCTAATTCATAAAATGATATTACCGAAGCATCATATTTTACCGCAAATTTGCCATTGATTACAGAAAACAAAGCACTCAAAAATGCCGAAGTTAATGCCATTACGATACCCCAAAAATAATCACCCTCTACATTAAATATGATGCATAACCCAGCTATGACTAATACGCCAAATGCAACCTCATACCAGATTACTTTTCGCTTATAATAAATAGGCTCTAAAATAGAAGTAAAAAAAGCTCCCGTTGAAAGTACTGCAAGTGTTATTGAAACATTTGACACTTTTATTGCACCAAAAAATGTTAACCAATGTGCTGCAATAATAGCACCCGCTATTAAAAACCCTGCAAGTGTTTTCTTCGGAAATTTTAAGGGTGTCTTCTTGTATACTACCCATCCAAAAATTAATAGACTCGCTATCAACATACGATACCAAACCAAAGGGATTGCTTCAATACTAATAAGCGCTCCTAAAACAGCTGTAAAACCCCAAATAAAAACTATGAAATGGAGATGAAGGTAATTGAGTAATTTAGCGTTTTGCATTTCTTAAAAGGTATATTGCCAGTACGGCGAAGACCATATTAGGTGCCCATGTTGCAATAAAAGGAGAGAAGTCACTCTGCTCTGCAAGGGTCCCAAAAATTTTATCAAAGAATATAAATACCATTCCAATAGCGATACCAATGGCTAGGTTTACTCCCATTCCTCCACGACGTTTAACAGATGAAACTGCCACAGCGATGATGGTTAAAATGTAAGCAGATACTGGTAAACTCCATCGTTTATATCGCACAACCTCGTATCTGCTTATGTAAGATGAACCCTTTTCTTTTTCTCTAGCAATAAAGTCGTTTAACTCATTAAGGTTGAGTGTTTCTGCTATATATTTTACTGGAGTTAAGTCATCTAAGTCAAAATCAAATATGGTATCTCTTTTTGCCTCTGAAATTAGTTCATCTCCAAATTCTCCCACTCTGCGTTCTTTATATTTAAATAAAGTATATGTAGAATCTGCCTCATTAAATTGAATTCGGTTGGCAGATATTTTATTGACCATCTTAGGTCCATCAAATTCCTCTAATGTAAAATTAGTTCCTGTTTTTTCGGTAACATTAAAATAACCAACATATAAATATTGATTTTCATTTAGTTGCCTGTAAACGTTTGTATTCTCATACGCTTTTTTCCCTTTTTTAAGATGCTTGTAGGTAAAATCATTGAACCCTTGGCTGGCAATTGGGGCAAGATACATTCCCAAGAAAAAAGCCCCAATACACACTATAGTTGCACCTATCATATAAGGACGTAAAAACCTGTAGTATGAAACACCACTGCTTAAAAAAGCAATAATTTCAGTATTATTAGCAAGTTTTGAAGTAAACCAAATAACTGACAAAAACAGAAATAATGGAAACAACAGATTAGCAAAATAAACTGTGAAATCTAGATAGTAAATTGCGACCTCGAGAAAAGGAACTTCGTTTGCTAAAATTTTATCAATTTTTTCAGCAAGATTCACCGTAATCCCAATAGGTATAAAAAGCAATAGTAGGAGCAAAAATGTCCCTAAGTATCGTTTTAATATGTATTTATCAAGGATGCTGAGCATGCGAGGTTAAATGGGTTTGTTGTTAAGTTTATAAAACGTTATTGGTTGTCTAATATTTCCGAAGAAATTAATATACTTTTTTCTATTAAAGACCTAGTCTAATAACTACTATTGTCTACTAAAAATTACAAGCGCTTATCCATTTGTTTCACCATCATATTCTTCCATGTTGTAAAATCTCCCGCTAAGATATGCTTTCTAGCTTCTCGCACCAACCATAAGTAAAATCCTAAATTATGGATTGTTGCTATTTGTCTTCCTAGCATTTCGTTTACTGTAAATAAATGGCGCACGTATGCTTTGCTGTATTCAGTATCTACCCAGGTGATAGCCATGTCATCAAGGGCTGAAAAATCTGCCTCCCACTTTTTATTTTTAATATTGATAGTACCATGTGCTGTAAAGAGCATTCCATTTCTTCCATTTCTGGTAGGCATTACGCAGTCAAACATATCAATCCCAAGTGCAATATTTTCTAACAAATTAATAGGTGTTCCAACTCCCATTAAATAACGTGGTTTGTCTTTAGGAAGGATCGCAGTTACTACCTCAGTCATTTCATACATTTCCTCAGCTGGCTCTCCTACACTTAATCCACCAATGGCGTTTCCTGCTGCCCCTACTCCTGCAATATATTCGGCAGATTGTTTTCTTAAATCTTTATAGGTGCTACCTTGAACAATAGGAAAAAACGTTTGATTATAATCATATTTTAAAGGTGTTTTATCTAAGTGAGTTAAACAACGCTCTAGCCAACGATGCGTCATGTGCATGGAGCGTTTTGCATAATTATAGTCACATGGATATGGTGTACATTCATCAAATGCCATAATAATATCTGCCCCAATGGTACGCTGAATTTCCATTACATTTTCGGGTGTGAACATGTGGTAACTTCCGTCAATGTGTGATTTAAACTTTACACCTTCTTCTTTAATTTTATTATTTCCAGAAAGTGAATATACTTGATACCCTCCACTATCTGTTAATATGTTTCGGTCCCAATTCATAAACTTGTGTATTCCGCCAGCTTTCTCAAGTATGTTAGTTCCCGGGCGCAAGTATAGATGATAGGTATTTCCTAAAATGATATCTGGATTGATTTCATCTTTAAGCTCTTTTTGATGTACTCCTTTTACAGTTCCCACGGTGCCAACAGGCATAAAAATGGGAGTTTCCACGGTTCCATGATCTAAGGTTATTGTTCCTGCACGCGCTTGTCCTTGTACGTCTGTAGCTTCGAGTTTAAAATCCATTTGCTTTATTTATAAAGGTATTTTGCCTTCATTTTTAGAACGGCAAAGATAGCTTAAATAGAAAATTTGGCAGTCTATTATTAAGGTTTGTTTCTTCGGAAATTAGACAACAATTAACAATAGAATCAAGCAATGTAAATTGTAATGGTCGATTAAAATATTTGTTATGCTTCATAAAAAAATGCCTTAGTTTAAAACAAAGGCATTTTTTTGAATTACTTAAAATTTCCGAAGCTTTAATTCTTTTCAAAAGTCAAAAAATCTGTTCCTCCATTGCCACCACTTACATCTGTAAGTGCTATTTTAGTTTCTGAGACAGAGACAAAATCCCAATCATCATTTAAATCCTCGAAGATACTTGATTCTGGAACTGGGAAAAATAGATTAAAGTCGTCATCACTGGTGCTATTGCCGTCATCATCGTTAGAGCTATTACCACTGTTGTCTGATACTGACCACGTGCCATCCTGTAACATACCATTACCTGAAGCATTTACAGAACCATCACTATTAAATGTAAAATTAATACCTGCAAAGTCAGATGTTTCGTCAGTATCAGTATCGAAAAAATAGGTAATGCGCCATGTACCATTTTGCGCTATTGCAGTTGTTTGGTCAGCGCTCGTCTGATTAGTACTATTATTATTATCTTCATCATCATTACCGCATGAGATTAAAGTCCCGGCAAAAACGAATAAAATTAAACTGGATTTTAGAATGAGGTTTTTCATGATTTTTAATTTTAATGTTTAGTGTTGATGATAACGTTTAAAATACCTTATTTAGTATTTTAAACATTTATAATATAATTTGCCTAATTAAGTTTTTCATGAATTGAAATAAGTTAAGACTTCTGTTAACAACACGTCCAAATCGTTAATAACATACTTAAACTATATTTTGCCTCGGTGTTGTAAAAAAGTATTTTTGAATGAAATTTAAAACGTATTATGGCCAATATTCAAAAACTGGAAGCACTTGTTACACAGGTGCGTAGAGATATTTTAAGACAAGTACATAAAGTAAATTCTGGTCACCCAGGTGGCTCTTTAGGTTGTGCCGAATTTTTTGTAGCACTCTATCAAGAAATTATGGAGCGTAAGGATGGATTTGATATGAATGGTAAAGGAGAAGACTTATTCTTTCTTTCAAATGGTCACATCTCGCCTGTCTTTTACAGTGTATTAGCACGTTCTGGTTACTTTCCTGTTGAAGAGCTAAGTACTTTTAGGTTACTTAATTCAAGATTACAAGGACACCCTACAACACACGAAGGATTGCCAGGAATACGAATGGCTTCTGGGTCTTTGGGTCAAGGAATTTCTGTAGCAATAGGAGCTGCCGAAGCTAAAAAATTAAATAAAGACAACCATACCGTCTATGCTTTGTGTGGTGATGGCGAATTGCAGGAAGGTCAAAACTGGGAAGCAATTATGTATGCTGCTGGAAACAAAGTAGACAACTTAATTGTTTCTATTGATTTAAACGGTCAACAAATTGACGGCTCGACTGAAAATGTACTCCCAATGGGAAACATTAAAGCTAAATTTGAAGCCTTTGGCTGGGACGTTGTATCTATTGCAAAAGGAAATGACATGCAGTCAATCCTTGATGGAATGGCTACAGCCAAATCAAAATCTGGTAATGGAAAACCTGTTTGTGTTTTATTACATACGATCATGGGCAATGGTGTTGATTTTATGATGCACACGCACGCATGGCACGGTAAAGCTCCTAATGATGACCAACTAGCACAAGGACTTGCGCAAAATGCAGAAACACTTGGGGATTATTAATATGAAACAATTTCTATTTTTATTAATATGCTTTTTTGGGATTAATACTATAGCTCAAAACCAATATATTAGTTTTGATTACGAGGCTAAATATTTAATGCCTAGTAAAAAAAACAACACCCTTGATACCATTTCGATTTCCTTTGCTAAAGACGGAAGTCACATATTTACAGATTCACGTTTTTTAGCTCAGGGTTTTGGTCTTAATGTCTTCGGAAATGGTGCGAATAAAACCAATAGCAACATAGGTTTATTATACACATCTAGTAAATCACTGTTGCAATTAAATTATGAGATGGGAGATAATCTCATGTTTATGAAAATGGACATTAAAACTTTAGCAGCATCGCGTGGAATTGAAGAAATAAATGGAGAACAACTCTCGCTACAATCTGAGCAAACTGATGATGTTAATTTTATGGGAGCACCAAGAAAAGCCTATGTTGTTTTTCCTAGCAACAAACCAGAACAAATTATCACCATCCTTTTTGATGAGTCAAAACCTGTTAATAATAATCTATTATTAACAAACTTGCTTACAGGATTATTAAAAATGAACGGTGAAAATGTTCAAACTAACCTTAATTTACCCAATGGATTAATTTTATCTATACTAGATGATAAAGGCGTAAATATTATCGAAGCTATTGACATTAATGAAGTGGATACAAAACTTACAATTAACCACACTTTCAAAACAAATTAAAAATTAAAATGGCTTTAAAATTTCAGAATTAAGAAGTCAAAACATACCAAATATCATGAAAACATACATCGACACAGGTAAAAAAGATACACGTTCAGGTTTTGGAGCAGGACTTACTGAGCTTGGAAAAAGCAATGAAAATGTGGTTGCTTTATGCGCAGATTTAACAGGTTCTCTTAAAATGGATGAGTTTAAGGCTAATCACCCAGAGCGTTTTTTCCAAGTAGGTATTGCTGAAGCAAATATGATAGGTATGGCTGCTGGAATGACTATAGGCGGCAAAATACCTTTTACAGGGACTTTTGCTAATTTTTCAACAGGTCGCGTTTATGACCAGATTAGACAGAGTGTAGCTTATAGTGATAAAAATGTGAAAATTTGTGCTTCACACGCAGGAATCACTCTTGGAGAAGATGGAGCAACACACCAAATTCTTGAAGACATTGGGCTTATGAAAATGTTACCTGGAATGACCGTAATCAACACCTGTGATTATAATCAAACAAAGGCCGCGACAATTGCAATTGCAAAACATGAGGGACCTGTGTATTTAAGATTTGGACGCCCTAAAGTAGCTAATTTTACTCCAGAAAACGGAACTTTTGAAATAGGGAAAGCTGTAAATCTTCAAGATGGTAGTGATGTAACAATTATTGCAACAGGACACTTAGTTTGGGAAGCACTTGAAGCTGCAAAAACTTTAAACGATGCTGGCATTAGCGCTGCTGTTATAAATATACACACTATTAAACCTCTTGACGCAAATGCAATCATTAAAAGCGTAAAAAACACTGGTTGTGTTGTTACTGCAGAAGAGCATAATTATCTTGGCGGACTTGGTGAAAGTGTTTCAAGAATTCTTGCTGAAAATCACCCAGCACCACAAGAGTTTGTAGCGACTAAAGACACCTTTGGCGAATCTGGAACTCCAGAGCAACTAATGGACAAGTATGGTTTAAATGCTGCAGCTATTGTAAAAGCTGCTAAAAAAGTAGTGGCTAGAAAATAAAATTTTAAAATATTTAATAACTAAGGTTGAACTTCTTCATAGAAATTCAACCTTTTTTAATGTTTAAAATTTTAAGTAGGGGCTCTATTTATTCTTTTCTTCAATCCATTTACTCATATATTTTGTCGTATTCAATTGCTGATGTTGTAAGATTTGACTTATAAAATGTTCATTGCGATGTTTACTTAAATTTACATGAAGCTCTTTAATATGCGCTATAAATGCTTCGGAAAAGCAACTTTTTTTAAACTTGGTATTACAAATTTTAACACCTGCCTGTTGCGCTAACAGCCAATTTTTTTTCTGTTCATGTAAGTCAATAGCAGCACTAGCAAAACTAAGAGCATCATCTTCAACAGCTGGGTAGGTATTAATATCAAAAATTCCTTCGGCACCAATTGGAGTAGTCACTACAGGAGTACCGTTTTTCACGGCATCTATAATTTTTCCTTTAATACCAGCCCCATAACGCAAAGGGGCAAGACAAACCCTAGCTTGAGACATAACTTCTATCACACTTTCTGCCCACCCTTTAATTAAAAAACCATCTTTTACATTATGCAACTCTTTAATTTGTTGCGGAGCGTAATTTCCGAAGATAGAAATAGTTGCGTTAGGTAATTTTGCTTTAATAAGAGGCCAAATTGATTTTTTCAAATATAAAACAGCATCCACATTAGGAGCATGTAATAAATTACCTATAGTCATAAAACCCAAACGATCCTCAAAAGGAGTAAACCTATCAATATTTTCTTCTGAAATTTCATCAATCAACAATGGTAAATACCAAAAAAAGGATTTAGGAATTTTAAAAGTTTCGGTAAGTAATTTAATTTCAAATTGCGAAATTATCAACGAACAATCACATCTTAATATACTTGCCAATTCTCGTTTAGCAGTTTCAGAATATAGATTTGCTTTTGTAATATCGCCTGTTTTTTTGAAAGCTTCTTGCCTTGCTTTACGAAGGAAATGTAAATCCTCAGTGTCTAAAATTTTAACCGCATTAGGACAGTTGTCAGAAACTCTCCAACCAAATTGTTCTTCGGTAATATATCTATCAAATATTACAATTTCGGGATTGATCGTTATGATAAATTCATCAAATGACGAATCATTCAGCTTTAAAATTTCCGAAGAAATTCCTAACCGTTTTAATGGTGCACTTTTTTCTGAAACGCTTGCCGTACTTGCAAACTTGATGTTAAAGGATGCTTCTTGAAATAATTGAATCAACTGCATCATTCTTCCTCCAGCTGCCGTTGTGGTTGGCTCGGGAAAGGTGTAACCAATTATTAAAAGCGTTCTCAAGTTGGGATAAGTTTAATGAATATTATTGTCAATTTAAGTTTATAGAACTATGAGTGTGATAGAAATATATTAGCTCAATATTATTTGTATAATAAACTCAAGGTGAAAGCATTTTTTTTAAAGCTTTTCTATTGGAATTTTATATAGCTCGATTGACGAACCTTTTTTATCACTAACAATTGTAATTGCAGCGTAAATAGTATCATCTAGCAATTCAATTTGCGGAAATCCACTAGAGCGCTGACTGCTCGTTCTAGAAATAGTAAGTGGCTCTCCTTTTGCACCATTTTCATTTACTTTCATTACTTGTACGAGTGCATCTTCCTCGTCAAATTCCATCCATGTTACTATTGCTTCGTTTTCATTTAACATGAGAACTTCTACTCTTCCTAATGTTTCTTTTACATTTAAACGAATAGGAATTCCAAAATCTATTTTATCATTTTTCTTGAATGCAATTTGTACTTTTTGTTTTTGATTTGCTCCTGTAAACCAAGCTACTGCAGTAGAGTTTTCAAAAGATGCAATACTAGGTCCATTAACAGGACACCCTTCTATCTCCCAGTTGTCATCAAATACAGTTTTAGGTTTCGACCATTCTTGAGTATTTTCTTTGTTGACTATTGAAATGTCTCTAACTTCTTTATCACTTCTATCTCTATAAACAACTACAGGACCTTGGTTTGTCATTGTGGCACTTGTTTGACAGCAATCGCATACACGATTATCAAGTTCTTTTTCGTTTATAATTTCGCCATTCTCAGCAATATATGCACCTCGTAGTGTCATTGCTCCTTTCCCTCCGTGATGACCGTTTTCATGATTCATTTCTTCTTTAACTACGGTGTTTCTTCCATCGAGCCAAGAAATAAAAAATTGACCTCCATAGTTGGGAACTATAGATACAAATCCATGTTCACTTTGAGTCCCGTCTGTATTCAAAAGTATATTTTTTTTCCACTCTTTTGTTGTGGCATTATAAAGGTTTAATTTAACATCATACGTATATTTTCCATTTGTCGATTTTTGTAGAAAGCTTGTGAGAATATTGCCATTACTCTCTGCTATTGCAGGAAAATCTGCCCAATTTGTAAACCAATCTTTGCCTTCAATTATAGTTTCGGCATTTGACCAAGTAGTATCTTTCAATATAGAGAAGTTGAGAAAATCTGTTTCATTTTCAGTAGTAACCCATGAAAAATATAATTCATTTCCGTTAGAAAACAATCTAGGAGTTTGACTGTTAGGAGTTGAAGGATTTTCTATTTTGATAATTTGCGATTGTATATCCTCGCTATTATTTTTAGGTTTTCTATTATTTCCGCAGCTTGAAAAAAAAAATGAGAATATTAAAATCGCTAAAAGTGAAGTTGGTTTCATAGTACTAAAATACTTAAAATGTAATTATGAAAACAATGTTTTGAGTCTGATAATAAATAACCACTACTTATTAATTACATTAAATTTAATGGAGTTTTATGCATATAAACATGTCAAATTACTAGTCGTAATTCTTAAATAATGCTCAATCAGACATCTTAAAATAACAAAATGTCTAATTTTAATTACTTCACCACTTCTGCATATAGATCAAAATCTTCTGCGGCTGTGATTTTAACGTTAAAGAAATCACCTGTTCTTAAATAATCTTCTTCTGCATTAATTAACACCTCATTATCAACATCTGGGCTATCAAATTCTGTTCTACCTACGTAATAACCGCCTTCTTTCCTATCAATTAAAACTCTGAATTCTTGACCAATTTTTTGTTGATTTAACTCCCAAGAAATTTGAGATTGGATTTCCATAATTTTATTGGCACGTTCCATTTTTACATCTTCGGGAACATCATCTTCTAAGTTATAAGCATGTGTATTCTCTTCATGAGAATAAGTAAAACAGCCTAGACGTTCGAAACGCATTTCTTTTACCCAATCTCTCAAAGTTTCAAAATCTTCTTGTGTTTCACCTGGATAACCTACGATAAGAGTAGTTCGTATAGCCATATTAGGTACTGCTGCTCTAAAATCTTGTAACAGTTTTGTTGTCTTGGCTTTAGTAGTACCTCTTCGCATTGACTTTAAAATAGGATCTGCTATATGCTGTAAAGGGATATCTATATAATTACAAATTTTAGGTTCTTTGTTCATTAAATCTAATACGTCCATTGGGAAACCAGTAGGGAACGCATAATGTAATCTAATCCACTCTATGCCTTCAACTTTTGCTAGTTTTTCTAAAAGTTCGGCAAGGTTCCTTTTTTTGTATAAATCTAATCCGTAATAGGTTAAATCTTGCGCAATTAAAATTAATTCTTTTACTCCGTTAGCTGCCAATTTTTCTGCTTCGATTACAAGGTCTTCCATAGGTGTTGACCTATGCTTTCCTCGCATGATAGGAATTGCGCAAAATGAACACGGGCGATCACAACCTTCGGCAATTTTTAAGTAAGCGTAGTTTTTAGGCGTAGTTGTTAGACGTTCTCCAACTAACTCATGTTTATAGTCAGCACCCAATGCCTTAAGAAGTCCTGGCAATTCTGTTGTTCCAAAATATTGATCAACATCTGGAATTTCTTTTTGAAGGTCTGGTTTATAACGTTCAGACAAACATCCAGTAACAAATACTTTGTCTACAATACCATCATTCTTTTTTTCTACAAATTCAAGAATTGTATTTATACTCTCTTCCTTAGCATTTGCAATAAACCCACATGTATTGATAACCACAATATTACCTTCTTCTTCGTGCACAACTTCTTTATTATTGGCTTTAAGCTGGCCCATCAGTACCTCACTATCGTAAACATTCTTAGAGCAACCAAGAGTTACTACGTTTATTTTGTTCTTTTTTAGGGTTTTAGTGCGCATAATATTGAAGTAAAATTGTAACTTTTAAAGGGGTGCAAAGATACTTTTTAATACTGGATTACACTATTTTATAGTCTAAAAGAGAATTGCTTTTAATGATCTCACACTAAAAAATGTTTTATAAGTTTCTATTAAAATAGATCTCTAAAATAGACGATAGTGGTTCATCGCCTTGATGAACAGCTTGAATTTTATTTTTCATTTCCTGAGGAATTACAGCAAACAATGGCTGTTCTACTTTAGAAATTTGAGGAAAGACGGCAGCGATACTTTTATCCCATTTTTTATGAAATGTTTTTAAATCATCTGGAAAAACAGTTTTACGTTTAGTTCCTTCTTCTGAAGCCCTAAAAGGTGTATCAACATTTAAATATCCATAATCATCTGTCAATTGCTCACCACGACGAATATCTCTTATTGCTATTTCAAAATCATATGCTGTAGAAAGACAGTTACTTTTAAAGCTGTGATTTACAAATCTACCGTGATCCCAACACAGGATATAGTTTCCCTTACTGTTTCTGTATGAATAGGTGTTGAGTACGTCTTTATATAGGTCATCAAACTGCTTAAATTGATCGATTGTAAATTCTCTATCTAACTTATCTAAAACCCAAGTTATTGTTCCTGCAGGAATAAACTCTGTTGCTACTACACCGTGACCTATTTCGTCGTTAATAAATTGGATTTCCGTATGTGGATGTATCATTTGTGAGGTATTGGTTAATAGAACCAAATTAAAAGAAACGCCACTATTAGTATGTCAATATTTTCTTAAATTATTTTTTGAAATAAGTCCAAACAAAAGCTGCTTCAATATGTATTGAAACAGCCTTATGCATTAAATTTCCGAAGAAAACTTATCTTTTAAAGAAAGAATCTACAAATTCAAACTTATTAAAAATTTGAAGGTCATTAATTCCTTCACCCACTCCTATATATTTTACGGGTATTTGAAACTGGTCACTAATACCAATTACAACACCGCCTTTTGCAGTACCATCAAGTTTAGTTACTGCCAAAGAGGTTACCTCTGTTGCTGCTGTGAACTGCTTTGCTTGCTCAAAAGCATTTTGTCCCGTTGAACCGTCTAATACTAACATAACGTCATGCGGCGCATTAGGTATTACTTTTTGCATGACACGCTTTACTTTTGTCAGCTCGTTCATTAAATTTACTTTATTATGCAAACGACCCGCAGTATCTATGATAACAACATCTGCATTTTGTTGTACTGCACTTTGAAGGGTATCAAAAGCTACACTGGCTGGATCACTTCCCATTTCTTGTTTAACGATAGGAACATCTGTACGATCTGCCCATATTTGTAGTTGATCAATTGCAGCTGCTCTAAAAGTATCTGCCGCACCTAGCACCACTTTTAAACCTGCATTTTTACATTGTTTAGCAAGTTTACCAATTGTGGTTGTTTTACCTACTCCGTTTACGCCAACTACCATAATAACGTGAGGTCCGTTTTCATGCTTTGGAAGTTTAAATTCGGTTTCATTACCAGAATCTATTTCGCTTAAAAGTCCAGCGATTTCTTCTCTTAAAATTTTATTTAACTCATCAGTCCCTACATACTTGTCTTTTGCAACACGTGCTTCAATACGTTTAATGATTTTCAAAGTGGTTGTGACCCCTACATCACTTGAAACAAGAACTTCTTCAAGATTATCTAGAACATCATCATCTACTTTACTTTTTCCAGCAACGGCTTTATTGAGCTTATCGAAGAAACTAGTTTTAGACTTTTCTAATCCTTTATCTAATGTCTCTTTTTTTTCTTTATTAAATATTTTGTTGAAAAAACTCATTGGTTATATACAGTGTTAGTTGAACTGAAAAGGTTTTCAGTGTTATTGATTTCAGAAATACATATCAAAAATAAGACCTATGTTACTCTTATGCAACATTGTCAGTCTCAGAAACATAACACTATAGCGAACAGAAAAAGCCACTTTCGCTAAAAAGTGGCTTATATGTTATATTAAAACGAACAATTATTGTTTGCTCATCCAGTCATTTACATCATCAGGCGACATAATTGCCTCTGTAAACATGTATGCTCCTGTTTTAGGCGACTTAACCATTTTAATTGCTTTAGTTAAACGCTTTGATCCTGTCTGTAACGATGCTACTGATTTCTTTGCCATTATAAACTTATTTATAATTTCCACAAAAGTGGAAATCTAATTCTTACTTAATTTCTTTATGAACAGTCATTTTCTTCAAGATTGGATTGAATTTTTTCAACTCCATTCTATCTGGTGTGTTCTTTTTGTTCTTAGTAGTAATGTAACGAGATGTTCCTGGCTTACCAGATTCTTTATGCTCTGTACATTCTAATATTACTTGTACTCTATTTCCTTTTCTAGCCATTATAGTAGACTTTAATCGTTATCGATTATTGATTTAAAAAACCTTTTGCACGTGCTTCTTTCACTACGGCAGAGATCCCTCTTTTGTTGATATTTTTAATTGCTGAAGCCGAAACTTTAAGTGTAACCCACTTATCTTCTTCAGGAAGGTAAAAACGCTTTTTAAATAAGTTTACATTAAACTTGCGTTTAGTTTTATTCATGGCGTGAGATACGTTGTTTCCAACCATTGCTCTTTTTCCGGTAAGCTCACAAACTCTAGACATTGCGTAATAATTTTAATTATTTTTCAAACAGGCTGCAAATTTAAGTATATTTATTGGTTCACACAACAAAAGAAATTTAGTTTTTTGAAATTTCTTTTAGCAGCATTTCAAACGCCTTATTAACTGCTTTCCCAATAACTCTTTCGCGAGTATTTCCAAAATTAAACTTTTCGCTTACAACTCTTTCTGGGCCTGCAACTGCAATACATACTGTGCCTACTTCATCATGAGCATCACCTTTAGTTGGGCCAGCAATCCCTGTTGTGGAAACCGAAAATTCTGTATTAAATAATTTATTTGATTTCATTGCCATGTCTTCAGCAACTTCTACACTTACAACACTGTAAGCATCAATTATAGCTTTATCTACTCCTAAAATATCACACTTAAGCTGTGTTGCATATGGTATTAGCCCACCCTTAAAATAAGAAGACGCGCCTGCAATTTCAGTAATTTCAGAAGCGATTCTACCTCCAGTACAACTTTCCACTACACTTAATGTACTATTTTTTTTTAGAAGGGCTTCGGAAATTCTACTTTGAATAGTGCTTTCATCTTCATAACCTATTGCAATGTCCTTCAACATAGTATGTAGTACATCCATTTGTGAATCTACAGCTTGCTTAAGCAATAGCTCATCTGTATTTGAAGATGACAACCTAAGCCTTACACGTCCTAAAGAAGGTAAATATGCTAGTTTAATTTCGGAAGGTAAAGCTGTTTCCCATTCTTTGATAAGATCTTCAATCTGGCTTTCCCCTTTTCCGTAAGTTAAAAGTGTTTTATGGTAAATAAATGGACGATTAAACTTTTCAACTATTCTAGGAATTACCTCATTTTCCATCAAACCTTTCATTTCAAAAGGCACTCCTGGCATGGAAACAAATACAGTTTTGTTTTTTTCCATCCACATCCCTGGCGCTGTGCCATAAAGATTGTTCAACACTTTTGCTTTTGAAGGTACTTGGGCTTGTTCAAGATTTGAAGGCAAGGGTTTTCGGCCTACATAATCTGCAAAAATCGTTTTTATATTTTGAAGCACCGCTTTGTTTTCAACAAGTTTATCTTCAAAATACTCTAGAAAAGTTTTCTTTGTAATGTCATCTTTTGTGGGGCCTAGACCACCTGTAACCAAAACAATATCCACTCGCTCATTTGCATCTTTTAACGCATTAAGAATATGGACACGGTCATCTTGAATAGATGTAATTTGATATACCTGAACACCTATTTTATTTAATTCCTTAGAAATAAAAACAGAGTTGGTGTCAACTATTTGACCTATTAGAATTTCATCACCAATGGTAATTATTTCGGCACGCATGGGCTTATTTAAAATCTTCTTCTAATTCTTTAAAAACAACTTCAAGTACACTTACAAGACGCGTTATATTTTCTTCTATCGCACTATTAGGTTTTGAACTTTTAGTCCAATTCTCAATAGCGGCAACATCTTTTTGTACATCAATCCCAAACATTTCAAGATTTGGTTTCATTTTGTGGGCAAATTGATAAGCAAGTTCTTTATTGTCATTATCAATTGCTTCTTGTAGTGCTGCTAGATCAGGGGGAATCTCTTCTAGAAACGTTTGGGCTACAACTCCCATAAAGTCTTCATCTCCACCAGCAATCTCACTAAGACTTTCTTTTGAATAGCTTCTGTTCATTATGTTATTTTATTTTAATATCAAAAACTTTTTTGTCTTCAATATATCCAGTTAGGTTGTCGTTTGTAGCGACCTTAGCTACACCACTTGGCGTGCCAGTAAATATAATATCTCCTATCTTTAACGTAAAATATTTTGAGATATATTCGATTAACGCATCAATTTTCCAAAGCATTAATGATGTATTTCCGTTTTGAACAACTTTTTTATTGTTCTCAAGTCTAAAATTTATGTTATCAATATCTGCAAATTCTGTTTTACTGACAAATTTTCCAATTACCGCAGACCCATCAAAACCCTTTGCTTTTTCCCAAGGCAGCCCTTTTTCTTTCAATTTTGACTGTAAATCTCTAGCAGTAAAATCAATTCCTAATCCTATTTCATCGTAATATTTATGTGCAAATTTAGCATCAATATGTTTTCCTATTTTAGTGATTTTAACTAAAACTTCAACCTCATGATGTACATCGTTTGAAAACTCTGGTATAAAAAACGGCTGTTTCTTTAATAATATTGCAGTATCAGGCTTCATAAAAACTACAGGATCTGTAGGGCGCTCATTCTCTAACTCATTAATATGATCTGTATAATTACGACCTATGCAAATAATCTTCATCTTAAAACTTATTATTCAATTTACTTAATTTAATACGCGTAAGTACTTTCTTAGTATACAACGGAAAATCTGCATTCAGTAACCAGCCAAAATATCCTGGCTCATTCTCTAATACATCCTCAACTAAAGTTCCTTTATGTTTTCCAAAGGCAAACATTTCTTTTCCTTGTTTATTGTACCCTATATATCCTGCAAAATCAGCAAATTTTTTATGAGTACTATATTCGGCAAGCATAGGCATATCATTTTCTAGATCTTTGTATTTATCCAATTGTGCCTTTAGCACCTCATACGTAGCATTTGTATCTGCTGCAGCACTATGGGCATCAACTAAATCTTTGTCACAGTAAAATTTATACGCAGCCTCTAACGTGCGTTTTTCTTTTTTATGAAAAATTGTCTGCACATCAATTGCGAGGTTCTTCTTCATATCAAAATCAACCTCTGCCCTCAATAATTCTTCGGCCAATAATGGGATGTCAAAACGGTTACTATTAAAACCTCCCAAGTCACTATCCTTAATCAAATCGTACACTTTTTTTGCAAGCTCGTTGAAGGTAGGTTCATTGGCAACCATTTCATCAGTAATCCCATGAACGGCGGTTGTTGCAGCTGGAATGGGCACTGTAGGATTAACGCGCCATGTATGACTTTCTTTATTTCCGTTAGGAAAAACTTTTAAAATCGAAATTTCAACAATGCGGTCAACAGCAATATTGATTCCAGTTGTTTCAAGGTCAAAAAAGCAAATAGGTTTTGTAAGTTGTAATTCCATTGGTATGATTTATGCAACAAAGATACCGAGAAAATAAGTTTTGAACTTCATCATAAAAAAGAAGATATAAAAGGTTTATGATTGCTTCGGAAATATATCAAGCATTATTTCTCAGAGATTTTATTACAACCAATTACTATATTTGTGACTATGAAAATATTTCAGAAACTATTATTTCTTTCAATCATTCTTTGTACTGCAATAACTTGGGCTCAGCAAGACAGGATTATAATTTCAGAAGAAAAAAAAGGAAAACGCACCGTGTTAAAAGCTGAAAACACGACCGATGAAACTATAAATATTTTTATTCTAGTGCACGCAGAAGGATACCGCCGTAGTGCAGACAAACCTATACTCATTGACATCCCTGCTAAAAGAAAAATCCCTTTAACTACATTAATTGCTATTGACACAACAACCGCATCATACACCTATGATATGATTATCAATGAGGATTTAATTGAAGATCTTTCAAAAAATGTATCTTATAAAAAAGGAGCAATTGACATATCAAGGGTTATCAAAGATAAATTAGTGTTGTTCTCTATGACAAATTGCGACCGATGCCAACTCTTAGACGAAACGTTATTAGACAAAGGGATTGAATACCGTAATTTCAATATTGATGAAGATCCTATTCTTTACAAGCAGTTCATGGCATTTATCGAATCTTCATTTACTGAAAAAACTAAAATAAGATTCCCCGTTATCTGGAATAAAACCAAGGCTATTTTTGGTTTTGATAATCTAGAAGAGGTTATGATGAAAATTAGCAATTAGCAAAATCCTCTAAAAAAATAAAAAGCTTCAAGTTTTAATCACACTTGAAGCTTTTCTTTATTTAATATTTCGGCTCTGCCTAATAATTTTAAATATCTCTTTTTGAGTCCCAGTTTTCAAGATAGTCTGCAACTGCTTTAACAAACTGTCCGCCAAGCGCACCATTTACAACACGGTGGTCATAACTGTGCGACAAGAACATTTTATAACGAATACCAATAAAATCTCCATCTGGAGTTTCAATTACCGCTGGTACTTTTCTAATAGCACCTAAAGCAAGAATACCCACTTGCGGTTGATTAATAATTGGAGTCCCCATAATACTACCAAAGGTTCCCACATTTGTTACCGTGTACGTTCCGCCTTGAATATCATCTGGCTTCAACTTATTTTCTCTCGCTCTTCCCGCTAGGTCATTAACAGCTTTTGTCATTCCTACTAGGTTAAGCTGATCTGCATTTTTAATTACTGGTACAATTAAATTACCATCTGGCAATGCTGCTGCCATACCTAGATTAATGTTTTTACGCTTAATAATAGTATCACCATCCAGCGCAATATTCATCATTGGGAAATCCTTTAATGCCTTAGCTACCGCTTCCATAAATATAGGAGTGAATGTTAAATTCTCTCCTTCACGTTTCATGAATGCATCTTTCACTTTTTTACGCCAATTCCAAATATTTGTAACATCTGCTTCAATAAATGATTGAACATGCGCACTAGTTTGAACACTTTCCACCATATGATGCGCAATGAGTTTCCCCATTCTTGTCATCTCAATAATCTCATCACCACCGTTTACAGATACTGGCGCTTTTGGTTTTGCAGGTGCCGCTTTTGCAGCTACTGGATTTTTAGCTTCAATAACTGTTTTTGGTTGGTCCGCAGGAGCCGCTCCCCTATTTGAGATATAATCAAGCATGTCATTTTTAGTAACACGCCCATCTTTTCCTGTCCCTGCAATTGCATCTAACTCATCTTGAGCAATACCTTCTTCGCTTGCCATATTTTTAACTAGTGGCGAATAAAAACGACCTTCACTACTTGTTACTGCTGCAGTACTTTCTTTTGCAGCTGTTACCGTTGCCTCAACCGCTTCAACAGTTTTTGCTGGTGGCGCTGTCATTTCATTATCACTTGCCTCTGTAGTTTGTGTGGCAGTTGCCTCACCTTCAGTCTCAATAATCGCTAGTGTTTGACCAACTTGTACCACATCATCGGTGTTGAATAAAATTTCAACAAGCACACCATCAACTTCACTTGGTACTTCACTATCAACTTTATCAGTCGCAATTTCAAGCACTGCCTCATCAGCTTCAATAGTGTCGCCTACATTTTTTAACCAGTTGGTTACCGTAGCTTCGGCAACACTCTCGCCCATTTTAGGAAGTTTTAATTCAAATTTTGCCATAGTTTTTTGCTGTAAATAGCTTTTAAAGTTTGCAGGTGCAAAATTAGTCAAATTTTGTAAGCTACCTTTTAAATATGCCTAAAAAACGAGAACTGTTCCTTTTTCATCGCTACGATCACTGCCTAAAATAAAATTACAATGTGGGGGACGAATTCTAAAAACATTATTTCTCCCTCTCAATTGTGTCATTACATTAAATATTTGACTGTAGGGCATATAATCTGCGTCAAAAACAAATAAAGTATTTGAGAACAAACTGTCTTGAAAAATGTTTTTTGAAGAAGCGGTAATATCCAAATCCATCACTTTTGAAATTCCACGATACAACGATAAATTTTCGGTCAATAGATATGCTTTTTCTGGCTTCGGAAATGAGGTATTATTTTCAGCTTTAGTTGTTTTATTTGATTTTGAGGCTAGCTTTACACCTAAACTTACGATGTTATTAAATAGAAAATTAGAACTGAAATGCTTACCATAAAAAATTTTCATCGCTCCATAAAACCGCTCTAAATAAATGGCATCTTTTGTAGTACTTTCTCCTTTATAGTGTAATGTTTTTACATTTCCGAAGTACTGATTATGATACCCTGCTTTCTCTATTTTATACGATAAATCAATATCTTCACCGTACATAAAATAAGCTTCATCAAATCCACCTACTTCATTATAAATTGCACGCTTAATTAACATATATGCACCTACTAAAACTGAAACTGGCCCCGCTTTTTCTGCTGCAATTTTTGACGCGTAATACTTTTTATTAAAACCAATCATTTTTAAAAATGACACAAAGGGCGTAGGAATATTTCGCTTACTTTCTGGTAGGAAACCACCCGTACCATCCATTAAATAAACACCTACGGCGCCAATATTTTTTTGGGATTCAGCAAATTTTAAAGAGTCAACAAATGTATTTTCTGCAACCGCTGTGTCTGGATTTAAAATACAAACATACTCCCCTACAGCCTGTTCAACTGCTTGATTATTTGCTTTACTAAAACCTACATTTTCTTTATTCTCGATTAATTTTAACTTCGGAAATTTTTGTTTGACCATACCGCAACTATCATCTGATGATGCGTTGTCAATGATTATAATTTCGGCATCAATATTTTTTGTTGCTTTTATGACACTTTCAATACACTGCTCTAAAAAATAGCGCACATTGTAGTTAAGGATTATGACCGAAAGTTTCAAATAAATTTGTTTAAGAGTTCTTCAATGAATTTTCAAACGGAATACGATTGACTATGCTGCGCCCTAATGTTACCTCATCTGCATATTCTAATTCATCACCTACTGAAATTCCGCGGGCAATCGTAGAGGTTGTAACTTTATACGCTTCAATTTGTCTAAAGACATAAAAATTTGTGGTATCACCTTCCATTGTTGACGATAGCGCAAAAATAATTTCATCAACTCTTCCTTCTTTAACTTTATTAACAAGCGAGTTAATATTTAAGTCCATTGGCCCTATTCCATCCATAGGAGAAATTTTACCTCCTAAAACATGATAATGTCCTCTATATTGACTTGTTGCTTCGATTGCCATTACATCTCTAATATCTTCCACAACACACACAATACGCTCGTTACGATTGTGGCTAGCGCAAATTTCGCACAGGGGATTATCACTTATATTATGACAGTTATCACAAAAGTTTACTTTAGCTCTCATTTGCTGTAAGCTTTCGGCTAATGCTTCGGTTTGTGGTGTGGGTTGCTTTAATAAATGGAGCACTAGACGTAATGCTGTACGCTTACCTATTCCTGGTAATTGTGACATTTCGTTCACTGCATTTTCAAGTAGTTTTGAAGAGAAATCCATTGGGTGGCAAGATAAAAAAAATGCTTCAGAAAAATTGCATTTCTGAAGCACTCATATCACACTAATTATAACAATTATTGCTTTATTAACTTTTTAGTTACCGTGCCTTTTGAAGTTGTGATTCTTACAAAATAGACACCTTGTACTAATTTGTTTATGTTAAGTTCGGTTTCCGAAGAAATAAATAGATCTTTTAAATTTATCATTAATTTTCCATTTACATCATAAATTTCAACATCTGCCTCGGCATTAAACGGAAGCTTTAGCAACACACTACCTCTCGCTGGATTGGGATATAATACTACTTGATTTTGTGAAATAAAATCTCTTGTTCCTAGGTTGTCCTCAACTAAAGGAGATGCCCAAAGACCACGACCGTAAGTTGCCGCGTAAAGTGTATTTGTGGTGTGATTAATATCAAATTCATTAATAACTACATTAGGCATATTTGTATTATATGGTTCCCAGTCTTGAAGTGTATTATCAATATAATATATTCCATAATCCATCCCTAAATACAATCCATCTTGCCCATTGTCATCCCAGATAAGTGCAGTTGCACTAAAATTAGGCAAGTTCTTTTTATAACTTTCCCAAGTTTCGCCACCGTTATTTGACACAAATACTTTATTATTATTATTTGTTGCTACGGCTATTTTATTAGGGTTTGTAGGATGAACTGCCAATGAGCGCGCTGAACCTCCATAGGTACCCATGTCTTCCCAATCTGTAGCGCCACCATTTTGTGTTCTAAATAGAAGGGTATTATCTGTAAAATACATTATTTGATTGTTTGATGGGGCTATTTTTAAGTTATCTATATTCCTTATGCGCTCTTGCGAAATTGTTGTCCAAGAATTACCATTATTAGTTGATTTTATAACATTTTTATATGCTACATATAGTGTGTTTTGTTCAATTGGATCTTGCTCTAGAGGAGTTACCCAATTTCCACTACCTCCACCTGGAGTATTAACACCTTGATTACTGTTTCCTTGATTTGTTGAGCGGTATAAACCTCCATTTTGAATCATCCCAAAAAACAAGTCGCTATTTGTATTTGAAACAAATCCTTCCATACCATCTGCTCCATACCATTCTCTCCACCCAGTACCTTCTGTATAAAATGATCCTCCATTATCTTGTGAACCTCCTACTACAGTTACGTCTGCTTCTTGGGAAACCCCTATTTTATAAAATTGACGAATTCCTAGTCCTTCTGAAATATTTTCATAATAATCTGCATTTAAATTTTGTGTGTCCTCGGCTTTGAAAAAACCACCATCTGTTCCAACAAATAATATACTATCAACAAATCCAATGATGTCTACATCTGCATGACAATACCCTATTCCTTGATTCGCAGCACTATTTATTAACCAATTTGAAGTACACTCAAAAGAAACTCCACCATTTAAAGAGCGCCATGTTTGAATACCTGCAATATGAACCTCATCAACATTATTTGGATTTACTGCAATATCCATATCTCTTGGTGCTTGTCCACTATTATCTTGTCCATTTACATCGTACCCAAAATAGTTAAGACCACCCTGATTTAATCCTGTAAAAGAATCACCACTATTTGTAGATTTAAAAATCCCTCCAAAGATTCCTGAACTTGCCTGAATCACATAAACTACGTCTGGATTATCTTCAGAGACTCCAATCATTTGGGCATCGTTAGATAAATTAGGCGTTGTTGTAAAGGTGAGTCCACCATCAATAGATTTATGAAATTCATTTCCCGAAGCATATACTACATCTGGATTTCCAGGTTTAAATTCAATATCAAAACCTCGATTATCGCCTGTTATTTGTGTCCATGAATTCCCGCTATCATCACTACGGTATATTCCTGCGTACTCAGCTGTTGCATAAAGAATATCTGTATTTGTAGGGTGAATTAAAATTTTATTTACAACTGAATTACCAATAGAACCTACTGCATTCCAAGTTCCTCCCGCATCTAATGATTTAAAAATTTGTCCGTTTGTAGACCCAAAATAATATACAGAACTATCTAACGGATCAATTGTCACTGAGTATGATGTAATGTTTGAAAACATATCTGTCAAAGGATTCCATGATTGACCTCCATCTAGTGTTTTCCATATACCGCCACCTTCTGAACTTATAATAATATGATCTACATTGTTTGAAGCTAATGAGAATCCTGTCACTCTGCCTAGACCAGGACTCCAAGAACTTAGGTTATTAAAATTAAATGGTCCGAGTTCTTCCCAGTTATCGACAAGCTGCGCCCTGCTTGCTGCTGTTTCATTTAGATAATCATTATAACGTTCAAGCTCTGCTATATTTTGAGCGTCTGTAGGTATGTAACCATTTTCATTCATCCTTCTATTTGCCATGTACTCCCAGCGTTTAAACTGTTTGTAACCAGAACCTCTACCAGTGTCTCTATTAGCAAAATATGCCTCGGCATTTGCAACAACTGCTTCCACAGAATGAGTTCCTGCATCAATCATACGCAAATATTCTTGTGCCGAAACAGTTGAAATAGAAATAAAAAGAACGAATAGGGAATAAATAATTTTTCTCATAAATTAAAAAATAAAGCCAAAATAGCTGATTTACATAGCCTAACAAAAATAGCCAAAAACTGCCCATCACAAAACAAACTTTGTACATTTACATCTCATAAAAAACACCTATTTATCTCCTTTCTATGTCTCCATATCAAATTTTAGGTCTTATTGGTGGTTATTTTGGATTACTACTATTAATCTCATATTTAACAAATAGAGGTGGTAGTAATGCAGATTTCTTTAAAGCAGGAAAACAATCTCCATGGTATTTAGTTGCTTTTGGAATGATAGGCGCATCGCTTAGTGGTGTTACTTTTATTTCTGTTCCGGGAGCTGTAGAAGGGATTAGTTTTGGATATTTTCAAGTCGTATTGGGTTATACAATTGGCTACGCAGTAATTGGAATGGTACTTTTACCACTCTACTATAAATTAAATCTTACCTCTATTTATTCCTATCTTGATGGAAGATTTGGGAATGCCTCCTATAAAACAGGAGCATCTTTCTTTTTACTCTCGCGTATTGTTGGTGCTAGTTTTAGACTATATCTCGTTGCCATTGTGTTACAAGATTTAGTTTTTGATAAGATGAATTTCTTCGGAAATGAGGGCGTCCCATTTTGGATCACTGTTACAGTTACCATCTTACTTATATGGCTATACACGTTTAAAAGCGGAATTAAAACAATCGTTTGGACAGACACGCTGCAAACCTTATTTATGCTCATCGCATTAGGTGTAGGAATTTATTATGTTTCGGAAGGTTTAGGACTTTCGGGTGCATCACTTTTTAATGCTATTAGCGAAAGTGATATGTCTCAAATTTTCTTCTTTGATGATATAAAAAGCGGAAACAACTTTTTTAAGCAATTTATAAGCGGTGCATTTATTGCCATTGTTATGACTGGACTTGACCAAGATATGATGCAAAAAAACCTCACCTGCCGTACGTTAAAAGATGCTCAAAAAAATGTATTCTGGTTTACACTCGTTTTGACGGTAGTGAATATTGTCTTTTTATGCCTTGGGTTATTATTAACTCTTTACGCGCAACAAAACGGAATCGATGCGACAAAAGATAAATTATTCTCTACAATAGCTGTAGAATCTGGTATGGGAATTGGGCTCGCAGTGTTCTTTTTACTTGGACTCATCGCAGCGGCATACTCTAGTGCAGATAGTGCGCTAACATCACTAACAACCTCTTTTAGTATTGATATTTTAGATATTGAAAAGAAACATACCGAAGAAAAACAAATAAAAATTAGAAAGCGCGTTCATATCGCTATGTCATTTGTGCTAATTCTGGTTATAATTTTCTTTAACTACATAATTGGAGATACCTCTGTCATTACAAAACTCTTCACCTTTGCTGGATATACGTATGGACCTCTGTTGGGATTATATGCTTTTGGACTTTTTTCAAAGTGGAATGTAAAGGACAAATTTGTTCCATTAATAGCCATAGCATCGCCATTTTTAGGATATGCTATTAGTCATTATAGTCTAGTGTGGTTTGGATTTGAATTTGGTTTCTTTATCCTTATCCTAAACGGACTCCTTACCTACTTAGGATTAGTATTGATTCGTACCGAGAAGTACTAACGTGCAAGCAACTTCACTCTCAATATTGTTTTCTGAAAGCAACGAGTAGAATGCTGGGTTTTCTGTTCCAGGGTTGAAGATTACACGTTCTGGTTTTAATGATAAAATGTAATTGTAATATTCCTCTTGTCGTTGTGGGTTAAGGTACAATGTAACAGTATCAATATCTTTAAAAGGCACTTTTTCTGTTTCAATTTCAACGCCAGCAACTTCACCTTTTCTAAGTCCTATTGCAACTACGGGATGCTTGTACATTGTTAATCTATTGATAGCAATATTTGAATATCTATTTTCTTTAAGACTCGCGCCAATAACTAAGGTTTTCTTTTTCATAATGTGTTTATTCAACATAAAAATAGCTTTCAAATAAATGAAATTTCAGAAGAAAATGTTAAAGTTGAAATCAAGTGTAACAGGTTTAAAAAAGATACGTCTATTACATAGAAACGTTTTCACTTTATTGCGATGAATTTTACGTTGATGGTTAGTGTTAATAATTGCAATAAAGTTACAGCCCCAAAATTCTAGGTTTCGGGGCTGTTTTATTTTAATAATTTTCTTCGGAAATATTATAAGATTAAAAAAAAATTAAAAAAACTGCAACACTAACAATAATCTAACCGTCTATAAAGAAAAAGATGCCATTGTTTGTTTTGAGCATCGCCTAAGAAAAAAATTATATAATTATTTGAATTAGCCTTCACAATCATATAAGTAAGTACGTTAGGTTTTAAGTGTAAGCCCTCAGAGAAGTCTGGGGGCTTTTTTATTATAAAACATTTATTATCTAATGGACCATCTTTTTAACACAGAAGACACAGAAAATAAAATTTCAAATCGTAAGTCAAAACCCTACCACCTAATAATGGATTTGACAGAAAGTTTTAAAAATTTAATATTATGCATTCTATCAAATTTTTAAAAGAACTATCCCGAAAAATAGTATTCATTTCGATTTCAGTTCAAAAAACCCTACCACCTAATAACCACACTACCCCACGTAAAGCCACTACCAAAGGCAGCCAGTACCACCAAATCACCATCTTTTATTTTTCCTTGTTCCCAAGCTTCAGATAAAGCGATGGGGATGGATGCCGCTGTTGTGTTTCCGTATTTTTGAATGTTATTGAACACCTTTTCATCCGCCACTTTCATTTTATGCTGGATGTATTGCGAAATACGCAAGTTGGCTTGATGCGGGATAAAAAGGTCAATATCTGCCGTGGTCAAACCGTTTGCTTCGAGCCCTTCTTTAATGACTTCGCTAAAACGTACTACAGCATGTTTAAAAACAAACTGCCCGTTCATGTGCGGGTAATACGGTATATTTTCTTGGTCGTTAGCAGCGATAATTTCTGGCACCCAATGTTGTGTGGCTGGACCTTGTAACGCCAATTCGTCTTTGTGTTTTCCTTCACTGTGCAAGTGGGTGGAAAGAATTCCGCCTTTTTCACGCTCATTTCTTGAAACAACAACAGCTCCTGCTCCATCACCAAAAATCACTGAAACTCCTCGCCCACGTGTTGTAAAATCGAGGCCGCCACTATGGTTTTCACTACCAATAACGAGGACGTGTTTGTACATTCCGGTTTTTATAAATTGATCTGCCACCGAAACCGAATACACAAACCCACTACACTGGTTTCTTACATCCAGCGCGGGTATCGTTCGCATTCCCATCATTTCTTGCACCTGCACGCCACCACCCGGAAAATACATATCTGGGCTCAACGTTGCAAATACAATCATGTCAATATCATCTGGAGTCAATCCTGCTCTTTCCAGCGCAATTTTTGAAGCCTTCACTCCCATAATTGAAGTCGAATTGCCATCCCCTTTTTTAATATGTCGGCGTTCTTTGATACCTGTACGTTCTTGAATCCACGCATCGTTGGTATCCATTACTTTTGAAAGGTCATCATTGGTGACCACATTTTCAGGGACATAGTGCCCCACACCACTAATTTTTGAAGAATACATAATTTGCTTCTGTTTTAATGCGGAAAGATACATATTTAGCAATTTGTGGTCTTACTTTTTAAACATCTTTTAGTATGCGTGCATAATAATTTTGTGTTATTTGGATTAAATTTCCGTAACTTTTCTGACTCAAAAAAATTAGCACTATTGTATCGTTCTTCGGAAATATTAATGAGATAAAAACGGTAACAAGCATTTAAAATTTCCGAAGCGAATATTAGTATCATTAAATTAAAAAAACTATGAAAAAATTAACCTTACTATTTGCCTTTTTAATTTGCCTGTCGCCATTAGTTGCGCAGGACACAAATGGATATCAAAAACCCCATAAAGCAATTTTAGACCTCGTGGATGCGCCACTTGCGCCTTCGGTTTTGCTTGATGACAAAGGTGAAAATGTAGTAATGCTATTTCGTGACCCGTATAAAAGTATTGCAGAGTTATCTGAAACCGAGTTGCGCTTAGCAGGATTGCGAATCAACCCTAAGACAAATATAGGGAGTCGTACTAATTTTTGGAACAATATTAAAGTCAAAAAAGCTACTGCAACAACAGATACGCAAGTAAAAGGTATGCCCGCAAATCCAAGGCTTTCAAACTTTACATGGTCACCCAATCAAAAAATGATTGCGTGTTTGAATACTACAAACATGGGTGTTGAAGTATGGGTATTGGATATTGAAAATGCAAGCGTAAAAAAAATTACAAATGCTACTGTAAACGCTAATATGGGCGATGCGCTTAATTGGTTTAAAGATAATAACGCGCTATTAGTAAAAATGCTACCAGCAACTAGAAACCCACTTATTAATGTGGATGAGGCGGTACCTACTGGGCCAACAGTTTCGCTTAGTAATGGTGAGAAAGCTCAAAATAGAACGTACCAAGATTTATTAAAAAACCCAAACGACGAGGCAAATTTTGAGCAATTAGCAATTTCTGAAATTAAAAAGGTGGATTTGAATGGGACTGTTTCAAACTTTTTGCCTAGCGGAATGTACCGTAGTATTTCTTTCTCTCCTGATGGGAATTATGTATTAGTTTCAAAAATTAAAAGGCCTTTTTCTTATTTAGTTACTTATAGAAGATTCCCGTATGATGAAATGGTTTATGACAATAAAGGAAATTTAAAAACAACGGTAAACGAAGTGCCTCTTGACGAGGTGCGCCCTAAAGGTTTTATGTCAACCAGAATGGGAAAACGCAACATGAGCTGGAGAGCTGATAAAGCTGCTACACTTACTTACGCAATGGCACAAGATAAAGGAGATCCAGAGATTGAAGTGGAATATAGAGATATTGTCTATCAATTAGACGCTCCATTTACAGGAACAGGAAAAGAAATTTTTAAAACTAAACAACGTTTTTCTGGTATTACTTGGGGAGATGATAATACGGCAATAGGTTATGATTATTGGTGGAATACTCGTAATACAAAGACATATTTATTTAACCCATCAAATGGTGGGAAAGACGCTAAAATTATAGGTGACCGTAATTACCAAGACCAGTACAGTGACCCTGGAAATTTTGTTACAAAAAGAAATGAATATGACCGCTCAGTCTTAGTGCTTGATGGAACAACTGCTTATTTAATAGGTGATGGGTATTCTGAGAAGGGGCAATTCCCTTTCATTGATGAAATGAATATGAAGACCCAAAAAACAAATAGATTATATGAGTCTGCTTACACAGATAAAAAGGAAGATATTTATGAGATGATCGATATTAAAAAGGGGAAAGTACTTGTACGTATTGAATCCCAAAAAGAATATCCTAATTATTATTTCAGAAATATTAAAAAGAAGAATGATTTAACTCCGGTTACCGCTTTTGACAATCCTTTTAAAAGTCTGCAAGATGTACATAAAGAAGTTATCACCTATAAAAGAGATGATGGACTAGAATTAGAAGGAACGCTATATTTACCTGTAGGTTACGATAAAGAAAAGAAAGAAAAAATGCCAATGGTTCTATGGGCATATCCAAGAGAGTTTAAAGACAAAAACAGTGCATCCCAAAGCACAACCAACCCCAACGAATTTATATACCCTTATTATGGGAGTCCTGTTTATTGGGTAACACGAGGGTATGTAGTTCTTGATGATGCAGCTTTCCCTATTGTGGGTGAAGGTGATGAGGAACCTAATGATACCTTTAGAAAACAGCTGGTAGGTAATGCAAAAGCAGCTATTGATGCGGTGGACAATTTAGGGTACATTGACAGAACACGTGTAGGTGTTGGCGGTCATAGTTATGGTGCATTTATGGTTGCAAATCTTTTAAGTCACAGTGATTTATTTGCTGCCGGAATTGCAAGAAGTGGTGCTTATAACAGGACGTTGACTCCTTTTGGTTTTCAAAGTGAAGAACGTAGTTATTGGGATTCTCCAGAAACCTATAATACGATGTCACCATTTATGCACGCAGACAAAATGAAAACACCTTTGCTCTTAGTACACGGAGAAGCAGATAATAATAGTGGAACATACCCACTACAAAGTGAGCGTTATTTCAATGCTTTAAAAGGACTAGGCGCTCCAGCGAGGTTAGTGATGTTACCTAAAGAAAGTCATGGTTATCGCGCAAAGGAGAGTATTCTTCATTTACTATGGGAACAAGATACGTGGCTAGAAACATATGTTAAAAATAGAAATAGCAATGTGATAAAAGCAAAAGAGCAAATTAAAAAATAACTAGTAAATTCATTTTTAAAGAAAAAATCCCACTTTACGAGTGGGATTTGCTTTTTATATGCTTTTTCTAATTCACTAAAATACGAAAAGAGAAGCGTGTGCCTCTCTTTTCTAAACAACCTAACCAATAAATTAATAGTTTACAAAGAATTGTAAATTCTACTATTTTATGATATAAAGATACAATTTTGTTTAACTATTTGTAAAAATCAATAAACAAAATTTTGTTAAAGTTTATTGCTCACTAAATTGTCATATTTATTTCAAACCTCAATTTCAGTTTCGCTGTGACATCCTGTCATCTAAATGGTTTTGGTACTTTGTTTGAAATAGGGATATTAATTGCAGAAAATTTTAATGCCTTGCATATTTCCGCAGTGAATATTTTTTCAGAAACGAATACTAATAACTCCGAAAATTATCGGAATAAAATAAATAAAACAATGAGTACAGGGACTATTAATGTAGCGGTGGAGAATATTTTTCCACTGATTAAAAAGTTTTTATACAGCGACCACGAAATCTTTTTACGTGAGTTAATAAGTAATGCCACAGATGCTACTTTAAAGCTTAAACACCTAACTAATATAGGTGAAGCTAAGGTTGAATATGGAAACCCAATTATCGAGGTGAAGATTGATAAGGAAGGAAAAAAATTACACATCATCGACCAAGGAATTGGGATGACCAAAGACGAAGTTGAAAAATACATTAACCAGATTGCATTCTCTGGTGCTGAAGAGTTCATCGAAAAATATAAAGACACAAAAGGTGAAGATGCTGGAATTATTGGACATTTTGGTCTTGGTTTCTACTCTGCCTTTATGGTTGCAGATAAAGTTGAAATCATTACAAAAAGCTTCAAAGATGAACCTGCAGCACACTGGACGTGTGATGGTTCTCCTAATTATACATTAGAAGAAGCATCAAAAACAGAGCGTGGTACTGAGATTATCCTTCATATTAGTGAGGATGAAACATCATTCCTTGAGGATAGTAAAATTCAAGGATTACTTAATAAGTATAATAAGTTTATGCCGGTGCCAATTAAATTTGGTATGAAAACCGAAACACTTCCTAAACCAGAAGATGCGAAAGAAGAAGATCCAGCACCTACTCAGGAAGTTGATAATATTATCAACAACCCTACTCCAGCATGGACTAAACCACCTACAGATTTAAAGGACGAAGATTATAAATCTTTTTACCGTGAGTTGTACCCAATGCAATTTGAGGAGCCATTATTCAATATCCACTTAAATGTTGATTATCCTTTTAATTTGACGGGTATTTTATATTTCCCAAAGATGAGCAAGGACATGCAAATCCAGAAAGATAAAATACAGTTGTTTCAAAACCAAGTGTTTGTTACAGATAATGTAGAAGGTATTGTGCCAGAATTTTTAACAATGTTAAGAGGTGTAATTGACTCACCAGATATTCCATTAAACGTATCTCGTAGTTACTTACAGGCAGATGGTGCTGTAAAGAAAATTTCTAGTTATATTACACGTAAAGTGGCAGATAAATTAAAGAGCTTATTCAATGAAAACCGTGAGGATTTTGAAGCCAAGTGGGACGATATTAAAATTGTGATTGAGTACGGTATGTTGACGGAGGAAAAATTCTTCGATAAGGCACAGGATTTTATGTTATATCCAACTGTAGATGGTAAATATTTCACATTTGCAGAGCTAAAAGAAAAACTTGCTGCAGCACAGACTGATAAAGATGATAAACTTGTATTGTTATATGCGAGTAATAAAGATGAGCAGCACAGTTATATAGCTTCTGCGCAGGACAAAGGATATGAAGTTTTGTTATTAGACTCTCCTATAATTTCGCACTTGATTCAAAAGCTAGAATCTAGCAAAGAGAAAATCTCTTTTGTACGTGTTGACGGTGACCATATTGACAATCTTATTAAAAAAGATGAGGAAGCAATTTCAAAATTAAATGATGATGAAAAGGAGACGTTGAAAACTTTCCTAACGGAAACAATACCAGCCGATAAATTTACGGTTCAATTAGAAGCAATGGATAGCAATTCAAATCCATTTATTATTACTGAACCTGAATTTATGCGTCGAATGAAAGAGATGCAACAAAATGGTGGTGGTGGAATGTTTGGGATGGGCAATATGCCAGAGATGTTCAACCTTATTGTGAATACAAATCACGAGTTGATTTCAGAAATTCTAAACACAAAAACTGCTAAGAAAAAAGAACGTTTAGTAAATCAAGCACTAGACCTTGCAAAGCTGAGCAAAGGATTATTGAAAGGTGCAGACATGACTTCGTTTATTAAGCGCAGTTATGAGATGATAAAGTAAGCAGTTTGCTTATTTAATTTTAAAGGCTTCGGAAATATTAAATTTCCGAAGCCTTTTTTATTTTATTTAGAAAAGGTTTTTAAAATCAATATTAACCACTTTTATGATTAGTATTAAAGTGTGATATATAAATTGAAACAACCAAAATTTTAAGACTTCAAATTTCCGAAGTTTTTAAAGTTCATTTAGATTTGTTCTACAAACTAAAAAACCTCACTTTGAAACACTTATCACTATTTCTTCTACTAAATATATTATTCCCTTTTATTTCAGTATCACAATATGTTCAATTAGGTGACGATATTGATGGTGAATCCTTTGGTGATTTTTCAGGATGGTCCTGCACTCTAAGTAGCAACGGAGATGTACTGTGTGTTGGCGAACAATATAATAATGAAGGTGGCCCCACCAGTGGTAGTGGTGCAAATTTTGGACAGGTGCGCTGCTATCGATGGAACGGAACCGCATGGGTAGCATTGGGTGATGAAACTCATGGCGAAGTAACAAATGATAATTTTGGCGGTGACATTGAAATGAATCTTAATGGTACTCGCTATGCAGCTAGTGCCACTGGAGCGGTTACAGGATACGTGAGAGTTTATGGTTATACTGGCTTAATATGGCAACTTATAGACAATGAGATAGTAGCACAAAATAGCGGAAATTCTTTTGGAGCAGACATATCAATGAACGGTCCTGGTAATATTGTTGCCATTGGTGAGCCAAGAGATGATACTAATGGGAGTGATAGTGGTCGTGTGCATATATACATAAACGCTTCAAATACTTGGCAGCTAAGAGGAACTCCCATTAATGGAGAAGGCGCTGGTTATCGTAGCGGAACATCTGTCTCAATTAACAACAATGGCTCAACGGTTGCTATTGGAGCTATAAATGATGATTCCTCTCCCGGACAAGATGGAGCAGTAAGGATATATGATTTTGATGGTACTTCTTGGATTCAAAGAGGTTCAGCTATTTATGGTGGCACAGACACAAACGCTTTTGGATCAGATGTTTCTATTAACAATAACGGTAACGTAGTAGCTATTGGAGACCCTGGCAGTAATGCTGGAGGTGGAGGATCAAGTTCTGGATTAACTCAAGTTTACGAGTTTAATGGGACAGATTGGGTTCAAAGAGGTCAAAGTTTATTTGGGGTAAATACTTCAGACAATTTTGGAACTTCTGTTTCGCTTGATGGCGATGGAAATACTTTATTAGTTGGTGGTGATGGTAGTTCATTTTCAGATCCTGGATATGTGAAATTTTATGAATATGATGGGACAACATGGGTTCAAGTGGGAGCTACAATTGTTGCCGAAAATACAGGTCAAACACAATCGCAATATTTTGGCCACGCCACAGCAATAAGTAATGATGGTCTTACTGGAGCTGTTGGAGACTATTACAATCAAAATGATGGAGATACATTTCCTATACCTAAAGGAAGTACACGTGCATATAGAAGAGATCCATCAGCAACTCAAGATCCCGTTGCAATATGTCAAGACATTACAGTATTCCTTGATATCAATGGCATGGCAACTATTGTTCCCGCTGATATTGACAACGGTTCATCAGATGCTGAAGGACCGGTAACACTCTCCATAGATTTAAATACTTTTACGTGTGCAAATCTTGGCGCAAATACTGTAACTCTTACGGTTACAGACAATGAATCAAATACTGCTACCTGCCAATCAACAGTAACAGTAATAGATAACATCCCTCCCACTATAAACTGTCCAGCAAACCAGAATGGAACTACAGATGCAAATTGCGAATTTATATTACAAGACTACACAGGGTTAGGGGTAACTTCAGATAACTGCAGAAATGTAACTACAACACAAGACCCGCTACCAGGCACAGCAATTGGAACAGGAATAACCACAATTACATTAACTGCTGATGATGGTTCAAATAGTTTTACATGCGTTTTTGAAATACTTATCGAGGACACCACAAACCCAATAGCAAATTGTATAGCACCATTTACCCTCGATCTAGATGCCAGCGGAATGGCAACCATAACTGTAGCGGATATTGATAACGGCTCATCAGATGCTTGTGGGATTACTTCACAAGTTGATATAACAGACTTTTCATGTGCAGATATTGGAGATAATACAGTAACACTTACAGTAACTGACTCAAATGGAAATAGCTCTATCTGTACTACTATCGTTACAATTGAAGATCCCCTAAATTCATGTAATCTTCCACCAGTAGCTAATTGCCAAGACGTAATAGTTTCTGAAGATTCAAATTGTCAGGGTAATGCAACAGCTTCAGATTTTGACAACGGCTCATTTGATCCAGAGGGACAACCTGTCACAATAACAGTTTCACCCGTAGGCCCCTATTCTTTAGGTGTTACAACCGTAACCTTATTTGTGGATGATGGGGTTTCGACGAGTTCTTGTACAGCAACAATTACAGTAAACGATGCAACTCCGCCAACCATAACCTGTCCACTTAATATAACTGAAAGTGCAGATAATAATTGTGGTTTTATCCTTCCTGATTACACCTCAATGGCTACGGCGATGGATAATTGTAGTCCCATTATGGTAACACAATCTCCTCCCCCTGGCACAACTATAATGGCTGGAATGAATACAATTACTTTGACCGCGAGCGATGGAAATTCAACTGCTGACTGTACGTTTATAGTGGATGTAATAGATGATACGCCACCTGCCGTAATTTGTAATGATATAACAGTTCAGTTAGATAACACCGGAAGTGTAACAATCACTGCTGCAGATGTTTCTTCAGCAAGTAGTGATAATTGTTCGGTAGCTTCGGTGACGATTGATAATGATACATTTAATTGTAGTAATATTGGTCTTAATAATATACTTATAACTATTACAGATACTAGTGGAAATATTTCTACATGCAATGCAATCGTTACGGTCGAAGACAATATAGGACCTTCTGCTATTTGTCAAAATATCACCGTATTTCTAGATGCAACTGGAATGGCTACAATTACACCATTAGATATTAATAATGGAAGTACTGATAATTGTGAAATAGATAATTATGCCATTGATATCACTACGTTTGATTGTACAAACATTGGCGATAATACAGTTACACTTTTTGTGAGTGACATAAACGGAAACACTAGCAGTTGTACATCAACAGTGACAGTAATTGATGATTTTGCGCCAATGATTACATGTCCAAATACGATAACAGAGAGTGCAGATGGTAATTGCACATTGATTCTTCCAGATTACACTTCAATGGCTACAGTTATGGATAATTGTAGTTTCATTTCAGTAACACAATCACCTGTTCCAGGTACCGCTGTTATCATAGGGGTGAACATGATTACCTTAACAGCGAGCGACGGAAACTCAACTGCTGATTGTACATTTATAGTTGATGTTATTGATAATACGCCACCTGCCGTGATTTGTAACGACTTTACGGTTCAATTGGACAGTACAGGAAATGCAACCATTACTGCTGCTGATGTTGCTTCAGGAAGCACTGACAATTGTACTATTGATACAATTCTACTTGATAATGATACATTTGACTGCAGTAACGTGGGATCAAATAACGTGACAGTAACGGTTACAGATACTAGCGGAAATACCTCTACTTGCACATCGATTGTTACGGTTGAAGATATGGTAATCCCTTCGGCTTTATGCCAAAATATCACCGTTAGTCTTGACAGTACAGGAAGCGTAACGATACTACCTCAAGATATTGACAATGGAAGTTCAGACAACTGTGCTATTGACACATATGCACTAGACATTGATACATTTGATTGTAGTAATCTTGGTGAAAACACAGTAATATTAACAGTAACAGATGTTAATGGAAACTCAAGTACTTGTAACGCCATGGTAACAGTAGAAGAAACCGAAATTCCCACTGCAGTTTGTCAAAACATAACAGTTGCTCTTGACGCAACAGGAGTTGCTTCAATAACGGCTGCTGAATTAGATGGCGGTAGTACAGATAACTGCGGAAATATAACAACAACAATTGATATAGATACTTTTACCTGTGATAATTTAGGGACTAATGAAGTTACCTTAATCGTAGAAGATATAAATGGAAATGTCAACACTTGTATAGCAATTGTAACCATTGTTGATGAAACTGCACCTACGGCCGCATGCCTAAATATTACTGTTGAACTTGACGGTAATGGTATGGCGGTAATTGAAGCAAGTGATATTGACAACGGTAGCACAGATACGTGTGGTATAACAAATATTGATATTGATACTTTCTTTTTTGATTGTTCAAATTTGGGAGAAAATATAGTTACACTAACAGTAACTGATGACTCTGGCAATCAAAGTTCATGTGAGTCCACTGTTACCGTTATAGGAACAAGTGCTGTGCAGGCAATATGTCAAAATATTACAGTTCCATTAGGACAGGATGGAACAATGACCATTAACCCTATAAATGTGTATGGTGGAAATCTGGATGTAAGTTGTCCAGAAACAGTTTTCAGTCTTGATAGAGATACTTTTACATGTAATGATATAGGACAACAAATAACCATTACACTAACTGCAACCGATAATAACGGTAATACAACAAGCTGTCTAGCACAAGTTAATGTTGTAGATTCACTTGCCCCAATAGTGACCTGTCCGGAGAATCAAACCGTAATATCAACGGGACCTTATGAATTACCAGATTATTTTGCCATTGGTGAGGCTACTGCAGTTGACAATTGTACTACTCCAATAACCATTTTTGATCAAGACCCTTCACCTGGAACATTGCTTGAACAAGGCACATATACTATTACTTTAATGGCTGAAGATAGTTATGGTTTTGAAGGTGATTGCGAATTTATTTTAGTTGTAGATGATGTTTTGGGTACTTCTGAAATATTAAAAGAAATTAGCTCAATAGGTTTATACCCTAATCCAGCAGATAATTTAGTTTCCTTAAATAATCCATCAAAAATACAAGTGAACCTCATCACTATTTATGACATTATAGGAAGGCTCATAATTACTGAAAATATTAAAAACGGAACTTTTGAAAAAACAATTGACATATCCACATTACAAAGTGGAAACTATCTAGTAATGCTTCAAACTGAAATAGGAAAGTTTACAATCCAACTCATCAAAGAGTAAAAAAATCCATCATAATATTAAAATGAATCGTTTCAATTTTGGAACGATTTTTTTATTTAAAATCAAGATATTCTTATAAAAAATAGTTCAAAAACACTAAAAACTACATTTTATCGTAAATTTTTTAACTTGAACGATTATGTAAGATTACGTACTTCTACGTATATCATAAAATTTTGTTAATCAGTATATTGCCTCCAAATCATAATGCTGTTTTAGATGAAAAAAACAATACTTTTCTATACTCTCCTCCTACCTTTCCTAACAGTTTTAGGCCAGATTAATGATGATCATAGAAATAGTTCATTATTAAAAAATACAATTAATAAAAACGTTGATTTAGACTTATTCACAAAATCAGTTTTAAACGGTACAACTGGAGATGATGCTTTTATAATTTCTGAAATCGCAAATTCTTTAATAGTTACCATGAACGGTAATGAGGTTTTGATGCAATCAATTGAAAATACGACAAGTTTAACCATTAATGGAGGTAATGGTGATGATTCTGTTGTAATAAATTTTACAGATACTAATTTTTCTTTTCCCATTACTTTTAATGGTCAAAGACAAGCAACTACAAAAGGAGATTATTTAGCTATAAGAGGAACATTCTTAAATCAAATAATTACACATACTCCTCCTGGATTAGATGGAAATAATGGTCATTTAGATTTAGATGGTGTAGTAATTAACTTTACAGGCCTAGAACCTATTAGCGCAGGAGATGCTGCAAATACTATAATCAATCTACCTAATGGCGTAAACAATAATGCTACTGTTAGAAATAGTATCAATCCTGGAGAAATAGAAATTATTGACAACGGAGCAACATTTGAAGACACTATTATTCCTAACCCAACCACATCACTTACCATTAATGGTGGAGATATGAATGACGAAATATTAGTTCGTAATTTAGATATCGCTTTTGATGCTAATTTTACTATAAATGGTGGAGGTCAAATTGATGAAGTAACTTTTCAATCATTTACTCCTGTAAATATAGGAACAGGTGATTATTTAATAAATGCTCAAATAATAATTGTAGATGGACCTGTTATCACTTCAGGAGCTGGAAAAATAGATTTTAATGCCATTAGAAATATTATAGCATTCTCAACAAGCTCAATTACTACCTCAAATGGAAATATTACTCTTAACGCGAATACCTCTGGAACTTTTATAGGACCTGACACAAACGCCATTATTATTGATGGTGGTTTGGTAAACTCAGCAGCAGGTACAATAATGATGACTGGTGTTGCCACAGGAAACGGTATTAGCAATAATAACCATGGTATTAATTTGACAAATAATGCCTTGATTGAAACAATAGGAAGTGGTAGCATTTCTTTAAACGGCTCTGGTGGAAGCGGAATAGAATCAAATTATGGCGTAAACATAAGTAATTCGGTGGTCAAATCTAATGGCGGTGGAGTTTCAGTGAATGGAATTGGAGGAAATGGAACAGACATAGGTAGTGTAGGAGTCGCATTAATCAATATGTCGATGATTGAAGACACTTCATCGGGTACTGTTGTTATTTCTGGTCAAGGTAGTACCGGAACAAATTTCAACTACGGAATACTAATGAATGATTCCTTTATACAATCTAATAGTGCAGAAACACGTATAAATGGAACTGGAGGTATGGGAACTAATTCTAATAATGGTATTTATTTAAATGGTTCATCTATACAATCTAACGGTGGTGGTATAACTGCTAATGGAGCTGCTGTAAATAATAGCGGCAGTTCAAACAGAGGTGTCTTTCTAGACAATCAATCAGTTATGAAAGATCTTTTATTGGGAGAGATTTTAATTACAGGGCAAGGAGGAAATGGAAATGGAGATAATCAGGGTTTTTATGTAAGAAATTCGGTTGTTGAAACTAATGGTGGCGGTATAATTGTTAATGCTACTGCTGGAAATGGGACTGGTAGTGGTAATAAAGGTATATATCTATCAAATCTTTCTAAAATGGAAGATCTTTCTGAAGGAGAAATTTTAATTAATGGTCAAGGTGGTACTGGAATAGAAGAAAACACAGGGGTACATATAGAAAACTCATCAATACAAACTAATGGTGGTGGATCTAATATTAATGGTACAGGAGGTAACGGAACTATTGATGAAAATCAAGGAGTCGCCATATTAAATGCAGCTAAAGTAATTGAACTTTCAACCGGTACTATATCAATTAATGGACAAGGTGGTATCGGTGATGAATTTAATAGAGGAATACAAATTGAAGGAGCAAATGTGGATGTGATTTCAAATGGCGGTGACATTAATATTTTGGGATCTGGTAACCTTGCTGCATTTGGTTATTTTAATATAGGTGTAAGTATCAGAAATTTAGCTCAAATTTCAACCATTAATAATGGCTCTATAAATATTAATGGAACAGGAGGAAGCGGTATAGATTTTAATTATGGTTTAGAGGTTTTAAATTTAGGTACTGTTGTAAGTGCTGTAAATGGTAATATAATTTTGAATGGACTTGCAACAAGTTCAACAGGAGGTTTTAGTGGAGGTTGCTATTTTAATTCTGAAATAACAACTTTGGGTACTGGAAATATTACAATTTTTGGTACAGCTGGTAATGCTAATGGCCCTGGCATTTCATTAAGAAATGATGATGCATTAATTGATGCTGGTGGTGATATAATAATGACAGCAATTACGGGTCCTTTAGTCACACCTAACGGCATACCTCCTTCTAGTTTAGTTGTGGGAAACTCGTTTACATTTAACGGTGAAATGAGACCCGGTTTGAACCCTACATCATTAGCCCAATTTCCAATTAACGCAGCGGTAGCAATTTCTTCTGGAGATATTTTTACGGTTAATGTAGCTGGTGAAACGGTTGGTGGTTTAGATTACGATCAATTATTAATTACAGGAACCGTAGATATTACAGATGCTACTTTAAATCTAGTGGATAATATATTTATGCCTATTTCTCAGGCATCGACTATAACGATTATAGACAATGATGGTGTAGACCCTGTAATAGGCACATTCAGTGGGTTTCCTGAGGCTGCCGAATTTACTTTTAATGCTCAACAGTTAATTATTAGCTATACAGGTGGTGATGGAAATGATGTAGTACTTTATGTAGATTCATTACCAACTGCAATTTGCCAAGATATTACCGTCCCTTTAGACGTTAATGGCAACGTAAGTATTGTTCCTTCACAAATAGACAATGGATCATCCGACCCTGATGGACCAGTTACCCTATCTATAGATATGGATATGTTTAGCTGTGCAGAAATTGGGCCAAATACAGTAACGCTTACTGTAACTGATAGTAGAGGAAATACAGATACTTGTACTTCAACAGTGACTGTTGAAGATGTTACGCCCCCAACCATTGTATGTCCTGGAAATCAAGCAGAAAGTTTAGATGGTTCAGGAACTTTTACAATACCAGATTATACGGGACTAGCAATTACAAATGATAATTGTACCGTTGTATCAGTGACTCAATCGCCACTTCCAGGAACTGTGATTGGACTTGGCCCTATTACAATTACTTTAACTGCAAGCGATGGTACAAATACAGCAGATTGTACTTTTATTTTAATGATTACAGACGATACACCTCCAATGATTGCGTGTCCTGCAGAACAAATGGGTACTGTAGATGAGAACTGTATGTTTGCTTTACCAGACTACACATCACTCGCTACAGCTACTGATAATAGTGGTATTGTAACGGTAAGCCAATCACCTACCCCTGGAACAATGGTGGGAGTAGGAACAACCTTAATTACTTTAACTGCTGACGATGGAGGTAATACTGCGGATTGTACTTTTGATGTAGTTGTTAGCGATACAATTCCACCAACTATTTTATGTCCTGCAGATTTAGCAGAAAGTGCAGATGGTTCAGGAACATTTACACTTCCAGATTACACATCATTAGCAATCACAAATGATAATTGTATGGTAGTTTCAGTAACACAATCGCCGCTTCCAGGAGCTGTTATTGGTCTTGGCACTACTACAATTACATTAACTGCAAGTGATGGTACAAATACTACTGACTGTACTTTTATTATAACTATTACGGATGATACACCACCAGTCATTGCATGTCCTGCAGACCAACTGGGTACTGTAGATATAAACTGTATGTTTGCTTTACCAGACTACACATCACTCGCTACAGTTACTGATAATAGTGGTATTGTAACGGTAAGCCAATCACCTATCCCAGGAACAATGGTAAGCACTGGAATAACAATAGTTACATTGACGGCTGATGATGGAAATAATACTGCAGATTGTACTTTTGATGTAATCGTTAGTGATACAATTCCACCAACTATCTTATGTCCTGCTGATCAAGGAGTGAGTGCTAATGGTACTGGGACATTTACACTTCCAGATTACACAGGTCTTGCAATCACAAATGATAATTGTATGGTAGTTTCGGTAATGCAAATGCCTACAGCCGGTTCTGTAATTGGTCTAGGTGCAACCGTAATTACACTAACTGTAAGTGATGGAACAAATACAGCAGACTGTATATTTACTGTAAATGTAACTGATGACGAGCCTCCTATGATCACATGCCCTGCAGATCAAGTAGGAAATGTTGACACCAATTGTATGTTTGCTTTGCCAGACTATACATCACTCGCTACAGCTACTGACAACAGTGGTGTTGTAACAATTACTCAGTCTCCTATTGCAGGAACAATGGTAAGCACTGGGTTAACAATAGTTACATTGACCGCTGATGATGGAAATAGCACAGCAGATTGTGCTTTTAATGTTACGGTAAGCGACGCCATCCCACCAACGATTATATGTCCTGCAGATCAGGCAGAAAGCGCAGATAGTTTAGGAGTATTTACACTACTAGATTACACAGGACTCGCAACCACAAATGATAATTGTATGGTAGTTTCAGTAACACAAATGCCTGTTCCAGGAACTGTGATTGGACTTGGTACTTCTATAATTACATTAACTGTCAGTGATGGTACAAATACAGCAGATTGTACTTTCAATATAACTATTACAGATGATACCCCTCCTATGATTTCATGTCCTGCTAATCAAGTGGGAGAAGTGGATGCCAATTGTATGTTTACTTTACCTGATTACACATCACTTGCTACAACTTCAGACAACGGTGGTATAGTAACAGTAACTCAATCGCCCATTGCAGGAACAATGATAAGCACGGGTGTAACAATAGTCACATTGACTGCAGATGACGGAAATAGCAATACAGCAAACTGTGCTTTTAATGTTACAGTAATTGATACAACTGCTCCTATGGCAATGTGTGTGGCACCATTTTCAATTTCATTAGATAATTTTGGGATGGCTAATATTTCCGAAGTAGACATCAATAATGGAAGTATTGACAACTGTTCAATCGCTAGTATTTCTATTGACATTACAAGCTTTACATGTGCAGATATAGGTGATAATACAGTTACATTAACTGTAATTGATTCTAGCGGTTTAATGAGTAGTTGTAGCACAATTGTAACTGTTGAAGATACAGTAGCTCCTTCGATTAATTGCCCTGCTGACCAAGTAGGTAGTGTGGATGGAAATTGCGAATTTTTAGTTCCAGATTATACAATGCTTGCTACGGTTACAGACAATTGTCTTTCTGCTTTAAGTATTTCGCAAGACCCTGCACCTGGTGCAATTTTAACTCAAGGAACTACTGTTGTTACAATATTTGCTGATGATGGGACAAATATAAGTAGTTGTATATTTAACTTAAATGTTATTGATGATATAGCTCCAACAGTTGCATGCCCTGGAGACCAAACCGAAAGTACAGATGCTAGTTGTTCTTTTACAATTCCGGATTATTCTGGACTTGTAATGGCTTCAGATAACTGTGCGAATCCAGTTTCCTTAACCCAATCTCCAGCACCAGGTACAATAGTAAACACAGGAATTTCAATAATTACAATTATTGCATTTGATGGAACAAATTCTAGCAGCTGTACATTTAATGTAAACGTTATTGATGACATTGCTCCTACAGTACTTTGCCCAGCAAATCAAACTGAAAGTGCAGACACAAACTGTGAATTTGTTATCCCAGATTATTCTGGGCTTGCAACGGCTTCAGATAATTGTGCAAACCCTGTTGCTCTAACACAAACTCCAGCACCGGGGACTATTGTAAGCATAGGTGTTACCCAAATAACAATTTTTGCAGATGACGGAACAAATACAAGCAGTTGCAATTTTGACTTAAATATTATTGATGATATAGCTCCAACTATAACGTGTCCCAGCAATCAAACCGAAAGTGCAGATAGTACTTGCTCTTTTATAATCCCAGATTATTCTGGATTAGCTACAGCATTTGACAATTGTGCAAACCCTGTTACCTTAACACAATCTCCAGCAACAGGGACTACAGTGAGTATAGGTATTACGCAAATAACATTATTTGCAGATGATGGAACAAATATAAGTAGTTGCGTTTTTGACTTAAATATAATTGATAATATTGCTCCAACTATAATGTGTCCTGGAGATCAAACCGAAAGTGTAGATGCTACGTGTTCTTTTGTAGTCCCAGATTATTCTGGACTCGTCACAGCTTCAGATAACTGTGCAAATCCTGTTTCTTTAACGCAATCTCCAGCACCGGGAACAATCGTAGGCACTGGGATTACACTAGTTACAGTTTCAGCATTTGATGGAACGAACACTACAGATTGCACCTTCAACATTACTGTAATTGATGACATTGCTCCAGTAATTATTTGTCCATTAGACCAAAATGAAAGTGCAGATACAAATTGTGAATTTGTCGTGCCAGATTATACTGGATTTGCAACCACTACAGATAATTGTGGAGTTAATTCTATAATTCAAACACCAGTAGCAGGTACTATAGTTTCAGTAGGAATTACAAATATTGAATTAGTAGTTTCTGACGGGACAAATACTGAGAACTGTCAATTTATCTTAACAGTCACAGATGATACTGCTCCTACACTTAGTTGCCCTGGCAATCAAACCGAAAGCGCCGTTGCTAATTGCGAATTTATTATCCCAGATTATACACCACTCGTGAGTGCCACAGATAATTGTGGAACGGTAACGGTAACTCAAATTCCTGCTGCGGGGACAACCGTATTAGTTGGAACTACAATTATTACAATGACAGCAAGTGATGGCATAAATAGTGATTCCTGCACATTTGACCTCAACGTTGTAGAGGCGACTCCACCTATTGCAATTTGCCAAAACATAACGGTTATTCTTGATGCTACAGGAACAGCAACAATTTCAGCGGCAGATGTTGATAATGGTAGTAATGATAACTGCGGAAACGTAACAACAACGATTAATATAGACACATTTGACTGTGAAGATTTAGGAACAAATGAAGTAATACTCACTGTAGAAGATGACAACGGAAATATTGCGACCTGTACTGCAATTGTAACAATCGTTGATGAAACTGCTCCAGAAGCATTATGCAACAATATAACAGTTGAACTTGACGGTAATGGGATGGCAGTTATAGAGGCAAGTGATATTGATGGCGGAAGTACTGATGCCTGTGGAATTGTGTCTTTTGAAATAGAAGTAAGTCAAACAATATTTGACTGTTCAAATATAGGAGAAAATATTGTTACATTAACAGTGACAGATACATCTGGAAATCAAGCAACATGTGACGCAACAGTAACCATTATAGGAACAACTGGAGCTGTTGCCATATGTCAAAATGTAACAGCGCCATTAGGACAAGATGGAACTGTAACGATTCCAGCTATAAGCGTTTATGGAGGAACACTAGATATTAGTTGCCCAGAAAATGTATTTAGTCTTGACATTGACACATTTACTTGCGATGATATAGGACCACCAGTTCCTGTAATACTTACCGCTATAGATAATGATGGAAATATTACCACATGTCAAGCTTTTGTAAATGTGGTTGATTCTCTAGAGCCTATGATAATTTGTCCAGATAATCATACAGTAACCTCAACTGGTCCTTATGCACTACCAGATTATTTTGCAACTGGCGAAGCAATAGCCATGGATAACTGTACAGACCCTGTGACAGTATTTGACCAAGACCCTAGTCCAGGAACTCCATTAGAACAAGGCACACATATAATTACATTATCAGCTCAAGACAATAGCAATTTTGAAGTTGAATGTGAGTTTGTTTTAATTGTAGATGACCTATTAGGAACAAACAATACAGAACTTTCAGTAGCTACTATTGTAATGTACCCTAATCCGGCCTCAAATGTGGTGATGATTTCAAACCCTCAATTAGTTATTATCGACCAGATTTCAATCTATGATATTACTGGAAGATTAGTGCTATTGCAAACTGAAGTTCATGAAGAGAGAACTACGCTAGATATTTCAACCTTGCAAGGAGCAACTTACGTTGTTATAATTAACACTGAGCTTGGTGATGTAATAAAGCAGTTGGTTGTGGAATAAATTGAACTAACATAAAAAACTCCCTAAATTTTAGGGAGTTTTTTTTATTTTACGCTACAAACGCAAACCTACTAATTAGATTTAATATTTTGGATCTAAGTTTACGATACCGTTTTCAATTGCATAAACTACAAGACCTGCACTGTTTTTTGCTTCGGTTTTTAGGAGTAGATTGTTACGGTGTCCTTCTACGGTGCGTGGGCTTATAAATAGTTTTTCTGCTATTTCGTTTGTGGTTAATTGTTGACAGATAAGTTGTAGAACTTCACTTTCTCTTGTTGACAAATGGTTTTTATCAAATCTAGATTTTGTTGCTTTCCCTTTATTAAACAAACCATCTTTGATAAACTGAAGTACTTTTTCATCATAAAAAAATCCTTTTTCTGCTACCTCCTTTATGGTTTTTACCATAAGTGTGGGTGAGCTATTTTTTGCTAAATAAGCTACGGCACCTATTGATATCATATTTACCACAAATGGTTTACTAAAGTAACTAGTTAAAGCAATTACTTTACAATTTGGAAATTCTTTTTGGATTAGCTTTGTTGCCTCTACCCCATTAAGTTCTGGCATTTTCAAATCGGTTATTATGATATCGGGTAGTGTTTCTGCTACTCTAAGTTGATCAACTAAGTCTTTGCCATCAGCTGCGTCAAATAATATCTCAAATTCTTCAACTCTATTTAGTATAGCTCGCATTCCTTGTCTAAAGAGCTGCTCATCATCGGCAAGGACCATTGTTATTTTTGTACTCATTGTTTTGGTTGTTTAAAATTTCCGAAGTTGGAAATTTTATGTTTTTAGATTGTTTGAGTCTCGGGAATTTCAGAAGTAATTATAAATGTGCTCCCTTTTCCAACAATACTATTTATGTGTATCTGGCAGTTAAGTATTGCTGCTCTACTTTTAATATTTTGTAACCCAAGACCTGTTCGTTCTTCTAGACCTTTTATTGAAAAACCTGAACCGTTATCCTCAAAGGTTAAAGAAAATCCATTAGAGGCTTGTAGCAATTTAAACTTGATTTGGGTAGCTTTTCCGTGGCGTGTGGCATTATTGATTAGCTCTTGTACTATTCTAAAAATATGAAGTTCTTGGGTACAATTTAATTGCAGTTCTTGGATTTTAATTTCATACAACATTTGCAGTGCATTTGTTCTTTTAAAATCCTCAAAAAGTTCTTCTAGTGCAACTTGCAGACCAAATTTATCCAGTACAGGTGGCAGTAAATCATGGGCAATCCGTCTTGAACTTTCTAATGTGTTTGTGACTACATTAAGTACATGTTCTAGTGACATTCTATCTTCTTTAGATAATTCTGGATTATCTAGTAAGGTGTGGGTAGTCAAACTCACTACATTCAATTTTGCACTAATATCATCGTGTAAATCTTGTGCAATACGTTGACGTTCCTCTTCCTGTGTTGCTATTGTGGTTTGTAATAATTGGTCTTTATATTTTACTTGTAATCCTATTTTTTCTAATTCTTTTTGAACGATTCGTTTACGAGAATAGAAAAAGAACAACATTAACCCTGTTGTTAGAAACACGGTAAAAATTATACCGTAAACGAGAAATGCTATTAAACTGTCTTGCGTCTCCATTTTGAAATATTAAATTTCCATTCAAGAAATATTACTACATGTAACAATAAATATGAGATTCTATTTATTTCTGAAATATTAAATGCTGTTTCATCACTTAAAATATTTTTATCAATATTGTTTGTAAATAAAGCATATAATAAAAAGATTAATGAACTAATAGATAAGTATACTAATAACCCCCCACTTACCAATAAATAGTCTCCCTTTTCTGTTAATGAATTGTACAAATGGACCATGATATAACCCAAGACTGGAATGGTCGCTATCAAAATTTCTGGTAAATTAAAATATACAAAATCATCTGGCCAAACTATATAATAAACTATTAATGCTATTAAAACAATAACGAGTAAAAGGTTAACAACTTTTTTTTGTTTTTTATTGAATAACGATTTATAAAAAAATGACAAACAAAGAAATTGAATAATTAAATAGACATGAAATAAAAATAAATTATTACCAGTCAAATCTGCCACATAATCAGCAACTAATTGATTTAAAAATATTAAGACTAGGTATAATGCTAATAAATTAAGCGACCTATTTTTTTTAATTTTAAAAGCACTATACAGGTATAGAACTGAATTAAAACCAATTAGAATAAACCATAATTTACCAATTAACTGTAATAGTACTTGCATAAATTAACTATGATACAAAGAACTATTTTTATTACAATATACAGGACACGGTTTCCCAAAATCAAAAGCACCACTTCCAGCTAATTTTACTTGTGGTTTATCTAGGCTATTTTCAACTTGATCTTGTGCTTCACCATTAACCTCAACTGTACCTACTAACACTATTTTCTTTTCAGCTTTTGCTACACTTTTAGGGTTTGATGAATCCATAATCAAACCATTATACGCACGAATACCATCAATTGGGTAAGAAGTTCCATCTGTAATTAAATTTCCATTACCATCTGGTTTTAATACTTTAAGCTCGGTAAGTAATTCTAACAAATCTACCATTGGTATAAGAAATGCTTTTGCTTGATCTTTGCAGTGTTCTTGCCACGCTTGAGTCCAAGCTTCAGCATCACCAATTTTCACACCATTTGTTGGTAATGCTGCATTATTTTTTGATTCACTCATCTTATATAAATTTTAAATTTTGGTCATTTGTTTTTTACAAGTTCTTAAAAATACCTCGTATAAAAAATAGCTAACCACAAAACGGGTGTTTTTACGTGGTTTTGGTTTTTATACTTTAAAAAGCAAACTATTTAAAATCAATAATTTGTAAAACGATCAACAGTTTAAAAAAATTAAGCATCCCAGAAAAATCTTTAAAGCCGTTTATCGAAAACATTTAAGCTACGTGATTTTACTTGATGCTAATTTTTTGTTAATTAGTATATTGCCCCTTTAAATAATACTTGCGACTTATAATGAAAAAAAATACCCTGCTATTTATTACAATTGCCTTTTTTCTCTTTAGCTATAGTGGGTTTACACAATGTGGACCTGGTCAAAATATTTCTCAAAATATTGAACAAGTTAGTTTACCCTCGCAACCAGGTGATGCATATGGGCAGAGTTTTACAACATTTTGTAACGGTAGTATAGAGTCATTAACCGTTTATACAAATGGACAAGCAAGCGCTACATTATTAATGACAATTTTTGAAGGTACAGATGCAACTACACCACTTGCAACACAACCCTTTACTATAAATAACGGAACCACAGAATTTTTAATACCGTTCCCTTCTAATCCCGCAGTGATAAATGGAGGTGTTTACACCTATATTATATCAGGGCAAACTCTTCCTATTTCTTGGCAAGCATCCTTTGGTAACGCTTATCCTAATGGGAGTATATTAGAATTACAGCCAGGCGAATTCCCTAATTATCATGATCCTACTTTTGATTTTCGTTTTATCGTTGGCTTTGTTGACGAAGTAGACCCTATTGCCATTTGTCAAGATATAACCGTACAATTAGATGCTACAGGGAATGTTACAATTTTACCATCAAGCATTGACGGAGGAACAAGTGATGACAGCGGTAGTTTTACATTAACTTTAGACAATGACACCTTTGACTGTAATAATGTAGGGGCAAACATGGTACAATTAACCGCTACAGATGCAGCAGGTAATAGTGACATTTGTAATGCGACTATTACCATTGAAGACACTATGCCTCCAATAATAACATGCCCTGAAGACATCACTGAAAGCGCAGATATTAATTGTATGTTCACTCTTGATGATTACAGAGCACTTGCTACTGTGACAGATAATTGTGCAGCATCAATTTCAATCACACAAAACCCAGCTCCTGGAACAGCCATAGGATTAGGAGTTACACAAATAACACTGGAAGCAACAGATGGAACAAACGCTATAGATTGTATATTTAATGTAACCATAGTCGACGATACCCCTCCAGTTATTAATTGCCCATCAGACCAAACCAGAATTGTAAATATTAATTGCGAATACGTAATACAAGACTATCGTTTTATAGCAACATTTTCTGACAATTGTAATTCAATAATTATAAGTCAAACCCCTCCTATAGGCACTATAGTAGGTCCCGGAACAGTACAAATAACCCTAGAAGCAACTGACGGAACAAATACCGAAAACTGTATGTTTGATCTTACAGTAATTGATAACGAGGATCCTCTTTTAATTTGCCCTTCAGCACAAACCGAAAACGCAGACACCAACTGCCAATTTGAAGTGCCAGATTACAGTCTTCTTGCATCTATAGAAGATAGATGTGGTATAGCATCTATAGTACAAACTCCAGCTGCTGGAACATTTATTGGCATAGGAGATACGTTGATTGATTTAGTAGTAACTGATACTTCTAACAATAGTAGTATTTGTAATTTTACACTAACGGTATTAGACAACACTCCGCCAATCATCGGCTGCCCATTAAACCAGACAGTTTCGGCAGATATCAATTGTGGATTTATACTTGAAGATTACACAACATTAGCAACAACGAGCGATAACTGCGGAAACGTAACCATCACACAAAATCCCGTTGCTGGAACAACAATATTGACAGGAACAACAACAATAACACTATTTGCAAACGATGGCACAAACTCAAACACATGCACGTTTGATATTACTGTTATTGATGATACGCCACCAGAAATCTCATGCCCGGCAGATATCACAGAAAATGTTGACGCCAGCTGTACTTTTACACTCGGAAATTACACCACATTAGCAACAGCAACAGACAACTGTACAATAGTTTCAATAACTCAAAGTCCAGTGCCGGGAACAGCTGTAATGGCAGGAGTAACACAAATAACATTAACTGCTTTTGATGGTACAAATACCACAGATTGCAACTTCAACATTACAGTTATTGACGGAACACCGCCAGAAATAACGTGCCCAGACAACCAAACCGAAAGCGCAAATGCAGATTGTCAATTTGAAGTACCAGATTACACTGCACTAGCAGTTTTCTCTGATGACTGCGGAATTTCAACCGTTACACAAACACCTACCGCTGGAACACTCGTAAATATCGGGAATACAATTGTAGAAATATCAGTTTCAGATGGAACAAACACCGAGAGTTGTAGCTTTAATCTAAACGTAATAGATGATACTCCGCCAATCATCGGCTGCCCATTAAACCAGACAGTTTCGGCAGATATCAATTGTGGATTTATACTTGAAGATTACACAACATTAGCAATAACGAGCGATAACTGCGGAAACGTAACCATCACACAAAATCCCGTTGCTGGAACAACAATATTGACAGGAACAACAACAATAACACTATTTGCAAACGATGGCACAAACTCAAACACATGCACGTTTGATATTACCGTTATTGATAATACGCCACCAGAAATCTCATGCCCGGCAGATATCACAGAAAATGTTGACGCCACCTGTACTTTTACAATCGAAGATTACACCACATTAGCAACAGCAACAGACAACTGTACAATAGTTTCAATAACTCAAAGTCCAGTGCCGGGAACAGCTGTAATAGCAGGAGTAACACAAATAACATTAACTACTTTTGATGGTACAAATACCACAGATTGCAACTTCAACATTACAGTTATTGACGGAACACCGCCAGAAATAACGTGCCCAGACAACCAAACCGAAAGCGCAAATGCAGATTGCCAATTTGAAGTACCAGATTACACTGCACTAGCAGTTTTCTCTGATGACTGCGGAATTACAACCGTTACACAAACACCTACCGCTGGAACACTCGTAAATATCGGGAATACAATTGTAGAAATATCAGTTTCAGATGGAACAAACACCGAGAGTTGTAGCTTTAATCTAAACGTAATAGATGATACTCCGTTAGTAATTGAATGTCCAATGAACGAAACCGTTTCTGCAGACATTAATTGTGAGTTTATAATTCCAGATTACACAAGTATTATTATGACAATTGAAAACTGTGGCCCAGTGACAGTCACTCAAAATCCAGTTGCTGGAACAATTGTTTCAACTGGAGCAAATACCATAACAATTTCGGCAGATGACGGACAGGATTTTGTAGAATGCATGTTTGATGTCATTGTAAATGATAATATTCCGCCAACAATTAGTTGCCCAATTGACCAGTTTGAAAGTGTTGATGTTGATTGCATGTTTTCCGTACCAGACTACACTTCCCTTGCATTAGCTATGGATAATTGCACAGTAATTTCCGTAGAACAAAATCCGTTACCCGGGACACTCGTTGGGTTAGGAGATACAACAATAACGTTAATTGTATCTGACGGAACTAATACAGATACTTGTAGTTTTAACTTAAACGTAAAAGATAACACACCTCCTGTTGTAACCTGTCCAGATAACATCACTGCATTTGGAGATCCTAACACGTGTGACTTTATTGTCCCAGATTATTTAAGCCTAGTTACCGCTAGTGATAATTGTTCTATAGTTTCTGTTACTCAAGACCCACCTGTTGGCACAATAGTAACTCCGGGAAATCTTATTGTAACTTTTACCGCATTTGATGGCTTGAATGAAACTAGTTGTGATTTTACCGTTACAATAATAGACAATACACCTCCAACAATAATGTGTCCTCCAACACAAATTGTAACTGTAAATTCAGATTGTCAATTTATATTGCCAGATTATACCTCATTAGTCACTGCAAACGATGCTTGTAGCACACCTACCATTGTACAAACCCCTCTAGCTGGAACTATTGTTAATGTAGGAACAACAATTGTAACAATGGAGGCTTCAGATTCTCAGAATACAACAAGTTGTACTTTTGAGGTGATTCTTGAAGACAATACAAATCCAATTGCTATTTGTCAAGATTTTACCATCTTGCTTGATGCATTAGGCACAGCTACATTATCTCCTAGTGACATTGATGATGGTAGCAGTGATAGTTGTAGTACGGTTTCGCTTACAGTGGACATTGACACTTTTGATTGCAGTAATATAGGTATCAATCCTGTTGTGTTAACTGTGACAGATAATGCTGGAAATACAAGTTCTTGTACAGCCATGGTAACGGTAGAAGATATAATTGCGCCACAAGCCATTTGTCAAAATATTACAATACAATTAGACGCCTTAGGAATGGCTGTTATTACACCAGCAGAAATTGATGGAGGAAGTACAGATGCCTGCGGAATAAACAACTTAGCTATTGATATTACCACTTTTGATTGTTCAAACATAGGTACTAATAATGTTACACTTTTCGTTTCAGATAATAATGGAAACAATAGTTCTTGTGTCTCCATTGTCACAGTAGAAGACACCCTTCCCCCTACTGCTATTTGTCAAGACATTACTGTACAACTTGACACCATGGGAATAGCAAACATTGTAGCTGCAGATGTTAATAACGGGAGTACAGATAATTGTGGAGTTGACACAATTTCAATCGATATTAATACTTTTGATTGCTCAAACATTGGCACTAATAATGTGACGTTAACGGTTACAGATATCTTCGGAAATTCTAGTCAATGTACAGCTATTGTTACTGTTGAAAATAATAACATTCCAACAGCTATCTGCCAAAATATTACCGTACAATTAGATACTACAGGAATGGTGACAATTATCCCATCAGATATTGATGGTGGTAGTGTTTTAACATGTATCGCTACAACCCCTTTATCAATTGACATAGACACATTTGATTGTTCAAACATAGGACCTAATGATGTTATTTTAACAGTTACAGATGACCAAGGAAATACAAATAGTTGTACAGCTACCGTCACAGTAGAAGACACAATAGCACCACAGGTTCTTTGTCAAAACATTACTGTACAGCTAGACGCTACTGGAACTATTTCAATAACACCCGCAGCTATTGATGGCGGTAGTTCAGATGCTTGTGGCATAAGTGCTACGAGTATTGATATTGATACTTTTGACTGTTCAAACATTGGTGCTAATAATGTTACCCTCACCGTAACAGACATTAATGGAAATACTCAATCATGTATTGCTGTCGTTACGGTAGAAGAAACCGAAAACCCAATTGCACTTTGCCAGAACATCACGGTTTCACTTGATGCTAGCGGTTTTGTAACAATTATTCCTTCAGATGTTGATGCTGGCAGTAGTGATAATTGTAGCATTGCAACAATAATGATAGATAACGATACTTTTGATTGTACTAACATAGGTGAAAATGATGTAATATTGACAGTGACTGATACCTTCGGAAATGAGAGCTCTTGTACTGCTGTGGTAACCATTGAAGACACGACTGCACCTACAGCAGTTTGCCAAGATATTACGGTGATGCTTGATGCTAATGGAACAGCTACTATTACTGCTGCTGATGTTGATGGAGGAAGCTCAGATGCCTGCGGAATAGAATTTACAGCAATTGATATCACATCTTTTGACTGCAGCGATGTAGGAGCTAATAATGTAATACTAACCGTTATTGATTTATATGGTAATGAAGCAACATGTACTGCTGTTGTAACCGTAAATGAACTTAACGCAACTCCTATTGCAGTTTGTCAAAATGTTACCATCCCACTAATGCAAAACGGTACTGCTACTTTATTACCTCAAGCACTAGACGGTGGTTCTAGTGGAGCTGGATGTTCAAATGGATTAAGTATAGACATTAACACTTTTGATTGTAGCGATATAGGAACACCCGTTATGGTAACCTTAACAATTACAAATGGTAATGGAGACACTGATAGCTGTGTAGCTTTTGTTAACGTAATTGATGGATTAGCTCCAGAAGTTTTATGCCCAGCAGACCAAACAGTTATCTCAACAGGCCCGTATGTACTACCAGATTACTTTGCTACAGGAGAGGCTATGGCAATTGATAATTGTACAGATCCAGTTACAGTAACAGATCAAGATCCTAATCCTGGAACATTACTTGAACAAGGCACACATATTATCACGCTATCTGCTCAAGACAATAATGGCTTTGAAGGTGAATGTACTTTCGTATTAACTGTAGATGATACCTTAGGTAATAACACCTCTCAAATCTCATTAGCAACAATTACACTCTATCCTAATCCAGCAACAAATTATATAATACTAAGTAATCCACAAAATGCTGCATTGACATCTCTTTCAATCTATAACCTCAACGGTAAACTAGTACAAAACGAAGATTTAATAATGATGGGAGTTAATAAAAAAATAGATGTTTCCTTATTGCAGAGTGCAAACTATCTTGTTATAATTGAAAGTGAACAGGGTCAAATCACAAAACAGCTATTAATAGAATAAATTCTAACAAATAAAAATGAACAATCAACACTTTATTTAATATTATTTCTTTTCAACTAAATCGTCGAGTGCATTATCTATATTATAATACATAAACTTATATCCTAAAGCTTCAATTTTTTTACTACTTACTAATTGCCCTTCTGTTACTAAAATTGCCATTTCACCAAGTGCTAATTTAAGTACAAAACTAGGAATATTAGGTAACCACATGGGAACGTTATATTTATTAGAAAGAAGTTTGGTAATTCGCTTATTAGTAACTGGCGTGGGAGCTACGGCATTAAAAACCCCTTCGTCTCTATCTTTTAAAAGTTTCATGTAAATCCCTGCTATATCATCTATATGTATCCATGATAACCATTGATTTCCATTTCCTATTGCTGCAGGAGCACCCATTTTAACCGGTTCGACTAATTTAGAAAAGGCACCATCGTTTTTATCAAATACAACACCAGTTCTTACTTTAGCAACATCAATACCTAATGACTTAAATTGATTTGCTACAGCCTCCCAAGCAACAACTACTTCACCTAAAAAACTATCTTCAACACCTACGTATTCCTCTGTATAGAGCTCTACTTCACTATTAGGATAAATACTGATACCACTTGCAGAAATAAAATGTCCTACACTATGGTCTATTGATTTCAAGGTTTCGAAAATTAAGTTTGCAGTTTGTGTTCTGCTATCTAAAATTATTTTCTTGTAACTTTTAGTCCATCTTTTAGCAATAGTAGCTCCTACAAGGTTTATAATTGTCGTAACTCCATTAAATGCTTTTGCATCAATTAAACCCTCTGCTGGATTCCAATAAAAGCCTTGATAATTTTTTGTATTTTTTATTTTTTCTTTACTCGTAGTTAAATAATGTACAGCAATCCCTTTATCGTGACACAACTCTGTAATTTTTGAGCCAATGAGTCCTGTGGCCCCTGTAATTAATACCTTCATATTCTATTCATTATAGCTTATATTAAAGATAGCTACGATTTTATAAATTTGAAATATGATTAACAATGATTAACTAAAGATTGTGAAGGAATTTTGAATTTTCAAAAGATTAGTATTACCCCTATTATAATTCAATTGATATTCTATACTTTGATTAGAGATAAATCACTTTTTAATAAAATTAATTATTTTTTGGTAGCACGCAACATTTCTCTTTTCCCTGGAGGTCCCGGAAGGCGCTCAACTTTAAAACCTACCGTTTCCATCGCTCTACGAGCACTTCCTTTTGCAGCATAAGTAACAAGAACACCATTTTGCTTTAGTGCATTATACATTGTAGAAAAAGTACTTTCGACCCACATTTCTGGATGCACCCTAGAACCAAAAGCATCAAAATAAATAATATTAAATTGTTCTTTATCAATAATTTCAGAAAACTTTTTTTGCTCTTTTTTTAAGCCGAAATGAGGTGTAATTAGTCCCATTGTTTCCCAAGGGATTTCGTGCATTTTATTAAAGTTTTCTTGAGATGCGTTCAACTCATTTGGATAGTTTAGTTGAGATGTTTCAGAAACAGTAACTGGGTAAGCTTCCACTCCAGTATATTGAATTTGAGTTTTTAAATTTTCACTTTCAATTTGGGTTAAAAAAGCATTTAATCCAGTACCAAAGCCAATTTCTAAAATTGCAATATTAGTATCGCCAGAAATTTCGGCATAATGATGCAAGCCCATTTTAATAAAAACGTGTATTGCTTCATTAATAGCACCGTGCTTTGAATGATACTGTTCGTCTAACTCTGGAATATAGATAGACACAGAACCATCTCCTGTTGTTATAATTTCGCGTTTCAAACTATTCTTCTATAGAAGATTCTGCAGGTATTAAAACTCCTGAAGACATAAAAGACAATGTTCTTTTAGGCTCTGTAATTAAAGCAATCTCTTCTGGTGTACTTCCACCATCTTCTGCGTAATGACGTTGCTCTTCTACACTAACCTCTGCAACAAATGCTTTACCATCGACAATAACTTCTTTACCGGCTAGGTCTAATGGCATAAAAAATGCATAATCTTTAAATTTCACCATTACTTCCTCTTCGCCTAAATCCATACGCATCCAACATCCCTTCGCTTGGCAAACCTCATTCACTTTAGTTTTAAATTTTAAATCAATAGTATCTCCAGGTTTAAGTTTTTTGTAAGTGTCAATCATTTCATTTTTAGAAAGTATATTTTCTTCTTTTACGCTATCACCAATTGAGATATATTGAGTTTCTACAGCTATGTTGTCTTGTTTTTTATCTTCAGTTGTTGTCTTGCAAGCAATCATGCCTAAACAAAGTAGTAATAGTGCTATATTTTTCATAGTTGTAGAATTTCAGAATTATTTAAAGCTAATAATATACTGCAATTTTAAGGATTTTTTAGGAAAATTTTGGCCTAAAAATTCGTTATTTTTACCGCACAAACAACAATTAACTAATGATAAACACAGATAGTACGTTACATATTGAAAAAGTTACATCAACAAGGGTAGGTGAAGTGGATTTTGACAATCTTGTATTTGGCAAAACTTTTACAGACCACATGTTTGAATGTGAATATAAAAATGGTGCTTGGCAACGTCCTACTATTAAGCCTTATGGTCCAATGCTAGTTTATCCAGGAATGAAAGTTTTTCATTATGGGCAAGCAGTTTTTGAAGGAATGAAAGCGTATAAAGATGAAAATGATGATGTGTTTTTATTTCGCCCAGAACAAAACCTTGAGCGAATTAACAAATCTTCAAAAAGAATGGCTATCCCTGAATTTCCAAAAGAAATTTTCCTTGAAGCTTTAAACGAATTAGTTCGCTTAGACAAGGATTGGATTCAAAAAGGAGATGGTAATTCTCTTTACATTCGTCCTTTTGCAATTGCAACTGAGGTGGGTGTTTCTGCTTCTCCATCAAAAGAATATAAATTTATGATTTTATTATCACCAGTACAGGCCTATTACAAAGGCTTTGTAAAGGTTTTAATTGCTGAAAAATATAGTCGTTCTGCTGATGGTGGCGTGGGTGCTGCAAAAGCTGCTGGTAATTATGGTGCTCAATTTTACCCTACAAGCTTAGCACAAGAAAAAGGCTTTCAACAAATTATATGGACAGACTCTAATGAACATAAATATCTTGAAGAGGCAGGGACTATGAATGTGTTTTTTAGAATTAATGATACATTAATTACTGCACCTACAAGTGATAGAATTTTAGATGGTATTACTCGAAAAAGTATTCTTGATTTAGCCAAACACAATGGAGTAAATGTCGATGTAAGGAAATTAACCGTTAGCGAATTAATTGCTGCGGCAGAAGACGGTTCGTTAAAAGAGATTTTTGGAGCTGGGACTGCGGCTGTAGTTAGTTTTATTAGCCACTTTGGTTTTAAGGATAAAATATATGAGTTGAAAGAACAAAGTGATAGCTTTGCTGTTATGTTTAAAAAACAATTAAATGACATTCAATATAATATATCTGAAGATCCTTTTGGATGGAGAAAAAAAGTTGAATTATTCTAATTAAGAATTTTAAATAAAAAAGCGCATTTGATTAATTTCAAATGCGCTTTTTTATTTATTATTTTTTGTTGAGAATTTCTGCTATGTTTGGTTTAAAATAATTAGGGCCTTTGAGCACTTTACCATCCTCTCTGTATATAGGGTTACCATCTGCCCCTAACTTACTCATATTACTTCGCTGTATCTCATTGAAAACTTCAACAATTTTTTCTTGCATTCCATGTTCTATTATTGTTCCACATAAAATATAGAGCATATCTCCTAATGCATCTGCTACTTCAACCAAATCGTTATTAGTTGCAGCTTCCATGTATTCTTCATTCTCTTCACGCATTAACTCAAATCTTAATGCATTTTTCTTTTCACCTAAATCTGCGGTTGGTGTATTTTTAATTCCTAAACCAAATGCAGAATGAAATTTATGAACTGCTGCTATCTTATCTTTCATATTTTGAACGCAAAAGCGACTATTTAAAATTTGTAATTACTGTATTTTTGTGTTTATAAAACTACACAATTATGTTCAGTACTGGTCAATGGATGTTTGCTCTTTTTTTTGTTATTGCTTTTATAGCAGCCATTACATATAGCTATCGTAAAGATATAAGATTACATAAAAAATATTATAAGGATAGCTTTTGGGTTTTAATTGGTTTTTTGATTTTCGTAGGTGTCTTAATTTTTGTAAAGTCTTTACTAAAAAATTAATTTTATTTTCTTTGGCTACAATAAAATAGAATCTCTTGCAAATTGCTAAATTTTAAATTTTAACCTAACTTGGGTATAACAATTAAAACCCGAATTTTTTTAGCATTCCCTATCATTAATCATTTAAATATCCCCAATAGTGGGTATTCTATGTAGAAAAAAAAATATTGATTTTTGTTAAAACCACTTAAACTTTGCTATTATTAATAAACAAATATGCCAAAAAACTACAGTCATAAGTACTTTGATGAAGACAAAGGGGCATATATAAATGTTGAATTTAACACACACAACAATGCCTATATAGTATCTGTAAGTGATTCAATTCTCAAAAATGATGTAATAAGCAATAAACAAATAAGGCGTTACATAGAAAATAACTTTATTATTAAAAATAAATTAAGTAATAAAGCATATTTAGCCTTAAAAAAAAATAGTCGAGAATTTCCAGACTATAAATTTGAATCAAAAAGGATAGGCAAAGTTTATTGGTTAAATAATATTCCATATCAATCATACAATTGTACACTCTTAGTGCATTATGATAGTAAAATTAGCGAGGCTAAATTAAAAAAAATCACAGATGATTATCAAGGCAAAATTTTAATGAAATGGGGCAACGTTACAGTATTAAAATTTAAAAATAATCATGATTTAGAGCGCGCCCAAAAAACATTTGCATTAATTAAAGGTGTAACAAGTGAATTAAATTTAGCTAAACTGAGTTACCCCTTTAGATATTTATTAGAAAATTATATAGGGAAGGTAAATAATGTTCCTTTAATATTAGAAGGAAATAAATTGTTTGACGCCATACAAAGAATCCACTCCGAGGAATTAATAGGTGATCCAAGTATTAAAATAGGTATTATAGATGATGGTGTTTATAACCATCCATATCTAAAAAAAGCATTAGACTCATCCTCTGGATACGACTATGTTGAAGATAAGATTGAGCCCAAATTTAATTTCAATGATTGGCATGGCACTATGTGCGCAGGCATAATAGGTGCACAAAAAAGCAATGATTTAGGCATTAATGGAATTGCAGCTGGTTGTAAAATTGTACCATTAAAAATTATTCAAGATAATATTTCATGCATTTTTTTTCTTTATCGAGCTCTTTATGACGCAGCATTTACTAAGGAATTAAAAGTAGACGTTATAAGTTGTAGTCTTGAAACTAAATTTAGCCAATCAGAAATAATTAGAAAATTAATTAATAAAATAACAACAAATACAGCAAGTCACAAGGGAATCCCTCTTGTTTTTTCTGCGGGAAATAAAATTGCAGGTGAAATTTCTGAACTAGATTTTATTAGAAAAATAAAAAATGTTATTGTAGTTGGAGCTGTAGATCAAAAAAACAAACCACTTAAAAACTCAAAGGAAGGTGAAAATATACTTTTGTCTGCGGTGGGGTATAAAGTTGTGTCTCTAGATTTACCTGGGACAGATTGTGTTATTTGTGATCCACCACTAGATCATGATGATTTTCTTTATTTTTCAAATACTTCTTCAGCAGCGCCTCAAGTTGCTGCTGTTATTGCCCTAATTAAAGGGAAAAATAAAAATATTACAGTGAATGAATTAAAAATTTATTTGACTAAACATTTAAAACCTAGATTTAAAGGACAAAATGCAAAACGCTATGGAGCGGGGGTATTAAATATAGAAAATATTATTAACCAATTAAATAAATAATTATTATGTCAGAATTTAAAGACAATTTTAGCAGCCTCAAATTAATAACAAATACGGGCTATCAATTATTACTAACAAGTTCACTGTATGGAACAAACTTTGCCATATTTGGTAAATTTTCTTTAGAAAAAGACGGAAATAAATCAATTATTAAAAAAATTGATACAAAACTCTACAACTACAAAGGAATTTTAAATCTTGGATTTTCAACAAAGCACGAAACAGAAGTAACTCTTCAAACATCTGGACAAGATTCTTACATTAATATTAAATTTTATATAAGAGCTGTGGTTTGTGGTGATGAACAAATTTCTGAAACAGAATCTAGTCCATTAACAGAATATAGATCTCTCGTAACGCCTAAGAATACCATCAAAATAACTGATCCGTATTATCTTAGAGCAGAACGTGAGTTAATCCCTATTTCTGGAAGCCTAGAAGGAAGCCCAATTACTAATGGTGTTTTTGATAGTGAATTTTATTACAGAGATGGAGCAAAATATATTGTACGTAATATTAGGGAAATACCAAAAGCTGAAACTCAAGGCATTGATGTTAAAAATATAAATGAATCTTTATTCAATGAAACTGGACCAGGTATTATCTGCAGAGAATCCAGCTTTCATTTAGTTTTAAAATAATGAACTTACTTAAAAAAAATATTTTAATAATTTTGATAAGCTGTCCTTTAATTGTTTTAGGGCAGCTTTCTCATGAGATTGAAAATATCTCAAAACATATTTACCTTCTTGATTTTAATAAATCTCAAAAATTAATTGATCAACTTGAGGACAAAGATTTAAGGATAACTTTAGAAGAGTTAAATAACATTATAAAAAACAGAGGCTCAAACAAGAAAATAGATTCAATAGCCTTAGATAAAATTACACATAAAAATAAACCGCATCCATACACTCCTCTATTTACTGAAATCGTACAAGGCTACTATAATATGTATTATGGAAATGATCAAAGTAAATCTTTAAATTCTTTCAATAATGCATTAAAAATAGCAAGTGCTAATAACAATAAAGCTTTCCAAAAATTAATTATTAGCAACATACTTCAACTCTATTCTTTACAAAAAACACCTAATAGTATAAGGCAGTTAAAATATCTTGAAATATTAGAATCAATTTCTGAAACGTGTCAAGATGCTACAATAGTTATTTATTTTGAAACTCTCTTTTTTGGGCAATCAACGCGAGAGGAGGCTTTAAAATTTATTCCGACAGCAAAAAAATTGAATAAAATTTTAAACACTTGTAATTTCTCTAAAAATTGGGAAAGTAACGTATATGATTTACTAATGGTATATTTTAGAGAAACGAACAAACAAGATAGTTTAATTAAATATGCGAATAAATTATTAGCATTACCAACTACTAACTATACAAAACTATCTAAATTTTATGCCCACCTTGAATTAGCGTCTTTGAATGCCACGAATAATAATGCAAAAGAAGCTACTAAATATTTAAGTCTAAGTAAATCCCAGTTTAATGAACTTGATAGCACTAGAGCTGCATACAGTTATTATAGGTTTGGCGCAATGAAAGTACTCTCTGTAATTGGTGAATACGAGCAAGCCTATAATTTTTTAGAGAAATCAATAATTTTTGAGCATCATCTCAATTTTAAAGAAAATCAACAAGATATTAATCAATTACAAGTAGAACTTGAAACAGCCGAGAAAGAAAAACAACTCCTACTCTCTGAACAAGAAAATAAAAAACAAGAATATTTTCTTATAGCATTAGGTGGTCTTCTAGTACTTGGAAGTTTTATAGCTGTCTTAATTAATCTTAACACAAAGCGAAAACAACGTATAGCTGAGCAAGAAAAAGAAATCGAAATTCAAAAAATTGAGCGTTTATTAAAAGAACAAGAGCTGACAACTATTGATGCTATGATTGAAGGGCAGGAAAAAGAGAGGCAACGACTTGCTGGAGATCTACATGATAATGTAGGAGCAACACTCGCGGCTGCTAAACTTCAATTTGAACATTTAAAAAGAAATAGAGCTAAAAGTAATATTACTGATGAACTTTATGAAAAAACCAGTTTCCTTCTTGCTGATGCTTATAGTAAAATTAGAAATATATCACACATAAACAATAGTGGTGTCATCGCTAAAAATGGATTATTACCAGCAGTACAAAAACTAGCCAGAAACGCAAGTATTAATGGAAAATTAAACATTGAAGTTTCAGATTTTGGTCTTGAAAACCGAATTGAAAATACGCTAGAGATTATGTTGTTTAGAGTTATTCAAGAATTAGTTACTAATATTATCAAGCACTCAAAAGCTTCGGAAGCTTCTATTGCTATAACACAACATGAAGGTATTATTAATATAATAATTGAGGATAATGGAATTGGAATTTCCGAAGAGAGAAAACTCATAAATTCAACTGGTATGGGTCTTGAAAATATTGAAAAAAGAATTGAACATATTGATGGAACTTTTGAAATTGATAGCAGCCTTGGAAAAGGAACAACAATTATTATTGATATTCCAGTAGAGCAAAATACCCAATAGTGGGTACTAAATTTTAAGGAATTATTTTTACCTTAGCAACACTATTTACCTCCTCAATAAAGACTAACAAAACGCTCTATGATTACAGTCGCTATTGCTGAAGACCACCAGTCCTTAATTGATGGGATTGAACTCCTAATAAAATATGATGAAAATTTTTCTATAATTGGTATTGCTAACGATGGAGAAGCACTTATTGATATTGTTGATAAAGAACAGCCACAGGTAATACTTACAGATATTAAAATGCCAAAAATTGATGGCATTGCTGCTACAAAAATTATCAAAAAAAAATACCCTGGGATTAAAGTTATTGCTTTTAGTATGTTTGATCAAGACGAAGCTATTAGTAATATGATTAAAGCTGGAGCAAGTGGCTATCTTTTAAAGAACTCTCCTTTAGAACAGCTATTACTAGCTATTAAAACGGTACACGCTGGAGGAACTTATTTTGACTCATCGATTAATCTTTCACTCATCACGGAGGGTTCGGTCACTTCAGCAAAAAAATCTATTTTATCAAAAAGTGAAACCGAAATTCTTAAATTAATTGGATATGGAAAAGCTTCAAGCGAGATTGCAGCAACTAGATTTACTTCTGTTTCTACAGTAGAGAAACATCGAAAAAACATGATTAGAAAGCTTGGATTAAAAGGAAAAGGTGAGTTATTGCGGTATGCTCTTGAAAAAAAATACGATTTCGAATAATACTTTATGATCGCCCCTTAAACTCAAAGTCAAGCCCTATTATTATACAAAACAAAAAGCCCCAATTTTCAATAAAATTGGGGCTTTCATTTATTTAAAATTTCAGTATTAATTTTTAATAGGAAGATTGCTATAATTTTTAGAATACATAAGCATTTGTGCCTCAAAGCTCTCAGGTTGTACAACCTCAAAACCTGTAATCTCATCATTATCATCCATTTGAGGAGTAAGCACAGGATTTACAAAACCACTATATGGTGCTGATGTAAACTGCTTATTACGTTCTAAAATTTCGGCATGTAATTTTTGATCAACTTTTACTCCATACCCTTCAACAAGAGCTTCTACGGCAGCGTAATCACCCTCACTTTTTATACGTTGTGTTTCACGCAATAACTCGCCAAAAAGATCATGTAATTTTTCATAGTCATTAATCTTAAATGAAGTTTTTCCATCTTTATTTATTTTCTCAATTACATTATCCTTCTGTCCTTTTTCAAAAGCCCAAGCAGATACCCATTGTCTATTTCGCATGTGCGCTTCTTCTACCTCATCACCTAAGTTTAAACGAATTAATTGAGTCATTAACCCATTTCTAATATATCCATCATATGCAGCAGTCCCTACTTTTTTCCAGTCTTCTACTAGACCTAGTTCTTGTAATTTAGGGTTATATAAATAATATAATCCCACAAGGTCTGCTCTACCTTCTTCGAGTGTTGAAGCATAATTTTTCAACGTTTCTTTTGTTTCTCCTACCCCTGGATTTAATTGTCCAGATGCATGCCCAATTACTTCATGCAATGCAGTATGCAATTTATCTCCTAGTTGACCATATTCTTTTTCAAGCTCATATTCTTCTTCGCTATTTACAAACTCTTTTAATCTTCCAGAACTGCCAGCATTATTATAAGCGTTTATCACATTTCCTAGTGAAACACTTTTACTACCTACAGACGCTCTTATCCAGTTTGCATTAGGTAAATTTACCCCTATAGGTGTACTTGGCGATGCATCACCAGCCTCTCCAGCAACATTAACTACTTTATAAGTTACCCCTACAACATTTTTCTTTTTATGCTCATCCATCAAAGGAGAATTATCTTCAAACCATTGCGCATTTTCACTTAAAACTGCCATTTTTTGTGACATATCAAAATCCTTAATTTGAACAATAGTTTCATAAGAACCTCTATAACCTAGTGGGTCATTATATACTTCAATAAAACTATTTATATAATCAATATTACCTTCAGTAGCCGCAGTCCAAGCTACGTTATAATCATCCCACGTTTGTAAATCACCAGTATTATAATACTTAATAAGTAAGCCTAAAGCATCACCTTGTGCTTGATTTTCTGCAACACCTTGTGCTTTTTCTAACCATTTTACAATCTCATCAATAGCACTTCCGTAAAGACCACCAGATTTGTACACGCGCTCTTTTAAAACTCCATTTTCTTTTACTAATTGGCTATTTAAACCAAAAGAAAGCGGCTTATCTGGATTTGGAGATTTTTTAGCCTTATAAAATTTCTCTACATCTGCATTCCCTACATTAGGCCCATAAAAGTTAACAGCACTCATTTTAACATTATCAACACCCTTTGCTTGGTTTACTTTTTTGCTGTCTTTATCATTAAACAACACGTCAAAAGCTTCACCTTCTAGTGTTGCTCCTGTAGCGCTCAACAATGTGTTAAGATATTCTGCGGAGAAAGCAGGCTTCATTTTATCATTTGAGTAATGATGGTGAATACCATTTGCAAACCAAACACGTTTCATGTAAGATTCAAAATTGTTCCAGTCATCACTAGATTTATCTCCATTATAAGTAGTATATATTTTTTCAAGTGCAGTACGGATTTCCAGATTGTGACGGTAGTTTTGATCCCACATAATATCACGCCCAGCAAGACCTGCTTGTGTTAAATAATACACTAATTTCTGCTCCTTCAACGTTAAATTTTCCCATCCCGGAATTTGATATCGAAGTATTTTAATATCCTCAAACTGGGTTACATTATAATCAAACGCATCTGTTTTTTCAACTTTTGCTGTTTCAACCTTATCTTCTTTCACCTTATTATCACAAGAGAAGAAAAGCATAGAACTACACACGGTAGCAAGTAATAGCGTATTTTTCATTGGTACATTTTTAGTTTACACAAATGTAACAAAAATATCCAATCATTATAAGGAGTTACTCACTTTGCACTAGTAAGGTGAAGTCACTTTTTTCTAATTAAATAAAAAGATTTTTTCAAGTTTCTTCGGAAATTTAAAACATCCATTACACTAGTTATTAATTAAACATATTCACCATAATATTTTTTTTATTAGAAATGTTTAATCTGTTATATTTCTGAAGTTATTTGTTCCTTTTACCACACATAGTATTTATAAAATTTAAATGAATCAAAAAAAAACCGACCTTTTAAATTATCTATGCTACATTCCAATTTTTAGTATCTTTAACGCCTAAACCAACTCCCTGCTCATGAAAATTTTAAAATACCTTTTCTTTTTAATTCTAATAGTACTTATTGGTGGTGCCATTTATTTTGGAACCATGGACGGTGATTATGATATTAGTGACACAAAAATAATCAACGCCCCTACCGAAGTTATTTTTAACAAAGTCAATGAATATAAAACATGGGAAAATTGGGGACCTTGGAAAACAGAAGATCCTACAATGACATTTACTTATGCTGAGAAAACTAGCGGTGAAGGTGCTTCCTATTCTTGGGATGGCGAAATGAGCGGAAGCATGACAACGACAAAAGTGATTCCTAATAGTGAAATTCAACAAAACTTAACGTTACAAACTCCAGCTGGAGAACGAAATCCAAAAGTATATTGGACTTTTGAAGAAGTGCCCGAAGGAACAAAAGTAACATGGGGAATGAAAGGAGAGCACACATTAATAGATAAGGCTTACTATACTATTAGCGGGATGGATTTTAAAGCTCAAATGCATGAAATGAATAAGCAAGGTCTTGAAGGAATTGCAACTGCAGTTGCTAAGGATATGCAACAATACGAAATTAACGTTGATGGGGTTACTCAATATGGAGGTGGTTTTTACATGTACGCAACTGCATCTTCCACGATGGGAGACATTAGTGTTAAAATGGGACAATTAATGGGAGAGGTAATGGGATATATGGAAACTAATAATATACCTATGGCAGGAAAACCCTTTACAATTTATAATCAAATTGACGAGGTTGCTGGTACTGTAATTTTTAGTGCTGGAATCCCTACTAGAGAAAAAGTTTTTACACCAGACGGAAGCCCTGCAATATCTGGATACATGGATCCTATTACAGCAATAAAAACTACGCTTAAAGGTGATTATAAAAACCTACCAGAAGCTTATGCTAAAGGTGCAGAATACATTGCAAAAAACGGTTTTATTGCACACCCTACTGCAAAAATGTTTGAAGTATATCCTACAGACCCTACTGAAATTAAAAACCCCGCCGAATGGGTTACGCAAGTTTACATGCCTGTAATTGAAAATATTGATGAGCAGAGAAGTATAAATTAAACTTCTTTTAAATAATTATGAAACAACTACTACTCGTATTTATAGGTGGAGGTTTAGGGAGTAGTTTGCGCTATATTGTAGGCAGTTACTTTTCAAGTAATACATCAACGATTCCTTACGGTACGTTACTAGTAAATGTTTTAGGTAGTTTTATAATAGGAATTTTGCTTGGAGAACTACTTAAAAACCACACATTATCTAACGCTTTACTGTTATTACTAGCTACAGGTTTTTGTGGTGGTTTTACAACATTTTCTGCATTTGCATTTGAGAATTTTGAACTTCTAAAATCTGGAAATTATACCGCATTTTTAGGATATACCCTAGGGAGTATTGCGCTTGGCATTCTTGCTATAAGTGTAGGGGTTTGGGTATCTAAGGTAATTGCTTAGTTATGTTTGCCAAAATCTTTCACTCCTGCTTCGATCCTAACTAGTAAATCATTTTCTCGTGGCGGAATAGGACAAGAATAATTACTATTATAAGCACAATAAGGATTATATGCCTTATTAAAATCTATTATAATTATCTGTCCTTCTGGAATACGAGCGTCAATAAAACGACCACCACCGTAACTACCATCTCCACTAGTAAAATCTGTAAATGGTAAAAATAGGTAATCTATATATTCAGGTTCTGTCATTGGGGGTACACTTTGATAAAGATTTAGTCGTAGTTTTTTTCCATCTAATTCAAAATGTGCTTCTCCGTATTTTACATATTCTGGCAACCTATCGGTTGTTGTTGGCATTAAAAAAGGTGTCTCCTTGGGTGTTCTTACAAATGCAGCAGTCACTCTATATTTTAGATCAATGGGATAGAACTCTAACTCTTTAAAATTTTTAAAATCTTCTGGAATTAAAATTGTTTCCTCGGCATCTGCAAACTCTGCGTTTAACTCTTCTTGGGACAAAACTGCTTCAAGAAACTCAGGTGATTCTCTTTGTGCTTGCATACACAATGTAAATACTAATCCTATTATTAAAAGTAGATTTTTCATTCCTATTTAATTTAAGTAAATATAGTAAAATAGAGATGTTGTTAACTATTCTAGTCTATTCTTATTATAATACTCTAGTGTTTTCTGGACCAAAAATGTTTTGGAACTTTATAAGCTATATTGGGTTATTAAAACAGCTAATTTATTTAAAATTTCTAAAAAAAATTAGCTGTAGTCCCATTCACTAGATTGTTTTTATTTTTTATGATTAAAACGCATCATTAATAAACATAAATAAACGATTCATTTTTGCTTCGGAAATACTAAATACTTGATACATTTTTCATTACAATAATATTTCCGTAGAAAAAACCTACACGACTTTCTGTAGATTCGTTATTTTTAATACTTTGAGTTTATATAGAAAGTAGTTGTGATAGTTAATTTAAATAGTAGTTTTGAAAATAAAAATGCGATTCAATATTTACATAATTTTACTTTTTTTTATTTCTTCATCAGGATTTTGCCAGCATATTTCTATTGAAAAAAAGGAACTACAGTTTCTCAAAGCTATTGATACCATTAACGTAACATTCAATTTTGAAAACACATTATACGATGGTCCTGAACAAGTAGAAGATAAATTTTTAAAAATTGCAAAAGAAGCTATCACTGATGGACATGGCGCTCCCTATTTTAAAGAGTGGCTTTATAAGTTTTACAATTCAAAAAGAGACCTTTATCCCGTAACCTTTATATCTGTTTTAAACAAAAAACTAAGTGAATACAAAAATCCACCATTCTTTGTAATTGATAAAAGTGGTACAGATTATACAATGAAGGTTACTGTAGCTTGGATGTATTTTGGGTATGATATCGAAATTATCGACCGTCCCTCTAAAGTCACTCTTGATATTGAATTTATAAAAAATGAGAAACCTAATTTACTACTTTCTACAACTCAAATAAAAAGAGCAATGGGTACTTACAATAGTAAAAAAGATGACGGAGAAGGAGGTGGACCTTCTTTTTTAAGAATGAATAAAGCCTATTATACTGCAGGCTATAAACTTGCCAAAGCTCTTAAAAGAATTGTAGATTAATTATTCAATAAATTTTATTAGCTTTACTACTTAAAACAAATTTAATGAAACGCAATAACACTATTCTAACCCAAATAAGAGTGTATGTCTATGGATATCAACACTGGGCTTTTGCGTATTGACAATCCTATAATAAGATATTTCAATGTATAAACGTCCCAGTATTCACTGGGACGTTTTATTTTTATATACCAACTCATCAACCAAAAATGAAAAAATTTTATAGAAATTATATAGCCAACTTTGAAGGGCTGTCTAAAGAAATCTGGTTGCTTTCATTAGTAACCTTTATTAATCGCGCAGGAGCAATGGTTATCCCTTTTTTATCATTGTATTTAGTCACCGATAAAGGATTTACAAAGCCAGAGGTAGGTATAATCATGACGTGTTTTGGTATTGGCTCATTTGCTGGCACTTGGATAGGAGGAAAATTGACAGACAGCATAGGGTTTTACAAAGTTATTACTGGAAGTCTATTTCTTGGAGGAGTTGGATTTTTCTTATTACAATATATTGATACTTTTTACGGTTTTTGTATAGGTATATTTTCACTCATATTAGTGGCAGATGCCTACAGACCCGCCATCTTTGTAGCAAGTGATGTTTATAGTAAAGAAGGAAATAAAACAAGAAGCATAGCTCTAATACGACTTGCAATAAACTTAGGCTTTTCAATAGGCCCAGTAATAGGAGGATTAATTATTGCTCACATAAGCTATACATCATTATTCTGGATAGATGGTATAACATGTGCCGCTGCAGCAATATTATTATTCATATTATTAAAACCAAAAAAAGCCACAATTGATGAACCAGTGATAATTATAAAAAAAGAAGGCCTTCCACCCTACCGCAATACCTATTTTGTATTATTTTTTATCATAATGGTTTTAACAAGCATCACTTTTGTACAATATTTTAGTGTCATGCCTCTCTATTATTCTGAAGATCATTTTTTAAATGAAGACACCATAGGATGGCTTATGTTTTTAAACGGCGCTATGATTGTAATCTTTGAAATGCCTCTTGTAGCCTGGTTAGAACGTATAAAAATATCAAAAACGATGGCAACTTTTTGGGGAGGCATATTTATTATGTTAAGCTTTCTAGTTGTAAACTTAACAAGCTGGAGTGGCGTACTTGTAGTTGGTATGTTATTAATGACCATTGGTGAAATGGTGGGCTCACCTTTTTCTAGCGCACTTGCATTAGAAATGGCACCTAAAGGAAGAAAAGGCAACTACATGGGCTTATATAGTATGAGCTTCTCAATATCTCATATGGTGGGACATAATGGAGGAATGAATCTTGCCGAAAGTTTTGGTTATGACATAACTTGGTACGCAATGGCTGCAGTGCTTATTATAGTTTCAATATTAACACTATGGTTGTACAGACTACTCAAAAAATCGCCTAAATTTAGCACTTTGTAAAACTTCTAATCAAACATTGACAATATGAAACACCAACTTCTTCTTTTCATTTTTTTCATAATTTTAAGCTGCGGAAATGTGCCAGACAAAGACAATGATAGTACTATTAAACATTTGACAGAAAATGTTGAGGAGAAGAAATTTCCGAAGTTAAATCCATTAAGATATAATGTCGCATTTTTAATAATGGACGGAACGTTTAATACAGAATTAACCGCGCCTTTTGATATTTTTCAACATACTATTTTTAGAGAAAACATAAAGGCAATGAATGTATTTACTGTTGCCAATACCGATAACGCTATTACTACATTTGAAGGGATGAAAATTATACCAGATTTTAATTATTTGAATGATAGCATTCCCAATATAGATATACTTGTTGTGCCAAGTGCAGAGCATCACCTTGATACGGACTTAGAAGATGAAGCTATGCTAAATTTTGTAAGAAAAGCCGATGCTCAAGCTCAGTTTGTGACATCACATTGCGATGGTGCTTTTGTATTAGCTAAAGCTGGATTACTTGATAATAAAGCATCAACCACTTTTCCTAGTGATGTTAAAGCAATGCGAGAGATGTTCCCTAATCTTGAAATAAAAGAAGATGTATTATTTGTACATGATGGAAAATATATAACCTCGGCCGGAGGAGCAAAAAGTTTTGAAGCAGCGTTATACCTCACAGAGTATTTATATGGTAAAAAAATAGCCCAATCTTTAGCAGATGGGCTTGTAATTAATTGGGACTTAAATAAAATACCTCACTTAATAATAAGATAGATTATTGATTCCTTAATTTATTTCTTAAATTTTTAAAACGTAATTTTTTCATATTTGTTGAGATTAATACAGCATCTAAACATGAAACTAAAAGTCCAACTACAGAGATTAAAAAAACAAATCTCACTATTGAACTACCAGTAAATTCAAGCCCTGTAAAACCCAATAATCCAGTAATTAAAGTTACTATTAAAAATTGTGAAGTATAATTTTTCATGGAAATGTATTTTGAGTTCCTATCAAAGATACTTTTAGATTTAAATTTTATTTCACAACAAATTATTAATTGTAAAATCTTTAACAGTTTAAGTTACTTGAGTCTAGCTATACTCCTATGAGCAACCACATGGGAGAGCACAATTTGTGTTTTAGTTTCCCCATAAACTATTAGTTGATCAATAAACGTTTCTAAGTGATTTTGATTTTTTAAAATAACCTCCATAACAATATTTTCATTTCCTGTAATACGGTAACAATTGAGTACCTCATCGTACGTTTTTACTTTCTCTAAAAAGGGCTTCAATTTCCCCATAAAAGCACGCAATGTGATTATTGCTTTTAATTGATATTCGGCTTTAAAAGGGGAAACTACTGTTTTATATCCAGTAATAAGACCCGCATCTTCCATTTTACGAATGCGTTCCCCAACAGCTGGCGAACTAATCCCCACTTGCCTGCCTATCTGTGCATTAGATTGTCTTGCATTGTTTTGAAGAGCATCTAAAATCTTCCAATTAATCGCATCTATTTTCATTTTACTGAAATTTTAATTATTTCGTTAATATTTAAACCAAATATACATTTTTGCTTTAATTATTAAATATAAAAATCGAAATTAGTGATTAAATTTGGATTGCTAGATTAAGAAAAATAACATTATTATCATGAGCTCTCAAGTTCCCGAATTTACACCTACATCACCTATTTACTTAAAGGCCGTAGAGATTTTTGCCCTTTCAAGAAATATTGCAACATATCTTGTTGAGGACTTTTCTTCATTACAAGAAGAAAATAAGGAACACCCAGACGTCTACTTTACTGGAGATATTGTACAACAATCTATATCATTAGCACCAGAAATATTAAGAGCAGAGCAAAAAATATTTTCAGAAGAAAAATACAAGCATGTTGCTTCTATTGATAGACTTACAAATTTATTACACAGAAATTGTGATAGACTAGAACGCAGTAGCAGCAACGGAAAAGATTTTCTTCCTATTCTTAGAAAAGAACTTAAAAAATTTAGAAAGCTTCAACGCACTTGGATGTTGACTTTATAATTATTTTTTTGTGCTTACCTTCAAAGGCAAAACAGCTCGCATCAACATAATTTTCTACATTTTAAATTAAAACTTAAACTCTTGGGAATAAATAATATTTCCGAAGTTAATAGCAACCTAAATGATAAAAAAAATGAATCATCTTTTAATCATTTTTAAATAGGTTGATAATTCTTGTTTTACTTTCTTCCGTAGTAAAAACAATCCAATCATATTAGGCACTAACATTGCAAAAATCATCGCATCACTAAATAGGGTAACCGAACCTAATGTAATAGCTGCACCTAAAACGGTGAATATACAAAAAATGAACTTGTAAATATATTCACGTTTTTTACTACGCCCAAAAAGGTAACTCCATGTTTGATATCCATAATATGACCACGAAATCATAGAAGAAAATGCAAATAAAATTACGGCAATTGATAATAAGTAAGGAAACCAAGACACGCCACTTTCTAGTGCAGTCGCAGTAAGTAATACACCTTCTTCATCACTTAAAATTGTTCCAGGAACAATCTGTCCAGTAATAATAAGCACTAGCGCAGTCATCATACAAACAACTACAGTATCAATAAATGGCTCTAATAAAGCTACTAACCCCTCACTAGCTGGGTATTTTGTTTTACCGCACTGTGTGCAATTGAAGAACTTCCTATGCCCGCTTCATTACTGAATGCTGCTCTTTTAAACCCTTGTATTACAACACCAACAAAACCTCCAGTAACGCCTTGTGGGTTAAATGCTCCATCCCAAATGGCTTTAAAGGCACTTGGGATTTCATGAAAGTTGAGTCCTAAAATAGTGAGCACCGCTAACAAATATATAATCACCATAAAAGGCACAACCTTGTCGGTCACATTTGCTGTTTTTTTGATCCCACCAATAATTACGATCCCTACTAAAATTGCCATAATAAGCCCAAATAACCAACCTTGTTCATGAATAAAACTAGACTCTGCTCCAGTTACATATTCAAATAATTTAAACGCTTGATTGACTTGAAACATATTCCCACCACCAAAGGAACCACCAATACACATAATTGCAAAAACGATAGTTAAAAATTTTCCCACTTTAGGAATCCCTAATTCTTTAAGTCCCTTTTTTAAATAATACATGGGACCACAAAAAATGACCCCTTCTTCATTAACCTCTCTATATTTAACTCCCAGTGTACATTCAACAAACTTTGATGCCATCCCTAAAAAACCTATCAATATCATCCAGAACGTTGCTCCTGCGCCACCTATAGAAAGTGCAATTGCAACACCAGCAATATTGCCCAAACCCACTGTAGCAGAAACTGCTGCCGTCAAAGCTTGAAAATGACTTACCTCTCCATCACCCTCAACTCTAATAGTATCTGGATTATCACCATCAACATTTAACACTGAATTTGAAACTACAACCGCATCATCTTCTAAAACATCATAATTGCCACGCACCACTTTAATAGCAGTTAAAAACCCACGAACATTAACACCCTTAAAATAAATAGTAAAATAGCTTGCTCCAAGGATGAGAACTACCAATACCCACGGTACACCTATGGTTTCATTTATTGGGATTTCGGCAAAAATAGTGTCTGTAAACCAACTCGTGGCTGCGCTAAATTGTTCGTTAACTCGTTCATCAAAAGATGGTGACTGTGTAAGAAAAATCATGGGTATGTTTTTCTCGCAAGTTGTTATAAATGTAGGTTTGCAACAAGGTTAACCACTAATCAAAATGCGTAGTCAATATGGTTAAGCATATGGTTACTTGGCTTCGGAAATGGATTGAAATTCAACCAAATTGTTCTGTTTTGCAAAAGTGATTAATTGTTCTTTACCTCCAGCCCCGCTTATATTTAAAATCTTTTTTATTTGATGAATATGTGTTTGTAATCCATCTAAACTTATGTGCATTTCTTGTGCGACCTGTGAGTACGAACTTTTACCTCCCAAATAGGCTAGATTAGCTAAAACTTCTTTTTGACGCGTAGATAAATCTACTTTTGAAGACGAAATTAGTACTCCCATTTCCATTTTCATACTTTTGATGGTGTCCAAATGACTCTCATTAGCAAGCGAAATTTTCTCCAATTCTGCTTTGAGTTTGTTATTTTGAATTAAAAGGGTTTGTGCGAGTGTTTGTTGTTGTTCCTTTTCGGATAAAAATTTCCAGCTATATAATAAAATTGAAAATAGTAGGATAAACAAAAACTTGAAAGAGATTGCCGAAATACTCCCTACTATTAACCAAAATTCTTGATCAATAAACTGCACTACTTGGTCCTGTGGTATTATACGTTGAGAAACTGCTACAATTATTAAAACAAATAGTGCCGTGGTTGGAAGGCGCATAAATTTCATTTGTCTACTTGAAAAAGCATTATTCAATTCAAGTAATAATGAAATTGCAACAAAAATAGAGATGGGAATATCAATTAGCCACGTAAAATTTGAACTCAGGTCTGTGTTTGTAAATGATGTTGTTAAAAAGACAAATGAAATCATTCCTAGCACACCACTGTACAACATTATAAACTCCTTAGTTGAAAATCGTTCTACTAATCGTACGCCAAGTCCTCTCTGGTTTGCATGTTCAATTGAAGGAAGCGAAAGTAATATGAACAGAGAGTTAGCCAACGAAATAAATACTCCCCAATAAACAGTTATTTTATGCGAGCTTCCTAAAATTTCGGTCAACGTCAAATTACCCATCGCACCCAATCCCCAAGTGAAAATTGCAAGTCCAAACCATTTAATTCCTTGAACAGAAGATGCTTGAACACTTTTTTGTCTTTCTTTAATAAAAATACGCTGCATAATAATTGCTGTGATAAGGCAGACAATTGCAGTTACTGTATATTCTAATGTTGCTAACAAACGGATGTTTTAATGTTAAAGATACATTTTTGTTTGATTGATATAAAAATAGATTTAATTTGAAAAACGTGTTTTAATGATCGATTTCTATTTTATCCTCTACGATATTTTATAATTAAATTCTTTCATCAATTTTTAAACGCTCAACTTTTGTAATCTCTAATTTTGATATTAAAGGGTGCTTAGGATTGACGAGTATATTATTTTCTTGCGGCAAAACAACCGATGGTACAGCCATCGCTAGGGATGTTCGATTTTTAAGCCATAAACTCCCCCAATTCTCTGTATGTGTTTGTGAAACTAAAGCATTCCATTGTGGTAATAAAACAGCTTGCTCTTGAGCAGACATTAAATTTTCTTTTGGAATTGATGCTTCTATGTAATAAAAATCATTATCAATGAATTGGTAATCTAAATGTACAAGGATTTCTAACACACAAAGAGAAAGGTGTTCTGAAAAATATAGCATCGCATCTCCTCTATTATTCCAACGTCCTCCAAATAATCTCGCGCCTTCACCTGACAAATCATCTTTATATGCCTCTTTTACAATTCGATATATCTTCATGAAATATTAAGAATAAACGCCATGCTCAATACGCCCCATGACATCTCTAACCATTTTAATACCAAATGTTGTATCTAAATAATCTATAGGCATTTTATAGGATAATGCCCGTACATCTTGATGTACCCATTTTTTAAACCGTTCTATTGTACCAAAAACTTGAATACCATGCGAAATTAATTGTGCTATTTCTAAAATTTGCTCCGTACTGTATGCATTTAAGAACTCATCATCTTTTTTTCTTTGTAATGTTCTATGCGAAATATGTAATAACCCACTCATTTTTTCCATTGAAACACCAAGTACAAAACAAACTGAAGCCAGTACAGATTTAGGCAATCCTCTGCGAGTTAATGCTATGAGATCAATATCATTTTGAATATCATAACCTACAGCACGACTACCACCAAGAACTCCTATCAGTCTATCATATTTACTATTAATACTATAATAAGTTTCTGGCTCACTCATTATATTTTTTATAGGTTTATCTTTCATAACTACGCCATTTGTCACAAATATACACTTTTTTGTCGTGATTGTTATATTATAGTAGCTATAATTTTAAATTAACATATAATTCCTTAAACACAAATCAAAAAAATCCAACATTTAAAAATGTTGGATTTAAAATATATTAATAGTTAATTATTATAACCTAGAGTTAAATGGTCACAAAAAAAATTGGAAAAATCGATTAACGCAATTTTGTCAATATAAAAAGGTGATTCACTCTTACATGTTTCTCCTATACTGCCCACCTACTTCAAATAGCTTCGCTGTAATTTGCCCTAAAGAACAAACTTTTGTGGCTTCCATTAATTGCTCAAACATATTTTCATTATTAATGGCGGCATGCTGTACTTTTTTAATACTTTCTTGTGCCTTTTCACCAAAAGCTTTGTGGAGATTATTCAGCGTTTCAATTTGATATTGTTTTTCTTTCTCGGTCGCTCGTATTACTTCAGCTGGTTGTACCGTTGGTGAACCTTTACTACTTAAAAAAGTATTTACTCCAATGATAGGGAATTCTCCTGTATGCTTTAATGTTTCATAATATAAACTCTCTTCTTGTATTTTGCTACGTTGGTACATTGTTTCCATAGCGCCTAATACACCACCTCTTTCAGTGATTCTGTCAAATTCTAATAAAACCGCTTCCTCAACTAAATCTGTTAATTCCTCAATAATAAATGAACCTTGAATTGGGTTTTCATTTTTCGCAAGTCCTAATTCTTTATTAATAATCAATTGAATAGCCATTGCTCTACGAACACTTTCCTCTGTAGGTGTAGTAATTGCTTCATCGTATGCATTTGTATGCAATGAATTACAATTATCATAAATTGCATATAATGCTTGCAACGTTGTACGTATATCATTAAAGTCAATTTCCTGTGCATGTAATGATCGTCCAGAAGTTTGAATATGATATTTTAACATTTGAGCTCTTGAATTTGCAGCATATTTATTTTTAAGTGCTTTACTCCAGATCTTACGAGCTACACGTCCAATTACAGAATATTCTGGGTCAATACCATTACTAAAGAAGAATGATAAATTAGGTCCAAATTTATTTATATCCATTCCACGACTCAAATAGTACTCTACATAAGTAAATCCATTTGAAAGTGTAAAAGCTAATTGTGTAATAGGATTTGCGCCAGCTTCTGCAATATGATAGCCACTTATAGAAACTGAATAAAAATTACGCACTTGTTTTTCAATAAAATACTCTTGAACATCTCCCATTAAACGAAGTGCAAATTCTGTAGAGAAAATACATGTATTTTGCGCTTGGTCTTCTTTTAAAATATCAGCTTGGACAGTTCCACGCACTTGCATCATCGTATCTGCCTTTATTTTATAATAAACATCTTTAGACAATACCAAATCTCCTGTCACTCCTAAAAGCACTAAACCAAGGCCATCATTACCCTCTGGCAAATCCCCTTGATATACTGGTCTATCTACCTGTCGTTCTTCATAAATAGCTTTTATTTTTTCTTCGATTTCTTTTTCAAGACCGTTTTCTTTAATGTATTTTTCACAATTTTGATCAATGGCAGCATTCATAAAAAAGCCAAGTAACATAGGTGCTGGCCCATTAATTGTCATACTTACCGAAGTCATAGGATGACTTAAATCAAAACCACTGTATAATTTTTTAGCATCGTCTAAGCAACAAATTGAAACACCCGCATTACCAATCTTTCCGTATATGTCTGGGCGATGGTCTGGGTCATTTCCATACAGTGTTACACTATCAAAGGCAGTAGACAACCGCTTTGCTGGCATCCCCAAACTCACATAGTGAAAACGACGATTGGTACGTTCTGGGCCACCTTCACCAGCAAACATCCTAGTTGGATCCTCCCCAGTTCTTTTAAATGGATACAATCCTGATGTATAAGGAAATTCTCCCGGAACATTTTCCTGCAATGTCCATCTAAGGGTATCTCCCCATGCTTGATATTTAGGTAAACAAACTTTAGGTATTTGTGTGTGCGATAATGACTCTGAATGTGTCTCAATTTTAATCTCCTTATCTCGTACTTTAAATGAATAAATAGGATTTTTATAACGATTTACTTTTTCATCCCATCCAGTAATTACCTCCCAATTATAAGGGTCTAAATTTAATTTTACACGGTCAAATTCAGCAAGCAACAGTTTAACTAATTCTTTATTTTCTTCGGAAATTTTAAGTTCTTCGGAAACAATACCTGCTTTGTTAAGTTCTGGTTTTTTATCCAAAACAGATTCCATTGTTTTATATATTCCATATAGCTTTTGGGCAACTTCAGCTTGTTCGTTTGCTGTTTTATCGTAAGCTCTATTCGTTTCAGAAATTTCAGAAAGATATCTTGTTCTTGCTGGTGGAATTACAAAAATCTTTTCAGACATCTCATCAGTAATCTCAAAAGAACTTTTTAAATCCGTCTCTGTTTTTTCTTCTAGCTCTGCCATAATAGCGCTATACAATTTGTTCATCCCAGGATCATTGAACTGGGAAGCAATTGTTCCATAAACTGGCAAATCATCTTGATGCGTTTCCCATAATTGATGGTTACGCATATATTGTTTTTTTACATCACGTAAAGCATCTAGAGATCCCCTTTTGTCAAACTTGTTAATAGCAACAAGGTTTGCAAAATCAAGCATATCAATTTTTTCAAGTTGTGTTGCAGCACCAAACTCTGGCGTCATTACATATAATGACACATCGCTATGCTCTAAAATTTCGGTATCACTTTGTCCAATCCCCGAAGTTTCTAAAATAATAAGGTCATATTCTGCAGCTTTAATTACTTCAATCGCTTCGGCAACATATTTTGATAAAGCAAGGTTGGATTGTCTTGTAGCAAGGCTTCGCATGTATACTCGAGGCGAATTAATTGCATTCATTCTTATTCTATCGCCCAACAATGCACCTCCAGTTTTACGTTTTGACGGATCTACGGAAATGAGACCGATTGATTTCTCGGGGAAGTCAATTAAAAACCTTCTAACTAATTCATCTACTAGTGATGATTTACCCGAACCACCTGTACCCGTAATTCCAAGGACCGGTGTTTTTAAATCTTTATTTTTTTTATGGATTTTATTTAAAGTTTCTGCAGCTATTTCGGGGAAATTTTCGGCTGCTGAAATCACTCGAGCAATGGCACCACTGTTTTTTTCAACTAAAAGCGAAAGTTCTCCGTTTAATTCATTTCCGATAGGAAAATCTGATGTTTTAACTAGATCATTAATCATCCCTTGTAATCCAAGTTCTCGACCATCATCTGGAGAATAGATACGTGTGATACCATATTCCATCAATTCTTTAATTTCTGACGGTAAAATCACACCGCCACCACCGCCGAATATTTTAATATGACCAGCGCCTTTTTCTTGCAATAAATCATACATGTATTTAAAATACTCATTATGTCCACCTTGATATGAGGTCATTGCGATAGCATTTGCATCTTCTTGTATTGCGGTATTTACAACTTCTTCTACACTTCTATCATGACCTAAATGTATAACCTCTACACCTGTTGATTGGATTATGCGTCGCATAATATTAATTGCGGCATCGTGACCATCAAAAAGTGATGCTGCAGTTACGATTCTTACTTTATATTTTGGTGTATAAGGAGTTTGCTGTTGCATGTTATATTCAAAAATGTTATTAAGAAGACAAATTTAATTAAAAATAACCCGTGTTCACTGACTTTAACGCCGAAAATATGTCTTAAAATTTACACAAATTTTTGTTCTAAGTCATTATTTTAATTATATTGCTCGCTCATTTAAACTTAAAAACAGATATTATGAAAAAAATTTACATTTTAGCCTTAGCAGCTATAGGCTTTACTACTACATCTAATGCACAATTATTAGATGATAACATGGAAGACTATTTAGTTGATGGCAACATAAGCTTACAATCTTCTTTATGGAGAAATTGGGGTGGTGATAATACAGTTGATGCTGAAGCTGCAAACGTTTCTGATTTATTTGCATTTGACGGAAGTCTTTCTATGGAAGTAGAAGAAGGTGTTGACCAAATACTTGAATTTCCAAGTGGTGTAACATCTGGAACAGTTACATTAAAAATGAAAATGTACATCCCTACAGGTCAATCAGGTTATTTCAACTTACAAGGAGCTATTCCTGCTGGAGCTTTAACAGGTTCTTTCTTAACGACTGACATCTATTTTAATCAAAACAACGCAACTCCTGGTGAAGGTAGTGATGGAACCAACTCTTGGAGTTTCCCTCATGATTCATGGTTTGATGTTGCATTTGTAGTAGATATGGATGGTCAAACTTTTAGAATGGTAATTGCTGGTGTAGATGCTATTCCTACTCAAGCTTTCAACGACGGTAGTATTACTGAATTTGGTGGAGTTGATTATTTTGGTGGAGACGCAACAATTTTATATTATATAGATACTGTTTCTCTAGAAGAAGGAAACACTTTAGGAGCTGAAGACTTTAATGCAGATGTATTTTCTGTATACCCTAACCCAGTTGTAGACGTATTAAACATTAGCTCAAAGGCTCCTGTTGATGCAGTTGTTGTTTATGACATTTTAGGAAAAGTTGTTGCTCAATCAAACTCAAAAACTGTTGATATGAGTGGATTATCTTCTGGTGCTTACTTAGTTAATGTAACTATTGGGAATACTTCAAAAACTATCAAAGTAATTAAGTAATTAATACTTAACTATTTTAAAAGGCGCTTCTCAAAAGAAGCGCCTTTTTTTTTAAAAAATTTAAAAAACGTATTATGAAAAAGTCTATTTTTTTATCGATCATTTGTTTTATGTCTCTCTCTTGTGCAGAACTTCAAAATGTCGTAAACACATTACCAACTTCGCAAGGAGGACTCGACCCAACCACAATTGCTAGCGGTCTTAGACAAGCCTTAGACCTAGGGATAGATAAACAAGTGACTAAACTCACTCAAAAAGATGGGTTTTATAAAAATTCTCTTGTCAAAATATTGCTGCCAGAAGAACTGCAAAAGGTTGATAACACTTTACGAAGTATAGGCTTAGGGAAATTAGCCGATGAAGGATTAAAAGTTATGAACCGAGCTGCTGAAGATGCTGTTAAAACAGCAACTCCTATATTTGTTGACGCTGTAAAGAATATTACTTTTGCTGACGCTAAAAATATATTGTTAGGAAATAACACTGCTGCTACAAGCTATCTTGAAGGCAGAACAACACAAGCGCTATATCAACAATTTAACCCTGTTATTAAAAATTCTTTTTCAAAAGTGGGAGCAGATAAAGTATGGAGCAACATCATAAATAAATACAATGCAATCCCATTAACAAATAAAGTAAATCCAGACTTAACCGACTATGTCGCCTCTAAAGCGCTAGAAGGTGTATATACAATGATTGGGGAGGAAGAAAAAAAAATACGCACCAATCTTAATTCAAGAACTACAAGTCTACTTAAACAAGTTTTTGCACTACAAGATTAATATTTTAACGTTTTTGAATAAATCTCTAACTCTTTTACAAAAATCTTAACGAAGTATTATTAAATATTTCAAAGATCCAGCTATATCTTTGTAGGATAATAAATTACTTAACGATGTCACTCTGGAATAGAAAAAAAACGAGATTAGAGAAACTTCAAACGAAGTATTGTGACCTAATGCGCAAATCTTTTGAAACAGCCTTGAGAGATAGAGAAAAAAGCAAATTAGTTAAAGAAAGAGCGCTAGAAATTTATGAAGAAATTGAATATTTAAGCCTTAAAGGTGCAGATAAATAGTTTGTGCTATTTGTGCAACTCTTTAAAATAATTAAACGCTTTAATAATTCTAGATCCATACCACGAAAAATATTCACCATCTACTAAACGCACTTCAGTTTGAAGTGCGTTTTTTAATTCCTCGACATTTTTATTTTTAAATGGGTAAGGCTCTGTCGACAATAATATTAAATCTAAATTTTTAAGAATTTTTAAATCTACTTCTGGATATCTCGAATTAATTGGCGCAAAATTTTCATAGTTATTTAGCTCCAGCATATTATTTATAAATGTATTTTGTCCAGCAATCATATAAGGCTTTTTCCAGATTAAATAAGCAACTTTTTTTGATCTCCTACCCCTCATAAATTTTTTAAATTCTAAAAAATTTTTATCAATAGCGCTATTTAGGGATGTAGCTTCAAATTTCTTATTCAAAAGAAGCCCTAAGCTTTTAATCATTTTTTTATTATCTTCTAACGTATAAATATCACTCACCCATGTTGGCGCAATATTTTGACAAGCGTCAACAATTTCTTTTGAGTTTTCTTCTTTATTACAAATGATTATATCTGGCTGAAGTAATAATATTTTTTCAAAATCAACATTTTTAGTCCCCCCTACTATACTGCTATTTTTCTTTATTGTAACCGGATGCACACAAAATTTAGTGACTCCCACAATAGAATCTCCTAGCCCTAAATCAACTAGCAGTTCTGTTTGGGAAGGTACTAATGAAACAATACGACTTGGCACAACTTTAAAAACCAATTTTCTACCTAATTGATCCTTAACGCGCATCTAAAATAACTTCCATTTGTTGTTGAAGCACTTTAGCTGCTTTTGCTGCTTCATTATAAAATTGAGTATCATTACCAGCATAAATAACTCCTCGAGATGAATTTACAAGTAACCCTACATGTTTATTCATTCCGTATTTGGCTACGTCTTGTAAATTACCACCTTGAGCTCCTACACCAGGTACTAAAAGAAAACTGTCTGGTATAATTGAACGAATATCAGCTAAATATTCAGCCTTAGTAGCACCCACTACATACATTAAATTTTTAGCATTTTTCCATGCAGTTGACGTTTGCAACACCATCTTGTAAAATTCTTGCCCACCAACATCTTTAGTCTGAAAATCAAAAGCACCTTCGTTTGATGTTAGCGCTAACATTATTGTATGTTTATTTTCAAACGCTAAAAAAGGCTCTATTGAATCTTTTCCCATATATGGAGCAACAGTAACACTGTCAAAAGCCAGATCATCAAAAAAAGCTTTTGCATACATTGTTGAGGTATTCCCTATATCACCTCTTTTTGCATCAGCGATAGTAAAAATCTCTGGATAATTTTTATTTAAATATTCAATTGTTCTTTCTAATGATCTCCAACCCTTTAAACCATATGCCTCATAAAAAGCAGTATTTGGCTTATAAGCCACAGCCAAGTGGTGTGTTGCATCAATTATTGCTTTATTAAAGGAGAAGATAGGATCTTCTTCAGAAAGAAGATGTTTTGGTATTTTATCTAGGTCAACGTCAAGTCCAATACAAAGAAATGATTTTTTACGATTAATTTCAGAAATTAAATTTTTAGTAGTCATTTCTCAAAGTCTTGATGTTGTTAAATTTCAGAATAATTAAAAACTATCACCCGTTTCCTTCAAACGTTCTGTATTATCAACCAATTGCAGCTCATCAATAATTTTCTGAATATCTCCATCAATTATATTATTTAAATCGTACAAAGTCAGATTAATACGGTGATCTGTTACACGTCCTTGAGAATAATTATAAGTTCTAATTTTAGCACTTCTATCACCACTTGTTACTTGAGAACCGCGCTTTAATGCGTCTTCTGCTTGTTTCTTTGCAAGTTCAAGATCATATAATCTAGATCGTAAAACCTTAAAAGCCTTCTCTTTATTTTTGTGTTGAGATTTTTGGTCTTGACATTGCGCTACAAGTCCTGTGGGAATGTGAGTCAAACGTACTGCAGAATAAGTGGTATTTACAGACTGTCCCCCTGGTCCTGAAGAGCAGAAAAAATCAACCCGAACATCTTTTGCCTCTATTTGTACATCAAATTCCTCAGCTTCTGGAAACACCATTACTGTTGCCGCACTTGTGTGAACACGCCCCTGAGTTTCTGTTTGTGGAACTCGCTGAACACGGTGTACGCCAGCTTCAAATTTCAAAGTTCCGTAGACATCGTCTCCTTCTACCTCCATCTGTATTGCCTTGTAACCACCACTAGTGCCTTCACTAAAGTCTACAACACTTGTCTTCCATCCTTTACTCTCACAATATTTTGTATACATACGATGCAAATCACCTGCAAATATACTTGCCTCATCGCCACCAGTTCCTGCCTTGATTTCCATCACAGCATTTTTAGCATCCTCAGGATCCTTAGGGATAAGCATAAATTTGATCTCTTCTTCAAGAATATCTATTTTAGATTTGGCTTCATCCATTTGCATCTTGGCCATTTCAACCATATCTGCATCACTGCCATCTGCTAATATTTCATCAGCCTCTGCTATACGCTCTGTTGCCATTACATAAGCCTCACGTTTTTTCATTAATGCATTTAAATCTTTATATTCTTTTGTAAGTTGAATATATTGTTTTTGATCACTAATAACATCAGGCTGGATGATGAGGTCACTCACCTCATCAAATCTATTTTTTACTATTTGAAGTTTATCTAACATAATTCAATATTCACCCCTTCATTTTGAAAAGGACGATGGCAAATTTACAATAATTTAACGGAATCTTTTGGTGGTTTAACTTCGGAAATTTGAGCCATTAAAAGGATTAATACTATTTGATTTTTAGCAGAAAGTTTTAAATATTTAATATTTCCGAAGCCAATATATGAAATCAAATTTTCAAACAATTATAGAAGGTACTCACTAATATGAAAATGTCCCAAATTCAGATTTTATGGTTAGTGATTTTTCTTTAGCAGCTTCAACTTTTCCTATTATTTGGGCAGGTACATTAAAACTTTCTGATATTTTAATAATTTTATCTGCTACATCTGGCGCTACATAAAGCTCCATGCGATGCCCCATATTAAACACTTGATACATTTCTTTCCAATCTGTACCACTTTCTTCTTGAATTAGCTTAAAAAGTGGCGGTATGTTAAACAAATTATCTTTTAGAATATGAAGGTTATCTATAAAGTGAAGTATTTTTGTTTGGGCCCCACCACTGCAATGAACCATTCCATTAATATTTGACGCTCCTACTTCTGAAATAATTTTTTTAATAATTGGCGCATATGTTCTTGTTGGAGACAATACTAATTTACCGGCATTCAGAGGACTGTTTTCAACAGCGTCAGTCAATTTTTTAGAACCTGAATAAACTAAATCTTCTGGCACAGCTGCATCAAAACTTTCTGGATGATTTTTTGCAAGCTCTTTGTCAAATACATCATGGCGTGCAGAGGTCAAACCATTACTTCCCATTCCTCCATTATATTCTGTCTCATATGTTGCTTGCCCAAATGAGGCTAAACCAACTATAACATTACCTGGTTTTATATTTTTGTTGTCTATGACTTCACTACGCTTCATACGAGCTGTAACTGTAGAATCAACGATAATAGTCCGGACTAAATCACCCACGTCTGCAGTTTCACCACCTGTACTGTGAATTTCAACTCCGTGGTTTTTTAAATCTGAAATAAGCTCTTCTGTTCCATTAATTATTGCTGATATTACATCACCAGTAATTAAGTTTTTATTTCTACCTATAGTTGAAGAAAGTATAATATTATCTACTGCTCCCACACAAAGTAGATCATCTATATTCATTATTAAGGCGTCTTGAGCTATACCTTTCCATACAGAAATATCTCCAGTTTCTTTCCAATACATATATGCAAGAGAAGACTTTGTGCCTGCGCCGTCTGCATGCATTATTAGACAATAGTCTGAATCTCCAGTTAAATAATCTGGAACTATCTTACAAAATGCTTGTGGGAACAAACCTTTATCTACATTTTTGATTGCGTTGTGGACATCTTCTTTTCCCGCAGAAACACCTCGTTGGGCGTATCTTTTTGATATTTCTTGACTCATTTATATAGTTTTAACAAGAGCGTAAAAATACAAAATGAAAAAACGCCTTAAAAATTTAAGGCGTTCTAAGTTTGTAAATTATATTTCTTAATTTTCCCAGTCTGGCATTTTACCATCATTTGTAACCACTACAAAATTTTGATCTGTAAGTGTAAAATCGTGAGTAAAAACTTGAGACGGTTCACCAAAGCCCCTACCCTTTTGAGTGTATATAACATTATTTTCATTTGGGGAAAAACGCGGATCTATATTTAAAAAGCCCTCTGTCACACTAGTTAACAACGCTTGAGTAGTCATTGAAGAAATTTCATAAATAAATAAACGAGCTTCTTGCAATGCATAATTAGGCAATTCTGTTCCAGAAACATCTCGATAATATAATACTCTATCTCCATCAACATCTAAATTTAAACCCCCAGCTCCGCCTGGCATACCGCTTAAAATTGTTTCTAGCCTATTACCATCTAAATCTATTGTAAATATTTCTGCATTATAACCTTCGCTATTATTTGTTTTAACAGCTATAACATCATCAAATCTACTCCAATCAACTTCAGTAACAAAATTTCCGTCACTTAAATTAAAAAAAACTCTTAGTCCAGTTCCATTTGAAGAAATTTGATAGAGAGTTCCAAATGCAGGATACAATAAAGTATCTCCTTGCGGAGACCATGTAAAATCTAATTCTTCAAAATTAAAACCTTGTAATGGCTGAGAGTTTGTTATTTGAACTTGATTGCTACCATCTTCATTCATAGTAAATAAATGAACATTACCACCTACATTTCTCAAAAAAGCAATCTTACTAGTGATGGAATTTCTTCTTGGCCTAAAACTATTAACAGATGGACTTGTTAGTCTAAATTCGTTACCATCTTGATCTGTTGAATAAATAACATTGTTACTATTCTCTTCACGAACAAATAAGATATCTAGTTGTGGTGATGTAGTTGTTTCAAAATTAAACAAATTACTAAAGACTGGTGACGTAACATTATCTGTAGCAGAAACTTGCCAAAAATACTTAGTACCAAACCTTAAGTTTTCTACAGTATAAATTGTATCTGTAATATTTTCAAAATCTAGTACATCACTATCTGTCTCATTATATATTTTCAAATTATATACAATATCATCATTCTCATCTGTATCAATTGCAGACTGCCATTCAAAATTCACTGTTGTCCCAAGATCTGTTGAGTTATTTTCAGGAGTAAGCAACACAGGGTTTGTAGGAGGAGAATTCCCTTGATCTGACACTAAAAGTTCAAACACTACATTGACAGGTCCATCTGCAATTACATTAGCTGGCTCAAAACCAGATAAAAAATCATCTAAGTCTGCCTGTACAGAATAACTTCCTAAAGGAACATTAGAAAGTGTAAAATTACCTCCAGCATCTGAAAACACAGTAGATGATACAGGTTGAGTTGTAATTTTAACATTCTCTAGGGGTGTATTATCTTGATCTTTTACAACTTTCCCAGTAATTGACCCTGTTTGATTACCGTCTATACGATCTTCACTACAAGAAAATATAAAGAGGAATAAAATTACCCCTAAGCTATATTTATATATATTGTTTATTTTCATAACATTATGCATTAAAATCCTAAGTTGTAGTTAACACCAAAGTGAACATTGTAATAATGATCATCTTTTGAACCATTTATAACATTGTCAATTTTATCTGAAAAAGAGTAGTTATAATCTCCCTTCAAAAAGAAGCTAAATGCATCAGAGCTATGGTATTCAAGACCAATTCCATATTGAATTTTTCCAAATGAATCTCCTTTTTGAAGAAATTTAAATGGCTCATCATCTACAAATAATAAAAGTCCAGGACCTCCATATATATATGGAGAAAATTTATCATTACTTAAAATTCTATATTCAAAATTTAAATCAAAATCCATAAACCAGTAGTTTATTTCAGGTGAAGAATACAGTTTAAATAATCCCGCAGCAGCATTAACACGGAACGAATTTGTTAAATCGTATTTATATCCAAGTTCTACAGCAAAATCTGGATCATGAGTTGCTAGATCTCCATCAATAAGAGCAGCTCCTATAGCTGCATGAATGCTGTGCTTTCTATCATTTTCATAAAATTTTCTATTATAAAGCCCGATTGCCTCTTCCTCTTCTTTATTTTTTAGATATTCTGTTTTAATTTCTTCTCTTTTTTCTTCTCCCCCTTCTGCTACCCATAAACCATCAATTATACCCTCATAAACTAAACTTTCGACTGCTTTTTCAATGGCTTCCTTAACAGCAAGTTCTGCCGGTTCATTTTTTGTATAACCCGTCTCAACTTCTAACAACCGTTGAAAATTAACATATCTAAATAGTCCAGCATCAACTCCTTGAGATAAAATTGTTTTTGAAACATAAACTGTTTTCACTACTTCGCCAGTTGATGTAGCCACTGCTCTTAAATAAATAGTAATTCTATCTTGACGATATTGGGTAGAACCTCCAATCCCAAAATAGCGGGCTCCAGCTCCGCCAGTTAAAATATTCGAATCGTAAGATATTATACCTCCTTCTAGGATTACACCTGCAAACAAGAGTGGAGATAATCTTTGGACTTGTGTTTTGTCTGAGGCATAATCATTTCTAGTAGCCTCAATAATTTTTCTTTCTTGTAATAAATTACTTAAATTTTCTCTTTCTATAGGTCTAAACCACTTTGAGTCCTCTAAAGCCTTAATTAAAACAGTAGTAGCTCCTTGAGTTACTGCTGTACTAAAATTACTACCCGCTTGAGTTTGTTTATATTGACCTGTTTGATCTTTAAAGTTATAAACACCAATGACAACCTTTTTTTCTGGTGTTGGCAACGATCTTATTGATTCTGTATTTTTTGTTGTTTCTCCTATACGGGCATCTTGAAATTTTGTAGGTTGATTAAAATAAGAGCCACAACTCACAAAAAATAATGTTATAAAAAACACTAAAACTTTTTGAAAATAAATCATGCTAATTAGGAACAATAATTTGAGTCTGTTCACCATTATTAGTGTCAAGAATATTAATAATAAGACCAGTAATACCTTCTGCTATTTCAACTTCTAAACTCCCGAAAGTAAATGTACCTGGCTGTAATGTATCTGAATCAAATTGATTATTAAACACTTCACGAGATATCTGGCTTAACAGCTGTCTATTCAAATTATCCGCAAATTGACTTAATTCACTCGTTTCCTCATTTTGTTGGGTATTGGGATCGGTAAAACTATTTTGTGCGTTTGCAGAGCTTAATAGCCATTGATAATTAAATGTATCTCCACCAAATGCTGGATTCACTGCTTTATAAACCAATTGTTGTGCAAAACCAAAAAAAGGAAATATTATGAATATTATAAATATTATAATTTTTTTCATTAACTAAAAATTTTAATAACGTTCAATTTGATTGTTCATGTTTTTTTTATTCTGCAAATATTTTACAATATTATCTATAGTGAATTGAGACATATATTTCAAATATTGTTCTTTAGGTCTTAAAAAAAACTCGCTCAACAAAACTCCATCAATTCTCACTTCTATTTTTGTATTTCTTCCTAAAGCAAGTACCTCTTTAACATCAATTATCTCTTCTGCATTAATCTCACTCAAAAAATATTGTGCATAAAATATTTTATAAAAATCATTCCCAAATTTTGTTCGAGTATCTTGTGTAACAATGCCACTAATTAAAGCATCATTATAAGCACTAGCTCTTATCTCTTCTTTCGAAAGCACAATAGGTACCTTTTCACTACTCTCTTCATCAAACTGTGACCATCTAGCTTTACCAATTAATTTTTCTCTGGCGTCATAAACTAATAAAAGAATAATAATCTTTGTCTTATCAGTTTTTGGAATTGTAATCTCTCCTAAAAATTTTTTCTCAAATGGCTTTAAAAAAAAGCCTCCTTCTTCATCAGTTTTATTTAATTTCTCATCCTCTGAAATCGTTTTAATTATTGAAAAAACAAAACGTAAATCTTGGTTTACTTCAACTAAATTATTTGCTCTGGCTTTAATTTCTGTAAATTCAGTATTTTCTTCAACAAGCAAATCTGCTTTTACAATTGTATTATATTGTCCCTTAGCAACAATACTAATAATAAAAATAATGTAAAGAAAAGATTTCATGCTGAAATTCTAAGAATCAAAAATATAAAATTTTAAAAACTAATAATAGTAATAGTTTTATTAGAACCCAACATATTAACTTCAAGCCCATTAGATATACTATTAGATCCAATTTTATTAACTTCAAGATTATTTCCTACTTGACTAACATTAGAATTAACTGAACCAAATGTATTATTTACAATTTCAATAATAGAATTATTTGATCCGTTTTGAAGAAGATTAGCACTAACATCATTTACATTATAAGAGACGTCAATAGTATTATTAGATCCTCTTTGATCTATAAATACATTTGATTTTTTTGCTTTGACGAAAACCGAAGCGTCATTATTAACTCCTATTTGATTCACTTGGGCAATATTTAATGATCCATTGGGTAAAGGAGCATTATTAACTACAGAAGAGAGTAAAGAAAGTTGATTATTCTCAATTAGTTCATCTGCTATTTTATTAGTTTGAGAAAAGCAATTAAAACTTCCAAACAATAGAAATGATATGTAAAAACAAATTTTCATCTTCTTGGTTTTTTATAAAGTTACTAAAATCATTTGTAATCTATATAAAAATAAGGTGCTAAAAAAATAGCACCTTATTAAATAATCATCAAACTCTTTAAATTAAAGAATCTTTTTTTAATTGCTAATTTGAGTAACCGTTGCAGTATTTGCACCACTTTGGTTTATAGCACTATTGTTAACTTCTCCAAAAGAACCAGGCCCCATTGTTGGCGAAGCTAAACTATTAGTTTGCATTACAGTAGCAGTGTTATTAGCATCTCCTGCAACTAAATCACCTTGGTTTACCGTAGAGTAAGCAAGTGAACCAGTTTGAGTTACCGTAGCCTCATTAGAATAATTTGCTAACGCATTTGCACCACCATTTTGAACAATAATAGATCTTTGATTAGCACCATTTTGTGTAGCTAATGCATAGTTGTAAGAACCATTTTGATTTATTGTACTCCCTTGTGTGTAACCTGCTGGATTACCTGCTAATGGAGCGATAGACATATTTCTGTCTTGATCTGTCTCCGCATAGTTGTTATCTCCTTGTTGATTGTGACTAGCAAAGTTACCTTCTTCCATTTGATCAACCTTAGATTCTTGAGAGTCTCCAGTTTGATCAATATCTGCTAAGTTAGCTACAGCAACTGAACCTGCCGCTGTAAATTGATCAACATCTGAACTATGACCATCTCCTGTTTGATCTACTAACGCAGTGTTACCACCACTCTGAAGAACATCAGAAGAGTTAGTTGCTGCTGTACCAGCTAAACCTTGACCACCACTTTGTGTAACAACTGCTGTACTTGCACCTGTTTGATCTACTATAGAAGAGTTATCTCCTGTTTGAGTAACTGTAGCAAGATTTGTTCCTACTTGATCTACATCACTAAAATTATAAAAAGACCCTATACTTGTTTGTGTAACAGTAGCTGTGTTACCAGCTATTTGATCTAGTTCTGATACATTTTGACTAATACCAACTGCTGTGAATGTTAATGCTAATGCACTTAAAATTACTTTTTTCATTTTGTTAAATTTAAATTATTAATTGAATTATTTTAGTTGCTGACTCAAAACAAAAATTTCATTTTTTAATGAAATATTAGGATTGAGAAATTTCCTTATTAATAACTTATTTCAATAACTACACTGAATATAAGTTAACTTGGGGTTTTATATTAATTTAATTTATGAAAAGTAAGGATGTATTATTTACATCCTTACATTCAATTATCCTAATTAGTTATTAGTTTGTGTTACAGTAGCTGTATTTCCTCCCATTTGATTTTCTGTTGAAATATTACCCAAGAAAGCAGTTGATAAATTCTCTTGAGTTACAGTAATTAAATTGTTACCATCATTTCCTAACATAGAATCACTTTGTGTAGTGGTCGACATGTTGTTATATCCATCTTGATCTATCGTTGCTACGTTGCTTTCTCCAAGAGTAATTGGAAAACCTGCTGAAGTTTGTTGATCTACAGAAGACTGGTTATTACTACCATCCTGATTTACAGTAGAAAGGTTATAATTACCTCTTTGCACTACAGTAGACTCTTGCTCGAAGCCAGCGCCTACAGAGCTAAGAACACCGTCAGAAGTTTGATTTGTATTACTAGTGTTTCTACCTCCGAATTGATCTACATTAACCGAGTTATCATCATTCACTTGAGTAACATAAGACCCATTGTGAAAAGGTCCTTGCAATACTCTCGCATAGTTACCATCTCCACCCGAAGCTACATTATTTTGATCTATTTCAGAAATGTTTCCACTTGCAGGATTTCCGCCTCCTAGGTTAGCTTGATCTACATCAATAACATTTCCAGATCCATTTTGAATAGCTGTTGAGGTATTTACATCAACATAAAATGTAGGCTGGTTACCCCCTATTTGATTAATATCGGCCATGTTACCAGTTCCGGTTTGATCAACCGTAGAATCGTTGTTACCTTCTTGATTTACCTGAGCATCGTTTCCAGATCCATCTTGATCAACATCACTATTATTGTAAAATGTGCCTGTTGAAACTTGTACAATATCAGCGTTGTTAGAACCCATTTGATCTAGTTCATTCACATTTTGAGCATAAGACATTGTACCAATCATTAGCGCTGCAGCGCCTAAAATTACTTTTTTCATAATTGTAAAATTTAGTTATTAATATTTAGTTGATAATTATTATTTAATTATTTGTTTGTGTTACAGTTGCGGTATTTGCACCTAATTGAGTTGCAGTATTCATATTACCTAAACCATTTACCATATTCGTTTGCATAACTGTAGCAGTATTATCTCCTCTTAATGAATTATTAAGGTTATTTTGAACTAAAACACTAGTACCAAGATCTCCATCTTGGACTATATAAGCCTCATTAGTCATAGGAGTACTATTTAAAGTTGAACTTTGATTTACAGAAGAGTCATTATTATCACCATTTTGAGCTACATCTGAAAAGTTTCTACGAAATCTTTGCATAACAGTAGACCTATTTAAATAACCTCCAGCTAAAGAACCAGAGGAAAGCTCAGATGACGTTTGATTACTTATAGATACATTACTTAAATCTCTTTCTTGAGTAACACTTAAATAGTTATTACCGTTGGTTTGTGTTGCAGTTGAAGTTTGATTTCTCTTTGTTTGTGTTATTGTAGCGAAATTTCCCACTCCATTTGAAGAAGCTGTATTGTTTTGAGTTAATACTGAAGAGTTACCACTTGCAAAATTATTTCCTACACCAGAAACTTGTGAAACAAAAGCTTGATTATTTGTACCATCTTGATCTATGGAAGAGTCTTGACGGTTTTGATTAAAACCAGGATTTCCATTACCGCCAACTTGGTTCACTGTAGCCATATTTAAAGTTCCTGTCTGAGTTAAAACCGACTCATTATTACCCACTTGAGTTATTTGAGCATCATTGCTTGCTCCATTTTGATCAACATCACTAGCGTTATAAAATACCCCTGTTGAAGTCTGATTAATATCAGCATTATTTGTACCTGATTGAAGCAAATCACTAATATTCTGTGAAAACCCCATTAAAGTTAAAAATGAAAACATTCCTGTTAAAATTACTTTCTTCATAATTAGATAGATTTTTAGTTATTAATTAAATGAAACACGATTAATATGTTAATCAAAATTTGGGCGAGGAGAGAGTGCTTAAATTAACATGTATTCATATTTAATTTCGCAATCCAAAGATTAAAATTAATTTGACTTAATATATACGTGGATGTACGTAGTAATCAATCATTTAAAGTATTTGTAGGAAAACACGTGTTAATGGTGTTTGGTAAAATCGGCTAAGAATTAATATTTATCGGTAACTAAACAAATTCTTCCTATATCTCAAATATGTTAAAGAAACGTTAAAATTTCAAAGTCCTTACGCGTTCGTTACAATGCAGAATTTATCAGACAATCAACGTAGTCTTTTTCCTGCTTTGTGAATTTTATCATGCATTTATAATATAATAAATAACAAAAGTCCTGTCTCAAACTGAAACAGGACTTAAATCAACTCTAATTTATTTTATAACTATCTAGTAAATAGCAATTCTCTGTATTTTGTTAATGGCCATAATTCATCATCAACTAATAGCTCAAGTTTATCACAATGATATCTAATTGTCTCAAAAAATGGCTTAACCTCATCACAATAAAGAATAGCTCTCTTTTCTCCATCTTCAATTTTATTTGCTTTTTTACGAGCATCAATCATTGATGTAATATCTTTATTAATATTCTCAATATGGGCGCTGATAGCTTCAATTAATCTCATTTGTTCGCTAGCAAATTTCTTAAAATCTTTCCCGTAGATATCTTTTAATCCTTGTACATTTTCAATTAAAATGTTTTGATATTTAATTGCTGTTGGTATAACATGATTTCTTGCAATATCACCAAGAACACGCCCTTCAATTTGAATGTGCATAGCATATTCTTCTACTTCAATTTCGTGACGAGCCTCTACCTCTACCTTACTCATAATACCAAGATCCTCATAAAGTTTAATTGTCTTCTTAGAAACTTGCTCCCTTAAAGCAATAGGTGTTGTTTTATTATTACTCAACCCACGCTTCTTTGCTTCCTTTTCCCAAGCCTCTCCATAACCATCACCTTCAAATCTAATACGTTTACTATCCTTAATATATTCTCTCAATACGTTAAACATAGCATCATCCTTCTTCATTTTTTTATCCTTGATAAGCGCATCAACCTGCGTTTTAAACTCCATTAATTGTTTTGCAACAATAGCATTTAATACGGTCATAGGCTTCGCACAGTTTGCAGTTGAACCTACTGCTCTAAATTCAAATTTATTTCCAGTAAAAGCAAACGGTGATGTACGGTTACGATCTGTATTATCAAGTAAAATTTCAGGGATTTTGCCAACAACGTTTAACTTTAAATCTGTTTTATCTTCTGGTGATAATTTCCCATTCTTCACTTTTTCAAGTGCGTCTAATACATTTGTCAACTGTGATCCAATAAAAACAGAGATAATTGCTGGCGGCGCCTCATTTGCACCCAAACGATGATCATTACTTGCACCTGCAATTGCAGATCTTAATAACTCTTCATATTCATTTACTGCTTTTATAGTATTAATAAAGAAGGTTAAAAACTGGAGGTTTTTCATTGGCGTAGTACCTGGGCTTAATAAATTTACCCCAGTACTTGTAGCTAATGACCAGTTATTATGTTTTCCGCTTCCATTAATACCAGCAAATGGTTTTTCATGAAATAACACTTTAAAATTATGACGGTCTGCAACCTTACTCATCACATCCATTAACAAGGAGTTGTGATCAACCGCAAGGTTTGTTTCTTCAAAAATAGGCGCTAACTCAAACTGATTAGGAGCTACTTCATTATGTCTTGTCTTTACAGGAATTCCTAAAAGCATGCATTCAGTTTCTAAATCACGCATATAGTCAAGCGCTCTTTTAGGAATTGAACCAAAATAATGGTCATCTAATTGTTGTCCTTTTGCAGAAGAATGTCCAAGTAATGTTCTTCCTGCAAGATTAATATCTGGCCTTGACTTAGCAAGAGCTTTGTCAATTAAAAAGTACTCTTGCTCCCATCCTAATGTAGGGTTTACTTTAGTTACGCTCTTGTCAAAATACTTTGCAACAGCTGTTGCAGCAGTATCGATTGATTGTAACGCTCTCAATAAAGGAGTTTTATTATCTAAGGCCTCACCTGTGTAAGAAACAAATACCGTAGGTATGCACAAAGTGGTCCCATATATAAATGCAGGAGAAGTAGGGTCCCAAGCAGTATAACCACGAGCCTCAAACGTATTTCTAATCCCACCGTTAGGAAAGCTTGATGCATCTGGCTCTTGTTGAACTAACTGTCCACCACCAAATTTTTCTATCGCACCATCCTCAGTAGTTTCAAAAAAAGCATCGTGCTTTTCTGCAGTTGTTCCTGTTAATGGTTGAAACCAATGCGTATAATGTGTCGCTCCCTTTGAAATAGCCCACTCTTTCATACCTGTCGAGATATGATCTGCTACAGAACGATCAATTTTACTACCATTAACAATAGCATCTTGTACACTTTTAAAAGAGTCTTTTGTCAAGTATTGACGCATTGCAGCATCATTAAATACGTTTTTTCCAAAAATATCTGAACGTCTTGCTGGTTCTTCAACATCAATTACTGGACGATTGAATGTTTCTTTTATGGCATGAAATCTTAATGTAGACATATTTTAAAGTGTGTTTATATTAAATTAAAGCACAAAAATAAACTTTTTACAAACACACCCCCTATTTTTTAATGTTAACTTATTAATAATTGTTGTTTTTAAACAACACACCCCCTAATTTATCTAAGAAGTCAAAATTAAATATGTATAAATATGAAAACAAAATAATATTTCTAGTCTCTCTTCTGAAATAAATTACTAATACAAAAATTTAGACAATAAGATATTGGTAAAAAACTGATGACAAAAAATAATTTAAGAATTTATATACCTATATATTAAGGTATAAAATAACATCGCTTCTAAAACTAAAATTGTAATTGAATAACTAAAAAGTTGCCGTAGATATATTTCCGAAGTTGTAAATAAAATATTATCCTATAAAAGCTAAACTAACAAAAACACAATATGCGACAACAATTGTAAGCCCCTTGATCCTCCCTATCTCAAACTTTCTAGGCAAAAAAGCTAACGGAATAAGCACAGCAGCAAACCCCATCATCCACCAAATATCACTAGTTAATACCTCTGGACTTTTTAAAGCAATAGGCTGTATTAATGCTGTAACTCCTAAAACTGAAGCGATATTAAAAATGTTTGACCCTATTAAATTTCCTAATGAAAGTGCTTTTTCTTTTTTTAACGCGGCAATTACAGAGGCTGCAAGTTCTGGAACACTAGTTCCTACAGCAATCATTGTGATAGCTATTACACGCTCACTAACTTCAAAATAATTAGCGATATCAACCGCACCTCTTACAAGCCATTCACTACCAAAATACAGCGCAGTACCACCAATTAATAACCAAATAATAATCTTAACATTTGAAACCGTTGAAAGACCCTCATCGATTTCCTCAACAGTATCAGCACTTATGGGTTGTTTTCTTGCACGACGAATAAGAATAAATAAATAAACCGCTAACATTAATAATAATACAACTCCTTCGATTGCAGTGATTACATTGCCGCTGGCTAGGATAAAATAGAGTGTGACAGAGAGAATCATCATCACTGGCCAATTAAATTTGTAAAAATCCTTATCAATAGTTAATGGGGCAATTATTGCTGTGATTCCTAGAACCAAGCCTATATTTGCAATGTTTGAGCCTATCACATTCCCTATAGATATATCACTAAAACCTTCCATTGCTGCTTGAATACTTACTAATAATTCTGGTGCAGATGTAGCAAAGGACACTACCGTCAAACCTATTACCATTTTTGATAATTTAAGTTTAAATGATAATCCCACCGCAGCGCGAACGAGAAATTCTCCGCCTACAACAAGCAATACTAATCCAAGAAAAACATACAGAAGACTCATACTATTATTATATTAAGGATGCGAAGATACTGATTGAAAAATAATTTTTGAGATGTGATTTCTAATTTATTCACAAAACAAGAATTGAGTTTTTAAACAATTTGTTAACTAACCATTTAGAAGTTTAATCGTAAATTTGCAATCAAGAAGGTTATACTTTTAAAGAATGAAAAAATCTATTTTCAAAACACTCGCTAAAATAAATAAAGCAATACTTCCAAGCTTCACAAAAAAAAAGTTGGATTTAGCAAAAGCTTCAAAATTTCAAATGGCAATTTTTGGATATAAGCTTTGGGTAACTAAAAACGCTTTGGATTAATTAATAATTTAAAACAGAAGCCACGTCATAAGATTTGAGTTTCTCATTTCCGCAGAGAAAATCTATTTGCATAATAAAGTTGCATTGCACAATTTCGCCACCACACTTTTTAACTAAATTACACGCGGCTCTAGCAGTGCCGCCTGTGGCAAGTACATCATCGTGAATCAAAATACGCTCTCCTTTTTTGATAGCATCTTCATGCATTTCAAGAACATCCATGCCATATTCTAATAAATATGGTTCTTTATGGGTTTCATAAGGAAGCTTTCCAGGTTTTCTAATAGGAACAAAGCCAGCGTTAAGTTTTTGGGCGAGTAACATCCCAAAAAAAAATCCACGCGACTCAATCCCAACTACTTTATCAATTTTTTCATCACCAACTTTCTCTAACAATAATTCTAAACATCGTTCAATAGCCAAGTGATTAGCTAATAATGGAGTGATGTCTTTGAAGACAACGCCCATTTTCGGGAAATCTTGAATATCTCTAATGTAATCTTCTATTGAAATCATATTTATGTATAACAAAATAAGCCACAACTATGTGGCTCTAAAAAAAATTTATGTTTGGAAAACTATACTTCTTCTTTAATAATGGCAATGATACCCAATACTAAACAAAGAAATGCTGTTCCTAAAACTAATGCTCCTACTCCCATGTGTCTAAATTATAAAATTAAAAGTTATTTTAATACTGAAACGAGAAAAATATTAAACATCAACTATTTCAGTTATAATTTGAGCTCCCATTTTTGAAACAACTTCATTTCTGAAAATTGCCTCATAAGCCATTGGGTTTGGAATATTATCAAACTCACAAAGCAACTCAATCACCGAAACCATCCCTTCAAAAAGAACTTCTTTTGGGATTGGAATTTTTCTATGCTTTGAAAAACCGCGCAGAGGAATTTGAAACCCACATGTTTTTAAAAAAGTAGCTTCTATTTTTAAAAGCTCAATTGGTAAATAACCATTAATTTTTCTTCCTAGGCGTTGATGCACAATCCCAACATAATTGAGCTGAATACTCCCATGAAAATCACTAAAGTGTTTCCAAGCATCCTTATTATCACAAATGTTCCCTACAGCACATTGTTTATTACATTCAGGATTAAGTTTATTTGAGTGAAAAGCATCATACAATCTTGAAATAGCGGCTTCAAATCTATTAATGGTTTCCATAATCATTTTAATATTTTCCATTTAAATATACTATTAATAAATAGTATATAAAAAGCCTGCATATTAATATGCAGGCTTTTAAGTAATATCTAAATGTTTAAATTATTTAGAACATAAACCCGACTCCTGTCGAAAAAATTGAGTTATGACCTTCTGAGTCTTCAATAACTTCAGAGAGTCCTAATGTATATCTTGCTTGTACAAATAGTCCAAAATCAAAAGTGTATTGTGCACCTGTAGCAAGTTGGAAATCCGTTGAGTTAAAAAAGTCTGTTTCTGTATCTCCTCCATTTTCAGTAATATCTAAATCAACCTCTTCATTAATTTTAAATCCTATTTGTGGACCTGCATGGGCACTTAATCCCTTAATGATATTAACTTTAAAAAGTACTGGGACTTGAATATAATCAACTTGAAACTCAGCATCAAAATCATCATCTAATGAAACATCATCACCAAGACTAAAACCTTGCTGTGAATAGAATGCCTCTGTTAATAGTGAAAAACGCTCTGAGAATCTATATTCAAAAACTAGACCTGCATAAGCACCAAAACGAGCATCTGGGTTATCAAAATCATCATCTTCACTCACAACAGTTGCAATGTTAAGACCACTTCTTACACCAAAGTTAAATTTTTTAAAAGTTTCTTGAGCAGTCATCATTGCACCAGAAAATAACATCGAAAGAATTAAAATTTTTGTTTTCATAATAAGTTGTTTTGTTAATTTGAAATTTTGGCTCTTTTACGTTTTTAAACTGTTCTGGACAGAACCCATATCCAACAACCAGTCTATATTATTTTTTCTTGCCCGCAAATGGGTCTATTGAAAATCCCACTTGAAAATACCCTGTAGGGTCTTGGTTATTTTCATAAATAAAATCCTGTGTTGGCTCTCCTTTTTCTGTCAAACGATTACTAATAAAATTTTGTAATCCACCTTGGAATGTTCCAATAAGATAATTACTAAAACGGTGTTCATATATAACTCCAGATTTAATCTCTAGTTGACTATATTCAAATGTTTCGGCAAAATTAGGGTTATCGACATTCACGTAAAAACCTGTAGAACCAAAGCTACTACCAATAGAAAAACGACCGTTTTTACCAACAGGTCTTCTAAACAATAAACGCTGCGGCAGTATAAAATCAAGTTCCCATTTTGAATTTTTAAACCTATGATTGTAGGAGAATGTAGGAAAGAAGGGAAGCTGAGAAGTAGGATCAATAAATACAATTGCTCCAAGAGTTAGGGTTGTTCGCTCAGTACGCTTTAATATAAATGATAAGCCCACAAGACCCTTTAAACGCTCGACACCTTCATCATTTCCATCTACTATTAATGAAGCATTATAAATCACTGGCTTTTTAAAAAGACTAGAGAAATATGTTGAACTAATGGCTGCGGAAAAGTTATGAAAATTAACAATTCCGTTTTGTTCAAAAACTGAAACATCAGTCGATTCAATATCGTCAAATTCAAACTCATTAAATTGATAATTTAAAGACCCAGTTAAACCCCATTGTCTTGTTTTAAAAATAGGAACATTAGCCGAAGCTGTAAAAGTTCTTTGTGCCTTTATTTCTCCATCTTGAAATTCTTGATCAAATAATTCTGAATCAAAATCACGAGATAAAGTTTGTCCATATTCAAAATTTAAAACTCTAGCTCTAGGAAATTTTTCTTTAATACCTAGCGTTGCTTTTTGTTGTAAAGAATCACTTTTTTGTTGGTCTTCTTCATTAACCTGGCTTAGCGCAGTACCATATATAGTCACTAACAAAAGTGTTGAAAAGAGTGTTTTTTTATTCATTATTATTATTGCTATTATTTGATTTATAGTTTAAAAGAGTGTGTATAATTGTTGTTTGAACGATATAGCCTATCACAAAAAAACTTGTATAAAATTTATCATTGTCAGTCTCCATCCAATAACTTTTTGCAATTATTAGAAACCCCCAGAATACTGCTGAGAGTATATAAAGCACGGCTATTTTATTTTTATTAAATTTCAGTTTGTGCTATTTTTTTAATTTTTTTCGCATCATATAAAAAAGTGTTACTGCTCCTATAATTACTAAAGCAATTATAAATATCATCGCTATATTTATTATTATCATGGTGGTTGGTTTTTAGATTCATCTATTCTGTTAGTTTTAATTCACCTTTAAGACTTTTAAGTTGTTCTTCTTTAAATACCATAGTTCTGTGTGGAAACGGAATTGAAATACCCTCTTTATCAAATCTTTTCTTTATGCTTTCATATAAATCACATTTCATCTCAAAAGCATCTGTAAAATTTGCTGCCCATGCCCATGCACGTAAGGTAACAGCACTATCACCTAAATCAATTACTCTAACAATTACTTTCTTTTTATTGTTGTACTTGTCAAGTTCACTGCGATGATCTAATAAATTAGGGTGGTCTTCACATTCTTCTCGCATAATATGCCTAGCAAGATCAATATCACTATCATAAGAAATACCAATTTCTACCCACTGGCAACACATACGCTCTCCTAAGTCATAATTGATTAATTTCTCTTTGTTAATAATTGCATTAGGTATGACAATCATTTTATTTTCGTAATTACGAATAATAGTATGTCTCAATGTTATGTCTGAAACCGTACCTACCATAGTTTCGTCGAGCTTAATTATATCGCCTAACTTGAATGGTTTAAATGCGATAATAAAAAGACCTCCTACCAAATTAGAAAGTGCTTCTTGCGAGGCAACTCCAGCAACTATTGCTAAAACACCAGCGCTACCTAAAGCCGTTACTGCAAAACTTCGCATTGACTCAAAAGCTATTAATGCCAAAATACCTCCAAGAAAATAAACTCCAAATATGGCAATGTATCTCAAAAATTTATAGCTGGTAGTATCTTGATTAGCATTCTTTTTTTCTCTAATACTTCTTTCAAACCAAGACTGAGTTATAGATGCTATTACTAATGTAACAACCGCAACAACACCTAAATACAACACAAGACCAAAATTGCCTAAAGCAACTTCTTTGACCCTATCTTCATCCATAAAATTCCAAGATATAGCCATGACACCCAACAATACCCATAGAGAATTCAAAATTTTCTTAGTTAAAATAATTGTGTTAGGCTCAACCTCAGGCTTTCTCCTAAGGCTTCTTTTTTCTAACCAATTATGAAAGATTTTTGTTAGAAACCTTAATATTATTACTACGATAATAACAATAGCTGTCCAAATTATATTAGTTTGATATGTAAACCAAAATTCTTTCATTAGGCAATATTTTCAATTATGTTATAAGCATAAGATGGACGGCAACTTCTTTTTTCTATTAAACTTTTAAACTGCTCTTTGATTGAAGGTTCAACTTTAAATAGAACATTTAAGTCTGGATTTTTTATAAGCGTATCCATAAATAAAAACACATGTTCTAAATCTGTTTCCGTATAATTTTTAACAATACTTACTTCTAACATAGGATTTTTACTTGCTATATAATAGAACATCTTTTAAATTTTAACCATTATTAATAAACATTAGTTATCTATTGTCTTCTTCTGAAATTTAGTTATCATTCCGTATCGATTGATCCTTTTTTTTGATTTTTGCATTAACAAAATCAACAAAATAATACTTCCTAAGATTGGGATTAAATGGAGTAATAACCACCAGCCACTACGATTTGTATCATGTAATCTTCTTACGGTAAGTGATAAAAAAGGAAACGCTATAAACAAACTAAATATCATTTCTAGTAAGCCTTTTTTGAAAGTCAATATTTCATAATTGAGAGCAAAACGATCAATCAATGCTAATGATGTTCCAATAATGGCTGCAATTAAAAAAAACATCCAAAAAATAATGAGATCAACATATTATATAAAGACACTCAGATTTAGTCAATATTTTCCTCAATCGTATTAAAAGTGATTGATTCTTGCGCTGCTGCTACAAATGACATTAATGTAATAGTGAGCGCTAGTATCGATTTAACAATTATATTCATTTCTTTTTGTTTTTCCAAAATTGTATGGTTCAGAATAAAAAGAACCAGATTGATAAAAAAATTTTTTCTATTTTTTCCAATTAGTAATAAGCTTGATACTCTCTTCTTGATAATAAGCAAGAAACTCTGTAAAGTCCTTTAATTGATCATTAAATTCTTTTGTTTTCTTTGTTCTATGCGTTAAAATTTCCTTAACTACCTCATTATATGCTGTAAGGCCATTTATGCTATCTAAAAAGGTATTTTTCCATTGACCTAGTTTAGTATGAAAATAACGTTTACGATCACCAGGTTTTGTTTTGTATCCAATACGCCTAAGCATTAATAAATTATTAATTGCATTACTAGTTGCACTCTTGCTTAATTCAAGAGACTCTCGAATGTCATCAAAAGTCAACTCTGTAGTATCTGCTATTGTTAACAAAGCATCTACTCGCGCAGAAGCAGGTGAAAGTCCCATTCCTTCTTGAATTACACCAAAACTTTCAATAAGTTCTTTTTGCTTATTTGTTAATTTATTCTCCATAACTAATGCAAAGATAGAAAGTTTTTTTAGTTCTGCCTGAAAAGAACTAAAAAAATTTATTTATTTTTTATACAAGGTAATTAATATATGATACAAAGTTTACCTTTTTGTAAATCTTTAAGAACATCTTATTTTATCAAAAGTATATTTGTAATTATATAATTAAAAATTTCTCAATATTGATTCACTAAAAACATTTGAAACATTTTTGAAGTTCTTAAAGAGCTTTAATTTTTCAAAAGCTATTCTTGTGGGTATTGCTATAACAGTACCTATTGTTTTAGGAATTGCACTTGAACATTTAGACATTGGTCTTGCTTTATGTTTTGGAGCTTTTTGGAGTTCACCTAGCAATACGCATGGAAGCTTTAGAAACAAAAAGTTAGGAATTCTATTTTCTGCAGCTTTAGTAACTATTGTAAGTTTTATAGGCGGCTATCTCAACATACAACTAATTTTACTACTCCCTATTTTAGGGTTACTTACGTTTTCAATTGCTTATATTTCAATTTATGGTTTTAGAGCTTCACTTATAAGTTTTTCTGGCTTGTTAGCTTTAGTTTTAAGTTTTGCTCATACCCCTACTGGACTTGAACCATACGAGTATTCTTTATTAATTGGTCTTGGAGGGTTGTGGTATTTGTTACTTGTAACAATTGCTTATTACTTAAACCCAAAAGCGCAAACTGAGGAGTCTCTCATAGAAACATTTGAACTAACTGCTCAATTTTTAAAAACACGCGCTCAACTTGTTGGTGAAAAAAGTAACAGAAAAGAATTACAAAACACACTTCATAAACTTCAAACTGAACTAATTGAACATCATGAAACACTACGTGATATTTTGATTGTATCTAGAAAAACTTCTGGAAATTCTAAATATCAAAACAAGCAATTGCTCATATTTATTCAGCTTGTAGAAATATTAGAAACAGCTATAGCAAATCCCGTAGATTATGATACTATGGACACTTTGTTTGAAAAAAATAGAGGTTTAAAAGAAAATTTTCAATCTATCATTTTTGAGATTTCTGAGCAACTTAATGTCTTTGCAATCTCTTTCAATAAAAAGGATATTTCTTGTTTTAATAAATTAGAAAAACTATTAAAATCCACTAAAGCTAAAATTAATACAATAGACGAAAAGGTAAATTATGAGCATTTTGTTATTCTTCAAAATTTATTAGAATACCAAGAAAAACAATTTGAAAAATTAAAACGTATTAAATGGTTATTATCTAATCCAACTTTAAAATCTTCAGAATTTCTCGCAACGAAAAAACTAAAGCAATTTTTAGTGCCACAAGAATATGATTTGAAAATGGGAGTTCAAAACTTTACATTTAAATCAACTATTTTTAAACACTCCTTACGCTTATCTGTTGTTATGATGACAGGATTTCTAGTAGGAACGCTATTACAGTTTCAAAATCCATATTGGATTTTACTTACGATTGTTGTTATTATGCGCCCTAGTTACGGTCTAACAAAAGATCGCTCTAAAGATAGAATTATAGGTACGGTAATAGGCGCATTCATTGCAGCTGGAATTGTGTTCTTTGTAAAGGATAATTATATTTTAGGAGTATTAAGTATAATAACTCTAGTTATTGCTTTTATGGTTTTACAAAAAAACTATAAAGTTTCGGCTGCGTTTGTGACATTGAGTGTGGTTTTTATTTACGCTATTTTACGTCCAGATATTTTTGTAGTAATACAGTATAGAATATTAGATACAATTATTGGTGCATTGTTGTCATTTATGGCTATTAAATGGTTATGGCCAGCTTGGGGGTTTTTAGAAATTCGTGGAGACATAGCATCTAGTGTATTGGCAAATCAAAAATTTTTCGTAGAAATAGCATCAGTTTATATTGATAAAACTAGTGTTTCAACTAATTTCAAAGTAGCTCGTAAAACTGCATTTTTGCAAACTTCAAATTTAAATGCTGCTTTTCAAAGAATGGCGCAAGAACCTAAATCTAAACAGAAAAATTTAGATACTATTTATGAGCTAGTTGTTTTAAACCACACACTGCTTTCTTCACTAGCAACTTTAAGCACGTATTTACAACACCATAAAACTACTCCAGCATCTAATAACTTTAAAGAAGCTGTAACTATTATTGAAGATAATTTAAAATATGTTAAACAAAGATTAGAGAAATCATCTCAAAACATAGAAGCAAGCACGCTAAAACTAGCGGCACCATCAGCAAGCGAGCAACGGTTAATGAATTTTAAATTTTCTGACGTTAAAGCCTTGATTCAAGAAACTCAAGATCAAGAGAAAAATTATCATGAGGCGCATTTGATCTGGGAACAACTAAGGTGGTTACATAGCATAAGTAGAAAGATGCGGGAGCTAAGTCATACTTTATAAATTTTTATTTTTTATAAATCAATCTCTAATTTTAAGACCAAAAATAACTCATGATTTAAATTTTGCGTGTAATCCGCAAGTCTATATTGTGTTCCAACTTCTACTACTTTATCCTTTTTTAATTTAAAACCATATAGTGTCGTAAGGCGCTGTTCATATTCAGGCTTTTGAGTTTTAGCTATTTCAAACAACGCTTCTGTTTCTAATTTTATATAGCTATTACTTAATTGATTTATTAAAAACGCTGTACCTAACTCATATCGTAATCTGTTTTTAAAGGTAGATTTATAAAAACGTTGTTCTGTACGTAATCTGTTTTTTATATTATGATTATGCCAAGTATTCTTCCATTTATATACTTGTAATAAACGTAATTCATTTTCTTCATTGATATTAAAAACTTTCTTAAAACGATACTTTATCCCAACTCCTATAAGTTGATTTACGCTTAATTCAAATTGTGAAACATGACCTATGTCTATTTGCTTTACAACAAACTGTTGTTCATTATTTTTATAAAGTAAATTTCTATTTTCTACACTAAAATTTATACTATATAAATTGTTTACCGAATGCTCAACTTCAATTTGAGGCTCAACATACATGATAAAATTTTCTTGAGTCCAGCTTATAGTACTACTCAAAATAAAAATTAATATGGATATTAAATACCTCATTGTTTAAATTTAAAAAGAGCTAGAAAAACCCTAACTCTTTTAATTATATGACTTCATTTTTTATTTTGTTCTTAAAATATTTCCGTCTTCTGTAATCACAATTTTTACATCTTTTGCAAACCATTTTTCAAGTTCTAACTCATAGGTGTTATTACCATTCTCTTCAGTCAATTCAATTTCATCAATATTGTATTTTGGGTATTTAGATTGTACCACATCACTTATTGCTGATGGAAGTTGATTTTTAGTAAGTTCTTTTTCTATTTTAACAATGATTCCTTCTTTAGAATACCATATTTCATTTTCAATTGAATTAAAATCAAACTCAACTTTGTAATTCATTTCTTCAAGCTCCCATTCAACATTTGTAGCAGTTGGATATGCTTTATTAAAACTTGTGATTAAATTATCTGGAACTTGCTCCATCATTAAATCTTGTGCGCTTAGTGCTGCTGTTGCAAATAATGCAATGACAGCAAATTTTAAATTTTTCATATTATTTTGTTTTTTTACTTTGGTTCAAATAAACAATAGGAATCTGTAAAAATTTAGGAATGCAGTTTTACACCAGAATATTAAATAAATAATAAAAAACATTTTCGGTTTATCTAGGGTTTGTAGTACCACTAATTATATTAAATTCCCATTTCATTTTAGAATTCCATTATATTATTGTTTAAAATTTCCGAAGAAAATGAAAATATTGATCGTTGAAGATGAGCAAGAAATGCTTAATAATATGCGCCAGAGTCTAGAACAAGAACTATACATTGTTGAAGCTGCCTCAAATTTTAAGTCTGCTACTGAAAAAATAGGCGTGTATGATTATGACTGTATTCTTCTAGACATAGGACTTCCAGATGGTGATGGGTTAGAACTACTTAAGTATTTGAAAAAACAAGGAAAGGATGATGGGGTTATTATTGTCTCTGCCAAAGACTCATTAGACGATCGTTTAAAAGGGTTAGATCTAGGAGCTGATGATTATTTACCAAAACCATTTCATATGGCAGAACTAAATGCTAGGATTAAAGCTGTGTTACGCCGTCGCAACTTTGATGGTAATACACTTGTTGAAATAGGCAATGTTTTAATAGATACAGAAAGTAGAATTATCAAAATTGCAGATGAAAAAATCATTCTTAATCGAAAAGAATATAGTATACTCATGTACCTTATTGCAAATAAAACTAGACTGGTTACAAAAACCGCTTTAGCCGAACATGTTTGGGGAGACCATATAGATCAAACAGACAGTTTTGACTTTATCTATTCACAAATAAAAAACCTTCGAAAAAAAATGGATAAAGCAACCATTACCGTAGAGGCAGTATACGGAGTAGGTTATAAACTAGAAGTTGAATAATGAAATTATTAAACTATACATCAAAATTCCTGGCGTTTTTGCTTTTGATACTCATAACAATCTGGGCTGTTTTGTTTTATTATGCAATGCTAGATGAGATTTATGACAGCCTGGATGATGGGTTAGAAAATCAAAAACTTTTAATGGTACAAAGAGCTGCAGAAGACCCAACAATCTTAGAGCAGAATGACCCAGAATTTAAAAAGCATGTGTATGATTTTACTTTAATTTCGAAAAAAACCTTTGAGGAATTTAAGGAAAATTATCGCGATACTTTAATGTATATGCTCAATGAAAAAGATTACGAGCCAGTACGTCTCCACGAAAGTGCAATTGCTATTAACAAAAAACATTACAGATTAAAAATTATAACCTCTATGGTTGAAGAGGATGATCTTGCTAAAGATCTTATACTCTATTTATTTGGTCTCTATTTATTGCTCATTGCAAGTGTGCTTGTCTTAAACAATTTATTACTACTTAAAATTTGGCAACCTTTTTATACGCTTATTAAACAGCTAAAAGATTTTAGAATTGAAAAAAACACAGCTATCAATATTCCAAAATCAAACATAGATGAATTTAACCTGCTAAATACTACCGTTGATAAACTCATAAAAAAATCTACAAACAGTTATATAACTCAAAAGCAATTTATTGAAAATGCATCGCATGAATTACAAACACCTCTAGCAATTAGTATCAATAAGCTAGAATTGTTTCTTGAAAATAATGCACTTAAAAAAAATCAAGCAGACGACATTACAACAGTCTTAGACAATTTAAATAAATTAACAAGACTCAATAAGTCACTCTTATTGCTTTCAAAAATTGAAAATCATCAATTTGAAAATGAAAATCAAGTAAACTTTACAGAGATTACAAAAAATATAGTAGTAGATTTTGAAGACATGGCTCATCATAAAATGATGAAAGTAAATATTACAAATAATGGTATTTTAAATTATCAAATAAATGAAGACCTTGCAGTAATACTACTTACTAATCTTGTTAAGAATGCATTAATTCACGGTCAAAAAAATGAAATAATACAAATACATATTGAGTCAAAAAGCTGGAAAATAAGCAATATAAGTACTTCGGAAATGTTAGATGAAAACACTTTATTTACAAGGTTTAAAAAATATAGTACTAACAAAAAATCAACAGGATTAGGACTTGCCATTGCTAAAGCTATTACTGACAAATATGACTTAAAACTAAAATACCATTTTGACACTACACATATCTTTAAAGTTGAATTTCCTTAGCTAGTTAAAATATCTTAAAAAACACTGATCTCCATAGTTTTCCAAATTGTTTACAGATTTAGGTCGCATCTTTAACTCATAAATTAATAGCAACCTCTATCTTATATAAACAGAAAATGAAAACACTTAAAATAATATCTTACGGTATGATGGTATTTTTAATCATTGCAGGATTTTTTGCATTTTCTGCACAAAACGACAGAAACCAAAATAACATCTCAAAACAATATTCAATCCAAAAAACCTGGAATCTCCCCAAAGATTTAAATGAAATAAGCGGTATTGCATGGTTGCCTGATGGAAATATAGCTAGTGTGCAGGATGAAGATGGCATCATTTTTATTTATAATTTGGATTCCAACAAAATTATTGAAGAAATAGAGTTTGAAGGCTCAGGAGATTATGAAGGAATCACAATTAAAGATAATGATGCATATGTATTAAGAAGCGATGGTACTATTTATGAAGTTTCAAATTTCAGAAGCAAAAACAAAACAGTCAAATCTTTTAAAACAGATTTTTCTTCAAAGAACAATGTAGAATCTTTAGCATTAAATTCTAAAACAAATAGTCTTATCATCGCGCCAAAAGACAGAGATAAATCTGACAGCTTTAAAGGTTTGTATGAAATTCCTATAAATTCTAAAGCTATGAATGCTAGTCCAAGTATAAAAATAAATATGACTGATGAGGCATTTAAAAACTATCAAAAAAAGAAAGTTTATAAAACATTTAGCCCCTCAGATGTTGCCATACATCCTAAAAATGGCAAATATTATGTTTTAGAAGGAAAAAATCCTAAACTAGTAATACTTGATAAAAAAGGCACAATTGAAAAGGTTTACGAACTTAACAAAAAACATTTTGCACAACCAGAAGGGATCACTTTTAGCCCAGATGGAGTGCTCTACATCTCTAACGAATCTGGAGATGGTCCAGCAACCATATTACAAGTAAACTTTAATTAATGGATAAAGATGATCAAACATCAAAAAGTAATTTACCTCTTTACTTAAGCATAATATTAATAGGTGGGATAATTTTATGTTATTTACTTATACCAAGCTTTAAGCAATTTTTAGACACAGCCTGGAGTGTTCTTACAAGTGATAATGAAGAACGTATTAAAGAGTGGGTGGCAGGATTTGGCTGGCTAGGACCTCTTGTAATTATACTTGCAATGATAGTCCAGATGTTCTTATTAGTTATTCCCTCTGTAGCATTAATTGTAGTGTCAATCTTAGCTTATGGTCCCATATGGGGAAGTTTGATTATTCTAGTCGCTGTATTTGCTGCATCAACTGTAGGATACGTAATAGGCCGTTATCTAGGAGAGACATTTATAATGAAATTATTAGGAAGAAAAACAGAAAAAAACATTGAGAGTTTTATTGAAGAGTATGGTTTTTTTGCTGTTATAGTTACTCGTCTCAACCCCTTTCTGTCAAATGATGCGATAAGTTTTATAGGCGGTATGCTAAAAATGAGTTATTTAAAATTTATAACCGCAACGCTAGTGGGAATTTTACCCTTAACAATATTCATCGCATTTATAGGAAAAAGTACAGACCAGCTTAAAACAGGTTTATTATGGGGTTCAATAATTAGTTTAGTTGGCTTTGTATCTTACATTTGGTGGAAAAGAACAAAGAAATAGATACTTAATTTTCAATTTTTCCCTTAAAAAAATTAAGGTTTAATACACCTCTATAATAAAAGACTCAAAACAACTATCTCTTTTTAATAGTAGCATTTTAGAAAACAAAAAAAGTCTGCAAAAATATGCAGACTTTTTAACAATTTTGTGACCTCGACAAGATTCAAACTTGTAACCTCTTGAGCCGTAATCAAGTGCGCTATTCAGTTGCGCCACGAGGCCTAATTCAAAACAAATACTGTTTTTGTTTCGGGGTGCAAATATAAATAATTTCGGTCTATATACTATAATATTTCAGAAAAAAATCGCTAAAATTTATTTTTAGTAGATAAAATTAGGTGGTATAAAATTATGATTTTATTAGTCTAATTTATGAGAAACTTAATATATTAGTAATATATGGATATGTACTTTTATTAAAAACCAAAATCATGACAAAAAAAGACAATACAACCCCAGACCTAGTTAAAGACGCAGACGATAAAAACAACAGGGATTATATTTTACAGGACAATAAAAAAACCAAGTTTGGTGCAACATTTATTATTGTAACACTCGTAATTTTAATACTTGCCGTTATAGCCACTTCATATTTTATAGGATAATAATTTATTGAATTTCGGCACTTAAACCCGCATCTAACAACATACTACACCGTGACTCCAATTCATCGTAAGGACCTGTCTTTACGGTGCATTTTCCTTTATAATGGACTAAGATAGAACATTGTTCTGCTTGCTCTGGCGTGTGGTCACAAGCATACATTAGTGTATTTATTACGTGATCAAATGTATTAACATCATCATTGAAAAGAACAATTTGATTTTCTTTCAATACATCTTCTAATACATCAACCTCTTCTTGGTATTTTTCTTTTGTGCTCATAATAGCAAGCAATTATATTAAGTAACTAAGATACAAATTTTGCGGCAATCCAGTTATTGCGTTTCTTATTGCTAACGAAAGTTAGCCCAAGCTTATTGCAACATTCTTTAATTATAGGCAGGTCTTCAGAGTAAAATCCACTGAGATATAATTCAGCATTTGGGAGCATACTATTTTTATAAATCTCCATATCGATTAATAAAATATTCCGATTAATATTTGCAATAACCGTGTGATATTTATTTACTGGAATCGCACTAGCATCACCTAACGAAACATGTATATTTTTACAATTATTCCTATTCACATTCTCCTCACTGTTCTCAACACACCACTGGTCAATATCAATAGCATCAAGGTTTTTTGCTCCTTTTTTTTCAGCAAGAATAGCCAATACTGCCGTTCCACAGCCCATATCTAAAACTGTTTTCCCTTTCCACTCGTTTTCTAAAATATGCTGCATCATCATAAACGTAGTTTCATGATGCCCCGTCCCAAAACTCATTTTAGGCTCTATCACAATCTCATACTCACAATTATATGCCTCATGAAACGGCGCTCGCACGGCACACGTATCATCAATAACAATAGGATCAAAATTTTTCTCCCATTCCTCATTCCAATTTACTTGCCCTATTTCATTTTTATCAAACGTAATTTTCACCTCATCGCTTGTCAAAATAAAAATATCCTCTAACACATTCTTTCTCCACTCATCTTTTTGAATATAAGCCTTCACCCCTGTTTCGTGCTCTACAAAACTTTCAAAACCGGCACCTCCTAATTCTGCTATCAAAATCTCGATATAAGGTTGTGTTGGGCTTACAGTAAAGTCGTATTCAATATATATTTGTGACATAACTTCGGAAATATTAAGGGTGGTACTTATTTAAAATGAATTTACAATCGCAATAAAATCTTCAGCTTTAAGTGCTGCTCCCCCAATTAATCCTCCATCGACATCCTCTTGCCCAAAGATTTCTTTAGCATTAGCAGGGTTAACACTACCGCCATAAAGAATAGAAACACTTTTAGCCACCTCATTTCCGAAGATATCAGCAACGAGTCCTCTTACATACTTATGCATTTCTTGTGCTTGCTCTGGACTTGCAGTTTCACCTGTACCTATTGCCCAAACAGGCTCATAAGCTAACACTATTGACTCCCAGTTTTCAGCCTTTATATGAAATAACCCTTCTTGTAATTGCTCTTTAACTATGTTAAAATGGTTGTCACTTTTTCTATCTCCTAGCTCTTCTCCAAAACAAAAAATTGCCGTCATTTCATTTTCTAAGGCAGTATTTACCTTTGCAGCAAGGATTTCATTAGTTTCCCAAAACATAGCACGACGTTCACTGTGGCCTAAAATTACGGTATCAATCCCTACACCATTTAACATGGCTGCAGACACCTCACCAGTAAAAGCACCGTTTGCGGCTTGATGCATATTTTGTGCAGCTACAATAATATCACTATCTACAAGGGCTTGGTTTGCGCTCTGTAAACTTGTAAAAGGTGGTGTCACAATAACAGTAACATCTTCAGGTAGTTCACTATCTTTTAACTCATCAAGCAATTCATACGTTTGCGAAATATCGCAATTCATTTTCCAGTTTCCTGCTACTATTTTGTTTCTCATATTCATTGCCCGCGTAGGCGGGTATCTTTTAATTATATTTCTTAAATCTTAAATATTTACTTTTAATTCTTACTTCTTTACTCTTTTAGCAAAGTGGTCTTTTTTATTAAAGCTACCTACTAATCTTAGGGTCTAACAACCCATAAATAATATCTACAAAAATATTGATAATTATAAACAATGTAGCGATGACAAGTACCATTCCCATTATAATTGGCAGGTCACTTTTATTTAACGCATCTACAATCTCCTTCCCCATACCATTCCAACCAAAGATAAACTCAACAAATACTGCTCCTGCGAGCATTGATGCAAACCAACCAGATATAGCTGTTACAACTGGGTTTAATGCATTTTTTAATGCGTGTTTTCTAATAATTTTAGGCATTGATAATCCTTTTGCTTTTGCCGTGCGTATGTAATCTTGGTTTAAAACTTCAAGTAATGAGTTACGCATTAATTGACTTACTACTGCAAGTGGTCGTATTCCTAAAACTATAGCGGGCAAAATTAAATTTTTTAATTGAATGTATTTTCCTTCGCCAAAGTCATCAACTTCATATAAGCTCCCTGTCATATTAAGTCCGGTGTATTTGTGTAATAAATACCCGAAAAACCATGCGAATAATATGGCGCTAAAAAAAGAAGGCACGCTCATCCCAAAAGTGCTTACTAATTGTATCATTTTGTCAATCCACCCATCCTTAAAAAGCACCGAAATAATCCCTAGCAACACACCAAGTATCATTGCAATTGTAATAGATGAGATAGCAAGTATAAATGTGTTAGGCAATGTTTCGGCAATAACGGAGCTTACTTTTTTTCCACTTTTTTGAAACGACTCTCTCAAATATGGAAACTTTAAAACGGTAGTCACATTTCCGAAGTTAAAAAGCGTAGTTGCACTGTATTTGTTTGGTGCTAAAAAAGTGTAATCACTCTTAGTATTACTGTGAAATGAAATAGGTGACAAATCATTAAGGTACAATAAATATTGAGTCCCTATGGATTTATCAAGACCATACTTTTTTTTCACCATTGCTATTTGCTCCGCGTTTTGATTTTGACCAAGCATCATTTTTGCTGGATCATCTGGCAACATTGCGAATAACATAAAAATAACCGTAACAACCCCAAAAAGCGTGAGTAACGCATAGCCTATTTTTTGAAGTACGTATCGTCCCAAAGCTTATTTTTTTATCTCATCGATGGTGAGTGCTTTATACTCAAAATCTTCACCAAAAAGTAATTTTGCATAGGCTTCAATAGTCTGTGTATAACCCGCTTTTACACGACGCTCATTTACAGTTTCTGGGTTTTCAATTGGCCAAATGTAGTTTGTACCATCAGGTAGTGTGCCTCCTTGCGTACCATATATTTGGGGTTTTTCTTCACCCATTAAATAACGGTCTTCCATCATCGCCACTAAACGAAATGAAATTTCACCAGCTTCACCTGCTTTTTTAATCATTGGCAAATACTCTGGGATTCTATCTGGATTGTGTTGTAGAACATACCATGCTGCATTATTAGAAGGCTCTCCTACAACGCTTTTTCCGGGATATCCTTTTGTATCAAAATACTTTTCAACAAATTGTATGTTTGAAGCATCAATTACTTCTTGCATTTTCCAAAGGCTGTCCAAATTTGCACCTTCATGTTGCATTAATTTACGATATTTTTGATCTAGAATAGCTATACTATCAAGGCGTTTTTTTAAATCAAAATCTAGGTTGGGAATTGCTCCATCTAATTGTTTTAATCTTAAATCTGCCGCGTCATTGAAATGTAATTTTTGGACAATTGTTCCTTTTTCAAGTGACACTATTCCAGGATTACTTCTCACAATTGTTTTTAGCGTAGTCATATCGCAGAAATAAAATTTAAAGTTCAAACCGTATAACTCCACCAATTTCTCAGTCTCCTCTTGTGAAGATGCAGAAAGTCCAATAACTTTATATCCATTTTTTATGGCTTCATTAGTAATTTTCCTAATAGGTAAGAAACCATCTTTCTCTGTATTATCTAGATTGTATGCGATTACTGCTATTAAATTTTCTTCTGCTAGAAAAGTTTCAGTATAATCTTCACCTTCCCTTTCCATAGAAAAATCATGCACTGGTGGTTCGTAAGGTTCGCGTAAAAACTCTGTAGTTACGCCCACCATCGTCCCTCCTGCTGGCTGTGGATCTTGTCCTGTGGTGTTTGAAATTATTTCACTTTTTCCGTTTATATCATATTCCCAATTATATTGAATTAATGGGGGAAGCGCATCTGGCGGAGTTTCCATTCCTTCTTTAATATTTGCACCTACTTTGTATGCTCTAAAATCTACTACTGGTAAGTGAGATAACACATGATACCCTAACCACATGCATAATACAAAGGCTATAAACACTATAATACTACGAGTAAATTTTGTGAAAAATGGTTGTATATGCTTACGCCCAGCGAACAATATCAAAATTAAAACAAGTAATACAATATCCTTGTAAAAAGACTGCCAAGGGGTTAGTTTTAAAGCATCTCCAAAACATCCACAATCTGTTACTTTATTAAAGTAAGCGGAGTAAAATGTGAGAAATGTAAAGCCTACTATTAAAATTAGCAAACTCCACAGCGTAAATTTCTTTGCATATCCCACAATCAACATTACTCCAAGTAGTACTTCAAATATCACAACTACGATTGCAATTAATAATGCAAATGGTACTAGAAATTCTAAGTTTAAAACCTCTGGGGCAAAATAATCTCCTAATTTAAATGAAAACCCAACAGGGTCATTTAATTTTATTAACCCACTAATGATGAATAAAACTCCAACAAATATTCTTGCAAATCCTATTAGTACTTTCATAAACTCTTACTTTTTAATGTCTTTAATATTTCAGCAGAAAACATATAACCTATTTAACATCAATTTCTAAATGTATCATCGCGAACACCGCATAGTTAATCATATCTTGGTAATTAGCATCAATACCTTCACTCACAAGTGTTTTCCCTTGATTGTCCTCAATTTGCTTAACGCGAAGTAGTTTTTGTAAAATTAAATCTGTTAAGCTACTTACACGCATATCTCGCCACGCTTCGCCATAGTCATGATTTTTATCGAGCATTAATTGTTTAGTAACTGCAACGTGCTCATCATACATCTGGACTGCTTCTTCTAATGCCAAATCTGGTTGCTCAACAACACCTTTTTCTAATTGAATTAATGCCATTATAGAATAGTTGATAATGCCTATAAACTCACTTACTTGGCCTTCATCCACACGTTGCTCTTTATTTTGTTGCAAGCCTCTTATACGTTGAGCTTTAATAAAGATCTGGTCTGTTAAGGATGGTAATCTTAAAATACGCCACGCACTCCCATAATCTTTCATTTTATTGATAAAGAGCGCTCTGCAGGTTTCAATAATTGCATTGTATTGTTTAGACGTATCTGCCATAGTAAGTGTAAGATTTTGCGTAAATTTCGTGGAAATAAATCAATTATAAAAATTGCAAACAATCAACTGTAAAGGTACGTTAATTGACATGTCTATGCCACACGTGATGGGTATAATTAATGTTACGCCAGATAGCTTTTATGACGGCGGAAATACTACATCCATTAGACCCATCATTGCACAAGCTACTAAAATGCTGGGCGAGGGCGCCACGTTTTTAGATATAGGCGGTTATAGCTCAAGGCCTAATGCTAGTGACATTTCGGCTTCCGAAGAAATTGAAAGAGTGATTCCTGCAATCAAAGCCATCATTGATGAATTTCCAGAGGCGTTAATTTCTATTGATACCTTTAGAAGCAATGTTGCGAGCGCAGCCATTGAAGCTGGCGCCTGTATTGTGAATGATATTTCTGGCGGTCTTTTAGATGCTGAAATGTATAACACCGTAGCTCGTTACCAAGTTCCCTATATTTTAATGCACATGAGAGGGACACCACAAACGATGAAAACCGAAACAGATTATAAAAATATTACCAAAGAAGTTTTGTTCTATTTTTCGCAAAGAATTGCCGAAGCACGAAGTCATAATATTAACGATATAATTGTTGATCCTGGTTTTGGTTTTTCAAAAACTGCTGCTCAAAGTTTTGAATTAATGAATTCTCTTGAGCTATTTAAACATTTAGATTTACCCATTTTAGCTGGAGTTTCAAGAAAATCGATGATTTACAAAACACTTAAAACCGAACCTACCGAAGCACTAAACGGAACCACAGCTTTAAATATGGTGGCACTTCAAAAAGGTGCTAGTATATTGCGCGTACATGATGTTAAAGAGGCGATGGAATGTATAAAACTGAATCATCAACTAAACAAACATCAATTATAAAATTGTATTTTTAAACCTTAGTAAAAAAACAACCCCATTTGGATTTTATAGAATTTACTGATTTTAGAATCATTGATGCCATTGACATATTCCTTGTTGCTGGCCTCCTTTATTATTTATATCGCCTTGTAAAAGGTACAGTTGCCATTAATATATTTATTGGTATTGTAATAATTTATGGAATCTGGTGGTTGACAGATTTGTTAGAAATGGAAATGCTTAGTAAAATACTAGGTGGTTTCTTGGGCGTAGGTATGTTTGCTTTGATTGTAGTATTTCAGCAGGAAATAAGAAAGTTTTTATTAATGCTAGGATCAACTCAATTTAATATAAGAAGGATTTTTAAACAATTTAAATCTATCTCAAAAGACAGCATCGCTGTAACCGAAATAACCCCAATCATTGAGGCTTGTGTGAAAATGTCAAACTCTAATACTGGAGCTCTTATTGTTATCAAACGTAATAATAGCCTCGATTTTGTAAAATCTAGTGGAGATGAAATGGATGTAGAAGTAAATCAACCTATAATTGAAAGTATATTTTATAAAAATAGTCCATTACATGATGGGGCTATGTTAATTGAGGGGAATAAAATTACTGCTACACGTGTTATTCTACCTGTTTCAAACGATAGAAGTATTCCATTACGTTTTGGTTTAAGGCATCGTGCTGCCGTGGGAGTTTCAGAAAAGAGTGATGCGGTATGTTTAGTAGTATCAGAAGAAAATGGACAAATATCTTACTTAAAAGATGGCGATTTTGTACTCTACGAAACCATCGAAGAACTTACCACTATTATCAACAATGACTTAATGCAATAATAAAATGAAATGTAAGAATTGCGAAAAGCAGCTTTCAGAAAACGATAAGTTTTGTAATGAGTGCGGGGCGAAAGTCATTGAACAGCGCCTTACAAATGGTTTTTTTATTTCTGAAGTAAAGGAGAATTTTTTTAGCATCGATGCAAACAGACCGTTGCGAACGTTTGTTGATTTGTTTAAAGAACCTGAAGCAGTTGTTTGTGGTTATATTAACGGTGTTCGAAAAAAATATATTAATCCGTTTGGATACTTTACAATTGCAATTACACTTACAACTTTTTTCTATTTCGTCGCTCAAAAATTTTTTCCAGAATCTATTGAGGCCGGAATGTCTATGGCAACAAGTATAAATGAAGAGCAAAAAGCAAGTGTAAATAAATTTCAATCTGCAATTTTTGAATATCAATCATTACTTTATTTTGCTTTTATACCATTCTTTGCTATAATAACATGGTTACTTTTTATCGTAAAAAGGAGATATAATTTTGTGGAACATCTTATCCTCAATATGTATGGATACTCGCAAGCATCAATATTTGTAATTATTGGTTATTTTATTACTGTTAGTTTTGAATCTGTTTTCCAATACGCAATGATTACTTCAATGCTACTTCAAGTAATCTATTATGCGTATTTTCTAAAAAGAATTTTCAAATTATCATTTGGACAAATAGTTTTGAAAACACTTTTATTCATCCCTTTAGGATTTGTTTTTTATATGATTATTTCTGTAATAGTGATAGTTATATTATTACTTATTGGAGTTATTGAGTTAAAAGACTTCCTTCCTCCTCCTAAAGAAACTAAAGACGCTGTAAGCTATATTGCCTCCTCAGTCATAAACTGGACTTCGTAAAGATTACGATAATATCCATTTTCTTTTTTTAGTAGCTCTTGGTGCGTACCAGATTCAACAATATGCCCAGCATCCATTACTAGTATTTTATCTGCTTTTTTAATAGTTGCAAGTCTGTGTGCTATCACAATTGAAGTTCGGTCCTGTGTTATTTTTTCTGTAGCGGTTTGTATCATTTCTTCAGAATAACTATCTACTGATGATGTTGCTTCATCAAGAATTAAAATACCCGGCTTGCTAACATACGCTCTTAAAAATGCGATTAATTGCCGCTGTCCAGATGACAACATCGCTCCTCGTTCTTTAACATTATATTGAAATTTACCAGGTAGTGAGTCTATAAATTTTGACACGCCAATCTCATTAGCAGCAGCTCTAACTTCAGCTTCTGAAATTTCAGGATTATTTAAAGTTATATTATTTAAAATAGTGTCTGCAAATAAAAAGACATCTTGTAATACAACAGCAATTTCCTTTCTAAGAGAGACTAAGGTATATTCGTCAATCGAAGTTCCATCAATAGAAATCTCCCCACTATTTATCTCGTAAAATCTATTTAATAAATTAATTATGGTAGATTTCCCCGCACCTGTAGCCCCCACAATTGCAATTGTTTCACCACTATTTACTTTAAATGAAATATCCTTGATCACCTCTTCGCCTTCAACATACCCAAAACGTACATTTTTAAACTCAATTTCACCTTTTGTCACATCTAACTCAGTTGTACCTTCGTTAACAATATGTGATTTTGTATCTAAAATTGCAAACACTCTATTTGCCGCAACCATACCCATTTGAAGCGAATTAAACTTATCTGCTATTTGACGTAAGGGTCTAAATAGCATTTGAGCTAATTCAATAAAAGCAACGATTAAACCTAAAGTAATTACACCACCTTCAGCGGCGTTAAGGCCTCCAAACCAAACAATCAAACCGATAGCTACTGAGGATGACATTTCGGCAATTGGGAAAAATATAGAGTTATACCATACGGTTTTAACCCATGCCTTCTTGTGTTTTTCATTGATAGCAACAAACTGCTTATATTCGGTATCTTCTCTTGCAAAAATTTGCACAATTTTCATTCCCGTCAACCGCTCTTGTACAAACCCATTTAAATTTGCAACCTGATTTCTTACTTCTTCAAAAGCAACCTTCATTGCTCGCTGGAAAATGCGAGTTGCATAAATTATTATAGGCATTACCGCAAAAGCAATTAGAGATAAACGCCAACTTTGATACAACATAAAACCAGCAATTGCTGCCATTTTAAGTAAATCTGCAATAATCATAAACAACCCCTGACTAAAAATACTAGAGATAGTTTCTATATCATTTACAGCTCTAGTCGTTAGCCTCCCTACCGCACTTTTATCATAATATTGCATCTTAAAACTCGTCATTAATTTAAAGAGTTTTACTCGTAAATCTTTGATAACATGTTGCCCTAACCAATTTGCGTAATAGATGAAAGCAAATTGAAAAAGAACCTCTAAAAGCAACACTCCTATCATGAGTGACACAAACATTACTAATAAATTTGAATCTTGTGGCACAAACGCATCATCCACCGTTCGCTTTAAAAGGTATGGTCTCAATACAGCAAGTATAGACATTGCGACCGCAGCAAAAGCCACAAAGTAGAAAATTAGCCGGTATGCATTTGTAAACGCAAGCAACCGTCTAAATAATTTAAAATCAAATGCTTTTCCTGATTCTGCCATCCTTAGTCTCCGCAAAAGCGGGAAAGTTTTATCCTCTATAAATACGAGGGTGTGTATTAAATTTTTTCTTCGGAAATATTAATCCCTTAAAAAAACGTCTTCGGGATATTCAACCTTAGTTAAATATAGTCCATGAGCAGGTGCAGATGTACCTGCTTCCCTCCTATCTTTTGATGCGATTATATTATGTAAATCTTCAATTGTGCTTTTTCCAAAACCTATATTAAGTAACGTCCCTACAATAGCACGTACCATATTGCGCAAAAACCTATCTGCTTGAATAGTAAATTTCAATAAATCACCTTCTCGCTCCCAATACGCTTTATTAATGTCACAAAAATAAGTCTTTACATCTGTATTAGACCTTGAAAAACATTGGAAATCCTGATACTTTAATAGAATACTTGCCGCCTCATTCATTTTTAAAATATCTGGAGCATGGTATAATTGATATGAAAGTCCTTCGAGAAAAACGTTTTTTTTAACCGAAATGAGATACTCATATTCACGAGCTATTGCATTAAACCTTGCATGTGCATCGTCCACAACACTATGAATTGCAATCACCGAAATATCTGAAGGTAAAAAAGAATTTATTTTATAAATAAAATTACCTTCAAATTGTGCCTCGTAATCAAAATGTACATACAATTGTTTTGCATGTACTCCGGCGTCTGTTCTTCCTGCAGCATGTACTTTTATTTCTTTTTGTAAAAGAATGCTCATTTTTCTTTCGAGTACTTCTTGTACACTAATTGCATTAGGCTGTATTTGCCATCCGCAATAATTAGTACCATTGTAAGCTATTTCTAGAAAATATCGCAAAAAGAAAAGATTTCAGCAAAGGTATCATTTTTAAAGAATTTTAAGTTTACGGTTTAGTGATTACAAACTATTATTTTTGTTGTATAAAATTTCCGAAGTGAAAAAAATTCTACTACTTAGTGACACCCACAGCTATATTGATGACACTATTTTAAAATATGTAAAATTAGCTGATGAGGTATGGCACGCTGGCGATATAGGAGACTTAAAAGTGACAGATGCTATTGCTAGTTTGAAACCATTAAAAGCTGTATATGGAAATATTGACGACGCTAGGGCGCGAGCTAGCTTTCCTCTAGATTTAAGATTTTTTTGTGAAGGTGTTGATGTTTGGATAACCCACATAGGCGGTTACCCTGGAAAATATAACCAACGCATTAAAAATGAAATTTACACAAACCCTCCTCGCCTTTTTATTTGCGGTCATTCTCATATTTTAAAAGTAATGAATGATAAAAAAATAGGTTTGTTACATATGAATTCTGGAGCCATTGGCAAACATGGATTTCATAAAGTTAGGACAATGTTACGGTTTGAAATTGATGGAGTGAAAATTCAAAATCTTGAAGTTATTGAATTGAAACGATAATGACATAAAAAAACCCTTACAGATGGCATTCTGTAAGGGCTTGCACTAATAATACTAAGTTGTGTTTATCGTAAACGATCAACAGATTTTACAAGGTCCTCATCCCGTTTGATGGCTTTGTTGGCCATCACTAAAAAAACGATAGAAATGATGGGAAGTAGCACCCCAATACCCTTCTCAGAAACTAATGTCTCTCCAGATAATATAAGTGATTTGTAAACGAAAACTCCCAGTAATACAAAGTTTAATATGATGTTCAAGCGATTTAATACAAATTGCATTTGGCGCTTTTTAAATAATAAAATAGTTATTATCACTAGTGCAATTGAGACAAAAATTATCCCAAAGACCAATGGTTCTTTGTTACCTAACAAAATATTTCCTTCATTATCAATGATTACAGGAAACCAATAATAAAGGGCCAGCATTATAAATGCGACGATAATTAAATAGACTGTTTGTATTCTTTGTAACATAGCGTTGTTTACACGTGTGTGAAGCAAAAATAAGGTTTCTTTTTAAAAAATATAACTGCAGAATATAATTTATTGTTGTATTATTGCATTAACTAGTGGTAACCATTTCAATATAGGTTACTTATCTTCAAATAAAATTTTCTTGAGCATTCTCGCTCATCATACTCACAAACTTAAAAAATATTAATAAACTACATTTTTTACATGTTAGAAATTTCAGAATTAAAAGCAAAGAAGCTTCCTGAATTACAGGAACTTGCACAAACGCTTAAAGTCCCTAAGTACAAGTCTTTAAAAAAGTTAGACCTAGTTTATCAAATACTCGATTATCAGGCAGCAAATCCATCTGCAGTTAAAGCAGTTGTAAAAGACGATACTCCTCCTGTTGCTAAAAAGGCGCCAACAAAAAAAGAAGAAACAAAAGAAGTTTCTGAAACTAAAGAGAATAAACCTGCTCCTGCTAAGAAGCAAGAAAGAGCTCCCAGAAAGCCAAGAGAAACAAAAAGCACCGAGAACAAAAAACCTCAAGTACGTCAACAGAATAAAACTACTAATACCAGTAGTAAAACTTCTAAAACCGAGGAGAAAGACGAAAAAACAAACGATAGTCGTACTGCAGAAGCCAGAAAAAAAGCTAACGATGCTAAAAGCAACGAAGGCAGAGCTAGACAAAATGATAATCGTAAGAAAAATAACGATGGTAAGTCACCACAACGTGATAATAAACAAAAAAATGACCATCGAAACAATGGAAATAAAGACAACCGTAATAGATATAAAGAACCAGATTTTGAATTTGACGGTATTATAGAAAGTGAAGGTGTACTTGACATAATGCAAGATGGTTATGGATTTTTACGGTCTAGCGACTATAACTATCTTTCATCACCTGATGATATTTATGTTTCTCAATCACAAATTAGACTTTTTGGTTTAAAAAGCGGAGATACAGTTCTTGGTGAAGTACGACCTCCAAAAGAAGGTGAAAAGTACTTTCCTCTTATAAAAGTAAATAGAATCAATGGTCAAAACCCAAATGTGGTGAGAGACCGTGTTTCTTTTGAACATCTAACTCCTTTATTTCCTCAAGAAAAATTTAACATCTCTGATAAGCAGAGTACTATTTCTACACGTATTATAGATTTATTTGCACCTATAGGTAAAGGCCAACGTGGAATGATTGTAGCACAGCCTAAAACAGGTAAAACTATGCTGCTTAAGGATATTGCTAATGGTATTGCCGCAAATCACCCAGAAGTATATCAAATGATTCTTCTAATCGATGAACGCCCTGAAGAGGTTACTGATATGCAACGTAATGTACAAGGCGAAGTTATTGCTTCAACTTTTGACAAAGAACCTTCTGAGCATGTACGTATTGCTAATTTAGTAATAGATAAAGCTAAGAGACTTGTAGAATGCGGACATGATGTTGTCATTTTATTAGATTCTATAACTCGTTTAGCACGTGCTTATAATACAGTACAACCCGCTAGTGGTAAAATACTTTCTGGTGGTGTAGATGCAAATGCTCTTAACAAACCTAAACGTTTCTTTGGTGCTGCACGTAATATTGAAAATGGCGGCTCACTAAGTATTATAGCTACTGCACTGACAGAAACAGGTTCTAAAATGGATGAGGTTATATTTGAAGAGTTTAAAGGAACTGGTAATATGGAATTACAATTAGATAGAAAAATATCTAATCGTAGAATATTCCCTGCAATTGATCTTACTTCATCTAGCACACGTAGAGATGACTTATTACTAGACGAGGCTACAATTCAACGTATGTGGGTTATGCGTAAGTATCTTGCAGACATGAACCCAGTAGAGGCAATGGAGTTTATTAATGAAAGATTTAGAACTACAAGAACAAATGAAGAGTTCTTGATTTCTATGAATAGCTAATTATAAATTTAAAATTTTTATAAAAAAAGGGACTAGCAATATGCTAGTCCCTTTTTTTTCCTATACCTAGAGGCCACATCCTTGAATGAAGGAAAGATTAAAATATAACCACAATAAAATACATCTCTGCAATCTTGTTTTAACACGCAATTCTAGAAACAATTATATTATATATTAATAATTTTAATTCTAAATATTAAAACAAAATTTAATTTACTTAATTAATATAAAAAAAGCCTCTGCAATTGCAGAGGCTTTTCTATAATAATTATTTGATAATTATTTGATAATTACCTTCTCAGTTAAAGTACCAGCTGTAGTAGTAATATTTAACATATACACACCACTTGTTAATCCAGCAACATTAATTTGTCCATTAGAAATAGTAGCAGATGCTCTTTTTCCTAAAATATCGTAAAGTGCAACACTGTTAATTTCAACATTAGCAGGAACTTTGATATTTAAAATATCGCTTGCAGGGTTAGGGAATACAGATATTTGAGATAATGCATTGTCATTAACACTAAGAGCAGGCTCTCCTTCAATCAAAAATGCAGTAGAGTTATAATCAGTAATACCTAAATTTTCGTAAGAAGTCCAATCTGTATAACCTCCACCAAAAATATCACTAGGATCAATTAAATGTGCAGAACTCAATGGTCCAACAGCATCAGACTTAAACCAATTCCAACGGTTTGTCAAGTCAACACCACCAGTAGCCATTCTAGGTCTAATTGAAACCCAATAGATACCAGCAGGTAAAACAACATCATCTCCACCGTTAGCCTCAGTAACATCAATTATAAATTCATAACCAGCATCTTGAGTAATCGTTAATGAACCTCCATTAGGATCTGCATTGAAAACCTCTAATACAGCACCACCAGAATAATCTCCATCTGGAGTGTTTGTAGCAGGATCATTATTGAATATAAAAAGGTCATATCCTGTAATAATATCTTGAAGAGTTAATTCATTTTGAAAACCATATGCTGTTATAGTTTCAATTCTACTACCTTCAGTTAATTCGAAATCATCAGCAATAGCTACACCTGATTGAGTATCATCGTAAAACGTTGAAACAACACCATTAGCACCAGTACTTGGCTGATCCCATAAGACTGCCTCTGTTGAATTTCCACCATTACTTATTCCTTGAACATTTGATTCAGAAGCAAAATCTTGAGCATTAGCAGAAACAGCTAAAGCAAAAGACGCCATTAATAACGTAATTTTTTTCATAATTTAATTTTTAAAAGTTTAATAAAGTTTAATATTGTGTAACAAATATAAAATAAGGAATTATAATTACCAACCTATTCTAACATAAATTTATGATAATTGCGATAAACAACAGTAATTCACTATTAACTTACTTTAAAGCAGCACTTTTAACAGTAATCACAGTGTTTTTCTGCAGTTGTGAAAATTTAAAAAAAGAAAAAAAAACGAATGATGTAATAACAAAAACATTATTTGAAACCTCGAATGGAACAGAAACACCTAGCTACGAGAATGTTATAAAGTTTTACAGTTTTTTAGCTTCAAATAATGCTAAGATATCTATAGTAGAATTGGACAAAACAGATAGTGGAGAACCACTACATGTTGTGATATATGACCAAAATGGAATAAACTATATTAACACCAATCAATTATTTCAAAAAAAAGAAGAAAGAAATATTTTACTGATTAATAATGGTATACACCCAGGTGAAAGCGACGGGATAGACGCTTCTATGTTGTTATTACGTGACTTAGCAAATGGAATAATCCCCAGCCCAAAAAATACCATTATTGCAATAATACCAGTATATAATATAGGAGGAGCATTAAATAGAAATAGTACCACAAGAACTAATCAAAATGGCCCTATTAATTACGGCTTTAGGGGAAATGCTCGCAATTATGATTTAAATAGAGATTTCATAAAAGCAGATTCTAAGAACGCACGTGCATTCACTAAACTTTTTAGGAGCCTAAAACCCGAACTATTTATTGACAACCACGTAAGTAATGGCGCAGATTATCAATATACGTTAACTCACCTATTTACACAACACAACAAACTAGGTGGCGAAATGGGAAAATACTTAGATCAAAAATTTATGCCCACCCTAGAAGATTCACTAACTATTAAAAACTGGGACATTACTCCTTATGTAAACGTATTTAATACTACGCCCGAAACCGGTTTCAAACAATTTATGGATTCTCCAAGATACTCAACAGGCTACACAACCCTATATAATACACTAGGCATGATGGTTGAAACACATATGCTTAAACCATACAAACAAAGAGTCAAAGGCACATATGAGCTTATGAAGAGCTTCATAGATATTGCTGATAAAGACTCTCAAGTTATTAAAACAATTATATCAAAAGACAATAATAGATTTAAAACTGGCGACAACTATCCCATACAATGGGTTATTGATAGCACAAAGACAACAACATTAGATTTTATAGGCTACGAAGGCAGCATGATTGCCAGCAATGTCACCGGCAAAGAACGTCTCAAATTTGACCGCACAAAACCATTTTCAAAAAAAGTCACTTATTACAACACTTTCAAAGCTTCAAAAAAAATTACAATACCATCCCATTATATAATACCTAAAGGATACTGGAATATTTTAGAATTACTGAAATTAAACAACATTAAAATTTCCGAAGTAAAAAATGACACAACACTAACTGCGGAAATATATCACATTCAAGATTTTGAAACTTACAAAAACCCATACGAAGGCCACTACCCTCATTATAATACTGAAGTAAAAACTACCACAGAGAGCATTAATATTTCAAAAGGAGATTTCATTGTTTCAACTAATCAAGAAGGAGTGCGTTATTTATTAGAAACATTAGAGCCTAGTGCGCCAGATTCATTTTTTAATTGGAATTTTTTTGATACCATTTTACAACAAAAAGAAGGTTTCTCACCCTATGTATGGGAAGACAAAGCCGAAATATTACTGCAAGAAAACCCTGCGCTCAAAACAACATTCGATTCTATAAAAATGATCGACCTTAATTTTGTTAATAACTGGTATGCGCAGCTAGAATGGTTACATAAACATTCACCTAATTATGAAAAAGCACATTTAAGATACCCTATCGTTAGGGTGCGTCGTTAAATATTCATTTGGAAAAAGCAATTTAATATTTTCGTAAGATTCAGTAAGGGCTTTTTGAGACTTTTCAAAGTTTTTCCATTTTGCTTTTTTAATACCCTCTTTCGCTTCTGGAATTAAATCCCCATCATAATCGCTATACATTTCATACCAATAAGTTATCTTGAGCTTAAACTTGTCATTTCGTTTAAACACATGATAAGTCTTTGTTATAAACTTTCTTACCACTAAGTCTTTGACGCCTGTTTCTTCCATTGTTTCTCTAATAGCACCATCTTGATGACTTTCTCCTTTTTCAATTTTGCCTTTAGGAAGATCCCATTTTCCATTACGACGAATGAAAAGAATTTCCTTTTTTTGATTAAAAACCATCGCTCCTCCAGCTTCAACAACAGGTAGTTTTTTTCTAAGAAATTGCTCTAATTTTTCCTCATTTTTATGATAAAGGTTTACATATAGTAAACTTCCTTCATTGATTTTTTTTATCAATTTCTTAAACTTAACCACTTTTAAAGGGATGGTTGTGTACTGCTTTCCAATCTTTTTTTCCGAAGATAAAATAATTGGTATGTCGTTGACGAAAACTTTATACATTTGCACTATGATATTAAACAAGGAGACAGCTCAAAAAACTGCCGAATTACTTTTGCAAATTAATGCAATAAAATTACAACCACAAGAACCTTTTACATGGGCATCTGGATGGAAATCTCCCATTTATTGTGACAATAGGATAACACTTTCATTTCCAGCAATACGCAATTATCTTAGAGAGCAACTTGCAAAACAAATTGAAGAAAAATATGGAAAGCCAGATATAATTGCTGGTGTAGCAACAGGAGCCATAGGCATAGGCATGCTTGTTGCAGACTATTTAAACGTGCCTTTTTGTTATGTACGCCCAGAAGCTAAAAAACACGGACGTCAAAATAAAATTGAAGGACTCGTTAGCGAAAACCAAACAGTAGTTATCGTCGAAGATTTGATCAGCACAGGAAAAAGCAGCTTGCTCGCAGTTGAAGCATTACAACAAGCAAACCTAAATATAAAAGGGATGTTTGCTATTTTTTCTTATGGTTTTGATGTTGCAAAAGAAAATTTTGAAAAAGCAAGCATTGAATTAAATACCTTGAGTAATTACGAGCATTTATTAATCAATGCCGAAAAGACAAATTATATTGCCTCAAAAGAAGCTCAACTTTTAGGAAAATGGCGAGAAAGCCCTAGCACTTGGATGCAATAACCACATTTTAATCAACCCAAATTATACTAAAAACTTATGGAAATAAATAGCAAAACAGTAACAGTAAATAAAAGCGCAACAGATCTTTGTGCATATTTAAGCGATGCTAAAAACTTTGAGCATATTATGCCAGAAAACATAAGCAAGTTTGAAATGATTAGAGACAATGCTTTTGTTTTTGCGCTTAGCGGTATGCCAGAGATTGCGCTAGAAGTAAAAGAGGTTGAAGCACCATATAAAGTTACATTAGGAGCTATTAGTGATAAACTTCCTTTTACACTTGTGGCGAATATTGATGAAATTAGCGATAATACATCAGCTTGTGAACTTGTCTTCAAAGGGAAATTTAACACAATGATGGCAATGATGATTAAAGGACCTATCACAAAATTTATTGCCACTCTTTCTACAAATCTAACCACGATTTAACCAAGTAGTCTAATTTCTTTTAAGCCGAAATATAACAACGTTGAATCTTCAGTTTCTACGATGAGTAATCCGTTATTAGTAACTCCTTTAATAATTCCGTTAAATTTTAATCCATTAGCATCTTCAAACACCGAAATTTTCCCCATTTTATACAGATGTGAGTGATACTGATCATGCAATTTATTCAGTTCATTCAATTGTAATAAATGTAATTTTTTTAAAATTTCCGAAGTAAGAATTTTTAACACAACATCTATATCAAACATTTTTCCAGTCGTTAAATAAAGAGAAGAAGCTTTTGGAAGATTTTCAAATTGAGATTCATTTACATTAAGTCCTATACCTATAATAGCGTCTTTAATGTTTGATTTTTTAATACTAGTCTCAATTAAGATCCCACAACATTTTTTCTCTTCTGCCATTATGTCGTTTGGCCATTTGATTTTGACATTAGGTATTTCTAGCTTTTTCAATGTCAAATACACGCCTAATGAAACTGCCATTGAAACATAAAATTGATGTTCCAACTTAACATTGCCAAACAACTTATAAATACTGAACGTCAAACTATTAGCGGGTTGAGATTGCCAAGAATTGGTATGTTGCCCCCTACCTTTAGTTTGATTTGACGCTAAGACTACGGTTTCATCACTCAAAGTAGTTGACATACGTAATTCTTTTAGGTATGTATTTGTCGATGGGATGGCATTAATTTTGATTAAATTCACGTAAATTTATTAGTTTATATAGTGAACTGCAAAGTAAGTAAACAAACAAAAAAGTAATAACTTTGTAGAAATAAAAAAAGTGAATGTTAAAGAAAGAAAAAGATACCGATGTACTCATCACTAATATTATTAGAGGCATTGAAGAAGTAAAAGGACAAGACATTGAAATTCTTGATCTTAGAGAAATCGAAAACACAGTTACAGACTATTTTATTATTTGCAACGGTACTTCAAATACTCAAGTAAACGCAATTGTAGGTTCTATTCAAAAAACTGTAAGCAAAGCGATTAAAGAAAAAGCTTGGCATATAGAAGGAAGTGACAATAGCGAATGGATACTTATGGATTATGTACATGTCGTTGTACATGTTTTTCAAAAACACATTAGAGAGTTTTATGATATTGAAGGCCTCTGGGGCGATGCAAAATCTGTTAAAATTCAAACAACACACTAAAACCTAAACGCCCACATGGCAGAAGATAAAAAAAGTCCAAAAGAAAATAAAGGCAAAAAGCCAGATTCAAAGAAACCTAAATTTAGTCCTTACTGGATTTATGGAAGTATTTTTTTAATATTTATAGCAATACAACTTTCAGGAGGCAGTAATTGGACGCAACCTAAAAAAACAACTCAAGCTGAATTTGAAACTTACCTTAAAGATGGTGATGTTGAAAAAGTTGAGATTGTAAATAAAAAGGTAGCTCAAGTTTACCTCACCCCTGAAGCACTTACTGAAGAAAAACACGTTAAGAATAAAAATAAAGGGTTTATGGCGCAAGCTGGAGACCCAACATATCAATTTGAGTTTGGTGATCTTCAAAATTTTGAGAATAACTTTCAAGAAATTAAGCAAGAAAATAACTTAGACACTAATATTGTTTGGCAAACAGAGTCAAATATATGGAGTGAAGTTATTATAGGTTTTCTTCCATTTATTGTAATCATTGCTATTTGGATATTTATCATGCGCCGTATGTCTGGCGGTGGAGGCGGTGGTGCTGGAGGACAAATTTTTAATATTGGAAAATCCAAAGCGAAGCTGTTTGATGAGAAAATTGATGTTAAAACTTCGTTTAAGGATGTAGCTGGACTTGAGGGTGCAAAAGAAGAAGTACAAGAAATTGTTGACTTTCTAAAAAATCCAGAAAAATATACCTCACTAGGAGGTAAAATCCCTAAAGGGGCATTATTAGTAGGTCCTCCTGGTACAGGAAAAACATTACTTGCTCGTGCAGTTGCAGGAGAAGCAAAGGTACCTTTCTACTCATTATCTGGTTCAGATTTTGTTGAAATGTTTGTAGGTGTGGGAGCATCAAGAGTTCGTGATTTATTTAAGCAAGCAAAAGAAAAATCTCCTGCTATAATTTTTATTGATGAAATTGATGCAATTGGACGTGCTCGTGGTAAAAGTAATTTTTCTGGCTCAAATGATGAACGTGAGAATACATTAAATCAACTTTTAACAGAGATGGATGGTTTTGGCACTGGAACTAATGTAATCGTTATAGCTGCAACTAACCGTGCAGATGTATTAGACAAAGCTTTAATGCGTGCTGGACGTTTTGACAGACAAATTTATGTTGATTTACCAGACGTTAGAGAGCGTAAAGAGATTTTTGAGGTACACTTACGCCCATTGAAAAAGGAAGAAGGACTTGACACAGATTTTTTATCAAAACAAACACCAGGTTTTTCTGGAGCAGATATTGCAAATGTTTGTAATGAAGCTGCACTTATTGCAGCTCGCCAAGAGAAAAAAGCTGTTGGAAAACAAGATTTTTTAGATGCAGTTGATAGAATAGTTGGTGGATTGGAAAAAAAGAATAAAATAATTACGCCTGCTGAAAAAGAAGCTATAGCTTTTCATGAAGCTGGTCACGCAACAGTGAGTTGGATGCTAGAGCATGCTGCCCCCCTAGTTAAAGTTACAATAGTTCCTAGAGGACAATCATTAGGAGCAGCTTGGTATTTACCAGAAGAACGCCTTATTGTTCGACCAGAACAAATGCTAGACGAAATGTGTGCTACACTTGGCGGTAGAGCTGCTGAAAAAGTAATTTTTAATAAAATCTCTACAGGCGCGTTAAGTGATTTAGAAAAAGTTACAAAACAAGCACGTGCCATGGTCACTATTTATGGATTAAATGAAAAAGTAGGAAATCTTACATACTATGATTCAAGTGGGCAAAATGAGTATAATTTTAGCAAACCTTATAGCGAAAAGACTGCTGAGTTAATAGATAAAGAAATTTCAAATCTTATCGAAACACAATATCAAAGAGCTATTGAGTTATTAGAAAATCATAAAGACAAATTGACTGAATTAGCTAATGTTTTACTAGATAAGGAAGTGATATTCAAAGATAACTTACAAACCATATTTGGAAAAAGACCATTTAGTAAAGAAGAGGAAGAAGACAAGAAAACTATAGCTGAATAACTATTAGTTTTCGATTACGTGCAAAATAGCAAAGATGACTAGCTCAAAGATTAGATAGATCCCTATTTTCTCTATCATTATTTTTCTATCTTTGAGTTTAACCTAATGTATAACTCCTCAAACTTGACTTATGAGTCTCTTTAAAAGACTTTTAAATCCTAAAAAACATTCTGAAGACAAGGCCAAAGCTTTGGGCAAATCTTCAGATCGTGGAAAATATTACCCAGAGGACAAGTTACCTATAGACGAAAAATTTACTTTTAATTTTAAAAAAAACGGAGGTAAGTTTCTCTATTGTGAAAATGATGCAGAAGTTTCAGAAGCTTTTGATAATATTCTTGCAGAAAATGATTGGTATGAAAAAGATACATTTTGTATCAATGAACTTTTAACTTCAAAATTTCAAGGATATAATTTAAACTTTGTCAAAAAAGCTAATGCAACTTTTTTTCTTTCAACTTGTGAATCTTTAGTAGCCAATAATGGCTCAATTCTTTTGTGTTCTAATCAAATGAAAGAGAAAAAGCTAGTTGAGCTTCCTAGTAATATAATTATCTATGCAACTACTAGCCAGTTTGTTGAAAACATAAGCGAAGGACTTCGCAATATTAAAAATTCTGGCGGCAAATTTATACCCACAAATATCACTACCATTCAAGACTTTGAAACCGATAAAGAAAAGGATTTTATGAGCTACGGAAGTAGTACAAAAAACTTATATTTGCTCCTGCTGGAGGACTTATAAAATGTATAAAGTCACGCTATTCCTAATCAAATACCTAAGGATTAGCAATTCCATCTGATTCAAAAACTGACCAAAACCACAGATGAAAGAAGTAATTGTGCGTTCTATTTCTGGCGCTTTATACATACTTATAGTCATATTTTCTATGTTTACCTCAAGAGCATGGTTTATGGCACTCTTCTTTATATTAGGAATAATTGTAATGCGTGAGTTTTTGCGACTTGTTCATCTTACAAGTTACCTTGCCTTTGGGTTGCTTGCAGCGGCAATGTACTTTTTAAGCTATAATATCTTTGAACAAAATGCAGTATTACTTTATTTAATTCTTTCATCATTTGTCTGTCTATTTCTTTTTAAGGATATGCTATGGACTAGCAAAATACCAATGTTTGAAAAAAAGAAATATATAACCACAATATTTTACATTATAAGCGGCTTTGTATTTCTAACACTAATCCCTTTTTCCGAAGGTGTTTTTATGCCAAAAATTATTGTTGGTGTATTTATTCTCATTTGGTCAAACGATACATTTGCCTATTTAATAGGAAAGAGTTTTGGCAAGCATAAATTATTAGAACGCATTTCTCCAAAAAAAACTATCGAAGGTTTTTTTGGAGGAATGTCAGGTGCTTTATTAGCAGGATTTATTATCTTTAAAACAATGGGTATATACAGTTTACCTATTTGGCTAACAATGGCACTTATCGCCTCAATTTTTGGAACCATCGGCGATTTAGTACAATCAAAATTTAAACGCCAAGCAGGTGTAAAAGATAGTGGTATAATTATGCCAGGACATGGGGGTTTATATGACAGGTTAGATAGTATTATTTATGCTAGCCCATTTATTTATGCATTTTTAGAAATAGTTCAATATGTTTCATAAAGAAGGTTACAAAATTATTTTAATCACACTTTTTATAGTCGTAGGTGTGAGCTTAGCTACTGATTATCTTATTTCAAATTTATATTTGAGAGGTGTAGTTTTATTAACCGTCGTTGTATTTCTTATCTTGATTTTACAATTTTTTAGAAATCCAAAAAGAAACTTTCCACTAAATGAAGAACAAGTATTATCTCCCGTAGACGGAAAAGTTGTAGTAATCGAAGAAGTTTTTGAAAAAGAGTTTTTTAAAGAAAAAAGACTACAAGTTTCAGTATTTATGTCGCCTTTAAATGTACACGTAACAAGATACCCTGTAGAGGGAGAAGTTTTATTAAGCAAATATCATCCCGGCAAATTTCTTGTAGCTTGGCACCCTAAATCTTCTGAAGAAAACGAACGCACCACTGTAGTTGTAAAAAGCAAGAATTTCGGAAATGTATTGCACCGTCAAATTGCTGGTGCACTGGCTAAACGCATTGTTAATTATGCTAAAGAAGGAACTATTGTTAAACAAGCAAGTGATAGTGGTTTTATTAAATTTGGATCCAGAGTAGATGTCTTTTTACCGCTAGGTACTAAACTTAACGTTGAGCTTAATCAAAAAGTAAAGGGAGGTATTACTGTATTAGCATCAAAATGACAAGTGAAGAAATAGATATAGCGTTTCAAAAGGTTGTCACTTTAGTGAATGATCATCAAGACCCATTTCCTGCAGATGTGTTACTAAAATTATATGCATATTATAAAAAAGCAACTAACGCTCCTCACAAACCTAGTTATAGTAAAAAACCACTTATAACAGCTTTTAAAACAAATGCACTATTTCAAGCACAACATTTTACTGAGGATGAAGCAAAACAACTATACATAGAAACTGCAAACCATTATTTTTTATATCGAAAATAAAAAATGACAGCTTGATCAGCTGTCATTTTTATAAATATATGTACTAAAAGGTGAAGTGTTATAATTGAGCTTTGTTAAATTTAATTTCATAGTTTTCCATCACTTCTTTTATCGCAGTAACATTGTCTGAAGCTTTTTGATGTGCTGCTTCCATTCCTTTTTCTAAATCTTTATCTGGATTCTCAAATAAATCTGTTATTACATGATTTATCTTATCAATTATACTCTCTTGGCTGTTTTTGATATCTTCTAATTTATTCAACATCGTCTGCATTGTTTCAAATTTATCTTGTTTATCTTGGTCCATTATCTTAAGTTTTTTGATTAAAAGACTAATATACATATGACAATCACTTAATAAATAGCTATTAACATGGGTTTGGCTCAATTTAAGGGTATTTAACACATTAACAGTCCCACTAATAAATATCTACAAATACTCACTAAAAAAAGTCCATAAAGACAAATGCCTTAATGGACTCTCAAAATTTGTCTAAATACATTTACCCTTGCTAGCTTAAACTAACTAAAGAAGTTTTTAAGGTTTCAATCTTTGCCAAAGCATCTGCTTCTTTTTTGCGTTCACTAGCAACTACTTGTTCTGGAGCACCATTTACAAATTTTTCATTTTTTAATTTTCCTTGAACACTGCGAAGAAAACCTTCTGTATATTTTAATTCCTCTTTCAGCTTTTCTATTTCGGCCTCCACATCAATAGCACCTTCCATTGGTATAAAGTATTCGTTAGACTTTACTCTAAATGTAAGAGCACTATCTAATGCTTCGGAAATATAATTTAATTCTGAAATATTAACCAATTTTGAAATAATAGCATCAAACACACTATCTACTTTCTCTCCATTTATAACCGAAAGTACAATTGCGTCTTTAAAGGCAATATTTTTTTCTTTTCGAATTGTACGAACTCCAGAAATTACCTCTGCAGCGAACTCAAAGTTTTTCAATAAATTTTCATCAATCGGTTCTACTTTTGGCCACGTATTGATACACAATGCCTCTTGCGGGCTACGATCTTCAATATTGTGCCAAAGTTCTTCTGTTAAAAACGGCATAAATGGATGTACTATTCTTAAGTTATCCTCAAACAATGCCATTACTTCATTATACGTTTTTGAATCTATTGGAGCTTGGTATGCAGGTTTAATAATTTCTAATAACCAACCACAAAACTCATCTTGTATTAACTTATAAGTTGTCATTAACGCATCACTAATACGATATTTGCTATAATGATCATCCATTTCAACTAGCGCTTTCTGTAATTTGCTTTTGTACCATTCAATCCCTATTCTAGAGGATTCTGGCTGTGGAATCGTTTTATCAACATTCCACATCTGGGTTAATGAAAATGCACTCTGTATTTTTTTACTAAAACCTTTTCCTTGATTACATAAACCCTCATCAAACATCAAGTCATTACCTGCTGGCGCACTTAAAAGCAATCCTACACGTACACCATCTGCACTATAATCATTGATGAGTTTTAAAGCGTCTGGAGAATTACCTAAAGACTTACTCATTTTTCTGCGTTGTTTATCACGCACAAGACCTGTTAAATAAACATTTTTAAATGGCGCTTTATCAGTATACTCATATCCCGCTATAATCATTCTAGCTACCCAGAAAAATAAAATATCTGGACCTGTAACTAAATCGTTTGTAGGATAATAATAATTAAACTCTTTATTATCAGGATTATTTAGACCATCAAAAACACTCATTGGCCACAACCATGATGAAAACCATGTATCTAACGCATCTGCATCTTGACGCAAACTTTCGGTAGTCAACGAATTATTATTGGTTTTTGATTTTGCCAGTACTAAAGCTTCATCTATGCTCTCAGCAACCACAAAATCCTCTTTTCCGTCGCCATAAAAGAACGCGGGAATTTGTTGTCCCCACCACAATTGACGCGAAATATTCCAATCACGAATGTTTGTCATCCAGTGACGATATGTGTTTTCAAATTTTTTAGGGTGTAACACGACATCATCATCTTCTAAAACAGCTTTTATTGCTGGCTTTACGAGCTCCTCCATTTTTAAAAACCACTGATCACTCAAACGTGGTTCAATAACAGCCTTTGTGCGCTCACTTGTTCCCACTTTGTTGATATGTTGCTCTGTTTTAATTAAAGCTCCTTTTTCGTCTAACTCTTTTGTAACCTCTTTACGAACTACAAAACGGTCTTTTCCTTCATAATGCAACCCAAAACTATTTAAGCTTGCATCATCATTAAAAATATCTATTACCTCTAGCTTATGCTTATCACCAAGCATTTTATCATTTTCATCGTGGGCAGGAGTTACTTTTAAACAACCAGTACCAAATTCAACATCAACATACTCATCCTCAATAATAGGAATTACTCTATTACAAATAGGGACAATTGCCTTTTTACCTTTTAGGTGCGTAAATCGCTCATCGTTAGGGTTGATACAAATGGCAGTATCCCCAAATATAGTTTCGGGTCTGGTAGTAGCGATTGTTAATGTTTCCTTGCTACCTTCAATTTTGTATTTGATAAAGTATAAATTACCTTGTTTTTCTACATGGTTTACCTCTTCATCACTAAGTGTAGTTTTTGCTACTGGATCCCAATTTACCATGCGATATCCACGGTATATAAGTCCTTTATTGTATAAATCAACAAAACTTTTAATCACTTGTTGTGACATTTCTGGATCCAGCGTAAACTTGGTACGTTCCCAATCGCAAGACGCTCCTAGTTTTTTTAATTGATCAAGAATAACACCTCCATATTCCTCCGTCCATTCCCACGCGTGCTTCAAAAATTCTTCCCGGGTTAAATCTGCTTTATTTATTCCTTGTTCTTTTAATTTAGCTACAACCTTTGCTTCTGTAGCAATAGAAGCGTGGTCAGTACCAGGTACCCAGCATGCATTATAGCCCTGCAAACGTGCTCTACGAATCAAAACATCTTGTATGGTATTATTTAACATATGCCCCATATGCAACACACCTGTTACATTAGGTGGTGGTATTACAATGGTATAAGGCTCTCTCTCATCGACTTCACTATGAAAATAATTATGTTCCATCCAGTAGGCGTACCACTTATCTTCTATTTCACTTGCGTTATATGTTGCTCCTAAGGCCATTTTGGTATCATTTTTGAAATAAGAATGCAAAAGTAGGGATAACTATACGACTTTAAAAGTGAATAACTTATTTTGCACAATATTCTAAAGTTACCTACATTAGCAATCAATAAAAAGATAGAAATTATGAAAAAATTAGTCTTAATAGCTGTTATAGCATTAGTAAGTTTTGCTGCAAATGCACAAGCTAAAATTACATTTAAAAGCGACACTGTAGATTATGGAGAAATCGCAAAAGGTAGTGATGGTGTACGTGTTTTTGAATTTACAAATACAGGAGATGCGCCACTTATTGTTTCTGATGTTAAATCTAGCTGTGGGTGTACTGTTCCTAAAAAACCAGAAGGTCCAGTAGCTGCAGGTGCAAGTGGAAAAATAGAAGTTAAGTATGACACAAATAGAGTTGGTCCTATAAGAAAAACCGTAACAGTTTATTCAAATGCTGACGAGCCTATCAAAGCCCTTAAAATTAAAGGTGAAGTTATGAAAGAAGCAGGCAGTGTTTTAGAGAAAACAAAATAATTACTTTTACAACAATATTTTAAGAAGGGTGAAATTTCAAAATTGAAATTTCACCCTTCTCTATTTCGAATAGTCTGAAGTCTATAAAATTCTTTTTAAGATGAAATCAACTACCTTAAAAACCTCATCACGCTCATATTCTATAGTTATTTTACGCCCTTCTTTGCTACTAAATAATGCAGTCAATTCGTATATCTTGTATTTATAAGCATACTTACCATTAACTTTAACTATTGCATCTCCCCTCTTAAGCCCTGCTAGTGCAGCAGGCGAATTTGCTCTTAATTCTGCAATCACTACTTTTGGGGCGGTAAATAACGAATAAATAGGATCAATCATCACATCTACACTACCCACATTTTTCCCCGCATTTGAATTTTTCATATTCATCCCCTCACTTCGAATGTCTTGTAATTCCTTAATTTGTACCGTTCCATCATACTCCAAAGTTAAACCGCTAAGATTATAATTAAATGGGCGCTTAAATTGGGTATTTGCTCTTAGCAACATCCTTCTACTTTGATAATCCATTAAAACAGTAAACCGCTTGAGTACTTCTCCACCTATACTTCCCGCCCTATTTTTATACATACGTAATGAATCTCCTTCTATTATCTTCGGAAATGCGACAGTAATGTCATTCAATGTAAAATTACCCAACACCAATCCATCAATACGTGATCTTTTACCAAAAATACCCCCAGTTATACTCATTCCTAAAAAATCTTCAAAATAATTTTTAGGAGTAATTTCTATAAAGTCATTTTCATCAAATAGCCATAGAGCATCACTTGAGCCTGAATCTACTAACAAAATAGACTCTTGCTCTAAACTATCATCCAGTACATTCGCTTTTATATAGGGTTTATTTTTATAAAATTCTATTTCAAACTCTTCACATCTTCTACATTTTTTGAATTTAAATTTATCAGGAGTATAGAAAGTAATCCGTTTTGAATTATAATTAGTTTTAACTACAAAATCTCTATAAAAATTAGAACCTATAATCCCATGGATTGGAATCCCCATTCTTTTTGAGAAATCAACCATTTCATTAAAAACAACAAAAACTGTGTGATTTTGATCTTTCGCATCACCAATACTCATTGTATTTCCAGAACTTTTAATAGCGCTAACTTCAATTTCATTTCCAAGACCCTTTATTTTAATTGGAACTGCAGCATTTAATGAAATCGAATCTGCTTGAGTGACGCCAAAAAGAATTGTGTTATTCACCCCAGTATCTAATAAAAATGATAGTTGCACTCCGTTTAATTCTATAGGAATAACAACTAAATTATTAATAAGTTCAAATGAAATTTTATCCTTCTTTACTCCATTTTCAAATGAAAATCCTATTTGAGCGTACGAAATTAACCCCTGCGATAACAAAATAAAGCAGCAAAGAATTCTTATTTTTATGAAGTATTGAAATTTCATCTTTTCAAGGTAGAAAAAAAATGATAAAAACGATTTCCGAAGCACCTATTATTCTCCATTAATTTTGCAACTTTGTTATAAATAAATTACGACATGCCATCTATCTCAATCAAGGGTGCAAACATGCCCGAATCTCCTATAAGAAAATTAGTTCCTTTTGCTGAAAAAGCATACAAGGCCAATAAAAAAGTATACCACTTGAATATTGGACAACCAGATATAAAGTCTCCTCAGATAGCTATGGATGCTGTTTCATCTCATCATTTAGAGATTTTAGCATACACGCGCTCAGAAGGCTCTGAACCTTACAGAAAAAAAATTGCAGCATATTATCACCGTAATAATATTATGGTTGATGAAAACGAATTAATTGTTACCACAGGAGGAAGTGAAGCATTGCTTTTTGCAATGGGGAGTATTGCAGATGTAGGTGACGAAATAATTATTCCTGAACCATTTTATGCAAATTATAATGGCTTTGCTACAGCAAGTGGTGTGACTATTGTTCCTGTAATTTCTAAAATTGAAGATAATTTTGCATTGCCTCCAATTTCAGAATTTGAGAAACTTATTACTCCTAAAACAAAAGCAATTTTAATTTGTAATCCTGGTAACCCAACTGGTTATCTATACTCACAAGAAGAAATTGAAACTCTTGCTGCAATAGTAAAAAAACATGATTTATTTTTAGTTGCAGATGAAGTTTACAGAGAGTTTGCTTACGACAATTTAAAGCATTTCTCCATTCTTGAAGCAAAAGGGTTAGAAGATAATGCCATAATTATTGACTCAGTATCTAAGCGATATAGTATGTGTGGGGCAAGGATAGGGTGTTTAGTTTCAAAAAATAAGTCTGTCATTAAAACCGCGCTTAAATTTGCGCAAGCGAGGTTGAGTCCCCCTACGTTTGCACAAATTGCAAGTGAAGCAGCATTAGAAACACCACAAAGCTATTTTGATGAAGTAATTGAAGAATATAAGGGAAGACGAGATATCCTTATCGAAAAACTTGAGGAAATTCCAGGAGTGCAAGTAGGTCATCCTAAAGGAGCCTTTTATTGTATTGCTCAACTCCCAGTTAAAAACAGTGATGCATTTGCACAATGGTTACTCGAAGAATTTGACTTAGATGGTGAAACTATAATGGTTGCTCCTGCTGCAGGATTTTACTCAAGTCCAGGTGTAGGTTTAAATCAAATTAGAATTGCCTACGTTCTTAATAAAGAGAGTTTAATCAAAGCTGTTAATATATTAAAAGCTGCATTAAAGGAATACAAAGATTAATGAACATTGAGCGCAACGTTTCTTTAAAAAAGTACAACACATTTGGTATTGAAAGTAGTGCTGAGTATTTTGTCTCAGTAAATTCGGTCGCACAATTAAAAGAGGTTCTTTCTAAAAACGAAGAACCTCTTTTTATCCTTGGTGGAGGTAGTAATATGCTACTTACTAAAGATATTAAAGGACTTGTACTACACCTCAACATTACAGGAATTGAACTTTCTAACAAAACAGATAGCCATGTTGAAATTACGTGTATGGCTGGCGAAAACTGGCACAAATTTGTTCTCTATTGTATAGAAAACAATTATGGCGGTCTCGAAAACTTATCACTTATTCCAGGAAATGTAGGTACTTCTCCCATTCAAAACATAGGTGCGTATGGCGTAGAATTAAAAGATACATTTGTTCGCTGTAATGCTGTTGAAATTTCAACAGGGAAAGAATTTATATTTAATAAAGCCGAATGTAACTTTGGCTATCGTTCGTCTATTTTTAAAACTTCGGAAAAGGGAAAGTTTATTATTACTAGCGTTACCTTTTTACTTACTACAAAAAATCATAACCAAAGTATTTCGTACGGGGCCATTAAAACTCAATTAGACAAACAACATATTACAACTCCTACAGTAAAAGATATAAGTAATGCTGTTATTGCAATTAGACAATCAAAATTACCAGATCCAGCATTACTAGGAAATAGTGGAAGCTTTTTTAAAAACCCAGTTATAGATGCTGAAACTTTTAGAAATTTTAAAACTAAATTTCCAGAAGCACCTTATTATGAAGTAACTAATACTACATTTAAAATTCCTGCTGGATGGCTAATTGAACAAGCTGGCTTTAAGGGAAAGAGGTATGGTGATGCTGGGGTTCATAAAAATCAAGCTTTGGTTTTAGTTAATTACGGAAATGCAACAGGCGAGGAAATCTGGAATTTAGCAATGAAAATTCAGAAAAAAGTTAGAGAAAATTTTGGAATTTTTATTGAACCCGAAGTAAATGTTTTTTAATTTTCATTGTATGTATAATTGTCTAAATATTTTAGAATTATTAAAATTTCAGTATAAAAAAAACCCGCTTTCAAAACAGAAAACGGGCTCTTCTTCATAGCACTCTTTTAGAAGTTAACAATAACCTTCTACATATAAAACAATCTAAACCGCATATTACCACCTCTCTATAAATATATATTTTTTATATAATTTTACGGTGCTATAAAATTATGGAAAAGAAACAATCAGTTTGCAACGAGACTACCTACGAGGCTGTTTATAAGAAACATTCACAATCGTTGAGCAATTTTATGTTTTTTAAAACGAAAGACAGAGCTTCATCTTACGATTTGGTCCAGGAAGCTTTTATAAAACTTTGGGACAATTGTGATAAAGTAAGTCCTGCAAAGGCAAAATCCTTCCTTTTTACGGTTGCAAACAACTTGTTTTTAAACACTATTGCTCATAAGAAGGTAAAATACACGTATGCTAATAGCATTACAGAGTCATCAGACAAACAAACACCAGAGTATTTACTGGAGGAAAAGCAATTTGGTGATAAATTACAAAGAGCTTTAGACAACTTGACCGAGATTCAACGCACTGCATTTTTAATGAGCCGCGTAGAAGGGAAAAAATATAGAGAGATTGCCGAGGTTTTAGAAATTTCAGAAAAAGCAGCTGGAAAACGTGTGCTTGATGCTTTAGAAAATTTAAGGAAATCGATTGAAAGAATTTAACAGGAAGGTGGTATTTTAATTACTTAACTGTTATAATTACAGAGACAATACAATGGAACACAATAATATACTTGACAAATGGTTAAATGGTGAGCTATCATCACAAGAACTGGAAAGGTTTAATGCTAATCCAGATTTTGATATTTACCGTAATATTGACAGAGAGATACAGAAAATTGAAGTACCCTCTCACGACGTTGAAACTGGATTTGCTGATTTATTACAACGAAAAAGTACTAGTAAAAAAGAGATTAAAATCTTTAGACTTTCAAACGTTTTAAAAGTTGCTGCAATTTTTGTGATGCTAGTCATGTCATACATATTTGTTGCAAATATTCCTTCTACTACAACTGCGCCAATGGCTAACACAGAGCAACTTTTATTGCCTGACGATTCTAGAATTACATTAAATAAAGATGCAACTGTTACATATAAAAAATATGGCTGGGCTTTTGACCGAAATGTTACCCTCGAGGGAGAAGCATTTTTCGAAGTTGCGAAAGGAAAAAAATTCACAGTCACTACCGAGCAAGGTATTGTAACTGTTTTAGGTACTAAATTTAACGTAAGTACCAAAAACAATAAATTTAAAGTGAGCTGTTATGAAGGATTAGTATCTGTTTCACATAACAACCGCATTTTTGAAGTGACTCCGGGAAACTCATACACTTTTGATAATGAGAGCAATGTAAACCATATAGTTTATACTTCTCATCCTACTTGGATTTTTAATGAAAGTAGTTTTACTAATATAGATTTGTATTCAGTGATTTTAGCATTAGAAAACCAATTCGGGATTGCTATTAAAACCGAAAATATTAATGTAGATTTACGCTATACTGGTACTTTCACTCACACAAATCTTGAAGATGCGCTGCGTACAGTGACGGTTCCATTAAATCTTTCGTATCGAAAAGACTCTAAAAATGGCGTTACAATTTATAATAGCAAAAAATAAAGGAAGCCGAAATTTTCTGCACCTACTATTTTTTTTCTGTTTTATTATATCAAGTACTGCACAGACATCAAATGAAATAAAATTTTTAGAAGCGTTGTCACTTTTAGAAGAAACTTTTGAAGTTAAGTTTTCTTTCAATTCTGCACTTGCAAATAGACTTCAGGTTTTTCGCCCCACTTTAAATCAACCTCTTGAGGCTACACTACAAAGCTATTCAGATACTTATAAAGTTGAATTCCAGAAAATAGACGAGCGCTATATAACTGTTACTTTTCCTACAAAACAAGTATCAATATGCGCCACAATAATTGATACTAAAACTGGTACTCCCATAAAAAATGCTATCATTTATAGCAGCAGTTCACAATTCAATGCAGATAATGGCGGAACCTTTTCTATTGCTGAAATAGAACAAACTGAAACCCTCCAGATATACAATAATGATATTTTTCTAAGGTCAATAACAGTATTAGAAATTCTAGAAAAACCAGAACCTTGCCCGTTGCTTTTTGCATCTGCTAACGTAAATTATCTCTCTACAGTAACGTTACAAAGCTACCTTGTGAAGGGAATTTCTAAAAATGCAGAAGGTTCTATCACTATTAATAATAATAATTTTGAAATACTGCCAAGTCTTGTTGAGCCGGATGTACTTCAAATAGCACAAGCACTTCCTGGCATTGAAAGTTATGATGAAACTGCTTCAAATATTAACGTTCGTGGTGGAGCAAGTGATGAATTACTCATTTTATGGAATGATATACGTATGTATCAAACGGGTCATTTTTTTGGACTTATATCTGCTTTTAATCCTAACTTAATAGATAATGTTATTATTTATAAAAACGGAACACATCCACGTTATAACGAAGGAGTTTCTGGTGTTTTAAATATGCAATCTTCTAATAATGTTACAAAAAATGTTGATGGAGGAATAGGCATTAATTTGAGCAGTGCAAATTTATTTGCAAGAATGCCACTTTCTGAAACTTTTGCAATTGATATCTCTGGGCGTACTTCAATCAATAGTGGCGTGGGAAATCCGATTTATAAATCATTTTTTCAGCGCACATTTCAGAATACAGAAGTAACTAATTTAAGCACTAATACTTCAAACGGAATTAGAAATACAGAACAGAGTTTTAATTTTTATGATATAAATATTACTTCAATTTGGGATATTTCAAAAAAGGATAAATTGCAATATAATTTTATGACTATAAATAATAAACTTGCTTTTACTGAGCGTTTTATTGCTATTGATAGTTCATCTGCGCTTTTTAATGAATTAAGACAACGCACACTTGTTGGTAATTTTGATTATAAAAGAACATGGAATTCAAAATTAAATACGCGCCTCTTATACAGTTCAAGCACGTACGTTTTTGATGGTGAAAATAAAGCAGTTGAATTATTAACCGAATCTTCTCAACGCAATGAAGTAAGAGAACAACAAGTAAGATTTGATGTAAATTACAGACTAAATAACGCAATAACGTTCCAAACAGGCTATCAATATACCGACACAAAAATAAGAGACAATCAAATTTTAGCAACTAGCTCTATTCCTATTATTAATGAAAGCAATAGTATAGTAAATGCTTTTTACTTAAATAGTATTTTACGACTTTTTGATAATACTACAATAGTAACACTAGGAGGTCGATTGACAAACTTTAGTAATCTCAATACACAATTTGAACCAAGAGTAAACATTAACCATAAACTTAAAAAACACTGGAATATTTTTGCTGCTGCCGAAGAAAAAAGCCAGCATATATTACAATTTGTAGCAAGAGAAAATCAACTACTCGGCATAGAGAGTAAGCAGTGGTTAATTGCAAATGGTGTAGACGTTCCATTACTTGAAAGTCAGCAACTTTCAATAGGAACAGATTATACATTTGACGGTTTCACGTTTATTGCAGAAGGCTTCTATAAAAAAGTAGATGGTGTTAATATTAAAAATTTAGGTTTTAGAAATCAACTACAAGATGTGAATACCATAGGTAGTTACAATGCTAAAGGTGTGGAGGTTTCTGTAGCTAAAAATACAGAACGATTTACAAGTTCTTTAAGCTACACCTATCTCGATAATGACTATACTTTTAACTCATTGAGTCCTAAAAATTTTCGTAGTAATTTTGATGTTACGCACACAGCAAGCCTAGCAGCTACATATAAATTAGGTAATTTTAAAATAGCTGTAGGATCTAATTATCACTCTGGACTTCCATATACAACACCATTAAATACTAATGCTATTATTGATGTTGATGGTAAACCACAAATACAATACAATGAACCAAACAACAAGACACTTAATTCATACCTTAGAGTAAATACCTCAGCATTATATGACTTTAAGGTTGATGAAACTTTTAAAGGAAAAATAAATGTTGCTTTGTTGAATATATTTGACAAAAAGAATGCATTAGATTCCTATTTTGAAATTGAAACAGATGCAGATGGAAATAATACCATCAATAGAGTTGATCAATTTTCATTAGGATTTACACCTAATATTTCTTTTCAATTGTTATTTTAATATTTTCCTTTATTAAGTACTACTAAGGCTTAGTAAACTTAAAAAGCTTTACATTCTATTAGGAACTGTAATTCCTAATAATGAAAAAGCCGTTCTAATTACATCTCCCACTGCACTACATAATGCAATTCTAAATTGCTTTTCAACATCTGATGTTGCTTGAAAAATAGGCACATTTTGATAAAAAGAATTAAATTCCTTCACTAAATCATACGTGTAATTTGCAATTAAAGCCGGGCTATAATTTGAAGCAGCTAGTTGAATTGTCTCTGGAAATAATTGAAGCGTTTTTAAAACATCTTTTTCTTTGGGCTCAAGACTAATAGAACTAAAATCTACATTCTTCCCAACTTCAGCTTTGCGTAAAATTGACTGAATTCTTGCGTAGGTATATTGAATAAACGGCCCAGTGTTTCCTTGAAAATCTACGCTTTCTTCTGGGTTGAAAAGAATACGCTTTTTAGGATCCACTTTTAAGATGTAATATTTTAAAGCGCCAAGACCAATGGTGTTATACAATTCGGTTTTTTCTTCTTTGCTGAAATCGTCAATCTTACCTAACTCTTCACTTATTTCACCAGCAGTTTTTGCCATTGATGCGATTAAATCATCTGCATCTACTACAGTACCTTCACGACTTTTCATTTTTCCACTTGGTAAATCTACCATTCCATAACTTAAATGATAAAGATTTTCTGCCCATTTAAAGCCTAGCTTTTTAAGAATTAAAAACAGCACTTGAAAATGATAGTCTTGTTCGTTTCCCACAGTATAAATCATACCATTAATATCTGGAAAATCCTTTACTCTCTGTATAGCCGTACCTATATCTTGCGTCATATAAACCGCAGTTCCATCACTACGAAGTACAATTTTTTCATCTAGACCTTCGTCTGTCAAATCACACCATACAGAGCCGTCTTCTTTTTGTTTAAAAACGCCACTTGCTAGTCCTTCTTTAATAAATTCTTTTCCTAAAAGGTAGGTATCACTCTCGTAATAATTTTTGTCAAAATCAACACCAATTGCTTCATAAGTTGCATCAAAACCTTCATAGACCCAACCGTTCATTTTCTTCCATAAATTAACAACTTGGGTGTCTCCTGCTTCCCACTCTTGAAGCATTTTCTGTGCCTCAATTAACAATGGAGCTTGTGTTTTTGCTTCTTCTTCTGTTTTCCCTTCTGAAATTTGCTGCGCTATTTCTTTCTTGTACTCTTGATCAAATTTTACGTAATAATTACCTACTAATTTATCACCCTTTAATGCCGTAGATTGTGGAGTCTCCCCATTTCCGAAGCGCTTCCAAGCGAGCATACTTTTGCAAATATGAATTCCGCGGTCGTTTATAATTTGAGTTTTGTATACCTTCTTTCCGGCTGCTTTTAAGATTTCGGCAACGCTATACCCAAGGAGAACGTTACGCACATGTCCTAAATGTAATGGTTTGTTTGTGTTTGGAGATGCATACTCTACCATCATTGCATCTGCGGAAGTTTGTCTTGTTCCGTAAGTTGAAAAGCTGGTTACATTTCCGAAGAAATCTAAATAATAAGTATCACTTAGCACAACATTTAAAAAACCTTTTACCACATTAAATTTTGAAACCTCAGCAACATTGTCAACAAGATATTGACCTATGGTTTCCCCTATTTGAACAGGATTTCCTTTGACAGTTCGTAACATAGGAAAAATCACAACGGTGATATCACCTTCAAAATCCTTGCGAGTAGCTTGAAATTCTACAGTTTTGAGAGTAGTGTTATAACTTGCTTGAACAGCTTCTTTAACTTTTGCTGAAAGGATTTCTTGTAAAGACATAGGGTTAAAATTTGCGTGCAAAGATAGCCTTTTTAACGGTTTTTTAAATTAGGGTATTGTATCTTTAATACTTAAAATTATTTATGGAATCAAGTCCTACTTTATTGTGCATACCGGATATAAGCGGTTTTACTCAATATATGCGAAATGCAAATTTTGAGATAAGCTCACAAGTAATACCTGCGCTGTTAAATGAAATTATTTACAGCAATGAAATAAACCTTAAGGTTTCGGAAATTGAAGGTGATGCTGTACTTTTTTTTCGTAGCGGAGAACTTCCATCTCTTTTAAACCTTATTAACCAGTGTAAACTTTTTTATACACAGTTTTATGAGCGAATGGGGGTACTATTAAAAAAGTTTAGGGATGAATCTTTAGATGCAGATTTTCCAGAAATCCTTGGGCTCAAAATTGTATTGCATTATGGCAAAGAGATAGGGATGGTTCCTATAGGCACTCATATAAAATTGATGGGTGAAGATGTAATTACTGCGCACAGGCTTTTAAAAAATAATGTTCCTATTGATGAGTATTTGTTAATTTCGGATGATCTTTTAACTCTATATAAAAGCAAAGAGGTCAAAGAAGAATTTGATTGGGCACAGTTAAAATCTGGAGAGCAAGATGTAGAACATTTAGGTACTTTAAAGTATCATTACATAAGCTTAAAACCACTAAATAAAAATTGAAATAACGCAGAATGCTCTTAAACGTATCTTACAATAACAAACAAGTTTCAAATAAAATTGATGCCGAAGTAGGTAAACCATTTACGCTTAAAGAACGTTTTTCAATGAAAGGAATAGGATCTACAAAGCTTGTTATTACTGAAACGAGCATACAAATTTCAAATTTATTAATTCTAGACAATAATAGAAATCAATGCAATATTGAAATGCGTCCTAAAGGGATTATTGTAGGATTTAGGTCTCTGCTAGAAAGTTATGCATTAATAATCCCCTATTATAAATTAGTGTTATACAAAGGCAAAGCTGAAGAATATTCTATCTATCGTGACAACTATTTCATTAAAATAAAAGCCCGTGCTAAAGACAAAAGCATTCACAAATTTATACAAAAGGTAATGGATGCTAAGATTGAAAATAGTCCAACCAGAATCGATGATTTATAGCTAGAGATTTTATGCTTTTATTTTCTATCTTTTAAAAATGCACCAGCCACAAGAGCTACTATTCCTAATCCAATCATCCCTAATGTTTGATTACTCAAGTCCTCTTTTGCATTAACCTCTAGAGGACCAATGTCTAAAACTTCTTGAGGAACAAATGCATTATAAAGACCAAATGCGATGAGTACAATCCCTACAATCATCAAAACTGTTTTCAATACTTTCATAATGGTGTGCTTTAGCGTTTTGATAAAGATACTATTTAGGTAGCGATAGAAATCATTTTATTCTTCTTGAGCTATATAATTTAAAATAAGTTTAACTTCTGTTATAGAAACGGTACGTATCTTTAAACAAAACTATCATATTGAAAATATTACTCACAGGCGCTAACGGATATATAGGCATGCGATTACTACCGTTATTGTTGGAACAAGGACATCATGTTATTTGTTCGGTACGAGATGCAAATAGACTTTCTGTTAATAAAGACATTCGTTCAAGAATCGATGTTGTAGAAATAGATTTTTTGAATAAACCTAATCTATCAGTACTACCCAAAGATATTGATGCGGCATATTATCTTATACATAGTATGAGTAGTTCCACAGAAGATTTTGATGAGCTAGAAGCTTTATCCGTTAAAAATTTTAATATCTATCTTAATAATACAGACTGCAAGCAAGTAATATACTTAGGGGGTATTGTAAATGAAGGAAATCTTTCAAAACATTTATGGAGCCGGAAAAATGTAGAAGATATTCTATATGAAGGAAATGCAAAATTAACTGTTCTTCGTGCTGCAATTATAGTAGGAAGCGGTAGTGCTTCATTTGAAATCATTAGAGATCTCTGTGAAAAACTCCCATTAATGGTTACACCCCGCTGGGTAAAAACTAGATGCCAACCCATTGCCATTAGAGATGTACTTACTTATTTAACGGGTATTCTTGGTAATGAAGCCTGCTATGGGGACTCGTTTGATATTGGTGGTCCAAATATTTTATCATATAAAGATATGATGTTGCAGTATTCAAAATTTAGAGAAATCAACCTCTCCATAATTACCCTTCCTTTTTTATCTCCTAAGCTATCCTCCTATTGGCTCTATTTTGTAACTTCTACATCATATAAATTAGCTTTAAATCTTGTAGATAGCATGAAGATTGAAGTTATTACGAAAGATACTCGACTTCAAAAAATTTTAAATATTGAACCTACCCCCTATTTAAAAGCTATTGAATTAGCATTTAAAAAAATAAAGCAAAATCAAGTTGTATCAAGTTGGAAAGACTCAATGGTGAGTGGACGCTTTACAAAAGATTTGAAAAAATATGTTGAAGTTCCAGATGAAGGATGTTTAAAAGATAAACAAAAAATAGCATTAAAAAACCCCGAAAAAGCGTTAGAAAACATTTGGTCCATAGGTGGAGAAACTGGTTGGTATTACGCAAATTGGCTTTGGAAAGTTCGAGGATATATTGATAAAGTTTTTGGGGGTGTAGGTTTAAGACGTGGACGCACTCATACTAATCAAATTTACGAAGGTGATTCATTAGATTTTTGGCGTGTAATTCTGGCAGATAAAGAAGAGAGACGGTTACTCCTATTTGCGGAAATGAAAGTTCCTGGAGAGGCTTGGTTAGAATTTGATATTGATGAAAATAATGTACTACATCAAACAGCCACATTTAGACCTCGAGGATTGTGGGGGAGATTGTATTGGTATTCCATGTTACCATTTCATTACTTTATCTTTGGCGGGATGATTAGGCGAATAGCTGCAAAATAAAAATAATGACTGCTAAACGAGATATTACAACGAGTGAGGACATAAAACTTTTAGTTGATTCATTCTACAATCGTGTTCAAGAAGACAACACTATAGGTTTCTTTTTTACAGATATTGCAAAAGTACATTGGGAAACTCATTTACCTACAATGTATTTATTTTGGGAATCAATTGTATTTAAAAATGCTGCATATAAGGGTAACCCAATGCTTAAACACATAGCATTAAATAAAAAAGAACCAATGGAACCAAGCCATTTTAAAACATGGTTATCGCTTTGGGAAACAAATGTACATACTCTTTTTAAGGGAAAAAATGCAACCGAAATTATAAACCGCGCAAAACAAATTGCAAGCCTAATGGAGTTTAAAGTTACACCATAATTATAATTAGACAACTTTTATCGCTTTTGGCAAAAACACCTCTGCCATCATACAACGTGCACTACCTCCGCCACAGGTTTCAATTGTAGTTAAGTCACTACTTAATATTTTACAATGTCTTTGTATTGCTTTTACTTGGTCACTTGTTAAAATATTTCTAGCAGCCTCACTCATTACCATATAATTATGGTCCTTACCTTTTACTTGTAACATGTTACCTGCAAAATGATGCATTTGTTCTTCTGTAATAGCGATGATTTCTTTTTTAGTTTCTCTCAAATGTTTTATAACATTTTTCTTTTCATGTTTATCATCAATTGTATCAAGACAAATTACAGCAAAAGTCTCTGCGAGTGCCATCATTACATTTGTGTGATAAATAGGTAAACGTTGCCCTTTTACAGTTTGATTTGCTGTGAAAATTACCGGATCACATTCAAAATCTTCACAAAATTCAATAACTAATTCCTCATCCGCCCTTGGAGATATGGCACAATATGCCTTACTAGCCACTCTATCTAATAGAAGACTGCCCGTTCCTTCTAGAAAATAACCTTCATCCTCAGCAACGGTATAATCCATAAAGCCTTCCACCAGAAAACCCTCTTTTTCTAATCGAGTAATTACCTCCTCTCTACGTTCACGACGTCTATTTTCGGCAAACATAGGGTATAATGCTACGGTTCCATTTTTATGAAAACTCACCCAGTTATTTGGAAAAATAGAATCTGGAGTATCCATTTTTAAATCATCATTCTCAACAATAACATTTACTCCCACGCCTCTAAGTTTTTCAACAAATGCATCAAACTCAGCTTGTGCTTTTGTATTAATCTCAGCATTGCGCATTTGCAAATCTTCCTGAAAATAATTATTCACAGCAGTTTCTTCGTTCATTCTAAACGCTACAGGGCGAATCATCAAGATAGTATCAGTAATTTGTGACATAACAAAAACCGCAAATTGCAGTGGATTTTAAAGGGGTTATTTTCGGCAAAAATAGTTCTTTTTTATAAGTGTTAACCACAAATTATTCAATGGTATTAAGATTTATATTTGGCACATTTCAGAAATTAAAAAATTACATAAATTGTATATTTAACACACTAAACTCAGATCATGAATCTTTCTTCAGCATTAGGCAAGCATTTTAAAGATGTAAACACAGGCGGAAATTGGACTGCTGTAAATCTAACAGAAGTTTTGTCTGGTATAACTTGGCAGCAAGCAACTCAAAAAGTGGGTAGTCTTAATACTATATACACCTTGGTTTTTCACATTAATTATTACGTCGAACTACAATTGCGCGTGTTACATGGAAAACCTATTACAGGTAGCGACAAAAAAAGTTTTGAGCATCCACAATTAACATCTCAAAAGCAATGGGAAGATTTTCTAACTACGGTCTTCGGAAATATTAGCGCCATGACTAAAAAGATAGAAACATTAAAAGAGAAACAATGGGGCGAAAATTTTGCCAATTCTGAAAAATACGGAAGCTACTATCGAAACATTCAAGGACTCATTGAACACCATCATTATCATCTAGGGCAAATTGTTTTATTGAAAAAGTTGATAAATAATAAATTTAAAGAAGACTAAATACAATTTATTTTTTTTATTCTAAAACACACTTGTTCTTTAAATTACAAAGTACATTTATATTGAAACCGATTTCAACTTTTTAAATATTGTATGAAAACCCAATTAAGAGCGCTTATTGTCGAAGACGAATTTATCACAGCAAATTTGCTTAAAAACTATTTACAGGAATTAGGTCATAATGTTGTTGCTTTGGCAAAAAATGCAATAGAAACGATTGACTATTTAGATAATGAAGAAATAGACTTTGTATTTCTTGATATACAGATACAAGGGTCTAGAGACGGAATATGGCTTGCTAAAAAAATTCAAAAAGATTATCATTTACCTTTTATATTTGTTTCGGCAAATAGTGAAGAACTTACAGTAAAGAAAGCTGCAAAAGCAAAACCGCTTGGTTTCATTGTCAAACCTTTTAAAAAAGATGAAATTTTTGCCACTATTGCAGTTGCCCTAGAAAATTTTGACACCAAAAAATTTAATGTACCAAAAGCAACTCAAGCCGATGACTACACCTTCATTAAAACTACAAATGGATATAAAAAACTTAGATATAACGATATTATATATATAAAGAGCGAACAAAAATATATAACAGTCTATTATACAAGCGGAAAGATGCTATTACGATCTGGACTTCAGGATTTTAGCGACACATTACCCCATAATATGTTTATAAGAGTGCATCGTTCATTCCTTATTAATAGTGACAAAGTAGATCATATTAATCCTAATTCAATAGTTTTAGGTAATATTACAGTTCCTATTAGCGCATCTTATAAAGAAGAAATTACTACAAATTTCAGTATTAATAATTAATCCCTAATTAGCGGCATTGTTGTACAACGCAATAAACCTTCTTGTTTCGAGATTTCAGCATAGGGTACTTCTTCTACAATAAAACCTTGGGAACGTAGCCATGTATTTAGTCGTGTAAAGTTTTTTTCTGAAATGATAACATCTTCTGAAATTGAGAAAATATTACTATTCATATGATACATTTCACGTTTATTGATATGAAAACAATTCTCATTTCCGAAGAAATCCACGAGCCATTTATATTCTGCTATTTCAGTAAAACCCTCCTTATGAATGATACATTTACCTTTGCCAATAGGTTGAAAACAACAATCTAAATGTAATGCATTATCCTCTGCAATTGTATTTGACTTATTAAGCGAGAACGATTTTACTTTTTTATTTGGGAACAAATCCTGTAATGCCTCTACGGCTTGCATATTAGTACGTGCTGTTATATAAGAAGCGTAATCATCTCCATAATACGTACCTACAAAAATATAATCTCCGTAGGGCATCACATCGCCACCCTCTACATGAACATCTTCAGAAAACTGTATTATATTCTCTGGATTAATTTGATTAATTACATGATGTATTGCTTCAATTTCCTTTTCTCTATCTGGTAAAATGTTTGCTTTTATAAGTTTATCGCCAATCACAAAAGCAATATCACGAGAAAAAATTTGATTATAATTTTCAATTTGTTTGGGGCGGTACACTTTAACGTTATACTTTTCAAATACAGCTGCTACGGCATCCATTTCTGCAACCATATCTTCATCTTTGGGATATGTTCCTGCTTTTATATGCTCGGCACTTTTTGGGTCGTATGCATCTTTGAGTAACGGGATGGGACCGTTACTTTTTGCTGTACCTAAAACTACTTCACGTAGTCTTGAAAATTCGTTATTGATGTTTAATTTTATCATGGTAACAAATATAAAAAAAGCACCTCAATTTGAGGTGCTTTTAAAATTTCCGCTTTGCGAAAAACTATCTTTTTTCTACTGGAATAAACTCTCTAAAAGTTTCTCCGGTATAAACTTGTCTAGGACGTCCTATAGGCTCTTTTTGAAGACGCATTTCTCGCCATTGAGCAATCCAACCTGGCAAACGACCTAGTGCAAACATAGGCGTGAACATCTCTACTGGAATCCCCAAAGCACGATAAATAATACCTGAGTAAAAATCAACATTAGGATATAGTTTTCTGTCAACAAAGTAACTATCCTCTAACGCTTCTTTTTCAAGACCTTTTGCAATATCAAGAACTGGATCATCAATTCCTAAACTAGACAAAACATCATCAGCTGCTACTTTAATTATTTTAGCACGAGGGTCAAAGTTTTTATATACTCTATGCCCAAAGCCCATTAAGCGAAAAGGATCTTCTTTATCTTTCGCTTTTTCCATAAATTTATGAGTGTCTCCTCCATCTTCTTTAATCTCCTCAAGCATTTCAATAACCGCTTGATTTGCTCCTCCATGAAGAGGACCCCAAAGTGCAGCAATACCTGCTGAAATACTAACAAAAAGACCAGCATGTGACGAACCTACAATTCTTACTGTTGAAGTAGAGCAGTTTTGCTCGTGGTCTGCATGTAGTATCAATAATTTATCTATCGCATCCACAACTTTTTTATCTACAGAATATTCTCTGTTAGGACGGTGGAACATCATTTTATGGAAGTTTTCCACGTATCCTAAGTTATTATTTCCATAATCCAAAGGAAGTCCTGCGCGTTTTCTATGTGCCCAAGCTGTTAAAACAGGAAATTTACCCATTATCTTAACAATAGCATTGTACATTTCCTCTTCACTGTCAACATTTACAGAGGTAGGATTAAAGGCTACAAGTGCAGACGTTAATGAAGACAACACACCCATAGGATGTGCAGATTTAGGGAAACCGTCTAAAATTTTCTTTACATCTTCATCTACATGAGATTGTTCTTTTATATCTGCATGAAATTTTTCTAGTTGTTGCTTTGTGGGTAACTCACCAAAAATCAATAAATAAGCAACTTCAAGGAAATCTGCCTTATCAGCAAGTTGTTCAATAGAATACCCTCTATATCTTAAAATCCCTTCTTCACCATTTAAAAACGTAATAGCACTCTCGCAAGATCCTGTATTTTTAAACCCTGGATCTATCGTTGTTACTCCGCCTGTTACTCCACGAAGTGTTTTAATATCAATTGCCGTTTCATTTTCAGTTCCTGTAATTAAAGGAAACTCATACTTCTTACCATCAATCTCTAATGTAGCAGTCTTTGCCATATATCTTTACTTTATTTTTTGAATTTTTTGCGAAATGCTAAAGTACAAAAACTCGCTTAATTTATTTAACATTTTACATTTTGGTTTGGTTAAATAAACCTTAAATTATTGCTCCTATTTCCTGAAGTTATAAACACCATGAATTTTAAAGGCTATCCTTATAAGGATAGCCTTTAAAATTTTGCCTAAATAGCTACTTCCTAAATTTTAAACGCTTTCAATCCAGGAAAATAAGCCACATTTGCAAGTTGTTCCTCAATACGTAATAATTGGTTATATTTTGCCATACGATCACTACGAGAGGCAGAACCAGTTTTAATCTGTCCACAATTTAATGCAACAGCTAAATCTGCAATGGTATTATCTTCAGTTTCTCCACTTCTATGAGACATAACTGATGTATATCCTGCGTTATGAGCCATATTAACAGCTGCGATAGTTTCGGTTAAAGTACCTATTTGATTAACTTTAATAAGTATAGAATTTGCTGTACCTTCATCAATACCTCTAGATAAACGATCTACATTTGTCACAAATAAATCGTCACCCACTAACTGCACCTTATCCCCTATTTGTTGTGTTAAATAATTCCATCCTTCCCAATCGTTCTCATCCATTCCATCTTCAATAGAGATTATTGGGTATTTTTCTGAAAGGTCGGCCAGATAATCTGCTTGCTCCTTGCTAGTTCTTACTTTTCCAGATTTACCTTCAAATTTTGAGTAGTCGTATTTACCATCCACATAAAATTCTGCTGCTGCACAGTCTAATGCTATCATAATTTCGTCACCAAAACTATATCCCGCATTCTCAACAGCCTTTTTGATAGTATCTAACGCATCTTCAGTACCGTCAAGTGTAGGAGCAAAACCTCCTTCATCACCTACAGCAGTACTTAAATTTCTATCATGAAGTACTTTTTTAAGGTTATGAAAAATTTCAGAACCCATTTTCATAGCTTCAGTAAAGTTCTTTGCCTTTACTGGCATTACCATAAATTCTTGAAAAGCGATTGGTGCGTCACTATGCGAACCTCCATTGATAATATTCATCATTGGCAATGGTAGTGTTAATGCACTAACACCTCCAACATAACGAAATAATGGTAAACCCAATTCATTTGCTGCAGCTTTTGCACACGCAAGAGAAACGCCTAAAATAGCATTTGCGCCAAGTTTTGATTTATTTTTTGTTCCATCAAGCTCAATCATAATTTGATCAATTTCAGCTTGTTCAAAAACTGAAACTCCAAGCAATGTACCCGCAATCTTTCCATTAACATTTTCGACGGCTTTTAAAACTCCTTTACCCATATAGTCTTTTCCACCATCACGCAACTCAACTGCTTCATGTTCTCCCGTTGATGCTCCAGAAGGCACCGCAGCTCGCCCAATGTATCCAAGTTCTGTAATTACATCTACTTCAACCGTAGGGTTTCCTCTTGAATCAAAAATTTGTCTTGCTTTAATGTCAATGATACTGCTCATGATGTAACTATTAATGGTTTATTAAAAAAAATTCTCTTCGGAAATGTGTGCTATAATTAATTAGTAACTGCTGCCGACTTTTTAATGTTATCTAAAAACTGGTCAAATAAATAAGAAGCATCGTGTGGTCCTGGGCTAGCTTCTGGATGGTATTGAACTGAAAATACTGGTTTTGATTTCATACGTATTCCTGCAGCCGTGTGATCATTAAGGTGTACATGTGTAATCTCAACATCTGCATGAGCTTCAGCTTCTTCTCTATTAATTGCAAAACCATGATTTTGAGATGTAATCTCTCCTTTTCCAGTTAATAAATTTTTGATAGGATGATTAATCCCTCTATGCCCATGGTGCATTTTATAAGTTGAGATTCCATTAGCTAATGCTAATACTTGATGCCCCAAACAAATACCAAACAATGGCATTCCGGTTTCTATAATTTTTTTAGTAGTCTCTATTGCCTGTGTTAATGGCTCTGGATCTCCAGGACCATTTGACAAAAAGTATCCGTCTGGGTTAAAATTTTTCATATCTTCAAAAGATGCGTTGTATGGAAATACTTTGATGTAACAATCCCTTTCGGCAAGATTTCGTAAAATATTTTTCTTAATACCAATGTCTAATGCGGAGACTTTAAATGAGGCATTCTCATTTCCGAAGAAATAAGGTTCATTTGTTGAAACTTTACTTGCTAGCTCTAATCCATTCATGTCTGGAACAGCAGCAAGTTGTTTTTTAAGTCCATCGATATTATCAACCTCTGTAGAAATAACCGCGTTCATTGCACCATGATCTCTAATGTAACTTACTAAGGCACGCGTGTCAACATCGCTTATAGCAAGTAAATTATTTTGATCTAAGAAATTCTCTAAAGAATCATCTGCCAAATCACGAGAATAATGATAACTAAAATTTCGACATATAAGTCCAGAAATTTTAATTCCTTCACTTTCAATTTCCTCATGGTTAACTCCATAATTTCCTATATGCGCATTAGTAGTCACCATTAATTGCCCAAAATAAGATGGATCTGTAAAAATTTCTTGATACCCAGTCATCCCTGTATTAAAACAAACTTCACCAAAAGAAGAACCTTCTTTCCCTCCTACGGCTTTACCGTAAAATATGGTTCCATCTGCAAGTAAAATAAGCGCTTTCTTTCTTGTTTGGTATTTCATAATTTTTTTTCAAAAAGAGTTTAACAAAAATAATTGAATTGTAATTATTATGATAATTCAGTTTTTAGAACTTTTAAACAATGTAGTATTATAAAACACTGTCATATAAAAAAAGGGATAAACATTAAATGTTTATCCCTTTATATTTTATAAACGATTCCTCATTTATTCTTCTTCTTTAGTAGCTTTTGTTGCTACGGCTGGAGCTGCTGATTTTGAACCTCCACGACGGCTACGACGTGTAGATTTAGTTTTTGTAGCTTTTCCTGCATTGTAAATAGTATTATAATCTACAAGCTCGATCATTGCCATATCAGCATTATCACCTAAACGATTACCAAGTTTAATGATACGTGTATATCCACCTGGACGATCACCTACTTTTACAGCTACTTCTCTAAAAAGTTCAGTCACCGCATCTTTTTGTCTCATTTTTGCCATTACTAAACGGCGATTGTGCGTAGTGTCTTCTTTAGACTTAGTAATTAACGGCTCAACAAAACCTTTAAGTGCTTTTGCTTTTGCAACAGTAGTGTTAATTCTTTTGTGTTCAATTAGGGAACAGGCCATATTCGCCAACATTGACTTTCTGTGCGCTGTTTTTCTTCCTAAGTGATTTACTTTTTTTCCGTGTCTCATGACATTTTAGTTGTCATCATCTTGCTACCATATTCGGAAATTTCCGAAGAGCAAATTATGATGGATTAAATTTAATTATTGAAAAGTTATATTAAACTTTGGTGCGCGAAAATAAACAAAAGCTTTTAATCGCACACTAAATTTAACTAGTCTTTATCTAATTTGTATTTTGAAAGATCCATCCCAAAATTCAGTCCTTTTACATTAACAAGCTCTTCAAGCTCGGTTAATGATTTTTTACCGAAATTTCTAAACTTCATCAAATCATTTTTATTAAAAGAAACAAGATCTCCTAATGTATCAACCTCCGCAGCTTTCAAACAGTTAAGTGCACGAACACTAAGGTCCATATCAACTAACTTAGTTTTAAGTAACTGACGCATATGTAATGACTCTTCATCATATGTTTCAGTTTGCGCTATCTCATCAGCCTCTAAAGTAATACGCTCATCAGAGAATAACATAAAGTGGTGAATCAAAGTTTTTGCAGCTTCAGTTAATGCATCCTTTGGATGAATTGACCCGTCTGTTTGAATTTCGAAAACTAATTTTTCGTAATCTGTTTTTTGCTCAACACGAAAGTTTTCAATACTGTACTTAACATTTTTTATTGGCGTGTAGATAGAATCTGTAAAGATAGTACCCATTGGGGCATTTGCTTTTTTATTCTCTTCTGCAGGAACATATCCTCTACCTTTTTCTATAGTGATTTCTAGGTTAAGATTCACTTTAGCATCCATATTACAGATAACTAAATCTGGATTCAAAACTTGAAAACCAGAAATATATTTTTGAAAATCTCCAGCAGTTAATACGTCTCCTCCATTGATAGCAATAGTAACAGTCTCGTTATCTATTTCATCAATTTGTCTTTTAAAACGTACTTGCTTAAGGTTTAATATAATTTCTGTTACATCCTCTACTACACCTGCAATTGTTGAAAACTCATGATCAACACCTTCTATACGAATTGAAGTGATTGCAAATCCCTCTAATGATGATAGTAACACTCGTCTTAACGCGTTACCAATTGTTAACCCATAACCAGGCTCTAAAGGACGAAATTCAAATTTCCCTTCAAAATCTGTAGAATTAATCATTATAACTTTATCAGGCTTCTGAAAATTAAATACTGCCATATTTTTCTTCGTTTTAATTGTTATTTAGTTGCGCGATTTAAAAGTTTGAAGAAGTCTAATAAATCCTTTGGCTAAATACCAATATGAATAATTTATTATTTAGAATATAATTCGACTATAAACTGTACGTTTATGTTCTCTGGAATTTGGATTAACTGAGGAATCGATACATATGTTCCTTGTTTTGTTTCTGTATTCCATGTAATCCACTCATATACATTACGTGAATTGGACAATGAAGACTCAATAGCTTCTAGTGATTTAGACTTTTCTCTCACAGCTACAACATCTCCTGGTTTTAATTGATACGATGGAATGTTTACTTTTTCACCATTCACAGTAATATGACGGTGAGAAACAAGTTGTCTTGCTGCTGGACGGCTAGATGCGATACCCATACGGTAAACAACATTATCAAGACGTGACTCAGCTAATTGAAGCAATACCTCACCTGTAATTCCAGGAAGTGCAGTTGCTCTTTTAAACATATTTCTAAACTGCTTTTCTAAAATACCATAAGTGTATTTAGCTTTTTGCTTTTCAGCTAATTGAATTGCGTATTCAGATTTTTTTCCACGACGACGGTTATTTCCGTGTTGTCCTGGAGGATAATTTCTTTTTTCGAAGGATTTATCTTCTCCGTAAATTGCTTCACCGAATTTACGTGCAATTTTAGTTTTTGGACCAGTATATCTTGCCATTTCTAAGTGTTTTTGAAGTGAAACTAAATTAAGGTCTTACGTTAATCCTCTAGTTCCGTTAATCTTCAGTTGATATTTATAAATAAAATTATTTTGCGTTTCCGCGTAAATATTGAAATTCTTGACCATTCAAAATTGAACAGTAAAAAATAGAAAAAGACCCATCTTTTAAAAAAAGTGGGTCAAATATATTAAAATTAAACGCGACGTCTCTTTGCTGGACGACAACCATTATGTGGCATTGGAGTCACATCAATGATTTCTGAAACCTCAATTCCAGAGTTATGAATACTACGAATAGCAGATTCTCTACCGTTACCCGGTCCTTTTACATATACTTTACACTTACGCATTCCAGCTTCATGTGCAACTTTCGCACAATCTTCAGCTGCTAATTGTGCTGCGTAAGGGGTGTTTTTCTTTGATCCTCTAAAGCCCATTTTACCAGCTGATGACCAAGAGATAACATCTCCACCTTTATTTGTTAAAGAAACAATAATGTTGTTGAAAGAAGCAGTAATATGTGCTTCACCCACAGACTCTACATTAACTTTACGTTTTTTTGTGCTTTTAGCTTTTGGATTTGCCTTTGCCATATCTCTAGTTATTTAGTTGCTTTCTTCTTATTAGCAACAGTTTTACGCTTTCCTTTTCTCGTCCTTGAGTTATTCTTAGTGCGTTGTCCTCTCAAAGGAAGACCAGCTCTATGACGAATACCTCTGTAACATCCAATATCCATCAAACGCTTGATATTCAATTGTACTTCACTACGTAATTCACCTTCAATTTTGAAAGATCCAACAGCATCACGAATAGCTCCGATTTCATCATCGTTCCATTCGTTTACTTTTTTGTCTTCACTTACTCCAGCTTTTTCTAATATATTTTTAGCACGGCTACTACCAATACCAAAGATATACGTTAACGCGATTACACCCCTTTTTTGTTTAGGAATATCTACACCTGCGATTCTTGCCATAATTATCCTTGTCTTTGTTTGAACCTAGGGTTCTTTTTATTAATTACATATAATCTACCTTTTCTACGTACGATAACGCAGTCGGCACTTCTTTTCTTAACTGATGCTCTAACTTTCATTTTAGTATCTGTATGTTATGCGAGCCTTAGATAAATCATAAGGACTCATTTCTAATTTTACTTTATCTCCTGGTAATAATTTTATGTAGTGCATTCTCATTTTCCCTGAGATATGCGCTGTAACAATATGACCGTTTTCTAACTCAACTCTAAACATTGCATTTGATAATGCTTCTACTATGCTTCCGTCTTGTTCTATTGCGGGTTGTTTTGCCATTCTGAAATTTTAATTTAATTATTAATATGCTATTACAATTGGCAATAGTCATACCAACATTTCAAATATAGTTATATTAGTTACGCTACTGCTTTTCTATTCTTTCCACTTTTCATCAATCCGTCATAGTGACGATTCAATAAATATGAATTAATTTGTTGCATAGTATCTATAGCAACACCTACCATAATAAGTAAAGATGTTCCACCAAAGAATAATGCCCAACCTTGTTGAACTCCTAGAAACTTGACAACAATTGCAGGAAATATTGCAATCAATGCTAAGAAAATAGAACCTGGTAAAGTTATTTGGGACATAATTTTGTCTAAATATTCTGCAGTTTCACCACCAGGCTTGATACCTGGTATAAATCCTCCACTACGCTTTAAATCATCCGCCATTTTATTAGTAGGTACTGTAATTGCTGTATAGAAATACGTAAAAACAATAATCAATAATGCAAACGTTACGTTATACCATAAGCCAAATATATCACTATAAATAGCTAGCATAGATTGACCAAAACTAGTATCCTTAATAAATCCAATACCTGCTAATGCACTTGGAACAAACATTATTGCTTGAGCAAAGATAATTGGCATCACCCCAGAAGCATTCAACTTCAATGGAATAAATTGACGTGCACCAAAAATATTTTTCTCATACTCCCCAGTTGCAGTTCTACGAGCATATTGGACAGGAATTTTTCTGACTGCCATAACTAATAAAACCGATAAAAGTATAATAACAAACCATATCACCAATTCTATAAGAACTAACATAATAGATGATGACACAACTTCTTGAGCAAATGATAGCGGTAAAGTTGCTATAATACCCACCATAATAAGAATTGAAATACCGTTACCAATACCCTTATCTGTTATCTTTTCTCCTAACCACATTGCAAATACACATCCTGTTACCAAAATGATAGTTGAAGAAACAAAAAACATTGGCGTTTTACCTAGAATAAATGCAGCAGAAGGAACCCCTAAGGCCTCTAATCCAAATAAATAACTAGGAGCCTGAATTAAACAGATACCAATAGTTAACCACCTTGTAATTTGATTAATCTTTTTTCTACCACTCTCTCCTTCTTTCTGTAATTTCTGAAGATAAGGAACTGCAATCTGCATCAATTGAACCACAATGGAAGCAGAGATATAAGGCATAATACCCAATGCAAAAACAGAAGCATTTGCAAATGCACCTCCTGTGAAAGCATTTAATAAACCACCAATTCCACCAGCATCAAAATTACCAGAGAATTCAGCGAGTTTTGAGGCATCAATACCTGGCAATACTACCTGTGCACCAAAACGATACACTAACAGAAGTCCTAACGTAACCAATATACGATTACGAAGTTCCTCTATTTTCCAAACATTTTTTAAGGTTTCAATAAATTTCATCCTTACAAAGAGATTACAATGTTACTACTTCACCACCAGCAGCTTCAATTGCTTTCTGAGCAGTACCAGTAAATTTATGCGCTGTTACTTTTAATTTTGACTTCAACTCTCCTCTACCTAAAATCTTCACCATTTCGTGTTTTCTAGCAAGACCAAGCCCTACTAAAGTATCAAAATCAATAGTATCCTTAATTTTCTTATCATCTACTAACTCTTGAAGTTTATCAAGGTTAATTCCTTGATAATCTTTACGGTTAATATTTGTAAAACCAAACTTTGGCACACGACGTTGCAGTGGCATCTGCCCTCCTTCAAATCCTATTTTCTTAGAATACCCAGAACGAGACTTTGCCCCTTTGTGACCACGTGTAGCAGTTCCTCCTTTACCAGAACCCTGTCCGCGACCTATACGCTTACCTTGTCTTTTAACCGAACCTTCTGCAGGTTTTAAGTTACTTAAATCCATTTTTTAGATATCTTATTTAGTTTCAATAGAAACTAAGTGTTGTACTTTATTTACCATACCAAGAATATTTGGCGTGTCATCATGCTCGACAGTCTGGCCTATTTTTTTAAGACCTAATGCTTGTAGCGTTCTCTTTTGGTTCTGAGTGCGATTAATTGCACTTTTAACCTTTGTTACTTTTATCTTTGCCATCTTAGTGTTGTTTATCCTTTAAACAATTTTTCCATAGAAATACCACGTTGTTTCGCAACAGTTTGTGCACTTCTCATTTGCAATAATGCATCAAAAGTAGCTTTTACTACATTATGCGGGTTAGAGGAACCTTGAGACTTTGAAAGTACATCATGTATTCCAACAGCTTCAAGTACTGCACGTACTGCTCCACCGGCAATAACTCCTGTACCAGGAGCAGCAGGCAAAAGATTTACTCTTGCTCCACCATATTTACCTTTTTGCTCATGTGGTAATGTTGATTTATTTAGAGGAATACGCACTAAATTTTTCTTTGCATCTTCAATCGCTTTAGCAATTGCACTTGCAACATCTTTAGATTTACCTAATCCTTGTCCTACAACACCGTTTTCATCACCTACGACAACAATTGCAGAAAAACCAAATGCTCTACCACCCTTTGTTACCTTAGTTACACGTTGTACACCTACTAAACGATCTTTCAGATCAAGTCCACCTGGCTTTACTAATTCTACGTTTTTATAATCTTGATACATAATACTTAGAATTTTAGGCCACCTTCACGCGCACCTTCTGCTAATGATTTAACTCTACCATGATATAAGTAACCACCTCTGTCAAAAGACACAGCTTCAACACCTGCCTTTGTTGCTCTTTCAGCGATTGCTTTACCAACTAATTTTGCTGCTTCAACTTTATTAACTTTTGAAGCGTCTATATCTTTGTCTCTTGAAGACGCTGCTGTGATAGTTTTACCACTTACATCGTCGATCAATTGAGCATAAATTTCTTTATTACTTCTAAAAACAGCTAAACGCGGACGTTGTTCTGTTCCTGAAACAGTCTTACGTATTCTGTAACGTAAGCGTTGTCTTCTATCGTTTTTTGATAATGCCATAACGTTATATCTTATGCAGATTTACCTGCTTTTCTTCTTAATTGTTCACCTACAAACTTAACTCCTTTTCCTTTATAAGGCTCTGGCTTACGGAAACCTCTAATCTTCGCAGCTACCTGTCCAACAAGTTGCTTGTCAAAAGACGTTAGTTTAACGATAGGATTCTTTCCTTTTTCTGAAATTGTCTCAACTTTCACTTCTGGAGCAATTTCCAAAACTATATTATGTGAGAAACCTAATGCAAGATCAAGTTTTTGACCTTGATTACTAGCTCTATAACCTACCCCAACTAATTCTAGTTGTTTAGTCCATCCCTTTGAAACACCTTCAATCATATTGTGAATCAATGCTCTATACAAACCATGCTTAGCTCTGTGGTCTTTGTGATCTGTTGAACGTTCAACGATTGCATTGCCGTCCTCTACTTTAATTGTAACATCAGAGTACTCTTGAGTTAACTCTCCTAATTTCCCTTTTACCGTTATCATGTTGGCTTTTACATCAACCGTAACGTCTGCTGGAATTGCTACCGGGTTTTTACCTATTCTTGACATTTCTTCTTGTCTTTTATATTAGTATACGTAACATAATACCTCTCCACCTACATTTTGGTTTTGAGCTTGCTTACCTGTCATTACTCCTGCTGAAGTTGAGACAATAGCAATTCCCAAACCATTCAAAATACGTGGCATCTCATTAGAGCTGGCATATTTACGTAAACCTGGTTTACTTATTCTTTGAATTTTTTTGATAACTGGATCTTTTGTAAGCTTATCATACTTAAGTGCGATTTTGATTACACCTTGGTGTCCTTTATCATCCTCAAATTTGTAACTTAAAATAAATCCTTGGTCAAAAAGGATTTTAGTAATCTCTTTTTTAAGATTAGAAGCTGGAATTTCAACAACGCGATGTCCTGCTTTTACTGCATTTCTAACTCTCGTTAAGTAATCTGCAATTACGTCTGTATTCATTTTCTTGAAGTTTCGATAGTGGTTTTCTTAAGAACCTTCTACCATATTAATTTTTATTCACGACACACCAACCAAGATATGCCATGGCGTTGATACGCCATTTTTATAGTTTATTTTACCAAGATGCTTTACGCACTCCCGGAATTAAACCTTGATTTGCCATTTCGCGAAACATTACACGCGAAATACCAAATGTTCTCATATACCCCTTAGGCCTTCCTGTTAACTTACAACGGTTGTGAAGTCTAACCGGAGAGGCATTTTTAGGTAGTTTTTGCAAACCTTCCCAATCACCAGCATCCTTTAAAGCTTTACGCTTAGCAGCATATTTCTTTACAGTTGCTTGTCTTTTAACCTCGCGGGCTTTCATTGATTCTTTAGCCATCTCTTAGTTCTTTTTAAAAGGTAAACCTAGTTCAGTTAATAATGATTTTGCTTCTTTATCTGTTTCCGCAGAAGTTACAAAGGTAATATTTAAACCTTCAATTTTCTTTACTTTATCAATATCAATTTCAGGAAAGATAATTTGCTCTGTAACTCCTAACGAATAATTACCTCTACCGTCAAAACCAGTAGCTTTAATTCCATTAAAGTCACGAACACGTGGCAAAGAAGAAGTAACAAGTCTATCTAAAAACTCATACATTCTTTCACCCCTAAGAGTAACACGCGCACCAATTGGCATTCCCTTACGAAGTTTAAACGTAGCAATATCCTTTTTAGAAATAGTTGCTACAGCTCTTTGACCTGTAATGTTAGTTAATTCATCAACTGAATAATCAATTAATTTTTTGTCGGCTACAGCAGCACCTACACCACGAGACACAACAATGCGCTCTAGTTTAGGAACCTGCATTACATTTTTGTAACCAAATTCATCAGTAAGCGCAGAAACCACTCTGCTCTTATATTCTTCTTTAAGTCTTGGTAAATATGCCATAACTATATTGCTTGATTCGATTGTTTAGAAAATCGTACTTTTTTTCCATCTTCCATTCTGTAACCTACTCGTGTCGCTTTTCCAGATTTTGAATCAACTAATGATAAGTTTGAAATATGAATTAGAGCTTCTTTTTCAGTAATTCCGCCTTGAGGATTAGCCGCACTCGGTTTCTCATGTTTCTTTACCATATTAACTCCCTCTACGATTGCTTTGTTTTTCTCCTGAACAACACGCATAATCTTACCTTCAGAACCCTTATGATCCCCTGCAGTAACGATTACCGTATCTCCAGTTTTTAATTTAAGCTTTCCCATTTTATAATTTCGTATTAAAGCACCTCTGGCGCTAATGATACAATTTTCATGAATTGTTTATCACGAAGTTCTCTTGCTACAGGTCCAAATACACGTGTACCTCTCATTTCTCCTTGTGGATTCAATAATACACACGCATTATCATCAAAGCGGATATAAGAACCATCAGCTCTCCTAACCTCTTTTACCGTACGAACAACAACCGCAGTTGAAACAGTTCCCTTTTTAACCTGTCCATTAGGGGTAGCATCTTTAACAGAAACTACAATTTTATCACCAATTGAAGCATATCTTCTTTTAGTTCCACCTAATACACGAATAGTAAGCACCTCTTTAGCACCTGTGTTGTCTGCGACTTTAAGTCTTGATTCTTGTTGTAACATATCTTACTTCGCTCTTTCAATTATTTCTACTAATCTCCAACATTTAGTTTTACTCATAGGCCTTGTTTCCATGATCTTAACAGTATCTCCTTCGTTGCAGTTATTTGTCTCGTCGTGAGCAACATATTTTTTCGTTTTCAAAACGAACTTACCATACATTGGGTGTTTAACTTTTTTTACTTCGGCAACAACTATAGACTTATCCATTTTATTGCTAGTAACTACACCTACACGTTCTTTTCTTAAATTTCTTTTTAATTCTTCCATCTTTCAGCTTGGTACTTATTGTACTTCTCTTTTAGTTAGTTCTGTCGAAATTCTTGCTACAGTTCTTCTGTGAGTTCTGAGCAGAATAGGATTCTCTAACGGTGAAATGACATGAGCCATTTTAAAATCTGAATACACTTTCTTAGCCTCTGCAAGTTTAGTTTGCAAATCTGCTGTAGATGCTTCGTTTATCTCTGATTGTTTCATCTTGAAAAATTTTAAGCTTGAAAATCTCTTGAAATTACAAACTTGGTTTTAACCGGAAGTTTTTGAGCTGCAAGACGTAACGCCTCTTTTGCAGTTTCCAATGGAACACCAGATATCTCCAGTATAACTCTTCCTGGCTTCACAACAGCTGCCCAATACTCTACAGCACCCTTACCTTTACCCATACGAACCTCAAGAGGCTTTTTTGTTATAGGTTTATCTGGAAAGATCATGATCCATAAAGAACCTTCTCTTTTCATAAAACGTGTTGCTGCAATACGTGCTGCCTCGATTTGACGAGCTGTCAAGAAATTTGAATCTAAAGATTTTATACCAAAAGTTCCATAAGAAAGTTGGTTACCACGCCCAGCATTACCTTTCATGCGGCCCTTCTGTTGTTTACGAAACTTCGTTCTTTTGGGTTGTAACATTTGTCTTTGTCTTTAAAAAATTACTTTCTACGACGTGGCTTTGAGCCCCCTCGTCCTTTGTTATCACCTTTTCCTTTTTTGTTACCCGTAGATAAACCAACTAAAGGAGAAAGCTCTCTTTTTCCATATACTTCACCTTTCATTATCCAAACTTTAACACCCAATCTACCATAAGTAGTGTGTGCCTCAACTAAAGCATAGTCAATGTCAGCTCTGAATGTTGATAAAGGAATACGACCATCCTTATAAGACTCTGAACGCGCCATTTCCGCACCATTCAAACGTCCTGAAATTTGAATTTTTATACCTTCAGCATTCATACGCATCGCTGCAGTAATAGCCATCTTAATTGCACGACGATATGAGATTCTATTCTCAATTTGTCTAGCAACACTAGCCCCTACTAAATGCGCATCAAGCTCAGGCCTCTTGATCTCATGGATGTTAATCTGTACCTCTTTACCAGTAATTTTCTTAAGCTCTTCTTTTAACTTATCTACTTCCTGACCACCTTTCCCAATAATAATACCAGGTCTTGCAGTAGTAATAGTAACGGTTACAAGTTTAAGCGTACGCTCAATAATTACCCTAGACACACTTGCTTTAGATAAACGAGCATGAACATATTTTCTAATCTTGTCGTCTTCGGCTAATTTATCACCGTAGTCATTGCCTCCGTACCAGTTAGATTCCCATCCTCTGATAATTCCAAGGCGGTTCCCGATTGGATTTGTCTTCTGTCCCATTTATTTAGCTTTGTGTGTTATCGTTTGCTGCTAATACCAGTGTTACGTGGTTAGAGCGTTTTCTAATTCTGTGTGCACGACCCTGAGGTGCTGGACGTAATCTCTTCAGCATAGTTCCTCCATCTACACGGATTTCCTTTACAAATAGATCAGCCTCTTCAATAGAACCCTCTTCGTTCTTAGCTTGCCAATTTGCCATTGCTGACAGTAACAATTTTTCCAAACGACGTGAAGACTCTTTTGAGCTAAACTTCAAAATATTAAGTGCTTTTTCTACCTTTTCACCACGAATCAAATCCGCCATTAGACGCATTTTTCTTGGTGATGTAGGACAATTATTCAATTTAGCGAAGTATTGTGTCTTCTTTGCCTCCTTGATCTGATCTGCTCTTTCTCTTTTACGAACTCCCATGGCCTATTATTTTTTTCCTTTATTTTTCGCACCTGCGTGACCACGGAATGATCTTGTTGGTGAAAATTCTCCTAATTTATGCCCTACCATATTTTCAGTAACATATACAGGAACAAATTGCTTCCCATTATGAACTGCAATAGTCTGCCCTACAAAATCTGGAGTAATCATAGAGGCTCTAGACCACGTTTTGATTACCGTCTTCTTATTAGAAGCCACATTTTGATCTACTTTCTTCTCCAGTTTGAAGTGAACGTACGGTCCTTTTTTTAACGATCTTGCCATAGCTTATTTCTTTCTACGTTCGATTATATACTTATTACTCTGCTTAGTCTTAGAACGAGTTCTAAATCCTTTTGCCGGGATACCGTTTCTAGAACGAGGATGCCCACCTGAAGACTTACCTTCACCACCACCCATCGGGTGATCAACTGGATTCATAACAACCGGCCTAGTACGAGGTCTTCTACCCAACCATCTTGATCTACCTGCTTTACCAGATACAAGCAATTGATGATCACTATTAGACACAGCACCTATTGTAGCCATACACGTTACTAAAATCAAACGAGTTTCACCAGAAGGCAATTTAACCGTTGCATACTTACCATCGCGAGCCATTAATTGAGCAAAAGCACCAGCGCTACGAGCCAATACAGCTCCTTGCCCAGGACGCAATTCAATACAAGATATAATTGTTCCCAAAGGGACATTTGCCAAAACCATAGCATTTCCAATTTCAGGAGTAGTTTGCTCACCAGAAACGATGTTTTGACCAACCTGAAGACCATTTTGCGCAATCACATAACGCTTTTCACCATCTTGGTAATTAAGCAATGCTATGAAAGCAGTACGGTTAGGATCATACTCAATTGTCGCTACAGTTGCAGGAACACCTGCTTTGTCGCGTTTGAAATCGATAATACGATATTTCTTTTTGTGACCACCACCTATATAGCGCATAGTCATCTTACCTTGACTGTTTCTACCACCAGACCTCTTATTCGGAGCAAGTAAAGACTTCTCCGGCTTATCAGTTGTAATGGCGTCAAAACCATTTACAACTCTAAAACGCTGACCTGGGGTGATAGGTTTTAATTTTCTTACTGACATTTTTGTCTAATTATACAGGATTAATCCTGAATGTTATTGTAAAAATCTATTTCATCACCTTCCGCCACCTGTACAATTGCCTTCTTATAAGCATTTGTTTTACCAGTTTGAATACCCGTCTTTGTATAACGTGTACTTCTATCCGGGCGGACATTTAATGTACGAACCTTAAGGACAGAAACTTCATAAGTGGCCTCAACCGCTTTTTTGATTTCTACCTTGTTCGCCTTTGGATTCACTATAAAGCCGTAACGGTTATTTAATTCCGCATCAGCAGTAGCTTTTTCCGTAATTATAGGTTTAATTAAGATACTCATCTTGTTTCTATTTACTTAAGTTTGACTCAATTCCTTCCAAAGAACCTTCAAATAGCACTACGCTATTTGCGTTTAAAATTTTGTAAGTACTTAAAGATGAATTACTTATCACTTCAGTACCTTTCAAATTTCGCGAAGACAAATATACATTATTATTTGGCTCCCCCAACACAAACAAAGATTTTTTATCATTAAGACCTAAAGTCTTTAAAACTGATGTGAAATTTTTTGTTTTTGGAGTGTCAAAATTTAAGTCTTCAATTACAACGATCGCTTTATCATTTGCCTTCATTGTTAAGGCAGATTTACGAGCTAATCGTTTTAAGTTCTTATTTAATTTAAACGAGTAGTTTCTTGGTCTTGGACCAAACATTCTACCACCACCTTTAAAAAGACCAGACTTAATACTACCCGCACGAGCAGTACCTGTCCCCTTTTGTTTCTTTATTTTTCTAGTAGATCCAGAAATCTCTGCACGTTCTTTTGACTTATGCGTTCCTTGACGTTGATTTGCCAAGTATTGCTTAACATCAAGATATACAGCATGATTATTAGGTTCAATACCAAACACATCTTTAGAAAGCTCTACCTTTCTACCTGTGTCTTTTCCGTTAATATCTAATACAGCTACCTTCATTATTTCTCAATCGTTACATAAGCGTTCTTATGTCCAGGCACACAACCTTTAACAACAAGCAGGTTCTTTTCAGCCACTACTTTTAAAACTCTTAAATTTTCAACTTTTACCTTTACATTTCCCATTTGACCGGCCATTTTCATTCCTTTGAATACTCTCGCAGGATATGATGCTGCACCAATAGAACCAGGCGCTCTTAATCGATTATGCTGACCGTGAGTCGCTTGACCCACACCACCAAAACCATGGCGTTTAACAACCCCTTGAAAACCTTTACCTTTAGATGTTGCCGCAACATCGACAAACTCACCTTCAACAAAGTGCTCAACAGTGATTGTATCACCTAATTTGTACTCCGAATCAAAACCTTTGAATTCAACGACTTTACGTTTTACAGAAACGCCTGCTTTTTTAGCGTGCCCTTGAGCAGCTTTTGTAGCAGTCTTTTTGTCATCGAAACCAAGTTGAAGAGCATTATACCCATCTACTTCTTCGGTTCTGACTTGGGTAACAACACAAGGACCGCATTCAATAACGGTACAAGGCATATTCTTACCTTTCTCGTCAAAGATGCTGGTCATCCCTATCTTTCTTCCAATTAACCCAGACATATTTATTAAATTTAAAATTATGAACACTCTAATTAAATCATCGTGACCCAATTCTCGGCATTCGTTTATATTACCTATTATTTTCCTTTAAACGGAAACATTATTTCGTTAAAATTTTAGCGAAAGCTAAAACTTCATAAAAAAAGGGATCAAAATAAATTCGATCCCGAATGTTACTTTGTTTACCGTTTTTCCCTCGCACGCAGCTCAGGACATGTTTTTTATTTTTCTAAATTCAGAATATAAATTCAGAATTCACTTACACTTTAATCTCTACTTCTACACCACTAGGCAACTCTAATTTCATTAGAGCGTCAATTGTCTTTGAAGAAGAACTATAGATGTCCAATAACCTCTTATAAGAACTTAACTGGAACTGTTCTCTACTCTTTTTATTAACGTGTGGTGAACGCAATACTGTAAATATTTTTTTATGTGTTGGCAATGGGATAGGACCAGTCACTACTGCACCCGTACTCTTTACCGTTTTTACGATTTTCTCAGCAGATTTGTCTACTAAATTATGATCGTAAGATTTTAATTTAATTCTTATTTTTTGACTCATTGCTGAAATATTAATCGTTAGTTCCTCTTGCCGCTTTAATAACCTCTTCTGAAATATTAGAAGGGGTTTCAGCATAATGTGAAAATTCCATTGTTGATGTTGCTCTACCTGATGACAAAGTTCTTAATGTTGTAACATAACCAAACATCTCAGAAAGTGGCACTGTAGCTTTTACAGTTTTAGCTCCCGCACGGTCTCCCATATCACTCACTTGACCACGTCTTCTATTTAAATCACCTACTATATCACCCATATTCTCCTCAGGCGTAATTACCTCAAGTTTCATAATTGGCTCGAGTATAACAGCACCAGCTGATTTTGCAACAGCCTTAAAGCCCATTTTAGCCGCAAGCTCAAATGACAATGCATCACTATCCACAGGGTGGAAAGAACCATCATTAAGTGTTACTTTCAAACTATCAACTTCAAAACCTGCTAATGGTCCATTAACCATCGCTTGTTTAAATCCTTTCTCAACCGAAGGGATAAATTCCTTAGGAACATTACCACCTTTAATTTTATTTTCAAAAGTCAATCCTTCCTGAGCATCTTCTTCACCCACAGGACCTAAATCAAATACAATATCAGCAAACTTACCACGCCCACCAGATTGTTTCTTATAAACCTCTCTATGACTTGCAGTTCTTGTAACAGCTTCTTTGTACTCAACCTGAGGAGCACCTTGATTAACTTCAACCTTAAACTCGCGTCTTAAACGGTCAACGATAATATCTAAGTGAAGCTCACCCATTCCTGAGATAATAGTTTGCCCAGAAGCCTCATCAGTACGAACTGTAAATGTAGGATCTTCTTCAGCAAGCTTACTCAAAGCCATACCTAATTTATCTACATCTGCCTTAGTTTTAGGTTCAACAGCAATACCGATTACCGGATCTGGGAAATCCATAGATTCTAAAACAATAGGATGATCTTGATCACTCATTGTATCACCAGTCTTAATATCTTTAAAACCTACTGCAGCCCCAATATCACCTGCCTCAATAAAATCAATAGCATTTTGTTTATTAGAGTGCATTTGGTATATACGCGAGATACGCTCCTTTTTACCTGAACGATTGTTCAAAATATAAGAACCTGCATCTAAGCGTCCCGAATAAGCACGGAAAAATGCAAGACGACCCACAAATGGATCTGTCGCAATTTTAAATGCTAAAGCAGCGAAAGGCTCCTTTACATCTGGCTTACGTAATTCTTCTTTTTCTGTTTCTGGATTCACACCCACAATACCATCCTTATCCATTGGAGAAGGCAAGTAACGACACACTGCATCAAGAAGAAACTGAACTCCTTTATTCTTAAATGCAGAACCGCAAATCATAGGAATAATAGACATGTCCATAACAGCAGCACGAAGCGCAGCATGCACTTCATCTTCTGTAATAGAATCCTCATCCTCCATATATTTTTCTAAAAGGTTTTCATCATAAGCAGCAACCTCTTCAATAAGCTTACCCCTTAACAATCTAGCCTCTTCTTTTAAATCATCCGGAATAGCTACAACATCAAAAGTCGCCCCTTGTGTTTCATCATGCCAAACAATAGCACGATTCTTCACTAAATCCACAATACCTTTAAAGTCAATCTCATCACCAATATTTAATACAATTGGTACAGCATTTGACCCTAACATATCTTTTACCTGCTGGCAAACGTTCATAAAATTAGAACCCTGACGGTCCATTTTATTTACAAAACCAATACGTGGTACCTTATAATTATCAGCAAGTCTCCAGTTAGTTTCTGATTGTGGCTCAACACCATCAACCGCACTAAACAAAAAGACCAAACCATCAAGTACACGTAATGAACGATTTACCTCAACAGTAAAATCAACGTGACCAGGAGTGTCAATAATATTAAAATGGTAATCTTTTGTAGTAGGAGTAACCTGAGCATTTTCCATTGGGAACTGCCAAGTACATGTAGTAGCCGCAGAGGTAATTGTAATACCACGCTCCTGCTCCTGCTCCATCCAGTCCATTGTAGCAGCACCATCATGCACTTCTCCAATTTTATGACTTACACCTGTATAGTACAAAATACGCTCTGTAGTAGTAGTTTTACCTGCATCAATATGAGCAGCAATACCAATATTTCTAGTTAATTTTAAGTCTCTTGCCATTTTTTAGAATCTGAAATGTGAGAATGCTTTATTTGCTTCGGCCATTTTATGCGTGTCTGTACGCTTTTTAACAGCTGCCCCTTCTTCCTTAGCCGCAGCTAAGATTTCAGAAGCAAGCTTTTGAGCCATCGATTTTTCGTTACGTTTTCTAGCATAACCTATCAACCACTTCATCGCAGTAGATATTTTACGGTCCGCGCGTATCTGCATTGGTATCTGGAACGTTGCTCCACCAACTCTACGACTACGCACTTCAACGTGAGGCATAACATTTGAAAGGGCATCCTTCCAAATCTCTAAACCTGTTTTTTCTTCGTCAGTTTTCTTTTCTTCTACAATGTCAATTGCATCGTAAAACACCTTGAACGCCACCGATTTTTTACCATCCCACATCATGTTATTAACAAAACGTGTCACCAATTGGTCATTAAACCTTGGATCTGGCAAAAGCGGTCTTTTTTTGGCTGCTCTTTTTCTCATGTCTTCGTTTTAAATTTGTTTAAAATTACTTCTTAGGGCGCTTAGCTCCGTACTTAGACCTACGTTGCGTTCTTCCATCGACACCAGCGGTATCTAAGGCTCCACGAACAATATGATATCTAACTCCAGGCAAATCTTTCACCCTTCCACCTCTAACCAATACTATCGAGTGCTCTTGTAAATTGTGTCCTTCACCACCAATGTATGCGTTTACTTCTTTTCCATTTGTCAAACGAACACGCGCAACTTTACGCATTGCCGAGTTTGGCTTTTTAGGAGTAGTAGTATATACACGCGTACAAACACCGCGGCGTTGCGGGCACGAATCCAATGCAGCCGATTTCGACTTCTTGGTTATTTTGGTCCTTCCTTTTCGTACTAATTGTGAAATAGTTGGCATAAAAATCCTTGTTATACTTAATTTATAATAAAATTCCCTCTTATTAGGGCGTGCAAAAATATAATAAATAATTGAAAACTCAAATGTTAGTCGATTAAATTTCTACCTTTTTTATTAATTTCATTTTCAGATATTAAAACCCCACGAACATCGTTAGCTTTACAAAACAAAATAAAACAGTTTTTGAAACATCTTTTTTACATATTTATCTACCTTAATATATATACTGCATTTAACAATAAATTACCTGCACAAGATCTGAAACTGACAATTTCTTCGGAAATTTCAATTTCAGCAACCCTTCTAGACTCAATAAATTTTGACAATACCCATAAAAATTTAAAATCTATTTCCGAAGAAGCTATAAAAATTTCTTTAAAAATTCAGCAGTTTGGGTTTATTGAATGCAAACTTGAAACTATTCAAAAAATAAATGATTCGGTTTTTAATGCGCATTTTTTCTTCGGAAATAAAATTGAGATGATAAAAATTTTTTATGACGCCTCTCTTTTTAAAAAGCAAGACATTAAAAATATTAGTTATTTTAACAACGAAAAGTATTTTATACAGCCTATTTCCGAAGTTGAAAAGACACTTAATTCATTAAATACCAATCAAACCAAAAACGGAAATGCATTCGCAAGACTAAGACTCACAAATTTTAAAAACAAAGATGGAGAAATTTCAGCAACACTAGAAACCGAAAGAGGCCCGATAAGAACTATTGATAGCATTGCAATAAAAGGGTATGACAAATTTCCGAAGTCATTCTTAAAATATTATGCTGGAGTAAAAAAGGGAAAAGTGTTTGACCAAAAAAAAATAACTGAGCAAAATAACACATTAAGCAGCTTAGGATTCATCAATACCCTTAAGACACCCGAAGCACTCTTTAGGAAGGACAGTACTGTTGTTTATTTTTATTTAGAAAAAAGAAATTACAATAATTTTGATGGTATATTAGGTTTTTCCACAAACGAAGAAACCAACAAACTAGAACTTAATGGTTATCTTAATTTAGAATTAAATAATAATTTAAATTATGGAGAGCAATTACTTTTCAATTATAAGGCAGATGGAAATGATCAGCGAAACTTTAGGATAAAGACAACATTGCCTTACATCGCAAAAACTCCATTAGGAATTTCACTTGAACTTAAAATTTTTAGGAGAGACACCACTTTTTCAAACACATCGCAATCAGTAAATGTGACCTATCAATTAAAACCTAGAACAAACTTAACAATTGGCTACCTAGGAAAATCATCGAGCAATTTACTTGACGAAACTTTAACAAACATTGAAAACTACAAATCAAAATTTGTTACATTAGGACTAAATTATGTGAAAATTCAAAAAAGTATTTTATTTCCTGTCAAAACAAATATATTACTAAATTTAGGCCAAGGCAGAAAAACTACAGAAACAAATACAGAAAATCAATCAATTATAGAAAACGACATTTCACACATCCTGCCTCTTAACGATAAAAATTCAATATTCATAAGAAACAACACGAATGTTTTATTTAGCGAGACTTACTTAACTAACGAATTATTTAGATTTGGTGGAATTCAAAGCATTAGGGGCTTTACAGAAAACAGCATTGACGCAACTTTTTTTTCAGTTATAAACACTGAATATAGGTATCTTTTGAATTCTTCATCCTACATACATTCGATCATAGATTTAGCATATTTTGAAAACAATGTTATTGAACAAAAAGAGAAACTTTTCAGTTTCGGGCTTGGCATTGGAGTTTTGACAAAAGCCGGGATACTTAGTTTAAATATCGCAAATGGAAATATTGACAATCAAGACTTTAAATTTTCGAACACCAAAATACACGTTAGCCTAACTTCCCGTTTCTGATAAAACGGGGCTTCGTCGGGTGTGTCACTTTCAAAAAAAAGCAAAATTTAAGTTTAAAAAGTTGTGTAATTAACTTTTTATTGTGATTTTTGGCATTGGCTAATTCAAATAATTATAACATGAAAACAAAGTTTAGTGGAATTTTAACGCTATTGCTAGCGTTAGTAGTGCAACTCTCGTTTGCACAAGAAAAAACAATCTCCGGAACGGTGACTGATAGTTCAGGCTTACCATTACCAGGGGTTAACATTATCGTAAAAGGTACGACAAATGGAACACAATCAGATTTTGATGGAAATTACTCTATCTCAACTGCGGTGGGACAAACACTTGTATTTAGTTATGTAGGTTTTGACAATGTTCAAAGACCTGTTACTGCTGCATCTGGTCGCATCAACATAACTCTTGAGGAAGGACAAACTCTTTCTGAAGTAGTTATTACTGGTTACGGTGGTGTAACAAAGGAGCGAAAGTCTCTTGGTTATGCTGTAACGACTCTTGAAGCTGAAGCTATTGAGAACAAACCTGAAAGTGACGTTGTGCGTTCACTAAATGGTAAAGTAGCTGGGGTTCAAATTACTGCAACTGGTGGTGCTACTGGTTCGGGTACAAATTTTGTAATTCGTTCAAAAAGTTCTATTAATGGTAACAACCAGCCTTTATTTGTAGTTGATGGAGTTCCTTTTGATGCAGGAACAAACACTCAAAATGGTTTTGGAACTGGAAGCACTACTACTAGTAGTCGTTTCTTAGACTTAGATCCTAATAACATTGAAAGTGTGAGTATTCTTAAAGGTCTTAGTGCTGCCGTTCTTTACGGTCAACAAGGACGTAATGGTGTTGTATTAATAACTACTAAAAATGGAAGTTCAAAAGACTTAAACAAAAAATTTGAAGTTACAGTTTCATCTGCTGTTTATGCTGTAGAAATTGCAAATTTAGCAGAGTACCAAAATACTTATGGACAAGGTTCTGACAATACACCAAATCCTGGTTTTGTAGGAAACTGGGGAGGTAGATTTGATGATAACTTAACAATTGCTCATCCACTTGCTGCTGACTTTGGAACTGTGTTTCCTGAATTTGATGGTTTAGAGATACCTTATACTGCTGCAGAAGATAACGTTAAGGATTTTTTCAGAACTGGACTTGGACAGACAATGTCTGTAAATGTTGCTGGGTCTCCAGGTAACGAGGGTAATACTCGTTATAACTTAAATTTCGGGTATGCATCTGAAGATGGTTTTATTAGAAATAATGGTTTGACTCGTTACAATATTGGTTTAGGTGGATCTACTAAATTATCTAATAAGTTTACTTTCAATGGAACTGCTAATTTTAGTAATCTTAGAGTTAACACTCCTCCTATTGCTGCAAATAATGCTGCAGGATCAATATCGGTTTTTACAAGAACTTTATTCTTGCCAAGAAACTTAGACTTATCAAATTTACCATTTGAAAATCCAAATGATAGATCTCAAGTTTATTACAGAGGTGACCAAACAAACCCTTATTGGTTATTAAACTATGCTGGTCAAGAACAATTAACTAATCGTTATTTTGGAACACTTGGAGCTTCATATGAAATTTCTGATAACGCAACGTTATCTTATAGATTTGGTCTTGATTCATATACTGAAAAGCAAGAATACAGAGTTGCTAAAGGAGCAAATGATGACGGTCCTAATAATGGTGATGGATTAAATTTTGTTGATTTATACAGAAATGGTTATTTAAGAACTACAACTGGTACTAACTTTATTTATGATCACAATTTAAACCTTGCATTTAATAATGTAGAGATTACAGATAAAATTGGATTCAGTTCTACTGTTGGTTTTAATGCACGTAGAGATACTTACTCTCAATTTGGTATTTCAAGTAGAGATCAAATTGTTTTCGATTTTTCTAATCACAATAATTATTTAACTTCTTCAAACTATGACCCATTAAGAAATGGTGGTCTTAATTTTGAACAAGAACAAAATATTCTAGGTGCTTATGCACAGTTAGATTTTAATTATGATAAATATTTATTCTTGACATTATCTGGTCGTAATGATTGGGCTTCAACATTAGAACAAGAAAATAGATCTTTATTTTACCCTGGTGTTTCCTTATCTTTTGTACCTTCTTCAATTGATGGTTTTGGTTCTCCAGAAGGTTTAGGGTTTTTAAAATTTAGAGGTAGTTTTGGTACATCGGCTCGTTTCCCGAATCCATATAACACTCGATTAGCATTAAGTACTAATCCAACTGCATTCTTTGATGGAAATGGTAACCCTTCAACTACAAACGGTATTCCTGGAACACGTCCTAATCTTGACTTAGAACCAGAATTACAACAAGAAGTTGAAGCTGGTATTGAAGCAGAATTTTTTAATCGTAGATTAACTTTAGATGCAACAGTTTACAAAAGAGTAATTACAGATCAAATTGTTGATCGTCCACTTGCAACTTCAACAGGTTTTTCATTTATAAATGATAACATTGCAGAATCTCAAATTAAAGGTCTTGAAGTTGGCTTAAACTTCACACCATTAAAGTCTGAAAACTTTTCTTGGGATGTAAGAACTAATTTTACAGCTTACGAAAATGAAGTAACTGATTTAGGTGGTTTAGAGCCATTTGCATTTGCAGGATTTAGCAATTTAGGAAACTTTGCTTCTGAAGGTGAAGCATTAGGAGTAATTAAAGGAAATTATGCTTCTCGTTATGACCCAGCTAACATTACTGATGAAAATCCATTAGGAGTTGGTGTTGAAGGAGTTCTATTAATTAATCCTAATGACGGTAAAGTAATTTCTAGTGATGTGATTGGATTTGAAGACGAAACGATTGGAGATCCAAACCCAGATTGGAATGCCACAGTAATTAATGGTTTTACTTATAAAAACTTGACTTTAAATGCTCAAATAGAATATACACATGGTGGTGATATATATTCTCAAACAGCTAGTCAATATTACCGTAGAGGTGTAACAACTGTTAATGAAGACAACAGAGAAGGATCTTACGTAATTCCAGGTTTATTAGCTAATCCTAACACAGGAGAATTGTTAAGAGATGGTCAAGGAAACCCTATTGAAAATAACATTCAAATTAGTGCTAATGATTTATATTTTATCAATTTAGTTGATCCAGCAGGACAAGGAATATATGATGCATCTCACCTAAGATTAAGAGAAGTATCCTTATCTTATGCTCTTTCTGAAAAGACTTTAGAGAAAACACCTTTTGGTAACGTAAGTTTTTCTTTATCAGGAACTAATTTATATATTAAAACATTTAATATTCCCGATGCATTTAGTTTTGATCCAGAAGCACTTAGTAGTGGTGTAGGTAATGGACAAGGTTTAGATTTTCAAACTGGTCCGACAACAAAACGTTATTCTTTTAGTGTAAAAGCATCATTCTAAAAAAAAAAAAATATGTCATAGGTGGTAAAATTGTTTCTCAATTGTTCTACCTATGACTATTAATTTAAAACATTATAAAAAATGAAAAATATTTTTAAATACTCTCTAATAGCTTCATTTGCATTGACGCTATTTAGTTGTGAGACAGGAGAATTAGAGTTATTAGAGAACCCTAATTCTATTACTGTTGATTCAGCTGACCCAAATTTCGTGTTAAATCAGATACAATTAGATTTCAATCAAGTTGTAGGTTCTTATAGCGGAATTGACAGTGATATTGTTAGGCTCGATAATCAAAGAGATACTTATCCAAATACTGTAGGTGTTACTACAGGAAATACTGCATGGAATAATTCATATGGTATGTTTGCAAACGTAGACTTCTTAGAACAAGTATTGGTTACTAATGAATTTGATTTACCTAATCATTTAGGTGTTGCTCAAGTATTAGAAGCTTACGCATATTTCTTACTTGTTGATCATTTTGGTGATGTTCCTTTTTCTCAAGCTAATCAACCTGAAGAATTCCCTAATCCTGTCTTAGATTCAGGAAGCTCTGTTTATGATGCACAATTTGAACTTTTAGATAGTGCTATTGCTAATTTTAATCAAGGTTCAACTGTTATACCAAGTGATTTCTTTCATGAATCTTTTGAAGCATCAAATTGGATTGCACTTGCTAACTCACTTAAGCTTCGTGCTTATTTAAATCAAAGATTAGTTGATCCTTCGGGAGCCACTGCTGGAATTAACTCAGTTCTAGGTTCTAACATTATAGATGAAGTATCTGAAGATTTTAATTTTATTTACAATCCTTCAAGTCCACACCCTTATTTTGCAAATAACTATTCATCTACTGTTGATACATACCAAAGTAACAACTTGTATGATTACTTAAATTCTGGAGATGCTACTGGAATTTTTATTGAAAATGGTATTGCTGATCCAAGAGTTCGTTATTATCATTATAGACAAACTGATAGCGAGCCTTCAGGATCAAGATTACCTTGTGAGGGTGATGCTAATTATGATTATTGTTATGTTGGTAACTTATATTGGGGTAGAGATCACGGTGACACTGAAGGTCTTCCTAATGATGGTGCTAGAAAAACTGCTGCCGGTGTATATCCAGGAGGAGGAGCATTTGACAACAATGCTTTTGAGAGAGCTAGAGACACTGAAAACACATTACAAGGAGCAGGGGTTTTACCAATTTACCTTTCTTCACATACACATTTTGCTTTAGCTGAAGCTGCTTTAACTTTAGGTACTGGTGGAGGAAGTCCAGCACAACTTTTAGAGTTAGGAATTCGTCGTAGTATGACTAAAGTTTTATCTTTTGCTGAAGGTGTTGATACAAGTTTTGATGGTACTAATTATGAAGCTACTTCTGCAGATGTAGATGCTTATGTTACTCGAGTAGTTAATGAGTATTCAAGTGCATCAAATGATGGTAAATTAGAAATTATTGCTAGAGAACAATGGATTGCTTCTTTTGGTGGAGCTATTGAAGCTTATAACACATATAGAAGAACAGGATCACCTGAATTACAGGAAGCTGTTATTGCTGCAGGACCGTATCCAAGAACTTGGAGATATCCAGCTAATGAAGTTAGTAATAATCCTAATGTTACTCAAAACACACCTTCTAACAAAACTTTCTGGGATAATAATCCAGACAATTTTATTGACTAATAACATTTAATATAATTAATATGAAAAATATAAATAAAATATTTTCTCTTGCTTTTGTTGCTTTAGTTACTTCAGTAGCATTTACAAGTTGTGAAGATGAGGATAAAGCACGTTTTCCCGAGTTAACTAACGGTGGATTTGTAAAATTTGTTTCTTTACCAGAATTTAATGCTGGTGCTGATCCAACTACAGCTAGTTTCGATATGGCTGTAGAAGATCCTAATGAAAATGCTGCTCTTTATGAAATTAGAGTTCTAGGTAATTTTACAGGTGCTTCTGAAGATACTTTATCTTTTAGATCTACTACTACTTTCCCTTTTGACATTGGTTTTACAGGCGCAGACATGGCTACTTTATTTAGCGTCCCTGTAAGTACTTTTGAAACTGGTGATAGTTTTGAGTTTTTTGCTGATGTAACTACTGTTGATGGAATTGTGTATGATGGAGCTGCGTCTTCATTTATTTCTCCAACAAATAATGGAGATTTACAACCAGGTGATGCAGGATACATAGACCCTTTAAGTCCAGAATTTGTTCCTGAGCCAGGAATGTGGAATGGAGCTAACTCTGACGGTATAGTTTTAGTCTCAACTCCTAGTCTTTTAGCTGCATTTAATTGGGAAGTAACTTTTGAGGATCCTGAAGAAGATTAATTAAAAAGATGTAATGTCTTTTAACATATTAAACCATCCGCTATGCGGATGGTTTTTTTATTTTTACTTAATGAAAAAAGAAGCACTCATATTTGGAATTTACCCTGTTATTGAAGCTATAAGAGCTAATCAGTTTATAGATAAAATTTACGTACAAAAAGGCCTTAATAACCCAAAGGTTGATAGTATTATTTCTGATCTTGAAAAAACAGACACCACTATATCAACGGTCCCTTTCGAAAAAATGGATAAGCTATGCCGTAGTAATCACCAAGGTATTATTGCAATAACTTCTCCTGTTTCCTTTCATAGTATGGAAAGTGTTGTAGAAAATGTTTTAAATAGTGACAAATCTCCTTTATTTATTGTTTTAGATCAAATTAGTGATGTTCGTAATTTTGGTGCAATTTTAAGAACTGCTGAGTGTACTGGAGTTGATGCTGTTATTATACAAAAAAAAGGAGGAGCACCCGTTAGTGGAGATACTGTGAAGACGTCTGCCGGAGCTATTTACAATGTTCCCATTTGTAAGGTCGACCACATTAAAGATGCAATTTATTATCTCCAAGGTAGTGGTATAAAGACAGTAGCTGCCACAGAGAAAACTAATAACAGTTTATATAATATAGATTTTAAAGTTCCAACAGCGATAATTATGGGATCTGAAGGTACTGGTGTTTCAAAATCAGTATTAAATATCGTAGATGAAAAAGGAGCATTGCCTTTATTAGGTAAAATTAACTCACTAAATGTTTCGGTTGCTTCTGGAGCATTTCTTTACGAAATAGTACGTCAACGCCTACAATAAATTAAATATTTTCGTTATTTTTCTTTATAATAATACTGTAGTGTATTTTTAGTGGTTGTTGACTTTCAGCAAATGTATTTGATTGAGAGTCATTTGGGTCTAAAGACTCTATTTCTAGCTCTGGTTTTAATTCTATAAAATTTCCGAAGTCATCAAATTGACGCATAAAAGGATCATTCTCGGGATTATAATCATCCTGCTCCCATTCAAATTTCTTTTTCTCTACGTATTGCCCTCTAAATAAAAAAGCAAAGGTTAATCCAACTAGAAATCCTGAAAGATGTCCTTCCCAAGATATAACTGGGTCTACAGGGAAAACATACCACAGTAAACTACCATAAATAAAAACTACAGCAAATGATAAAGCTGTTAGCTGATAATGTTTAGAAATAATTCCTTTAAAAAAAAGAAATGATGCCAAAAGATAAACTACTCCACTTGCTCCTATGTGGTTTGCAGGTCTTCCTATAACCCATGTCAAAATCCCTGTTATTAACAAACCTATTATCAATATGCGCCAACGAATAGAACGATAAAAATAAAAAAGTGCACTCATAAGCACTAACATAGGAATTGAGTTATTAAATAAATGCTTTAAGCTACCATGTATAAAGGGTCCAAATAAAATTCCACGCAATCCTTCTAATTTCCCAGGTCGCACACCAAATTGTGTGAAATCTGTATTGAATCGTATTTCAAACCAAAAAACAACCCACATTATAAAAACAAATAGTAGCGGATATAAAATTACATCTAGAGAAAAGAAAAGTTTAGTCGGTTTACTCATAATTTAAATACTTCAAAAAATTAACCCAATTGTAAATTAATGATAAATTGTCAGTCAATCGAAAGTTATAATATTGTAATTTTATATTTATGAGCACTCCCCTAGCAGAAAGAATAAGACCAAAAACATTAGAAGACTATTTAAGTCAACATCACCTCATAGGTGAAGATGGCGCATTAACTGCACAGTTAAAAAGTGGCATTTTACCTTCAATGATATTTTGGGGGCCGCCGGGAACAGGAAAGACTACATTAGCTACAATTATTGCCACACAGAGCAATAGACCATTTTATCAATTAAGCGCAGTAGACAGCGGCGTTGCTGCTGTAAGAGAAGTTATTGAAAAAGCAAAAAAAGCTGATACACTTTTTACTACTAAAAACCCATTATTGTTTATTGATGAAATTCATAGATTTAGTAAATCACAACAAGACTCATTATTAGGTGCAGTTGAAAAAGGACTTGTAACACTCATAGGTGCAACAACCGAAAACCCTAGTTTTGAAGTTATCCCTGCACTTTTGTCAAGAAGCCAAGTTTATGTTTTAAAACCTTTTACAAAAACAGACTTAGAGGCATTGTTAGCTAGAGCCTTAAAAATTGATGAAAAGCTTTCTAAATATAACGTAGAACTTAAAGAAAGCGAAGCTTTAATAAGGATTTCAGGGGGGGATGCACGTAAATTATTAAATGCATTAGAACTAGTTGTACTTTCAGAAATTTCTGAAAAAAATGATGCAAAAGTTATTATTACAAATAATTTAGTCTTAAAAAAAATTCAAAAAAACACTGTTCTTTATGACAAAACTGGCGAACAGCATTACGATATTGTTTCGGCTTTTATAAAATCTATAAGAGGTAGCGATCCTAATGCAGCGGTTTATTGGTTAGCTCGTATGATTGAAGGTGGTGAAGATGTAAAATTTATTGCTCGTAGGCTTTTAATTTTAGCTTCAGAAGATATTGGAATGGCAAATCCCAATGCACTTTTACTAGCAAATAGTACATTTCAAGCCGTTACAACAATAGGCTACCCAGAAGCACGTATAATTTTAAGTCAATGTACAATTTACTTAGCAACTTCTACAAAAAGTAATGCGTCCTATATGGCCATAAATAATGCGCAACGACTTGTAAAACAAACTGGAGATTTGTCAGTGCCACTTTCAATTAGAAATGCACCCACAAAATTAATGAAGGAACTAGGTTACGGTGATAATTATGCATATGCACATAATTATGAGGGAAACTTTATAGCACATGAATTTATGCCTAAAGAATTATCAAACAAAACTTTATATACTCCTGGAAACAACTCTAAAGAAAACCAACTAAAAAAATATTTGCAAAGTTTATGGAAAGAAAAGTATAATTTTTAATTCTGAAATTTTAAAACCATATTACTATCTTCTTTATATATAACTAAATCCTTATTTGACTTAAAGGAAACAGGATATTCTTTATCTGCAATCTTACAACTGTAAGAGTTTCCTTTTTTAGTAATATCACCAATCACTAACAGTCCATTTTCGGCTAATTCAGATTCCTGAAATAAAGTAAAACCTTCAGCCGTTTTCTTTAATAAATACGCAACATCACTTAATGAGTATTGATTAAATGTATTTGATGGAACAATTGGCTTACTTAGTGTTGCAGAAGAAACTACAGCCTCTTTTTTAGAGTCAATTTCATCTATTGCACGCTCTTTAACTACTATATCATTTTGTTGTACATGAAGTTTATTAATAAACTCAAAAGCATTTCTTAATGCATCATGATATGCTTTTCTATATTCTTTAAACTTACTTGCACCAGGTTCTCCTTTATAAATTTCATTTCCTCGACAATCCTTGAGTGTAATAAAAATTTTTGTACGTGTAAAATTGCTTTCTTCTGTAATTTCTGCGGTTAAACCATCGCAAAAATCAACCTCAGGTAATTCATTTCTATAAAGAGCATTAAAACCGTTTTTATTGAATAAAAATTTGGTCAATGAATTTAATTGAAACTGATCTTCTTCAGCTAAAAAATCAAACTTCTCTGGAACAATTACAAATGAATAATCATTTATAGATTGCTGTGCAAAAGATGGTGTTGCAACATAAAAAAACAGACATACAATTAAAATTAATCTTTTCATTCTTGATCTACAATTACATTAAAACCTAGCTGTAAAGATACGCTTTTTGCTTTCGCAATATTTCCATAATCTAAGAGATTATCTGCGGCGACATAAAAATTAACTTGACCTAACTTAACCGAAACACCAAGCCCTATATTCTTTGCAGAATAACTATCTAAAGTGTAAGTTGCCTTAGCAGAAAGCCATTCAGCAAAACGTCTTCTGTAAAAAATGGTTCCTGCAATTTGTGCTCCTTTAGGCCTAAAAACACTATAGTATTGTAATCCCACAGCCTCAACTGTAGTGCGTTTACCTCCCATATTCCTACAATCACAATCACCAGATCTATTTATTGTACGTCCAAAGTTATATGTCAATCCTGCATTAATTTTTGCTGGACGAAACTGAGAATAATTAGTAGTTAGTGTATCAATAGGAATTTCACGCTCAATCTCATCTTCTAGATTATCATAGTATGGAAAAGTAGGTTCACCATCAACAATTTCTGGAAAAATTAATTCAATACCATCAAGAGTATAATTACCACTTGCTCTATAATTTTCAGTGTCTTTTCTATGAAAGATAGCTCCTAAATCAAGTATTGAAGCCGTAGCCTCTAATTGGTTTGTCACCGCATATGTTACTCCCGCATCTATTCCGACACCTACATTCCCTCCAAAAAATGCACCTCCAATTAATGAACTCGTCCTTTCCCCATTAGACTCGGCATCTCTCAAAGAGGCATAGCCAGATGTCTCTACGCCTAAATCAAGGTTAGAAATCGTATGTTCGTATACATTATTTGTTCCATCTGTTTGTGTAGTTGTAAATGTCCCAGTATTGTTTTTACTGCGGAAACTTAACATGCTTGAATACACTTTAAGCCTAAATCCCATTGTTAGTTTATTACTTACCTGTTTATTAATCCCAAAATGATAAACTGTAAATAGGTCTCCTTGTAAATTAATATCACTAAAATCAAATTCATAACCTAAATAATCTCTATTTCCTTCCCAAGCAAGGATGGCAAAGTCTTTAGGGAAATAGGCAATAACATCTAATTCTTGATATATGCCTCCAGAAAAATAAATATCATTTTTTGAACGCCAACCAAAGTTTATTAACTCCAGCTGCTGGTTGACAGTAAAGAAATCATTATTATCTAACTCAAATATTTTATCTCTTATCTTATCATTAATATCTCTCCCATCCTCACCAAAAATATCAAAGGTAGATACCCCAGAAGCTCCTGCATTTATATGTATTTGTGATAAAAAAGGGAATCCATAATGATATTGAGATTCTACATTAGTTCCTGGATTAAGCATTAATGACTGAGCAGGACTCTCCCACTCATACAAAATCTGTTTATTTTGTGCATTACAAATAGTTAGCCCTAAGACTATGTAGATAAAATACATTTTCATCGTAGTCTTGTTAATCGATTTCTAAAAAATAAGTAACCTTAGATTGTAAATTGAGATTTCCTGTCAAAGTAGCAGATGATGAAGGAATAGTCACTTTAACCACTACCCTATTTGCTGTTGTAAGTTGATCAATTTCTTCTTCTTCAACAATAGGCTCAAAAATTGTAGTCTCTATTTGCTCAGATGTTCCTTGGTTAACTGTTGTTTGCGTAGAATAAGTTAATTCATCATTTTCAGAAATGAAATCAAAATCTACTTGAAAATCTCTCGGAATTTCATTTTCAAATTTGAAGAAAAACTCTGCCCTTTTTATAGCATCACTTATATCTTCTCCATCTAAAAAATCTAAAGCAGTAGTATCTCTTACCGTAAGAATAGGTGTATTTGCAATCGAATCATAAAACTGACTTGCATTTACATCAAAATAAATTAAATTTAATTCGACAACAGGTCTAAGGGTAATTTCTTTTGATTGTTCAAAATCTGTATCTCTAACGCAAGAAGTAAATAATACACATAGTAGAGAAAAAATAAATAGGAAGTTTTTGTAGTTAAGCATTTAATTGGGGATATAGTAATCAAACGCCTCACTTTCAATATTTAGTATAAATTATAAGTGCTTTTTAATTTCTAATAAAGTATTTACAACTTTATAGGTGCTAGGTATCACTTCGTTTCGGTAGTTATAAAAAATGGTATCCATTCCTACGCTTTCAGCTCCTAGAATATCGGCATCAAAAGTATCTCCTATCATTATAGAAGTTTCAGGCGCTGCGTTTGTTTTCTCTAAGGCTGTATGAAAAACAATAGGATTGGGTTTTTTAACACCCACTTCTTCAGAGGATGTTATTGTTTTAAAATAAGGTGCTAGATTACTTCGCTCCATTTTAATATTTTGAACTTCAGCAAAACCATTTGTTATAATATGCAGTGTGTATTTATTTTTAAGGTATTCTAATAGTTCAATCGCCCCGTCAAAAAGATAATTATTTCCAGGAAGTTCATCAATATAACCATCAGATAGCGCATCTATTATTTCTAATCCATAAGTTAGACTTAGCTTTTCAAAAGTATCTTGTAGCCTACCTCTTCTTAAAACTTCTTTAGTCACACGTTCTTCTCTATATTCTTTCCAGTATGCAAAATTTATTGGCTCATAAATCTTCATGAATTCAGTTACTGGAACTTCAATATTATTAGCACTAAAAACTCGTTCAAAAGCTAGTGCTGAATTACGGTCAAAATCCCACAGCGTGTGGTCGAGATCAAAATAAACGTCCTTTATCTTATTTTTCATAGCTTGGTATCGTTTCAGAAATTAGTGTACGCCATACTTTATTATTTGGATCTATTGAAAAATCTTGATTCGAAAAAATCATAGAAAAAGTACCATTCACACTATCTACAACATCTATTATACGTGTTACTTTTTCAATAATTCCATTAGGTGATAAACGATTAAAACCTTTACTAGTGCAAGATATTGGGTAAATGATTAGTGGTGTTCTAATTTCATAATCTAAATCATAAAATAGAAATGGAGTACATGTTCCTGCTCTAAATCCCACTACGTTTTCATAAACCATTGTAAAATCTTTTTCAACCTCAAGCTCTACAAGATTTCTATAAATTTCGGGAAGGTTGACCACAAAATTTAAATTGAGAGAATTCAAAAGTTTTCGGTTAGTAATGCTTACTAACTTCAACTTTTCAATTTTCAAAATTTCATTGTTTTTAAGCGCTTTTTCAGAAACCAACAGACCCACTTGATGATAATCTGATACGGTTTTGATAAGCATTTTAAATCTTTTTCTGTGAGTATTTATACTTTCATCAAAAGAATTTGCTTCACCTAAAAGAAAAAAAACAAATAGTTTTAAGCTATTGTTTTTCGTGACATTAACTAACCACTTAAACGTATCATGCGGGTCTCTTTGAAAACCAAAAATTACCCGTGTTCTATTCAAAATTGAATTAAATCTCAACCCTATTAAATCATTAAAATAGGCTATAAAACTTCTATAAACTCCTTTTTGAATATAGGCAAAAGGCGCTTGTGCATTTGCTATTACAGCGCTTTTCATCTTTTTCTTTGGAAATATTAAACCATCAAAACTTTCTTTTAAAACAGCCTTTAGTTTGTAAGCCCAGACATCTATTACTGGAATCTCTAAAAATTGATTTTTAAAACCGATAGACTCACTTGCAGGATATCTCCCTAAGCCATCTTTAACATGTGGTTGGTATTCCTCATAACGCGAGAGTAAATAAAATGATGCCGAAAATATATCAAAAGGAATAGCACTTTTATCACTCGTTGAGAAAAAGCAAGGAACATCGTCCCATTCTTTAACAGTTACATCAACACTTTCAATTCCCATTTGATTGAGCAAGCCATGACTTTGAAAAAAAAGCTCATTTCCTAGCGCTTGTTTTCCGTAAGAAATTTTAGCACCCGTGTGACTAATAAACACTTCAATCTCCGTGGTAAACCTCACTTCAATACCAAGAATACGCGTAAATAAATGCTTAAAAGCATAGGTAACACGTGGAGTAACTTTTTGAGTAAAAATTAAAAGCATAGTGAAATTTTCGGGGAACATTTCCGCAGGCTAAAAATACAATTTTAAATATTGCTCCGTAGTAAAATTAAACATCAAGATATTCAATTCATTAAAATTTCCGAAGTGAACATTATTTAATCTTCATAAAATTCCCTCATCAGCAAAACTAAAATAACTTTTCTCAGTCACTATAACGTGGTCGAGCACTTTAATGTCTAGGCTCTCTCCAGCTTTTACAAGTTTTTGTGTTAATTGTTTGTCTGCATGACTGGGTTTAAGCGTTCCACTAGGATGATTGTGGACTAATATTAACCCCACTGCACCTAGCTGCAATGCGTTTTTAAAAGCCAATCGCACATCGACTAAAGTCCCGGTAATGCCTCCTTTACTTAGCTGTACTTTTTGTAATACCTTATTTGAATTGTCCATGTAAATAATCCAAAACTCTTCATGCGGCAGTTCTCCAATTACCGGTTGCATTAACTCAAAAACAGATGTACTGCTTGTAACTTTATGCTTTTCAAGTGCCTCGCCGGCTCTTCTTCGCCTCCCCAACTCCATTGCTGCAACAATTGAAATTGCTTTTGCTTCCCCTATTCCTTTAAATTCCATGAGTTGCGGCACTGTGAATTTTCCTAAAACGTTTAAATTATTTTCAGCTTTACCGAGGATACGTTGACTTAATGACACTGCACTTTCATTAAGACTACCGCTACCTATTAATATGGCAACAAGTTCTGCATCGCTCAATGCAGCTTTACCTTTATTCATTAATTTTTCACGTGGGCGGTCATCTTCATTCCATTGTTTTATGGAAAATGGGGTGGAGTAAAGTGTCAAATCTTTAAATTTTAAACACACTATAAATTAGGGAGATTTTAAAGATAAAGCTAATATTTAAAAGAGCTCTAACTATATTGAATTTCAATGATATAAAATATAGCAGCGTTATTTAAATCTTGCTCCTTTCTGAAATTTTAAATACTTTTAAACATATTTAAACATATTTAAACAACCAAAACCATGAAATCAATTTTCACCGAAGAAGCATTCTCCGAAATCAAAACAAGACTCAATAATCTAAATGAAGATGCTCCTCGCCAATGGGGAAAAATGACTTCTGGCCAAATGGTACATCATTGTCAATTACCTTTAAATGTAATTCTTGAAAAAGAAAAGTTTGACATGAAACCTAACTGGATTGTAAATTTACTTTTCAAAAAATCAATGTATAGCGATAAACCGTGGAGAAAAAATATGCCAACAGCTCCAGGATTTAAAGAAACTGAGCCAAGAGATTTCACATCTGAAAAAGCAAAACTTGATGAACTTATTGAAGAACTAGGAACTCAAAGAGAAAAAGAAAATTGGAAACCTCATCCAGCATTTGGTAAATTTACTAAAGAACAATGGGGAAAAATGCAATACAAGCATCTTGACCATCATTTTAGACAGTTTGGAGTATAATCAAGTTATAATTAAGAATTTTCGATTTTAAATTAACACATGTATCCTCCCAAGCATCACCAAACAAAAGATATTCAAAAAATGATTGCTGTCATTAAGCAATACCCTTTAGCTATGCTAGTTTCGGCAAATGAAGGTGTGCCCTTTGTCACTCATATTCCTATTATTTATAATGATAAAACGGGAAAATTAGTAGCTCATATTGACAAATTTAATCCGCAGGTGGTTACACTCAAAGATGACGCAGAAGTAACTGTAGTTTTTAAAGGGCCAGATTGCTATATATCACCTTCCATTTACACAACTACGCAATTACCCACTTGGAATTACATTATAGTACATATAACTGGCAAAATCACTTTAATCAACAACCCGAAAAAAGCAAAACAAACAATTATTGCAATGACGGAGTTTTTAGAACATCCAGACCACAAATACATACTAGAAAAAGAAAATCCTAGAATGGATGGAGCCATCAATTACATACAAGCATTTGATATTGAAATTACAAATTGGGAAGGTAAATTTAAACTCTCCCAAGATAAAAATACTCAAGACCAAGAAAACGCAAAACAACAACTCATAAAAAAATCCCGCGATAGTGATGCGGGATTTATTGAGGATATTTATAAATAATTATTTAATATAATCTTGCACTTCATCAAAATCTAGACCTCCATAATTACCGCTACTCATTAATAGCAACGAGGTGTTATCAAAATTTTGTGAATATAAATACGTTTTAAAATCGGCTGGGTTGGTGAATACCACCAAGTCATCTCTTTCAAAAGCTTGAGTGATTTGCGACTCTTTTATTTCGGCTAGTTGTTTGATTAGTACAGCGTGCGGAGAATAAAAAACAACAGCTTTATCTGCTGCATCTAATGCACCTTTATATTCTTTTAAAAATTCTGGGTTCAAACTACTATACGTATGCAGCTCTAAACATGCTAATAACTTTCTTTCTGGATATTGATTTTTAACAGCTTGGGTAGTCGCCCTTACTTTACTTGGTGAGTGTGCAAAATCTTTAAACGCAATGGCACTTTTGCTCTCTGCTATTTTCTCTAGACGTTTGCTCGCTCCTTTAAACGTAGCAATCGCTTCGTAGAAATCTTCTTGTTGCACACCCATTAATTGGCAAATCCATCGTGCACCTTCAAGATTATTTAAATTATGTTTTCCAAAAACTTCAATAGGCATCGGGCCATCCTCTGTCATCAATAAAGTCTCTCCATCTTCAACAGTATATTCGGGTGTTTTGTATGGGTATTTTTTAATTTGGCTTTCGGACTCCTCAACAACTCTTTTTACCTCAGCATCTTCTTCATTGTATATAATTGCTCCCCCATTAGTGATTTCAGTTAAAAAAATTTCAAATTGTTCCACATAATTCTCATAATTAGGAAATACATTAATATGGTCCCAAGCAATACCGCTCAGTAGCGCAATATTGGGTTTGTACAAATGAAATTTAGGACGTCTATCAATGGGTGAAGATAAATATTCATCGCCTTCAAGTATCATAAAATCGTTCTCCTCTGTCAAATGCACCATTGTTTCAAAACCCTCTAACTGCGCGCCCACCATATAATCAACTTCTTTTTCATGATAATGCATAACATGCAAAATCATTGAAGTTATCGTAGTTTTTCCATGCGAACCACCAATAACCACTCGCGTTTTATTTTTTGATTGTTCGTATAAAAACTCTGGATAGCTATAAATTGTTAGCCCTAATGCTTTTGCTTTTGCTAGTTCTGGATTGTCTTCTTTAGCATGCATCCCTAAAATAATGGCATCAATATCTTCGGAAATTTTCTCTGGAAACCAGCCAAATTCCTCCGGCAATAACCCTTTAGTTTCCAATCTAGCCTTTGATGGATTGAAAATTTCGTCGTCACTCCCAGTAACGTGATATCCTTTATTATGTAGTGCTAAAGCTAAGTTGTGCATGGCGCTACCACCAATGGCAATAAAATGTACTCGCATAGAAATCCCGTAAACAGGTAATTTTAATGATTAATTGATTGATTGAAATATAAAGATACGTTGTTTGAAAACGAAATAGAAATTGAAGCTTAAAAAAATAAAAATTAGAGATTGTGAACTTTTATTAATTGAGTCTAACTATTTATTACTTTTTGTAAATTATAAATTTAAAGTGCCTCAATAGATTGCTTTTCCTCTAATGCCTCTTTAAAATCTGGCCTGTTTTTTAAAGCTTTTTCGATCCAAACAAGTGCTGTTTGCTTTTTACCCTGATTTTTATAAATCTGTGCTAGCCTAAAATATGCCCAATCTTTAGGAACACCATCTTTTATATTATATGCTTTAATATAATTTTGAAGACAATCAATACCCAGTTGTGGGTCTAGATTATACTGCGCAGAGATTTTACCTATTTGGTAGTTGAGACCATTTCGCTTATGTAATTTTAACGATGCTTTTGCAGTGTCTATAGCTTCTTTGGGCTGTTTGTTTTTTTCGTAGTGGTTGGCTAGTTTTTCATACGTATGTGGCGAACCTCCTATTTCAATAGCTCTTTTGTAAAGTCTCTCAGCATCCTTCGGTCGATCGCTATACTCAGCAATGTAGCCATTAGCTAGATAACCATCAACGGGTGAAATTTCCTTTAATTGATTGGCATATTTAATTGCCTTTTTTTCACTACCACCTATAATACCCGGCAATTGAATATAAAACTCTACAAGTGCCCAGCGTGTTTCAACATGTTTAGGATCAAGTGTTGCAGCAGTTTCAAAAGCTTCTTTAATATCACTAATATACATCGCCGCTCTCAAACGGTTTATAGAAAGCGCCTTCATTCCCATAGCGCCACCGTATTTAAAATGATAATTTGCACTTGTATCATCTTCCTCAACTAAGCTTTCATAAAAATAAATTGCAGTATCCCAGTCTTTTGCGTACCCAGCAATATCCCCCAAGTATTCGCGCGTTTTCTTATCGCTTGGGTGTTCCTTTAAATACGTTTCAAATAAAGGTTTTGCGCTTCGGAAATTTTCAGCATTGTAGTATGCTACTGCTGTTTCAAAAGAGGTTTGACTTAACAAAGTAAAAGGGAGTATTAAAAAAACTAAAAATTTCATGGGGCTCAAATTTCCGAAGTAAATGTAAGTATTAAAATAGCTTTATTTAAAAACTAAAAAATATTTCTCCTATTATTTTTTGGGTGGAAATTTTGAGAGAATTGTACGCACCAAGCGATCATAAAAACTTTCCTTTTGCTCTGGAGTTGCATTTTCATTAAGCACACCAGAGGCTACTCCTTCCCAAACTAGCGGCTGGTTTGTTGTTGCTTCATGGAATGAAATTGTAAGCACATGCTCCATCTTTTTTGCGCCAACGGGAATACCTACGCTACCACCAATCCCTATACCTCCACCGCCACTTCCTAAGCCAATACCAATAACAGAACGCCGCGAAGAGGGAAGAACATCAACATAAAAATCGACAAAAAATTGATTATAATCTGTGCGTTGCCAGTCGTTTGCAATCAGTACGCTGTCAATGGAAGTTTCAATACGCTTTGTGTCAAATGGATTTACACGACTGTCCTTTTCTGTAAAAAATTGAAATGTTTTCTGAGTGGTAAAATCGGTTTCTTTGTCATAATCTACAGCGACCGAAGCGCCGCAGGATATCATTATAAGAGAGCCGAGTACAAGAGATAAAAATTTCATGGAATATTTTTTCTTCTGAAATGCAAAAACCGCACCACTCACCCCGTTGTTTTATTCTTTAACTATTTTTTTTGTGATGGTGCCTTGGGTGGTTTCTATGGTTATGAAATAGACACCGGCAGAAAAGTTTGATATGTCAATTTGTTTGTTTGAGGTTTGTAACAACGTTTTTCCAGAAATTGAGCGAATAACTACGTTATCCATTACTAGATTATTTGTTTCTATATTGAGCAGTTGTGACGTGGGGTTTGGGTAAATTTTAATCATATCAACAGAGAAATTCTCCACTACCATAAGTGTACAAGCGTCATCAATTTCATTTATAGTATTACAGCCCATTGCGTTATTGTTTACATCAAAACTACCAACATTTGGGAAAGCATCACAAACATACGCGATTGAGCAGTTGCTTAAATTAGGGTTATCAGTAATCCTAAAATCAATATTACATGCACCTGAATAAGAATCAACAAAACCATCAATTGAAGTCAAAACCTCATTACCTGAAATTGTAAATCCACAGATTGGATCTATTGCATTTGGAAAATCTAAGACCTCTAGCATATCGTTATTTTCAACAAAAAGCCTACCTGTAACAAGTAAATCATCTAACCCACTAAGTGAATTTAACACATCATTATTTTCTATGTAAAAATTATCTACAGTTTGAATACTAGAAAGTCCTTCAAGGTCTAAAAGAGCATCATTCCCAATAATATTTAATGTACTTACAGTTCCTTGTAATCCTTGTAATCCGTCCAAATTTTCTAAACTGGAGTTTACTGAAATCGACATATTCAATCCTTCTGTATTTACCAAAGAACTTAATCCTTGTAAAGAAACTAGTTCTGGATTGGATATAATTTTAAGTCTCACCGGTTCTCCAATAATAAAGCTTTGAAATGTTATAATATTTTCTAAACCATTTAAGCTTGTCAAATTAAAATTTTGTTCAATAGTTAAGTCACCTACTTGGGTTATTTGATTTAATGGCAGAAGATTTGTGATATCTTGGCCAGAAATGGTTAATCCCTCAACAAGACTTGTACAATTAGGGTATGTTGATTGAAATTCATTTACCTCGGCTTGAGAAGAAAGTGATATTACTCCAGGAGGACAAAGTAAAGTTTGACCGCAACTTTGAGCAACTTCTACTATATTTTCACAACCTGTTCCATTATTCTCAATTTCAAAATAGCCTAAATTTGTATTTCCAATATTTTCACAAACAGCTTGAATATTACATAGGGATAATGCCGGGTTATTTAATATTTTAATTCCAAAAACAAATGTTGAGTTTAAATTTTCGAATGCTGAAATATCATTTATTAAAAGGTTATCAGTAATCCAAAAACTAAAATCTAAATTGTCAATATTTTCGAAACCTGCTAAAGAAGTTACTAAATCATTATTACCTATTACTATTCGTTCAGTTACCGTTGATAAACTTTCTAATTGCTCAAAACCTATTAAACTAGGATTACCTTGACAACGAAAACCTGACACTGATTGTAAATTTTCAAAACCACTGAAAGCAAGCAAAGATGAGTTGTCATATATATCAAGAAAGCCGCCTATAGAAACTACATCTTCAAAACCATTAAAATTTTCAATATTTGGATTATCTATGATTAAAATTGTGCCTGCAACATTATTTATATTTTCTAAACCTGTGAATGACTCTAAAAGTAAATTCTGTCTTATTTCAACGTCATCATTGACTTGTGTTCCAATATTTGAAAGAGAGGTTAGGTTTATATTTGTAATAGAAGTAAAAGATATTTCAAGTCCGCCACTAATAGAGGTTATTTGACCCAAAGGAGATAAATCTGTTATATTTGATCCAGAAATAACGACTACTCCATTAATCTCCGTACAATTAGGGTACATAGTAGGAAATGAATCTATTTCAGATTGAGCACCAAAAAAAACAAAATTATCTGGTGGACACTGCCCAAAACCAACAACATTAACAAATAAAAATAAAACAGAAAGTAGTAACTTTTTCATAATCAAGAATTTTCACAAATCAAAAAAAAAAAAACATTTAAGCCTAATAAAATTTCACAAAACTTTTGAGAAAATGGTATTGACTTATAAGAGACCAATACTATTTATCTTTTACTCTTTAACTATTTTTTTTGTGATGGTGCCTTGGGAGGTTTTGATTGTTATGAAGTAAACGCCTGAATTCAAATAAGAAACATCAACTATTTTTTTGTCTGTTTTTAGTAGTTTTTTACCCTCTATTGAATATATGGAAGCACTAATATAAGCTAACATTTCAGAAATTGAAATTGTCATTTTTTCTGAGACTGGATTTGGAAAGATTGAAGTTTCGGTTTCGAGAAAAATGTCTACATTTCCTAAAACACAGGATGCTTCAATTTCTTGAATTGAACTGCAACCTGTTCCATTATCTTCAAACACTAAGAACAAGCCATTGTTGTCAAGGTTTTCACAGACTGCGGCAATAGCACAATCAGTGAGGTTCGGGTTGTAACGCAATACGATTTGAATGAATAAACTGCTGGGGATAAGGTTAGATAAACCTGATATATCGCTAAGCACGGAGTTATCAGTAATTATAAGTTGATATAAATATTCTAAATTAGAAAGGCCTTCTAAATTTTGTAGAGAAGAATTATTTCGAATCTTCAAGGATAGCATATCCTCTAATCCACTCAAACCTTCAAGACTATTTAAATGTGGATTGTTAAAGACTTCAATTTCATTACCAATATCACTCAACGACTCCACACCGGCAAGGGTTAGTAAATTTTCATTATCACCTATTATCAAATTTTCGGCATCCGTTAACGAAGAAGCTCCGTCTAATGTTTGCAACAAATTATTATTTTGAATAATTATATCATCGTCAGTTCCTGTGAACGCTCCTATTCCAGTTAAATCAATTATACTCGTATTTATTATTTTAAACTCTCCACTAACCCTTATAAGATTATCAAGACCTACAAGACTTGTTAAATTTGCAGCTCTTATTTCAAATTCCCCTGATGCTCCTATTCCTGTACCAATCATTGTAATTTGACTGAGTCCCAATAAATTAGTTATATCATTATTGCTGTTGATATGCAGTCTATTCGTAAGCTCAGTGCAGTTAGGGTAATTTAAATAAAAATTATCTATTTCTGCCTGCGAAGACAGTGTTATTGATGTTGCAGGACACTGCCCAAAACCAACAACAGTAACAAACAATAACAATATAGAAAGTACTAACTTTTTCATAATCAAGAATTTTCACAAATCAAAAAAAAAAAAACATTTAAGCCTAATAAAATTTCACAAAACTTTTGAGAAAATATTAAATTTAAACCTCATGCACAGAAGTCCCATTCAACATCCCCCACAACGTGTCTTTCAACTCCATCAAACCTAATTGGGCTACAGAACTAAAAAACAAATAAGGTATTCCCTTAAAGTCTTTGTCAAGTTCTGCTTTCATTTCGGCTTTGAGTTCTTCGTCTAGCATGTCGCTTTTTGAGATAGCGACTAGTTTATCTTTATCTAGCAATTCTGGATTGTAGCGTTTTAATTCGTCTAGTAGAATATTGTATTGTCCCCTAATATCATCTGCATCTGCCGGGATAAGAAATAGCAATGTTGAATTACGCTCGATGTGTCGTAAAAAGTAATGCCCCAGTCCTTTACCTTCGGCAGCTCCTTCTATAATTCCTGGGATATCTGCCATCACAAAGGTGCGATGGTCACGGTATTCTACAATACCAAGATTGGGTTTTAACGTCGTGAACTCGTAATTGGCAATTTTGGGCTTTGCAGCTGTAATTACAGAAAGTAGTGTAGATTTTCCAGCATTAGGAAATCCTACCAATCCCACATCTGCAAGTACTTTCATTTCCAGTGTAAAGTCCCCCTCTTCACCATCCATTCCTGGCTGTGCATAACGAGGCGTTTGGTTTGTCGAACTTTTAAAGTGATTATTCCCTCGTCCACCTTTTCCTCCTTTTGCGATGACAAGCTCTTCGCCATGCTCCATGAGTTCTTTCATCTTTTCGCCAGTCTCGGTATTAATCACTAACGTACCGAGTGGTACTTGTATATAAATATCAGCACCATCAGCACCAGTACTTGTTTGTTTGCTTCCGTGTTCACCGTGTCCCGCTCTATAATGACGCTTAAACTTGAGATGATGCAATGTCCACATATTGCTGTTCGCAACAAGGATTATATGACCTCCACGACCACCATCGCCACCATCAGGTCCTCCCTTTGGGATATACTTTTCACGACGCAAGTGCGCGCTCCCCTGTCCACCTTTACCAGATTCTACATGGATTTTTACATAATCTACAAAATTGCCTTCAGTCATATTCGAGTTATAATGTTTGTGGTTTATTGTTTATGGTTGTTTTCTCGCTTACGCTAGGTTGACCGGTTGATTTTATAACTTCAATTAAAAGTTACTTAAATTTTTGTCCTTTAAATTCTGTCTTTCTTAAATAGAACATAAAGGCACCTATTTTATTTATTTCTATATCGCAAAGCTCAAGAAGCTCTTTTTGTTTTTCTTCGGAAATGTAGTTTTTATCATAACACCTATACAATTGAGATTTTAGCTCTGTTACTGAACCTTTTGCATAACTTAAAAAATTATGAAACTCTTTGTTTCCATCTCTTCCAAAACCTTCAGCTATATTATCCATAATAGAACCTGAACTTCCTTCCATTTGATTACGCAGTCTATAGTTTTTACCTAGTTCAGTATTTTGAAATAAGAATTCAACTATTTGACAAATTTTTCGTCCACGCTGCCAAATTTCTAAATCCTCAAACTTTTTAATAGTTCCCATAAATTAAAATTTAAAAACAGTAACTAAATTAAAAGTTACTGTAAAATTAAGGGGAACAATAAACTACAAACAACAAACTATAGACTACAGTTTATCAATCACCGTACTTAATCTAGCGGTAATCTCCTCAACACTACCTACGCCATCAACTCCAAAATATTTATCCTCCTTTTGATAATATTCCTTCAAAATATCTGTCTTACGGTAGTACTCTGCAATACGTTCTCTTATTACATCTTCATTTGCATCATCTGCTCTTCCACTTGACTTTCCTCTTTCTAAAAGTCGTTTGACAAGTACTTCATCATCAACCTCAAGTGCAACCATTGCATCAACCTCAGTCCCTTTTTCGGTAAGGAATTCTGTTAAAACTTTTGCTTGTTCTTTTGTGCGTGGGTATCCATCAAAAATAAAACCGTTAGGCTTTTCTTCTAATCTTCTTGTTACTTCGGCCTTTAGCATATCGTTCGTCACGCTGTCTGGTACAAGGTGTCCTTTTTCGGTATAGGTTTTTGCTAGTTTACCTAACTCTGTTCCATTTTTCATGTTGTAACGAAACATATCACCCGTTGAAAGATGTATCAATTTATAGGTCTCTTTCAAAACTTCTGCCTGTGTTCCTTTCCCCGCTCCAGGAGGGCCAAATAGTACGATATTCTTCATATTCATTACCCGCGCATGCGGATATTTTTTTAATTCAACTTCTGTTTTTTCTTCTTCGGAAATGTTAATTAAATCATCACCCGAATTGTTTTTTAAATCATTCCCGCTAATGCTCTTTGATGCGCTAGAATGTTTCAACTTACTACTATTTCCGAAGAAATTATGTATCCAATTCCACATAGCAATAAACATTCCAATTAATTTAAAAAACGGTATCGTTAAAATACCGCGCAAAGATACCGTTTTAAAAGGAAAAATAAGAAGGAGAAAAGAAGAAAGACTGCTAGGGTTTAACGTGTTACTTTCATGTATTCAAACTTGGATTTCAATTTCGATTTCAACTTCAACATTGTATCTTTGTAATATGGCAAATTATTTTTCTTCAAAGTTCACACTCGGAATATTAGGCGGCGGTCAATTGGGCAAAATGATGCTCTACGAAACACGCAAATTTGATATCACTACACATGTGCTTGACCCTAGTAATGAAGCACCTTGCAAGATTTCTTGCGATGTATTTGAACAAGGAGATTTAATGGATTATGACACGGTTGTTTCCTTTGGAAAAAAAGTAGACGTGCTTACTTTTGAAATTGAAGGCGTTAATATTGATGCGCTTGAAACGCTCGAAAATGAAGGAATAAAAGTTTTTCCTTCATCAAAAACATTACGAAACATTCAAAATAAAGGGGTACAAAAGCAATTTTATGCTGACCACAGTATACCCACTTCGCCTTTTACAAGATTTGCAGATAAATTTGAATTGACAGAAGCAATTGTTCGTAAAGATGTTTCTTTTCCATTTGTGTGGAAAAGTTGCACAGGCGGTTATGATGGAAAAGGTGTTGCTGTTATTCGCACTGCCGAAGACGTAATCCCATTACCCGAAGTTGAATGCATCGCTGAGGATTTAGTTCCTTTTAAAAATGAATTAGCAGTTATAGTAGCACGCAACCCATCTGGAGAAGTAAAAACATATCCGGTGGTAGAAATGGAATTTCATCCTGAAGCTAACCAAGTTGAATATGTAATCTGCCCTGCAAGAATTACTAATGAGGTTGCAACAAAGGCAAGGGCTGTAGCCGCTAAAGTTTCCGAAGCATTTAAACATGTGGGGCTTTTAGCCGTTGAATTATTTCAAACAGAAGACGATGATATTATTGTAAACGAAGTAGCTCCACGTCCTCATAATAGTGGACATTATAGTATTGAAGCAAGTTATACAAACCAGTTTGAGCAACACATAAGAGCAATCTTAGATTTACCGTTAGGAAAAACCGATAGCAAAGCTGCTGGAATTATGGTTAATTTAACTGGTGCAGAAGGTCACACAGGAAATGTACATTATGAAAATATTGAAAAAATAATGGCAATGGATGGCGTAACTCCACACATTTATGGTAAGAAACAAACAAGGCCTTTTAGAAAAATGGGTCATGTTACTATTGTCAATGAAGATGTAGCTAAAGCAAGAGAAATCGCCGAAATTGTAAAAGAAAGTATTAACGTAATAAGTGGATAAATTAAACCTTTGCAATTTTTGCAATCGTTCAAAAAAATATTAATTAAAAGCTACCCGTCTCTGCGGGAAACAAATATGAAAGTAGCAATAATTATGGGTAGTACCAGCGACATGCCAGTTATGCAAGACGCCATTGACATTTTAAGAGGATTTGATATTGAGATAGAAGTTGATATAGTTTCGGCACATCGCACACCAGAAAAGTTATTCGATTTTAGCAAAAATGCACATAATCGTGATATTAAAGTTATTATTGCTGGGGCAGGCGGAGCAGCTCATTTACCTGGAATGGTAGCATCATTATCACCACTTCCTGTAATTGGAGTTCCTGTAAAATCTAGCAATTCAATTGACGGTTGGGACAGTGTACTTTCCATTTTACAAATGCCAGGCGGTGTTCCCGTTGCTACAGTTGCACTAAATGGCGCTAAAAACGCTGGCATACTCGCGGCTCAAATTATTAGTACTGCAGATAAATGTGTGCTTGATAAGGTAATCGCCTATAAAGAAGGATTAAAAATAAAAGTTGAGGAAGGTGCTAAAGCAGTAAAGCAATAGACAGTTTCAAAAATCGACAATAAACAAAAGACCTTAAACTTCTCATCTCATAAACTCATAGACTATTTTTATGAAAAACCCATTATTATCAACTTTTGATACAGCTCCATTCTCTCAAATTAAGAATGAACATTATCTCCCTGCAATAAAAGAATTGATTTCATTAACAAATTCTGAAATTTCAAACATTACAGAAAATAGTGATGCACCTACATTTGCAAATACAGTTGAAGCATTAGAAAATACCGGAAGCCAGCTCGATAGAGCCACAAGTATTTTTTTTAATTTAAACAGCGCTGAAACCAACGACGAAATTCAGAAAATTGCTCAAGAAGCATCTCCCCTTTTAACCGAATTTTCAAACGATCTTCTTCTCAATGAAAAATTATTTGCTCGTGTAAAAAATGTTTTTGATAGCCGAAATGAACTTGATTTAAACATAGAGCAAACTACACTTCTTGAAAAGCAATATAAAGGTTTTGCAAGAAATGGAGCTAATCTTAATGAAGACGAAAAAACAAAGCTTCGTAAAATTGATACAGAACTCTCAAAGCTGTCTCTCACTTTTGGAGAAAACGTATTAGCTGCTACAAATGCATATCATTTGCATTTGACGAATGAAGAGGACTTAGCTGGATTACCTGAAGGCGAAAAAGAAGCTGCTGCTCAAGTTGCAATGGAAAAAGAATTAGAGGGTTGGGTTATTACATTAGACTATCCCAGCTACATTCCTTTTATGAAATATGCTGAAAATCGTGAACTTAGAAAAAAGCTTTCTTTAGCTTTTGGAGCACGTGCATTTTCAAAAGGAGTAAATAATAATGAGGAGAACGTTTTGAAAATTGTCAACTTGAGACATCAAAGAGCACGACTTTTAGGATATAAAAGTCACGCACATTTTGTTCTTGAAGAACGCATGGCAAAAACGCCTCAAACGGTTTTAGATTTTTCAAACGAGTTACTTCAAAAAGCAAAACCTGCCGCTCAAAAGGAATTTGATGAGCTTGAGGCATTTGCTAAAAAAGCAGACAGTATAAACCAATTGCAAAAATGGGATAGCGCCTTTTATGCTGAAAAGTTAAAACAACAAAAATTTAGCTTAGATGATGAAAAGTTAAAGCCCTATTTTAAACTAGAAAACGTAATTGATGGGGTATTTACAGTAGCTCAAAAGTTATTTGGGCTTCAATTTGAAGTTGACACTACTATTGACAAATACCATGAAGATGTAAAAACGTATCGCGTTAAAGATGCAGATGGCGCATTAGTATCAATCTTTTATGCAGATTTTCATCCTCGTGCTGGAAAAAGAGGTGGTGCTTGGATGACAAGCTATAAACCTCAACAAAAAATAAATGGTATAAACGACAGACCACATGTTTCTATCGTTTGTAATTTTACAAAGCCAACAACAAGCAAACCCTCACTATTAACTTTTAATGAGGTTACAACGTTGTTTCATGAGTTTGGCCATGCATTGCACGGGATGCTTGCTAACACAACTTATAAAGGATTAAGTGGCACTAGTGTTCATTGGGATTTTGTAGAATTACCGAGTCAAGTTTTAGAAAATTGGTGTTATGAAAAAGAAACGCTAGAGCTGTTTGCAAAACACTATGAAACAGGAGAGGTAATTCCTATGGAGCTGGTCCAAAGGATAAAAGAAAGCGCTACGTTTCATGAAGGAATGCAAACATTGCGTCAGTTAAGTTTTGGATTATTAGATATGCAATGGCATGGAAGCGACCCGTCAACTATTAAAGATGTAAAAGCGTTTGAGGAAAAAGCGTTTGAAGATACTTCTTTATATCCAGACACCCCTGAGACCTGTATGAGTACTGCTTTTTCCCATATTTTTCAAGGAGGATATTCGGCCGGGTATTATAGCTATAAATGGGCAGAAGTTCTTGATGCAGATGCTTTTGCTTATTTTAAAGAAGAAGGTATTTTTAGCAAAAAGGTTGCAGATAAATTTAAAAACTTTGTCCTTTCACAAGGCGGAACACAAGACCCTATGGAATTGTATATCAAATTTAGAGGTAAAAAACCAAATCCAGATGCATTATTAGAACGTGCTGGATTGTTGTAAAGTTAAAAAACATACTAATAGAAATTTGCAGGAGCAGAAAATACATATGAGCAATAAAGAAATTTTTAAAGACAAAGTAGTTATTCTTTTATCTCAACAAACTGATGTAAAATCAAACGTGATTGAAATTCAAGATTTTGTTGAAAAAGGAAAACCATTTATTCCTGTCTTTACCTCAAAAGAAAAAATGATGGAATCTACGCAGGGTTCAGAATTGCCTTTTCCTAAGTACAAGATTGAGGGATTATTTTTATTAGGAATGATGAATGGTAATGAAATATTGAGAGTAAATCCAGGTTTAAAAGACGAGGCTTATTTTATAGCTTCAGATTTAAAAGAGGAATTTTTGGATGACATTGAAAAATTAATGAAAGAAGTAAATTCTAAAAATAAATAATTTGTTTGATGAAAAATCTACTATTACTTTTTGCGTTAACGGGTATATTTTCTTGTAATCAAAAAGGAACTAAAAAGGCTAATGAAACTAAAATTTCCGAAGAAATTACAAAAGAAAGTCTAACTACAAATGACTTAGAAAACTCAGAGATTTTCAAAATGCTTCAAGGAAGTTGGGTAAACAATTTAGACCCATTAAGTACGCTAACTTTTAATGGAAAAAGTGTTACAAATGCCTATCAAGACACCTTGAGCGTTAGAACAGTAGGGTTTGTTCTAGGTAATAGTTGTCTTAACGCTCCTTCTATAAGCAATGAAAAAGAAGCAGATTTATATATTACAACTACTGGTAATATGAGCGAATGCTATTTTATTAAAAAGCTAAACGATACGATTCTAAAGATTAATTTTGTTGACGGAAATATTGATTTGACTTTTAACAAAAAGCGATAAAGCATTTTAAATTTCAGCAAAAAACAAAACGCTCTTATTTATATAAATAAGAGCGTTTTGTTTTTAAGAAAATTAAGCAGGTTTATTTAATAATTACCTTTTTTGAAACCGCTCCTTTGCCATCTGTTACAAAATTAGCAATGTATAATCCAGATGTAAAGTTTGATGTATTAATAGTTCCTTGAGCTGATTTAATCTCTTGCGTTGTAACAAGTTTACCACTAATATCATATAAGTTAATCACAGTAAAATCTTGATTTGTTGCAGTAATATTATAATTTATAACTCCATTGCTAGTAAAAACATTTACCGCATTTATTGTTACATCATCAAGCCCCAAAGCACCTTCGCTTTTTGAAGCTTCAATTAAAAACTCCACACACAGTTTTGCAAATTTTGTAGCATGTGTAGCTGTTCCTATTGCTGCATATGTATCATTTGGCGTATGGATTGCAGGATTGTGAGCTCCAAAATTAGCTTCAAATGGAAAAGACGCCATGTAACCCTCTGCAGTCCAACTTGCATGGTCAGAACAACCATAGTTACATAGTGAGGTTCCATAGGTGATTTCGTTTGCACCGCTGCCATTATAATGGTCTAACAAGCTCATTAAATAATTATTTAACGTTGCATTTGTAAAGTCTGTAACAAATGAAATATCGTTAGCAGACCCATTAAAGTTTGTCATATCAAATTGTACAACTGCACCTACATCAATGTCATTGTCTGCATATTCTTCAGCAATTTCAGCAGAACCTACAAGACCAATTTCCTCAGCAGAATATGCCATTATTTCAATAGTTCTTTTAGGAACAAAACCTATTTCAAAAAGACTTCTTGTTGCTTCAGTTATAGTTGCAATTCCTGAAGCATCATCATCTGCTCCTGGAGCATTTGTTTGAGCTTGCGAAGATGTTGAATCAAGGTGCCCTCCTACTATTACAAACTCTTCTGGAAATTCTGCTCCTTGGATAGTCATTATTACAGATGGCATGTTTGTATTCACATGATTAAATAAACGCACGCTTACATCTGTACGATTATACGATGCCGCCATAGCCTCCCACCTTGCTTTAAGGTCTACAGATGCTTGCATACCACTAGACGTTGCGTGATGACGAGTACCATAAGCCTCTAACTCCATAATATGACTTTCAATATTAGAGGTATTTATTTCTGCAATTGCTTGATTTACTAAAACATCTTCTGTAATTGTAAAGTCAATAACACTTCTAGTTGGGCTTTGTGACTTATTCAAACTTTCTAAAACGGCAGCTTCACTTGCCTTAAAAATGTAACCAGGTCCATGTACTAATACTCTATCATGTAATTCATGACCTGCAAACTCAGTCATATATACAGCAGCTTCATTCCCATTAGTCGCAATAATTGTTACTTGGCTAGGAAAATCGGCTTTTAATTCTTCGGCATCATGCAACGCCATTTTTGCGTAAAACCTTTCAGTTTGTACTTGTGCATGCATTGAACTAACACATAGCAATAAGAGAATAATAATCTTTTTCATAAAGTTAATTTTTCTCAAATTTACTTTTTTATATATAACATTAACTGTTGTAAATTGTTAAAACATCATTGTATTATCTCATATTAAACTAATACCCTTTTAAGTTAACTAAACTTTACTATTTTTGAAACTTTTCAAATAATACATGGCAACACACAAAATTGACGCAAATAAATGGGTAGATCGCTATAGCGATTACTTATACAATTACACTATTGTACGCGTTAACGATCATGAAGTTGCACAAGATTTAATTTCTGAAACGTTTTTCGCTGGACTAAAGAGTGCTGCTAATTTTAAAGGAGAAGCTAGTGAGCGCACTTGGCTCATCTCTATTTTAAAACGTAAAATAATTGACCACTATCGCAAAAAAAACAGTAAGAAAGGAAAAGCTGAAATTCGTATGCAGTATAATGACTCAGAAACTGAAGGCGATTGGTTAGAAGAACGCGTTAGTGACCCTTTTGATAAGACAGCTGAGGATGATATGGAAAATACTGAGCTAGGCCTAGCAATACATGAATGTCTTGACGGTATTAATGAAAAACAAGCTGCAATTTTCAAGTTGAAGACGATTGAAAATTATGATACCGAAGCAATTTGTAATGAGTATAATATTACACCGTCTAATCTCTGGGTAATCATTCACAGAGCGCGAACAGCTATGGCAGATTGCCTAGAACAAAAATGGTTAAAGTAAGTTATGAGTATATTTTTAAAATGCGAGGAAGCAAATCATAAATGCGATAAAAATCAATACAAAGAGGCGTCATTCTTTGAAATGATACAACTTAATATTCATTTAATTTATTGCAGAGTATGTCGTAAATATTCATCTCGCAATAACAAATTAACAAAGGCTTTTAAAAATAAAAATTTTAAAACAATGCCTCTTGATCAAAAGATTAAACTGCAGGAACGCCTAAGACAAGAAATAAGTAAATAATAATATAAATACAAAATACACAATCGGGATACTCTCCACAAAAAAGGAGGCAAAGTATCTCGATTGTTTTGTTTTAGCTCTCACGAGTGCAATGCTAATTAAAAGCAAGACTAGCACTAAACTATAAATATGCGCTTCGGAAATTTCATCCTCAAAGCCCTCTAATAACAAAATAACTGTAACTAAAAAAAGACCGATTCCTTTCGTTTTTTTTATTCCAAATTGCTGTGGAAATGTACGCAACAAAGTAGAATCGTATGCTACATCTCTAATATCAAAAGGAAAAATTAAAACGATAACCATTAAAAACCGCTGGATAAAACTCAACCAGTAATCTGTTGTTACATTCATATTATTTTCAATCATAGGAAGCAAAACAGTTACCCCTGCCCAGACTAAAGCAACTATGAAAATTTTTAAACCACCCAACATTCTCAAATTCTTTTTTGCAAATACTGGTACTGCATATAACATTGTTATAAATCCTAAAAATCCAGAAAATAGTAATGTATGTCTTGAAATATGGTATGCTGCATAACAAAAAACTAAAAAACAAAATATTGAAAACACCTGGATTGTTTTTAAGTCTTTAGTTAAACTACGGTGATGTAGCCCTGCGACTTCTGCATATTTAACAAAGTTGTACCCTGTTATTGTCCCAGAAAAAACAAAAAGCAACAAGTACAAAGAGAGCGATAAATCAAACTCAATTGCAGTTACTCCCACAAAAGCAATTACTGCTATTGCTACATGAATACTACTGTTTATATAAAAATTAAAAAGCTTTCTAATAAAACTCATGGCATAAAAATAGTTAAACTGTTAGTAACCTCGCTTTTTAGTTGAAAAGTATCGTTTTACTTAACAATAATCACCCACAAATTAAAGATGAAAGCATTATTTTTGCAATCACTTTTTCAGGAACATAATAGCTTTTTTAATGGCTAACATTTCCGAAGAAAACAAACTTATTTGTTCAATTAACAGCATCCGAAAAACCGGAGAACTATGAATACAGATTCTTTTGCACTTAGACATATTGGCCCACGTGAGGCAGATTTAAAATCAATGCTTAAAACAGTTGGCGCCGAAACAATGGACCAACTAATTTTTGAGACTATCCCAGATGATATACGTTTAGAAAAATCATTACGCTTAGATACTGCGATGAGCGAACAAGAATATCTTGAACACATTACAGAGCTTTCTACAAAAAACCAACTTTTTAAATCATATATAGGATTAGGCTACAACCAAGGTATTTTGCCTCCAGTGATACAAAGAAATATTCTTGAAAACCCAGGTTGGTATACAGCCTACACGCCTTACCAAGCCGAAATTGCACAAGGAAGATTAGAAGCATTGTTAAACTTTCAAACAATGGTGACAGATTTAACTGGAATGGAGCTTGCAAATGCATCATTACTTGATGAAAGTACCGCAGCCGCTGAAGCTATGGCACTATTATTTGCGGTAAGAGAACGTGATCAAAAGAAAAATGGAGCTAATAAATTTTTTGTTTCAGAAGAAATTCTACCTCAAACCTTATCACTTTTAGAAACACGTTCAACCCCCATAGGAATAGAATTAGTAGTTGGAAATCATGAAGATTTTGATTTTTCAGACGGCTTTTTCGCAATCATGTTACAATATCCAGGACGTAGTGGAAAAGTACATGATTTTACAGATTATGTAAAAAAAGCTAATGACCACCAAATTAAAGTAGCCGTTGCTGCAGATATTTTAAGTCTTGTAATGTTAGAGGCTCCAGGAACTTTTGGCGCAGATGTAGTTGTTGGGACAACGCAACGTTTTGGAATTCCATTAGGCTACGGAGGTCCTCATGCTGCATATTTTGCTACTAAAGAAGCCTATAAGCGTAGTATTCCTGGAAGAATAATTGGAGTTACTAAAGACACTAATGGCAATCGTGCTTTACGCATGGCATTACAAACAAGAGAACAGCATATTAAAAGAGACAAGGCTACAAGTAATATTTGTACTGCTCAAGTTTTATTAGCAGTTATGGCTGGAATGTACAGTGTATATCACGGACCAGAAGGATTAAAATATATTGCAAATAAGGTTCATAACACAGCAGCTACACTTGCTGACTCTCTTGAAAAACTAGGATACTATCAAGCAAATGAAACATATTTTGATACAATTGCTATCAAAACTGATATTTCAAAAATAAATTTTAGAGCGGAAGCAGAAGGAATCAATTTTTATTACAAAGACGAAGAGACGGTATCTATTTCTATAAACGAAACAACAACCATTAATGATATTAATAAAATAATTGGCGTTTTTGCTGAAGCCGCTAGTAAAGAACGTTTTTACATTTCTGAGCTAATTAAAGGGAATGCAATCCCAAAACGTGTAGCAAGAAAAACTGAATTTCTACAAAATGAAGTTTTCAATAGCTATCATAGTGAGACTGAATTAATGCGTTACATTAAAAAATTAGAGCGTAAAGATTTAGCATTAAATCACTCCATGATTTCTTTAGGAAGTTGCACAATGAAATTAAATGCCGCTGCCGAAATGCTACCTTTAAGTGACCCAATGTGGGGAAATATTCACCCGTTCGCCCCAATTGAACAAGCTGGAGGATATCAATTTATGCTTAAAAAACTTGAAGAACAATTAACCGAAATTACTGGATTCGCAGGAACTTCATTACAACCTAATAGTGGTGCACAAGGAGAATATGCAGGATTAATGGTTATTAGCGCTTATCATAAATCAAGAGGAGAAGAGCACAGAAATATTTGCTTAATTCCATCATCTGCCCATGGAACGAACCCTGCTAGTGCAGTAATGGCTGGAATGAAGGTAGTTGTCACAAAAGCTACTGAAGAAGGAAATATTGATGTTGAAGACTTAAGAGCAAAAGCAGAAGAGCATAAAGATAATTTAGCCGCATTAATGGTAACTTACCCATCAACACATGGTGTTTACGAAAGTGCTATTAAAGAAATTACAAGTTTGATTCATGAAAATGGTGGGCAAGTATATATGGATGGCGCAAATATGAATGCACAAGTTGCTTTAACAAATCCAGGAGCTATTGGCGCAGATGTTTGTCACTTAAATTTACATAAAACTTTTGCTATCCCTCATGGAGGTGGTGGGCCAGGTGTTGGACCTATATGCGTTGCAGAGCAATTAGTCCCATTTTTACCTACAAACCCAATTATTGAAACTGGAGGAGAACTAGGAATTACTGCAATATCCGCAGCTCCTTGGGGTAGCGCTTTAGCTTGTTTAATTAGCTATGCATACATCTGTATGCTTGGAGAAGATGGATTAAAGAAATCTACTCAGTATGCAATTTTAAATGCCAACTATATTAAAGAAAGATTGAATGGACATTTTAATGTTCTATATGCAGGAGAAAAAGGAAGAGCTGCTCATGAGATGATTATTGATTGTCGCCCTTTTAAAGAAAATGGAATAGAGGTTGTAGATATCGCAAAACGCTTAATGGATTACGGTTTTCATGCACCTACTGTCTCATTTCCAGTAGCAGGAACAATGATGATTGAACCTACTGAGAGTGAGAGCAAGCAAGAATTAGATAGGTTTTGTGATGCAATGATTTCAATTAGAAAAGAAATTGAAAAAGCTGATAAAGAAGATGAATCTAACATACTAAAGAACGCACCACACACACAAGCTATGCTAACAAGTGACACGTGGGAATTTTCATACACAAGACAGCAAGCCGCATTTCCTTTAGAGTATGTTAGTGAGAATAAATTTTGGCCATCAGTACGCAGAGTTGATGATGCTTATGGAGACCGAAATTTAATTTGTACATGTGCTCCTATAGAAGAATACATGGAAGCATAGATAAATTATTAAATCCTTATTTTAGCTCTTCTAAAATGAGGATTTTTTATTTACACGCCATTAAAATAGCAAAAACTCAATTTGAGCGTTTTAAACAGTTTTTAGAGCGTTAGTTCCTTACTTTTGAGTAGCTTTGGCAAAAATTTTAAGTACTATGGGTGTTACCATCACAGGCATAGGAAGTCATATTCCTCAAGGTGTTGCTACCAATTCAAATTTTGAAAACAATAAATTCTTCAATGAAGATGGTTCAAAATTTAAACATGAAAACAATATTATAATTGAAAAGTTTAAAGCAATAACTGGCATTGCCGAGCGTCGCTATGTGAAAGAGACCTTTACAACATCAGACATTGCTGCTGTTGCTGCAAAAAAAGCTATTGATAACGCAGGCATTGATGCTGAGACAATAGACTATATAATCGTAGCTCATAATTATGGCGATGTAAAACATAATAGTTCTCAAAGCGACACAGTACCCAGTATAGCTTCTCGTGTTAAACATATATTGAGAATAAAAAATCCCAGATGTGTAGGATATGATATGTTATTTGGTTGCCCTGGATGGGTAGAATCTATGATTCAGGCAAACGCATTTATTAAAGCCGGAATAGCTAAACGATGTTTAGTTATTGGTGCCGAAACGTTATCAAGAGTAATTGACCCACACGATAGAGATTCTATGATTTACAGTGATGGTGCTGGTGCAGCGATTGTTGAACATGTTGATGGCGATAGTGGTATTTTGACACATAACAGCGCTACATATGCATACGATGAAGCAAATTTTATTTATTTCGGAGAAAGCAATAATCAAGAAATAAGTGATGCTCGTAAATATATTAAAATGTATGGACGACGCATTTATAATTTTGCATTAACAAACGTTCCCGAAGCAATGAAAAATTGTCTAGAGGCAAGTGGATATGATATTAAAGATCTTAAAAAAGTTTTAATTCATCAAGCAAATGAAAAAATGGATGAAGCTATACTCCTCCGCTTTTATGAACTCTATAACCTACCTATGCCTGAAGGTATTATGCCAATGACAATTGATAAATTAGGAAATTCAAGTGTTGCAACCGTACCTACACTTTATGATTTAATTACTAAAGGAAAACTTAAAAATCACAGCATTAATAAAGGAGACTTAATCATGTTTGCAAGTGTTGGTGCAGGAATGAACATCAACGCAATGGTATATAAAGCGTAGCCAATGTACGAAGGAAAATACCCAAAAAAACGTTATAAGATTACTTTAGAGTTTTTAGAAAAAACCATCTCTAAAGAAGAGAAAATTCTTGACCTAGGGGTTCCTAATCCTTTTTCTGAAATTTTAATTAACAAAGGATATCAATTACAAAATACAAAAGGAGAAGATCTAGACATTGACACATCTACTGTTGTAAATAGTGATGCAGATGTTATTACTGCATTTGAAATTTTTGAACATCTCGTTTCACCATTTAATGTTATTAAAGACATTAAGGCAAAAAAATTAGTCGCATCTGTACCTTTAAAGTTATGGTTTGCCTCAGCTTACAAAAGCAAAACAGATGAAAGAGATCGTCATTATCACGAATTTGAGGATTGGCAGTTTGATTGGCTTTTAGAAAAAGCAGGTTGGACTATTAAAAAGCGAGTAAAATTTACAAACCCAGTTAAAAAAATTGGATTCCGCCCTATACTTAGACGCATCACACCACGTTATTACCTTATCTACGCAGAACGTATTTAAATTTATTTGAAATTTGCAATTATCATACCTGTCTATAACGAGGAAGCATTTTTAAAACAAATGTTACAATCTATAGTAAACCAGACAAAAATACCAGACTTGGTTGTTTTAGTAAATGATAATTCTACAGATGGTACACAAAAAATTATTGATTTATATACATCAAAATATCCTTTTATTAAAGGTATTATGAATACTTCGGAAGCTAAACATCTTCCAGGGAGCAAAGTTGTAAATGCCTTCTACAAAGGGTTTAAAACTTTGAAAGAAAATTTTGACTTGATCGGAAAATTTGATGCTGACATTATTCTGCCAAACAATTATTTTGAAAAGATAATCCAACTCTTTTCTGAAGACAATAAAGTAGGACTTGCTGGTGGCAATTTATACATTGAAGAAAAAGAAAAATGGGTTTTTGAAACTATTTCAGAAAAAACAAAAGTGCGCGGGCCAATTAAACTGTATCGCAAAGAATGTTTTCAATCCATTGGAGGCTTAAAAAAATCAATAGGCTGGGATACTGTTGATGGATTACTAGCAGTCTATCATGGATGGAAGATAAAAGCAGACACATCGTTACACGTAAAACACTTAAAACCTACAGGTGCTTCGTACACTAAGGAAGCTTCGCAAAAACAAGGTGAAGCATTCTACCGTATGCGTTATGGTAAGGCACTTACCAGGATTGCATCTTTAAAATTGGCTTTAAACAAAAATCAATTTAATTTCTATTTTGAATGTATGCAGGGCTATAAAAACGCAAAAAAACAACAAACCCCCTTCATAGTTAATCAAGAAGAAGGAAACTTCATAAGAGAGTTACGCTGGAAAGGCATTAAAGCAAAAATTCTATAACAACAAGTTAACAATCCCTACTATTATTAATCGTAATTTTGGGATTATAAAATTACGCACTATGCACAAACATCGTTTTATTTTAGGAACTTTAAGCCTCTTACTTTTTTTAGGCTGCGGAAATTTAGAGTTGGCAACAATTAATAGTCAACCATCAAACAATACAATTTCTTATACTTCAAATCCCCGAAGTATTGAGAATTCAACATTAAATATTTCGGAAGCTAAAATTTCTGAAGCAGATGAACCTTTAAATATTATTTTGTTGATTGGTGATGGAATGGGTTTAAGTCAAGTATCAGCAAGTCATTACTATGGTACTGGACCATCAAATTTTGATCGTTTTAATACAATTGGTCTTATTAAAACATCTGCCTCAAGCGACTTAGTTACAGACTCAGCAGCAAGTGCAACAGCCTATTCTGCAGGTGTTCAAACCTACAACGGCGCAATTGGCGTTACTAAAGATTCCATTGCAGCAAAAACTATTGTAGAATATGCGATTGAAAAAGGGTTAAGCACTGGACTTATTGCCACATCATCGCTTATGCACGCAACTCCTGGAAGCTTTTACGCCCATAGTAAATCACGTCAATTCTATGAGGAGATAGCTACTTTTATGCCTGACTCTGGTGTCGATTTTTTTGCAGGAGGAGGTCAACTTTTTTGCGCTCCAAGAACTGACGGTCGCAATATATATGATGAATTAAAAGCAAAAAACTATGAAGTAACCCTTGACTCCTTACCTAGTGTGATTTCAAATAAAAAACAAGCAATTATCTTAGCACCAGATGGTATGCCACGAATGCTAGACGGTAGGGGTGATTTTTTAGCTCGTGCAACAAAACTTGCTTTAAAAAAATTAGCTACAAATAAAAAAGGCTTTTTTTTAATGGTTGAAGGATCACAAATAGATTGGGGAGGACACAGCAATGAGGCACCTTATTTAATTACAGAACTAATAGATTTTGAAAAAACGATTGGTGTTGCCCTAGATTTTGCCAAGTCAAATAAAAACACATTAGTAATTGTTACTGCTGATCATGAGACTGGAGGTTTTACACTTTCTGCTGAAGATGGAAATTACAATGTAATTGAACCTAGATTTTCAACTAAAAGCCACTCTGCAACCATGGTACCTGTATTTTCGAAAGGACCTGGCGAAAAAAACTTTGCTGGTATATATCAAAATACATCCCTTTTCAAAAAAATGATGCAAGCTCTTAAGCTTAAATAGCTTGTTAACGTACTGCTAATTGCGATAAGCAATCATTTTTATTTATTATTTTTAGCCCGAGGAATAACTTATGGGATATTTAGAAGATATTGGAACTTACTTTTTAATGCTGAAACGCACCTTTAGTGGTTTTACAAAAGCTGGTGTTTTGAAAGAATTAATTTTTAAAGAAATTGATGATTTAATAATTGGCTCATTAGGAATTGTAGGCTTTATCGGTTTTTTTGTGGGTGGTGTAATTACACTTCAAACAGCCTTAAATTTAACTAATCCGTTAATCCCAAAAACACTCATTGGTTTTGCGACAAGGCAATCAATTATCTTAGAATTTGCACCTACATTTATCTCCATTATTATGGCAGGAAAAGTTGGTTCATTTATAACATCAAGCATTGGATCAATGCGAGTTACAGAGCAAATTGATGCACTTGAAGTCATGGGTATAAATTCATTAAATTATCTTGTATTCCCCAAAATTATTGCCATGCTTACCTATCCTTTTCTAATAGCGATTGCTATGTTTTTAGGAATTTTTGGAGGCTTATTAGCTGGGGTTTATGGCGGCTTTGTTTCTATGGATGAATTTGTTCAAGGAATACAACAAGAATTTATACCTTTCCATTTAGCATATGCATTTATCAAAACATTTGTATTTGCATTCATCCTAGCAACGGTACCATCATGGCATGGTTACTATATGAAAGGTGGGGCGCTTGAAGTAGGTAAAGCAAGTACAAAAAGTTTTGTTTGGACTAGTGTACTTATAATTCTCGCAAATTACATCATAACTCAATTACTACTTAGCGCATGATTAAGGTAGACAATTTAAAGAAGCAATTTGGTAATGAGGAGATCCTAAAAGGGATTACCACAACCTTTGAAAAAGGCAAAACAAATCTTATTATTGGGCAATCTGGTAGCGGAAAATCTGTAATGCTTAAATGCCTAATTGGTCTTTTTAAACCAGAGCAAGGTCGTATTTATTATGACGATAATGCAATTCAAGACATGGACGAGGAACAACAACGCGTTCTTAGAGAAGAAATAGGCATGCTCTTTCAAGGGGGAGCACTTTTTGATTCCATGACAATTGAAGACAATGTTATGTTTCCATTAAGGATGTTTACAAAACAAAAAAGAGCTGAAATGCTTGAACGAGTAAACGAAGTTCTCAATAGGGTTGAATTAGATGGTGTGAATAAAAAGTATCCAGCCGAAATTTCTGGAGGTATGCAAAAACGAGTTTCCATTGCACGAGCTATTGTCAATAAACCAAAATACCTTTTTTGTGATGAACCCAATTCTGGACTTGACCCAAAAACAGCTACAGTAATTGACAATCTTATTCAAAGAATTACACACGAGAATGACATTACAACAATTGTAGTAACTCATGATATGAACTCAGTAATGGAAATAGGTGAACGAATTAATTTTCTTAAAAACGGGGTGCTCGTTTGGAAAGGAACTCAGGAAGACATTTTTAAAACAGATAATAAAGATGTAACAGATTTTGTTTATTCTTCAGATTTGTTTAAGAAAATAAGAGATGTACAGAACAAAACTAATTGATATTTACAAAATAAATTTTAGAAATAAACTCTAACATTCTAAAAATCAATAAATTTAAAAACAAGATTAAAAATTATTGAATTTTTTTAAAATATTTGTTTGTCACATTTAAAAACAAGCTTATATTTGCAACCGCTAACAAAGTTAGGGCGCATAGCTCAGTTGGTTCAGAGCACTTGGTTTACACCCAAGGGGTCGGGGGTTCGAATCCCTCTGCGCCCACCACTAAAACCTCACAATCATTTGTGAGGTTTTTTTTATACAATAATTTTATTCTAATATGAATTCGCTAAAGTAAATAAATCAAGAAATTGTTTACTTAACATTTGGAGTTAGCCAACGATTAACTCTTTAAAAATAAATTCTAAGACTAAGGGAAATAGATTAAATAGAGTTACTATAATAAATCTAAAACACGCTCAAGAGCCATTCCTCTTGAGCCTTTAATCAACACAGAGGCTTCTTTAACACCTAAAGAACTAAAGGCCTCTAATAGCTTCTGAAATGAGCTAAAAATTATTATTTTTTTTGACTCATTCTTAATTGTACTGAAATTTTCTCCAACTAAAATAATTTTGTCAATTGCCAATTCTGCTGCTAAATCTGCAATATGTTGATGCTCTTTTTTTGCTTCAGAACCAAGCTCAAACATATCTCCAAGAATTGCCACCTTTCTCTTTTCCGAAGTATTATTTGATGTTAATTTGTTTGAAGAAAATGTTTTTAAAGCTGCCTCCATACTTGATGGGTTTGCGTTATAAGCATCTAATGTAATTTCATTATTATTTTTAATAATAATTTGAGATCTATTATTAGTTGGCTTGTAGTTTTCTATCGCATATTTGATATCCCATAATGAAACATTAAAGTATTTACCTATAATAGCTGCTGCACTAATATTTGAAAAATTATATGCCCCTATCAATTGGGTCTCTACATCGGTGTCCTCTATTTTTAATTTAACAAATGGGTCTGCTTTGATAAATTTAATTTTATAATAATTTTTATCAACTTGACTAAAACCATACTTTTTAATATATGTACTCAAAATTTTGTTCTGTAATGGATCATCAGCATTTAAAAAAACATGTTGCTTGTTTTCAATTAAATATGCATACATTTCACTTTTTCCTTTGACGACCCCCTCAATACTTCCAAATCCCTCTAAATGTGCTTTTCCGAAATTTGTGATATATCCATAATTGGGTTTTGCTATTTCACATAAATTCGCTATTTCTCTTAAATGATTTGCTCCCATTTCAACGATTCCCATTTCGGTTTCCTTTGTCATAGAAAGCAATGTCAATGGGACTCCTATATGGTTATTTAAATTACCCACAGTAGCAGTTGTTTTATATTTCTGCTTTAGCACACTATTAATTAACTCTTTTGTAGTGGTTTTTCCATTACTTCCAGTTAGAGCTATAATAGGTAAATCTAAATAAGTACGATGATAGCTCGCAAGTCTTTGTAGTTCTGTGAGTGTATTTTTACATAAAATAGTTTCTCCAGTATTTTTATGCTCTTTTTCATCATCAATCAAAACCTTATAAGCACCTTGATTGAGTGCTTCTTGAGCAAATACATTTCCATTAAAATTAGCTCCTTTAAGTGCAATAAAAAGACATCCTTTAGTAATCTTTCTGGTATCTGTACACACCCCTGTACTTTTTAAAAATAGGTTATGTAATGTTTCGATTTTCATAGAATTAAAGATATAAAAAAACCCTCTTTTGCAATATTGCAAAAGAGGGTTTTTGTTTTAGAACTCGGTATTAGTTACGCGCTCTTTTTCCTTGTTTTGATTTTGAGCCCACACGAGACATTGCGCATCTAAACCCAATATAATCTGTAGCCATATCTTGTGGGAAATAACGACGTTGTGCAGGATCTAACCAGTAGTCTCTATCTCTCCATGAACCACCTTTGTACACACGAACCTCGTTATTAACAAGCGTAGTTCTAGATCTTGATTTATCGTAATTCCTATCTAACTTAGTTGAAGCTGAATCTGCACTTACCTTTTGAATAGGTGAATTATACATTCGCTTACCTTCAGACAATTGTTCTCCGTCATCTTCACCAAATGATTGGTAATAACGAGTTGATCTTTTATCACCATCTCTGTAATCACGGTTATCACTTTGAGAAAATTGCGTTCTCAAATATGTTTCATTTTCATCAACAGGAACTTGTAGTATTTCTCCAGGTAAGTCTCTAGCTACAATTTTTCCATTACTCAATGTGTCATAAACAATAGAATCTGCAGTTACAACCTTTACTTTACCATCTTTATCAATAGCATTTTTAGTATATACATTACCACGATAATAGTTAAAATCATTAAATTCATCATCTACTATTGGTCTGTAAACATCAGCAACCCATTCAGCCACATTTCCTGCCATGTCATATAATCCAAAATCATTTGGTTCATACGATTTAATCTCCGCAGTAATATCTGCTCCATCATCACTCCACCCTGCAATTCCACCATAATCACCATCCCCTTGCTTGAAATTAGCTAGTTGATCACCTCTTGACTTTCTCTTGCCCGAACGTGTGTATTGTCCATCCCAAGGATATTTTTTTCTTCCTCTATAAACATTGTAATTTCTTAAACTTACAAGTCCAAGAGCAGCATATTCCCATTCAGCTTCTGTAGGTAGGCGATAATCCGGCATTAATAAACCATCTTTTCTTTGGATATATAAATTTGTACTATCCTTACTTCTCTTAGCGATTGATTCTGACTTTCTTCCACCTCTTGTTATGGAATCATTACCACCATACGTTTGTGTAGGAGCATTTAAATATGTTTCGGTACTAAAAGTTTCACCTGCTTTTGCTTCATAACGAGCGTTACGAGTTGTAATTCCTTCTTCTTCAAGAATAAGCTCATTTACACGATCTGTTCTCCAATTGCTAAATTCAACGGCTTGAACCCAACTAACACCTACAACAGGATATTCTGCATATGCTGGGTGACGCAAATAATTATTTGTCATTACTTCATTATACCCCAATCTATTTCTCCAAACAAGCGTATCAGGTAAAACACCATCATAGATAGTTCTGTACTCTTCTTGACTTGGCGGAAAAACTTGCTTAGTCCAATCTACATATTGTAAATACATGAAATTTGTAACTTCAGTTTCGTCCATGTAAAAAGATTGAACGTGTTGCTGATTAGGAGAATTATTCCAATCATGCATAGGATCATCCTGTACTCTACCCATTGTAAAAGTTCCACCTTCAACAAAAATAAGACCTGGGCCAGTTTCTTGCTCTTGGTATTTACTGTTTTTTTGAGGACCACCTTCTTTGGAATTCAATTTCCATCCAGTAGCACGAGAGCTATCTTTATAGTCTCTAGATTTATTACAACTCACTAATACTGTTGTAGTAAGCAATAAAATAAGTAGCCTAAGGGCTAGGTTTTTCGTTAAGATCATACTTCTAATTATGAAAGAATTGGGTTCGCAATATAATGATTAACGTATAAAATGCAATATTATTTTATAAATTAATACGTGTTAGTTTTCACTCGTAAATACAACTAACTTCTTTGAAACGGTTTCTTTAAACTATTATTATATTAAAACTACATATTAGGAAAAACTTTAAATGTACCCTATACTAAGTGTATATTTGGAACGTTAAAATAAGGCATGAAAAAGATATTTATACTATTGATTATTATATCAAGCGCCATCACAAGTGTTGCGCAACAAACTAAAACAATTACCATTCAATGGGAAGAGAGCGCAACACTTTCTAAAAATATTGCAGCAAAAAAAACAAGCACTGAAAAAGCAGCTACAAAAAACACTGGGAAATCTGTAACTGAGTACGCAAAAGACCAACTTAAATTACAAATAGACAAGGACAACAATCAATATACAGATACTTGGATAGACTCTAATTATGCCGCCCCTACTTCATTAAATATTACAAACATTTCTTATACTTCAATTTCTCAAAAAGAACTTGAATCTATTAACACCTATAATGTCCCGAGCAACATCAATGCAAATATTACAAGCTCAAAAGCTCGTGATAAAATTTATACAATATTAACATTATCACCAATTGTAAAAATTAATGGTCGTATTCAAAAGGTAAAATCTTTTCAAATACAATACAACTATGATTCAAATAGACAAAATAGCTTTAGGATTCCAATAACTAACTCAGTTCTAGCTACTGGAAATTGGTATAAATTTAAAGTTAATGAAACTGGCGTTCATAGTATTGACAAAAACTTTTTGAATGATATAGGGCTTAATACCGATGGTGTAGACCCAAGAACCATTAAAATTTATGGGCATGGCGGTCAATCTTTACCCTTACTCAATTCATTAAACAACGACTTGTTTGATTTACCAGAGACAAGCATTCAAGTAATCGGAGAGGGAGATGGATCTTTTGATAATGGAGACCGTATTTTATTTTATGCAACAAGCACATTAGGCTGGGTAGAGGAAAATGACTCTAATATCAACCCATATAGTGATGACTCTTACTACTATATAACTTCGGGAGGAAATAATGGCTTAAGGGTACAACCTATGAATGAACCAACATCTAGTGGCCCACAAATAACCACGTTCAATGACTATAAGTTTATTGAAAATGATGAGGAAAGTCCCGCAAAAGTAGGACGTAGCTGGTTTGGAAATCGTTTTGACATTGAAAATGACCAAACATTTGAACTCACTTTTCCAAATATAGTTCCTGGTAGTACTATGGAAATGGAGTATAGAATTGCATCTGCCTCTGAGAACCCTACTTCAATGGCAATTTCTGTAAATGGTGCTGCTTTAAACCCTGTTACATTTAATGTTATAAACGAACCCACTTTACTAAGCGTTCAACCAGCTACAAATATTGCTCCTGTTCAAATTCCAGCAAGTGGAGACATTGTTACTATCAACATGCTTTACAACAACGGCAACAACCCTTCAAGTAAGGGATATTTAGATTTTATTCGTATTAACGCCTTACGCCAACTCGTAGGAACAGATGGACAACTTCAATTCAGAAATAACAATGTAGCAACACAATCTGGTGTTGGTGAATATTCAATAGGTAATGCCTCTCAATTTTCTCAAGTTTGGGATGTTACAAATCCACAAAATATTACATCAACACAAAATGAATCAAATGCCGGAAATTTCAGCTTTAAAGCTACCTTAGGTGAAATTAGAGAATATGTTGCCATAAATCCATCAAACTACTTACAACCTGTTGAAATAGGCAGTAGCAATGTACCTAACCAAAACCTCAAAGGAACAATCTTTAATGATGCCTCCGGAAATTTTAAAGATATTGACTATTTGATTATTACCGCACCCTTTTTGATACAACCTGCTTTAAGATTAGCAGACCACCACCGAAACATTAGAGGCACTAGTGTAAAAGTTGTAACAACAGATAAAATTTACCAAGAGTTTTCTAGTGGAAAACAGGATATAGGAGCTATTCGTAATTTTGTACGTTATGTATATGAAAACGCTTCCGCTCCAGATAAACGGGTAAAATATATTAATTTTTTTGGTGACACCTCTGTAGATTATAAAAACAGATTACCTGGAAACAACAACACAGTACCTACCTTTCATACGCAACAGAGCACAAGTACATTCACCTCCTATATGAGTGATGACTTCTATGGCATGATGGAGCAAGAGGAAGGACAAATGGAGGACACTGAGACATTAGATATTGCTTTAGGGAGAATGGTTGCTGATAACGTAGGACTGGCAAACACCCTAGTAGATAAAATTATTGCGTACGAGGCAAAAGCATCTTACGGTAATTGGAGAAATAATATTTTAATGATTTCTGATGACGCAGATACATATTCCGAATTTAATTCACTTCAACTTACTTTAGATGGATTAGCTGACGACATATCGGCTGCAAAACCATTTGTTAATGTTAAAAAAATACATATAGATGCATTTGAACAACAAACCTCAGCTGGAGGTAATAGGTATCCTCAAGTTAATGGCATAGTAAAAAACGATATTGAAGTAGGTGCTTTAATTGTAAATTATTTTGGTCATGGTGGAGAAGATGGTCTTGCAAAAGAATTTATATTTACAAAAGAGACAGCCCTCACGTTAAGAAATGAGAATAGATATCCATTAATTGTAACGGTAACCTGTGAGTTTACAAAATTTGATCTACCTACAAGAACCACAGCGGGTGAGTTAACATACTGGAATAAAGATGGAGGTGCTATTTCATTAATAACAACAACGCGCTCCATTGGTGTAGGAACAGGCTCAATGTTAAATGAATTACTTGCTGATGAAATTTTTGGGTTTGGACAAGACATCCCTGACCTACCAGCCGAAGGACTTCGAATTTCAAAAAATGAACTTGCTGGAAATTCAAACAGACGCGTAGTTTTTTATGTGGGAGATCCTGCAATGCCATTAGCATTTCCGAAGAAAGACATTCGCCTTACTACAATTAACGACGCACCCATTTCACAAAGCGGTATTGTATTACAAGGTTTAAGCTACGCAAAACTAGGAGGACAAGTTACAACCGCATCTGGAGCATTAGATCCAACTTACAATGGTGTTGTGGAAGTAAAATTATTTGACAAAAGACAAGAACGACAAACACTAGGGAATGACGGGTCGCAATTCCCTAATAATGGAGGCCTAGCCATCTTAAACTTTACAACACTTGGAGAGATTCTTTTTAATGGACAGGCGACTGTAACTAATGGTGAATTTGAGGTAGATTTCATTGTACCCCAAGATGTTCAAATTCCAGTGGGCAATGGAAAAGTAAGCTTTTATGCTCAAAAAGAAAATATACTTTTAGATAATACAGGATTTAATCTAGATGTGCAAGTGGGAGGACTCAACCCCAATGCAGGAACAGACACCACAGGACCTATTATTCAATTATTTATGAACGATGAGAGTTTTGTCTCTGGAGGAATTACAAATGATTCCCCTAACCTTATCGCAAATCTTCAAGACGGAAATGGTATTAATACAGCTAGCGGTATTGGGCATGATATTATTGCAATTCTTGACGGAGATGAAGAAAACCCATTTAAACTAAATGATTATTATCAAGCTAATGTTGATGATTACACAAATGGAACAACAACATATAAATTAAGAGATTTAGAAGAAGGACTACATACACTTACTTTAAAAGCATGGGACACCTACAACAATTCCTCCACAGCAGAAATACAATTTATAGTCACTGGCGACGGAGAATTAGCATTAGACCGTGTACTTAACTACCCTAATCCTTTTGTTAACTATACTGAGTTTTGGTTTAACCACAATAAAGCTGAAGAACCATTTTTAGATGTTCAAGTACAAATCTTCACTGTTACTGGGAAGGTTGTAAAAACAATTTCAGGAAGTTACCCTACAAATGGTGGCAACCTCATTAGAGAAATTATCTGGGATGGAAGAGATGATTTTGGTGATCGAATAGGAAAAGGTGTGTATGTTTATAAGATTACTGTAAAATCTCCGTTAACTAACCAGCAGACTGAAAAAATTGAAAAACTAGTTATCCTATAAAATTAAAATTTATATTTGTCAAAATTTTTATACCTCATGAAGAAGATATTATTACCCTTACTTATTACCTTAATCACAATCAATGGGTTTGCACAAGATGACCCAAACTCAAATATTGACCAGCGTGTAATCACAACTGGCGTACCGTTTATGCTAATTGCCGCTGATGCTAGATCTGCTGGTATGGCTGATATGGGCGTTTGGACTTCCTCAGATGCTTTTTCACAGCAATGGAATCCTGCCAAATATGCATTTGCACTATCAAAACAAGGTGTTGGTGTAACATACACACCCTACTTAAGTAACCTTGTAAATGATATTTTCCTCGGAAATATTACATATTATAACAGATTAAATGAAAGAAGTGCCGTTGGAGCATCTTTTAGATATTTTAGTAATGGTGAAATTGAGCTACGCCAAACAGCAGATCAAGAACCACTTTTAGTAAAACCAAACGAACTTCTATTTGATGTTTCATATTCATTAAGATTAAGCGAGCGTTTTTCTATGGCAGTAGCTGGAAGATACATTCGAAGTGATTTGAAATTACAAACAGCAAACGAAGATGCAAGTGCTGCAAGTACATTTGGAGTAGATATTTCGGGATACTACCAAAGTGAAGAAATTGCCTACGATAGTTTTGATGGACGCTGGAGATTAGGATTTAACTTTTCAAACATTGGTCCTAAATTAAAGTATGACGAAACAGGGCAAGAAAACAACCTACCAACAAACATGGCGCTTGGTGGTGGATTTGATTTTATCCTAGACGAGTACAATAAAGTATCTGCCGGTCTTGAAGTAAACAAATTATTAGTTCCTACTCCAAGTGACTCTAATAATGACGGAACAATTAACAGCCAAGATGATTTTGCTAACGAGAGTTTTGTAAGTGGTATTTTCTCTTCTTTTGGTGATGCACCAGATGGTTTTAGCGAAGAATTAAAAGAATTTACTTGGGCTTTAGGAGCTGAGTATTCGTACCAAGATGTATTTGCATTTAGAGCTGGTTACTTTAATGAAAGTGATGAAAAAGGTTCTAGAAAATTTGCTTCATTAGGTGCAGGTTTTAAATACACATCAATCGGTATTGATTTATCATACCTATTCTCAACATCACAAGTTGTAAGCCCACTTGAAGGAACGCTTCGTTTTGGACTTACATTTAATTTTGGTGACGAATACGACGAATACTAGACCATTGAAAAAACACATCATTGAAACAGTTCTAGAGGTATATGATTCTATTACAGAATTACCAAAAGACATTCAACAATTAATGAATAAGGCGCAAGAAGCTCGAGACAGAGCTTATGCGCCTTATTCGTCTTTTATGGTTGGTGCAGCCTTACAATTAGCCAATGGCGAAGTTGTTCTAGGCAACAATCAAGAAAATGCAGCATACCCTTCTGGTCTTTGTGCAGAACGTGTTGCAGTATTTTATGCAGGAGCAACCTACCCAGGAGTTGCAGTAAACAACGTAGCGCTTACTGTTAAGTCTTTAAAGCATATAGTTGAAACCCCTACTCCACCTTGCGGAGCCTGCCGACAATCTCTTGCCGAATATGAAGTAAATCAAAAATCACCTATGACAGTCTATTTCATGGGCGAAAAGGGAAAAGTGGTAAAAGCAAATTCTATTAAAGACTTATTACCATTAGTGTTTGACAGCTCTTTTTTGAAATAAGACTTAAACCTTAACACTAAAGGGCAAATTTCTGACTATAAACAAACACTGCATTAAGACAAGAAAACCTTTTCAATTTTATTTAATAAAATAGAGGTTTTATAGTCTACACAAATATGTTATTTTTGTTATACCCATGGCACCATTTGCTATGAGAACTAATCACAGCACTCGATGAAAAAAATCACCAAAAAAACCTACCTTGATTGGTATGAGAATATGTTATTCTGGCGCAAATTTGAAGACAAATTAGCGCAAGTATATATTAATCAAAAAGTTAGAGGTTTTCTACACCTATATAATGGTCAAGAAGCAGTACTTGCAGGAGCATTACATGCAATGGATTTGACTAAAGATAAAATGATTACAGCATACCGTAACCATGTGCAACCTATAGGTATGGGTGTTGACCCAAAAAAGGTAATGGCAGAATTATATGGAAAAGCAACTGGAACTTCACAAGGACTTGGTGGCTCAATGCATATTTTCTCTAAAGAACATCGATTTTATGGAGGTCACGGTATCGTAGGAGGACAAATTCCTCTAGGCGCTGGACTTGCATTTGGTGACAAATACAAAGGAGACAATGCTGTTACACTTTGTTATATGGGTGATGGTGCAGTACGTCAAGGATCATTACACGAAACATTTAACATGGCTATGCTCTGGAAACTCCCAGTAGTTTTCTGTTGTGAAAACAATGGATACGCAATGGGAACATCTGTAGCAAGAACATCAAACCATACAGATATTTGGAAACTAGGTTTAGGTTATGAAATGCCTTGTAAACCTGTGGATGGTATGAAGCCAGAGGTTGTTGCAAAAGAAATGGACGAAGCAATGGAGCGCGCAAGACGAGGTGACGGACCTACGTTTTTAGAGATTAGAACCTACCGTTATAGAGGGCATTCAATGAGTGATGCACAACATTATCGTACAAAAGACGAAGTTGCTAAAAAACAAGAAGAGGACCCAATTAGCTACGTATTGCACAATATATACGAGAAAAAATGGGCTACCGAAGAAGAAATAAAAGCAATTGACAAACGCGTTAAAGACAAGGTAAAAGAATGTGAAAAATTTGCAGACGAGTCACCTTATCCAGACAAAAACGTGATGTACGATGTTGTTTACGATCAAGAGAACTATCCATTTTTACCACATAAATTATAAGCTATGGCTACAGTGATTAACATGCCGCGATTAAGCGACACTATGGAAGAAGGCACCGTTGCCAGTTGGCTTAAAAAAGTAGGTGACGCTGTTGAAGAAGGCGATATCCTTGCCGAAATTGAGACAGATAAAGCCACGATGGAATTTGAGTCCTTTCATGAAGGAACACTACTCCACATTGGTATTGAGGAAGGTGAAACGGCAAAAGTAGATACACTTTTAGCTATTATTGGTGAAGAAGGAGAAGACATTTCTGAGCATTTAAATGGCGGCGGAAATGAGGCAACATCTAAAGATGATTCCAAGGATGAAACTGATGATAATGCCGAAAAAGAAGAAAGTGATAAATCTGAAGAAGATGAATCTGAAGAAGACACTTCAAAAGAAAGTGACGTTTCCGAAGAGAAAGAAGAATCTTCAAACGATAACAGCTCAAACTTACCCGAAGGTGTAACCGTAATCACAATGCCACGATTAAGTGACACAATGGAAGAAGGTACTGTTGCATCTTGGCTCAAGCAGGAAGGTGACGCTATTGAAGAAGGAGATATCCTTGCTGAAATTGAAACCGATAAAGCAACAATGGAATTTGAATCATTCCACTCTGGAACGCTTTTAAAAATAGGGATTCAAGAAGGCGAAACAGCAAAAGTAGATGCATTATTAGCTATTGTAGGCCCAAAAGGGACTGATGTTTCTGGAATTACAGAAACAAAATCTACCCCTAAAAAAGAAACTCCAAAGAAAGAGGAAAAGTCAACCGATAAGAAACAAGAGAAAAAGGACGATAAGAAAGATGAGAATAAAGAAGCGTCAAAAACTTCAAAACCATCCTCGAGTTCAAGTTCATCTTCTAACAAACGCATTTTTGCTTCACCATTAGCTAAAAAAATGGCCGAAGATAAAGGTATTAATTTGGCTCAAGTAAATGGGAGTGGAGAAAATGGGCGTATTGTAAAGACTGATATTGAAAACTACCAGCCTAGTGCTGGAGGTGCAGCCTCTTACACACCTGTTGGTACTGAAAGTTTTGAGGAGATTAAAAACTCTCAAATGCGTAAAACCATAGCGAGACGTTTAGGCGAATCAAAATTTACGGCACCACATTATTACCTAACAATTGAGTTAGATATGGATAATGCTATTGCTTCAAGAACAGCAATTAATAGTGACCCTGATGTAAAAATAAGTTTCAATGACATGGTGGTTAAAGCTTGTGCAATGGCACTTCGCAAACATCCACAAGTAAATAGTCAATGGACTGGAGACAATACTCGAATTGCAAAGCATATTCATATAGGAGTTGCTGTTGCTGTTGATGAAGGTCTATTAGTTCCTGTTTTAAAATTTGCTGATCAAATGACATTCTCACAAATTGGAGCAAATGTTAAAGAGCTGGCTGGAAAAGCGAGAAGCAAGAAAATTACTCCTCAAGAAATGGACGGTAGTACATTTACTGTTTCAAATTTAGGAATGTTTGGTATTAAAGAATTTACTTCCATTATCAATGCTCCTAACTCAGCTATTTTAAGTGTGGGTGCAATTATTCAAAAACCAGTTGTTAAAAATGGAGCTATTGCTGTTGGTAATGTAATGACTGTAACACTAGCCTGTGATCATAGAACAGTGGACGGAGCAACAGGAGCAAAGTTTTTACAAACACTACGCAACTATATTGAAAATCCAGTTACAATGTTCGTGTAGTTTATAATTAAACTCTAAAATAATTAACCTATTAGATTTTGAAGATTTAGTAGGTTTTTTTTATGATTGCTAATTGATAACTGTTTATTAATTATTGAATTTCTTATATTTATCTCATGGCAAAAAACATTATAATTACAGGTACAAGTCGTGGTATAGGATATCAAATGGTTGCGTTGTTAGAGGACAGTGGTCATAAGGTTTTAGCACTTTCAAGAGATGCTGCACCCATTTCAGGATTAGATATTTCTAACTGCACGTGCTTTTCTTGCGACATTACAGAATCTAAGGATATTAAAAAAGTTTCGGCTTTTGTAAAAGAGCATTGGGGACATGTTGATATTTTAATCAATAATTCTGGTTATTTAGTGAGTAAGCCTTTCAACAAACTGAAATATGAAGACTTTAAAACTAGCTATGATGTTAATGTATTTGGTGCTGTTTCGTTAACGCAAGCAATACTCCCTTTTATGAAAAAAGATGGTCATGTAGTTAACATTAGCAGTATGGGAGGTGTGAGAGGGAGTGCAAAATTCCCTGGGCTTGCAGCATATAGCAGCAGCAAAGGAGCGATTATCACTTTAACAGAAGTACTTGCAGAAGAATACAAAGAAACAGGGCCTCAATTTAATGTATTAGCTCTTGGATCAGTACAAACCGAAATGCTCGAAGAAGCTTTTCCTGGCTATAAAGCGCCACTTAGCGCAAAGGAAATGGCAAAGTATATTATTGACTTTAGTATTAAGGGAAATAAGTTTTACAATGGTAAAGTGTTAGAGGTTTCTAGTAGTACGCCTTAAATTTTAAATCTAACGGAAAATAATATATAAGGTTCTTGTATCTCGTAGGAATAGAAAGTCGTAGAAAAATCTGTCACGCTAGTACGAGAAAAAATACTTTTGTTGGGTGTTATGTTTTTTGAAATTAAAGAATAATCCACGTCACCACTCTTTGTAGTTAAACGAAGTTCTGAGTCAATAAAAACGAAATCTTCTTTTCTATCTATATCTGGCTTAAAATAGTTTACACTTGTCTCAAAAAATAATCTTTTGTATGGACGTAAGAAAAAAGAAGTTTTATTTTGAAAAGAACTAAATTCAAACCTATCATTATTGTTTAAAAAAAATAAAACATTACTGTACTTAACATTGTTCTGAAAATTAATAATACCAAGAAAGCCAGTCTTAATATTTAAGTCTGCTCGACCAATATAACTTTCATTTTCTCGAATATCTGAGTTATCAACTATATTCTCAAAAAAATTAATCCCGTATGAAACATTTAATCTTACGTTAGACTTCATAAATGAAGCATATTTGTCAAGTCCAGTCACTATTAAAAAGGTGTCAAAACTAATACCTCTTACCTCTCTCGTATTTACGATAAATTGATTATCAATGTCTATTAACGAAAAAAAGTTGTTATAATTTGTTACATATGATGCACCTAAATTAAACTGAAATAAATCTACAAAATTATTATAATGGAACATAATATCAGTTGTTAGAGATTTAATATTTTCAAGAGAGGGTTTGTTTTTAATTGCAAATCTATTTGATGTGAAAATTGGATTTTCAAAAAGATAAAGCTCATTAGTACTCTTTTCAATGTAGTTTGCATTAAAATCAATACTTGATTTTTTATTAATATTATACCCAATTTTAAAACGAGGAAAAAATTGAAATTTATTTTTTTTTATTTTTTCGTTTGAAATAGCTCTTGTTTCTAAAAATTGAGATAAATAACCAACTCTCAACGTACTATTAAAATTAAATTTGTACCATTTGAAATTCATATTTCCTTCTACCCAAGGATTTTGAATTCTAAAAACAAAATCATTATTTGAAATATTAACTCCTGAACCCTCTGTTAATAATGATTCAAAATCACTTTTTCTTGAATCGTACCCTACGCCTAGTTTGAAATTATAGCTATCATTACTTTTTAGATAATTAGTATCAAATTTAAAATGGTCAATCGTGGAATTAACAAGCTGATTACTGCTAATGTTATTATCAAATCTAAAATCTGGTGAAAGAAATAACGATTCATTTAAAGAAGCATTATTATATTTAAACGAAGAAGTAACAGCGCTAGACCTACTCACCTTTTTAGTATATTTAGAAGCAGTTTTGAATTGTTGAAATCTTGTTCTCACTTCACTATTCTGTTTAACATCATTAATGAAAAAATCAATATCTGAATCAATATCTTCATTCTTAAATTTTGTGTCAACCTCTAAAAGTTCAGTATCAGATAACTTATAGGTTATTCCTACTTTTACATTATATAATTCAGGCTTCTTCTCAAAAGATTGATTTTCGATAAAACCAGACGAATTTTCTGTACTTTCAAAATTTGTTTCATTCAATATATTTCTGGAAAGAATATCATTTTTATAATCAAAATTAACTTTAGTTCCTATTCTATCTGAAATATTAAATATCGAATTTAGACTAGCAAATGCATTATTATTAATTCGAGTCCTCTCATCTTCTAGGTCTGGATTCAAAGAACCTGTGTCAATAAGTCTATCCATTTTAAAATCAGTTTCATTACTATCTTCCAATGAAAAATTATTTGATGAAAAATAATTATAAGGACTGTTTTCGACTCCTATATTATTAAAACTGAAAGTGGCAAAGGACTTTAAACGTTTTGATATTCCTAAAATATTACTATTCAAATCTGCTCTATTTTCAATACCAAGGCCTACATTTGAGGTAGAAGAAAAATCTGTCTTTCCTTTTCTCAACACAAGGTTTATAGCAATTGCATCTGTAGTTGCGATACCATGAAGTAAAGGATTCTCTATGTAATTCTCTATTGCTTCAAGGGTATCAACCATATCAACATCAATATTTTTCGTTCCTATTGTATAATTAGAATCAAATAAATTATCCCCGTCCAGTAATACACTTTCAACCTCTTTACCTTTAAAGGTTATTTTCCCATTTTCTTTAACCGCGAGACCTGGCAACTTTCCAATGAGATCTTCCACGGTACGCTCAGAACCATCTTTGAATTTTTCTGGATTATAAACAGTTGTGTCATTTTTCACAAGCACGGCCGCTTTCTCTGCTTTAATGAAGATTTCTTCTAGTTTAGTTTCTGATGCATCCAAACTAACATCATTGACATACAGTCTTTTAAAGTCAAAATCATTAAAAGTTAGTATGGCGGATTTGAAGCCCAATGAAGTTATTTCAATAATAAAAGAAGACAACTTATTAGGAATAATTATTTCATAATAACCTTGAAGGTTTGTAGTATCGTAGGCTAGTATTGTTGAAGAATCAATATCACTTTTAAGTATTATCGTAGCATTCACAATAGGCAAGGACGAGTCATTTGTAGTTACTTTCCCTTTTACTGCTTGTGCGTTAACATTAATCGAAACAGTTAAAAAGAAATATTTGCGGAAAATATTTCAATAGAACAAATAATTAATTTTTAATATACTCAACTATATTTTTTTTTGGCAAGGTCATAGACGGACCCCAAGATTCCATACTATTTCTCATCACGGCATCATATCTTTGCCTATAGAATGATAAAAATGAATTCCAATCGAGTGATATTTCATTTTCATACGGATTTACAAATTCAACATTTTTATTAACTAGTTTAATAGAAGTCGCTAAAATTGAAAAAACAGAATCATCTGATGTCACATTAAGAATAAGACCTGGAAGACCATCAAATCTCCACGGACCATTTGCAAAAGCCATTTCAGTAGTAAAAAAAGCAATGTAATTTCTACCACCGTAACTTGTTATTGCTTTTTGACATTTAAATCCAAAAATTTCCTCAAACTCTTCTTTGAGTTCCCATCGCATCGTATTAAGACTATCAATTATGTGTATAAATTTAAACTCTACCGTTTCCACATAATAAGATTCATTTTTATAAAAATCTTTATATACGAACTCATTTTCCTTTGATGATAATCCTATAACTATATCTTCATTCTTGTTATTTACATTATCCTCTGTCAAGCTTTTAGTATGGTCTATTTCATAAATTGATTTAAAAGAGTTCATTGTTAAAAGTGCATTTGTTTGATATTTTGAACCTGGCCCATAAAGCTGTAACGTTTGTAAATAAGATACTTGCACAGTCGATTGCTCATTATTATTTTGAGCATAAATACTGCACACTAATAGCAAAAAAATAGTTTTTATTAAACTCATATTTAAAGAGTAAAGTTCCTCTCACCTTGCAATGAGAGGAATTAAATTATTGTTGATGTTGTGGACATGAGCCACCTTGACTAATAATATAGTTGCACGCTAACATTTGCGCACAATCACAAGCCGCCATTCCACAACACTGAAAAGACGCCTGCCCTACTCCATTATAGGTAGCAGTCGCAGTACAACATACTACACCTTCAGCATTTACAAATGATACACTTTCAACTTCCCAAAGTTCATGGATTAACTCTTCAGTTTCTATAATTGTATTACTCTCATTAGAATTAAAGGAGACTAATCCGCAAAACAGAAACATAATCAATAGTAATTGTTTCATAATATTTTGGTTTTAAATTATTATGAAATAAAACTATTAAAGATACTTGCACTATCTTATTCTAACCAAGACTAAAGTTAGTCTATTTTAGACTAACTAACCTCAATAATAATAATAATAATAATAATATGTAACTTTGATAAAAGAGCTATCTCCCCAGCTACAAATTATACTATATTATGCATTTAATTGTGGGGGAAAACTTGCGTGCTTTGCGCAAGCAAAAAGGGCTATCACAAGAGGAGACAGCCGATTTATTAAATATTTCGCAAGCTGCGTATGCCAGAATAGAAAATGGAAAAACAAATTCTTGGTCCATCCATTTAAATAAAATTTGTCAAATTTTCCAATGTAATCCTGAAAATCTATTTGATATTGCTTTATTAAAAAATACCATGGGAGTAATAGAGATGATCAATTAAGCGACTCAAAAGTGATTGCTAAACTGATTGAACAATATGAGCTTAGATTAAAAGAAAAAGATGACCTCATAATTGCCTTAACTAATAAAGTAGGAAATTTTAAAGATTGAGCGTATCTTAGCTCCGTGACAAAGGTCCTTTCAAAATACATTCCACAAGCTGCTGTTGAAGCTTCTTTTGCACTTATCAAAGCAAACAACGTTCATTTAAAAATTGTTAATGAACGCGTCACGCGTCATGGTGACTATCGAAAAATGGCAAATGGGCAACATCAAATTACAGTAAACGCTAGTCTTAATAAATATCGTTTTTTCATTACCTTAATTCATGAAATCGCCCACTTGGTCGCTTTTCAAAAATACGGCAGAGCTATCAAGCCCCACGGAAAGGAATGGAAGTTTACATTTCAGCAGTTAATGTTACCCTTTATTCGACCAGAGATTTTTCCTTCACAATTATTACCATTGTTAGCAATGCACTTTAAAAACCCTAGAGCTAGCAGTGATACAGATGCACGCTTATCTTTAGCGCTCAAACAATTTGACCCAGAAAACGATAAAAATTATATCTTTGAGATACCCGCTAATGGCCTTTTTAGACTATATAACGGTAAAATTTTTAAAAGAGGAAATAAACGAGTTAAGCGTTATGAATGCCTCGAAGTAGCAACTGGAAGAGTTTATTTATTTAACCCAAATGCAGAAGTAGAGTTTTTAAAAACCGAAGCGTAAATACAGCAATTAAATTTTAGAAGTATTAAAATATGAAAGAAAGCACTACGAAAGATTACTACGCAGTGATCATGGCAGGTGGTATTGGCTCTAGGTTTTGGCCAGTGAGCACATCATCATTCCCTAAACAGTTTCATGACATGTTAGGCACAGGAAAGTCCTTGCTACAACAAACCTTTTCTAGACTCAATAAGTTGATTCCGTCAGAGAATATTTTGATTTTGACTAACGAACGCTATCTTGAATTAACGCTATCTCAACTCCCAGAAATTTCAGAAAAACAAGTTGTTCTTGAGCCTGCTATGCGCAACACAGCTCCTTGTATTTTGTTATCTGCTTTAAAAATTAAAAAGGAAAATCCTAACGCGGTAATGCTAGTTGCACCTAGTGACCACTGGATTGAGGACGAGGACGCATTTGCAAATGACGTGCAAAAATGTTTTGACGCAGCGCAACATGATAATATATTAATGACTTTAGGCATCAACCCAACGTTTCCAAATACAGGTTATGGCTATATTGAAGCTGATAAAAATAGTACTTCGGAAATTTCAAGGGTGGCACAATTTAGAGAAAAACCAGATTATGAGACGGCGAAAAAATTTTTAAACGAGGGAAATTTTCTTTGGAATGCAGGCATTTTTATTTGGAGTGTTGCAACAATTTCTGAAGCATTTGAGAAAAACGAACCTGTCATGCACGCCTTGTTTTCTGAAGGAATTCCTGTGTATAACACCACAGAAGAAAAGGATTTTATTGCTACAAATTATGAGCTTTCCGAAAATATTTCCATCGATTATGCAATTATGGAAAAAGCAAATAATGTATTCACAAAAAAAGCTACATTTGATTGGAATGATTTAGGCACTTGGGGCGCATTGCACGACAAGATGACTACAAATGAAGGTGATAATGCTGTTGTGAGAGGTATCCCCATGTTGACGGATGCAAAAGGGAATATGATTTATTCGGAAACCGAAAAGTTAATTGTTGTTGATGGCATTGATGATTATATAATTGTAGATAAAGCTGAAACGTTATTAATATTTCCGAAGAAAAAAGAGCAAGACATTAAAAAACTACTAGTGGAAGTTGAAAACACTCACGGTAAAAAATATACATAAGTATGAGCAAAGAGGATATTGAAATCACCCCAAATTCTTCTCCAGAAGAATTTGAGCATACAAAACTGACGGCCTGGGAAGGGGTTAAAAAGTTTTTTACAGACCTGTTTGATATCCATAATGACACAGACAGAGATGCTACAATTGAAGCCGTAAAAAAAGATATTTCATTTAAAGGGCACACCTCGTGGATTTTAATATTTAGTATTTTTATAGCCTCCATTGGCTTAAACGTAAGTAGTACGGCTGTTGTAATTGGCGCCATGTTAATCTCTCCTTTAATGGGACCAATTGTGGGGATAGGACTCTCTGTTGCGATTAATGATATTGAAACAATGAGACGCTCTTTTATCAACTTGGGCGTAATGGTTATTTTAAGTGTAATGACTGCTACATTTTATTTTTGGGTTTCTCCACTTACTGAGGAAACTCCCGAATTAGTTGCAAGAACATACCCTACAATCCTTGATGTCTTAGTAGCTATTTTTGGCGGGTTGGGACTCATAGTAGCTAAAACAAAAAGTGGCACCATTGCTAGTGTTATTTTTGGTGTTGCTATTGCTACAGCCTTAATGCCACCTTTATGCACAGTGGGCTACGGTCTTGCGATTGGTAATATGGCTTATGCTGGAGGTGCTATGTATCTATTTTGCATCAATGCAGTATTTATCGCTTTAGCAACCTTTATAGTTGCAAAAATATTACGCTTTCCATTGGTGCGCTATGCAAATTCACAACGTAGAAAACGTATAGCACAAGTAGCATCTTTAGTTGCTCTTGTTGTAGTAATCCCTAGTGTTATTTTATTTTATAATTTATTACAAGAACAAATTTTTACCAATAAAACTAAAGAATTTGTCAAAGATATAATCCAGTATGAAGGTGCGGAAGTGGTCAAATTTGACCAAAATTATAAATCCAAAGACATTCAAATTTATTTAATTGGACGCCCAGTTCCTCAAGCAACGATTGATGACTGGAGAACTAAATTAAAAGGTTCAGAAAAAATAGGAGAATCAAATTTGTTAATATATCAAGGTGCTGATAATAGCGGTGAGCTTGCCGAAAAAATAAGCGGCAACCTAAAAGCAGACATCCTTAGTGAATTATATGTAAATAATGAACAGAGAATTCGTGATAAAGATGACCGTATTACATTTTTAGAAAATGAAGTTGCTAGACTTAGTGTGAAAGAAAAAGGTATTCCTTTTAACCAAATAAGCAAAGAGCTAAAAATAACATATAGTGGGTTGCAAAGTTTTGGGTATTCAAAGCGAGTGAATACAACTTTTGACAAAACCGATACTTTAAGTGTATTTAATCTTTCTTGGGACAATTCTGTTCGAGGAAAACAACGACTAGAAAATCATAAAAAAATAGGAGAACTACTAAAACTTAAGCTAGCCCTTGACACATTAGTTGTTGTTGAAAATTAAACGACTTCAGCAACCACAAAAGTGCTTCCACCTACATAGACAACATCATGGTTAACCTGTTCTTTCTTCGCAGCATTGAGAGCATCGTTAACCGAAGGGTAAACTGAACCTTTAAGGTCATGCTTAGTAGCCTTATTTTTTAATATAGTTACGTCCATTGCCCTTTCAACAGCCGGCTGACAAAAATAGTAACGGGCGTGTTTAGGGAATAAGGATAGCACCTCGTCTAAATCTTTATCACTTACAAAACCTAAAACAATGTGAATCACGCGATAGTTAAGCTTTTCTAATTGACGCATTGTAAATTGCAATCCATCTTTATTATGAGCCGTATCACAAACTATTAATGGTTCCTTTTGTAAAATTTGCCACCTTCCTAAAAGTCCAGTATTTTTTACAACATTTTGAAGTCCTTTAGCTAGGTGCTGTATTCCTATGTGGAAGTTTTTATCTTTTAATATTTTAACAGCCATTTGCACTGTACGAATATTATTTTTTTGGTAGTCCCCTTTTAAATCTGAAGACATCAACGCTCCTTTTGTCTCAAAAGCTTTATACAAATCTGCATTTTTTTCTTTTGCAATTTGCTCAAAGACAGCAATGGTATTTGTATTATATTCACCAATGACTATAGGAACATTTTCTTTAATTACCCCTGCTTTTTCTTTTGCAATTTCTGGAAGTGTAGTTCCTAAAAACTGGGTATGATCAAGCCCTATATTTGTAATAATTGATATTTCAGGAATTATAATATTTGTACTATCAAGTCTTCCTCCTAGCCCTACTTCTATCACTGCAATATCTACTTCTTCCTTAGAGAAGTAATCAAAGGCTAATCCAACTGTCATTTCAAAAAAACTAAGTTGATTTTCTTTAAAAAAAGATTTATGCTTTTCTACAAACGAAGATACATTTCGCTTTGCAATAGGCTGCCCATTTATCTTAATACGCTCTCTAAAATCCTTTAAATGTGGCGAAGTATACAAACCTACTTTATAACCTGCTTCTTGTAAAATAGAAGCCAACATATGGCTTGTGCTTCCTTTTCCATTGGTCCCAGCAACGTGGATTGATTTAAACTTATTTTCGGGATTACCTAAATAGTTTGCGAGTAATAGGGTGTTAGACAAATCTGCCTTATATGCACTTTTACCTACTCGCTGATACATGGGGAGCTGTTGGAATAACCAATTGATAGCTTCTTTATAAACGATAATTTTAGTTTTTAATTAGCTTTTTTGTAATAGTCTTACCTTCCGTAGCAACACTTAAAAAATATACCCCAGTAGGGTATTGAGATAGATTTAATGTGGCTTGATTACTATTTCCAAAATTTAAAATTTCGGAAGCTACTAATCTACCCAACGCATCGTGTAATTGAATTTCATTTTTCGATCCAATACTTTTGCCTAACGTGAGAGTAATATAATCGTTGGCAGGATTAGGAGATACAATTAGTGTATTTTCTGCCTCATTTTCACTGAAAGCTAAAATATCGTTTGACAAATTTATCTTGTAAATCGAACGCCCATAAGTCCCTATATATAAATATTGACTTACTTCATGAATGTGCATATCAGTCACAGGAACTGAAGGTAAATTTGCTGCAAGAGGCACCCAAGTTTGACCGTTATCACCTGATGCTATTACGCCAATATCTGTCCCAACATATAAAATATCATTAATATCCTTAATAATGTCGTTTATAGGAATATCTGGAATTCCTGTGGAAATATTATTCCAATTAGCACCAAAATCTGAACTTTGATAAACATGACCTTCATTTTCACCAAAACGATACCCAGAAAATGTGACATATACCCCGTTTGCATTTTCTCTATCTGCAAGCACTTTAGTTACCCATCGATTAGGTAATGTGCTTGAAATATTTAGCCAATTTGAACCGGCATCTTGTGTTACCCATACATTTCCATCATCTGTTCCTACATAGATCACTTCACTATTTAAAGGTGAAATGCTTATGCTTATTATAGTTCCGAAAGTAAGATTTCCAGAAGAAGGGCCATTAGTTAAATCTGGGCTAATTGCAGTCCAACTTCCTGCTGCATTTGTAGTTTTATATAATTTATTTGTCCCATAATAAAGCGTTTGAGAATCTGCAGGGTCAAAAGTTATTGGTGTGTCCCAATTATTTCTATCTATGTTTGGTATACCATTTAAAGCACCATTAAAACTAGCTCCATTGTTTATAGATTTCCCTAAGTTACCATTTTGGGAAAGAGCATAAATTACATTTGTATTTGTTGGATCTACTAGTGGTTGAAATCCATCACCACCAAAAATAGTTGACCAATCATTAGTACCACTTGTAGTTGTTCTAACAGTACTATTATCTTGAGAACCAACATAAATTTTATCGTCATTTTGCGCATCCACATGCACTCTATAAAACTGGGTTATAGGCAACGTCTCAATTTTTGAACTACTTGCTCCTTCGTTTGCACTTGTGTATAATCCACCATCATTCCCTAATAAAATTGTACTTGCACCTTGCGTGGTAAATGCCATTGCATGCTGATCCACGTGTGCAATAGAAAAAACATCACTCCATGTTTGCCCTCCATCTATAGATTTTTGTACTTCGAAATCAACATTATAAATTATATTTTCATTTTCAGGATCTACAAATATGCCTCTAAACCACCAATGAAACCCTACATCTGTCAATGCGCTTGAGTTCATTGTCTGCCAGCTATCACCTCCATCTTGAGTTCTATAAACTCCTTGGATACCTCCTGCTGCATTTGCATAACGTGCATACAAGACATTAGGGTTTGATTGTGAAATATCAATGCTTATCCTTCCTTTTTGAGTAGCAATTGTAGGAAGTCCATTTGTCATTAGACTCCATGTAGTTCCTCCATCTTGAGAACGCCAAAGACCAGAATCTGCTCCTCCATAAATTCTATTTTCTGTAGTTCTTTCACGCTGCCAGAATGCAGCGTATACAATATTTCCATCTGTAGGGTGGATTGCCATATCAATGACTCCCGCTCTGTTGCTATATTGAAATACTTTTTCCCAAGTTACACCACCATCTATAGTTTTATAAACTCCTCTATTCTCATCGTTTTTAAAAAGAGGCCCCATTGCACCAACAAAAATTATATCTTCATTTGAAGGATGAATCAATATTTTACCAATGCTCCCTACATTAGGCAACCCTTTTGATTCCCAAGAAAGCCCTCCATTTTCACTTTTATAAATTCCGTCACCATCGTATGTGAGTGAGCCACCACCTGCATTTACCTCACCAGTTCCTACCCATAATGTATTAGGATTTGTTTTTGAAATTTCAATATCACCAATTGACAACATATCTTGATCATCAAAAATAGGGTTGAAAGTTACTCCAGCATTTATAGTTTTAAAAATACCTCCAGAAGCAGCACCCACATAATATGTATTACTATCGTTAACCGGAATTTCAATATCTGTAATACGTCCTCCAGTATTAACAGGACCAACAAATTCCCACACCTCGCTTAGCGAATTTCTTTTTGAAAGTTCGTTTCTTTTCCAAGCGGCCGCATCCTTAATTGCATTGGGTTTTAATTCCCCGCTAGGATATGCGCGCTGCATAAACATGAAATCATGAGGAGTTTTAGTAGTTTTTTCTGCGGAAATTTTTGCTGAAGAAACATTTCTATTAGTTGGCAAAGAATCTTTACAACTTTGAAAAACAAAAAAGAGTAATGCTAGTGTGTGAATGTATTTCATATCAAAAATTTGGAAAAATAAAGATACTGAAATAGTATAAGTGATTTTTGTTTTGAAACAATCACTTTCAATTATTTAAAATTTCAGAAATACGAAAAACTTTATTCAGAAAGACTAAAGCGATACACAATTTTACCTATCTGTTTTGCAGGTGCTTTATCATCACTATTAAATTTTGTTGCAAGAGCAGCTCTTTTTGCAGGTTCTAGTAAACAACTGGAGTTATTAGTAGTTCCCCTAACTCCTGCTGTAGCACTAATTACTTTTCCATTACGGTCCACTTCAATGCTAACCACAACAGTACCTGCTTCGTTACAATCTTGAACAAATTTTTCTTTGTTTAATGCTTTTCTTCCTCCTAGTTGATAATTGCCATCACCATCTAATCCTTTTCCTGTTCCGTAATAACTTTTTGCGTTTGGGTCACCGTTAGGGTTTCCTTTATCACCTGGTTTATTATCATTTCCTTCTCCTCCTTTTGCTGTTCCATCACTTTTAGGTCCATTGAGAATACTAGAAAGGGCATCTGTTGTGCTCTTATCTGGGGTAGGCTCAGGATCTGGAACGGGTGGCTTTGGTGTTTCTTTTTTGGGTTGCTCTTTTACTGGAATTTCTTTTTTAATCTCTTTCTTTTTCTCTTTTTTAATGACAGGTGCATCCTCAGTATCTTGCGTCACTACTTCTTCTTTTACCTCTGGCTCAGGCTCTGAGACTGGTGGAGGTGTTGTCACTTTTGGGGCGCTTTTTATCGCCTCAGTTGGCTGAATGTTTCCACTTCCCGTATCTGTAGTTCCAAAGTTTACTGCAATACCTTCCTCTGGCGGTGGATCTAAGTATGTCATCCCAAAAAAGAATAATAGCAAAATTAACAGTGAATATAATATCACTGTGATAGTCATGCTTTTCTTTTTATGTTGAGTATCTAAAAGAGACATTTTAAAGGTTTAGGGTTTAGGAAAAATAAAAGCGCGAATTAATTAGTCCAGAATACTTTAGGCACCTATTTTTTAATACTAATTAGGTCTTACGGCTAGCACAACTTTAAATTTGTTTTTATTTGCAATATCCATCACAAAAACAGCGTCTTCAATAGGCACTCCTTCTTCAGCTCTTAGTATCAATGTAGGTTCTTTTTCACCTGCAAAGGCTGCGATTAATACTTTTTCAATTTCATATTCGCTAACGCGTTCTTTATTTACATAATAAGCACCATCTTTAGTGATACTCACACTTGCTTTTTGAGCATTTGTGCTTTTCCCTTTTGCTTTAGGCAAAATTAAATCTAAAGCATCTGGTGTAATCGCTGGAGAAGTCAGTAAGAAAAAAACTAATAACAGAAATACAATATCTGTCATTGAACTCATCGAAAACTCTGGACTTACTTTATTTCTTCCGCGTAGATTCATATTATGCGGGTTCGTTTAAAAGATCTAAGAAATCTACTGCTGTAGCTTCCATTTGATGCACTACTTTATCTGTTTTAACCACAAGGTGATTATAGCCCATATATGCTATAATACCTACTATTAATCCCGCAACGGTTGTTGTCATTGCGGTATAAATACCTTCGGCTAGAAGTCCCATTTCAGCTTGACCACTACTTGTTGCTAATTGATGAAATGCTAATACCATTCCTATCACAGTACCTAAAAATCCAATCATAGGTGCAGCACCTGCAATTGTTGCGAGAACACTCACATTTTTTTCTAGTTTGTAAACTTCAAGACGTCCTGCATTTTCAATTGCTGTATTAATATCTTCTAATGGACTTCCTATTCTTGAAATACCCTTTTCTGTTAATCTCGATACAGGCGTATTCTGTCCTGCACATAATACTTTTGCACCTTGTAAATTTCCGCTAGATACATTATCCTTAATCTGGTTCATAAAGTTTGCATCATATTTTGATGCTGCTTTAATCGCAAACAAGCGCTCAAAATACACATACAACGCTACGAAAAGCAGAACGGCAAGTGTACCAATTATTATCATTCCTCCAGTCCCACCGTTGACGATGAGCTCCATGATAGAGAGTGTTTTTTCAGTTACTTCTGGTTCTAATTGTGCGGCATCTTCCGCACCTTCCTGAATAAAGAAGTTGAGCATATATAAATAGGTTTAATTTGTTAACGGTGATTGAGGGCTAAAAATTGTTATACGTGATTGAATATAACTCGCTCTATAAGTAAAAACACACCAGCTCCAGCTATAAAGCCTATAAATGCAAGCCATGTAATTTTCTTCAAATACCATATAAAGTCAATACGCTCCATTCCCATTGCAGCAACACCTGCTGCACTACCAATGATTAACATACTTCCACCTGTTCCTGCACAATATGCGATGAAGTGCCATAGAACAGAATCGGTTGGAGAATCATACATCCCCATAGAAGCTGCTACTAATGGTACATTGTCAATTATTGCAGAGAATACCCCTAATAATATTACAACGACATCTTGATTAGGAATGGCACTTTGTAAAACTTCGGCTAGATAGCGTAATGTCCCTACCGGATCTCCATTTTCGGCCACACCATATACAAGACTTTCTAATCCTGCTACTGCCATTAAAATACCTAAGAAGAATAATATTGACGAAATCTCAATTCTTGATAGTGCTTTATGAGCAGAATATTGTTGACGTCGTTCTTTAGTAAAATCTTCTTCTGGGTGAATATATTCTGAAACGAGCCACACTACACCAAGTGCAAGCATCATCCCAATATAAGGAGGCAAGTGTGTTATAGTTTTAAAAATAGGTACTGAAACAATCATTCCTAGTCCTAAAAACAACATTGTTTTACTACTTAAAAGTCTTTCTGCAACCTCATCTCCAGATGTATCAACATCTATTTCACCTTTAAAGGCTGGCAGATACTGAGCAATGAAAAATGGAATTACAAAACAAACAATTGAAGGAATCACAACATATTCAATTAACCCCATTGCTGTTACATTTTTTGCAATCCAAAGCATTGTTGTTGTTACGTCTCCTATGGGTGACCATGCTCCTCCAGCATTTGCTGCTACTACAACAAGCGCTGCGTACCACAATCGTTCTTCTTTGTTTACAATCAATTTTCTAAGTAATGTAATTAGTACAATTGTAGCAGTTAAATTATCAATAATAGCAGAAAGAATAAAAGCAAGTATTCCAATTATCCAAAGTAATTTACGTTTACTCTTTGTACGTACTGCACCTTTTAAAATCTCAAACCCACGGTGTAGATCAATGATTTCTACAATGGTCATCGCACCTATTAAAAAGATTAAAATTTCGGCAGTCTTCCCTAAATGATGTAATAATGTATTTTCAAAACCATGCTCTGCCTCTACTCCTCCGCTTAAAAAATTAAATGAATTGTCATAGGTGTCAATAACATCAAACCAACCTGCATGAAAACCAATTGCAAGTACTGCCCAAATCAATGCCGCCATAATTAATGCGGGCACTGTTTTATCAAGTTTAAGCGGATGTTCAAGTGTTATTGATAAATAACCAACGACAAATATTAAAATTATAATTGCTTCCATAGAATGAGGTTTGTTTTATTGTTTTTTGCTTATACTAGTTGCTTTAAAGCAATTTCGAACGCTGTTTTACTAATGTTTGTTTTTGTACTATTATTATCATAGGTATTACGAATCGCATTTTTAATGGTCATCGATGTATCATTAAAAATAGCTTCGTCTGTCATTTGTACTTTACGTTCCATAAAATAGGCAAATACGCGAGCCATTCCACAATTACTTATAAAATCTGGAATTAAAGAAACACGTTCATCAGTATATTCCATAATACTTCCAAAGAAAATTTCTTTATCGGCAAATGGCACATTGGCACCACAGCTTATAACTTCTAGACCAGTTTCCATCATTTGAGAAATTTGTCCCTTTGTAATTAAACGTGATGCAGCACATGGTGCAAACACCTCACATTCTAATGTCCAGATTTGTTCGTTTATTTCTTCAAAAGACAACATATTATCAGCAACAAGTGTATTCCCATCTTTCTTTAAAAATAACTGTTGAATCTCCTCAAAACTGAATCCATCTTTATTGATTATTCCACCCACTCGATCGATAATTCCAACAACTTTTGCTCCCATTTGTGCTAAATAATAAGCTGCGGCAGCTCCTACATTTCCAAATCCTTGTACAATGGCACGTTTTCCTTTAACGTCTCCGCCATAGATATCATAATAATGACGTACTGCTTCAGCAACCCCGTAACCCGTTATCATATCTGCCACGGTGTATTTTCTTGATACATCAGGGGAATACGTAGTGTTTTCTAAAACTTTTATTACTCCTTGACGCAATTGTCCTATACGGTTAATTTTATCAGCTTCGGTTGGTGTAAAGTGGCCATTAAAAACCCCCTCTTGTGGATGCCAAACGCCACTTTGCTCAGTAATTGGGATTACTTCGTGGATTTCATCAACATTTAAATCTCCTCCAGTTCCATAATAAGATTTTAATAATGGCGAAACAGCTTTGTACCAGCGCTCTAATACCCCTTTTTTACGAGGATCGCTTGGGTCAAAATTAATTCCAGATTTAGCGCCACCTATTGCAGGACCAGAAACAGTAAATTTCACCTCCATTGTTTTAGCAAGGGATAAAACTTCATTTTCATTTAATCCCACTCGCATTCTCGTTCCTCCACCTGCAGCACCTCCTCTTAATGAGTTAATTACTGTCCATCCTTCAGCTTCAGTTTCAGCATCGTTCCAATGGAATACAATTTCAGGCTCTTTATTTTCGTATTTTTTAAGTAGTTCTTTCATATATATTCTCTATAAAAATAGAGATTAGTTTAAAATTAATGCATTGTACTATATTTCTTTTTACTTCGGAAATTTGACTAGCGTAGCTACAATTGATTCATTTTAAACATTTTTTTAGGTTGGTATATTTCAGTAACAAATATAAATAATTGCAAATGTGTTTTGGTTTCTTTTAAATAAAAATTCTACCATAGTTTCTAACACTTTTAAAATTTCCGAAGAACAGAAAGCCATACATCTAAAATTTAACAAATTACTTTTTTCAAATTAATAGCTACAGACATTTTGTTTATACTTCTAACGATTTTACCCTAAATAAAACAATATTGTTAACAAACCTAAATAGAGATATTATTTAGAAAATTACTACCTTTAGTCATTCTGAAGGGCTTATAATCTTATTGAAGCAATAATTTATCTTTTTGACACAAAAAAATCACATGATTAACCAACTTGATGATTGTCTTAATTTTATTTTAAACCTTTATAAACACTTTAGAACAAAAAGTTTTTAATGCACAATAGAAAACTAAAACTAACTGAAAAAAGCAAGGCAAAAGTTATAAAAAAACTTTACCTAATAAGAGTATGAAAGATTCAATAGATTTGCTTGAAACTATCCAAGATAAACCGCAATCAGATAGTATTTATAATAATATTCTTAATGTTACAATAAACTCACCTAATGTTATTTCTATGGATTGGCTACGTGTGGCAGGTGCAATAGTTGTAATGATTATTGCTACAGAAATAATTGTTATTAGTGATGCTCTTAAGACCAATAGTGAAATAACAGACGTTATTCCTGTCAATAACAATATTTTGTACAATGACTAAAGCAACAGTTTACTTTATTTCCATTATAGGGCTTGTTCTTTTTAATCTTATACTTGTTGGTATTTTAGTAACAAAACCTAATACTAAACAAAATCAAGAAATAGAAACAATTCAAAATCCTAAAATGGTCGTTATCGAACGATTAAAATTTGATGAAAATCAAATTAAGCAATATGTAAAATTGATAGATACGCACAATATAGTTATAAAGGAAAAAGACGCAGAAATCGCACGTACAAAACAACAATTATACAAATTGTTATCGGGCAATTTAATGATTAATAAAGCAGACTCATTAACCTCAGTAATAGGTGAAATTCAAAAAGAAATAGAGATGCTTCACTTTGATCATTTTAAAGACATAAAAAAACTATGTAACGAAAAGCAACAAATTAAATTTGAGCAACTCTCTATTGAAATCTCTAAAATTTTTGAACGAGAATTACCGCCTCAATGAGGATTTTAAAATACATTAACTACCATTCTTTAATTAAAATTAATCCTCACTTACAGTATTCTCCTCTAATCGCTCCCACATTTTATTGCTATTGAGTCTAAAAGTCCCTACAAAATCCCAATTACATTCTTTAGGTGATATAAGCGACAACCATACATCGCCGTTAGCTTTACGATATAAATGATACGTTTTTCCAAGAATAGGCTCAAAGCTAAACTTTGCAGAGTAGATAATATTATTATATTCAAATTGCTTCATCATTAAATCATACTGAGCTTTTAGCTCATCAAATTGTGATTTAAATTGATGATTTACTTTATTAATATTACTATTTTTCCATGATGTAACATCGTCTGGAATGATTGCTGGAGCACCTAAGTTTGTAGCATAAGGTATTAGTGATGCGGCATATTTTTGTGTCTCTTCATCATATACAACTTGGTCAGGTTTTTTTTCTGTTTCTTTAGTCATTCCCTATTTTTTGTTCAAATATAAGTTGTTATCATTAAACATATAATATGCTTTAACACAATGTTATATTTCAAATATATTTCCTCCAGAACAATCAACACTTGCACCCGTAACGCTTTGCAGGCAATTTATTTCCCCACGCAACCGCAGAACACCGAGCAAACCAAAAATCAACGCTTCTTTAAACTCTAATAATTGAGACTCTGGAACTACTAACTCAACAGGATTAATACGTTTAATTTCTTCTAATAAGAATGTATTATAAGCCCCACCTCCAGTTACAAGTACTTTACTATTTGTTTTAAATTGATGTGCAATCTGGTTAGCAATGTGTGCTGTAAAGGTTGCTATTTTATTTTTTTTTGTTGTATTTGAGGCTTCTAGGACTGGGAATATGTTTTCTTTAACCCATTCTAGACCCAAGGATTTAGGTGGTGATTTTTTGTAAAACGGTAGTTGGTTTAAAGATTCTAAAATTTCTATTATGACCGTTCCACCTCTAGCGATGTTTCCATTATCATCGTATGGAAATCCTAATAAATTTGCATAACTATTAAGGACAATATTGACAGGGCAAATATCATAAGCAACACGCTTTCCATTATTATCAAGTGACACATTTGCAAAGCCGCCAAGGTTTAAACAATAATCAAAATCCTTAAATATTAGTTTATCCCCAATGGGAACAAGTGGCGCTCCTTGACCACCTAATTGTACATCTTTAACCCTAAAGTCACAAACTACTCTTTGCCCAATCAAGGCAGCTATTTCTGGAAGATTACCTATTTGAAGAGTTACACCACTATCCGGCTGATGTAAAATGGTGTGTCCATGACTACAAACCGCATCAATACTTTCAATTTTAAACTTATCAACAAATGCAGAGATAACTTCGGAAATATGACGGGTGTATCTTATATTTAGCTTATTCAACGCTTTTTCTGAAAACAAAATAGCATCCTGCAATTCTTGTTTTAAACTTTCATGGTATGGTACCGTTTCGGCTTTGCCAAATTTATAAGACCACTCCCCTTTTTTTGAAATGCTAAATGTAACTTCGGCAAGGTCAATTCCATCTAGTGAGGTTCCACTCATTACACCTATAACGTGGTAATTCTGTTTTATTAATTTTTGAGAAAACATCATACTCAAAGGTACATTTACATTTATAATAAAGAGAAATTAAAATAGAAATTAAACATTTTTTGGTTGAGTTTATTTTTGGAATTGCTCTATTTGAAAATCGCTGATTTATACCTACTTTTGCAGTCCTTAAAAAAAATCATTTTTAAAATAAACACTATGGATTTTAAACTTTCCGAAGAACACTTAATGATACGTGATGCAGCGCGTGATTTTGCTAAGCAAGAATTATTGCCTGGCGTTATTGAACGTGATAATAAGCAAGAGTTTCCTACTGAGCAAGTGAAAAAGATGGGAGAGCTTGGTTTTCTTGGGATGATGGTTGACCCTAAGTACGGTGGTGGAGGTATGGACGCATTGTCTTATGCTATTGTTGTTGAAGAGTTAAGTAAAGTAGATGCATCATGCTCTGTTATTGTGAGTGTAAATAACTCGCTAGTATGTTATGGAATTGAAGCTTATGGTACTGAGGAACAAAAACAAAAATATCTTACAAAACTTGCTACTGGTGAGTCAATAGGTGCTTTTTGTTTAAGTGAGCCTGAAGCAGGTAGTGACGCAACATCGCAAAAAACAACTGCGATTGACATGGGCGACCACTATGTGTTAAACGGAACAAAAAACTGGATTACAAACGGAGGATCTGCTGATTTTTACCTTGTAATTGCACAAACAGATAAAGAAAAAGGACACCGAGGGATTAACGCATTTATAGTAGAAAAAACGTGGGAAGGTTTTGAGGTTGGCCCTAAAGAAGATAAATTAGGTATTAGAGGGAGTGACACACACACTTTAAACTTTAATGATGTAAAAGTCCCTAAAGAAAATAGAATAGGTGAAGATGGATTTGGTTTTAAATTTGCAATGAAAACTTTATCTGGTGGCCGTATAGGTATTGCTGCACAAGCGCTAGGTATAGCAGGTGGGGCTTATGAAATGGCACGTGATTATTCAAAAATAAGAAAAGCATTTGGCACTGAAATTTGCAACCACCAAGCTATTGCTTTTAAACTAGCAGACATGCACCTTGAAATTGAAGCGGCACGTTACTTAGTATACAAAAGTGCTTGGGATAAAGACAATGGTAACAACTACGACATGAGTAGTGCTATGGCAAAATTAAAAGCTAGTAAAGTTGCCATGGACGTAACTGTAGAAGCTGTACAAGTACACGGTGGAAATGGATTTGTAAAAGAATATCACGTAGAGCGCATGATGCGAGATGCAAAGATTACACAAATTTACGAAGGAACTTCTGAAATTCAAAAAATTGTAATATCAAGAGGATTGTTGAGGGATTAATTTTAGCCACTCTCAATGATATATTAAATCGCTTTAAATTTTTTTAAGGCGGTTTTTTTTTGAACTATATTAGTTTTTCTTACTGCGGTAATGCAATTGAGGAAAACAGTAATATTGCTCTTCTAAGAATTTATAACTTTGAAATAAATTATTAAAACCAAATTAAAAAATGAAGAAAATTATTTTAATCTTAACAGTCGTTACATTATTTACCTCTTGCAAAACAGTAAGTCTCCATAGTGGTGGCTATAATCAACTTAACCAAACTCAAACTATTTTATCAGGTTCAAATTTTAATGTTTTAGGTAGTTTTACTGGAGTAGCAACTGACAAGATAAAGACCTATAATATACGAGACAAAGAAGGTATCATCTCTAGAGCAAAATCAAATCTACTAGATAATGCAAAAGCTGCAGGCATTGATTTAATAGGCAGTAGAACACTTGTAAATGTAACTTATGACATTATACAAACAGAAAAGAGAATAACAGCTACAATCTCTGCAGAAATTATTGAATTCAAATAACTCCTAAAAGTTTAAGGTCACAATTAAGAAATTAATTTAACCACTCTCAACAATAATTAAAATCGCTTTAAATTATTTTAAGGCGATTTTTTTTGTGAACAATTATACATATTGCCTAGCGGCGAAAATGTTAAGGGTGGGAGATTTGAGAGATTGTTTTAATTAAATGGACAATATTTTGAAAAAAAGGGATTAAGATACTTATCTAGCTTTAAAAATAATTAATCGATTATGTTGTTTTTAATGAATTTACAATTGAAACTAACTCACCTGGTTTAACAGGTTTTATAATATAATCAGAAATTTCTGAAATATTCTTAGCTTTTTTAATATCGTCTGAGTCCACCGAAGAAGAAACCATATAAATATATATTTTCTTACCCACTCTAGGTTTGATTTTAATATACTCCTCCATAAATTGAAAACCATCCATAATAGGCATATTAATATCTAATAATACAATATCAGGAAGATTAGCATCATTATCAAGATTTCTAATAAAAAAATCTAGTGCTTCCTCACCATCAGAAAAAATCAAGACTTCTTTGGCCAAATTATTAACTTCTATGGCTTTTGTTATCGTAAATTGATACACTCTATCATCATCAATAACACAAAAATTATAAAGATTTTCCATAAGTATTCAAATTAAAAATTACTGTAAATATTGATCCTTTCCCCACTTTACTTTTAGCAAATATTTTATCTCCCATAGAGTTTACTTGTATTTTTGTTAGATACAACCCCACGCCTTTAGCTTCCGGGTGTCTATGAAATGTTTTGTTTAGTCCAAATAATTTTAATCCATGCTTTTTTAAATCTATCCCTAATCCATTATCTCTAAACGTTAATATAATTTTACCTTCTAAAGACTCTGTTTTAATATGAATTTCTGGAAGCCTTTCAGAAGATCTATATTTAATTGCATTTGTTAGTAAGTTAAGAAAAATACTTTCTAAATATGTTTTATGATAATCAATTTGAGAAATTTCACTAAAATCGCTAGTAATTATTGCTTTTGCGTTAATTATTTTTTCTGAGATGATTTCTTTTGTTTTATTAAGGACGTCTTCAAAGTTTAATTTTTCAAGTTTTTTTTCATCCTGCTTTTTAGTTTTTAAAGCCTCAATTAATGTATTCAATGTTGATGTAAGATGCTCTATAACTATTTCAAACTTTTCAAAAACCTCTTTCTTATCTCCATCATTATTAGATGTGTGATACAAATGTAACAATGCATTTAAATTACTTACTGGTGAACGAAGATTATGTGAAGAAATATGTGCAAACTCCGCCAGTTGCTTATTTTGTCCTGTTAGTCGCTGTGTTAAGATCTCTAATTTTTCGTTAGCCTGAATAATTTTAAGCTCATCCATTTGTTGCTGTGTAATATCTTGACAAGTTCCAATCATTTCAGTAACATCACCACCATTAGTGGTTGTAATTACAGCTAAGAGCTGTACTGTTTTTATAATTCCATTTTTTAAAACAATACGATGTATAACTTTATTAAATAATTTACCATTTAAAGATTCTTGTATTTTTTCATCTACTAAACATTTATCTTCTGGATGAATAAATCCTAAATAAGTATCAATTGTCAAATCTTCACTTTCGTCTACGTCAAATATTTTATATAGACTTGTTGACCATTTAACTCTATTAGTAGTTAAATCCCATTGCCAATTACCCATCATTGTAATTTGCTCAGCAAAACTTAATAATTGATTTTTACCCAACAACTCATATTCAGCTATCTTTTGTATAGTAATATCTCTTATAGCCGCTGAAACTAACAATCCCTCTTCTGTATGTAAAGGACTTAAACTTATTTGAATAGGAATTTCTCTACCGTCTTTATCAACCCCAAACAACTCTCTTTCAACACCCACAGCACTATATACTGGACTGCCATAATAGTTATCTAAATAAGCTTTATAATCTTCATAAAAACGTTTTGGGATTAGCTTACCAGCAGATTTTTCTAACAATTCTAAAGATGAATAACCAAATAATTTTTCAGCTTGCTTATTTATAAGCTGAATTTTTCCTGCTTCATTAACAATAACCATAGCATCTGGCGCAGATTCTAATAACCCTCTAAATTTGTTTTCAGCCATTTTTTGAGCTGTTACATCTTGATAGGTACCTATTACCTCTGTAACTACTCCATTATTATCAATAACAACTTGTCCTAAAAGCTGAACTGTTTTAATAGTCCCATTAGCTAACTGAATCCTATGTACTATACCATCAAATCTCTTATTATTAACGGTATTATTCATATGTTCAATAACTCGCTCTCTATCTTCCGGGTGTATGTATTTAATGAATTTATTAAAAGTTATGTTTGTATTTTTTTCAATTTCAAAAATATTATAAAGGTTTGAAGACCATTGAGTGGTTTTATTAATTAAATGAGTTTGAAAATTACCCATTAACGTTATTTCCTCTGCAAAATTCAAAATTTCATTTTTCCTCAATAACTCATCTTGTGCTTTCTTTCTATTCGAAATATCACTTGCCACAGCTAAAAAGCCTATTTTATCCCCATCTTTATTATTAATTGCTGTTAATGTTAACTCAACTGGAAAAGTAGATCCATCTTTTCTTCGAAAGGTCCATTCTCTTGTATCAGAAACATTATTCTTAGCTAATTCTAAATAAGGACTAAAGTTAGATGTATCCTTTCCATATCTTTTAGCTATATCTTCTTTAAAAGCTAATAGTTCATCTTCTAAATGATACACTTCAGGAAATTGCAACCCCACCATTTCTGAAGATGAGTAGCCTAATAAAACCTCTGCACCATGATTAAAATGATTAATTATACCGTCATTATCAATTGAAACAATTGCCATTGATCCAGAATTAAATATAGCTTCTAACTGTGCATATGCATCAAACAACTCGTTCTCAGCAGCTTTAACTTCAGTTATGTCTTGGCAGGACCCAATCATTTCAGTTATTTCATCTTCAATTGTTGAATTAGCCACAGCTAAAAGTCGAATTACTTTTTCTGTTCCATCTTTTAGCACAATTCGATGCACTATCTCCTTAAAAAGCTCTCCCTTAAGAGATTGCTTAATATTTGCAGTCACTTCATCTATATCTTCTTCATGAACAAAATTAAAATAAGTGTTGAAAGTCAACGCTGTGCTTTCTTCAATATCAAATATTCTATAAAGATTAGATGACCATATTAATGTATCAGATTTTAAATCCCATTGCCAATTACCCATCTTGGTTATGCGTTCAGCAAAATTTAAAAGTTGGTTTTTTTTCAGTAATTCATTCTTTGCTCTTTTTTGTAACGTAATATCTCTAATTGCAGCACTAACTAACAAACCATCTTCAGTTTCAATAGAATTTAATGTAATGTTGACTGGAAATTCATCTCCATTTTTATTTATTCCATATGACTCTTTCTCAATTCCTACTGCTTTGATTTTTGAATTCCCATAATACACATTAAGATATCTATTAAAATATGGTGTTAATCTTTTAGGGAATAAAATTTCAGCAGAAGACTCTAATAGCTCTATGGAAGAATATCCAAATAAACTTTCAGCCTCTTTATTTATAAGCTGCATTATTCCCTTTTCGTTAATAATAACCATGGCATCAGGAGCAGATTCAAGCAAACCTTTAAATTTATTTTCAGCCATTTTTAGGTGAGTAATATCCTGCCCAGTACCTATCATTTCAACAACATCATCATTATTATCAGTAAAAACTTTACCTAAAAGTCGAACAGTTTTAACTTTGCCTGTGGTAGTAATTATGCGGTGTGTGAAACTATAAAACCTCTTATCATTTGTTGATTTCTGAAAGTATTCTGTTACTAATTCTTTATCATCTGGATGGACAAAATTAAAATAACTATTAAATTTTAAATCAACAGTTCCTTTATCTAACTCAAACATTTTATAAAGGTTATCAGACCAAATTACTTTATCTAAAACAGTGTCCCATTGCCAATGACCCATCATTGTTATTTCTTCAGCAAAATTTAATAAATGATTTTTCCTCAATAAATCTTCCTTTGCTTTTTTTCTTTCTGAAATATCAAGCGAAACACCCAGAAGGCCTATCTGTTTTCCGTTTTCATCTTTGATTGCTGTAATGGTTAATTGAACAGGAAAAGTACTACCATCTTTTCTTATAAAAGTCCATTCACGAGTATCAGAAAATTCATTTTTAGCGATTTCAGAATAAAAATCAAACTCTTCAGTTTCTAAACCAAACTTCTCTGCTAGGTCTACAAAAAATCTTTTTATTTCTTCTTTTGGATGCAACTTTTCTACACCGTATAATCCTACTAATTCAGAAGCAGAATACCCTAACATTTGCTCTGCTCCATAGTTAATATGATTAATCAAGCCATCTTTACTTGTTGATATAATTCCTATTGGCCCAGAATTTAATATTGCCTTTAATTGTTTATGAGCTATATCTAATGCTAAATTAGACTTCTTAATTTTATCGATATCTTGAAATACTCCAAAAATTCGAACACATTTCCCATCTACAATTTCGGTTTGCCCCGTAGCACGAGTCCAAAGAATATTTCCTTTCAATGTTACTAGCTCGACCTCTAAATCATATGGGGTTCCATTTTCTAATGCTTCGTTAACAGCTTTTTCAATAGCATCCCTACTATCCCCCTCTTTAAAAAAATTAATAGCAGTTTTTAAATCTGGCACAAAGTTTTCTGGGGCTTCATGTATTTCACGCACAACTTTACTCCAAAAAATTGTTCCTTTGCTAAAATCTATATCCCAAGTTCCAATACGGGCAATAGCATTTGTTTTTTCTAGTATTTTTTCAATATGAAGTCTCTCTTCCTCATTTTCTTTGATTTGGGTAATATCACCAGTATGCATAATTAAACCGCCAATAATTTCCTCAGAAACGTACCAAGGCCTTACATCCCAAAAAATCCATTGAACAGAGCCATCTTTACGAATAAATGGAGCCTCGTCACAAACGTCTATGGCTCCATTAAGACATTTTTTATGTATAGTTTTCCATTCTTCACCTATTTCTGGAAATAATTCATAATGACAACGCCCAATAACATCTTCATCACCCATTTTAAAATCTGAAATCCATTTTTTAGAGACCGCTATGTAACACATATTTTGGTCAAGCATTGCAATAGAGGTAGGGGCCTGTTCAATAAAAATTTTATTATGAGCTTCTTTCTTTTCTAAGTTAATTTTCACCTTACTTAACTCATCTAGACTTGTTTTTAATTTGTTTGATGAAAAAGATAATTCTTCATTTTTCTCAAACAATAATTTAAAGCTTGGACCAATAACAAAATAGTAACCCCCTGTTGCAATTAACAGGACGAATAGGACAAGAAAAGTAATGGTATAGATTAAATTTTTAAGTATACTGTTAGATTCGTTTAAATACTCAACAACAACTGCATCCATGATTGACGTGTAAAGAGTTTCCGTCTCTACAACATCACTCATATTTTCTTTTACACTTAACGGCTCAGGATTGACTAAAATATTTCTAGAAAAAGAGGTTACTTTTTTCAAGTGTAATTCACTCTCTTTTAAAAGACTATAAATCTTATCGTTAGAAGATTTAGCATTGTTAATTAGATAGTTATGTGTTTTCTCAAGCTCTTTAGTAACATTTTTTAATGCATTTAAATTTTTAATTTTTAGAGGAGTTGACAAATCTGCATCAAGCAAAAACATTGTTTTAGTTATATCATGACTAAGAACAAGTTGTTTGTTTGCTTTATTTATTACTGAAATACAGTTTTCCTGTAAATCAACATTTCTTTTAACTATAAAAAACATAGCAATCACTGTACACAATAGTGCTATAATAAAAGGCAAATACCTTTTCTGTATAGATTTAGCTAAATTTTTCATTTAAAACATTTAAATATTAGCGTATTATAAAAGTTGATTAACAATTAAACTGTAATAAATTACCATGAAAAAGGATAAACCATATTCATTAAACCGCTTTCCGCTAATAAAAGCAGATTTCTAAAAAATAAATATAAAATTCTAAAACGAACAATAAGAAAACATAAGTGACAAAAGGAGAACGTCTTATTAAATTTGGGGTTTTCTAGTCAATTTTATTAACAACAAGATACAAATTTTAACAATACGACATACGCTATTGTTAAAATTTTAACAATTTCTAAAACAAGCTTATTAATTCACCCCTATTTTGTTAATTTATTCAAAAAAAGAAAATAGACAAGTGTAACAAAATCAAACCATCACAGACTTATTAATTGAAAGCTTTTCAAAATTCAGTTTCGCACCTCAAAAATTTTCACGAAATTGATACTCCATTTTTTTATTTAATTATAAACTCTTAAAATAGCCATACCTATGTCTGATGATTTTGACTTATTAGAAACTGATTCTTCTTCAAAAAAACAAGAAAAAGTAGATGTAAACTGGGGGAAAGCCGTAGACCAAATGAAGTCTAAACTTGCCCAAGAAGATGATCCAGAAGCACGTCAAAAAATACTAAACGCAACCCTAGATGATGTTGTAGACATGGCAGAAAAAGATAGGTCTTCCCTATTAGATGCTATTAAGGATTTAACAGACTATCAAGATGAAGTTGGGATTATTTTTGAAAAATTTTCCACACTTAATGCAGATGAGCAAAAGGTAATTGATAATGCCCAAAAGGAACTTGAAAAAGCAAAAAGAGAATTAGAAGAGGCAGAAGCAGTTAAGGATAGCTGGTGGAATAACCTTTGGGGACGTAAAGCAAAAGTTAAGAAAAGAGAAGAAGAACTTAAAGCAGCACAAGTAGTACGTGACGGAGCAGACATGAAAGCAAAAGCGATGTTCCAAGAGCGTATTGAAAGTGCAGATGTCCAAACACTATTAAATGAACTCTCTTATAAATCTCAAGCGGCAGTTACACGTTTAAAAAATCGAGAAGTAGAAATTAAAGAAGTAGAAGAAAAGCTCCAAACTGCTATTGTAGAAGCAAGCAAAAACCACACAAGGGCTCTTGAAAAAAAGAAAGAGACTGAAGACAAACTTGAAGAACAATATGCATTACTAAAACAAGCAAGACAAGCACTAGAAGAAGTAGCAGACAAACAAAGTGCTGCCTATTCTGAGGCTATTGGCAAAGTAACTACCATAGAGCAAAAAGTAGAGGAATTAGAAGGTTTAAAAAATGCCTACACAACATTAGCCGCTTCAAAAGACAGTTTTGTTCACAAACATAATCTTACAATTAAAGTATTGACTTCGCTACGCAGCAACCTACAAACGCATAGAGCAAAGCTGAAAAGTGACACAGATGAAAGACTTAAGTACTATGATGGATATATCGTTGCCTTAAAAGCAAGAACAGATCAAGAATTTGCTGCAATCTTAGAACATTTAGGTGTGAAAACAGATGAACATATAGGGCAAACATTAGCTGCAATGCACACCGCTAGTGCAAAAGCACGACAAGATATGATGGATAATATTCCAGTTCATGAAAAGGTAATGCAGGGTGTTTATGGAAGCTACGCAGAGTCATTACAAGAAATTAGACAAAAAGACGCATCCATTCAGAAAAATTTTGCAGACCGTTATGGTATCGATATGAAAGAAATTTTTGAAGAATACTATGCAACAGATGGAAATAATCCAGCATCAAATAAGGAAGAAAAAACACCTCCCAAGCCAGCTGCTGATGTTGAAGATGACTTACTGAGTTAGAAAGTAGTTTGCTATATGTTAAAGGTTATATGTTTAAATCAAACTACATATAACTCTTAACCATAAACTATTAACTATAAATCTATTTATGTCCATTAACCAGATACAAACCCCACTAGACAGTGCCGTTCTTGAAACTAAGGAACAGTACAAAGTCTATTATAAGATTGTAGCGCACGCTTTTGATTCGCTCGTGGAGAGCTTGTCAAAAAAGCAAATTTGTGAGGAAATGGAAATTTTATTTATCTCTCAATATGCAGAACTTCTCTCCTATTCTTTAGAGGCATTTAGAATAAAATACCTTTTTGACGACGAAGAAAAAATGCGCATCGATTTAACCGAAAGCGGCTTCCCTAACTTTTTAGAATTTAGATACCTATATAATGATTTAGCATTAAAACATGAGCACGTAAGTAAATTGCCAAAAATTGAGGATTTAAAATCACAATTTCTAGAAACATTACTAAAAGATAAAGAAGAAGTTAGTGATTTTAAACTGCATCAAGCAGCTTCCATTGTGTATTATACCTCAGTGGAGCAAAAATATATTTTCAAAAAATTTATTCAAGGAAAAATAACTCGCAATAAAGATGTAACAAATGGTGAGTATATGGTGAGTTGGTCATTTTACGATGTCGTACACAATCGGCCATTTGTTTGCTTTATGTATTTTGATTTGTTTAAAACAACACTTGAGGAATACACCCAGCAAATTTATGAAGTTATTGAAAGCGTTGCAGATCGCAACATGTCGCTTGATATGATGGCATATGCCATAGACAAAAAGCTAACAAAACTATTCCCTAAAAAACTTCGTAAAATTGACCTTGGCCCTTTACATAATGTATTTGCCAAAGATGAACTCGAAGTAACACATGTAATATTAAAAGGTATTATTGACAAAACGCTTGACATTTCGGCGTATGCCATTTCCTTGCAATTAGAGGAAATAAACAGTACAGACACCTTTAGCGAAGGTGGATTTTTCAATAAACAGTATTTACAAATTTGGGAAACAAAAAAACCCGAAAGCTATGTATTTACATCACATAGAGTATTGCAGGTATTGTACGACAATATCCCACAATTTCTAAACACATTATCGCAATCACCCATTGAAATACCTGCGCTAAAATTGTAAAAAAATCATTTTCTCTTCGGAAATTTCAAGGGTGAAAATAATTTAAACAAACATTCATTGTTAGGTTGAACATTTTAAAAAAATTGCGATACGTAAATTTGAGGATAGTCAACATGGTTGCAAAACCCATTGAATTTAAAATTTTAATTGAAAATAATATTTCAGAATTAAAAAAAATATGGAACACAACAGCACATTTCCCATTAAAATAACTGAGCTCAACGCATTACGAGACGAAGCTACTTCGTATCTCAAAGGTGTACAATGGGAACAGGGCGGGAAGGCGCTGCGAAGAGACAAAGATCAAAAAGACAGTTCAATCTTGCTCTATTTATCAAAAGCAAACGGCACTGCAAGTAGTAACGTAACGTCGGTTTCAAAAACTATTTTAGCATTAAAAAAACGTTTGTTACCAGACTCTGTTGCAATTCCGTTACGATTAAATCAATCTCTTTTTGCATTGCAAGAAGGGTTAACAATGGGTATTTGGGTAAAGGATAGTTATTACGATGCTTCAGGATTATCTGGATTAAATGAGCGTAAATCCAACCTCGACGTTTCGCAACGAAGAGAATACGAGAGTAAAATGCAAACTGCCACAGCTTTTATGCTTCACGGTATTGCAACTAGAATATTATTTGATTTAAAACCCGCTATTGCAGATGATTTATCTGTCATGAAAAACAAATTTGCAGGTATTCCAGAACTATCTTTATCATCACCCCTCAAAGGTATTTCTTGCTTATTATTTTATTATGATAAATACTTAGCTCACCCTGAGATGATTGCCAATGATGAAGACGTAATACGTTTTACAGTAGTATATTTTGAAGCTGTAATTTCAGAAATTCAAATGCGTATCAGCTCATTAGATTATACTGAGACGATTACAGACCGCACCTATAAATTAGAGAAAAGTGAGTATGCGGTTTCGGGATGGGAAAATGCAAACGAAGGCACTGCAAAAAGTGTAGAATTCAACAAAATTGAATTTGAAGAAATTGTGGGAAATCGCGATGCAAAACACTTTGCACGCAGATTAACAGAGCGCATGTTAAGTTACGACTTTACTGCAAAGAAAAATCCGTTTCAGGAATTGGGTGGATTTATGCCTGTTTTTATGGGATATGGAATTCCAGGAACGGGAAAAAGTATGTTGATTGCCGCCATTGCAACTAGACTTAAAAAACATTGCGACGAACTGGAAATTCCGTTTTTATTTCATCCCATGCCAGATACGTTAATATCAACATTCCAAGGTGGAAGTGCGGAGAAAATGGTGCAATGGATGAAACCATTAAGCGATCCTACAAAATTAATTTTTGCTCCCATTGATGATGCGGAGAATAACCTACAAGAGCGAACCGCGCGAGGAGTTTCGGCAGGTGTTAAAGAAGTAATTGGTGTTTTTCTAAGATATACGGAGGGCGCATACGCAATTAACTATGGAAATTCTAGCATCGGCCTGTTTACAAATCTACCCGAAATGCTTGACAAAGCAGTAATTAATCGCGTACAGGGAAGATTTAAAATTGATGGTGCAAGATCAATTCCAGATTTTATTGACCAAGATTATATTTGGTGGCGCAAGTTTGAAAAAACAATGCCAGATTTTGTGAAAATGAAAAACCCTGAAGATTATAAATTTTTATCAGCACAAGGACTTGCTAAAAATTTAGGCGAAATTTTAAATGTAAGCGACAAACCTACCGAAGAAAAAATACTAGAGATTTATCAAAAAACCGAAAAACTATATGGGGCAGACCAGCATTTATTTTATGCCGAGTTGTATAAAAATGCACAAGAGTCATTTCCATTTTTCTCGTCGAGAGATATTAGAAATATTCAAAGTGCTATCTCATTGCGCTTAACAGATTTTGATTTACCTCAAGATTGGTTTAATGACCCAACGAGATATTTTAAAAAGGATTATGACACTAAATATGGTATGTTACAAGAGTTAATGAAAGCGAATATGAAAGGGCTTAACTTTAGTGATATAAGGAGGCAAGAGGTTGTGCGCTACCTAGACAACGTAGCCACAATTGCGGATACTGACTTTAAAAGAAAAGTAGAACAACGTTTGCATGATATGGAAGTACAGCTTGCGGCGAGGAAAGAATTTGATGCTTAAAAATGAGATTGGGATTAACGATTGAAGGTTTTTGATTGTTGAATTTTAACAAAAAAAGAATTTTAAATAAGATACCCGTATTCGCGGGCACTGAAGATGAAAAAACTAAAAGAGGCAGGATTATTTGGTAGTGGGTTAGTTCCCGTTTCGGGATCGTTAGCACAGCGCTATAACGATTGTCTTGCCATGCTTGGTGTAAGTCCAACTAGCTTATTATATTTTTCAATTGATGCGATGGGTTGGAGTCCAGAAATTTCCGAAGAAAAAAACGAGAATTTTTATCTCAACGTTGGTGATGCAAACCCTAATGCTATAATTATTTCACCAGAGCAAAAAGGGAAGCCTGTTTTTATGCCATCACATAGTTTTGACCGTGATTTAATGCATGCCATTTTCACAGCTTATAATAAACAGATTAGAGATATAACAAAGGATAGCGCAATTGTTGTACATCTTGACCAGCATATTGACGCATTTTATAGCCCGTTTGATTTGCTTAAATACAAGCATATTTCGGTAAGTTTTAGTTTGTTAAATGATTTGACTAAACATCAAAAAGAGCAACAACAATTAGTTAAAAAATTCAATGATGGAAATAACTTTATAGATAGAGAAATACACCACCAGTTATTAAATTCGGCAAAAAATTATGGCGATTTACGTATTCGAAAATTAGATTTCGAACCGCTATCGCTTAATGTTTCATCTTTTTACACAAGAGCTTTTGGCGGCGTTTTTTTACTCCGCGATTTTATAAAAGATGTAATGGTTTTTGAAGATATTGAGATGTTTAAAAAAGCAATTAAAGATACAGATCATGATGTAATGCTTTTTCACAAAGACCATGATGAGCTAGTGGATTTATTAAAAGACCACCTCATCGCTGAGATTGATTTAAAGGCAGCTATAAATGATGAACGTTATCAACGAATTAAAAAAAACGTATTTGCTGGAAAATTAAAAACTCCCGAGCATGGTATAGATGAAATTTTAGAAAATCAATTTTTATTCAAAAAATACCTCAACGAACTTGACATTGACACACGAAAAGAAATAATGGGTGTTGAATTATATCTTGATAAATTAGCATTAAGCAACCAAACAAAGCGCGAAGACATAGTGAGTAACGCATACTTTAAAGCACTACACAAACCTCACTCATCATTAGAATTAGAGCATCAAGAATTGATCTGGAAGCTGCTTTCTAAAATTGCACCGCTAGATATTTTACACCTGTATTGGTATGATAAAGCACAATTTTACAAAGCTTATTTAAAATGGAATGCTTCTCACCAAGATTGGGCAATTAAAATTATTAATAACGCGATAAAAAACTAAGTTATGACACTAGAAATCATAGTATTTGTACTGGCAATCCTCTTTGGGATTATCATTTACTGGACTGAATCAAAGAGCAACCGCATTTATCGTTTTATCAATCACCTTACACACAATGAAGAGCTCCAAATGAAGCCAGAAAACCGGAAAGGTTTTTTTCATTTACAGCCATTTCTATTGCGACTAGTGTATATCACATTATTATTTGTAATTGCTGCAGTTATTGTAAGTTTTACCACACCTATAAATGCATTCTATGTACAATATTTTGTATCCGCAATCGTAGGGACTATAATTGGCAGCTACATTGCTTCTATCTTTTTGTTTGCTTCAGAAAGAACGAAAAAAGAAGCATTACAACAAGCATTTGAAAAAGGAAAAGACCGTGTGGAAGAATTTGTTGACGATGTTAAGGATAATTTTGAAACAGAAACACCCAAACCACAATCAAAAACTGAAACTAAGATTAAAGACGCACCTAAGAAAAGTGCAAGAGACAGGTTTAAGGATAAAGGGATGATCAAGTGATTAACAATTAACAAAGTGATATGAAAACATATTGGCAAAAAGGAGGAAAACAAAAGCGCATCATTATCATTGGTGGGGTAATTTTGTTGTTACTATTGTTTTTTCTAAGAGATGACTATCAACCAGCGTTGTTATTTCTTCGGAAATATATCTTCATCATCCTCTTGAGTGTTTTATTCCTATGGTTTACACTTTCTAAATTTAGAGCTGCCGTAGGTGCAGGAAAACGAATACTTATTTTAATAGGTATCGTAGCCTTTTTTGTTACGGGTTGGTTCTTGGGCTGGAATACTGGAATGTATAATTACATGCAAACTTATAATGTATTTAACAATCTTAACCTCGTAGAAATTGACGAATTACCACTTACTCGTAATGAACGTATACAGCCATACAACAATATTGTGACGATGGCGTATGAGTCTATTGGTGAAACGCAAGAAGTCTCTCCGCCACAACTAGTGCGTGTTGATAGTGTAAACCAGTGGACAATGGCTGTACAACCTGCAAAGGAATATTCATGGCAACGCATGAGCGATAATACAGAGGAAATTTTTACCGTAGCGAGCACCTCCCCATTCCCAAGATTTGCTGGAGAAAATAGAATTCCCGTAACATTTGCTATTGGAGAGTCATTAGCTTTTTCACGCAATACGTATAATGCAGTAGTGCAAAGATTTAATTTCTTTCAATTATTTACGTTAGAGCCTAGTGAGGTTTTCTACATGAAAGATGATACAGGAAAATGGGTGCAAGTAGTGAGTTTAATTAAGTGGAAAGGTTTCTTTTTCCCTTACCCTTCGTATGGCGGCGTTATGATTATTGAACCAGGCGAACACGACACAACAGATTATTTAGAGCGTATAACAATAGGAAAAGGAACCTATGTTGCTCCAGACCAAACGCAACAATACCCTTTCCTCACAAAACAAAACACCCTTGCTGAAAACGTATCAAGATTACAAGCACAATCATTACAGTTTCTTGGTGGGTTTACAGACCCACTACCTTGGAATATGGAAACCGCGGTTAAAATTCCAGATTTAAAAGACGATGAAAACCAACAACCCTTTGTAACAGATTTTGATTTTGCAGATATGCCTTACGATGCTTATAATGGTTTGCATCATTGGTTTGGACTAGAACCTATTGGCGAAGAACGTACAAGTTTAGCGTTTAGTGTTCTTGTTCCAGCAGATGGAACAGACAAATTATACTATTATAATCATGGCGCAAAAAAAGAAGGTCTTGCGGGAGTTAGTGCCATGCCCCTTAAGGTAATTGAATCTAGAAAAGAATACGATTGGTCTGTAAACAAACCTGTTGAGTTTAGGCCATTTATCAAAAAAATAGCTGGACGCAAACGCATGTTTGTCATTAGCACAGTTGCAGCAAAACGTGACAACAGCAAAAAATTTGACGGTGCTGCAACGCCAGATTTGGCTTTAATTGACACAGAATATCGTGATGTAATTTGGGTAGATGCAAAACATCCCTCCACTTGGGAAGAAACCATTTTAAAACAAATGGGCGAAACATGGCAAACAAGTGAAAATTTAAGTGATGAAGTTTTAAATTCTAGTAAAAAGGATATAGATTTAAATCAAGAAAATCCTTTGTTTGAAGCGGATTCAGTTTTAAGAAAAAACGAAGTCAATGACTCTCTGAGAGCTGCTGCGCAAAGAATTTTGGATAGTTTGAATTAGATTGCACTTAATTTTATAATAGATACTAATCTAAATAATTCTTTTAAAAGAGAGTTTTCAACTAAGATTAACCCAAAAATGGTTATTTTTTTAAAGGAAGAAATCCCACACTAACCCAAAACGTATTACAGCATCACGATAAGGATATCCTGGAGCTGAGAAAAAATCGTTTTCCTTTTTAAACATGTGGTTGAAGTTTTCCCATTTAAAGAAAATACGGGTTTGTTTAATTTTTCCGTTGAAGAATAAATCTATTAGTGGAAATCCACCTATTTCTTGTTCATTTTGCACGTAGAATTCAGCAAGTATTGGGTCATAAGCATTCATATTGTATTTAGTAAAATACTTAAATCCTATTCCAGTTTCTAAATACAAAGCCTTTTTAAACCACTCATCCTTGTAGTACAATGACTGTCGAGTTATTATTTGAGGTACGTTAAAAACTTCATCCCCGCTTACTGTATTTTGATACATTACTGTATTCATTAACGCAAATTGCTTCCACTCAAATTGCTTTTCAAGCTTTATTTTTAAGTAATCTACACGGTCGCTAAACTGTTGTGGTGTGGGCGTAGAATCGTTAGGCTGTATTCCGAAATATGTATAATCATCAATCCCGGTGTAACTTATTGAAACATCAGCCAATTTTTTTGATTGGAGCTGAAATTTTAATTCTTGGGTTTTTACGTTATTAAATTCAGTTTTCCAGTTGTAATTGACATAGTCATTTTGATACAAAAGAAGATTAAAATTAGGCGCTACACTGTGAATACTAATTGAGGCTGTTGCCTTATTGTCTTTATCAAGCGCATAGCCTGCGGAGCCTTCAATATAATTACCATCAAAATCACCATTGATGTTTATTGCTGCTTTTCCTTTAAGTTCAAATCCGCGATATTCTTTTTGGTAAGCTCCCCCTACTTCTACTATGTTACCTTTAAGGCGGTTTGGGATAAATTCATCCGTAAGTTGGATAACCGTATTATACCCATAGTTATAGTCAGTATATTTAGTAAAGGCGCTAATATTTCCGAAGAGACTACTCGATAAATTTGCATATACGCTAGTATTAAAATCCTCTAGTTTTGTCTTTGTTAATAACCCCGAATTTTCATAAGAATTACCGTAAGGTGTGTAAGGCGCAACTTGTCTGTACTCAAAAAATTTATCCTCATACGTTACCGTATTCCCTATTTTGAGCACGTTGTAATTAACACTGTCTCTCTGTGCAAGCAGCTCATATTCATGTTCTAAATAAAAACGAAGTCCTTCAAGTTTGTTCTCCGCGTCTTCAAAGTTTACATCAAGTCTACCACGGTCTGAAAACTCATCATCATCTGCTATAAATAGCGCAAGTGAATTATCATTAAGTCCACCATTTTCTTGATTCAATACATCTTGGGCAGCAACATGAGCGCGTATATTATATTTTTTATTTTTTGTATGATAGTTACTAGTAAATGTAAAATTACCAGTACTTGTTAATATATGCTGATACTCACCAAGGGACCGAACCCCTTTATAAGCAAGCGAAAAATTAAATTGCTCTGAAGTGTTTACTGTAAAAAAGGCATCTAATTGTTGACCTTGTTCAAAGGCGGTTTTAAAGTATAATTCTGTTAATGGAGTTGGCACGTGAAAATAGTTGATATCCTCAATATCGTAATAATTGAAATGATGTGATTGCGCAACAAATTTAGGCTTCAAATGTTTACTGCTGAAATCAACCGCAAGCGAATTATATGTTTGGCCCACATTTGAGAATGGTAATAATTCAAAATCATCTCTACGCAAATAATTAAATTTGTAATCCTTTTGAATACTTAATGTGGTATCTAGATATGTAGTATCTCGCTCATGCGAAATTATCTCATACATATCAATAGGTGGTTTTTCATTTTTAGGCGGTGCCTTAATACGCTCAACATCAACTTGAGCAGAGCTTAAGACTATAAAACTGAAAAGAAAAAAGAAAAATAAATAGTGCTTCATTGTACCTATTAACGTATATCGCAAAGGTATATTTTTTTTATTTCTGAAATGTGCTTTTGACTTTTGATGTAAAGGTTATTTATTTTTAAAAACTTTACATAAAAAAAACGCATTAACTTGCTGTTATTGCGCTCAATACTTATTAGAGAACAAAATAACCTCACATTATTAATCTCTCTTTATTATATCTATTTTATATACGAGGAATTTTAAGTTTTGGTTTTTACTTAAAAAAAAATAGTACTAGTCATAACAACTAGTACTATTTTAATTACTAACTAAAACTTAATCCTTCTTTATTTTGAAGGTAATACAACTGTATCAACAACATGGATTACACCATTTGATTGATTTACATCTGTAATTGTAACCATTGAAGTACCGCCTTTTTCATCTTTTAAGATTACATTTTTACCCTTAAGCGAAGCAGTTATAGTACCTCCACTTACTGTTTCGAACATTGCAGTACCATCTCCGTCTTTTATAGCTTGAAGAATATCTGCCGCTTTAAAATCACCTGCTACTACATGGTACGTTAATACCCCTTGTAACATTTCTTTATTTTCTGGCTTTAATAAAGTATCTACAGTTCCTTTAGGTAATTTATCAAATGCTGCATTGGTAGGGGCAAATACAGTAAATGGTCCTTCGCTTTGTAGTACATCAACCAATTCTGCTGCTTTTACTGCAGCAACTAGTGTAGTATGATCTTTTGAGTTCACTGCATTCTCAACAATGTTCTTATTTGGATACATTGCTGCTCCACCAACCATTACTGACTTCTCCTTCATTTCTTTTTTCATATCCTTATCTTTCATCATTTTCTCTTGAGCAAATGATGCGCTACCTGCCAATAGTGTAATTGACAATGCGATTGCTGATAACATGTTTGATCTTTTCATAATTTTGAATTTTAATTTAATACTAAGTTTATTAAGGTTTGTTTTGCAAGATTAACGAGTGATTCTTCTATTTGGTTTTAAGTTAGGATCGTTTTAGTACTATTTTGGCAGTGTTTTAACTTTTGCAAAAATGAAAACCTTTATTTATTATTAACAACAAAGTCAGACAACATACTGATTATAAATACTTAATATTCATCTGCCATAGTATCAAACTTTTAAATTTTCATATATGGACTATATTGCTGTTATCGCCACTTTAATGGGCAACTTGAATTAATTGTTTCTATTTTTGCTCCTATATTTATTAAAAATGCTCGACCTTAAAATAAATCAACATCTTATTGAATGTGGCACAGATGAGGCTGGAAGAGGTTGTCTTGCTGGCCCTGTTACCGCAGCCGCTGTGATACTTCCAGATGATTTTAAGCATCCATGGTTAACAGATTCAAAACAACTTACAGAAAAAAAAAGGGTAGAATTGAAGAGCATCATTGAACGAGAAGCAATTACCTATAGCGTAACGCATGTAATGATGGAAGAAATTGACAAAATCAATATTTTAAACGCATCTATTTTAGGTATGCATCGCAGTATTGACAAACTAAAACCTATGCCACAATTTATTGCCGTAGATGGCAATAGATTTAAACCATACCAAACTATTCCTTTTAAAGCTGTTATAAAAGGAGACAGCAAATATCTACACATTGCCGCTGCGTCAATACTCGCAAAAACCTATAGAGATGAATATATGAGGCAACTACATGAAGAATTTCCTGCTTACGGATGGGCAAAAAATAAAGGATATCCCACAAAATTACATCGTGATGCTATAAGAAAACAAGGCCCCACAAAATACCACCGTCGAAGTTTTAGACTATTACCCGAACAATACACATTTGACTTATAAATAACATACGTTGTTGAAAAACCCTTTAATAAAGTGTGTTAAATCTTATTTAAGAGACAAAATAGCTTTGTACTTTTATCATATGAAAATTGGAATATATAGTATTGTAATATTAATAATCCTGAGTACGCTTTTTGCATGTGAAAACACATCAAGAAGTGACGCGCCACTCTATCAATTTCTTCCAGAAAACACAACACTAGTATATAGAATAAACCAAGAAGATAGTAGCTCCCAGTCTTTCAAAACGATACTTAAGGATTTTCAAAACAATACGCTTTTTTCAAAAACAGAAAGAATTATGTTCAATAATTCTTTTATTACAAATCCTATTATCAAACAACTTGAAATCACGGGGGAAAGTATACTCGCTTTTTCAAATAGTGACAGCCTTGCTTCACACTATACATATATAACCAAGCAGCCTAAGAAACCAATAGTACTTGATAGTATTAAAGACAAAAAGGTAGAAACACTCACCTTTAATAAAAAGAAAGTAACTAAAGTTACTATAGGAAAACAAGTACATTTTTACACCTCTATAGATAGCACATTTGTAATAGGATCTCACTTATCTCCTATTAAAAATATAATAGGAAACATAACTTTTAACGACAGTACATTTCAAAAACTAATACAGTTGCCACCTAAAAACGGACTAACAGTATTAAAAAATAACAAGACTAAAAACGTATGGACTTCTGTTCATATTATTAAAGATGACCCTGTTACTCAAGCAGCAGGCATTTTAATGGAGCGAGACACTCTTAAACCGCTTCTTTCATACTTTAAAGGACAAACACCACAAGAGCTGACCGTGCCGTCAATTATACCAAGTGACGTAAATACTGCAACCGTTTTCACCTATAATGATGCAGAATTATTATTTAAAAATCTTCGGAAATTTAAAAATGATTCTACAAAAGTTGTTTTAAGAATAGCCGAATCTTTCAATGAAATTGCGAAAGTTTCTCGAGAAGGTGAGTCCTTTTTAATTGCAAAAAGTATTGACAGTCAAATAGCTTTTGAAAACCTTGAAGCTGAAATTTCGGAAGTAAAAGAATTTAGAAATACCACTATTTATAAGTTTAACTCACCAGATTATTTTAAAAATAAATTTGGACAAATCATAGCGCTTGATGGTGCTAATTTTATGTTCGAGTTTAATGGTTACTTCATTTTTTGTTCTTCAGAAATTTCCGCAGAAAACATAAGTAGTGCCATTATGAGCGGTGCTGTTTTATCAAAATCAAATGCTTATAAAGACATCAATACAAACCTTACCCGAACTATAACATATTGCGAAATAGGTAGTGATAAAGCTGTGCCTCAAATGTTGAATAGCCTTATTGGAGAGACTGAAAAAAATATAAACTTCAAAAAAATAAGCGGCTACGATCTTGCAATCGCTCAATATACTTTTGAAAATAACTTTGCACACCTCAACTTTGTAACTAGCGAAAATAGTGGCAATTCGACTGCTATAGCTGGTGTCTCGGCACCTTCATCGATTGCTATAAATGAAACTATTCTAGGAAATCCCGTATATTTCTCAACACGAGGAAATCGCAAAAAAAGCATTGCGTTTCAAGATGTTACAAATAATTTGAATGCTCACTCTAGCGATGGCACATTGTTGTGGTCAAAAAAAATTGACGAGCCCATTTTAGGCGATATTAAAGAAATAGATATTAAACGTAATGGCAGAAAACAACTTGCGTTTGTAACTAAGAATAAAATGTTTGTTGTGGATGAGAACGGCAAGGATGTTTCCCCATTTCCTATTTCGTATAAAGATGAAATTACACAACCTCTTGCAGTTTTTGACTATGATAATAATCGTAAATATAGATTTGTAATTATACAAAGCAATGAAGTGATAATGCTTGATAGTAAAGGTAAAGCCGTAAAAGGTTTTACATTAAAAAAAGCTAAATCTAAGATAATTGCTACTCCACAACACATACGGTTAGGTAATAAAGATTATTTGTTATTTCAAGAGGAAAGCGGGAAGTTAAATATTTTAAGTCGTACAGGAAAAGAGCGAATTAAAGTTTCAGAAAAATTTAAACTTAATAAATCTGATGTTCAAAAAGATGGCAATTCATTTGTGTTTATAACTTCAGAAAATGAACAAAAAACAATATCGCAAAGCGGAAATGTGACTACAAAAAAATTGAATGTTACCACAGATTATTTTTACAATATTGATACTAAATTGAAGGTGTCTTTAAATGATAATTTGCTTAGGGTTAATGGTAGATTGATTGAATTACCCTTTGGCATTTACACAAAACCTAATTTGTTTTTCTTTAACAAAACAGGCTATATTACCGTAACAGAATCACAAGAAAATAAAGTCTATGTTTATGATAATAATGGTACACTTATAAACGGCTTCCCAGTTTATGGAACTTCTGCAGCGATCATCACTGATGTTTCCAAATCAAAATCTCTTCAAGTATTAGTAACTGCGGATGAAAAAGAATTTCTTTTATATACTATTAACTAGGTATAATTTTTAATCAAAATAAAATTTTTGACTAAAATTGCTACCTCAGTTTTTATAGTTTCCTCTATAAATTTTTAAAAGCTTATTTCGGCTTTGCCTAATATTAGATTGTATTAAACAACTACGCTTCTCTAAATGTTATAATAAATTAGAATATAAAAACTGTTTTTAAATTGTGTTTGCAATTTAAAATTCACCTAAAAAACACACATCTTAACTATTTGATTTGCTTATCATTGTGTACATTTATAAAATAGCCTTAAAAGCAAATAATAGTTTAAAAAAGTAATAATTTTTACAATTAAAATTATGAGACTAACCGCAATCACGATGATATGTACCACACTCATACTTATGAGTAGTTGTAATGATGAGAAGAAAAAAGATGTTGAAACACCTCAAACTGTTGAGAAAGCTACTAGCATTAAAAACGCCAATAGTGGTTTATTAAAACAAACAGCAAGCTATGAAAAACTTTTCAATAGAGAAGGAAAGGGTTGTGATTTTGTCTCGATTGAAATTATAGCAAAAGCCTTACAACTTGACAAAAGCTTAATAACACAAGGTAATAACAACTGTAATTTTTATTTAAATGAGGCAGATGGTAAAAGAACTCGTTTCTCTTTTTTAGTGGCTCCCATGGGCAAGAATGCTATTTCAAAAGAAATAAAAACAGCAATTGAGAATGAAGAAAACTTTGGGAAAGATTCTTTATTAAGTCAATATAGAATAAGTGAAACAGGAGACACTTATTTATCTATGCATCAAAATAGAATGGTCCGTATATATAATGAAATGGCAGAAAATGCTATTATTATCTTTTATTTTATAGAAGCTGTTCCTAATGACAGTGATATTGAAATAAAAAAGAGTCTTAAAAAAGAAGCGCTAGAGCGCTCTTATTCTATTGCAAATTATTTACTGAACACCAATAAAACATTATGAAAACTATCATCACTTGTATTTTTGCTATAATTATAACAACCACTATAATTGGTCAAAATGATTGCAGTACTTTCTATCCTTTTAAAGAAGGCACTAAAACCGAAATTACAACTTACGATAAAAAGAATAAAGTAGCTGCAAAAGTAACATACGTAGTTTCAAGCGTTTCAAATAATAATTTAAAAAGTGTTGCGGCTATGCAATCTACTATCAAAGGCGCAGATGGTAATGAGATTTCTCAAACTACTTACAATGTGACTTGTAGTAATGATGGTATTGAAATAGATTTCAATTCTATGTTTAGTCCACAACTGGCAATGCAGTTTAAAGATATGGAAACAGACGTTTCTGGAACTAATATTATTTTACCAAATAATTTAACCGTAGGGCAAACATTACCAGAAGCAACAATGAATGCTAGAATAAACATGAGCGGCATTACAATGAATATGGATGTGAAAATGACAAACCGTAAAGTAGTAGCGCAAGAATCTATCACTACTCCAGCTGGAACATTTGATTGTTATGTATTAGAATATACTAGTGAATTGAAAATGGGTATGAGTAAAAAAGGAAGTGCTAAACAATGGATTGCAAAAGGGGTAGGAATGGTAAAACAAGAAGATTATAATAAACGCGGAAAAGTTACAAGCAGTAGCCTACTTACAAGTTTTACCAAATAATAAAACAAACTCCATATTTAATATAAAAACCCTCAAGGCATATCACACTCTTGGGGTTTTAGCTATTAGATTTCAGCTTCAAAAAGCGCTATAAAATGTTTTATTAATTTACCTTTAACTTCATCCATGTTAATTTCGGCTTTGCCTAATTCTACGTTTAATGAAGTAACAGCCTTACCCTTAATTCCACAGGGAATCATATTGTCAAAATAGCCTAAGTCTGCGTTTACATTTAAAGCAAACCCATGCATGGTTACCCATCTACTAGCGCGAACGCCCATAGCACAAATTTTACGCGCAAAAGGAGTTCCTACATCAAGCCAAACACCAGTCTCACCTTTTGATCTTTCAGATTTTACATCATACTCAGCGAGGGTTAAGATGACCATTTCCTCTAACAATCTTAAGTATTTATGGATGTCTGTAAAAAAGTTTTCTAAGTCTATAATTGGGTATCCCACAATTTGCCCTGGACCGTGATAGGTAATATCGCCACCACGATTTATTTTATAATACGTAGCCCCAATCTCTGCAAGTTTATCTTTTGAAATTAATAAATTTTCAAGATCACCGCTTTTCCCTAATGTATATACATGTGGATGTTCCACAAATAAAAAATGATTAGGCGTTTTAAGATGTAACTCCTCTCGCCGGTTCCTTATTTTTAAATCAATAATCTCTTTAAAAAGTTCTTCTTGGTATTCCCAAGTTTCTTTATAATCCTTAAGACCTAAATCCTGTATATCAATTTTTTTATTCAAATGTTCTTTCTTTTACTCTTCAAGTTTAACCTCAAAATTTCTTAAAAGTTCTTTATCATCTGTCAATTTTTTCCAATCCACAGTAAACGTAACTGTCTTTCCATCTTCAGATATAACAGCGCCTTCGTGCGAAACAGATTTTATCTTTTTAGGAAATGTATATTCTAAAATCATGGTAGATTCCTTGAGCATATCTTCAAATTGACCTAACATACCATCCATCATATCTGAAGCCGCTTTTTCTTCATCAGTCTGCTCCTCTTCTTCAATGTCCATATCAAACGTCTCACCTTCCTCAACCAATTTTTTTGGGTCAACGCGCCTAAAGGTATTATCAACAAAGGTATACGTTACTTTTTCCTGCCCAAGCATATCATTTGCACCACTATTAGCTGCGCCACTTTCATTTTGACCACTTTGAGATTTTGCAATATTGAACATTTCGTCCATCTGGTATGAAACAAATGCAATATCATCAAACGTCTTAAATGGTTTATTCATTTCCATTAAAAAAACACCTTCTTCTTCATCCATCACCATATGCATATTCATATCCTTCATTGCTTTTAGCTGTTCTTGCTTTTCTGGCGAAAGCTTTGCAATACTATCTTTATATACCACCATCAATTCATTAACACTAATCAAGGTATCCATCTTTACCTTTTCTTTTTTAGACGTTGATGGCCCCATTTGTTTAGCCATCTGCATCATCGTAGTTAAATCAAACGAGCTTTTATAAGTACCACCCATATCCTCATTAAAAGTAATACTCTCGGTCACGTTGCAACTTGTAAATGTCAATACAGCTACAATTGCAATTAAAAATAAATTTCTCATAATTACTTTTCCGGGTTATTTAATATAATTAATGCTGCTATAACGCCCGGAATCCAACCTAAACAAGTTAAAATCAAGACAATTAACACAGAGCCACAACCTCTGTCAATAACAGCTAGAGGTGGAAACAAAATGGATAATAAAACTCTCCAAATACTCATAGGGTACAAAATTAAGATTAATTCAATTAATACGTCGGTGTAAATACGTTTTGTTACATATCATAAAATAGTATCTTAGTAGCTTAACTTCGGAAATGTCACAACCTCAAAAAATAACTTTTCTCATTTTACTTTTGTGCTCATTGAATATAACGGCGCAGTATCATTTCAGCGGAAAAGTAACCGAAGAGTATGCCAACGGAAACATATATCTGTCTTTAGTAGAAGATTACCGAAAAATTAACGGTGTCCATCCAGAACAAATCCTTAATAAAACTAGAGCAGATAGCAGCGGTCAGTTTACCTTTCAAGGTGATAACCTTAACAAAGAAAACCGAATTTATCGCATCCACATTGATAATTGCACAGAGGAGGAACAACAAACTTCTCATTTTACAGGGCATTGCCTTAATAGTAAAGAGATTGTATTTGTGGCAAACAATACAACTAAACTTGAGTTGCCTTTTGGCTTTGAAAACGAAATGTTTTGTCGTATTGTTTCGCCAAATGAAAGAGCAAATGCATTTCTCAAAATAGACTCTCTCAAAAACGACATGCGTTTTGCATTTGGAACCTATCGCAGTGAAGCAAACCGAAAAGTAAACTCAAAAAAATGGTTTAATATTTTACAATTATACGGCGAACAACTCAATGAACCACTCGCTGAATTATATAGTTATACTTTTTTAAGTGATCGCTCAAATGATCTACATTCTTATTATGTGGAGGATTTAAAATCAAGCGATTATTATGACAGTTTATTAAACAGGCTGGAAACAACCTACCCCAACTCTACTTACACAAATCAATATAAAGCCGAACTTGCTGCAGATAAAATGCTAATTGCCCCGTTTGAAGACAAAGGGTTGCCGTGGTGGATATATTTGGTTTCGGGTGTTACTATTATTTCTTTCTTCTTCAATCTTTATTTTTTAAAACAATTAAAACAAACCAAGCACATTTCAGAACAAAAGCAATCACTTTCTTCTCAAGAACAAAAAGTATTGGATTTAATTCTACAAGACAAAACAAATAAAGAGATTGCTACTGAAATATTTGTGAGTATAAGCACTGTAAAAAGTCACATTAACAATCTTTATAAGAAGCTTGGCGTAAAAAACCGTGATGCAGTAAAGTCTCTATATAACTAGGTTTACTGAAATTTACACCCCGGTCTAGTCCTATTTTCATCCCTAAGTACTTTCGTTTCTTTATCAATAATTAAGATGTTTGAAGTGTATTAATCACAAAACATTTTAATTATGAAAACTACAGTAAACACATTAAAAAAAGCTGCATTACTTTGCATCTTATTAGTAGCAACTGCACAAATTAGTAGTGCGCAAATGGCTTTTGAAAACGCAATAACTCCTGTTGCTATAATTGATTTTGAAGTCCAAATTGTTGAGTACGGTACCATAGATCAAAATAGTAATGGTGAACGCACCGTTAACTTTAAAAACACTGGGGATGCTCCATTGATTATTTCTAGTGTAAAATCTAGTTGTGGTTGTACTGTTCCTAGCTATGAGAAAAAACCTATTGCTCCTGGTGCTTCAGGAAAGATAACTGTAAAATATGATACGAACAGAGTGGGTGCTTTCAATAAAACCATCACGGTCACATCTAATGCCTTTGAGACAACCAAGTTGTTAAAAATCAAAGGCACAGTTGTAGCTACTAAATAAGACTATGGAATAGAACGGATTTGAAACAGGGATGATCTGTCCTTTTCAAATCCGTTTTTATAATCTAAGAAATTTCAGAAGAAAAAAGCCGCGTAAAATGAGCAAATAGGCTAATTTTGTGCTTTAAATTTTACACATGCAACTTTCTGAATTAGAAATTATCCGTAGAGAGAAACTCTCACAACTTAGAAGCCTAGGTATCAACCCGTATCCAGCCGATTTATTTCCGGTAGATCATACGAGTAAACAGATAAAACAGGATTTTAAAGAAGGTAAAAAGGTAATTATAGCCGGAAGATTAATGTCCCGCCGTATTCAAGGAAAAGCTTCTTTTGCTGAGTTACAAGACAGCGAAGGTCGCATACAGGTATATTTTAATCGTGATGAAATTTGTACGGGAGAAGATAAAACACACTACAACGAGGTATATAAAAAATTACTTGATATAGGTGATTTTATAGGTATTGAAGGGGAGCTTTTCACTACTCAAGTAGGAGAAAAAACGGTGATGGTTAAAGACTTTAAATTATTGTCAAAAGCATTAAAACCTTTGCCACAACCCCGCGTTGATGCTGAAGGAAAAGTACATGATGCATTTACGGACCCTGAGCAAAGATACCGTCAACGTTATGCAGATTTAGTAGTAAACCCACATGTAAAAGAAGTTTTTATTAAAAGAACGAAGCTCTTTAATGCTATGCGTACTTTTTTTAATGAACGTGAGTATTTTGAGGTTGAAACACCCATTTTACAACCTATTGCTGGAGGTGCTGCTGCACGTCCATTTATGACACACCACAACTCGCTTGACATCCCTTTATACATGCGTATTGCAAATGAGTTGTATTTAAAAAGATTGATTGTAGGTGGTTTTGATGGCGTTTATGAGTTTTCCAAAAACTTTAGAAACGAAGGAATGGACCGCACACATAATCCAGAGTTTACTGCGATGGAAATTTATGTGTCTTACAAAGATTACAACTGGATGATGGATTTCTGTGAGCAGTTGTTAGAATTTTGCGCTACCGAAGTTAATGGAACTACAAAAACAACTTTTGGTGAGCATGAAATTGACTTTAAAGCTCCTTATGCCAGAGTAACAATGGCAGAAAGCATTAAGCATTTTACTGGATTTGATATCACAGGAAAAAGCGAAGATGAGATTAGACAAGCTTGTAAAGACCTCGGAATTCCAGTTGACAAAACAATGGGGAAAGGTAAATTGATTGATGAGATTTTTGGTGAGAAATGTGAAGGTAATTACATACAACCTACATTTATTACTGACTATCCAAAAGAGATGAGCCCCTTATGTAAAGAACACCGAGACAATCCTGAATTGACAGAACGTTTTGAATTAATGGTCTGCGGAAAAGAGATAGCAAATGCCTATAGTGAATTAAATGACCCTATTGACCAGCGCGAACGTTTTGAAGCACAACTAAAACTTGCAGATCGTGGTGATGATGAAGCAACCGCATTTATTGACTACGACTTTTTACGTGCACTTGAATACGGAATGCCACCAACTAGTGGTATGGGAATAGGAATGGACAGATTAATTATGTATTTAACAAACAATCCATCAATCCAAGAAGTACTATTCTTCCCTCAAATGAGACCAGAGAAAAAAGCGGTAGCGATGAATGATGAAGAAAAAGCAGTATTAGCTATTTTAAAATCTAATGAAAGAATGGCCCTTGATACCCTTAAAGGCGAAAGTGGTTTAAGTAATAAAAAATGGGATAAAACCATTAAAGGCTTGACAAAACACGGTGTTGCAAAAGTGGAGAAAACCGAGGAAGGGTTATTTGTTGAGGTTGTTTAATTGTTTTAAAATTTCAGTATGAAAAACCTAATTACGCTTATAACTATTATTTGCCTAAATACAGTTGTAAATGCACAGGATGTAACGTTTACTGAGCAAACTATTACGCCCACAAATCTCATTTACGGGATTAGTGATGTAAATGGTGATTATCTTGATGACATAATTATACCTAAAGCAGACAATCTTTTTATATATCATCAAAGTACTGCTGGAACTTTAGAAATGACGACAATACCCACTACGGTAACTCATGGTGCTGAGTGGAGCCTTGCTGTTGCAGATTACGACAACAATGGTATTAATGATTTAATGTATGGAGCAGAAACTGGCGTAAGTTTTTTACAGGCAAATGTTGACGGAACTGCATTTACTGAAAATGATACAAGCACAACCTCAATTTTCTGTCAACGCGGAAATTTTATAGACATCAATAATGATGGATTTATTGATGGATTTATGTGTAATGATGAAAGCCCTAATAATTATTTTATTAATGATGGTACAGGTAATTTTTTACCAGACAATCAAGGAGGCATAGGTGACACACCAGGTGGTGGCAACTACGGCTCTATTTGGTTTGATTATGATGGAGACAAGGATATGGATGTCTACATTTCAAAATGTATTGCTGGTGGTGGAACTGGCCCAACAGATCCACGACGTGTTGATCAACTACATCGCAATAACGGCGATGGTACATTTACAGATGTTGCTCCAGCGGCAGGTGTAGATTTAGGAGTTCAGTCTTGGTCAACAGCAACAGGAGATTTTGACAATGATGGCGATATGGACTTGGTTGTTGCTGATCAACACAATAACGAAATAGGCACAAAATTGATGATTAACAATGGGGATGGAACGTTTACAGATATGACAATGGGCTCTGGATTTGAAGGGCAGGATCAAAGTGTTACAATCGTAGCTTTCGACTTTAATAATGATGGATTTATCGATATTTATGCAGAGTTTGGGCAAGGCATTTTCTTGAATAATGGTGATTTAACATTTACTCAAAATACAACCGACATATTAGGTAGAGGTACCGTGGGAGACATTAACAACGATGGTTTTTTAGATATAAAAGCAACCACAACAGACAAACTACTTGTTAATAATGGCAACTCAAACAATTATCTAACATTAAACCTTAAAGGCATTGAAAGCAACCCTAACGGCATAGGCGCCATCATCACAATAACGGGAGATTTTGGAACTCAAGTGCGGCATGTACAAAGCGGCATTGGATTTTTACAAGCGCATACATTAAATCCACATTTTGGCTTGGGCGATGCAGCACAAGTAACCTCAGTATTAATAGAATGGCCATCTGGAGTGGTAGATTTTATTGAAAATGTTTCAGTAAACGAAGCACTATTTGTAGAGGAAGGAAGTAATCCCATTTTAGGAATTTCTGAAATTTCAACAAATACAACTATCGAATTATTTCCTATTCCAGCGACAACAACTTTAAGTATAAATACTTCGGAAATTTTAAAACCTAAAGCTCGGATTACTTCATTATTAGGTGTAGCAATAAACGCTAACATCCAAAACAATACCGTCAATATTCAATCGCTAGCCAGCGGAACATATTTCCTTATTTTGGAAACTGAAAACGGACAACGTTTAAGTAAGAAGTTTGTTAAAGAATAAAAAACGACCTTTAAAAAAGGCCGTTCCCATCATCAAAATAAACGCTGAGTGCTACTCGGCGTTTTTCTATTCTGTGCGATTTTTTAAAACATAATCTTTGATAGAAATCTCATCTACAATAACATTTTTTAAAATAGCTTGGCCTTCTTTGATATAAACTAGCCCGTAGCAATTTAAGGGTAGTGTGTCTCTAGTTGCATTTCTTACATAGACCTCAGCTTCGTATGCTTTTGATTCTTCCATATAAAATCTATTAAATGGAAGCTGGAAATGAATAGTATCTTCATAAAAATAACCCGAATCAACTTTTATATAATCTTGCATATTATCCATTTTTTGGGCACTTGCATGTGTTGCTTGTGCAAAACCATTGGTGTCATTTTCAATATAAACATAAAACTCATCTACGTTAAAAAGAGAAGAATCTGTTATTTTCAACTTGTTCATTTCATAATTTAAAACTATATACTTGCCACGCAACGGGTCGCTAGGATCTATAGGAATCGTTTTAAATTTATAGGGAGTTCCCTCTGTGAGTACTGCTTCTTGTTGGTAAATCATTTGCGCTGGGATAAACCATTGTGCTGCAAATAGTGCCACAAGGATTATAGGTGTTAATAATTTATTCATGGCTTCTGTTTTTTAATTATTGTTTTTTAAACATGGAATAATTGGCGACAAAAAATCCGACTCCTATAGCTACAAACAGTACACCTCTTATTACGAATGAAATTTCGATATCGAAAAAACGAAACGCGATGAGCGAAGTAATAATGAGCAATCCATAATTGAGAATGCTAAATGCGTTGCGTTTTGAGCCTAGATATATTGCATATAACCCCATAGATAAAAGCAAAATATTTGTCAAAACCATAGGTATCATTGAATCAAATTCTTGAAAGAAAAAGATGCCCGCGAAGAGTAAAAATGCATACTGAAAAGGGTTAAATATTTTCAATGACTTTTGACGAAATAAATAAATTAAAACCCCAATCGCACTAGCGATTAAAAACCCTGTAATATAAATATCAGTCACATTTCCGAAGGTCGCACCATCGTTCCACACCCACCTAAAACTGGCAATCAACAATGTGATGACCGTTCCTAACGACCCAATGAGGAGATAGCCGTTGCGACGCATTTTTTGGCTTTTAAAATATGTAAGATGCCCAATATTATAAAACAACCCAAACAACGCCATATACATTACAAAACCCACTGTATCATTTCCAGAAACAAAGGCACCTAGCGAAATCAAAATACTCGCAGGCACCAGCCAGTGTAGCATTCCCGTGCTATTATCGCTTGGCGCTATCTTAATATTTTTAAAATATGCAGGCAATACAAACAGCACTAATGGAATATACAACCACGGAATATCATCATTAAAATATCCCACATTACAGGCGTAAATCGTGGCGAACAAAAGATGTAATAATAGTGAAGCATACGACTTTAAAAGATAGATTAAAGGTGCAGCGAGCAACATCCAAGTCAAAATTAAAGAGGACATACTGCCACTAATATTATAAATCTGGCTAACCAGTGATAAACTCGCTCCAATCCCAAAGAATAAAAATGTAGCCGAGCCTTCTACCCAAGACTTCCCCTTTCTTTTAAAATAAGAAAATGCAACGGCAATTTGCCCAATAACTAAAGGCAAAAATGCCCAAATAGTTTTTGTTCCTCTACTAAAATCATCCCAATTATGAGCGATTATCAAAATAACACCTAAACCCACGAGCAAGGAACCTAGCACGCCAAAAATGGCAAAAAGTTTGTTGGGCTCTGCCTGTTTTTTTGTGTCGTAATATTCTAAAATATTGTTCTGAACCTCAGTTGAAATAACCTGAGCTCCTACAAGCTCATCGAAGTCTCTTTCTAATTTTGACGTCATATTTTTTTATTTAATTAATGTTGTTTTGTGGATTGCGTACTAGGTAAAAAGCCCAGCACGCAACCTCTTAAAACTAATAGTTAGCTATTTGCCTTTTCATCTAGAAACTTAACGTCCCTAGTATTTTTCTGCACTGCGACAGCGGCAAAAAGCGCTAGCGTGAATGACATTCCGTAAAATCCTTTTTCACTAAGCTCAATGTCTGCATTCCACAAACCAATTATTAACAATACAATAGAGGCGATGGTGGTAAACCAGCTTATCCCGTAATACATATCTGTCACTGGGATCCCCTCTACTCTATCCCGCACACTTTTTTGTACGGAGACCACTGAGAAAAGACCAAATAACAGAATGGTAAAATAATAGCCTTTTTCATTCAATTCCATCCCCACATTCCATAAACCTATGCAATAAGACACCATCCCTATTAGTAATGCTGTCCAAGAAGCACCAATAAATGCTGGGCTTGGTTTACAATTAAAGTCTTCTACTTTTTTACTCTTTTTAGTAACAACTTTCTCCTCAAATGCAGGAGCGTTTACAGGCTTCTTTTCATTAAATACATGTTCCATAATTTTTGATTTTGATGATTTATGCCGCTCTAACTAAAATATAAAACATATAATTTGTTTCTTTTTCGTCCACATATCGCTATAAAATAAAACCGTAGCTAAGGCTATGCTTTTATTTTTTAATCTCATTTGAACAAAAAATAATTCAAATTAAGAATGCTCCATATTTCAATTAAAACGGCATTAAAATTATTTACCCCACAAAGATGCGGTGGATTAAGTTCTTCGGAAATGTTACTTTTTATTAAAACTTACGATTTAAAAAAACAAATATTTAATTAATAATACTTTATTGAAAGAAGCCAAAGTGTGCTTTATAAACAAAATTTGAGTGATTTTATTTGTTATATTTGACACAAGTTAAATATAACACTACCTTACTGTCTTCCATTTAACCCAAACTGACACAAAAAAAACTTACGATTAAATGAAAGCATTACAGAGCATTATAGAAACACTTTCTGCTGAAGAACAGCGTGATTTTATCTTAAACCTACAGCAAAAAAACCGAAGAGGAGACACAAAAAACACTACACTCTTTAAGCTTATTGTTAAAGGAGAGACAGATAATATTGTTGTCAAATTGTATGGAAAAGATTCTAAAAATGCCTTTCATGCATTGTGTAAAAGATTACAAGATAGTCTTATTGATTTCATTGCCTTAAAAAGCTTTGCAGGAGAAACAAGTGAAGAACTTGAAATACTTAAACTACTACTTTCCAGCCGGATTTTCTTTGAACACAAACATTACAAACTAGGATTTAAAACGCTAGCTAAAGCTGAAAAATCTGCGCTACAATTAGATGTGTATGCTATTCTTACCGAAATTTATCATACTAAAATTCAATACGCGCATCTTAATCCTGCAATCATTTTAAATGAGCTTATCATTTCAGCAGAAAAAAACCTTGCACTATTTAACCGTGAGCAACAAATGAATATGGCGTATGCGCATATTAAGGAAGCTTTAAAATCGAAGAAGCAAAAATCAATACAAGATATTATTACTGATGTTTTTAGCAATTTTAAAATTGGACTCGATAACAAACTTACCTATAAATCACTTTTTCAATTAATGAGTATTACAGCAACGGCCGCTCGTTTGCAAAGTTATTATTATGACAGTGCTCCTTTTTTATTTAGGTTGTACGAGATAGTTTCGGAAAAAGGAGAGCTTGCCAATAAACACTTATTCTATCATATTGAAATGTTGAATGTGATGGCAACGGTAAGTTTTAGAAATAAGGATTTTGAAACTTCGACAAAATTTTTGGGAATTATGGAAACCCAAATGGAAAAGGAACACCGCAAGTACTATGGCAGATTCCAAGAAAAACTGACTCTAAATAGAGCGCTTTGTTTTAATTACACCAATCAACCCAACAAAGCAATTTCATTATTAAAACAATATACCTCTAACTCCCTGGATATTGATTTAACGCTTGCCGTTTGTTTTTTTCAGCAAGAAAAATATGAGGATTGTTATGCTGTTTTAAAGCAAATGCACCATACCGATTTGTGGTACGAAAAGAAAAACGGTTGGATTTGGGTGATTAAAAAATCGATTATTGAAATTTTGGTGTTGATAGAACTGGATAAACTGGATGTTGTGCTTTCAAGGATTACGGGTTTTAACAATCGATTTTCAAAACAGTTGAAAGCTTCGGGTGAGGTTCGTGTGTTGAATTTTATTAAACTGGTCTCAAAATATTATGAGGCTCCTCAAGAGATCAATTCTGATAAATTTCAGCAGTTGGTAGAAACCTCTTTTGAGTGGATTGGCACAGAAAAAGAGGACGTGTTTGTGATGAGTTTTTACGCATGGTTGAAGGCAAAAATGGAGAGAACGGGATTGTATGAGACTACGTTAAAATTGGTGTTTTTTAGAACCCATTAAAAACCATCTGTTTATATTTGAAAAAAAATGCTTTATGAAACAATTACTACTCATTTTACTTGCTTTATTTTCAATATCTACTGGGTTTTCTCAGTCGTGTGTTGATGTATTGGAAGATGAATATTACAGCTGCGGAGGCTCTAATTTTCTACTTGATGCTACTTGTACAAATGCTCAATCTTATCAATGGTTTAGAAATAACGTACCATTACCAGGTGAGACTAATGCAACTTATACTGCAACTCAACAGAATGATTACAAAGTTGAGATTACTACAGGCAGCGGGTTGATAATTTCTGAAACTACTACAATATTTAATACACCACCAGCTAATAACGGATGTAGTTCTGGATCTAATTGTGACAATATAGATATTAATGATGGGACCGGTGATGGTTTTGCTCAGGTAGATTTAACAATAAACGATACTATCATTTTAAATGGACAAGACCCTTCAATTATTTCTGTAATATACTATGCTTCTCTTAATGATTTAAACTCAAATTTATCAATATTAAATCCTGAAGCATACACTAATGAAGTAGAATATTCTCAAATAATTTACTACAGAACAATTGAAGAAAATACAGGTTGCATGAGCTTTTATAAATTTTTTGTATTGAATGTCAATTGTGAAGTTGAGGCAAACCAACCAAGTAACTTAGAAGTTTGTGATATTGATAATGACGGTTTTGGAACATTTAACCTCGCTTCATTAAGTACAGAAATATTGGGCTCTAATTCTCCAGCCAATTTTACAGTAACTTATCATGAGGTTTTTCTTGAAGCAGAATTAAATGTAAATATTATACCTAATAGCACTGAATATACTAATATCGCTGGAAATTTTCAAATAATATATGCAAGGTTATCAAATAACAATACTGGATGTTTTGATATAGTACAATTTAGTTTAATTGTAAATGAAACTCCCCAACCCGTCACCCCAAATAATTTATTCTTAGTAGATGAAGATATGGACGGCACAGAAATATTTGATTTGACAAACGTTGAAGGAAAAATAATAAATAGTCTTCCTTCTAACGACTTTGATATTAACTATTTTGAAACTTTAGCAGATGCTCAGTCAAATATGAATCCTATAGTTGACCCCACACAATATTCAAATATTACCAATCCACAAACAATACATGTTTCGGTTACAAATTTTAACACAGGGTGTTTCTCTCTAATAAACTTTGATTTAATATTGACTGACACATTGGATATTGACGGCGATGGAATCCCTAATGATGACGAAGACCTTAACAATAATGGCGACTTGGAAGATGATGACACAGATGGTGACAACATCCCTAATTATCTAGATAGTGATGATGATGGCGACAATGTAGAAACGATCGACGAAATTCAAGGAATAGGCGCAGGCCTTGGACCACAAATATTTATTGATACTGATGGCGATTTAATTGAAAATTATCTTGACGATGACGATGACGGTGATGGCATTTTAACAAAAGATGAAGATTACAACAATAACGGAGACCCTATTGATGATGATACCAACAATAATGACGTTCCAGATTTCTTAGATGAAGATGTAGCATTAGGTGTTATTTCACAGCATTTAGTAGGATTGGCAATTTTTCCAAATCCTGCCAAAGACCTTTTAAATATCTCGATGCCAAATCTAGAAAGCAACGCAACTATTACAATTTATTCAATACAAGGAAAGCAACTTTTTTCTGAAATTTTAAACACCCAAGCAACTGTAAAGAATATACAGATTGCTAGTCTTCAAGGTGGCGTTTACTTTGTAAAGGTTGAAACAAGTAACGGTAGTTTAACTAAGAAATTTATAAAAAAATAAGAGCTTAATTTAATTTTATAGATAAAACAAAATAGCCGCTTTATAGCGGCTATTTTAAAATAACACCGCTCACTGTTCCTGCTTTTTGGCATAAGCGGGCTAGCATTTAAGGTAGCGTAAGCGATGTTTTAAAAAAGATGTTTCCATCTCAACAAACAAGACATGAATCTTGATATACTAAAATAATGTAGTAATAAACAAATTAAAAATTAGATAGGTCTACATTTATAAATTAAGCGTGTTTTTGACAAAAGACGTTTAATCTTCACCCATGTTACTTAAATATTCAATATCGTTATCAATAGTTAACAAGAGTAAGCTAGTTGCTGTACAAAACACAGGACTAGTAATACAATGGTGTCCATTCCAGCTACCATCTTGATTTTGGATTTTTAAGATTCTCCCACTCATATCATTATACCACTTTGTCCAATCATTATCTTGATTTACTGCAAGAGATTCACCTGTTTGTAAGAAACTTAAAAACTCTTCTCCTCCATTATTGCCAAAACCATTGAGAACATCTTCACGTTGCGCTACTTTCTTAGCAGATTGATATACATTGTAAGACGCTGTGTATTCTGCTGCTTCAGCTTCAGTATATCCTGCTTTTTGAAGATTTGCAGCATTAACAACTTTTTCTTCTAATGTCCCATTCTTATTTGCTTCTTTGATAGCATTCTCAGCTTTACGCGCATCTTTTGCAGTTGCTCTCACACTACCACTAACAGAATATAGCATAACACCGGCACCATCTGCAGTATTAATATTTCCGTTTTCACCATCATAATTTGATTTTTGATATGCTCGTGATTTTTCTAAAATATCTTCATTTACCGAAGCTCCCACAGATTGTGCCGCTTCTAGTGCACTATTAGCGAGACCGCTTTGCAAAACACCAGCCCAACCTGCACCTTTTTGTTTTCCTTGATCATCTGTACTTCGCTGGATTTTATCAATGCAAATATCTAATGCTCTTGACACTCTATTCGAGTCCACACCTTTTAATTCTCTCCCTAAAAGATTAGAAAAAAACTGAGCTGTCATTACCACATCTATATTTTCACCTAGCTTACGCTGAATTTGAGTACCTCTTGCCTGGGTGATATATTCGTTGTTTTTATTACGTTCAACTTCGTTTAGCAAATAATTAATTGCTCCTTGTAGCTGCTTACTATAAATACCTTTTTTTAATGTGGTTCCGCTTCTTAAAAAAGCTGTTGCTACCATTGCAGTTGTTGCTGGGTCGCCTTGAACAGCATGAGGATCCATAACGTTTTGCGCATTATGAGTTCCCGCACCGTACCCTCCATTCTCTAACTGTGCCTTTGACAACCATGCTAATCCATCACGGATAGCTAGAGTTAGGTTTTCATCATTTTTATATAGAGAAAAATTATTTGAGGACTCCTCCCCCATTACAGTCATAAATACGCACCCAGCCTCTGGCTCAAGCACTCTTTGAGTTTCAGTAAATTGTTTTGAAGGTTCAATAACCTTCCATGCGGTGAACACCAATACAATAAGCATTGCTGATAATAAAATTTTTGTTTTCATGTTGATATATCTTTTTAGATTTATAGTGAAAGTACTATCGAACACAATTTTTAAAAACCTCTAACTAGCAAACGCACCTTTCCATTGAGCCAAATAGTGATATCATATAGTAACCGAAATGATAAAAAATTAAACACATTGTTTTGAAATTCATCTTTTTGGCTCAATTATTGGTTTATTGAAATCAAATTATTTACATTAGTACATTATTTAATAAAAAACCGACAATGAAAAATTTATTTAAAGTAATAGCAGTAGCTGCACTATTTATTTTTGGAGCTCAAAATGCACAAGCTCAGTCACTATCTACAACACAAGATGACAGACCAGAGGTAGTTGCAAAAACGAAAACATCTAATTTAAACGATGCGTTACAATTAACAGGTGATCAACAACGTGCTGTTTTTAGAGCATTTACTGCAAATGAAGTAAGCATGAGAAAAAGCGTATCAGGAAAAGACATGAATAACGCTGAAGTTAAGGTGAAGAAAACTGAACTAGACAAAACACTTAACGATGCTATGAAAAAAACATTAACTGCTGAGCAATACACAAAATACTTAGCAATGCAAAAGCAATAAATTGTTTTTAATATAATTAAAAAAGTCCCACAAATTGTGGGACTTTTTTATGTTTAAAATGTTTGAACTGTCTTATCAATTACTTCAATTGTTTTATCTAAATCTTTATAAGATAACGCGTCACACAAAAACCAAGTTTCAAAAGCACTTGGAGCAATGTAAATACCATTATTAAGCAAACCGTGAAAAAACTTTTTAAAAGTTTCATTATTTGCATTTGCAGCAGTTTTAAAATTTGTAACTGGCGTTTCAGAAAAATGTACCGAAATCATTGATTGCTCTCTATTAATAGTGTGAGCAATGGAACGATTATTTAAAACTTCGGTCATTCCTTTGTGTAAATATTCGGTTTTCTTCTGTAAAGATTTGAAAATTTCAGACTTACTATTTAATTCATTTAACATTGCATATCCCGCAGCCATTGCTAGTGGATTACCACTTAATGTTCCTGCCTGGTAAACTGGTCCTAAAGGCGCTAAATGATTCATAATTTCTTCACGAGCGGCAAATGCACCAACGGGCAGTCCCCCGCCTATTACTTTTCCGAAGGTAACAATATCTGCTTTCACATTTTTAAGTTCTTGCACACCTCCTTTTGCCACCCTAAACCCTGTCATTACCTCATCAAATATGAGCAATATTTCGTTTTCATCACAAAGTTTACGCAACCCTTCCAGAAAACCCTCAGCAGGTGGAATACACCCCATATTTCCAGCTATAGGTTCTAAAATAATACAAGAAATTTCGTTTTTGTTGTCGTTGATAATTTCAGCAACTTGAGACAAATTATTATATTCTGCAAGCAAAGTATCTTTAGCCGTACCTTTTGTAACACCAGGACTATTAGGGCTTCCAAAGGTTACTGCACCACTTCCTGCTTGTATTAGAAAAGAATCACTATGCCCATGATAACATCCTGCAAATTTTATAATTTTATCTTTACCAGTAAATCCACGTGCTAAACGCACAGCACTCATACAAGCTTCTGTACCACTATTTACAAATCTTATTTTATCGATATTTGGAACCATAGAAATTGCTAATTCAGCTATTTTAGTTTCTATTTCTGTAGGCATCCCAAATGACGTTCCTAACTTTGTTTTTTCAATAACGGCGTTTACAACTGGTTCATGAGCATGGCCTAAGATCATAGGCCCCCATGAGTTTATATAGTCAATTAATGTATTTCCATCTTCGTCATATAAATAAGCGCCTTTCGCTTTCTTTACAAAAATAGGATCACCACCTACTGCTTTAAATGCGCGTACAGGGCTATTTACTCCACCAGGAATTACGTTTTTAGCCGCAGCGAATAAGGTACTGCTTCTTTGATATATCATCTTAATTTAATTTTTTACTGCGTGTAGATATAATTGTTGTCCTATTGACAAAGTATTGTCATCAAGACCATTATACTCTTTTAACGAGCTTACTGCTACATTAAATTTCCTAGAAATACTATATAAGGTATCTCCTTTTTTCACAATATAAGTGCTAATTTTTGTTTCATCAACATTAGTGATTTTTGCAGAACTACCAATCGTTTGGTTGTCATAACGCTGTAAATCATAACGCTCAATAATACTTATAAGCTTGTTAGGATATTTAGGATCTGTTGCATAGCCAGCTTTTTTTAAACCACGTGCCCATCCTTTATAGTCTTCTTTATTTAATTTAAATAAATCTTGATATCTACTTCGCCCAGTTAAGAATAATGAATGATCACGGTAAGAATATTTAGGGTCAACATATTTTCTAAAACATTCCTGGCTTCGGTCATCATCATGATAAACACGTTCGCCTTCCCATCCTTTATGGCATTTTATTCCAAAATGATTATTTGCCTTATTGCTCAACTCGCCTCTGCCCGCTCCGCTTTCTAAAATCCCTTGTGCTAATGTTATACTTGCAGGAATACCATATTGTAACATTTCTTCTTGTGCGATTTGACTAAATTCTGAAATATAATCTGTTACAATTTCTGCATATGAACTATTATTTTTTGGCCTTGAAGTTTCTTTGGGTTTAACAATCTCTTTTGGAGTTGGATTTGCAGCAACTGGATTATCCTTTTTTGGGGTTGCTATAACCACTTTCTCGGTTTTATCTCTTTTTTTATATGTAACTGCTTTCTTTTTTGCTTTGCAACTAGCAAATAATAAAACTATAATAATAATTAAGGAAGGAATGCGATGTGATAACTTAAACATTGATTGTAGGAAGGTTTTTTTTCTTTAATTTTTCATTCATACCCGCTATACCTTGAAGGCCTCCAGTATGAACGGCTAAAATACGGCTATTTTCTCTGAAATATCCATTTTTCAACAAATCGAAAATACCATAAAATAGCTTTCCGGTGTACACTGGGTCGAGTGAGATATTGTGATTTTCTTTAAACTCATTTATAAAACGAATTAATTTTAAATCTATTTTAGCATACCCACCAAAACAATAATCATCTATCAAAGTAAAATTTTTATTCTCTGAATATTTTGATATTATTTCCTTCTGAAATGTACCTTTCAACGCTGAAAACCCTAACACATGTTGATGTGGTGCTGCTGAAGTAACAATACCTGCTATAGTCCCCCCTGTTCCTACCGAAACACATACATAATCATAACTCAAATCTTGAGGTGTTAAAATTCCGGCGCAGCCTTGAACAGCCAAGTCATTAGTTCCGCCTTCAGGAATATTATAAAATTCACCAAATTTTTGATGTAATAAATTTATAAACTCTGGAGATTCTTTGTCTTTATATTGTTCTCTAGAAACAAAAAATAGTTGCATTCCTTGAGCTTTAGCATAAGATAATGTAGGATTATTATTAACCTTAGAAACCAACTCCTCTCCTCTAATAACGCCTATTGTATTAAATGAATGAATTTTTCCTGCTGCGGCAACTGCTGCAATATGATTTGAAAAAGCACCACCAAAAGTTAGTAATGTTTTTGCCTCTATTTTTTTTGCCTCTAAAATGGTAAATTTTAATTTTCTGAATTTATTCCCTGAAATGTGTGGATGCAACAAATCATCTCGCTTAATGTCAAGAATATTAGTATCTGATAAATAATTAATATTTATTGAATTGTTACTCATAATTCAATTTTGATATTTCCAAAATTTCATCTTAAAAAATTGTTACCGCACAATCGTAAAAACTGGTCATGGATTGTGTTTTGTAGCCGAATAATGTATTTTATCGATAAAAAAATTCTGGTTTTAAATGAAAAATGTTAAAATTTAATGTATTTCATCGAAAAAAATTGTTTTTAATCGCAATTATTAAAATGTAAGCTATAATTTAGTAGTCCCCAATCTAGATACGTATTAATATGAGGCAAAAATACACTATTCTAAAATTATGCTTATTGTTATTAGTAGTAAATACTACTTTTAGTTATTCACAAGTAGGAATAAACACTACATCCCCAGCAGTAGGAGCTCTTTTAGATATTTCAGCATCAAATAAAGGATTTTTATTACCTAAAGTTTCTTTAACAAGTACAGCAGATACTACTACTATTACACCTAGTGCTACAGTAGGACTATTAGTTTACAACACAGTTACTTCTGGGGCTTTACCATTTCAAGTTACCCCAGGTTTCTATTATTGGAACGGAAGTCAATGGCTGCGCTTTTACAATAGAGGGTATGGAATAAAATTTGACCAAGAATCTCAAACCACAGCAAGTATATTAAGTTCTGTATATACTCAAATTTCAGATTTAGATACTGGTTTCATAAGCGTTCCCTATTCTGGAACTTATCAAATAAAGGTTGAAACTGCTTATGCCTGCGGAAATCTTTCAAACACTTCTTCTGAAGGTGTAGGTCAAGCCTCAATTAGCTTGAACATGACTACTGGCATTGGATTACCAGTAAGAGTAAAAGAAAGGTACGTGACATCTACTTCTAAACGAATTGGAAGTGTTACTTTAAATAATATTCCTCAGAACACAACTATTATTTATACGGTAGACCTTAATCTTTTAAATACCTACCGTTTTAATGTTACGGGAAGGGAATGGTCTCGTAATAATGTGGGACTTGGAACTTTTGGAAAAAACACAAATGGATACCCTGGTGCTAGTGGAGTGAATAATGCACAAAGAGGTTCTATTTCAATTACCCTTTTAAAACAACAGTAACAAAATAATAATCGTACTACTGCAGCTGTTGATTTATAAAAAATTATTTAGCGCGGTTAGAATTAAGTTTCAACATATGAAATTCTTAACTATATCAAAGAATATATTTTTAGTTAGCAGTTGTTTTTTACTCTGCTCATTATTCACTAACGCTCAAGTAGGTATTAACACAACTACTCCAAGCGCCTCATCTGCTCTAGATATTACTAGCACAAACAAAGGGTTTTTAATGACTAAAGTGGCTCTTACTGGAACAGATGATATGACTACAATCACCCCATCTCCGACCATTGGGCTTCTAGTTTATAACACAGCTAGTACAGGTAGTTCTGGAACAGAAGTAGTACCTGGTTTTTATTATTTTAATGGAACTTCATGGCGTCGATTTTATACTCAAGGGTATACACTCTCATACGATCAAACAACAGAAATTACTGCAAGCGCAAATGACACTGAATATGTACTACTACCTGGATTAGATACAGGTGATATAACCGTTCCTTTCAGCGGCACTTATCAAATAAGAGTAGAAGGATATTATGCTGCCGGGAACCTGATTGACACATCTGGGGACGGTGCCGCACAAGGATCTATAAGCTTAGCTATGTCTTCTGCTAATAGTGGAGGTGGTGGTAGTCCAGGAGGTTGTACTGGAGGAATTACGACATATCCATACAACGAAAGCTTTGAAAGCGGATTAGGCTCATGGTCACAATCTGGAGCAGATGATATAAACTGGACACGAGATCAAAATGGGACCCCTAGCAGCTTTACTGGACCATCAAGAGGATCAAGTGGGATTTTCAATTCTTGGTATATGTACATAGAAGCAACTAACAATTTTAATAAAAATGCAATATTAAATTCACCTTGTTTTGATTTAACTTCGTCTCCTGCAGCTACTTTTACTTTTGATTATCATATGTATGGATCAACTATGGGCTCTATTGATTTAGAAGCTAGTGATGATAATGGTGCAACTTGGACTTCTTTATGGACCAATTCTGGAAATAAAGGAAATTCTTGGTTTACTCATTCTGTGGATTTATCACCTTATATAGGCGGTTCAGTTCAATTAAGGTTTAATGGGACTACTGGTCCAAATTTTAGATCAGATATTGCAATTGACAATATAAATCTTACTGAAACTACTACTGGTGGGACATTTGCCACAGTAAAAGAAACCTACCTCACAACTTCTTCTAAGCGCTTAGGAAGCGTATCTGTAAATAATCTAGCGCAAAGCGCATCTATACTAGTGAATATGGAATTGAATGCAGGAGTTACTTATAGGTTTGTAGTTCGCGGAAGAGAATGGCTTGCAAATAATACTAGTGTTGGAAGTTTTGGAAAAAACACGAATGGATATTCAGGCAATACCCTAAATGATGCCCAACGAGGAACTATGACAATTAGCCTCATCAAGCAATACTAAAATGTAATTGGCACATACTTTAAACTAACATCATGAAAAATTATTTTTTAGCTCAATTTTTACTCATCATTTTAACAGCTTCAGTTGGTACTTCAGCTCAAGTAGTAATTCCAGATTCAACGGAGAATCACACGATTGACAATGGAGCTATATTTCAGCTTAAAAGTGAGAACAAAGGTTTAATGATTCCTAAAATTTCATTACAATCAAGAAATGATATTACTACTATACCTGCAACCCTAGTAGAAGGGTTATGGATTTATAACACTTCAAACCTAGGTAGTGGGTTAAATAAAGTCTCCCCCGGATTTTATTTTTGGGATGGGAATAGATGGGAAAAAATGTTTAACGAAGGTTTTACTGTTCAATACGAACAAACTGAGACTGTGCGTGCAGCAAACACAACAACAACCTATACAATTCCCGGTCTAGACCAAAATTTTGTAGCACCCTATACAGGCACTTATGAAATTCATGTGACAGGCTATATAGCTGCTCTCAACCATTTGAATACTGCTCGCGAAGCTACTGTACATGGATCTTATATGTTAGAAATAGACAATACAAAAGTAGCAGAAAGCACAGTTAGTTCAAACACTAAGAAAGCACCAGGTACTAGTGCATTTCAAGCCTTAGGAAGACAAACAACTATAGTACATATAGTTGATTTAAGTGAAGGAGACTCATATAATTTTAAAGTACGTGCACGTCTTTGGGCCCATGAAAATGTCGATCCAAATAGCTTAAACTTATCTTCAGTTTGTGGTGGAGCAGCTACTGGTTATGCTTTTTTTGGCCTTTGCTCTAATCCCTACCAAGGAAATAACAGTTTTACAGATAATGCTCAAGATGCTTATTTAACAATAACACTATTAAGACAATTATAATAACCCAAAATAAAGCCCCTATTTATTATGAAAACACTAATTACATCAATAATTGCATTGCTAACAATTGCAACAATTTTTTTATTTAAATCGAATAGCGATGATTCTTACAATATTCAAAATCAAGAATTATTAAAAAACAATCCGGAATCCCAAGTTATTGACACCTCTAGAAATGATGAAGGTGATACATTTTCAATTGTAGCCTTTGACCCTAACACAGGACAAGTGGGCGGAGCGGGTTGTAGTTGTGTGAATTTTGACGCTGGAATTGACTTTTTAAGTGACTTAATTAGAGATAATGACGGTAATATTATTGGAGGGATTCATTCTCAAGCAGCCTATAATGAAAGTACACAAATTTTTGCAAGAAATAGAATGTTAGCTGGTGATTCTCCACAACAAATTATTACTGCGACTGTAAATGCTGATGGACAAAGTGCAAGTAGACAATATGGTATTGTAGGCTTTGACAATGCTGGAAATTTAACTCATGCAGGCTTTACAGGAAGCTCTAATGGACACTATGGGAATAACATAGGCGGTAGTGATACTAACGGAATTACTTATTCCATACAAGGGAATATTTTAGATAACGACAGTGCGGCTGACAACTTAAATGGACAAGATTTACTAAATGATATGGAGACTGCATTTGTAAATACAGATGGAAATCTAGCAGAAAAATTGATGGCTGCAATGCAAGCGGCAAAAAGAGTAGGTGGTGATTCTAGGTGTGAAAGTGACACCAATAGTGGTCGCACAGCTTTTATTCAAGTACTTTCTCCAGGTGAATCTACACCATCATTATATTATAATACAGATGCAATTTCTGGTCAAGCAACAACAAATGGTGTTCCTAACTTTACTGAGCCTATCGATAAATTACAAGATATGTTTGATGATGGAGAAAATGTTAGTTTTTGTAATGAATTAGTTACAGAATTCCCGTATGCAATGGATTTTGAAACTAATTCTTGGAAGCGTTTTGATCTAGACGGTAACCCAAATGACAACGATCGTTCTTGGATGAGAGACAGAGGAACTACAGCTAGTGGAAATACAGGACCTACAAATGCAAATCAAGGAACTTTTTACACATATCTTGAAGCTTCAGATATTACAGGTGCTTCTGATAACGCCGCTATAGCCTCTCCATGCTTTGAAATACCTAGTGATTTTGGTGCGCAAATCTCATTTGATTATCACATGCTTGGCGGTAATATAGGAACTCTCGCTTTACAAGCAAATAATCAAACTGGTTCTGGATGGGTAACTTTGTGGTCAAAAACTGGTGCTCAAGGTAGTAATTGGTTTAATGATCAGACTGTTAATTTAAATGCATATAGAGGTAATAATGTAAAATTAAGATTTATAGGTAGCAGAAATGGAAGTTTTGCTAGCGATATGGCAATTGATGATATAAATGTAACATTAATTCCATGTCCAGATATAGCTTCGTATAATAATGGTTGGACTGATGGAGATATTTCTAGTATATCAAGTAATACTACAATTAGCACAGATTACAATACATCTTTAAATGGAGGTAGCTTTGATGCTTGTACATTAACAGTTACAAACAATGCAACTCTTACAATTACAGCTGGTGACTATGTAAATGTTAATGGTAACATTACTGTTAACGCTGGAGCATCTTTAATAATTGAACACACTGGAAGTGTAGTTCAAATTATGGGTAATGCCACAGTAACGAACAATGGAACTATAAACGTTGCACTAACAACACCAGAATTAACTGCCCGTGATTTCATGTTTTTAGGAAGCCCAATGACTACTAGTAGCGATGCTGTATTCAATAACCCGTATCAATTACTCAAACACACCACTCAAAACTTTAGCCCTTTCCCGGGAATTAGTGGAATAAATTTTTTAAACAATAACAACAATGCATTTGACTATTCAAATCACACTGGTGTTTTAAACCCTGGAGAAGGTTATTTACTGAGACCTTCTTATACAGATGATGGTTCGTACAATTACAACTTTACAGAAGGGACACTTAATAGTGGTGACATTAGCTATAATGCTTTCTTCGGCGATAATAAAGAAGACAGCCCTAGCATTATTTCAAATCCTTACGCATCTGCAATTGATGCTGAAAAGTTTATTGAAGACAATAGTCGTGTGAGCGAAGTCTATTTTTGGGAACATAATATAACACCTAACAGTGGTGTGCCCGGTCCTTTGACTGAAAATTTTAGTATGGAAGACATCTCAACATATAATGGTATGATGGGAATTCCTGCAGCAAGTGGAGGAACCACGCCAAATGGTATAATTTCAACAGGACAAGGTTTTGGGATTATGGCAAACTCAGGTGGAGATATTACTTTTACAAACGCAATGAGACTGACATCTGGAAATACAACACTTAGAGCTCAACTAGAAGACAAAGATTTAATGAGACTTAATGTTTTAGATAATAAATATAACTTAGGAAGTACGGCCGGTCTTGGTTTCATTGCAACTGCCACTAATGAAATTGATCCTGCGTATGACACTCAACGTTTAGGCACTGTTGTTTCATTATACTCTCATTTACAAGATGGAACTGAACAATTAGGTATTCAAGGTCTTGGATCTTTTAACGATACAATGAGTGTACCATTTGGTTTCTCAACGTTAATAGAAAATAGAGATGATCAATCATACACCATTTCACTTTCAAGTATTGAAGGAATAAATATTGAAGGCGAAACCGTATTATTGACTGATAACGAATTAGGAATTACAACTAATTTATCAATAAATGAATATACTTTCCAAGCAGATGCTGGAACATATGACAATCGTTTTACGGTACATTTCCAACAAGAAACTTTAGGACTGACTAATACTAATGCTGAAAATATTAAATTATATCCAAATCCTACAAACGGGATTATAACAATTTCATCTCAGAATGCTATTATCAATAAAATTAAAATATTCGATCCTAGAGGAAGAGAAATTGTTAATATTAAAAAAGTTTCAAATAATACGTATAAAATAAATCTTGCTACACTAGACACAGCAGTTTACTATGCTATCATTGAAACAGATAAAGGAACAATTACAAAAAAGATTATAAAAAATTAATTAACTATTTAAAATTTGAAAAGGCGTTACACTCTGTAACGCCTTTTTTTTATGTTGAAATTTTAATAACATAAAACAGTTTAAATAAATTTTAAAAATGACCAAAATCGCCTTTGCTTTATATATTGAAAATTACATTCATTAGCATAAGCCTCTCTTTCAAAACTAATATTTCGGTAGGCAGTATGTTTGTTATTATACTGTATCCATCTAATAAAAAATTCAAGCCCATACCAAATATAAAATAGCACTACCAACATTTCAATTTGTTGTCGTAAATGGATTTTCTCGTGATTCAACATAACCGCATCTTCTTTCATTTCTCGTTTCCGTAGTATAACAAAAGGCCATAATGCAATCCCATTGAACCCCTTACGTATTAATAATTTTGACACTAGTATAATCATAGTTACATTTCGGCTATGCCTAAATATACATATTTTGGCCACGCAATGATTTATTTCTAATCTTGGATTTATGTATTTTTACTGCATGCTATTCCCAAAGAAAAATATACCCATCGAAGAAGGGGACTACTACCTTACCCCAGAAGGATATAAATGTTTTACCGAACAATATCACCTTAAAAGAGGTTATTGTTGCGAAAGTGGTTGTCGCCATTGCCCCTACGGATTTAACAAAAAGAAAAAACAGTAGTAATTTTAACACTCACACTATCATTATACGATATGAATTTTAAAGAAGAAATTTTACAAGGAATCCCAACCACACTTCCAGCCTTAAAGGAATACGATACAAATGTAAACCATGCTCCTAAACGTAAAAAAATTCTTTCTGCGGAAGAAGAACAACTTGCACTTCGTAATGCACTTAGGTATTTTGAACCTCAACACCACGCCACTCTCCTACCCGAATTTAAAAATGAACTCGATACCTACGGTCGTATTTATATGTATCGCCTACGCCCGGATTATAAAATTTACGCGAGGCCCATCAATGAATATCCAGGTGAGTGCACGCAGGCTAAAGCAATTATGTTAATGATTCAAAACAATCTTGACCATGCTGTAGCACAACATCCTCATGAGTTAATTACCTATGGAGGAAACGGTGGTGTGTTTTCAAATTGGGCACAATATAGGCTTGTAATGCAATATTTAGGACAGATGACAAATGAGCAAACACTTGTTGTATATTCTGGGCATCCGCTAGGTTTATTTCCTTCACATAAAGATGCACCGCGGGTTGTTGTGACAAACGGAATGATGATACCTAACTATTCAAAGCCTGATGACTGGGAAAAGTTTAATGCACTTGGCGTTACTCAATATGGCCAAATGACAGCAGGTAGCTATATGTACATTGGGCCTCAAGGTATTGTGCACGGGACTACAATTACAGTTTTGAATGGTTTCAGAAAAATTAAAAAATCACCTAGAGGAGGCTTGTTTGTAACCTCAGGATTAGGAGGAATGAGTGGTGCTCAACCTAAAGCCGGTAATATTGCAGGTTGTGTAACAGTTTGTGGCGAAGTCAATAAAAAAGCAACTCAAACAAGGCATTCGCAAGGGTGGGTTGATGAGGTAATTAGCGACGTACATAAGCTTGGAGAGCGTGTTACAAATGCACTAAAATTAAAGGAGACTGTCTCTATTGCTTATGATGGAAATATTGTTGACGTCTGGGAACATTTTGACAAAGAGAACATTCATATTGATTTAGGTAGTGACCAAACATCATTACATAACCCTTGGGCTGGCGGTTATTATCCTGTGGGAATGAGCTACGAAGCTGCCAATGAAATGATGGCAAACAACCCCGAGGAATTTAAAGAAAAGATACAAGAAAGCTTAAGAAAACATGCCGCTGCTATTAATAAACATACTGCAAAGGGGACCTATTTTTTTGACTACGGAAATGCGTTTTTACTGGAAGCTTCGAGAGCTGGTGCAGATATCATGGCTGAAAATAACATAGATTTTAAATACCCTTCGTATGTACAAGATATTATGGGGCCCATGTGTTTTGATTATGGTTTTGGACCCTTTAGATGGGTTTGCGCTAGTGGTAACCCAGAAGATTTAGCTAAAACCGATGCTATTGCCTGCGAGGTTTTAGAAGAGATCATGAAAACATCTCCACCAGAAATCCAACAGCAAATGCTTGATAACATTCAATGGATTAAAGGAGCTCAGGAAAATAAACTAGTTGTAGGTAGTCAAGCAAGGATTCTTTATGCTGACGCCGAAGGTAGAATGAAGATTGCGAGTGCTTTTAACAAACACATTTCCGAAGAAAAAATAGGAACAGTTATTCTTGGTCGTGACCATCATGATGTTTCAGGCACAGATTCTCCCTATCGAGAAACTTCAAATATTTATGATGGATCTCGTTTTACAGCAGATATGGCTATACATAATGTAATAGGTGATAGCTTTAGAGGAGCCACTTGGGTGAGCATCCATAATGGTGGTGGCGTAGGCTGGGGCGAGGTGATAAATGGTGGGTTCGGTATGGTTCTTGATGGTACTGATGACGCACAACGACGTCTAGAAAGTATGCTATTCTGGGATGTAAATAATGGAATTGCAAGACGCAGTTGGGCACGAAATGAAGAGGCAGTTTTTGCTATTAAAAGAGAGATGGAACGTACTCCTAATCTTAAAGTAACGCTTCCTAATTTCGTGGACGATTCATTATTTAGTTAAAAAAAAACTATGAAAGCATTTAAATTTTTACCCGTAGCATTGCTTCTCGTTTTTGCTTCATGCTCTTCTGTAAGAGTAGTTAGCGATTATGACAAGGATGCAAATTTTAATAATTATAATTCTTTTGCTTTTTACAAGCCAGGGATAGATAAGGCTGCAATTAGCGACCTTGATAAAAAAAGAATTTTAAGAGCAATCGAAACACAACTGGTTGCTAAAGGAAAAACAAAATCAAACACTCCAGATATGCTCGTAAGCATATTTACTAAAGAGAATGAACGTGTAGACGTTTATAATAGTAATTTTGGCTGGGGTTATGGCGCTTGGGGTTGGGGACCTGGTTATGGCTGGGGAGGCAATTGGGGCAATACAGTGTCTCGCTCTACTGAAGGAACCCTTTATATTGATCTAATCGATGTTAAAACAAACGAACTTGTGTGGCAGGGAATAGGTAGGTCAAGCCTTTACAGAGGAAGTGATATTTCTAAAAAAGAAGAAAAAATTAATACAATAGTTTCTGAAATTTTAATGGAATACCCACCTGAAGCAATGAATAAAAAGTAAATTAAAAGGCCCTCAATTGAGGGCTTTTTTTTATGGAATATATGGAACCGCATGACCATTATCTACCAGCCATTGGTTAAGATTTATATCACCTATTTTTATTGTGGCTAGATATCTTCCAAATTTTCCTTGTTTATCTTTATAACTATCTATCTCAACTTCTTTATCAAGTATCATTTCTCTAACAATATCTCTAACAACTAGTCCCTGTTCTCTTTCTTCTCCTCGCAATTCAGGTGTGTCAATACCGTAGAGTCTTAATTTCATTACTTGAAAATGAAGAAAACCTAAATCCACTTGGGCAGTTACTGTGTCGCCATCATAAACAGCTATAATTTTTGCCTTATAATTATACATAATTGGTTTTTAGCTAATTGAAAAATAAAAATACAAAAACGATTTTTTAAAACTTTATTTAAAAAATAATATTTTCAAAGTTTTAAGAAATCTAAGAACATTTAATATGCTTAAATACATTCAGTTTCCGAAGCATTAAAAAAAAATATAAATGGATGTTTTTATTTTCATCAAATAAACTTCCAAAAAAAACCTGTAACGTTATCAACGAAACAGGTTTTTAGATTATAAAATTAAATGAATTTAATTTTTAATTATTCTTTTTACAACTGTTCCGTTTTTAGTATTGATGTTAACAAAATATACGGCAGACTGCATTGCCAAAATATCTAATTTTAAACTGAAATTTTCAATATCCCTTATTTTTTTTATAATCCTACCTTGAATGTCTACGATAGTAATATCCTTAATTATTGAACTTGGAGAATTTATAAAAAGCACACCATTAGTTGGATTTGGAACTACCGAAATTCTTGATAGGTGTTGGTCCAAAGTCTCAAGAGTCTCATTATTTTCAAATTGTAAAATAAACCTATTTGGAAAATTACCTTTTGCAGTTGTAAATGTGTAAGCGCCATTTTCAGAAAGATTTGTAATGGTTTCCTCAAATGTATCTACTAGGTAAACTACGGCATTTTCAATTTGACCACCTTCAACAGCCTTTATCTTTATTTTAAAAAGAGCATTATCATTAATTTGAGAGGCATAGCCCATTGAAACCATAATATTTTCATCGAAAACTTCTCGTCCTTGAATACCAAGTGACATTGTTCCATCTGGTAGATGAGAATAAAGTGATACAATTCTACCTAACTGATCACTATCATATCCTGCATCAAATGATGATGTTGCCTCTGGACTGAATGCAATCAAGGTTTCACTACTAAGACCATATTGCATTGATTCTATTTCCAACCAAATTCTATTGCTATCTGCATTTGGCGTTCTCAAAGTTGTATTACCTGTGTTAATACGCATTGCATTATTAAAAACAGCGCTTCCAGCTGCTGTCGCTTTTACACCAAATCCTTGAGACGTAGCAATGACCCCGTTAGGAATTGCCCCTCCATTATTTGCTGCTGTACCTGTACCTATTCCGCCGGAAAGATTATACATGGAAATATCCTCCATGTTAAAATTTGCTGAGCTTCCTCCAGGAAAAGAGTTATCTGGCGTGGTGATATGCTCCCAGAAATAAACCTCGTCAATTTCATTGTTGGCATTTATAAACATTTCTGCATCGATTGCTGAGGCATAAGGGTTTGAAATTATATTTGGGCTTGAATTTTTATCGACGTGAAAATCCATTGCATATTTGATAACTCCGTTATTTAATGTACCTTCAGTAAAACTAAGGTTGTACGTTGAGTTCCCGTCTAAAATACTTGCTTGTGGATATACTAAATAACCTTCAGAAGGATTTATTGTACCTGTGTAATTTAACCAATCGTTAAAATTATCATCCATAAAATTAGCAACAATATTTGGTACATAAAAATCATCTACAAGTGGATGTGGGAAGAAATCTAATGTTGAATGTTTTAAAACCCTAAAAGAACTTTCATAAACAGCATCTCTTCTCTCCATTGTCATTGGACTACCAGAAATTATAAAGTCGCGTGGTTTTAATATAGGAGTTGTAACATCTACATTTATACTTCCAGTACTTCCTTTTACTACCCCAGACTTATTATTAATTTGCACAACACTACCTTGATGTTCAACATTTAATATGCCATTTACGATTATGCTATTTTCTATATTAAAATAGGTACCTGCCTCTATAGTCACTATAACACCTTCGTTTATTATTAATGAGCAAGCTTCTAAGTCTCCATTTATAGAAGTATTGTAAGGTGCATTTATTATTGCCGTAACTGTACTCGTGGGAACAATACCATTTTCCCAACCCGTAGCTGTAAAAGTTGTAGTTTCTATACATCTGTTAATAGGAAGAAAGTTTTTATCATAACTTGGACTAAATCCTTTTTCTGAGCTAAATGGAGCATTATATATCAATTCATTTTCTAGGATAGAATACGAAAATATACCCCCTTTATCATTAGCACCTCCCCCAGTTGTTGATCCATATATAATATTTTGATTCAATGGGTCTAAAGTATTAAGAGCCTTAGTTCCAACCATTGTAAAATCATATAGGTTTGTAAAGGTATCTGTGTCTAAATCATAAGAATATATATATCCAAAATTATTAGCCCCGCCACTTGAAGTTGATCCATATATTACTGAATTTTTAAATACTAAATACCCACTAAAACGACCATCTATTCCATTATCCATAAGAGAATGGAGTATACTTATGGTATTTGTACTTAAGTCAAATTGCAATAAATTACCTGTCACTGAGGTATTAAATTCTGTATTTGTAAAATATAATGTATTATTTTGATAATGAAACTGACTAAAAATATATAAATCAGCCTCATTATGATGTATTACAGCGTAAGTATCTGTATTAGTATCATATTTAAAAATAACACCTCTACTATTAGCCCCTCCACTGTTGGATTTGCCATATAGTATGCCATTTTCATCAACTTCTAAATTATTTGATGGATAAATTCCTTCTGCGATATTTACAAAATTATGTTCTAGTGCTAAGATACCCGTTAAGGTATTAAATGAGAACAAAATTCCGTAGTTAGTTGAATCTTCAGTTCTAGCTAAACCATATAGAATATTAGGTTGGCCTTCTACTAATTTTGTAGAAGGTAAGTTAACTATATCTCCTGTAAAGTCATATACTTTTGTATATATACTTGTTGCAGGATCAATTTCATAAAGTGTACCTTTCCCAAAATTTCCTCCGTTTCTAGTAACTCCATATAATTTACCATTTGTAGTTAATGTAAGTGAACTACTTGGGCTAGCTCCGCCTGGGCTATATCCAAAATCTATTAATTTTTCTTTTTCTCCAGTACTTGTATCGTATGAAAATAGCACTCCATTATTTCCTAAACCTCCTCTCAGGACACTATATAATTTATCAGCAATTTGAATTATTGGGTTTTCACCAGAAGGGTTTGTAGTTGCAGAAATTTCAGCAAAATCAGTCAAAAATGTTTTTGTATTAGTTACATAATCATAACTAAATAAGGCTCCTTTATCATCTAATCCACCTTTATATGTAAATCCATACATTAAATTATTACTACCTAAAAGCAAAGGACCTGAAGGTTCACTATAACCATTAAGTAAAAAATTGGTTTTCATAGAGTAGGTATCTGTAGAAGGGTCTATTTGATATATCACTCCTCTAGTTTGTTGCCCATTAGATCCACCTCCACCAGACCGAGCAATACCATATAGCATACCGTCTGGTGCAAGAATCATTTTTCCTATTGGATTATTACCAAGGCTTGTATTACTAAATGTATAAATTGTATTAAAAGTTAATGTATCAACATCAAATGAATAAACCATACCAGAGCCTCCTTGAAAGTATCTCAAAACACCATATAGTTTTCCATTAGGTGCTTCTGCTAATTCAAAGGGGTATTGAGTAGTTGCAGGATAATCATAAAGTGATGATATAGCATTTGTATCCATATTAAAACTAAATATAGAACCCCTATTATTAGCTCCACCGCTATATGTTGTACCATAGATCAATCCATCACTTTTTTGAATTATTGCTAAAGGATTACTACCTAATAAACCGTCAAAATGATGAAGCACAATTATAGTATTTGTTGAATAATCAAATTCATAAATTGTCCCAAAGCCATTAGTCCCTCCAGATGATGTGACACCTAATACCCTATTAGTATCTGTTATTAAAAAATTAGATTGTGGATTTTTTCCAGTAATATCACCCTTAAACTCAAGAACAATGCTATATACCTCTGTTTGTAAATTGTATTTAAAAAGTATCCCTTCATTAGATGCCCCTCCAGAGTACGTAACGCCATATAGATCACCATTTGGTAATTGCGTAATACCTCTAGGATTATTACCTGGATTAATCACATCATAATCTTTAATAATTGACAGATTTTCCCCTTGCCCATTTACTGCAAAAATTCCTCCTAAATTGTTTTCACCTCCGTGATTTAAAGAACCTAAAAATTCATAATCTTGAGCTAAACTAATTAATGAAGTAAACAAAAAAACAAGCGTACATATATATTTCATAAGTATAAATTTGAATCGGCTAAATTAAAAAAGTATGAAATAAAAAAAATACCTATTTGTGGGTATTTTTTTTATTTCTAATAATTAATAAGCTGAAATCTGCTTAATCCTCATCTTCTCAGTTAGAAAAATCGCTGGCATAGTTTTACTACTAATTATCACCACGCGCACATCCAATTATTAAAATATTCCTCTGGAATTTTACTTTATATGTTACGTGAAAACTATTTCCACTAGATCTTTTTTACAACTATAATATACCATCCACATTTTTAAATGAATCATATTTATTTATTGTTGTATTCTAATTTCTGCGGAAGCGTAATTCTCCTCTTAATTCTGGTCTATCATTTCCATAAAAACGCAACTCCATTACTTGAAAATGAAGAATACCTAAATCCACTTTGGCAGTTACTGTGTCGCCATCATAAACAGCTATAATTTTTTGCATTATAACTATACATAATTGATTTTTAGATAATTGAAAATTAAAAGTACAAAAGCGAATTTTTAAAAATTTTATTTTCAAAATTTTTAAAACACCTAAGAATATTTAACATTAAATTAGATTATCGCATTTTACCATAGTAATAGTTAAAATACTAGTAGCTTAATAATATGTATTATCTAAAAACTGGATTTAAAAACAAAATGCCTACATTTAATCGAATTAAATAGACAAGTCAACGAATAGAACATATCTTTTGACTCTTTTTTGTAGGAAAAATACACCTTTGTTTAAATTATTATTCTTTTATCGTAAAAAAGTATTTATGAAATGTAATAATAATTAAATTTTGCTCACTTAAATTTAAATTAACCTACAAATGCGACAACCTTTACTTTGTATTTTTTTTACAATTATATCATATTATGGACTTAGCCAAGTTGGTATAAATACCTCAAGCCCCAGTGATGGAGTTATATTAGATATAAACTCCTCAGATAGTGGCGTTCTCATACCAAGAGTGGCTCTAACAGGTGACGATTCGTTATCTGCTATAAATTTAACAGGAAATACTTTAGAAAAAAGTACTCTCATATTTAACACCGCAACAGTCGCAGGAGTTAATGCTGTAACGCCTGGATTTTATTATTGGAATGGTGTAGACAAGTGGATTGCAATAGAAAATGATTGGAAATTGAAAGGCAATGCTATAACCACGGGTGATTTTATAGGTACTACTAATCCACAATCATTAGTTGTAAAAACGAACAATAATACAAAATTTACCATTCCTTCTGGTTCTAGTTCTCAAGCAAAAATTTATTCTGAAGGTTTAGGAAGTGAATCTGCTCCAGTATATAGTTTTGCAGGGAGTACTAATTCTGGAATGTACATGCACAATGCCAGTAATTTGAGTTTTAGTAGTTCTAGCAGACGTTTTTTATCTTTTGATAGTTTTGGAGTTAATGGTGGTCAGGTAACTATAAATCCTGATGGTGATCCTGACATGAATTTTCAGATTAGAGCGGATAGCGGTGTCATAATTTCGGCAAACCCAATAAAAAACAACGTTGAAATTGGTGCAAATACCAACCCAGAATATGCATCTCTTACTTTATCTAAAACCAATCAAGGATTTTTAACTAATAGAATGCGAATTAATGATTTATCAAATTACAGCCCAATAATATCATCTCCAATTGACGGCTTATTAGTATGGAACACAGGACCTACAGCAGTATCTACAGGCACAGAGGCTGAAGGGTTTTATTTTTGGCAAAATTCTAGATGGAGGAGAATACTATCTTCAGATGATCTTGACCATGATTGGTATGAAGAGGGTACTACAAATCAACCTACTAACATTGATGACAATATTGTTACAAATGGCTCTGTAGGTATTGGCGACTCTTCAATTGATTTAAGCGCTACGCTAGAGTTAACCGGAAACAATAAAGGATTACTTATAAATAGAGTTGCGCTAACGAATGCCTCAATAGCGTCACCTGTTACATCTCCAGCAGATGGATTATTAGTGTATAACACAAATGAAAATTTAACTCCATCAGGGTATCTTAATGATGTTAGACTTGGATTTTATGTTTGGGAAAATGGCCGTTGGGTTGCACAAAAAAATGAAGACCGTGGAGCTAGATTTGGTAACGCAGAAAACAGAACGCAAAACTTAAATGACTTTGCAGGGACTGAATTAGAACTATTCGAATTTAATGAATGGAACGATGATACAAACCTTTTTTCTGTAACTGAGGGACCAGACGTCACTAGGCTTACCATAAACGAAGATGGTCGTTATAATATTCATGTAAATATGACAATTGTTGCTATTACATCAAATAGAGACCTTCAACTAGACACGCAACTATTAGTTAATCGAGGAGGTTTAACTAGATATCCAGGCTCAACAATATCAAACAACTATATAAGAAACGCAAATGGAGTTGTAACTTCAAATGTTGTTATAAACGAAACTATAGAAATGCAATCTGGAGATGAAGTTTACATATATGTTGAACGAGCTGGTAATAGTGGTGAAGTTCGTATGCGCCCTGAGGCTGGAAGTAATTTTTTTACAATTAAAAAAATTAAATAAATCACTCAAAAAATTTCTATCAAAAAAGTCTTCCTTTTTTACAGAAGGAAGACTTTTTTAATTTATAAAATGAAGGTTTTAATAATTAAATATTTCTTCAATCTTCGCCTTCACCTTCTCTGTTGAAGGAATCATTGTCTCCTCTAAAACCGAATTTAAAGGGATTGCCGGCATATTTTCAGATCCAATTATCATAACGGGAGCATCCAGTTGTTGAAAACATTTTTCTTGAATTCTACCTTGTAATGCTCTAGAAAAGCTGTTCTCAGAAGGTTCTTCTGTCACTACTAAACACTTTCCGCATTTTTTAACAGATTTAACAACAGTATCGTAGTCAAGAGGATGTAACGTTCTTAAATCAATTACCTCTATTTGTTGTTGTAGTCCCATTTCTGCACTAGCATTCATAGCCCAATGAACCCCCATACCGTAGGTTATAATAGATAACGTTTCTTCTTCCTCTTGCGGCCATATTTCTTGTAAAACCCAAGCTTTACCAAAAGGCAACATATAATCCTCATTTGGCTCTATGCTCGTAGCTCCTTTTGTTCCCTTCACTTTGCTCCAGTAAAGTCCTTTGTGTTCAAAAATTACTACTGGGTTGGGATCATAATATGCTGCTTTCATCAATCCTTTTAAATCGGCACCGTTACTAGGATATGCTATTTTAACCCCTCTAATGTTACTTACCACACTCTCCATTGAAGAAGAATGATAAGGTCCTCCACTACCATATGCACCTATGGGAACACGTAATATCATTGATACGGGCCATTTTCCATTAGACAAATAACAGCTTCGTGAAACTTCTGTAAATAATTGATTAAGTCCTGGCCAAATATAATCTGCGAACTGAACCTCAACAATAGGCTTCAACCCCACAGCACTCATTCCCACTGTCGAACCTACAATAAACGCTTCTTGAATAGGAGTGTTAAAAACACGATTATCGCCAAATTTTTGAGCCAGCGTAGCTGCTTCTCTAAATACGCCTCCTAAACGTCCTCCCACATCCTGACCATAAAGCAAACATTCTGGGTGCTTTGCCATTAATTCTTCAATTGCAAATAATGCGCAATCCACCATTACTACTTTCTCCGCTCCTTTTGGTGACCGCACTCCCACCTCTTCTGTAACAGGTGTGGGAGCAAAATCATGTGTAAATAAATCTTCAGGTTTTGGATCTTCTGCGACTAATGCTTTATCTAAACTTGAGGCAACTTCGGCTCCGATTTCAGTTTCAATTTTCTTTATTTCCTCTTCGGAAATATTAAAATTTGAAAGTAACTGCAACATTTTAGGATATGGATCTCGCGATTTTGCTTCGTCCAAATCATCCCTATAAAACTCCATTCGCACTCCCGAAGTATGATGATTTAATAGCGGAACTTTTGCATGTATCAAAAATGGTCTACGTTCAGCTCGTATTTTCTCTATAACTTCTCTAATTGTCTTATAGCTTTCTTCAAAGTCGGTACCATCGATTGAAATTGCTTCTAATCCATGAAATCCCGCTGCATATTCAGCAGCGTTTTGAGCTCTCGTTTCCGCAGCATTAGCACTAATATCCCAGCCATTATCTTGTACCAAATAAAGAATAGGCAATTGTTTTAAAGCCGCCATCTGGAAAGCCTCTGCTATTTCACCTTCGGTAACAGATGCATCACCTAAAGAGCATACAACAACAGGTTGTTCCTCAAACACTTTCTTAGCAATAGGCTCTTCCTTTCCTAAGCTTTCTTTGTAAGAAAAGCCTAAAGCAACTCCTGTAGCAGGGATTGCCTGCATTCCAGTAGCACTACTTTGATGCGGAATTTTAGGCTTGTCAATATCATTTAAACTAGGATGTGAATAATAAGTACGTCCACCTGAAAATGGATCATCTTTTTTCGCTAATACCTGCAACATCATTTCATACGGTGTCATACCAATTGCAAGCAGCATAGCATCATCACGATAATATGGAAACATATAATCCTGCGGTTGTAATTGCATTCCTACCGCGGTTTGTATTATCTCATGCCCACGAGATGTAGCATGTACATATTTTGAAACTACTTTAAAGTTTGCCTCATAAATCTCAGTCATTGCTTTTGCAGTGACTAGGTTTTTAAAGGCTTTTAAAACTAAATCTTTTGTAATCTTCATATTCAAGTCATTCCGCACTTGTAGCGGAATCGGTTTAACGATTTAACTACAGTCTAATTTATAAAGGTCTCGACTATGTTCGACCAGACAACACTAATATATTCTATTCGTATCAAAATTCTCCATATTATCAGCAATCCTTTTCAAGAAAGATCCAGCTAAAAATCCATCTACAATTCTGTGGTCAAATGAAAGAGACAAGTACATCATACTCCTTATTTCGATAGTATCTCCATCTTCTTTCTCAATTACTTCAGCACGTTTCTTAATAATTCCAGTTGCTAATATTGCTGCTTCTGGCTGGTTGATTATAGGTGTTCCCATCAAACTTCCAAAAGTTCCTACGTTGCTTATGGTAAATGTACTGCCCTTCATGTCATCGCCTTTCAAATTTCCGGAGCGAGATTTACCTACTAGTTCATTTGTTGCTGCTGCTAATCCTTTTAAATCTTTTTTATCTGCGTTTTTAACCACAGGAACAATTAAGTTTCCAGAAGGTAAGGCTGTTGCCATACCAATATTAATATCCTCTTTTACAATAATATTTTTTCCGTCAAGCGATGAATTTATCATCGGAAAATCTTTAATTGCATTCGCTACTGCTTCAATAAAAAGTGGTGTAAACGTTAATTTCTCTCCGTGTTTTTTTTGAAATTTTAGTTTGTTGGCATTACGCCAAGTAACCATATCAGTAAGATCTGCCTCTACATAAGCGGTTACGTGTGGCGAAGTATGTTTGCTATATACCATATGATCTGCAATCATCTCGCGCATACGGTCCATTTCCACTATTCTCCCTTCCCCTTTGTCAAACTTTAAATTAGGCACTTGAAATCCTAAGGATTCAGCCACTTCTTGTGCAAATTGAAATGGTCGTCCCTGTTTTAAATAATCTGTAACATCACTTTTACGCAATCTTCCATCTTTACCAGTACCGCTAACTCTTGCCAATTCTTCATATGAAATATGATTTTTGCGAGCCATAGCATCTACTAAAGGAGAAATAAAAAGATTTTCGTTTACCTTAAATGCCTTTGAGTCAACACTAGACCTACTTTGAGTTTTTTGAGGAGTTACCTTATTTTTTGAGGTTGACTTTTTACTCTCCTGTGAAGCAGCTTTTTCTTCGGAAACATTTGAAACCGAACTTCCTTCTTTCAATTCCAAAATTGCAATCGTTGCACCCACCGGTACCACATCTTTTGCCGAAACTTTGTGAGTTAACATTACACCAGCACTTGTTGCAGGCACTTCATTATCCACCTTATCTGTCGCTACTTCAACGAGAATATCGCCCTCTTCAAACGAATCTCCTTCTTCAACTAACCAATTTAAGATAGTACCTTCTGTAATACTTTCGCCCATTTTGGGCATTTTGAATTCTATTTTTGACATCTTTAAATTCATTATCAGGCTGTGCCTGTAAGAGTCACTATTGCTTTTTGAATAATTATCGATAAGCTCTGTGTGACAACTTTTATTTATTTTTTTAACTTTATCTCTTGAAGCGTTTTATAAAAATCTTCTTGTTTAGGTCTATCCTTTGGGATTTCCCGCAAGGGCTCTACTTCCTTTAAGGTCTTTTGGCAATCTGTTGGTAATTGTTGATACAATTTTGTCCCTGCAGTTTTCCAGGCAATCATTTCATCAGAAACTTCTTTTATTGCTTTAGCAGGATTCCCTACTATTAATTGTCTCTTTTCAAACTTGGTTTCCGCTTTTACAAATGCCATGGCTCCTACGATACATTCATCGCCTATTTCGGCATCGTCCATAATAACGCTGTTCATTCCTATGAGGCAGTTACGGCCTAAATTGGCTCCGTGAATAATGGCTCCGTGACCAATATGTGCACCTTCTTTCAAAACAATACTTTTACCCGGAAACATATGAACCGTACAGTTTTCTTGTACATTCACACCATCTTCAAGAATAATCTCACCCCAATCACCACGTATTGCGGCTCCAGGACCTATATAACAGTTTTTACCAATAATTACATTTCCAGTCACAGCCGCTAAGGGGTGCACAAAACTTGATTCGTGTACAACTGGTATATGCCCTTTAAAACTGTAAATCATATAAATGGAAATTTTTATTTAAACCTCTTTAATTTTTTTTTAGTAAAATCAGATAAAACAAGTCTTCCTGAAATCACCGCTCTTTCGGCTAGTAACTCATCCCAATTCTCTGTTCCTGTCCACATAATTTTTTTCATTTCTTTCATCGCCTCTGGATTATAATTACAAAGGTTTTCTGCAAATGCTTTTACGGCTTCGTCTAAAGCTTCGGTAGATTCGTGAACGCTCGCATACAATCCTTTCTGCCTTGCCCACTCCGCATCATAAAAACTATTTGCGTCTATTGCAATTTGACTCATTCCTGTAAGTCCTAATTTTCTTTCTACTGCAGGTCCAACAACAAAAGGCCCTATCCCAATGTTTAATTCACTTAGTTTAATGCTTGCAAATTTTGATGCCATACAGTAATCTGTTGCACTTGCAACCCCCACTCCGCCACCTACAGTTTTTCCTTGAACACGACCTATTATAAATTTGGGGCATTTTCGCATTGCGTTAATAACATTTGCAAAACCACTAAAAAATACGCGACCAGTTTCAGCATCATCAATACTTATAAGCTCCTTAAAACTAGCTCCTGCACAGAATGTTCTGTCACCACCACTTTTAAGGATAATTACTTTTACATCATTATTTTCGCCTGCTTCTTTAATAGTCTTTCTCAACTTTTCAAGAATATCTCCCGGCAAGCTATTATGCGCTGGGTGAAAAAATTCTATAGTTGAAATCCCGTTATTTATTTCTTCTTTTACGTATGGTGCTGTCATCGCTTTCTTGACTTGTGAATGCGGATTTATTCCGCATTCGGTTAAATATTATTATCTACTTTTTATTGAAACGCTCTTTACTAGTAATAAAACCATCAAAATTCCAATCTGCTGCCAGGTCATTCCATTCTGGATTAATACTTTCAATCAAATTTATTTTCCAATCGCGCTTCCATTTTTTAATAGTTTTTTCACGTCTTATTGCTTTTAATGGACTATCATGTTCTTCAAACCACACTAGTTGTTTTATATTATATGTCCCAGTGTGCGTGCCATAAGTTGCATTTTTGTGATCAAAGGTGCGTTGTTTTATATTATTTGTTACTCCTACATAAAAAAGCCTATTTTTAATATGAGCCATTATGTAGGTGTACATTGTTTTCATTTTATAGTCATTCCGCATTTATTGCGGAATCAGTTTAATGTTTTGTTCAATTTTTATTTTCAGTTCGCACACAGTTTAATCAACATTCGGTCTAGGGAGATAGCGAATGCGCAACAAGTGCGCATTGACTTTTCGTTGAACACCCGCATTGACTGTCCGTTAATTATTTTCTTCTTACAATAAATCAAATTGCTCAAAATGATGATTCAAATGCTTGCGCTCCAATAAATATGATTCATATTTATTCAATTTTCCGAACACTAAATTCTTTAAAACTGCATCTGGGTTTTCTTGAAAAAATGCTAAATATTTAAATCGCTGCTCTAAAAACTTATCTTTTGCAGTTTGCAAATCTGGGTGTACTAATGAAGCTAAGGTGTCTTTTTCTAACTGCGGAAAGCGAGAATTTTGAGGAAATTTTTTAAAATTATATAAACTGTCATGTGTTACATCTAAATATTTATCGGGAGTTGCAATCTCAAAATCTTGAATTTCTCCACCTGCAATTTTATAGGTATATTCCAGATGTTCCAGCATATGTTGTGGCGTCATAATCCCCCATTTAGGTTTGCTATCTTCGGAAATTTTAGACAAACAAGATTTTATTTTATCTGTTGTCATTTCGGTAAAAATTTCTTGCTTTTTCTCTACCATTGTAAGAATGGTTGCAATACATACTAAAGGGTCTTCTTTTTCTGCTCCAGAAGGTAAAATAGCATTAGCGCTATCTACATTTGCATCAAAAATCTCTACATACCATTTTACAATTCCGCTTGGATGCTCTTGACCTCTGCTATCTCTATCTACTTTTTGCTTGCACGTTAGACGCACATATAATGTATCGTTATGATAAATAGGTCGTAAAAATCTAATTTCTTCTAAACCATAATTTGCAGCAACTGGGCCTTTGTTTGGATACACAAACAATCCGGCCGCCATTGAAATGATAAAATAGCCATGTGCGGTTCTTTTTTCAAAAATACTTCCGTCTAAGCTGGTTATATCTGTGTGGGCATAAAAATGGTCCCAAGTTATATTTCCGAAGTTTACAATATCTGTATCCGTAATAGTACGGTTATGCGTTTTCAAAGACATTCCTGGTTGGATATCCTCCCAGTGATATGCAAATGGATGTTTAGAAGATTCTTTATAATCTGCTTTAGGTTGGTACATCCCTGTTACTTCAGTCAAGGTTGTTGGACTTCCTTGAATGGCGCAACGTTGTAAGTAATGCTTAATACCACGCATTCCGCCCATTTCTTCACCTCCACCAGCACGTCCCGGACCTCCGTGTATTAATCCCGGTAATGGTGAGCCGTGTCCTGTACTTTGCTTAGCAGACTCACGATTTAAAATTAAAATACGGCCGTGATGGCTTGCCGCGTTTACTGCATATTCTTTTGCAATTTTATCATCGTTTGTAACAATAGAGCTCACCAAAGAACCTTTCCCCATCTTCGCTAATGTGATTGCATCTTCCAATGTATCATAAGGCATTAAGGTACTTACGGGCCCGAAAGCTTCGGTTATGTGGGCATTTTCATTTTGCAGCGGATTCTCCTCGCGCATCAAAATGGGTTTCATAAATGCTCCTTTTTGAGCATCTGCGCCAACCGCTTTAAAGTCATTAAAATTTCCGTAGACCATTTCAGCAGTTTCGGCAATTTTAGCGACTTGTTCCTTTACGCTATTTCGTTGTGCATCGTTTACTAAACTTCCCATTCGGACTTCCTTCAATCGAGGGTCGCCAATAGTTACTTTGTCTAACTGATTTGCTAACGCAATTTGCACATCCTCTATCAACTCTTGCGGCACGATAATACGACGAATCGCCGTACATTTTTGTCCACATTTTGTAGTCATTTCGTTACGAACTTCTTTGACAAATAAATCAAATTCAGGAGTTCCAGGAACTGCATCTTTCCCCAAAACAGCGGCATTTAAACTATCTGCTTCCATAGTAAAGGGAACAGATTCTGCCGTTAGTTGCGGGTGCGTTTTTAATTGACGACCTATTTTTGCCGAACCTGTAAATGTAACCACATCCTGTGATTGTACCGTATCTAAAATATTTTTAGCTGTTCCAGAAATAAGTTGCAAAGCACCTTCGGGTAAAATTCCCGAAGCGATAATCTCTCTCACAACGGCTTCAGTTAAATAAGCTGTTTGGGGTGCGGGCAATACAACTGCTGGCATTCCTGCCATCCAGTTTACCGCACATTTTTCGAGCATTCCCCAAACTGGAAAATTAAAGGCGTTAATGTGTACTGCAACACCCTCGCGAGGTACCATAATATGATGTGCCATAAAACGCCCACCTCGAGACAAATCGATCGGGTCTCCTTCTACGTGATAGGTTTGATTCGGGAACAATTTTCGAAGCGATGCATTTGCAAAAAGATTTCCAAAACCTCCTTCAATATCCACCCAGCTATCACGTTTTGTGGCTCCTGTTCGGTAACTAATTTCGTAAAAAGCTTGCTTTCGTTTTGTTAGATAAAGTGCAAGACTTTTCAACATATTTCCACGTTGCTGGAATGTCATTTTACGAAGCGTATTTCCTTTATCTCTTCCATACTGAAGAATTGAAGGAACATCTAAACCTTCGATAGTGGTGCTTGTAAAATGCTCGCCTGTGATAGAGTCAAAAACTGGAATTCCTTCGCCGCTACCAGATTGCCATTGTCCTTGTATGTAGTGTTGTGTCTTATTCATTTTATTGAATTATAAATTCACATTTTCAATAATCGCTGCATAGCCTTGCCCAACGCCTATACACATTGTTACTAATGCATAACGTTTCCCTTTTTCTTTTAACTCTAAAGCTGCTGAATAGGCAATTCTAGTTCCTGTTACTCCTAGTGGGTGTCCTATTGCGATTGAGCCTCCATTTGGATTAATTCTAGCATCATCATCTTTTAATCCCCATTCTCTAATGCACGCTAAAGCCTGTGATGCAAATGCCTCGTTAAGCTCAATTACATCCATATCTTCCATTTTTAATCCTGCTTTTTTAAGGGCTTTGTTTGAAGCTTCAACAGGGCCTATTCCCATTATTCTAGGTTCAACTCCTACTACAGCAGAGGATACAATACGTGCTAATGGTTTTAAACCATATTTTTTTACGGCATCTTCACTAGCAATAATTGTTGCAGCTGCTCCGTCATTTAATCCAGATGCATTACCAGCAGTCACACTTCCTCCTTCTTTTTTAAAGGCTGGACGAAGTTTTGCTAAAATTTCTTTTGTTGTTGTTGGTTTAATAAACTCATCTTGAGCAAAAACAATTGGGTCTTTTTTTCGCTGCGGAATTTCCACTGCAACAATTTCTTTTGCTAATCTTCCGTTTTTTTGTGCTTCGGTTGCTTTCATTTGACTATTAAATGCAAAAGCGTCTTGGTCTTCTCTTGAAATGTTGTGTTTCTCAACTAGATTTTCAGCAGTAACTCCCATTCCATCGGTACCGTAAATTTCGTGCATTTTTGGATTTACAAATCTCCAACCAAAAGACGAATCGTACATTTTATTATCATTTCCGAAGGGAGCAGCACTTTTAGAGATTACCCAAGGACCACGTGTCATATTCTCTACACCTCCCGAAATAAACACATCTCCATCGCCTGCTTTTATTGCACGATTGGCGTGAATAATTGCTGAAAGACCACTACTACATAATCTGTTCACAGTCTCACCAGGGACTGTATATGGCAATCCCGCTAAAAGAGAACTCATACGAGCTACATTGCGGTTGTCTTCTCCGGCTTGGTTTGCGCAACCCATAATCACGTCGTCGTATGCGTCTTTTGGTATGTTAGGGTTTCTTTTTACAATTTCGGCAATTACTTTTGCTCCTAAATCATCTGTGCGAACTGCACCAAGTGTTCCTTTATAACTTCCTACAGGAGTTCTAACTCCGTCTATGATATATGCTTCTTTCATAATTTGATTTTAGATGTACTATATTTGATGTACAACTTTTCTAATCGTACTTCGTATATCTACATTTTTACATTTTTATTCTTCCCAGTCCTTACTGGTTCTATACACTACGCCTTTAAAAAGTGCTACTAATTCATCGTCTCGTTTTACTTCTACTATATTAAAACCAACCTTTGTTTTTTGTAAATCTAGGGTGGCTTGGGCAGTAATATAGTCTCCTTCTTCTAATGCTTCAATGTGGTTTATGCTTGTTTCAATAGAAACAGCATATTTACCGTGCGTGTTTGCCGTAAAGCCAAAAGCTGTATCTGCGAGACTGTAACTAATACCACCGTGGGCTTTGTTCATACTATTGAGCATTTCTTTTCTAATAGTCATCCCTACTTTTACACGTCCAATTTCACATTCTAGAATTTCTATTCCTAACCAAGTTGAATAGGCGTCTTGACTCAACATCTTGTATGGAATCTTTGCTCCTTCCATTAAAAAAATATTTTATTTTCTCTATCCATTCTTCTTAACAAAGGAGAACAACGATACCTATCTTCTCTATATTCTTCATACAATGCATCTAGCGCGTTAACACAAGCACCAATACCTAATTCATCTGCCCAAGTCAATAATCCTTTAGGGTAATTAACCCCTTTTGTCATCGCATTGTCTATATCCTCAGCGCTAGCAATGTTTAAAAACAAGGCGTCTGCTGCCTCGTTAATGAGCATCACTATTATTCTATTTTTAATACTTTCTAATAATTTTACATCTGTTTTTGGCTCTGGTTTTACAGCACCCTCTGCATAATTATAATATCCCCTGCCAGATTTTCTACCTAAATATCCTGCCTCTGCAAAACGTTTTTGAGTAAATGCTGGTTTGTATCTTGGGTCAAAATAGAAAGCTGTAAAAACAGTTTCGGTAACTGTGTAGTTTACATCGTTACCAATAAAATCCATTAGCTCAAATGGTCCCATTCTAAAGCCTCCTAAAGTTTTCATTGCGTGGTCAATGGTAGCAAAGTCTGCAATGCCCTCTTCATATATTCTTAATGCTTCGCCGTAAAACGGTCTTGCAACTCGGTTTACGATAAAGCCTGGTGTATCTTTAGCTACTGCGACTACTTTTTTCCAACTCTTAATAGTTTCTTCGGAAATTTTAAGCACATCAACACTCGTTTGAATTGCAGGAATTACCTCAACTAATTTCATCAACGGTGCCGGATTGAAAAAATGAATTCCAACACACCTTTCTGGCTTGTCTAAAGAAGAAGCTATTGAAGCTATTGATAAAGACGATGTATTTGAAGCTATAATACAGTCTGCCGAAACGTAACTCTCTAATTCTTGAAATACTCTCTTTTTAATATCTAGATTTTCAACAATTGCTTCAATTGTCATATCGCTATCTGATAATTCTTTCAGGGAATTAACGTAACTAATGTTGTTTTGAATTCTATTTTTATCTTCGGAAGTAACACGCCCTTTTTCTACTAAACGAGTCATGATTTTTTCAAGACTGGCTTTAGCTTTGTCTAAAGCATTTTGATTTAAATCAAATAGTTTGACTTTACAATCTGCTGTGGATGCAACTTGTGCGATACCACTGCCCATTGTACCTGCTCCTATAATTCCAACTTTTTTAATCATAAATAATTAATGTAAAACTTAAAACTTTAAAGTGAATTCTACTTTTACATTTTAAATTCTTGGTTTGATATTTTCAAATTACTTGCCTTTAAAAACTGGCTTACGCTTTTCTACAAACGCTGCAACACCTTCTGCATAGTCCTCTGTGCTTGCTGACTCAATTTGTAATTTACTTTCTAATTTTAACTGCGCATCTAAATCATTATTCATAGATTCATTTAACAATCGCTTTGTCAAACCGAGTGCTTTTGTTGGCATATTAGCGAGTGTTTGAGCAGTGGTAGTTACTTCATTCATTAATATTTCCGAAGAAACTACACTGTAAATCATACCCATTTGTTCTGCTTTTTCTGCGGAAATCTTATCTCCCAACATCATTATAGCCGAAGCTTTTCCGAACCCTATTAATCGTGGTAAAAAGAATGTTCCAGCACTATCTGGAATTAACCCAATTTTACTAAATGCTTGAATAAAACTCGCTCTATCGCTAGCTATTACTACATCGCATGCCAAAGCTATATTTGCTCCTGCCCCAGCTGCAACTCCGTTTACACCACAAATAATAGGTTTTTCAATACTTCTAATTCTAGACACAATAGGATTGTAATGATCGTCTAGAATTTTTTTAAAACCAGGGTTTAAATCAGGGTTTGTAATCTCGCCAATATCTTGTCCTGCGCAAAATGCTTTGCCATTTCCTGTGAGAATAATCGCTCTAACTGCATCATCTTTTTCGCAAGCGTCTAACTCATCTTGAAGTAAAAACGCCATTTCCTTATTAAAACTATTGAACACTTCTGGACGGTTTAACGTAATTATTGCTACTCCGTTTTCTATTTGTTTAGTTATTGTCATTTAAATATTTTTTGCTTTATTTATTTAAGACATTTAAAGTAGTCAAAGGGTTCTTGACAGTCATCGCATTTAAATAACGCTTTACATGCTGTGGAACCAAACTGACTTACTAAGTGTGTATTTTTACTGCCGCAGTTTGTGCACTTTACTTTTTTAGCATTTTTAAGGAGCACATCTTTATCGGCAGATTCAGTCAATGGACGTGCTATACCATATTCTTCCATTTTTTGCAAGCCTGCTTCGCTAATCCAATCTGTACTCCATGCTGGACTTAGCACTAATTGAACTTCAACTTTTTTATTGAGTTTAGCAAATGCTATTTTTAAATCATCTCCAATGACATCCATCGCTGGGCAACCACTATAGGTTGGTGTAAGTTTTACTTTTATAATTCCATTAACTTCAATCGCCTCTCTAATCACACCTAAATCTAATACTGTAAGTACTGGAATTTCAGGGTCGTTCACTTGTTCCAAAATTGGAATTAAGTGTGCGTCGATATTTGCGATTTGTGTTAAGCTCATTTTTGAGAGTTTACCATTCCATATTAGGATACGTACGTTGCATGTACTGCATATCGCTTAATATATATCCCATAAATTCTGAATGAACTCCTGTTTTTCCTCCCCTAATAAAGTATTTACTTTCTGGAACCTGCAAATTTGCTTCTTTCAATAATGTAGAAACTTCTTCGTAATATGTTTCTTTAAATTTTAATGTGTCAACAGCAACTCCTTCTGCAATCATTGTTTTGTCTGCTTCTGGCTGATCAAAAAGTTCATCTGTATATGCCCAAAGTTCATCAATAGCTTCTTGCATTTTTTGATTGCTTTCCTCTGTGCCGTCGCCTAGTCTTTTTACCCAGTCTCCAGAAAAACGTTTATGATAGCTTACTTCTTTAATTCCTTTTTTTGCAATTGCAGCTAAGGTTTCATCCTTACTTTTAAGTAACTCATTCATAAAAAGTAAGTGATATACATCAAATAAAAATTGGCGTCCCATCACGTATCCAAAATGCTCATTAGGTTGTTCAACTAATAATACATTTTTGTATTCTCTTTCTAGGCGCAGAAATGCTAAATCGTCTTCTGTTTTACCCTCACCTTGAATTTGAGCAGCGTACTGGTAATAATTTCTAGTTTGTCCAATTAAGTCTAGTGCAATATTAGTTCCCGCAATATCGGTTTCTAATGTAGGACCGTGACCACAAAGTTCACCAAGGCGTTGCGCCAAGATTAACGAGTTGTCTGCAATTGAAATAATATAATCGAAAAGATGTTTTTTATTCATTTAAAATTGTGCTGTGTTTGCCTAAAACCTTTAAAGAATTACATTCAATATCTTTAATAGTGAAAAAACACTATTTCAATAATACTCAAGGAGACAAACAATTTACATTTACATATGCTTAACTTCATCTGGCAACTCATAAAAAGTAGGGTGACGGTATACTTTATCATGTGCTGGTTCAAAAAGCTCTCCATTATGTTCTGGATTACTTGCAGTAATATTTACACTTTCGACTACCCAAATACTTACACCTTCACTTCTTCTAGTGTAAACATCACGAGCATTTTCTAGTGCCATTTCAGCATCTGCTGCATGAAGACTACCAAAATGTCTATGTTCTAATCCATTTTTACTTCTTACGAAGATTTCCCAAAGGGGCCAGTTTTTTGACATAACTTTTAATATTAAATAGTAAATTTTAATTGTGGATTGAGATTTAGCTTCTCATTAGCCATAACTAAAAATCCACTGCTATTTAAATTGCTTTCTTTAGTTTATTAGCTTCTTTCTTCTCAGCATGTGCCATTGCTGCATCTCGCACCCAAGCACCTTCTTCCCAAGCTCCTACTCTAGCTTTCATACGCTTTTTATTTGATGGACCATGACCTTTTACAACTTGCCAAAATTCATCCCAATCAATCTCACCAAAATCATAACTTCCTTTTTCTTCATTCCATTTTAAATCTTTATCTGGAATTGTCAAACCAAGAACATCTGCTTGAGGCACTGTTTGGTCAATAAATTGCTGACGTAATTCATCATTAGATTTACGTTTAAGCTTCCATTTCATTGATTGCTCTGTGTGAATACTTTCGGCATCTGTAGGCCCTAACATCATTAAGCTTGGCCACCACCACCTATTCAATGCATCTTGTGCCATATCTTTTTGCTCAGGTGTTCCATTGCATAATTTATGCATGATTTCAAACCCTTGACGCTGGTGAAAACTTTCTTCTTTACACACACGCACCATTGCTCTTGCATAAGGACCAAAAGAAGTATTACACAAAGGAACTTGATTAATAATAGCTGCGCCATCAACTAACCAACCTATAGCTCCCATATCTGCCCATGTTACCGTAGGATAATTGAAGATTGAAGAGTATTTTGCCTTACCTGAATGTAATTGCTCGTATAATTCATCACGAGAAATCCCTAAGGTCTCACAAGCAGAATATAAATACAAACCGTGACCAGCTTCATCTTGAACTTTAGCTAATAAAGCTGCTTTTCTTCTCAATGAAGGAGCTCTTGAAATCCAGTTTCCTTCTGGTAACATTCCTACAATTTCAGAATGCGCATGCTGACTCATTTGCCTGATATGGGTCTTACGATACTTTTCTGGCATCCAATCTTTAGGTTCAATTTTTTCATCCCGCGCTATGCGAGCTTCAAAAATTTCTTCTAGGTTTTTAATTTGTTCGTTGCTCATAATATTTTGCTTTAGACTTTGAGCTATACGCTCTAAGCTAATTAAACAATATTTTAATTTGATGAAATTTCCGCGTGCAAAGAAATACTTGCTTTAAATTACTTATACATCAAAATCTACTTTTACTTTATCTGTTGTTGGAACAGCTTGGCAACTCAAAACTAAATTTTGAGACACCTCTTTATCACTTAACGCGTAATTTATTTTCATTTCTACGGCACCACCTAGTACTTCACACTTACAGGTGCTACATACACCACCTTTACAAGCAAATGGTAAATCTGCTCCTGCTCCTAGAGCTGCGTCAAGAATGTTATCATATTCTTTTGTCATTGTAAATGAGAATTCCTTTCCTCCATCAACAATAGTAACCTCTGTTCCTTCTACATTTTGCTTTGCCAATCTTTCTTGCCTAGCAATATCCTCGTCTGATAGCCCTGTAACAAATAATTCAAAATGAATATTCTCTTTAGGAAGACCAGCATTAATTAAATATTGAGAAACAAAATTGACCATTTTTTCTGGTCCACATAAAAACACTTCATCTGTATCAGGAATATCAATAAAAGTCTTTGTTAAAACCTCCATTTTCTCATCATCAAAACGACCATTAAATAACTCTATATCTCTACGTTCTTTTGTTAGAAAATAATTGATTTCAAAACGTCCAAAAAACTGATTTCTAAGCTGCTCTAACTCTTCCTTAAAGATAATAGATTTTGCTGTTTTATTTACATAAAATAACTTGCATGTACTATTTGGCTCTTGAACTAAATGCGCTTTAACCATTGACAGTACAGGAGTTATACCACTACCTGCGGCAAAGAACAAATAGTTTTTTTCTTCGGAAGGTTGACATGCTACCCCAAAGTTACCACTAGGCTCCATAACCTCAAGCATATCTCCAACTTGTAATGTCTCATTAACAAAAGTTGAAAATTTTCCTCCAAGAATCTGTTTTACCGCAACCTTTAACTCACCATCGTATGGACTTGAACATAAACTGTATGAGCGTCGCACATCCTCACCTTCAATTGTCGCTTTTAATGTAAGGTGTTGTCCTTGACGGAAATGAAATGCATCAGAAATCTTTGAAGGAACATCAAAAGATATTACAGAACAATCATCTGTTTCTTTATAAATGTCTTTAATCTTAAGTAAATGAAAGTCTGCCAATTTTTATGTGTTATTTATTATACAAAACTAACGATTGTTAGTTAGAAATACAAATCCCGTTTAATAAGACCGAAACCATGTCTTTTTTTAAGATGTTTACATCCATTTTACCACGCTTTTCATTCCACAAATAAAGTGTTCTGAGCGTTGAGAGAATTGAAAATAAAATTACCTCAGGATGCTGTTGTTTTATTGCTCCCTGTGAGATTCCCTCTTTTATAATACCCCTAAAATTTTCTTCATAATCCTCCCGCATCTTCACTACTTTTTTCAAATCATCCCCTTCAAGGTGCACCCAATCATTATTTAATGTCGCTATATTTTCAGAATAATTTACTGTGATATCTATATGAATTTCTATAACCTTTTCAATCTTTTTTAACGGAGGTAACGTTTCCGAAGTAATCATATCCATTTGAGATGTAAACGCTGCTGCTACTTCTAAAATCAATGTAGAAAGAATTTCTTGCTTGCCAGAAATATGATTGTATAAACTTGCAGCTTTCATGTCCATCGCCTTTGCAATATCACGCATTGATACTGCACTAAAACCTTTCTCTTTAAAGAGGTAGGCTGCAACTTTAAGTATTTCTTTTTTACGGTTTTTCATAGTGCTTTGTAAATATAGAAAAACATCTTCATCTCTAAACTACTCGTTTAAAATCGTAAGTACTTTTAATAAAATTTATGTAAGTTTTAAATAGAACTCGCTACTTTTGGGCTATGATAGAAGAACGCATTGAAAGCAACGAATTGCTTGATAGACTGCCACCACATTTAAAGCAATATATCAAGCCACAAAATTATAACTACTACACACCTATTAATCAAGCGACGTGGCGATATGTAATGCGCAAAAACGTAGATTATTTGAGCAAAGTTGCACATGAAAGTTATCTTGAAGGATTGCAAAAAACAGGAATTTCTATTGATAACATTCCTTCAATGTATGGGATGAATCGTATTTTGAAAGAAATAGGCTGGGCTGCAGTTGCGGTAGACGGTTTTATTCCTCCTAATGCGTTTATGGAATTTCAAGCCTACAAAGTGCTGGTGATTGCGAGTGACATTCGTCAATTAGAAAATATTGAATACACACCAGCGCCAGATATTATTCACGAAGGTGCAGGTCACGCCCCCATTATTGCTAGCCCTGATTATGCAGAATATTTAAGGCGTTTTGGAGAGATAGGTGCTAAAGCTATTTCAAGTGCGCACGATATGGATATGTATGAGGCTGTACGCGAATTGAGTATTTTAAAAGAAGCCGAAGGAACTCCAAAAAATAAAATCGATGCTGCCGAAAAACGTGTTGAAACATTACAAAACAAAGAAGTTTTACCTTCGGAAATTTCACTTATAAGAAACCTCCATTGGTGGACTGTAGAATATGGAATGGTGGGTAGTGTTGAAAATCCGAAGATTTATGGAGCGGGACTATTATCCTCTATTGGTGAAAGTGAGTGGTGTATGAAAAAAGAAGTAAAAAAAATACCGTATTCTATAGATGCGGCATATCAAGACTTTGATATTACAAAACCTCAACCTCAACTTTATGTAACTCCAGATTTTGCTTATTTGCAAGAAGTTCTTGAAGAATTTGCAAACACAATGGCAGTAAGAAAAGGTGGTTGGCGAGGGTTAAATAAACTTATTGAATCTAAACAATTAGGGACAATTGAAATTAGTACAGGACTACAAGTTTCGGGAGTTTTTACACGCATGATTCGCAATGAAGACAATGAAGTTGTATATTTTGAAACCGAAGGACCAACTGCGTTAGCTTCAAGAGAAACCGAAGTAATAGGACATGGAATTTCAAGACATAAAAATGGATTTCGTTCTCCCTTAGGTAAATTAAAAGGGATTAATCTTGCCATTGAAAACATGGGGCCTAGAGATCTTTCTGCTTATAATTTTTATGATGGAAAACCCATAGAATTTGAATTTGAAAGCGGCATTAAAGTAAAAGGAATGAACGTTACTGGAATGCGTAATTTGAAAGGCGAATTAATGCTAATTCAATTTACTAATTGTACAGTTACCTATAAAGACGAAATTTTATTTAGTCCCGAAGATGGTGATTTTGACATGGCGGTAGGGAAAGAAATAGTATCGGCATTTGCGGGTGCAGCAGATTATTTAAGCTTTGATTTAGTGGAGCATCAATTAAGCACGCTGGGTGATGTTGTTAAAATTTCGGAAGAAGAAAAAATATTGAACTCGCTTTATTTAAAAGTTAGAAATTTTAGGGCAGAAGATAGTTTTGATAAAAAACAACTTCTCAAAATTTTTAATAAAGTAAAAGATGATTTTAAAAATGACTGGTTATTATCGTTAGAAATATATGAACTTGTAAAGGCTTCGGAAATATTAGATTATTTAAACTTTTTACAGGAAAAAAGACCCGAGGTATCTCACTTAATTAAAGGTGGTTTGGGGTTGCTAAAATAAATTACAGGTTACAATTAAGCGAATGCGTAATAAGTATGCATTGAAAGCTTAAGAAATTAAATGCAACTAAAATGGACATAAAAGAGAATAAAAAGAACGCTATTGCTTTTTATAAAATGGCGTATGAAGGAAATCCTGAAAAAGCTGTTGCGCTATATGTGGGAGATACATATATTCAACATAATCCTCATGTAGCTGATGGACTTCAAGGCTTTATTGATTATTTTAAAAGAATGCAACAAGCATACCCTAAAAAATCGATTGAATTTGTAAGGCAAATTGCTGAGGGAAATTTAGTAGCGTTGCACACGCACCAAATTTGGCCAGATAATGATGAATACATTACGATGGATTTTTTTAGATTTGACAATAATGGGAAAATATGCGAGCATTGGGATTCGATTCAACAAATACCAAAAGATGCAAAAAACAATAATACAATGTATTAATTGTTGAAATATAATAACTAACTGAATGCGCAATAGTTGTGCACTGATAAATAAAATAAAATATGGGATTATTAGATTTTTTATTTGGTAACAAGACTAAAAAAATTCAAGACTTTGTAGAACGTGATGCTGTCATTCTTGATGTTCGCTCAAAGGGTGAATATGAGAGTGGAGCAATTCCTGGATCAAAACACATTCCTTTACAACAAGTGGGTAATAACATTTCGGAAATTAAGAAATGGAACAAACCTGTAATTACTTGTTGTGCTAGTGGTATGCGCAGTGGTAGTGCTGCTGCTATTTTAAAAAGCAATGGTATTGAAGCGATGAATGGTGGCGGATGGTCTTCTCTATATCAAAAATTATAAAATTTATTATTTAAAATAGAAAGTTGCTATTATTTGTGGCATCTATTCTTATTGAAATACTAAGGTTTAATTATTTAAAATTTCCGAAGTACTTGAACTTTTATAAAGCTATTAATAAACTTATTTATAAAAATAAATAAAAGTAAAAAGTCCCTTATCAATACGATAAGGGACTTTTTTTAACTTAAGCTATCTCATTATTCTTTGAGTATTTGCTTTGTGATTACTCCATGGTCACTTTCAATTACAAACATATACATTGCACTTTGAAGGTCTGTAATGTCCATCGTTTTTTCAGTTCCCATATTATTTAAGTTAATGTTTCTTACCAATCTTCCATTTACATCATAAATTGAAACTTTTTCAAGATTGATTGCTTGTGGGTTGCTAAGTATTACATAATCTTTTGCTGGGTTAGGGTACATAGTGAGCGTTGCTAATGAAATTTCATTTGCTGGAACACCTAATACACTTTCTACAGTCAATGTAAATGTACAAGAACCTACATTTCCGTATTCATCTTCTGCTGTAATAGTCACAGGGTATACACCATCTGCTAAGAATGTTCCTGCTGCTGGGTCTTGAGTAAAAATAACAACTGGGTCTGTACAGTTATCAATAGCTGTTGCATCACCAAGTGCTACATAGTCTGGAACTTCATAATTAATATTTCCAGCTCCTGGATCTACAGTAATATCTGCAGGGCATGTTACTACTGGTGCCAATGCATCAATTACAGTTACGGTAGCCATACAGCTTGAGATGTTTCCATTTACGTCTTGTGTAAATACTTCAACCATCACTGGCGTTCCTATATCACTACAGTCATATTCAGTAATATCAACAGCGCTAGTGTCAATGCCACAGGCATCTGTATTACTTGCTATTACATTTGCCACATCAAGAATTGCTGTACCATCTGCACCAAGTTCTAGCGTGAAGTCCATACAAACTAGCTCTGGAGCTGTTATATCTTCAACGGTAACTGTTGCTGTACAAGTTGCTGTGTTTCCACTAGCATCTGTTACGGTTACAATTACAGTATTTGGCCCTACGTTACTACAATCGAAAGTATCAATATCTAATGTGAAATCTGCAATTGTACAATTATCTGTACTTCCATTGTCTAAATCACTTGCTGTGATTGTTACATTCCCTGTTTCATCTAGCTGCACTGTTATGTCTTGACAAACAACCATTGGCGCTTCGATATCCTCAACTGTAACAACTGCTATACATGTGCTAACGTTTCCGTTTACATCTGTAACTGTCAATGTTACATTATTGGGGCCTACGTTACTACAATCAAACGAATCGATGTCAATTGAAGTTGATGCAATACCACAGTTATCAGAACTTCCTCCGTCTACATCTGCCGGGTTAATTGTTACCATACCATTGCCATCTAATTGAACTGTGATGTCTTGACAAACTGCCATTGCTGGTTCCATATCCATTACTGTAATTGTAAACATACAAGTTGAAGAATTTCCATTAACGTCTGTCGCAGTAAATTCTATCAAAGTATCTCCTACTGGGAACATGCTTCCGCTAGGGTCACCCATTGTTTGGGTAATCGTTGTGATACCACAAGCATCTAATGCAATTGCATCAGGGAATGAAACTTCGGCAAAACAATCGCCTGGTGTCGTGTTTATAGAAATATCGGCAGGGCATGCAATTACTGGTGCAGTTACATCTTCAATGGTTACCACAGCAGTACACGTGCTCACGTTTCCGTTGATATCAGTAACTGTTAAAATAACATTATTTGGCCCCACGTTACTACAATCAAATGTACTCATATCAATGGTTGTGGAAGCAATTCCACAAGCATCTGTACTACCACCGTCAACATCTGCTGGAGTTATTGTTGCAGTCCCGTCTGCTGCCAGAGGAACTGTGATATTCATACACAATGCAACTGGAGCAACACTATCCTCAACAGTAACTATTGTTGTACACGTACTTATATTTCCATTTACATCTGTTACTGTTAAAGTAACTGTATTTGGCCCTACATCTGCACAGGTAAAGTCCATTACATCTATTGTGGTTGATGCAATTCCACAAGCATCGGTCGAACCATTATCAATATCAGCAACTGTGATACTTGCAATTCCAGCAGCATCTAACTGAACCGTAAATGGAGCTGCACAATTCGCAACTGGAGCAACATTATCTTCTACGGTAACTATTGTTGTACATGTACTTATATTTCCGTTTACATCTGTTACTGTTAAGGTAACTGTGTTTGGCCCTACATCTGCACACGTAAAGTCTGTTACATCAATGGTGGTTGATGCAATTCCACAAGCATCGTTTGAACCATTATCAATATCAGCAACTGTGATGCTTGCAATTCCAGCAGCATCTAACTGAACCGTAAATGGAGCTGCACAATTTGCAACTGGAGCAACATTATCTTCTACAGTAACTATTGTTGTACATGTACTTATATTTCCGTTTACATCTGTTACTGTTAAGGTAACTGTGTTTGGCCCTACATCTGCACACGTAAAGTCTGTTACATCAATAGTTGTTGTAGCAATTCCACAAGCATCTGTTGAGCCATTGTCAATATCAGCAACTGTAATGCTTGCCATTCCAGCAGCATCTAATTGAACCGTAAATGGAGCTGCGCAGTTTACTACTGGTGCTACCATATCTTCTACGGTAACTATTGTTGTGCATGTGCTCATATTTCCGTTAACATCTGTTACTGTTAAGGTAACTGTGTTTGGCCCTACATCTGCACAGGTGAAGTCCATTACATCAATGGTGGTTGTTGCGATTCCACAAGCATCGGTCGAACCATTTTCAATATCAGCTACTGTGATACTTGCCATTCCATTAACATCTAGTTGAACTGTGAATGGTGCTGCGCAGTTTGCTATTGGTGCTACCATATCTTCTACGGTAACTATTGTTGTGCATGTGCTCATATTTCCGTTAACATCTATTACTGTTAAGGTAACTGTGTTTGGTCCTATATCTGCACAGGTAAAATCCATTACATCAATGGTGGTTGTTGCGATTCCACAAGCATCTGTTGAGCCATTTTCAATATCAGCTACTGTGATGCTTGCAATTCCAGCAGCATCTAATTGAACCGTAAATGGAGCTGCGCACATTGCTGCTGGAGCTACCATATCTTCTATTGTCACCGTTGTTGTACATGTATCAATATTGCCAGCTGCATCCATTACAGTTAAGGTAACCGATTGAGCCGTTCCAACTGCTGAGCAGTCAAACGTATCTGGACTAACTGTTATGGATGTTACTCCACAATTATCTGTAGACCCTCCATCAACATCTACTCCTGTGATTGTTACTGAACCAGTTGCATCTAGTTGTGCTACAAAGCCTGTGTTGCATACTGCTACGGGATTTATATTGTCTTCTACTGTAATATTAGCAACACACATAGCTGTATTTCCACTAGTGTCTGTAACTGTAACATCTACCATTACAGTACCTATATCTGCACAGGTAAAATCTGTTTGAGACATAGTGATTGATGCAATCCCACAATTGTCAGATATATTTGACGGCAAAGGCACAAAAGAAAAGGCATCATTTGTGGCCGTCCAAGATGTTCCATTCCTACCAGGAACAGCATACCCTAAAGTTCCATCTATATTTTGAATACCTTGTGTATGAATACCACTGTCATTTTGATTGGCAGTATGTATTTCAATCCTATTAGAGGTTTCAAATAATTTTATTTGACCAGTAATAATACCCGGACCTGAATTAAAATGTACCACATTATTATAATTAACTATCAAAACACGATTAGGTACTACTCCTACTGTAAAATAGTCAATAGTTCCACCGCTGGGTGGATTTAAGTCGTCCCAACAAAGTGCAATTAAATTTTTAGGTTCAAAAGCAGATTGTTCTGGAACAACTTCGCCCGAACAACAACCATTATCGGTTAAATTATCAAAACCTATAAATCCATTTGAAGATATCCTAAATTGAGAATAGTCATTTCCGAAGAAATTAAAAACAAAGCCTACAGGAAGATCTCCCGATACTTGGTCATCACTCAAAGTAACTAGCGTACCAGATCCAGCTGTAGGGCCATAGGTTGTTGGTGTTACATCATATAAAAATGAGTCTCGATAAATATCTGCTGGAACAATCGTTGCCATTCCATTTGCATCCAATTCAACTGTTACGTCTTCACATGTGATGACTGGATTTTCAATATCATTTACAGTTACGTCAAATGTACATGTATCAATATTCCCGGCAGCATCTGTTACCTCAAAAGTATTTGTTGTGGTTCCAATTGGGAAAGTTGCCCCAGAAGGTAAACCTGCAATTTGTAATGTAGTACTTCCCGTACAGTTATCAGTACCCACAGGTGTTGTATACGTTACTATGGCTCCACAAATTCCTGGGTCGTTATCCATAGTTATTGGTGCAGGACATGCAATCATTGGTGGTACATTATCTGTAACGATAACATCAAACGAGCATGTTACACTGTTACCAGAGGCATCTTCTACATAAAATGTATTCGTAGTTGTCCCTTGAGGATATGGATTACCAGATGGAATTCCTGTTACTTGTACTGGACCGTTTGAAAATTCTAAAATATATCTTGTAAGGGTACCTGATTCAATATCATTCCAGAGACCATTACTAAATACCTGAGTATAGTCTTCTCCAGGCCCATTATTGTTGGGTTCACCTAAATTCCAATTAGTATAATTTGAAGGTTGGCCACTCTGCCACTCAAATGTACCTTCAACAGCTATATCATTATACCCATTCATAATATTACCTATGCCAAATGCGACAAGTTGACTTGATATGTAATCATTTTCATTACTATTATTTATTGTTAATAATTCATATCCATTAGCTATCGCAAAGGCAAATGCGTCTGGTCCTGTAGCTGTAACATCTGAAATAAAGTAAGTACTATTACCTAAAGTTCCAAATACTGTAAACCCAGGAATAGACGCTGGAGCAATCACTAAACCGCAATCATCTGTTACAGTAGGGTCTGCAAAAACAACATCATCGCCGCAAACGCTCGCAATAGGTCCTGCAGGACATGTTATCATTGGTGGTGTTACATCATTTACTGTAATTGTAGTCATACAAATATCTGTCAATGTACCGTCACTTACTGTTAACGTAACATTTGTTATCCCTAAAGGATAAGGACCTGCCGGACTTACTGTAAAAGTTAATGGATCCATATCTGGATCACTAGAACCACCGTCAAAATCTGCCGCTACTGCTGTTCCCATACATGCTCCATCTGCATTAACAACTACAGGTTGACAAACTGCCATTGGTGGTTGGTTACATGCGTTTAATGGGTCATTAATAGTAACCGTTGTTGTACACGTATCTGTATTTCCATTTGCACCAGTTACCGTAAGTGTAACTGTTTGTGGAGTACCTAATTCTGCACAGGTAAAAGTTGAAGGACTCACTGACAATGACATTATACCACAAGCTGCTGTAGAACCTCCATCAACATCTGCACCGGTTATTGTTATATTACCCGTGGCATCTAAGCTCGCGGTAAAAGGTTGGCAAATTGCTGTAGGAGTTGTATTATCTTCAACCGTTACCATCGCCGTACATGAACTTTGCTGCCCCATGTTGTCTTCAACAGTAAGTGTCACTGTATTAAGACCTACGTTAGAACAGTCAAATGTATTTGGACTCACGCTTATTAGCGTAACAGAACCAGAATTATCTGTAGAACCTCCATCCACTTGAGCAGGAGTTACACTAGCGTTACCAGTTGCGTCTAACTGAACAGTGATGTCTTGACATACTGCTACTGGAGGCGGATCTGAACAAAATTCAAAGTTATCAACACCTATATATACAAATGAACCGCCTATTGTAAACACAAGTTCATCAATTAAAGTCGCTGAATTATCTGTACCCCCTTCTGCACTAAAATCTAAAAGATAAAACCCATTATCTGGAACTAGACTCGTAGGAAAACCAGTGTTTTTTGTAATTGTATATTGCATTACACCATCTAAATTTGCAACAACAGTAAGCGTTCCGTCATCTGTTGGCTGAGCGCCATCAGCGATTGAAGAAACATACACGGCTAATTGATTCATTGTTATTTCAGAAGTATCTGTAATTGCAATTGAAAAAGTTTTACCTGTTCCTTGGTCATCAACATTGTCTAAATATCTATCTGAATTCCCTGCACCAGCATTAACAAATTCATCCACTTTAAATGTAACAGAGCTCATAAATGGAGTACCATTTGTAGTCCATGTATTTCCACCAATAGCTACAGCTTCAAATGTTTCTACATTACATAAAGACACTAAAAAAACTTCACCTTCATTAAACGGAGGAGGAGGTGTATTACTATCTGTATCTTCTATATCAGTTCCCGCTAATAAATCTAACCTTAATGTTCCTTCTCCTGAAATTCCAGACACACTAACAGTATAATTGTTACCTGTTCCTGCAATTCCAGCTATAGTACCAGTTGCTGAACCTGTACTCGTAAGCATAAAATCATCTATTGAAACATTTAAAGCGTCCTCATTAAAAATGACTGTAAAATCAACCGAAGCAGAAGAAGCTGGAGGATTACCAACTAACGAAATACTTTGAATAGTTGGTGGATCTGTTGTCAAAACTTCTGGACAATGTTCAAAATCATCTAAGCTCACATAGATAAACGCACCTCCTATAGTAATACGTAACTCATCAACATTAATAGTTCCATTTGCTGCAAAATCAATAGGATTATATCCATTATTAGTTGTAAAATCTGTTAAAAAACCTGAGTTTTTTGTTATTGTATAAATTGTACTTCCACTTAATCTTCCTTCAATAGTAAGTGTTCCATCGTCTGTTGGAAATGCACCATCTGCCATTGAAGATACATATATCCCAGCTGTATTTACCGAAAATAACTCTGTCCCTGTAGTCGTTATAGAATAGCTTTTTCCTGTTCCTTGATCTCCAAGATTATCTAAAAACTGACTACCACTAGCACCCCCGTTGTTTAAAAAGGTGATGTTGAAATTTGCATCACTTGTTTCAAAACCTACTCCATTACTTGTAAATGTATTTCCTCCAGCGCCGAAGCTTTCAAAAGTTTCGATAAAGCATCTCGAAGCATTAAAAATAGCTCCAGTCATAAAAGCTGGCGAAGGAGTATTTCCTAAAGTATCTTCTATATCATTACCTGCAATCAAATCAATACTCACCGTACCCTCTCCTGTTATACTACTAACTGTTACTGTATAAGATGAACCACTACCTGAAATACCAGAAATATTTCCTGAAGCACCCACTAAATCTGTAACAAAATCTGACACATCAACATTAACAGCATCTTCATTAAAAGTCACTAAAAAATCGACTGATGTTGCAGTACTTGAAGGGCTTCCTACTAAAGTAATTGACTGAACTTCTGGTGGATCTGTGTTTAACACTTCATCGTCAAATTCAAAATCATCAATCGCTGCATAAATAAATGCCCCGCCAAGAGTGATTTGAATGTTATCTACATTAATACTTGACTGATCTCCTATTCCGGGCATGTTAGAAAAATCAATATTGAAAAAACCATTATCAGCTGTAAAATCTAGAGGAAAAGGTGTATTTCCAGAATTATAAGTAGCTGTGTATACTACAGTAGCTCCCGTTCTTCCACTTACTGTTATTGTCCCATCATCTGTTGGAAATGCACCATCTGGCAATGAAGAAACATATACATCCATGGACTGCATTGAAAACAATGAAGCTCCTCCAGTAATAGAAATTGCATAAATCTTTCCAGCACCTTGATCATCAAAATTATCTATATATTGATCAGAACCTCCAGCACCGGCACTTCCAAAATTTTCAATATCAAAATTTGCAGTGCCACTAGAAAACGAGAAGCCACCTTCAGAGAATGTGAAAGCGCCAGCTGTTTCTGTTTCAAAGTTTTCGGTTGTTTGCGCTCCTACGGTTGCACTATAAAAGCAAACCATTATAAAAAGCAGTAAACAATTGTAAAAATTTTTCATAATGTTAGTTTATTATTAAAATATGGTTAGTTAGTTAAACTATTAAAAATCAAATATATGCAAGACATTCTTGCTTTAGATACGTATTTCTACGCAGATTTATATCTTTGAGTCCTATGGATTACACTTTATCAATTTTCAGTAATGTTATTAAAACACTTCTTTCATCAAAAAATGAAAACGAGGAGGTTATTAGTGCAAAAGAACTTGAAATCACTTATACCAAATTGCTCAAAGAGCTCAATGATGTTCCATCATATTCAAATAAAACACCTACTGCTTTATCAGGAGGGATTGCTTTATCCTCTCAACATGCGCTTGATTGTTTGAAAGATCCATTACGCACAGTTCGCTTTATAAAGAGCATGTATGCCGCCATTAATGATGCTATACAATTAAACCCAAACACCACACTCGAAATTTTATATGCTGGATGTGGACCTGTAGCACCTATTATCCTCCCTTTACTCCACTTGTTTAACCCAGAACAACTTCAAATAACACTCCTTGATATTACTCCTACTTCTAAACAGAATGTTGAAAATTTAATCTCACTTTTAAAGGCAACACCGTATTTCAAAAAATTTATGCTCTGTGATGCAATCACGTATCAACACCCTAAAGATTACCCATTACACATTATTGTAAGTGAGGTAATGGATAAAGCATTAACTCGCGAACCTCAAGTTAGGGTAACACAAAATTTAGCACCACAACTTCATCCTAACGGAATATTTATCCCGGAACGTATTTCAATTTTTCAAGAGTTTTCTTTCTACGGAAATGAGCCTTATTTTGATATTTATAAGAACGTATTAACATTAGGGAACACCTATAAAACCATTGGCAAAACCCTACTATTTGATATTACGAAAGACATTAATACAGATGCCAATTTCAGTTTTAACACCGAAACTATAGTAATACCCGAAGACTTTAAAGACCATCCAGATGTCTGTATTTTTGCGGAAGTAGTAATCTATAAAAACTACCGTTTACTAAAATCTAAATCTTTATTAAGTAATCCCATTTCAGTTTACTCACTATATAACTTAAAAGGAAAAACATTTCAATTACATTATACAACCCATAAAAATCCAACGTGGAAATTTATCGAAGTGTGATTAATTACGAGACGGAAAAATACCTTGTAATGCAATACACCAATTTACCACTAAAGATGGCTGTATATTATTAAATGGTTGCTGTCCTCCTGCAGAACCAATCGACCCTGTATTTAGCGCAACATTAGGTGTTGCAGCATTAAAGCTATCAATTTCATTAGTAGACCTGCCTTGATTTTCTACAGCCTTCGAAATACTATTTCCAGCTACAGGTACTGCAGCATTTCCGTTTGCATTACTAACAGACAACGTGTGATTGTGATTAGGCATTTGAGCAACATTCAGTGTGTTAGTTTCAGTTCCAAATCTTAGCCCTAATTGGCGACTTGATAACCCAGGGCCTTGCCCCGTATGCATCGCAGTTCTACCACGTAAATCTGGCAGTGCAAACGTAGTGCGGCCATCACCACCATATGTTGTACCTAGTAATGAAAACAGTGCAGTATTTTGTGAAATTGGCAATAATTGCCCATTGCATTGTGCCCAACCGCGTGGGGCAAAATTAAATCCAAATGCTATAATTTCTCCTATAAATGGCTCCATGGTTTGATTAGTTTTTAATGTTAGTAATTTTATGTTTAATGGTTTTATTAAGCAGAAAACATTTGTTTTCTTAATTTCTAGATGGGTAAATACCCTGTGTTGCAATACACCATGTCAAAACTAGACTAGGTTGTACATTATTAAAAGGTTGATTACCACCATTTGCACCTACAGTAGCTTCATTTAAATTAACATTTGGTGTAGCAGTATTGTATCTATCTACCTCATTTGCAGAACGCCCTTGGTTTTCAACAACTTTTGAAACGCTATTACCTGCCGTAGGTGTAGCTACATCTCCATTAGCGCTACTTACAGATAGTGTGTGACTATGATTAGGCATTTGCCCTTCTGTGAGTGTGTGAGTTTCGGCACCTAATTTTTGACCTATTGGACGAGGTGACAAACCAGGACCACTACCTGTATGTAATGCAACACTACTACGCAAATCTGGGAGTGCAAATGTAGTACGACCATCACCACCGTAAATAGTACCTATCAATGAAAACAATGCTGAGTTTGATGAAATTGCTAATAATTGTCCATCACATCTTGCCCAACCACGCGGTGCAAAATTGTATGGAAAAGATTCAATTTGTCCTAAAAATGGATTTACTGGCATAATAATATATTTTAGTTAGTTATATTAAAATTTATAGAAGTCGTAGTTCCCGCATACTCTGTACGTGGTAATAATTTAAGATCTGGAAGTTTATTTTCTTGCCAATGTTTTCCCGTAATATGTGCACCAGTGCTACTTAATATAAGCTCTGTGAAATAGGATTTATTTTGAGAGGTGACTTTAAAAAATATTTTTGGAGGATTGCCAGTTTCCCGGTTGGGCATTTCTGTAGTAAAACTATATTCACCCAAGTCATTAGTAAATAATTTTGCCCTGTGACGATATTTTTTACTATTAGGTGATAAGTGCCAAACTTCAACACTAGCATTTTGTAGCGGTATTTTACCAGTACTGTTGTAGATAACGCCATAAACATCTATGCGATCTGCGAGTGTATTTGTACGTAAATCAGTCTTAGTTTCTGCATATGGGTTATATCCATCAAACGGAATATCATTTGCAAAAGCTGCAGAAACACCATTAGATAATAGAGTAACACCTGTAGTCGCTAATGCTGTTTTGAGCAAAAACGACCTACGCGAAGTAGCTTTTTTCATAATGTAAAATTGGTCAATTAGTTACAGTAAAGTTAAAATTCTATATAGTATAGAAATCACCTTATCGATTAAGAACAAATATAATCGTTGAAATGATTGTTTTTTCCTTTTTGTAAGAAAAAATTACAAATATGTAAGATGGAAAACAATGATTATTTAAATTTATAATAACAAAATAGTTATTACTAGACTTAGATAAATTTTCACCTTATTAACAACACTACTATTTAATGTTAAATGATAAAATTTAAAGCAGTAAAAAAATGGAATCTATAAATAAATTAAAATGTTATAGAATACTATCCATATTTTGCAAATCTACATTTTCTGTAATTGTAGCTCCATTAAATTGAAGCGTCCAGCCCATTGAATTTGTCAAAATATAAATTTTTTGTAATTCTGAAATCAGCCTATTTTGAGCATTACTCTTTAATGCCGAAGCTTCAATCTTTTGTTTTAAAGAAGCGCTAACCCTTTTCTTTATCGTATTATAATCTGTAGCATTAAATTGATTTAAATAATCCTGTTTCACATCATAATACTCTATGTTGGGATTAATCTTTAATTCTGGTTCTGGGACTTTTATAATGGTCACTGTTTTAGTTTCGGGATCAACTAAAGTTTCAATTTTGCTCAAATCGTATGATATTGAAGCCTCTGCATTTACAATGACTAATGCTTTTTTCTGGGTATCTACTAGCCCCATTAGTAATGACTTTGTATCCTTGTAACTAAAAACTTGTGAGTAGCTACCTTCAGTTACCACAAGTTTACCTACATTCCTTATCTGCTTTTCAATGAGAGCTGTACTTTCAGTTAATTGTTGTCTATTATCCTTTTGATGTTCGCAATAGCGTAAACCAAAAACAATGACAAGACAAAGAATAATTCCGAAGAAAATATTACGCATTTTTCATTCAATTTAACGGCACTTTGTTGTACTTCGTTTCAGTAAAGATATATAAAAAGATGGGGGACGTGTAATAGATTTTAAATGACTAAATTAAAAAATTACAAATCATATTTTACTACAAACATTACAATTCTTGGTAACACAAAGTACTCACTTGTAGTGTTAAATTGATCTGTAAAACTATCATTATTTATGGAGCCAGTATCTAAAATATTTGTCGCCTTAACCGAAAACTCCCAAGGGCTTTCGCCTTTTTGATAATACAAATCTGCATCAAAAAAAGAATATCGATTCTCTACCGTATTCATGTCGTTTGAATAATCATAAAAGTCCCATGTTGCACTCAATTGAAAGTCTTTTAAAAATGTGACATCAAGATTTGCATAGGGTCGCTGTGTTGTAAATTTTTGTTCTCTTCCGCCATTATCATAATCGTTCATTATAAGACGATACCCAATCTCTAGGTTAGGCCAATCTCTAAAATTACTCTGCACACTTGCACGATAGTTTTGAGTAAAACTCTTGCTCTCAGTGATGTTTTGATTTATTGTATTAAAGGTATTTGAGATAGCAAGATTAGCATTTAATGCAAACTGTATTTTTTTTATTCGCTTACTAAAACGCCCAAATACCGAAATCGTTTCATCTGGAAAATTACTATCAAAATTAACAGGGGAACTCACTTGGCTAATACCCTCAATAGTAGTATTTTGTTTAATTGCGTCTATATTTCTGGAGTAATTAATATTTCCGGAGACATTAGTATAGTTAAATAAATTAAAACTAAAATATGTTAAATTGTAGGTATGTGCTAACGAGTTTTCAAGATTTCTATTTCCACGGAAAAGCCTATTATAATTATTAAAAACATATCCTCTTGCATAATCATTTACATCACTGTAGTTAGCATTAATACTATAATTGAATCGTAGGTTTTCACTCTTTTTAATTTCCCAAACTACATTTACATCTGGCAATACCATCCAGTCATTAGTAGTTACTTCACTCCCCAATTGTTCGTTTTTCAAACCATAATTATGCAAGGTCATACCTGGTGTCAAAATAAATTGACCCGTTTTTAATTTATAATGAAGCCCTAAAAACACATCGCTAAAAGTGTAGGAAATGTCATTATTAAAATCTGCATCTTCAAAATTATTTATACTATTGTTGTCTAAAATTTGAAAAATATTTGAATCAAATTGTTGATTACTATATGTTGTTCCTAGCGTGACATTTAAATTACTTACATTATTAAGTACGTAGTAATAGTCTACTTTTCCATCAAACTTATTACTCACAACATTTTTGTCTTGGTTGATATTATAACGATTAGATTGTTCTAATGGAGTAAATGCATCACTAGAACTATCAGCGGGATTTTCAGGATCAATCACTGTAAACAATCCTCTAAACGGAATTGAATCTTGGGCCGCTTGATAAAAAGGATCTTCATCTTGATACAAATATTGCACCTGCGCAGCAAATATATTTTTGTCATTTAAGGTGTAATATATATTTGCATTTTGATTTATAGAAAAAGGTTTATTCTCTAAATTCTCGTTGATATCGTTTGTGTTTCCTCCCACTATTGATAACGTGTTTGCGTCTTCGGTTTGTTTTGAGGTTTTTGCTAACACATCATAATCTAATTGAAAACTTGCATTAGGTTTATACTTGGTGCTAAATTTTACCATTCCTAATTGATTACGTGTATCGCTCACGTTATTTGTATTTTCTGTCGCGCCAGAAACTATATATTCCGTAATCGAATTATTAACAATGTTTGTTTTATTATCTGATAAAATTGCGAAACCACTAAAGTCTAATTTTGGGTTTAAAGCATAGCTGAAATTTGCCGCAATGAATTTTGCTTCTATTTCATTAGCCCTATTGTTTTGTGTTGTAGTAAAACCAAGATCACTTTCTCTTATATTAAAACTTGTTCCACCTCCTCTATTAAAGTTTCTGAAACCTCCCGTAAAGTTGAAGTAATCTCTAAACGTAAAAGGCACTTCGCCTATATTATTAAAATCTGTTATAATATTAATACTATATTTTGGACTATAATAAAAGAGTTTTGGGTGTACTAAATAGCGTCCATTTTCATCATCGAAATCTGACCCTAATCCTGCACCTGCTGTAACTTCACCAAACCAAAATGCCTTCTTACCCTCTTTTAATTTAATATTAATAGCAATATTATCTTGATCATTACCAAGACCACGCATTTGATCCACCTCATTATAGTTGCGTAACACCTCAACTTTGTCAACAGCATCTGCTGGAATATTTTTAGTTGCTAATTTTGAGTCACCATCAAAAAAGTCTTTTCCTTCAACCATAACTTTATTAACAGTTTTTCCTTCAATTTGTATTTCGCCATCGTCATTAATTTCAACTCCAGGAAGTTTTTTCATTACATCTCCAAGTTTACGCTCTTCTCCATTGGTAAAAGAATCTGCATTATAAATAATGGTATCTCCTTTAACCGTTACTGGCATTTCATAGATTAACTCCACATCGTCGAGTGCTGCCGCTTGCTGGTTTAATGTAAACTCGTAAGTTTGATTTTCTGCATCTTCTGAAACGGTTAATATCTTCTCTGCATTTTCATACCCTAAAAAACTTGCTCTAAGTAAATATGTATTCCCTTTGGGTAAATCTAGTTGATAGCGCCCTTCATAATTGGTAATCGCGTAGCTTTCAATCTCCCCGCTATCTTGGACTGTAGCAATGACATTTGCAAGTTCTAATGGATTGCCTATGCTATCCTTAATTGTACCTCGTAATTTAATACTTTGTGCTGATGCAATACTTGAAAAAGCAATAATGCATACTAGTGTAAATAGTTTTTTGGTCATTCGTTTTTTTTGTTAGAATTTTCTTTCTTCTTTTTTAGCCTGCATTATTTTATGAAATTGCTTCTCATTTAATTCTTCTCCCTTATTTTTAGGATAAATATTGAGTTTATCTTCTTTATAAATAGTTAAGCCCTTACATAAAAAAACGGTGTCTTTTCCATGTATTTCAAGTATTAAACCTGGTAATCCTTGAAAAAAAAGAGGCCCATGACTTACTGGAATAGATGGACTAAACCACGCCGTTACTATATAATTTACTTTCTCATTTGAATTTGCCGAATAAGAATCTAATATAATCGCCACTGTAGTTGTAGCTTTTATAGCAAGGTGCTCTCCTATCTGTTTTGATTCCTTACTAACATTCCATTTTAAAGCGGGTAATTTATCTTTTATGAGAAAGAGTTTACCTAAAAACTCTCGTTGCTCAGTAAATGTTTTTTTATCAATATTTTTATAAATACCATTGCTTAAATAACCTCCACCGCCACTCGCAAATCCCATACGGTACGCTGCGTTTTCTTGTAATGAAAGTGAAGGCACCTCATCATAATATGATTCATTCTCATTAAAAACGAGGCGCATTTCCTTTTCATACAATCTTTTTAGTTGTAATGCCTTTCTATCATTTTCTGCCTGTGTACGGTTTACATCTTCTTTATAAATTTTCTTTTCTATATAAATTGCTTCACCTGAAAATTGTTGACAAATAACCACTCCTGAAAAAGAAGTGAAAATTAAAACTAAAAGATATTTTTTATACATAAACAACATAATTGTCTTTTTAAGATTGACATTTAAGTTACAAATGCTACTTGCTTTTAGCCGTTAATTTAATGTTAAGCTACATTCCTCTTCCACCACCGCGACCTCCACGTCCACCTCTTCCTCGGAAATTTTCTCGCATCTCATCTGTCTTTTCCTTAACAATTTTTCTATATTCTTCTCTCGTCACTTCTTTTCCTTTTGTAGGCGCTTCAATTTTATCTGCTTCTTTAGGGTTCATTACAATTTTTGAACACAATAGAGTTGTTCTATACACATTTAACTCTAAAATCAATCCTGGTAATCCAGCATATTCTCCTGGGCCGTGACCTACGGGAACTTGAGGCGTATACCATGCTGTCACAGTAACTTCTTTTGGCACTTCAATATTATCCATTGGATCATCACTTATACTATCTTTTTTAGCAGATTTTTCGGGTTGTTCATCTTTTGTTTTTTTATCTCTATCACCTCTTACTCCTCTTCTTGGGCGTGCCATTGAAAAATCGTTAGGATCTACCTTTTTAATTGCTGTGGCTTTAAATGCTACATATTGACCTATCTGTTTTGATTCTTTTTCAAGTTTCCAGTCTAATGAAGCAACGCTATCTGTCACTAAAAACTCTTTTCCGAAGAACTCATTTTCCTCCACCATATTACCGGTTTCAATATTTTTATATTGTGCTCCTGGGGTAAAACTCCCCATCATCATCGCCATTGGACCGCCACCTTGACCGGTTTCAAGCTTTACTTCTTCTTTATAAATACTCTCTTTTGAATTGAAAGTAAGGATGTAGGTTTTTTCAAGATAACTCTTCATTCGTTGCATAATCATCTTCTTCATCTCTTCGCTCATCTCACGGTTTCCACCCCCAAAGGCATCCATATCCACGGTCGTTTTTGACTCATAAAATGCTTGTCCGCTAATATTTTGGGCTAAAGAAACAGCGGTTAAAAGTAGCGCTGCCAGTACAGTATATATTTTCATAATGTCATGTTTTTTTGATTAGTAACAAAGGTATTGTTTTGTTACATACACTTTTGACATTTATTATACCTAAAGGTTTAATTAACGCTACAAGACAGACTTCTTATTTTTTTAATCGCAAATTATCTCTCATAAAATAATTAATAATTTCACCCTCCAATCTTGATAGAAAAAGTTTTTTCGTCTCCTTTTTTATTATTGGAATCTTTGAATCGCTCCATCATTTCATCATTCTTCTTTTTTTGAATTTCGTCAAACTCTACTTGATTTACTTTTTCCCCTTTTGTGGGTGGATAGATATCAAGTTCATCCTTAGGGTTAAGGATAATTTTTGAACAAAGAATTGTTTGTTTTCCGTCGTTAATTTCCAAAATAAGTCCCGGTAAACCCCAAAAATCGCTTGGACCATGTTGTACAGGAATATTTAGTGTGTACCAAGCTGTAGTGATGCGCTCTTTTTTAATTGTCTCGGTTTCCATAGTCTCACTAGAAAACGATTGCTCTTCAACTTCTTCTGTCAACGTAGCCTTAAAACAGAGATACTCCCCTATATTTTTTGTTTCTTTCTCTAATTTCCATTCTGGTTTCTCCAAGGCATCTTCGATTAAAAATGGCTTATCCATAATTTCGGAGGCACGTGTAAATGTTTTTGACTTTGTATTTTTATAAAGGATATCACTTACTCCACTAATTCTTATTTGAATTCCCCCGGCTTGTGGCGCTTGAGGTTTGTCAAGTGAGGCTACTTCTTCATATAAAGAAGCTACGTTGTTAAATTTAAGTGTAAATTCTTTTTGAAATTGCTTTCGCAATTGGGCTTGAATAGAATTTTGAGTTTCTTCATCCATTCCTTCTTTTCCAGTGTCCATCTTTAAATCTACTTGACGATCTGTTTTGTAGGTGGCTATTCCTTCAATGGATTGTGCAAAAGCCGTTGTTGTGCTTAAAACTATTGTCAATATTAATGTAATTATTGTTTTCATTGTGCTATGTTTTAATTGTTTAATATTTCAGAAATTAATCCCTTACAAAGATGCAATCATTAAATGTTTTAAAGCGTTAACCATTGTTAACGTGTGTTAACCGGCTTGTAGAACAGCAAATTAAACTTGTTATTTGTACCATGCAAGAACAACACTACAAAACCATTCTCTATTTTATAAGCGCTGCCATATTAGGCACACTCGCAATACAAGGTTACTGGAATTATAAAAATTTTGAGGCAGGCAAGCAACAACTCATAAATGATGTGCAGCTAAGTATTGATAACGCGGTCAACAAATATTATGCTACTAAAACACAAGAACGTTTTAGAGAATTTACATTTGTGGATGAGTTGAAAGATGCAGATTCTATTGTAAACAGATTTAGGTCTAATGATTTTTTGAAAAATTTAAAAACCCGCGATTCTTTTTCTGCTAAAAAAGATACAGTTGCAGAGATTGAAATTTTCATAGATTCAAATGATGACGGAAATCTAACTTCTAGAATTTTAAGAAAACACAGAACAAAAAATGCAGACACAATTTTCAATTTTTTAAAATTAAACGATTCGGTTAGTGATGATTTTTTTAATCTTGAAAATAAAAACGACTCTTTATTTAAACATCCGTTAGCGCAACTTACCTCATCTGTACTATATTCTATGGCTGCTAAGAAAGTAGATTTAAAAAGTATAGATTCGCTTTTAGTCAAGGAATTTGAACTAAAAAAAATAGATGTAGCTTATAGTTTGTATTTACAAAACCCTTTTGGAGATGATCAAAAAACAGGTAAAATCCCTGATAAAAGAGATTTTTTAAGTACTGTTTCGACCAGTGCGTTTTTACCCAAACATGGCTTTTTAAAAATCAACTTTTCAAACATTACTGAGACCGTATTAAAAAGAAATATTATTGGGTTGCTGTTTTCACTTCTTTTTGTAATCGCCATTATAAGCTGTCTCTTATATTTATTGAAAATCATTAAAAATCAAAAACAACTCGCCGAAGTCAAGAACGATCTTATTAGCAATATCACGCACGAATTTAAAACACCTATTGCCACCATTGGCGCAGCGATGGAAGGAATTCAAAATTTTAATACCACAAATGACGCGGAGAAAAATTTACGATATGCAAAAATTTCAAGCGAGCAAGTTCAAAAATTAAACGGAATGGTTGAAAAACTACTAGAAACAGCCACTCTTGATAGTGAAAATTTAGAACTAAACAAAGAGTCAAAAAATCTAGTTATACTCCTTAAAAATGCCACAACTAAAGAAACGTTCGTTACTAATAAAAAGAGCATTTTTTTTAATACTTCGGAAACCGAACTAATTTACCCTATCGATGTGTTTCATTTTGAAAATGCTATAAATAACATTATTGACAACGCTATTAAATACGGCGGAAGTGAAATAGAAGTAACACTTTTAAGACAAAGCAAAGAGATTGAAATCATTATAAAAGACTCTGGAGATTCTCTTACTGAAACACAAAAGAAACAAATTTTTGAAAAATTCTATCGCGTGCCTAAAGGGAATACACATGATGTAAAAGGTTTTGGGATTGGACTGTATTATTCAAAAGCAATCATAGAAAAACATGAAGGCTCAATACATGTTACCGTTAAACCTACCACATTTAAAATTACGTTACCACATGGATAATGCAACTATTTTATTAGCCGAAGATGAATTGTCACTCGGGATGATCATCAAGGAAAGTTTAGAGACAAAAAAGTTTAAAGTTATCCATTGCAAAGATGGACAAGAAACAATTACAAATTATAAAACGGAGCATCCAGATATTTTAGTACTCGATGTGATGATGCCTAAAAAAGATGGTTTTACCGTAGCCAAAGAAATAAGAATGCAGGATGAACAGATCCCTATTATTTTTTTAACCGCAAAATCACAAACAAAAGATGTGGTCGAGGGATTTGCCAGTGGTGGAAATGATTATCTAAAAAAGCCTTTTAGTATTGAAGAATTAATCGCCAGAATTGAAAATCTACTAAATAGAAAAACATTACAGAACAAGCATCAAGCAATAGTGATTGGAGCTTATACATTTCAGTTTAAAAAGCAAACATTACAATTTAAAGCTGAAGATACTATAGCACTCACTCATCGTGAAGCTCACTTGCTTTTTCATCTCAACAATAACAAAAACGAAGTGTTAGAAAGAAGTGTGATTCTTAATAAACTCTGGAATAACGATGATTTTTTTAGCGCCAGAAGTATGGATGTGTTTATATCTAAGCTACGTAAAAAACTAGCTAATGACAAAAGCATTCAAATTATAAATGTGCGTGGGTTTGGGTATAAGTTAGTATATTAATATTACAGAGTTTACTAGTGGTTGTATTTTTTAAAAGCTTGCCATTAAAGCGTGGTCGTGTAAAATGCATTAACTGGCACACTTTTCGTACCTTGCCCAATATGGTGAGACTATTTTTTCTCTTGTTTTTTATAGCACAACTAAGTTATGCGCAGTCATTGGCTGAAGTAGAAAAAACGCCGTTGAAGGTTGATACTTTCATTGGTATTGATTCTTACAATAGTTTGTATTTTGTAAAAGGAATGGTGCTTCACAAAAAATCATCTTCTCAAAATTTTCAGTTTACAGATTTTCAATTGGGTGCTATTACAAGTGTTGATATTATTAATCCATTAAACGTTGTGGTGTTTTATGGTGATACAAATACAGCAGTGTTACTAGATAATCGATTATCAGAAATTGAACGCATTCAATTTAACAACCTACCAGAATTTTTGAATATAAGTGCAGCTACTAATGCCGGCGGAAATCGTCTTTGGGTTTTTAATATAGATAGTCAGCAATTAGAATTATATAATTACAGAACGGGACGAAGTTCGATTATTTCGCAACCCATAACTGCAAATGTTATTTCACAGACGAGTAACTTTAACTATTGCTATATACTAACTGAAAAGAAAATAAGAGTGTATAATATTTTTGGTGGTATTGTGCATGAAATTCCAATTTCCGAAGCAACAAAAATTGTACAGCATAATGAAAATTATCTTGTTCTTAAAAACAATCAATTACATTTTTATAAGCAAAACACCCCTGAGCCTAAAGTATTAAAAACGCCTAACATTACTATAAAAGACTTGCAGTTGACCCAAGATTTCTTGTATATTTATGACCGCGAATTTTTGTACAAAATCGCCCTCAATCAACCAAAGAATTAAAGAATATGCACGTTGCAATCGCAGGAAATATAGGTTCTGGAAAAACCACTCTAACTCGCTTATTAGCAAAACACTACAAATGGAAACCTCACTATGAAGATGTAGAGGACAATCCATATTTAGATGATTTTTACAATGAAATGGCACGATGGTCTTTTAACCTTCAAATTTATTTTTTAAACAGCCGTTTTAGACAAATACTCAATATTAGAGAAAGTGGCGATAAGATAATCCAAGACAGAACCATTTATGAAGACGCTTTTATCTTTGCGCCTAATTTACACGCAATGGGATTGATGACTAATCGTGATTTTGAAAACTATCGTTCTCTTTTTGATTTGATGGAAAGTGTAACTGAAGGTCCAGACCTTTTAATCTATTTGCGCAGCTCAATACCTAATCTTGTAAAACAAATTCACAAACGTGGTCGTGATTATGAGAACTCTATAAGTATTGATTATTTAAGTAGATTAAATGAAAGATATGAAGCATGGATACACGATTATGATAAGGGCAATCTTATCATTCTTGATGTTGATGATTTAGATTTTGTTGATAACCCCGAGCATTTAGGTCAAGTAATAAGCAAGATTGATGCTGAAATAAATGGATTATTCTAAACAAACTTAACTTTTAAAACCGCCACTTGGCGGTTTTTTTTATGCATTATAATTACTAAATCTTAACATTTTACAAACACACTAACAGACTAGGAAACACGATTTTTGCTAATAAATAACCTATAAACTTAAGCATAAGGTTTTAGTTAAATTTAAAAAGATTCAATCCAATAATCAATTGCACTGAGTCGAAATTCAAAAAAATCAAAAACACCCGTCTGAGCGGGCAATTTCATGGCATCACTTTACAACAATAAATCTTACCACCGCGACCTCTCATGGTTACGTTTCAATCATCGTGTTTTACAAGAGGCCTCAGACACTCGGAACCCACTTTACGAGCGTATTAAATTTTTAGCAATTTTCTCTTCAAATCTTGATGAGTTTTTTCGTGTTCGGGTGAGTGATATAAGACAGATTAGAAAAATTGAAAAGCCATTGAGGAAACGACTCATTTCAAAACCTAATAAGGTTCTTAAAGAAATTAAAGTACAGGTGGATAGACAACAGCAAGAATTTGGTAATATTTTTTCTTCAGAAATTATACCTGCATTAAAAAAAGAGCAAATTCATTTAATAAATAGCAGCCAATTTTCAACAACACAAAAATTAATTGCACAAAATTATTTTGAAGATTCATTAAAAGAATTGCTCGATATTAAAAGGTATGAAGCAAATAAAAATAACACAGCATTCGTTAAAAATGAAGCTTTATACCTTGTTGCGCTAACAGATAATGACATTGTACAAATTGTGCAAATCCCTGAAGATGTTCCTCGTTTTTTTACATTTCCGGAGCAAAACGGAAAACACTATATCACATTTGTTGATGATGTTTTAAAGTACTGTTTAAGGCAAACGCCTAAAGGTGAAGAAAAGTTAGACTTTTATTCAATAAAGATTTCTAGAGATGCAGAACTCTATATAGAAGATGAATTCTCAGGAAATTTGAAAGACAAAATAGCAAATTCATTAAGCCGAAGAGAAACAGGACAAGCAACGCGGGTTTTGATTGACCCAAATATGCCCTTGAATTTTCAGAAAATATTAAATAATATTCTTGATGTCACTAATACAGATGTAATTAAAGGAGGTACATATCATAACTTTAAGGACTTTTTTGCTTTTCTAAATCCTACCTCAAAACAATTGAGCAATGAAAATTTGCCCCCATTACCGCATCCCATGCTCGCCAATTACAAATCAATTTTTGAAGCAATAGATGCAAAAGATCAACTCTTGCATTATCCATATCACTCTTTTGAGCCCGTAATTCGATTAATGGAAGAGGCTGCAAAAGATGAACATGTTGTTGACATTAGAATCACTATATATCGTGCCGCAAAGGAGTCTCGCTTAAATGATGCCATACGATTAGCAGCAGCAAATGGCAAAAGAGTTACTGTATTTATTGAAGTAAAAGCTCGTTTTGACGAACGCAACAATTTAAAATGGGGGAAAATATTTGAAGAAAATGGCGCTAATGTAATTTACAGTTATCCAGACATTAAAGTACACAGTAAAATACTCTTAATCACTCGTCAAGTGGAAGGAGAACGTACTCGTTATGCTTACATAGCCACAGGTAATTTTAACGAGAAAACGGCAACGCTTTATACTGATTTTGGGTTAATGACTTCAAATAAAAAGATTGCAAAAGAAATTAAAAAAGTATTTTTAGTATTAGACCGCACTATCATTATACCAAAAACAAAACGTATACTAGTCTCTCCTTTTACTACACGTGTACATTTCACAGAACTTGTCAATAATGAAATAGCATTTGCAAATCAAGGAAATGGTGGCTCTATTATTCTAAAAATGAATAGTCTCCAAGATAAAGAAATGATAAAATTACTTTATAGAGCTAGCACCGCAGGGGTAAAAATAAAATTACTTATTAGAGGAATGTGTTCATTGGTACCTGGAATCAAAGGGCAGAGTGAGAACATCGAAGTTGTTTCTATAATTGACAGATTTTTAGAACACGGGCGAGTTTACATTTTTGGAAATAATGGTGATGATAAGATTTATATAGGCTCTGCAGACTGGATGACAAGAAATTTAAATCACCGCATTGAAGTAGTCACTCCTATCTATGATGAAGACCACAAGAAAACGATTAGAGACTTAGTAGAAATTCAATTAAATGATACGGTAAAAGCTAGAATTATTGATGTTGCTCAAACTAACAAATATGTACCCAAAGCTGACAGCAATATTCAATCGCAGTTGGCCACGTATGAGTATGTAAAAGAACATTTAACCTAGTCAAGATTTCAATATATCATTATGCAATAAATCCTTGCTCTCTTGCATGCATTTCTGCCTGTTCACTACTTTCAACCAGTAACGTAGGTGTTGTTTTATAATTTTCAAATAATCCTTTAATACGCAACATTCTTGCTTCGTGTTTGACACTGCGTAAATAAATTGCTTTGATTCGGTTAGGAAAAGCTTCGGCAATTTCAATGTATATATCTGCATCATGCTCGCCACTATCCCCAATTAAAATAAATTGTTGCTCAGGATACATTTCAAGTAATTGGATAATTTCTTTTTGCTTTTGAGGCTTTTCATCAAGTGACTTTTTCCCGAAAAAGTTTGACAGCGTCCGCAATAATATGGGTCCCTTTGGAAATGTATTCTTCATTAAAAAAACTTCGAGATATCGATATAAATTCCATGGACTATGGCTTACATAATAAACAGGATTTGCTTTTTCTCCATCACTACCTCTATGTAATTTATGATAAAAATCTGCAGCTCCTTCTAATGGACTTCTCCGTTCGGCTCTTTTAAATAATGTATTGACAATGAGTCGCCATTTAAACTTTGAAACAACTCCTGTGTGTAAAATAGTATCATCAATATCACTAATAATTCCGTACTCAGAATTATCTTTAGGAATGAGCATTTCGCCAGGAAATTTATTATTGTGATTAATAATTCTCCCCGAAATTTCATCTTCATATTTTACTTCGTAATGCAACCACCCTTCCTCATTAATAAGTGAGGATAAATCTTCCACATCCTCTGAAATTTTATAATAACCACTTTTATTTGTTGTAGTATAAAATGTACGTCCATCAGCTAATGTAACTCTTAGCTTTGTATGTTTTATTTCATCTGTCTCAAAGCGCTTGTAAGTGTTTATCAATAGACTAAACAAACTCCTTTTTGTCAGGTCTATTGCTTCATCTTCAATAGCTCTTCCTTTGATATAAAGATGTGTTTTGGTTCCATATGTTTGGAATGCGATTATTTGAAGTGGGTCTTTTTTAAAGAGATTCATGGTTGTTTTTATATTTCCGAAGAAAAAGATACTAGTATCCATAAAAAACCCCGCCGTGTTGGCAGGGTTTTAACAATTATTTTTTATAAGCTTCTAATTTTCCACATTCACTTTAACATCTTTTAATTTAGCAATTTCGGCTTGAACCTCAGCTTCCGTGCCCTTAAACGTTTTAACTTCTTTAGTTGTTTTTCCGTTTTGCGTAGTTCTAACTGTAACCTCTGCAGTGGTCAAATCACCTTCAACATTCATGTCAACCTCTACTTCTCTTGACACTTTTGTAGAATTAATAACTCTAGCTTCTTCTGAAGAAAGTTCTGTTGTGTTTCCATCTGCATCAATCATAATCATTTCGGTTGATGTATGTACATTATCACTTGCATGCCCTCCTAAAATAGGTGCAATTACAAGTCCAATAAGGCATGTTAATTTGATCAAAATATTCATTGATGGACCAGATGTATCCTTAAATGGGTCACCCACAGTATCACCAGTTACTGCAGCTTTGTGAGCGTCAGAACCTTTATAGGTCATTTCTCCATTGATCATCACACCAGCTTCAAATGATTTTTTAGCATTATCCCAAGCACCACCGGCGTTGTTTTGAAATATTGCCCAAAGTACACCACTTACGGTAACACCAGCCATATAACCACCTAACATTTCGGCAATAGCTAGTCTGTCCATCCCAAATAATAATGGTACAAATGCTATCACTAGAGGAAAACCAATGGTTAATAGACCTGGCAACATCATTTCTTTTAAAGAAGCCTCTGTTGAAATGGCAACGCACTTATCATATTCTGGTTTTCCTGTTCCTTCCATAATTCCTGGAATGTCTCTAAACTGGCGACGTACTTCTTCTACCATTTCCATAGCTGCTTTTCCAACTGCGTTCATTGCAAGTGCAGAAAATACTACTGGTACCATTCCACCTACAAAAAGCATAGCCAATACTGGCGCTTTAAAAATATTTATCCCGTCAATTCCTGTGAAAGTTACATACGCGGCAAATAATGCTAATGATGTTAATGCAGCAGATGCGATTGCAAATCCTTTTCCCGTTGCGGCAGTTGTATTACCGACAGAATCTAAAATATCTGTTCTTTCACGTACGATAGGGTCTTGTTCGCTCATTTCGGCAATACCACCTGCGTTATCAGAAATAGGCCCAAAAGCATCAATCGCTAATTGCATAGCAGTAGTCGCCATCATTGCAGAAGCTGCAAGTGCAACTCCGTAAAATCCAGCAAAAAAGTATGAAGCCCAAATAGCACCCGCAAATAAAATAACTGATGGGAATGTAGAAATCATTCCTGTCGCAAGACCTGCAATAATGTTTGTTCCTGCTCCAGTTGAAGATTGTTGTACTATTTTAAGAATTGGTTTTTTACCTAATCCGGTATAGTATTCAGTAACCGCAGAAATTACTGCACCAACTACAAGACCAACTAATGTTGCATAGAACACGCTCATTGAAGATACTTCTTTAAGTCCTTCACCAAAAAACTCCATATTCATTGTCTCTGGCAACATCCACTTACAAAGACCAAAACACGCTACAGCTACTAATATAATAGATGTAATGTTCCCTTTGTTTAATGCCCCCATTACTTGACTTTCTTTAGCGTCATTACTACTAATTTTCACAAGTAGTGTTCCTATAATTGAAATGATGATACCCACACCAGCAATTGCCATTGGTAATAAAATAGGGCCAATTCCTCCAAAGGCATCTGCAATACTTCCTCCCATGTCCTTAATAACATAGTTACCAAGAACCATTGCCGCTAATACTGTTGCTACATATGAACCAAATAAATCTGCTCCCATACCCGCAACATCACCTACATTATCACCCACATTATCAGCAATTGTTGCTGGGTTACGAGGATCATCTTCTGGGATTCCTGCTTCTACTTTACCTACAAGATCTGCACCTACATCTGCAGCTTTTGTGTAAATACCACCACCTACTCTTGCGAATAATGCGATAGACTCAGCTCCTAATGAGAAACCAGCTAGCGTTTCAAGCACAATTGTCATATCCATCGTATTTGTCCAAACTCCTCCCATAAAAAAGTGAAAGAAAAAGATAAAGAAAGCTGTTAATCCAAGCACTGCAAGACCTGCAACCCCAAGCCCCATAACTGTACCTCCACCAAAGGAAATTTTAAGTGCATTTGGTAAACTTGTACGAGCAGCTTGTGTAGTTCTTACATTTGTTTTTGTAGCAATTTTCATCCCTATATTTCCAGCGAAAGCTGAAAATACGGCACCAAAAATAAATGCAATAACAATTAAATAACTTGTAGTAGGAACAAAGTATGCTACTACAGCGAGTAATACACTAACAATCACTACAAAAATAGCGAGCAAACGGTATTCAGCATTTAAGAATGCTAGAGCACCCTCATAAATATGATCACTAATCTCCTTCATCTTCCCGTCGCCGGCGTCTTGTTTTAAGACCCAAGATTGCTTGATAAACATGTAGATCAAGCCTAAAATAGCCAATACGATTGGCACATAAATAATCATTGATTCCATAGTACTTTGTTGGTTTAGTATTAAGCAAACAAAAGTATCAAAATAAACGAGAACGCAAAAAACCCGCTAATCACTCATTAGCAGGTTATTACTTATTTCAAAAAGAAATGTTTTGTTATTTATATCATGAAATTTCCAGTGGCTTTATGCTCACTTTCCTCATAACGCTCCACACATTTATGAAAAATTTCGTAAGCTTCAACAGCATCTCCCCATCCACCAACATCAACACGTTTTTTCTCTAAATCTTTATAAACTTGGAAAAAATGCTCAATTTCTTTAATAGTATGTGGATTCATATCCCCTAAGTCTTCAAGACGATTCCAGATAGGATCACTTACTGGCACGCAAATAACTTTTTCATCTGGGCCTTTTTCGTCTGCCATGTGAAAAACACCAATAGGTTTTACCTCAACAACACACATAGGAAATGTAGGTTCTCCTCCCATAACTAAGACATCTAATGGATCACCATCAAGCGCTAATGTTTGTGGGATAAAACCGTAATCTGCAGGGTACATCATTGATGAAAACAACATACGGTCAAAACGAATTTTCTTTAAATCAAAATCGTATTCATATTTGTTTCGGCTACCTTTTGGTATCTCTATTAAAACGTCAAAAGTTATCTTTTTTGAAGGTGTCATATATTTTTTATTTCTGAAATATTAATTCTATGGTACTGTTTCAGTTAAGAAAAATACCTTTTTTTGGGGGTGCAAAAATACTGAAATTTGCAGGGTTGCCAACCGAAGTTTTAAAGTTTTTTATTCTGAAATTAGAATGAATAAAAAAATGAAGTTAGAAAATGAAACTAAATTACTTGAACCGTTAAAATTTCCGAAGAGAGAAATTTAAAAATCAAACCCGAATGAACCTGTAACACCATACTTGCGTGCCTCTGGATATTGAACTTCATTTAAATAATTACCGCGAATATTAAAGTCTATTCGAAAGATTTTAAAGATGTTACCAATACCAATGCTGTATTCATAATATGGCTTTGTGGGTGCTTGATAAATTATATTTGAACGATTAATATCAACATTTGATTGACTTATATTACCAATTACGGTTCTAAATCCTATAACTTCTCTCAGATTTAAATCACGTACCCAAGGAATACGCTGAAAAATTCGACCTCCAAAATTGTGTTGAAAGTGTAATGACACATATTCATCACTTACAAATTCGTAAAAATCTAACTGTGAAAATGTATTATAAATACTAAAAAGCGTTTGGTTTCCTGGAATAGGATTTAATAAACTCAAATTAACATCGCCAAATGTTTTACCTAATTCTACCGTTGTTGTCAATCTCCCTAATCCTCCTATATTCCATGGTTGTGTATACAATCCTTGTAATCGCTGGTATTCAAAATCACCACCTAAAACATCTTTCAAACCGTACGTATAACCTAGATAAATATTAGCAAAATCACCATCATTAATTACTGTTCTCTCTACACCAAAACCAGAAGTTTTTCTTTTTGGAGTATAGAAAAATCCTAGTTCAATTTCGGGCTGACTTACATCATCACCTATAGTTCCATCTTCTTTTAAATAGTCAATAGAAAAAGTTTCGGTTGCTGAACGTAATTTTCTATAAGAGCCCGTAAGTCTTACATTAAAGTTTTTTATCGGCTCTACTGAAAAACCTACAGTCGATAATTTTATGCGTGTCAATCTATCATTTGCTCCAACTGTTACTAATGATGACGAGGCTAAATTACGGCCTAAAACATCTGTTGTTGAAGTTAAACTTGCTCCGGTTTGTTCTACATCCTTTCTAAATCCTCCATAAGCTGTTAAACGTGTTTTCCTATCTAAAAGCACTTTTCCAGAAAGTCCAAACTTGAACCGCTGGTCTCTAAATCCATAAGCGCCAAAACCTTCAAAACGCCATAAATCATTTTGTGAAAAATAAGTACGAGCTCCCAATCGAAGTCTGAAACCTTCTGCTTCATTGAACCCTACTACAGAAAAAACGGGACCTAAATCAAAATTATCAACCTCATAATAGCCAGATGCTAATACAGACCCAATGCTATAAAGCGCTTTAAATCTAGGAACAGTTTTAAGGGTGTCAAGCATTTTGTAAACGCTCTTTTCGTCCTTGTTCAGTTCTTCCATACGTCTTTCATCCCAGAACTCGTCTGGGCGATTGTAGACCTCATATTGATAGGGATCTATTTGGGTTTTATAGAACTTTTTATCTTTTGGAATATCAAAGGAGTAATCATCGTAAAGTGTTGTTCTTCTGCCATAGATACCTTTAGCATCTTCCTTATCTCTAAGACTAAAATCACTCATAAAGTAATCTCGAGTAATTAAAAATATAGAGTCATTTAAAACATCAAACTCCTGCTCAATATATACTTCTCTAATCCAGTTAACATTTGCGCTTTTTGAGGCTTGCAAGTTGATTTCTTTAATTGCCCAAGTAGAATCATTTACCCAAAAATCTCCTTTAAAAGTAAGCTCGTTTTTACGGCGCGGGTAGTATACAATATTATAACACCACTTGTCCCCACGATACGCACTATCTAGCAAAACATAATTATACACATCAATTCCCGTACGTGACAAAGGACTTGTAAATGCTTTATCAAAAAACTTTAAATAATTATCATACACGTCATAATCACTATACAAGTCTTTTAAGAAAGCAATAAGCGTATTGTTGTTTTCAAATCCAGAGTTTTTATTTCCTTCAAGAATTTCTTTTTCTTCATTAATTAAATTATCACCGTAAACTTTTGAGAAAGCTTCGTTAATAAAAATAGGGAGATATGTATTACCTGTTATATTTGATGTGTCTACTTCTTCAAAGATAAACTCCATGCCTTTGAAAATTCTACTTTTTATCAAAGCACTATCAATTGTATTTAAATCAAACTCTAACTTTTCATACTTATCGTATGCGTATTGATTAAATTTTTTAACGCCATTTTCTCTTCTGTTTTCCCAGATTTTGCGAAGTATATCAATTGCTGGGTTATCTTTTTTGGATTGCTTACCACTAAAAATAACAACCTCGTCAAGAGATGAGGCTTCTTGTTCTAAGGTAATTTCCATCTTATAATTAGAACGAGCCTCAAGTGTTACCTCTTTATTCTTAAAACCTATAAATGAAAATACAACAGTAGTATATTTCTCATCACTCTCAAGGTAAAACCTTCCGTCTTCATTTGAGATGGTTCCTTCAAATGAGTCTTTAAAAACAACATTTGCAAAGGAAACTGGCGATCCGTCTGTGTCTTTAACAACACCACTCACTTTTGTCTGCGAAAAAACGGCAGCCGAAAAAAACAAAAGGAAAATTATAAATATGTGTTTCATAGAAATAGGTATGGCGAACACAGCTGGTTCGCCATTACAAATAAATGGTATTGTTTTTAGTTTTGTCGTAAAGAAATCTTAAAACTTAAATTTCAGATTTACAAAACAAACTTAATCTTTATACATAACTTTTTTAACCGCCTTTACAACATCATCACTATTAGGTATCCACTCCTTTAATAAAGCAGGAGAATACGGTGCTGGAGTATCTGCAGTGTTAATTTTAACTATAGGCGCATCAAGATAATCAAAAGCTTGACTTTGTACTTGGTAGGTAATCTCAGTCGCAACGTTTCCAAAAGGCCACGCTTCCTCAAGAATTACTAATCTATTTGTTTTTTTAACCGAAGTCAAAATCGCATCATGATCCATAGGACGTACAGTTCTAAGATCTATAATCTCGCACTCAATGCCTTCTTTTGCTAATTCATCTGCAGCTTTATAGGCTTCTTTGATAATTTTACCAAAAGATACAATGGTTACATCTGCACCTTTTCTTTTAATTTCTGCAACTCCCAACGGAATTAAATATTCTCCTTCTGGCACCTCACCTTTATCACCGTACATCTGCTCACTCTCCATAAAAATTACAGGATCATTATCCCTAATTGCACTTTTCAATAGCCCCTTCGCATCAGCTGGATTACTTGGCACTACAACTTTTAATCCTGGAGTATTTGCAAACCAGTTTTCAAAAGCCTGTGAATGTGTTGCCGCTAGTTGACCCGCACTTGCAGTAGGTCCTCTAAAGACGATAGGACAGTTAAATTGCCCACCACTCATTTGTCTAATTTTTGCAGCATTATTGATAATCTGATCAATCCCTACTAAAGAAAAATTAAACGTCATATACTCAACAATAGGACGATTGCCGTTCATTGCACTTCCTATTGCAATACCTGCAAATCCAAGCTCAGCAATAGGTGTATCTATAACACGTTTAGCGCCAAACTCATCCAACATCCCTTTACTCGCCTTGTAAGCTCCGTTATATTCTGCAACCTCCTCGCCCATTAAATAAATAGACTCATCCTTGCGCATTTCTTCGCTCATCGCCTCGCAGATGGCTTCTCTAAATTGTAGTGTTTTCATCTTCAGTGCCCGAGTAGTCGGGTAACTATTAATTAAGCGCCTAAGTTATTATCACTCCTGCGCGAGTATTTTTTACTTCGGAAATTTTAAGGGTGACAAAAATTTCCGAAGAACAAAAATAATATTATTTAATCGTACTCAATACGTCATAACCAAATTTTTAAGAAGAGGCACAAGATGGTCTATTGGTTCTATTTTAATAATATTAATTAACAAACTAGAAATGAAATTTTACTATGCATGCATAGTATTTTACAGTTTTATTCGCTATCTTTGCTATCCAATTTTTCGAGACATACTATTCTTGAAGAAAAGTAATTAAAATAATGTATAACTACCCTTTTAAAAGGGCTAGCGTTATTTCCTTTTTTATCAATGGAAATAAACACTAGACTAATAAGTTACCCGCCTTTGCGGGCATAAAGAATGAAAATATTAGTTTGTATCAGTCATGTACCTGACACTACTTCAAAAATAAATTTCACTGACGGTGATACTAAATTTGACACTGCTGGTGTAAATTTTGTAATCAACCCTAATGATGAATTTGGTTTAACTCGTGCTATGTGGTTTAAAGAAAAGCAAGGAGCGAGTGTTCATGTAATTAACGTAGGTGGACCAGAAACCGAACCTACTTTACGCAAAGCATTAGCTATTGGCGCAGATGAAGCAATTAGAATTAACACCCCTGCTACAGATGGCTATAGTGTTGCAAAGCAACTTGCAAATGTTGTAAAAGAAGGCGGCTATGACCTAGTGATTGGTGGACGTGAGTCTATTGATTATAACGGTGGAATGGTGCCAGGAATGCTTGCTAAATTAATAGATGCAAATTTTGTAAACACGTGTATTAGCTTAGAAGTTAATGGGACAGATGCTACTGCTATTAGAGAAATTGACGGTGGTAAAGAAACTATTAGCACTACCTTACCCCTAGTTGTTGGTGGTCAAAAAGGACTTGTTGAAGAAAGCGACCTTCGCATTCCTAATATGCGTGGAATTATGCAAGCACGTAGCAAGCCATTACATGTTAAAGAAGCGATAGACGCTAACGCAGAAACAAACACTGTTGTGTTTGAAAAGCCAGCCCCTAAAGGCGCTGTAAAGTTAGTAGATAATGTAGATGATTTAATTAACCTACTTCATAACGAAGCAAAAGTAATCTAAGAAAAATGAGCGTATTAGTATATACAGAATCTGAAAATGGTTCATTCAAAAAAATAGCGTTAGAAGTAGTTTCTTACGCAAAAGCAATTGCTGACAGCATGGGAACGTCTGTCACTGCAGTTTCAGTAAATGGCGGTAACGCTTCAGAATTAGGAGCTTATGGTGCAGACAAAGTACTTGAAGTTTCTAACGATAAATTAAACAATTTCAATGCAGAAGCATATGCTGATGTTCTTGCACAAGCTGCAAAAGCTGAAAATGCCCAAGTAGTTGTTTTATCACAAAGCGCAAATGCTAAATTTATGGCTCCTTTAGTTGCTGTAAACCTAGAAGCTGGTTATGTACCTAACGTAGTTGGTATACCAGAAAGCACTTCTCCATTTAAAGTAAAGCACAGTGTGTTTACGAATAAAGCATTTTCAGTAACTGAAATTTCTACTGCAATTAAGGTTGTTGGCTTAGGTAAAAATGCTTTTGGATTAAAAGAAAGTAATGGTGGTGCTGCTGCAGAATCTTTTTCTCCAACGCTATCTGAAGATGATTTTTCAACGAAAGTAGTTTCTGTAGATAAAGCAACAGATAAAGTAACAATTGCTGATGCCGAAATCGTAGTATCTGCTGGTCGTGGATTAAAAGGACCAGAAAATTGGGGAATGATTGAAGAAATGGCTGAGATATTAGGTGCTGCAACTGCTTGTTCAAAGCCAGTGAGCGACATGGGCTGGAGACCTCACGGTGAGCACGTAGGACAAACTGGGAAACCAGTAGCATCAAATTTATATATTGCTATTGGGATTAGTGGAGCTATCCAGCATCTTGCCGGAATAAACTCTTCAAAAGTAAAAGTAGTTATCAATACAGACCCTGAAGCTCCTTTCTTTAAGGCTGCTGATTATGGTATTGTAGGAGATGCTTTTGAAATTGTACCTCAACTCAATGAAAAATTGAAAGCTTTTAAAGCACAGAACGCATAATTTTTATTAATTTGTGCCTTTCAAAAAAGGCTGTTTAAATAAGGACAACCTCCTATTTAAACAGCCTTTTTTAATTGAAGCCGCATTAACGCTACTACTGAAAATTGATTATTGACGATGAGTTTAGTTCGATTAAATATTAAAGGAATTTCTTATAGCCAAACACAAAATGGTGCCTATGCACTTATTTTGAGCGAAATGGACGGAGAACGTAAATTACCAATTGTAATTGGGGCTTTTGAAGCTCAATCAATTGCCATTGCGTTAGAAAAAGAAATTATGCCTCCACGTCCATTGACGCATGATTTATTTAAAAATTTTGCTGATCGTTATGAAATTGTAGTAAAGCAAGTTATTATCCATAAACTTGTAGACGGTGTTTTCTATTCAAGCATTATTTGCGAAAGAGATGGAATTGAAGAAATAATTGACGCAAGAACAAGTGACGCCATTGCGCTAGCTCTTAGATTTAAAGCACCAATTTTCACTTACAAAGGAATTCTTGACACTGCTGGCATTTATCTCAAAACTGGCAAAAAGAAAAGTGATGTTGAAAAAGTTGATAAAGATGCAGTTATTGAAGACTTGCTGTTCGATGATGACAAAGAATCCTTAAGCACTGCAACAAACGATTACAAAAACACAACGCTTAAAGACTTAAAATCATTACTAAGCGAAGCTGTTGCAAACGAAGATTACGAGAGTGCTGCACGTATAAGAGACGAAATTTCTAAGCGTTAATAAAACACCACCTATTTTTTATGAAATATTTTTTAAGTTTTATATTAGTGCTTTTTTTCTTCGGAAATGTAACTGCGCAAACTATTGAAAAGAAATGGGATTTCAAAAGCGTTACCTCTGAAAACGGCGCATCCTTTTTTGAAGTAATTTCAGGAAAAGATTTCTTAGAATTACAGAACGGCTCATTCAATTACCAACTATCTGCTAAAGACAACCTAAAGGCTTCTGGAGATTATATATATCAAAATGACTTACTAATTTTTTTCTTCAACTCACCAAGCGACAGCATAAAAAGATACAGAGTAACAGAGCTAACAGACACTTCTCTTTCTTTCACTGAAAATAATACTACTTATAAATTTACAACACCAATAGCAACCACCGCAAACGAGTTAACATCCCTTCAAATTTCCGAAAAAAATGAAGACAGTGATAATACGGCGGCTTCATTTATACCCTCAGAAGGTTTTACATTTTCTAGTTTTTGGAGAGGCGCACTAGGCATGTTGTCTTTGATTTTTATAGCCTTTTTATTTAGCGCAAATAAAAAAGCTATTAGTTGGCGAACGGTAGGATTAGGTCTTGCGCTACAGTTAATTATAGCCATTGGGGTTTTAAAAGTACCTTTTGTACAAAGCATTTTTGAAGCTATTGGTAAGGTTTTTATCAATATTTTAGATTTTACCAGAGCAGGAAGTAAATTTCTATTTGAAGGTCTTGTGGTTGACATGGATACGTTTGGGTTTATTTTTGCATTCCAAGTTTTACCAACAATTATTTTCTTTTCGGCACTAACGTCTGTATTATTCTATTTAGGAATTATTCAAAAAGTAGTTAAAGCCTTTGGATGGTTATTATCAAAAGTCCTTCGTATTTCAGGAGCCGAAAGCTTAAGCGTGGCAGGAAACATATTTTTAGGTCAAACTGAAGCACCATTACTTATTAAAGCCTATTTAGAAAAAATGACTAAAAGTGAAATGCTTTTAGTAATGATAGGAGGTATGGCAACTGTTGCTGGAGCAGTGTTAGCAGCCTATATTGGATTTTTAGGTGGTGATGATCCTGCCTTGCGTTTAGTTTTTGCGAAACACTTATTAGCAGCTTCTGTCATGGCAGCACCAGGAGCTATTGTAATTTCAAAAATACTATACCCTCAAACAGAAGAGGTAAATACAGATGTAACAGTTTCTTCAGAAAAAATAGGTTCAAATATACTAGATGCCATCGCAAATGGTACTACAGAAGGACTAAGGCTTGCAGTAAATGTGGGTGCTATGCTTTTAGTGTTTGTAGCTTTCATTGCTATGTTTAATGGCATTATAGGCTACTTAGGACAAATAACTTCCATTAATGAATGGATGGCAGCAAACACTGCCTACCCACAATTATCCCTTGAAGCAATTTTAGGAACACTCTTCGCCCCGTTAATGTGGCTAATAGGTGTTGCAGAGGCAGATATGATGATGATGGGACAACTCCTTGGAATAAAGCTAGCTGCAAGTGAGTTTGTAGGATACATACAGCTTGCTGAGTTAAAAAACCTTAATAATGAAATGCATTTAAATTACGAAAAATCTGTAATTATGGCAACTTACATGCTTTGTGGTTTTGCAAACTTTGCATCTATTGGAATTCAAATAGGTGGTATTGGCTCATTAGCACCTGGACAACGTAAAGTTCTTTCAAAATTTGGGATGAGAGCATTATTGGGAGGTTCGCTAGCTTCCTTAATTTCAGCAGCGATTGCAGGAATGATTATTGGATAATTGCTAGATAATCTTCAATATTTATTTAAAATTTTAGCTAATAAAACATGTATTAGAATTATTTAAACATCAATCTCTAATTACAGTTCTAGCCCAACCTATAGCCTGTTCTACTGTTTTAAAAAAGCTAAATGCACCCTCGTATAAGTGTTGCTCACTCACCGCCTCTTGCTTTACACTAGCATCTTCACTAACAATAGCAAGACCTACCATAGTTTTAGGGTTTACCTCTTTATACGCCTTTGGGTCAACATCAGAACTAAATGCGCGATTTGAGATAAAAACATAAGGTTTATTTTGATAATGCGTATCAGCACATCTAAGAATTTCGCTAGCAATTTTTGCAGAAATTTCTGAACCCTGCAAAGTATAGACAAGATAGACATCAAAGCATTCCATAATACCATGATCCATTTTATAAGTAGTTACTGAGTGTGCCATAGAACAAAATTACACAATTCTGAGTGATTTGTTAACGGTATGTTAAAAAGTTAATAACTTCTTTAAAACCGCTTCCGCGAAAATTTTATCCCTCCAAGACCGTTAATTAAATTTACCATTCATAAAAGATTTAAAATGAAGCAATACCACGACCTTATAAAACATGTAGTTGAAAGCGGAGCTCAAAAACATGATCGCACAGGAACAGGAACTAAAAGTGTATTTGGATATCAAATGCGTTTTGATTTAAGCGAAGGATTTCCTATGGTCACTACAAAAAAATTACATTTAAAGTCCATTATTTATGAACTTTTATGGTTTTTAAATGGTGATACAAACATTAAATATCTTCAAGAAAACGGTGTTCGTATCTGGAATGAATGGGCAGATAAAAAAGGAGATTTAGGCCCCGTTTATGGACATCAATGGCGCAACTGGAATAGTGAAGAAATTGATCAAATTTCAGACATTATAAAAACATTAAAAACAAATCCAGACAGTCGCAGAATGCTTGTAAGCGCATGGAACCCTAGTGTTATGCCTAATACATCGGTTTCATTTTCAGAAAATGTAGCCAATGGAAAGGCCGCACTCCCTCCCTGCCATGCATTTTTTCAATTTTATGTTGCTAACGGAAAACTTTCTTGCCAGCTTTACCAGCGCAGCGCAGATATTTTTTTAGGCGTACCTTTTAATATTGCGTCGTATGCACTTTTTACAATGATGATGGCCCAGGTTTGTGGCTACGAGGCTGGAGATTTTATACATACATTTGGAGATGCTCATATTTACAACAATCATATGGAACAAATTGAACTTCAATTGTCTCGAGAAACAAGACCTTTACCAAAAATGTTGCTAAATCCAAATGTAAAAGATATTTTTGGCTTCAAATTTGATGACTTTACGTTGACTGATTATAATCCGCATCCGCACATTAAAGGTGCAGTTGCAATTTAAACCCAAAATTTACTTATGAAAAATCTATTTTTACTTGCTTTTGTACTTATTTCAGCTTCAACTTTTGCACAAGATGATCCAGCATGGGGTACTGTACAAAACAACACACTAACCATGAAAGAGATTGCACCGGTATGGCCTGGATGTTCTGGTAGTGAGGCTCAAAAAGATAAATGTTTTAATCAAAAATTGACACAGCATATTGTAAAAAACTTTAAATACCCTATGGATGAATACAAAAAAAATATTCAAGGTCGTGTTGTTGTTGATTTTGTAATTAATGAACAAGGTAAAGTAGAAGTTAAAAATGTGACTGGTGGAAATAAAGGGCTACAAGATGCTGCTAGAGCAAATATAGAAAAGATGCCTACACTTAAACCTGGTATGATGGGAGGAAAACCAAGGGCTATAAAAATGAGTGTTCCTTTTAATTTTAAGACAAATAAATAATTAAGAATAAACCAAATACTTCTTAGAAAATAAATTTAAAGGTATGTAAATGATAATCTCGTTTATATACCTTTTTATTATTAATTTAATTATGAAACATTTTTTTTCTCTTTTACTTATCACATCGATTTATACTAATATATACGCTCAAAATAAAAGTGATGAAGAAATTGTTGCTAGAAATATTCAAGACCTAGACAAACCACCTATTTATCCTGGATGTGAACATCACCTTTTTAACGATGCATTAAAGAAGTGTATGTCATACGAAATGCGAAAACATATTTTAGTCAATTTTAATAAAAGAATTGCTGACAGTTTGCTTTTAGAAGGAATTCAAAAAATATATATTAGCTTTAAAATTAACAAAGAGGGAGATGTTGTTAATATTAAAGCAAGAGCACCACACCCTTTACTAATTAATGAAGGAGAACGAGTAATTTCATTATTACCAAAAATGACTCCTGGTTATCTAAAAGAAAAGGCAGTCTCTTTACTATATGCATTACCTATTGTATTTAAAGTTGAAAATCTAAAAGAAACTCCAAAGGAAAAAAGAAAAAGATTACGTAGAGAAAAACGTTCTAAAAATGAGAATTAACATCTGTTTAACGCTTACTCGTTTTCTCTAAACCTTATAGAATTTGTATCTTTAAAGTGTCTACTTAATTGGACACTTTTTTTTATGACTATTACTGATAATTTAATTTTGCTTTTTACTGAAACTCGACAATATACTGAAACCCTCTGTAAACCCTTAGAGCTAGAGGATTATGTAATACAACCTGAACTAGACGTATCTCCCCCAAAGTGGCACCTAGGACACACCACTTGGTTCTATGAAGAATTTATATTAAAACACCATAAACCTAACTATAAACTTTTTCATAAAGACTTCGCATTTGCTTTTAATAGTTATTATGAAGGCATAGGTAAAAGAATTGTAAGAAGCGCACGTGGTAATATGTCCCGCCCTAGTGTTGCTCATGTGTACGACTATAGACATTACGTAACAAATGAACTTAAAGACTTGTTAAAAGGCAACATTTCAGAAGAAATTAAAAATCTTCTTTTAATGGGAGTCCATCACGAAAAACAACATCAAGAATTATTAATGACAGACATTAAATTTATTCTTGGAAACAATCCATTTCAGCCTAAATACAACGATACATTTATTGAAAACACAATCGAAGATATTGAGCAAAAATGGATATCTATAGAAGAAGGCATCTATGAAATAGGACACGAAAACCCAAAAACATTTCATTACGATAATGAGGTAAATCGTCACAAAGTTTACTTACATAATTACGCTATTTCAAATAAGTTAGTGACTAATGGCGAATATTTAAATTTTATAAATGCTGGGGGTTATAAAGACTTTAATTTTTGGCATATGGAAGGCTGGGAATGGGTAAAACAGCAACAACCCAATCACCCTATGTATTGGCACAATGTTGATGATAAATGGCACCATTACACCTTGCAAGGACTGCAAGCATTAGACATGGATGCACCCGTAAAACACATTAGTTACTTTGAGGCATTTGCATATGCACAATGGAGTGGCTTTAGACTACCTACAGAGTTTGAGTGGGAAGCAGCAAACACTAAATTTAAATGGGGACAACGATGGGAATGGACAGAAAGCGCCTACCTACCTTACCCCAACTACAAAAAAGCAGAAGGAGCAATTGGCGAGTATAATGGTAAATTTATGGTCAATCAAAAAGTACTTCGCGGAGGGTCTGTAGTAACTCCAGTAAATCACACACGTCCTACATATCGCAACTTTTTTCACGCACAGTTAAGATGGCAATTTACAGGAATAAGACTTGCAAAATAGTCGCTTAAAATGAATATTAAAACCACGATTGCATTGGACACAACATTTAAAAAAGAAGTTTTTGAAGGCTTAACCGCATACCCAAAATACCTCTCCTCAAAATATATTTACGACAAAAAAGGAGACAAATTATTTCAAGATATAATGGCATTGCCAGAATATTATTTAACTAACTGTGAGTTTGAAATACTATCGATACACACTAAAGAGATTGCTGCTCACTTCGGAAATGTTAAGGGTGGCTATGATTTAATTGAATTAGGTGCTGGTGATGCGAAGAAGACAAAAGTATTGCTAAAACTACTTTCGGAAACCGAAACAGATTTTATCTACAAGCCTATTGATATTAGTCAAAATGCAATAGACAGCCTTTCAAAAAAACTATCAAAAGAACTCCCTAAAGTTAATGTAGAAGCTGAAAAAGGCGAATATTTTGAAGTTCTAGAAAGATTAAAAACCTTCAAAAGTCGAAAAAAAGCAATTATGATTTTAGGCTCAAACATAGGTAATCTATTACATCCTCGTGCCATAGATTTTTTAACAAAACTAAAGGAAACGATGAATAGCAATGACATGTTATTTATTGGGTTTGACCAGAAGAAAAACCCACAGACTATTCTTAATGCATATAATGATGAAACAGGAGTTACCGAGGCTTTTAATAAAAACTTGTTGACTAGAATTAATACTGAAATGGCTGCTAATTTTAATCTTAAAAATTTTAAACACTGGGAAGTATACGATCCAGAAACGGGTACTGCAAAAAGTTTTTTAGTAGCTACAAAAGCTCAAAAGGTCCATATAAATGCGTTAGACTTAGAAATAAACTTTGATCAGTGGGAAACTATACATACTGAAATATCTCAAAAATATGACGATAAAACAGTGGCTTGGTTAGCAGGTGAAGCAGGGCTTGAAATTATTACAGATTTTACAGACTCAAAAGCTTATTATAAAAATTACCTTTTTAAAAAGAAATAGCATTTAGTTAACAAGTTTAAGAAGCATACATATAAATTGATTATGAAAGCAATTTGGAACAATCAAATTCTAGCCGAAAGTAATGATACTATTATAATTGAAAACAATCATTATTTTCCAAAAAATTCAATAAAGGAAGAATATTTCAAAGAAAGTAACAAATCAACACATTGCCCTTGGAAGGGAGATGCTTCCTATTATTCAATATACGTTGATGGAGAATCAAATATTGACGCAGCTTGGTATTACCCTAAAACATCACATGCTGCAAAGCCTATTGAAGGTTATGTAGCATTTTGGAAAGGTGTAGAAATTTCAGAATAATACAACTATGGCTTTAAAAAGAAAATTAAAAAAGCACTACGATTTAATTTGCGTAGGCGGCGGAATCATGAGTGCAAATCTTGCGCTAATTTCAAAAATATTAAAGCCAGATTTAAATATTTTAATACTTGAGCGATTAGACAAAGTTGCACAAGAAAGCAGCGCTGCCTGGAATAATGCCGGAACAGGTCACTCAGCCTTATGCGAGTTAAATTATTGTCCTGAAAATGAAAATGGTGTTGATATTAGTAAAGCTATTTCTATTTGTAAACAATTTGAAATCTCTAAACAATTTTGGAGTTATTTACTCAACAAAAATCTTATCAAAGATCCTAAAACTTTTATAAACCCAGTAAATCATCATAGTTGGGTGCAAGGAAAAGATAATGCAGATTACCTTGAAAAAAGGTATAATGTAATGAAAGAACATTTTATGTTTGATAGTATTGAGTTTACGCGCGACCATGAAGAAATGGCTAAATGGTTTCCACTAATTATGGGTAACCGCGACATAGACGAAAACCTTGCTGCCTCAAGAATGGGGCGTGGCGCTGAGATGAATTTTGGCTCATTAACCGAACAATTATTTCATATTTTAAAAACTGAGTACAATACTCCTGTATATTGTAATATGGAAGTTAAGGATATTGATCCAGATACAGACCTAGACTGGACTGTTGAAGTGAAAGATGTATTGACTAATAATACACAACAACTAGAAGCTGACCACGTATTTATTGGTGCTGGAGGGTACAGTTTATTGCTTTTACAAAAAGTTGAAATTGAGGAAAAAGAAGGTTATGGTGGTTTTCCCGTAAGCGGACAGTGGCTTGTTTGCAAAAATAAAGATATAATTAATCAACATAATGCAAAAGTGTATAGTAAAGCTGGGCCTAATGATCCACCTATGTCAACACCGCATTTAGACACTCGTTATATTGACGGAAAGCGTGAGTTATTATTTGGACCCTTTGCAGGATTTAGCCCTAAATTTTTAAAAGAGGGCTCAAACCTAGACCTTTTTAAATCTATTAAACTTGACAATATTTCACCTCTACTTGGAGCTTTTTGGAAAAACTTACCATTGACTAAATATTTAGTAGAGCAAGTATCTATGTCATTTGAAGATAGAATGAATGATTTAAGAAAATTTGTCAAAGATGCCAAAAATAAAGATTGGGAGATTATCCACGCAGGCCAACGTGTTCAAATTATTAAAGAAGATGAATATACCGGCGGTGAACTTCAATTTGGCACCGAAGTGATTAGTAGTAAAGATGGTTCAATAACGTGCTTGCTAGGCGCTTCGCCTGGAGCATCTACGGCAACTTATATTATGTTAAATGTTTTAGAAAAAGCCTTTCCAGAAATTATAAATTCAAAAAGAGGAAAAGAAATTATGCATAAAATGATTCCGTTTTGGAATGAAGAATTAACTAAAGAGCTTTTTAACGAACAATTAGAAAAATCTAAAGCAGCACTACAATTATAGATGTTGTTACTTTTCAGAAGTGAGAATTAAATTACTGAAATGGTTTATTTCTGCTTCTATCATATAATACAATACTTCCAGCAACGGCAACGTTGAGACTAAACTCTGATTTAAATTGCACTAAAAAATGCGATTTTTCAATAGCCTCATTACTCAAACCATTATCTTCAGCACCTAGTAGATACACACATCTTTTAGGATGTTTAAAATTTTCTAAGTTTTCTGCTTTATCTGTTTTCTCAATGCCAACAATGCGAACTCCCTTAGGAAGATGTTCGTAAAAATTATCAAAATTTTTATAGTGATAATAGGGCATTGACTTGACAGCATTGTGTGTATCGCTTGCTTGATTTGCATAGCGTTTACCAATAGTGAAAATAAAACTAGCTCCTAGATTTTGTGCGGTACGCCAAAGAACCCCAAGATTTTCTGGAGTTTTACCGTGTAGAATACCAATTCCAAAAAAAGAAGTTGTAAAGTTGTCAGGTTGCATGTTTCAAAAATAAGAAACTAAAACAACATTGTTTAATCTCGAGCCTCTGGAGGCAGTCCCATTAAACGTTTTTCAATTTTCTTTTTTTTCTCTGTAACCCGCTTCATAGTTGCCATGATTTCTGGATCATTATTCTCTTTGTAAATTGCGTAAAGTGCTAGAACGAGTCGTTTTCCTTCACGAGATGCTTTTACACGCTCACTTGTGGTTAAGTGACTCATTTTCATGTTTTCGAAAGCTTCAGCTTCTTTTAATAATTCCATTGAGGAGTTCCTTTGTTTAAACTAAAATAAAATTAATCAAACTAAATGGGTTTTTACACCATGTTTTATCAATTTTGGTAATATTAATATTTTCAAAAATTATTTGCAATTAAAAGTGTTTAGAAATTTCAGAAAATTTTATTTCCTTGAAATTTTGAATCACTAAATCTGCTTTTGAATAATCTTGATTTTTTGAATGATGGCTATTATAACCTACACAAAAAATACCTGCTCCTTTAGCAGCTTTTATTCCGTTTGTTGAATCTTCAATAACAAAACACTCACTTGGCCTAAAACCAGATGCAATTGCTGCTTTTTCAAAAATCTCTGGATGCGGTTTAGATTCATTCAAGTCTGCTCCGCTTAATTTTGCGATAAAATATTGATTAAGATTAAAACGCTCAAAGATTCTATTTATGTTAGGCATTGAGGCAGAAGATGCCAAGACCAAGGTAAGACCATTATTAAAATACTCTTTTATTAAATCTTCAACACCATCTAACAAAGCTAAACTTTCATCATTTTCAAAAAGATATTTAAAGTGTTTACGTTTTATAGCGACAAGTGTTTGTGGGTCTTCGGAAATTTTAAAATCATCCACCAAGCGTTTGCAAATATTCAATGTTGATTGTCCTGTAAAACTTTCGTACAATTCTTGCGAAACATTAATGCCTACTTCGTCAAACATTTTAAAATATGCCTTTTTGTGTAGTGGCTCAGTATCCACAATTACACCGTCCATATCAAATAAAACTGCTTTTAACATTATACTAAATTTTAACGCGAAGATACTTTAATCTTAAAAATACAAGGTTTAATTTGAAGTAGATTTGATTTTTTATCGCTTTGCTTAACTCAATAAAATCTCCATTTTAAAAATTAAACGTCATTGATTCTATTTCTATAAATCCACAAAAAAACCCTCACATTACTGTGAAGGCTTGTTTTTCCTAGTAGCGGGAACTGGACTCGAACCAGTGACCTTCGGGTTATGAGTTGCTGAAAAATTTGATTTACAACGACTAGCAATCCTATACAATAGCTTAGTGTTCAAAAACGTGTTCAGTTTTTGTTCACTTATTAATATTATTTTGAAGGCGTAAATTAAGAAAAAATTCATTCTTATTACCTAAATACCTTCATTTAACTTAGAAAAACACTTCTCTTAAAATATTCGTTCAGATTTACTAACAAAAAATTAAACTAACAATATTCCATAAAATTGAAAAAAATAAAATTAAGCTTTATAGCTACTAAAATTTACAAATCTGATTTTCCCTTATTTTAATATATACAAGTAAAACATTGTTTTTAAATTAGAACGAATAAATTAAATTATAGTTAAATGCAATATCAATTATCAAAGATTTATTAATTTTGTAAAAAATGAAGCGAGTAATCCAAAAATTGATAGCATTTTTTATGGCAGCTGTAGTCCTTATGACTACGATGTCATTTACGGTGGATATGCATTATTGTGGAGATACGTTAGTAGATTTTTCATTTGTGAAGCAAGCAAAGTCTTGCGGAATGGAAAAAGCACAACCAGCTAAAAGTTGTGAAAACCCAATGATGTCTGAGAAGTCTTGTTGCTCAGATCAACAGATTATCGTCGAAGGTCAGGACAATCTCAAACAAAATTTTGCGCAACTTTCTTATGAGCAACAAGTATTTGTTGCATCATTCACATATGCATATATCAACTTATTTGAAGGAACTCAATCAACAGAAGTTCCTTTTGTAGATCTCTCGCCACCATTTATAAGGCAGGATTTACAAGTATTACACCAGACATTTTTATTTTGATTTATTAGACAGTCCCGATTCAATTCGGGAGTAAAGCCCTGCGGTAATTCCGTTTAGGGCACGTTTTGTTGTTTCCAAGCTTTTGAGAATCAGCAAAGCAGTATTGTATAACTGTCTAATGAATATATATGTATGCTCAATAAAAGCATCAAGTTTCTTATAGAAAACAAGCTCGTCGCAGTACTTCTGCTCACACTTTTCGTGGGTTGGGGAATTGTAAACGCACCATTCAGTTGGGAAACTGGAATTTTGCCCACAGATCCTGTTGCGGTAGATGCCATTCCAGACATTGGCGAGAACCAACAAATCGTGTTTACAAAATGGCAAGGACGATCGCCACAAGATATTGAGGATCAGATTACCTATCCACTTACCACTTCTTTGCTGGGTATTCCAGGCGTTAAGACTATTCGTAGTTCTTCAATGTTTGGTTTTTCCAGTATCTATATCATCTTTGAAGAAGATGTAGAATTCTACTGGTCGCGCAGCCGTATTCTTGAAAAGCTCAATTCACTGCCCAGCAACCTATTGCCAGATGGCGTAAACCCAGCTTTGGGTCCAGACGCCACAGGATTGGGACAGATATTTTGGTACACCTTAGAAGGTCGTGATAAAGACGGCAATGTAACTGGCGGTTGGGATTTGCAAGAGCTAAGAAGCATTCAGGATTACTATGTGAAATACGGTCTGTCTTCGGCAAGTGGTGTTTCAGAGGTGGCGTCCATTGGAGGTTACGTGCAGGAATATCAAGTAGATGTTGATCCTGAAAAGATGCGTCAGTATAACATAGGCTTGAGCGCTATCGTCAAGGCAGTTAAAGAAAGCAATCAGGATATAGGTGCACAGACTTTAGAAATTAATCAAGCTGAATATCTCGTGCGTGGTCTGGGCTACATCAAGTCCATTGAAGATATTCAGAACGCAGTCGTCACTTCAGAAAATTTTACGTCTATCAGAATCAAGGACATAGCAAATGTTCAATTGGGACCGCAGACCAGACGTGGTATTTTGGACAAGGAAGGTGCCGAAGTCGTCGGTGGCGTAGTGGTCGCTCGTTATGGAGCAAATCCGCTGGAAGTCATTAATAATGTAAAAGATCAGATTGCCGAATTATCTTCTGGACTACCCACAAAAACCTTATCAGACGGTCGCACTTCACAAGTGACCATAGTCCCTTTTTACGACCGTACAGAGCTTATACAGGAAACATTGCATACCCTTTATGAGGCACTTACATTAGAAATTCTCATTACCATTTTGGTCATTATTGTTATGGTTTTTAACCTGCGCGCATCCATTTTAATATCTGGGTTGTTGCCGGTTGCCGTGCTGATGGTATTCATCACGATGAAGCTTTTTAATGTAGATGCAAACATCGTCGCATTATCTGGTATAGCCATCGCCATCGGTACAATGGTAGATGTAGGCGTTATCCTTGCCGAAAATATGATCAGGCATTTAGAAGATGAAAAATTACGCTTTGGCGAAAGCGGAATAGAATTCACCACAAACGAGGTTATCTACAATGCAACCGCCGAAGTTTCTGGAGCGATACTTACCGCTGTACTCACGACCATTATCAGTTTTATTCCAGTATTTACAATGGTAGGTGCCGAAGGAAAACTCTTCAGACCACTTGCATTTACAAAGACGATGGCACTTTCTGCATCCCTCGTAATCGCACTGTTTTTAATACCGCCGTTTGCAGCGTTTCTTTTCAGAAAAACGAATATTCGCAAGCGATCTAAACTGCTGTTGAATGGTCTTTTGATCGCACTTGGCATTACTGCAATTGTATTTGGTTACTGGCTTGGGTTGATTCTAATTGCGTTTGGATGCAGTGGTTTATTCTTTTCGCTTAAAGCGGAAAAGGAATACAAACTTACCATTGCTGGCTACAGCATCAACATCAATCAAAACGTAGTCAATATCATCATTTCCTGTATCGCTATTGTCGTGCTGTTAGCCGAATATTGGCGACCTTTAGGATTTGACCGCAGTATCTTAATGAACTTAATTTTTGTGGCGATCATCTGTTTTGGACTGCTTGGTATTTTCTCAATTTTTAGACGGTACTATGAGAACATATTGAAATGGGCGCTTGAAAACCGATACCTATTTTTAATTATTCCAACTACGGTATTAATTCTGGGTGCGCTAATTATGCGCAACACTGGCAAAGAATTTATGCCAGCGCTTAATGAAGGTTCCTTTTTACTGATGCCTACATCCTTGCCACACGCTGGTGTAGAAGAAAATAAACGCGTCTTACAACAACTGGATATGGCCGTCGCCAGTATTCCAGAGATTGAGACTGTGGTGGGAAAATCAGGTAGGACGGAATCTGCACTCGATCCTGCGCCATTATCTATGTATGAAAATGTGATTCAGTATAAAGCTGAATATATGCGCAATGAAAATGGAGAGCGACAACGCTACCAAATGAATGATGATGGGCTATATGTATTGAAAAACAACAAGTTTATCATCAATCCAAATAATGAAATAAGTGAAGATGCCAGCTATGATGCGTCCCAACTTAAAACCACCGCAACTCGTGATGATTTAATTGCAGATGATGATGGCGAATATTACCGCAACTGGCGACCAGAAATAACAAGTCCAGATGATATCTGGAACGAGATTGTAGCGGTAACCAAATTTCCTGGAGTGACCTCTGCGCCTAAATTACAGCCTATTGAAACGCGACTGGTAATGTTACAAACAGGGATGCGTGCGCCTATGGGCATTAAGGTAAAAGGTCCCGATCTAAAGTCGATTGAAGATTTTGGGTTACAGTTAGAAGATATTCTAAAACAAGCCGAAGGCGTAAAAGAGCAAGCAGTTTTTGCAGACCGTATTGTAGGTAAACCTTACTTACTCATTGATATAAAGCGAGATCAACTGGCGCGTTATGGTATTTCCATAATGGATGTACAGGAAGTATTACAAGTTGCCGTTGGCGGTATGCCTCTCACGCAAACTGTAGAAGGTCGCGAGCGTTATGGTGTACGCGTGCGCTATCCACGTGAGCTACGTGGTAATCCAGATGATATTAAAGATATCTATGTACCTGTAGAAAAAGGTAGTCCAGTTCCGTTGGGCGAGCTGGTGGAGATTCGTTATGAGCAAGGACCTCAAGTCATAAAAAGTGAAGACACCTTCCTGATAGGATATGTGCTTTTTGACAAGTTGGACGGCTTTGCGGAAGTAGATGTGGTTGAAAATGCACAAGCGCTCATCAAACAGAAAATTGATAACGGAGAGCTTATCGTACCGCAAGGGATCAATTACCGATTTACAGGAACTTATGAAAACCAACTGCGAGCCGAAAAAACACTTTCGGTAGTGGTTCCGTTGGCCTTACTTATCATCTTTATAATTCTGTATTTCCAGTTCCGCTCGGTATCTACATCGCTTATGGTGTTTACGGGAATAGCCGTTGCATTTGCTGGTGGATTCATTATGATATGGCTTTATGGGCAAGATTGGTTTTTCAATTTCAATCTGTTTGGCGAGAATATGCGAGATCTATTCAATATGGAAGTGATCAATTTGAGCGTCGCCGTTTGGGTAGGTTTCATAGCACTTTTTGGAATTGCAACAGACGACGGTGTAGTCATGGCGACCTATCTCAAACAATCCTTTGACTTAGAGCGTCCTGATAATAAAAAGCAAATTAGGCACGCAACTTTAGTGGCAGCTGGAAAGCGCATCCGTCCATGTTTAATGACTACCGTGACCACGGTTCTCGCACTGTTGCCAGTGCTCACATCTACAGGAAAAGGCAGCGATATAATGATCCCTATGGCGATACCCATTTTTGGCGGGATGATCATCGACATCACATCCTATTTTTTACTGCCAGTCCTGTATAGCTGGAGGGAAGAGTACTTACTTAAAAAAGCAAACAAATGAAAAATATTAAGATCGTAACGTGTTTTTTGTTGGTTTCCGCTTTCGCGAAAGCGCAACAATTACAATCCTATATAGATGAGGCAACTACGAACAACCCAGAGATTCAGGCGTTTGAATTGCGCTACAACATTGCCGAGGAAAAAGTAAATGAAGCAGACTGGATCCCTAACACAGAATTAAGTGCTGGTTACTTTATTAGTGAGCCAGAAACTCGGGTAGGTGCACAACGTGCAAGAATTGGTGTGAAGCAGATGTTACCTTGGTTTGGAACCATTACAGCACGTGAGAATTATGCAACCTCAATGGCAGAAGCTGAATATGTTGAAGTTACCATTGCCAAAAGAAAACTGACACTCTCAGTTGCTCAATCCTATTACCGTTTGTATGAAATACGTGCAAAGCAAAGAGTGCTTGATGAGAATATAGAATTACTGGAAACCTATGAGCGTCTTGCGCTCACATCTGTAGAGGTAGGAAAAGCGAGCGCGGTAGATGTATTGCGATTACAGATACGTCAGAACGAATTGCTACAGCAAAAAGAAGTGCTGGAAGAGGAATATCTGGCAGAACAGACTGCTTTCAACAACCTACTCAACAAAGATCAAGATGAGACTGTAGATATTTTAACAACAATGGAAATCCCTACGGAAGATCCCATTTATGGAAGTGATGCGCTCGCATTAAATCCAGAATTGCTCAAATATGACAAGCTCTACGAATCAGTATCTCAATCAGAATTATTGAATCAGCGTGAGAGCTTACCTATGATTGGTTTTGGGGTGGACTATTTGCCAGTAACTGCACGCGAAGACGTGACTTTTAGTGATAATGGGAAGGATGTTTTGATGCCTATGGTATCAGTTTCTATCCCAATTTTCAACAATCGCTACTCTTCCATAACTAAACAAAATGAGTTACGACAGCAGGAAATCGAAACCCAAAAGCAACAGCGGTTAAATGTGCTGGAGTCCGCTTTCGCGAAAGCAGTATCTGAAAGCAACCAAGCGCGTATAAAACACAACACACAAGCAAAAAACCTAAAACAAGCCAGCGATGCCGAGGAAATCCTGATTAAAAATTATGAGACTGGAACGATAGACTTCAACGATGTTCTGGATATTCAGGAGCTACAGTTAAAATTTCAGATGGATCAAATAGCGTCTGTGCAACAGTATTATATGCAACAGGCAATCATTAACTATTTAATCCAATAACGATGATAAAAGATTTTTACATAAAAAATATGGTTTGCGATCGTTGCATCAAAGTGCTCAAAAATGAAGTGGAAGCACAAGGAATTACCGTGAATGAAATTAAACTGGGACGCGTGCAGTTAGACATTCAAAATGATGGGCAAATTGAAGATTTAAAGAAAATCATCCTGAGCAACGGTTTTGAGATTATAGATACCGTCGAGGACAAAATAACTGAGCAAGTCAAGATTCAGCTCATAAAAATTCTGGGAGAATTACCGCTGGATTTACAAGAGAAATTGTCATCCCATCTCGCCGAACAAATGCATCAGGACTATTCAAAAATCAGCAAGGTATTTTCATTTACGGAAGGGATTACCATCGAAAAATATTTCATAAAGCTGAAAATTGAAAAAGTAAAAGAACTGATACAATCACAACATAAAAACTTTACAGAAATAAGTCAACTGCTGGATTATAGTCACGTGAATCATTTGAGTAGACAGTTTAAATCAGAGACAGGATTAAGTCTGACAGAATATAAATCAAGACAGAAAAATTTTAGGAATCCTTTAGACCAAATTGTGTAGATATGAACCATAATTATGACACAACTCTTTGGAGTTCAACTGTATTTTTATATAAAATATAAAAAAAATTAAATCTATGAAAATGAGATTATTACTTGTTCTTATGATATGTACTTCCTTTGGAGCGTCTGCCCAATTGGTTGCAAACAAAGCTGAAGAAAACGTTGATAATTGGCCAGAACGCGTCTATGATCTAACCATAGATTATGAGATGGTAAATTTTACAGGTAAGGACATTCAGGCTATGACTATTAATGGTGGTATTCCTGGTCCTAATTTAGAATTTAATGAAGGAGAATTTGCGATCATAAATGTAACTAACAAAATGGATGTGGAAACCTCTGTGCACTGGCACGGATTGATACTTCCCAACTTTTACGATGGTGTTCCCTATTTAACAACGCCACCTATATTGCCTGGAGAAACGCTACAATATAAATATGCGCTCAAACAATCTGGAACGTACTGGTATCACTCGCATACTGGTCTGCAAGAACAGCGTGGCGTGTATGGAAGCATACAAATAAATCCAAAGGAAACAGATTTAGAATATGATAAGGATCTTGTGATGGTGCTATCTGACTGGATGGACGAAAGTCCCAAATCACAACTCAAAAACTTGAAACGCGGTAACGAGTGGTATTTGATTAAAAAAGGACAAGTACAATCGCTCGATAAACTGATAAAGAAAAATGCCGTAGGCGCAAAATTAAAAATGGCGTGGCAACGGATGCCAGATATGGCAATATCAGACAACTATTTTGATAAATTTTTCATCAACGGCGGTGCGACACAAGAGTATCCTGACTTCAAACCTGGTGAACGCGTGAGATTACGTTTTGTAAATGCTGCCGCAGCATCTTATTTCTGGTTAACATTTGTTGGCGATGACCCTATGTTAGTTGCTTCAGATGGGATTGACGTTGTTCCTGTTACTCATAATAAAACCTTGATTGGAGTAGCAGAAACCTATGATTTTATAGTCACTATCCCAGCTAATGGTAAACTTCAAGTGAGAGCTACAGCTCAAGATGGCTCTGGAGAAGCTTCGGCATTTATAGGTACTGGAGAAATTATGGAAGCACCGGTTGTTCCAGAACCGGATCTTATTATGAGTATGAAGCAAATGATGTCTATGGGAATGAAAATGGGAGCGCCATCCACAAAATTTAATCCTTCAAAGAATGACTCTATTCAGATGATGGAAAAATATGCAATGGATATGGGCAGTATGCAAATGGATGGAATGGATATGAAGGGCGATGATATGAAGATGCAGGGTAACCAAATGCAAATGGATGGAATGAAAATGGACAAAGATTCTACAAAAATCGATCACGGTACGATGGATCACGACCAAATGAAAATGTCTAAATCTGAAATGAAGATGAAAGGCAATATGAAGATGAAGATGGATGATGATATGCAGATGGGTGGAATGAAAATGGGCTATATGATTCCGCAGGAAAAAGTGGTGGGAGACAATATGAAAACTGGTGGAAATCCAGAGTTTAACTATAACTATTTAAGAGCTAAAGAACCTACCGAATTTGATAATGATAAGCCAGTAAAAGAAATGCTGTTCAACTTAACAGGAAATATGAACAGATACACTTGGAGTATTAACGGTGTACCACTTTCTGAAGCCGATAAAATTAAAATCAAACAGGGAGAAGTTGTACGCATTACATTGAATAATTTAACGATGATGCACCATCCAATGCACTTGCACGGTCACTTCTTTAGAGTTTTAAACGAGAATGGAGAATATTCGCCATTAAAGCACACGGTAAATGTTGCGCCTATGCAAAAAGTGGTCTTTGAGTTTGCAGCAGATGAATCAGGAGATTGGTTTTTCCATTGTCATATTTTGTATCATATGATGAGCGGTATGGCAAGAGTTTTTAGTTACGATACACCACGAGATGTGCGTTTAGAAGCTTTCCCTTTAACTAATCTTACTAATGAAGCAGCACATTTTTACACTTGGGGAGAAGTAAGTGCTGCAAGCCATATGACAGAACTTTACGCAATAGCCGCAAATTTGCGTAATCAGTTTAGTGTTAGGGGAGAATATGGTTGGAATAAAAATCTAGAAGCAGAATTCACTTATGAACGCTACCTTAATGACTATTTCCGAGTTTTTGGTGGTGTGAACGTAGAGAATGAAGGCGAAGACAGCCTTGAAGAAATAAATACCACAGCAATAGCTGGAGTACGATGGTTGATGCCGTTACTTATTAATTCAGATTTCAGAATTGATAGTAAGCTACGACCACAAGTTAGTTTTAGTACTGGTTTTATGATTTTCCCACGATTGGGAATCTATGGCGAGTATGAATATCAAATGGACTTTGGTTGGGACGGAAAATTACCAGATGGTCAGGATTTCAAAGAAGAAACGACTTGGCAGGTTGGTCTAGAATATGTTCTAGGTCGCCAATTTTCTCTTATGGGAAGTTACGATAACCGTTTTGGAGCTGGTGGTGGATTGTCGCTACGATTTTAAACAGAGAATAATTAATAACAATAAATATCAAATATTATGAAAAATCAAAAATTGATTGACGCATTAAACAATTGTATAACACATTGTAACCATTGCGCAGATGCTTGTTTGGACACAGACAATATTAAAATGATGGTAGATTGCATAAGAACTGACAGAGCTTGTGCAGAAGTTTGTAGTGCTACGGTAAAATTATTGGCTATGGATTCCGCTTTCGCGAAAGCGATGGTAGAAAAATGCCACGAGATTTGTACGCAATGTGCAGAGGAGTGCAGTGGTCACGACCATCAACATTGTAAAGATTGTGCAGAGGCGTGTCAAAAATGTGCAGATGCCTGTAAAGCATATTTAGCATAAATCAAGTTGATTCCTGCTCTTTTTAGCGCAGGAATCAATACTAAATTCAATAACCTCAAAATTATAATACATTATGAAAACAGTAAAAAGAAGTTTAGGTGCAATGGCACTTGCTGCTATAACATTAATAACGGTTTCCTGTAATGAAGGAAAGAAAAATGAAGCTACAGCGCCTATGAGCAATGAGATGCATCAAGACACTATGGATGCTGATAAGGATATGGCAATGAATGACAGTCAGGACGCAAAGGCTGAAGCTATTCTAAAAGATTACTTTAATTTAAAAGATGCCTTAGTTGGAGATGATAACGCAAAGGCGAAAGGTTTAGGGAACACGTTAGTTCAATCCTTAAAATCTTTTGATATGTCTAGCTATGCAGATGGTAAAAAATCTGAACTAAAAGACATTATGGAAGATGCCATTGAACACGCAGAACATATAGGCGAGAGTGACATCAAACATCAACGTGAGCATTTTAAAATTTTAAGTAAGGATGTCACAGATATGGTTGCCATTACAGGAACTCAAATGAAACTATATGAGCAATATTGCCCTATGTATGATGGTGGAACAGCTTGGTTAAGTACTGAAAAGCAGGTGTTAAATCCATACTATGGTAGCTCAATGTTGAAATGCGGTAAAGTACAGCGTGAAATCAACTAGATGAGAGTTTTTAAAATCATAGCTTGGATAGCACTTATTTTGTTTATAATAATACAGTTTTTTCCAACGGAAAAGAATGAGAGCTACACCACGCCGGATAATGATTTTATGGTGGTTAACAATGTGCCATCAAAAATTGAAAACCAGTTGAAGGTGTCTTGTTATGATTGTCACAGTAATAGCACATCGTATCCTTGGTATAATAAAATTCAGCCAGCTGCCTGGTATCTTGAAGATCACGTCAAGGAAGGAAAAGCGGAACTCAATTTTAACGAATGGAGTACGTATTCAGACAGGAGAAAAGACAGCAAGCTACGTTCTATAATTAAACAGATTGAAAGTGGAGAAATGCCTATGGATAGTTACACACTTATACATAGAGATGCTATTCTTTCCGAGAATATTAAAAACAGCGTAATATCTTATATGAGAATTTTAAAAGACAGTTTAAAGTAAAGACCTGAATAGGAAAAGGAGCTCTAATGGTTAGTTATTTACCTTTTCCTTTTCAGGCACAAATAAGCCCTAAATCGAGAAAGAGATGATTTTTTCATTGGTTGGTTAGTAGAAACTCTTTCTCTTTTTTAGGCAATTATTATATGAAAGCGTGTTGCAATACAGGAAATAAAGGAAAAACAAAAAGTCGCTTACAACGATGGTTGAACTATGTTGTCTATGCAGTACTGACCATAATCATTATTGGAGCAATTTATTTACAGATTATAGGAAATAAATAATGAATTTTAAAATTAATCATTTTTACACACAGCTATTTAAAAAATCTTGGGTTGTAGTACTATTATTAGTGCTACTATCCTCGATTCAAGCTTTTTCGACTTCTATATTTAATGGAAGCTTTGCTGGATATCTTATATTCCTTCTGTCTGTCTTAAAGGTTAGTGCTATAGTCTGGTTATCATTTACACAACTCACAAAAATTATTGGTCAAAGCCATCTTATCTCACATATTTTAACGCTGTTCATTTTCCTAATCGCAACTATAGTATGTTCATTTTCATTAGATTACCTGTCTCTATATGTAAGTGATGGCAACAGTTTCAAAACATCGTTAGTTAATAATGATGTGTCGATGGTTGGTATGCTTTACGAATATTTTTATTTCAGTACAATTACATTTTCATCTGTTGGTTATGGAGACATTGTACCTCAATCAATACTAGCGAAAGGAATTGTAATGATTCAAGTTGCGGTTCGATTCTTTGTTCTAGTGTTTGGAATAGCTAATATAAATCAAATAAAAGTTGATAATAATACATAGACTTATGAAATCACTAAAAGGCATTACAACTGCAATACTATTGCTAATTGCAACTGGCTATTCATATGGACAAACTAGTTCATTAGAAAAGGATAAACAAGAAGTTATTGCTGTGATGAAAGCATACAAAGATGCAATCCAAAATTTAACAACCGAAGGCACTTTTGAACTCTTTACACCAGATGCTTCAGTTTATGAACAGGGCAAAGTTGAGGGTACATATGCCGAATATATAGACCATCATTTAGGACCAGAATTGGGGCATTTTGAAAGTTTTACATTTTCAGATTATTCTATAAATACGACCATAAATCTACCTTATGCATTTACAACAGAGAATTACTTGTATACAATAGTACTTAAAGAAGATAAGATCAAAGGCACAAAAGAGCGCATTGTTGAGAGTAAAGGTGTAGCTACTTCTATTCTTCAAAAGATTGATGGTGTCTGGAAAATCATTCACTCTCATACTTCATTCAAAAAACTCAATCAATAAAAATGAAATACACTTACCACATACAAGGAATGACCTGCAATGGTTGTCGGACTCACGTTGAGCAAACACTTTCTAAAGTGAAAGGTGTTACAAGTGCTTCAGTAAATTTAGAAAAAGCTGAAGCAACGATTGAAATGGAAAAGCATATTACTATTGAATCATTTCAAAAGACATTAAAAGGTGAAGGAGGCAGTTACAGTATTCATCCTTTAGGAGAGAAGCACGAACATACTGAAGTCGAAAAAGAGACGCCAAAAAAAAGCAAAGGAACTGGTACATTTTATTGTCCTATGCATTGCGAAGGTGATAAAACCTATAACAGGCCAGGCGATTGTCCAGTTTGTGGTATGGATCTCGTAGAAGAGCAAAACCTGTCGGTTACTTCCAGCGATCATTGGACGTGCCCGATGCATCCAGAAGTGGTAAAGGATGAACCAGGAGACTGTCCTATCTGTGGGATGGATCTCGTGCCTGTAAAAGCCGATTTATCTGCCGAAGAAAAGACGTATAAAAAACTCATAAAGAAATTCTGGATTGCCGTTGCTTTCACACTACCCATTTTTATAATTGCGATGAGCGAGATGATTCCTAATAATCCATTGTATGATGTAATGGAACAAAAATCGTGGAATTGGATTCAGTTCGGTTTATCCATTCCAGTGGTGTTTTATGCAACCTGGATGTTCTTTGAAAGAGCTTACCGAAGTATAATAACCTGGAATCTCAATATGTTTACGCTCATAGGTATCGGTGCAGGCGTGGCGTGGTTGTTTAGTGTTTTTGGGATGCTTTTTCCAGACTTCTTTCCACAACAATTTAAAACAGAGAGTGATGCAGTACACGTTTATTTTGAGGCCGCGACCGTAATTCTCACATTAGTATTGATGGGTCAGGTGTTAGAAGCACGCGCACAAAGTAAAACTAATAGCGCTGTAAAAGAGTTACTCAAACTTGCACCTAATAAAGCTGTCAAAGTTGTTGACGGTATTGAAGAAGAAGTCTCTATCGACCAGATTCAAAAAGGCGATATTTTACGTGTAAAGCCTGGCGATAAGATTCCTGTCGATGGTAGAATTACTGAAGGTCAAACCACTGTAGATGAGTCAATGATTTCTGGAGAACCTATTCCAGTAAATAAAACAGAAGATGATAAGGTAAGTAGCGGTACCATTAATGGTAACCAATCTTTTTTAATGAAGGCAGAAAAAGTAGGTAGCGACACCTTACTTTCTCAAATTATCCATATGGTAAACGATGCCAGTCGCAGCCGTGCACCCATTCAAAAATTGGCAGATACGGTATCGGGATATTTTGTGCCAGTTGTGGTCATCATCTCGATCATCACTTTTGCCGTTTGGGCAATTTGGGGACCAGAACCAGCTTATGTGTATGCCCTTGTAAACGCAATTGCCGTGCTTATTATCGCCTGTCCTTGTGCGTTAGGTCTTGCTACGCCTATGTCGGTAATGGTTGGCGTTGGTAAAGGAGCTCAAAATGGCGTTCTCATCAAGAATGCAGAGGCTTTAGAGAAAATGGATAAAGTGGATACGCTTATCGTTGACAAAACAGGAACAATCACAGAAGGAAAACCAACCGTTGAAAAAATTGGTGTTTTTGGAGATCGCTTTCGCGAAAGCGAAATAACGCAATTTATCGCATCATTAAATAGTTCCAGTGAGCACCCACTAGCGGAAGCCACCGTAAAATACGGAAAAGAGCAAAATGCTGAAATTTTAAAAACCAAAAATTTTAGTGCCGTAACAGGCAAAGGCGTTGAAGGAACCATAAATGGCAAAAAACTCGATTTAGGGAATGCCAAAATGATGGAATATGCAAAAGCGACTATTTCATCTGAAATGGAAACCAAGGCACAATCATTTCAAAAGCAAGGCAAAACGGTTTCGTATTTATCTATTGACGGTCAAGTTTCTGGGTATGTGGTTATAGGCGATAAAATAAAAGCAACAAGTGCAAAGGCTATCAAAGAATTACAAGATAAAGGCATCGAAGTCATTATGCTTACTGGGGATAACCACGACACCGCTCAAGCAGTTGCAAATGAACTCAACCTTGCAGATTTTAAAGCAGGAATGTTGCCAGAAGATAAACTCAAAGAAGTAACAAAACTACAAGAAGTTGGAAAAGTAGTGGCTATGGCTGGCGATGGTATCAACGATGCACCAGCCCTCGCAAAAAGTGATGTAGGTATCGCAATGGGCACGGGAACAGATGTTGCGATAGAAAGCGCAATGATCACACTTGTAAAAGGTGATTTACACGGCATTGTAAAAGCACGAAATTTAAGTCATAAAGTGATGCGTAATATCAAGCAAAATCTATTTTTTGCGATGATTTATAATACACTTGGCGTTCCTGTAGCGGCAGGAGTATTGTTCCCGTTCTTTGGAATTTTATTATCGCCTATGATTGCTGCATTGGCTATGAGCTTTAGCTCGGTTTCAGTAATTGCAAACGCATTAAGACTAAAAACAAAATCAATCAACTAAAAATTATAAAAAATGAAAAATATCATATTTATTTTAGGTCTTGCACTTTTTGTTTCCTGTAAAGAAGCTTCCAAGAAAGAAGTAATTCCACAAGAAACAGAAAGTGCTGTTCAAGAAATAGAAACTTTAAGTGCAGAACCAAACAAGAAAAAACCGTTGAGTCCGCACACAAGTGCAATGGCAATGGTGGGCGATGCACACATTCATATTGATTATTCATCGCCTGGCGTTCGTAAGCGTATGATTTTTGGTGGCCTATTGCCTTATGATGCTGTTTGGCAAGCAGGAGCGCATAATGCAACTTGGATAGAAACGGATAAAGATTTAAGTATCAAAGGGGAAAAATTACCTGCTGGGAAATATGGTTTTTTTGTTATTCCTAATAAAGACCAGTGGACCGTGATATTTAATTCAAACTGGAATCAGCACGGTAAAGATGATTATGATGAGAAGGATGATGTATTACGATTTAATGTCGTCCCTAAAATTTCAGAAGAGATTCAGGAACATCTAGAATATAAAGTGACAGAAACTTCTAAAACTTCGGGAACAATTAGCTTAAACTGGGAAAAAGTCACCATAGAATTTCCTTTTACTGTAAACTAAAAATGAACTAAAAACCAAAAATTATGAATGCCAACGAACACAACAAAAACGAAAAAGGAATGAGCCAATACACAAAATTCTTCCTGATGCTAGGAGCATCTTTTATTGCAATGTACATCACAATGTATTTAAACACTTACGAGTTTGACCACGTTTATTTTAGTCTTACGCGTTTTTATATGGTATGCCTTGGTATTGCTACGATGGCAGTCATTATGCTATTATTTATGCTCAATATGTATAAGAACAAAAAGAAAAATATCGCTATTTTGGCGGGAAGCGCTATTTTATTCCTGGGAGCTTTAGGATTGGTACGTGAACAGAAATCAACCGTAGGCGATGTGCTGTGGATGAGAGCTATGATCCCACACCATTCTATCGCAATATTAACGAGTGAACGCGCAGATATTAAAGATCCAGAAGTTAAGAAACTAGCAGATGATATTATTAAGGCACAACGCAAAGAAATTGCCGAAATGAAGGCGATGATAGAGCGTCTGGAAAACGCCAAGTAGCATTTGGGCGCTCGAGCGGGCTATCCGCTACAATCTTTTTTATGCAGAAAAAGCATAAAAAAGGATTTCCACTACTATCCCTAGCGCTAGATAGTGACACCATTAAAAAATAGGAGTTATGAATAAAAACATTTTATATATAGGAATAGCAGTTATTGTAGGTCTGCTTGGCGGTTGGCTCATTTTTGGAAATTCCGGAAGTGATGCAAATGCAAATAAGGATCTGTCAGATATGTCAGATTCCCACGACCATTCTGGTGAAACTGCATCACAAATGTGGACGTGTTCAATGCATCCACAAATTATGCAACCAGAAGCTGGCGACTGTCCTATATGTGGAATGGACCTTATTCCAGCCGAATCTGGTGCCGAAGGTCTTGCAGTTAATGAAATAAAAATGACCGAAAATGCAATGGCGTTGGCAAATATTCAAACCACTGTTGTAGGAAGCGGTACTATTTCTGAAGACGATGGAATGATATCGCTTTCAGGAAAAATTGCGACCAATGAAGAAAACAATTCAGTACAGGCCAGTTATTTTGATGGCCGTATAGAACGGTTGAATGTAAACTTTGAAGGTCAGAAAGTAAATAGAGGTCAGTTACTCGCCACCATTTATGCGCCTAATTTGGTCGCAGCGCAACAAGAACTCATAACTACAGCTTCACTAAAAGAATCGCAACCAGCTTTGTATAAAGCAGTACGCAACAAATTGAAGAACTGGAAATTATCAGAATCTCAAATTAATGCTATAGAATCATCAGGAAAAGTGCGCGATAATTTTCCAGTCTATGCTACTGTTTCAGGGACCGTTTCAATGGTAATGGCAGCCGAAGGTGATTATGTAAAACAAGGACAGCCTATTCTTAAAGTGAGTAACTTAAATTCGGTTTGGGCAGAATTTGATGCTTATGAAAATCATATTTCGGAACTAAAAAAAGGTCAGAAAATTAAAGTGATGACTAATGCGTATCCAAATAAAGAATTTGACGCTGCAGTTTCATTTATTGATCCCATTCTTAATAATGCTACACGAACCGTTATTGTGCGAGCAACTCTAAAAAATACCGATGATATTTTTAAACCAGGAATGTTTGTCACTGGGAAAATTCAGGGAACGATGGATATGAATGAGACTTTGCTCACAGTTCCTGCAAGCGCAGTAATGTGGACTGGAGAACGTTCTTTAGTATATTTAAAAACAAATCCCAACGAACCCATTTTCGAAATGCGTGAGGTGACCATTGGTAATCGTAACGGAGATAGTTATACCATTACAAAAGGACTTCAAAATGGGGATGAAATTGTAACTAACGGGACTTTTACCGTAGATGCCGCAGCACAATTACAAGGTAAAAAATCAATGATGAATAAAAGAATGGAAGACGATAAGATGATGGCGATGACTGATATGGAGATGAAACTTCCAGCTGCCTTTCAAACTGACTTTAAAAAGGCATTAGTTCCATATCTTAAAATGAAGGATGCATTTGTTGCGAGTGATGCTGGTCAAGTTTCCGCTTTCGCGAAAGCGACATTAAAAGAATTAAAATCCATCGATAAAAGTAGTTCTGACCAAATGGTAAGTCAGCATCATACTAAAAGTATGGAAATGCTGGAGGCAATCGTTTCAAACGATGATCTTAAAAGTCAACGCTCACATTTTGTGATACTAAATGAAAATATGGTTGCTATTACTATGAATATTGATAATGCCGGCGAGATACTCTACGTTCAAAAATGTCCAATGGCAAATAATAATAAAGGTGCAGTTTGGTTAAGTTCAGAAAAAGTTATCCTCAACCCATATTATGGTGATGCGATGCTAAGTTGTGGGAGTGTAATTGAAGAGATAAAATAACGATAAAAAATCATAATTTTAAAAATTTATACTTTTCATTTTTTATGAAAGAAAGGTTCAAACTCTAATGGTATTGTAAAATCAGAATTAAACTCTGAAGCTATTGTTTTTTCTTTTTTGTCAATGCAGTTTCGTAGCACATAGTTTTTAATTTATATATCCAAATTAGCAAATAAAATGGGAATTAAGAAATCGATTATTTTAAAATTTTTATACCTACAATTTTATGCAACCTAGAAAAACCTACACCAATTCTAAAAATTGTCACTTCTAGTTATAATTTATATATAGGGATTTTATACTCACTTTAATTAATTTCAATCCAAAAGAACCTAACGCAACCTAAGGCAATTATTTGCATTAGTAATGTTATCATGAAATTTGTTGCACAATATTAATGGAGTTTCCTTTACAATCTAACTAAAACTTCAATACAAACTTTACAAATTTGATGGATTAGTAAGTGATAGTTTCATTTGATTCTACGGTCTAATTAGTTTATCACAATATGAAATGTTATTGATTGTGTTTGATATTAATAATTACTAAATTGTTTTATAATTACAATTTTAATCAACCTAGTAAAACTCAACTAATAGATGATCAAATTACAATGAGTTTGGATCCAACAGTCTGAAATACAAACTTATATATATTCTGTATATTCCAGAAAAACCTAGTGCAACCCAGCAACCTAGGTTTTCTAGGTTGCTAGGTTGCTAGGTTGCTAGGTTGCTAGGTTGCTAGGTTGCAATTTTAATAACACAACTTACTTGCTCTTTATATTAAATACACTTTCTAAAAGAAATTGTTCAACATTTTGAAAACCTATGTTAGGCATTGAATACACTTTTGGTACGTAAAGTTTCTCGTTAGAAAAATCGTAGAATTCGTCTGGTTTAGAATCAATAGCGGTCAAATTACTTAGCGAAACAATATCATCCAACGAATATGGCTTTGAATTCTGTATATTACAAATTTCAAGGATGCTTTCACGATGTTCCAAGAAATTAAAGTATTGGTATTTAAATGCTAAATATTCGTTCTCAACAATGTTTGGAAATAATGAATAGATATCATTAAGCATTGCTTCGCTATAATAGCAAAATGCATTCAACCATAAAATATATTTATTGATTACCGTATCAAATTTTTGTTTGGTCACTTCATCTTGCAAATCAGTTATATCAAAAATAATATCATCTAAAATCTGCCTTTTAAAAAACACTTTTTGCATGTGTTTAGGAACTTGCAAAGACTTAATTACACGAGTGCTGCTAAAATAATTTAGAGATCCTAAATAAGGGTCTATAGGGCCTTTTATCAAACCTCTTACTCTCTCATCTAAGCCATCCTTTGGAAAGTAGAAAACCGATTGTTCAATTAGTTGTCTAAAAGTTTTTTGAAAATATCTTTACTTTTCATATTTAAAGCATATCTGAATAATCCTCGGGCATTTCTGCATCGATAGTTCGTAAATATTTCTCTAAGGCGGTCATTGTAGTATGTCCTGTTATGAGCATTAACTTACTTTTTGCAGCAAAGGGAGCCATTGTACTACTAAAACTTTTATATAGTTTAGTAATGTAGGTATGCCTAAAACTATATAATCCATAATTTTCATTAAACCCATAATGGTCTTTAACAACATCTTTATAGCGTTTCGAAAAATGGTCACGTCTGCTCTCAACGGTAGCATCCCAAGCCATACCAATTCCATCAGGCGAAAACAAAGGATATGATTTTGGTAATCTAGTCAAATCTGGCATTTCATCCAACAGTAATTGAGGGATAATCTTAGTTTTATGCGCTTTGTTTTTCGCTTTAAAAGTGAGCCTTTTATTTTCAACATCCACATCTCCAATTGTTAACCTACACGCTTCAATAGGTCTTAAAAAAGCATATGAAATAAATTTAATATAGAGCAGTAACAAAGGGTCTCTTTTATTTAGATAATTGAAAATTTCTTTCTGTTGTTTTTCTGAATACCCTCTATTTCTTTTCGGCACTGACCTTAGGGGTTTAATTTCCTTTAAATAATTTTCTGCTAAAATATCATTGTCTACTAATATTTGGAATACACTGCTTAGGTTGGTGCGATGATTATTTCTGTTTCTAGCACTACTGCGTTCTAAAATGCTATTTAAATAACTGATTAAAATACTCTTGGATACTTCGTGAATATACATCACGCTCTTCTGTTCCTTCTTTAACCACAATTTAAGATTATCAACCGAAGTTTTATAATCCTTTAATGTTCGTTCACTTACAGTATGCTTCTTTAATGCTAAAGATTTCTCAAAAGCGGCTGTAATTTTAATTCCTGCAATTTGATTAATTGTAGCAGTTGGATATACAGCATTAATCGTATTTAAAGGGCTTTGCGATAAAGTACTAGGTTCAACTGTAGACGTTTTAAGTTTAGTAATTACACTTTCAGTAGACAAACTGCGATGAAGTTCAATGTTATCGGAATAAGGACTATACCCTTTTTTCAATAAACTAAGAAGACTTTTTCTGTATGCCGTCAAGAGATGTAACTTGTCTTCCTTATTTTTTAATTTGTGTGCCGTTCCGTAGATATTCTTCTGGCGAGTGAGTTTATCTGTTTCAGGATTTCGATAGGTAAAATATACATACCATCGCTTGGAGAGGTCACCATTTGCATCATAAATTTTTGGGATAGAGTAGTCGATAGTGTGTTCTAAAACGTGTTCATTTCTGTGTTCCAAGATAATCAATTCGTTAATATTGGGCATAAAAAAAAGGTTAAGAGTGAACTTAACCTTTTAGTCATGGCACTTAAGCCTTTGTAGCGGGAACTGGACTCGAACCAGTGACCTTCGGGTTATGAGCCCGACGAGCTACCTACTGCTCTATCCCGCGATATGTAATACAAAACAACCAACTTAGCTCTTAACTTACGGCTCATAATACCGTCCAGTTTATTTTGGACTGCAAAGATACAAGGTTTTTGAGAAGTAACAACAAAATATGAAAAATAAATTCCAAAAATTATCTTAAATCTACTTGATAACTAAAAAGGTTCATTAAATTTAATCTATGAAGAAAACACTACGCTGGATTATATATATAATACTTACTTCAATTGTAATTTATGTCATTACATTAATAACAGTAAATAGCATTATAAAAGGCAAAGTAGAAAATTTTTTAGCTACTCGTTTGCCTGAAAATATTAAACAAAGCTATGAAAAGATGAACCTCAATACCTTTGAGGGAACTATAACTCTAAATAATATAACAGTTTCAATTAGTGACAAAAAAACGAAAGAAAAACACACCTTAGTAAGTTTAGATGCTTTTATCATTGAAGATGTGAGTTACTGGCAATATCTATTTAATAAAAAAATAGTAATTGAAGACATCAAACTTAAAAAACCTATTATCACATACTATAAAGACACTTACAAAAGCTCAAAAGATTCCACAGACTCTAAGCCATTAAAACTTTATAAAGACGTTATAATTGAAGAATTAAGCATCGATAATGCAACCTTAAACATCTTTGACAAATCTAAGGATAGTCTTTTCTTATATGCCGAAAATGTAACCGTTGAATTAGACGATATCCTTATAAATCAAGAAACATTAAAAAGAAAAATTCCTTTAGAGTTTAGCGAATATGAGGTAGAAGCAGACTCTGTTTTTCTGAAATCTAACAAATTTGAAAATCTTACCACTGCTAAAATAATAGTGAAACACAATAAAGCAACACTCAATAATATTACTTTAAAAACGAAATACTCAAAAGCTCAATTATCTAAAAACATAAATACGGAAAGAGACCATTTTAATCTTCTTATTCCACAACTTAAAATTGACGCAATAGATTTCGGCTTTAAAGAAAATAAACTCTATGTTAAAAGTGATTTGATCACTCTAAAGAATCCTACAGCGACGATATATAGAGACAAACTTGTCGCAGACGACCCAAAAATTAAGCCCCTCTATAGCAAAATGCTCAGAAATCTTCCTATAGCTTTAGCGGTCGATGTTGTAAAAATTGAAAATGCAACTCTTACTTATCAAGAGAAAGTTAAAGCTGGAAATAATGCTGGGGAAATCAATTTTGATAGTATGTACGCATCTATCTATAATGTAGGAAACATTTATGACAAAGCTATAAAAACAGAAATCAAAGTTAAAGCAAATTTCATGCAGGCAGCTCCTATTAACGTAGATTGGAGTTTTAATGTACATGATATTTCAGACCAATTTTTATTCAAGTTTGACGCCTCATCACTTCCCATTGAAAGATTAAATACGTTTACAAAACCTAATTTGAATGTCAACATAGAAGGAAAAATTCATAAAGTTTACACTACAATATCAGGCACATCAAATGCTTCAAGTGCAGATATGAGACTAAATTATGAGAACCTAAAAGTCAACATCTTAACTAAGAACGGAAATAAAAAAAACAAGGTCCTTTCTGCAATTGCAAACATCTTTGTGAAAAAAGATAGCAAAGATGAAGTTGATAGATTTAGAGAAGGAGTTGCAAATGTATCACCAGACAAAACAAAGTCAATATTTAATTATATCTGGCTTAATATTCAAAGTGGGTTATTAGATACTCTCACTGGTGATGGAAAGAAAGATTAGTCAGGACGAGAAATCCAATTAAGCGCATTTAATCTATTCTCAATCGTAAAATGTTTAACTCTAGAACTTAAAAATAGATTTTCAAAAGTCACACATATAGACATCCATTTATGATCACTAACAATAGCAATTTTATCAATATTTGTCGAATTTTTATGCTTAAAATAAATTTCTTGCATTACTGCTGATAATGTAAAATTCTCAATCCCATCATCTTCCATAAACAAATTAATGGTACCGTGTGATTCAATTCTTTCAAGAATAATTTCTTGAAGTTCATCAATAGTCGCACTGTTAAATTGTCCAGTAATTAAGAAACCTATTGTATTTTCAGAAAAAGAAAAAGTCGAGAGCATGGTGTTAGCGTATATTGTAAATATACAAATTTACTGCTCAATATCCTCAGCATTAAAACTTTGAAGCTCCATGTTTTCAAAATCCGTTGTTATTTGAATAGGATTACAACATACTTCGCAATCCTCCACATAACTAGTATTTGTAGAAGGGTCTAACAACATGGAAATCTCTTCCCAACAATAAGGACATTGAAAATAGTGTTCGTACATAATAACAATCCTTAAGCTTTAAATAGAATAAGGCTTTCGCCGAAATTTAACAACAACTAATAATAAGAGTATTAAAAATCAATATTTAATAATTGACCAGCCAACTGCAACACTTGCAACTCAGCTAATTTTGCTTGATATTTTGCAAGGTTTTTATCAGTTTTTGCATTTAAAAGGTTTACTTGAGCCTGTCGTAGTTCAACTGAAGATATCTGTCCTAATTTATAACGTTCATTACTGCGTTCAAAATTATTGGCAGCAGTGCTCACATTTTTTTCTTGTAATTGAAAAATTTGTAGTCTATTTAAATAATCTCCCTGAGCATTTGCAATATCTCGTTTTACCTCTTTTTTAAATTGCTCTTGAAATATTTCTTGATTAGAAATTGCAATTTTTGAATTTTTAACGGTTGTTATTCCACGACCGCCATCAAACAAATCCCAACTTAAATTTAATCCAGCAGATAAACCTGTTGATGTACTTGATGCTTGGAAACTAGTTGATGGAAAGTTACCCTCATTCCAACCATAAGAACCTGTCAACCCTAATGAAGGTAAAAAAATAGATTTACTCGCTTTATAATTGAGCTCCGTTATATTCTTATTCTTTTCTGCTTGTAGTAATCTTACATTACTATTTTCAACATCATTAACGTACTCGCTTAAAACTAATGATGGAATAAATATCACTGTGGTATCAACAGCAAATGTGCGCTCTAATGCTACATTAGCAACCACATTTAAATCTCTTTTAGTGTTTGATAAAAGTTGCCTAGCGTTCATTAAGTTAATACTATCTGTCACTATATCAACTTCTGCATTAAGCACGTCTAATTTATTGTTTTGCCCATACTCAAAAGCATATTCAGCGCGTTTAAGTCTACGCTTTGTATTTGCAAAAACCTCTTCGAGCACTGTGATATTTTCTGTCAACCGGGCTACTTCATAATACACACTAAATAATTGTAATACAGAAGTTTCAATGGTCTCTCGAGTTTGAAGCTCGCTTAAATTATATTCTTCTTTTAAAGCTTTATAATCATAGTACCTCCCCAATCCATCAAAGAGCGTATAATTTAAATTTACAGAAGCATTATACCGTGTAGTTTCTGCCCCATTTACCTCTCTAATTTCTCCATCTTGAGTAACTGCTTTTTGATTTTGTAAATCATACGTTGCCCCAGCGTTACCAGTCAAAGAAGGAAGATATCCTGAGTTTAAAATATTTTGGTTATTATCAGCAACATCTAAATTATTATTTGCAATCTGAATTCCGAAGTTATTCTGCAATGTTTCGGCTATCGCCTCTTGCTTTGTAAGCACATCAAGTTCTTGAGCAGTCACATTTCCGAAGAAAAAAGCAATAACAACTATGAATACTATATTAATGTTCTTCATTTTGTTCTTTTATAGCACGTTCAACACTTTCCTTTTCTATTTTTTTTCCTGTAGCTAACCAAGTACCTTTTGTTTTAATACTATTTGTCATCGCAAGTAAAACAGGTAATATGATAAGTGTTAATATGGTAGCAATGCCTATTCCGTAAGCTATTGAAATAGCCATTGGCTTTAAAAATTGTGCCTGTCTACTTTTTTCAAGCAACAAAGGAGCAATTCCTGCAATTGTTGTTAATGATGTTAAAAATATAGCTCTAAACCTTGAACGCCCTGCCTCATAAAGTGCTTCATCAAATTTCATCCCTTCTTTAAGATAGGAATTAAATTTACCAATTAGCACTAATCCATCATTTACCATAATACCTATTAGCGCAATGATACCAAGAGCTGACAAAATATTTACTGGGAAATCATGAAGAAAGTGACCCCAAGCAACTGCTATAAAGCTAAATGGTATTAAAAGCATTAAAAGAAGTGGTTGACTGTAACTTCTAAAGGTGAAAGCTATTACTACATAAATTAAAAACAGAATAATTGGCACCGCTGTTTTTGCTGAGTTTGTCAACTTGTTAGCTTCTCTATTTTGACCTTCATATAAAACCGAAACAGTGGGGTATTTTGAAAGCAAGTCTGGCATTACATTGCTTCTTAAATCATCTAAAATTTCAGTAGGACTTCCTTTTGGGTCTTTTAAATCTGCGTTTACTTGTATTTCACGCTGACCATTAAGATGGCTAATACTCTCATCTCCCCTTTTTATGGTATACGTTGCTATTTCACCAAAAGGAACTCTTTGTCCCGTTTGTGTCACAATACGCATATCATCAAGATCATTGATAGATTCTCTGTTTTTTCTATCATACCTAACCCAAACTCTTATTTCATCCTGTCCTCTCTGAAAGCGCTGGGCTTGTAATCCAAAAAACCCAGAGCGAACTTGGCCCATTACATCTCTTAAGTTTAAACCTAAGGCATAGGCATTTTCCTTTAATTCAATATTAATTTCTTTAATCCCTTCAGGGTCTGTGTCAGAAACATCGGCTAGAAGACTATTGTTTTCTAATACTAACTTTAACTCTTCTTTTGCTTGTTTTAATTCGGTACTGTTATTACCTAATAAAGATATTGAAACAGGGCTTCCTCCAAAATTTCCACCAGAACCAAATGTTAAACGCTCTACACCATAAACCTCACCTACTGCTGCTCTAATTGAATTTGTTATATCTGGAGATGCAAAATCTCTTTCTTCCCCTGGTAAAAGGTTTACATTAAGTGATGCTTTGTTATTACCAGGACCTACTCGCTTTATAATATTTTCTACAACTTGTTTATTACCTGTCTGTTTTGCAGTGTACTCATCATTAACTTTCCACGCTGCCTTTTCAACCATTGTAATAATTGAATCTGTTATCTTAGGGTTTGTCCCCTCTGGCATTAACAAATCTATACTTACTCTATCACTCGCTATGCTTGGAAAAAAAGCACCTCTTATTATTCCACCACCAAAAGATCCTATCGTTATTATCATCAAAGCTACTAATATAGCTAGGGTTAAAAATTTTTGATTTAAAGAAAACCGTAAAACAGGACTGTAAAGATTATCCCTAAGATATCTCATAAATCTGTCTCCATATTTATTTACAACTCTAAGTTTTAAAAATAATTTTGCTATTCCTTTTTTCTTCTTTTGTTCTTCTTCGGAAGTTTTAACCAAGGCCTTTGAATGAGCGATGTGTGCGGGTAATATTATTAATGCTTCAACCAATGACACTAATAAGGTTAAAATTACAATCACCGATACTTCACTGAAAAAATCACCTATCCTCCCTTCTAAAAACAAAAAGGTTGAAAAGGCTAAGACCGTAGTTAAAATAGCAGAAATAATTGGAGGCAAAACCTCCATAGTTCCATCAATTGCAGCTTGTACTGGCGTCTTTCCTCGCTCATAATGCTGATAGATGTTTTCTGAAATTACAATACCATCATCCACTAAAATACCAATCACAATTATCATCCCGAATAATGATAATACATTTATAGTTACTCCAAATTGAGCCGCAAATATAAACATCCCTAAAAATGAAATAGGCAATCCAAATGCAACCCAAAATGCCAAACGTGTATTTAAGAAGATAGACAAGAAAAGCAGTACTAATATAATCCCCATCGCACCGTTTTCAACTAAAAGTTGTGTTCGTTCACTCAATCGTATAGATGAGTCACTTACTACATCTATTTGAACTCCCGTATATTTTTGATTAAATTCCTCTACGTATTCGTTTACTTTATCTGCGGTAGTAATTAAATCTTCATTATTGGTGTTTGTAATTTCTATATTTACGGCAACATTTCCATTAAAATAAGAGGCATTTGGCGTTTCAGAAAATCTATCACTAATTGTTGCAACGTCTTGTAGTCTAACAACAGTTCCATTTTGGTCTGCTCTAACTACTAAGTTATTTAATTCATCACCATAATAGCTACGGTTATTAGCTCTAATCAAATAATCTTCTGCTGTTGTTTTAATATTTCCGCCGGTAGTTAAAATATTTGATTGGGATACTGCCTGAGCAACTTCAGCAAAACTTAAATCATAAGCAAGCAAATCATTTTCTCGTACGGCTATTTCAATTTCTTCCTCAGGATAGCCAGAAACAGTTATTTGTGATATACCATCCATCGCTCGCAAATCATTCTCCACTTGGCGTCCTATTTGTTTTAAGGAAGCTAGTTCAATCTGATTTCCACTAATAGCAAAATCAATAGTTTGCCTCACGTTTTCTCGCTTTGCAACTACTAGCGGCTCCATTCCTGTGGGGAAATTAGGCACTCTGTCTACTGCGTTTTTTATTTCAGCAAGCATGACATTTATGTCTTCATCACTTTCAATTTCCACAGTTATACTACCGCCATTTTCTCTTGAGGTAGAGGTTACTCGCTCAACACCTATTAAACCTTTAAGATTATCTTCTATTTTTAGAATAACACCTTCTTCAATTTCTTCAGGTGCAGCACCTGGGTATGCGACATTTATTGTTACAATCTCAGAATCTTGTAATGGAAAAAAGGATGATTTTAACTGGTATAATCCAACGATACCAAAAATAATGAATGCAAGAATGAGAACATTTCCTGCAACACTATACTTAATAAAATAACTAATTACTTTTTTCATTATTTATTGGTTGTTTGTCTCTTCATTAATTTTAACTAACATACCAACATATGCCCCTGGAATGGGTTTTGATACCAATTTTGAGCCATCTGGTATACCCTGAATAACTACTTTGTTTGGTGCAAAATAAACTGGATTAATTTTAATCAAATCAAGTACGGTATCTTTTACAACAAAAACTTTATTCTCATCAACAAGCAATTTTCTAGATATCTCTATGGCGTTTTCTTGTTTTCTAGCTTCAAGTTGAGCTTCTAGATACATACCTTCTTTTAAATCTTGATTTTCATTTTTAACTTCTACAAAAACTTTTATAGTTTGAGTCGCAGGGTCTATTCTTCCATTAATACGACTTACTTTACCTTTATAAGTTTCATCACTTTCTGGGACAGCTAATGAAACTTCTTCATTCAACTCTAATAAATCGCTAAACTCTTTTGCAATCGCCAATTCTAATTCAAAAACAGATGTATCAATATATTCACCTAATTTCTGACCTTGACGCACTAAAGTACCTTTTGTCACTAATGTTTCAGTCAAAATACCATTAAAAGGGGCGCGAATAGAATATTTACCCAAGCGTTGTTCTAAATTTTTAATAGAATAATAAGATGCTTGAACACCTCGCCCAGTGATAAAATAATTTACAGCATCTGTCTTTATTTCTGGTAAAGGCGGTAAACTACCATCAACTTTCAAAGATTTTAAATATGAATCCCAAGTAGGAAATGCTTCTGGATAATCTAACCTTAGATCTGGCATTAAAGAAGTAACCAGATTAATAAATTCACTTTTAGAAGCTTGAACTGAAGCGTAAAACTCTGCTGCATTAATACTAATAAGTGTTTGTCCTTTATTAAAGGGTTGACCCGCTTTAAATGTTTGAGCGCTACTTTGAAAGAGCCCTTGAACTTCTGCAAATAACTCTAACTTATTTTTTGCTTCTAGAGTTCCATTTGCTGGAATAAGAATGGCGACGGTATCATTTTTTGCTTCTTTTACAAAAACAGTACTTACTACTTTCTCAATAACAGGCTTTGGCTTATTGTTATTCTCAATTAAATAATTAGACCCTAAGACAGCTCCTACTATTAAAAGAACCCCCAGAAGAATAAGTATGATATTTCGCATGCTGAACTTATTGAATGTTAGACTTCAAAAGTACAGTTCCAAAAGAATGGATTACGTTAAATCTTTCTTAATAAAAAAGAAGCCTATCCCAATTTTTCAAGCTTCATAGTCACATTTTCCCAATCTTCCATGAGGGTGCCTATTTTATCTTTTTTTGCTTGGTAATTTTTAAAAAAGTCTGCCTTAGCTATTGTTGCATCATAATTAATAGCAAGCTCTACATCAATTTCTTTAATTTCACGTTCTAACTTATTGATGTTTGCTTCAATTTTACTTAGGCGATTTGTCAATGACTTCTGTTTCTTTTGATCCTCGTAGGATTGTTTTCCAGATGTTTGTTTTTTCTCATCTTGTGCTACGACAGTTTTCTTTTCAGCTTCACGTAAGTTTTCAATATTCCGTTTTTCTAAAAAATATTCAATATCTCCTAAATATTCTTTTAGTTTATGATCTTTAAACTCATAAACTTTATCTGTCAATCCTTGTAAAAAATCTCTATCATGAGAAACTAAAATTAGCGTTCCTTCAAAGTTCAACAACGCATCCTTCAATACATTTTTTGACTTAATATCTAGGTGGTTTGTAGGCTCATCCATTACTAATACATTAAATGGTTGTAATAATAATTTTGCTAACGCAAGCCTATTACGCTCTCCACCACTTAATACACGCACGTATTTATCAACTTCTTCTCCTCGGAAAAGGAACGAGCCCAAAATATTTCGTACTAAAGGTCTTGTACGCTCATCTGCCGCATCAATCATAGTATCCTCAACTGTCTTAGTGCCATCAAGATAGTCAGCTTGATTTTGTGCGAAGTAGCCAATCTCAACATTGTGACCTAATTTCATAGAACCTGCATATTCTATTTCGTCATTAATAATCTTAGCAAGTGTAGATTTCCCTTGACCATTTTGACCCACAAAAGCTATTTTAGAATCACGCTCAATAGTTAAATCGACACCTTGCAGCACATGATTATTGCCATAACTTTTTGAAACATTTTCTATTTCTACTGCAATTTTTCCAGGCACTTTTGAAATAGGAAACTTTAAAGACATTACACTATTATCATCCTCATCCACTTCAATCCTATCAACTTTATCAAGTTTTTTAATGAGGGATTGTGCCATGGTAGCTTTACTAGCTTTCGCACGGAATTTTTCAATCAATTTTTCCGTTTGCTCTATTTGTTTTTGCTGATTTTTTTGTGCCGCTAATTGTTGCTCTCTTAACTCTTGTCTTTGAACTAAATACTGTGTGTAGGGTTTATTGTAATCATAAATTTTACCTAATGATATTTCAATGGTACGATTAGTTACGTTATCTAAAAACATTTTATCGTGACTCACCACAACTACCGCCCCTACATATCCTTTTAAAAACTCTTCAAGCCACAGAATAGATTCAATATCTAGGTGGTTTGTAGGTTCATCAAGCAGTAGAATATCGTTATTTTGAAGTAACAGTTTTGCAAGTTCAATACGCATACGCCAACCTCCAGAAAAGGTTTCGGTTACTTTATTAAAGTCTTCTCTTTGAAACCCTAGACCTTGTAAAATCCTTTCGGTTTCTCCTTGATAATTGTAACCGCCGTATATTTCATATTGATGTTGCACTTCATTTAAATCAATCATCAATTGATTATACTCTTCACTTTCATAATCTGTCCTAGTCGCTAATTGCTCATTAATCTCTGCAAGTTGCTTTTCTAATTTTTTAATTTCTGTGAAGGCTTGATAAGATTCTTCTAGTACCGTTCTACCTTTAGTAAAGTCGATGTCTTGTTTTAAAAAACCAATTGACAACTCTTTGTCCATTGCTATCGAGCCCTCATCATATTCTTGTTCGCCTGAGATTATCTTAAGCAATGTAGATTTCCCTGCTCCATTTTTACCTACAAGCCCCACACGCGTTCCTCCCGTGAGTTGAAATGTGATTTTTTCAAATAAATATTCGCCTTGAAAAGAGACTGATAGATTATGGATATTAAGCATTAGATTATTTTATAGAGAGTAGGGTAATTTTGGTGCAAAGATGCCTAATTTTACAATGGTAAAAAAATTGAAATGCAGTTGTTATTTACTTTATAATCATTGCTGCTAAAATTATGTCTTTAACATTTTCGCGGAAGCTAAAACAAAAAAACTATGCTTAAAGGAACAAAATTATACAGTATATTTAAAGGCAAGTGCCCTGTATGTCATAATGGTGACATGTATTTAGAGAAAAATCCTTATAAACTTTCTCAAACTTTAAAGATGCACGAGAGATGCCCATCCTGTGATACTAAATATAAAATTGAACCATCTTTTTTTTACGGGGCAATGTATGTAAGTTATGCAGTAGGAATAGCTTTTGCAACAGCGGCTTTTGTAATTTGTTATTGGATGTTCGGACTTGGACGTAACATATCGTTTACTGCAATTATTATAACATTACTCATATTTCTTCCTGTCATAGCAAGGGTTTCTCGTAATATTTGGATAAACTTTTTCTTTAAGTATGATAAGAGTAGGAATAGAGCATAATTATGTTTTAAATCGTTTTAAATCAACCTCACTAGGAAGTGGTGTTTGATGTTCTAAGTAATTAAATAAATACTGGGAAAGTAATGGCGCCATAGAGAGCCCACGGGTACCTAATCCATTTAAAAAAGCTACATTTTTATGTTGTAATAAAGTGCCAATTAGAGGTTTTCTATCCTTTACCGTAGGGCGCACACCCGCTACTTGATTAACTATCTCATAATCACAATCAATCATTTTATCTAATTTTTCTACAATGCTTTCTTGGGCTTTTTGAGTTGTATGAACATCAATTTCATCTCGCCCATAACTTGCGCCTACTTTATACAAGTGGCCCCCTAATGGAATTAACATCATCCCCCCTTTTAAAATTGCGTTAAGCTTTAATTGCGGAGCTTTAATGATGACATACTCACCTTTATTAGGGACAAAGACTTTGTCTCTATTTGGTGAAATTGAAAGTGGGAAAAATGGATTATTAATTACACCTGCTCCCTCTGCGAATACAATTTTTTCAGCTTCAAAATTATTATATATAACTTTTTCTTCGGAAATATGAAGTTCTTTATACCTAAAGGCTTCGGAAACATGATGGTTATTGTCCTTTAAAAAAGTACGATATAAATTAATTAATTGTATAGGATTAATTTTTGCCGCATCATTTACTTCTCCTAACCCGAAAGGAGCAACAACAAATTTATTTTCATTTTTTAATATTTCCGAAGAAAGAAATCTACTTAATTCTTTTTTATCACTAGCAACGATCCAGTTGTTTTGCTCTTCAATATTATTTAAAATTCGATAGACGGGATATGAGTTTACTATTTTAATGCTTAAGCGATTCTCTATAGTCTTATAAAATGGTATTGCCGTGTCTAAAAACTCTACTGCATTCCATGCTGCAGTAAAACGTTTAAGAATTGTAGGGTTTAATACACCCCCAGAAGCTGCTGTTGCTCCTTCATTATAATCATCAAACACAATAAACGATTTATTATATTTTAATAATTGCTCGACAAATGCAATACCTGCAATACCTAATCCTACGAGGATGTAATCTACTTTTTCCACATTGTAAATATAGCTCAGACAAAATGAAAATAAAATTTTAAAAATATGCCTCTCAATTAGAATTCAGCAAACTTTAATGAAAAGGAAAAAAAAAGACTGTCATTACTGACAGTCTTTTTGATTTTAAAGTTGATTGGAAATTAGTAATTCCAAAGATCAATTTCGATATTTCTGATTTGTTCTTGAATACGATCTGATTCTAACAACTGCATTAAAGCATTATCATTAATGTACTCATTAACTTCTCTATCTCCTTGAACGTTATCTTCTTTATAAATTACGCCGTGAAAACGACGTGAGTTTAATAAATGATCATACGAAATAGGTTGTGATGTATTCTTGCGATTAAAGGCTTTAGCTTTATGTAGTACGTCTCTTGCTGCAGGAAAATAAACCCAAAACAAATCAACTTTACTATCCATACCATCATCTTCACCAAAGGCTTTTGAACGAGCTTCACCAGCTACTGGACAAATACCAAGTAATCTGTACTTCAACTCCCCTTGACGCTTATCAATATACCAAAGGCCACGTATTTTCCATTGTTCAACATCTGCAGCATCTAGGGTAAATTCACGAATATACTCGTCATCTACACGACCCTCAGCATTAAACTGGTCTATACCATAATCTGTTGTATCTCTATATACTAAAGAAGCATCAAGATCATCTAATGTACGTTTTTCAGTAAAATATGAATCAGCATATACATCTTGGATATTTCCATTTTGCATATTTTTCACTAATACATCATATAAAGAACGTCTTTCACTACCTATATTGTTTGTATCAATAGGATAGTACAATGGGAAGTTTACACGTTCATCAAGATCGATAATTTCCCATGTAGATTTAGACCACAATACATCACGCTCATCAACGTAACCATAAGGTAATGCCTCATCGTTATCATACGCGATTTGATCTGGCGTCTTAACTCCAATCTCCTCAGGAGTTTTGGAGTTTAAGATATTGATTTGGGCATTTGCAGAAGCTACTGTCATTGTAACAGCAAAAGCACCTAAAATTACGTTTGTCAATTTCATATAATCTATTTTAATCTTAGTTTGTTAACTCAATACAAATAGGAGAGATTTTCTTCAATTTGTAACCACTGTTTCCAGCGATGCTAGCATTAATATCAAAAATTTGAACTGTCTCACCACGTTTAGCTCTCTTAAGAGCTCCTGAGGCTTGTCCGTTTAGTTTTCTTCCGCTAACCTTGATAGTAGGTTGACCAGATACTTTGAAACTAAATCCTGTAACATTAAGGTTTAAATCAAAATCAAAGTCTTGTAATGCAGCTCCTACGCTAGACTTTTCAAGCCCTTGACGTTGCATGCGCACACAACCACCATCACCATCTTCACCACGAATTGTCCCTGTAGGACGTGGAATATCTTTAATACGGAATGTTGCAGCATCACTAACACCTCCACCACCGTTAGGTAAAGTAGCACTAACAGTAATTTTAACTTCACGACCAGAACCTGGTGTCATTGTATAAGACGTTCCAGATTTTTTTGAAAGACCAGGTGCAGAAGCATTTACTTTACTTGGGTCGATACCTGCAAAATCAATTGTCATTGGGTTTGCAACTCCACGATAAACTACATTCATTTTATCTGCAGCAATAGTTGCAGAATTAGGTTTTCCAATTGTTGTATAGCTCTTCTCTACTTTTACAGCAACTTCTTCTCCATCTTGTAAGAAAATCAAATTACCAGTAATTTTGTGCTCTCCTACACCACCTGCACCAACTTTAAGCGCTACTCTACCACCTTGAAACTCATATTGATCTTCACGTAAATCTCTTCCGTCAATTTTCAATTCAACTCTTTCAGGCTTTGTAGTTTCATCAACACGACCTAATGAAATTATACCATCAAAACTATCACTTGAGTAATAAGCTCCTTTAGTAGTTGTCATTACTGTTTCATAATTTGCTTCTGAAACTTCAGATAAAGCTTTCAAATCTCCTGCAAGCAATTTTGACAAATATTCATTCTCAACAGATTTAATATCATTTTGAGTTTGAGTCATTTTTGTTAAAGAAGAAACTGATGGAAAACCTACAAAGTGATGACTTATGTAATCTTTAGTCACTTTATCAGCACCTTCTCCACTTGGGATAGGGTCTGTACTAAAATCTTTCTTTAACTGCGCAGCCAATACAGGGTTGTTAGCCTCAGTTAATGCAAGCATACCATTTCGGTACGTATCCATTTTAGCTAAATATTCTTTTCCTGCATCGGTTAATTTACCTCCTTTATAATAAAGCTCATCTAAAAAATTAGACTTGTCCATTGCTTCATAATCAGTAGGATCCTCTACCTCAGATAAAAGCAATGCTTTTTGTGTATCTACATAAGCATAATACTCATTAGACAATTTGTGAGCTTGTTCAGCTTTTTCAGCTGTTTTTTGAGCTTTTTCACTAGTAGTTGCACTTGTTTTTAAACCAAGTAATGCTACGTCGTTCTTACTAGAAAAATTTTCATTAGAACGAGCTAATTTTTCGTTGATTGAACCAAAAGCTGATAATACTTCTTTTGACATATTTAATGCCAACATTGCGATGAATACCAAATACATTAGGTTAATCATCTTCTGTCTTGCGGATTGTTTTCCTCCTGCCATTATCTTATAATTTTATATTTATAAATGTGAGAAAAGTCCCTAGTTTCTATTCATTGCTGAAAGCATACCTCCATAAACTCCGTTTAAAGAAGAAAGGTTTGTAGTAAGGTGCTCCATTTGTGCTTTTAATTGCTCTGCGTTTTCAGCAACACGCTCGTTAGCTTCTGCTTGACGGCTTGTAGATTCAACCTGCACTTTGTAAAGACTATTTAATGATTCCATTTGTGCAGCTGCCATTGCCATTTCTTCACTATACTTTTTAGTAGAATTCATAGCATCTGCTGTTGGCGCCATTCCTTTAGCAGCTCCTTCAAAAGACTTAATGCTTGTAGAAAGACTATTCATCAATTCGCTATCAATACGTGCATCTTTTAACATTTCGTCTAATTTTTTAGATAAAAGTCCTTGAGCATCTTCTGGTTGTTGCTTAGCTTTTTTCCCGCTAACTGCACCTCCAGCTAATTCTGGATATACTAAAGCCCAATCTAAATCATCATCTACAGGTTCAAATGCAGAGATAGCAAATACAATTGCCTCAGTTACAAGACCAATAATTAACATTAAATTTCCGTAAGGCCAGTGCATAATTTTAAATAATGCTCCAATGATTACAATAGCGGCACCAAGTCCGTATACCATATTCATTAATTTTTTTCCAGTTTTTGAGTTTGCCATGATAAGTAAGTTTAGTTTAGTAAGTATTTAAGTTTAAGTTTTAAGTAAGAGTTGACGTTTTATCTCGCGTCACCGAAGTTTTGATTCAAAACAACATCTGTTCCCATATAATCCTGTACAGTTCTAAAGCCAATATAGCTACGAGCAGAATCTGCATATTCATAATCACGAGTACTTACTTGTAGAAAGTAAGCGACATCTTTCCAAGAACCACCACGAACAACTTTACGAGCATTCGTTTCATCGTTAACATTAGGGTTCATTGTAGAAGTATATTCATAAGAAGCGGGGTCGTAGGAGCTATCTACCCACTCTGCTACATTTCCAGACATATTATATAAGTTGAAATCATTAGGCTCATAGGCATCTGCCTCTACTGTATATAAAGCTTGATCTGCAGCATAATCTCCACGTAATGGTTTAAAGTTTGCTAAGAAACAACCTCTATCATTTTTAGTGTAAGGTCCACCCCAAGGAAAATCTCCACCTTGAAGACCACCGCGAGCAGCATATTCCCATTCTGCCTCAGCAGGCATACGGAATGAATTTACATAATTACGTTTTCTTTTTTTCTGATATCCATTTTTATATAATGTTCTCCATGCGCAAAATGCTTTAGCTTGTTTCCAAGAAACTCCTACAACTGGGTAGTCACTATATGCTTGATGCCAGAAATAATCATTATGCATTGGCTCATTATAAGAATAGTTAAAATCTTTAATCCAAACTGTAGTATCAGGATAAATGTTCACTTCTTCTTTAATGATAAAATCTTTTCTGCTTTTTGTTTTATCTCTTGCAGCTTTTTGAATATCCATATAAGTATATTGGAAGTTCAATTTTGAAACATCGATAGTTGTTTGTCCATTATATGCTTCTTCAGCAGGAATATACATGCTATCCATCACCTCAACGTAATACTCATCTGGGTATTCTTGCTTATCCCAAATAAGATCAATATCATTATTAATTTTTCTGCCTGCATAAAAATCATCACCCATACCGTAATAATTATCTTCCATGTATTGATCGTAAGCAGATTTTTCTTCTTCTGTATTATCTACAAATGCAAAATCTCCAATACTACCTTCTCCATCTCCAGGAGTAGCACCTACTTCGTCTGCTAGAATCGCAAGCTTTAATCTAATTGTTGAATCACGAACCCACTCAACCATTTGACGGTATTCAGCATTCGTAATTTCGGTTTCATCCATGTAGAATGAACGAACAGTAACTGTTTTTGTAGGTGCATCTTGCACTGCTACAAAATCATCACCAGATTTACCCATAATAAAGGCTCCACCTGGGACTAAAGTCATTCCGTATGGCTTTTCTGGATACCACTTTTTACCTTTAGCTCCAACAAGTTCCCCTCTATCTCCAGAGTTACAACTAGCCATAAAGGCAATAATCGCAGTTAATGCAATAAATTTTTTCATAGGTATTAGGTTAAATTCTAAGATTCAAGGGCGTAAACCTATCATTATTATTTCAAAAAAACAAGCTTTTTTGAAAACCCTTGAAGCAAATTATTATAATTTAATTGGTCAAACTTCATTCTTTCGGCGGGCTTTTAACCATCGCTCCGGAATCTCTTGATTTGTTGCACCCAAATATTCGCCATAGGTGCAAGGTAATAACGTGTGGCTTTTTAATTTATTATCAATTTTTGAAATAAATGGTAATTCTATCCACCAGCGCCCTGTCTTAGTACTTTTCTTGAAAATTAAGATTTCATCATTTAACGGAACTTTATAAGTTGTAAAGCGATTTTCATCGGCAAAATCGTCATCTTTCACTCTAAAATTAACCCCTTCTACAATATACCAGAGTACCTGTGCTATAAGCATTGCTCCACTTCTATTTTTATCAAAATCTGGAATTTCAAATAAACTAAATGAGGTTGTTCGATTACTTATTCCTGCATAACGAGCAATAGCACATATTTCTCTTCCATCAAAACCATTTGGACTTTCAGAATTAGAATAACTCAATTCACTGCCTTTTATTGCTGAAATATCAAAACTAATCATGTCTGCATTTCTAAGAATAGGCTCCACTTCTTTAATATCTGAAGTCACCTCCCCTAGCCTATATGCATCAAAAAACAAATGATCCATAAGCGCAATTTCTTGCGGTGGGTTAAAATAAGATTGATACCCTAACAAACTATAATTAAATAAGTTGTAAGGCTTATCAACAATTATTTTTCCTACATAACTTTTATTTGTAATAGCTCCTTCAGCATCACCAAGATCAAATCTACTATCAACGTTTACCACGTTGATCATTTTTACAAAATTGTCGTATGCTCTATATTGTGCGTACATTGAATCTTGGCTTCCACCAAGAATTATAGGAATAATTTCTTTTTTAAGTAAGGTTTCGGTTACTGTTTTGAGGGCAAAGTAACTATCTTCTACAGTTTCGCCTTTTTCAATATCACCAAGATCTGCAATCGTATATTTCCAATTTCCAGGATAGAGAGAATAGAATGATTTTCTAACACCATCAAAATTAACTTCGGCACCCATAAAATTTATGTCGCGCCTATTTTCTTTTATTCCGAAAAGTGCAAACTTGACGTTATTTAAATCTATTGAAATTTCCGAAGCACTGTGAATTAAAATTTCCTTACCAAGGGTACCTATAGGTAAAAACTCACGATGGGCAATGACAGATTTTGATACGGGGGAAAAAAATTCTTTCAATCTATAAATATTGAATGTAAAAGTTATAAAAGTTAAATATTTTTTACGTTTCCGAAGATATATCAAAAAAACACTTTATCAAAAAAAAATCCGTTCAGTTTATTAAATTTCAGAAGAAAGCATACAACATTTAATAAATCACACGCTTCCTTCATTTAATTTAGATATCTATAAATTAACAACTAACAACTCCAATTTACTTTTTCTTTGCTGCTGTTTTCTTTTTTGCTGGTGCTTTTTTCTTTGCAGGCGCTTTTTTCTTCGAAGCCTTATTTTTAGGAGCTTTCTTTGCAATAATATCTAGCGCTTGTTCTAGCGTCATCTCAACTGCTTTTGTCTCTTTAGGCAACTCAATTTTAGTCTTTCCTTTAATTAAGTTAAAACGTCCCCAACGTGCTTTCTCTAAACGAATACCTTCTTCCTCCCAGTTGTGGATTAACTTATCAATCTCTTTTTGCTTTTTAGTTTCTATCAGTTCAATGATGTCTGCTTCGCTCAAATCATCAAAATCATACTTTTTGTTGACGTTGATAAACATATTATTCCACTTAATAAAAGGACCAAATCTTCCTTTACCTTTTTGTACTGGTAAATCCTCATATTCATAAATGGGAGCATCTGCTTTCTTTTTCTCCTCAATGAGCTCCTTTGCAAAAGCCATATCCACATCTAAGGGATCCATGCCTTTAGGCAACGAAACAAACATTTTATCTAATCGCACGTAAGGACCATAACGCCCGTTATTTACCTCAACTTCTTCGCCGTCATAAATACCTAGAGTTTTAGGCAACTTAAACAGGTCCATCACCTCTTCAAAAGTCACTAAATGCAATTGCTGGTCTGGTCGTAAACTCGCAAATTTTTTCTCTTCATCATCTGGCGCACCTATTTGTGCCATAGGCCCAAACTTACCCAAGCGCACTAAAACAGTACGACCACTTTCTGGATCTTCTCCTAGAATACGCTCTCCACTTTCGCGGTCCGCATTTTCTTTTACGTCCTCTACTCTAGGATGAAATTTAGAATAGAAATCTTTCATCATTTTCTTCCATTCCTCTTTTCCTTCTGCAATATCATCAAAATCCTGCTCTACTTTTGCTGTAAAATTGAAGTCTAAAATTGATGAAAAATGCTCTACTAAAAAGTCATTTACAATCAACCCAATATCTGTAGGCACCAATTTTCCTTTATCGCTCCCCACCATCTCGGTAAGGTTGTTATCTTTTATACCATTTTCCTCAAGCGTTAATTGTAAATACTCTCGCTCTTTACCTTCAATGGTTCCTTTTTCAACGTAGTTACGATTGATGATAGTAGAAATAGTAGGCGCGTATGTTGACGGACGACCAATCCCTAACTCTTCTAGTTGCTTTACTAAAGAAGCCTCAGTAAAACGATACGGCGGTCTTGTAAAACGCTCCGTCGCAGTAATATATGTATTATCGAGAGCATCACCTTTAACTAATCGAGGCAACATTCCATCTTGTTCTTCCTCTTCAAAGTCAGTACCTTCTAAATATACTTTAAGGAAACCATCAAACTTTATCATCTCTCCGTTTGCAGTAAATTGTTCCTTTAAAGGTTTTGATCCGTGAATTCCAATCTTTACATTAGTACGTTCTAATTGTGCATCACTCATTTGTGAAGCCAACGTACGTTTCCAGATCAAATCATACAACCTTGCCTGGTCGCTATCCACATTTACGCTATGTTTAGACATATCAGTTGGGCGGATTGCCTCGTGCGCTTCCTGCGCGTTTTTTGATTTTCCTTTATAATTACGTGGCTTACTATATTTGTCCCCGTAAGATTTTTTAATCTCTTTCTCAGCTGCTGCCTTTGCGTCATTTGATAAGTTGACACTATCTGTTCTCATATAAGTAATCAAACCGGCCTCGTATAAACGTTGCGCCATGGTCATAGTTTTACTTACCGAAAAATATAATTTACGTGCTGCCTCTTGTTGCAATGTTGACGTTGTAAATGGAGCTGCGGGAGATTTCTTAGCTGGCTTTTTAACCAAATCTGCCACGTCATAACTCGCTGCAATATTTTTGTCTAAAAACGCGCGGGCTTCTTTTTCTGTCTCAAAGTTTTTAGGCAATTTTGCCTTAAACTTTGCACCATCTGTTGTTGTAAACTCAGCATCTACTCTATAGCTTGCTACTGCAGTAAATGCTTCAATTTCGCGTTCGCGTTCAACAATTAGTCGCACTGCTACACTTTGCACACGCCCTGCAGAAAGCCCACCTTTTACCTTACGCCATAATACTGGGGATAATTCATACCCAACTAAACGGTCAAGCACTCTACGAGCCTGTTGTGCGTTTACTAAGTTATAGTCAATTTTTCTAGGATTTTCAATGGCTTTTAAAATCGCCGTTTTTGTAATCTCATGAAAAACAATACGTTTTGTATTCTCATCTTTTAAATCTAGCTCCTCTGCCAAGTGCCATGCAATCGCCTCACCCTCGCGGTCCTCATCACTAGCCAGCCACACCATTTCTGCTTTCTTAGCATCCTTTTTTAACTCTCGCACTAGCGCTTTCTTGTCTGAAGAAACTTGATAATGCGGCGAAAAATCACCCTCCACATCTACTCCCAATTCCTTAGAAGGTAAATCTGCAATGTGACCAAAACTTGACTTTACCATAAAATCTTTTCCTAAAAATTTTTCAATAGTCTTTGCCTTAGCCGGGGACTCTACAATCACTAAATTTTTTGCCATTTGATGTTTTTTGATATTAATTTCCTTAGAAGCGGAAATCTCATATTTGGGCTACAAAAGTATGTGAAATTTTTATTAAGAAAATTTACTCTCACAATTTTATGTTGAATTTAACGCGGGAACACCTTATTTTACTGGTGATATTTAATGTAGCTTTTTTTATTTACTGCTGAAATTTTAAGAACCTTTTACCTTTAAGTGATGTTTTGAAGCTAGGGTTAGGGTAATTTTTTTGTCTATATATAGGTGTATAATTGAAAAAAGAACTTTATAATTATATTTTGATGGATATTGGAAAAGTTTTTAATAATATATCTTTACAGTATAACGACAACAAAAAAATGTTATTATCACGATTATATTGCGGGATATCAACAACAGGATGACTCTTTTAATACGTTGGGCACAATTAAAAACAAACTATGAGTAACTATAATATATTTAATGATTTTGGAAACGAAAATGAAGATGATTTAATTCAAAAAATCAACTCATTCGATGAAGCAGTAATTTGGGGAACTGATTGGACTACAGAAACTATCACAAATCAACTATTCAGAAAAAACATAGACCTTTTTCCAAAATTCCAAAGGAGAGATGCTTGGTCTAAAGTTGCCAAAAGTAAATTTATAGAATCATTAATTTTAGGACTTCCCATACCTCAAATTATTCTTGCTGAAAAAAAGAATGAAAAAGGAAAGTACATTGTAATTGATGGAAAGCAAAGATTATTAACAATTAGGCAATTTTTTGCTAAAGAAGAAAATGACGATTTTACTCAATTTAAATTAAGTGGATTAGAAGTTTTAAGTCAATTAAACAGAAAGTCATTTAGTGATATTAAAAACAATCCAGAATTCAATCAAGTACTAAATCAATTATATAATCAAACTATTCGCACTACAGTAATTAAAAATTGGCCAAATGAAGAATTCTTATTTACAGTTTTCCTAAGGTTGAACACAGGTAGTATCAAATTAAGCCCTCAAGAACTAAGACAAGCTCTTCACCCTGGTCCTTTTATAGATTATGCCGACTCTTTTTCAATAGAAAGCGAACCTATAAAGACTATGCTAAACCTGAAACAACCTGATTACAGAATGAGGGATGTTGAAATGGTAATTAGGTATTTTACGTTTAAATATTTTATTGAATCTTACGATGGTAATTTAAAAAAAGCGTTTGATAACACTGTAAAGCAATTAAATGAAAATTGGGAACAATCTGAAAATAGAATTCTATCAGATGCTCAGAACCTTAACAACGCTATTCAATTTACTATAGAAACTTTTGGAGCAAAAGAGGCTTTCAGTAAATGGAGTGATGGTAAATTTAAAGGAAACTTTAATCGAGCGATTTTTGATATCATGGTATACTATTTTAGTAACCCAGTTATTTTAGCAAACTTGCAAAATAAACAAGAAGAAATTGTCAATAACTTTAAAGAAAAATGTGAAACCGATTTTGAATTCATCACTTCTTTTGAACATACAACGAAGAGCATACCAAACACAGGTAAACGTTACGAAACGTGGGGAAAAATAATAGCAAGAATATCAAATCTTAATATTGATATCCCAACAATTGCTGAAAATAGACTTGAACTAAAAAAATCAAACAATGGCTAAATCAAGAAGATTAAGGCAATTAATTTCTCGTCTTAATTTTCTTGAAGCTAATATTTTACCAGCAGAAAGAATTAACGGAAATTATACAAAGAAAGAACAGGATTTAATTCGTAGCTACGTACTTCTATGCCATGCAGAAATTGAGGCATATATTGAAGATAAAGCTAAAGACAGAATTAGTAAAGCATTAGCAGATTGGGTAAGCACAAGGAAAAGAAGTAGTTGTCTAAAAAGTGTTTTAGCATACACAGGTAATGAAATAGATTTTAGTCGAGACCAAAATGCAATTAATAACATAGAGCATAGAATCCAACGAACTGTAGGACATTATTTGAATGCTGTCGTTGATAGAAACCATGGGGTTAAAGAAAAAAATATTATTAGCATGCTACTTCCTTTAGGCATTGAGTATAATGAACTTGACCAAACTTGGCTAGGCATTATGGAATCATTTGGTGCAACAAGAGGAAACATAGCACATAATACGACCCAAGTTCAAAATCAAATTGACAGAAATACTGAACTTACCCGAATTAAAAACCAAATATTGCCGGAGTTAGAAAGAATTGATGAATTAATAAGGAAATTAAAATAACTGTGCCCAACACCGTATATAATTTATTGCTGGCTTCTCGCCTACTTACGAAAGTCCTTGCGGACTTTCTTGGGCGGTAATTATTTACTAAATTAGTTGCTTAAACCACGCAACAAACCATATACAAACACGTTCTCTACAATTTAAAAAAAGCATCGTGATTGAATTATCCAAAAAGCAAATTATATATCTAATCGGAATTGGAGCGTTCATTTTAGCGACAATTATAGGGTTTACATATTTTGTTCGAGTTGCGCTTCGAGATTTACAAATATGGTTTAATCAAGAGCCAAATCTGAATTTCTGGATTACGGAATTTTCGCTGTTTATAGTTTATATTTTACTCGGATTATACTCAATTCGGACAATAAAAACTCTTGAAAATTTTACGGAAAAAAGATTACGAAAAATATTCTTTTTGTGGATTATCGCATTTATCGTTTCACAACTATTTCAATTTTTATACACGATTTTCGGAACTGATTTTGTTCTCGATAACCGACTTGATGAATTTTCAAATTACACGGATTTTATGCGTAAAGAATATTTGCTAAATTCGTATAATTCTTTATTTGCAATAATACGCTATCTGATTTTTGCTGTGATGATATACATTGCGGGGAAAAACCGTAGAGAACAACGTATATAGGCAATGCGGGAGTTGTCGCTTGACCAAAAGTTTGGGGATATTTGGAAGTCGCCGAATTTTTACAAATCCGACTTTTGACAAGAAAAATTAAAAAGCGGAATTTGTAAAAATCAGATTGTGCTCAACCTAATGGCAACAGCCATTTACTGCCGTACTGACCATATACATGAACGTTAACCACAACCTTACAAAAACGACCTAAATGAAAAACATCATTACTTTAATTTTAATTTTTGCAATAGCAATCTCGTGTAAGCAGAGTTCTGAAATAAAAAAATCTAAAGATAATTCACCAATCATTGACACATTAACCACTCAAATTGATAGAATAAAGAAAGAAGGTAAAATCGTTGGTTTTTCAGTAGCTATGGTCGACACAATTGGTTTTTTTTATAACAAAGGTTTTGGATATTCGGATTTAGCATCAAAAAAAGAATATTCAACAGAAACAATTCAATATGTGGCTTCAATTTCAAAAACTTTAATCGGAGTTTCATTAATGAAAGCTCAAGAAATTGGAAAACTCAACCTTGACGACCCAATTAATAAACATTTGTCTTTTGAAGTTGTAAATCCTAATTTTCCAAATAATCAGATTACAATAAGACAACTCGCAATTCATACTTCATCTATTATAGATGCAGATATATTTTGGGAAAACGATTATATTTTAATTAATAAAAATCATCCGAAAAATACTGGAATCCCAAAATATTTTAATGAACCAAAAAGTGGAATTCCAATATCTAAATTTCTTAACCAATTACTCGCTATTAATGGCGAATTGAACAATGGCGAAAGCTTTTCCAAAAATGAGCCGAACCAAAAATTTGATTATTCTAATGTTGGTTCGATACTCTGTGCTTTGATAATTGAAAACGCCACAAATATGTCATTTCAAGAATTTACAAAAAAACAAATCCTTGAACCATTGAAAATGAAGTCTTCCGGTTGGTCAATTGAAGAAGTAAATGCAAAAAACCGTTCAACTTTATATGTTACTAACGAACAAAGAATGGCTGATTATAAAACTATCGGATTTCCTTCAACTGGCTTTATTACATCCAGTAAAGACTTGGGTAAATTTTTATCAGAACTAATGAATGGCTATTCTGGAAAAGGAAAGATTTTGTCTAATAAAAGTTACGATGAACTTTACAAAAAACAATTAGTCAAAAGTCAACTTCCAGAAGGCGCAACTGCAAATGTTGGTATTTTTATAGACTATTCAAAAAGAGGTTTAGGTTATAACGGCTACGATGCAGGACTAATGGCATATATGTATTTCAATCCCGAAAATCTAATAGGTAAAGTTTTAATCATAAACACAGACACGGATTATGACGAAAATGTTAGTTCAAGTTTAGATGAAATTTGGGAACTACTAGGAAAATTCGAGAACAAATTCGACTGAAAAAATTATGGTAATTATATATAGCCCATACTATGCTTAACCGAAAAGAAACAGACTTTTTTACATGCAACTAGACGTATATAAGACCGTTGGCAATAAACTTGACCAATTCAAAAACAATAAATATAAAATATCAAGGCGTTTAATAATTTTTCGGAACTGGTTCGCAAACAACAAATAAAAAAATTGCTAGAGTGACAAATTTTTCTAAAGCCGATTTAAGAGTTCTATCTTTAATACAAGAAAGAAATGCAGTTATTTCAACAGATATTCATTTTAATGAAATAGGTAGTGGAAGTTCAAATATGTTAATGGTTTGTATAGTAGGAGCATCAATTCGAGGAACTAACATGGAAAATTTTAGATGGAAAATAGAGATACAATTATTAAGGTTTTTGAATGAACCGATAAATTGGAAGCAATAGCAATGGAAATAAAATAATTATTACCGGCAACACCGTATACAATTAATTATTTAGTTATAGCTTAATTGCAGAATTAGGTGCTTAAAGAAGGAACTAATCTTAAATAAGAATCTTAGCAAATATTATGACCAAAACTGTAACAATTGTGAAAGAAGACAATCTTAATAATAAAAATTATGAAGAAAACATCATTTCTAATTAATGCTCTTCTTATAATCACACTGTTTGCTTGTAAAGAAAATAATTCAACACAATCTGATATTACCGAGAATGTAGAAACAAATAAAGTTGTTTTCAAAGTTGACGCAAAAATAGAATTATTAAGAATAGCATTTAATTTGGCAGTCCAAGACTATATTGACCCAAAAATGCTTCCTTGTGACACTGATTATTCGAAACGTGTAAATAAACACTTTGAGAATTTTAAAAATCACCAATTAATAAAATACATAGATGATTCGCCAAACATAATAATTGATTTCCCAACAATTGGTTTGATGTTTAAAGATTTAGAAACTTTTGAATTTGATAATACTTATTTTCAAGAACTCTCGGGATTTAAGATGACAAAAAATGAAATTGACTCGTTACAACCACTTTTGATTGACTTCAGTAAAAAATCAAATTTTGAAATTTTCTTTGAGAAAAATAAAAGTTATTATCAAGATGCTTTGAAAACTATTGAAAAACAAGTAAACGAAGAAAAACTCTTTGACAAAATTGTGAATTTTTTTCAATCCAAAGAAAAGGGTTTAGAAATGATTGTTTTTGTTGAATTGACGAATAGTTTTAATAACAAAGCTGTGTCCTTTTTCGATAATTATAATCCAAAAAAAAGAGCAACAATTTTAGCAAATATTTGTGAAAAGCCTGATAAGTCAAATTCTACTAATGAAATAATGGAATTAGATGATAATAGACGTGGAATTTTATATCACGAAACATCACATTTATTTACAGATAAATTATTAAATAAATACATTGGAGACTTAAGTCAATACAGGCCTATCTGCGAGGATTGTAACGAAATTGAAATAAAAGATAAAGTTGACCATCTTATAGTAAATCCTTTGCAATGGTTATTACAACATAGAATAAATTCAAAAGATGATGGACATAATTATTTTCTAAATGAATGCGAAGATATCAGAAAGGAAGTTTATACAAAACTCAATGAATATCAACCAGATAAAGAGATATCTTTTGAACAAATATATTCTGAATGTATAAACTTAATAAAACTATCAGCATCTGAAAAATTACAATCTACCAATAATGAATTGAGGTAAAAAACAATCGTTTCTCCATAAATAGTGATGTAATATTATTCTATACTCAGAGATTCCATATATTGAATCTCTGAGCTTTTTAATTTCGTAATAGACTATTTATCTTGGCAATACTAATATGCATTTTTTATTAAACGGCCTACCTTATTTCACAATAGCAAAAACTTGTATCATTAGTTTGTTGACCACCGCAATCAATGCGGGAGTTGTTGCTTATTCAAAAGTTAAGGTATATTTGAAAGGCGTCGAATTTCAAAAAAATAATTTGTCGCAGTATTTTAGGACAAGTCATTTAGGATAAGTGAGTGAAATTTAAATATCTATTTTTTAATCTAATTTTATTTTCCCCTCTTGCTTGTGGAGAAAACGGAAATAAAAATCATACAAAAACCTTGAAATGAATTTAAAAGAAAACGATAAAATTCTAAAAATATCTAAGAGTTTAAAAAAAGGAATGATTGAATATATTGAACCGGGAGAATCTGAATATACAGCGTCTGATGTGGAAAAATGTATGATATTAATTAATAATTTTCTTGACAAAGTATCAAAATCTGAATCAAAAGAAAGCGGAATGTTACTTGTTAAAAATGTGGTCCTTGATCTTAATAATTTGAACGAAAACTGTGATTACGAACTAATTGAAACTGGGCAAAGAGAACAAATTGCTGAAATTATTATTTTAGCTGGACATTTAAAAGGTTATAATGACATAAATGAAGATATAACAGAAGAGTGGAGAGATTGGTAGAGGCCTAATAGTTTGAAATCTAAAAAAACACTAATTAAAGAAAATCCTAACATGAAACAACAAATTACTACGTTTCTTACATTTCAAAAAAGTAATGCTGAAGACGCAATGAATTTTTATGTAGATTTATTCGATAATTCTAAGATTATTAATATTCAACGTTGGGGCGAAAATGGACCGGTTGAAAAAGGTAAAATCATGCGTGCTACATTTGATTTAAACGGGAACTTATTTATGTGCAGCGACAGTCCACCCATTCATGCTTGGGATTTTACACCCGCCGTTTCTAATTACATTGAATGTGAAAATGAAGTTGAACTCGCAAACCTTTTTGAAAAATTATCTGCAAATGGAAACATAATGATGCCATTAGATAATTATGGATTTAGCCAAAAATTTGGTTTTCTAGAAGATAGATTTGGAATATCATGGCAACTAAATTTAGAATAGAAAAAAGAAAACCAGACACCAACAAAAGCGTATAAAAAAAATTGAGTATGGATATAGGTACCATTATTCTCGCAGTAGCTTTAATCATCATCATGTTTGGTATGGGTTTATCGCTCGTAAAAGATGATTTTATAAGATTACTAAAGGAACCTAAGGCTATTTTAATAGGCCTTGTAAATCAAATTATTTTGCTACCTATTATTGCTTATCTCCTACTTCGTGTTTTACATGTAAATACAGATATTGCTATTGGGATAATGATTTTAGCGGCTTGCCCTGGCGGACCAACTTCAAATCTTGTTACATTTTTAGCAAAAGGTGATGTGGGCTTATCTGTTTCGTTAACTACGGCAAATAGCTTAATTACTATTTTTACAATTCCGTTTGTGGTTGATTTTGCATTACGTCATTTTCTAAATGCTAATGAGATGATTGAAATTGACAAACTTCAAACAGTCATTCAAATTTTTGTTATTGTGATTATTCCTGTTACCATTGGTATGATTGTAAAAAGTGTAAGACCTGTGTTTGCAAATAAGATGAATAAGCCTGTTAAAGTTATCTCGGCTGCGGTGTTATTTTTAGTAATTATTGCTTTGGTCTTAAAAAAGAAAGAAGACATTACTCCCTATTTACAGCAGGCAGGTGTGGCCACGTTATTATTAAACATTGCAACGATGTCTATAGGTTTTATTTCAGCAAAGATCTTTAAATTAAATAGTTCGCAGTCAATAACAATTTCAATTGAGTCTGGTATTCAAAATGGTACTATGGCAATCGCTATTGCTTCAGGTATTTTAATGAATGAAAATTATGCAATTGCTCCTGCGGTGTATAGTCTTATCATGTTTCTCACAAGCGGCATCATTATCGCGCTAGGAATGAGGACCATATCATCTACAAAACATAAGAATTAAGTATATTAGTAGGCACATTTCAGAAATAAAACAAAAAGTATTTCTGAAAATTTAACTAAAAAATGAATCCTAAATTTCTTCCAAAAAAGATAACCTCAACATTAACGTGGCGACAGTTACTTATAAATGAGAAAGAATTCCGTCTCATTAAAAAGCTGGAGACACGATTAAATAAACAGGTTTTAGAGAGTAACAAAAGTCATTTAGCGTTATTCCATGGACCTCCGGGAACTGGAAAAACACTCACTGCAAGCTTGTTAGGAAAATATACAGGGCGCGATGTGTATAGAGTAGACTTATTCTTGGTTATTTCAAAATATATAGGCGAAACAGAGAAAAATCTCGCAACTATTTTTCAAAAATTATTGAGCAAAGATGCCATATTATTTTTTGATGAAGCAGATGCTATTTTTGGTAAGCGTACAGCGGTGAGAGATGCGCACGATAAGTTTGCTAATCAAGAAGTTTCATATTTGCTACAAAAAATTGAAAACCATCCAGGATTAGTTATATTTTCAGTAGCAACATTAAAAAATATAGATGATTCTTTTACAAGAAGATTTGAAACAATTGTTGCATTTAAACACCTCTCTGTCATGCAAAGAAGTATGTTTAAGTTTAAAAATTATTTTAGAACATTTATACGCTCTTAACAACACTCGATATATCTTTGAAAATATCTTTTTCTAAAAAAAGAAAACTCATAATTAATTTTCAAAGACACCTGCATCAAAAAAAATAAACCTACAATTATAAAGCACAAAATCATTAGATTCTTTATAGTGTTATGTATTGTTTTACTACAAATTGCGTTTCTGGCAATGACAGTAAAAGAGACATACCAGTTTAATAAATTTGCTACTACCCTATCATTGATTTCTATTATACTTACACTGGTTTTTGGGTATCACTATTTAGATCTACATCACAAAAAATATTCATATCAAAAAATCTCAGTAGTGCTTTGGGTTACTTTGGGAGCGTTAATTTGTTATGTATTAAGTATCTATTTTAAATTAGGTAGTGTTATATCAGCAGGCATCACAGGTACGTTAGCTTCATTTATTCCCCTTTTCAATAAAGAATCTGTTTATTTAAAAAAACTACCTAATGCACTCTATTGTGGTGCTTTTGTAGGAATGTCAAGCACAATTATAGCTCCGTCAATTGTATTTATAATTGCTGCTGGTTGTATTGCTGGAGGAGTTTATATGTTTTCTAAAAGTTTATTTGTTGGTATGGGTGGAAAACTTGGAACCATCGCTTTTGCAGGTGTTGTGACTGTAGTGCTTTTAAACTGGCTATTGTTATGAATGAATTTATCATTATAATCACAGGAGTTTTAGGAGCGACACTTACTTTCTATGTTAGCAAAAATCTTAAACAAGGTGCAGTGAGAGCCTCTGCCTTACTATCATTAGCCGTGGGGTTATTTTTTTATTGTTTTCCAGAATTACTCAATGAGTATGCAACAACACATATCCCTATTGTATTTATGGGTACGTCTTTCATTGGGATGGTTTCTTCAAAAGTGCAAACAAATTATATAGTACTTGCAGTCGCAGGCTTTTTATTTAGTTTTATTTACCTCAGCAAAAGCAATTTTTTTGACGGCTATGGAGGTGCTATTGGCACTCTAGCACTAATTTCGCTACTTGTAATTATGGCTTTCTCTAAGATAATCCCTAAAAGTACAAGGTTAGATAATGTGATCTTAAGCCTAAAAAGGGCTGCTTTAAAATTTAAAAAAAAGATTACATTTTAGCTTTTAAATTTTGACATCATTTTACACTTTTTTTACATTTAAAAGTCTGGAGTATTTAAACAATCTTGTAGGTTTGAGTAATAATATAATCAATCATGAAAACCTTTAAAATCTTCTTTCTAGCAACAAGCCTACTATTCATTTATTGTAAAGGACAATTACCAAATGACCAAAATGAGAATAAAACTAGCACCTTAGGTGCAATAGTTTCAAAAATGGATGAAAAAATTTGGAAAGTCTATCAAGATAAAAATGACAACTACTGGTTTGGGAGTAACGGTAATGGAGTTTACTATTTTAATGGTAAACAACTTAGAAATTATACAACAAAAGATGGATTGATTGATAATGCCATTCGCGGATTTCAAGAAGATACTTTAGGAAATATATTTATAGAAACTCACTCTGGCATCAGTAAATTTAACGGATCAAAATTTATAACTTTAATTCCTGAAATTTCTGAAGAAAATAAATGGAAACTAACGGCTACAGATTTGTGGTTTCACACTAATAAAACAGAAATTGACGTATATAGATACGACGGCGAATCACTCATAGGTTTACAACTCCCAAGAAAAGATTTAGACAAAGCCTTTGAAACTAAAGTCGTAGGCTTAGGATTTAAAGACATGTCTACCAGCCCTTATTCTATTTTTGGGATTGACAAAGATAAAGACGGGAATATGTGGTTTGGGACTATCGTTGCAGGCGCTTTTAGGTATGACGGAACTTCTTTTTTATGGTTCCTAGAAAAAGAACTTTCAACATTAACAGACGGGCGTGTACCGGGTGTTCGTTCTATAATTCAAGATAAAAATGGTCACTTCTGGCTGAGTAACTTTATTAGCAAATATAAGGTTAGTGAAGATGGTTCCAGTTATGAAAAATTTGAAGGGATTTCTAAATCGATAACATTCTTCGATAATCGCATTCCTTATTTTAATGCGGGTCTTGTAGATAACTTCGGAAATTTGTGGATGACAACATATACGGGCGGTGTTTGGAAATACGATGGAAAAACGCTTTCAAATTATCCTGTATTTCATGAAGATGAAGACGTTTTGTTAATTTCAATATATAGCGATAATGATAATATGCTATGGCTAGGAACAGATAACGCTGGGGTTTTTAAATTTAATGGTGAGACATTTGATAGATTTGAACCTATAAATAATTAAGCTAAAAATGAACAATACGCTACGCTATATAGAAGATGAAGTGTATACTCCCTGTGCATTTAAAATCTCAAATTTTAAAGTAGAAGCTGAAAGTAAGGGCTATGCTGCTTGTAATTTTTTGCTAAATGGATTACGTGTAATTAGCAGAAATGCTAAAATTACTCCTAAAAAGACAGGCCAATTTGTGACCTTTTGGAAACGAAAAAACGATGGTCCCATTGAGCCGTTTCAAAAAGAAGATATTTTTGATTTTTATATTGTAAACCTAAGCACTGAAAACACGATAGGGCAATTTGTTTTTCCTAAATCAATTCTCATTAAAAAAGGTATTATTTCAACACACAAAAAAGAAGGCAAAAGAGGATTTAGGGTATATCCTACTTGGGATATACCAACAAGTACCCAAGCATTGCGTACTCAAAAATGGCAATTGGATTATTTCTACGAGATTAAAGACCCTATAAATACAGCTTTGGTTAAATCACTTTATTACCTTGATGTTTAAAGCTAAAATCTTCACTTCGGAAATTTTAAACAACATCAAAAGACTTAAATTCTTAATATTTCCGAAGTAAATTAAATACATTAATTGCCCTACATAATATTAATGATTATTTGTAAAGCTCTTCAAATTATTTAGTTTTGTTATATAAACAGAAAGACTATGAGACTATTTAAAATCTTTGCAATATCAATCGTTTTAGTAATGTTACAATCATGCACAACGTATGAAACCGAAGTAATGTGGGTGAGTGGTGCAAAAACAACATGTGATGCAGGCGCTGGAAAAATGCAATGTCTCAAAGTTTATAAGGGTGAAGATATAAATAACCCTAAATGGGAAAATTTTTATGCAGGCATTGAAGGATTTGAATTTGAAGAAGGCTTCCTTAAAAAAATTGAGGTTAAATATAAACCCATAGAAGATGCCCCTGCAGATGCCTCTTCTATTAAATACATATTTGTAAAAGAACTTGAAAAGCGAGAGGACTTTAAAAGCATGATTGAAGGAGACTGGATAGGGTCTCGTATTAAAAACAATCCTATTCACAGAGGATACAAATTACCTCAAATACAAATTGAAAGTAACGAAATGCTTGTTAGTGGTATGGGAGGTTGCAATAATTATAATGGAGAAATCAAAAATCTTACAAATACAAATATTGAATTTGGTAATATTGTGAGTACAAAAATGGCATGTATTAATCGTAATGTAGAACGAGAATATTTTGAAACTTTAAATACTGTAAACACTTATAAAATTGAAGAAAACACTCTTTCTTTTTTTAATGCTGAAGGAAAAGAGGTTATGTATTATGTTAAAAAAACCACTCCATCAAAGTAAATAAACAATGATAGAGAGGTTTTTCTAATTAAATTTTAAGGTTTTTTTAAAATTTTTCAATCTCAGATATTGCAGCATCGCTAGGGTCATCATCAAACCCAATGGTGTCTTTATATACATAGTAAATAGGTATGTAAGCAAACATAGCTGTAAAAAACAAACCTACTCCACAAGCAAGTACCCCTAAGTAAGCGATTAAACCTCCCAAAATAAGAAGGCCAAAAATGGGCAGCCAGTATTTATTACCCAGTTTAAATGATGCAGATATATTTTCTTTTGCCATCAAATCTGGATTAAACGCAAATATAACCCCAGATAAACTTAGAGGTACCATCACGTAAAACAAAGGCAAATAACAAAGTAGCATTGCAATTAAAGCAACTCCCATAGTTGCTAAAGACAATAAAAACAATTTTTTAAAACTAGCTTTTTTAAGATAATCAAAATACCCTCCAGTATCCATAGGTTTTCCAGTATCAGCCTTTTTACACACTTGATAAAAATGCGCCATAATTGCAATAGAAAATGTTTGCATTAATGCAGAAACTATTAATATTAATAAAAACAACCCTACAAACGAAGGTATCATCGCGGGGTCAAAACCATTAGCTCCTTCAAATCGTTCTGCACCACCCGCAATAAAAAAATTAACTCCCAATATAGCAAACATCCCAACATACATAAGGATTATTACAGGAATCGAAATCACCATCATTAATAACAAATGGACAAATCCTTCCACCCACACTTTTTTAAATAACTCAAAACTTTTACTCAATACATTTCCAAAATCGAAGGAAGTAGATTGCTCAATTTGCGATAATAATCGTTGGTACATTGGTTTTTGGTTTAGATTAATACCTAGCTAATATAATAAAATCCTTTCTGCCACAATGGCAGAAAGGACAAATAATTCATATCTTTGCATACTAATTGACTATCATTTTGTCCAGTCGATTGTACAACTGCTTATGGAAAAGAAAATTGATGAAACCAAACAAGGAAATTCCCTTGTACTTGAAGCTAAAGACTCCAACAAACGCAAGCTTTTTATTGAAAGTTACGGGTGTGCTATGAACTTTAGTGACAGCGAAATTGTAGCCTCTATCCTTTCTAATCAAGGATTTAACACTACAAATGAATTAGAAGAAGCAGATCTTGTTTTAGTTAACACGTGTTCTATTAGAGATAAAGCAGAACAAACTGTACGTAAACGTTTAGAAAAATACAACGCTGTTAAAAGAGATATCAACCCAAAAATGAAAGTGGGAGTTCTAGGCTGTATGGCAGAGCGTTTAAAAGAAAAATTCTTAGACGAGGAAAAAATTGTGGATATGGTCGTAGGGCCAGATGCCTACAAAGACCTCCCAAACTTACTAGCTGAAGTTGAAGCAGGAAATGATGCTGTAAATGTTATACTGTCTAAGGAAGAAACGTATGGAGATATTTCTCCTGTACGTTTAAATTCTAATGGAATAAATGCGTTAGTTAGCATTACAAGAGGGTGCGATAATATGTGCACGTTTTGCGTAGTTCCTTTCACCCGTGGGCGCGAACGTAGTAGAAATCCACAAAGTATTCTTGATGAAATTCAAGATTTAGCAAATACTGGATATAAAGAAATTACGTTACTAGGTCAAAATGTAGATAGCTACGTTTGGTATGGTGGCGGACTCAAAAAAGATTTCAAAAATGCAACCGAAATGGAAAAAGCAACCGCAACTTCCTTTTCTCAATTGCTAGAAATGGTAGCAAAAGCACAACCTCAAATGCGCGTTCGGTTTTCAACTAGTAATCCGCAGGATATGACTGAGGATGTCTTCCATGTAATGGCAAAATACCCTAACATTTGCAACCATATTCATTTACCCGTTCAAAGTGGAAGTAATCGCATTTTAAAAGAGATGAATCGCCAGCATACCACTGAGGAATATTTAACGTTAGTAGATAAAATTAGAGAAATCTTACCTAACTGCTCTATCTCACAAGATATGATTACAGGTTTCCCTACGGAAACGGAACAAGATCACAAAGACACCCTCGCATTGATGGAAAAAGTACGTTACGCCTTTGGGTATATGTACAAATATAGTGAACGTCCAGGGACAATGGCAGCCCGTAAATTTGAAGATGATGTTCCCGAAGCAACAAAGAAAAGAAGACTAACCGAAATTGTAGAGCTCCAAAGAAAACACGGAGCCGAAATCACTCAAAGCTTCGTTGGGAAAACAACCGAAGTCTTAATTGAAAGAGCCTCAAAAAAGAACCCAAACGAGTGGAGCGGTCGCAACGAACAAAGTATTACAGTCGTCTTCCCTAAAGCAGGTTATAAATTAGGGGATATTGTAAAAGTAAAAATTAACAGTTGTACTAGTGCAACGTTGATTGGTGAAGCGGTTAACTATTAATTATAGTTTAACTCTTAGCGTATAATGGAGGAAACAAATAAAATTTTTGAATTCGTATTAAATTTCGGGTTCTAAATCGAATTAAATTTCGATTTCAAATCATTTAAATATGGAAAGCGTACAAGCAACAAAACAGCGATTTGGGATTATAGGGAATGACCCTAAGCTCAATCGTGCCATAGAAAAATCAATCCAAGTTGCTCCTACTGATATTTCGGTATTAGTTACAGGAGAAAGCGGTGTGGGAAAAGAAAGCATCCCGCGTATTATTCACGCACTTTCACATAGAAAACACGGTAAATATATAGCTGTAAACTGTGGTGCCATTCCTGAAGGCACTATTGACAGTGAACTTTTTGGACATGAAAAAGGAGCCTTCACTGGAGCTACAGCAACTCGTAGTGGTTATTTTGAAGTCGCAGACGGTGGTACTATTTTTTTAGATGAAGTTGGTGAACTCCCACTCCCTACACAAGTACGTTTATTACGTGTTCTTGAGAATGGAGAGTTTTTAAAAGTAGGTTCGTCAAAAATACAAAAGACAGATGTACGTATAGTAGCAGCGACCAATGTAAAAATGGTAGAGGCGATTGAAAAGGGTAAGTTTAGAGAAGACTTATTTTACCGCTTAAGCACCGTAGATATTAATCTCCCTCCTTTAAGAGAACGCGCAGAAGACATCCATTTATTGTTTAGAAAATTTGCGTCAGATTTTGCACAAAAATATAAAATGCCAACAGTGCGACTTGATGAAAGTGCTATAAGCTTATTATTACAATATCGCTGGAGCGGAAATATTAGACAACTGCGTAACGTAGCTGAACAAATAAGCGTATTAGAGCAACAACGTGAAATCAACGGTAACAAACTACGCCAGTATTTACCTAATATGAGTACTAATTTACCCGCAGTAATTGGCACTAAAAAATCTGAAAGTGATTTTAGCAACGAGCGAGAAATTTTATACAAAGTATTATTTGATATGCAGCGTGATGTTAATGACCTTAAAAAATTAACGCTAGAATTAATGAACAACGGTAATGCTAGCAAGGTAAAAGAAGAAAACAGTTCATTAATTAAAAAAATTTACAATGAAGATCAAAACCATGAAGAAGAGCTAGCAGCATATGTAGATGATGACTACAGTAGCGACCGTTCGCATGATATTGAAGTTGTTGAAGTTCCATCAAACCCACAAGACCAAAGAAAAGGAAACTATGATTTTGCTGAGGAAATTGAAGAAGAAGAAAATCTTTCTCTACAACAAAAAGAACTCGAGCTTATCAAAAAATCGTTAGAAAAATATGATGGTAAACGCAAAGATGCCGCAGATGAGTTAGGAATTTCAGAAAGAACATTGTATCGCAAGATTAAACAATATAACTTGTAACCCTTATGAAGGTATTTACTAAAATAGGCATATTTGCAATTTTCATACTCACTACTTTTCAAAGTTGTGGAGTCTATTCCTTTACAGGAGCAGATATTGATTATAGTAAAACAAAAACATTTCAAGTCAATTACTTTCAAAACAATGCTCAAATTATTGAGCCTGGAATTGAAAGGACATTTACACAACAGCTCCAAGAAATCCTTTTAAACCAAACAAGCCTTGACCTAGTTACAAACAATGGAGACCTCACTTATGAAGGTGAAATTGTAGAATATTATACCGCTCCAATTACCGCAACATCACAAAACACCGCAGCCCAAAACAGATTAACAATATCAGTCAACGTGAGGTTTTTCAATAAAAATGATGATGAAAAAGCCTTTGAACAGCGTTTCTCATTTTATAAAGATTACTCAGGACAACAATTATTATCAGGGTCAGCTCTAGATGATGTGCTTGACGAAATTTTTGAAAGAATTACCCAGGATATTTTTAATAAGTCACTCGCAAATTGGTAGCCAAGTGAATACAGAAAAATACACATCACTTTTAGCAAATCCAGGCAAAATTAAGGCTGAAGATCTCCCTACGCTTAATAGCATCGTGGACAGCTATCCTTATTTTCAAAGTGCACGCGCACTATTACTTAAAGGTTTAAAAGCCGAGGGAAGTTTTCGCTACAACGACACCTTAAAAGTTACCGCAGCACATACAACCAACCGCGATATATTATTTGATTACATAACTTCAAAAACATTTGAACAGAATGAGATTTCTAAACAAGTTTTACAGCATGATGTCGCGGCAAACGAGATAGAGGTCGTCTTAGAAGATGTCTCAGAAAAAGTAAGTTTAGCGCTTGACAAGCAAATGAAGCAAGAGCTTCAAAAGGCTGAGGCTATCCTAGACCCTACCCTATTCGAAAGAAAAGCCAAAGATGTACAACAACTTTTAACTTTAAAAGAATTACAAGCAAGAGCTTCGGAAATTTTAAAAGGGGAAGATAAAAGCGTTGATGATACTAAAATAGAGGCGAAAGCTAACATCGAAAATGTTTCTAAAAAAATAGAATTTTCAGAAAAAGAGGAAATAAATACAGAGGTTGAATTAAATGAAATTAATTTAAACGCTGGAATTTCCGAAGAGAAAATCGAGGTCGATGCGCCATTACAATTTAAAAAAGAAGACACACATTCTTTTAGTGAATGGTTGAAACTAACGCAAGCAAAGCCCATTGAGCGCTCAATAGTGGAGACTGTTAATGAAGATCACGTTTCCGAAGAAAAAAAGGAAAATAAAATTGATGAAAATGATGATGATGAGAAAATACGTAAGTTTCAATTGATTGATAAATTTATTCAAGATCGCCCAAAAATAGTTCCGCAGGAAAAAAATAGCCTACAAAAAAATACAACTACCCCTTTCGTTGAATCCTCAAACTCTTTGATGACAGAGACTTTAGCGAAGGTTTATTTGCAACAAAAAAATTATAAAAAGGCAATCCAAGCTTATAAAATATTAATTTTGAAAAATCCCGAAAAAAGTGGTTTCTTTGCAGACCAAATTCGAGCAGTAGAAAAACTGATAAATAAAGAAGACTCATGAGTACGTTTACAATATTTTTAATCTTAATCATTTTCGTAGCATTTTTGCTAATAGTAGTAATCATGGTTCAAAACCCTAAGGGTGGCGGATTATCATCGTCTTTTGGAGGCGGCGGTACACAGCAATTAGGTGGCGTGCAAAAAACAACAGATTTCCTTGACAAGAGTACTTGGACATTAGGAGGGCTTTTATTAGTACTTATTTTACTTTCAAGTATTCCATTAGTAGGAAGTCTAGACACAGTACAATCAACAGTGCAAGATACTGATGCAATTGAAATCCCTGCTCCAGCAGCAAATGATGTTATCACAACAGATCCTGAAACTGACGGAGGAAATTAAAACATTTTACTTTTGTAAATCTAAGTCCCGATTCTACCGAATCGGGATTTTTTTTGTACTTTTCTTTTAATTATAGCGTTATTATTATTCATCTTTTAAATGAATTGCACAAAAAACTATATAATTCACTTAAAACAATTAATCATAATAACAATAGATTAGGATATGAGAATTTCAACTAAATATTTAGTCTTGTGTATATTGTTCTTCGCTACAATAGCATGTGAAACCGATGATAACAGTGATGGCATTAAAGAACCGTATTACCAATTTACGAGTGACGATGAAGAGCTAATTATAAAATTTGATTACGCACCAAATCAAATCATCACGTACAAAAATCAAGATGGCGATGAATTAAATTTTAAAGTTATTCTTAATGAAAGAAAGATTGCTATCAATACTACTAGGGGAACTTTTGCTGGAGGCGGCGGTAGTTTTTTAAATCATTACGACAGTAAAATTATCAGATTTGAAATTTTAGAAAATAATAACTATCAAGAAGAGGGATTAGTAAATTATATTTTTTCTAAAAATGACGACTTTTTCAATTATGGCATCAATTTACCTATATGGAATAAAGCATCATTTATTTTTATGGATGAACTTGCAAATGACACTAATATTCCTAGCTCAGCCATTTCAAATTTTAATCAAACTCAATTGACAGTTAATAATCATCAATTTAATAAAGTCATTATTATAGAGTCTGGTAGTAATGAAATATATGACAATTTTCAATATGGCACACTCATTAAAAATGTTAACAAAATTTACTATGACTATGACTTTGGTATTATAAAATTTGAAAATATAAATGGAGACGTATGGGAAGTTATTTATCCCGAATAAATTGTCTCACTAAGATAACTATTATATAAAGCACAAAAACTTTAATTTATCTAACTTAGTAAAATGCCAGCTTAATGACAAGCTGGCATTTTTTGTTCCGGTTAAGTTTATAAATTGGCATAATTGGGGCATTGGCATACTTTCTGCCTATTAAGCAACAGACTAATTAATAATAATATTAATAGATTTCCGCCTATGCGGAAACTTTAAAACAAGTTTATAAAATGGCATTAAAAATTCAACCTCTTTCAGACAGAGTAGTCGTAGAACCACAAGCGGCCGAAACAAAAACCGCATCTGGATTATATATACCAGATAGCGCAAAAGAAAAACCTCAACAAGGTAAAGTTGCAGCAGTGGGAGCTGGAAAAGAAGATCATAAAATGACTGTTAAAGTTGGCGACACTGTACTTTATGGAAAGTATTCAGGTACTGAGCTTAAACTTGATGGTAAAGATTACCTAATTATGCGTGAGGACGATATTCTTGCAATTATTTAGCTTTTAAAAATCAACAAAATTTATAGTTAAGGATGTTTAGCTAAACTAAGTTAAAACCTCCTTTAAACTCTAAGATTAAAATTAATTTATTAAACAAAATTCTCGCACACGCGAGAATGACAAAATTAAAATTTTGACATGGCAAAAGATATAAAATTTGATATTGAAGCACGTGACGGTATTAAGCGCGGTGTGGATGCATTAGCAAACGCTGTTAAAGTAACATTAGGCCCTAAAGGTCGAAATGTAATTATAAGTAAATCATTTGGAGCACCTGTAGTAACAAAGGATGGTGTATCTGTAGCAAAAGAGATTGAGTTAGAAGATGCCCTAGAAAATATGGGAGCTCAAATGGTAAAAGAAGTAGCAAGTAAGACCAATGACCTTGCAGGTGACGGTACTACAACTGCAACAGTTTTAGCGCAAGCAATCGTTAAAGAAGGTTTAAAAAATGTTGCTGCAGGAGCAAACCCAATGGATCTCAAAAGAGGTATTGACAAAGCTGTTGAAGCAATTGTTAAAAACCTTGAAAAACAAACTACAAAAGTTGGAAACTCTAGCGAGATGATTAAGCAAGTTGCATCTATTTCTGCTAATAATGATGAGCAAATAGGAGACTTAATTGCTAAGGCTTTTGGAAAAGTAGGAAAAGAGGGAGTTATCACTGTTGAAGAAGCTAAAGGAACTGAAACATATGTGGACGTTGTAGAAGGTATGCAATTTGACCGTGGATTTTTATCTCCGTATTTTGTTACTGATAGCGAAAAAATGCAAACAGAATTAGAGAACCCAATGATCTTGTTGTATGACAAAAAGATATCATCAATGAAAGATTTGATGCCTATTCTTGAGCCAGTAGCACAGCAAGGAAAGTCACTACTCATTATTGCAGAAGACGTTGATGGAGAAGCTTTAGCAACGTTAGTAATAAATAAAATGCGTGGTTCTTTAAAAATTGCAGCGGTAAAAGCACCAGGCTTTGGTGACCGTAGAAAAGCAATGTTAGAAGATATTGCAATCTTAACTGGCGGTACAGTAATCAGTGAAGAAAGAGGTTTTACTCTAGAAAATGCTACTATCGAAATGCTAGGTACTGCCGAAACGGTAACTATTGATAAAGACAATACTACGATTGTAAATGGTGCTGGTAAAAAGGCTGACATTCAAGCACGAGTGGGTCAAATAAAAGCACAAATTGAATCTACAACGAGTGACTATGATAAAGAAAAATTGCAAGAAAGATTAGCTAAATTAGCTGGTGGTGTAGCAGTACTTTATGTAGGTGCAGCGAGTGAGGTTGAAATGAAAGAAAAGAAAGACCGCGTTGACGATGCTCTTCACGCAACTAGAGCTGCGGTTGAAGAAGGTATTGTTGCTGGTGGTGGTGTTGCTTTAGTGCGTGCAAAAAGCGTTTTAAGCAAAATCACAACAGACCATTTAGACGAAACTACAGGAGTACAAATTGTAGCAAGAGCTATTGAGTCTCCATTACGTACCATAGTTGAAAATGCAGGTGGCGAAGGGAGTGTTGTAGTAAGCAAAGTGCTTGAGGGGAAGAAAAATTTTGGGTATGATGCTAAAAGCGAGAGCTATGTAGATATGCTAAAAGCAGGTATTATAGACCCTAAGAAAGTAACGCGTATAGCACTTGAAAATGCAGCATCAGTGGCAGGAATGATATTAACTACAGAATGCGCATTAATTGATATTAAGGAAGATAGTCCCGCAATGCCTCCTATGGGCGGAGGAATGCCTGGAATGATGTAATTCTTAACATTTTACAACAAAAAAGCACTCATTATGTATTAATAATAATGAGTGCTTTTAATTTATAAATATAATTGTTTAAGCTAAATAAGCTTTACAGGCTTTAATGCATTTACGACAAGATGCTGCACAATCTTGACAATGTTTATGATCGTGTTTTTCGCAAGTGGCAAGACAATCTTCACAAACCGAAATACAATATGCAACTAAGCCTTCTACATTTTTATAATTGGTTGCTAAAATTTGACTAAGTGAACTGCATACTTCTGCACATACTCTATCAGTCCTAATGCAATCGCGCATCATAGCTACATCTTTTTCATCAAGACAAGCATCTGCACAATAATTACAGTGATTAATACAATTTCCTAAGGCTGAAATAAGTTCTGAATTTCTCATAATTTTTGTTTTAATCCAAATTACTAAGTAATGCTCAAATAGTATCTCAATAAAAGGCTAAATTATATTTACGATTTCTTAAAATGAAAATAGTTAATCCTTTTTAGGCCCAAATATTCTAAACAAACTTACTCCCACTAAGGTCAAAACTACGGGCCAGATTACAAATAAATCTGTTCGTATAACATCAACTCCGTTATCCGGTTGGTAAGATAACCATTGCTGGACATAAAACTCCCAGACAATAGCTGCAACAATTACAGCAACAGTAATAATATAAAGCAATATTTTAGGTGATAATTTCATCCTATAAAAATACAAAAACCATCCCAATACATTGAGATGGTTTTCTTTTATCCTTTGTTGTAAAAATACACCTAGTGCATTACAACGGGAAGTTCTATTTCATGAACTTCAATATCAAATTACTTCTTTTTTGAAGCAGTCTGAGTACTCTTTGCAGGAGCTTTTTTAGGAGCTGGCTTTGCTTGAGGTTTACCGTTTGACTTTTGTGTTGCCATAGTAAATAATTATTTAAAAATTAAGTGTAATTGAAATTCGCCTAGCGCATTCAACTTTTTGGAGTTTCGTTTTGTCTACTAACTCCACTTTCAAATTACTTCTTCTTTGAAGTAGCCTGAGTACCTTTTGCAGGAGCTTTTTTAGGAGCTGGTTTTGCTTGAGGTTTACTGTTTGACTTTTGTGTTGCCATACTTTGTATGCATTAAAAAACTAAGTAAATATAATTATTAAACATTCATTATTGTTCTCGACTTAACTATGTTTTAACTAAAAAAAAGTGTTAAAAATTATCAAACAAGCGGACTCTTAAAACTCTAATTAAAAGACCTAAAAATATTATTATTCAAAATGCCGCTAATCTCTTAGCGGCATTTTTGAATTTAATTAGTTATTTAATTATTGATGATCCTTTTGAACATCTTCATCTCTATAAAGACAGCAAGGGTGTACACTATTATAAGCTTCATCTGTAGCTTTAATAACTTTAGTATCATGACCCACATCTGCAACGCTCTGTTGAATAGTCTCCAAAGTAGTTTTGCGTTCATCATAAATAAGACTCAATTCTTTAGTCTCAACGTTCCACACGGCGCTTTTTACACCTTTAGTTTTTACACTTGCAGTTTCTATACGCTTTTTACACATACCGCAAACACCATCCACCCATACGGTAGAACGTGCGTTTTTATCTTGAGCAAAAACTGTTGCTCCCATAAATAATACCGTACAAATAATTAATAATTTTTTCATCTTTATTTTATTTTTAATGTTATTCTGAAATGTGACAACAATATAATTTACTCAATTACAGCACATTTCTGAAATTAAATTTAGTTTATTCTATAACGTAATCCTGCATAGTAATTGCTTCCAAAAATTGGACCATAAACAAATGTAGTGTCAAAATTTGAACCAAAAGGATTTTCAGAGTCAATAATTGGTGTATCTTGGGTTTCATTTGTAAAATTTTCGGCGCCTGCATAAACTTCAAATCTTGGAGAAAAAACCCTTGTAATTTGAGCATTAAATGTACCAATAGATGGGGAATATTCTGGTAGTCTCAATTCTTCTGGATTACCTATTGTAGAAGAATATCGTTGTTTGCCTAGCCAATTATAAGTTACATCAAATTTCCAGTGTTGTCCTTTACTTTTCACATTTGTTTCATACCCAAGGTTTGCAAAAATACGATGGCTTGGCGTCAATGGTCTTTCTAACTTTCCAGAATTATACTCAGTCTGCACATCATAATATTTGTACGCTGTTCTTAAATCAAGTCGTTCAGCTAGTGTGTAATTCAACTCCATTTGAAAGCTATTTGCAAAACTTTCCCCTTCTAAATTATAAAACCTAATTTGATTAACATCTTCCCAATCAACAACTACTTGATTTTGAAAATCAGTGCGATAAAAATCAAAGGTTACATCTCCTTTTTGTCCTAGAAAATTAAACCCTTGTAAAAAAGAAACACCGTAATTCCAAGCAATTTCTGGGTCAAGCCCATAAATATCTCCTCCATTATTTACAATTGAAATTGCCCTACTCGTAGAAAACAAGCCTAAATTTTCAGTAAAAATATTTGCACTTCTTTTTCCACGACCTATCGATCCTCTTAAAGCAGCTTTATCCCAAGGTGTGTAGCGCGCATGTAATCTAGGAGTCACAAAGGTCCCTAACAAATTATGAGTATCCAGACGCAAACCAGCAGTCAATGTTAAATCTTCTAAATCATCATAAGAGTATTCAAAAAAAGCACCAACAGATTGTTCAACTCTATCATATTCTGTCGTCTCTACCAGTTCTTGGTAATCATCATATGTTACGCTCAAACCTGTTTTAAATTTGTGTCGAGAATCACTAATAATAGAACTAAAAAGCGCATTTGCATACAAACTACTATGTTCAATATTATAGTCCCGCAATCCAAAATACGAATCTTGTTTATGGTTGCTGTATGCAAGTTGTAATCCCATACTTTGATATGGAATATCTGGAAAAACATACCCTAATTTTAACGTCGCTCCATACTTTTCTGTTGCAATTTCACCTCCCCAAAAGTTAGTTCCATTTCTGTCCCTTTCTGGGACAAAACCTGTCTGCCCTATTTGTTTATCATCTTTTAAATAGTTGAAATTGATAAAACTTACAAGTCCAGTTTCAGGATTCGCATATTGCCAGCGGTTCATTACATTAATCTGCTCCATCAAAGGAGCATCTAAAAATCCATCATCGTTACGGTCATTTTTCTTTCCTCTAAAATTTCTATGAGCATACACCCCGGTACTCCATTTATCATCAATTTTTGCGTTGTAATGAGCATTCAGTTCTAATCGCCCGTTCAATGCCTCGTAGGCATTAACAAAAATGTGATCATCTGTAGAAGGCTTTACAAGCTCTGCGTTTATTTGACCTCCTATGCTTTCAAAACCATTTGTTACACTACCAGCTCCTTTTGTAATTTGAATACTTTCCACCCAAGTACCAGGAATAAAACTCAAACCAAAAGCCTGCCCAGCCCCTCGAATAGAAGGTATGTTCTCTGTAGTTATTAATGTATAAGGACTTGTCAATCCTAACATTTTAATTTTTCGAGTTCCTGTAATTGCATCAGCAAAATTTACATCAATCGATGGATTTGTCTCAAAACTCTCACTCAAATTGCAACAAGCAGCTTTTAATAACTCTGCGCTACTCACATTAATTACGTTTTCAGCTTTCAAAAAAGAACGTGATGTTGCTTGATTGCGAGATTTAATTACTACCTCATCAAGTGTCCCTTTTGATTGTAAGACGTGACGCATTTTTTTGGGTCCCGCAATAGTTAAAGTGTCTGTTTCATACCCCACATAACTAATAACCAACGTTGAATACTCTGCTTTATACGGGAGGGAAAATAACCCATCAAAATCTGTTACCGTTCCTACTCCAGCATCAAGCCAGTAAACATTAACGCTAGGTAACGGTCGCTCTATGTTTCCATCCATTCCAAGAATAACCCCTTCAACTTTTTCTTGTGAGATTCCTAAAAACGGTACAATTAATAGTATATATATTAGCTTTTTCATTATAAATATATTTTAGTAATCATAATTATAGCCATTACAATCATAATGGTATTTTCAATAAAGGTAGCTTCGGTCATTGGCAGTTTCAATACAGTACCTAAACAAGCACATTGAATCGTTTTTTTGCTCATCAAAGATCGCGTCACTCCTATTGTTGTTATTCCTATAATGATAATTGTCACTATTAAAACAATGGGAATTTGAATACGACTTAAAAACATAAATCCTAAAATCAATTCAATAAAAGGATAAACTTTTCCATATTCAGGAACTGCTTTTGCAAGTGGATCATACATGCTAAATGATTGTGCAAACCCTCTCAAATTAAAAAATTTAAAGAGGCTAAAAATGAAGAAGAAAATCCCCATAAAGTCTAGCATTACTGCAGAAATATTAAATCCATTATAATTAAGTGCTGCTGTTATCAAAACAATACAACCAAAAATCAAAAACAATGGTTTTAACTGCTCTAGTTTTGTTTGCGTTTCATTATTTGAAGTATTAAATATGTTTTGTTTGTCTCCTATTTCGGCATTGCCTACTTGTTTTACACTGACTTCAGAAATTGTATATTTTGAAGGCAACGCCTGTCTAAAAGTTGTGGTTACAATGTGTTGATTCATAGAAATTTCGGCTCTGCCACTTTCTAAATTCACCTCAACATCTGTAACGTCATCGACAGCTCGCAGTGTTTTTTCTACAGAAGCCTTGCAACCATTGCAGGTCATTCCTGTTATATTATATGTGTGTTTCATATTCTAGTTATTATTTTCAATTCTCTCAATAGCCGCTTTCATTTGAGCTATCTCTTTTTCTTGTGCTTTTATAATTTCTTTTGATAATTTAATGACTTCGGGGTCTTTTAAATTTACATTATTGCTCACCAAAATTGCTGAAGAATGATGAGGGATCATAGCTTTCATATATTGAATATCACTAATAGGTTTTTGTGCTCTCAACCCATAAAGTGTAGCTCCTGGCTTAATGGGTGGTGTAGTCAAATAAGGCACACCGTCTTGAAAATTGGGTAATAATAATCCATGCCAATGAACAGAGGTTTCTACATCCATCGTGTTTTTTACATGAATTACAGCCTGTTCTCCCTCTGTAAATTCTAAGACGGGTCCTGGGATTGTACCATTAACGGTCATTCCCATCACGTCTTTTCCAGTAATATTTGTTTTATTTTTTGCTATTTCTAGCTTGTACTCTCTTACTGTTTTTATAGTAGTCTCTTCTTGCGCTTGCAAAAAGTTAGCGAATAACAGCAAGACAATTATAATAATTGAATTGTTTTTCATTCTATATTTGATTTTAATATATAACACTATACTCCCATTAGCGAATGGAAGTTATTTTAGCACTATTTTAAAATCAAATTAAAAAGGTTTCATAAAGTACAGGGATGTCCTTTATAAGTGGTGGTGGCAAATATGCCCTATAAGTAGTAGTTTTACTATTCGCAGTTAGCGATAAATCAAGAACAAATATTGTAGTAAATGCGGCTACAAAATGGGTGTTTATAATTTGCTTTTCGTTTAGGTCTAAACGATTAAATTCATCATCAACACCTAATGACTCATACTCATTATCGCAACAATCATGATCTTTTGCTCCTTCGCTATCACAATCTGAATGTACATCCATTCCACATGATAAATCAGCAACTCCATAGGTAATTTTCTCCATCATTTTATACTCACCACAAAAGTGTTGCGCAAGCATAACACCACTATTGCTAGCAAGCAATAAAAAGGTGAGAAGTATGGAAATTATTTTTTTCAAATGAAATATTATTGTCTAATAATAAGAATTACAAAAATACTTGTTTTATTTTATCTCAGCATCAACGCGACCACATTTAAGCATTTTATCACCAAAATAAGGGTTACGAATTTCTTTTGAATCACTCAACCAAGAAGCACCTTTATTGCCAAAAGCCATTGGACAATATTGCTTGTAAAGTGAACCGCTTGCGATGTTTCCTGTGACCAATTTCTCAACTGCTGTGCTAACCGCTTCAAATCTTTTGCGTTGATTTTCTATGTCTGTTAATTTTGAAATTTCGGAAACGTTATTAACAACAGCTTCATTAGCTTCTACTTTTTTTAAAGATATAGATAAATCAACCGCAGCGTTTGAGGCAATGTTTGCATCTGTATTTACTAGCGCTACACGTAATGCGTTGTAAGCATCATATACTACTGCTATTTTGGGGTCATTAAAAGTTACTGTCGTGGGTTTTAAAACTTCCTGAACTTTTGCTGCACCAGTCTCTACCATTTTTACTTCTGGCTCAGCTGTTTTTGAATCTTTACATGAAAAAATTACTGTTGCAATTAATGCTAATAAAAAAAGTTTTGAAAATTTCATTTTTGTCAAATTTTGGACCACAAATATACAAAATTTTAAGACGTCGTGATTTTCTGAAAATAAAAAGCAGGTAATAATATAAGCAAGAAAATAGGCTGGATTAAAAACCTACGAGTATAAAACAATAGCATGTGTGGCGCTTCCGCAGAAAATTTCAGAAGTAAAAAAAACATTATTAATAATATAACTAATAAGACACCGTAAAGCATCGCAGAAAATTTAACAACTGAAACCTTTTTAAAAACAACCCACAATATTGCGAGCGATATAACCGTATTCATTAAAAAGCGAAACACCGTAAATACAATTAATTTTATGGTATGTATCTGCGGCAAAGATTGTGTTGTATGGTCTGTTTTAAAAAAAAGCAATAGCGGGTCATAAAAAAGATTATTCTCAAAGGTGCGAATACAGATGAGTAAAAAAGCAAGTACTACGATAGAAAAAATATTGAGAGCTTGTGTCATACAATAGGTTTTTTTTTAATCATGCGAATCCAAAGCATCCATAGCAGGAATACCATTCCATATATTATTCCTGGAAATATTACCCCATGCAAGATGGATTCATACTCAGGAAATTTATATAATGCAACTGCTAAAATAGCAATACGAATAATATTGACCGTATAAATTAATATACTTCCGGCTAGAATAAAGAGCAACGTTTTTTTTATTTTTTGAGCAAATGCAATAACAAATGAGATAAATAAAACTATAATACTCATTGCGTTACAACCTTCTATAATATTTGCAAGATAGTTCCCCTCTACGATTAATTTCATTTGTGGTTTAGCATCGTGAGCGACGACTTGGGCATTGCAACCTGTATTATTAATTAGCCAACTGCTCTGCGTTGCAACTAGATTAGTAATAAAATCTGGCGTGTTGCTATTGTGTGCGGCATATTTTAAATAACGACCATATAAGAGGCTCAATAACAAATAAGTCCCAAAAAAAAGTGCGACAAACTTAATAACTGGCTTATATTTTGTAATTAATTTTTTCAATATGAGACTATGATTTTAACAAAAATACATCATTTGTAATTGGTGTATATTATCACTTTGAAATACTTTTGCCTAAAAAAATTACGATGTCATTTAAAAATCTAAAACAACAAGCCGCCCTTATTTTTGCTAACGAAAAAGCAACCGCAGAGATTAAAATGGAGCAAATTTGCGAACTACTTCGTAATGAAGTACCTTATTATGATTGGGTAGGTTTTTACTTTGCAAATCATGATGCTAAAACTTTACACTTGGGGGCTTATGCTGGTGAAGAAACTGACCACACTGTTATTCCCTTCGGAAAAGGGATATGTGGACAGGTCGCAGTATCTAATGAAAATTTTGTAGTGCCAGATGTTAAAGCACAGGATAATTATATTGCATGTAGTATTACCGTAAAGGCTGAAATTGTTGTTCCTATTTTTAAAAATGGGGTTAACATAGGTCAAATAGACATTGACTCTAACACAGCAGACCCTTTTTCTAAAGAAGATGAAGTTTTCCTACAGTGGATTTGTGAGGGGGTTGCTAAAATCTGCTAATTTCTTTCACAAGACACACATAAAGATGGATGGAGGAAAAATGAAAAGGTAAATTATAACACTATTACTGGAAAATGCTTTGCAAATAAAATTTGTGGTCATTATACTCAAATTGTTTGGCGAAAAACCACACAAGTGGGTTGTGGCGTAAGCATAGACGCTAACGGTCAATATGTTCTCGTTTGTAATTATGCTCCGCAAGGTAATTTTAGTGGTGAGCGTGCATTTTGACTTTTAAGTATTAAAACTTAACAGATTTTTACATTCCAGTTCTAATTGCCTCAACAGGATCTAATTTAGACGCTGAAATTGCAGGAAGAATTCCGGCAGTCAATCCTATAATTGCTGATATTACTGTTCCAAAAATCATATTACTAGCCGAAAGAACAAAATCAAAATCTCCAGTCATTGAAGATGCGAGTAAGCTAACAATGTAAACAAGTACTAGTCCTATCAAACCTCCTATAACCGCTAAAATTACAGCCTCAAATAAAAATTGGAATAGTATAAATTTATTCTTCGCTCCTAATGATTTTTGAATCCCAATAAGGTTAGTTCGTTCTTTTACACTCACAAACATTATGTTAGCAATCCCAAAACCCCCAACAAGCAAAGAAAATCCACTAATAACACCACCTATGATACTCATTTGGCCAGTAATATTGTCTATAATATCTGCAATACCTTGAAACTGATTAACAAAAAAATTATCTGTTTCTTCTGCACGGAGCCCACGCAAGTTTCTTAGTTTTTGACTAATCATTGCCATAAAACCAGCATCATCAATATTTTTATTTGGCTTAATAGTTATCTGTGGAAATACTGCTTTGCTATTATCACCATATACACGTCGAGCAACATTTACAGACACTAAAGCAGCTGTATCTTTTGAACCTCCTCCAAGTGCATTTCCTTCCTTTTTAAGCACGCCAATTACTGTAAATTTCCTACCATATAAACGCACTTTTTTACCCATGCTAGCTCCTGGAGAACCAAAAAGATTTTTTGCAATCTCATCACCTAATATTAAAACTGGAGCACCACCATTAGATTCAGATTCGGTAAAAAAACGTCCTTGCTCTAACTTTAATGTTTCAATCTCAGGATACTCATAACTTACCGCAGCTATATTTACACTTGATACAGTGTTATCCTCATATTTTAAAGTTTCGGTAGGAACATTTAACACAAAACAAACCGCTTTTGCATCTGGCAAAGAACGTTTTAATGCTTCGTACTCACTATAACTTACATCAGGAAATTGCTGCCATTTCCATCGTGGAATATCTGTTGAGGTAAATGGAAAACGCATTACAATAATTGTACTGTTGTCAATACCGCTTAAACTTCCTTCAATCTCTTGTTTTAATGAATCTACCGCAGCGAGTACAGCAATGATGGAAAATATTCCAATAGTAACACCGAGCAATGACAAAAACGTTCGTAATTTGTTATTAACAAGGGCACTTAAGGCAAAATTAAAACTCTCTTTTAATACGCGAAGGTATATTAGCATTTTCTGGTAATTTTTTGCAATAAAACAACGCTTAAAACTGATGTTTCTTCATTTCAGAATTAAGCTTCTATAAAGTTATGAAAAGTGAGACGCTTTCTGTTAACAATTGTTACAAAAAAGACATTCATTTACCTATTTTTGAGCCTTTAAAATTTTAAAGCCAATCAGTTTCTCTTCGGAAATGTATTTTAATCATTTCTATAATGGACATTATAATTTATCATGAGCGATATCAAAAAAATCAAATCAGCACTAATTTCAGTATTTCATAAAGATGGACTTGCTCCAATTGTCAAAAAACTTGACGAACTTGGCGTAACCATGTATTCAACTGGTGGTACTGAAAAATTTATTAAAGATCTTGGCATTAAAGTCATTCCTGTAGAAGATGTGACTGATTACCCTTCAATTTTAGGAGGTCGTGTAAAGACATTACACCCTAAAGTTTTTGGAGGCATTTTAAATCGTCAAGATAATGAAAGTGATGTTGAAGAAATGGGAAAATTTAATATTCCCCAATTAGATGTTGTAATTGTTGATTTATATCCCTTTGAGAAAACAGTTGCCTCTGGTGCCGCTGAACAAGATATTATTGAAAAAATTGATATTGGTGGAATTTCATTAATTCGCGCTGCTGCAAAGAACTTTAAGGATACAATTTGCGTTTCTTCAATGGAAGATTACAGCGAATTTTTAGATGTAATTTCGGAAGACGACGGAAATGTTTCATTAGCGACTAGAAAACAATTTGCGGCAAAATCTTTTAATGTTTCATCTCATTACGACTCAGCTATTTTCAATTACTTTAATACAGATCACAGTATTCCAGCTCTTAAAATTTCAGAAACACAAGCACAAATTTTGCGCTATGGAGAAAACCCACATCAAAAAGGGTTTTTCTTTGGTGATTTTGATGCTATGTTTGATAAACTTCATGGAAAAGAGTTAAGTTATAACAACTTGCTAGATGTTGACGCGGCTGTAAGCTTAATGAATGAATTTGAAGGGGACGCACCTACATTTGCTGTGTTAAAACATAATAATGCGTGTGGTTTAGCACAACGTACAACAGTGCTTCAAGCGTATTTAGATGCATTAGCGGGTGACCCAACCTCTGCGTTTGGTGGTGTTTTAATTTCAAATGTTGAAATAGATGCAGATTGTGCAAAAGAGATTCATAAATTATTTTGTGAGGTAGTTATTGCACCAAGTTTTTCTACAGAAGCCGAAACAACACTCAAAGGAAAAAAGAACCGAATTTTACTAGTAAAGAAAAAAACAAAATTAGCAGAAACTACTGTTAGAACATGTTTAAATGGTGTGCTTGTTCAAGACCGCAATAATATTACTGACTCTCTTGAGGATTTAACCTACGCAACGCACAATAAACCTAATGATGAAGAGTTAAATGACTTATTGTTTGCATCAAAAATTTGCAAGCACACAAAGTCAAATACAATTGTACTCGTTAAAAACGGTCAATTATGCGCGAGTGGAACTGGACAAACATCTAGAGTTGACGCTCTAAATCAAGCAATTATTAAAGCAAAAAACTTCAATTTTGACCTTAATGGAGCGGTAATGGCAAGTGATGCATTTTTCCCTTTTCCAGATTGTGTAGAAATTGCCGATAATGCTGGAATTAAAAGTGTAATACAGCCAGGAGGTTCTATAAAAGACCAGTTAAGTATTGATTATTGCAATGAAAATAATATTGCGATGGTATTTACGGGAACCCGCCATTTTAAGCATTAATTTTTAGTACATTTGTTTGACAACGAATAGCATACAGTAAACACATAACACCACAGCATAGCGAATGGGATTTTTTGACTTCCTCACCGAAGAAATAGCCATAGATTTAGGTACGGCAAATACCCTAATTATTCATAACGACAAAGTTGTCGTCGACGCACCGTCTATCGTTGCACGTGATCGTACTACAGGAAAAATAATTGCTGTAGGAAGAGAAGCTGCAATGATGCAAGGAAAAACTCACGAAAACATTAAAACAATTAGACCCTTAAAAGACGGTGTAATTGCAGATTTTGATGCAAGTGAAAAAATGATAAACATGTTTATCAAAGACATTCCCGCGTTAAAGAAAAAATGGATTACTCCATCGTTAAGAATGGTTATTTGTATCCCAAGTGGTATTACCGAAGTAGAAATGCGAGCAGTAAAAGAAAGTGCTGAGCGTGTTAATGGAAAAGAAGTGTATCTAATCCATGAACCTATGGCAGCGGCTATTGGTATAGGCGTTGACATTATGCAACCTAAAGGAAATATGGTTGTGGATATAGGAGGTGGAACTACAGAAATTGCTGTAATTGCACTTGGCGGTATTGTTTGTGACAAATCTGTCAAAGTCGCTGGTGATGTCTTTACAAACGATATTATTTACTATATGCGCACACAACATAACTTGTATGTAGGTGAACGTACTGCTGAAAAAATAAAAATCCAAATAGGTGCTGCGACTGAAGATCTTGAACTTCCACCAGATGAAATGGCCGTACAAGGACGTGATTTATTAACTGGAAAACCTAAACAAGTTCAGTGTTCTTTTAGAGAAATTGCAAAAGCATTAGACAAATCTATATTACGTATTGAAGATGCAGTAATGGAAACATTATCTCAAACGCCTCCAGAACTTGCAGCAGATATTTACAATACAGGAATTTACCTTGCGGGTGGTGGTTCTATGCTTAGAGGTCTTGATAAACGTCTTTCTCAAAAAACAGACTTGCCAGTTTATATTGCTGAAGATCCATTGAGAGCAGTTGTTAGAGGAACTGGAATATGTTTGAAGAATTTACCGAAATTTAAGAGCGTACTCATTAAGTAATAGTAAAATTTCAATAATTTTCACTTCGGAAATGTGACTAAGAAATTAGTTCTTAGATGGTCGTTTTACACCTCAATAGATTTACAATATTATAATTTAAGAAAATGCAACAGATAATTTATTTCTTTATTAAGAATAAAAATTTTCTGCTTTTTGCATTTTTATTCTTAATCGCACTTATTCTTACTATACAATCACACTCCTATCATAACTCAAAAGTAATTAGTTCAACAAACTTTTTTAGTGGTGGTATTTATAGTGCTAGAAGTAATGTTACTTCCTATTTTGATTTACGTAAAGAAAACAATCTTCTTATTGAAGAGAATACAAGATTACGTGAGCAACTTGCAACGTTAAAAAGCAACATACCTAATCCTAAATTTGAAGGAGACATTCTTCCCGTTTTTAATTTTACTGGAGCACGCGTTATTAATAATAATTATTCAAAAATTAAAAATCAACTTACACTTGACAAAGGACTAAAAGATAGTCTAGAGGTTGATATGGGTGTTATCACATCAAAAGGATTAGTTGGGATTATTAATAAAGTTTCAGACAATTATGCTCGTGTCCAATCTATTTTGAACACCACAAGCCAGATAAATGCAAAATTAAAAAAGTCAAATCACATTGGATTTCTAACGTGGAACACAAAAGATCCTAATATTGTTCAATTAATAGAAATTCCTAAACTAGCACCCATTGCTGTAGGTGATACAATAGTTACAAGTGGAAATTCTTCCATATTTCCGAAGGGAATATTAATTGGTACTGTAAAGGATTTTACTGTTGGCGCTACAGATAGTTTTACTGTAGACGTGCAATTATTTAATGATATGACAAGCCTCAATCACGTGTATGTTATCAAAAACCTTAACTTACTAGAGATTGAAAACTTAGAAAAGACCGACGATGCAGAATAAAGATATTTTGATAAATATTATTAGGTTTTTTGGGCTGTTGCTTCTTCAAGTTACATTGCTCAACCACATAAATTTTTTAGGATATGTAAACCCATATTTATATCTAGTTTTTATTTTAATATTTCCATTTACTGGCAACAAGGGATTACTTATTTTTTTAAGTTTTTTACTAGGCTTAAGCATTGATATTTTTAGTGATTCTGGTGGTGTACACGCAGCAGCTAGTGTGTTTGTAGCTTATATACGCCCACTTATATTAAAGTTTTCTTTTGGGGTTAGTTATGAGTATAATATGGTAAAATTAAACAAGGTTCCTATCGCCGAAAGAATTGTTTATATTTCGATTATTGTTGTGCTCCATCACATAATTTTATTCACTATGGAAATATTTAGCACATCACATATACTCTTGATACTAAAATCTACGTTATTTTCAAGTATTTTTAGTATTATCCTTATCATGTGTTCGCTGCTTTTATTTAGTAACAAAACAGCTTCATATTAAATTAGCTTCTCCTTGAGAAAATTTTTACTCTTACTATTAGTTATGATTACCGGCGTTGTATTTGCCGGCAGATTATTCTATCTTCAAATATATGACACTTCTTTTAAGCAATTAAGTGAAGATAATGCCATAAAAACTGTTTACGATTATCCGCAACGAGGGTATATTTTTGACCGCAATGATAAATTAATGGTTCAAAATCAACCTTCTTTTGACGTAATGGTTATTCCTAGAGATGTTAAAAATCTAGATACACTTGCATTTTGTGAGATGATAAAAATGCCAAAAGAGGATTTTATTGAAAAAATGAGAAAGGCAAGGGTGTATTCTCCTAGGCTAGCCTCCCCTATTTTGCCTCAGTTAACAAAACAGGAATACGCGTCATTGTCTGAGAAGATTCATAAATTTGATGGTTTTTTTATTCAAAAACGTACTTTACGTGATTATGAAGTGCAACATTCGGCAAACGTGCTTGGTTACATTAGAGAAGTAAATCAATACATAATCGACCGAAATCCTGCCTACGAAATGGGAGAAATCATAGGTATGACAGGAGTTGAAAAACAATACGAGGATATTTTAAGAGGAGTTAAAGGCGTTAAGTATATTCAAAAAGACAGATTTAACCGAGACATAGGAGCTTATGAAGATGGTATCTATGATACGTTACCGCAACGTGGAAAGGATATTACCTTAACGATTGATGCAACGCTCCAAGCCTATGGGGAAAAATTATTTACTAATAAACGCGGTGGTATTGTAGCGATAGAGCCAAGCTCTGGCGAAATTTTAGCACTTGTTACTGCTCCTAATTTTGACCCAGGATTATTGGTAGGAAGAGAACGTTCTAAAAACTTTAATCAACTTAGCAGAGATACTACGGCGTTGCCACTTTACGATAGAGGCCTATTAGCTGAATATCCACCCGGCTCTCCTTTTAAAACCTTAACAGCACTTATTGGGTTGCAAGAAAATGTTATTGATATAAAAGAAACAATTGCATGCCGCGGAGGCTATTATTATGGTACTCGTGGAAGAAAGCTAGGGTGTCATGCTCATAGTAGTCCACTTTCAATGGAAGGCGGGATTGCAAAATCTTGCAACGCTTATTTTTGTACGGTGTATCGTCGTATTATCGAAAAATATGACTCTCCTCAACAAGGTATTGATAATTGGAGAAATCATTTAATGAGTTTTGGATTAGGGCAATTTATGGGGTACGACCTGCCTGCTGGAAAGCGCGGTAAAATACCTAGTTCAAGAACGTATAATGCCATGTATCCTAATAATAATTGGTACTCTACGGCTACAATTTCAAATGCAATTGGTCAAGGAGAGGTGTTATTAACACCAATGCAAATGGCAAATTTTACAGCCACAATTGCAAATAGAGGCTGGTATAAAAAACCTCATATTATTAAAAACATTCAAGATTACGATACTATTCCAGGTCAATATACAGACATCAACAAAACCACTATTGACCCTCAACACTTTCAACCAGTAGTCGATGGAATGCATGAAGTATTTACAAATGGTACAGCAACATTCTTACAAGTACCTGGTATTGATATTTGTGGAAAAACAGGAACTGCTGAAAATTACACAAAAATTGATGGCAAAAGAACTCAGCTAACGGATCACTCTGTTTTTGTTGCTTTTGCACCTAAGGACAATCCAAAGATTGCTATCGCAGTATTTGTTGAAAACGGATATTGGGGAGCGCGATGGGCAGGTAGAATATCTAGCTTAATGATAGAGAAATATATTAAGGGTGAAATAACTTTGACAGCAATGGAAGACTATGTCCTTAACGGAAGTCTCATGCATGAATATGAAAAACCATATTCTGGCGAACCATTTAATATCAACCAATAATGCAAAATACGCGTACGCTCAAATTTGATTGGCTGACCATTTTTTTCTTTTTGGCATTAGTAACAATTGGATGGTTTAATATCTACTCAGCATCCTATACTGATGGGGGAAGTGGAATTTTTGATTTTAATCAAACGTATGCAAAGCAATTACTCTGGATATGTTTAAGTATAGTACTCATTGTATTCATTTTAGCCCTTGACGTAAAATTTTATGAACGGTTTTCTAGTATAATTTATATTGTCTCACTCCTTTCATTAATAGGACTATTTATCTTTGGAAAAAATATAAACGGTGCAACTTCATGGTATGCACTAGGACCCGCAAGTATTCAACCCTCAGAGTTTGCAAAAGCAGCTACTGCACTGGCATTAGCTAAATACGTGAGTGATATTCAAACTAATATTTCAGAATTTAAAGATCAACTTAAAGCGTTTTTAATTTTGGCATTGCCTGCATTGATTATCATTCCGCAGCCTGATCCTGGGAGTGCTTTAATTTATGCCGCATTTATATTTCCTTTATACCGCGAGGGATTACATTTTGTGTATTTATTACTAGGTTTTTTTGCTGCAGCATTATTTGTGGGAACACTTGCTATCGGGGTTCTTTGGGTTTCAGCTATTGTACTCGTTATTGCTACTGGCGTATACTTAAAAAACAGAAAACGTAAACCTAGTGTTTTTAAGTATGTAACAATTGCTATTGCCTGTATAGGTTTTGCCTTATCAGTTAATTATATTTTTGAAAATGTGTTTGAGCAACGTCACCGTGACCGCTTTAATATTGTCCTCGGAAAAGAAACAGACTCAAAAGGTATAGGGTACAATACCAACCAAAGTGAAATTGCTATTGGGAGTGGTGGCTGGTTTGGGAAAGGCTGGACCGAAGGAACTCAAACCAAAGGAAACTTTGTGCCCGAACAACAAACAGATTACATATTTAGCACTGTAGGAGAAGAGTGGGGATTTGCAGGAAGCTTACTTGTTGTTGCTTTGTTTGTTTTTCTAATTATACGATTATTAGTGCTAGCCGAACGACAAAAAAGCCAATTTGCGCGAGTATATGGGTACAGCGTAGCAGCAATCTTATTTTTCCATTTTTTTGTAAATATAGGGATGGTGACGGGATTATTTCCCACCGTAGGAATACCGCTTCCTTTCTTTAGTTATGGAGGTTCAGGTTTGTGGGGATTTACTATTTTACTTTTTATCTTCGTAAGGCTTGATGCTGGGAACTATTATTATACTTAGGGGAATTAATGCAGTAATTAAAAATAGATTTCGACTGCTCTCAACTAGAGGTAATCAAAAAATTTCTCACTCCCAAAACTTCAAATCACTGGAAGCTTCCATTTTATTTTCAATAGCATCATCAAGAGCAGGAAAAAAGTCTATGCCTGTTTTTGATTCAATGATATCTACTGAGGTAACATATTCATAAAAAGAATCATCTGTTGGTTTATTTGGAATAATAAATGCCGCTACTTTGTACCTACCTTTGGATTTATCAATAACTATTTTGTAAAACTCATCTGGTACTGAAACTCTTTCTTCACCAATTGTTTTTAATCCATTTTTTAATATTCCTCCCGTGATTACATAAACACCATCATATCTGCCTGCCCAATAACGAACTTTCTGTTCGAGACTATTCCAAATCCCAGCATTAAAATCATGATTCTGCGGACTTATATTACTCGTTAAAAATGTTTCAAAGTAAGCATCATAGTCAAAGCCTCTATCTCCTGCAGGACATAAATGACCTCTATCGTAGCCACTCTTTTTATAGTTACGCCAGTCTGCACTTTTTGTTTTAACATCCCGGTCTTCAATAAAATAAGGACGTTTAAAATCGTTACGTTTAATATGTTTGGGTTGTAATTCGTAAGCAACCCATTCGGCTTGCTCATGGGGCTCGCTATATGATAGTGTATAGCTCGCATGTGCTACAATAGCTCCAGTTGTAGATGAAGGTAACATAGCATCGCCAAATTCCACCGAAGGTTCTAAAAAACCATCACTATCACTTATATCTGGATACGGCGCATTTGCTTGATCTACATTTTGATTCATGTAATACAAGACAACTGTTACTATAACCATTAATAATGGGTAAATATATTTTCTTTGCATGGTTTAATTTCCTTTAACATCCATCGCATCTCTTAATGCGTTTCCTATTAACATAAAAGCAGTTACAAGACTCATTATTGCCAATCCTGGAATAATAGCTAAATATGGCTTTCCAAGAATAATGTAGCTATAATGATCTTTAATGATTCCTCCCCAACTTGGCATAGGTGGTTGTGCTCCTATACCTAAAAAACTGAGTCCACTTTCAATTAAAATTGCACCTGCAAAGTTAGCAGCACTAATAATAATTACGGGTGCCATTGCATTAGGCAAAATATGCTTTGTAATTATTCTGAAATCATTAAAACCCAAAGCCCGTGCTGCCGTTACAAATTGCATTTGTTTAACGCCCATTATTTGACCGCGTACAACCCTTGCAACTTCGACCCACATTGTTAAACCTACAGCAATAAAAACCTGCCAAAATCCTTTTCCTAAGGCTAGTGTAATTGCAATTACTAACAACAACGTGGGGATTGACCATGTGACATTTATAACCCACATAATCGCAGCGTCTATTTTACCTCCATAATAACCAGCAATTGCACCTAACGAAATCCCTATAAGCAAAGAGATGAATACTGCTACAAAACCTATGGCGAGAGAAATGCGAATACCAATGAGCATCCTACTTAATAAATCTCGCCCGTATTTATCTGTACCTAAAATGAATTTTTTTTCTGAAATGTATCGTCTTGAAATATCTTTAATTGAAGAAGCATTTGGAAATTGCGATAACATATATTCCTTCTGAAGCCCAGCGGTACCATCACTAGTGTATTCATAAATGAGCACTCCACTTTGAGTTACCTTATAACTACTAATAGGAATTTCGGTAGATGCGTTTCTATTTCCGAAGAAGAAAGAGGATATACTATTTTGGCTCTCAACCTCTGCTGGAATTGTAAGCATTTTGACTGTAAAACCTGGGGATTTTGAATGGATGGAGAGATGCATTTGGTTTGCATTCTGGCTATCATCTGGTGCTAAAGCATAGGCAAAAACAGCAATGAATACGCAAACAATTAAAAAAATTAAGCTCAACATTCCCCATAGATTTTTTTTAAATCTACGAAAGGCTAATTGCGATAAGGACGTTGCTTTTTCCACGTGGTAAATTTAGGAAAATTTGAGTGTGGTGCATCAAAAAACCCGTAACGATATTTATTCATTACGGGTTTCAGTTTTATTTTTTAATGACTAGTTCTTAATATTAGCCATTTTACTTTTTATGTTGTTAACTTTTAAGTCTTGTAACACATTAACAGCTTCTTCAACATAGACATCTTTAGACAAACTCTTGTGCCATCTTTTTCTCTTCTCTCTAAGAGTAGTATCCTGCTTCATTGTTTCCATTTCGCTTGGCAGAGAATGGTAATTCAACTTATTGTCGTATTCATCAATTGCATCAAACTTTTTAATTTCTTCTTTGTTTTTCGCAATCTCATCGCTGTATTTTTTAAGGTTGAGGGTCACGTCCATTTCATCTCTACGTTCCTTTATATACTTTGCATTTGCATCGATAAGCTTTAATTGCTCATTCATCTCAATACGACTTTTACTATTTTCAATGGTTTTCTCATAATCAATATATCCATCCCAAACGTCATATTTTGCTGGTGTAATTTTATCATATGGAAGTGGATTGTCATAATCACGTTCTCCAACATCAAAATAGCTGTAACGGTCTGGCATCACAACATCACTTTTAACACCTTCAAGTTGAGTTGAACCCCCGTTAACACGATAAAATTTTTGAGTTGTTAATTTCAACGCTCCCATATCGCCCACATCATTTTTACGCAACCACTGGTTTAAATCTACCACATTTTGTACGGTACCTTTTCCATAAGTTTGAGTGCTACCTATGATAATTGCTCTTTTATAATCTTGCATTGCAGCAGCTAAAATCTCTGAAGCTGAAGCTGACAATTCATTGACTAAAATCACTAATGGACCATCCCATAGTAAATCTGAATCTTTGTCTTTTAACACTTCTTTATTACCTCCACTACTTGCTACTTGAACAACAGGCCCATCTTTTATAAACAAACCAGCGATATCTACAGCTGTTCTTAAAGAACCTCCTCCATTATCTCTCAAATCTAAAATCAAACCTTCAACACCTTCTTTTTTGAGGTTAATTATTTCCTCCTTAACATCAGTAGCCGAATTTTTCTCCTTGTAATTCTCCATATCAAAGTAAAATGAAGGAAGGTTTACTAAGCCATAACGCTTATCTCCTTTGTCAATAATAGTTGACTTAGCAAAAGTTTCTGCAAGCTCCACCACATCTCTTGTGATAACCTCATCTTCAATAGTTCCATCAACACGTTTCATTGTTAATGTAACTTTAGTTCCTTTAGGACCTTTAATTAATTTTACAGCATCATCAATACGCATACCTACAATGCTTGTAGCTTCATCTTCGTCAGTTTGCTTTACTTTTAAAATAATATCACCAACTTCCATATGCTCGCCTCTCCAAGCTGGACCTCCACTAATTACTTCAACAATATTGATATAATCATTCTTTTTTTGAAGTCTTGCGCCTATACCTTCTAATTTTCCAGACATACGCTGGTCAAAACGGTCTCTATCTGGTGGAGCAAAGTAATTTGTATGTGGATCAAACTGCTCAACAACTGTTGTTAAAAATACAGCAAAGTAATCTTTGCGCTCTAGGTCATCAGTGAACTCAAAATACTCTTTAAGCGAAGTTCCTGTTGATTTTCTAGATTTTTCTTCTAACTCTTTATTAGTTATTGGAGTATAACCAGTCTCTTTTTCGGCTTTCGTTTTTTCATCTTCTAACAGATCGTAGAAATTTGATATTGTTGAAAATTTAAGCTGTTGTCTCCATCTCGCCTCTAAATCTTTTTTTGAAGTAGCATAGGCAAGTTTATCATAATCCACACTTATAGTTTCATCCTCATTATAATCAAAAGGAGTTGATAATGCTTTTTCATACATACTTTGCGAATCTTCCATTCTCTCATCAAGACGCGCATATACAGTATTAAAAAAAGTTAAATCTTTTTCTTTTATTTGATCGTCTATCTCAAATTTGAACTTTTCAAATTCTGCTATATCACTTGCTAAGAAAAAACGCTTTACAGGGTCTAATCCGTCAATAAACTTAGTATAGACCTGCTCTGAAAACGCATCGTCTAAATCTGCTGGTTCGTAGTGCCATTTATCCATTACATACGTAATAAGATCAATAAGCAATTTATCTTTATCTGGGTCTTCAAAACTTTTTGTTGTAAAACTGCAAGAAGCCGCAGCAACAAAAACAGTGAGCAATAGTATCTTTAAATTCTTTTTCATGATTCTCATAAATATCTCTTTCTGTATTGGATTGCTAAAAATATACAAAAAACCGTGCCATTTAAGCATTACCAACCTAATCTTTTGTTAATAGACTCAATTAAAACCAATAAGTTTCAATCATTAAAATTTCAGCATTAATAACTGTATTTTTGCTTCGGAAATGAATAACACATGAGCAAGAAGAAACCATTAATACTAGTAACTAACGACGACGGAATTACAGCACCTGGCATTAGAACCTTAATAGAGGTCATGAATACCATAGGTGATGTAGTCGTTGTCGCGCCAGATGCACCTCAAAGTGCAATGGGGCACGCCATAACTATTAACGACACACTGTACTGTAATAGTATTAAAGTAGCAAAAGATGCTCCTCAAAAAGAATACAGCTGTAGTGGAACCCCCGTAGATTGTGTAAAAATAGCCATCAACGAATTACTTGACCGTAAACCAGATTTGTGTGTGAGCGGTATCAATCATGGTAGCAACTCCTCAATTAATGTAATCTATAGTGGAACTATGAGCGCAGCAGTTGAAGCCGGAACGGTGGGTATTCCAGCTATTGGGTTTTCATTATTAGACTATTCACTAGATGCCGATTTTAAACCATCAAAAAAGTATATAAAAATGATGGTGGAGCAATGCCTTGAGCAAGGCTTACCCAGCGGCGTTGTTTTAAATGTTAATATCCCTAAATTACCAGCATCAAAGATAAAAGGCGTCAAAGTCTGTAGACAAGCCAATGCCCATTGGCAAGAAAAATTTGACAAGCGTACCAATCCATTAGGGCGTGATTATTATTGGCTAACGGGTGAATTTATAAACAAAGATAAAGGTGAAGACACAGACGAGTGGGCACTAGCAAATGGATATGTATCTGTGGTACCCGTTCAATTTGACATGACGGCACATCACGCTATTAAAGACATAAACACTTGGGATATATGATTAAGAAAGAAATTTTTATTGGCTTTATGGCGGGGATTATAACAAATGTTATAGGTGTTAGCATTTGTATTTTAGTCGTCTCTCTTATTAAAGGAATGTCCTTTATGGAAACCTACGACTTTTATATCGCTAGCGGAACTTCGTGGTCTATATTAACCTTAGGCGCACTACCCAACTTAGGAGTATTTTTTCTATTTTTAAACAAGGATAAATTTTATAGAGCAAGAGGTGTATTGCTTGCCACATTTATTACCGCAATTACTGCGTATATTGTTTATTTTACTTGATTTTTTAATACCATATTTTGACCACTTTTTGGCCAAATAGTGTAAAAAATGCTATTTCATAAAAGTACATACGTTCTTTTAAATACAGGCGCTGAATGAACATTGGATTACTATCCCTTCGGGATGCTAATCCCAGGACGTCACGGGAACTCTGGAGACTACCGTTACGGGTTTCAGGGACAGGAGATGGATAATGAGATTAAGGGTGAAGGAAATTCGCTTAATTATAAATATAGGATGCACGACCCTAGGATTGGTAGATTTTTTGCAACGGATCCTGTTGCATACAATTACCCTTGGAATAGTCCATACTCTTTTAGTGAAAATAAAGTGTTAGCATTTAATGAGCTAGAAGGTAAAGAGATTTCTCCTACTAAACAAGAAAGAGAAAGTTGGAGTGGCGGAAAGAAAGTTGCAATTGGTTTACTAGATGGAACTATTATTTTTGTAAAAAGTAATATTGAAATTCTTAAAAACCCACCAAAAACAATTAATCAATCTGCTGAGTTTGGTTGGAATCTTGGAGGATTTTTAGGGAAAAATGTTTTAGCTTGGACTTTATCACCGACTAGTGAGAAAGGAAGGGATATTGTTAGACAGTCGTATGTTGATAGAAATAAAAAGGTCTGGGGTACGAATTTATTTGATGATTCATTTGACCAAGCAATAGAGGATCAGATTCTTTTAACTGTAAACAAAGTTGTAAATGGAGATGCTTACGATAGAACAGTTATTACAACAGAAATAACTCTAGGTATTCTTAGTGAGAGAGGCTACACTAAAATTGGAAAAATATCGGATGTTTTTCCAAATAATCACATAGCAAATAGTGAAGGTTTAGTTACGAATGGATTTTCATTACAAGGTAAATTAGGGTGGCTTAAAAAGACTGATAATGTGGCTTCAATACCTAACGGATGTGAGGCTGTTGCTCGTAAAATTTCTAAGGAAATAGGAGGTCAATATCTCGAAATAACCCCTAAAATGGGTAACTTTGTAGGTGATTTTAAAGGACAAGCTACTATGTGGAGGCATCATGTAGCTGCGTTTAAAGATGGTAAAGTATTTGATAGAACGACAGGTAAGCAAGGATTGAATTTAGAGGACTATATAAAGAATTTTGATGACGCAGAATTCTTGAATTTTACAATTTTAAAAGAAAGTACATTAAAATGATGATTGAAAAGAAACTAGCAATAAATATTCTTAAAAAAGTAAGCCTCATTGAAGAAAGGCCCCAAATGATGTTTGCGGGTAAGCCAAAATTTCTTCAGCTTATAGATTTTTTTTATGGGTATATTGAAGGTATTTCTGAAGTATCAGAGAAAAGGATACATAATGAACTGTCTATTTGGTACAATAGTAGGGTAAGTATACAATCTTCTTTATTATGGTCAGAACATATTAAACTCAACATGAAAAATGAAACTGATGACAAATCAAGTTCCTATTTGATAAATTTATTTAAGGAATATTTCGAACAATTTTTAACTGCCTCCTCCTAAAAAAAATGTCCAAAACTGGATAGTATTCCAAAATAGAACTTTGATAAATAACAAGAAAATAAACACTGATTATTTAACAAAAGCAACGATTTAAAAGTCGTTGCTTTTTTGTTTCTTTATATAACGCTCTTTTACATAATAGAAACACCGCATAGGTTACCCTCCCTTCGGGATGCTAGTTCCGGGACGCCACGGTACAGATGGAAGTTATCGCTATGGCTTCCAAGGACAGGAGATGGATGATGAGATTAAGGGGGAAGGGAATAGTTTGAATTATACTTTTAGGATGCATGATCCAAGGGTTGGAAGATTTTTTGCTGTTGACCCTTTAACTGCTGAATATCCACACTACACCCCATATTCATTTAGCGGTAATAAAGTTATAGCGCATTTTGAATTAGAAGGATTGGAAGAAGTTTATTATCAAAATGGTATAAACAATGATGAAACTTTAAAACCCGCTTTAGATTTAATGTTGAGTACAGATTTAGGTTTTGATGTGTATAGGAAAATTTGGAGTACCGAAGGTGGGGATGACCAAAGAGATGTATATATAACATTCGGGTCATGGAGTAATGAACGAAATACAGCCAGCACTTATGATTTGAAATCAAATGATATAAATAAAAAAGGGAAAGTTACTTTTGCTCTAAGTGATAATATTGATGACAGAAAGAAAGATGCTATTGTTAAACAAATTGATTTCAGTAAATCAAAAAGAGAAGGAAATAATGTATCGGTTATAATTGTTAATACTAATTCTAAAATTTTTAAGAATGCAAAACTTAATCTAGATGGAATTTCAAATGTTTATTTAAGTGAAACACTCTATCATGAATTTTGGGCACATGTTATTTTAAAATTAGAGCCAAGGTTATTTCCAAAAGATGTAAAAGGTCAAGAGCAGGAACATTATAGATATCATGGGAAATATGGCACCACTTCGCCTAATCATACCGAAGAAACTCCAGGAACGCAAAGACAGATGTATATAGATGAGGCATTAGAAATTCAAGAACAAAACGATGAAGATAAAAAACAGGAAAAAGAAGAAAAACCAAAAAATTAACTTTTTGTTACTAATAATCTTGTCGTTAATAGTTTTAAATGTTTATTTCGTGATATTAAGAACTTCAGATGAGTGTGGAGACGAGTTTAATTACCCTTTGAACACTCCTGAAGATTTTAATTTTGAATTCAAAATATCAGATAGCGATAAAGAATACTTATACAATTCTATCAATCAGAAATTATATAAGACTATTTATTTTGACAAAATAGATACACTTGAAATAATACTTAAAGAAAGAGATAAAGAGAAAATATGGAACAAATTAATATCTATAAATTCTTTATATTATCCAGAAACATATGAGGTAGATGATTTTATTGAAGTATCAGATTCTGATTCTTTTTCATTTTTTTTTAAATTTAACGGAATAACTAAAAGGATAAATTTTAAAAATCATCGGGTAATTTCGAGTAATAAAAAAATAGATGATTTAGTTAGTCTTTTTCGCACCATTGATAGTATTATAATAAATAAACAAGAATTTATGAATTCAAGGGAAGCAGAATATCTGATTGAATAAAAGAGTGTCTCGTCCTATAAAAAAGTTTACCTAATAAGCCAAAGCAATAATCGAGAAAAGCTACACAAAACCGTGTAGTTTTTCTATTTTTATAGAACGTTCTTTTACATATTTATATCCTAATAATTACACTCCCTTCGGGATGCTAATCCCAGGACGCCATGGCAACTCTGGAGACTACCGTTATGGGTTTAACGGTAAAGAAACCGATAACGAGGTTAAAGGCGAGGGAAATAGCATAGATTATGGAATGCGAATGTACGACCCAAGAGTAAGTAGGTTTTTAAGTATTGACCCTTTGGCTAAAACATTCCCTTGGTATACGCCATATCAATATGCTGGAAATAAGCCTATATTCGCAATTGATTTGGATGGCTTGGAAGAAGTCAGTTTTATGGACAACCTTAATAGAGTACTTTCTGGAAAACCTAACATACAAAAACAATCAGAGTGGATGGTTCAGGATAGAAGGAAAAATGTCCATACGCCTGAAAGTTCCTTTTGGCAAGCATCAATTTACAATACGCTTACCAACGGTTCGGCATTGTACAAAGATATTGCGGAAAGGAACGCATTTTATGCTTTTTCCCAACAGTATATAGATTGGAGTACGGTAGCCACGGAATCAAAATGGTTCGGCGCTGCAGAGTTAGTCACGAACTGGAATGCAGTTGGTGGTGCTGATTTACCAGATGGTGGGATGGCTACATCTTCTGCCACAGATGACTTTTTGAGAGGAGGTAATGAGTTCTTGTTCAGCCATAATATGGACAACTTCAACGGTATTATGAGCAACTCTTTAAGTAAAACTTTTACCGATGCAAATGGCGAAAGTATATCCTTGGCAGGATTAAGCGGTAAGGAGCTTGATTACGCTTTAGTACAGTTCGAGCAAACAAAAGTTCAAGATTATATCAAAAGTTATTCAATAAACAATCCAAATGCAGATATGGAAGCCATTATTACTAATGTGAATGAATCTTTTGGTAAAAGTATTATTAGTTCAATTTTTGCGCCTGCGGAATTAAAATTGGTAATTAATGAAAATTTTACTGATAAAAATGGAGAAATAAATTTTGACTTCTCCAAATATAATGACAGAGTTAAGTTAGGGCAAAAGCTTATTGATAAAGCATACGAGCCAAAGGAATAATTTTATGAGAAGTATATTAAAATTTTTAGGATTAATACATTTAATGTATTTTATAGAATGTTGCTTATTGACTATGATAGCTTTCATACTCTTTAAAATAGAATTCCCAAGTAGAAACATTCTTGAGCTGATTGGAGACTCATTAAAGTTTAGTTTTTTTGGTCGTTTATACTTCGAACAATCTATGGTTATAGTATAGTTCTTATTTTACTGCTTTTATTATTGAAACATAAAGGAGTAGTTTTTTCGGGACTTAATGTTGCGATATCAAGTGTTGCATCATATGTAGTCGTAAGCCTCATATATGCCTTTATTATAGTGCCTGGGACTAAAGAGTTGCTTAAGCTTGATTTTAGTTATAACGGAGGTTATTTTTATTACTCTGTTATTTTGACCTTTCTTATCCCGTTGATTTTGGGAAAGATAGGATTTATAAAGCTGCTTGGATTGGAACAACAGGATTGACAAATAAAATGAAAACCATTCTTCGGGATGGTTTTTTGTTTTTATGAGTTCACGAGGCTCTGCAAGCTATCCCCCGCTAGCGCTAGTTTATAACTTGTGCACTCACTGAATGTAAAAGATTGCAAACCTGTACGATATAAAGCTAAAGCCACCCCCCCCGCTAGCGCTAGTATTCACTAGTGCCGTCACTGAATGTAAAAGACAGCATACCTGTAGGTTATAAAGCTACCCTAAAAATCCAATAGCATCAATCTCTAAAATAGTGTGATCTTCTGCAAAGTTTCTCGCACTTGAGTATTTCCAGTCTACAGGATTTGTTACAAAACCACTTACAACAGGATTATTATGAATATAATCTAATTTTTGTTTTATCACTTTTGGACTCCAAAGCTCAATAGGTTGTTGTGATGTTGCCAAAATTGATATTTGCTTGTTGTAGCATTCTTTTTACCCGCCCGCTTAAGCATCCATAACAGCCACTCCTTTCTTGTGGATTGTTTTCTATAGCTTCAATCATTTTCTTTGCTGTGTGACGTTTAAAATCCCGTAGTAAATCTGCTGGCTGTTCATTTGCTGACTTAAATATAAAATGTACGTGGCTTGGCATAAAACAATAGGCAAATAATTCCATTCCTTTCTCTGCTCTGCAGTAGCCAACACTATTTGCTAGCACTTTAAAATATTGAGCTCTAGTAAATACATCTATCCAGTATACGGTAGCAAAACTTACAAAATAAGCACCACTAGGATTATGAAACTTGTATTTTCTACTCATAGTACCACAAAATACAAAAAGCTATGACAGATTACTATCATAGCTTTTTGTTTATTATATATTGATTTGCTCACTCATAACGCCACTAAATACAATTTAGCGGTAGCGAGCATTCTAGCGCCAGCAAGGGGTAAGTGATATTACCTATTGGCGTATAGAAATCGGTTTTGTGTATATAAGCTTCATAACTGATGCCTATTCTAGAAAAATTTAGGGTATCATTTAGCTGATAGTTTACTTACTTCAGAGACTATTAAAGCATTACAAATGGCAATAAGCAGTTTGTCTGAAAATATAGAACACAAACAACAGCTCATGCATCATTCAGATAGAGGAACTCAGTATTGTAGTAATGAGTATGTAAAGTTGTTAAAGTCTGATGACATAAAAATTAGTATGACTGAAAATGGAGACCCACTAGAAAACGCTATAGCGGAACGAATAAACGGTCTTATCAAGGAGGAATATCTTAATGACTATCAGGTAAATAATATTAAGGAAGCTAGAGAATTATTGGATACAGTAATCAAACTATACAATAATGAAAGACCTCATATGAGTTTAGGTAATCTCAAACCAAATCAAGTGCACCAAAGTAATTTAAAAACAGAGAAATTATGGAAGAATTATTATGTAAAAAATCCTACTATTGTAAACTAATAATAGGATTAAAATATAGATGTAAATCTATTTTAGGATTAGTGTTTAATATGTAAACTTTTTTAGGACGAGACAACTCATAACGCCACTAGTAAATACTAGCGGTAGCCAGCACTACATTCTAGCGCCAGCACCAGCAGGGGGTAGTTCTACTTAAAACCATTCTTGACCTTTCAGCACTTTGTTACCATATTTTTGCAGTAGATTAGCATTTAACCTAACCGCTTCTATATATTCTTTTCCATTGGGTTGTAACTTTTGAGTGTTAAAATTTGGGTCATTCTTTTTTATCAGGCTTTCCATTGGTTTTACCGTTTCCCAGTATTCTGCATCATTAGGATAGGCAGTATATTTACCCTTAATTAGTGTAACATTGAACTCATTATTTCGATAATCAAAACATAGGCTAACTTTACCACTTGCGTTTTGATAGATGAATAAGACACCTGAATTGTCAATATCTTCTTCGATAATTTCAAAGCCATAGTCTTTTTCTAAAAAGGCAAATGATTCTTTTATCAGAATTGGGCTATCTATTATTTTGTATTCCATAGTGTTTTAATTATCATCAAATACTTCTTTAGTTTCCATTCCATAGTAAGCTCCCTTATCTGGAGATTTTGGGCCCGTACCTGTATCGTAGATAGTATAACCTTCGTCTTTGAGACCTTGAATCCATTTTTTATTGTTTGCTATATTCTCAGCTTCTGGCAAATTAATATCGAATCCATCCCAAGTTTCTGCTCCAATACCTTCAGCAAACTTATTAACTCTTTCCTTTTGGTCTCTACCAATAACTGCAACTTTTCCTTCTGCCCATCCGACCATTTTTCTTTTAGCTGTAACTCCATTTACCGTCTCATTTATATTATTCTTAATTCCACCGCCAAGCATTTTATTTACATCGCCATACTCAAAGCCCATTTTTGAAAGTCCTTTGGCAATAGCTTTTGAACCATACTTCGCAGTAAGTTCTCCCAGTCCACCGCCTGCAAGGTCTCCAATAAATCCAACTGCAAAATCCTGTAGTGCTTGTGATTTAGAATAACTTGAACCTGCATAAATAGCATTTGCCAAGACGTCTCCCGAAGCTGTGGCGGCTGCTCTACCAATTTTACCGCCCGGTGTTTTCCAAGGTATTAATCCTTCTGCTGCCGACCTGCCAACTTGCCACCAATTAACTGTTTCAAAGGCTTGTCCTACATTCTCAACATTTGGGTCAAAATAATAAGCCATTGCAGCCTGTGCCAACATATCTGCGCCCCTGCCGCCCCTGCTTTTAATAACAATGGAAGTATCGGAAGTTCTCCGTCAGGGTCTTTATAAACTAGTGGATTATTTAGAGAATAAGAATACGGCGAAAGACCTGCAATCTCTTTAAATTTGGGGTCAATGTTCCACCGCCTGCCAATTCTTGGGTCATACCCATAATCGCCAAAAGAATAGTGATTTCCAATACCTTTCAACTCTTCATCTCCTTCTAATCCTGTAAACCCATAGCGGTAGTCTCCAGAGTTCCCGTGGCGTCCTGGGATTAGCATCCCGAAGGGAGTATAACCTATACAGTATTTTAAAATTTAAAAGAACGTGATATAAAGTTAACAAAAAAAGACCTCTATTTTATTAAATAGAAGCCTTAATCTAACTTAACTATCAATACGCAAACATTGGCGTAGGTTTGTTGCAGATTTTAATAGATGCTGCTCGGTAAAAGATTTCCTGTCTGCTTTTGTACTGAAGGCAGACCTTACTCAAAAATTGGCACAATAAAAAAGCTATAACATTCTAAAACATCATAGCTTTTTATATTCTATTTATTTCCCTGCCTACTCAATACGGCACTAGTTGCAAACTAGCGCTAGCGGGGGTTACTCTGTTAAAATATATTTTTCTATTTCACTTGGGTCGTACCATTTTCCTACAGCTATAACTTTCTCCAAATGATTGACATTAAAAGTCTTAGGTTTTCTACCTTTAAACCATATTTGATATAGGTTGACTCCTTCTAATGTGTATTCTTCTAAATTGAATAATGAAAAGTCTATCTTAAATTCTTCCATAAATTCCAAGATAAAAGTTTCTAAATCTATTCCATCGAGACCTAAATCATTAAAAAAAACAGTCTTATTTGTAACATTGATTAATAATCTCTCTGACAACCAGTTTAATAACTCTTTATTGCTAATTTTCATCTGAATTTAAATCTGTTTGGGTACTAATTATTGTTGTACCATTATGTCCCATTAATATTAAACCTTGACCCATAGCATTATTTTGCATATCTCTACCTATATAGGCTGCTTTATCTTTGCTATATAACCATTTGAATTTTTTTCTACTTAATAAATTACCTGCATTATGTGATATTTGAACAAATAAACCTGCTTTTTTTCTAACAGACAATTTTGCACCTGTCCCTATATTGCTATATGCTAATGCTGAAAAATAATTTAACCGTTTAGAAAAACCAAAACCAGTTTTAAAACCTAAACTTTTTTTACTGACAGTTCCAAAAATATTTGCACCCAATCCAAATTCAGAAGCACCCATAAAACCCGAAGGGCCACCACTTAAAATTCCTGTAAATAAACTTAACCTAGCTTGAGACCCTTCTCGACCACCAGAAACCATACTAGAAGCCGAATCTTTAACTCCATCCCAAACAAATGAAGCTAGGCTTCCTCCGTGTTCATTTAAAGCATCTTTAAATGATTTAAAAGCATCCCCTTTAGTATATTTATCAACTGCTATTTGAACTAAGGGTGAAACATTTTTACCAATAGCATTAGTGATATTGAAAGAAGAAAGATCATCAAATTCTTCTCCTGCGCTAGTTGTATACCAAGCTTTATCTGAGTCCCATACAAAAGTATTACCATCTTTAGTTTCAAAGGCAAGAGCTTGCCAACCAGCCTCATCGCCCGTGTATATCCAAGCAACATTATCTAAATCATCAGAATAAACTAAACCTTTTCCATCTGTTCCAGACATCATTTCTCCATTAGGTGCTTTGAAAGGCATCCCACCATTACGACCTTCATTTTTTGAGATATGAACTTGATTTTTCTTTGCATTCTCAGGACAATCAGAACAATCTCCATTTGGATCATCTAACAAAACAGGATTGTTTCTAAAAGCAGCATATGGAGATTCATTCGCTACTACAACTGGGTCTGTATTCCACCTTCGAGCAACACGAGGATCATATTGCCAAAACGTTGCAGTGTAAGAATTTCCTTCTCCAGAAACTTCATCATCTTTCTCCATCCCATTTAACCCATAACGGTAGTCTCCAGAGTTCCCATGACGTCCTGGGATTAGCATCCCGAAGGGATGATAACCTATATAGTATTTCTAATATGTAAAAGAACGTGGTATAAAAGTAAAAAAACTACCCTAAATATGGATAGTTTTTCTGTTTTATTGCTCAAAAATAACGGCACTAGTTATAGACTAGCGCTAGCGGGAGGATGTTTCGAAACCTTACAAAATTTTATAGTATCATTTCTATTTACTGGTAAATCATCAATATAATATCTAATTTTTATATTTTCAGGGATTCTTAAAACATTTGGGAAAGGTGTCATTTTTTTACTGTTCACATTATTAAATACTAAATTAGAATTTAAAATATCTTTTCTTAAAATATCTTTTTCAAAATCATTAAAGTTAAATCTGGTCGAATTAACATCTCTTAAATGTAAATTAATGTTAGAATTGGATGGAATTGAAAAATTATTTTTCTTTTCTTCGAATATTACAGTTATATTATTTTTTTTGAAAACCTCTAAATCAGTAGCAATTCCTTTGTTATTTACTACTCTAGCTATAGGTAAATCAAAATCAAGTAATATTGAGTTATTATATGAATTTGTGATTTTAATATTTATACTATATGAAGAAAGAAGCAATGGATTGGGATGAGCACCGTTACAATCTTCATTATATAAAAATATATCTATTGACTCACAAGTTATTTCTTGAGAGTTATTTTTGGAGGTATTGTTACAAGAAAATGTGATAATGATTAATACAATAAATAATAAATTTTTCATTCAGGCTTCTATTCTTGATTAATGTTTGGATCTTTCCAAGTTCGATCTTCTTTTTGAAATTCTAATTTGGTATCAAATATTTTCTCATACATATTCTTCATTCTATTTATATAATCTACACTATCAAGGAATTCTGTTCCAGAATTAAGATATCCTAAAAATGATCTTTTTGTTTCAAATTTAAAAGCACTACTGGTGTTACTCCATGATTTATGTTTGAATTGATCGATATAAACAGACATCTCGTTAATACCATATGTTTCATAGCCCATTGAATAGTATTCTATGTGTCTAATTTCGTGAAAAACATCATTTGAAAGATTGTAGTGTTGTTATATTTATAATATTTAGTTACAGCAAATCCACCTTTATTACTATTTAATTCACCAAAGGCTTGAGCATTATGCGATTGAGATGATTTTTCTTGTGTCATTTTATCAGAATAATTAAAATCAGCCTCACCTTCATTTCCTTCAACACTGATTTTGTCATTAAATAATTCAATATCTGAACCAATGCCTTCTCTTTTTGCTGTAGCAGTAACTACTTTGGAAATTGTTTCACTTTCATTTGACATCAGTGGTTTGCTATTAAAATCTAATATATAATTTTGGTTTGAGCCAGGAGTTCCATCTTTATGTATATTCATTTTAATATTATCAACCCCCATTTCATCTACATATAAATTATTCATAACCCTTATAGTATTATCATCACCAAACTTGCCAAGTTTCTCGCCGTTAGAAGTTAAATAAAATTCTAACCCTTCTAACTCGACACCATCTATCAACCTATTTTCACTAAATGCATAAGAACTATTCCAAGGATATTTTTTGAATAACGGGTCTATTGCAAAAAACCTACCCACTCTCGGGTCGTGCATCCTATATTTATAATTAAGCGAATTTCCTTCACCCTTAATCTCATTATCCATCTCCTGTCCCTGAAACCCGTAACGGTAGTCTCCAGAGTTCCCGTGACGTCCTGGGATTAGCATCCCGAAGGGATAGTAATCCGAGTAGCTTTTTATGTCTGCATTAAAATAAGCCAAAGAACCTCCCTCAAAGGTAGGTGTTTTTTTTGTCTGTCAACACCCCACACTAGCACTAGCTTGTAACCACTGCTGATTACGAGCGGTTAAGCTATGGTAGTCCATGTAATGCTTTTTGTAAATTGCAATACACAAGCAACCTTGACAGAGAAAGTATCTAAGAATTTAATAAACATGAAATTAACTTTTAAAAAGAACAACGAAAATTTCGAAATCTCACCGTTTTAAGAAGTATCGCTACCGGAGTAGAAATCCCATATAACTTGGATTACAAAAAAGACTATTTAATTTTTTTATTTCAGAAATACAAATGAAATCCAATTTTTGAAAACACATTGTGTATTTTAGTGGCATTAAAATTTCAACGAAAAAATATAACTAATAACCCAATGAAATATTACCTCATCGCAGGAGAAGCCTCAGGAGATTTGCACGGCGCCAACCTAATGAAGCAACTCAAAGCTAAAGACCCAAATGCCACTTTTAGGTATTGGGGAGGTGATTTGATGCACGAACAAGGTGGAACTCTAGTGAAACACTATCGTGAGTTAGCGTTTATGGGGTTCATTGAAGTGGTGATGAATCTTGGTACTATTTTAAAGAACATTAAAATTTGTAAAAAAGACATCTTAGCATTTAAACCAGATGTACTCATCTTTATAGATTACCCCGGGTTTAATATGCGCATTGCTAAATGGGCAAAAAAGTTAAAAATCCCTACACACTATTATATATCGCCACAAATTTGGGCATGGAAAGAAGGCAGAATTAAAGCCATCAAACGAGATTTTGATGCAATGTATGTGATTCTTCCATTTGAGAAAACATTTTACGAGGATAAACATAAATTTCCTGTTCATTTTGTAGGTCATCCATTAATAGATGCCATTGCTGATAGAGAAATTACCAACCCCAAAAATTTCAGAAAAGAACATAATTTAGACGATCGCCCTATCATTGCGCTCCTCCCAGGAAGTCGTAAACAAGAGATTTCTAAAATGCTGGAGGTAATGCTTTCGGTGACCGAAGATTTTAAAGATTACCAATTTGTAATCGCTGGTGCTCCAAGCCAAGAAGCCGCCTTTTATGCGCCATTTATTAAAAAGCAAAATGTACATTTATTACTTAATAAAACCTACGACTTGTTATCCGTTTCACATGCCGCGTTAGTAACATCTGGGACTGCGACATTAGAAACTGCGTTGTTTAAAATTCCGCAGGTGGTTTGTTATAAAGGCTCCCGTGTTTCTTATGAAATTGCAAAGCGAGTTATTGATTTAAAATATATTTCTTTAGTAAATTTAATCCTTGATAGAGAAGTAGTGACAGAGTTAATTCAAACCGAATTTAACAAAAAACGTTTGAAAGAAGAACTTACTAAAATCCTTGATGACTACCAACGCGCAAAACTGTTTTTAGAATATTATGACCTTGAAAAAGCGCTTGGCGGAAAAGGAGCAAGTGAAAAAACTGCCTCTTTAATTATTAAAGCAATACAATAGATCTCTTAATTTTTTGTTAATACAACAAACCTCTTCAAATGCCTAAAAAGCTATACATCCTTCTTCTATCAATCTTACTTGCTTCTTGCGGAAGCTCAAAAGGTTCAACCTCTCGCCCATCAAAAATTAAAACAGAAAGAAATGTCTCTATATCAAAATCTAGTAACAGAGGAGCTTCAAGAAGTATTGTAGATTTTGCAAAAACGTTTGAGGGAACACGCTATAAATATGGCGGCACAACAAATAGAGGAATGGATTGTTCTGGGCTTGTATACACAGCTTTTGCTAATGAAAATATCCAACTCCCTCGAGTATCTCGCGATATGGCAAAGCGTGGCAAGAGAGTTTCAATTGATAAAGCAAATGAAGGAGATCTTGTTTTTTTTAAAACAAGTAAAAGTAGCAAGAACATAAATCACGTAGGGCTAATTGTTGACACAGGAAAAAATGGCATTATGTTCATTCACTCTACCACATCAAGAGGGGTCATTATTTCTTCGCTAGAAGAAGGCTACTGGAAAAATGCTTTTGTTGAGGCTAGGACTATTTTATAATTTTGCTTTCAAAATTTTCTGTTTTATGGAGGTTTCGATTACGCTCAACCAGATAGGTTTTTGAACATTTCTAATATTATAAACTCTCATTAAGATTAAATAACCTATCTTTAAGAACCTCCCTCGTTTATAGCGGCATCAATCAATGCCCCTTTTTTGAAGTTTATTAACTCTACCATTTTACGAGTATCAATTGCATATCTTTTTGGGATAATTGCGGGAATGTTCGCTGCTGAAATTTCAATTTCATTCTTTCCCGTTGTTGTCATTTTATTCTTTTTACTAGGCATTAGTGTGCTCGTTGCTAGAAAACAACTTTTTCCAAATCCGTTTTTTGGAACTATCCTACTTCTTCTATTTTTCTTTATTGGGTGTTATAATTATCAAAGCACCCAACCCCAATTTCAACCCAAACATTATAGCCATTCACTTATCAATAATACTGAAATGGAATATCAAATAACCATTTCAGAAATACTAAAACCAGATAATTATAATTCAAAATACATTGCTAAAGTAGCATATATAAATGGACAGGCTGCAAAAGGAAATTTACTAGTATCCATTCAAAAAGACACCTTAAATCCTGAACTTGAAATTGATACAACAATTTTAATAAAAACACAAACGTTGCCTATTAAAGCGCCTTTAAATCCAGACCAATTTGATTATAAAAAATATATGCGAAGTTTAAGTGTGCATCATCAACTTCGTTTTAAAAACAGTGACATTATCCACACTATAAAAAATAGTACTACTCTAAGAGGACTTGCAGAAAGCTCTCGTACTTCTATCATTAGCAAATTAAAGACAACACCTATAGAACCTAAAGCACAAGCCATCATCCAGGCTCTTGTTTTAGGTCAAAAAAGAGATATTAACAAAACACTCTATTCTCAATATGCAGCAGCAGGTGCTATACATATTCTAGCAGTTTCTGGTTTACATGTAGGAATTATATTTATTATCCTTCAATTTATATTTCGACCATTATTAAGAATTAGGCACGGAGAACTTTTTAGAAGTTTACTAATTATCTTATGTCTTTGGGCCTTTGCTTTTATTACAGGATTATCGCCATCTGTTTGTAGGGCTGTCACCATGTTTTCATGTCTTGCCTTTGCTGGACTTTTAAACAGGCGTTCTGCAACAATAAACTCATTAGCATTATCATTTATCATCTTACTTTTTTATAATCCGTTATGGGTGCTGCATGTGGGATTTCAATTAAGTTATCTCGCAGTATTATCTATACTATTAATACAACCCAAACTCTACAATTACTATATGCCTCGTACCTATATTAAACGAAAAGCATGGGGAATTTTAACGGTAACCCTCGCTGCTCAAATAGGAATTTTACCATTGAGTATATATTATTTTCATCAATTTCCTGGATTATTTTTTATTACAAATATTATTGTATTGCCGTTTTTAGGTCTTATCCTGGGCATTGGGATATTCGTTTTATTGCTTGCCATTTTAAATATATTACCAGACCCATTAGCAAAAAGTTATGGATGGATTATTGAACAAATGAATGCATTTATAGGCTGGGTAGCGGCACAAGATAGTTTCCTTTTTAGAGACATACCTTTCTCTAAATGGAATGTGATTGCTTGCTATTTTTTAATTACGGCTCTTTTTTTGTTTTGGTCACGCACTACTGGTAAACGATTGCTATTAAGTATGGTTGCTACCATAATATTTATTGGTTCTTTTATAATGGAAATTGAAACACACCGAGAAAACAAATTAGTTATATTTCAGAAGAGCAGAAAAACATTAATTGGTATTCAGCAAGCTTCGGAAATGAAGTTATTTAAAAGTGATACTGCCTCATTAACCACCGTAACCTATCCTTTAAAAAGTTATAGCGTTGCTAATTATATACACAAAATTACAGAAGAAAAACTCCCAACATATTTTAACTACAATGCCACCCCTATAGTCGTTCTTGATAGTCTGGGTGTATTTCCTAAAATTTCAGAAAAACCAATTATTGTCTTAACTGAGAGCCCGAGGGTTAATTTAAATAGATTGATTGACAGCCTAAATCCTATTCAAATAGTTGCAGATGGAAGCAATTACCATTCAAGCGTTGCAAGATGGAAAGTGACATGCGAGATTCGAGGAATTTTATTTCATCACACAGGGGAAGATGGAGCCTTTGTAATGAAAAACACTGAATAACCAATTAGCTCTCTTTTATTAAATTAAAAGAGAGCTAATACTATTCATACAATTATTTTTTAACAACCAGCTACCCAACAAAAAACTTGTGCAGCACCACATCCTATCACAATACCATTAACTGCAATAACGCTATTTATATATGCGTGATAAACGGAATTATGCGGCGGTGGTCCTGACAAAGTATTGTAGAATACCCACATAGTACCAACAGACACACATTCAGTAAAATTAAAATCACCTCCTGATCCACCTCCACTCAATTTAGAAGCAATATTTTTTTCAGAAAAAACATTCACACTACGGTCTCCTCTTATATTAGATAGGTTTAATTGATCATTTCCATTAGCATCCACTGTGTGCGTGTATTTAATAGATCCTCTATATTCTCCTCTCAAATAAAGTGTTCCATACAATTCGTTACGTTCATCAGTAAATAAATATGTGGTATTGCCATCCTCGTCAAATGTTTTAATTGCGTCATTTAAAGTCAACATTTCTACCCCTTCACTTGTTAGTATATCAAAATTCCGAATAAATTCTGGGTGTTCCGAATTGAGATATTCAACCTCACCATTATAGTTAGGTGCTTTTGAGTCATGTTGAATGGTATTTGTTAAGTTCTGTGAATCCTCTTGAACTTCAAGTGTGTTACTTTCTCTAGAACAGCCTACTATTGATAGTGAAATAACAAACACACATGCCGTAGTTTTTAAAATTTTTGATAAATATTTCATGTTTAAAATTTAAGGTTTTGTACTATTTTTTTAAGGTAATGGCCATTACTCTTGTTTATATATTTAATAGTTCACTTAATTTTTATTTGTTACCCATACTACTGCAAAATTTTTAAATTCTGATTGGTCGCATAAAAAAGCCTTCATAAATCTTAAAGATTCATGAAGGCTTTTTAAACATATAAATTCAAGATTACCCCTTAAATTTACTTTTAAAATCGTCTTGATACTCCTGCCATTTAGTACTGGTAGTTACTTTTTTATAATCATCGCTAGCAATCATTTTCAAATACAATTCTAGCTGTTGAGCTGTTTTATAACCGGGTACCGATTGTATTAAATTTCCGTCATCCTCAAAAAACACCAAGCTTGGATATCCTGCAAGTTTTAATGCATCTGCAAAAAAATGTGTTGCGTTTCTACCTTTACGATCTGGACGGTATTGTGGATTTGTGTATGTAAAATCTTGATAAGTAATTGGGTCTGGCCCTTCTGCATTAAACTTTACAGCATAAAAATTTTTGTTAACATACTTGATTAAGTCTTGATTGCTAAAGGTATTTTTATCAAGCATTTTACATGGGCCACACCATTTTGTGTAAACATCCATAAAAATCTTTTTAGGAACTTCTTCTTGGGCAGCAAGTGCCTCGTCCATAGTTATCCAATTAATTTTATCTTGTGCTGCTACATTAGCTATTGTACATAGTAAAAGAAGTGAAAGTATATATTTCATAGTAGAGTATTATGTTTAGACTTACTTGCCTTTTTTCTCTTTAAATTGTGGTACAAAGTTGTCTGTGTAAGCAGCAAACTCTTCGTTAGATTTTAAATTTTTATAATCTCCTGTCGCAAAAAGTTTTAAGTATAACTCTAATTGTTGTGGTGTACGATAGCTTTTTACAGCCGTTAATAACTCACCTTTTTCATTTAAAAACACAACCGTAGGGTATGCGCGTATACTCATATGTTTAGCAAAATCATGTTGTGTATTTCTTCTCTTTGCTTTTGCGGGATCGTAACGAGGGTTCCCAAAATTATTACCCATATATGTTACTTTCTCGTCTCCTTCAGCATTAAACTTTACAGCATAGTAATGTTCATTCATATAATTAATAACATCTTCATTGCTAAACGTATTTCTGTCTAGCATTTTACATGGACCACACCATGAAGTATACATATCGATAAAAATAGGTTTTGGATCTTGTGCTTGAATGGCAAGAGCATCATTCATAGACAACCAATTAACACCCTTTTGAGCACTAACTGATGTTGCAATGCAAAGTAACATTATGAGTACAGTATTTTTCATATTCAAATTGTATTAAAAAGAGAAGTGTTTAAAGTGTAGTCGTTCTTCTTTTCTAAATATAACAAAACAAAAAACGTTCCACAAAATGGAACGTTTTTTATACTAATTAATTGTGATGGTTATCGTATACCATGCATTTTCTTAATTAAAGTTTTGTTAAGTATTAACATAACAACACCAGCACCTATTGGTATTAATGTAAATATCATAAAGAAATAAGAAAGTCCTTTTTCTTCAAGTATTGGATCCATGTAACTACCAGTAATACCCGCTGCAGTATTTGCAATAAAGTTGGCTACAAACCATACTCCAAACATAAGACCTACTAATTTAACTGGAGCTAATTTACTCACGTAAGAAAGTCCTACAGGTGAAACACAAAGCTCTCCTAAAGTATGGAATAAATATGCTAGTATTAAGAACATCATACTTACTGATGCTGTTTTAGCTCCTAATGGGATTGCCATTGAACCGTATGCTAGAATACCAAATCCAAGTCCTAATAAAATAAGACCTATAGCAAACTTAACAGGCCCTGAAGGGTTGTATTTACTTTGCCATAATCTAGAAAACAATGGTGCAAATGCAATTATAAAGAAGGAGTTTAATATACCAAACCAAGAAGCAGGAACTTCAGAAGAATCTGCATTAAACTCTCTTACTAACATCCAAATTACAATTGCCCAAATAATAACAAAACTAGTACCTAACAAAATATTTGAAAGCGAGTATTTTGCATATGTTTGTTTAAATAACATACCTAAAACCCAAGTAATAATTAACATAGGCACTATAGTAAGTACAGTGTTAAATATTTTAAATGTAAGTGCTCCACTTCCTTCTAAAATTCTGTCTGTATAATCTGCAGCAAAAATTGTCATTGAACCACCTGCTTGCTCAAATGCCCACCAAAAGAAAATAGTGAAAAACGCAAGTACACCAATTACAATCAACCTATCTCTAGTAACTTTACTTGAATTTGCATCTTCAATTGTATCTTCAATTGCATGTTTAGTGTCTTCAAAAGTGTCTTCAACAGCATCATCAAAATCCTGAGCTTTATTAGGAGAAAGACCTATACGACCAAAAATGCCTTGTGCAAAGTAAAATTGTAACATTCCAAAGAACATAAATATTCCAGCTAGTCCAAATCCATAATGCCAACCAACAGATTCACCAATGTAACCACAAAGTAAAATACCCAAAAATGCTCCAGCATTAATACCCATATAGAATATTGTATAACCAGCGTCTTTTTCTTTCCCTTGATTTAAATATAATTGACCTACCATTGAAGAAATATTGGGTTTAAACAAACCATTTCCAATAATCAGAAGTCCTAATCCTACATAGAAAAAAGGATCTGAGAAAACTTCAAGCGCCATAGCTGCATGACCTAAAGTCATCAACAAAGCTCCAATTACAACCGCATTACGATAACCAGTAAGTTTATCTGCAATTAATCCTCCAAAAATAGGAGTGATATATACAAGTCCAGTGTACCATCCATACAATAAAAGTGCATCTGCACGTTCCCATCCCCATCCTTCATCTAACATTGAGGATACTAAGAACAGTACTAAAAGTGCACGCATTCCATAATAAGAAAAGCGTTCCCACATTTCTGTAAAGAACAATACAAATAAACCAGACGGATGCCCTAGCACCGTTTTTTGGTTTGTTTCTGAACCTCCAAATTTAAATTCCATGTAATCGAGTATTAATTAATAATTGGTTATTATAAATTGTTTTTAATAAAATCTGTCATCATATTGTATAAATGGATGCGTGTATTACCTCCATAAATCCCATGATTTTTGTCTGGGTAAATACGCCAATCAAATTGTTTATTTGCCTGTACTAATGCTTCAACTAATTGCATTGTATTTTGAACGTGTACATTATCATCAGCACTACCATGTACTAATAAATATTTTCCTTTTAATTTATCTACGTGTGAAATAGGAGAATTGTTATCATAACCGCTAGCATTTTCCTGCGGGGTTGTCATATAACGCTCTGTATAGATTGTGTCATAATACCTCCAGCTTGTTACTGGTGCAACAGCTATTGCCATTGAAAATGTATCTGCTCCTTGAAACAAACAATTACTTGACATAAAACCACCATAACTCCATCCCCAAATACCTATTCTGTTAGCATCAATATAACGTTCTTGACCTAATTTTTGAGCAACAGTAATCTGGTCTTCAACTTCAAGTTTTCCAAGTTCTTTTTGAGTCATTTTCTTAAAATCACGACCCTTTAATCCAGTTCCTCTACCATCAACGCATACTACAATGATACCTTGTTGTGCTAACATTTGATGCCAGTAATCATTTGAAGTATCCCATTTATTAGCAACATTCTGAGATCCTGGCCCTGAATATTGATACATAAATAAAGGGTATTCTTTATTAGGGTCGAAATCAAGAGGTTTGATGGTGTACATGTTTAAATCAAAACCATTAACGTTAATTGTAGAAAATTCTTTAGGAGATATTTTAAAACCCTTAGTTATTTCTTTAAGTGCTTTGTTATTTATAATTTCTCTAACTACACCGCCAGATTTACTGTCATTCAATGTAAAAGTGTAAGGTGTTTGTGTGTTATGAAATGAATTAATGAAATAAGTAAAATCAGCACTAAAATCTGCTCCATTTGTCCCTGTTCCAGTAGTCAACCTTTTTTTGTTTGTACCGTCTAGTGAGATACTATATACATCCCGGTTGATACTTCCATTTTCTGTACTTTGATAGAAAATTTTATTTGTCTTCTTATCGTAACCATAATAATTTGTTACTTCCCAATTTCCCGATGTTACTTGATGTTTTTGTTTTCCATTTTTATCAAAGTAATAAATATGGTTCCAACCATCGCGCTCACTTGTCCAAATAAAACTAGTATCATCAAAAAAGGTCAAATCATCAGTAATGTCTACATAAGCATCGTCTTTTTCTTGACGAACCAAAGTAGTTTTTCCAGACTTTGCATCTACAAAAACCAAGTCAACCACATTCTGCTTTCTATTTGTAAGTTGTACACTTAATGTATTTTTATCCTTTGTCCACTCAAGACGTGGAATATAATAACTGTTATATTTTGAAAGCTCAACATCCTTAGTACTCTCAGCATCAACATCATAAATATGTAATGATACTATTGCATTAGGGTCACCTGCTTTTGGGTATTTAAAAACTTGTTGACTGGGGTAAAGTTCTTTTCCAAAGACATCCATTGAAAAACGTGGTACTGCACTCTCGTCAAATTTAACAAAGCCTATATGTTTTCCATCTGCACTCCAATCAAAAGCTCTCACAAATGCAAATTCTTCTTCATAAACCCAATCAGTTATACCATTAATAACGCTGTTTTTTAAACCATCATTTGTCATTTGAGTTACTTTTCCAGAGTTCAAGTTCTTAATGTAAAGATTGTTTTCATACCCGTAAGCTACCTTTGTGCCAGCATTATTTAAAACGGGTTCTTGTATTTTATCTTCCGAAATTTTAGACAATTGTTTTGTCTTCAAATCGTAGATATAATAGGTGCCTAATGCAGAGCGACGATAGACTTGGTCTAATTGAGTAGCAAGAATCATTTTTGACTCATCACTATTAAACTCATAAGAAATTATATAATCAATACCCGCTAAATCTTTTGAAGAAACTAACGTACGAACCTTCTCACCACTTTTATAGTCATACACATCCACCGTTGAAGCCGCCATTTGCCTACTATAATTAAGCACTGCATACTCTTTTCCATTTTGCAATGAACGTAAAACATCGAGGCGCTCAGCTCTAAAAGTGCCACCGTAAATATCTTCAACGGTGATGTCCTGTATTTGAGCGTTAAGCGTAGTAAAGACTGTGAGTAATAAAAGAAAAAATGGGGAAAGTATTGTGTGCTTCAAACTGTTAAAATTTTAGTATGACAAGTTTAGTAAATTTTTAGGTATTTTTAGGCAATTACGCTGTTAAATACGCACGTTATTATAGAAAAAACAATGAAAATTGGGTGGATTCTACATCTCAAATTTTAAAATCTATCCCCTATCTTTGTCACTCTCAAAAACCTATCTATGGTAAACCCGGTATCAGGATTTTACAAAAAAACTAAAGAACAAAAAATTAAATGGTTATCAGCAAATTACCTTGCAGATGACTCACAATCCATTACTATCTTAAAAAAATACTGGAACAGTGATGAAGCACTGCAAAAACTGCATGACGACTTCATTGAAAACACTATTTCAAATTATTATTTACCGCTTGGAGTTGCCCCCAATTTTCTTATAAATGACAATCTTTATACCATCCCTATGGTCATTGAAGAAAGCTCTGTTGTTGCGGCGGCTAGTAATGCCGCTAAGTTTTGGTTAAACAAGGGAGGTTTTAAAGCTCAAGTACTCTCAACGATAAAAAACGGGCAAGTTCATTTTAATTTCTTCGGAAATGTAACAGACTTGGAAACGTATTTTGCAGAAATTAAACCCACACTAATTTCTAGTATCGACGCTATACAGAAAAACATGAAAAAGCGAGGTGGCGGTTTGCTCGATATTGAATTTATCAACATAACCGATACATTAGAAGGTTACTTTCAACTACATTGTACTTTTGAGACAGGGGATGCAATGGGAGCTAATTTTATAAATAGTTGCTTAGAGGTAATCGCTAGTACATTTAAAAATGAAGCACAATCATTTCAACCCTTTAAAATTTCCGAAGCATATCCTGAAATTGTTATGAGCATACTTTCTAATTATGTTCCAGATTGTCTTGTGAGAGCAGAGGTAAGTTGTCCAGTTTCAAAATTAAACGTTGAAGGGATGGATGGAGCGATTTTCGCTAACAAAATAGTGCGTGCAGTAGCTATAGCAAAGGCAACTCCTAGACGTGCCGTCACGCACAATAAAGGAATTATGAACGGCATTGATGCTGTAGTTTTAGCAACAGGAAATGATTTTAGAGCCGTTGAAGCTGGAGTTCACGCCTATGCTTCTAAAGACGGAAATTATACAAGCTTGACACACGCAAAGGTTGAAAAAGGGATTTTTAAATTTTGGATTGAACTACCGCTAGCAATAGGAACTGTGGGTGGACTCACCAATCTACACCCACTTGTAAAATTTGCATTCAGCTTGTTACAAAAACCAAATGCAAAACAATTAATGGAGATTATTGCAGTTACTGGTCTAGCGCAAAATTTTGCTGCATTGAAGTCTCTGGTTACAGTTGGCATTCAAAAAGGACATATGAAAATGCATTTAATGAATATTTTAAATGGCTTAAATGCTTCGGAAATTGAAAAGACAGAAGCTGTTGAGTATTTTAAAAAACACCCCGTTTCTCATAGTGCTGTAGTAAATTTCGTTACAAACAAAAGAACATAATAATTTTTGAAACAAACCTTTTACAGCAACGGAAAATTACTCATTACAGGTGAGTATGTAGTACTTGATGGTGCGACAGCACTTGCATTACCTACTAAATACGGCCAGACTTTGTCGGTTGAAAAAAATAATACACCTGGACTTTTTTGGAAAAGTTTTGACAAGGATAAAAATTGTTGGTTTGAATCATATTTTGAGTTATCAAATTTAAAATCTGAAAAAGAAACTAAGGAATCTGCAACACTTAGTGATATATTGAAAGCTGCTAGAAATCTAAACAAAAACTTTTTAACTTCTAAAAATGGATACGCTGTAACTACGTATCTTGATTTTGACCGAAATTGGGGTTTGGGGACGTCTTCTACACTTATTAATAACATTGCGCAATGGGCAAATGTTAATGCTTTTGAGTTACTTGAAAAGAGTTTTGGCGGCAGTGGTTATGATATTGCTGCAGCACAGCATAGCACACCTATATTTTATATAAGAAACAAGACGCTTCAACCGGAGGTAAGAAATGTACACCTCAATTGGGATTTTAAAGACGCTCTCTTTTTTGTGCATCTTAATCAAAAACAGAACAGCAAAGAAGGTATTGCTGCTTATAAAAACGCTTTGGTTTCAAAAAAACAGTTACAACAAATTACAGATTTGAGTAACAAACTTTTAATGTGTTATACGTTGCAAGATTTTGAAGCATTATTAAACGCACATGAAGCGCTTATTTCAATAATTATAAAACAACCCACTGTTAAGTCTAGATTATTTAATGATTATCCTAATACAATAAAAAGCCTTGGTGCTTGGGGTGGTGATTTCATTCTTGTAACTGGTAATAAAAATGACTTGGAGTATTTTAAAGCTAAAGGGTATAATACTATTTTGTCTTTTGAAGAAATGATATTGAAAACTTAAGAGGTAGATTTTAAACAAATACCATTCCTGTAAGCGTAATAAAAAAGCCTTTTCATAAATGAAAAGGCTTTTTTATATTATTTATTTCCCTGAAATCCTAGAAAAAATTTGCTCTGTTATCTTCAACATCTGCTGCATTTTTTAAAGCTTGGAATACTTTAGAATTAACTGTTGGAGTAGCTGCGCTATTTAATTGATTTGAATAAGTAGCATAATTTTCAAGTCCTGGTGCAGGATTTACAGCTGTAACTTTTACTTTAAATACTCCTTTTTCGCCATCAATCAATCCTGTAGATTCACCAGCTTTTTTAGCAAAAGCTGCTCCAACAACCTTAGGCTCTGCCCCTGCTCCTGGAAGCGTAGGTGCCGCCATTGTAATTGCAGTTGCATTTTGCACTGTTACATTTTGACTTGTTGCAATAGCGTTAAGATCGTTTCCAGAAATGCCTGCTTTAATTTTTTCAGCTTTCTTTTTGTTACGTAATTTTGGAGTAACAACAGCACTAGCTTCTGCCACACTCATAAGACCTCTTGGACTTTTACGTGTTAATTGAGCAATAACATACCCATCAGAAGTACTAAATCTTTTAATATCTCCTACTTCACTGTTTTCTTCGAATGCCCAATTTACAATTGAACGATTGTTACCAATACCAGGAATACTTGCATCCATATTGCTAATTTTATTTACAGGCTTTAAATTAAGCTCTTGTGATTTAGCAACCTCAGTAAAGTCACCTTTTTGAGAAGCAACTTCAAACTTAGATGCTTTTGCAAAAACATCATTTAATGTCTTTTCACTAGCCTCAATCTCTTTTGACACTGTTGCTACTTTAATTGCTTTTTGCATATTTTTTTGTTCACCTACTTTTACTACGTGGTATCCAAAATCTGTCTCAACAACACCTACTGAACCTTCTTTGTTATCAAAAATAAAGTCATTAAAAGCTGGCACCATTCTACCTGGCCCAGAATATCCAAGATCACCACCTTTTTCACTGTTTGATTTGTCATCAGAAAATTGCTTTGCTAAATCTTCAAACTTACTTGGTGATTTTTTAACCAAAGCATTTAAACTATCAGCTAATTTTTTTGCATCTTCTTTTGAGCGAGTAATTGCATCACTAGCTCTCATTGTTCCTTTCCAACGAATTAACATATGACTTGACTGTACTGAATCTGGCAAACGTGTAACTTCAATAACTTTAGTCAAATTGTTAGTGTTGTCTTGCTGGTAAGGCCCATAAATATCACCTTCGTTCATAGCAAACAAAGTATCTGCAATATTTGCTGGCAACTCACTTTTAAACCATACTCTGTCATTATAGCCTATATCGCTATTTGCATTTACAAACTCAGCATAATTTGTTGTGTTCTTTAATCCTTTTTCAACTTCTTTTGTTTTACTACTACTATTGTAGACCTCACGATCATTTAACAATGCAGCTACATCTGCTTTAGCGGCTTGCATATCTTCTTCAGATGGCTTTTCAGAAAAAGAAACATATTGAATATCTACTTGAGGCTGTACTTCAAAATCAGACGGATTATCTTTTATGTAGCTCCCTATTTCAGAATCACTAACGGTAATATCTGTATCAGGTATTTTTGTATAAGGAACAAATACATAATCTATATTTATTTTATCATTTTCAAAACGATATTGCTGCTCCCCTTCACTTAAGGTGCTTCTCATTCCCGCTTTAATTAAATTATAATATTGAGTTTGTAAAATATTATCTTTTAATCCATTTTCATAATCAATCCATTGTTGATATGCAGTAGGGTTGTTGCGTTGTACATCTGCAATATATTCTTGCACTTTTGCAGGACTATAATTACCATCAACATCCTGAAATGTAGCATTAGAAGCAAGTCCTGTTTGCAAAGAAGCATTTACTTGATCTTGTTGAGCCGTAAGTCCTAATTTTTCATATTCTTGGTTTTGCAAAACTGAACGCAATTCACGGTCCCAAACCATATTCATCGCTTGCGCTGTAGATCCATTAGGTCCTAATGTGCGCTGAGATTGCTCTACTTTTTTCATAAAGTCATCACGAGTCATTTCTTCACCGTTGACAGTCGCCACAGTAGTTAGAGATTTTTCTGAAGAAAAACCGCCATTTCTAATCACATCTGCAAGGATGAAAGAGAAAAGCGCTAACGCTATAATTATAATAAGGAAAACTCCTCTTTTTCTAATACTATTTAAAATTGCCATCGTTCAGGATAATTTTAATGCTGTTTTTAACACACAGCACCACATTAATTTAGTGGGCGAAAATACCATTTTCCCTGCATTAATAAAAAAACTTTGTGTAAAAAATTAAAGTTATAGCAACAGTGTGTTTTTCTTCGGAAATTTCACCTTGTTTAAACTTATAAGTTAAAATAAAAATTGTCTTTAATCAATTGATTTTGATGGCTTGAGCTCCACTAATTCAATCTTAGTGTTTGAAACATCGAGGATATTAAATTCGTATTCTCCAATAATTACTTTTTCATCTTTTTGAGGAATACCTTCTGTGAAGTTTACAATCATCCCTCCAAGAGTCTCGTAGTTTTCATTTTCTGGAAGTTGTAATTTGTAAGTTTCGTTTAAATAATCCACTTCATGCCTTGCCGAAAAATGGTAATGCCCCTCTCCTAACTCGTCCTCTACAAGCCCAATACTATCATGCTCATCCTCAATCTCCCCAAATAATTCTTCAATTATATCTTCAACGGTTATAATACCACTTGTGCCACCATATTCATCAACAACTACCGAAATACTTTTCCTTTTTTTACTAAGTATATTCAACACATCTTTACAAAGCATTGTTTCTGGAACAAAAATTACTGGGGTCAATACTTTTTTTAAGCTTGTAGGTTTTTTAAACAGTTCAAAAGAGTGAACATATCCTACAATATCATCAATGTTTTCTTTGTAAACCAGAATCTTTGAAAGCCCTGTTTCGGTAAAAATTTTATTTAATTCTTGTGGCGTTGTGGTGAGTTCCACAGCCACAACCTCTGTTCGGGGAATCATGGCTTCTCTTGATTTTATTTCAGAAAAGTCTAGTGCATTTTGAAATATTTGAATCTCTGTGTCAATTTCATCTTCGGTCTCTACGGCTTCCATTTGCTCGGTTATGTAGTTTCCAAGCTCTAATTTACTAAAACTCAATTGCACTGTATCACCCTCTGTTTTAAAGATGTACTTGAGAACAAGATCTGAAATCCAAATTATAAATTCGGATATAAAACTAAAAAATACATAAAAGAAATATGCTGGAATGGCAAATATTTTAATTAAGCTATTTGCATAAATTTGAAAAAATACCTTAGGCAGAAACTCTGCAGTTAAAAGGATAACTAATGTTGAAATTACTGTTTGAATTAACAGTCCACTAGCACCGTCAACGTGGATATACCTCATAAGCAATTCACCCATAAAAAATCCATAGACAACGAGTGCAATGTTATTACCCACAAGCATAGTGGCTATAAACTTAGAAGGTCGCTTAGTTATTTTTTTGAGTACTCCTGCTAGAAAATCGTTTTGTTTTTTCTCAATTTCAATATGTATCTTATTTGAAGAGACATATGCTATTTCCATCCCTGAGAAGAATGCAGAGAAAATTAGGGAAAGAATAATGATTATTAGATGGTATTCCAAATGATGGATTTATTTATTAATGTAAAGATAGCTAATGAATTTGAAATCTAAACTTAAATTAAAAATCTATAAACTACAGTTGGAGTATCTAAATTACTTTCACCCTTAAAATTTCAGAATAAATAAGTGTATTATTTATTTAGGTCCTTATTACGTTTCTCAATCATTTTACGAAAACGACGTTTAAAGAAAAACATAAATACTGCAACCACAGCAAAAAAGATAAACATATATGCGCGACCTCTTTGCTCCTCCCAAAAACTAAAAACTAGGTATAATGAGCCTATAGCCATAGCAATATATGCATATTCAAAAATTTTATAAATACTATTTCGCATCTGTTTCTTGTTTGTCAATTAGTTGAACACCTTTATTTTTTAATGAAATGAACTCTGTAAAATCTTGACTGGAGTCAAATTGCCCACCGTCGTTATAGGAGCCATCTTTAAATTTAATCTGGTAGGGTTGATCCGTAAACACCCATTCATTATTTTGATCCCAATATAACTGCGAGGCACTTAAGGTTAAACTATCACTTGTAATAATTTTGACATTTTCTCGCATATCAATTATTCCTGTTTCTTCATATCTAATAGCGTAATCTGCAGTTACTGTGCTCATCTTTTCATCTTCCCAAAACCGTACTTCAACACCCTCTGGGAACTCTTGATAAGGAAAACTATAGTTTGAATAATCAAGTAATTTTTTTGACAACAGATTAGTCATTACCTTTCCACTGTCTGTATATTTTACATTAATATCAACACCTATAGCAAGTGGCTCCATATCACTTATGGACAGCTTTTGTTTATTTTTATAATTATTATCACACGCAAAAAGCGTGATGACCATTAATATGGCCATCACGCTTTTATATATATGTGATTTTAAAATCATTCTTATAGATTAGGGACTCTTACGCTTCCACCAACCCAGCATCTTAAAGATATTGTCTTTCCAGCCATACCCGCTGTAAAAATATCTGCTTTTTGAGGCGCTCTAGCTCTGTAACTTCCTGCTGCTGCTCTTGCATTACCAGCAATAGAAGGATCAATCCTTGCAGCTCTGTCAGCATATTCTGCTGCTTTCCAGTTTACAGCTCTTTTTTCAAATGGTGTTCCACCACAACTGTTTGAACTTCTAGCAATCATATCTGCTATTTTTAGATAAGCAACACCTTTATTAGGTTTGATTTCAAGCATCTTATTGTAGAAACCTCTTGCAGCACCATAGCTTCCAGCTTTACGTTGTGCTTCTGCTAATTTGTAATAAATGCTATATTTTGCATTCGGATCTGTTTGCATTTCTAATGATTGCTCATAATACTGTAATGCTCTAGCATCATTACCCTTTTTAGCTTCTAATTGACCTAAGAACATCTTAGAATTTGCAGAAGGTTCTAACTTATCTAGTTGCTCCACTAGTTTAATAAACAATGGGTCACTCGTACAATCCTTTCCACTTAATCTTCCTGCTGCATTTTTCACCCAACTAATATCATTTTTCTTAGCTTCAAAATCTTTACTATATAATGGAACTAAGTTAGGACAATCAGCTACATTACCAAGCTTAGTATCAACAGAACCTCTTACTTTACCAAAAATGGTTAAGTTTTTTTCATAGGCTTGCATTCTTTTTTTATCTTTTGATGACAAAGTTTCACCAGCATCTTCTTTATCAATATACTCTGTTAAAGTTTTCGCCATTTTACCTTCTTCAACATCTAACTTCTCTTGAACAACATCATACAAGTTAAAAACATCTTGCAAATCTTTTTGTCCATCCTCAAACAAATCTTTTGCTAATGAAAAGTATGTATATAAAGATTTTGCACTTTTAAAGTTCTCTGCATCTTTTTTATAGGCATTATCAAAAGCATTAAATTGCTCCATTTTAGTTCCTATTTGGTTATCATAACGAACTTGTGCTAAATCTGCCAACACATCTCCTTCTTTAGTTTTAGAAGGATAATACTGCATACGCAATTTCATATTCTTTTCAAGTTCAGTAATTTTTGCCTTATCTCCTTTTTCAATAAAGTCAACAAACATTTTTTCACCATATTGATAAATAGCCATTGTTGACTGTGGACACTCTGCCACTACTTTATCATATGTTTTATAAGCTGCTTGATAGTTTTTTGCTTTTGCAGGCTCCGTAAATAGTGAAACCGTAACTGCACAGTCATTTTGTGCAATAGAAGTCCCAACAAGAGCTAGTCCAAAGAGCATTGTCATTAAAATTGATTTATTTTTCATCGTGGTAGTGTTTATTGTGTTAATCTAAATATCGTTTGTCAAACCATCTATCGTTTAATGAAAAACTTAAGAAAGTATTAAAGAAGTTTTCTTGAATCAACCCGAAGTCTGTGGTACCGCGCCTACCTATTTCAAAACCAAGGTTTACATTTGAGAATAATCTCCCTACAGGTAATCCAACTCCAAAAGATATGCCAAACTCGTTTATGTCTTGCCCATTAAGGTTTATCCCAGTTTCTTCAAACCTTATACCAGCCCTATAAACCACTCTCTTATAGTAATTACCAAGAGAATTATAATTAGGTATAAAATATCCACCAACTCTAAACTTTGATGCATCAGTAAATGAAACATTTTCAAGTTCAAAGGTTCTGTTTGTAAAATTACTGGTCTTTTGATCTGTATATTCTGCTCCTATTGCCCAATGTTTAGGCTTCCCTATTCCAGCTCCCAATGTCCACTGTGAAGGAAAGGTAAAATCTGTATTTTCTACAGCCACCTCAATTTCTTCTCTAACAATTGTTGTTCCAGTGGAAGGCACCACAAATAATGTTGAACGTTGTCTGGTGTTTTCAGACTCAAAGTTTGTTTCGGGTGTATAAATAAAAGATGTTGTAAGCTCAAGATCTTCAGTTACCATTGTTTTATATCTCGCTGCTAAATTAAAGCTGAAACCTAATAAATCTGACCTATTATTTTCTCTTGAAGCTAGCTCTAAGCCATCTTGCACACTAAAAGCTGTGTTTTGGATATTTCCGAAGTTATAGTTAGTGTCAACACCTAAACTGAAGTTTGGAGTAACCCTATAAGCAAATGTTAAAAACGCCTTATTTAAGCCTCCCTCACCAGTATAACGTGTAGTAACATCTCCTGAAACACTTTCAATATCATATCCTACAGATGTGTATGGTATTAATCCAAAACTAGCAACCAATTTTCCCATTGGTATTCCCATTGCTAAATAATCTAGCGATGTGGTTGATTGCTTTTGACTTTCCAAATCTGTTTTTTGCGTTACATACTTATGGCTTCCGCCAACTGTAAAATTTACAAGTTCTAAATCTGCAAGTGCAGCTGGGTTTTGAAGATTGACATGGATACTATCGCCAAAAACGCTAATACCCCCCATCATTCTATTTTCTGCTGTTCCTTTAAACTTTAAAGTTCCTATCCCGTAGAAAGAATAAGGTGAGGAAGTCCCCTCTTGTGCCCAGGTAATACTGGTAATGAGTAAAAAAACTCCAATAATAATTCGCTTCAACATCAATCTATATTATGTTCTAAAATGTGGTTTAATCCCTCTAACAGAAAATTTGAGTTCGCAAAGATGTCATTTTTTAATCTATCTCGCAAAAAATCAGTGTCTCCACCAGTTAAAATTATCGTTAAATTAGGATATTCTTTTTTGTATGCATTAATAACTCCGTCTATTTCAAGCAAAACCCCTTCAAGTACGCCGCTATGTATAGCTTTATCTGTAGTAGTACCTATCAACTCGTAGCTATCAATTTTTTTTAATAATGGCAAGTTTTCTGTAAAGTTATGTAAAGCTTTGTATCGCATTGCAATCCCAGGTGCTATTGCTCCTCCTATATAATTATTTTTATCAGTCAAAAAATCATATGTTATTGCACTTCCCGCATCGATGACTAATACATTTTTCTTCGGAAATTGTACTGCAGCAGCAGCTACGAGTGCTATTCTATCTACTCCTAATGTTGTAGGGGTTTCATATAAATTTTTAAACGGAATTTTACTTTCGTGAGTTAACACTTTAACCTTAAATAAAGAATCTAACATTGAAAAACTTGCTTCAGAAAGTTTACCCACTGAAGAAATTATACAATTATCCATCATAGGGTATGCTTTTGAAACCTGATTAATGGCTTCTAAAAAAGCTGTTTTTACCGAAACTTTTTTATGCACTAATGCGCCTCTATCAAAGACAGCGATCTTATTTAAAGTATTCCCAACATCAATTATTAAATACATACACGAGGTAAAGACGACAAAAATACAACTCTATTTCAAGGATTGTATCTTTTGTTATTTATTGTTTGACGTTTTAGCTTGGCGGTGTGCCACTTAGAAAGCAATAAATCTTTTTTTTTGAAATTATTTAAAATTATATTTTGCAGTATTCAAAATACCTTTATATTTGCCGACCAATAAAAGGTACCTTAGCTCAGTTGGTAGAGCAATGGACTGAAAATCCATGTGTCCCTGGTTCGATTCCTGGAGGTACCACAAAAACCCACTTTCTCACGATTGTGGGTTTTTTGTTTACTATACATTCCACCTCAAATTATCCTTAATCATGTTAAATTTAAAACTAACAATCTCAATAATATTATTTACTGCATTCAATATGGTCGCTCAAATGGATGTTAATGATGATAGACTTTATTTAAAAGACGGTACTGTACTCATTGGAGATGTAAAAATGAACTCTAACAGAACTACAATTTTTGAAAATCCTGAGGGCGAACCTAAGAAATTTAAAAATGACAAAATAGATAAAGTTGTTTTCTATAAAAATGGAAAAAGAAACACTTTTAAAAGCATTTATTTTAAAAAGAGTGGTAAATATCAATATTTAAAATTAGAACTTGTTGGTAACTTAACACTATATTCAAAATACATAATTTATGGACCCTCAGGAATTCCAAACGCACAACACTCTGGAGACACGATATACTATTATGTTCGACCTAATGAAACGGAACTAAAAAAATTAAAACTTGATGGTTTTGCAAGAATGGGTATTAATAGGAAAAAATCCATGAAGTTTTTTAGAGATTGTCCTTTATTGGTGTCCAAGATAAAAAACAAAGAAATCGAAGATATTACCATTAAAAAAATGGTTCATTTCTACAATAACAATTGTGAGTAATATAATTAAAGTGCTAATTATTATTTCTGAAATTTATAAGCTTCTATTAAATTGTTATTTATGAGGTTACAATTATTTTTATTTACATAAACCACATTATCCGCTCAAATCTTAAACTCAGAATCCCTTCGTAAAGTAATCGAGACCCCAAGTTATTTAGGCCCAGAAAATTTAAATTTTTCCCTTAATTAAAGTATAAAAACTTTATAACTCTTTCAAATAAAATTCACATTCAGTGAAAAAATTAAAGTTGGTATTATTTAAAAAGACATCATGCTCTAAAAAATACTTAAATATGAAAATGCATATGATGGCTCAACTCCCTAAAAAGGAATTTTAAATGGAGCACATATATGTTATTTAGCCTATATCCTACAGGAAATATTAAAGTAGTTAGCATAACACATAATCAATCTTTATTCAAAAACTTGTCATGTCAAAGCTTGCTAGTTAATTTAAAGAATCCTATTGGGTTATCTCACCAGTAAATTTATTTTTTTCGCAATTAAAAAAATCCAGAGTAATATTTTTTTTTGAAAAACACCTAATTTTCCTATTTAAGAGAATTTCAACTTAACAACTATAAGATTGAGATATTTAAAAACTATAACCCTTAAGTCTTACAATTATCACAATCAATAGGTTATATAATTAAAAAATAAGCACTCTATTAAATTAATAGGCATTACAACTTGTTATTTAATTAAGAGATTTAACCAAAAAATAGTTCTAAATTGCTGTAAATTCCTCTAAGGTCTGCAAAATAACATGTGATTTTATTGGGATTATACGGCATAACATTTTTGCTTTACATATGATGCTGCTTAATCCTCCTCCTCATGAATAAAAATTTAAACCAAAGCAATGAAGCTAAAAGATTAGATGATCTTAAGTCATATGATATATTAAATCAAATAGAACAATCTGATTATGATTTTTTGACAAAAATGGCTTCCCAAATTTGTAATACAAAAATTTCTCTTATTAGTCTTATTACAGAAGATAAGCAGTGGTTTTTGTCTCATGAAGGTCTTGACACAAGAGAAACACCAAGAGAATTTGCCTTTTGCTCTCATGCAATCGAAAGCCCTAAAGATATTTTTATAATAGAAGACTCAAGAGAAGATAATCGCTTTAAAAACAACCCACTTGTCACTGGCGAACCCAACGTTATCTTTTACGCAGGGGTACCTTTAATAAGTAAAAAAGGGTACTCTCTAGGAACTCTTTGCGTCATTGACGACAAGCCTAAACAATTAAATGAAGATCAAATTGAGTCCTTAAAACTTCTACGAAATCAAGTAATGCAAGTACTTGAGTTGAGAAAAAAAACAATTGAGGTAAATAGGTTAAATAATGAATTATCCAAAACCACTAAAATATTTAATGAAAGTCAAAAGTTTAATAATATTGGAGCTTGGGAACTCGATTTAAATACAAATAAAACACACTGGACAGATGAGGTGTATGCAATACACGAATTACCTCTAGATTACGAACACAACTTTGAAAAAGCTATTAAATTTTATCATGAGGATGACCGTAATTTAATTGACAAAACATTACGTAATGTACTTTCTACAGGAGAAAATTTTGATATTACCTGCAGACTAATTACAGCAAAAAACAATATTAAGTGGGTACGTACTACAGGCATAAAATGGACAGAAGATCCTGAAAACCCTAAATTAATTGGCTCATTTCAAGACGTAACCAAATCTAAACTTTCTAAGGAAAAACTAGAAAAAACGTTAGCCGAAAATCAGGCAGTATTTGATGCAAGTACACATGTGACTATTGTAACAACAGATATCTCTGGAATTATTACACGATTTAATAAAGGCGCCGAGATTAACCTTGGATATAAAGCCGAAGAAGTCGTTGGCAAACATACTCCCGTGATTTTTCATCAAGAAGAAGAAATTGAAGAATTAAAAGAACAGTTTTTTAAACCTTCTAATGAGAAAATTGAAGATTTTAAAACACTAACCTCTAATGTTAAACTAAACACAACAGATACAAAAAGCTGGACGCATGTTCGTAAAGACAAAAGCACATACCCAGTATTGATGACTGTATCTCCAATTAAAAAAAATAATGAAATTACTGGATTTCTTGGGATAGGAATAAACATTTCTGAAATTAAAAAAGCTGAAAGATACATCCTTTCACTTTTAAAAATATCTGACAATCAAGTAAATCGACTAAGGAATTTCGCTGATATTGTAACTCATAATTTAAGATCTCATTCTGGCGGTATATCTATGTTATTAGACTTACTTAAAGATGAATCTCCTAATATTTATAATAACGAAAATATTCAATATCTTAAAGGAGCTTCAGACAATTTAACAAATACCATTAAACACTTAACAGATATTGTTCAAACTAATTTAGAATCAAGTCAAGATTATATAGTTATTAATTTAAAAACGGTTGTTGATTACAATATTAACAGCCTATTATCTCTAGCAAGAAATAACCAAGTAATTATCAAAAATAACATTAGCGATGACATGCAAGTATTTGGATTAGCTGCTTATGTTGATAGCATTACAGTAAATTTTTTAACTAACGGAATAAAATATGCTTCTAAAGAAAGGGATAGTTTTGTTGAAGTATCTGCAGAAAAAAAAGATGATTACACTGTTTTAATTTTTAAAGACAATGGATTAGGGATTGATTTAAAGAAAAATAAAGAAAAGCTTTTTGGGCTACATAAAACTTTTCATTCTCATAAAGACTCACGCGGCATAGGCTTGTTTATTACTAGAAATCAAATTGAAGCAATGGGGGGTCATGTTGAGGTTGAAAGCGAAGTAAATGTAGGAACCACATTTAAAGTTTTTTTGAAAAACTCATAAGCCCACTTATTTACAAATTGAACTAATAAGATTTAACTAAACTTCACGCTTTTTCTATTTTTGTAACCACAATTAAAGAATAGCATGTACAGATTACATTTATTAATTTTATTTATTTTCATTTCATTTGCCTCAAGTGGGCAAATTTTAAATGCAGAATCGCTTCGCAAAGTTACTGACACCTCAGGATTTTCTGGAGCTGCAAGTTTAAACTTCGCATTAAAAAGAAATACAAACGATTTTATAACACTTTCAAACAACATCCATGTTCAGTACAAAATGAACAACCATCTAGTACTATTTAAAAATGACATTGCATTTCAGAAAATAGAAGGAGATGATTTTGAAAATAGCGGAATTCAGCATTTAAGATATAATTACAAATTGAAACCCAGATTAGCTTGGGAGGCTTTTGGGCAAGCGCAATACAACAAGATAAACAAAATAAAATTTAGAGGACTTTTAGGAACGGGACCTCGCTTTAAAGTTTCAAAAGCAGATAATTATCGCGTATACATTGGCACATTAGCAATGCTCGAATATGAAGAGGTTGATGATGGAGCAACTCCACTTCAAAAAGACTTTAGAGGGAGTACTTACCTATCTTTTAGCTTATATCCTACAAATAATGTTTCTATCGTTAGCACTACCTATTATCAACCTTTATTAAAAGAAATTTCAGATTATCGTATTTCTAGTCAAAGCGCACTTGTTGTATCAATGTTTAAAAACTTCGGGTTAAAATTAGCATATACGTTTATTTATGATGCACAACCTGCTGTTGGAATTCCCAATTCTCAATACGATTTTACGACGGGTATTAACTATTCATTTGATTAATATCATGAAGTACATTTCCGCGGAAATGTGACTACATCTATTTTCTTGATTCTAATAAAAATGGTGTAAACCAATCCCAAGAAATACCAAAGGACATCCTTGGGTAACTATCAACAAAACGATAATTATAATCATCAAAACCAAAGTCAAACTGTCCAAAAAACCCTAAATCTGTATTCCAAGGATGCACAATCATTCTAGATTGAGAACGAAAAGGGGTTACAGATGGGTGTGCTCCTAATTGTAAAAATATATCTTGTCCTGCAGCAATACGCATTCCCTTCCAATAGAAGGTAAATTCATATTGTGCTTCTATACGATGACGACCATAAATATCAATATCTTCAGGATTATAACCTCCAAAATCTATCACCCCAAAAAATTTGTCATGATATAATTGATACGTTAAGGTGTAAGAATGAATACGTTTAGGGATTACCTCATCTGTAAATTTATTTTGACGATAATTAAAAGAAAGTCTTGTCAAGTTTGTAGAAAAGTTGCCTGTTTTTCTATTTAAAATTTCAGACAAATCAGTATCATCTGTTATTGTAGTATAAACAGCTTGTCCTTCGGGACTTCCATCTTCAAACTCGTCACTAAATGCGCTGTTTGATTGTCCATTAGAGTAATGGCCAGATTCAATTCCTAATGTTAAAAAATTATTATCACTAGTAACAATTATAGGCTGCCATCCTGCAAGAATTTTATAAGAGGGTGTTTTAACAGGTCTAGACTCTTCATTATAGATTCTAAACTGAGGTTGAAAACTTAAATAAACAGCATAACCCGGTGTACGCTCATCTGCAGTTATAGCCTCGCGTATATCATTATAAAAACTATAATATACTGATGGTTTTGTATCTAAAAGAATTTGTTCATATTCGTTATTCCCAAAACCTCCTGACAAATACGATCGTTGAGCAATAGGGTAATATTCTTTAAAAGAAGAAGGCACTTGCGGTGTTTGTGCTAGTGCACTTTGATTACCAATTAAAAAAAATGAAAAGATCATCAAACAACAAAATAGTGTACTTTTTTCCATCAATATTTTTTTTGTAAAAATACGAGAATAGCAGTAGGAGCGGTCTAATACCCCTCAATTTAACAAAGCTTTACGAAAAATCATATAAAAATAATGTAGTTTAAAACATAGCTTTACAAATCAATTTGGTGAAAGGTTTTTGAATATCCCAAGACTACTTTGTTATATTTACGACTTTAAAACCAAAACGGGGTAAAACTCGTAAATTTCATATATCTATATTATGGCATCAAACAATTATTACGACCCAGCAGATTTGAGAAAATTCGGTGAAATCACCGAATGGAGTGAAGAACTAGGGACTAAGTTTTTCGATTACTATGGTAAAGTGTTTGAAGAAGGCGCTTTAACTGCAAGAGAAAAAGCATTAATAGCATTAGCAGTAGCACATACAGAGCAATGCCCCTATTGTATTGATGCCTATACAAAAGACACTCTACAAAGAGGAGTAACAAAAGAACAAATGATGGAGGCTATACATGTAGGTGCAGCAATTAAAAGTGGTGCAACACTCGTGCATGGAACTATGATGATGAACAAGGTTAATAAGCTAGAAATGTAAAGACACTTGTTACTTTCTATTAGAAATAAGAAATATATTTCTAGTTACGTGCGCAGTCTAAAATAATTCTAAGAATAAAAATAATACTACGATCTAAATAATCAATCGTAAATCTTAAACCCCTTAATTTGGCAAAACTAAAACAACAATCCCTTCAAAAACGAGATGCTGAACTTGCAAACGCAAAACGTCAAGTCGAAATTTTAAGCAATGGGATTTTTGCAAATGGGGAACTTCCCACCTTTGCAAAAAAAATAAAAGAAATAAATAAACTTCCACTTCGCCCCAAAAAGTTGGAAATTCTTCAAATCAACGTAGGCTACATGTGCAACCAGGTTTGTGAGCATTGTCATGTTGATGCAGGTCCTGACCGTAAAGAAATTATGACATGGGAGACCATGGAGTTAGCATTAGAGGTAATTAAGAATACAGGAGCGCATACGCTTGATTTAACAGGTGGGGCACCAGAAATGAACCCACATTTTCGCCGTTTCGTAGAAGAAGCAAGCAAAGCAGGAATAAAAGATTTTATCGTTCGTAGTAATCTTACAATTATTAGAGCAAACAAAAAATATCATGACCTTCCTGAATTCTTCAAAAAACACAATGTACATGTAGTGAGCTCCATGCCACACTGGACAAAAGGAAAGACAGATAAACAACGCGGTGAAGGCGTATTTGACATGTCCATCACTGCATTACAACAATTAAACGCTATTGGTTATGGTATGCCAGATAGTGGATTAAGGTTAGATTTAGTTTATAATCCTAATGGCGCATATTTGCCTGGTGACCAAGCTAGTATGGAGAAAGAATTTAAGCACGCATTAATGGAAGATTTTGGAATTCAATTCCACAATCTCTTTGCAATCACAAATTTACCTATCGCACGTTTTCTTGACTATCTCATCGCTAGTGAAAACTATGAAGATTATATGTATCAATTAGTTGAGGCATATAACCCCGCAGCTGTCGAAAATGTAATGTGTACAAACACAATTTCAATAAGTTGGGATGGTTATTTATTTGATTGCGACTTTAATCAAATGTTAAAACTACCTGTTGCAAGTAAAGTTAAACACTTAAAAGATTACAACGAAGATTTATTAAATGACAGGAATATAGTAATTTCACAACATTGCTATGGCTGCACAGCTGGTGCTGGGAGCAGTTGTCAAGGTACTGTTACAGAATAACAAATTGAATTTAAAACTTTAAAACATTGATATTTTTTTTTAATTAATTGATTCAAAAAACAGCCATATTAATTTTTGCCAATTCGGCTAAACGTGAAGGAGAAATAAAAATATTCCCTAAAGCGGCTGTGCTTTTTGATGCGCTTAACAAACAAGTAATTAAAAAAGTTGAAAAAACAGGACTTCCACATTTTGTAATTTCCGAATCACAACAAACAGGCGCAACCTTTGGTGAACGTTATACAAATGCAATTGAACAAGTTTACGCAAAAGGCTTTGATAACGTAATCACAATAGGAAATGACACCCCACATTTAAACAGCAATCAACTTTTAACTGCTGCAAAAAATCTTGAAGAAAACAAAATTGTTCTTGGACCTTCAAAAGACGGAGGGTATTATTTATTAGGGCTTAATAAATCTCAATTTAACAAAGCAAAATTTTTACAATTACCCTGGCAAACTTCGGGATTAACAGCAAGTTTATCTCGCCTCCTTTCGGTTAAAAAAATTGAGGTGCTTTTTTTAAAAACCCTGCAGGATATTGACACTATTTCAAACGTCAAAAAACTACTTGATGGCTTTAAAAACTTTTCTGCAAAAATTTTAAAGATTGTCATAACTATTTTTTCTTCTGAAATTTTAAAAATTTCAAACATACTTATTTTCATTTCCGCATTTCAGCAGGAAAATTACTTTAATAAAGGTTCTCCTTATATTATTTTATAACTAAATTTTTAAACCCTTATTATTTCCGAAGTAAACTAAACTAACGGAATCTTTGTAAGTGGTTAATTTCTTTTCTTTAATTTTAAAACCATTCATTAATGAAGCAATTTTACATTGCCTTATTGCTATGTTTTACAGCTATAGGGTATGCACAAACCAGTATTAACGGAAGCATTAAAAACATTGCAAACGAAGAGCCTATAGCATTTGCAAATATTGTTGTTGTAGGAACTACTAACGGAACAACTACAGATATTTACGGGGACTTTTCTTTAGTAGCCCCTCCAGAAGGAAGTATTTTAGAGTTTTCTTCTGTAGGGTTTGAATCTGTTCAATTTATATACACAAATGAGATTTCCATATATGTAAAACTCACACCTTTAATAGAAGGTCTTGATGAGGTTGTGGTTACTGCACTAGGAATTAAACGTGAAGAACGTGAACTTGGGTATGCGCTACAAACAATCAAAACAGATGAGGTAAATGAGGTAAAAGCTGTAAATTTTTTAGACAACCTCTCTGGTAAACTTGCTGGGGTAACTATTTCTCAAGGAGCCACTGGTGTAGGATCATCTTCAAAAATAACCATTAGAGGAGAAGCTTCTTTTAGTAATAACAATCCCCTTTTTGTTGTAGATGGTACTCCTATTAATAATGAAACTGTTTTTAATTTTACTAATGAGGCTGCTGCAGGATTTCAAGAAATTGATTTTGGAAACGGAGCAATGGAAGTTAACCCAGATGATATTGAGAGTGTAACAGTTTTAAAAGGTGCCAGTGCAGCGGCACTTTATGGAACACGAGCATCAAATGGTGTTATTGTTATAGAAACTAAAAATGGATCAAATAAAAAGGGCTTAGGGATTAGCATTAACAGCTCAATTTTTGTTGAAAATGCGTTTAGATTACCAGAATTTCAAAATCAATATGGGCAAGGAAATTCTGGAGAGTTTGAATATGTTGATGGTCTTGGCGGAGGTACTAATGATAATATAACCTATTCTTGGGGTCCACAATTAGATATTGGACTATTAATACCACAGTATGACAGTCCAGTAACACTTGCAGATGGTACTATTGTAAGAGGTGGAGACACATCGTTATATAGTGGATTGCAAATTGAAGGAACTCCATTTGTGAGTAATCCAGACAATTTAAAAGATTTTTACCGTACCGGTTATACAACAATTAATAATGCAAGTGTTGCTGATGGCTTCGGAAATGGTAATTACCGACTATCTTTTACAGATTTAAGAAGCGAATCTATTATTCCTGGTGTAAATTTAGATAGACAAACAGTAGCGGCAAAGTTACATTTTGAACCTTCCGAAAAAACAGAGATAAACACATCAATAAACTATGTAAATTCTCAAAGTGATAACCGCCCATCAAACGGTTACGGAAGTGAAAATGTAAATTACTCATTAGTAGCTTGGGGACCTCGATCTTTAAACATTGACAACTTACGTAACTATTGGCAACCTGGTCTTGAAGGTATACAACAGTATTCATTTAACTATACCTTTTTTGACAACCCATATTTTATACTTCAAGAAAACCGAAACAGTTTCAACCGTGATCGCGTTTTTGGAAATATATCTTTAACACATCAAATTACCCCAGAGCTTTCTGCTTCATTAAGAACTGGAATGGATTACTCTTCAGAAAAAAGAGAGTTAAGAAGAGCTTTTAGTAGCAATCGATTTGCAAATGGTGGTTATGCAGAACATGATGTGTTTTTTAGAGAAATTAACACAGATTTTCTTTTAAACTATGAGAAAAACGCAGGTGATTTTTCTTTTGATATCTCTTTAGGAGGAAATAGATTAGATCAAAAAGCAGCTACTAAACAATCACAAACAGTTAACCTAGCTCAACCAGGAATTTTTAATTTGAATAATGCCGCATCCCCTATTGAAGTATTTCAATTTGAATCTCAAAAGAGAATTAATTCATTTTATGGATTAGCTAAAATAGGTTTTAAAGAGTTTATTTATTTAGATATTACTGGACGTAATGATTGGTCAAGCGCATTAGCCACACCATTTTCTGTAGATAACACCTCATTCTTTTATCCTTCAGTTAGTACAAGTTTTATATTAAGCGAAGTTGCAGATTTACCTAATGCTTTTAGTTTTGCAAAATTTAGAGCGAGTTATGCCCAAGTAGGTAATGATACAGGTGCATATCAAACAAGTGGAGCTTTTGTTTCCCAAACACCTTTTTTAGGACAACCTACATTTAGCAATCAAAATTTTATACCTAATTCAAATTTAAGACCTGAAAAAGTAACAAACTACGAAGCAGGGTTTGATATTAGACTTTTTCAAAGCAGATTAAATTTTGATTTTACATATTATAACGCACTCACAGAAGATCAAATTATTTCATTGCCTATTGCAGCATCATCAGGCTACAATCAACAGGTTGTAAATGGAGGAAATGTGCGTACAACTGGAATAGAAGTAGTTGCAGGAATAACACCCATTAAAAGTGATGTATTTCGTTGGGTCTCTACTTTTAACTTTAGTCAAAACAAATCAATTGTTGAAGATTTACCTCAAACAGATGGTCGCTTAACACTTGCATATAGTCGCATTTATGATAGTGCTAATCAAACAGTATGGTTTCAAGTTGAAGAAGGTGGACAAGTAGGTGATATTTACGGAACCGGTTATTTAAAGAATGAAGATGGAGACTTTATTCTCACTAAGGATGGTAACTATATTGCAGATAACGAGCTACAATTGTTAGGAAACTATAACCCAGATTTTATGCTAGGCTGGAACAATCAATTTAATTATAAAAACTGGAACCTTGGTTTTCTTTTAGATTGGCGTCAAGGAGGCGAGATTGTTTCAAGAACACGAGCGTTAGGAAACGTAGGAGGTCAACTTGCAGAAACTAGCTCCAGACCTATAGAAGGAATTATTGCAGATGGCGTTTATAATGAAGGTACAGAAGAAAATCCTGAGTATATTCAAAATCCAGTTGCCATCTCTGCAGAAAGTTATTACCGTCAATTCTACGATCGTAACCATGAAGAAAATAACGTGTACGATGCTAGTTATTTAAAATTACGTCAATTTTCAATTGGGTACACATTTGACACTAGGGATGGGTTTCTAGGCCTTGAAGATGGTGCCGAAATCTCACTTAGCCTTATTGGTCGCAATTTGTATGCAATAACAGAAAACCCACACTTTGACCCAGAGCAATTAGCTGTTCAAGGTAATGGATTTGTAAGTGGTGTTGAGGATTTAAGTTATGCTACTAGCAGAAGTTTTGGATTTAAAGCTGGGATTAATTTTTAATTAAACATTATGAAAACTACTATAAAAATATACAGTCTTCTCCTCGTTTTAGTAATGAGCAGTTGTACAAAAGATTTTGAAGAAATAAACACAAACCCAAACGCACCAAATACAGTACAACCTAGTTTATTATTACGTCAAGTTATTTATGATTTTGGAGAACAAATGAGCTATGAAGGTTTTGTAGCTGGCGATTTATTATCACAACATCGTACGGCTTTAGACTTCAATTTATTTGACCGTCATGCGTTAAAATCACCTCAACTAGGGGGAAACCCTTGGCCTATTTTTTACAAAAATTTACGCGATAATGAAATAATATTAACTCAATCGAGAGAGGTTGAAACATTTGCAGTTTACGAAGGTCCAGCATTAATTTTAAAAGCTTACATAACTGCAGGACTTACAGACTTATTTGGCGACGTGCCCTATAGCGAAGCCTTTAACGGTGTAGATGGCTCTGTAACTCCTGCATACGATTTACAAGAAAACATTTATCAAGCAGAAAATGGCATTCTAGACAACCTTAATAAGGGTATTGCCGCCATTGAAACATACAACGATGTAATAGCGCTTGAAGGTGACATTTTATTCGGCGGAAATTTGGAAGGGTGGATAACTTTTGCAAACTCATTAAAAATTAAACATTTATTACGAATCTCAAATAAAGTTGACGTTTCCGAAGAAATGCAAACACTATTTAACAATGGAAATTATTTTACTTCTAATAGTCAAAACGCCATTTTTAATTTTACAAATACAGACCCTAACAGCTTTAGATTAGCACAATTGAGAGTGGGAGACTTTAATAATTTTGTCCTTTCTGAAACAATGGAAAATGTTTTAAAGAATCTTAATGATACCCGTATTTCTACATTTTTTAGAGGCACAGCAAACTCTAATGGTGCTGAATTTGAAGGCTTAATTAACGGTATTGACGCAGCAAACACTTCAATCGAGTTGGCTGAATTATCACTTGCGGGCACCGCGTTTAGAGAAGACACCTCAACGCTAGATGCTAATTTTCTAACAGCTTGGGAAACATATTTTAATCTTGCTGAGGCTGCAGAGCGGGGACTTATCCAAGCAGATGCCCGCAGTTTATATGAAACAGGTGTCAACTTAGCTTTTGAATACTGGCAAACAGACTTACCTGCAGATTACCTAACAAGTGCTGGAGCATACGATGCTGCAGGAACAACTCCTATACAGCAAATTATTACTCAAAAATGGATTGCAAATATTATTAATGGATATGAAGGTTGGGTAGAATGGAGACGTACAGGATTCCCAGAGTTTCTAAGTATTCAAGCAAGTTTAAACAATGGCTTAATCCCAGTAAGAATGCCTTATCCAGCAGAGGAAGAAGCGTTAAATAATGAAAACTATCAACAGGCAGCAAATGCTACAAATGGAAATAGCATTGATGTTCCAGTATGGTGGGATGAAAATTAAAAAGAAATAGAATTGATATAAAAACGATAATAAATTACACTGAAATTTAATTAATGAACGTACAAATCTGGCAATGGGGATTAATAGTCGTATCAAGTTTGATACTCTTCTTCCTTTCCCCTTTGGCAAAACATAAAGATGCGTTTTTTAAAGCTACTAATAATAAAAAAGCGCCCTCTGCCCTATGGCTTACGGGTAGTTTAATTATCTCATGGATTTTTGCAAAAAGCATTACAAATGCTGCAAATCTGGGACTAAGCTTTGGAATTGTAGGAGGTGTTGCTTATGCTGGTTATTACCTTTCGTTTGCGGTTGCTGGAATTTTAATTTATCAACTTAGAGTAAAAGGAAAGTTTAAAAGTATACATCATTTTTTGACAACTAAATTTGGTAAAAGTGCCATGGCATTATTCTCCATTTTAATTTCAATTAGGTTGTTTAATGAAGTGTGGAGTAATACAATGGTGATAGGAAGTTACTTTGGCGAAAACGGAAGCACTCCCTATTATTGGGCAATACTAGTTTTTACTGTATTAACATTAGCCTATGCTATTAAAGGAGGTTTGAGCAGTTCTATATTTACAGATGTAATACAAATGGTCCTCTTTTCAGTATTACTTATTGTTATTTTAGGTGTTATTTTTTCTACAAATAACTTTACGGTAACTGAGGCGGTGACTTCTGGGGGTTGGACTTTTGAACTGGGACTTAACTTATTTTTTGCAGCAATACTACAATCTTTTAGTTATCCATTTCATGACCCAGTATTGACAGACCGTGCCTTTTTAAGTTCGCCAAAAGTAACGCGCAAAAGTTTTCTGTGGGCAAGTTTTCTGGGGGCACTCTGCATTGTTCTATTTAGCTTAATTGGAGTTTATGCTCTAAGCCAAGGTATGCAAGGGCAGGCAGCGGTTGAAGTAGGAAAAGCATTTGGTGTTGTAATTTTATTAGTCATCAATTTTATAATGATAACTAGCGCAGCATCAACATTAGATTCAACATTTTCTTCGTTTTCAAAAATGCTAGCAGTAGATTTAAAGTTGGGAGACAACCTCACTTTTGGGCGTTTGTCAATGGCTGTTATTGCCATTTTAGGGACCATACCGGTTTTTTTAAATGCCGAAATTTTAAGCGCTACAACAATTTCTGGAACAATGGTTATTGGGTTGACTCCGGTGTTTTTATTTTGGCAAAAAAAAGTTCCAAAAATTAGTTTTCATTTAAGTGTTCTCTGTGGTATCATCTTTGGCTTATTGCTTGTTTTTGATATATTTCCGAAGACATTAATCCTCACCCAAGGAAAATACGCAGATCTCTTATGGGTCAACGTATGGGGTATTATTTGTTGCATCCTTTTATACTTAAGTCCCTCATGGATAAAAAAATAGAACAATTAGGCACATTAACTGGCAAGGTTTTGCTTTTTGGGGGCGTGTATAGTAATTTACAAGCACTTGAAAAACTGAAACAAATTGCCGAATCCATTGGTATTCCACCAGAAAACTGCATAGGCACTGGAGATATTGTAGGGTATTGCGCGCAACCTGAAGAGACGGTGCAATTATTAAAAATCTGGGGTGCAAAAAGTATTGTGGGTAATGTTGAAATTCAATTGCGCGAAGGTGCAGAAGATTGTGGCTGTGATTTTAGAGAAGGATCTCGTTGCGATGGTTTTTCACAATTATGGTATCCTTTTGCGCAGAGTAAATTGAGTAAAAACTCTTTGCATTATTTAGAGACCTTACCAGATCATTTTCAATTTAATTATGCTGGAAAAAAAGTTACCGTCGTACATGGTGCTTTTGAAAATGTATCGCAATTTGTATATAAAAGCACACCGTGGGAGTATAAAGAGCCTACTTTTAAAGCTACTAAAAGCAATGTGATAATCGCTGGACATTGCGGCTTACCATTTCAACATAAAAAAGATGATAAATTATGGTTGAATCCAGGCGTGATAGGAATGCCTGCAAATGATGGAAGTCCACAAGTATGGTATTGTATTTTAGATGATTCCCTCGGAAATTTTAACCACAAACACCACTCATTAGACTATAATCACCAATTAACAAGCCAACTCATGCGTAATGGGCTATTGCCCGAAGAATATGCGCGAACAATTATAACAGGTATTTGGGATAATACTGAAATTTTACCACCTATTGAAAGTGGTTTACAAGGGTTTGGAATTTCATTTTGAACTTATTGAGAAACCTAATTTTGGTATAAAAATTGACTAAATTTACATTGTGAAAAACATACTATTTTTATTTATTTTATTCTTCATTTCTGCCAGTAGTTTTGGTCAGAAAACATTAAGTGATTTATTAAAACAATATAATACACGCAGTATTCCATACATTTCGGTTCAAGAATTAAGAATGCTTCAACTAAATAGTGATGTTGTAATTCTAGACACTCGGGAAGAAAATGAATATCAAGTGAGCCATATTCAAGGTTCAAAATTAATAGGTTTTAATGAATTTTCTTCGGAAACGGTACAAGCTGAAATTACCGATAAAAACACGCCCATTATAGTGTATTGTTCTTTAGGAATTCGCTCTGAAGAAATAGGGGAAAAACTTACAAAAGCTGGGTACAAAAATGTTCAAAATCTTTACGGAGGTATTTTTGAATGGAGCAACAACGATTATCCTGTTATCAACAACAAAACTCAAGAGACTGACAGTATCCACGTTTTTTCAAAACCGTGGGGAAAATGGCTTTTAAAGGGAGAAAAAGTTTACTAAAATGAAAAATTTAAAAAATAACCTTTCATCATATGCTGTAATCATTGGAGCTTCAATCTTTATGTGTATTAAAATAGTAAGCCTTGACTTTAATGATTTAAGTTTTAGTAACGACCAAAACTCATACGGGAGTATTGTAGCCATGATTTTATTAATAATAGCTATGATATTGACAATAAAATTTGACCCAAAAAACAAGAACAAACCATCTTAGAGATGAGTAACATAATTAAATACATAAACAAATGCCCATTCTAGGATTAAAAAATACTGATGGAAAGGAAAACACAAAAGAGGTATTTCACTTTCCTACTTCAAAAAACGCACTCATTATATTTACGCGTAATCCAGAATTAGGTAAATGTAAAACAAGGCTCGCAGCGACCGTAGGCGATGAAGCAGCTTTAGAAATTTATAAGTTTTTATTACAACATACTGTTCAAATCACAACCCCTTTAAAAGCTGATAAGTTTGTATATTATTCGGTAGCGCATAGGGAAAATGACGGCTGGGACAATAGTCTTTTTAGAAAAAAAGTACAGAGCGGTGAAGACTTAGGTATTAGAATGCAACAAGCTTTTACCGAGATTTTCAAATTAGGCTATGAACGTGCCATTATTATAGGTAGTGATATGTATGACATGGACACACAGGATTTACAAAACGCGTTTACAGCACTAGAAACTAATGATGCTGTCATTGGCCCTGCAGAAGATGGCGGCTATTATTTACTAGGAATGAAATCTGTACATGAGACTGTATTTAAAAATAAAGTATGGGGAACTGATACCGTATTAGCTGCTACATTAAGAGATTTAGAAGGTCAAAAAATAGCAAAATTAGAAGAAAAAAACGATGTTGATTATTATGAAGATATTCAAGATATTGAAATCTTTCAACAATTTTTTCCTTCAGAATTAAAGTAGAAATAGATTAAATTCTCCCATTTTAACGAAAACTAAGCATGAAAAAATTTATAAAAGAAGCAGTATCATTTTTAAAAAGTAGAGGATTTGGTGAGCCAGAGGTTGGAATAATTCTAGGCACTGGATTAGGTAAAATTATAGACGAGGTTTCTATAGAAGCCGAAATGAGCTATAATCATATCCCTAATTTTCCAACCGCAACCGTAGAGTTTCATAAAGGAAAATTAATCTATGGGGAACTTGCTGGTAAAAAAGTAGTCTTAATGCAAGGAAGATTTCATGTATATGAAGGATATTCTTTATTAGATGTTACGTTTCCTGTGCGAGTAATGAAGCAACTAGGAATTTCGAAATTATTAGTTAGTAATGCCTCTGGAGCAATTAACAAAACCTTTAAAAAAGGTGAAATTATGTTGATTGATGACCATATTAACTTACAAGGTGGCTCTCCCCTAGCATTTAAGGGTGTTGAAAAATTAGGCGAACGCTTTGTAGACATGAGCGCTCCTTATGATGCTGAAATGAACGCTAAAATTGAAACAATAGCTAAAGAAAACAACATAAATTTACATAAAGGGGTTTATGCTAGCGTGGTAGGTCCTCAACTTGAAACGAGAGCTGAATATCGCTATTTAAAAATTATTGGAGCTGATGCTGTGGGCATGAGTACAGTGCCTGAAATTATTGTTGCAAATCAATTAAAATTACCTGTAGTTGCCTTGTCAGTGTTAACTGATGAATGCGACCCAGACAACTTAAAACCTGTTGATATTCCAGACATCATTGCGCAAGCCGGAAAAGCAGAACCGCAAATGATTACATTATTTACTGAGTTAATTAAAAGTATGTAATTATGGATAAAATTTTATCATTTCTACTTATAGTTGTTGGCCTTTATAAAGTTATTTATTCTTTCATTGAAAATTTAACCGTGGGAACACTTTTTGGATCAGAAATCAACATTTGGCTGTATCGTTTACTTTGGTTCTCTGTAATTGTCTTTGGTGTGATTTCAGTCATCAAAAAATTTAAACAGCAGTCAAAGGAATAAAATTTTAATATTTCCGAAGAAAATTTATTAATCAAAATTACTGCAATAGCAGTTATAATATGAGTTACTTAGATACTACACATGATGTTTACAAAGAAGCAGCACTTACTCCAGATGTAGGGTTGTGTTGCACCACAAATCCTATATGGGAATTACCAGGTTTGAAAATTCCTAAAATTATGCAAGAAATGAATTATGGCTGTGGAAGTACTGTACATGCGCGTGATTTATCAAATAATCCAAAAATGCTTTATGTGGGTGTTGGTGGGGGCATGGAACTATTGCAATTTTCATATTTTAATAGAGAAAAAAACGGTGTTGTTGGGATTGATGTTGTGGATGAAATGCTAGAAGCTTCTCGTAAAAATTTTAAGGTTGCTGAAGAGCAAAACGACTGGTTTAAAAGTGAATTTGTTGATCTTAAAAAAGGAGATGCGCTTAATTTACCTGTTGATGATAACTCAATTGATGTAGCAGCTCAAAATTGCTTGTTCAATATTTTTAAAGCAGAAGACCTCAAAAAAGCCATCGAAGAGATGTACCGTGTTTTAAAACCTCATGGCAAGTTAGTGATGAGCGACCCTACTTGTGAACAACCTATGAATGACAAATTACGTAACGATGATAGACTACGTGCATTATGCCTTAGTGGGAGTTTACCCATCGCAGAATACGTAAAAGCATTGACAGACGTAGGGTTTGGAACTATTGAAATTAGAGCTAGAAAACCTTACAGAATTCTTGATCCAAAAAATTATCCAACTAATGAGTTGATTTATATTGAGTCGATTGAAGTTGCTGCTATTAAAGACCCAATGCCAGAGGACGGTCCATGTATTTTTACAGGAAAAGCTGCTATTTATTACGGCAATGAAGATTTCTTTGATGATGGGTTAGGCCATATTTTATTAAAAAACCAGCCTTTAGCAATATGTGACAAAACTGCTGGAGCATTAAAAGCTCTTGGCAGAGATGATATCTATTTTAGTGAATCTACCTTCCATTATGATGGTGGTGGATGTTGCTAGTTATTTGGAATAAACTATTTTTTAATAGAAAATTTTATATTGTAATTTTAAAGTCTGTTACTCGACCAAAGTAACAGACTTTTTTATGGAAAAATATACTAACATTTTTAGAGATTCCTACGCTGGTTATTTTAATTACTTGCTTCAGGAAATTACTACATTTCATTGGGAAAATTACTTCTACGGGTTGATAATTGTATCGCTTATTGTATGGGGTTTAGAACTTGCTTTTCCTTGGCGAAAGGATCAAAAAATTTTTAGGAAAGACTTTTGGTTAGATGTTTTTTATATGTTTTTTAATTTCTTTTTACTCAACTTAATTGTTTTAATTTTTCTATCAAATACTACCGAGGCACTCTTTAATGATTTGCTTGCTTTTGCAGGTATAAAGCTAGATAATTTTCAATTGGTCAATCTAGATACATTACCCTATGGGTTAGGTTTATTGTTGTTTTTCTTAGTGTCAGATTTTGTACAATGGAACACACATCGCTTGTTACATCGCTCTCCTTTTCTATGGAATTTTCATAAACTACATCACTCTGTTAAAGAAATGGGTTTTGCTGCACACCTTCGCTATCACTGGATGGAGCCCATAGTTTATAAGTCTATTTTATATATTCCATTAGCTATAATTGGCGGATTTGATGTTGCTGATGTTGCGATAGTTCATTTTTTCGCACTAACAGTGGGGCATTTAAATCATGCCAACTTAGGTTGGGATTATGGACTACTGAAATATATTTTTAACAACCCTAAAATGCATATTTGGCATCACGCTAAAGAACTCCCTAAATCTCATAAACATGGAGTAAATTACGGCTTAACGCTCAGTATATGGGATTATATTTTTAAAACAAACCATATACCCCATGATGGTAGAGATATTGAGTTAGGTTTTGAAGGGGATGAAAAATTTCCAAAAGATTTTTTGAAACAAGAAGCATATCCATTAAGTAAACAAAAGTAAGCAGGTAAATAGTGGAATAACTATTGTAACTTCTGAAATGTTACACAAATTAAAACGACAGTTATTGAAAACAATACTATGAAAACTATAGCTCAAGCCTTCCTGTTATGTACTATTCTTATAGCGTGTACAGGAACGAAAAAAATTTCAGAAGAAAAACCTGTAAATGATATTGTCATTCATGATACAATGCAAATTTCAGAAAAGAAAGATAAATTAACTGTTGGTGAAGGCACAAAAGTTACAAAGACTATTCCTGTGCGAGATATGCCTATAATGCCTGATGAAAAAATTACCGTAGAAAAACAAGTTGAAGTTAATCCTCCCATAGTAATTCCATCTCCTCCAGTAGTACCAGAATTAGTAGAAACCGATGAAAATGATGATTATGCCCAAGAGGCATTTGACCACACTGTTTTTGATACTTTATTAAAAAATCATGTTACCGCTAACGGTAATGTAAGCTATGCAGGTTTTGCAAAAGACAAAGGTAAACTGCGAGATTACATTGCTAGCTTAGGCAATAATATGCCTAATAAAAATGCAAATACACAAGAAAAATTAGCGTACTGGATGAATGCATATAACGCAATGACAGTAGATTTGATTCTTAGAAATATGCCTCTAGAAAGTATTAAAAACATTAAAGATCCTTGGGAGCAACGCTTATGGAAATTAGAAGATAAATGGTATAATCTTGACGAGATTGAACATCAGATTTTACGTAAAATGGGAGATGCTCGCATCCATTTTGGAATTAATTGTGCTTCATTTTCATGCCCTCCACTTTTAAATGAGGCGTTTAATGCTGTAGATGTTGATAAGCAGTTAGATTTTCTAGCAAAACGCTTTATCAATGATCCTTCCCGAAATACAATAAACAAAGAGTCTATTGAAATTTCAAAAATATTCACTTGGTTTTCAAAAGATTTTAAAAAAGATGGAAGTGTTATAGATTTTCTTAACCGTTATTCAAATACTAGTATTGACACTAATGCGCGTGTACGATATAAAGATTACAATTGGGAACTCAACAAATAGCCAAAATTTTACTAATGCTAGCATAAGCCTTTGTTAATAGACCCTTATGGTCAAAATGATTTAAGTAGTTTTATTTAAAACAATTTTATGAAATCTATTAAATACGTATTATTACTTTCAATTGCTGCATTAACACTACAGAGTTGTAATTTGCTTTCTGCAGCAGGTGTAGGTAGCCAAGCACAACCAGTTAAAGAAGTTACACAACCACTTACAAGTACAACAGCAAACTCTGCTGTTAATGTAAATCATGAACAATGGACTGGACTTCTCAAAACATTTGTAAATGATAAAGGATTAGTTGATTACAAAGGTTTTAAAAAAAACGAACAAGAGCTTGATGAGTATCTAGACATGTTAGCCTCAAAAGATCCAAATAATGACTGGAGTCCACAAGAATTGTTAGCATATTATATTAATTTATACAATGCACAAACAGTAAAACTAATTGTAGATAATTACCCTACAAAAAGTATTAAAGATATAAGTGGTGCTTGGACAAAAGGACGTGCAAGAGTTGATGGAAGAGAATTATCTTTAGGAGGAATTGAAAACGGAATTCTAAGAAAAATGAACGAACCTCGTATTCATTTTGCAATTAATTGTGCCTCTATTTCTTGCCCAAAACTATTAAACGAAGCTTACACAGCAGCAAAAATTAATGAACAATTAGATCAAGTAACTAAGGAGTTTATTAATAGTAAGAAAAATGAAATTAGCGCTAAAAACCCAAAAATATCGAGCATATTCTCTTTTTACCCTAAAGATTTTAAAGTCGATGGCGAACAAGATATTGCTGGTTATATTAATAAATACAGCACAACTAAAATTGATGCTGGCGCACCATTAACATACAAAGAGTACGACTGGAATTTAAACGAGCAATAAGCTTATTTACAAAATATACTAAGCCAATGTTTACTTATTTCAAGTAAAAACATTGGCTTTTTTATACCCAAACACAAAACCACATCTATCGCTTTTTCGTATGTTTACACCTATGCTTAGCATCATCATTCCCGTCCTCAACGAAGCCGAAAACATTACAAATGTTCTCAAACATCTTACTACCAATACTTCGGAAATAAATAACACCGAAATTATTATTGTTGATGGAGGAAGTAGTGATAATACAACAGCATTAATTGCTTCATTTTCTGAAATTTCAGAAGCTACCATCAAACTCATTTCTTCAAAAAAAGGTAGAGCTAGACAAATGAATAATGGTGCAAAAAACGCAACCGGAAACATTCTTTATTTTCTACATGCAGATTCATTTCCTCCTAAAAACTTTGATGCTCTTATTATTCAAGAAGTTCAAAAAGGAAATCCTGCAGGTTGTTTTAAAATGAAGTTTGACAGTAACCATTGGTGGTTACAATTAGCAAGTTGGTTAACAAAATTCTCTTGGCGTGCGTGCCGCGGTGGTGATCAAAGCCAGTTTATAACCAGAGAACTTTTTGATGAAATTGGCGGTTTTGACGAAACATACACAATCTACGAGGACAACATTTTAATCAGTGAACTATACGCCCGCAATAAATTTGTAGTCATTCAAGAGTGGATAGGTAGTTCTGCTCGATTGTATAGAGAGCGTGGCGTTTGGAATTTGCAATATCATTTTTGGACTATTTATGTAAAAAAATGGTTAGGCGCAGATGCTGATGAATTATATGCATACTATTTAAAAAATATAAAGCAACAGCGCGCTCCAAAAGCTTCAACTTTAAAAGTTGAAACATCAAAGGTTTATAGCGATAAATAAAATTTTAAGATTTCCACAACACATTTTTTTTAGCATAGGTTGTAATTTAGACTTCTAACTAATAAAACACCTATGAACATTTTTGAAGCCATTAGATCAGACCATGATATCCAACGAGAACTTTTAGACAAAGCATTAGCTACATCTGGAAATACGAGCGAACGCAAAGAAATTTGGAAAAAATTAAAAGTAGAATTAAAGGGCCATGAAACTGCTGAGGAGCGTAATTTCTACAAACAATTAATGGATAATGATATGATGGTAGAACATACTCGTCATGGCATCGCAGAGCACCACGAAATTGATGAATTGATTGAAAAAGTGGATGAAGCAGACATGGATAGTTCTGCTTGGCTTGCACATATGAAAGCGCTAGACCACCAAGTACGTCATCACCTTGAAGATGAGGAAAAAGCGTTTTTTCAACTAGCAGGAAAGGTTTTTAGTGACAAGCAAAAAGCCGAACTAGCAAAGACATATAATGCTGAAATGGAAACTCAGCGTAAAGAAATGAAATAATTAAATCATAAAAATTCTAAACCCCAAAATTTTTAAAATCTTTGGGGTTTTTTGCTGTTTTTTAATTTCCGTAGAGCTTAAAATACTTCTTCAATTCCTGCTCCACAGGTTTATTTTGTGGCGTAAACTGGTTATTTTCAAGTCCACCCACTTTATTATGTTCAATAAACCATTTCCAAATAAAACCACCTGCAAACCACGGTTCTGGATACATTTCTTCAATCAAAGCTTTTGTCAAATTTGTTTGAGCATACATATTTATACTTTTCATTTCGCGAGAACTTAGCCAGGGTTCTTTACCTGCAAAATCTACACTACGATAACCATATTCTGTGAATAAAATAGGTTTTTTATGAATTTCGGAAATTTGCTGCATTTCAATTTTCCATTTTTGAAGACCACTTTTAGCTTGTTCTATTGTCGGCGTTTTTTCTTTTGAAATTGGGAAATAAGCATCAACGCCTATATAATCTAGCTGTCCCCAAAAAGGCACTCTTTTATACTCGTCCCAGTTAGCGGCATAAGTCAATTTACCTTTATAGACCTTTTTAACTTCGGTAATTAAGTGATTCCAAAATTTAGGTCGCTGTATTATAAATTGTTCTAGCTCGGTGCCTATGCAATACATTTCGGTATTCATTTGTTCAGCTAATCTTGCATATATTAAAATGAAATCTAAATAACTTTCTTCTAACACTTTCCAGTCTTTTTCTGTATTCATCTTTAAATATCCCGTAAACTCACCGCGTGAAATCCATATTTGAGGTTTTACCATCACCGCTATATTATTTTTATGGAGCATTTCAATGTATTGCTTTACACCTTCGGCACGTTCACCAAACCATTGTCGATCTGTATTGTACTGCAATACGGGTGTTTCTAAATTACGTATAAAGCCAAAAGGCATCACGGCTGCATAATTAGCATTGATATTTACTACTGCGTCTAGATGTTCTTGAGTAGTTGCTTCTCCAGATGCTACAAAACTAATTCCATTCACTTTTTTTGAAGGTTGACTGGTACAATTTTGGAATAATAAAAGACAACAAATGAGTCTAAAAAAGTTTTTCATGTAGTAATTATATTGAAAGTGGAAGATACATAAAAAGTAAAAATGTGTGCAATGAATAATAATTTGGGTCACATTTCAGAAGTAAAAAGAAATTTAATTTTTATTATTTCACTACTGTATGTAAAGTTTGTACCTTGATGTGCGACATAATTAAAAACCTATCAAAAATAGTTCCCCGACTTCTCGGGAAAATTTATGAAACACGTTGTCATCATAGGAAACGGAATTGCCGGAGTTACTGCTGCCCGTCATATTAGAAAATTAAGCGACCATAAAATTACCATTATAAGTGCAGAGACTGATCATTTTTTTTCACGTACTGCATTGATGTACATATACATGGGTCATATGAAATTTGAGCATACGAAACCGTATGAGGATAAATTTTGGAAAAAAAACAGAATAGATTTAAAGAAGGCCTTTGTATCACAAATACTACCGGACAAAAAAGAAGTGGTGACTAAAGACGGAGAAAACATAACGTATGACTCGTTAATTTTAGCTACTGGTTCAAAGCCTAATATGTTTGGTTGGCCTGGACAAGACCTTGATGGAGTTCAAGGATTGTATTCCTATCAAGATTTGCAATCCTTAGAGAAAAATGCTCCTAATAAAAAAGTATGTAACCGAGCAGTGATTGTAGGGGGAGGTTTAATAGGTATTGAAATGGCCGAAATGTTACGAACTCGCGATATCCCTGTAACATTTTTAGTGAGAGAAACTAGTTTTTGGAACGGCGTGCTACCAAGTGGAGAGAGTGAGATGATTAACAAACACATTAAAGACCACCACATTGACTTGCGTTTAAACACTAATTTAAAAGAAATAATTGCTGATGAAAATGGGCGTGCAAAAGCTGTTGTTATTGAAGAAACTGGTGAGGAATTGCCCTGCAATGTTGTAGGATTAACAGCAGGTGTAACTCCTAATGTTGAGTTTCTAAAAGACAGCCCCATTGCTTTAGGTAAAGGGATTAAAGTTAATAGGTTACTAGAGACTAATATTAAAGATATTTACGCTATTGGGGATTGTGCTGAGCAACATGAAGCCATTGGTAATCGTCGTACTATTGAAGCTGTATGGTATACGGGAAGGATGATGGGGGAGACTGTAGCACAAACAATTTGTGGAAATCCTATGGAATATAATCCTGGGCATTGGTTTAACAGTGCAAAATTTCTTGATATTGAATATCAAACCTACGGATGGGTTTTTAGTGAACGGAATAAAAAAGATGAAGAACTGCACTTTCACTGGAAACATGCAGACAATACTAAATGTATAACAATCGCATATCATAGAGACACGGGACAATTTTTAGGTATAAACACCTTTGGTATTCGCATGCGTCATAATGTTATTGACAATTGGCTTACAGAAAAGCGGGACGTTGAATACGTAGTCAATCATTTAAAGGAAGCTAATTTTGATCCTGAATTCTATACTCATTTTGAGAATGATATTTTAGCAACTTTTAGCAAAACAAAAGCAACAATTTAACAAACAGCATCTCTCTTTTTTAGAACTCTAATACTATGAGTAAAATACAAAACGACATGTCCTTAACTGGACAACCGCCAAAAACTATTAATAAGCAACAAAAATTAGCGAGTGCCCTTGGTCTCATCGGTTTATTTATTTTGTTAATAGCCTTATTTAATGTAATTCTTCCAGGCGGCAAAGTAATCTGGCTAACAACCTCGCTTGTAGCAATGGCCACTGGGATTATTTGGTTTGCACATGCTGGATATGCACATAAAAAAGCAGGTATAAAAAATGATGGCGTTTATTTTAAATCCCTCTCATCAAGAGGGCTTTGGGCTTGGTCATTGGGTATCTTCATTACGCTATTTTATGTAGCGCTCTATTGGTTTCCGCAATATTTAGGGCTCGTGGAAGATGGAGATAATAATGGGGTTATTGCTTTATTTGATCCATTAAGCAAACTTTTAAGCGGTAATCCAGCGAGCCAGTGGTTTGTATATGGAACCTTATATACTTTAGCCATCTTAGGTTTTGGTGTAAAATTCATGTATAAGTATTGGCACAACAAATACGAAGTACTCCGCACCTGCTCTGTGATGTTTTTTCAGTTGGCTTTTGCTTTTGTCATTCCTGAAATATTAGTAAGATTAAACCAGCCATATTATGATTTAAAAAACATGTGGCCTCTTAATTATGACCTTTTTGCTGGTTATAAAATAGACGAATTTTTAAGTGCTGGTAACGTGGGATTATTGATGTTAATCTTTGGTATAATTTCAATTTTTGTAGTCTCTCCTATTCTCACCTATAAATATGGAAAGCGCTGGTACTGTTCTTGGGTGTGTGGTTGTGGAGGTCTTGCCGAAACAGCTGGAGATCCCTTTAGACATTTAAGCGATAAACGCCAAGTTGCTTGGAAAGTGGAGCGTTGGGTAATTCATAGTGTTGTCGTTTTTGTAACTGTAATGACTACCGCTGTTATTTTTTCATATTTAAGGGGTAACGAATCTTCAAATATAAGTGAGTGGAGCAATCTAGAAGATAAGGTTGTTATCATGAGTGAAAGCCAAGGTAAATCCATTGGAGAACGTATAAAACAAGCTGAAAAAGCTAAAGCTAAAGCAGTTGTTTTTTTATACGAAGAAAATGAAGCACCAACTATTGAAGACACTGAAGGTATTACAATAGACTATATAGTAGCATCACAAAGTGAAAATAAACAAGCGCTACACATTATTAAAAATGGGAATGAAGCTATAATAAAAAACAGCAATTCAAACGGAGAAAACTTAACCGTTGCTAAACAACAAGATATTGCAGTTTATGATGATTTCTGGATATCTAAAGAGTTTTTTATCTGGTTTATTATTGGCTTATTAACATTAGTATTCGCTTGGGTAATGCTATTCAAAAGAGACGCATTAGCAAAAGATGCAAAATATGGTGCAATAGGATATTTTGTAGTAGTACTTTCAATATTGCTATTCACATATTTTAGTAACCCTGGAAAACTTTTCTTTTTTGATGCATATCAATTACGAAAAAGCTATGGTTTTTTAATTGGCGCAATGTTTAGCGGAGTTATAGGTGTAGGTTTCTATCCATTATTAGGGAGCAGAGTTTGGTGTAGATTTGGATGCCCTATGGCAGCGATTCTAGGATTTCAGCAACGTTTATTTTCAAGATTTAGAATTACTACTAATGGAGGTCAATGTATTTCTTGTGGTAATTGCTCAACCTATTGTGAGATGGGAATCGACGTGCGTGCCTACGCTCAAAAAGGTGAAAACATTGTACGCAGCTCATGTGTAGGGTGCGGTGTGTGCTCTGCTGTATGCCCCCGTGGCGTTCTTAAATTAGAAAATGGACCAGAAGATGGACGCATAAATCCTACTGATGTTTTGTTAGGAAACGACGTAAATTTAATGGAACTTATGAATAACAAAAAATAATTTATAAAATTCAAACGCATCAAATTCTTCGGAAATATTAGCGCCATTATTTCGGTTTATTTAAATGATATTCGCGTTGTTTAAGAATTTAATATTTCCGAAGTAAAACCTTTAAGTTTTTAATTTCAATAAAAACTTCTCATTTGGATTTTTAGCATCTATTTCATGAAACCCATAATAAAAGTTATCATACCTGCTTACAATGAAGCAGATTCCATAGGATTAGTCATTAATGATATTCCTGCTACCGTGGACGAAGTGATTGTTGTGAGCAATGGCTCTACAGATAATACTGAAGCTGTTGCCACAAATGCTGGCGCAACAGTATTAATTGAAGAAAAAATGGGCTACGGCTATGCTTGTTTAAAAGGTATAAGGCATGTTGAATCCTCAAAAAAAAAAGCAGATATCGTTGTTTTTCTAGATGGTGATTATAGTGATTACCCCCAACAATTAACAGAGCTTGTAGAACCCATTATTAATAATAATATTGATTTTGTCATTGGTGCACGTGTTGCTTACTTAAGAGAAGCTGGGTCTATGACGGTACCACAAAAATTTGGAAATTGGCTAGCCACCACTTTAATGCGGTTATTTTTTGGATCAAAATTTACAGACTTAGGTCCCTTTAGAGCTATTAAATATGACAAATTATTAGCGTTAAATATGGAAGATAAAACATACGGGTGGACAGTAGAAATGCAATTAAAAGCATTAAAACGAAACTACACCTACGTTGAAGTCCCTATGAAATACAGAAATCGTATAGGCGAATCTAAAGTTTCAGGAACGGTAAAAGGTGCTATCTTTGCAGGCGTTAAAATATTAGGTTGGATATTTAAATACTCCTTAAAAAAATGATTCTTGAAACCATAATTATGGTTATTTACTCGGTTGCATTGCTACTTATATTAATGTATGCAATTGCCCAGCTCAACCTACTTTTTAATTACCTCCGCTCAAAGAAACATGAAAACACCTGTGAAACATTTGATTTTACTATAGCGGAGGAAATCCCTTTTGTAACTATACAACTTCCAGTCTATAACGAAATGTACGTTATGGAAAGGTTATTAGATAATATTGCTACACTAGAATACCCCAATGATAAACTTGAAATACAAGTTCTTGATGACTCTACAGATGAGTCATTGCAAACTACTGCAAATCAAATTGAAAACCTAAGAAAAACTGGTCTTAACATCCAGCACATAACAAGAACAGACCGTACTGGATTTAAAGCTGGCGCATTAAAGGAAGGTCTAAAAACAGCAAAAGGAGAATACATAGCTATATTTGATGCCGATTTTCTTCCTCAAAGAGACTGGTTAAAAAAGACAATACCTTACTTTAAAAACCCTCAAATTGGCGTTGTACAGACCCGTTGGGGACATATTAATCGTGATTATTCTATACTTACTAAAGTACAAGCATTTGCATTAGATGCTCATTTTACCCTAGAACAAGTAGGTCGTAACAGTGAAGGTCACTTTATTAATTTTAATGGTACTGCTGGGGTATGGCGTAAAGAGTGTATCCTTGATTCTGGAAATTGGGAAGGCGATACGTTGACAGAGGATCTTGATTTAAGTTATAGAGCACAATTAAAGAATTGGAAATTCAAATATTTAGAAAATGTAGAAACTCCAGCCGAATTACCGGTAGTTATTAGTGCTGCACGTTCGCAACAATTTAGATGGAACAAAGGTGGTGCAGAAAATTTTCAAAAAATGATGAAACGTGTTCTTAAAAGTGAAAATGTTTCAGTAAAAACGAAGATTCATAGCCTATTGCACTTGCTAAATAGCACTATGTTTTTAAATATTTTTTTAGTAGCAATATTGAGCATTCCTATGCTGTGGATAAAGAACGAATATGAGCATTTGAAAATATATTTTCTTGTAATGAGTTTCTTTATTGTTAGTACAGTTATCTTTTTTGTCTGTTATTGGTATACTTTTAAAAGTATCTACGGTGGTGGTATAAAGCAGTTCTTAAAATATACTGGGATGTTTTTTACTTTTTTCTCAATAGCAATGGGTTTTTCTCTACACAATACTATTGCAGTAATTGAAGGTCATATTGGGAAGAAAAGTGAGTTTGTACGTACGCCAAAATTTAATATAAACTCCTTAAAAGATAAGTGGACAGGCAATAAATATTTGAAGAAAAAAATATCAATTAATGTGGTTTTTGAAGGATTATTAATGCTCTACTTTGGATTTGGAATGTATTCAGCATTTATTGTAGGAGACCAGGGTGGTGATTTTGGACTCTTTCCATTTCATTTAATGCTCTTTATTGGTTTTGGCTTTGTATTCTTTAAGAGTTTAACAAGTAAAGCCTAAAGGTTATAAACTTAATCTAAATTGTTGTGGAGTCATAAATTCTAGTTTTTTAAACTGCCTATTGAAATAACTTACATTATTAAAACCTGCTTTAAAGGCAATTTCAGAAATCAACATCTTTTTATGGTGCTTCATCAATTTTTTAGCAAATTTTATTTTTTCAGAATTTACAAAATCAATTGGTGAAATTCCTAAAGTGTTTTTAAATTTTTTATGAAAATTAGAGGTACTCATATAAGCTTTTTGGGCTAATTGTTCAATGGTTATACTCTTATCTGTTAAATTTTCACGTATAAATTTTACCACGAAGCCTATGCGTGTATCACTAAAAATGTGTAAATCATCATTTAAAATACTCTGCTTAGCCTTAGTTTGTAATAGACGAACAATAAGTTCTTGTATCATTAAATCTAACAATACATCTTTTGATACTGTATTCTTTGTAAATGTATCTACTAGTCTCTCTATTAAATAATTAACCTCAACTTGATGTGTTAAATGTGACGCTATACCCTTTTCTAAAGTCCAAATATCCTTTTCATCTTTTAATAAAATCTCTTCGTTAAATCTATTGGCTACTTCATAGATTTTTTGAGCATCTATTCCTAAAGCAAGGCATTGCGTAGGGTTGTCTATTCTAGCTATTGGGAAATCAATTATCATTTCTTGATTAGAGGGCATCACTACAGATTCTCCAGGTAAAAAATTAAAAGGAGCTTTATCCTTTAAATGCATAATTTTTTTTCCTGTAAGCATACTTGCGATTACAGGAAAATCAAATGTTAGTGAAACTTTTTCTGCAATAGCGTGGGTTTCAAAAATATTAAGTTCAGAATATTTAGCATTATACGTAGTACGATTCTCTACTAACGTGTACAGTTTTCTTGAAGTTTTATGTCTTGACAATGAGTGATTCATATTCAATAATACGACAAATAGCGCTATTTATAAAAGGAATATAGATATGTGCTACTTTAATATAGAATTGTTCAAGTTAATACATAATTATTAAAATACATTTATCATTATTAAGTATTTATCAATTAAACTATTAATATTTTATCATTATGAGCAACACAGCAACAGCATTAGGAAATGCAATAGAGCGCCCTAAATTTAAAAATCAATACGATAATTTTATAGGTGGTAAATGGGTAGCCCCTGTAAAAGGAGAATATTTTGAAAGTATTTCTCCAGTAGACGGAAATGCCTTTACGAAGATAGCACGTTCTACTAAAGATGACATAGACCTTGCTGTTGATGAAGCATGGAAAGCTGCACCTTACTGGAATAACACATCAGTAACAGAACGCAGTAACATACTTTTAAAAATAGCAGATGTTATTGAAGCTAATCTAGAAGTTTTAGCAAAAGCAGAAACTTGGGATAATGGAAAACCTATTAGAGAAACAATGAATGCAGATTTACCTTTAGCGGTAGATCATTTTAGATATTTTGCTGGAGCCATTAGAGCTGAGGAAGGTGGTGCAAGTGAACTTGATGAAAACACACTTTCATTAAATATATGGGAACCCCTAGGAGTTGTTGGACAAATAATCCCATGGAACTTTCCACTCCTAATGGCCACATGGAAATTAGCTCCCGCATTAGCAGCAGGTAATTGTGTAGTTTTAAAACCTGCAGAACAGACTCCTGTAGGTATAATGATGCTTGCAGATCTTATTAAAGATGTAATCCCAGCTGGTGTTCTTAATATTGTTAATGGTTTTGGTCTAGAAGCTGGAAAGCCACTCGCTTCTCATCCAAAAATTAATAAAATTGCATTTACTGGAGAAACAACTACAGGACAACTTATCATGCAATATGCATCTAAAAATATTATCCCGGTCACACTTGAATTAGGAGGAAAATCTCCAAACATATTTTTTAAAAGCATCATGGATGCAGATGATGAATTTTTTGACAAAGCAATTGAAGGAGCAGTACTATTTGCTTTTAATCAAGGGGAAGTCTGCACTAGCCCATCACGTATTTTAATTGAAGAGAGTATTTATGAAGCTTTTATTAAAAAAGTTGTTGAACGTACAAACGCAATTAAGATAGGTCATCCTCTTGATCCTGATACAATGCTAGGCGCACAAGCTTCAAATGACCAATATGAAAAAATCCTTAGCTATATTAAAATAGGTAAAGAAGAGGGTTGCGAAGTATTAGCCGGTGGAGACGCTGCTTATAACGAAGGGCTTGAAGGAGGTTATTACATACAGCCTACTATCTTTAAAGGAAATAACAAAATGAGAGTTTTCCAAGAAGAAATTTTTGGCCCTGTAGTGTGTGTAACAACTTTTAAAGATGAAGATGAAGCTGTTGATATTGCAAATGACACACTATATGGCTTAGGAGCGGGAGTCTGGACAAGAGATACACACCAAGCTTATCAAATTGCAAGAAAAGTAAAAGCTGGAAGAGTTTGGGTAAACAATTATCATGCATACCCTGCACACGCTCCTTTTGGAGGTTACAAAAAATCTGGTATTGGTAGAGAAAACCATAAAATGATGTTAGATCATTATAGACAAACTAAGAATATGCTTATTTCTTACGATAAGAAAAAGTTAGGTTTCTTTTAATAATTAGTTGAATTAACCTAAGGGGTCGGGATAAAATTATTTTGGCCCCTTTTTCAAAATCTTTAATTTTTAAAATACAATGATAAAATCTAGGGTAGATATTACAGAAAAAGCAACAGCTATAGTTATACAAATGCAAAAAAAGTACGGAGAATTAATTTTCCATCAAAGTGGCGGTTGTTGCGATGGATCCTCACCCATGCTCCTTATGAAAGAAGATTTATACCTAGACGAGAGTGATGTTTTACTTGGTCACATTGCGACAATTCCATTTTATATGAATATTGACCAATATCAATACTGGAAGCATACTCATTTAACAGTCGATATTGTAAAAGGAAGAGGCTCTAGCTTCTCTGTCGAAATTCCTTTGGGGATTCGATTTTTAGTAAAATCAAGACTTTTAACTGAAGAAGAAGACAGCTATTTTGAAAATCTTGAAAATGTGTATTAAATAATCTTTACAAGCTATTTGCTATAATAATTAAATTTTCCAAGGTGGGTTCAATCTATTAACTCCTGCATAGTAAAGAATAATTTGATTGCCATCTACGTCATTTAATCTTGCTTCTCGCCACAACCATGATTTGTCGTTTGGCAATTCATCAAAACAAATACCTTTTTCTAAAAGTGAATCTACATGGTTATCTAAATTTTCACACTCAAAATAAACAGAAACTCCAATACCCTCTGGTAGTTTTTCAACTTGATGAATGGAAAATGTAGCATTCCCATCAGGGCATTTAAATCTTGCATAATACGGCAATGCTTTTACTATTAACTTTAAACCTAATGTTTCATAAAACAGAATTGATTTATTTAAATCTATTGATGGAACGGTGATTTGATTTAGGTTCATAAAATTTTTGAAAATTAAAAAGTGACCTTGGCCTCCATCTTTTCACCATCTCTCAAAACAGTGACTATTGTGCTTTGCCCTTCTTCAAATGTAGCTAGTGCTTTCATATAATTCATCATATCTCCAGTTTCTAAATCACCAAGTTTTACAACGATATCACCTTTTTTTAATCCTGCTTTTTGAGCCGGCTTATCTTCACTTACTCCATCAATTCGCATTCCTTGTCCATTGTATAAATAATCTGGCACAACACCAAGCGCTACTTTAAACATGGGTACCTCTTCACTTTCATTTTTAGTTTTCCTAAAATTTAACTTACCCGCATCATCTAGATCTTCAATGACATTTAAAATATAATTTGCAATCTTTTTCATACCCTCATAATTTAACTTCTCTGCATCATCACTAGGTTTATGATAATCTTCATGTTGTCCCGTAAAAAAATGAAGCACAGGAATATCTGCTAAGTAAAAAGAAGTATGATCGCTTGGGCCTATACCACTTGCATGTTCGGCAATATTTAATGCACCATCATTATTTGCAAATAATGTTTGTTTAAAAATTGGCGATGTTCCCACTCCGTGGACTGCAATAGTATTTTCTTCGTTCAACTTCCCTACCATGTCCATATTAATCATGTATGAAACTGCTTTAGTATCAATCGTAGGATTTTTTACAAAATAATTTGACCCCAATAATCCCATCTCTTCTCCAGAAAAGGCAATAAAAAGATAGTTTGTTTTCATGGCAGTTTCTTGGTTGTCTAAAATTTCCGAAGCAAGCTTCATCATTACAGCAACACCACTTGCGTTGTCATCTGCACCATTATGTATTGCTTCTCCCTCTCTGTACAAAGAGCCGTCGCCACCCATACCTAAATGATCATAATGCGCACCAATAATTACTGTATTCTTTGCTTTATTATCAATATACCCTAACACATTTGTGCCTGTCAAAGTACCGTCTTCATTCTTCTCAGTAAACCCTGCTTGCTCATGTGGATTAGCACTAGGCTTAAAAGTAAATGTTTGTGTAAATGCGCCAGCAACCCCTTTAGGTTGTAACCCTATTTGTTTAAATCTTTTTGCTATATATGCTGCAGCTTGTACCTCTCCTTTTGTTCCAGTCTCTCTTCCATTGAAAGCATCGTCTGCAAGTGCAAATACATCTTCTTTCATTGTTATCACCGTCTTTTTTGTTTCTTGTTTACAAGAAATTACAATCAAAACAGCGAATAGTATTACAATTGAACGCATAATCTTATTTTTACACAAAATTACTAGATTTATGAGAGTATTTGCCTGTCTATTTACAATTTGTATGTTCCTTTCTTGTAAGAATGATGTTAAGAATAATACTTCGGAAATTTTAAATTCGGAGACTATTTCCGAAGAAAAAACCACCGTGACTTCATTAACTAGAGATGCAATTATAGATGCTGTTACTAACGACACACTAATTTATCCCGAAGAAGTTCACTTTAAAAACATACGTCAAGTAACATTTGGCGGTGATAATGCCGAAGCTTATTGGAGCTTTGATGACAAGCAATTAGTCTTTCAATCTAATTTTAAAGAATGGGGTGTAAATTGTGACCAAATGTTTTTAATGAACGTTGAAGAAACATTTAAAGACACACAACCTCCCATGATTTCAACAGGAATGGGACGCACAACATGTGCTTATTTTTTGCCAGATAACAAACATTACGTGTACGGTAGCACGCACTTAGCAGACAGGGAATGTCCTGAAGTTCCGCTACGTAAAAATGGAAATTATGTTTGGCCTGTTTATGATAGTTTTGACATATTTGTGTCAGATTTAGAAGGAAACATCACAGATCAATTGACTACTGAGCCTGGCTATGATGCAGAAGCTACAGTTTCGCCAAAGGGAGATAAAATTGTCTTCACATCAACACGCAGCGGAGATTTAGAATTGTATACAATGAATATTGATGGTAGTGACGTCAAGCAAATTACTAACGAATTGGGTTATGATGGCGGTGCCTTTTTCTCACCAGATGGAACAAAATTAATCTTCCGCTCTTCACGTCCAAAAACGGAAGCCGAAATTAAAAAATATAAAGACTTACTTGCTGACGGTCTAGTTGAACCTACAGATATGGAACTTTATATTTGTAATGCAGACGGCAGTAATTTAAAACAATTAACTAATCTTGGTAATGCAAATTGGAGTCCATTTTTTCACCCTAGTGGAGAGAAAATATTGTTCTCAAGTAACTTTGAAGCAGAACGCGGCTTCCCTTTTAATCTTTACATAATTGACGTCGACGGTAAAAATTTAAAAAGAGTTACCCACGGAGAAACATTTGATGCATTTCCAGTATTTAGTAACGACGGCAAACATTTAGCCTTCTCCTCAAACCGAAACAATGGCGGTGGAAGAGATACTAATTTGTTTATAGCAGAGTGGCAGGATTGATGAACATCGCCTTAAAAGAAAACTACCTGTCAATCCTACTCATTATATTGAGTGTAGTTGGGTATCTTTTATTTGGATATTCATTAGAACGCCATGAGTTTCTAAAATTACTATTGCTTTATACAGGATTATTTTTTTGTACATGGCGTATTATTGAACATAGCAGATTTAGTTTTTGGGAGATTGCTGGCTTTGGGGTCTTATTTAGGTTGTTATTTTTACTTGCAATTCCAAATCTCTCACAGGATTTCTACAGGTTTTTATGGGATGGGCGTGTTTTATTGCAAGGGCTGAACCCTTATTTGTTTACCCCTGAGCAGTTTATTACTAATATGCCTCCTAAACACATTTTAAGCAATTGGAATTTAATTGATTGGAACTCAATCGTTATAAATCAATCCGCAGAACTCGTTGGAGGAATGGGTGACCTTAACGCCAGTCATTATAGTAATTATCCACCTATAAACCAATTATATTTTTTAATAGCTGCATTATTTGCGGGCAAAAGTATTTTGGGGTCTGTGGTTGTTTTAAGGGTTTTAATCATTATTGCTGACGTAGGTATTCTCTATTTTGGAAAAAAACTTTTAGAAAAACTTAACCTCCCTGTAAAAAATATTTTTTGGTATTTCTTAAATCCGTTTATCATTATTGAACTTACTGGCAATCTTCATTTTGAAGGAGTAATGTTATTATTTGTCGTATGGTCATTTTACTTATTGCACCAAGAAAAATGGTTTTGGGCTGCAGTATTGATGGGAGTTTCTATCTCTGTGAAGTTGTTGCCTTTATTATTTTTGCCTTTATTTTTTAAATGGTTTTATAAAAAAGAGGTTTCGGCTACGCTCAACTTAGTATCATCATTAAAATTTTACATTATAGTACTAGGAACAGTAATATTAACATTTGCTCCTTTTTTATCTAAAGTTTTTATTTCAAATTTTGCTGCGACAATAGGTCTTTGGTTTAGTAATTTTGAGTTTAATGCTAGTGTGTATTATATAATACGATGGATAGGGTATCAAACAGTGGGGTGGAATATTATAGGGACTGTAGGTTCTATTTTACCATTAATAACAATAGTATTTTTAGCAATCTTGTCTCTTTTCCGTAGTAATAAAACCACTCAACAATTGATTACTGGAATATTACTAGGTGTTTCTTTTTACTTTTTACTTTCTACTACGGTACATCCTTGGTATGTTGCTACGCCGCTAATTCTCTCTGTTTTCACTCGGTACAAATTTCCTATTGTTTGGAGCTTTGTAATTATGCTTTCTTATTCTGCTTATGGGTTTAATGGATTTTCTGAAAATTTATGGCTTGTTTGTATAGAATATTTAGTCGTAATTGGATTTTCAATTTGGGAAATTTATAGCATCTCTTCAAGTCTAAAAATTTCAGAAATTAAATAAAAAACCTCACAAACATTGAGGCTTGTGAGGTGGTTCATTTTATATGTAAAAATTTTACTTTTTAACTCTTATTACGTCATAGACATCTTTGCGTCTATCTTTTAAGTTTTTTACAGCACCAAAAGAATGTAGCTCGCGTAGAAGACTTATATCTACGTCAGCCACTAAAATCATCTCGGTATTTGTAGTTGCTTCGGCTTTAATACCGTTACTTGGAAATGCAAAATCACATGGTGTAAAAACTGCAGATTGAGCATATTGAATATCCATGTTTTCAACATTTGGTAAGTTACCTACACTCCCTGAAATAGCAACATAACATTCATTTTCGACAGCTCTTGCTTGCGAACATAGGCGTACTCTCGAGTAACCATTTTGAGTATCTGTTAAGAATGGAACAAATAAAATATCCATCCCTTCATCTGATAATAATCTAGAAAGTTCTGGAAACTCACTGTCGTAACAAATCAATATTCCAATTTTTCCACAATCTGTCTCAAACGTTTTTAATTCACTTCCTCGTTGCATACCCCATACTTTAGCCTCGTCTGGAGTAACATGAATTTTTTCGTAACGCTCAATACTTCCATCTCTACGACATAAATAACCCACATTGTAGAGAGTATCTCCTACAAGCTCTGGCATACTTCCCGTAATGATGTTAATATTGTATGAAATTGAAAACTCAGACATTCTATTCTTTATTTCCTCTGTAAATTTAGCAAGTTCGCGTATGGCTTCAGATTCTTTTAAATGATTGAACTCTGCCATTAGGGGCGCATTAAAAAATTCTGGAAAAACAGCAAAATCGCATCGATATCCAGAAACGCTATCCACAAAATACTCTACTTGTTGCATTAATTGCTCAAGGCCAGAGTAAGGGCGCATTTGCCATTGAATCAACCCTAATCTTACAATTGTTTTTACAGCAGAAGGCGACTTAGTAGGTTTTGTGTAATATATATTATCCCACTCCATTAATACGGCATATTCTGCAGATGCTGTATCTCCCTCTAAGTATCCTTTTATAACTCTAATAGGATGAAAATCATTTGATATTTGAAAGTTTAAAACAGGGTCACTTACTTCTTTTCTTTTAACCGCATCAATGTATTGTTTAGGCGACATATCATTTTTATGGATATGATAATTAGGCATTCTACCTCCAAAAACAATCCCCTTTAGATTAAGGTTTTCACACAATTCTTTTCGATAATCATATAAACGACGTCCCAAACGCAAACCTCTAAATGAAGGTTTTATAAAAACATCAATCCCGTACAAGACATCACCTTTTGCATTGTGATTTTTAAAAGAGCTTTTTGTAATTATATCTGCATAGGTATGATTATCATCTATTTGAGCATAATCAACTACAATAGAAAGCGCACAACCTGCAATTTCACCATCAATTTTAATTAAAATTTGCCCTTCAGGAAAAATATCAATCAATTTTTGAATAGCTGGTTTAGCCCAATAAGAATTTTGCATTCCTACATAGGCTTCTTGAGTAGCTGTTTTTAATTCTTGAAAATCTTCAATTGTTAAAAATGATAATTCAATGTTTTCAATTTCTGAAATATTCTTTTTAGTGCTCATAGTATTTTCCCTTCGGAAATGTAATAATCATGTTATATTAAAATGCTGTTGTTTATTTATAAATTAAAAAAATTACATGTCAAGTAAGTATGCAAATATTAATGGAGCAACAATAGTTGCATCACTTTCAATGATAAACTTTGGTGTATTTATATCTAATTTTCCCCAAGTAATTTTCTCATTTGGAACCGCTCCCGAGTAACTCCCATAACTTGTTGTTGAATCGCTAATTTGACAGAAATAGCTCCAAAACGGCGTATCTGTACGTTCCATATCTTGATACAACATAGGCACAACACATATAGGGAAATCTCCCGCAATTCCTCCTCCTATTTGAAAAAAACCTATTCCATTTTCACTGTTATCAGTATACCAATCTGCTAAAAAAGTCATGTATTCAATACCACTCTTCATGGTACTTGCCTTTAATTCGCCTTTTAAAACATAGCTTGCAAAAATATTACCCATAGTACTATCTTCCCATCCTGGACAAATAATTGGTAAATTTTTCTCAGCTGCTGCATACATCCAACTATCTTTAATATCAATCTCATAGTACTGCTCAAGAACACCGCTCAACAATAATTTGTACATATATTCATGTGGTAAATAGCGTTCACCCTTCGCTTCTGCATCCATCCAAATTTTTACAATATGCTCTTGGATTCTTCTAAAAGCTTCTTCTTCTGGAATACACGTATCTGTCACACGATTTAATCCTTTTTCAAGTAAATCCCACTCATCTTGAGCAGTTAAATCACGATAATTAGGAACACGCTTATAATGACTATGCGCTACAAGATTCATAATATCTTCTTCAAGGTTTGCGCCCGTACATGAGATAATGTGCACTTTATCTTGGCGAATCATTTCGGCAAAAATCTTTCCTATTTCAGCAGTACTCATGGCACCCGCTAATGACACAAGCATCTTTGAACCACCATTTAACTGCTCTTCATATCCTTTTGCAGCATCAACTAAAGCTGCCGCGTTAAAGTGTAAATAATATTTTTGAATAAACTCTGATATCGCTCCTTTATTAGTCATCTTGATTGTCTTTAAATTTTGAAATTGTATTTCCTTTGTCTGAAAAATTACTCTCAAATTCTTCTCCTTCTTCTGCACCATTAAACTTATAGCTCAACATCTTATAATATAATTTTGCTGCAAGAAAATCTGAAGATTTATCGGCTTCATTAGGACATAACTCTACAATATCAAATCCTACTACATTTTTCTCTTCAAATACTTGTTTTAAAAAATCTAAAGTTTCATACCAAAACAATCCTCCTGGCTCTGGCGTTCCTGTTGAGGGCATAATTGAGGGATCAAATGCATCTAGGTCAAATGTTATAAATACATTATCTCCTAGTGCTTCAATAACGCTATCAATCCAATAGTCATCATTTGCCATATCATGAGCGAACCAAGTTTTTTCTTTATCTAAAACAGTGGTTTCTGCTATATCCATGCTGCGTATTCCCACTTGAATTAAATTTGTAGTTTGACTTGCTTCATAAACCGCACACGCATGGTTACAAGTTGAGCCTTGATATTCCTTACGTAAATCTGCATGCGCATCAATATGCAATACCGTTAAATCGTCAAAACATTCATTAAATGCTCTAATTGTTCCTATTGAGATACTATGCTCACCTCCAAAAACAGTTACAAATTTATTACGTAAAATGTATTCTTTAGTTCTTTTATGGACTTCATTAACAACAGCCTCTGGAGAACTTGATTCTGTGATTGCTTCTGCTAAATGAATACCTTGTTTATACACTTCAGTTTCTGTTTCAATATCGTATAATTCCATATTTTCACTGGCATGTAAAAAGGCATCTGGACCTTTATCTGCTCCTTTTTGAAATGTGCTAGTACCATCATAAGGCACCGGAATTAATACAATTTTTGAAGTTTCTAATGCAGCGTTTTCCTTTGGAATTCCCGCGTAAGTTTTAGTTGTCATACCCTAAAATATTTAGCAATTGCTCGCTTGTTTGTTGTTCTGAAAATAGTTTTGTGGAAATAGTTCCGTTTTTATCTTTGTCTATTAATATATGTTTTGGTGTTGGGATTAAACAATGTTGTAATCCCCCAAAACCACCAATGGTTTCTTGATATGCACCTGTATTGAAAAACCCAATATAGAGGGGCTTGTCTTTCTTAAATCTAGGCAAATATATAGCATTCATATTCTGTTCACTATTATAATAATCATCACTATCACATGTTAAACCTCCTAACAAAACACGTTCATACTCATCTTCCCAACGATTTAAAGGCAACATAATAAAGCGCTTATTAATAGCCCAAGTGTCTGGTAATGTTGTAATAAATGAAGAGTTTATCATATTCCATTTTTCACGGTCATTTTGTTGCTTTTGATATAATATTTCATAAATCGCACCACCGCTTTCGCCAACTGTAAAACTTCCAAATTCTGTGAAAATATTAGGTACTGGTACTTCAGCCTCTTCACAAGTAATATTTATTTGATTTACAATCTCGTCAATCATATATTGATAATCATACTCAAAAGCAAGACTATTTTTAATTGGGAAACCGCCTCCTATATTTAAACTATCAAGTGATGGACACACCTTTTTAAGTTTAGTATAAACCTTTAAACATTTTACAAGTTCATTCCAGTAATATGCATTATCACGAATTCCTGTATTGATAAAAAAGTGAAGCATTTTTAGCTCTACTTTGTCGTTATTCTTAATTTGGTCTTCATAAAAAGGAACTATATTTTTATATCCAATTCCTAAACGAGATGTGTAAAATTCAAACTTAGGCTCTTCCTCACTTGCAATACGAATACCAACCTTAAAGTCACGCTCAATGCCATCAGAAAGTAAGGTTAACTCTTCATAATTATCAATTATAGGAATACAATTTTCCTGCCCTCCATTTATTAATCTTGTAATATTTTTTATATACTGGTCACGTTTAAAACCATTACAGATAACATATGTTTTGTCTGTAATTTTACCTTCTGCCTTAAGACTTTCTACTATATTAATATCAAACGCAGATGACGTTTCAATGTGAATATCATTTTTTAAAGCTTCATTTAAAACATGTTTAAAGTGTGAACTTTTTGTACAATAGCAATAATTATAGTTTCCTTTGTAATCATGCTTTTCGATGGCATTAGCAAACCACTTTTTTGCTCTTTGGATGTTTTCTGAAATTTTAGGTAAATAGGTAAATTTTAGAGGCGTACCATATTCGGCTGTTAGTTTCATTAAATCAACACCGTGGAACTCTAAGGATGTCTCGTTTCGGCTAAATTCTTCTTGTGGAAAATGATAGGTTTGATCAATAAGATCAATATATTTTGTGTTCATTAAATAGTTTTAGTGTAATAAAAATAATGGCAATAGTATGCTTTCCCAAACGAAATGGGAATGATAACAGAAGTTTAACGTACTACTCAGATAATAATTGGGCTTAACCAGTAAGCTAAACGGTGGAAAGAACCCATAGTTTTACGCACAGGCCCAAGGCTTGTGGTATCAATACCAGTGGCGAAGACCAATGGTGAAACGGAAGCTAGCTTTAAAATTCGGTCGCTTATCTTATAAGCTGTTTTTGAATATGACTTCCTAATCTTCAAAAACCCGAACATATAAACAGGGTTCAAATTGTTCAGCTACCACAATTAGATGTGGTTAAATAACATGACAAATGTATACTAAAAAATGAATTGAAAATTAATTTTTAATAAAATTTTAAGGACATAAAAAAATTCGGTATTGAACCGACTTTTTCTCTATTTTGAATAGTTACAAATAGTATTATTTTGAAATTTGCTTTTTTAATAATGCTTCAGAAACTCGAAAAGTTGCTGTATACTTCATCTTTTCTTGTTTGCGCTTAAAAGCAAAGAAAGCTGTTTTATACCAGCGAGCATCTGTGGCTTTTTTTCTGTAATCTTCATTTACTTTAGCGCCAAATAACTTGCCATCATGCCATGGTGCAATTGCATAAATACCCACACCTAATTTTTCTGTACGCTCTATTACCGTATTAAAATCTGACTCAGAAAAACAATGCGTGTTTTCAATATCAAAACCATCATTTATATTATCTAATCCTTGGAATATGTGTGCTTCTAAAAACTCTTCTTTAGTCATATTTATTTGCTGTAAATTAAATTATGTGATATTTACTAAAGCATACCGAACAACTCTAACTCTTGCTTGGTTAAAATTTTCCAGCGACCTCTTGGCAGGTCTTTTTTTGTTAAGTGAGCAAGTGTAACACAATCTAATTTAACAACATCATAATTTAAATAATCAAAGATGTCACGAATAATGCTATTACCCATATTTTTGATTTTTAAACCAACTTCTTTTTTTGGCTTGTCTTTGACGTAACTCACGTCAATCACTTCAACTTTCTTACCGTCTATAGTAAGACCGTCTTTGATTTTTTGAAGGTCGGCTGCTTTTAGGTTTTTATCTAATTCAATATGGAACAAACGCTCCATCCCTTTTTTGCTTAATTTTTCCTTTAGTTTATCATCATTAGTAAAAAATAATAAACCTGTTGAATTTCGGCCTAGCCTACCTATGGGAGTTATTTTTGCGCTTGTAGCATTTGAGACCAAATCCATTACTGTGTTCCCTTTGCTATCACTTGTAGTTGTTGCAAAGCCTTTAGGTTTATTAAGTAACACATAAGCCATAGGTTCTGGGCTAAGACGACGCCCGTCAAAACGTACATCATCTTCAAGTTTTACTTTATAACCCATTTCATTAATGATTTTTCCATTAACACTTACAAGACCTGTTGCTATATAAGTATCAGCCTCACGGCGTGAACAGATTCCACTATTTGAAATATATTTATTTAAACGAATTCCTTCCATGGTATTCGTTCTTTTTGATGGAGCTTTTTTAATAGGTTCTGCTGGTGCAGCAGGTTTTGATTTACCAACTCTTTTTTGTGGTGCATTTACTTTTGAACCACCTTTAAATTTAGCATTCGTAGCTCCTCTTCCTGAAGTCTTTCCTTTTCGGCTATTATCGTTTCTGCTCATAATGAATTACCTGAGAGTCAGGCGTTTTTAATTTGGGCGCAAAGATACGCAAAGCGGTTGGTGTTTTGGTTAAGGTGAGGTTAAATAGTGGATTAACTATTAAACTATTCCAAATAAATATGACCTAAACAAAAAGTAATATCAAACTATTTATGTTCAGTTGTTTATTATTTCGGCTAAATATGAAGCATCTTTTGAAACTCCTCCTAAAGTTGCAGACCCTCTAGTAAACATCCATGGAAGCCCCATAAAATATAATCCCTCAATGTTACTAACCCCTCTATAATTTTTAGGGTACCCATCTTCGTCAAGCTCTAATCCTTCTATCCAATTAAAGTTAGGACGATACCCTGTGGCCCAAATAATATTTTTAATGGTTGTAATTTTTTTATTCTCAAATATTATTTGTTCTTCTTGTGCATCTTTTGTTCTCCCTGTTGTTATTACGTTTTTTCTAGAAAGAATTTCTTTTACATCAGTCCCAATGACAGGTTGTGTAGTTGAATTTATTTTTTTCCCTATCCAGCTATATTTACTATAACTTAAAAAACCAATCAAAGTAAACCACCACCATAAGGTCTTACCTAGAAAATTCTGGGGCAGTGATTTAACCTTAGTATCCCCTGAAAAATACACGATCCTGTTTGTGTTCTTAGAAATTTCGTTCAGAATTTGATAGCCAGAGTCCCCTCCACCAACAACCAATGCATCACCTTCTTCTAATTGATGCAACCCTTTATAATAGTTACTATGCATTTGAAGAATATTAGCAGATATTTTAGAATGGCAAGGAGGTGTGTATGGAATATGAAATGGCCCTGTTGCAACTATAATATTTTTAGTCTTAATTTCACCCTGCTCATGCATAACGTAAAAACATGTTTCGGTTTTACGCACTTTTTTAACTAACGTTTTAAGTTGTAATGGAAAATTAAATTTTTCTACATACAATTTAAAATAATTAGCAACTTCAAGTTTAGTGGGGTAGTGTCCTTTAGGCGCATCAAATTTTAATCCTGGTAGGTGATTATATTCAGTAGGTGTAAATAGTTTTAATGAGTCCCATCTATTTAACCAAGAGGCACCTATTTCATTTCCTCCATCAACAATTAGGAATTTTTTATCCATTTTTTTCAAATGGTATGCCATTGAAAGTCCTGCTTGTGCTCCACCAATAATCACATAATCTAACATTTCTTTTTGCTTATATTTTTTTGCAAAAGTAGAAACAAATAGATGGTTAATAGTAAATATTAATTATAATCCTGAAAATCTACGATTAAGTAATTTATAATTATTGAACATTACAAAATCATTCAAATTCTATTGTTGATTGTCTTTCTCTATTTACTTTTAATTTGGTGACATCTGGTCTGGAATAATGACCTACGGGATCAAAATTTTGACGCTCTTCATAAACACGGTTAAAATCTAAAGTGTGATAGATATTTCCATCTGTAATAATATCTGGTTTTATAAGCCACTCACCATTTGGTCCTGCGATACAACTTCCGCCATTGGCAAGTAAATCTGGAGCTTTTTCTATAATATTATTAAGATAGGGAGTATTTTCAGGGAAGTCACTTTTCCGCATTAGCGAAGATACTGAGATTACATAACTCCTAGATTCTCTAGCAATAAAGCGGGTAATATCTTTAGTATTATGGTCACTTCCAGGCCAAACTGCAACGTGCAAATTTTCGCCTTGACCATACAGTGCTGCTCGTGGTAGTGGCATCCAGTTTTCCCAGCAATTTAATCCGCCAACTGTAAATTTTTTAAGTCTATGAACTTGCAAACCATTACCATCACCTGGTGACCATGTAAGCCTTTCATCATAAGTAGGTTGTAGTTTGCGATGTACAGATTGGATAATGCCAGCTTCTGAAATATATACCAATGAACAATAAATGCTATGCCCGCCCCTATCCAATGGTCGTTCAATAACTCCCAAATATATTGCTATTTTATGTTTCTGTGCTAGTGCACAAATTGTATCTAGATCTCCATCTTCAATTGTTATACTATTATGAACATAATACGCATGCAATTCTTTATTTACTTTCTTATCCCATTCTGCACCTCCTGTAAGTGCTAACCAAAATGGATATCCTGGAACTAAACCTTCTCCAAAAACTATGAGCTCTGCATTGTAATCTGCCGCCTCTATTATTTGATTTTCAATTTTTTTTAATGTAGCCTTTTTGTCAAGCCAAACTGGTGCTATTTGAGCTAAGGCAACTTTAAGAAGGTTTTTCATAAAAATAAAGTTTGTAGTTTATTATAAAATTTGATAGTGCTATTCGAAAGGCTCTAGCTATTTAAAAAAATCTCCCCAAAAAAACATCCACATCAATTAAAACGATACACAAAACTCCAGCGACAATTATAAATTTTAAAATATTGTGTAAAATGATATAGTGCAACTTACGATTAGATTTCCAAAGTAAAACATCAAAAACAATAAGTGCTATGATACTTAAATAAAAGTACACATGCATATATCCTAATTTGAAACTAGTGAGTAATAAAACGGCTGGAATAAGTGTAGCAATGCTTAAAAATGTAAGAATAAATTTTGAAACTTTCTCTCCATAAACTACTGGAATGGTACGGTAGTTTTGAGCTAAATCGCCTTTAATATTTTCTAGATCCTTTGTCAACTCTCGCATAGAAATTAATAGAAAAAGAAATGTAGCGTGCACAAAAATTACCTCGCTAAAATTACGATAGTGGATAAAAATTGCAAAGAAAGGAACAACAGCTAGCAATGTGGCAACTAGATTTCCTATAAATGGAAATTTCTTTAATTTATGAGAGTAAAACCAAATGCCAAAAATATATATCGAGAAAAAAACTACAGCTCTAAAAGAGACATAACTCGCAAAAAATACAGACATAAAATTGAGTACAAAATAACCCGTCAATTTTGTTTGTTGACTCACTAGCTTATCTAGCATTGTTTTTCTTGGTCTATTAATTAAATCTTTTTCACTGTCATAAAAACTATTAATTATATATCCTCCAGCAATTGCAGCTGCAGAGGCTAGAATAAGCATTAATAAGTTAACATCAAGAAGGACTTGTCGTAAAGGTAATTGAGGTGCAAGAATAAAAATAGAGGTTAAATATTGTGCGATAACAATCACTAAAATATTATACCCTCTAACAATGGAGAACAAGCTAAAAAACTTCAACAAGAAATGCTTTTGTTTTCTGCTTAACATGTAAAATTTATTTGAAAATAACTTCTAAAAGTTATAAACTACTTCTAGATTGTAATCTTTTAACTGCGTTCTTGCTTGCTCAATATCTTCAGTAAAGCCTAGCATGTAACCACCACCACCAGAACCACATAATTTAAGATAATATGCATTTGTATCAATACCTTTTTTCCACAGTTTATGGAATTCTGCAGGAATCATAGGCTTAAAGTTATCGAGCACTACTTTTGATAATTGCTTTACATTTCCGAAGAGCGACTTCACATCTCCCTTTAAAAAGTCTGTCACACAAGCATCTGTATGTTTTACAAACTGGTTTTTAAGCATGTTTCTAAAACCTTCTTGTTTCATATTTTCCATGAAAATATTTACCATAGGAGCAGTTTCTCCTGTAATACCGCTATCTAACAAAAAAACAGCGCCTTTACCATCCACAGTTTGTGATGGGATATTTGCACTTTCAATATTATCTTTGCTGTTAATTAAAATAGGCAAGCTTAAGTAACTATTCAAAGGGTCGAGCCCCGAAGATTTACCATGGAAAAAAGATTCCATCTCTGCAAAGATATTTTTAAGCTCTAATAATTTTTCACGTGTTAGATTCTCTAAAACGGTAATTTTATTTGCAGCATATTTATCATAAATAGCAGCGACAAGTGCGCCACTACTGCCTACACCATAACCTTGTGGAATACTACTATCAAAGTACAATCCTTTTTCTACATCTTGCTTTAAGAAATCAATTTCAAAACTTACAAGAGAAGGTTGTTCTTTTTGTAAATTTTCTAAATAATCAGCAAAACGACGCAAACTATCATTTGATTTAATAGTAGCAATCGTACCATGCTCGTCAATTTTTAAAGCGCCGTTGTAAAAGTTATATGGAATAGAAAGACCTTTAGAGTCTTTAATAATACCATACTCACCAAAGAGTAATATTTTTGAGTAGAAAAGTGGGCCGCGCATCTATACGTATTAAGTTATAAAGTTACTGTTTTTTTAAGTAACTCCACCGTGGACTACAAAGATACTCAATAATTGAATTTTTTTAAAGGTTAATTTTTGAAATTAAAATTAATTAAAAATATGTAACTTCCAATAAATTAGAAACTTAAGACACATTAAAGGATATTTAGAATGAAAGCACTTAAATACCTCATCTTTTTAGGACTATTTACTACATTTTTAAGCAGTTATGCACAATCACACATCTGGACTCAAAACAATGGAGACACAAACTGGTCAACCCCATCAAACTGGAGTGCTGGAAGTGTTCCAGATATAAATAGCGAGGTTTTAATCCCAGATGGTTTTGTGGTTGAAATTACTGCAGCCGCTAATGCTAATAGTATTTTTTTAGAAGGCGCATCACAATTAATTGTAAGCAGTAATTTAACATTCCAAGAAGGACTTGATATTACATTAGTAGCTCAGCTTAAATACAGAAATGGAACAATCTCTGGAGGAATTATTGAAAATGAAGGAACGATTAAATTTGAAACTAACCAACAAAAATTATTCTCAAATATTACGATCAATAATTACAATTTGCTCTTTTTTGTAGATTCAAATCAAGTAAAAATTGGCAATGGAACAATAATTAATAATACTCAAAATGGCATGATAGAAATATTTGCCAATGGAGGAATGACTAGAGAAGGAACTACAGCAGCAACAGTTAATAATTATGGAAATATCAAAAAGTATTCTGCCAGTGGAGATTTAGGCTCATTTTATATGATTTTTGATTGTAACAATTATGGCACTATTGAAGTTACCCAAGACAATCAAATACTATTTTTAAGTCCTCAAGCATCACTTTCAAATTTCACAAATGGCATACTAACTGGTAATGGTGTTTTTGACATTACTTCTTCTTTTTTAAACGAAGGGCATATTTCACCTGCTGGTATTGACAACATAGGTATATTGCATTTTATCAATGTATTTAAAACTTCGGCAGCAACTATCCTTGATATTGATATCAACGCAAGTGAAAATGACGTCATTGAAATCACAGGTAGCGTAGATTTAGAAGGTGAAATTATTGTTAATATTACAGATACAATTGGTTTTGAAACTGGTCAAATATTTACAATTTTAACTACTACAAACGGAATTAACAGTTGTAATTTTCCTTCTCAAATTGTCTCAAACGATGGAGGAATTAATGACATTGTTTTTAATGTTTTTTGCGATAATAACAACCTCATCTTAGAAGTAGAAACTATTTCACTCTCCACAAATAATTTTTTAAGTAAGAATAAATTTAACCTTTACCCTAACCCCGCTTTTCAAAATGAGAATATTACAATTGAGGCATCCGCCGAAATTTTAAACAGTGAAAATATTAATATTGTTGTTTATGATGTACTGGGAAAAAGAATTAATTACAAATACACAAGTACAACACAAAGCACTACTTTAAATATGGAACACGCAACTCCGGGATTATATTTTGTTCAATTATTAGATGGAGATAAGGTTGTTGCGACTCAAAAACTACTTGTAAAATAATAACAATTACTTAAATCCATTAAAATTTCTGAAGAATTTAAAATTATTAATAATCTTACAGCCTCAGTATTTACTGGGGTTTTTTATTGATTTAAAATTAATTAAAAAATAATTGATGACATATGTTAAGTAAATGCGATGTAGTGGTATAGAATAAAAATTAACCACAATTTATAGCATTATGAAAACTTCACGTAACATTTTACTCTTAGCACTTATCGCAAACACAATGACATCTTGCTTATTAGGTTCATCAACCTCAGATCAAGAATCTAACTATGGTTATGAAGATGAACTAGCTTTTAGTAATCAAGATAATCTTGAGCAGGATTTTGATCAACATACAGATGCTTCGTTTCAAGGACAATCAAATACAATTAAAAATAAATCTATTGTAAATTTAAATAATGGAGGTAAAAAAAATTATGTGCTTACCGATCCCTCAACTGGTCAAAGTCTAGGGACAATGCCTATTCCTTCATCTTGGCAACCAGTTCGCAATTCAAAAGAATTTTATCTTCAAGGTCCTGGCGGAGTAAAAATTTATAATGATATGTCTAACTTTTTTCATTATTCAAACGATGCCAGCTATAATCAAATTATACGACAAAATGGGAATCAAGTAAAACCTACAATGACAATGGAGCAATTTTTCAACAAGGAATTTTTGCCTATGGCTCAAAAAGAAGGTGCAAAATTAATAAACAAAACACCGTTGCCTTCACTTGCACAAAAAGATAAACAAGTAGATGGCATGTTTTATAAAGGTATGCCAGAGCAAACTCATTTTGAGGCTATGTTAACAGAGTGGATTGACAAAGATGGAAAACCAGGAATTATTGTTATTAAACATAGAGTTTCTAACTACGGGCAGGGAAGACAAAGTTGGGGCTATACTTACAGCGGTATGGATGCAGAAAAACAAGCATACCAGAAAGCAAAAGCAGCCTTTTTACATGCACTTCAAAACGCAAAATTAAACCCACAATATGTGCAAATAACAAATCAGAAAAATCGTATACAATCTGATCAAATTACTAAAAATCATATTGCACGTATGGGGCAAATAAAAAGCTATGGTGATGCCCAGACTAAATTACATCAAACCTACAGCGATATTAGCGACATTAACCACAAAGGGTATATGGATCGTAGCGCTGCAAATTCAGCTGGGCATTCAAAATATATTAACAGTATTAACGAAGTACAAACAGGCACTGTAAATGGAACTACGTATCAAGTAGATGGATATGCTAATAACACATGGGTTAATCAAAGCAATGAATACATCCAGAGTAATGACCACAATTATGACCCTAATATATACGGAGAAACAAATAATAGCAACTGGCAGCAAATGGATTACAATGATGACGGGTACTAGCCAGAAATAATAAAGTCAAAAACACATTCAAAAATAATTGTTTGTTTTTGATTAGAAAAGGCCTTCCAGTTGAGGAGCTGGAAGTCTTTTCTTAAAAAATAAATTATTCTAGATAAAACAGAAATATCTTACAAACAACACATTGGATTAAAAATATTGGTATCTTTCCTTTACCATTTATGAAGGAAAATAACCACATCTCCATACAGTTACAACTCGTTGACGCAATCAAGTCAAACGACCAAAATATATTAAAATCACTGTATCAAAACAATTATAAAAAAGTGGAACTTCATATTCTTAAAAATAGCGGCTCAATAGCAGAAGCAAAAGATGTTTTTCAAGAAGCATTTTTAGCCATGTATCAAAATGTAAAAGCAGATAAGTTTACTCCAGAGACAGAAACCGCATTACAAGGGTATTTATTTACAATTGCCAGAAATAAATGGAGAGATGTATTACGCTCTTCACGCTTCAAAAAAACCTCTACTATTGATGATACGAGACATGAGGCCGAGGACGATTTTGAAAGTAACGCTTTCGCGGAAACGGAACAACAACACCAACTCTCGCTTACCATGGAAGCCTTTAAAAAACTAGGAGAAGAATGTCGTACACTGCTTAAACAGTTTTACTTTGAAAATAAATCGATGCGAGATATTTCTACCCAAAACAATCTTGCTGAAGCCTCCACCCGAAATAAAAAATACCGCTGTATTCAAAAATTAAAAGAACTAGCATTATCCCCAAATTAAAAAAGAGTGAAAAATTTAAATAACATTTCCGAAGAACAACTCACTGTTATTGACCGCTTTCTTAATAAAGAGATGGTCGCTGCAGAACGACTTGAATTTGAGACAAAATTGAACGATGACCCTATTTTTAGAAACCTAGTTGATCAAGTTCGTGAGATGAGACTAGGGATTGAAAGTGCAGTTTTAAAAGAACAATTAAATAGTTTTCATGAGGAGATAGTGCCAGTTAAGACACTAACAAATACAATTGAGACTTCAAGTAACAAATCTTTAACAAAACGACTTGTACCCTTTTCTATCGCAGCATCAATAGTAGCAGCGATTGGTATTTTTATGTTTATGAATCAAGGGAGCACAAATGAAAAATTATTTGCAAAACACTTTAATGTTGACCCAGGATTGCCAACTGTGATGAGTAATAGCTCTCAATATGAGTTTTATGAAGCTATGGTTGACTATAAACAAGAAAAGTATACTGAGGCTATTTCAAAATGGAAAATTTTAGCTATTAAAAAACCTAATAATGATACGTTAACTTACTTTTTAGGAGTAGCGCAACTTGCAAATAACAATCCCGAAGTTGCAATATTACAATTAGAAAAAACTATTGAGAATACTAATAGTCAATTTATAAATGATGCATATTTTTATTTAGGACTTGCATATTTAAAAAACAATGATGTAGATAAAGCACGCGCAGAACTTGAAAAATCAAACCTTCCAGATGCTAAAAAATTGCTAGAAGCTCTTAAACCTTAATTAAAAACAAATAATGATGCTTAGGTATAAATGTAGTTTGTTATTTATTTTCTTTAGCATTGTAGCATTATCACAAAACACATCGATAATTGCCACCACCACAATAGACTCTTTATTTACTGCAGATAAAAATGAAGCTGCAGAGCAAGCCATTAAAAAAAACATTGCTCTTTATTTTAGTGAAGGCCCCTTGGACTCTCTATACCGTTATCCACAATACATTGGTAAAACAACGTTATTAAAAGCTAATACAAAAGATGCTGAAGAAGAAGCACTTAAATTTATTGAAAAATTAAAAAACCTCACTAAAAATCCTCGTACGCTTTACAAATCTTACGTAAACTTAAATGAACTCTATCTAGATTTGCAAGACAATAAAGGCGCAACAGATGCTTCTATTTTAGCATTAGAATACGCATTAAAAACAAGTGATATAAATGATGAAGAGCTTGGTAGAGTTTACTACATACTAGGAAGTAATTATTACGCACTTTACGAAGATGAAAAATCACTTAAAAATTTAAAAAAATCTGTTTTTCATTATAAAAAATCATCAACAGCAGACAAGTACAGATTAGCTGATGCTTACAATGGTGTTGCAACTGGACTTTGGGCTTTAAATAAATTAGACAGTGCCGAAGTATACTACAGAAATGCAATAGATCTTGCAAAAAAAAGTGAGCTCAAAGAGTATAACAAATCTTATTACATTGCTGCATTTCAATTTAATTTAGCATTAGTAATAGACGATCAAGGAAAAATTAATGATGCCATTGAAATGAAGAAAAAGATCATTAAAACATTTCAAGAAATCATTGAAAAATCAGATGACAAAATACTTGTACAGAAGGCCAAAAGACTTGAAGCAGGTGCTATCGCAAACCTTGCAGCTTTATACAACGACATAGGCTATGTCGATCGTGCACACAAAATGCTTTTATATTCTTACGAAAAGAAAAAGCAAGTTTATGATTTATCAGATCCAAATATGGTGTCTATGCTTACAAAAATTGCAAATGCAGCCATAGGCTTAGGAAACTATGAAGAAGCTTTAAAAACACTTCAAATTTCTCTCAAAAATCTTAAAAAATCAAAAACTAATTATCCTACCGTTGAGGCAAACATTTATTTCTGGCTCGCAAAAACTTATGAAGAAAAAATGGACACTAATAGTGCGCAAAAATTCTACAAAAAAAGTGATTCTTTGTACCAGAAAACTAATGAAACATCTTACAGTCGTGACTATACTGCAATGCTACATCAGTACACATTATTTTTAGCCAATCAAAAAAACAAAGAAGAAGCTGTAACTAAAGCCAAAGCACTCTATCACTATGTTTCAAAAAATGTAGATGACAGTAATTTAATTGTTTTAAGAGAATTAATGCATTTATCAGAAATTCATTTTACACTTAATGAATATGAACAATCATTAATTTGGGCACAAAAAGCAAATAATTTTATTACTAAAAAATTACAAGGAACCACCAATGGGCTGGATTCAATTCAAATTGAATTTAGGAGACCAGCTATTATTTATTTTGAAGTTGCATCTCTTTTGAAAATTGAGAAAAACAAATCGCCAGAATTTCTTAGTAAGCAAATAAGCAAAATTGAAAAAGCTGTTGCCTCATTAGAACGTCGGAAAATTACAATTACAACTCAAAGTGGTGTTACGGAAATTCTCGAATTATATAAAAAATTGAATGATCTCTCTAAAGAATTACACAATACCCTTTACAAAAAAACTAAATCCCCAGAATTACTCGATAAGATTTTAACATTGCAAGAATCCAGCGTATATCAGCGAATTAGAACTCAATTACAAACTAAGCAACAAGTTAAATACAACAAAATTCCTGCTGAAATTTTAAAAAAGGAAACAAAATTAATTAATGACCTCTCACTTACAGATAGAGACACAGCCTTCAATATCACAACATATTTTGAAGCACAACAACGATGGACTAATTTTCTAGATACATTAAAAACTAAATACCCGTCCTATCATAATTTAAAATATGCTTCTTTGGAAATTCCCATAGACAATTTACAAACCCAAATTCCTGAAAATACTACGTTAGTACGTTATTTTTTTATAGCCGACCAATTATATGTTTTTATAATTTCAGAAACACAAAAAAAAATAATTCCATTGCAGGTAGATGAGCTTTCAAATCGTCTTTCAAATCTTACTAAGCAATGGCAGGACATAGCTAATGTGAGTAAAAAATTAGAATACTTATATCAAGATCTTTGGGCACCTTTTTCTAAAGAAATTAAAACACAAAACGTCCTTATAATTCCAGATGGCGTGTTGTATAATCTTAGTTTTGAAACTTTGCTCACAGCTCCCATAACTTCCTTTTCAGATTTTACTAAACATAGCTTGCTTGCTAAGCACACCATTTCTTACAATTATTCAGCTCTATTAGTTGATAAAAATAAAACAACAACCTATTTTTCTGATAATTATGTAGGTTTTGCCCCAGAGTTCACTACACAAATGAAGGACGGCTACCAATTAAAAATTAGGGACTCATTACAGCAAGACAAAGCTTATTTAACACTATTACCACAACCATTTATAACACAAGTAACTAAAGATTTCTCTAAAAAATTGGGCGGAAAATCCTTTTTGAATGAAAAAGCTTCAAAGGCAGTTTTCTTGAAAAATGCGAAGGAGCATAAAATTATTCATATAGGTACACACGCAGAATCTAACAACTTATATCCAGAATTATCACGACTAATTTTTGCAAAAAATACAAGCTCAAATGTAGCATTTGATGATAATGAAAACTCACTATATACTTTTGAAATTTATGACAGTAACCTTTCTGCTAATCTAGCTATTTTAACCGCCTGCGAAACTGGAAAACCCACCCATCAACCTGGTGAGGGAATGATTAGTCTCGCACATGCTTTTAATTTTGCTGGAGCTGAAAGTATGCTAACAAGCCTTTGGAAAATAGACGAAAAATCTAGCGCAGAAATCACTAGCTATTTTTATGAAAATTTAAAAGACGGCATGAAAAAAGATATGGCATTACAGCAAGCAAAATTAACCTATCTTTCATACGCAAAAGGCAGAACATTAGCTCCACAATATTGGGCAGGATTAGTTTTAATTGGAGACACTACACCTATTGACTTTAAAAACCCGTCCTATTTATGGATAATTATTGGTGGAGTCTTAATAGTGTTATTAATTGTTTTTCTTCTTCGGAAATTTGTCACACAAAGAACGCAGTAAGCAATTAAAAACTTTTTGCTCCCATACCTACAGAGTCATGAATAAACTCTCCATTTTTACAAAATTGAGATAATTCAACTTTTATAAATTTTTGCACTTGTGCTTTTTCGGTTTCAGGATATAGAATATGGACGTTAGCACCAGCGTCCAATGTAAAACATATATTACTTTTTGTCTCATTTCGGTACTGCCAAATACGATTGATGATTTCTAAAGTGTTAGGTTTCATCAAAATAAAATAAGGCTGACTCGCCATCATCATAGCGTGTAATTGCAATGCCTCACTCTCCACTATTTTAATAAATGCTGAAATGTCACCACTTTTAAATATTGCAATAAGTTTTGAGAGATTAGAATCTGCTTCTTTAAATCGCTCTGCAGCATAGGGGTGATTATGCATCAAGTCATGTCCCACAGTACTACTCACTTGCTTTTCCCCTTTATCAACTAATAAAATTGTGTCTTGATAATTACTAAAATTTGGATGAACTACACCATTATATTTAGTGCCAAATAGATTACTACTCTCTTTAATTTGCGGATGTTCACCCCAAACAACAAGAGGACCTTCAATACTACGAGCAGCACTTCCTGAACCTAAACGTGCTAAAAAAGAGGCTTTTTGAACTGCTTTTTCTGAAAGACTGAACGTATCCAATTTTATCTCCAGTTCTCCTTTGAGAAGTTCTGAACCACTTAAATATGTTTCTAAATTGACTAAACAAACGGCTAATGCACTCATACCACTTGCAGATGATGCTATACCGCTACTATGTGGAAAACTATTAGTGGTTTCAATCTTAAATGAATAAGATTTTAAAAAAGGTATATATTTTTCAACACGCTCAAAGAATTTTAAAATTTTTGGCTCAAAACCAAGCTCTCTTTTCCCATCAAGATATACTTCAAAATCAAAATTTGATACATTTTGCTTCTTTTCAAATTTCATAGTTGTCTTTGTATGACAAGCATTGAGTGTAAAGCTTACCGAAGCATTTTGAGGCATTTGTTCTCCGTACTTTCCCCAGTATTTTACAAGTGCAATATTACTAGGAGATTGGCAAGAGATTGTACCTTTATTTAATGTATTTGAATATGTTGTGGGAATAAAATGTGCTTCGGTCATGGGTATAATTTGTGTCGATAAAGATACAAAAATGGTAACCTTCAAATTACAAGAAAATATATTTCCGAAGTTTTGATGACATTTTTTGTATCGCGCGATGTATTTATATAAACATCAAATATTTTATGTCATGAAACAACTTATACGCCTGTCAAAAATGGTCCTAATTCTAATTAGTATTCCTGTCTTTTCCCAAACGCAAATAGGTAATAACATTATTCCTACCATACATACAGAAGGAACAGGAAATAATGTTTCAATAAGCGCTGATGGAAATCGCATGGTTTTTGGCTCCAGACTTGCCTCTATTAATGGTAACGATTTTGCTGGTGCTGCTCGTGTTTACGAAAAAAGTAATGGAACGTGGGAACAATTAGGACAAATCTTAGAAGGAGAAAATGAATTACAGTTTTTTGGAGAGACTATTGCAATTTCTCAAGATGGTAATCGCATTGCCATTGGTACTAGAGATTATTTAAGAATATATACTTATAATGGGAGTACATGGCAACCACTGGGTCAGGATTTAACAATTCCTAATATGTCAAGAACATTGAAAATGGAGTTCTCTTCAAACGGACAAATAATTGCCGTTCCATTTCAACAAACGGGATCAACCGAGGTTGTAAAAGTCTTTTCATTCAACGGAAATGTATGGCAACCCATGGGGGTTTTACCTGAACCTTCAGGCTTTGATACCTCTCTTTCAGATTCTGGAGCACGAATTGCTATGGTTTTTGAAGATGAAAATGATGATATTAAAGTGTTTGATTTTATAAATGGAGCTTGGAATCAAGTAGGCCAAACCATCTCGCCTACAACTAATTTTTATCCAGATAACTTTTTATTTTCTGGTGATGGCAGTCGTCTGTTTATATTTTCGGCAGACCAAGGAGGCAGTGTTGATCAAGGGTTTTTATCAACATACGAGCTTATAAATGGTACATGGACACAAACTATAGAACAAATTGATTTTTTTGATATAAATCCATACAGAATTTCATTAGCAACCTCAACAAATGGAAATCAAATAGCAATAGGTACCTCTGATGATAATTTTTTTGAAGATTATAATAGTGCGCAAGTCTTTGAAATTATAAATAATACGTGGCAACAAGCAGGAACAGAAATTCAAATATGGCAACACGATGAACAAACACCTAGTGTGGTTTCTATGACTCCTGATGGCGCAACAGTAGCTATGTCCAGCCTATTAAGCGCACCTGGTATGGAGGAAGGTTTAATTAGAACTTTTGATTACACTAGTGTCCTAAGCACCACAGATGTTATAAATATTAATGAACTAAATATATACCCTAATCCAACAAAAGGAGATATTACAATAGCCTTTAAAAAACCCGAAACACACATTTCATTAACAATCACAAATATCTTAGGACAACTAATTTCTACAGAAATGTGGAAAAACAAAGCTATGATAAGCACAGAGATTCAGGGGAATGCCGGAGTCTATTTAGCAACTTTAGAAACAGGCGAAGGTATATCAACAACTCTTAAGGTTATAAAGGAGTAGATAGTTTAATAATCTTATTCATGGTTTTATAATTGCGGGAAGTAGCAGTAACTTTTAATTTATTTTCAAAAAAGTTATTGCTCATTTTAGCCCTTCCCGCCCCGTGAACGGGGTAAAAATAAATACAGTTATTTGTAATATAAAACTCCTCATCTGGATAGTTGTATTCATTTAAATTAGTTCTATTTTCGAGAGTAGGTTTTCTATCTAATAATGTAAAATAACTTTTTACTTTAATTTCTTCGGAAAAAGGACACGCATTAAAAATTTGTAGTATTTCCGAAGCTTTAAAAACTATCACCGGCACTTGCCATCCATATTTTTTATGAATCGCATTTTCAATTTTAGCCGAAACTTCAACAACAGAAATTTCCGAAGTAAAAATCCAATTTCCCGTGTGTAAATAAACCTTAGGATTTTCAAACTTTAAAGTATCGAGCATTTCTAACTGCTTCACTTTTGGAAATTTTTTGTGACCACCTACATTAATACCTCGTAATAAAGCTATGTAAATCATTATTTTATATAAATAAAAATTTCTTGTCTAAGATATATTTTGTGCAACAATAAATCCACCCGTCCATGCATTTTGAAAATTAAATCCTCCTGTAATAGCGTCTATATTTAATATTTCGCCTGCAAAAAATAGATTGGGATGTATTTTACTTTCAAAGGTTTTAAAATTTACTTCTTTTAAATCAACACCACCTGCAGTGACAAATTCTTCTTTGAAAGTACTTTTGCCATCTACTTCAAATTGAGATTGGGTTAATTGATTTGCTAAGTTTTGAAGTTTCTTTTTAGAAATATCTGCCCATATTTCGGTTTCAGAAATTCCTGTTGCTTTTAATAAACTTTGCCACAGGCGTTTTGGTAATTCAAATTGAGCGTATTTAAAAAGTGTTTGTTTAGGGTGTTCTAATTTTAAACTTAAAAGGCTTTCAAGTAGTTCCATTTCCGAAGCATCGTGTAGCCAGTTTATTTTTATAACAAAATGATATTTCATTTCTTCTAACACTCGTGCTCCCCAAGCAGATAGTTTTAAAATTGCTGGACCGCTCATTCCCCAATGGGTTATTAGTAATGGTCCTTCACTCTCTAATATTATTTTACCCTTTCTAGAGAGCACCTGCACCGTTACATCTGTAGCGATTCCAGGGAGTTTTGCAATGCGGCCATCTTTAATATTAAAGGTAAATAATGACGGCACTGGTGTAATTATTGAATGTCCCAACGCTTCTAAAAGTTTCCAAACTTTAGGGTTACTCCCAGTTGCAAAGACAATTTTCTTGGCATGAAAGGTTTGTGTTGCAGTTGTAACTTGCCAATTATTTTCAGTTTTGTTTAATGATTTAACAGGTTGACTTTTGAGTAACGTAATTCCTAACCTTGAAATTTCAGAAGTAAAACAATCTATAATTGTTTGCGAATTATTACTAACGGGAAACATGCGCCCGTCTTCTTCAATTTTTAATTCAACCCCTCTTTTTTCAAACCACTCAATAGTATCTCCCGTCATAAAAGTGTGAAATGGCCCGAGCAATTCTTTTTCTCCACGAGGATATTTCTGTGAAAGGTCTTTAGGAATAAACTCGGCATGAGTTACATTGCAACGCCCACCTCCAGATATTTTTACTTTTCCAAGTACGTCTTTTCCACGTTCTAAAATGGCGACACTAAGTTTTGGGTTATTCTCAGCGGCATTGATAGCGGTGAAAAATCCAGCGGCACCACCGCCTATAATTATGACATCAAAGGTGTTAAGCATCTGCCAAAATTAGTCATAAATATTTGAGAATGCATTACTTTTATGCCTATGATTATGCTCTACATCATTAGTATTATTTTTATTTCCACACCGTTCTTACCTGCAACGGAAAATCCCCATTGGTTTTTTAGAACTGCCGATTTTGTGCGTTTGCAATCTATTGCAATTGAGCTTATTTGTTTAGGTTTTTTGTTGTACTTCGGAAATTTTAATGCGGTATTTGACATTGTTTTAATGTCACTTTTAGTGATTGTTATATTATACCAATTTCAAAAAGTATATAAATACAGCTCATTAACAAAAGAAAAGAGCAAACATGGCGAAAGCGAAGGTAGTGTTTCAATATTAGCAGCAAACGTGCTTCAAACTAATCATGAATATGACCGCTTTATAGCTGAAGTTGACCACTATGATCCAGATCTAGTACTCATTATGGAAAGTGATAAAAAATGGGAAGATGCAATGTCTGTTATTGAAAATCGATATACATATACCGTAAAAATTCCTAAAGATAATTTTTACGGCATGCATCTATATTCAAAAAATGAGCTTTTTAATATTACAACACAAGAACAAATTGAAGATGGGGTACCTTCGATTTTCTTTGATTATAAAATTAATAAAAGTACTAACGTATTTTTTGCTTGTTTACACCCAGCACCACCAAGCCCTACAGAAAATGAAACAAGTAAAGAACGTGATGCTGAGCTAATGCATACTGGAAAAATTATTAGAGAACGCAACATTCCTACTGTAGTTTGTGGTGATATGAATGATGTAGTGTGGAGCAGAACTACAAGGTTATTTGAAAAAATGACCAATATGATTGACCCAAGAGTGGGAAGAGGGTTTTTTGCAACATATCATGCCAAGTATTTTTTTATGCGTTTTCCACTAGATCATCTTTTTCACACCCAGGATTTATTTGTTGGAAAAATGAAACGTACTCGTTTTTTTGGTAGTGATCACTTTGGCATGTACTATGAAATACATAGTAAAAAAAAAATCAAAACACCTAAAACACAGCCATTAGAGAATGAGGATAATGAAAAGGTAGAAGAAATTTTAGAAATGGTTCAACCTCATTAATGTTGTATTTATTATTGATAAATACATGCCTATAATTTATAAATTACGACTTAGTTGCCTTGTGAGAAGAAGAAAAGCAAGGTAGTTTTATCATAAACATATAAATTATATAGTTATGAAAAAATCAATAATCATAGTACTTTTATTGTGCTTTGTATGTGGAGTATCTAATGCACAATACAAATGGGATAAACAATTTACAAGCGACTTATTTCTCATTGACGAGTTTATTAAGAGAAATGCAAAAGGAATAGAGTTTAAAGATACCGCTAGCTACATAGGAACACCCTATAACAACCCTTCTTATTTAAATGGCAATGTGTATAAAGACGGAGATTTACTTGCCACTAACGTTGCTTTACGTTACAATTGTATAGCAGATGAAATGGAGATAAAAGAATCGCTCACTACTGATGATGATAAAGCTAAAGTACTTACAAAATCTCCTAATATTTATGTTAAGATTGTTAATGACATTTATGTTTTTGTTCCCTATCAAGGTGGAGTTGAAAATGGTGGTTATTTTAGAGTAGTTCATGAAGGACAACAAATGGATCTTTATGAAAAAATGGAGAAAAAATTTACTCCAGAAAAAAAAGCTGCCAATACTTTAGTAAGAGATACTCCTGCTAAATTTAAAGATGACAATGCATTTTATATTGTCACAAAACCAGGAAAGTTTTATCAACTTCCAAAATCAAAATCAAAAAAATTCAACGTATTTGGTGACAACAAATCAATGATAAAAAAATATGCGAAAAAGAACAATCTTGATATTGATATAGAAAAAGATTTAATCAAAGTTATGAGATACTATGAAGAAACAAATGGTTCTATTAGTTCGCGATAAAATCTTTTAAATAATACGGTTCAAAATAAGCGACATCTACGGTGTCGTTTTTTTTATGTTTTGTTTCGGCTAGTTGTGCCATTTCTTTAGCAGAGGGTAATGAATCCTGTCTATAAATAGCATTTGGGTGATTACATATTTCTTTAAATTTAGCAACGCCATCTCCAATGAAAGTTACATTTCCGAGGGAAAGATATGTTTCAAAAGAATTTTCATCTATGATTTGAGCTTCTGTTTCTCGAAGCAGCTCTTTATTAGAAGAAAATATTGCCGAATAAACCTCCATTCTTCTAGCGTCTAGCATTGTTACAATAGTACTATTATCATTTACTTGCATTGCTAAACTTTGCAATGTAGATACTGCTATTAAAGGCACATCTAAAGAATAACAAAGTCCTTTTGCAGCCGAAACCCCTATGCGCAAGCCTGTATAAGAACCTGGTCCTTTACTAACTGCAATTGCGTCAATTTCGTTTTTTGAAATAGATGCTTTATCCAATACATTTCCTATATAGGTATGTAGCTTTTCGGCATGAGAAAATTTTTTACCTTCTTTGTTTTGAGGATTGTCTTCCTGTAACGCAATAACGCTTCCGTTTACCGAAAGCGCTACTGAGCAATTTGTTGTTGCTGTTTCAATACATAGTATTGTTGCCATTATTCTTCTGTTTCTATTTTAGTTTCTTCTTCTTGTGGAACGTCAATCATGTCGTCACATTTGAGAAGTTTAGTTACTGTATTATAAGGACCTGTGATTACTTCGTCGTTAGCTGAGAGACCAGATAAGACCTCTATATTACTGTCATCTTGTATTCCTGTTGTTATTACTTTTAATTTTGCTTTATCACCACTTTTCACAAATACAACTTCATATTTTTCTTCATTTACACTTTTTATTTTTGAACCAGAACTCTTAGTTTTAGAACATGTAGTATCTGTCTTAATTACAACTGCACTAATAGGGATTCCAATAATTTTTTCTTTCTTTTCTGTAATTATATCCACAGTTGCTGTCATCCCTGGTCTAAATGGCGAATAGTTTTCTGGTTTACCTTCGGCTAAATCTGCATAGCTTTCTGGCAATATGCGCACTTTCACTTTAAAATTTGTTACTTGGTCTGCGGTTAATGCAGACTCTGCTGAGTTAGCAATTTCAGTAACAATACCTTTAAATTCTCTTTTAAGGTAAGCGTCCACTTCAACAATTGTTTCGTCACCTACATTTACTTTAACAATATCATTCTCATTAACATCAACTTCAACCTCCATATTTTTAAGGTCTGCGACACGTACTATCTCTGTTCCCGCCATCTGTGCAGTACCAACAACACGCTCTCCAAGTTCCACCGCGAGTCTTGAGATAGTTCCAGACATAGGAGCATAAATTGAGGTTCTTGACAGATTGTCTCTAGATTGCTTAACATTTGCTGCAGCACTTTGTACACTATAATAAGCACTTTTTACATTTGCTTGCGCTCCTTCATATTCTGCTACGGCACGATCCCAATCTGACTTAGAAATAACTCCTTTTTCAAACAATGATTTACTACGATCATAATTGCTACGTGAGTTTCTTTCTGAGGCTTCTGCTTGTGCTAACTGTGCTCTTACATTTTGTAATCCTGCTTGAGATTGACTTACAGCTGCTTGAATCAAATCTGGGTTAATCTTTACTAAAAGATCTCCTTTATTTATCTGCTGTCCTTCTTTGATAGGTAGCTCAATGATTTCGCCCGAAACCTCAGAAGATAAAGCAACCTCAATCTCAGGTTGTATTTTTCCAGTTGCAGCAACGGTTTCAATTATATCGATAGGAGTGATTTTAGCAATCTCAACTTCTTTACCTTTATTTGTCTTTCCAAATAATCCAGCTTTTTTTCCTCCTACGAGTACTACAAGAGCGACAACCACTATTCCAAGAATCCAATACAGCGTTTTTTTCTTCATATTAAAATTTTAATTCGGTTACAGGAATCCCAAAATAGAGTTCTAGCACCTTTATTTTAAAAATGTAATCATACTTACTTCTATTTAAAGCAATAACAGCATTGTCATAACGCAATTTAGATTGACTAAAATCAAATGCATTTGTAAGTCCCACATCATATCTTTCTTTTGCATATTCATATGCTAATTCTTGGCTTTCAATTGCTTTTTGAGCAGCTTCATAAGCTTTTAAAGAACCTTTAGCATCAACAAAAGCTTGATATACATTACTCTCTAAATCCAGCTCAGCCTGTTCTAATAAGAATTCTGTACGTTGTAGATTTATCTTATTTCGCTTTACATTACTCTTAACTTGAAAACCATTGAAAATTGGAATGTTTAATTGTAGTCCATAAGAGATACCATCATTTTGATAAATTTGATCAAAAAACGGGTCTGGACCAACAAGCCTATTAACTGTATTAGGAATCTCTCCAATTACTGCTTGTCCAGTATTCTCAACAACACCTATTTGTTCTACACTAACTGGGTTGTCTGCATCTAAAGATTGTACAAATGAGGTACCATCTGTATAACGTGTATCATATCCAAAAAACGCACTCAAGGTAGGCCAATAAGCAGCTTTAGCAATTTGTAAATCCTTTTCAGCGAGATCCATATTTGCTTGAGCAATTTTCACTTCATTTCTATTCTCTTTCGCTGCAGCAATTAATTCTTCGACAGATTTTTCTGAAATTTCAGTATCGATAATATCATATCCTTCGTCTACAACGTCAAAGTTTTTATAGTCGTCGATAAGTAATAGCTGTGCTAAACTAATTCTTGAAATAACAACAGCATTTTCTAACACTGCTATATTTTGTAATTCGCTCGCATTTGAAGCTTCGATTTCTAACAAATCGCCTCTTGGTAATTCACCAGCATCAACTAATTGATTTGTACGTTCAATTTGTTCTATGGTAACGAGATTTTGGGCAGTAGCAGATTCTAGGTTTGCTTTATTTGTTAGAACTTGTAAGTATCCATTTGCAACAAATAATGCAATATCATCTTTAATTTTATCTAAACGATAATCTGCAGCAAGTTTTGATAAATCTGCTCTTTGAACACGTCTATAGTTTGCAAGTCCATCAAATAATGTATATCCCACGTTTATTCTCCCCGTAGCAGAAAGAAAAGTAGTTGTCTGTGCATTATTTGTAACTGGATTAAAGCTCAATCCTGTGTTTTCTGTAAGGCCTGCACTCATGTTTAGTGTAGGGATAAAATTACCAATTGCTGTAAGTTTATCAATTTCAGAAAGTTCGACATCAAGCTCGCTTTGTTGGATCGAAATATTATTGTCAAGTGCATGCTGAATACATTCGGCAAGCGTCCATTGCTTTGCCTCTTGTGCTTGTATCGAAAATGTACATATCGAAATAAGCAGCACTAAAATTCTTGATTTTTTCATGATTGATTGTATTGCAATGTTTGTCTTAGTTATTTTTGAAATGTTACAGTTTTAAAATAAAAAACTATCCTTGCCCTCCAAAACTAGGCGGAGCCTTTAATTGATTCCACACTTTAATTTTATCTTCTTTAGAAATTCCGCTTTTTACCTCTACATTTAAGCCATCACTAACACCCAGTTCTACATCTCTTCTTTCAAATTCTTGTTCACCTATTGCTATTTCTACAAAAGGCTTTTTAGTTTTTGAGTCGTATTGAACTAAAGCTTCTTTGATTGCTAACACACTTTCTGCTTTTTCTAAAATAATTGATGCATTTGCACTTAATCCAGCTCTAATGAATGTGGTATCCTTTTTAGCTAATGTTCCTTTAATTTCAAATTGAATCGCTCCATTTTCGCTCACTCCCTTAGGAGCAATATAATCTAAAACTGCGTCAAACTTTTTATTTTCAATAGCACCTACTGTAATTTCTAGAGGCAAGTTTTCTGAAATTTTACCAACCTCACTTTCATCCACCTTTCCTTCAAAAATCATCTTATCAACATCTGCAATAGTTGCTATAGTTGTACCATCATTAAAATTATTAGATTCAATTACTTGATTTCCTGTTTTTACTGGAACGTCTAGTACCATTCCTGAAACAGTTGCTCTAATCTCAGTATTTGCCGAAGCTCCCATACCACGAGTAGTTCCAGTTTTTACAATCTCAAAAGTTTGTTGTGCTCCTTGAAGACCTACTTTTTCTTGATTGTAACGTTGTTGTGCTTGATCAAAACTTAATTGTGCTTGATCAAACTCATTTGCCGAAATCACCCCCTTTTCAAATAGGCCTTTTTGACGTTGATAGATGTTACGCTGGCTTTCTAATGCCAAGCGAGCAGTCTCAACACTTGTTTTTGCTCCATTAATACTATTTTTTGCACTGTTTAGTGAATTAACATTTGGCACGACTTTCACCTTGGCAATAAGGTCACCGCTTTTAATAATGTCACCAGCCTCCACATATATTTCTTCAATAATTCCAGAAATATTTGGTTTAATAAGCACCTCTTCCTTAGGGGTGATACTTCCTGTTGCTACTGTTTTTTTAACGATTGTCTCAGTCGTTGGAGACTCGGTAGTATAGACAATAGGGTCTTCTGAATTTTTTGACCAAAGCCAATACATTGCTCCTGTAAATAATACTACAATAGCTAGGAGTATGATGATTGTTCCTGTTTTTTTCATGGTACCGCCCGATTGTTCGGGTATATTTTAATTGGTTAGACGTACAATTTTATTTCTGAAAAAGCACTTTTCCTATGCTTCGGAAATTTCTATTTAATTAATTTTTCGTTTTTAATCTATTTACAAAACATGGACAAAGGGATAATTTGTGTCACGTTTTCGCGTAAGCTTAATTATCATTTATTCAGTTCTCAAAGCATCTACGGGTTTAATTTTGATTGCATTTTGCGCTGGTATTAACCCAGCCAATAATCCCGAAACTATTAATATAATTAGTGCAATAAATACTACTCCTATATTTACAGATGGATTTAAAAACATCATTTCGCTAGTATCCATTCCTTCCATAATTTTATTCACTAATGCAAGCAAACCAGAAGCTAAAACTATACCTGCCATCCCTGATATTATGGTTAGGAAAATAGATTCTAATAAAATTTGTGATCTTATCGCCCATGGGGTAGCTCCTAATGCTCGACGAACTCCTATCTCTCTTGTGCGCTCTTTTACGACGATAAGCATGATGTTACTAATACCAATTATCCCTGACAAAAGCACTAATATTCCAACAAAATAAGCAACTGCATTTAATGCTATAAAGAGGCCATTAATCTTACTAAACTCTTCGTATAAATCAAAATGACCTACTGCTCGGTCGTCTGTAGGATCTATACTATGCCTTGATTTAATCACATCAAAAACCTGTTCTTTTAAACTTGTGATTGACGAACCATCTTGAGCAGTTACTGCCATCCAGCCTACATTTTCTCCCATATTAAAGGCTTGAGAAAATGAAGTAAACGGAACAAAAATTTCTTTTTGAGCTTCCTCTGCATCTCCACCTCCATTTGCCTTTTTAGTATAGGTACCTATTACTAAAAAATTTACTCCGTTGATTTTTATGTAAGAACCTATTGCCTCCTCACCAGGCTCATAAAGTCCTGTTCGCACAGACTCTCCAATGATTGCAACCTTTCGTTTATTTTCAATATCTGAGTAGTTTAAAAACCTACCACTTACAATATTCATAGGTTGCTGTTGGATAATTTCAGGGTAATCACCGTAGACATTATAGGCTCCGGTTTTTAAACCACGAACAACGTTATTTGCTCCTCTAAACCCTCCTAATTGATTGCGTGGAGATACGTAACGTAAATTAGGCACTGTCTCCTTTATTGCATCGACATCACTAATTTTAAAATTATAGCGTCTGCCTTTGGGCAATCCTTTATAAGGCTTTGAGGCTGTTTGAGACCACATAAACATGGAGTTTGTTGCCATGCCAGCAAAACCTTGCTTTACTCCATTTTCAAGTCCGTTTCCTGCGGCTAGTAATATTACAAGAATAAATATACCCCAGAGAACACCAAATGCAGTTAATAATGTTCTAAACCAATTGCTGCTCAACGCCTCAATGATTTCTGCCCAACTATCTCTACTAAATAATTTACTCATCTCTTAAAGCTACAATGGGTTTAATATTTGCTGCACGTCTGGCTGGAATAAAACCTGCTAATGCACCTGCAATGATTAATATAATAACCGTTGTAATTGCAACACCAAAATCAACCGATGGGTTTAATAAATAATCGCTCTCTATCAATGGACCCACAAGTTCAAGAAGAATGAGGCTAAAAATTAGCCCTAAAAAACCTGCTATTGCAGTCACAAAAATTGACTCATGTAAAATCATTCCTATAATCGAAAGGGGTTGTGCACCAATTGCTTTTCTAATCCCAATTTCCTTAGTGCGCTCTTTTACTATAATGAGCATTATATTACTTACTCCAACAACTCCTGCTATAATAGTACAAATACCTACGCCCCAGAAAAAGCCTCTAATCATGGCTATTAAATCATAAAACCGCTTAGCGTTTTCTAAAGTATTATTAATATTGATAGCCCTTTCATCTGTAGGAGAAACAGTATGACGTTGCTTTAAATCTGATTCTAAGGATGCTGAAAATGCTTCAGAAGCTGCAAGGGCATCTTCAAATTTTTCTTGTTTTTCAAGGGTAAAAACCATAGATCTCAAATTATTACCAGCTGCATACACACGTTGAGCAGTAGTAAGTGGAATAAAAATTCTAGTTTCTTCCCTTTCTCCCCCTGGATCTGTGTAAACTCCTACAACTTTATATTTAATTTTAGAGATTTCAATATATTCACCAATAGCATTTTGTCCTTTGAATAAATCTAAATAAACTCTATTACCAAGGATGGCAACTTTTTCATTATTAGCAAGATCACTTTCATTGATATATCTCCCAGCAACAATAGTTTCATTTTCTAAAAACTGGTAATCTCCTTTCACGCCTTCTACTCTGTAGCTACCAGATTCTTTTCCATAAGTAGCTAATTGTCCCCAAACACTATACACCCCAGATTTATACTCTAATTGATCAATATTTTTTTGTTCTGCTCTAGTATAGTCCTCATTATCCATTTGAATACGCCTACCAGGATTAAGACCTTTATAACTCTCTGCCGTTACACCTGTCCAAACGCTAATACGTGTTGCTGCATCATCTTCAAATTGTTGTCCTATACCGTTTTCCATTCCTTGCCCAATTGCGAGTAATATCACTAATATAAAAATCCCTGATGCTACAGATAGCCCAGTTAAAAAGGTGCGCAATTTATTTTTGCTTATTGTATCAAATATTTCTTGCCAACGCTCAATATTAAACATTTGAAGTCTGTTTAGATTGAAGATGCTTGTTTTTAGCTACACTAGCTCTTACTTGCGTAACGTTAGAGTCGTCAATAATTAAACCATCTTTAAGGTTTACTATTCGCTTAGTCATGTGAGCTATATCATCCTCATGAGTCACTAATAAGATAGTCTTCCCCTCATCGTTAATATTTTGAATAAGCTCCATCACCTCATAAGAAGTTTGAGTATCTAATGCTCCTGTGGGCTCATCTGCAAGTAATACTTTAGGGTCACTGGCTAATGCTCTTGCAATTGCTACACGTTGTTTTTGTCCTCCTGAAAGCTCATTAGGTAAATGTGTTGCCCATTGTGCTAGACCTACTTTTTCAAGGTAATGCAAGGCTTTTTCCATGCGTTCTGCACGCTTTACTCCTTGATAATACAATGGCATTGCTACATTATCAAGCGCAGATTTATAATTAATAAGATTAAAGGATTGAAAAATAAAACCAAGAAATTGATTTCTATACTTTGCTGCAACTTTTTCATTAAGATTTTTAATAGGCTTGCCGTCTAAAGTGTAAGAGCCACTATCTGCCTCATCGAGCATTCCCAAGATATTTAAAAATGTAGATTTCCCTGAGCCTGACGAACCCATAATTGAAACCATTTCACCTTCCTTTACCGAAAAATCAATACCTTTAAGTACATGCAAGGAATTACTCCCCATATGATACGACTTGTTTAAATCCTTAATTTCAATCATTAGCTGTGTGTTGCAAATACAAAATAACAACTTATACTACAATAAGCTGAAAATTAAACGTTAAGACTTTGGGGGATGCTTGGTTGCTAGTCTATTTAAAATAAGACTCTTTAAAGATTTTTTTGTTACAGTCTTTATCTTAAAATTATGTTAAATGAAGAATGTTTTATTTTTTTAATCTAGCAGAATTAAAAATGGGAACTAAAAATTGCTTCATTTTTTTTCTCTTCGGAAATTTGATGTTGTTTAAAATTTCCGAAGAGAAAAAAAATGGTTTTTAAGACTCCTCAGAGGTTTTATTTTTTTGACGATTACGGTAAATCATGTAGCCTATTCCGCCGACTAACAAATAAGGGAAGATCATTAAATACATAATCCCATTGTTAATTCCTTTAGCCATTGTATTGCCTTCTTCACTTTCGAGAACAGCACGGCACATAGCACATTGTGCTTGTGAAGGAATAATTAATAAAAGCACTAATAGTATGGATAAAATGATGGTCTTTTTCATTATTTAAAAATATAATTAAGACTATGTTATACGTAATATGGTGAAATCATAAAGTATACAATAACTCCTGTTACCGCAACATACAACCATAACGGATAGGTAATTCTAGCAAGCTTTTTATGTCTAACAAAATCTCCTAAAATTGCTCTTACATAAGTAATCAACACAAATGGAATAACTGTTATTGACAATAAAATATGTGAAATCAATAAAAAGAAATACACATATCTAATCACTCCTTCTCCTCCATACGATGTTGAGTCTGAAGTCATGTGATACACAACATACATCAATAAAAACAATACAGAACAGCCTATTGCGGTTTTCATCAATAGCTCGTGTGTTTTTCTATTTCCTTTTTTAATTTGGATTACTGCGGCAATGAGCAATATTGCTGTTATTGCATTAATAGTAGCATATGTAGGCGGTAAAAAACCCATGCGCTCTACTCCAGGAATTCGTACAGTAAATAATACGGCAACTGCAATTGGAATTACGATTGATAAAATCCAAATCCAAACGGTATATTTTTTTGATGTTGTAATTTTTGACATACTAGTCTTGCGGCTTTTTAATTATTGTATTTTCACTTAACAACTTTTCAATATCAGCTACGAGCATTTGAATCCCGCTATCTTCAAGACCGTTATAATAGAATAATGGATTGCCAAAAGCATCTTTTCTTGAACGAACTATACCGTCTTTATCAACTAATGCAAAGAAACCTGAATGTGCAAATCCACCAGCTTCTTCTTCATCTTCGGCAGCGTGTAATTTAAAATTATTATTTGAAAGGTCTAAGATTTCGGTTTTGTTTCCGGTAAGAAAGTTCCAGTGTGGGTGTGATACTTCGTAACCATCTGCATATTCTTTTAAAACTGCCGGTGTATCATGGCTGGGGTCGATGGAAATAGACGCAATCCCAAAATCATCTATATCACTAAAAGCATCTTGTACTTTTAACATATTCTGACTCATAATAGGACAAATACTCGGGCAGGTCGTAAAGAAAAATTCTACTACGTAAACTTTCCCTTTATAATAATCATTAGTTATAGTTTTTCCATTTTGATTTGTAAAATTAAAGCGCTCAACAGTTTGCAACGTTAACAATGGCGCTACATCATCTTTAGTCAAGGCTGCTTGGTCACCTGCAAGAATTTCAATTTCTTCATTAGTTAACCCTTGAGTTTTAGTTATTGACTTTGCATTTGAATCTGCATCAACGTTATCATCATAATTTTGAGGAATATTACTCATTCTATCATTATCAACAACAGAACCATTTACAATACGATTGTGAATTTTAGGGATGAAAATAATCCCAAAAACTAATATTATTGCAGCCATTCCTATATATTTCATCTTCATTATATCTCTCGCTTATATTTATTATTTCTTTTTAGCGCCAATCTATATTCAGCAAATACTACCTTTACATCCTCTGTCATGCGGTTATTAATATCTGCAACATCTGCAGAGTTATAGCCATAAACCATCCCATCTTTTGCTTTTTCATCATCATTACGCCCTCTTAAATTCATTTCTTTGTCAATTATAAAAACATAAGGTGTTGCACTATTACTGTCTAAACTGTATCCAGAATTTAAGGATTTAAAAACCGTATCGATTTCTTCTTCGGCACCAAAAGCAAATTTCCAGTTTTTAGTATTTGTGATTGTCTCTAAATTTGCAGTTAAAATTTTTGCTTTATTACGCGCACTTTCGGGAAGCAAGATTAAAAACTGAAAGTCTTCAAATCCTTGATATTTAGAGTAAATTTTATGTGCAAGATTGTATGTGTATGCTTTTGACTCTAGCGCATCTGTGCCAAAGAATCCAAGTACCGTAATACGCTCATTTAATTGAACAGCATCTCCATTAATATCTTTAAAAGCTGAAACTTCGTTAACGTTTTTTACTAATACTGGTAATCGCCCAAAGTTATCTACTCCAGTTCCAAAAAAAACATAAATACTTATAGGTAATAAAAACAAGACTCCTAAAACTAGATATTTCTTGAATTTTGACGTGGTTTCCATGAGCTGAAATTTCAGAATACAAAAATACGCTCTATAACAGTTTTGAACAAGATAGTAGGGTTAAAAAACCAACTTATAATTTAAAAATAGAAATTGTATAAAATAAATAAATCCCGCTTTGCAGCAGGATTTATGTTGTTGTTACATTTCAGAATTAAAAATCAAACTTGATAAAGTTATCTTTATAAATTTCAAAGATATAATCTCCTTCAATTAAAAGAATTAATACAAGGTAGCAGATTAAAAAGATTGCTGTCCAAACTACGGAGCGGCGCAAACCTTTTGTTTCATCACGCATGTGCATGAAATCCCATGTAATGTAATATGCTTTAACTAGTGTAAGCACAATGAAAATAAGATTCAAAGGCTTCATGTAAATAAATGGTGATAAAAAAATGTTTGCTAACGTTGCAAAGAAACCTCCTTCAAAAGGAGACATAAATGGAGTCATTAAAATCTCTGGCTTATAAATACCTAAGACGACTTCAATGATTGTAACAATAGAAAGGAAAACAAATACTCCCCAGATTTTCTGTTCATTATTTTTGAACTTCAACTTTCCTCTAAAGATTGCTAAATTATGTTCGTGATGTGCCATGTGTTATACTATATATAATGTCTTAATTATAATTATTGTTGTTATACGAGGTAGAAAAAAGTGAATACGAATACCCAAACTAAATCGACAAAATGCCAATATAATCCAACTTTTTCAACCATTTCGTAACTCTTTCTTCTCTCATATGTTCCTATAACAACATTAAAGAAAATGATGATATTAATCATAACTCCAGAGAATACGTGGAAACCGTGAAATCCTGTAATAAAGAAAAAGAAATCTGCAAATAAGGGGTGTCCATATTCGTTATGCCTCAAGTTTGCACCTTCAACAACCAACTTACCGTCTTTTTCAATTTTTGCAATAGATTCAGCTCTAGATAAAACCGTTGGATGACCATTGTCATCAAGATATTGAGTTCTAATCAACAAATTATCATTTGCTAAAAATCCAGCTTTTACTTCTTCAAAATTATAAGTGGTTTCTGTTTCACCTCCCATAAACCATACTCCTTTACTAGCTTCATGAGCTGTTGCAGTGCTAGGCAAGTCTTTCGCAAAACTACTAAGCGCTACACGATTACCTTCATTGTCTAAAAATTGTAAAATCTTTCCACCTTTTGTTTCAACGGCACCATAATCACCTTTAATAAACGTAGCCCATTCCCATGCCTGTGAGCCTACGAATATCAGACCACCTATAATGGTAAGAAACATATACATAGCTACTTTGCTCTGCTTCATTTTATGTCCAGCATCAACGGCAAGTACCATTGTTACAGAAGAGAAAATAAGAACAAACGTCATAAACGCCACATAAATCATAGGCGCTGGAACTCCATGCAAAAACGGAACGTGAGTAAACACTTCATCAGCAATAGGCCAAGCATCTACAAACTTAAATCTTGAAAAGCCATAGGCGGCTAAGAATCCTGAGAATGTCAAGGCATCTGAAACAATGAAAAACCACATCATCATTTTACCATAACTAGCTCTTAGGGGTTGGTTTCCACCCCCCCAAACTGCTCCTTTATCATCTGTTTGTACCACAGTAGCTTCCATATAAAATAGTTGGTTTTAAATAGGGTTCAAAAATACAGCATTTTTTTTTCTCACGAAACCTCAAAAACCAATTTGTAAAAATCGTGTTAAAATAGGCTTCGGCACTGCTAACTAGACCCTTTAATTAATTATTTTAAATTATGTGAAATACAAGAATAAAAACAAGTAAATCCACAGTATATCAACAAAATGCCAAAAGGTAGCCGCTAATTCAACGCCTAATGTATTTCCTTTGACATACTTTAGTTTATAATGATTATAAATTACAACAAGAATACATATTAAGCCTACGGTAATATGCGCTAAATGCAATAAAACTACAAGATAAATAAACGATGTAGTGATACTACTCTCACTTCCAGTAAAATAGTAACCATTTTCTATAATTTGCGAAAAGCCTAAAAATTGCAAATAAACAAATACAATTCCTAGAACAAATGTTGCAATCAAAAACAACATTCCCTTACTATTATCTTCATTTTTAATAGCAGTTTTAGCAAGCATAAAAGTTAAGCTACTTAATATAATAATAGCTAAACTTATAAAAAAAGCTTGTGGAAGCTCAAAACCGCTCAACCAGTCTGGACGTTCTTTACTTATAATATAAGCACTTGTCAAACCTGCAAAACTCATTGAAAGACTAATAAGGCCAAAAAGCATCATGTTCTTTTTAGCGCGTCTCGTTTTCTCTATTTCATTACCCTGCGTATAATTCATTTTTTCCTTTATTCTGAAACGTAACTATCGTATAAACTTATCTGCCACATAAATTATTTGTAATAACGTGATATAACTTACACTTACTAACATCAATTGTTTTGCTGCTTTATCTGTTTTTTCTCTATACAATCTTACAGCATAATACACCATCCATATTCCAATCCCTCCAACTAAGACTGCGGAAACAGGAGTTATGTATAATTTTCCAGTAACACCAAAGGCAGGAATTAATGAAGCAAGTACAGTCCAGATTGTATATAAGATAACCTGTATTGCTGTCCCTTTATCCCTTCTACCATTAGGCAACATAAAAAAACCACCCTTTTTGTAATCTTCAAATAAAAACCATCCTATTGCCCAAAAGTGGGGAAATTGCCAGAAAAACTGAATCATAAAAAGCGTTCCTGGTTCAATACCAAAATCATTAGTAGCAGCTACCCAACCCAACATAAAAGGAATTGCTCCAGGAAAAGCGCCAATAAAAACAGATAAAGGCGTTTTTGTTTTTAACGGAGTATACAAAGTAACATACATAAATATAGAAATCGCACCAAACATAGCTGTTTGAGGATTGATAGAATACAGAACTATAAGCCCTATAATTGTTAGAATAATCCCAATAGCCAATGCAGTATTTACAGACATTCTACCAGCAGGAATAGGTCTGTCTTGTGTTCTTAGCATTAATGCATCAAGGTCACGTTCCATGATTTGATTAAATACATTTGACGCCCCAACCATGCAATAACCTCCAATACAAAGGAGCAACAATGTCATAAAATCTACACTTTCTGCTCCTAGTAAATACCCCGCCACCGAAGAAAAAACAACACTTACAGACAACCTTATCTTAGTAATCTCTGTAAAGTTTTTTACAACAGAAGTAGATTCTTTATGTGTTTGTGAAATTGCCAATTTAAAAGCTATTTTGCAAGGGGTTTGTTTCCGGGTGCAAAGATACGGCACAAGCTTAATTTTTCACAACTAAAAACCAACTATCTAGTATTTAATTGATGCATATTTTGTAATTTCAAAACCAAAATTGATCTTTTAAAAAAATTAATTCAAAAATTATTATAATGCGGACACTAATTATTATTTGCCTTCTATTTATTTGTACTACAACACATTCCATTTCTCAAGAAGATAGCGCTCAACAGAGTGGTATTATCCTAAAAAAAGTAAAGGATGATATATATATGTTAAAAGGCAAAGGTGGGAACGTAGCTTTTGTTGCTGGAAAAAAAAGCGTACTAATGATTGACGATAAATTTGCCGACCTCACTCCTGCAATTTTAGAAAAAGTAAAAAGCGTGAGCAAAAAGCCTATTCAATTTTTAATCAACACCCATCATCATGGTGACCATACTGGTGGAAATGAAAATTTAGCAAACGAAGGAGCTTTAATTATCGCGCAAGATAATGTGCGAGGACGAATTTCTGAAGTCATGAAAACTTCAAAGACAAAAATGAGAGAAGAGGCGCTCCCTGTCATCACTTTCTCCAAAGACATTAACATTCACCATAACAATGAAACTGTAATGATTTTTCACGTTCACAACGCGCATACAGATGGTGATGCAGTTGTGTTCTTCTCACAAAGTAACGTGATTCATACAGGAGACGTACTTTTTAATGGCAAATACCCATACATAGATTTAAAAAGTGGTGGTAGTGTTTTAGGCTATATCGAAGGACTTGAATCCATCACAAAAATTGCTGATGAAAACACTAAAATCATTCCAGGCCACGGAGAGTTAGCAACAAAGACAGATGTTGTAAAAACAATTAACATGTTAACTTATTTATGGAAACAAATTATGTTTCATCACGGAAGCGGAAAAACGGAGGCCGAAATATTAGCCATGAAAGACCTCACTAAAAAATATGATGATCTAAATTACGGAGACGGGTTTATAACAACCGAAAAAATAATAAAAACTATTTATGAGGATGTTGAGAAAACAAGAACAAAAAAATGAATCATCAAAAATCATTATACCAGTTAAACAAATCTGTCCTCACGCCAAAGTTCACCCAAGTGGTATTCTCATCGAAGAAATTTGTTTCTTGTACCTCGGTATCAAAATCTCTTAAAATCATACTTCCATAAATTTTAAGATTTGTGGAAGGATTGATAAGGTAACCTGCTTGCAATTCTGCATGGAAAAACTGCGTTGTGTTTCCTTGTCCTAATTCATTATTTAAATCTCCTCTTCGCACATCTTCTGTGCCGTAAATATCCCCACCAAAAAAAGCAGGATTGGTATCTTTATCAAATTCCAATCCTCTCTTAGCGGTAATTAACTTAATGTCTCCAAAAATTCTACCACGATTGTATCGGGCAATAGCTATAAATTCTGAAAAATTCGCTCCCAGAGTGTGCGCCATAGATTGATTATTGTGACCGTAATTTAATGTAATACTATTGTGCGAATAAGTAAATGGACGCACTCTGTTATACTCGGCTTGTAACATTAAATCTTTTACTCCAAAGGCATCAAAATACTTTAAACCTAATTGATAGCCCGTCTTGTTCTTATAGCTACCGTTTCCGCCGAATATGTCAGAGGAAGAAAATTCATCGATAATGAGTTGTCCGTAAGCGTTGATTTTGTCTGTAAATTTATATTTTGTACTCAATCCTATGACAGCATTTCCACCTCGTGAGCCGGTTGAAAATTCGATAGCACGGTAAAAAATTACTGGGTTTATATAATTAAAATCAAATCCTCTGTCATTGTCATTTTCCCAAATAACGGTTTCAAAAAGCCCTATATTCCATCGCTTTGTAACATTATAGCTCAAATAATGATTTGCCATATATTTAGTTCTAAACGAACCACTATCTGTCACTTCTGGGCGCACATCTCGCAATGACATCCAAGTATTAGTGTATTTAATTTTCCAAAATGTAGTGTTCAGTTTTATAAATGGATAGGGACTCGCATTATCACTTAATAACAATGAACGGTATCCATCACCTATAAAGTTTTTTCCATGACCTAATTGCACATTAAACCATTTGCTTGGCGAATAAGAAACATGACCAGTAGCTATAGGGTAGTCATAAGAATCTGACCTAAACGCCTTAGCAATGCCTCGTCCAGGAATTATAGCTGGATTCCCACCATCTGGCCTTATAGATTCTGCATAACGATTATAATAACCTGCGAATCTTCCTTGACTTTCATAAACTACGGCAAAAAAACTAATATGCTTACCTAGCCCACCTTGTGCATATACTAGCCTAGTATTATTATATGTATTTATGTCGTCGTCAATATCTTTACCTGCTTGTAAATCAACACCAGGATCCAAGGTTAACCAATAATCTTCTCCTTGTAAACGAACCATATTTTCATTCCATAATTTACGTCCAAACCAAGAAGTATTGTCAAACAACAAGGCTTCTTTTTTTTCTTTAAAATTATAATATTTATTAACCTCATTATATATATATGGTTTTTGCGCAGTGTGATTGTTTGTCCCCACTCTATTCATAGCTGCATCAAATCGACCATATTCATGATGCGATAACGGAATATTAATATTACTCTCGTATAATGGATCATTATATGGGAACTTTTTAATGTCATCATATTCGGTTAAAACGGTTTCGACCTCTTTAGGCTTAATTGGATTTTCAATATTCTGACTTATTTGATTCTGGCTCATTTCCGAAGAAACAAAAACACGCTCTGTAGGCTTTTTTAGTGGTATCGATAAAGGCATTGTGAATTGAACATACGTTGCCTCACCATTAAATGTTGCAGGAGCAATTTTTTGAAATGTGCTAAAAACCCTATTTGTTTCATCAATAAGCTCTTGATAAATAGCATCAACATAGAGTACTTTAAAAATTCCTTCTTTGTCAACTTCAAAAAATATATTTACAGCTCCATTATAATTTTCTTTTGAAACTACTGCCGGAACGTTAAATTCATTAAAAATATGATTTTGCACCTCATTAAAAAAACAAGTTTCTAAAGCAGCCACATGCTGATCAACACATGCTGGAAATACAGGATATTTTTCATAGAGATTAGCTGGAGTTTGTCCAAAATTAACGAGAGCAATAAGACTAAAAAGTAAAGAAAGAGCTGGCTTCATTAAGTAGTGTTTAGGACCGGAAAGATACAGTTTTTAACGTGTTACTACAATGCAAAAAATAAGACCGTAATCATTTTAGAACGATTACGGTCTTTTAAAAAAAACAATAAATATTACTGAACTTTAAAATTAATAGGAACCATATATGAAACATTCACATTAGTTTTTCCCATTTTACCAGGTGTCATTTGTGGTAATTTACTTAATACCCTAACGCCTTCTTCTTGCATATCTTTTTGTGGCGCTCTTGCCACAACATCTATCACATTACCCTGAGTATCAATTTTAAATTGCACCCAAATTTTATGAGTTTCATCCTTTTTTAAATTTTTAAAATCATCCGAGTTAAATCTTCTACTTATGAAAGCACTAATTTTTGATGACATACATTCTTTTCGCTCATCATTACTATTTAAAGATTCACAACCAGGAAATATAGGTGCAAACTCTACGCTATTTACATTTTTTGTTATTGAAGTATCTATAGGTTTAACTTTGGGATCAGTTACAATTTTCGGTTGAGTGTTTGTTGGGGTAGGAGCTATAGTAGCCATAGGTTTAGTTTCAATAATATTTTCATCTGGTTTTACTACTAATGTAGTTGTTATTACTGGCCTAGTAATAACAGGTTTATGTTTTTCAACTTTAGCAATAGGCTTGGTAACTTCTGCTTTTTCTACAACATAAGTCATAGTGGGTGGATCAAGTTCTAAATTATCTGGTCTTGGTCCAGGTAAATTGCCATTATACCCAATGGTAGTTTCCATTAAAAAAATAACGGCAAGTAGACTTACAATTAAGCCAATTTGAAAAAAAATACCGCTTGGAAGTTTGCGGTTAATTTGTTTTTTTTCTTCCCTTTTACTAAGCATTTTTGGTTGATTGCTTTCTACATTGTTAGATGATGATTTCATAATGTATGTATTTAAGGGTTTATAATAATTAAAAAATATCAAGGTTTATGCCACAAAAAAATCCCGCTACTTACGTAGCGGGATTTTATATTATAAGAGATAAATTAGTTTTCTATCTTAAACTTAATAGGTAGTGCATAAAGCACCCCAACTGCCTGACCACGTTGTTTACCTGGCACCATCTTAGGCAATGCGTTGATAGTTTCTACAGCTTCTCTCTGCAATCTAGGATGTGGAGCTCTTGCTCTTACATCTGTAATTGCACCTGTCTTTGAAATCTTAAATTGCACATATATTTGCTGTACACCTTCAAGACCTAAATCACTTGCAAGTTCTGTATCAAATTTTTTCTGAACAAATTTTGTAATTTTTTCAGACATACATTTTTTCTTAGCGTCATTATTTCCTGCGCTTTCACATCCTGGGTAAATTGGCACATTTTCAATAACAGCAAAAGGTACGTCTTCAATAACCTCTTCAACTGCCTCTTCAATTTCCTCAATTTCAACAATTTCGGCTTCTTGATTTGTTTCGGTTGACTCAATTATAGTTTCTTCAATTTCCTTTTCATCCTCAACTACCTCAAGCACTTCTGGTGCTGGTGGTGGTGGTGGTGGTGGTGGTGGTGGTGGTGGCTGATTGATTTGAGTAAGCGGGATGTCCTCATCTAGGTCATCACCTACGTTAAGCATATCTCTAGAAAGGTCTCTGTCATACGACTTCCACTCTACAGCTTGCCACGATAAAAATAACATTAAAGCCAGTCCTGCAAGGAAGTAAACTCCACTCCATTGCTTAAGGTCGGCTTTAGGATTTTTTTTAGGTTCCATAATTGTGTCTTTATATTACTGCTAAAATATAGAATTTCTGCTGTATTCTAAAACAATAATCTTGTTAAGTTAAAAAATTTTTCTCTTCACAAAGCTAAAAGCAAGGTAGCCAGCTAATAGCCCAGTGCTATTGGCAATTATATCCATAAGGTCTGCTTGTCTTGTAGTTGTAAAGATTTCTTGACAAACCTCAATTAATATGCCATAAGTAAAGCAACTAATTATTGTTAAAACAATTGTTAATCTTTTTAGGTGGTCACGTTTCCGAAGAAAAGCATAAAACAACCAGATAAAAACAAGTATTGCGTTAATAAAAAAATGCACTACTTTATCTACATGAGGAATACCTTGTGACGGCAACCCGTTTGTAGGAAAAAGTAATGCAATTGTTATTAGCACCGTGTAAAATACGGCAGCTAGAAGTATGTTTTTAAGCGCCAATAAGTTCTGCATAAGCTTTGCTATCAAGCAATCCATCAACCTCTTCCAGATTGCTCAGCTTTATTTTTATCATCCAACCTTCACCATAAGCATCTGAGTTCACTTTTTCTGGCTCAGATTCTAGGCTATCATTAAATTCAATAATTTCACCTGAAAGCGGTAAAAACAAATCTGAAACTGTTTTTACAGCTTCAACTGTACCAAAAACTTCGTCTTTATCCATTGTTTCGTCTACAGTCTCTACTTCTACATAAACGATATCACCCAATTCTCCTTGAGCAAAATCAGTCACTCCCACTGTTGCTATATCACCTTCAATTTTTACCCACTCGTGGTCTTTAGTATATTTTAAATCTGCTGGAATATTCATAAGCTACTATATATTTTGTTGTTGTTTAGTTTCCGAAGTTATATCTCAAAGTAAATCCACTCCTAATTGTTGTCTGCGGAAATGCAGTTGAAATTGCATATGTTGAGAATGTATGATCGTAATAAAAGGCCGCCGTCAAGTTTTTACTTAAAGCATAATCTATTAATAACTGCGCACCATAAATTGTTTGTCCTGCAGTTGTTTGGTTATTTTCAATATCTAAATAACGAATTACCGTTCTATTATCACGGCGTGACAGGTCTAATTTAAAATTAAGATCACTCTTTAACACTTGTTTCTTCCCACCAAAGTTTGTTCCAATTCTTAAATCTTTTATTCTGTAACCAAGTCCTAAAACAATCTCATCTCCTTTAATTTCTGTCAATAAATTGTTAGCAAAACTCAATCCTAGCGCTCTATCTTTACGGTACTCTGCACTAATTTTTACCGAATTTTTCATCTCAAAGTCAATCTTTGCCAATGGTGAAAACTGTTCGGTTAAATTTACGTTTGTTAAAAATTGTTCACTCTTAAAGTTACCTGCTTGGTCAACTTCATCAGGGTTATCACGATTGTAATCTAAGTTTGTTTGAAATTGATTAACTGTATATCCAGCGCGATATCCATGTTGTAATGAAAATCTTTTGAATCTTTTCTTAAACCATGCTAAACGCATAAATCCAGTATACTTTATATCCCAATTAGGCAATGGTACATCTCTAAATATACCCGTCTTTTCATTTCCTGCATCGCTCCCTTTATAAGCAGCTAAAAATGCTGGCAATAAAACGTCTTGACTTGTTCTACCGTAACCTATTGGGTATCCATTTTCATCAATATTATTAGGATCATTTAAGTCAATTCCTCTTTCTGCTGCTAAACGATTTGCTATAACTAATCTATTGCTTTTGAAATCTTCAAAAGCTTGAGATTGATCATCTGTTGTTTTTTGAAAAGCAGTACCTATAAGTAATGTTGAAATATTAAAGTTCCCAGAAGTTACTGGTGTTAATGAATTATACAATCCATCATCTACGATAAAGTTTTCTGAATAATTCTCAGCATAAATACGACTTGCGTTTAAATCTATTTTTAAGTCTGGAATTAATTCAATATTTGTTTGAACATCCAGTTGTCTGCTCTCATTTTCTGTATACTGTTCATTAAATTCTGGATACAACGTCAACCAACCATTACGGGCAGCTAAGTCTCTTATTTCTCCTTGACTACCAAATGTAAATCCTGTGGTTGGCTTTAAAGTACCTATAAAACCTATTGATGGCGTGTATCCTGGTAAGAAAATACCGTTTGTTTCTTGATAGTTTATTTGTATTTTTTTGATAGATGTCAAAAGACCAATGGCTGTATTTGCTGCTTTATCACCTACACTAAGACCACCAGCAGCACCGCTATTTTCATTAGCGCCACCTCTTTTAGCACCAGCAGCAGAGCCGCCTTCAAGTGAATTACCCTTTTCATCTTCACCCGCTTTTCCGCTCTTTGCATTTGAACCCCCCTTAGGGTTTAAAGCGCCTCGAGAATTTCTACTAGTATTTTTAGCCTTTTTCTTAGTTAAGCCTACATACCTATAAAAAGCATTCATATCTAATGTTGAATTGATACGATGCGTACTTGCGTTTTGGATTTTGTTACCTAAATCAAAACGACCTGTTGTTCCATCTGCCAAATCAATCTGAATATCATTGAAACCTTCACTACCGTCTTGCCATTGAAAATCTCCAGTGTAAGAATACGTAGCGCGCATCCATTTTAAAAATGGGAACTTAGAAAATGGCAAATCATAATTTAATTGTAATGATTGAAAATGTTGATTAGGATCTCCTACATCAAAAAATCCATCCCATACGCTTAATGTGTTATCTGCTATAAAACCTGTCGAACCATTTTCTTGTTGTGTAGGAGTTAGATAATTATTTACTGTACGGCTATTAGAAGAGGTAAAATTAAATCTCAACGATTTTGTTAGGTTATAATTAATGGCATAATCCCAATCAAATAAATAATTACGTTGATACAAAGTAGGCAAGCCTATGTTCCCATCTTCTAAATCTAATTCTCTAAACTTTTGTTCACTATATTGACGTACAATATTTGAATTTACAGCAATACTTGTAGGCAAATAATTAATATTTAAATCTTTCATGAACTGCCAATACTTATTTTTAAATATTGAGTCATTCTTTTTGAAAGGCTCATAAGTTTTAGGTGTAAAATTATAAGCATATGTTCCGCCTAAACGTACATTTTGATCTAAAGCATCTTCTATTTCAAAATCGTGATGATCTACTTGGTTATAGGAAGCAGATAGCGTAAGGTTCTCTATATCGTAAATTTGAGGTTTAGTATCACCAACTCTATCTTTTCTAACACCTATAAAATTAACACTTTGTCTCTTTGTATAATCTACAGACTGCTCCTTAATAGCTTCTCGCTCTGTTGCGTCTTCGGTATTATCAAGGCGAGTTTCTAATTCTACATCTTGAAATTCTGGATCAAACTGTGGTGTTATTAGTATTTCTGACCTACCATAATTAAAGGGTAATTGTACACCCCATTTTTTAGGTAATAGTTGACCTACGTTTAAATTTGTAACCAAATCATACTCTTGAACATCTTCTCTGCTTCGTTGATTAGGCCCTTGATCTATTGTACCAAAACCAATAGTGCTCTGTCTTCCAGTTGCACTAATTGTCGCAAAATCTGCAAAGTTTGTATCCACACTTGCAACAGCAGCCCATCCACCTTGATTCTTTAATTCAGAAAGGCGCAGTTCATTAAACCATACTTCTCCACATATTTCATTTGTATTGCCATCTGCATTTCTAACCCCAACCATGGCTATACGCACATCACCAAAACTAGGATTACCTTTAATACCAATCCTCAAGTCATTCTCAGGACCATCTGCTGAGTTTCCTTCTAGGTCTGCTTGGTCAAAGAAAATTAACTCATTGGGATTTAGCGTATTATCACCCACAACTCTAGATTTTACTTGTTGAAGCAAGTCTAATGGTAAATTCAATCTGTTTTCTATTGGCCAAATTTCTTCAGCACTTGTTGTATTAAATGGTGTTGTATTTAATGGTATTTGAACTTCGTAAAAGCTTTCGGTTAAATCATTTCCGAGGCGAATAAAAGCAACCATCTCACCATCACTCAATGTTTGTTGATTAACTAACGATTCTGCATGAATAAACATCTCCAAGTTTTTATACTGGCGCATGTCTACATTAAAGTTTTTATAAACCCCACGACCGTCATTAGGCTCTAATCCACAAACACGTAACGCTAGTGACTGCTCATCTTGACGAATAATATTATTATTGTTATTCAACTCTTCTCTAAAAACCCCAGGTGGCAATCTATAAGGAATAGGAGTTCTATTTTCATTATCAATAATATTTACGGCCTCAACTTCAAACGTTGTGTCATCAAGCTCTGGGTCTTCCATAGAGTCATCTAAGGTTTGTAAATACCTTCTATAATCCCCACGAACCAACTCTAAAGTACCAAAACGTAATGTTGTTGGCTGCTCAAAACCACTCATATACATACGCATAAAACGCACAGATCTAAAATCTGAAATTCCATTTACAGCTCTATCAAATTCACTAACAGGAACTTTAAATTGTACCCAACGCACATCAAGTGGATTATTATTAGGCAAAGTCAATGAACTTTCTCTTACATCTGTAATAAAATCATTACTAGCTGGATCAAGCATATCACGACGAATAGGAATATTATACTCAAAATAGCTATCCACCGTATTCATTGAATTATCACGGTTAATATCCTCCACATCTGGTTGCGTAGTTGAACCTCTATTTGTGTTTGTAACTTCTACCGGCGAGTTACCTTCTGTACCATTATACATTCTATAACGGTTACGAATATCACCTGTAGCTTGTAAAAAGTATTGATAATTATCATTTGATGGATCTGGCAAACCACCAAAAGCAGGAAACATTGCTGCCTCTTGGGCGTTACTTAAACCATCGTACCCAATATCTTGGTTAATACGTTCTTGACCTTCAGAATCAAAAGTATAAACTAATGATTGACTCGTAGGCACTTTACCCCAAACAGTAGGTGTTGTATTTGTTGGCGTACCATCATCTGGCAATCCATTCTCATATTGTTTACGACCGTCTTTAAGAATATCTTCGGAAATGTTACCCAAATTAAAACTTAGCATACCACCATCATTCCCGTCATTTTCTGGATAAATAAATGGGTCCATTACCCAAAACTGAATGAACTCCACATTACTACGTTCAAAATCTGTAGTTGAAAGTTGTCTAGAAATACCACCAAAGTTCGCCGCCGGGTTAGGCAATTCATTTGTTCCATTAGCGGCTGGATTGTAGTTATATTCACCACGTTCTGATGGATAGTAAGAAAGATCTAAAGAAAATAATGCTTGTGTTTGCCCTTGAATTATATCTTGAGCAGGGAAAATTTCGTCTCTAAATATACGTCTTGTAAATGGATTTGATAAATCCTCATCTGTAATTCCATCTGGGCGTTGACTACTATAAAAAACGGGGTCAATTGTGTACCAGTTTAATTTTGCACGACGGTAGTTATATTGTAACATACTGTTACCATTTTCACCACCAAAACCATCTGGACTAGCAGACAAATACCATGTAAGGGGTGAGCTAATATCAAACTCAGTAGTTGAAGATTCAAAATCATCTACATATACCGTAGTCTTCCCGTTAAAATCTGAAACATCTGGCGCTCCAGGCATTAAATAGGCAAATTCTCCACGTACAGACAATCTTGACTCTACATCTGTATCAATATTAGGTAACTTATTTACAAGCCTTGTGAAAAAAGGAACCTCCGTAGAATAAGCAGCATTGAAACCAAAGACACTATTAGCAATTGGCTCTACCCCAAAGTTTGATTTCTGCGTTAACGGTCTCTCTTTTAGACTTAAATAAGTACCACCAATCACAAAGTTTTCATTAAACTTATGCTCAACGTTCAATCCAGTAAATCGCTTTGTTTGTTGACCAAAAAGTGTATTATTCTCTACTGAAATATTAATTGGTGTATTTGAAGCTAATAAAGCTGGATCTAAAATTTGAACACGACCTGCTTGATAATTAACCGTATAATCAACTCCTTCAGATAATGTTCTACCTCCAGCTGTTACAACAACAGATCCTTGTGGAATATTGAAAGCACCTATAGGGATTCCATCACCACCAGAAGACTTATAACGCCCTTTTAATTGAAATTTGTTTTTATCGCTTGAATTTTGCTCTGCTTGCGTTTTTGTGGTTCGATATAAATTTCGGAATACATATTTATTTTGGTTTGCATTATACGATTCTGGAACATTATAGTTCTCTGCGCCGCTATTAGGAGTATTGTCTAACTTATCAAATAAATAGCTACCAAAAGGCTCGACAGAGGTAAATATAATCCTACCATTTTGTGTATCAACCGTTAATCCTGGGATAAAGTCAAAAAATCCATCTCCACCTGCTTGAGGATCATTATTAAAATTCAACCTATCAAGATTGAATACCTTTAATAAAATGGTGCTATCAACATCATCTGGTAATGGAACTGGCGGCATCGTTACTGTACCTTCTGCAGGATTAATATAATTTAAAGGAGAGGGATCTCTATATTGAATATCAAGCCTAAAATCCTCTTGCTCTAATTGAAAAGCTCCTAAACTATAGATGTTTTTCATCATCAAATCCCAGATAGGCTCTTGTACACTCGTAATATTACTTTTTAATAGTTTTACAACTAAGTTTTGTGGTATTCCTTCAATAGGAATTTCTCCAGGATTGCCAGACTCACCTGGGTTAACTATTCCTCCAGTAGCGTCAACACCATCTGTTGAAAACTCTCCTACTTGGAAAACCCTACCATTTACAGTAAATTGAAAGGCAATACCTAAAACTTCATCATTATTCAATCGTTGGTTCAAGGATATATATCCTAATTGAGAGTTTAACGTATACTCATTAGGCTGTAAACGTCTTGCATTTTCTAAAGCAACATAATCTGATCCATCCTGAACTGGAACTCCACCAAATCCTTGCTGCACAGTTGCAACGTCTCTAATTTGTTCATTTAAGATAGATTGAACACCTGGCGTATCAATTCCAAAAGGGTTAAAATCGTTATTACTGTTATCTGGAAATGCAGCTCTTGAGGTATTAATAAAACCACCTGGAGTCACATTTAACCCTATGTTTGTAGGGTCTGATTCTCCTATGTCTTGTATTGCAACAATATTACGTACGTCTTGCGTTTGATTTCCACGATTGGTAATCCAAGCTTCAACGCGGGTTACTTGTACATTTGAGTTCACAAAAGGATATTGACTAAGTACCCTATCATAATTATCTCTAAAATAATGTGCCAAGAAGAAGTTACGGTTTTCATCGTAGTCTAATGCATATATTTCAAAATCTGTTACCGTTGCCCCACCTTCTGCGGTAACGCTTCGGGTTTCACTTTTTTGCTCAGAGAACACTCCTGTAATAGTTGTTTTTCCAAACTGCAACTCTGTCTTTACACCAAATAAACTCTGCGCTCCTTGAATCAATGTACTGTTCAAAGGCATACTTACATTACCCACTTCAATTTTACGAATGATATCGTCTTCGGTTGGAGTATATTCTAGTTTAATTTGGTTTTGGAAATCAAAAGTAGATTCTGTGTCGTAGTTAGCATTTACCTGTAAACGCTCACCCACTTTACCTAGTAGACTCAAGCTAATTCTTTGATCAAAATCAAAAGAAAAATTACTTCGGTTTCTTGGTGAAAATGCAGGATTGTCTTGTTTTGTATATAAAAGCCCTAAATCTATTTCAGCAGTACCTTGAGGTATCACTTCTATTGTATTTCCGCCGAAAACAGATTCAAAAAAGCTAGAATTCACATAAAATTTAGGAAGCAAATTTTTCTGTGCTTCCTCTGAGCCTTCTTTTCTACCATCTGCAGCATCAATTTTCTGCTTAAAATAATCTCGCATTTGCTCTCTCAAAACAAGATCGCGGTATTCTTCTGGAGTAAGAATTGCTGGAACACCTATATTAAAATCTCCTAACATCTGGCTATATATATAGCGATCTGTAACTGGGTCATAGGTATATAAATCCTCAATACTAGAAGACTGCGGCAACTCAATGCGCCCCATAGATGAGCCTGTTGCTGTAGAGTCCTGTGCAAATGCAACAGTACATCCCCCAAAAATGATACTCAAAATTAATAAATGCTTGAAAAAGCTATTCCCGTACACGTAATTATTTGCACCCAATATTATAATTTTTTTAAAGCTTGCTTTATTATTTCTTCGACGCTTGCCTGCGGGCTTTCTTTAACAACGCTGTCACAAACTTTTTCAGCTTGTTTACGCGCAAACCCCAAGGTCTCCAAAGCAGATAACGCTTCATTTTTATTCGTATTGCTTGAAACGACAGAAACATCGTCTAAACCATACACTTTTAAAATCTTATCCTTTAAATCTAAAAGCACACGCTGCGCAGTCTTAGCACCTATTCCTTTCACAGATTGAATGGTTGCCACATCGCTTGATGCTATTGCCTCAGTAACTTGTTGCGGTGACAGTGAAGACAACATTATTCTTGCCGTGCTAGTACCCACACCTGAAACCGAAATCAATAATCTAAAAACCTCCCGTTCATTCATACTTGAAAAGCCATATAAAATATGAGCATCTTCTCGTACCTGCAAATGGGTAAATAATTTAATGTTTTCTCCTTCGGGTAACTGCGAAAAAGTATGCATAGAAATGTTCACAAAATAACCCACGCCATTGCAGTCTATCACTACATGTGTGGGTGTTTTTTCTGAAAGTTTACCTTGCAGGTGTGTAATCATTTCTTAATAAAAAGTTAAGACGCCAAATATAGTATAATTTATTTGCTTCTCCCATCCTGCAAATAGGGAAAAATAACGTTAAAATTGAATAGGAATTTTCACTTCGGAAATGTGACTACAACAATAATCAAAAAGTAGATTTATTCTTTTTTTGACTACTGAAATTTTAAAACCGGAACTTTGTTATTTAAATATTAAAATCTCTGAAGAATTTATAAATTTTTATATTCTTAAATTTTATTTCGTTTCTCTTTTTGCTGCGCATCAACTACTGCAACGGCACTCATATTAACAATTTCTTCTACACTTGCACCCAACTGTAAAATATGAACGGGCTTACGCATTCCTAGCATAATAGGACCTACAGATTCTACTTCGTTAAGTTCTTTTAATAATTTGTAATTACTGTTTGCTGCATCAAGATTTGGGAAAATAAGGGCGTTTACTTTTTTCCCAGCCAACTTAGAGAAAGGGAATTTCTTTTTAAGCATTTCTGGATTTAAGGCAAAATCTGTTTGCAACTCACCGTCAACGTGCATATCTGGATTATTACGATGTAAATATGCTACTGCTTCACTTACTTTAGATGCATGTGGATCTTTTGATGAACCAAAGTTTGCATAACTAATCATTGCAATCACAGGGGTCAAACCAAACATTTTCATTGTATAGTTTGTCATCTGTGCAATCTTTGCAAGTTCCTTTGCAGTTGGGTCAATATTTATAGAGGTATCACTTATAAAAATAGGGCCTCTGCGGGTCATCATCATATTTGTAGTCGCCACTTTACTAACCCCGTCAAAACGCCCAATAGTTTCTAAAACAGGTCTCACCACCGCAGGATACGCTCTTGAATATCCAGAAATCATTGCATCTGCATCGCCTTCATTAACCATCATTGCTGCAAAATAGTTGCGTAAACGCATATTGTTTTGAGCATCATACAAAGACTCACCTCTTCTTCTTCTATTTTGCCAGTGTTTTTCTGCGTAATAGTTTAATCTATCTAGCTGCTCATCACTCTTAGGGTCAATGATTTCAATACCATTTGCATCAAAATCTAATTGTGCCATTAACTCTTCAATCACTTCTTTTCTACCTAAAAGAATAGGAACCCCAATACCCTCCTCGTTAACAATCTGAGCTGCTTTTAACACATCTAAATGGTCTGCTTCTGCAAAAACAATTTTCTTAGGGTCGCTCTTTGCACGATTCATTAATAAGCGAATAATTTTATTATCGCTACCCATGCGTTCGTTGAGCTCATCAATATATTTTTCCCAGTCTTTAATGGGTGCTGTCGCTACACCACTATCCATTGCTGCTTTTGCAACTGCAGGGGGTACTGTTGCAATCAACCTAGGATCAAATGGTTTTGGAATTATATAATCCCTACCAAAATTGAGCCTTGTTTCTTGATAGGCAATATTTACTTGCTCTGGAACGGGTTCTTTTGCAAGAGCCGCTAACGCCCGCACTGCCGCCATTTTCATTTCTTCATTAATTTTTGTTGCACGAACATCTAACGCGCCTCTAAATATAAATGGAAAACCAAGCACATTATTTACTTGATTAGGGTGATCACTACGCCCTGTTGCCATTATTATATCTGGACGAGAGGCACATGCTTCATCATAAGCTATCTCAGGAGTAGGGTTTGCCATGGCAAAAACAATAGGATTAGCTGCCATGGTTTGTACCATTTGTGGTGTTACAATATTGCCGACGGACAATCCTAGAAACACATCTGCATCCTTCATAGCATCTGCTAAAGAGTCATATTTTTTGTCTGTTCTAAAAACAGCTTGCATAGGAGATAAATCATCGCGATTGCTATGTAAAAGTCCGCTTGAATCGAACATGGCAATATTTTCTAATTTAGCACCAAGGGCCACATATAAATTCATACAAGAAATTGCGGCAGAGCCTGCTCCAGAAACTGCAAAACGCACATTTTCAATATCTTTTCCAGTTAATTCTAATGCATTTATCAATGCCGCCGATGATATAATGGCAGTACCATGTTGATCATCATGCATTACAGGAATGTCTAACTCTTCCTTAAGTCTACGCTCAATTTCAAATGCCTCTGGGGCTTTAATATCCTCTAGATTAATACCGCCAAAGGTGGGTGCAATGTTTTTAACTGTTTCAATAAACGAGTCCACATCTTCGGTATCCACCTCAATATCAAAACAATCAATATCTGCAAAAATTTTAAACAACAATCCCTTTCCTTCCATCACAGGTTTTGAAGCTTCTGGACCTATATTACCAAGACCTAAAACTGCAGTACCATTTGAAATCACCGCAACAAGATTACCTTTTGAGGTATACTTATAAACATTTTTTTTATCCTTTGCTATCTCTAAGCAAGGCTCCGCAACTCCAGGTGAATATGCTAATGACAAATCTCTCTGAGATGCATATTTTTTAGTAGGAACAACTGCAATTTTACCCGGTTTAGGTTTTGCATGATATAGTAATGCCTCGCGACGTTTAGATTGTTTACTCATAGTTAATTCAATTATGCTATATTACAAAAATAACAGAGTAACGGGAATAGAAGTTATATAAGAGGGTTTATTTATGGCTCATTGTAGAAAATAAAAAAAGCATTTAACTTTTATGCTAAATGCTTTTTTGTCTTAAAATTTCAGAATTAAATATCTGTATACGTCACGCTAAATTCACCTTCTGTAATCGTATACACCGTTTGATTTGACATTGAAGGTATTGTTGTAAAATTAAATGTACCACTAATAGTTTTTTCAGAACTATTGTGTGCAGTTACAGTTACATTTCCAGTATTGGCAAAACCTCCATCTTCAAAGTCACCTGTTGTTGAATATTGAGCCATTGTAATTGTACTCCACTCGTAGGTTCCAGGTGTTACATCTCCTGACAAAAAAAGTTGCATTGTTTCTCCAGTGCCCATATCACCCGTTATTAAAATGTTATTAAGACTTACTGTTTTGAAAGAAGTTACAAATTGAGGTATGTAATCAACACCATTTAACGTTGCCATAAAACTATTTTGGCCTTGTTGCTCTTCGTTATTATCATCATCTCCGCCACAAGCAGCTAATGTTACTAATAATCCTAAAATTAAAACACTAAATAATTTAGTAATTTTCATAATGTATAAAGTTTTAAATAATTTAATTTTTGAAATGCTAAAAAGTTTTTTTTCTTCTGAAATTTCAAGGCATTAAAATTTCAGAAGAAAATCTATTTATATGTAACCGAAAAAGAGCCAGCAGTTACCTCAATGGTATTATCACCATCAAGGTCTATATCTGCCACAAAATTAAACGTGCCTACAATTTTTTTTGAGCTCGTATTCTTTTCAGTAATGGTAAGGGTTCCAGATATACTTCCTCCTGTTATATTTCCGGCGGGCTCATTAACTATAGCCCCACCCGCTTGAGGTGTGTCAAGGGCGTATGTACCTACACCGTAGCTATCAGGGAATTGTAAGTTAAGTATATTACCCTCATCATCTAGAGTATAAATACCTAATTCACCGTCTAATACTTCTGCATTTATAAAGCTTGCTTGGTATGAAACGGCACCTACATTTGCTGTTAGACTACCCCCTAGCAAATTATCGTTTAATTCTGAAAGTGGATTATCATCGCTACAACTAATTAATAATGATAAAATAAATAGTAGGCTTAAAATGGATTGTTTTGAAATTGTTCTTTTTAAATTCATGATTGTTTTATTTACTTTATTATTCTACCACAACATAATCCACATCAAATGCGCCATCTGTAACAACAAATTCTATTTGTGTATTTAGTGTTCGTGCATTAAATGAAAAAGTACCTTTCATTGTGCCAGCACTCCTGTCATGAGTAAGTATAGTCAACATCCCGTCAGCACCACTATGCCCTGTAATTGCATATTGATTTACGGTAGATACTGTGCCAAATATATTTTCATCAAATGCGTAAGTTCCTGGATCTAAACTTGAATCCACTAGTAATTGAACACCATTATCCTGATTATCTATTGTTGTTATACTAAAAGATTCTTGATTTTCTTGTTTTAAGGCTATGATGTTTATAGGCATAAAAACATTTCCATCTAAGCTACAAGAAAAATTTTCATTCAGGTTTATAGGGTTTCCATTGCCTAACCCCTGCTGGTCTGATGACGAATTAGAATCATCATTACTGCAGGATGAAATTCCTAGGCAGATAAACAATAGCATTATTAATTTAATAGTTGAATTTTTAAATTGTGTTTTCATTTTACTTTTTATAATTTTTAGCGAAATAAAAATGTAGAAAGTTTCTATTTAGGATAGAATTTATGATAATTTAATTAGTAATATACTCCATATTAAATGCCCCATTTGTAACGTTAAAATCAATATTATTATCAACATTAGTAGAAACAAATGCAAAACTACCCGAAATGGTTTTTGCTACCCTATCGTGGCTTGTGATAGTAAAAGTACCCGAACCGCCATCTACTATTGTAGAGGTATATGCTTGAGAACCATCTGCATTTGTTTTAACTACAATTGAATAGGCGTTATTATCAAAATTGTAAGTTCCTGGATCTAAAGATGGAATTGTTGAATTTGATGCTGCGCGTATGACAATACTAAAAAGATATTTATCCCCATCTGTAGCACCCAGAGTTAATCCTATTTCATTGTCTACAGTTATTTTAGAGGCTGTTACCTCATTAGGTATAAATGCCTCACCATCTATTATTGCCGAAAAATTTCCGCTTAAGTCTATGGGATTATCACCACCACTACCGTCTCCATCACCATCGTCTTGAATCATTTGTTCCTCCGTACCACCATCATCATCACTACCACTGCAGGAGTTTAATCCTAAACATAAGGTCATTGATAATACTGTAATTGTTGCTAGTTTTCTAAAGTTGATATTCATAATAAACATTTTATAATTTTAAAGTAATTTTTTGTTTTTGAGTTATTTAATATTAAGTTCCTTGTATATAGACAAAGTTGAATTCGCCATCGGTAAGTGTTATTGTAGAATTATGATATACACTTTCAACCGTAAATGAAAATGTCCCTACCAAAATATTATTGGTTAAATCATGTGCTGTTATGGTTAGAGTACCTGTGGGGTTTATATTTGAGAACTCTGGAAATCCATCTATTACTACTGATGTAACAACAGTTTCGCCAAAAACATGTGTACCTACACTTAAATCCTCTTGTATTATTAATCTTATAAAATTTGTATCATCACGAACCTCAATAGACATAGATTCTTCATTAGCACTTTTCACTGCTATAATTTCTGTGGGTACAAAAGCGTTATTATTAATTAAAACAGAAAAATTACCACTTAAGTCAATAGGATTTCCACCATCACCATTTCCTCCGTTAGCATCTCCGTTTCCGTCTTGATTCATAGGTTCTTCGGCAGCCACTCCTTCATCACTTTTGCTACATGATGTAACCAACAAGCACAAGCTCATTGATATCATTATAATTTTTACAAATTTTTTAATTGAAATATTCATTGTTAAGGTTTTAAGTTTCTCTTTAATATTTGAGAAGTTTAAAAGGTTAACAAAGTGGCAATATGATGAGAAAAAAAATAAAAAGGTAGCTAATGCTGAATGCTTAAATCAAGATTTTCAACACATTAAAACGAAATAGAAAAGGTGAAAAAATTTAAAAACTATCGTTTTTCAAAAAATCAATATTACGTTTTAGACCCGTAAACTTGGTTCGTTTAACTGGGCTTTTTTTGAAGATATTATTAAAAACTTCTTTTGTAATTTCTTCCCAATCCTTTTTATCCATAGAAAGTAATTGTGGATTTGGATCAAATAATGGCTCATTATGGGATTTACTAAAACGATTCCATGGGCAAACATCCTGGCATATGTCACAGCCAAACATCCACTCATCAAAAGTATTTTTAAAAGCAGTTGGGATTTCTTTTTTTAATTCAATTGTAAAGTAACTTATACATTTACTGCCATCAACTTTATATGGTTCCACGATTGCTTGTGTAGGGCAAGCATCAATACAAGCGGTACAACTACCACAATGGTCTGTAACGGGTGCATCATATTCAAGGTCTAGATCAACTATAAGTTCTGCTATAAAATAAAAAGAGCCCGTTTGTTTAGATAGTAAGTTGCTATGTTTTCCTATCCACCCTAAACCACTTTTTGCTGCCCAAGCTTTATCTAATACAGGTGCCGAATCTACAAAAGCACGTCCGTGAACTTTTCCAATGTTCTCTTCAATAAAATGAAGTAATTGCTTTAACTTGTCTTTTATTACAAAGTGATAATCCGTGCCATATGCGTATTTCGAAATTTTATAAGAATCCTGATTTTGAAATTGAGATGGATAATAATTGAGCAATAATGAAATTACACTTTTTGAACCCTCCACTAATTTTGTAGGGTCTAGTCGTTTATCAAAATGATTTTCCATATACCCCATTTCACCGTGCATATTTTTGTTTAACCAAGCCTCTAATCGTGGTGCTTCTTCTTCTAAAAATTCTGCTTTAGAAATACCACAGGATAAGAAACCTAGACGTGTAGCTTCGGCTTTAATTAGGGCGGTATTTTGGTGTTTACGTTTAATGATTATGGCTTTTTATTCTTAAACTCTAGGGTTAAATAAGTGTTGACAGGTTTTGATGTTTAATATTTCCGAAGAAAGATTACTATCGTTTTTGAAATACTAAAATAGCATTTTTAGGTTTAAGTGTAATTAACGGCAATATCTCTATGGGAGTTTCTTTAGTATCAATTTTATAATTTTTTACTAATGATTGAACCGTCATTACCATCTCATACATTGCAAAATTATTCCCTATACACATTCTTGGGCCAGCTCCAAAAGGAAAATAATGAGAGGAGTAGGTTTTCTTTTGCTTATTTAAAAACCTCGATGGCTTAAATTTTAATGGGTCATCCCAAAAATTTTTGTGTCTATGAATTTCGTATAATGAAAACAATAGGTTAGAACCCTTTGGAATTTGAGTATCACTATAAACATCCTCTTCAATATTTATACGGTCTATAAAATATGCTGGCGGGTACAACCGCATAGTTTCTTCAATGACACTGGTGGTGTACGGACTACTCTTTAAATTCTCCATTAATGATTGTTCATCATTTTTAAAATCATTAATTTCATTTAATATTTGTTGTTGCGATTCTGGATTACTCGCAATTAGCAACGCTGCAAAAGTCAATGCATTTGATGTTGTTTCATGGCCTGCTGTAAACAATATTAATATTTCATCAATCAATTGTTCTTCGTCCATTTCCTCGCCGTCTTCGTAACGTGCATCAAGTAACATATCTAACAAATCATCATGGCGGATGTTGCTTTTTTTCCTATCGGAAACGAGCTCCCTCAAAATATCTCGAGCTTCTTGAATGTATTGTAGATGCCTTTTAATTTTTCCACTACCCCGAAACCACCAATTTAAATAGGGTTGACGTAATTCTTTGACTAACATTTTTTGAACTTCCTCTGTAATGTTTTGAAGTTTATTAATCTGGGCTTGATTTGCCGCATTGCTAAAAAGTGCTTGTACAACAGTTTGAAAAGCTAAGTCATTAAACACTGGAAAAACATCAAACGGTTGGTTGATTTTAATTTTTGAAAGTTCACTGTCAATGGCACTTTGAATACTACTTAATAAATTTACAAGTTGTTTTTTATGAAATGCTGGTTGAATAAGTTTGCGTTGTTGCTGCCAAAGCTCACCTTCTGAAGTTAATAATCCTTTACCTACGTATTTTGCTAAATCCTTGGTTTGGATAGGAGATTTTGTATAATTTTTTTGATTTTTCTGAAGTACATGTTGCAAAAATCCCGGGTCTCTAGAGAAAACAACTGAATTTCCAAAACCTAATTTTAACCGAAATGTATCACCAAGCATTTCAAATTTTGCATGATGAAAAGGCAATGGGTTTTTTAAAATCCGAAGAGAATTACTAAGAAATCTAAAAACTGAAACTTCTGGGATTTGTTGCATTGATATTATTTAAAACAACCCACCTTGTGTAGGGCCTTTGATTTTGCCTAAGTGCTTGTATGCAGCTTCAGTCACTTCTCTTCCACGAGGTGTCCGCATGATAAATCCTTGTTGTATTAAAAAGGGTTCATACACTTCTTCAATAGTTTCAGGACTTTCAGATACTGCTGTAGCTATTGTCGATATCCCTACAGGACCACCTTTAAATTTTTCGATAATAGTTGTGAGTATTTTGTTATCCATTTCGTCTAATCCAAAGGCATCTACATTTAATGCTTTTAATGAGAATCTGGCAATCTCGATGTTAATATTTCCGTCGCCCTTAATTTGAGCAAAATCGCGCACTCGACGCAACAATGCGTTTGCAATACGGGGCGTTCCCCTGCTACGACCCGCTATTTCTATAGCTGCTTCCATTGTTATGGGAACAGCTAGAATAGTGGCGCTACGTTGCACAATTGTAGTGAGCAACTCTGTTGTATAATATTGTAGGCGAGATGCAATTCCAAATCGAGCGCGCATAGGAGCTGTTAACAGTCCAGAACGCGTTGTTGCACCCACTAATGTAAATGGTGCTAAATGGATTTGAACTGACCGTGCATTAGGGCCAGATTCAATCATAATGTCAATTTTATAATCTTCCATTGCAGAATAAAGGTACTCTTCTACGATTGGACTCAATCTATGAATTTCGTCTATAAAAAGAACATCACGCTCATCTAGATTTGTAAGTAGCCCGGCTAAATCGCCTGGTTTATCAAGTACTGGCCCAGAGGTTACCTTTATCCCAACGTCTAACTCATTTGCTAATATGTGCGCTAGGGTGGTTTTCCCTAGTCCTGGAGGTCCATGAAAAAGTGTGTGATCTAATGCTTCACCTCTTAGATTTGCAGCTTGGACAAATATTTGTAAATTTTCAAGTGCTTGATCTTGACCCGTAAAGTCATCAAAAGAGAGTGGTCGCAATTTTTTTTCTACGTCTAAATCTTGCGGAGTTAAATTTTCTTCGGAAGGATCAAGGTGCTCATTCATATACACAAATATACAAAGGGTTTTATGATAATAATTGAAAGATTTAAAGCATAAAATTTCAATAAATAATAATAAATGCTCTTTTAAAATAAGGCTATGATTACAAATATTCACTTTTCATTAAGAACCAATTAGCTATATATTGGGAGTAAAAGACTTATGATATTAATAAATTGAACTTTTAGAAAACAATAATTTAAAATATTAAAATATGATTTTACCTAAAACAAAGACACCAAGCTTAGATATTAAATTAATTAATGGTTCTAAATGGTCACTTGAAAACCAAAAAGCTCCAAAATATACATTGATCACATTTTACCGTGGACTGCACTGCCCTGTATGTAAAAAACAACTTGAAAATTTAAGTGACAAATTAGAGAGTTTTGTTGAAAAGGGTGTAAATGTTATCGCGGTTAGTATGGATAGCGAAAAAAGAGCTAAGATTAGTGGTGAGGAATGGAATGTGGACGGATTACCTATAGGGTATGAAATGAGCGAAGAAAAAGCAAGAGAATGGGGACTTTATATTAGTAAAGCAATATCCGACAAAGAACCTTCAAAGTTTTCAGAACCGGGTATGTTTTTAATTGATAAAGATCAAAAATTGTATTTTTCTTCAGTACAAACAATGCCATTTGCTAGACCTGATTATAAAGACATATTAAATGCAATAGATTTTATTGAAAAGAAGGATTATCCACCAAGAGGGGAAAATTAAAAAACGCCTCTGCAATAGAGACGTTATATTAATTTCCAAATAATTCTCCTCAAAATTATTGGTTTAATTATCACAAATATAAATGAGGATTAAATTTAAAACAATACCCATTAGTGGGTATATTTTAATATTTCCGAAGTAAAAAGAGAGCCCTTTCAAAAAAAATTGAAAGGGCTCTCTTTATTTATTAAATATGTAAATGCTTAATGATGCATTTCTTCTTCATTTTCTTGAAGCGGAATGTGCTGTGGTGCGTAATCTTGACCAGCAATCACATAATCAGATTCATCACTGTTTAATTTACTATAGTCATATGCCCAACGGTGAACTTCAGGAATTGGTCCATCCCAGTTACCATGTATGTGCTTAACTTCGGCAGTCCATTCAAGTGTATTAGACTTCCAAGGGTTTTTAGGACCTACTTTTCCGTAGAACATAGAATGAATAAAGTTATATAAGAACACTAATTGTGCTGCTGCTGTAATGAAAGCAAATATTGAGATCACAACGTTTACATCAGTCAAATCATCAAAATAAGGAAATGCAGTATTAGTATAGTAACGGCGAGGTAATCCAGCCATACCTATAAAGTGCATTGGGAAGAAAACGCCGTATGCTCCAATTGCAGTAATCCAAAAATGAACATAACCTAAATTTTTATTCATCAACTTTCCTTCAAACATTTTTGGGAACCAATGATAAACTCCAGCGAATAAACCATACAGTGCTGAGATACCCATAACCAAGTGGAAGTGAGCTACAACAAAATATGTATCATGAACATTAATATCAAGCGCACTATCTCCCAATATGATTCCTGTCAACCCACCTGTAATAAAAGTAGAAACAAAACCTATTGAGAAAAGCATACCTACATTCATTTGAAGGTTACCCTTCCAGAGGGTTGTAATCCAATTAAATGATTTTACTGCTGAAGGTATTGCAATTAATAATGTAGTAAATGTAAATACTGATCCTAAGAATGGGTTCATTCCAGAAAGGAACATGTGGTGACCCCATACAATTGTAGAAAGGAAAGCAATTGCTAAAATAGACGCTACCATCGCTCTATATCCAAAAATAGGCTTTCGTGCATTTGTTGCCATAATCTCAGACACCATTCCCATTGCTGGTAGTATAACAATGTATACTTCAGGGTGACCTAAAAACCAAAATAAGTGTTCAAATAATACTGGGGAACCTCCTTGATTGTGGAGGACTTCTCCAGCAATATAAATATCTGATAAGAAAAATGATGTTCCGAAACTTCTATCCATTATCAACATTAATGCTGCTGAAAGTAAAACTGGGAATGAAACGATACCAATAATTGCTGTTACAAAGAAAGCCCAAATTGTTAACGGCAAGCGCGTCATAGACATTCCTTTTGTACGCAAATTAATTACTGTAACTACATAGTTTAATGAACCCATTAAAGAGGATGCAATAAATATTGCCATAGAAACTAACCATAGTGTCATACCAGCACCTGAACCAGGCATTGCTTGAGGTAAGGCACTTAAAGGTGGGTAAACAGTCCATCCAGCAGATGCAGGTCCTGCCTCTACAAATAAAGACATTACCATTATAAGACTTGACAAAAAGAAGAGCCAATATGAAACCATATTTAAAAATCCAGATGCCATATCTCGAGCTCCAATTTGAAGTGGTATAAGGAGATTACTAAAAGTACCACTCAATCCAGCAGTAAGAACGAAAAAAACCATTATCGTTCCGTGAATAGTAACTAGTGCCAAATACATACTAGGATCCATCACACCATCTTCTCCCCATTTTCCAAGTAATACTTCATAAATAGTAAACTGATGGTCTGGCCATGCCAATTGCATTCTAAAAAGAATTGACATTGATATTCCAATAATTCCCATAAACAAACCAGTAATAAGGTATTGTTTAGAAATCATTTTATGGTCTTGACTAAATATGTATTTAGTTATGAAAGTTTCCTTGTGATGATGCCCGTGATCATCATGGTGATCAACTGCGAGTTCATTTGCGTGTGCTGACATATCTTTTAAGCTTTTTATTTCTTTAATGCTGTTGCAATGTTAGGCTGTGTTGCAAGCCAAGCATCGTAATCTTCTTGAGATTCAACAACAATCTTCATTTGCATGTTATAATGGTTACTACCACAAATTTTATTACAAAGTAACAGGTAATCAAATTCGTAAGGTTCTAATGCTTCTTCTCCTTTTGCAGCTAAGTCTTTGCTTTTCTCTCTTCTAATATTATTAATTTTTCTCACTTTAGCCACAACTTCATCATCCATACGCATATCCTCAGTTGTGATAGAAGGAGTAAAAGAAAATTGTGTAATCATACCAGGCACACAGTTCATCTGAGCTCTAAAATGAGGCATATAAGCTGAGTGTAATACATCTTGTGAACGTATTTTAAATAATATTTTTCTTCCAACAGGTAAATGCAACTCATTAACAACTACATCATCTTGAGCATTAGGATCTGAAGCATCTACACCTAATTGATTCACCCCTTCAATAAGTCTAACATTAGCCTCTCCTAGAGTATTATCTTCACCACTGTAACGTGCTCTCCAGTCAAATTGGTATGCATACAATTCAACAACCATAGGATCATCTTCAGTATCTACATTCATAATATCAGTCCATGTGAAAAGTCCGAATATAATTAATCCAGCTAAAACAATAACAGGAATAATTGTCCAAATAAATTCTAATTTATCATTATCAGCAAAAAACAATGCACGATTTGTACTATTCCCTCTATACTTAAACGAAAAGTAACTTAATAACCATAAAGTAAAAAAACCTACAACAAAAATTAACGTCATAGAAATAAACATTAAGGTATCAATTGTTGAACCATGTTCTGAGGCTGCTTGAGGTAATAAAACATCCCACCATTTGTAAAAACAAACTATTAATAATAAATAAGTAAAAAATACAAATCCTAACATTAACCATCCGTTAATATTATTGTCTTTTTCTGAAGCTACTTCTGAGCCCTCACCTAATTTCTCAGCTGATTTAGACATGTTTAATATCTTACTCAACTGCAGTACGGTAATACCGAAAAGAATGATTACTAATACAACTAAAAATGCGGTCATCGTTATCTGTCTTCTAAATAATTAATTAATAGTGAAAGTGCTTACTTTCCTTAATGAAAGGATTGTTCTTTGCAAGTAATGGAACTTTTGTTAATGCTGTAAATACGACAAAAACAAATAGACCAAAGAAAAACAATACAGATCCTATTTCTGGAATTCCAATAAACCAGCTTGTTCCTACTGTTGCTGGCATTACCATTACAAAAATATCAATATAATGTCCAGCAAGAATTACGATTCCTGTTAAAACTACAAACCAATTAACACGCTTATAGTCACTATTCATTAATAATAACACTGGGAATAAGAAATTCATTGCAACCATACCAAAGAAAGGAAGTTTAAAATCTTCAATTCTCGTTATAAAATATGTAACCTCTTCTGGAATATTTGCATACCATATCAACATAAACTGTGAGAACCAAAGGTATGTCCAAAAAATACTAAACCCGAACATAAACTTAGCTAAATCATGAATATGACTGTCATTTACAAACTCTAAATATCCTTGAGATTTTAGTATTATAGTAATCAATGCGATTGTAGTAATCCCACAAACCATCATACCAGCTAACACATACCAACCAAATAAAGTAGAGAACCAGTGGGGATCAAAACTCATAATCCAATCCCAAGACATCATTGATTCTGTATAAATAAAGAACACAAGAAATGCTGCGGAAATTCTAAATGATTTTTTATAGTAAGTATTATCAGAAGCATCATCATCTTTTCTAGAAAATTTAACTGCATATGTGCGGTACAATATCCAACCACCTAAAAATATAGCTGCTCTAATCAGTAAACCTGTTCCATTCAACCATCCAGACTTACCTTGAATTAAAACATCATGAGCAACAACTTCTGGGTCTGCCCAAACAAACAAATGATTAACATGAAATCCAGATAAAGCTAGTAATACAAACATAATTATACCTCCTGGAACTAAGTAAGCGGTAATTGCTTCCATTACTCTAAATAATACTGGTGACCAACCTGCCTGTGCTGCCCAATTAACAGCATAAAATGCCAATACGCCTAATGAAATCATAAAGAAAAAGAAACACGCAACATACAATGCAGACCAAGGTCTATTTTGTAATTGATGCAGAGTATGTTCTAAGTGTGCTTCTTCACTATCGTGAGCATTAGCACTATCATGCGATTCAACATCCACAACTCCATGATCTATTGAATTATCCGTCTTATTATTATGTGAATCTACTTCATGACTTACATCAGCATGTCCACTTTCAGATGTATGATCGTTTCCATGACCATCGCCATGAGAAGCCATCATTTCTTTAACTTCAGCAGTAGTACTAGGTGCTGTTAAAAATCCTGCCGCAATACCAAGAGCTCCAATCACCATAAAAATGATTGCAAACAATTTTAATTTACTAGGTAGCTTATAGTCCATATCTTTAACTATTCTCTTTGTTGCTTAATTAGTTAGTTTTCTAAATTAGAGTTTATTTCAGCCTCTAACTCATTATCTACAGCAGAAGTATCACTCGGTGAAACTAGCTGTTGTGTATTTCCATCTTCAGTTTGAACTGGCGTACTAATTGGTCTTCCTTCTAATACTGCTTTCAAATTCATAACATGATGTGTAATCTGCCAGCGTTCCATCTCATTAGTCTGGGACGCATAAGATCCCATTGTATTCAAACCGTACATTTGCACATGGTAAACTCCACCTTCAGTAATATTACGACCTTCAGCAGCATAGCTTGGGATACCTAATATTTTTTCGCGTTGCATTAATATTCCATTTCCATCTCCTTTATCACCGTGACAGACCGCACAATAGATCGTATACAATTGTGATCCCGCTGCTAAATTCTCCTCTGTTATTGGGAGAGGATTTTTAAGGTCATCTTTAGCTCTATTTAACTCATCTGTTGTATTCTTATAGTCATAAGGTTGCCATCCTCTAGCAACTGTTCCTTCAACAGGTAACATTGCCTCCATTCCATTTTCGAAAACACCATATTCGCCATAAGTTTCGTATCCTACAGGCTCATACATATTTGGCATATATTGATAATTAGGTTTGTTATCACTTCCGCAGGAAATCATACCCAATAATGCTATCAAAGCAATGCTATATTTGATAATATTCTTCATATTAATGATCATCTTCAGATTCTACTATACTTATTTCTAATGCTCCTGTATCATATAAAAACTTAGAAAGTTTCTCTAAGTCATGATTCCCTCCATCAACTGCCATCAAAAAATGATCATCAGTTGTTCTAATATCTGGATTTTCAGCTTTCTTAAAAGGCCACAATTTACTACGCATATAAAACGTAATAACCATCAAGTGAGCAGCAAAAAAGACTGTTAACTCAAACATAATAGGAACAAATGCTGGCATATTTTCTATATAACTAAAGCTTGGTTTACCTCCAATATCTTGAGGCCAATCTTCAATCATTATAAAATTCATCATTGTAACAGCTACACTCAATCCTACTAAACCATACATAAATGCTGTTATTGCAAGTCGTGTAGGCTCTAATCCCATTATTTTATCTAAACCATGAACAGGGAAAGGCGTATATACTTCTTCAATATGATAACGTTCTGCTCGCGTTTGTTTCACCGCTTGCATTAGAATGTCATCATCGTTATAAATTGCATGAACCACTTTTGAAGCCATACTAGTTGTTTTTTAGTTTTGTTGCTTGTCCAGCCCAGTCATCACGCTTTGCTCTACCTGGGAACTCGCCAATTATTTCGTCTAATAAATCGTAATCCTCATTAGTCATTCTACTCACCTGAGCGAATGTATAAATACCTAATTGATGTAATTTCTGCTCCATCACAGGCCCAACTCCACTAATCTTTTTTAGGTCATCAGCGGTTTGTGTACTTGCATCAAAGGTCCCTAATTTATTTAATAAAGAATCAATTTGATCTTTTTGAAATTCTGAACTTACAAGTGCATCTGCATTCACAGTAGGATTGTGTTTGTTACCACTTGACACACCATCTTTAGCTGGTGCTGTATTTGCTTTTGGAACTCTTACAACAGGACTATAATGTTTTACATCATCACCATGCTCTTCTCTTAATTTCTTGTATTTATAACCAGATCCTTTAAGAATAGATTTAACCTCTGCTTGAGCAATTACTGGGAATGTTCTTGAATATAATAAGAACAACACAAAGAAGAAGCCAATAGTTCCAATAAAAATACCAATATCAACAAACGTAGGCGAAAACATTGTCCATGATGACGGTAGATAATCCCTATGTAATGAAGTAACAATAATTACAAAACGCTCAAACCACATTCCTATATTTACTATAATCGAAATAAAGAAAGAGAACATAATACTTGTACGCAATTTTTTGAACCACATAAATTGAGGAGAAAATACATTACAAGTCATCATAGCCCAATAAGCCCACCAGTAAGGTCCAGTCGCCCTGTTTAAAAATGCATATTGCTCATATTCAACTCCAGAATACCATGCAATAAACAATTCTGTAATGTAAGCCACACCCACAATAGAACCCGTAATCATAATTACAATGTTCATCAATTCAATATGCTGAATTGTTATATAATCCTCTAAGTTAGAAACCTTTCTCATAATAATGAGAAGCGTATTCACCATCGCAAACCCAGAGAATACAGCACCCGCAACAAAATACGGAGGAAATATAGTAGTATGCCATCCAGGGATTACTGATGTAGCAAAGTCAAAAGATACAATAGTATGAACAGAAAGTACAAGTGGTGTAGCAAGACCCGCCAACACCAATGACACCTCTTCAAAACGTTGCCAGTCTTTTGCTCTACCAGACCATCCAAACGATAAAATACCGTATATTCTTCTGGTAAAAGGAGTTACAGCTCTATCTCTAATCATTGCAAAATCTGGCAACAATCCAGTCCACCAAAACACTAAAGAAACTGAAAGGTATGTTGAAATTGCAAATACATCCCACAGAAGTGGTGAGTTAAAGTTTACCCATAAAGATCCAAATTGATTTGGTATTGGCAAAACCCAATATGCTAACCATGGTCGCCCCATGTGTATAATTGGAAACAAACCGGCTTGAATTACAGAGAAAATAGTCATGGCCTCTGCAGAGCGGTTAATAGCCATTCTCCATTTTTGACGAAATAATAATAATACAGCAGAAATCAATGTTCCTGCGTGACCAATACCTACCCACCAAACAAAGTTAGTAATATCCCATGCCCAATTCACAGTTCTGTTTAATCCCCAGACTCCAATTCCAGTAGAAACGGTGTAAACTATACAACCAATTCCCCATAAAAATGCAACCAAGGCAATAGTAAACACAATCCACCAAGATTTGTTTGCTTTTCCCTCTACAGGAGCAGCAACATCCACAGTAACATCGTGGTAGCTTTTATCTCCTAAAACTAAGGGTCTTCTAATAGGTGCTTCGTAATGCGACGCCATATTTCTTATACTATTTCTTAGTTAGTTATGCTTCTTTAGAGTTTCTCACTTTAGTTTGATAGAATACATTAGGTTCTGTCCCTACTGCTTCTAATAAGTGATACATTCTCTTATCTTTTTTATCTTTATATACTTTACTGTCGTGATCATTAATATCACCAAAAGTCATTGCTCCTTTATCACAAGCAGCAGAACATGCTGTTTGAAATTGTGCATCGCTTACAGGACGCCCATCACGTTTTGCTTCAAGAATTGACAATTGTGTTTTTTGAATACACATAGAACACTTTTCCATAACTCCACGTGAACGCACATTTACATCTGGGTTTAATACCATTCTACCCAAATCATTATTCATGTTGTAATCAAATTCATCATTCTCACTGTACAAAAACCAGTTAAAACGACGTACTTTATAAGGACAGTTGTTTGCACAGTATCTTGTACCAACACAACGGTTATACGCCATATGATTTTGACCTTGACGACTATGCGATGTCGCAGCAACTGGGCACACAGTCTCACAAGGAGCATGATTACAATGTTGACACATTACAGGCTGAAAAGCAACTTGTGGATTTGCCGCTGGGTTCTCCATTTCACCAAATTGAGATAAAGATTCACTCAATCCAGACATACTATCTTTTTTCTCACCATCTGCAACAAAACTCTCTTCTGAAGAATAGTATCTATCAATACGCAACCAGTGCATATCACGGCTACGTCTCATTTCACTTTTACCTACAACAGGAACGTTGTTTTCTGCGTGACAAGCTATAACACAAGCACCACAACCAGTACAAGCATTCAAATCTATAGCAAGATTAAAATGATGACCCACACTACGATCGAAAGACGTCCATAAATCGGCATCTGGTGAAGTAACAGGAATTTCTTCATGATCTTTAGAAACTTTTGGAATAGGATTCCAATCACTCACATTTTGAGTATTGAATATCTCTAAAGAGGTCTCAATGATGATATCCCTACCCATCATTGTATTATGTAATTGCACACATGCAAATTCATGCGTTCCTGATACTTTTTCTAAAGTTACATTTTGAACCGTTGAAAAATTATCATACAAAGCATAAGCATTTACACCTGTTTGCATTTCTTCTTGCACTGCTGCTTTTTTACCATATCCTAATGCTAATCCTACAGAATTCTTAGCCTGTCCTGGTTGAATTAATACCGGCACATTTTCAACAACAACATCGCCCATCTTAACATTTACTATACTACCGTTAAGTCCTCCATTTGCAACATTCTCATTTGTCAAACCCAAATCTTTTGCATCCATTGCAGATACAGTAACGTAATTATCCCAAGAGGCTCTTGAAATAGGATCTGGCATCTCTTGCAACCATGGGTTATTTGCTTGCTGCCCATCACCCATACTTGTTTTAGTATATAAAGTAAGCTCCATTCCACCACTTTGAGCGGTTGAACTTAAAGCATTATTAGATGTTGCACTCTCTAAATTTATAGCTCCCGCAGAAGCCACTTCATTATCAACAGCCACACCAGAAACCAATACTCCTGCTTCTAATGCCTTACTCCAAGACGTCGTTCCTAAAACCCCAGACCACGTCTCTTTAATATAATCGTAATATTTTTTTGAATTTCCCGTCCATTGCAACAAACTATCCTGAAATTGTCTTGTTGAAAATAAAGGACGAATTGTAGGCTGCATTAGACTAAAAGTTCCTTTTTTTAATTGTGCATCACCCCAAGATTCTAAATAATGCGGAGTTGCAGCAACTAATTGCGCCAATTCAGCCGTAGCATCTTTCTTCATTGCAAATGCCAATGACATTTCTAATTTTTGATATGCTTCGGTAAATTTTTTATTATTCGGAAATGAATAAACTGGATCAACACCTACAGTTATTAAACCTTTTATATTTCCGTTAAGAACGCCTTGCATAACTTTAGAAACTTCCAAAGCACTACCTTGACGAGTCATTTTTGGTTTTTGAGCATCCATCACAACACTACCCGCATTTGCCCTTAAAGCAACAACTTGAGCATCTACACTAGGCAGTCCAGTAATAACAACACCTTTACTCCCAGCTTTTGCTAATTGCGCTTTTGCACTAGCTACGGCCTGAGCAATATTCTCTGGCAAACCCGAAGCACTTCCTCCAGTTAAAGCTTTAAGCACTTGCATTTGCTGAGACGGAGAAGTTGGAACACGCTTATCTGCATTTGCACCAGACAATGTCATGTTCGCTTCAAATTGCACGTGACGAGACATTTTACCATTTTCAGGAATACGGCTCTTCGCATAACCAGCATCATAACCTCCACCTTGCCAATCTCCCAAGAAATCTGCACCGACAGAAATAATAACTTCAGCTTTGCTGAAATCATAATCCGCCATAGCACGAGTTCCATAAACAGTTTGAAACGCATCAAGCGCTTCAGAAGAAGATACTGCATCATACACCACATGACGTACGTTAGGATACTTCCCTGTAAATTCTTTTATTAACTTAGAAGTTGATGGACTTGCAAAAGTTTGTGTCATTAACACAATATCTTTGCCTTGCATCTCATTCATCTTCTGCGCCACAGCAGCATCAAAATCAGCCCAACTTGATTCTTTTCCACCCACTAAAGGTGTTTTCAACCTATTATTATCATACAATGACAAAACTGAAGCATGAACACGAGCATTTACGCTTCCATTTACACCGTCCAAATCATTACGTTCTATTTTAATAGGACGCCCTTCACGAGTTTTCACCAAAACATTTGCAAAGTCAAAACCATCAGCAATTGTAGTTGCATAATAATTAGACACACCAGGAACTATCTCATCTGGCGCAATAACGTAAGGAATAGACTTAATTACGGGACCTTCACAAGCAGCAAGTGACGCAGCCGCAGTTGTAAATCCAACGTATTTTAAGAAATCACGACGTGTGGTTGATGTAGCCTCAAGGGTTTCTTTGTCGCCCAAAAACTCGTCTGTAGGGATTTCCGTAACAAACTCATTTTTTTGTAGCGTCTCAACAATAGTGCTGTTTTCATTCAGCTCCTCAACACTTTTCCAGTATTTCTTGTTTGATGCCATTTATAAACTTTTAATTTTCTTTAATTTTTAATTTCTCCTAAGAGATTTCTGCACTTTTAGAAATTATTAAAATTTCTATTAATAGTGGCACTTACCACATTCAAGTCCACCCATCTGCGCTGCAGTCAACTGCTCAACTCCATATTTTTTAGATAACTCATCATGGATTTTTTCATAATAATCGTTACCAGCAACATTTACATTTGTCTCACGGTGACAGTTAATACACCACCCCATCGTCAAAGGAGCATGCTGAGTCATTATTTCCATCTCCTCAACCGGACCATGACATGTTTGACATGCTACACCAGCAACAGTTACGTGTTGTGAGTGATTAAAATATGCAAAATCAGGCAAATTATGGATACGAACCCACTTAACCGGCTCCGTTTTACCTGTATAAGTTTGCTCAGCTTCATCCCAACCAACAGCTTTATATAATTTTTGGATTTCCTTATTGTAATCTACTCCATATTCACTCAAACCTTCAACTTGAACGCCTTCAGCAACTTCGCCTATACTTTTGTGACAGTTCATACATACATTCAATGAAGGAATTCCAGATGTTTTACTTTTTCTTGCCGAAGAGTGACAGTAGTTACAGTCAATCTCATTTGCACCAGCATGAATTCTGTGTGAATAGTGAATAGGCTGCACAGGCGCATAACCTTGATCTACACCCACCTGCATAAAGAAACCATACATAAAATAAGCAGAGGCTAACAATAAAAATATTGAAGACACCAACATCAAAAATTGATTCTCAACAAATACTCTCCAGATAGGGGTTCTATTTGGATCTTTTGTAGGATACTCAACACCATTTGCTGAGGCAATTTTCTTCAAGGTGTTTGTTACCAAAAACAACATAACCACCAACAACAAGAAAACTAACGCTAAAGCCCCAAGTATAATATTATTTGAAACTCCACCTCCGCCATTTCCACCATCAGTACCTGCAGGCACTTCAGCAACAGCCGGGGCTTTCTTTTCAGTATACGTGTAAGCAATGATATTATCAATATCAGTATCACTTAAACCAGGAAAAGCAGTCATTGGGGACTTATTATATTCCTCAAAAATTTCAATTGCACGGGCATCACCACTAGCAATTAAGCCCGCACTATTTTTTATCCACTCATACAACCAAGCACTTTCGTATTTATCACCCACACCAAACAATGCTGGCCCGGTTCTTTTCTTATACAAATTATGACATGATGCACAATTTGCCTTAAATAATGCCTCACCTGCAGCAGCATCGCCTACACCATCTGTTGCCGGAGCAGCAGCTTCCGTAAGCGCAGCTTCATTTGCTGAGTCTTGAGCAAATACAGTTGTAGAAATAGTTAGCATAAACGCCAACGAGAATACTGACAAGATAGAGGATAGCTTCTTAAAATTCACCTTTTGCATACTAATGGTTAATTATCGTCAATAGTTTGGCACGTAATTGGTTAGTTTTTAAAACGTAATTTTTGTCTTAAAAAGTGCCATAAATAACGATGCAAAAATACTATATAAAGTCCGTTTGCGAAATCTAAACAAAGTGTTAACGACTAATTTATAATTATTCTAAATAATAAAACCCACACTACGAAAGCTAAACTCTTGTACCTTTGCATTAATAAACAATTATAATGAAAAAAACACTTGTATTCAACATATTTATTTTCAGCTTGTTAGCTGCGTGTTCTTTAGAAACAGTAAAAGCTCAAACCCCTGTTGTCACTGTAAATGCAGACACTCAAATTAGTGAGCTTCTCAAAATTAAAAAGCAATTAGAGAAAGATAATAAGTTAGCTGACGGCTACACCATCCAACTCTACTATGGAGATTCAAACGGCGCTAATGCTGTTATGAAAAAATATAGAATGCGTTTTGGGAGTTGGCCTGCTTCGCTCGAATACGAAACACCAAATTTTAAAGTTTGGGCTGGAAACTTCACAAACAGATTAGAAGCAGACAGAGCTTTAATGGAAATTCAAAAAGAGTTTAGCGCGGCTTTTATTCTAGAAAAGAAAAAGTAGCCATTAAATAAATTCACGCATTATTCTCTTAAAAGTAGCTTCGGAAATATTAGTTTTCGAAGTTACTTTTTTTGTTTACAACTTGTTTTTTAAAATCAAAACATTCATTTCGTTAGAGAAAAAATTTGGCTATTAAGATTATTAGCTAAAAATGTTTTTTTGTTTAAGTCATTTAAAAATTGAATACATTTCAGAAGTAAAGCCTTTTCAAGGTAATATTTAAACCAAAAAATCCCGTCTCTAAAAGAAACGGGATTTTTAATTTATAGTGTTAAAAAGTTTATTTCAACTTTTTCTTTACAGCTACTTCATGGAATGATTCAATGATGTCGCCTTCATAGATATCGTTGTAGTTTTTAATTTGCATACCACAATCGTATCCTTTTGCAACTTCTTTTGCATCATCTTTAAAACGCTTTAGGCTTTCTAACTCGCCTGTGTAAACAACTACACCCTCACGAATTAAACGTATTCCTGCATTTCTTATAATTTTTCCAGTTAATACCATACAACCTGCAATAGTACCTACTTTAGAAATTTTAAATGTTTCTCTAATTTCTGCAGTACCCGTAATCTCCTCTTTCATTTCTGGAGATAACATTCCTTCCATTGCATCTTTCAAGTCATTGATTGCCGCATATATAATTGAATACATACGGATGTCGATTTCTTCTTTATCTGCAATTTGACGAGCATTACCCATTGGGCGAACGTTAAATCCAATTATAATCGCATCTGACGCAGAAGCCAATAACACATCACTCTCAGTAATAGGCCCTACTGCTTTATGAATAATGTTTACTTGAATTTCCTCAGTAGATAGTTTTTGGAAACTATCTGTCAATGCCTCTACAGAACCATCAACATCTCCTTTGAGAATAATGTTTAATTCTTTAAAGTCACCAAGCGCAATACGACGTCCAATTTCATCAAGTGTAATATGACGTTGTGTTCTTACAGACTGCTCACGTTGTAACTGTGTACGACGACTTGCTATATCCTTAGCTTCTCGTTCATCTTCAAAAACACTAAACTTGTCACCAGCTTGTGGTGCCCCGTCTAATCCTAAAATAGATACCGGTATTGAAGGTCCAGCAGTTTTTACTTTTTTACCACGTTCATCCTGCATTGCTTTAACCTTACCACTGTGTTGTCCAGCTAAAACATAATCACCAACTTTTAAAGTACCGCCTTGTACAAGAATTGTAGATACATATCCACGACCTTTATCCAAGAAGGCTTCTACTACTGTTCCATTTGCGGCTTTATCTGGATTTGCTTTAAGCTCTAACAATTCGGCTTCTAATAAAACTTTCTCCAATAATTCTTTTACACCCTCACCTGTCTTAGCAGAGATATCGTGTGATTGAATTTTTCCACCCCAATCCTCTACTAAAAGATTCATTTGAGCTAATCCTTCTTTAATCTTTTCAGGATTTGCACTAGGTCTGTCAATTTTATTTATAGCAAATACGATAGGTACTCCCGCTGCTTGTGCGTGAGAAATAGCTTCTTTTGTTTGTGGCATAATGTCATCATCTGCCGCAACTACAATAATTGCTAAATCTGTTACTTGAGCACCACGTGCACGCATTGCTGTAAAGGCTTCGTGACCTGGCGTATCGAGAAATGCTATTTTTTGTCCATTTTCTAATTGTACTCCATATGCACCAATGTGTTGTGTAATACCACCACTTTCACCGGCGATAACATTTTCTTTACGAATGTAATCTAGTAATGATGTTTTACCGTGATCAACGTGACCCATTACAGTAACAATAGGCGCTCTTTCTTTTAAGTCTTCTGGAGCATCTTCAACTTCTTGAATTGACTCTTCAATATCAGCATTTACAAATTCTACTTCGTAACCAAATTCTTCAGCAACAATAGATATTGTTTCTGCATCAAGACGCTGGTTCATTGTAACCATCATTCCCAATGACATACATGCAGAAATAATTTTTGTTACTGGCAAGTCCATCATGGTAGCAACCTCACTTACAGTAACAAATTCAGTCACTTTAAGCAATTTGTTATCAATTTCTTGCTTTGCTAATTCTTCTTCCGTTTTTTGACGGTGAGTATCACGTTTTTCTCTCCTATATTTAGCACCTTTTCCTTTAGAAGACTTACCCTGAAGTTTTTCTAAAGTTTCACGTACTTGTTTTTGCACTTCTGCCTCAGTAGGTTCTTCTTTGGGCACATTAGACCTTTGAGAACCTCTGCGTGAACCTCCTCTATTATCTTTCCTATTTCCTCCTCCAGAATTAGCTCCAGATTTACCATTATCTTTACTGATACGACGACGACGTCCTTTTTTCTCTCCAGATGAAGCTGGTTTTTTCTTTTCTGGTTTTTTAAATTGAGTTAAATCAATTTTTTGACCTGTAAAGTTAGGACCGTTTAGCTTTTTATATTTTGTCTCAACTATACCTGTTCCTTCACCATCTGCTGCTTCAGCAGTATCTGGAGAACTCTTTTCTACTGGTTCTTCAACTTTCTTTTCAACCGTAGGCGCCACTGGTTTCACCTCAACCTTAGGAGTTTCTGTTTTCACAACAGGCTTTTCAACTTTTGGTGTTGTGGCTTTTGGCGTTTCTTTTTTAGTTGCTTCGACAACCTTTTCAACTTTTGGCGGCTCAGGTTTTTTAGCTTCTAATTTTTGAGGAGCTTCTTTTTGAGGAGCCTCTTTGGGCGCTTCAACAGGAGCAGGGTTCTGTTCTTTTTGAATAGGATTGCCTTTAGCATCAAGCTCTATTTTGCGCACTTGTTTTAAACCTGCAAGATTAGCCTCAGCTTTAATCACCTTAGAAGCCTCCGCTCTTTGATTTTCTTTTTCCTCAAGTTCACGCTCACGCTCGAGACGAAGTTCTTCCTTCTCTTTTCGTTTCTCTTCGCCAACTTCTTTTGACTCAACTTTTTTCTCTTTGTCCTTTGCAAATTCATCTGCAAGCACTTCGTATTCCGCACTACTAATTTTAGTAGTGGGCTTACGATCGATTTCGTGCCCCTTGGAACCCAAAAATTCCACAGCACGGTCAATAGAGATATTAAACTCTTTGAGTACTTTGTTAAGTCTTATTGATTTTACTTCAGCCATAAATATGCTTTCCTATTTCTATAATATCGTGAAAACTACGTTCAAAAATAACATTTTAGTCCTTAGTCTTCAAATTCTTCTTTTAATATACTGATTACTTCTTGAATAGTTTCCTCTTCAAGATCTGTACGAGAGACAAGATCCTTAAAGTCGTAATCTAAAACACTCTTTGCTGTGTCAAGCCCTATTTTCTTGAATTCATCAATTATCCATCCTTCAATCTCATCACTAAACTCAGTTAATTCTACATCTTCTTCAGCACCTTCTCGCAATACATCAATCTCATATCCAGTTAATTGACCTGCCAATCTAATATTATGACCTCCACGGCCAATTGCCTTACTTACTTCTTCTGGACGTAAGATAACCTCAGCTCTTTTTGTCTCTTCATTAATTTTCACAGAAGTAACTTTAGCCGGACTTAAAGCACGTGTGATAAAAAGAGTAAGATTTGTTGTGTAATTAATTACATCAATATTTTCATTTCCTAATTCTCTAACAATGCCATGTATTCTTGACCCTTTCATTCCAACACAAGCTCCTACAGGATCAATACGGTCATCATAACTATCAACAGCAACTTTAGCTTTTTCACCAGGGATTCGTACTACTTTTTTTACAGTGATTAAACCGTCAAAAACTTCAGGAATTTCAGATTCAAATAAACGTTCTAAGAACAATGGATTAGCACGAGACATAATAATTGACGGCTTGTTTCCTTTTAATTCTACGCTTTCAATAATTCCACGTACGTTATCTCCTTTTCTAAAAAAATCTGAAGGAATTTGTTTATCCTTTGGCATGATGATTTCGTTTCCATCATCATCTAACAATATAACCGCTCTGTGACGAATGTGATGAACTTCAGCAGTATACATATCACCCTCAAGCTCCTTAAATTGCTTATAGATAATAGTGTTATCATGCTCATAAATTTTTGAAATCAAATTTTGACGTAAAGCTAAAATAGAACGACGACCTAACTGGATTAACTTTACCTCTTCTGACACATCTTCGCCTACCTCAAAATCATCTTCAATCTTGCGTGCTTCAGACAATGAAATCTCTTCATTAGGATCCATTACATCACCATCAGCTACAACAACACGATTTCTCCAAATCTCTAAATCTCCTTTATCTGGGTTTACAATAATATCAAAGTTATCATCGCTACCATATTTTTTCTTTAAGGCGTTTCTAAAAACCTCCTCTAGTATCGCCATTAGCGTTACTCTGTCAATTTGTTTATCGTCTTTGAATTCAGAAAATGATTCAATTAACGCTAAATTTTCCATATCATTTTTAATTAAATGTTACCATCACTTTTGCTTCTACAATCTCGTTGTAAGGCAATTCTGCTTTTTTCTTCACAGTCACCTTTCCTTTACCTACAGGTTTTGGCTCACGTGCCTTCCACTCTAGCGTAATTTTTTCTTCGGAAACGTTAGTCAATTGACCCTCTATTGTTTCACCTTTCACTGTTTTGATTTTTAATGTTCTGTCTAAATTTTTCTTATACTGTCGTGGCATTGTCAAGGGCTCGGAAACCCCAGCACTCATGACCTCCAATGAAAAATCTTCCTCTTCTCTGTCAAGGTTGTGTTCTATTGCACGACTCACAGCAATACAATCTTCAACTCTCACTCCTTCATCTCCATCAAGCGTTACAACAATCCTATTATCGCTAATAATCTCTAAATCAATCAAAAACAATGACGGATTATCAGAAAGCGCTTCGTTCAATAATGTAGTTACCTTTTCTATCATCAAATACAGTTATAAAAAGAGGGGACGCTATGTCCCCTCTCTTTTACTAAATTAGGTGCAAATATAATACAAATTTCTGTTTAAAAAAAATGACTCGCCAACGGGGTTTTTTTTGTAACTTAGTAGTTACTAACACAATCCTTAATCCATTGCTTATGAAACGTATTTTAGTTCCTACTGATTTCTCAGAACAAGCTGAAAATGCTTTAAAAGTAGCTGCGGAAATTGCACTTAAAAATAACTGTGAAATTTATCTTGAACATTCGTTAGACATGCCCTCACAAATTCGTGGCATTCAAAATACTAGCGGAATGCCAGAGGCTTTATATTTTATAAAATTAGCAGAAAAAAACTTCGAAGAACTTCTAAAGAAAGAGTATTTATATCCTATTGAAGTTCACTCAGCTATTGGGCACGATGAAATTTATAATGACATTAACCAGACAGTAAAAGAAAAAGATATTGATCTTGTTGTAATGGGAAGTCATGGTGCTAGTGGTTTTAAAGAATTATTTATAGGTAGTAACACAGAAAAAGTGGTTAGAACATCAAAAGTGCCTGTGCTAGTTATTAAAAACGACCATGCTAAACTTGATATTAAAGACTTTGTGTTTGCAACAGATTTTGGAGAAGAGAGTCGTTGGAGCTTTAATGAAGGATTAAAATTTGCAAAAGTGGTAGGAGCAAAAATGCACCTACTATATGTTAATACCCCTGCAGGTTTTAAAACCACTGAAGAAGCAACTAAGCTAATGGAAAACTTTGTTCGAGGCATGGGTGCCGAAAATTATACGCTTAATATACATAATGCTTTTTCAGTTGAAAAAGGAATACTTCAATTTACAAAATTCAAAAATGCTCAATTGATTGGGATGAGCACCCACGGTAGAAAAGGTTTATCTCATTTTTTTAATGGTAGTATTAGTGAAGATCTTGTGAATCATGCAAATATGCCTGTCATTACATTTAAAATTCAATAAAAATGTTACTTAAGATTTCTGTTTTGCATATTTAAAACAAACCTATATTTAGTAATTTAAAAATAACCCAAGCCACTTCGCAATTCTTTTCTCTTAGAAGTGGCTATATTTATATATGAAACTATCAGTTACAACTATTTTAGTTTTTACTCTTACCTGCACTATTTTAATTAGTTGTGGAACCCCAACTAAAAAAAATAAAAATATTATTGGTCCAAAGACCACACAAAAAACCTCTCCAAAACCAAAACCCACTATTGAACCATCCAAGATAACCAAGCCTTCCATCCCTGATAATGCAGTAATTGGAAATTATAATGGCGATCTTGTCCCTTTTTATGCTAGGATAAATAAGATAGACACTAATAATGGTGTTACTCACATTTCGTTTCAGGATAATAGATTTCCGAAGTTATTAGTCCCCAAAACCTATGGAGGCACAATTTCTCCTCTTGTGCTTGAGGGATTTGACCGTGATTTACTTTTGTTAACCGCTAAATTAAAGGATGAAAATTTTAATAAATATTTTCTGTACGTTTTACGAAATAATCAATGGAAACCCGTAATGAATGGTTTTGCAATTCACAAAAGTAACAAGCCTGAAACATTACAAATTATAAGAGTAAATCCTGAAAAACCCAATGAACTTTTACGCTATTATTCTGTGTTTAATATCGACGAGAATAGCGAAACAGGTTACGCTTGGCTCTTACTTGAGGAGAGCGTTCCTAAAATGGCATGGTAAAAACCTATACCATTATTGTTCCTATAGTTTGTGTTTAGTAAGAAAAATCTCTAATTCAATTTTATTGAAACACTTTGTCTAATTATTTAACAAACAGTTGCTTAATGTAATTTTATTCTTTAGTTTTAATTAAGAATAACTCTCCTCTCTTACATATATTTAAAAATTATGTTGTGTACTCGTATAAATCATACGATACTCAAATGCATATGTTTTTCCTTATTGACATTTGTTAGCTTTTTACAAAATTCAACAATTGCTCAAGTTACTATAGCAAATCAGTACCCCACTACTGTTAGCCAGAAAGACACTGTTGTTGTGGAGGTATCAAAAAACAAAATAAGCGCTGAGGCTAATGAAATTATTGTTGCCAAGAAAAATCTTGAGCTTTTAAAACAAAAAATTGAAAGACTTAAAAAAGAACATGTGGAGGCTCTTGCTCTACTTGAAGCAAGCGCTAATGTAATTAACAGCAAAAGTAAAATAACTACCAAACAACCTGTTGTAAAGTACAAATTAGATCTTAAGAAAATATCAACCTCTGAAGCAGAAAGAGATTTAGTTAACGAACTTAATAAAATTGCAATGGAGGAAGGAGCTGAAAATGTGCAAACCAATTTAAAGAACACAACTACTCGTGTTGCTAATGAAAATATTGAACCTGTTAAAATTTCAGAAAAAAACAACTCATCAAATATTGTGATTCAAAAAGTGAGTCAAGCACAAGCAGAAAGAGATTTGTATGAAACTCTTAGAGATGTTGCTGAAGAAGAGGGAAATCAAAATGTGCAAACAAATTTAAAGGACACAACTACGCTTATTGCTAATGAAAATATTGAACCTGTTAAAATTTCAGAAAAAAACAACTCATCAAACATTGTTATTCAAAAAGTGAGTCAAGAACAAGCAGAAAGAGATTTGTATCAAACCCTTAGAGATGTTGCTGAAGAAGACGGGAATCAAAATGTGCAAACAAATTTAAAAACAACGAGTATTCCATTGGATAATACTTCAACCACTTTATCAAATAATAATGTAAATGCAATAAGCAATAACACATTACTTATTGAAGAGCGTATTGACAGTAGCAATGTTTTGCAAAAGAAAATTCATCGTGTAATTCTTAAATCTATAAGCCAAGAAGATGCAGATTTAGCGTTACAGAATAAAAAAGAACAGTTATCAAATAATTTAACAGCTTCGTTAAAAATAAATTCAAAAAGCACAATTAATGGTAGATTCAACGGTAATAATGATATGATTACCGCACAGATAAGCAGCATTGACACTGCTGAAGATAACACTACAATTGTTTCTTCAATGGTTAATTGTCCACCAATTATTATTCCTAAAACTCGCGGAGGCACTTTAACAACACTCACTTTTAATGGGTGCGATAGGGATTATTTACTTTTCAGCGCGCAGCTTAGAGACAAGGAGTTTGAAAAACATTATCTTTTTGTTCTTCGCGATAATGTGTGGAAACCTGTGATGAATGGTTTTGCAATTCACAAAAGCAATAAAAATAGTATTAGTAAAATTATTAGAATCAATCCAGAAAACTCAAACCAACTTATACGTAGCTATTCTGTATTTGATATTGACACTAATAGTGATACTGGCTTAACCTGGTTAGTTAGAGAAGAAAGTGTCACTAAAATGGCGTGGTAAAACTAATAGTTTAATTCCCATTAACACAATTACCTTAAGTCGATTAAGTCAATTGGTTTCCTACTCATCTTAGGTAAACGCAATAAATTTAAAGTTTTTTTATCGTGAAATTCAACCGTTGGCGTAACCCGCAACTTTGCCCTAAAATGATCTTTAACTTCTTGTAAAAATTCTTCACTCTCATTTGATGTTGCTATTTTTATGAGTATTTCATCCGTCTCAAACTCATTGTGAGAGATTTCAATTAAAAAACAGTCAATAGCTTCAAAATCATTGAGTACATTATACATTGCTGGAGGATACAATGTAGTTCCTTTATATTTTATCATTTGTTTTTTACGACCCACTACAGGACCAAGACGCATCGTATTTCTACCACAATTACAAGGGCTTGTGTGTGCTCGTACCATATCGCCTGTTTTAAAACGCAGTAGTGGCATTGCCTCAACTCCTAGTGTTGTTATAACTAATTCACCAACTTCTCCATCTTTTACCTGCTTGTCTTTATCGTTTAAAATTTCAGCTATAATAAGTTCGGGGTGATGATGTCCTCCTTTTCCTTCCCCACATTCATTAAATGCTGTACTCATCTCAGTACTAGCATACGTGGAATATAATTTAATATTCCATCCCTTTTTTATTTTTGAAGCTAAAGTGTTGTAGCCAAAGTTTTCATTACGAATAGGCTCTCCAATACAAATCGCCCCTTTTACGCTACTCTTAGCCAAATCAATCCCGTTGTTTGTGGCAAATTCTATCATTTTAAGTAAAAAAGAAGGTACACAAATAAGATATGTAGGGTTAAATTTTAAAATAGAATCCCATTGCAATTCAGGAATCCCACTACCCACTCTTATAATCCCTGCACCCAACTTGCGTGCGCCTAGAAAATAAGCCAAACCCGCCATAAACCTACGATCCATTGTAGTCATTAGTTGCATAACATCATCTTGTTTTACCTCAGCACAGGCAAAAGAAATTGCTTCATTATAAGCTAATCGTTGTAAATCTTTCTCTGAAAGTGCAAACGTTACTGGTTCTCCCAATGTACCACTAGTAGTGACATAATCAATTATTTTCCCTTTTGGAACACAAATAAAATCATCATTATTTTGTTGCAATTGATCCTTCGTCGTTAATGGTAATTGCTGTAAATCTTGAAGCGTTTTTACTTCGGAAATATTAATCTTATTACTCTTAAAGAGTTTTTTATAATATGTAGAATGCTCCCCAATGTACGCTAGCATCTTTTGCATTTCGGTTTCTTGAAGTGCTTTAATTTCTTGTGGTGATGCTGATTCTATTATTGGGGTCATTAGCTTTTTTAAATTTAATTCTTCTATTAACGTTTATAATTGGTTTTAATAGTATTCCATCTACACGCAATATTGCACTAATTATTTTAACTTCCTTAATGCTTTTTTTATATACCTCTCTAAGTTTTCAGCATCAGGCAACGTTGTAATCTCTTTTGTTTTTGAAATTTTAAATGCCTTTAAAGCTTCATCAAACCTTTTATACTCATAATAATACCTCCCTGCAAGGTAATGCGCTTTCCAGTATTCTGGGTTCTTCGATTGCAAATTATTCAGACTTTCTTCGGAAACTTCCACCTCATTATTAATAGCGTTTTCTATTGTTCTTTCAATAATGCGATATTCCTCATAGTTTTTATAAGATTCGGTTTTCAAAAAAGGATCTGCAGGAATAACGTTTTCTAAAATAGAAAGCGTTGTTTCCGCTGGATTATTTTCTCTATTATTAAACACTTTATTTAAATCATACGCTACAAATTCGCCCATTTGATATGGGTTTGCAGAAATCCAAACTTCTAAACTTTCAGGCTTAAAAACAATCCCATGATGTGCAAGCATTTGGTTTAATGCCTTCTCATTTCCGAAGCCTATTTTTTTATCACCCAGTCCTTTACGATTACGCAATAATGCTACGGCATCTTTAACAGTCATTTTTCCCTCATCTTCTTTCAAAATTTCCTGCATGCGGTCAAACCTGTATTTGCTGTGACTCTCCTCAATGCTTTTTGAGTTGCGTTTGTCGTCTTCATAAGTATCACTTTGAAAGTGATTGGAGCAAATTAATTGATTGCTATTTTCAACTTCGTAGATACCAAAGTTTTTAGGAGACACCTCAATCAATGCCGCCTTGCCATCTTTAGCACTCCCTATCAAAATGGTTTCGCTAACAAAAACTTCTCGCTTTTTAGCAATGGCAATTGCCTCTTCGATAGTTGTCGCATATTGCAAAATTTCCCTGCTCAAAATAGAAATAGGAGTCTTCGCTATCAACGGAATTTTAGACTTTGACGCGTTAATAGTTATTGTAAGTCCTGCAGTATTCATGCCGCTAGTCACTCCTGTAAAACCACCCCAAGTAACACTTACGTAGGGATTGCCACTATCTGGATTAATGAAGGCAATTATTTTTTGTTCTGCAAATTCATCACCTGCATAAAAGTCAAAGTTACGTGCAATTAGTAAGCTTCCATCTTCTGTTTTTTCATTCCAAGCGGCAAATGAAGAACAACCTACTAATGCTAAATCTTGCAACGCGTGCCCTATATCATGTGCACTGTGTAAATATAAAGATCGCAAATAAGGTGTCGCTAGCGAATTAAACTCATCTGATCCGTATTTTGACACTCCGTAGATTTCGGCTTTAAATTCGGGTTGGACATGTTTATAAATTTTTCGGTTATACCATTTTAAAAAACTGCGTAAAAAGCCTTGCCATGTTTTGTTAGGCACTAAATCGTTTACTTTGGTTAAAAACACACGTTCTTGGGTTTCAATAAGTTCTCTTGTGAGACTTCCCATAACGAGGCCTCTTTGATAAGGATCGCCTTCAACGTAGAGTTCCCAAAGGCCAAACTGATTTCTTGTTAGAAAATTATTTCCAGCGTGGTACGTAGTGTCGTTAATTTTTACTCTTTCGGGTATGTCATTATTATAGTTGCTTACATCTGGAATGTCCTTTAACGATTTTTGAACACCGCAGGAAGAAATAAGTAACAACATCAAATTTCCGAAGAGAAATAATGCGACTCTATTATGCATTGATTTTTGAATTTCGGTATTTTTTATTCACCTTTTTAACCATTTTTTGCTCTTTATAATTTACCCATTTTTGACCAAAACTTTTTCGCATTAAGTTTTCAAAATTGCGAAGAATAATAACATTGTAAAGAAGTGTTGCCAATGTACCTGGTTTTTTTACAAATGAGCGTAGTGTAATTGAAAAACCACCATCAAGATAATTGATGTAATGCCAATATGCACTGGGCATAAAGAGCGCATCACCATGTTCCATAAAAACTTCGGTAGCTTGTAAATTTTTGAGTGCTGGGTATTTTTCAAAATCTGGATTGTCCATGTCAATCGCTTCTAAGTTATGTACTGACCATGGCACACGGTATATATATTTACTTTGAGATGGGTCAAAAAGAAGTACTCGTTTATGACCGTGAAAGTGAAAATGCACCAAATTTGCAAGGTCCATATCATAATGCGCTAGTACATTTGAGCCTTTACCTCCAAAAAACATTACGGGTAATCTTTTAAAGAACTTCATGCCTATATCTGGATAATCAAAATCTTTTAACAGCTGTGGTAGATTGTCTAAAATATTGAAAAAGAACATTCGTAAATCTGTAGGCTGTGTTTTTAAAATTTCAAGATAATCGTACAGCTTCATTTTTTTTGCTATGGCAACAGATTTACCTTTACCTTCCGTTTTTTCATTATTGTATAAAGGTACTTCAATATCACCTGCAAGAGATTGCATATAATTAATATCCCATTTTTTATATGCTGGCCAGTCTTTTGTCCAACCTCCTTTAATAAGAACAGGACGTTGAGTTTTTAAGTAATGTTCAACAAAATCCTCTTTTGAAAGATTATCAACTGTAGTGATGGGTATTGTTTTTATTGCGTTCATAATTAAACGTTTAATTGGCCAATTCCTTTTGATATTCTTTATTTACTTTATCAACTATATAATCAAGACCTAATATTGCTGAGCACGTTAACATACCACTAATAGTAACGCCAAGTATGCCATGCATATTTAAACTCGCACCCGTAAAATATAGATTTTTAATTTTTGTCCGTGGTGATATCATGGATTGCATAGTATTATTGACATCTTTTTCATAACCATACATGGCTCCCTCATTACAGCCTATGTAGTCGCGGTATGAAAGTGGTGTAGATGAATAGACAGATTGAATACAGTCTCTAATATTTGGAAATTTTTTTTCTACCTCAGCAATTAATTTTTCTTCTTTTTCTTTTTTAAACGCTTCATAAGTTTGTCCACGTTCGTTTTTATCTGCCGCGGTATTAAAAGTATCCTCCCATTGACGTACATCATCATAATGCATATAGGTCATCACAGTTATAGTATCACCGTACTCATTTGCATTTTTTCGAATTCCCATTGATACCATATATGATTCTGGCCAACTTTCTTCACTATAATTGTGGACATCCCATACAGCATTACTGTCTTTATAATGATAGTAATTATGGTTTCTATATTTAAACGTATTTGGTTTTAAAACAATGTACAAACTAAATGCCGCTACAGTACTTTTTATCTCTTCAATACGCTTTACATAACTTTTACGAAGATGCTCCTCTCCTATCATTTTAATAGTGAGTTTAGGCTCAATATTTGAAATAAATATATCTCCGTGAATCGTTTTTCCGTTAGCAATTTTGACGGCAGCAACTTCCTTATTTTCCATTAAAAAATCAACAACTTCATGGCGTTTATATGCTGCCCCTCCATTTTCTTTAAGTCTTCGTAAAAGCGCTTTTGTGATTTGACTACCACCATTTAAACAACGGTAAGAGCTTTCAATATAAGAATTAACAGAAAGTGCATGTACAAAAAATGGTGTTTTGTCTCCGGCTCCTGCATATAATAAATTGCTTCCTGCAAGAACAGCTTGCAGTTTTTGATTAGAAGTTAACGAGGCAATAAAATCTTTAGCATTTAAGTTAAACATCCCCGTAACATTGTAATTAGGCGACCCAGCTTTTACATTATACAAAGGAAAACTGTCACACATTTGTTTTAACTTCTCACAATAAGAACGAATAGCGCCTTCCTCCTCTGGAAAATCTTTGACTAAAACACGAATAAAATTTTCATAACCCTGAGCATGTGGGTACGATTTTTCATCGTCACCAAAAGAAATTATATCAAACCCATCATCATCAAGCCGCAACCACTCTACATCATCCATAATATCTAAATAAGAAAAATATTTGTGTAAATTTTGTCCCTCATCTAGCCCTCCTAAATAATGAACTCCAGTATCAAAAATAGTTTTATCCCGTGAAAAGGTTTGAAGATTCCCACCAAATTGGTTATTCTTTTCTAAAACACAAACGCTCTTCCCCTCCTTGGCAAGTGTAATTCCTGCAACAAGACCTCCCATGCCACTTCCTACAATAACAACGTCGTATTTTTCTGTCATTCTATTGCTCAATTTTTTTAAATATACTAAGATTTGTCGCTGTACGCAAGATTTCAAATCCTTCCAAAATAAGAAATGCTTCGGAAATTTGCTGCGGCGAATCTATGAGTACTACCCATTGTAATGTTTGTTTTTGAAATGCTAAAAATTCAGATTCCGAAAAACCATCTGAATTAATTATCAGCACATCATTATCTAAGTTTAAAATTTCCGAAGTCTTTATAACAAAATTTAATTTTAAATCTGAAAGTGTCAAATAACTTTGCCTTAAAATTTTAAGCGTCTTAGAATTTTCAATCCTAGTTGTAATTTTTCGGTTGGCACTATCTAAAGCTAATAAGAAGTCTAATTGCCCACTTGAATTTGAAATATGTGTAATCGTACTATTTTTAGGTAGAGTAGCTGCAATAGTTTTGTAGCTCAAACCATTTGCCCTCAAGTCCATTTTCACTTTACTATGCAACGAGCTACCCTTATAGCGATACTCTTCTAAAATAAGTTTGTGAAAGTAATTTGCGTTCTCAACGTCATCTCTCAACAATTGAAATTCATCTCTAAAATGAGCTCCTATTTGCTTTGCTTTTTCGCTGTACGTAGGACCAAATTCTGTATCATCTTTTGGGATTCTTTTTAAGATTTTCACAGTTATGCTTCCATCTTTAATGATAAAACTATTCTTGGGAAGTACTTCACTGTTTCCGTGAATAATAACTGGAATAATATCTAACCCCAATTTTTCAGCTAAGAAAAATGAGCCTTTGTGAAATCGTTTTACTTTATTCGTTGTTGAACGGGTACCCTCTGGAAAAGCGATTAACGAATAGCCTTGTGCTACTTTTGTTTGTAAATGAGCCACAGCTTCATCTATGCCTTTTGACACAGGATAAAAACCAGCAAGCTTAACTACTCTTCCAAATACAGGCGAATTATACACCCAGTCATTTACCAGAAAAATAAGCTTAGGCGTCAACATTCCCACGGCTAGGATGTCTAAGAACGACGTGTGATTTGCAATTAAAAATGCGGGTTTTTTGAAATCTTCATTGTGTGTGTTCAAGACATTTTTCTTTACAAATGGGTTTGTGTATAATACACTTTTCATCAACTTTGAAATGCCATTATGAAAAACACCCATCTTTTTTTTCTTCGAAACGGGCAAAATTTTCAGTAATGGACTCACTAAAGAAAAAAGCAAGCCGCCAATTCCAAAATATAAAAAAGATCCAACCGAATGTACTAAATAACGTAACGTAATAGGGCGTTTTCTTTTACTTCCTATAAACAACACAAATAATAATGGCTGTAAGGTAAATGCAAGCAACATTGCAGAAAATATTCCAATAATGGAAACGATTGATATAGTATATAACGCAGGATGCTTAGCAAAAATTAAAACACCAATACCCAAAATAGTGGTTAATACCGAAAGTAAAATAGACGTTTTATGCGTTCCCAATGTGGGCTGCCCCGTCTTTAATTCTTGCAACAATCCATTTGTTATAAAAATAGAATAATCAATACCTAAACCAAAAATGAATGTAGAAATAATGATATTAAATATATTAAATTCTATTCCTAGAATTCCCATTACCCCTACCGTGATCCCCCATGTTAAAAATACTGGCAGCATTGTAACAATTGTGAGAGAAAAACTCCTATAATAGAGTAGCAACAACAATAGCACAACTGCCATTGAATACCAGATGAGTTTGTTGAAATCATCTCGCAATGACCCCAACAATGATTCATTCATTTGTTTGCGGTCAATTATTAATATACTGTCGCTATCAGCAAATGCAGCTTTCACTTCATAGGCATATTCGTCCTCTAATTTCACAACCGAAGTAACTGTAGTAATATCAAGTTCCTCAGAAATGAAATCTTCAATTGTAATACTCGAAAGCGCCCCATATTCAGCTATCGAAAGCGTTTTAAAATCTCTTTGCAGCAAACCATAAAACCCATCAAAGGACGACGGCTTAAAACCTAATTCGTTTCCGCTGGAAATCATATTTTGTTTCAAGTTTGATATTTTCTCAGACGTCCAAAAGAGGTTCCATTTTTTGATGTTTTTCGCTTGGCTTTCTTTTGATTGTACCAATGCCCCAAGGTTGCTAAAGCTCATTATTTTATGTTGGGACTCTAGATTTTTCAGTCCATTAAATAGACTGTCATTTGCTTTTAAAGCTGCTTCGGTAGTATTTCCATAGGCTACAGCATAAACCGATTTTGACTCTAGATTTGTTAATGCATCTAGATTCCTTTTGGCTTTTAAAATTTCCGAAGGCTCATAATTAAGCGTGGCGAGGTCATTGTTGAAGGTGACTTTATTGTAGGTAAAAGCGCTCATTATAAGCAAACCCGTAATTCCAGTAATAAGCCATTTGTTATGGTGAAATTTATAATTGGCAATATTATCAATACTCGTTTTTTTAGCGATGGCTTTAGTTTTCACTTTATATACTTGTGGAATAAATAATAAAGCAAAAATTGCTGCTCCTATTACACTTACCGCTGCGAAAATACCCAAATCCTGCAAGGCTTGTGAGTCTAATAACAAGAGACACAAAAATGCAAGTGCCGTTGTCAATGAGCTTATTAAAATAGGCTTTGCAATTTCTTTATATAGACTTTCTACACCTTCATTGTTACGAATATGAGTCAAAATATGTAATGAATAATCTAATGTCACCCCCAATAAAACGGAGCCAATTCCCAACGAAATTGCAGATATTTCTGTACGAATTAAATACAATAGTGACACAGCTAAAAGAGCTCCTAAAATAGTGGGTGTAAAAAGAATAAACGGGATGATTAATTTTTTATAAAAGAGAATAAAAATGACCATTAAAATAGTTATCGCAATCCCAATGGTAAATTGAATATCATGCTTTATTTGTTTGGCGTTTGCCACTGCAATTAGTGCTGCGCCAAAGTATTCACTGGAGGCTTCATCATAAAAAGAAGCGTTGAGATCATTTTGTAATTCATACAATTTGTCTGAAAACTCTTCATTCTTAGCTGCATCATCTGCCAGATATTGGGGTGTTATAAATAGCAATAAATTTTGTTCGTCTTTACTTATGACAAATCCATTTTTCAATTTAAAATCATCTCCCACGCCAAGCTTTTGTAATTTTTTTAAACCTGTATATGACAATCCTAACGGGTCCTTTAAAATTACTTTTCGTGCTATTATGCCGGAAGGAGATACGAGCGTTCGGTAGTTAGACTGGATGATTGCTTGGATACTATCTGGCATTAACCTACTTTCTAGATTTTTATAATCTTCGTTGTTTAAAAATTGGGGTAGGTTATTATAAACAAAATCTAAGGTAGTGTCTATGCCTTGGTCATTTACTTGTCCTTGAATGTCCTTTACAAAGTCGCCAAGATTGGCATTAAGACTGTCTAAAAACGAAGTGGCATATTGGGTAAGGTCGCTGGTGTTTCCTTCCGCTTTGCGAGAAATATTAACTATGATTTTATCTGTAAAATTAACACTCTTTAAAATCTTTTGAATGTTGCGGGTCTCTTCGGTTGCTGGGAGTATCTTGGTAATATCTTCTTCAAATTTGATTTTCGAAGCGAGAAAAATGAGTAAGAAAATACAACCTGCAGCAATGAAAATTGCAGGTAGTTTATTTTTTTTGATAAGGGTAAAAGTTTTGAACCACCAATTATCCATTTATACAACATTTACTTTTTTTCTATCAACAAGAGAGAATGCAATATACCCTACAAAACCTAATGCTAATGCAGCCAAGATAGCTAAAGTAAAGCTACCAATTATATAAGACTTAAGATGTTTTATTATCTCAAAATTTTCATTGATTAAATCCATAGAAACCTCAAATTCTGATCCCGTGACCCAACTACCTACTTGCACACTTGCTAAAAGCACAAAAGGAATAAACGGTGGTAAACTAACATTTGAAAATGTAAAAGCAATTACTTTATTTAAATTAAGGGCTACTGCTAAAAAAATAACTAGTAACGTATGAAATCCCCAAAGTGGAGAAATACCTATAAAAACCCCTAATGCTATGGATTGTGCCTTTTTCATTGGTGAGTCATTAACACCAAAAAGGTCTTCAGCTAAAAACTTTCTAAAACCTTTTTTTTTAAAGCTTCGAATAAAATCTCTTGGTTTTATATAAAACAAAGTAACAATTACAAACCACGTATTTAATATACTAATACGCGTAAAATCTTTGAAAGGTCTAAAGTGAGAAACACGCTCACTTTCATCATATAAAACTTTTACAGGAACATTCATTACATTCACCCCACGCCAAGCTGATTTTACAATGACTTCAATTTCAAATTCAAATTTCTTAGTAAAAAATGTGATATCCTTTATTATGTTTAAGGGATATAAACGGTACCCAGATTGGGTGTCTTGCAATTTAATTCCTGTCTCAAACCAGAACCAAAAATTAGAAAATTTATTCCCAAAACTACTTTTCTTTGGCACACCCTCTTGTGTCATATTCCTTGCACCAATTAACAGTAAATTTTTGTCCTCAGAAGTTTTAAGCATGTCTATAAATACTGCAATATCTTCTGGAAAATGCTGCCCATCACTATCGATTGTTATGGCATAATCAAAATTCGACTCAACAGCTCTTTTAAAACCTTCGCGCAATGCATTTCCTTTCCCTTGATTTATGGGAAGGTGTATTTGGACTAAAGATTTGTAGTTGTTTAAAATTTCAGCAGTCCCATCGGTTGCGCCATCATTAACGATGATAATGTTTGATGTGATGTTTAAAACGCCGTCGATGACACGAGCAAGCGTTTTTTCATTATTGTAAGTGGGTATAATGACGCAACAGCGCAGGGCTTCCATTTTTTTAGTAATGGTTTGTGTCATTATTAATTGTGAATTGTAGTGTTTGGCAAAAATAGCATTTTACTACACAAAGGTGCACTTTTAAAGGTTTTTGTGGAGGCAATAAAGATTGGTGTTTTTTTTAAATAGAAAAAGACTAAAACTGTATTTTATCTTCCTCAGTAAAAGAACTTGATTGCATCGCATAATCTTTAACAAACGCACACACCTCTTTACTTTTCGTTTTCTTAAAATTATCAATTATAAATGTTTTGTCTTCAACAATGCTACTATGATACTTTAAAAACTTAGGTGCATTTTCTTGAATACTCAATCTAATGGTTCTTAATTCAATATTGTTAGGTTCTGCCTTGATTGCATTTTCAATCAACCCCACACCATTTTTAAAATACGCTTTCTTTTGCTTGCCGCCTTTTTCATATTTAGCGAGCATTGTCATCACCGCTCCTTTGTAAGCAGACAATGTAAATTTATCTTCGAAAATATGTTCTAATTGACCATATAAAGACTCAATTGCCCCTTTGTCATTTTCAATACTCGTATATGCTTTTCTTACCTCCACCACATTTTGAGCAGAAACTGAAGTTACAATAAGCAAACAAAGAATTAATAAATATTTCATGGTTAAATTTTAGTAAATAGCGCACTCATTTTAAGTGCTAACGTATCTCCAAAAGAAGAATCGTTTTTAATTTTGAAACCATCTTCGGTTTCAGTTATTGAAATATTGAGATTTAAGTCTGGAGTTATATTTGGGTTAATGATTGCCATAAACTTAATGTTTGAAGTCTGTGACAAAAACAAAGATGACTCAGTTGCTTTTTCAGTAAGTTCTTTAATAATCTGAATCATACAAACACCAGGCATTACTGGATTTCCAGGAAAGTGCCCTTTAAAAATATTGTTGTCTTTATTCAAATGAATTTGCGCAGTTACAGCTCCGTCATTATTTTCAAAACTTGTAAGTGTATATAAATCTTTTATAAGCATAATTCTTATTTGTTGAGATATTCTAAGTCAATATTTAATTTAATATTTAGATGTTGAATTCTTAGTTTTTTTATAACTTCATTATTAGTTCTTTGAAAAGTAAAAATAATTTTCTCTTTCGATTTTGAGGCATTTAATATGACAACTAATTTTTTTTCGTCACTAAATCCATAATAATTATATCGATTACCGAATTCTGTTTTATACAAAATTTCAGGTATTTCAGAAATATATTCAGATTGTACATCAACTTTTTCAGTAATCAATATCTTAAAATCCTTTTGCAATGTGTTGACAATGATATTGCGGTCAAGGTCTGGCACTATAAATTTCTTGGTAAAGGTATTGCCTTCGTAGAGAAAATCAAATAATTTGCTTCCAAATTCGGTTGTAAATACCACTCTGTGCGAAGTGTCATTTACTTTTTTTATGATAAGGATTCCGCCAAAATATTTTCCATATACATCAATCTTTGCTTTGTACACATAATCTTGCGCGGTATCAGCAAAATATGGATTTGTAATTTGAGAAATTTCTGAAGGCTGTTCCTCTAATCCTTTTAAAATTTTTGGCGAGCAAGAAAACACTGCAAATAAAAGTACACTACTGAGTAAATACCGCATCGTTAATGGTTGTATTTACAAGTCGGTTTTTAAATATAATTTGCGTGTAATCCTGTGACGGTTCTATCATTTTAACTTCAGTAACCGAAGCTTCTTTTTTATCAAAAAGTAATTCAAAAGATGCTATGTACTCTGTAAGTTTTTTATCCTTTGGAACAAAAACTGCTTTATTTGCTTTGTCGGTTATAAAGTAAGTTACAGTAAAATCGTTATCATCAAACATATCGCCTTTAACGCTTTTTACGATTAAATCGTTAAGCTTTTTAAACATTTTACTACTTCCAATATCGATAGCATTTTTAGTTCCTCCGTCATTAATAAGTAATTTATCTTCTCTAAAAATCACACTGTAGACGTACGGTTTTGTATATTCCCATTTTACGAATCCTGGGGCTTTGAATTGTAGTTTTCCAATGGTTTCAATATCGTTATCTAAAAAATCAAGATGCTTGTATTGGATAAAGTCACTTTTAATGGTTTTTGATGCACGGGAGGTTTCAATAACGGCAGTTTTAAAAGCAGAAATTTCCGAAGCTGTCATCACACGTTCTTGTGCCATAACTTGTGTGGAAAAACAACCTAGTAATAAGATAATAATAAGCTTATACATATGCCTTGATTTTGAGCAGTGTGTCCACCGAAACAGACTGCATTTGTTTAGATTGCAAAGTTAGCAATAAGTGTTCCAAAACGGCAATGGTCTTTTCGCTGCTATCGTGTAGCAAAATAATATCACCTTTTTTTAAATTATTAGTAACACGCTTTTTAATGATATGCACAGCTAAAGGTCGCGTGTCTAGAGAGCGTTTATTCCACCCTATGGATATTAACGGTAAGGCTTTTAATGCTCGTTTTATACGTGGATTTGTCACTCCAAAAACTGGACGATACAATTGCATTTCTAGCCCTGTAATTTTTTTGACTAGTGCATTTGTTTGTTCTAATTCGGCTATTACTTTTTTAGTTGAAAAAAAGCCAAAACCCTCACTGTGAGTATATGTATGATTTCCTACAGTGTGGCCTTCTGCGATAATTTGCTTAAATAGTTCTGGATATTTTTTAATATGTACACCAATACAAAAGAAGGTGGCAGTAGCATTATGCAATTTTAATAATGATAATATTTGTGGAGTAAACCCTGGATTAGGACCATCATCAAACGTTATTGCTATTTGATTTTCAATTGTATTTGGACTACTACTTAAAGATTTAAAAAAATAATTCCAGCGAATAAACGCAGAACCAAAAACAGTTAGTGCAAACCATGTAAAAAGTATAAGTGTAAAAACGTTCCACGAAAAAGCAATAAAAAAGCGTGCTACAATTGCACTTAACAATAGAACACTAAAAATAATATTAACTGTTGTAAATTTTAACATGTACGAAGCATCACGAAGGTGTGATTTTCTCCACGATACTGGTTGTAAATCAACACATTTTTAATCGCCTTTGGGGCGTTATCGTTTAATTTAACGATTTGAGGAATGGACTGCGTTTTCAACATTTTTGCCCCTAACCAAAACCCAAAAGATGATACGGTTTTAAATTCTCCAGACAAATGTTTATAAGCCGTATGCTGTGTATTTTTAAACAATCCATTTGTCAATACACTATAATATTCATCAAAACTTACATCGCCATTATTCCCTAATACAATAACATCAACATCATTAATAGTCATTTTATTTTGATTTAAAAATGATCGTACTTGTTGCTCAAGTCTTTCCTTTGATAAAGTATTTAGTATTTCAACATCTACTAACTCTGCATAACAAGTATTTTCCTTTCCATTAGAAAGCACGAAAAAATTAGCACCTTCACTAAAAACAGCTCCTTCAGTTCCCGAGTTTAAAATAGCAAGATTATCAATAGTTTTTTCTTGCTTAATGTGTTTTATTAAGCCGTGCACTTGTATCATATGTGGGCCCAACTCATCAATACCACCCACTAAAATTGTAGAGGCCTCATCAAGAGTTAACTGTAATTTTGCATCAATTAATGCAGATTCAAAAGAACTACTTGAATGCACATAGGTAAAATTGTACCCTTTGCATTGTATACCCAAAGCAATTTGACCACCTACTGTATTGTGCGTGGATTGAATAAAAGAAGTAGGTGTTAAATATTCTTCATTATTATCAATTAACCTGCTCACAAATTTCTCTGAATCTATTACACAACCCATTCCCGTTCCTGTAATGACGGCATCAACACTTTCAACACCCGCTTCATCCATCGCTATTTTTGAAGCCACAACTCCCATTTTTATTCCTTTTGCCATGCGGCGTGCTGAACCTGCATCAAGATATTCTTTATAATTAGGGTTTACTACTGAAATATTAGTCGTATGATAATTGATAATGTCATTTAAAAATTCGTCATTATCAAATGTCTTTTGAGACGAAATAGAACCTACACTATTGATATATACTTTTTTCATCATTATGGTTCCTTTGAGAATAAAACAGAAGTACAGTTTCCTCCAAATCCTAACGAATTTGAAAGTACCATTTGTAATTCCTTTTCAACAAGATGAGTCTCAGGAGTAATATTGAATTCTTTCATCTGTGTTTTAAAATTCAGATTGGGAAAAATAGTGTTGTTTTGCAACGCAAGTATTGAATAAATTGCTTCAACACCACCTGCAGCAGCAAGTGTGTGACCTGTGAATGCTTTTGTGCTACTAAAAGGCGGTACTTTTTTTCCAAAAACTCTAATAATAGCCCTTCCTTCTGAAAGGTCATTGTTAGGGGTTGCAGTACCATGTGCATTAATATAATCAACCTGTGAAGGATTGACACCTGCTACTTTTAAAGTTTTTTCCATTGCAGCTGTTGCTCCATCACCGTTTTCAGAAGATGCGGTTTGATGAAAAGCATCATTAGTATTTCCATAGCCTTTTACATAACCAAGTACTTTTCGGTTTTCTGCTTTGACTATTTTATCAGATTCAAGTACAATGTATGCCGCAGCTTCTCCTAGATTTAATCCTTTTCGATTTTCATCAAAGGGAGTATTGTAAGTATCACTTAAAATCATCAAAGTTTTAAACCCATTAATGGTAAACTTTGATAGGCAATCTGTGCCTCCTACGATAACACGGTCTAATTTTCCCGCTTTTATTAAACGGGAGCCCATGATTATTGCATTTGCTGCAGAAGAACACGCTGTACTTATTGTTGTTACAAGACTTTCATTTAGCCCTATTTGTTGTGCAATTTTATTAGTTCCATCCCCTAAAGGATGCTCCTTAATAAATCTGCGATGTGTTTCATTTTCAAGATAATCATAATAATACTGCTCAGTCATATCCATTCCTCCCACAGTACTCGCAGAAATAAGTCCCGTTTTATATTTAGAAATATCTCTTATTCCAGCACTTGCAACCGCTTGCTTTGCCGCTAGAGAACCTAATAAACTTGTACGAGAGAAACTATGATTTTTTGGAAGTCCAAGCATAGCTTCCATTGCTGAGTTTGTGTATGGAATTTCGCCTACCATAATACTATCTTTATGAATAGTACTTAACCTAGATATTTTAGAAATTCCTGTTTTTCCTTGCACTAACGAGTCGTAGTTTTCTTGCACATTGTTCCCAATTGCAGAAAGCATTCCCATTCCTGTTATTGCAATACTAGCACCCATATTATTTTCTATTCGCTTCGATATAGGCTGCCATTGAATTTACAGATTCAAAAATTGCTTTCCCTTCCTTAGGGTCTGCAAGTTTAATCCCGTAATCTTTATCTAGCATTACAATTAGCTCTAAAGCATCAATAGAGTCTAGCCCTAAGCCATCACCAAAAAGCACCTCATCATCAGCAATTTCAGTAACTGTAAGGTCTTCTAAATTTAATTGCTCAATAATTTTTCCTTTTAATTCTTCTTTTAAATCACTCATAACTAGTTGTTGTATAATCTGTTAATTTCGGCAATTGTGTGGTTACCTTTTTCATTAGTTTCATTTACGAGATAGAGGAACGCCTCGTATTTTTCTTCATCAACATTTACCCATCCACAAAGCACACTTTTAGCCTTTTTAGATATTAAAAGTTGATTTGCATACGCATGTAAATATTGCGCATTAAAGGCTTCAAATATAAAAAAACTATTTTCAGAAAATAGCTTATACTTTATACTAATCTCTCCAATGCAAATATTTGCTAAAGTATATACAAATACCGCAGGACTAGGATAATAATTATCTTTATCTGCTATTGTATTTTGATGGTTTCTGTCAGTATCTAAACTTGACGCATTATTTGATAATATAACAGCAATATCATTTTCTTCGGAAGCTAGGTTTTGAGATTTCAAAAGCATATCTGCTGTTAAAAACGCTACCTTACTTAATACATCCATCTTAAAAAATTTGCGATAATCAGTCTCTAATTTTTTATAGATATCCTTTAAAATTTCAGGTAGTTCCGTTTCCGAAGAACTGTAAAGCACACTCCCGTTTAATGAAATTTTTCCATCTTTAAAATATGCAAAAGCCTTTATGTCAAAATCTTTATTAACCACAATTAAGATTGTTCTTTTTTACACACAAACATAGTATGATATTCTCCAAGTGTGACATCCTCATCAATATAAAGGCCAGCTTTTTTAGCAAGGTCAATTAGCACTGTTGAAGGATACATTTTACTATTCCCGTTTGCCATTACTGTAAAGTAAATAGATGTTGCTTCAAGGATAAATTTTGCATTATCAAACTTCTGCCTATCTGTATATGTCTCAATAATAATAAGTCTTGTATTTGCATCCATAGCCTCAACTGCAGTGTTGAGAATGGTAGAAATTTCCTCTTCAGAAAAGCAATCTAAGAACTGGCACATCCATATTACATCAACTCCTTTAGGTATTGTTTTCTCTTCTTTTGAGAGCCAATCAATTTCTTGACCTGTTACTCTTTCTTTAAAACCTTTCTTTTCAATGGATGCTAACGCTTTTTTAAGTTGTCCTGGAAGATCTAAGAGCGTCATCTCAACTTGAGGGTCTTTATCAAGACAACGCAGTGCATACTTTCCAGTATTTGCTCCCACATCAACAATTCTTTTAGGCCTGTAAGTAAATAATTTTTCAAGAGCTTCATCAAAAATATCATCACTATAATGATGATCAAATTCAAACCAAGACTTTTGTATTTGTGGAGGTAGTTTTGACAAACCTTCATAAATTGTTGGCCATGAACCTAGCTCTTTTAAACCTGCGGGAGTTCCATTTTTAATAGCTTCGGGCAAATGATAAAGACCTTTATAGCACACATCATTTGTGAAATTGACATTAACATTTACGGTTTCATTATATGTTAAAAAATAACCCGTTTTTGTAAGCAGAAAATTTCCATCTTTATCTTTAATTACAATATTAGCACTTTCGGCAATTTCTAATAAAACACCCACACCATACATTGATAGCGATAATTGAGATGCAATTTCTTTAATTTTTTTCCCTCCTTTTTTTCGATTCTTAAAAATAAACTCAAAAACACCCAAATCTCTTAAAGAAACTGTTGCCTGAAAAACAAAAGGTGCAAATGCTATTTGGTGAGCTTGTTGAATGGCATCAAATGCGCTATCTGGTTGTTCTTGCATAGTTTTATTATTGATTATTAAATTTCTTAAAAACCACTGCCGTATTACAACCCCCAAAACCTGATGCTGTTTTGAGAAAAGTGTTTAAAGAAGTAGAAGTGTTTTTTGTAATAATATTTAACGGTGCTGAAGTTCCTTTTACTGAAAACCCGAGCGAGGTAAATAGCTTATTTTGATTTAATGAATACATCCCAACAATTGTTTCTAATAATCCTGATGCTCCTAAAGTATGTCCAAAATACCCCTTCAAACTATTTAAAGGAATGTGACTCATTCCTAGTCTTTCAAAGGCAATTGACTCCATTTCATCGTTAAAAGAAGTTGCCGTTCCATGTGCCGAAATATAGTCAATATCACTTGCTTTTACACCAGCTTCTTTTAATGCAACTTTTGCACTTCTAAACAATCCTTCTCCCGTTCTTGAAGGTCCTGAAATATGATTTGCATCATTGCACGAACTATCGCCAGCGATTTCGCAGGCTTCATTACTCAAATTATTTTTATCTTTTGTTACTAAAATACTCGCAGCAACTTCTCCTATATTAATTCCAGTTCTATCATCACTATAAGGTTTGCACATCTCAGTACTTAAAGCTTGAAAGGAATTAAAACCACTTAAAATAAACTGAGTGACTAAGTCTCCACTTACTATAAATACCTCATCAAAAACTCCTTCATTAATGTAACGTTTTGCTATCGCTATTGCAAGCACGCCAGACACACATGCATTTGAAACAACAATAGGTTGAGTTTTAAAATTAAAAAAATTTGCAACGGTTGTAGCTAATTCACTTAAATAGGATTTTGACTTCGGAAATTTGCTGTTGTTTTCTAACACATCAATATTTCCTTTTGTAGTAGAGATTATCAATCCCGTCCTATCAGAAATAGTATTTTTTGATTGTTTTACCACATCGGCTAATGACAGTAACATCATTTTTTCTAAACGAGTATATCTATTTTGATCTTCGGAAATTTCCGCGAATGCGAGATTGAGCTTTGATTTATTAATAACCGAAGCATAAAATGGTTGTGGTAAAATTGTTTTGTCATCAACAAGCTCAAGTCCAGTAGTTTCACTTGCAACTTTTTCCACCACAGCAGCACTATTAAAGCCTAATGATGAAATAATATTATTATGTGAAACGTACGTTTTATTCATCTAAAAGTCCCATTTTTTGTTTCCATCTTACCATAAAATCTGGAAACGTTAATGATAATTCGCCTCCTAATGCTACAAATACTTGGGTAGTTTCACCTGTGCAAGCAAGCAATCCTTCAGGCGTAAAAATTTTATATTGAAAAATCATTTTTGCAGCGTCACAATCAATATATGTTGTTTCTATTATAGCAATATCACCATATTTTAATGGTAATTTATGTTCACACAACGATTTAACAATAGGTGAGGAAAAATTATGTTCTTTTTGGTTAAGATAGCCAATGCCAAGCTCATTTCCGAAGGACTCACGACCGTCTTCAAAATATTGAATATAATTGCCGTGCCATACAATGCCAAGTGGATCACATTCGGCAAACCGCACACGAATTTTACTTGTGTGCTGTATTTTTTTAGCGTTAGACGGCTTGCTTCTTTTCATTATAAATGATGGCGATTAGTGTTGTGAGGAGGAAAAACAAAAATAATAAACTGATTTCGGGAACAATTGCTTTTATAGAAGCATTTCTTAAAAAAACGTCATAAAATGCACTCAATCCCCAATTCATGGGAGAAACTTGTGATACGAGTTGCATAAATTTTGGCATTATAAAAACAGGCACCCAAACACCTCCAAGGGCTGCAAGAATAACGACAAACGTAGCTCCAAAAGGGGCTGCTTGTTCTTGCGTTTTTGCAATAGTACCAATTAAAAGCCCTAATCCAATTGCTGCTAAACCTGCAAAAAGCGCCACTATGAATAACAATGTTAGCCTGCCCGAAACATCTAAAATAGGTAACCCAATTAATGGAAAGATAAAAATTCCAACTAATAGCATTAATGCAAACTGGATTAAACAAACCGCTAAATAAACGAGCGTTTTACCGCCCAAAATAGTTGCATAATTAACGGGTTGTGTACGTAATCTCACAAAAGTTCCTTGATGTTTTTCTTTGACCATATTTATAGACAAAGGAACGATAATAAAGAAAATAGCAAACAATGCCCATGCTGGCACATTGTGTTGTGCGCTGTTAGGAATGATTTCTTTTTCATTTTCTATTGGCACTATTTCTTTAAAACTAATAAAAGATTCTGTTTCAAAAAGCGGTGTTTCCTCATCGCCTATTTGCTCTTGAAATGATTTATAAATTGTTTGAGTTTCAATTTTAGAAATCATTTTATCGATTCCATTTTTTACTTGATTTTTAAAGGAACCCTGCGTGGCTGGATCAAAATACAACCTAACTTCTTTTGCTTTAATTTCTTTTTTCTCCTTGGGAAGTGAATCCTCTCCCTCTTCCTCTAATCCAAAAGCTGAGAGAATACCTTCTACGTTATCGTTTACTTTTTCCGCCAAGTCTTCTGATAATTTTGAGGGGATTACAATTGCTAATTGGTAATCACCACTAAATACTTGTTCTTTTGCTTTAGCTTCAGAAGGTCCTTTAATCACCTGGAAGGTTTCTGAACTTGACAGTCCTTCTATTATTGTTTGTGCTACATTTCCGCCATCATAATCTACAAGTAAAATAGGAATTTTAATACTATTTACCGCTTTAAAACTACTGTCTTGAATAATGGTAATTACAACAAGTAATGCGAGTGGCATTAAAAACAGAATAGCCATCCCACCTATATCGCGAGATAACAATTTGAATTCCTTTACTGTTGAAGCCCAGAGTTTATGCATAATCTCTGAGGGCATTTCCTGTAAGTGCTAAAAATACATCTTCTAGAGTATTGGCTTCAGGTTGATTTTTAATAAGTGCTTCTGGAGTTCCTTTTGCAACGATGATTCCCTTATCAATAATAGCTACTCGTGTGCAGAAAGTTTCGGCTTCATTTAAGTGATGAGAGGTATAAATAATGGTCGTTCCTTGTTTGTTCAATGCTTGTAAATGAGCGATGATTACGTTTTTTGATTGCACATCTACTCCCACTGTAGGTTCATCTAGAAACAACACTTTAGGCTTATGAAGTATGCTCGCTATTAGGTTAACACGCCGTTTCATTCCTCCAGAAAATGTTTTAATTTTTTTATTTGAAAAATTTGCTAACCCTAAAATTTCGAGTTGCTTTTTAATATCGTTTTTAAATGACTCACCCTTTAAATTATACATACTCCCAAAGTACATCAAGTTCTCAAAAGCTGTCAAGTCTGGATATAACGCATATTCCTGTGGAACAATACCTATGTGTTGTTGAAGTTTACGTTTGTTATTTTTAAAGTCCAAGCTGTCAATAGTAAAATCTCCTGAGGTAGGTTGTATTAAAGAACTCAACATAGAAATTAACGTTGTTTTCCCGGCACCATTAGGCCCCAATAATCCAAAGATCTCTCCTTCCTCAACCTCTAAATCCAAAGAACTTACTGAAAACATTTCGGCACCTTTGTATTTTTTTGAGAGGTTGTTGATTTTTATCATTGGTAGATTTAAATGACAATTATTTTAATTGGTCTAAGAGACTGCTTTTTTTAATTTCTTAAAGAATACTTTCTCTCTGTCTGCAATTGCTTCTAGTTGGGTGGCTACTTCGTCGTATTTATCTAGTGCTGTGTTGTTACTTCGGTTTTTATAGATTCGGGATGCTTCTAATGCAAAATCACGCCACTGGTCTCCAATTTCAGTCATTTCCGAAGAAAGTTTTATAAGCTTTTCGTTCTTTAAAAGTTTCCCAGATTCTTGTAAAAATGCTCCGTAAATATACCTAAAACCGCCACCACCAGTTCCAATTTCTTCTTGCATACGAACGATTTGTCCAAGGTAATGATTTGCCTTTTTCGCACCTTTTTTCTTAGGCCATTTTCTAATAAGTTTCGCAATGGTTTTGATTCCATTGACTCCCACAAATGGAACAGGTGCTGCCATATCGCGACAAGTATGCTTGATTCCTTTGATGATTGCTTTTTCCAGCGAAAGTTTTTTTGGAAACTCAGTTGGGTAATAAATATGCCCTTTAGGAGCGAAGGCACCTTTGGCGAAACGCACTTTTTCTAATTCTTTATCGGTAAGCGTAGTGACGTTCTCCATTACGGGGTCACTAATAAGGTACTTGTTATCCTCTTTTCCGTAGACCACTAGATTATGCGCGTTGAAGTGAAAGCGATATTCGTCTGGGAAATACATTAAGTTATAAACGCCCACTTGCAATCCTACGGGATTATTTTTTGCTAGGTTTTCATCTAATCTAGCTTTTGCAGTTTTTGGGTTTTTAAATTTTTCGCGCTTTATTTTTATCCCCACTCTTTTTGCAAAGCGGTTAAAAATTTGCCCTGGCATAGCACGATAGGTCACAACCGGCGCATAATTTACTTTTAAAAAAGGTATATAACAAAAAAGCAATCCGGACCCTATTCCAAAAACCATAGGTTCGCTAATTTTGAACCCATTATGCTTCATTAAATTTGAAACCACCCCATTTTCGCAATGCGCAGACTGGTTGTGTGTAAAATCTATCTTCATAGGATTTATTTTGGGATCTCTTGTAGTTCTGCTACTGAAATGTCAAACACATCAGCATACTTTTTTAATTTTTTAGCACTCAATTTCTTGAATACCGAAGGTTTAAAATGGCGTTTAACTTTCCATTGCCAAAAACCAACATAACTTGCTAATATGGGAAGATCCATTTTTGAAAGTTCCATGTAATATTCTATAGGACTTGTCACTCCAGAATGCACACGTTTTTTTGCATCTTCAATACGTTGCTCGATTTCCTCGAGGGCATTGTCAAGCGCTATTTTTTTAGGATCCCAACCAGAGCTTAAAGCAGTGGTATATTCACCATTTTCATCAACGGCATAATACAACTCTTTTGAGTTTACTTTGTTAAGACTGCTTTGGTCTTGTGGAACTTCGATTTTCTTCACTTTATACTTCTTGAATGATTAAATTCATCGTACAATCTACGATTAATTCTTCATTGTTAAAAGTAGAAGTTTGCATGGTGCACATGGTGTACTCCTCTGTATCAAACCTTGATATAAGTGAAGCCTTTGTAATAATGGTATCATCAACTTTAGGTAATGCGTAGATTTTTGCTGTTTTTATGGTACTAATAAAGCCAACAACCTTATTCCCCTTACCCTCAACATCATCATCGTCAAAAAAGTTTTGCCCTACGATTGCTGAGCACGTTTGAGCGTTATTTTCTATTAATCCGCTTTCTTTAAAGAAGTTATTGTCATCTACAAAAACACAATTTTTTTCAATTTTAAAAGTTGATGAAACTTTGGTTTGTGTAAGCAACAACAGTTTATTCACCATTAACATAGGAGGTCTATGCGGAAGGAAATTTTGAATATCGAAGTTTTCAATATCGGTTTTCATATTATGCTAGTGCTGTTTTCATTTCGCCTATTGCAATCACTTCTCCATTGCATTTAGTTGATACTGATACTAGTGTTATTCCCATAAATTCTTGTAGAATATGGACTGTGGTAATTAATGTATCTCCCACTTTAGGTAATTCTTCAATGGTAATTTTTTTAATGGCACCTATATATCCAGTAGGAGCATGCTCTTCTTTTAAAAAAAAATCATACCCAGTGTGCAATGCAACACTTTGAGCCATGTGTTCTATAATACCTGATTCTTGAAAGTTATTGTTATCTGTAAATAAGTTATCTGCAGTAACGGTAAGCCCTGCTGTTATCATTTCCGAAGAGAAAGCATGTAATGAATCTACCATAACAAACGGTGCTTTTTGTGGAATTAAATTTTCCACAACTGCTTTATCAGTTATTTTTCTAGGCAATATATTCATATTAATACACAGTTAGAAGCGCATTGAAATACGAGAAACGTGCACTTTCTGGAACGATCAACCATATTTTATCTCCTTTTTTCAATTTACCTGTTGCTATAAGGCCATCAATCATTAAATAAATAGATACAGCCCCTATATTTCCCACTTCGCTCAAATTTATGAACCATTTATCCCAAGGAACAGCTACTCCTCTTTCTTCCATCTCACTATAAAGTCTTTCCTTAAAAAAATGCGATGAAATATGTGGTAAAAAATAATCAATATCATTAACAGTAACATTGTGCTTATTCATACTTCGCACCATACTTTCAACACCTTTGACAAGAACGTTTTCACCCAATAATCTTGTATCTTGCTTTAATGCAAATACAGATTTTTTTGTCCAATCTTCCACAGGTATTTCATTCCAAGATGTTAAAGTACCGTCTTCATTTTTATCGGATCCTGAAAACATGCAAGATTCTAACTCATTAGCAAATGAATATCCATCCATCCACTCAATTTTTAAGTTTACGTCTCCAGTAGGTTCTGGCTGTAATAAAAATGCTCCTGCTCCATCACTTAGCATCCATCGTAAAAAATCTTTATTAAATGCTAAAATAGGTTTTTCTTCTAGTGTAGATAGATGAGTCACTTCATCTTCGTAAATACCTCCTCTCAACCATCCAGAAACACGCTCAGATGCGCCACAAACTGCATTTTCAACCTCACCGGCTTTGATTGACAGGTATCCATATTTAAGCGCATTCATGCCGCTACAACAAGCCCCAGTAGGTGAGTTTATTTCCATATTACTACCTTTTAATTCTCCATGAACCATAGCAGCATGAGAAGGCAATGTTTGATCTGCACTTCCTGTTCCAAATGACAATAATTCAATGTCGTCTTTTGTGAAATGTTCATCTAAAAGTCCCTCAACAGCTTCTTTTGCAATTTGCGCATTGCTGTGTGTAGGTTTCCCTTCTTTATCAATTGCATAATAGCGCGTCTCAATTTTGTTGTTTCGAAGTACTATACGTCTAGCTCGGGATTCTTTTCCATTTACCTCACCAAGCAATTTCTCCATTTCATCATTATTGACAGGATTATTAGGTAAAAATTTGCTTGTTCTTGTAATGTATACGTCTCTCATTAATCTTGCTTTAATTGCACTGAAGCATAATATTGCTTCTGCTTTTTAATCCTACCATACAGAGGCAAGTAAGTGAGTAAAAATACAATAAAAACAATAGGAGCTATAACCCATATCGCAAATATCATATAATAATTAAAGTAGGGTAGAATTTTACGCCTTTTAGGGCTATTAGGGCCTCCTTTTTTAATAAGCATATTTGCCCATTTTGAAAAAACAACATTCCCTCTTTTATCTGTCGCAATTAAAGAAGGAATTACTGTTACTGCATCTTTTTTAAGAAGATTATCCTGAAGGTTATCATATTGATTAGACATTAAAGCTTCTTGAATAGTGTGTCCAAATTTTGATGCTTCGGAAATATCTTTTTCTGAAACACCAGGCTTTGGAAAAACACCCCATTTGCGGTCTTTTTTTCCATCTAACATCCAATGTTGAATTGTGATAAGACTAATATGGTTAATATTTCGATCCACCAAAGCAATATTTCCTACCAGTCTGGCGCCACAGTTTACTAATAAATGCTTCATTTTTTCTTGCGCCATAATCCACATATTACGTGCTCCAATTACAGTGACAACAGGTGTATCCTTAAGCAATTTTTTTCCCTCATTAGATTTTAGGAAGGAGTTTATTGGAATTGAAGGTGTTAAATACCAGACGGTATAACCAAGAATAATTAAATCGTATTTTTTATTAAGAACTGAAACTGGAATGGCCTCTAATTCAGTTGGGATTTGTAAAAAGGATTCTGGAAAGACATCAAAAAAATCTAATTTTGGCCATGGAAAAGGATAGTCCTTTATTGGCTTAATTTCATGATAGGTAATATTTGTAGCTGTTCCATTAAAAGGTTGCATTATATTCTTGAGAATATCTTGTTGCTGCCCTGTTTGAGAATAATAAACAACTAAAACTTCTTTCATTTTTTATTTTTTTCTCCCCAAAAATCAAAATAATTAAACCATTGTCTTGGGTATTTACTTAACATCCACTCAACGCTTTCTGTATATTCTTGTAACAAATGTTGAGCATCTCTATGTTTAACATCAGCTGTACGGGCATATAAATGATAATGTTGATTTGGATCTTTCATCACATAAACAAATATGACAGGTACTTTTAATCGTGAAGCAATCATAAATGGACCAGCAGGAAATTTTGCTTTTTCACCAAGTAACACTCCTTCAATATGCTTTGTATCTTTAATATAACGATCACCAGTCATACACACTATTTCATTACGTGCAAGGGCTGCATTAATTTCAAATATATGTGATATATCTTTTTTTATTACTATAAATTTAGTGTGTGACCTTCTTGTATATTGGCTTAAATACTCCTTAATGGCTTCACGTTCTGCATCGGTAACCACAAGACTTATAGTTGCGGTTTCATCTAATTCAGCAAAGAAAAATTCTGAAATTTCAAAGTTCCCAACATGCGCACTAATTAAAATTCCCCCTTGCTTTTTTTGTAATAATTTTATAATATTTTGACGGCCATCAAAATCATAGGTAAATGAGTCTCTAAGACCTGTAGATATCGCAACTTTATCAATTATAGTCTGACCAAAAATAAAGTAACTTCGAAATACATGGATAGCACTTTTAAGTGTTCCATATTTTAATCTTTTTCTGAAATAATAATAAATTGCATTTGTATTTTTTGGCGCAAAAAACACGTAATAACTAGCTACAAAAAAAAGAAGTGTGTAAGCAGCTTTTACACCAAATGTTTTAATAAGAAACACAAACACCTTGTACCCAAAAACAGTACCCTTGGATTTACCTTCCCATTCTGAACTCATAAAAGTAAAATCTTAATATTAGCTAGATTTAACTAATTTTACGTTCAATTAAATCGTAAAAATCTTGAAGTGTCTCCACCCCATTGAAATCCTCACCTATTAACTTTGTTCCAAAATTAGACTCCACCGCAACCACAAGGTCAACGAAATCCAAGGAATCCAACTCTAAAGTTTCCTTTAAATTGGCATCCGGACTCATATCATCTTCTTCAACTTCAAACTCATCTACAAGAAAGAAGTTGACTTTTTCAACGATTTCTTCTTTATTCATGTGATATTATTAGGGCAATTTTTTTATTATTAATGCTGAATTTGTTCCTCCAAAACCAAAGGAATTCGACAAAAATACATCTATTTTTTTATCTAACGTTTTCTTGACCAAATTTAACTTTGCTGAGTCTTCATCTGGATGTTCTAAATTTATGTTAGGGGCAATAAAACCGTGTTCCATCATCAACATACTATAAATCACTTCACTAGCTCCAGCCATCCAACATTCGTGCCCCGTCATTGATTTTGTTGAGCTTACATAGGGCCCATTTTCTCCAAAAACCTCAAAAATAGCTTTAGCTTCATTTGCATCTCCTACTGGAGTTGAAGTTGCATGTGCATTTACATAATCAACAACACTCGTGTTTAATCCAGACTGATCAAGTGCTTTTCGCATTGCTCTTGATGGACCCTCAACATTAGGGGTAGAAATATGATCACCATTAGACGAAAAGCCGTAGCCTACAATTTCGCCAAGGATAGTTGCTCCACGTTTTATAGCAGACTCATAACTTTCTAATATTAATGTAGCTGCACCACCACTGGGTATCAGCCCATTTCTGTCTTTGTCAAAAGGTTTTGATGCTTTTGCAGCGTTATTTTTTTCTGTTGCAAAGACACCTAATCCATCAAAACTTGCAACAGCAAGCATATTGATTTCTTGTGCACCTCCACAAATAATCATTTCTTGCATGCCACTTTTTATCATTTGGTAACCTACTCCAATGGCATGCGACCCACTAGCGCAAGCTGCGCTGATGGTAAAATTAACTCCTGTCAATTTAAATATAGTTGACAAGTTCATTGTCACTGTAGAATTCATTGCTTTAAAAATAGCACCAGATCCAACTAATGTTGTGTCTTTTTTATCTCTAATAACATCAATTGAATCAATAACGGATTTTGCCGTACTATCATTTCCGAAGAGAATACCCACTTCATTAGCTTCAAGATATGCCTGATCAACTCCAGCTTGGTCAAGAGCTTCAACAGTTGAGACATAGCTGTACATTGCTTCTTCACCCATGCTAGTGCGCTGTCTTCTAGTCAATTCTTTTTTTAAATTGGGCTCTTCAACATGTCCTGTGAAACATGAGCGAAATCCAAAATCTTTGCGCTTTTCATCATAAATAATACCTGAAGACCCATTATACAATGACTCCTTTACTTCTTGTTTGTTTTTACCAATGCAAGAATAAATTCCCATTCCTGTTATTACAACTCTATGCATATTAAGAATAAATACCTCCGTTAATATTAATGACTTCGCCGGTAATATATGATGCTTTTTTGGAAACTAAAAACGAAACTAACTGCGCTACTTCTTCGGCTTCGCCAAAACGATTTGCTGGTATCATTTTCTTTAACTCCTTTTCATCTAAATCTGCCGTCATATCACTTTTAATAAAGCCTGGAGCGACTGCATTTACTGTAATATTTCGCTTTGCGACTTCTGCAGAAAGTGCTTTAGTTGCAGCAATCACAGCTCCTTTAGCTGCCGAATAATTTACCTGTCCGGGATTACCTTTTAATCCTGAAACTGAAACCATATTAACTATGCGGCCATAACGATTCACTAAAAGTTTTTGGATTAAATGATTTGTTACATTGAAAAAGCCATTAAGGCTTGTGTTGATTACATTATGCCAATCATCAGGCTGCATCCACATAAACATGCCGTCTTTTGTAATGCCTGCATTATTTATAATCACTTCAATAACAGCATTTTTATTAACTTCCGCCCAAGCATCGAGTGAAGATTTTACGCTTTCTGAATCTGTTACATTAAATTTTATAATTGTTCCTTGACCTCCAGCCTGTTCTACTTCTTGCAAGGTAGCTTTTGCAGCATTTTCATTGCTATTATAATTAATCAAAATATGATATTCACTATCTTGAGCAAGTTGCTTACAGACCGCACTACCTATACCTCTTGATCCGCCCGTTACTAAAGCGTATTTTTTCTTTATTACTTTTTCAGCCATTAGTTGTTGCTTATATTATTCTGAAAACACTTCTGCATTTTCATACCATTTTCCTCCTAACGCATTACCCTTTTCATCTATAAAGCCCCATTCTTTTTTAAATCTCACACGAGCAAACCCATTGTAAAAACCCTTTAAATTATCTTTACTAAAAATGCTTAATCCTCCCGCAGAAATCAAATACTCGTCAGGAATTACCATTTTTCCAGATTTATCAATGAAACCCCATAATTTTTTTACTTTAACTGGCGCAAGACCATTTTCTGCAAATGTCTCTGCATCCCTATATTGAAACGGTATTACTTCTTTTCCTGTTTCATCAATAAAACCCCAGTCATCATCATTAAAAACTGGTGCTAATCCATTACTAAATGCACGAGCTTTATGAAAAGTAGGAGCAATAACCCATTCTCCTTTGTTATTTACAAATCCAATGAGCTTATCCTTTCTAGCATATGTTAATTTCTCTCCTTCTGGGAAATCCCAAACTTTATCAGCACCCGAAATTGTATTCATTTTTCCATTTAATAAAATTCCAAAAAAATCATTTTTTCGAACACTTATACCATTATTATTATAATCTCCAATTTCGTCATATTCTACTGGAACAAATATTTTACCCGTCTTATCTATCATACCCCATTTACCACTTTTTTTTACACGCGCATACCCATTTACAAAAGGCTTAATAGCATCATAAGAAGGAGTAAGAATCACTTCAGATTTTGTATTAATGAGTCCATATTGTTTTTCTACTGAATAAAAAGCGAGTCCATCTTCATTAAAATCATAATATTTTTCCTTAACAGGTGTTTGCAAAACCTGCCCGTTTTTACCAATATAATTCCATTGTTTTTCCTCAAGAACCAATGCATAACCAGACATAAAAGGTTTTACTCTGTCATACTTAGCTTCAATAATAAAGTTTCCTGATTTGTCAATGAAACCCCATTTATCATTTTTCATGGCTGCTGCGAGACCATCAGAAAAAGACGCTGCCTTTTCAAACTGTGGTTTTATAGTAAATTTTCCTGAGGTATCTATATACCCAAATTGGTCATTCTCCCTTACTAATGCTAATTCTTGAGCGAAGAACATTCCGCCAGTAAGCATAAACGTTAAAATAAAAAGTGTTGTTTTTTTCATCTTTATAAAGTTTAGTTAGTTTTCTTTATTAATGATATAATCCTTCACTTGGTTAACATAAGGATACATAATTATATCTTCTTCAAAGGCAGGAACAATTTCACGAATCTCATCATACATCTCTCTAGTTTTTGAAGACACTTTATCTTTTACACCTAAATACTCAATGGCCTGTACGATTGTAATTATGTGTATTCCCATAACCTCAAAACCATTTTCAATTACTTTTTTTGCAATTAATGCTGCATTTGTTCCCATACTCACAACATCCTGGTTATCATTATTATTAGGAATACTATGCACGTACATAGGGTTTGATAACATTTGATTTTCGGCAGTTGTCGATGTTGCCGTAAATTGTACCCCTTGCATCCCAAAGTTTAACCCCAATTTTCCAAGATTAACGAAAGGAGGTAATATATCATTAAGCTTAGAGTTTAGTAAGTAATTAAGTTGTCTTTCGGCAAGCATCGTCATCTTTGTTACAACAATTTTCAATTTATCCATTTCTAACGAAACATAATCACCGTGGAAATTTCCGCCGTGATACACCTGCTGCTTTTCAACATTTACAATAGGATTGTCGTTTGCAGAATTCACTTCCTCAATCATTATTTTCTCCACCATATTTAGGGTATCTAACACTGGTCCTAAAATTTGTGGCACACAACGCAGAGAGTAATATTCTTGTACTTTTTCATGAAAAACCTCTACATTATTATCACCAGTATAGAGGTGATGCTCACGTTTTCTGGTCAATGTACTATCCTTAAGGTGATCACGCATTGCATTTGCAATACTACGCTGCCCTTTATGCTTTTTTGTTTGATTAATCTCCTCACTTAGATGATCATCATACGCCTCAACAATTTCATTTATTGCTGATGAGCATTTAATCATCCAATCTAATAATCTGCGTGTATAAATTGTGTTGACAATTCCTATCCCTGTCATTACTGATGTCCCATTCATCAATCCTAAACCTTCTCTCAGTTCTACGGAAATGGGCTGCAAATTTTCCATTTTGAAAACATCTACAGTCTTTTTTCTTTCTCCCTTATAAAAAACCTCTCCCTCACCAATTAACACCAATGCTAAATGTGCCAATTGCACTAAATCACCGCTAGCACCTACACCTCCATGCTCATAAATTAGCGGAATTATATTACGATTTATCAACTCTGTCATTAACTCAATTACCGATACATGTACGCCAGAATTTCCCAGAGAGAGAGTATTCATTCTTGCTAGCATTGCTGCTCTCACATATTTAGGGGCAATAGGATTTCCTGTACCCGATGCATGACTACGAATAAGGTTATATTGTAATTGAATGCGCTGTGCATCTTCAATTTTGTATTGCGCCATAGGCCCAAAACCTGTGTTAACACCATAGATTACTTTATTTTCAGAAAACTGCTTTAAGAAATTAAAGCTTTTTTGAACTGTATCTATAACATCCTCATGGACCTCAATAGTTTCGTCTCTAAATATAATACTGTAAAATTCTTCTACTCCTAACTCTCCTTTGATTGTTAACATGTAACGTATTTCGTTTTAATTTTGGTTGTAGTTAATTCAACTTAAATAATATAGTTAAATTTGAGGAACAAATTTAATATAATTATTATTCTTAACAGAAACAATGAGGAGAGATGAAACTGTTGATGTGCTAATAATAGGAGCAGGTCCTTCAGGCTCCGTTGCATCTGCATATCTACACAAAAAAGGATTCACAGTAAAAGTAATAGAAAAAAGTAAATTTCCAAGATTTGTTATAGGTGAAAGTTTATTACCTAAATGTATGGAGCATTTTGAGGAAGTGGGCTTGCTAGATTGCTTAAAAGCTCAAGGTTTTGAAAAAAAACATGGCGCTCGCTTTCTTAGTAAAGATATAGTTTGTGAATTTGATTTTGCAGTTAAACACACTAAAGGATGGGACTGGACATGGCAGGTTCCTCGAGCTGATTTTGATAATGCAATGGCTCAAGAACTTATAAAACGTGGTGTTGATATAACTTTTGAGCATGCAGTAATTGATGTTCACTTTAATGATGACGGCTCTTCAATTACTACCATTGAAAACAATGAGGGTATAAAGACTAATATTTCTGCCAAGTTTATTATAGATTCTAGCGGTCACGGAAGAGTTTTACCGCGCTTATTAGATCTAGACACTCCTTCAAAATTAGGCAAGCACTCTTCAATATTTACTCATGTTGATGATTTGAGGAGACCTGATGGTGTAGAAGGAACACGCATTACGTTTGATGTTATTGATAAAGAAGTTTGGCTTTGGGTTATTCCATTTTCAAACGGAAAAACAAGTTTAGGTTATGTTGGGCCTACTGATTATATGGAATCATTTGAGGGCACAAATAGCGAGAAATTGATTGCAATGATGAAACTCTCTAGTTATTTTAAGGCCCGCTTTGAAGAAATCCCTTATGATTTTGAACCAATAATGATTAAAAATGTTTCAAAATCTGTAAAGAAGCTCTACGGAAATGGGTTTGCATTAACGGGTAATAGTGCCGAGTTTTTAGACCCCGTATTTTCAAGCGGGGTAACCTTTGCAACTGAATCTGGGCTACTAGCGGCAAAATTGATTGCTCGTCAATTAGAAGGAGAAACTGTTGATTGGGAAGAAGAATATTCAAATTATATTAAAAAAGGAGTAAATGTTTTCTCTACCTATGTAAAAGAATGGTACGGAGGGAATCTCCAAAAAATCTTCTTCCATTACAAAGAAAACCCAGAGATTAAAAAACAGATTTGTGCTGTTCTAGCTGGTTATGTTTGGGATGAAACCAATCCTTTTGTAAAAAATCATAATCGCCTTGTTAAGACAGTGGCACATATTATTGATATGGAAAAAAAACAGGATGGCATTGGGCATTAAATATTAAGAAAATAAAAAAGCCAGATTACTTAATTTGCAATCTGGCTTTTTCAATATTTAAAAATGGTTTATTACCAAGCTTTCTTATTAATTGTTTTTGCTAACGTTTTAGCAAGTTTTGCATAAGATTCAGAAATTCTATACCCAGAATCAAAATCATACCCCATTGCACCATTACCTTCTGCCTTCTTATACTTTACTGAGAAAATTATATTGTCTGGAGAACCTGTTTTATATACAGATATAATTGCGTCTACTTTTGATGGTTGACGCATAACCCCTACATTATATCCAGCATATAATAATGTTGTATGAATTTTCATCGTATATTCTGCATTAGGTAAATCTTTACCTACTTGAAATTCATCATAACGCTTATTAAAAGATTCAATAAACTTAGGCTCATAACGTTCTTCTCTATCTGAAAACCAAGATTTCTTAAAACGCTCACCATCTCCAGCTTTTTTTTCTTCTCTTTTAGCCATTTTATCTTTCAAAAAATCCTCCTCATTGTCATACTTAGGAATTTCTAGATCTGAGTAGTCAAAAACTAAGTTGTATTCTGTGATACCTTTAAGGTCTTTAAAATCTCCTTCAAGAACTTTTGCTTTCTGTGCAAATGTTGCAGCGGTAATGACCAATGCAAGCACTAATGTAATTTGTTTTTTCATATTGTTTAATTTAGTTGTACAAATGTAATTTTTTTAAGGAAACTGAAAAACACCCCTAATATATTATATAAACAACTAAAAGTAATGATTTACAAGCATTTAATTTTATAAAACAAAAAAAGCCCAACCTTTCAGTTGAGCTTTTTGTTGTCCCACTAGGACTCGAACCTAGAATGACGATACCAAAAACCGGAGTGTTACCATTACACCATGGGACAATACCTTTTTTGCTTACTTCCGAAATTAATCGGTCGTTAAGCGGATGCAAATTTAATATTTTCTTTAATTAAGACAAACATTTTATTATAAAAAATTTACGAAATTATATTTCGGCTTAAAATAAGGACACTTCTCTTACGTTAGGGTGTTTTACTACTTGGGATAGACTAATTATTAGTAAATTCGTCCCAATAAAAAATTGAACACAATATGGGTGCTTTTACATTCAAGAAATGGAATATTATTTTAGGTTGGTTTGTCTTTACGGTTGCCCTAATTACCTATTGGCTAACAGTTGAACCTACTGCTAGTTTTTGGGATGCTGGAGAGTATATAACCACCGCTAGCAACTTAGAAGTAGGGCATCCACCTGGAGCACCTTTATATCAATTGATGGGTGCTTTCTTTTCCATTTTTGCAATGGACCCCTCAAATATTGCATTGACCATTAATTTAATGTCAGTCTTTGCAAGTGCATTTACAATATTGTTTATGTTCTGGTCTGTCACAATTTTGCTAACCAATATCGTTTCAAAAAATAGTGAACTCAATCCCACAAATCAAAAAGCTATTCTAGGTGCAGCAGCAGTTGCAGCACTCTCATTTACGTTTACTGATAGTTTTTGGTACAGCGCTGTTGAGGCTGAAGTATATGCTATGGCTGCTTTTATAATGAGTGTTTTGTTTTACGCAGCATTACGCTGGGAACGTGAGATGAACACCCCAAGAGGTGATAAATGGCTTATTTTAATTGCTTTTATTGTTGGACTTTCTTTTGGTGTTCACTTTATGGGTCTATTGACAATCCCAGCTATTGGATTTTTATACTTTTTTAAAAATTACAAAAAAGTTACTGTAAAAAATTTCATCGTTGCAAATGTTGTTACCGTTGCAATTTTACTTTTTATATTTAAATTACTGCTTCCTAGCACATTAAAGTTTTTTAGTGCTACTGAACTCTTCTTTGTGAACACAATGGGGATGCCTTTTAATTCTGGTACTATTATAGCTGGAATTCTTTTTATTGCCGCATTTTATTTCGGCCTAAGATATACTCGTAGTAAAAATTTTGTAAAGCTCAACACTATTTTATTATGCACACTGTTTATTCTTATTGGCTTTTCTAGCTGGTTAATGCTACCTGTACGCGCAAATGCAGGCACGGTTATTAATGAAAATAATCCTAATAACGCTAGGGAGTTACTTGCATACTACAATAGAGAACAATATCCTGAAACACATTTATTTTATGGGCCACAATTTACAGAAGACTATGTAGGACTTGACGAAAATGAACCATTTTTAGACGATAAACCTAAATATGAAAAAGACTTAGAGACGAATAAATATGTTATTGTTAATGATATAAAAAATGCCAAACAGAATTTTGCAGATTCGCAAAAATCTTTCCTTCCGCGTATGTGGAGTATTGAGCACAATGCTAATTACATGGAAATTACGGGTGCAGTTAACTTTAAAATAAAGCCTGAATTCTCCAACGAACAACTTCTTATAGATGAAGTTGATAAATTTAGAACAGCCTACGATAAAGGGCTTGTAGACAGTGAAGATTACGACAAATTTTTAACGCAATTTAGTCCTTATTTTGATATTGAAAAACCATCATTTATTCAAAATATTGGATTCATGTTTGAGTATCAATTTGGCTATATGTATTGGCGTTATTTTATGTGGAATTTTTCAGGAAGACAAGATGATGTTCAGGGACGTTATGATAATCTCCACGGAAATTGGATAAGTGGAATATCTTTTGTCGACCAATTACGCTTAGGAAATCAAAAAAACATCCCTACAATGGACCTTGAAAATAAAGGCCGAAATACTTATTTCTTTTTACCGCTTATTATTGGGATTCTAGGATTAGTGTTCCACGCTAAAAATGATTCGAAAAGTTTTTGGGTCTTGCTTGTATTTTTCCTCTTTACTGGACTCGCCTTAAAAGTGTACCTTAACGAACGTCCTTTTGAACCACGAGAGAGAGATTATGCACTCGTAGGTTCATTCTATGTATTTGCAATTTGGATAGGATACGGAGTATATGCACTTTACGAAATTTTAAAAGAATATATAAACCCTAAAATTGCATTGCCCGTAATTCTTGGAGTCGCTACACTTGCTTCTCCAGTACTCCTAGCAACACAAAACTGGGATGATCATGATCGCTCAAATAGGTATACAGCACAATCAATGGCGCGTATGTATCTAGACAGCATTGATGAAAATGGAATTATTTTTACCATTGGAGATAATGACACCTTTGCACTCTGGTATCTGCAAAACATTGAAGGGTATAGACGTGATGTTCGAGTTATAAACACTGCTCTTTTTGCTACTGATTGGTATATCGATGACATGAAAAAGAAGGCTTTTGATAGTGATCCCATACCGTCACAATTAACACATGATAAGTATAAATGGGGTTCAAGAGATTACGTTATTTTCCAAGAAACTAAAAAAGACACCGTTGACATTAAAACTTGGATGAATTTTGTTGCAGATGACAGTCCTGTTACAAAATATCAAATTCCTCGAAGTGGTCAAGTAGTTAATACCTTTCCCGCAAAGAATATTACAGTTCCTGTAAATAAAGAAAATGTTCTTAAAAACGGAATTGTACAACAAAAAGATGCAGATAAAATTGTAGATAAAATCACTATTAGTTTTGACGGTGATGTTATCTATAAAAACAGGTTATTAATGTTAGACATTATAGCTAACAACAACTGGGAACGCCCTATTTATTTTTCTGGCGGAAGTTTTGGCGACGATGATTATCTATGGATGAAAGACTTTTTACAGTTAGATGGAGTTGTCTATAAGTTAGTGCCACTTCAAACCGAAGTAGATAAAGACAATCCTTTTGATATGGGGCGTATTGATAGTGACAAAATGTACAACCTTGTTAAAAGTTGGGACTGGGGAAATAGTGGTGATCCAGATATCTATCATGATGTAGAGACAAGAAGAAATGGTCTTACCTATAGAAGCAACATTGCAAGACTTGCCGAAACATTAATAAATGAAGATAAATTAGACAAAGCCGAAGAAATACTAGACTTAGCAATGGAAAAAATGCCCGTTGATAAATTTGAATTTTACTCATTACTTGAACCATACGTTCTAGGATATTATGAAGTAGGCAAACCTAAAAAAGCGAAAGAAATCTATAATCAACTTGAAGTTATCTATCAAGAAAAGCTACTCTATTTTAGTAGTCTAAAGACGAAAGAACAAATTGATTTAAGGAGGGAAATCTATACAGATATGGAACGCTATCGTGCACTTGTAAACATTCTTTTAGAAAAAGACAATCGCGAAATGGCAGAAAAAGAAGCAAATCAATTTAATGGTTACATTAAACTTTTTCCATACCTCTATTCTCCAGATGAGGGAATCGATGTAAATAGTAAACCTCAACAACAAGTAGATATGAACATACCATTAGATTCCACCTTGATGGAATTAATTGAAGAAGAGGAGACAGCACCTATTGAAAATTAAAATTTATTTATTTTAAAAACTGAGGGTTATATGCATTCTGAAACTTTAGAAATCATGTAACCCTTAATTATTATAGCTGTACCTTTAAACATGAATTCATTATTGGTAAGTCCACCAAAACTCATTCAACGACTATTCTCTACACGTGAATGGTCAAGACCAAATAATGAAAAAACCATATACCTCACCTTTGACGACGGCCCAATACCAATAATAACTCCCTGGGTATTAGAAACTCTTTATAAGTTCAATGCAAAAGCTACATTTTTTTGTATAGGCGATAATGTAAATAAGCATCCTTCAATTTTTGCTGAAATATTAAACAATGGACATTCCGTTGGTAATCATACCCAACATCATTTAAACGGGTGGAAAACGAATTTTAAAAATTATATAAAGGACGTTGAGTTATTTGAAAATACATTTACAAGAACAATTAAACTAAACGAAAATAATTATCAGAAAACAACAATCTGCAATCTCTACCGTCCGCCGTATGGTAAAATGACTTCTCGGCAAGCAAAAAAAATTAGAGAGAAAGGATATAAAATAATTATGTGGAATGTATTGAGTATGGATTATGATGCTAACATTTCCGAAGAAAAATGTCTTGAAAACGTATTAAAAAACATCTCAAACGGAAGTATTATAGTTTTCCATGATAGCTTAAAGGCAGAAAAAAACCTTCGCTATGCTTTACCGAAGGTTTTAAGTTTTATAGTTGAAAATAACTATAGGTTTTCAAAATTATAAGTTAATTTAATAATAGATTATAGCTTGTTATTAAAAATTGATTTGAACCAGATCCTGTATTACGTTCTACATAAATCTCTATATAATCTGATGGATTAGCCACCACTGTACCAACTATAGAAAGTCCTTGTCTTGCATTAGTATCCACAACATCATAAACAACTTCAGACCCTGGTTGTTGAACCCCATTTTTATAAATAGAAAATGTAAAACGCATACCTTGAATAGCCGTAAATGAGATTGAGCCTATTACATTTAATGCTCTTGATTTTTTACCTTCATACACTACGCTATTACTACTATTTGCTCCAGGACGAGTAGATGTCCTAAACATTCGAATAGGCGCAGTGGTTACTGGAAGTTTAATTGGTGTAGAGTTAGTAATAGTTACAACACTAGAGCTTGTATAATAAATATTTGCGGTAGCAGCTCCATCTTCTTCACGTGGAATTCCTGTAGAATTAACAGTCCAATCTTTACTAAAATTATACCCAGTATAACTGGACGAACCATTTACGTAAGTTCCTCCTCCGTAAAAAACTACTTGACTTAAGACTGCATCGCCAGTGATTGAAGTAATTCCGGTAGTGTTCATACCTGTCCTTCCAGAAAGTACGTTACTAAAACCGCTAGCCTTTTGTATTAAGCCAAAAGTACCAACAAATGTTTCATAAGTCCCACTGTTATTTCCTAGCCAGCCTTGATTGTTTAAAAGTAAATTTCCAATATTAGAATAAGTAACTCCGTTAGTGTTTCCTATAAACTGTACAATATTACCAAAATAGAGTCCTACATTAGATATATTCCCAACACTGGCCATGCCTGTAATTATTGAACTTTGTATTATTAATGAAGATCCACCTGTTATATTAAAAGCAGTACCTCCACCAGTTATTGTTAAATTTCTAATACTTCCCCCTGTTGATCCTTCAAAAACTCTACCGCTAGCTCTACTTAAAATATCTTCATTAGTATCTAATCCAGCAACATAAGCATTATTTAAATCTATTGGAAAATTTAAATTTATAGTTCCATTAATCTCATAAAAGGTATTTGCTTGTAATAAGTATTTAGTATTACTTCCCGCAACAAGCTCGGAAGCTAAATCTGAAACAGATTTGATAAGTTTATAGTTAGTCCTTTGATTTGATGCTGAATTTATTTTAATCCATGACGTTGTAGAAATATCATAGTGGTAAAATGACTTGATTGTAGTATCATAGACAAGAAGACTATTAGCAGGCATTGTAATAGCTGTTCGTTGTGCAGTTGTCATTCGTGGAGCTAGAAGTCCTTGGGTTGTTGAAGAAATATCTAACATTGATGATGCAGCTGGGCTTGTCGTTCCTATACCTACTTGAGCTTTAGAGACACAAACAGACAAACAAGTAAGGAATATGAATGTTATTATTTTAGTATACATAACAAATATGGTTTAATTGAAATTTTTTTCTAAATAAAAAAGAATACAAAACATGCAAAATTAGCACTTAAACCCAAATAAAAGCCTTTTAACGAAAAAATTATGCTCTATTATGTGTTTTTTTAACACTTTAAGATGTGTTAGACTAGTACTTCTATATATTTATTTAAATATATTCTTTGACAAGACCAATTAACGTAGATGCATCCTGCTCTCCGCTTTGACGCCATTTCATTTCCCCACTTTTATAAATCATAAGTGTTGGAAGTCCTTTAACCCTAAGAGCTTCAGCAAGTTCTGAGTTTTTTTCTACGTCAATTTTTATTACACGGGCTTTATCCCCTAACGCAGCTGCAACGTCACGTAAAACAGGATGCATCAATTTGCATGCATCATCCCACTCTGTATAAAAGTCCAATAAGACTGGGATTTTTGTTTCAATTAATTCTCCAAATTTTGACATTTGACTTATTTTTTCGTAACGTGTATATTACAAATATAACATTTATACTGCAATATCACACCTTAGACTATTTTCCCTTTCTTTTTTAATGTAATAACTGTCACCTCAGGCCACATTCCTACTCTTCCAGGGTATCCAAGATATCCAAAACCACGGTTGACATGAATATAGCGTCCAAACTCCTCATAAAGCCCAGCCCAGTTTTCATACCTATATTTTACGGGGCTCCATTTAAACCAGCCAGGAATATCAATACCAAATTGCATTCCATGTGTATGACCACTTAGAGTAAGTTGTATATTTTTATTATTTTGTTTTACTTGTTCCTGCCAATGAGAAGGATCATGACTCATTAAAATTTTAAAGTCTGAAACGTTACAACCTTCACATGTCTTAACAAGATCACCCGCTTTTTTAAAACCTCCAGACCCCCAATTTTCAATACCTAATAATTTAATAGACTGTCCGTTACGGGTAATTGTTCGGTGTTCATTTAATAACAAATCCCAACCCATATTTCGTTGCAATGCTTTTAATTTATCTAAATTTCGGATTTTTTCTGTTTTACTTTTCCATTGTACATAGTCACCATAATCATGATTACCTAATACTGAAAACACGCCATCTCTAGCTTTTAAATTTCCGAAGATATGAGTATAGGGTTCCATTTCATCAGCTACATTATTAACTAAATCTCCTGTAAATAAAATAACATCGCTTTCTTGTTCATTTACTAAGCTTACGGCATATTCTACTTTATTAATATTATCAAAACTACCACTATGAATATCACTTATTTGCGTGAGCGTATAGCCGTGAAACTCTTCAGGCAAGTCATCAAACTCAATAGCATATTTTAAAACCTTGTAATTGTATTTACCTTTTACCATCCCATAGAGAAGACCAGCGAATGGAATTGCTGCAATTCCAAGAGCAATAGTACTTATAAATTTGCGACGCGAGGGCAAATAAAAAGTTTCATTTCCACCTCCTATTTTTGAAAATAATCCAACAAATAAGCGTATAATATCTTCACCAAACATAAAAATTATAATGAGCATTTTTGGCACAAAAAAAGCCAGAAATAGTCCAAAGTAATACATCCCTCCAGGAGACATCATCCTACTGCCTCCTAATTTATTGAGTTGAATAATCAATAATATTAACACCACTAGCGAGCTCAGAATATAGAGCCAGTGAATTATAGAATTTCGAGTAAGTGTCTTGACGGCTTGGAATGCATAAATATCTATAAGAATATAAATTGCAATAAATATTACCCAACGAATCATATAAAATAAGGTTTTTATCAAAGATATTACAATTCAATCTAGAATAGATAATAGTTATGATATGTATATTTTTTATATTCCGAAATACCTTTTAAAAAAGCACATAACTAGAACATTCCTACGTAGTTACACCTGTTTTTTTAACACAGGAAAAATCTTACAAGTGAGTATCTTATTTTTAATTAGCTTTGTTATACATAAGTAGGTTGATACTTAAGGTATTAATCAAATTTGGGGCGAAAAGTCATCACACCTGTGATGACTTTTCCATTTTTGACTTTTTTTGCAGATAGATGAAGCATCATTTTGCTTTAAATTAGCTACAACAATTATTTAGCAATTATGTTTAATTAGAATTTAGTAAATTCACAACACTAACTGTCAACTACTTCCATTGAAAATAATCTTCATATTACTACTTCCATTATTTTGTTTTGCACAACAAGAAAAAAAAGTTGATTCGCTAATTACAATAGCAAATAAACTCACAACAGTTAAAGAAAAATTTGATTATCTATGTTCAATACCCAATAAAGAAAGATACGCCACCCACACAATTAACTACATAAAAGAGGCAGAGCAAATAGCAATTGATAATGATAACGAGGATTACATAGCACTTACCTATTATTATTATGCTAATTATTATTATTACAATGCTAAACTAGATTCGTCTTTATTTTACATAAAAAAAGCAAAACCCTTTTTATCTCCTACTCGACAACCTCTTGTTAACGCGTCTTTAATTTCAACCGAAGGAGGTGTTTATCAAAAAAAAGGGAACATGCCTCTGTCAATTTCAAAAACACTAGAGTCTCAACAGTTATTAGACAAAATTGATACAATACCACTTACAGGTGAAGAGCGAAGACGTTATAAAATGATGGGATTATCAACCCTAAATAGTTTAGCTAATTATTATAATAGCATTGATGAATATGAAAAAGCAATATCATTTTACGATAAAGGATATTCAACAGCTTTACGAAACAATTTATATATGTTCGCTGGAGTATTTATTAATAATAAAGGTGATGTTTTTTTAAAGAAAAATCAATTTAAAAATGCACTCGATGCTTTTCTAGAAGGGAAAAAATTAAAGAAAAAAGGGAATGCTCAAGAACGAATTATAAAAAATTCAGATTTAAATATTGGAGTTGCATATACTGGATTAAATGAAAATCAAATGGCACTTCCATATCTAGAAGATGTAGTGGCATTTTACAAAAAAAATAACATTACAACAATGCTTGCTGAATCTTTGTTTTATAAAGGAAATCTTTATTTAAATATTCAAGACTACAAAAATGCTAAAGCTGATTGTGAGGAAGCAAAAACAATAGCAATAGCAGATTCAAATCTCGAAGTTGTTAAAAAAGCATGTAATTGCCTATATCAAGGCTATAAGGCTACTTTAGATTATGACTTAGCTCTCGAAAATCATGAACTTTATTTAAAAACTAAAGACAGTATTTTTAATGAAAAAAACATAAAAAAGCAAACAGAACAAGAACTTCAATATGAGTTTAATAAAACAGAAGAGTTACGCTCAGCACAAATTAAAGCAAAAGAAAACGAGAGTAAACTTTATTCAATTTTAGCTGCAGTAGCATTTACATTTGCATTGTTTTTGGGGTTTTTCTTTTACAAAAACAGGAAAAAAAATATTTTACTTGCAAAACAGAAAAATTTACTTGAAGCTACAGTAGATGAAAAAAACATATTATTAAGAGAAACACATCACAGAGTAAAAAACAGCTTTCAAATGGTAAGCTCATTGCTTTTTATTCAAAGTGAAACCGCACAAGACGCTGAAGCTAAAATAGCCATAAAAGAAGCTCAAAATAGAGTGCGCTCTATGGTACTTATTCATCAAAAACTTTATAGTAAAAACAAATTAGTTGGTATTGATAGTAAAGAATATATCGAAGATTTTACAAAAGATGTTATAGAAAGTCATCAATTTGAAACCACAAAACTCAAATATAAAGTAGATGCACAATCTTTATTGCTAGACATTGAAACAATAACACCTTTAGGCCTAATTTTAAACGAATTAATTACAAACGTTTTAAAACATGCGTTTCATCCTGTAACTGAAAACAGTTTATTACATATTTCATTTAAAAAACAAGCGGCAACTCTAGTATTAACGGTAACAGATAATGGCAAAGGAATGCCCCCTAAAGTTAAGGATAGCTCTTTTGGACTTCAATTAATCGAAGGTTTATGTAAAAAATTAAAAGCAACTCTCACACTCCTACCTGCATCTCCAAAAGGCACAGAAGCAAAAGTGGTAATGATGCGTTTTGAAATCTTATAAAATTTATTCACTAAAAAAAGTATGCGTTCACTAAAAAAAGGATAAAAGTCCATTTGTTATTTGTAGATTGTATGTAACTGACAATCAAAAAACTTCTTGAACAAACTAAACGTCTATATCGTAGAGGATGAACCGCTAATAGTAATGAGCCTAAAAATGGCTTTGAAAAAAAATAATATAGCCATAGCTGGCAGTAGTGATGAATATGAAGAGGCAGTCGCCCAAATTTCTAAAACACAACCCACATTAGTCTTATTAGATATTCAACTACAAAGTAATAAAGATGGGGTTGATATAGCTCATTATTTAAGTAATGAGCAGATTCCATATCTATTTTTAACCTCTCAAACAGATCCAGTTACATTATCCCGCGTTAAAGAAACAAACCCATTAGGTTATATAGTTAAACCATTTACAGAGGCAGGACTTTTAAGTAATATAACACTAGCCTGGCATACTATTAACCAAGACGAAGAGAAACTCAGCTTTAAAACTGAAGGAAAAAAATATACCATCAATCAATCCAGTATTCAATATTTAAAAGCTTTTGATAACTATTGTTATATAGTTACATCAGCAAAAGAATACTTGGTGCCACACACCTTAAAATGTATTTCTGAAGCCTTAAATCAAGCACATTTTTTTCAATGTCATCGTTCCTACTGGATAAACCTTAGAAAAGTTGTAGCAGTGGCTACAGATTTTGTCCAAGTGGACTCCGTTGAGGTTCCTTTGGGGTATTCAAGAAAAAAGAAACTCAGTGCTAGAATGGCAGAAACACCAACTCTTAATTAATTTCTATTAATTTTAAATAATTAAGCTATTCAAATAGTCTTTGTTTTTAAGCCGAAATGTATAACAACAAAATGATTGTAATCCATTAAAATTTCCGAAGAAAACTTAATGCCACTCAATTTCAAAGTTTCACTAAAAAAAACATTTGTTCACTAAAAATATTTGTTAGGTTTTTTACAATCAAATAAATTTATATTGTAAGTCAACTAACGTATCAAATTACCACTACCAAACTTAACCTGCTTTTATTGTTATTAATTTAAAAAAATGAATCTATCGCTATTATTTTGAGATAGTTTTAATTTAGAAAAACAAATTAGCATTTATAGCATTATTGAAGGCCACGAATTGAGGAGCGTGGTCTTTTTTTATAAAAAACTAACTGTTAAGTGTATTTAAAAACCCATCTTTTCTACGCGCAGAAACATTTATAGTAGTTCCATCCTCCATTGTAAGGTAGCCTCCGTTACCTTTTGTATACTGCTTAACATATTTTAAATTAATCAAGTGAGAGTTATGTACACGATAAAAGCTTAGGTTTTCTAACAAATTTTCATAATGCTTTAATGGTTTTGAAACAGTAAATTGTTTGTCTAAAGTAAAAATATGAGTATAACTTCCATCTGCTTCGCAACGATTAATTGAGGTAATTTCAACAAACTCATATCCTGTTGCGGTGGGCAATGTTAATTTTGAATTATTATTATTAATGCTATCAAGTAACACTCTAAATCTTTGATCTATTTGCTGGCTAGTAGGCTTTATTCGATCAAGATAGCGCCTCACAGCTTCATTAAAATCATCAATGTCAATGGGTTTTAACAAATAATGAAGCGCACTAAACTTAAAGGCTTCGATTGAATAATTATCAAAAGCGGTTGTGAAAATAACTTGAAAGTTAATTTGAGGCATCTCCCTTAAAAAATCAAACCCTGTTTTTTCTTGTATTTCTATATCTAAAAACACTAAGTCTGGCTTGTGCAGTTTGCAAGCTTCAACAGCTTGCCATACTGTACTGCACGTTGCCATTACAGTAAATGTTGCAGTACTACGTTTTATGTGATACAACAATCTGTCAATACAATGCTGCTCATCGTCAATAAGTATTGTTTTAATCATTTATAAAATATTATGATGCATATAATAAGGGGAGGTACACTTCAACTCTTACACCTTTTTCTTTATCCATTATTTTTACCGAACCCTTTATATTATTGGTTCTATTGAGGATGTTGATTCTATTTTCAGTAATTTTTATCCCTAAAGATGTTCTATTATTAGACTTTACTGCGGTTACGTTTCTGCCTACACCATTATCATCTACAATATAATGTAATGCATCGCCTTTTTTATCAATAGTAATTTTAATGTGTCCATCACTTTCGTTTTTTGCTAAACCGTGTTTTATACTATTTTCTATAAAAGGCTGAATGATAAGAGGAGGAACTAAAACATTATTTGCATCAATGGTATCGCTTATGTCAAAGGTGTATAAAAATTTTCTATCAAATCGTTTATTTTCAATATCTAAATACATCTTCAATACTGAAATATCCTCAGAAAGCAGCACATTCTTTTTTTCTGAATTTTGCAAAATCTCCCTTATCAATTTGGCAAATTTTGAAAGATAGTCGCTAGCGGAATGTATATCATTTTTTATAATATAATCGCCAATTGAATTTAGTGAATTGAATATAAAATGTGGATTTATTTGTGCTCTTAATGCTTTCAATTCTGTTTGGGCCACCTCAGTGCTAAATTGAGCCTCTTTCGTTTTAAAAACCGCTTCTTGCCTCTTTTTATATAAAACAAATCCAATTATACTTAAAAAAGACAAGGACAAGCCTCCTACAATTGTTCCATTTTTAATAATTTTTTGCCGTTGCATTTGAGCTTTAGCTAGTGCTTGTTCTTTACTATATGCTGCTTTTAAAAGCGCTTCTTTTTTTTCAAACGTAAACTGAGCTTCCATCTTAGCAAATGCCTCCATTTTTTCAAGCGATAGAAAACTATCTTTTAAAACTGTAGCACGCTCTTTTTGTTGAAAAGCTTTTTTAAAGTCATTTAATTTTGAACTTGTCCATGAAAGACCCTCTAGGGCTTGTTGTTGTACAAGAATATTATTAACACTTTTAGCTTCCACTAATGCATTATTAAAATAGGTTGTAGCCTTTTTTACAAAAGATGATTGTGGATTGACTTTATACTTTTCACGATAGCAAGTTCCTAGGTTTTCATTTGCAATTGCCAAGTTTGTGGTATTACCTATTTTTTTATAATTTGATATTGCCTGCTCTAGATTTTCAATAGCATCATCAAACCTTTTTAAAGATATATAAGCTATTCCAGTATTTGTATGGTTGTTAGCTTCTAATAATGTATTACCTATGCGCTCATTTAATTTATTTGACTCTTTGTAATATTCAATAGCCTTTAGAGAATTTCCTTTACTATCGTAACAATTTCCTAAATTTGATAAGGCGTTTGCTTGACCGTAGAGGTTTCCTTGCCTTTGATATATTAGTAGTGCCTTTTCTTGTTGAGCAATTGCCTGATCAAATTTATCTAAACGTTTATACAGAAGCCCCAGATTAGCTTGGATACTCCCATACTCAAAATCGTTTTGCTTGTTTAAGTTTTCATAAATGATTGCTGCCTCATTAAAAGTTTTAATAGCTTCAGGATATTTAACTTGGTACATTTGATTTATAGCTATGCTATTTAGCATTTTCGCCATTAAAAAAGAGTCTTTTTCCTTTTCAAAAATTATATAAGCCTCTCGATAATTATGGTTTGATTCTTTATAATCTGAAGCATTAAAATAAACTAATCCCTTATTATATATTGTCTTAGCAAGCGCTTTTTCATCATTAAAAGTTTTTTGAATCTCAATTGCTGAATCATACATTTTCAATGCTGCTGCTGTATTTGCTAATGCATAATAATTAACACCTTTAAATTTATATGCTAATGCAAGTTGCTCTTTAGACTCTAGTTTTTTTGCCAAGTTAATTGCCTTATCACAAAATAAAAGTCCCTCCTTAGGTTGTATATTATTATAGTAATAGCACAAATCGTTAAGTAAAGTCAATTTCTCTATGCTATTATCAGGATATAATTTTAATTGTTCTGATAGAGAATCTATTAATTTTTGTTGGGCTGAGCTATATACCCAAAAGAATAAAATGAAATAGAGTAGTTTACATTTCATCAATGAAAATAGTTTTTTGCGGTTGTTTTTTAAAAGTATAAAATTATTTACGATTAAACCCTAACAATCAACACTTAAACTTTACTTAACGACGGTTACAAATTACAGCTAGCTAAGTAATAATGTAAAATTTATCTTTAACAGTAACCTCGCAAAAAAAATTTGATGAAAAAATCTAATTACTTTATTATCTACATCTGCAGTTGTTTGTTGTTACTTTCTAGCTTTACATCACAAATTTTTTGTCAAGAAAGAATAAACCCACCAAAAAAAAATTCAAAAATAAAAAGTGCAGATCAGTTTGTAGATAATACATTTCAGTTATATCATAAAATATATGTTTATGATAGCCTATCCCAAAAGGGTGTTGAAATTCCACCAGAGTTAGAAGACGAACTACTCGCAAATGCTCAAAAAGATATTGATAGCTTATGGCAAGTTTTACCCACTGTTGTTGAAGATATGGGAAGTGGCAAAGGCAATATTATGCGAAAAGGGAAAGCCACACTTAATTTAAACAAAGCTAAAAAGGCATTACGTTACTGTCTTGCAACATCAAAAACATATTTTATTGGCACCGATGAAGAAGAGTAAAAATATGAATAAAAAAAACAGCTTACTTTCAATAACACTCTCAATTGCTTTAGGTATTGCAAATGCACAGTCGTACACAACTAGTTTTAAAGCCGAAATTTGTAATTGTTTACCACAACAATTTGAAACACAAAAAAACCCCAATAAGGCTATTGAAACTTGTTTTCAAAACACATTGCCCAATTATGCAGCCCTTATTGATGCCGAAATTGTAGAAGAAAATGCAAACATTAGATACCAAAAAGGACAACAAAAAAGGATGGAATTAATGGTTTCATTCACTTATGAAATGGTGAACAGTTGTGATATATATTTTAATAAAATAGAAGAAATTAGAGAGCTTCAATTTAACCAAGGGAAAGCCTATATAACAGAAGCTAAAATTGTTGAACTTGACAAATTAGTTGCTATGCACCCCAATCACGGCACGTATTTAGAAAGAGGAAGAGCAAATTTTTACTTAGAAAATTATAGCAAAGCCGAAATCGATGTGCGAGAAAGTATTCGTATTTATAAAGAAATGACTCAACAGGAAAACATCGCTGCCATATATTTATTAGCTTGGATTTTAGAAAAACAAGAACGATATCAAAAAGCGTTTCAACTTTTAGATGAAGAATATAAAGAAAGACCCATTTTTAATACCGCCTATTTTCGTGAAATAGCAAATAAAAAAACTGGTGGAAGTTTTAAACCTTTAAAAAACGCCTCAAATCGCCGAATAAAACAAGATACTAGTAAACTAAAAAACATCAAAAAAAACGCATCAAAAGACGACCTTAAAAAATTATTTAAAATTAAAGGAAATAATAAAATTTGAATAATAAACTCCCCTATAGTTTACTCAATTAAAATAGACTCACTTTTAAAAATCTAAAAATTATGACTGTATTTAAAAAAATACTCCTGTTCTCTTTTCTAACTTTAGCGTTAAATTCTTGCGGTAGCGATGATGCAGAAGATATTATTGAGGATATAGGTGGCGGAGGTGGAGATGGTTCCATTGCACAAATTACAGCAAAGGTAAATGGCAATGATTTTTCCTCACTTGTTGTGGAGGGCGCTGTAGAGGCAAGACTCTCATTACTTCCTATAAATGGAAATCAAGCCTATGTCTTTGCCATAGGGGGCGCAGATTTAAATGGAGGTCTCCCCACTGCCATAGGTATTGCAATGGGTGACTCTAATTTTGACGCACTTGTAAATGGAAAAGTACATCAAGGAATTAATGACTCAAATCTTGAAGAGCAATTTGCCCTCGGCACTTATCAAGAAAATGATGAGATAAATGCCACAACCGAAAACACAGATAATGCTATTGTAAAAGTTACATTTATTGATAAGACTAATAAAGTAATTTCGGGAGAGTTTAGCTTCACTGCAACGGATGAAGATTCTGGCCAAACATTTGAAGTAACGCAAGGAAGATTTACAAATGTTCCTTATGACGATTAATGTCGAAATAAGTTAAATCATTTTACTACACGTTATAAATCAATGTAAATAGAATGTAAAATTTTGATGAATTTTAGAAATTCCACTTTAAATTAAAAGACCGTTATTCATAAAATAACGGTCTTTTTAATGTTTAATATTTCCGAAGAAAATCTACTGCGCAAAAATCTTTTTACCACTCGCTTCTTGTGCTTTAAATTTTTGTACTAACTCTAGCGCATCTGGCACTACATCGCTACATAAAATTATGAGTGAATCTTTTTTTGCATTGTTGACAGCATGTGTTATTGCTTCTTTCTCACTTGGAATAACAGTAGTTTTCATTTTTGGGTTTTGCATCTTAATTCCATCATTGAGCATTTTAATAAGCTCTTCTTCGGTTTTGCCTCGTAGTCGTTTATCTTGACGAATGATTATTTCGTCACTCATTTCTGCAGCTATACTTCCTATCAAGTTATTATCCTCCACACGTCTATCCCCTATTCCAGCAATAATGCACACCTTATGTGATGCCTCTAAATTATCTGAAAATTGTTTTAAAGCTCTCATCCCAGCAGGATTGTGTGCATAATCCAGTAAAATACTGAAATTTTCAAACTTGAAGAGGTTCAACCTACCAGGGGTTTGAGAGGCCGAAGGAATGAATGTTTCTAAAGCTACTTTCATATCTTCAATACGAATGCCTTGAACATGTGCCGCTAAAACTGCCGCAAGCACATTTTGAATCATAAAATCTGCTTTGCCACCGTATGTAAGTGGAATATTAACCGCTTTCATTACTCTCATTTTCCATTCTCCTTTACAAATAGTAACAAACCCATTTTCATAAATGGCTGTAATACCTCCTTTGCGTTGCAACGCTTTTACACGAGAATTTTCTTCGTCCATTGAGAACAGTGCTACCTTACAATCAAGGCTTCTGCGCATTTCATACACTAGGTCATCATCTGCATTCAAAATGGCATAACCATCTGGCAATACTGTTTCTGGTATTACTCCTTTTACACGAGCTAATTGCTCTACGGTATGAATTCCCTTAAGCCCTAAATGATCTGCAGATACGTTAGTTACAACAGCAACGTCACAATTTTTAAAGCCCAAACCTGCTCTCAATAGTCCACCTCTTGCACATTCTAAAACTGCAAAATTAACTGTAGGATCTTTGAGTACAAACTCTGCGCTTGATGGTCCTGTACAGTCACCTGTCATTAATAATCTATTTTGAATATAAACCCCATCACTAGTTGTATATCCCACTCGGTAACCTTTCATTTTTGCCATATGGGCAATTAAACGACTAGTAGTTGTTTTTCCATTTGTTCCTGTGATAGCAGTAATAGGAATACGTCCAGTATCACCCTGCTTAGGGAATAGTTTATCGATAACTGGAGCTGCTACATTTCTTGGCAACCCACTTGTAGGAGCAAGATGCATTCTAAAACCTGGCCCCGCATTAACTTCTAAGATTGCACCACCAGTTTCTGATAATGGTTTAGAAATATCTGTGGTCATAATATCAATACCACAAATATCAAGATCAATAATTTTTGAAATACGTTCTGCCATTGATACGTTTGCAGGATGAATAATATCTGTAATATCTTCTGCCGTTCCTCCAGTACTAAGGTTTGCCGTATCTTTCAAAATTAATTTTTCACCTTCTTCTAGAACAGAGTCTAATGTTTTCCCAGCATCCTTTATTATTGTTCTCGTTAAGTCATTAACCGTAATTTGTGTTAATACATTTTCATGCCCATAGCCGCGTCTTGGGTCTCTATTAACCTCATCAATTAAACTTTCAACTGTTTGTTTTCCATCTCCTACAACATGGGCTGGAGTTCTTATTGCACCAGCTACTAATACATTATTAATTACCAAGAGCCTGTAATCTTCTCCTGTAATATATTTTTCTACTATAACTCTTCTTGATACTTCTTTTGCAGCATGGAAGGCTACTACAGCTCCTTCATAATTTTGAATATCTACCGTAATACCGCGACCATGATTTCCATCTATAGGTTTAATAACTAATGGATAACCTACATATCTACAAGCATCTTCAAGACTACTTTCTCGTGAGATTATATCTCCACGAGGCACTTCAACCTCAGCCTGTTCTAACAAGTATTTTGTATCTTCTTTATCACATGCAAGTTCTACTCCTATACTTGAAGTTTCTGAAGTTACTGTGGCTTGTATTCTTTTTTGATTTGCACCATATCCTAGTTGGCATAATGAATATTTATTTAATCTAATCCACGGAATCCCTCTACTTTCAGCTTCTTCCACAATACTCCCTGTACTAGGTCCCAATCTAGAAGATTCTCTAAGCTCACGCATTTTTTGAATATCTGGGTCAAGATCATAATCCTTTGCTGCGATTAATGCTTCGCATATCTTAACCGAAGCTTCGGCGGCATAACGCCCCACACTTTCTTCCATATAACTAAAAACCACATTATAAACGCCTACTTCCCCGTAGTCTCTTGTTCTACCAAAGCCAGTATCCATTCCTGCAAGCGTTTGAATTTCAAGCGCAATGTGCTCAATAATATGTCCCATCCAAGTACCTTCTTCAACTCGTTGAAAAAAGCCACCAGGTTCTCCTACGCTACAACGATGACTATACATAGATGGAAACATGTTTTTCAATCGTTTAGAAAATCCCTTAATTTTGTTAGAGGGAAATTCTTCCATCTTTTCAAGATCAAGTACCATAACAATTAATTTGTGACGACGTACAGACCAGTAATTAGGACCGCGCATCGCATTTATTTCGCGTATATTCATAGTGGGTTGGTTTTTAAGTGTTTCTGAAATTTGTGGTATTCAAGAATCTTTAAATATATCATTTTTTCTTCATTAAAACGCCTATTTTTGCCCACCCAAACACATTTCATCATGAAAGCAAAAGGAATTTTGATACCCATAGGAGGTAATGAAGATAAAGGAATTGAAGAAAACGAAATTTATCATCTAGAATATATTGAGGATGGTATTTTATCTCGTGTTGTAAAAGAAGCTGGTGGCTCTAATGCGAAGATTATAGTTATTCCTACAGCATCAAGTATACCCTTAGAAGTTGGTGAAAACTATTTAGATGCATTTAAAAAACTAGGTTGTTCAAATGTACATGTTATGAATATTCGTGACAGAGATCAATCTGAAACTCCTGGTAATATAAAGTTAATGGAAGAAGCTGATTGTGTAATGTTTTCTGGTGGAAACCAATCAAATATTACTCGAAAAATTGGTGGCACAAAATTGCATGGTGTTATGTTAAAACGCTATCAAAATGAAAAGTTTGTTATTGCAGGAACAAGTGCTGGTGCAATGTGTATGAGTCATGAGATGATTACTGGTGGAAGTAGTCAAGAATCTTTTATAAAAGGAGCTGTGGGCATGGACAAAGGAATGTCTTTTATTCCTGAATTAATTATTGACAGCCATTTTATTCGTCGTGGACGTTTTGGTAGAATGGCAGAAGCTGTTGCAAGATTCCCTAACCTCATAGGCGTAGGACTTGCTGAAGACACAGGACTTATTATTAAAGGCGGAAAATTTGAAGTTTTAGGCTCAGGGATGGTTATTTTATTTAACGCTAGAAAAGCTAAGCATAACAATCATCATCTTTTAGAAAAAGGAACACCTATGTCGTTGACTAATTTAAAAACGCACATTTTAGCTAGTGGAGATCGTTTTAATATTAAAAAGAAAACTGTTAATATTTCACCTATGGAAGTTCCTTTAATTGAAGAATAAAACAAGTGATTTTTAGACTAAATAAAGTTCAGCATTTTAAAAAATGCTGAACTTTATTTTTTTAATATTATTCCTTATATATTTTTATATCCATTTCTCCATTACTCTTTTTGAAGGCCCTATACATACCTTCTGTATTGAATGGCATGGCAATATTACCATTTGTATCAACTGCTATTAAGCCTCCGTCTCCCCCTATTTTTAAAATTCTTTTTTGGATAACTTCATGAGTTGCTTCTTCAAGGGACAATCCTTTATACTCCATCAAGCAAGAAACATCATATGCTACTACTCCACGAATAAAAAACTCACCGCTTCCTGTACAACTTATGGCACAAGTTTTATTATTTGCATATGTTCCTGCACCTATCATTGGGCTGTCTCCCACTCTCCCCCATTTTTTATTTGTCATTCCTCCTGTTGATGTTGCTGCGGCGATATTTCCATGAACATCTAATGCCACTGCACCAACAGTTCCAAATTTACCATCCTTTTTTACAGAATGATCTAATTGAAATTTATCACTATCTTTAATACCTTGCCACTGTTGATAACGCACCTCATCATAAAAATAGTCTGGAGTTTCTAGTGTGTAATTTTGACTTTTAGCAAATTGCATTGCTCCTTCTCCAGCTAGGAAAACATGATCACTTTTTTCCATGATATCACGTGCCAAAGAAATAGGGTTTTTAATTCCTGTGATTAATGAAACACCGCCTGCTTCTAATGTTTTCCCATCCATTACTGCCGCGTCCATTTCGTGTGTTCCCGTGTGTGTAAAAACAGCTCCTTTTCCAGCATTAAACAATGGAGAATCTTCTAATGATTTAACTGCTGTTTCTACTGCGTCCATTGCTGTAGCTCCGCTTTCTAAAACAGCATATCCTTTATCTTTAGCATCTTTTAAGGCTGCTTTATATTTAGCCTCAAGCTCTTCAGTCATTAAACCTTTTACTAGTGTACCTGCACCACCGTGTATTGCAATTGAAAAGTTTTTCATGTATGTTATATTTCAGAAGCGAAAATACAAGTTATTGATGAGGTAATTAGCACTATAATTTCTGAAATTTTAGCCATCCTAAGTTTTAGATTTTATGAATAAAGATGTGTTCACTAAAAAAATCTTTGTTTAACTAAAAATTTTTGAAAACGGCTAGTATCATTCATAGATTTAAAATTATTTAAAATTTTTGTGATGAAACAACAATTACTTTTTATTATCACCCTATTCATTTCAGCAATAAGTATAGCTCAAAATGGTATCAATTACAAAGCACAAATTACTGACAACGATGGAAGCCTTATTACTAATCAGTCTGTAATCATACAGTTTACTATTTTAAAAAACGGGACAATTAATGTTTATCAGGAATCACACAATCCCACTACAGACGATAATGGGATAATAAGAGTTTTAATTGGACAAGGGACATACATTAGTGGTGATGCTCCAGAATGGAACATAGCTTCGCACTCACTTAATGTTAAAATGGATATTGGTGCTGGTTTTGTAGATTTAGGCACAGAGCCCTTTGGCACAGTTCCTTATGCACTTCATGCAACAAATATTAATGGTCTAGAAGCTCTTGATGAAGGTAATGGAAAGGGATGGAGACTTATAGGTCATTCTGCAGATAATTATGGTAATATTGGTAAAAATGCTGTAGATTTAAGTAGAAGTTCTATGGCTTCATCTTTAAATGGTGCCACCGGGAATAACTCTTTTACTGTTGGGCAAGATACACGAGCTTCTGCCCTAGGAAGTATTGCTTTAGGCTTTAATAACGAAGCCACAGGAAACAGCGCTACAGCAATAGGATTAGGTACTAAAGCAGATGCTGTAGGTAGCGTAGCGGTAGGAACATATAATACGGGAGGTGGAGATTCTGAAAATTTACGCGACTCAAACCCTATTTTTCAAGTAGGAAACGGACTTTCATCTTCAACTCGTAGCAATGCATTTACCATTTTACAAGATGGTACCATAGGCATAGGAAAACATACAGACATTAACGGGATGTTGGAAATTGAAGGGAATAGTTCAAGTAATTCGCCACAACTGTCATTAGTAGAAGACAACTCTGGTTATGCACGTATAAAGTTTAAAAACACAAATAGAAATGGAGAAGACTATTGGGATTTAGCTGCATTTATTGGTGAAAATACAGCAGATGACAGGTTAAACCTTTTTAATAGTGATGGCGGAAATATTTTTACCGTATCAGGAGATGGCAAAGTCGGAATTAATGATTCAAATCCCTCTAAATCTCTTGACATTAATGGCGATTTAAAAGTTGATGAAGTCCAGATTACAACTGGTGCTGCCAATGGTTATATACTTACCTCAGACTCTGAAGGTAATGCAACTTGGCAAGCACCAACTGGTGGAGGCGGAGGAAGTAGTCCTTGGACTGTAAATGGAAATGATATTTATTTTAATAACAATGGTAATGGTTTAGTAGGTATAGGAACTAATGATCCTGGAAGGAAGTTACATGTTGTAGGAAATTCAAGATTTGAAGGAAATATATGGGCAAATTCAACATCTGAAATACTTCCAGCTCTCAGAGGAATATCTATTGATGCACCAGGAATCACCGGCACATCAACTAATGGATATGGAATTGAAGGTTACGGTGGTAAAGGTGCTTATTTTGTTGGTTATACAGGTGATGGTATTGACGTAGACACTAATGCTCCAAATACAAATGGGTTACACTCTCGTGCTTTTGGTGAGAACAGTACAGGTGTTTGGGGAATCTCTGCAGCTAGTACTGGTGCTGGAATAGGTGTAAGGGGCTCATCATCAAGCCCAGATGGTTTTAGCTTTTATGCAAATGGGCAAGGTGTAATGTATGGGCAAGGTTCTTCAATACGATGGAAAAGCAACATTGTGGAAATTGATAATGCTTTAGAAAAACTATCTAAAATTAGAGGTGTGTATTACGACTTGGACGAAGAACATGGTGGTAAACACGACATGGGTATGATTGCAGAGGAAGTTGGTGCCGTATTACCAGAAATTGTTGCCTACGAAGAAAATGGTATTGACGCTATAGGAATGGACTATGGAAAAATGACACCGCTATTAGTCCAAGTTGCCAAGGAGCAACAACAAATTATTGAAGAGGAACGAGCTAAAGTTGACAACCTTAAACAACAACTACAAGAAATGACTGGAAAATTTGAAACACTTGAAAATAGACTTTCAGCTCTAGAAAACAATAATAACTTCGGAAATATAAAAACTGAAAAAAATTCAGCAGAAGAATAATAAAAAATCACTAATGAAATTAGTTTTAAATTTAATTTTTGCGTTACTAATTGTAACTACAAGCATTGCTCAAAATGGCATTAACTATAAGGCACTTATTAAAGATAGCAATGGAGATATTTTTGCGAGCCAAGCAATAACTATTCAATTTCAAATATTTCAGGGACCAATTACTAATGTATATCAAGAAACTCATAATCTAACTACCGACATTAATGGAATAGCTAAAGTGGACATTGGCGAAGGAATAGTAAATAATGGTAACTTTTTAACTATCGATTGGGGAATAGGTGATCATTTTTTAAATGTACAAGTAGATACTGGAGATGGATTAGTAGATCTAGGAACTTCAGGGTTTGGAACAGTTCCTTATGCAAAGCTAGCAGAAAAAGTAAAAAATCCTCCAGTGGATATTGCTGGATTTGCATTAGCAAAAGCTTATTTAACTAGTTTTTCATCAAGTTCAAATCCCAACAAAATAACTTATGGAACTGAGGTTTTTGACCTCACTAACAACTACGACCCTTTAACGAGTAGGTTTACAAGTACTGTTGATGGTTACTATAAAATTTCTGCAGATGCATCAATACGCTTTGTAAATGGTAATATAGATGAAACTAATCTTTCACTATATATTTACAAAAATGGGAGTTTTTTAAAAAAAAGCGAAGTAGAGTTTAGAGAAGATGATCGTTTTAAGATGACAGTTAAAGTATCATCCATTGTGCATTTAATCCCTGGTGATTATATTGAAATTTTTGGATCAGAAAACGGTTATGCACAATCCTTACCTAATAGAAATACTTTTGAAATTGAGCAGATTCGTTAATTATATTTTATTTACTTAGGTTAAAGTTTGTTCACTAAATAAACCATTCATTCACTAAATAAAATTTTTAAAGCCCTTCTTTCAATTTAGATTTATTATTCAAAATAAATTTAAAATGAAAAATCTTTGCCTAATTATTCTCACCCTGTTCATTTCAGTAATAAGTATAGCTCAAAATGGCATTAACTACAAGGCACTTATTAAAGATACTGACGGCAATGCGCTTGTGAGTCAAGACATTTTTGTCCAGTTTCAAATTTTAGAAAATGGGACTACAAATGTTTATCAAGAAACTCACGACGCGGTTACAGATGCAAATGGAATTGTAGTCGTAAATATTGGAGAAGGCATCGTGGATAGCGGTAACTTTTTATTGATAGATTGGGGTTTAGCAGCACACTTTTTAAATGTACAAATAAACACAGGGGCTGGATTTGTAGATTTAGGGACTACACAATTTATGAGTGTTCCCTATGCTAATTTTGCTGAGGATACTCGTAAAGGAACTTTAAATGATGCTTACAACAAGGGAGGAAATGGTGCTGGAAGAATTATTAATGCCGCAACTGGTAAAGTAGAAATTATAGGTGATGGCTTTGAAGTTAAAAATGTAACAAATAATTCTTTACTTTTTGTGGGTGGACAAAACGATGTTATAGGCATAAAAACAAATACTCCTCGAGGAGCACTTGATATAAACAGCACAAATAATGGAGGTTTTATTTTACCGAAAGCCACAACAAATCCTGAAACAGATATTATAAATATAGCAGACCCTGCAGCTAGCGTGCCCTATGGCACATTAGTTTATGACGCTGTAAATAATTGTTTATCCATGTATAGAGGTGGTAGTAATGAAGGTTGGATATGTGTGAGTGAGCCAGCGCCACCACTAGAAGTAGATTGTAACTCAAATGGGTTATCAGATGATTTTCAAGAAGGTGCTTATCTAGGTTCTTATACCTATACTGTAACCGTAATAAATTTAAGCCCAGTTTATGCCTCACAACCTATTACATTTAACTATACAGATGTCGTATTGAGTGGATCAGGATTAGGCACAATTTCTCCAAATGCAACTAACATAAAAGTAGATGGAGTAACAATAACTAATGGTGAAAGTATTATTATACCTCCTAATACATCAAAAACAATTGCATATAGATTTGCAGGAGATACAGGAACAGCTGGCAGCATAATAAATGCTACCTGGAACAACCTAGGTTTCACTTGTACAGACACCACAACTGTATTAGACCCAGACTTAAAACTTCGTAGTTATTCAGATTTATATGAAGTTACTGAAGGGGATACGGACGCTCCTTATATAATAAATGCTTTAATTGATGGAGGAAATCCTTCTGTTGACATACAATTAAACATAACACATAATGGCGATACTAGTGACATAACACCTGCAAGTTTAATGGTAACAATCCCATCAGGTTCTAATACTATTCCTGCTGTTTTTACAATAATAGGAGACAATATTATTGAAGCAGACGAGGATTTTATTTTTACTATTGAGATTATAAATGGTCCTCCTAACCTTTCATTCTCTAATAATGGAGACACCCAAAATTTAACCATCATTGATGATGAATTACCCACATTAAATATTGGATATTTTGACGATGATTTTGAAAATATTTATGAGTCAAATGATTTAGTAGGTTACAGAGCATTTATGGAAAATAATTTTGGTTATGGAAAAACAATTGATACAAAAGGAAACGGTGATCAATTTAGCAGAGTTAATTTCATAGATATTGATGATATGGATTTCACACTGTTATCATTAAATTCATTGGATTTAGATATCATTTGGGTAAATAGATTTTACTCTAATTTTTTTCCTCAAAATGCTGCACAAGTCCTATTAGACTGGGCAAATAATACAGATGATGGTGGAGTAATCATTGCAAGTTTATACAATGACAATACTGATGACTTACATCAACTTTTTGGTCATGAATTTATAGAAACACTTTCAGGAAATAATATTATAACTACAAATAGTCCTTATTTAAGCTCAGGTAATTTTGGTTCAGTGCCAGCAAATACCTTAGTCAATTATACTGGAAACAAGAGAAGCATAGCATTAGGTACATCAAATAATCCTGAGGTTTGGGCATTAGGTTCACAATTGCCACACAATGATGAATATTCAATAATTATTGAAGATAGAGGCGTTTTTTTATCAGATTATTTATTCTTTGAAGAAATGTCAAACGATGGAATTGTCAATACAGATAAAGAACGATTGCTTGCAAAAATCTTTGCCTTTGCAGTTAGCAAAATTGGGCAGTAATTTAATTTTATTCTTTTCTGAAATATAAAAAAATGAAGATAGCTAAACCCATTAAATAATTATTATAATGAAGACAATTTTAATTACAATTTCCGCAGTGTTAATTAGTTTAATTTGCTTTGCACAAAATGGCATTAATTATAAAGCACTAATTAAAAATACTGACGGCAATACACTAGTTAGCCAAGACATCATTATCCAGTTCCAAATTTTAGAAAATGGAACCACAAATGTTTACCAAGAAACTCATGACACGGTTACTGATGCAAATGGTATTGTAGCTGTAAATATTGGAGAAGGCACCGTTGGTAGCGGTAGTTTCTCAACCGTTAATTGGAGTTTTGCTAACCATTTTTTAAATGTCCAGGTAGATAGTGGTGATGGTTTTGTGGATTTAGGAACTACAGAATTTAAAAGTGTACCCTATGCAAAGGTTGCGGAAACTGTTATAGCATCACCTGTATCACAATTTCCACTTGCTAAAGCAAATGCATCAAATATATTTATTGGTACAAATTTTTCAAAAGTTACTTTCAATAATGAAATTTTTGATATTACAGAAAACTATGAACCAAACCCCTCTTTTTCAAATAACCCTCAATTAAGCAGATTTAACGTGACTGAGGCTGGGTATTATTCAATTTCAGCAGATGCTACAGGGCAAGTTTTTGGTAATTCAATAGAATATGTTTTAAACTTAGCCATATATAAAAACGGAAGTAGCGTCAAGATTGATCTGTTTTTTTCCAGAACGGTATCATCTCAAGCTGGAACTTCAAGAATATCTAGGGATATTTCCTCTATAGAGTATCTTGTCCCTGGTGATTATATTGAAATCTATGCATCAAAGTCTTCAGCAGTATCAATGCAAAATTTCTTTTTAGAGATAGAACGAATTAGATAAAAAACTCTTAATTTAAGTATTATATAATATGAAGGGTTTATATCTTTTTTATTTCCTTTCTGCTCATTTCCAGAATAATTATTACGAAAATGGTGTCAACTATAAAGCTGTAATCGAAGATAGTGACAGCAATACACTAGTTAGCCATAACATCGATATATTCCAAATTTTAGAAAATAGAACTACAAATTTATACCAAGAAACTCATGACCCGGTTACAGATGCATGTGGTATTTTAGTTATAAATATTTAGAGAAGTTATCGTAGATAGCAGTAGTTTCTCAACCATTAATGGGGACATTGCTGATCATTTTAAAATGTGCAGATACATAGTGATGATGAGTTTACAAATTTAAATACCTTAACCGTGATTGTTAGAGTGGATAAATCGTCAAATTTAGCAACAATGTTTAATGTCTCCTTATATTTCAACAAATACAACTCTTCTAAGTTATCAATAAATACTAGATCTTTATGAGGATATAAATCTATATATCGTGATTATTTTTTTGAAAACTGGACAAAAATAGCGACAGTAGGTTTGCATTTTTGAAGTGGACAAATTAAGGTGAGGATAATACCTTTATTTATAAAATTGAAAAATAATTATGCTGCTTTCTAACACCATTTAAAAATTATCAAAAAATTTTATAGAAATTTAATTAGTTGAATGTATTATATTTCGGCTTTCGCCAAAATTTTAAACACTTCAAACCGCTATAGCTCATTGAATATTGAGGTGCTTCACCATTAAATTTATTATATTATTATCTGAAGTTTTAAAAGACCGTATAATTTTCATTTTGAAAATTATACGGCTATCTAAACAAAAAAAATAAATTTGTCTACCTTGTTAATCTTTTAAATAAGCAATAGACTAATGACAAACACTTCGTTACAACAAAGATTGAGGGATGAAGATCCAACCGCTTTTGAAGAAGTTTACAAAGACAACCAAGAAGCATTTTTTAATTATGCGCTTAAATTTAATTTAGATAAGGACACAGTACTAGATGTGTACCAAGATGCTACCATTGCACTCTATCAAAATTTTGTTAGTAAACAATTAGTTATAGAAAATGGCACGTTGAGGACATACTTGTTTGCAATAGGAAAATATAAAATGTATAACATCCTAAAAAAACGGAAAAAAGTAATTTTAAAAGATGCACCCGAAAAAGTTGCCGATTTTGAGATTGAAGTAGACAATTCACCTAGCGAGCAACAAAAACAATTAGCAATTAATTTTAAAAATATGTCGCCCAGTTGTCAAGATATACTTAAAATGTATTATTACCGAAATCTCACTATTAAAGAAATTGTAGCACTTACACATTATAAAGATGAAAACACAGTAAAGAGCCATAAATCTCGCTGTCTAAAAGGTTTGAGACAACTTATAAACTCCCCTAAGTAACATGGAACAAGAACAACTAATACAACACTACGTTGCTCAAAAACTTTCCAAAATAGAAATGGAAGAAGTAGCACATAAAATGAAAGTAGATGCCACTTTTAAAGCAGCTGTTGATGAATATAAATTAATTGCTTCAAGCATTAAAATTTCAGAAAAAGACAAGTTAAAAAAACGTTTACAAGCAATTGAAAATGAACGTACTCCTAAAAAAAATCCTTTTAAAATCTGGCAAATTGCGGCGACGATTGCTGTGTTAATTGGTATAGGAAGTTTTTATGTGTTTCAAAACTCAAACAATGCTCAAAGTTTATATGCTTCAAATTTTGAACCCTACCCTAATACGCTTCAACCTGTTGTGCGTGATATACCTGGAAATTTAGCGTTTATGGAGTATGAGAATGGCAATTATGAGAAGGCAATTTCTGAATTTCAAAAAATGCTTGAGCTACAAGACAATCCAGACATCAAATTTTATCTTGCTATGAGCCATTTAAATACTGGTGCAACAGATAAAGCACTCATTATATTAAAATCTATTGAGGATACAAATACACGTTATCTACCACAGACACATTGGTACAGTGCATTAGCTCATTTAAAGAGTGAAGATAAAAAAAGTGCCTTACAAAGTTTAAAAAAATTGAAAACCGTGGATGCTATGTATAAAAAAGATAAAAGAACCTCTTTGGAAAATCAGCTCAATTGATTTTTAGTCCTTTTTCTCAATATTAAAACAATAATTAATAATAATATAGCGATAACTACCCAGAACCATAACGTTTTATAAAATTCGTTTTCTAATAGTATGGGACTGTCATCTCCATGTAAAACAAAGCCTGCCCAATAATAAGGATGTTTTAACTCTCGTTCATTTGTATTTTTTAAGTAGTCTAATTTTGCTAATTGTAACGCTTTTGATTTTGATGCGCCGTTTTTTAAATGCTCATAAAATGAGACCATTATTTTTTTTGTAGAAAGATCTGGCGCACTCCACAAACTACTTACCGTTGCAGGTACACCCGCATATTTAAAAGCTCGTGACATAGAGACTACACCATCACCGTTATCATAACCACCAACGCCAGTATTACACGCACTCAAAACTGCAAGATTTGCATTAAGATTTAACCCGTATAATTCTGAAATATAAAGTTCATTTTCAACTTCGTTATCAGAGAAAACAAGACTACTCAACTCTGGATCTTTATCATTAAGAAATGAATGCATACTCAAATGAATAACAGAAACATTATTGCTTAAATTTTGAAATGCTTTTTTTGATGCTGCATCATCTATGTAAACTGTTGACGGAATAATTTTTGAAATTTCGGCAACCTCCGCTTTTGCACCACTTAAATCATATGCCTCTCCACGCACTACTAATTGTGTTTCAGTAGGAACAAATCTTGAATATGAAGGAGCAAATAATGCAACGTTATTTGTTGTTCTTTTACTTGAAGTTTCGCTTTGCAAATATGATAGGCCTATTGCGTATGAAATAGTGTTGGTTTCAATTAAGCTCACGTTGTTTTTTTGAAGTAACTCAAAAGGCAAATAATTAAGCACCTTATCTGGAACAATATAGGTCTTCTCTTTAAACGGGATATCTGCTAATAAATCTACAAAAAGCTTATTTTCTATTTTACTAGAGTAACCTTCTTTATTTGAAGGATTTTTAATTGATGTAATAAATTGAATTACATCCTTAGCAATCTCATCATAATTACCTAATTTTTTAAAATGAATACCTGTATCATCAATTAAAAATCTATATAAATTATTTTTTGCTTCTATAAATTTTACATAGTTTTTATTTTCTGTATCAAGGTTTTTGAATAAGAATTGTTTCTCTAAAACACTTTCTATTTGTTTATTTTGACTTGATAATGTTATTTCAACTTCATCAAGTGAAGATTGAAGTTCAAAAAGTTGCTGCGCAACTTCATCTGTATCGTTTCTTGCTTGTTTTCTTTTTAAATAAGTAATATTTGACCGAAGCTGTTTTTCTTGCTCTAAAAGTTTATTTGTTTGCTCATCTTGTTTTACATAACGGCTTTGGTTAAATTTAGAGTATAAATATCGGGACGTTATACTTTCGTATTTTTCAAGAAAGTATAAGAGTGATTCTTGATCATCATTTTCTTGATATTTTAAGTACCCATTAGTAATCATATCTAAATATCTTTTAGCCCCTGGGTTTAATTCGCCTTGAATAAAATTAGCATCAAAATGGATTAAAGCCATTTTATATAATTTTTCAGGTACGTTATCCCATGGAGTTTCATTAGCTTCTAATAAAAAGGCTAAATCACGTAATATTGTAATATCAATTAACAGGTGTCCTGGTTTATAATCTACAATGTTTAAATTATCAATATCAATGAGAGAAGACTTGTCGCTTATACTGTAAAGCGTGTTATTTATATATTCTTTTGCGGTATCAAAATCTCTCAACTCAACCGCAACTCGTAGCTTATTTTTTAAATAGTGAGATTTTACAGAAGGAACCATCCCTATAAACAAAGAATCATTATCTAATAATATTTTTGCTTCCTTAATTTTATTTTGGTTGAGTTTCAGCTCTACTATTTCTACATAAAAATCTGGATGATAATCTGTTTCTGTGGCATTATCTGCTGTTTTTAAACCTTTGTTAAAATAAAACATTGCCTGTTTATAGTTTTCTGTTTTTTTATAATATCTACCAGTTTTTAGATAGGATAGTACATAATATTCATATTCAAGTGGATCTAGGTTTGTATTTATAGCAAAACTTTCTATTTTTTTTATAGACTCAAGCAATTCTTTTTCTTGTTCAAGTTTTGCATATAACATAATTTTATAATGATAATAATCTAATTCTTTTCTTAAATTAAAAATAGTAGATTTTAAAGTTTGAGAAGAGTCTTTATTATCGAGGTATAGTTGATATCCTTTATTTAGATAACCCAGTGAAACTTCATAATTACCATAAAACCTTTCATAGTCAGATAGCTGTGAAAGTGTAGTTTGATAGTTATCCTGATTAGGGTTTTTTAAAGTTCTAAAAACGGATTCGGCTTTTTTTAAATATTCATATCGTTTCTTTGGGATGTTTAAAAAATTAGGATGGTAGGTATATGCCATATCAAAATAAATAGTTGCTAAAGTATTACTATCTCTCTTTTTTTGACTCTCAAAAAATTTTATTCCCTCATCAAATATTTTTAATGCTTTATTTAAGTCTCCCTTTTCTCTTAAAACCATACCCCTAGAGTGCAAGTTTTTTAATAATAATATAGAATCAATTTGATCACTATTAAGATGCGCATCTATTGATTTCTTGACATATTTATCAGCTTCCTCCATGTCTCGCAAATAATCATAAGCACTTATAGAAACCCTACGATATACTTGATAAATTTGCTCTGGTTTTGGGTTATAGTTTTCAAGTTCCTTTACATTTAAAACTAATTCTTTATAAGTTTTTTTACGTGTTTCTCTATCATTGAACAACATTTCGGTCTCAGTAATATTTTTTAACGCGGTAAGGTAACCCAATGTATCGGACTGTTTTTTATTTGCAATTTCAAGAGCCTTTAATCTGAAGTTAAGAGACTTTTTATGCTCAAACTCCATGGATAATGAATCTGCAATATGAGTAGCCTCTTGCCATGTTTCTTGGGCTTGGACTGTATTAAAAGAAAATAAGAACGATAATACTAATAAGTAAAATACTTTCATAAATAAAGGTTGATAATTTGAGGCTTTAATGGTGAAAACCCATTAGTCTAAAGAGGAATATGTAAGGTTAACAGGATTTTAAAATTATAAAAAAAGTTTACCATCCAAAAAAATTATCCTATTTAATTATTAGATTTTCAATGTTTTGCACATTTAAGAAATATTAAAATACATTTTTTAATCCTAGGTGTTAACCTCTTTTAAAATATAATTACAAATGGGTGTATAACAATTAAAATCATCCATTTTGAAATCAATCTACACACTACTCTTTTTTTTATCGGCAATCTTAACAGGTCTTGCTCAGGCACCTATAAATTATAAAGCTATTATTAATGATGCTAATGGAAACCCAATAGAAAATCAAGTAGTATTTGTGCGTTTTTCCATTAATAATAATACTGGAATTCAATACATTGAAACACACGCACCTACTACAAATGCTAACGGGTTAATAGTTCTTAACATAGGTTCGGGAGGTTCTAATTTTAATACTTATAGTGATGTGGATTGGAGTGTTTCAAATATGCTTAAAGTTGAAGTTAATAGTGGTAATGGTTACGTGGATTTAGGAACTTCTGCTTTTAATGCTGTTCCATATGCGATAACAGCACTCAATACTGCATTTGTAAAAAGCGGTGATAATGCGATTAAGCAAATAGGTAATGTGGGAGTAGGCACAGATGATCCACAAGAACAATTACATATAAACGACGCTGATAATGCAGGTATTTTGATTACAACAGACAATTTAAACGACTCCAGCTCCATACGTTTAGAAAATGGATTGAGTACAAATAGTTCGTTCAATCATTATAAAATAGAAAATAATAATGACGATTTTATTATCGCAAAAAAGGGAACATTTACAAACAACACCTATATAAATGCGCTTAAAATAAATCAAAATTTAGGATTTGAATTTACAGGCACAATGAAATTAAATAGTGGGGCATCGATTTCAGAGTTTTCAAGTGGGTTTATAGCAGTAGAAAATAGTGACACTAAAATCCCAACTCAAGCCGCAGTTAAAAGTTATGTGGATCAAGCAATAGTTATTGCATTAAATAATCCGCCTGAGCCAATTGAAAAAACACTACACATTCCTTTTACTGCTTTTGAATATCAAATAGTAAATAATAATTCATCTTTAAATGCAGCGTATAATGAGGATGGCGTACTTTTAAGATCTGAGTTAATAGCACCACTCTTACTCTCAGCAGGTGCGACCATAACTTCAATTAAATTTTATTTGAGAGATAATCAAGGTGGGTCTAATATTTATATAAGCTTACGTGAAAAATCATTCTTAGATGCGGTTACACCTATTGAAGTATATCAAACACAACCTAGTCGTAATCAACCTGATGTTTTTATAGATACCACTACTACAAACATAACTATTGATGCAAATAGCTACTATTATTTTGATGTGAAATATAGTAATGGACCCTCTGTTGACATGGCTATAATAGGAGCAGAAATAACCTATACTGAATAAACATCGCTTATTCACTAAAAAAAACTCCCGTTCACTAAAAAAATTTAAATTAAGTAATCATTCGCCTTTAACTTTATGAATAAATATCTCATATCATGAAAAAAACATTAATTATTGCTCTACTTTTTTCAATAGTTGTAAACGCACAAACAATTGTTAAATCCAGCATTGATAGTGGAGGTGGTTCTGTTTCCGCAGGGAATATTCAAATGCTTTATACTATAGGCGAAGTATTTGTTCAAGAACGTAGCGCTGGGGATATACAAGTTAGTGAGGGGTTTATTAATCCTATTTCACTCAAATTGACAATCAACCCGAAAGTATTTTTGCAAGGTCCATTTATTTCTCCAGACACAGCTGGATTGATGAATGACAATTTACGTCAAAACAATCAAATACCTACTACTAGTCCTTATGCAGATGCTTTGGTCTGTGATGTGAATGTTTTTTCTATTACTGGCGATGATGCTATTGTTGATTGGGTACTTGTAGAATTACGTGATGCAACGGACAGAACTATTGTTGTGGAGTCTACCTCTGCACTTTTACAGAGAGATGGAGATATTGTGGCAGTAGATGGAATATCTGCATTAGGGCTTTCATCCCCAAAAACAGATTACTACATATTTGTGGGGCACAGAAATCATTTGTCAATTTTGAGTGCTACAACTGTTGCATTGTCCTCAATAACCCCTGTAGACCTTAGTGAAGATCCTATTGCAGTTTTTGGGGGGGCATCTTCATTAACAGCACTCAACGGAGTTTTTGCAATGGTATCTGGAGATGTAACCCCTAACGGCGAAGTACAAACCATTGACCTTAATAATTTAAGCTCTGCACTAGGTGGTTCAGGTTACAGCACTTTTGATGCAGATATGAACGGAGAGATACAAACTATAGATATCAATTTACATATTCGCCCCAATTTAGGTCGCGGAATTCAATACTAATTTTCCTTTTAAAATAGAACAGTGATGAAAAAAATTACATGTACAATAGGACTTATATTTTTAACGGTTATGACATCGTTTTCACAAAATGAAAATCTTTCACTTACATTTAGTAATGCAATGTTAACTAATGATGGCAACTCAGACTTTTATGAGGTTGATATCATTGCAACGCGCATTTCGACTGCTGATTTTAAATTGGGTGATGGACAATTTTATATCAATTACAACCCAGACGCATTTGGGACTGAAATAAATAATACAACAGTAGACTTTGAATATACTTCGAGTTCCATTTTAGGGGAAATGAATGTTTTTAACATCTACACAGATCCAATAATCGCAAATCGTTCAAACGGAATCATTTCAATTGCTTTTGAACAAAGTTTATCCTCCGGTAGTATGGCCGAAAATAATATTATTGCAGCGGGTAAAGTTTTAGGTCATTTAAAAATTGAAATGATTAACACCAATCAAGACCCTCAAATAACTTTTAACATTACAGGAACCGATTTTACTAATGCTTTTTTTACTGCTTGCGGTGATACAGATCCCGGTCCAGCTTTTAAAAATTGTGGTATCGTAGGCGTTGATTATTTTCAAATTATTGGTTATGATGGGACTGATAATAGTGGTGCAGCACTACCAATAGAAGCATGCTCTGGAGGCAGCACAATATTTACCACAGCACAAACTTGGGATCCAGTTGTTCCAGATGCAACTATGACCGCAATCATTGAGGGTAATTATGATACAGAAAATTTTGGAAATATTGAAGCCTGCGAACTGACAATCGCTGAAGGCGGTGAATTACTTATTAATCCACTAACTTACGTAAGAGTCCAAAATAACATTATAAATGATGGTTCATTTTCAGTACTCCCTACAGGAAGTCTAGTACAAGTCAATGATGAAGCAATAGTCACAAATAACACTAATATAAATGTTACGATAGAAACACCTACTTTAAAACCTAGAGATTTTATGGTCATGGGGAGTCCTATGACAAACGCAACGCCACAAATTGCACCTAGCCCAGACCCAATGGATCCTGCTCCACATAATATTTTTAGAATACTAAATCATACAACAACTAATTTTACCCCTAATGAAGATGTACAAGATGAGTTTCCAGGAGGAACAAATTTTGTTGACGAAGAAGGTGATGATTTTACACAGCATCCAGATGTATTTAGTCCTGCAGAAGCATATTATGTAAACCCACAAGAGTCTTTGCAAGATGGCAATAAAACATATAATATACTATACAATCAAGATAATACAGAGGGAACTTTAAATAACGGAATTATCACTTACATGCTTGACTATAATACGGTAGGTACACCTGCCGAAAATAAAAATGCAAGTCCTAGTTTAATTTCAAATCCATATCCGTCTGCAATATCAGCAGCTGCTTTTATAGCTGCAAATGATGCGGTTGACCAAGTATACTTTTGGGAACATAATACAACACCAGCAACAGAATTTCCAGGTTGGTTAGGAGCTAATTTTTCAATGGGAGACATTTCTATGTTCAATGGTATAGGTTTTATGCCCGCAGCTACAGGCGACCCAAATACTGCCTACATGGGTGATTTTTATATCTCTACTGGGCAAGGATTTGGTGTAAAAAGTAATGGAGCTATTACTGGAACGGCAAATCAAGCCACTTTTAACAATAGTATGCGGAGTGTTGATAATAATACAACGTTAAGAAACTCTGCAGAAGATAAAAACAGGCTTTGGTTACATTTAAAAAGCACAGACTATTTAGTAGCAAGCACAACACTTATAGGTTTTACAAATCAAGCAACCCCTGGATTTGACGCATCTTTTGATAGCAAACGAGTGGGTACACCAGTAAGCCTTTATTCTCATCTTTTAAATGATAGCGAGGAGTTATCAATTCAAGGAAGAGAAACATTTAATGATGCAATAGAAATTAGTTTAGGGTTTTCTTCTCAAGTGCAACAAGATGATGCTGCTTATACAATTTCGTTATCTAATATTGATGGAGAGCTTATTAGTAGTGCGCCCATTTACCTTAGAGATAATGAAACTAATATAGTTACACAGTTAAATAATGAAAGCTATGCATTTAATAGTCCTGCTGGAACATTTAATAATCGATTCACACTCTTTTTTAGAGATGCCGAAATATTAAACAACCAAGATATTGCATTACAAAATATTAGTCTTTACCCTAACCCAGCAAATAATATGTTGCACATTATTGCACCAAGTACAACGATAACAACTATTAATATTACAGATATTCAAGGGAGAACTATTAATGTTATTAATAATCTCAAAACCAATGAAAAAACGATAGACATAAGCACTTTAAAAAGCGCTGTTTATTTTATAACAATAACAACCGTTAATGGTCAAATAACACGCAGAATAATCAAAAATTAAAAGTCTTCTTTTCTGAAATATTAAATAAATTATGATTTATAGAAATTTCCGAAGAACTTGAAAATTTAAAACTAAATTTTACCAAACCCATGCTCAATTTTATAAGCATGGGTTTTTGTTATTAACTCAACGCCTCTTTGTTCTCTGCTCTTTTAACTTTTATCTATTTTTACGAAAATTGACAAGTAATGCAAGAACAAAAAAAACGCCTATTCCTAGTTGATGCCTATGCCCTTATTTTTAGAGGGTATTATGCATTTATAAAAAACCCTCGTATCAATTCTAAGGGTCAAAATACCTCAGCCATTATGGGGTTTATGAACTCATTGATTGACGTTGTAAAACGTGAACGCCCAGATCATCTTGCTGTATGTTTTGACAAAGGAGGTAGTGTGGACCGCGTGGAAATGTTTGAAGAATACAAAGCCAACAGAGATGAAACTCCAGACGATATACGATCTGCAATTCCTCATATTTGTGAAATTCTCGAAGCAATGAAAATCCCTATCATTGTCAAAGATGGGTTTGAAGCAGATGACGTAATAGGCACACTTTCTAAACAAGCAGAAAAAGCTGGCTACACTACTTTTATGGTAACACCAGATAAAGATTTTGCACAACTTGTTAGCGAAAATATATTCATGTATCGCCCTGTTTTTGGTGGTGGTTACGAAACTTGGGGAATCCCAGAAGTTCAGAAAAAATTTGAAGTTGAAAACCCACTACAAGTCATTGATTATCTTGGGATGATGGGAGATGCAAGTGATAACATTCCAGGACTTCCTGGCGTAGGTGATAAAACTGCAAAAAAATTCATCAAGCAATTTGGTTCTATGGAAGGTCTTTTAGAAAATACAGACCAGCTTAAAGGCAAGATGAAAGAAAAAGTAGAAGCTAATGGTGAGCTTGGGCTTCTTTCAAAAAAGCTTGCAACAATTATGCTTGATGTTCCTGTAGAATTCCACGAAGAAGATTTTGAAATGTGCCCTCCAGACACAGAAAAAGTGATGGAAATTTTTGAAGAGCTTGAATTTAGAAGACTTAAAGACAACTTTCTCAAAGCATTTTCAATTGAAGGAATGGCAAGCGTAGGTACAAGTCATCAAGAACCTGAAAAAAAATCTAAAGCTTCTTCAATAAAACCAGCCCCATCTGCAGGTGAAGGTCAATTTTCACTTTTTGGAGGAAACGGAGAAACAACAACCACAACCGAAAATTATAGCAGCCGAAAAACGATAAAAGACACTGAGCATTTTTACCAAACCATCCAGCCTGGCATGGGAACAAAATTATTCATTGGTAATTTAATGAAACAATCAAGCGTTTGTTTTGATACAGAAACTACTGGCTTAAACCCATTGACTGCAGCGCTTGTGGGAATTGCATTTTCTTGGGAAACTGGAAAAGGATTTTACTTACCTTTTCCAGAGAATAAAGATGAAGCACAACAAATTATTGAGCAATTACGTCCATTTTTTGAGGCTTCGGAAATTGAAAAGGTGGGACAAAATTTAAAATATGACATTAAGGTTTTAGCGAAATACAATATTCAAGTAAAAGGAAAATTATTTGATACCATGCTTGCTCATTACCTCATTAACCCAGATATGAGGCACAATATGGATGTCTTAGCCGAAACGTATTTAAATTACACACCTGTTTCCATTACCGAACTTATTGGTAAAAAAGGAAAGAATCAAAAATCCATGCGCGATGTTCCACTCGAGGAGCAAACAGAATACGCAGTGGAAGACGCAGATATTACATTACAACTAAAGGAACACTTTGCGGCGGAACTTAAAGATAGCGACTTACAAACCTTATTTGATGATATTGAAATTCCATTACTACGCGTACTTGCAGCGATGGAGTTAGAAGGTATTAATCTAGATGAACAATTTTTAAATAGCCTTTCTGGTGATTTAGAAACAGATATTGCCACTTTAGAAAAGCGCATTTATGAAGAAGCCGGTGAGGAATTTAATATAGCGTCTCCAAAACAATTGGGAGAGATTCTTTTCGGGAAATTGAAACTCGTAGACAAACCTAAAAAGACTAAAACAGGACAATACTCCACTGCAGAAGATGTACTTAGCTACTTAGCAAAAGACCACCAAATTATAAATGATGTATTAGAATATCGTGGACTCGCAAAATTAAAGTCAACATATGTGGATGCATTGCCTACACAAGTAGAGCCAAGTACTAACCGCGTACATACAGACTACATGCAAACGGTTGCAGCTACAGGACGTTTGAGCAGCAATAACCCTAACTTACAAAACATTCCTATTAGAACAGAACGTGGTCGTCAAGTACGAAAAGCATTTGTTCCAAAAGATGAAAATTATATCTTGCTTGCCGCAGATTATAGCCAAATAGAACTTAGAATCATTGCAGCTTTAAGTGAAGAAACTACAATGATTGAAGCTTTTACGAATGGAGAAGATATTCACGCTTCAACTGCAGGAAAAGTTTTTAATGTCCCAATAGAAGAAGTTACACGCGAACAACGTAGTAACGCAAAAACAGTAAACTTTGGGATAATTTATGGAGTATCAGCATTCGGGCTCAGCAATCAAACCGATTTGTCCCGTGGCGAAGCAAAAGAGTTGATAGACGCCTATTATGAAACCTATCCTAAGTTAAAAGCTTACATGGGTGAACTCGTTGACTTTGCTCGAGAAAATGGATACGTGCAAACTGTTTTAGGAAGAAGAAGATATTTAACTGGTATTAACGGTAGTAACGCAGTAGTGCGAGGTGCCGCAGAGCGAAATGCTGTAAATGCACCAATACAAGGAAGCGCAGCAGATATTATTAAAATAGCAATGATTAATATCTATAACAAATTAGAAATTGGAAACTTTAAATCAAAAATGCTATTACAAGTTCATGATGAACTTGTCTTCGACATTTACAAACCAGAATTAGATGAAATGAAAATTTTAATTAAGTCTGAAATGGAAAACGCATTTAAATTGAGCGTGCCACTTGACGTAGAAGTTGGATTGGGACAAGATTGGTTAGAGGCGCATTGATTTTGGTAATTGGATTTCAGTTGCAAACAGCAATTAAAACTTAAAAGAATAAATTTGGCATTAAGAGCTAAGCTTTTGAGGCCAATTTTTTTTTTTGGAATGTTTTATTGTCTAGATTAGTTAATTCTTTAAAATTTCCGAAGATATATGCTACGCTATTAATAAATACTTAAGCTAATGGTACAATATGGGCTTGAGGTATCCTAATTTATAGCGCTGGATATCTTATATTTACTACATCAACACTATTTTATGAAAAAAATATACACTACAGCATTAATACTCACATTAGTACTTTTTACTAATTTTTCTCTTTTTGCACAGTGCGAAGATGTTACTTTGGCAAGTTTAACAAACCCAGGCCCTTTTGAAATTGCAACACTAACAGAAGCAGACGGAATTAGAAATGGACCAGATTATCAAGGAGCAACAATTTATTATCCCACAAATGCAACTCCACCCTATGCGAGTATTGCGATTGTTCCTGGATTTGTATCCCAACCTTCAAGTGTGGAAGAATGGGGACCATTTTATGCAAGTCATGGAATTGTTACAATAATAATAGGAACAAACTCACTTTTTGACCTTCCAGAAGCAAGAGGTATTGCGCTGTTGGATGCTCTTGAAACAATGAGACAGGAAAATAACCGTAGCGCTTCTCCACTTGAAGGTGCTCTTGATACTAATAAATTTGCCGTAAGTGGATGGTCTATGGGCGGCGGCGGTGCACAGCGCGCTGCTGTGTTAGATAATTCTATCAAAGGTGTTGTAGCATTGTGTCCTTATTTGTTAAATCCGCAATTACAACATGACAGCCCAGTTTTAATTCTTAGTGGTGAAAATGACCCTACTGCTCCGCCAGCACAGCATGCAAACATACATTATAATGCGACTCCTAATTCAACAGACAAATTACTTTTTGAAGTTGCCAACGGTAATCACTCTGTAGCAAACACACCCAACGGAGGAAATGGAGCTGTTGGAAAAATTGCGCTATCTTGGCTCAAATTATATGTAGAACAAAACGATTGTTACTGCCCTATTTTAACAGAAAATCTTTTAGATAATCCTCCCGCAGCATCTAGTGTACTATCTAGTTTTGAATGTGAATTATTATCTGTTTCTGACAATGAAAGCAACATAGGTATCTTCCCCAACCCAACGCAGGATATTGTAAATGTCTCAGTGAAAAACGCTGTTTCATACCAAGTCTATTCAACAATGGGACAACTTATAAAAGAAGGAGAACTCTCTACAAGTATTAAACAAATAGACCTATCAAATTTACCTGCAACTATTTACTACGTGAAGATTGCGAACCAAACATTTAAAGTAATTAAAAAATAAAATTGTCAAAGGATAATTTCATTTGTAAATTAGAATTTGAAGCAATTCTAGTATTCTTAAAAAAAGTATCTTTAAGGTTCATATACAATTTAGATGCAAAAATTAATATCAAAAAAGAAGCCTACATACCCTATTACCGAAGAACTTTCTAGCTACTTGACTAAATATGCTCGTACTATTAAAATTCCTATTTATTATGATGACCTTTTGCGTTATCAAGGCTCAGTAACCGTTTATGACAAGCATGGCGATGATTCTTTATGGATACAGGTATATTATTCAGAATACGAACGAATAGATATTGAGCATAGTCTTAAATTAGTGTATTCAATTTTACACAGTGATGGGTCAGACTCTCTACTACCCTATCTTTCTGTTGATAGTATTGACTATTGCACCTTTGGAAATTCCAAACCATTTAGAATTAAAGTTAGAAATGTACTAAATGACAACTATGTTTTTTTCTACATTAAAAAAGCCGATGCTTCCCGAATTTACGGTCTAGAACTAGAACACCTTCTTTCTCCAAATCATATCAACTTTTTGGTCCATGGAAATTCGCTTATTGAAGAACATATTTCAGGAATTCCCGGAGATGATTTTATTGAACACCATTTAGCCTCTTGTTCTGAACAAGACAAAAGAGAAATTGCAAAAGAGTTTGTAAAATTTAATGAAAGATGCTTCGCAAGGTTATTGGGAGATATGCGCTCCTATAATTATGTAATGGTACTTACTAATGATTTTGACAGAATACAATATAGAATACGTGCTATTGATTTTGACCAACAAAGCTATGAAGGAAATCAAAAAGTTTATAAACCACAGTTTTTAAAGGAAAATAACGAGTTTGTAAAATTAGTTTCGAGTGTATTAGAAAACCCCTCGATAGAACAATACAAAAGAGAAGAGCGATCATTACTTGCTAAAAGAGCCACTAGTGAAAGCAGTAGACTTAATAGACTTCTTTCCTGTATGAAAGCAGATTCTATATCACAACCAGAAAAAATTGAGCAGCTAAAAAAATCACTTTTAGAAATGACTGGCGATATTAATTTTAAAAAATCTCATGGTATGGGAGAAATCCTTGAAAGCGCCATTGATTTTATAATTCGGAATTATAAAAATGAAAATCCATTTTTATGATTCCATAAAAAAACGTCGACAAAATTACTATGCATGCATAGTAATTAAGTATCTTTAACGCCATAACCTTTTAAAACTTAGTTTAAACCTTCTGCCGTCATGAAAATTAAAAAAGTCCTTGTAGCAAATCGTAGTGAAATTGCAATTCGTGTGCTACGTGCTTGCACTGAAATCAATCTAAAAACTGTTGCTATTTATACCTACGAAGATAGGTATTCACAACATAGATTAAAGGCAGATGAATCTTATCAAGTAGGTGCAGACAATGATCCATTAAAGCCATACTTAGATATTGATGCTATTATAAAAATAGCTAAAGATAAAAATGTGGACGCGATACATCCTGGTTATGGTTTTCTCTCAGAAAATTCAAATTTTGCACGCGCATGTAAAGAAAACGGCATCATATTTATTGGACCTGAACCAGAAGTGATGGATGCTTTGGGAGATAAAATAATGGCAAAAAAAATTGCTAAAAAATGCAATGTCCCAACTATAAATAGTAACACAGAAGATTTAACTTCATTAAAAATAGCCCTCTCAGAAGCTAAAACAATAGGATACCCAGTGATGCTGAAAGCAGCATCAGGTGGTGGCGGCCGCGGTATGCGGGTAATCCAAAAACCTGAGGAGCTTGAGAAAAATTTTGAGTCTGCTAAAAATGAAGCTTTAAATTCATTTGGAGATGACACCATGTTTTTGGAAAAATACGTGGAGAACCCTAAGCATATTGAAGTACAAATAGTCGCAGATAACCACAGAAATATTAGACACCTTTTTGAGCGTGACTGTTCTGTACAAAGGCGTCATCAAAAAGTTGTCGAAGTAGCACCATCATTTAACGTATCTCAATCAGTAAAAGATAAGTTATATGAATATGCTCTTGCTATTGCTGGAGAGGTTAATTATAATAACGTAGGTACTGTTGAGTTTTTAGTTGATGATGATAATAGTATTTACTTCATTGAGGTAAATCCACGTATACAAGTAGAACATACAGTTACCGAAATGGTCACAGGAATTGACCTTATAAAATCACAAATATTTATAGCAGGTGGCTACAAACTTGATGACCAACAGATTAAAATTTACGGTCAAGATTCACTTGCAACATACGGCTTTGCGTTGCAATGTAGACTAACTACTGAAGATCCAACAAACGACTTTACACCAGATTATGGTACTATTACAACCTATCGTAGTGCATCTGGAATGGGAATAAGGCTTGATGCTGGGAGCATCTACCAATCCTATAACGTAAGTCCGTTTTTTGACTCAATGCTTGTAAAAGTTTCGGCACACGGGAGAACGTTGGACGGCGCTGTTCGTAAAATGAGCAGGGCATTAAAGGAATTTAGAATTAGAGGTGTAAAAACAAACGTACATTTTCTTCAAAATGTAATTTTGCATGATGATTTTAGAAACGGAAAAGCTTCTGTAAATTTTATAAAGCAAAATCCTTCACTATTCAAAATTAAAATTCCACAGGATAGAACTACTAAGATTACAAACTATCTAGGTGAAGTTATTGTAAATGGAAATCCTGACGTAAAATTTGTTGATAACAGTAAAATTTTTAGAAACCCTATTGTACCTTCCTTTGATGCAAATGCTTCATTTCCGAAGGGAACAAAAGATTTATTGACCGAGCTAGGCCCCGAAGGTTTTTCAAAATGGTTAAAAAACGAAAAGAAAATTCACTACACAGATACCACAATTAGAGATGCGCACCAATCATTGCTAGCAACACGCATGCGAACAAAAGACATGGTTGCTGTAGCAGAAAGCTATGCAAAAAACCATCCCGAAATTTTTAGTATTGAAATGTGGGGCGGCGCTACATTTGATGTTTGTATGCGCTTTTTAAATGAAAGTCCGTGGACGCGATTAAGACAGTTAAGAGAACTAATGCCTAACGTATTATTTCAAATGCTGTTGAGAGGTTCAAATGGTGTAGGCTACAAAGCATATCCAGATAATTTAATTGAAAAATTTGTAGAAAAATCTTGGGAAAATGGTGTTGATATCTTTAGGATTTTTGACTCTTTAAATTGGGTGAATGCAATGGCTCCAAGTATAGAATATGTACGCAATAAAACAGGGGGACTTGCAGAAGCTGCTATAAGTTACACTGGAGACATACTTGACAAAAACAACACAAAATATACATTAACATATTACACACAATTAGCAAAAGATCTTGAAAATGCTGGAGCACATATTATAGCAATAAAGGATATGGCGGGATTATTAACTCCCTACGCTGCAACTGAGCTTATAGGCGCACTTAAGGACACGGTTGATTTACCGTTACATTTACACACGCACGATACTTCTTCAATTCAATCCGCAACCTATTTAAAAGCAATTGAAGCAGGAGTTGATGTTGTAGATGTTGCATTAGCTGGTTTAAGTGGGTTGACTTCACAACCTAATTTTAATAGTATTGTTGAAATGACCAAGCACCACGAGCGTGCAAACCCTATAAATATAACTTCATTAAATAGTTATTCTAATTACTGGGAAGACATACGCGAGTATTATTACCCTTTTGAGTCTGACTTAAAGGCAGGAACAGCTGAGGTATATACGCATGAGATTCCTGGTGGTCAATATTCAAACTTACGCCCTCAGGCAACTGCACTAGGCCTTGGCGACCGTTTTAGTGAAGTAAAAAAAATGTATGCTGAGGTAAATATGCTCTTCGGAAATTTAGTGAAAGTGACACCTAGTTCTAAGGTTGTAGGAGATATGGCAATTTATATGGTTACAAATAATTTGACAACTGCCGATATTTTTGAGCGTGGTACGAACCTTTCGTTTCCAGAATCTGTAGTAAGTTTCTTTAAAGGAGATTTAGGACAGCCCAAGGATGGTTTCCCAAAAGAGTTGCAAGCTATTATTCTAAAAAATGAAGTTGCCTATACAGATAGACCCAATGCACATTTAGAACCCATCGATTTTGAAGTAGAATTTAAAGCCTTTAAAAAGAAATTTCAAAAAGATTTTAGTAGAGAGATTGAGTTTGAAGATTTTTTAAGCTACAGTCTATATCCCCGTGTTTTTGAACAAGCACATGAAAAATACAAGCTCTTCGGCAATGTGTCAATCTTGCCTACAAAAAACTTTTTCTATGGAATGAAACAACGTGAGGAAATCATGATTGAGTTAGAACCTGGAAAAACCATTATTGTAAAGCTACTATCGGTCACTCCTCCCAATGATGAAGGCAAACGCATGGTTTTCTTCAAAGTAAATGGTGAAAATCGCTTTGTAGAGATTGAAGACAAATCAATGGACATAAAAGTACAGCAAAACATAAAAGCAGATGGAGATAACGACAATGAGTACGGGGCTCCTTTACAAGGAATGCTATATAAAATTCTAATAAAACCAGGACAAAAAATTAAAGAAAATGACCATCTCTTTATTATTGAAGCAATGAAAATGGAGACTACGGTGACTGCATTAAAAAATGGAACTGTAGCTTCTGTTGACTTAAAAGAAGGCGAAATGGTGATGACTGGAGATCTTGTATTAAAAATAGAATAAAAGATTACAATAATATGATAAGTAACACAATTGGGTGTTGTCGTATTTCTTCGGAAATGTAACAACACCCATATTTTTTTGCCACAAAACTAGAGAGTAAATCTTGCATTTTATATTCATATTTAAACATTAGCCTATAGATTAATATTTCCGAAGTACATTTGATTAAAAAATAAGCACACTACTGTTTGTTATTCAAACAAATAAGATTACTTTTGCCAACCCTTAGAATAAGGACAGAAAATAATTATTAATATTAGACAAAGAACTATAATGGATACATTAAGTTACAAAACAGTATCTGCTAACAAAGCCACAGTTGTAAAAGAGTGGTTAGTAGTGGATGCGGACGGGCAAACATTAGGTCGTCTTGCGAGTGAAGTTGCAAAATTACTTCGCGGTAAACACAAGCCTAGCTTTACACCTCACGTGGATTGCGGAGACAATGTGATTATCATAAACGCAAGCAACGTCCAATTAACAGGAAACAAATGGAGAGACAAGTCTTACATTCGTCACACGGGTTACCCAGGTGGACAACGTAGCTTGACTGCCACTGAGTTGAAAGACAAGAATCCAGCACGCGTTGTTGAGAAAGCGGTTAAAGGAATGCTACCTAAGAACAAATTAGGTGCAGTACTTTTTAGAAACTTGAAAGTGTATGCAGATGCAAACCACGGTCAAGAAGCACAAAAACCAAGAGAAGTTAAAATTAACACCGCAACTAAGTAATGGATACTATACACAAAATCGGAAGAAGAAAAACCGCTGTTGCGAGAGTTTACCTTACAGAAGGTAAAGGAATGATCGTTATCAACAAGCGTCCACTTGATCACTATTTTACAACATCTACGTTGCGCTACAAAGTAAAGCAACCATTAATGTTGACTGAAAACGAAACTACTTTTGACATTAATGTTAATGTTTTTGGAGGTGGTATCACTGGTCAAGCTGAAGCTATTAGACTTGCATTATCTAGAGCGATGTGTACGTTGAACGATGAAAACAGAGGAATATTAAAGCCAGAAGGACTTTTAACAAGAGATCCAAGAATGGTAGAAAGAAAGAAATTTGGACAAAAGAAAGCAAGAAAAAAGTTCCAATTCTCGAAACGTTAATATTTTTTTATGTCAATGCAAAAGCATTGTCATTCCGCACTTGTTGTGGAAACGCTTTAAACTAGCGTAAGCTATTTAAAGTTACAAAAAGTTCATACATATTTTTTAATAAGCTGTTAGTCCCGCTCTGCCGGGCGGGACAATTAGTTTAGTATCTAAATCATACGCATTGCGCAGATTGACATCTAAACACACAGAACGTAAACTAAAACAAAATGGCAACAGACAACAACATGGAAGTTAAAGAACTTCTAAAAGCAGGTGTACACTTTGGTCACCTAACAAGAAAATGGAATCCAAACATGGCTCCTTACATCTACATGGAGCGTAACGGGATTCATATTATTAACTTATACAAAACTGCAGCAAAGATTGACGAGGCTAGTGAAGCTTTGAAAAAAATTGCAGCATCTGGTAGAAAAGTACTTTTTGTAGCTACAAAAAAACAGGCAAAAGACATCGTTGCAGATAAAGCAAAAGCTGCAAATATGCCATACATTACTGAGAGATGGCCTGGTGGGATGTTAACAAACTTTGTTACTATTCGTAAAGCTGTTAAAAAAATGGCTACAATTGATAGAATGAAGCAAGATGGTACTTTCTTAACACTATCAAAAAAAGAACGTTTACAAGTAGATCGTTTACGTGCTAAATTAGAAAAGAACTTAGGTTCTATTAGCGAAATGAGCCGTCTTCCAGCAGCATTATTTGTTGTTGACACTACACGTGAGCACATCGCAGTAGCTGAAGCAATTAAATTAAATATTCCAATTTTTGCAATGGTTGATACTAACAGTGACCCTAGAGTTATTGATTATGTAATTCCATCAAATGATGATGCATCTAAGTCTATCGAGAAAATAATGAGTGCTGTCTCTGGTGCTATTATTGAAGGATTAGCAGAACGCAAAGCAGGAAAAGAAGGTGGAGATGACACTAAAGCTAAAACTAAAAAAGCAGACAAACCTGCTAAAAAAGCAGCTCCTGCAAAAGATGCTACTAAAGTAAGCGAAGCTCCTACAACTAGCGTAAGCGACGAAAAAGCAATGGCTGATGCAAAAAAACCTGTGAAATTAGAGTCTAAAAAAGAGACTTTAGAAGCAGCTAAAGAAGAAGAATAAATTTTTGAGTTGCTTTAATGCAACACTTATAATATATTTTGAAATCTTAACTATTTCATAAAATATAAAAGTCGCTAAGTTCATTTCTAACATTGAAATTTGCGAAGCGACTTTTTTTAAATTAAATCAAATTATTAACGAGATTCTCTTATTCAAGGGAATATAATCTACGATTATAATGGCAAAAATAACTGCTGCACAAGTAAACGAATTAAGAAAAGCTACTGGAGCTGGAATGATGGACTGTAAAAACGCCCTTGTTGAAGCTGAAGGTAACATGGAAGATGCAATTACTGTTCTTAGAAAAAAAGGACAAAAAATTGCTGAAAAAAGAGCAGACCGTGACTCAAGTGAAGGTGCTGTTGTTTCAAAAATAAACGATGCTAATACAAGAGGCGTTGTATTGTCTTTAAACTGTGAGACTGATTTTGTTGCAAACAACGACTCTTATACTGCAATGGCTAATGATATGGCTGCAATTGCAATCAATCACGATACAAAAGAATCTTTCCTAGCTGCAAAATTTGATGCAGATATGACTGTTGCCGAAAAATTAATTGAGCAAACAGGAGTAATTGGTGAAAAATTAGAAATTGGAGGGTTTGAAGTTCTTGAAGCTCCTTTTGTTGGGACTTATATTCACGGGAAGAAAATTGGCGCTTTAACAGGTCTTTCTACACCAGTTGATAATGCTGCTCAATTAGCAAAAGAAGTATCAATGCAAGTTGCCTCTATGGGAGCGACTACACTATCTTACAAAGATTTTGATCCAGCATTTGTTGCTAGCGAAACTGAAGCTCGTATTGCTGCAATTGAAAAAGATAATATTGAACTTGGACGTCTTGGAAAAACATTAAAAAATGTACCTAGCTTTATATCTAGAGCTCAATTAAACGATGATGTTTTAGCAAAAGCTGAAGAGGCTGCTAAAGCTGAGTTAAAAGCTGAAGGAAAACCAGAGCAAATCTGGGACCGTATCCTTCCAGGTAAAATGGAGCGTTTTGTAGCTGACAATACAACCCTTGACCATGAGATGGCTTTATTAGATCAAAACTTTATTATGGATGATAAGAAAAGCGTAGCAGATCACGTAACTTCTTATGGTGATGTAAAAGTTGTAGGATTTAAAAGAGTTACTTTGGCTTAAACCAAAATTTTATATTTACATAAATCCGTCTATGGCTTTTGCCAAAGACGGATTTTATTTTTTAGATTCTTTAATTCTTAATAATCCGCTTTAAAATTTTAAATCCAGTTTCTGTTGTGATTTGAGCAAGATACAATCCATCATTTAACGCACTTAAATCTAATTTAAAATTAATATCTCTAGGCTTTTTGCATAAAATATTTTTACCATGCACATCATAAATGGTTATTTCCTGTACAATAACATTACTTTCTACTGTAATAAATTGAGCAGATGGATTAGGAACTATCGAGAAAGTAGGTGTTTCAATATCATCATTACCTAAATTAGTGTTAACTCCAAAAATTGTTTCATAGATATCACCAGAAAACATTACCGTAATAGTATAAACTCCATCGTCAAAACTCGAGTCAATTGGGTATTGCCACTCTGCATAAGCACCTGTTAAGTTAGGCCAAGGTGAAACAAAATCATAATCATAGACAATAACCCCGTCAGGGTTATTTACTGTAATATGAGTATTCATATTTGTTTGAATATCTCTATAAAAAATTCTAAAATAAACAGTTTCTCCTTGAATAAAATTAAGTTCTTCATAGGTGTTTTCAACAACACCACAGTCATCATCAAAATTTTGAGTATTATGGGTTGATAAATGATTAATTTTAGGAACAAAATACGCTGGCTGATTAAGCCACCAACTATCATTATTTAACATATTACAAGGCCCCGTATACGGATCTATTAAATTATTATTTGCATCATAAACTTCAAAATGTAAATGAGGAACAGTACTACTACCAGAACTCCCTGCAGCACCTAAATATTCGCCTTGAGCAACCGTGTCTCCAATGTTTTTATTAGTGATAGCACCATTTTTAAAATGCCAATACCAAGCTTGTGACCCATCTATATGCTCTACAACAATTCCATTCCATAATGGATTGCCACTGTTATCACAATTTAAGTCAAAATTTCCATCTCTCTTATCCACTATTATTCCCTCACTAGCAGCAACAATTTCCATTACCTCTTCTTGCATATACTTCCAGGGATAAGGCCACAAAACAAAATCTGTACCCTCATGATTTCCACTATTCCAATCGTACGTGCGTTCATCACAATTATAATCTTCTAAATTATTATTAAAAGCAAGATTTTGATCTACTTGATTATTGACAATGTAATATCCATAATTATCAAATGAGGATTTGGATTGTAATGGAAGTATAAATAATGGGTGGCTTCCCTTTCTATCAAAAGCATTGGGGTTTTCTCGTAAAATAAATTGCTTATTTATTTCAATATCATTTCGTACAATTTGCCTCTGAACAGTAGTAATACATTTTGATTTTTCAAATGAAACAGATTTAAAAGTAGTTGGCAGCATCATGTTCTTTTGTGGCTTATTTTGTGAAAAACTTAATGCGCTAAACAACACAATGGACATAAATAATAGTGTTTTCATGATTTATAATTTTAATGGTTATACATATCAACACATCGAAAAAATAAATAAATGTCATCACAACATGGCTAAGGTTAATACAACCTATTATTTTAATAATACTCGAATCTTAACTAAAAACAACCGCCACCATCTATCAACTAACAACTTTTTAACTATTTTTGTAGCCAACAAATCCACACACATGCACTACAAAAGAATCCTTTTAAAACTTTCGGGCGAGGCCTTAATGGGCGAACGTCAATACGGTATAGATCCTATTAGACTTGCAGAATATGCTCAGGAAATCAAAGAACTTGTAGATAAAAAAGTAGAAGTTGCCATTGTTATAGGTGGCGGTAATATTTTTAGAGGAGTTGCAGGTGCTAGTCGTGGAATGGATCGTGTTCAAGGTGACCATATGGGCATGCTAGCAACTGTTATTAATGGCTTAGCACTACAAAGTGCCTTAGAAGATGAAGATATTCAAGTACGTTTACAAAGCGCCATTAAAATTAACGAAGTTGCAGAGCCATTTATACGCCGTAAAGCAATGCGACATATGGAAAAAGGTCGCGTTGTAATTTTTGGAGGGGGTACAGGAAACCCTTATTTCACAACTGATAGCGCAGCTGTTTTAAGGGCAATTGAAATTAAAGCAGATGTTATTTTAAAGGGAACACGTGTTGACGGTATATACTCAAGCGACCCAGAAAAAAATAGTGATGCCACTAAATTTGATGACATAAGTTTTGAAGATGTATTACGAAAAGGTCTTAAAGTGATGGACACTACAGCATTTACTCTTAGTCAAGAAAACGAATTACCAATTATAGTTTTTGACATGAACACTAAAGGTAATTTGATGAAAGTAGTGATGGGTGAAAAAATTGGAACTAAAGTAAATCTTTAAGCAATAGCCGAAATTTTAAAACAACGGTAGATTTTTTATTTCAGTCACATTTCCGAAGAGAATAGTACAAAATACACTATAGTTATTTCTATATAAGTATCAAGATAAAATAAATTACTATTTTTGGGATGGTCTGAATTTTGAATAAGACTCATTACAACAAAAATTAAATTAGTATTTCTAAAGTGAAACACATAGGAAATTCTAAACAATTAAAGCTATCCGCATATACGGAATATTAAAATGGAAGACGAAATAGATTTTATAATTGACAGCACAAAAGAGGCAATGGCAAATGCGCTAACGCATCTTAAAAAGAAATTTGTTAATATACGCGCTGGGAAAGCAACTCCTTCAATGGTAGGTGGAGTAATGGTAGACTATTATGGCAGCCCTACACCTTTGAGTCAAGTTGCTAATGTCAATACACCAGACGGTATGACAATAACTATTGCGCCTTGGGAAAAAGGGTTAATACCAGAAATTGAAAAAGGAATTCACCTAGCAAACTTAGGTTTTAATCCTATGAATAATGGAGAAAGCGTTATCATTAATGTACCACCTCTAACAGAAGAGCGCCGTCGTGATCTTGCAAAACAGGCAAAGCATGAAGCAGAAGAATCAAAAATAGGAGTTCGTAACGACCGTAAAAATGCGATGAACGAAATTAAAGACCTTGACATTAGTGAAGACCTTCAAAAAAACCTTGAAGACGATGTTCAAGAAATGACCAACGCACACATTAAAACTATAGATGAATTACTTACAGTGAAAGAAAAAGAAATAATGACAGTGTAATTCTTTACATTAAGTTAAACTATACACAATAAAGCGGCTCTAATGCCGCTTTATGTATACTTTTACATTACTCATCCTTACCTTTTTGCAATTTTATGCGTTACTATCTATTACTCTTATTATTGACAGTGCCTTTACTGTCATACGCGCAAGAGCCTGCAATACAAACCAAACAAGATACATCTGCTACTAGAGCAGAGAAAAAAGAAAGTCCATTTGTAAATGGTTTTTACCCTGTAAGTTTCTTTGACGTTGATTTAAAGTATATTATAAAATACAACAATTATGAGGGACTTCGTCTAGGTATAGGAGGCACAACTAATGATAAATTAAGTGATCGCTATAAGATAGGAGGATATTTTGCTTATGGATTTAAAGATAGAGATATAAAATTTAGTTTAGGAAATAGCCTTCGGATCAATAAAGAAAAAAAAACGTGGATAAACCTATATTATATTGATGATATTGCCGAGATAGGTTCATTTAAATACCTCACAGATGACAGAGTATATTCAGTTTTTGAACCTCGTCTTGTAAATGTCACTCAATTTTACAAGCATCGTACTTGGCAAACAAACATACAAACTGAATTCTCTCCAAAATTTTTAGCAGAAGCCAGAATATCCCGAAGTCGGATTGAACAAATTGAAGACTACCAATATGTCCTTGACGAAACACCCATCTCAGATTACGAAACTGCAGAAGCAACCGTTTCGGTTAGAATAAGTCCAAAAACTAATTTTTTCACTGCCGAAGATGGTCGCATAGAATACTTTGATGGTTTCCCAAAAATAAGTGCTCAAATTACACAAGGATTTAGCGGCATTACTGGAAGTGATTTTAATTACACAAAATTTGGTCTCAAACTAGATTACTATATAAAAAGAACAGATCTTTCTTCAACAAATTTTTTATTAGAGGGATTACTGGCAACAGGCGATGTTCCATTAACACATTTATTTCACGCTTATCCTAATAACCCTACGAAAGACGAAATTTTACAACGGTTTTCTGTGGCAGGGCGCCGTAGTTTTGAAACTATGTATTTTGGTGAATTTTTCTCAGATAAACTTACTTCACTTCAAGTAAGACATAGCTTAAGACGTTTTTATATTGCTGAGTGGCTAAAACCTGAGTTAGTTATAGTAACTCGCCATGCTGTAGGTAATTTAGACAATCAAGAAAAACATATAGGTATACCATTCAATACACTTGATCAGGTGTTTAATGAGTCTGGTTTTGAATTAAATAAAATCGCTTTTGGTTTCGGACTTAGTTTTGCATACCGTTATGGTTTTTACAATCTACCAGATTTTGAAGATAATGTTTCTGCAAAATTCACTTTTTATCTCAAGCTTTAATAAATACTATCTAGCCTGCTTTCCCACAAATCAAATCCTTACTTTTGTAACTTAAAGTAAGAACCCCATTCATTGAATAAACTTTTCAGCATAGGATTTTGGAGTGCCACGGCTCGCTTCATTTTAAGAAACCGAACCTTTATAATCATAGGGATTGCTCTGCTTACCGTATTTTTTGCAATGCAGTGGAAGCATATGCGCTTTACATACACAGAAGCAAACTTACTCCCTGACGACCACGAAATAAATCAAGAATATAACGAGTTTTTATCAAAGTTTGGCGAAGAAGGAAATCTCATTGTCTTTGGTGTTAAAGACAGTACATTATTTACCCCTAAAAATTTTCAAGCTTGGAATGCGCTTTCGACTAACCTTAAAAAAGATCCAAGTGTTGAACTAACGCTCTCCATTGGTGATTTACAGAAACTAGAAAAAAACGAAGAAAAGGAAGGTTTTGTAATGACCCCGCTGGTAAAGGACAGTGTTTTTACTTCGGAAATATTAAATCAATTACAATATGAGCTATTTGAAAAACTCCCTTTTTATAAAGGATTAGTTTATAGTCCAGACAAGACTGGCGTGCGTACAGCTGTTTATCTTAAAAAAGATATTGTCAACACCCCAGCAAGAAAAGAATTCATTGAAGAAGTCTTAATTCCTCAAATTAAACAGTTTGAAAGTGAGACAGGAATTAAAGTGCATACCTCTGGAATGCCCTACATCCGGACGTTAAACTCACAGAATATTATTGATGAAATAGGGTTGTTTATTGGTGCTGCATTATTGGTTACCTCAGTAATTTTCTTTTTCTTTTTTAGATCATTTAGAGCCACATTTATTTCCATGTTTACAGTAATAATTGGTGTAATGTGGTCTTTTGGAATTTTGGGATTGCTCAAATATGAAATAACCGTTTTAACAGCTTTAATTCCACCATTGATTATTGTCATAGGAATTCCCAATTGTATATTTCTCATAAATAAATACCAGCAAGAAATTAAGCAACACGGTAATCAAGCAAAATCTTTACAGCGTGTTATAGCAAAAGTAGGAAACGCTACATTGATGACTAATGTAACAACAGCTTCTGGTTTTGCTACATTTATTTTAACTAATAGTCAATTATTAAAAGAGTTTGGTGTTGTTGCATCAATATGCATTATTGCAATCTTTTTGCTCTGCTTATTTATCATTCCTATTATATATAGCTACATGCGAGTACCTAAGTACAAGCACTTAAAACACCTTAATAAAGGATGGATAAACAGCTTTGTGGATTGGATGGAAAATATGGTGCGCAAAAACCGAATTGCTATTTATATTGTTTCTATTTCGCTATTATGTTTAAGCATTATTGGAATTTTTAACATTAAAATTTCAGGGAGCATTATTGAGGACATGCCCAAGAATACCGATTTTTTTAAGGACATACGCTTCTTTGAAAAAGAATACGAAGGCATTATGCCACTCGAGATTTTAGTTGACACTAAGCGTAAAAAAGGAGTTATGAAACTCGCCACGCTAAAAAGAATGGACGAGTTACAGGAATATATTGAAGAAATTCCTGAGTTTTCAAAACCCCTTTCTATTGTTGATTTAGTAAAGTTTTCAAAACAAGCTTATTATAATGGCAACCCTGAGTATTACCAACTACCTAATAGTCAAGAACGCACATTTATTTTAAGCTATGCAAAAAGTAGTGCGAGCAATACTAATTTACTTACAAGCTATGTAGATAGTACGGGGCAATATGCACGGATTACTGCATTTATGAAGGATACAAAAACTGAACGATTTGATAGAATTGAAGAAGATTTAAAAGCTGAAGCTGCTAAAATTTTCCCCGAGGATAGATACAATGTGACCTTTACAGGAAAAGCATTGGTTTTTCAAAAAGGAACAAAATATCTAGTAAACAATTTAATATTATCACTATCGCTCGCAATTTTACTTATTGCTTTATTTATGGCATGGATGTTTAGAAGCTTTAGAATGATACTTGTTTCTTTATTACCCAATTTATTGCCATTGTTGGTAACAGCAGGACTTATGGGCTTCATTGGCGTACCTATTAAGCCTTCAACTATTTTGGTATTTAGTATTGCTTTTGGGATTTCTGTGGATGATACAATTCACTTTCTTGCAAAGTACAGGCAGGAGTTAATCGCCAATGATTGGAAAATTAAAAAATCTGTTTACGCAGCATTGCGAGAAACTGGTGTTAGCATGTTTTACACCTCAATAGTTTTATTCTTTGGGTTTTCAGTATTTACCATTTCTAGTTTTGGAGGAACTGTAGCCCTCGGGGCGCTTGTTTCGGTAACGCTTGTTTTTGCTATGTTAGCTAATTTATTATTACTTCCTTCTTTGTTACTTTCGTTAGAAAAAAGTATCGCAAATAAAGAAACTTTCAAAAAACCATCACTACGTATTCTTCCTGATAATATGGATGATGAGGATAATATTTCTGAAGAAAACCCCACTAAATCTAATAAAAATTAGAAGCTTACCCTTTTTAAAATTTCTTAATTAAAAAGTATCTTTACAGCTTATAAAAATTGACCATGAAACATATTGATATTGTCCACGTTTTAAAACAAGAACCGTCTTTGCACGAAATTACCGTTCGCGGATGGGTACGCTCTTTTAGGAGTAATCGCTTTATTGCATTAAATGATGGCTCAACGATCAACAACATTCAATGTGTTGTTGATTTTGAGAATTTTGAAGAGGAAACTTTGAAAAATATCACTACTGGTGCTGCTATTGAAGTTAGTGGAGTACTTGTTGAAAGTCAAGGACAAGGTCAAAATGTGGAGATTCAAGTTTCGAAGGTTGAAGTTCTTGGAATTGCAGATCCTGAAGAAGTAAAATTAACAATACTTTCTCCTAAAAGGCATAGTCTTGAAAAGTTGCGTGAACAAGCACATTTGAGAGTACGTACAAATACTTTTGGCGCTGTGATGCGTTTGCGTTCTAAATTGTCATTTGCGGTACATGAGTACTTTCAGAAAAACGGATTTTACTATATGCACACGCCTATTATCACAGGAAGTGATGCCGAAGGTGCTGGCGAGATGTTTAAGGTAAGCGCACTAGATACAAAAAATCCACCTCTTGATGACCACGGAAATGTTAACTATAAAGAAGATTTTTTTGAAAAAGAAACTAATTTAACTGTAAGTGGACAATTAGAGGCTGAAACATATGCGATGGGATTAGGAAAGGTGTACACCTTTGGCCCTACGTTTAGAGCTGAAAATAGTAATACGTCAAGGCACTTGGCTGAATTCTGGATGATTGAACCTGAGGTTGCTTTTAACAACTTGGCAGATAATATGGATCTTGCCGAGGATTTTATCAAGTATGTTATTAAATACGCTATTGAAAACTGCCAAGATGATCTGGAGTTTTTAGAAAATAGGTTAATTCAAGAAGACAAGTCAAAGCCTGTTGCTGAGCGTCAAGAAATGACTTTACGTGAGAAACTACATTTTGTAGTTGATAATAATTTTAAACGTGTAAGCTATACAGAGGCGATTGATATATTAAAGAATAGCAAACCCAACAAGAAGAAAAAATTTAATTACATTATTGAAGAATGGGGTGCAGATTTACAAAGTGAGCATGAGCGTTTTCTAGTTGAAAAGCACTTTAAATGTCCAGTAATTTTATTTGATTACCCTGCAACGATCAAAGCATTTTATATGCGATTGAATGAAGATGAAAAAACAGTACGCGCGATGGATGTTTTATTCCCTGGCATTGGTGAAATTGTAGGTGGGTCGCAACGTGAGGAACGTTATGATGTTTTGAAAAAGAAAATGAAAGATATGGATATCAGTGAAGAGGAATTATACTGGTATTTAGATTTAAGAAAATTTGGAACATGTACACATAGTGGTTTTGGACTTGGCTTTGAGCGTCTAGTATTATTTGTAACAGGAATGGGGAATATAAGAGATGTAATTCCCTACCCTAGGAGTCCTGGTAACGCAGAGTTTTAAGAATATCACAACCTTTTATTAAATCCAGCTACAATTCAATTTTGTAGCTGGATTTTTTTTAACTTTATATTTCCGAAGAATATTTTGGAATAATATCTAATTACAGCAAATGCTCAAACAATATTTAAATTTTAAATTATCTCAAAAATTATCTCCACAACAAATACAGTTGATGAAGTTAATTCAATTACCTACGCAGGCATTTGAACAGCGTATTTCACAAGAAATGAACGAAAACCCTGCGCTAGAAGGTGGAAAGGAAGAAGCTGATAAGTTTGATGAGGATATTAACGATGAATATCAAGAAGATTTTGATGATGGCACAGATGTAATTGAAACCGAAATTAATGTTGATGACTATTTAAGCGACGATGAAACTCCAAGCTATAAATTATCTGCTAATAATTATAGTGCTGATGATGAAGAAACTAACATGCCTTATGCTTCTGGGACTTCATTTAATCAACATTTATTACAACAACTAAATACGTATCGTTTTAATGATGATGAAAAGGAGATTGCAAAATTTCTAGTTGGTAGTGTTGATGAGAGTGGTTACATACGTAGAGAAATTGCAGATATTGTAGACGATCTAGCTTTTACTCAAAATGTATATACTGATGAAACACAAGTGGAAAAAGTTTTAAAAGTTGTACAAGAATTAGATCCTGCAGGCGTAGGTGCTAGAGATTTAAAAGAATGTCTTTCATTACAATTAGAACGTAAAGAACAAAGTCCTCCAGTTGCTTTAGCTACAATTATTATTAATGATGCTTTTGACCATTTTTCAAAAAAACATTATAAAAAATTAATTGCTAAATTTGATATAACGGAAGACCAGTTGAGAGATGCCATTCATGAAATAGAGCACTTAAATCCAAAACCAGGAGGCACCATATCTAGTGGTATACGTATTACAGAACATGTTGTTCCAGACTTTGCAATAAAGATTGTAGATGGTAAGTTAGACTTAACACTTAATGGTCGTAATGCTCCAGAGCTTCATGTTTCAAGGGAGTACACAAACATGCTTAAAGGCTATAAGGAGTCTAAGGACAAATCAAAGTCCCAGAAAGATGCTGTTATGTTTATAAAGCAAAAATTAGACGCTGCAAAATGGTTCATTGATGCAATTAAACAAAGGCAACAAACACTCTTTGTTACCATGAATGCAATTATGCATCGTCAAGAACAATATTTTTTGACAGGTGATGAACGTAATTTGAGGCCAATGATTTTAAAAGATATTGCGGATAAGATTGACATGGATATTTCGACAGTATCTCGTGTTGCAAACAGCAAATATGTTGACACCCCCTACGGTACTAGATTAATTAAAGATTTTTTTAGTGAATCTATGAAAAACGATCAAGGTGAAGATGTTTCTACAAAAGAAATTAAAAAAATCCTTGAAATTACAATTGGAGAAGAAGATAAAAGGAAGCCACTTACTGATGACAAATTAGCCAAAATTCTTAAAGAAAAGGGATATCCTATTGCAAGAAGAACCGTCGCTAAGTATAGGGAGCAACTAGATTTGCCCGTAGCTAGACTTAGAAAAGAAATATAATGAATTTTTTACTGCGTATTGCCGCATATATATTTCACCCTCTCTTCATGCCATTGTTAGGTGTAGGCACCTATTTTGTAGTAACACCCCGCTATACAGAGCCACAATTTATGATGGCAAAAATGTATGCCGTCATTATCATTACAATATTTATTCCTCTTGTTTCATATTTCTTATTAAGAAGCTTAGGGATTGTAAAGTCTATTCATCTATCAGATATCGCAGAGCGGAAATATCCATTGATGGCACAATGTTTACTTATTTTACTATTAATGAAAATGGTATTTAAACCATATGATGATCCTGAATTATATTATTTCTTCGTTGGTATTCTATTTACAACAATGACAGCATTGATTCTGGTATTTTTTTCATTCAAAATTAGTCTTCATCAAATGGCTATTGCTGGTGTAACAATGTTTATTATAGGGCTTAGTATTCATTTTCAAATTAATTTAATTTACACTATGGCCTTTTTCTTTTTTGTAAATGGGCTTGTTGCAACATCTAGACTTCATACAAAGTCACACACCTATCCTGAGCTAATAGGAGGCTTTTTTATAGGGGTTATTCCTCAACTTATATTATTTAGCTATTGGTTATAAAATATAAAAAATAAGACCTAATTTAAGAGGAGTCATATCTACACTTTCACCATTAGTTGTTACAGCACCTGTAAATAGAGGCGTAATTGCATAATGAGCGTAAAAATTAACTGTATTGTATCCAAAAGAAAAAGAAGCACCTAATCGCATTCTATTAAACTCTGAAATATCTGTTTGATTAACGTTATTTCCAGGCTGTTTAAATGCAGCTTTATACCAATAAGTATAACCCAAACGAACTCCCGCATAGATACGCCAAAACTTATAAGTTTCAGCAGTTGAAGATCGCCATCGTAATTGGAATGGAATTTCAATAGTAGACATACTAAACCTATTTCGATCATACGCTACATCATCATCATCAAGTACCGTATAAATTGACTTATCTTGAAGTGTTTCTCCTATAAATACTGTTTGGCCATACTCATCAAAAGACAATCCTAAACCTAAGGCTAAAGCAACATTTCTCTGTTTATTAATTGGCATATCCCTTAAATACCCAAAATGAATTCCACCGCTCAAACCTCTTGTACGAGCATCTCCAGGTTTATTAAGCAATACATTATAGTTAACTCCTATATAAAATTGGTCTTCTCTATATTTTGTATCAATACTATCATTAACCACAATATTTTCTTGACCATAACCATAATTAGTAGCAATCAACAAAATAAAAAAGAAAGAGTAATGAAACAGTTTTTTCATAAGCTAAATATAGTTGTATTTACCAAGTTCATAAAATTAAAAAAGCCTCTTCATTTCTGAAAAGGCTTTTAAATTTAAATTTTAAAGCTATTACTTGTCTGTCAATTCATTTCCTGGTGTTGTAATATAAATTACTTTAACCATATTTAAATCTCTAAGCTTTTCTTTAATATCTGTAACTAATCCTGTATTCGTATCTTCATCAACCTTTAAAGCGACAACAACACTATTTTGAAGTTCTGGTAATAATTTAGCACGTTCTTCAGTTAATGCAAATTGCAATCCAGTAACATCTGTGTACTTATCACCTATTTGAATCTTACCTTCAGTACCATATTTTTCTTGATACCTAGCGCTAGGCTTTCCGGCATAAATATATACAGAACGGTCTTTTTGTAGTTTTTCAACTTGATCTGCTTTAGGTAATTGTTGTTTTACCATTAAATTATCTTTCCTTAATACGGTTACAACCATAAAAAAGAACAATAACATAAATACAATATCTGGTAGCGATGCTGTATTTACTGCAGGTAGTTCACCACCTTTTTTCTTATTAAACTTTGACATTTGTTGTTCTGTTTAGTATTACTATTGCTTCGTATCTGCTTCAGATAGCTTCATTGGGAATAACTTTTGAATCTCTTTTAAACGATCCTTTGCTTTTTCAATGTTTCCTTTATAGCTACCCTCATCAATTGCCTTATTTACTTCTGTAAATTTCCACCCGTATAGACGTTGTGACTCTCTATCTCTTAAAAAATTATAAGCACCTACAAGTTCGTTTTGAACCTGTATATACATAGAGTAAGTACTTTCACGGTCATTTTTTACAGTAATAACAGCCTTATCAGGATTATCTGATGATGCTGGGTTCTTTCTACCTTTACAGTAAGTACATGAACCATCTCCACCATTATCTAAAAATTCAATAGCTGCTTGACGTAAGTCTTCAACTTCCATCAATTCATTATCTGCCAACATATCATTACTTCTATTTATAGAAATAATAAAAATGTTTTTTTCTTTAATAGGTGGAGGAGTTTCTTGTTTCTCCTGCTTAGGTGGTAACTGACGTGCAATCCCTTTATCCTTCTCAATAGTAGTTGTTACCAAGAAAAAGATAAGCAACAGGAACGCGATGTCTGCCATAGACCCTGCATTTACTTCTGGTGTTGCTCTTCTTCCCATGATTATCTTGTTGTTAATTTCTTCACTCCACTAAACACCATTGCAATTATAGCTAATATAGCCATAATATAAAAAGCATAAAGTCCAGTTCCAATCCATTTTGATGTTTGTGCTGTTATAATTTCGCCATCTCTATTTACAGATTCAACTCCTCCTGCTAGAACATAAGCAATAACAAATATGAGTACAAATGCTCCCAATGAAACTAAAGTTTTCTTGATGTTACCCTCGAATAAACCTTTGATAACAAAGATTAACACAGCCACTAATACTATAGCAAACGTAATATAAGCTACATATAGTATGGCATCAAGTCCTTCTCCACCGCTTTCGATGATAGCCTCGTCTCCTTTTGCCACAATCATTCCCCAAAGAACAATACCTGCGACACTAAGAACGAGTGCTACGATTTTTAAAATTTTATGTAAAGCCATTTATTTGGTTTTTTAATGTATTACTTTCTGTTTTTGTAGTCAATCAACATATCAATCAATGTGATAGACGCATCTTCCATACTATTTACAATACTATCAATTTTAGCAATGATATAATTATAAAAGATTTGAAGAATAATTGCCACTACAAGACCAAATACTGTAGTCAAAAGTGCCACTTTAATACCACCCGCTACTAATGAAGGGTTCATATCTCCAGCCGCTTCAATTTTGTCAAAGGCTGTAATCATACCAATTACCGTACCCATGAAACCAAGCATTGGTGCAAGTGCTATAAACAAAGAAACCCAAGAAACATTCTTTTCAAGTTGTCCCATTTGAACACCACCGTAAGCTACAACTGCCTTTTCAGCCGCTTCAATACTCTCGTCTGCACGATCAAGTCCTTGATAGTATATAGATGCTACAGGTCCTTTAGTATTACGACAAACTTCTTTAGCAGCATCAATTCCACCACTATTTAAGGCTTCTTCAACATTTTGAGCTAGTTTTTGTGTATTAGTTGTAGACATGTTTAAGAAAATAATTCTCTCAATTGCCATTGCTAATCCTAAAATCAAACAAACAAGTACAATCCCCATAAATAAAGGACCCCCTTGTATAAAACGCTCTTTTAATTGTTGGTGCCATCCTACTGGCTCTACGTCTGCGGCTGCTTCTTCATCTTGAACGAATGTTACAGTAGCTGCTTCTACTAATGTGTTTGAGGTTGTTGGCGCATTAAGAGCTGTTGCGTTTGCTGATAAAGTTCCCGCAAAAACAAGTGCGGCAATTGCCATAATAGAAAATAATTTTTTCATTGCTATCGACTTAAAGTTTGATTTTAAAATTGGTTTAATTTAAGATTTTAAAGATATAAAAATATTTATGGAAACAACAAGAATATTCTAAGACGTGTAACAAATTGTTTAAATAGTAGACAAAGTAACTTTGGTAGCTGCTAATTATTAACCAATTAAATCAATTAAAACTCTCACCTTAAATTTAAAATTACTTACATCTATTTTAAGCTTTGCATCTAATTAGGCACTAAAATAGCCCATTAAACATTCACAAATTGTTAAATCAACTAAATTATCCTGTTAAGAAACTTATTAATTATTGAACAAAAGCAATCATTATAGCAGCAATTAATAATTTGTTTAATTTCTTATATATTAATTAGATATACAAATAATAAGAATCGATTTATAAATTTTATTGAGTTTTTAAGCTATACTAAATGCAAAACCGACTACATCTAAAAGACATAATCGGTCATCTATTAGCAGAAAGGAAGGGATTCGAACCCTCGATACGTTGCCGTATACACGCTTTCCAAGCGTGCGCCTTAAGCCACTCGGCCACCTTTCTAGTTACTATTTGCAAATATCGCAAAAAGCTTCATCTCTTAAAATTTCCGAAGCTATTCTTTTAACTCATTTCACCTCTTAAAGGGGTTTCAAAGACACTTTTAAAATTTGAAAAGGTAATATCTTGTTTCAAAAGGTACATTAGTTTTGCAAGCGCCGCCTCTGTAGTGATATCTTTTCCGCTAATAATCCCCATCTTTTTCATCGCTGTACTCGTTTCATAATGACCCATCGCTACACTCCCTCCTGAACATTGTGTAACATTGATTACAGGAATATTACGTCTTAGCAAATCCTTTAACGCAGTTAAAAACCATGGTGCTGTTGTCAAGTTACCACTACCATACGTCTCTAAGACCAACCCCTTCATCCCAGTATATGAAAATATGTGTTTTACAGCTCCTTCTGTAATTCCTGGAAACATTTTGAGAAGCACAATATTTGATTCTAATTTTTTATGAAACTTTAAAATTTTGGTTTTATCAACTTTTAATAAAGACCGCTTATCAATGTCTAAATGAACCCCACTCTCGGCAAGAGCTGGGTAATTTAAAGATGCAAAAGCCTCAAAATGCTCTGCATTAATCTTTGTGGTACGATTTGCACGGTACAATTTATACTCAAAATAAAGTCCTACTTCTCTAATAATAGGTGCATCTTTACCCCATTGTGATGCTAATTGAATAGTGGTAATTAAATTTTCTTTTGCGTCCGTCCTTAAATCACCAATAGGTAATTGAGAGCCAGTAAACAAAACAGGTTTATCTAGGTTTTCTAGCATAAAGCTTAATGCAGATGCTGTGTATGACATTGTATCACTACCATGCAATACTACAAAACCGTCAAACTCATTATACCGTTCTTCAATAACCGTAACAAGTTGTTCCCAATGCGCCGGATCCATATTTGAACTATCAATAGGAGCATCAAAACTATAGGTGTCAATCTCACAATCAAGCAGTTTTAACTCTGGTATATGTTTTAACAAATCATCAAAGTTAAAATTACTTAATGCACCTGTTTCAAAGTTTTTAATCATCCCAATGGTTCCACCAGTATATATAAGGAGTATGTTTGGTATTTTATTCATAGGTGTTAAATTAAATATTATAGAATAAGAATGGGTTTCTCTTCGGAAATTTTAATGATTGGTCACATTTCCGAAGACATCAAAGGCATTTTTTGTTGTTTGAGTAGCAACTTCCTCTGCCGAAATAGAATAGATTGCTGCAACTTTTTCGCAAATTATAGACAAATAGCTGCTTTCGTTTCGCTTTCCTCTATAAGGTACGGGAGCAAGATAGGGCGAATCAGTCTCAAGCACTATATGCTTTAATGGTATTTGATTTAGAAACTGATCAATCTTTCCATTTTTAAATGTGACGACACCCCCAATTCCTAATTTCATATTATAAGAAATAGCTTGATGAGCTTGATCAATCGTACCCGTAAAGCAATGGAATATTCCAAATAGCTCATCACTTTTTTCGCTTTCTAAAACTTCAAAAACCTCATCAAAAGCATCTCTACAATGAATTACAATAGGGAGCTTATTACTTTTTGCTAAAGCAATCTGGCGTTTAAATGCATCCTTTTGAATACCTAATGTGCTCTTGTCCCAGTATAAATCAATACCTATCTCTCCAACTGCTACAAATTTATGTTCTCTAAATTGGTCCTCCACATGCACAAGTTCGTCCTTATAATTTTCGTTCACACTTGTGGGGTGCAATCCCATCATTAAATGGATGTTTTTTGGGTAAGCCGCTTTTAAATCATGCATAGACTTTGTGTGAGCTGCATCTATTGCGGGAAGAAAAAAATGATGGATATTTTTATCAAAGCTGCGTTGCATCACGGCATCACGGTCGTCATTAAATGCATCACTATATAAATGTGTGTGGGTATCAATTAACATGGGACAAATCTAGTCATTTTGTTTGCTATCTTTACAAAAAAAGAGGGTGCAACTACGTGAAATTTTAGAAGCAAAAGGATTTACTAGAGTACCATTAAAAACAATGAGCTCTGGCCATTTCACATGTGCAATAAAATTAAATAACATCAAAGGCACTTTCATTGTTGATACTGGGGCCTCTACAAGCTGCATAGGGTTAGATTACATTAACTTTTTTAAATTAAAAACCTCTAAAAGCGATGTTATTGCAGCTGGTGCGGGTGCGACAAATATGACGACAGAGCTTTCTGAAAACAATATTGTAAAAATAGAAAACCACACCACTTTAAATATGGCTTTTGTCCTTTTTGATCTCTCACATGTAAATCAAGCGCTTTCATTAATCGACTCTAATATTGTTCATGGAATTATAGGCGCAGACTATCTTAAAAATAAACGCGCAGTAATAGATTACGGACGTAATTGTTTGTATCTCAAATAATTTAAAGGCTTTATTACTATAAGTCCGAAAATTTATTAAATTTACGTCTCCTCGCAAAACCTCATGAATATCCGAATAGTTTTATTTTTTTTATTACTAATATCTGCTTCGCAACTTGTGAAAGCTCAAGATATTGAACATTATAAATATATTGCGACGACTAATAAAAATACAGAGATAATTCTTGAATCTCTTGACTCTGTGATTTCAAAATCTTTTAGAAAAGACGAAGATGTTTTTATTGATTATAGTTTAAAATATATTGAATTAGCAAAAAAGCACGATTATTTTGAAAGTGCAGCTAAGAAGGCTATTAACCTACAAGGACCTCTTACCTCCCACGGTAATGATCCATACAAAGCTGTGAGCATAATCAAAGGTGTTTTAGCTTATAAGTATAAAATTAAAGACAGCTTTCTTTTAGGTAGTCTTTATAATAGAAAAGCAAAAGCGTATCAAAGTGTATCGCTTGAAGACGCTGTTAAAAACTACACCCTAGCTATTGATAATTACGCCGTCAAAGACACACTACTTAGAGCGGATAATTATTTATTTAGAGGCCAAACTAATTCTAACTTAGGTAATTTCATTGAAGCTGGTAAAGATTTCAATAAAGCATATTCATTATATCAATCTACAGGAAGGATAAACTATATGCTATATTCACAACAAGGAAATATAGCAATGCTTAGTAAAAACGGGTTTTTAGAGGAAGCCTATAAAGAACGTTTAAAATTTATAAGTAAAGCAATCGAATTAGAAAGACCTCAATATCTAGTTACAGCTTATTATAATCAAGCATTAGACTTTAAACAAATGGGGAAGTTTGACAAAGAGTTTGAAAGTTTACTCAACGCAAAAAATAGTTTAAAAGGAAACGAGAACAATGATCTTATTCTTAATATTCATGCAAAACTTTGTGAATACTATTTAAGAGCTAATGATATTACAAACGCAAGAGAACAATATAATTTATTAAAAAGCATACCATTTAAAGAGGAAAGCGAACTTTTAAAATCTGTTGTTTTTAATGGCGCAAAAGCTAGATATCTATTAAAAACAGGAGAGTATGAAGCATCATTACTAGCAGCTCTCAAAAAACTTAAAAATTCAGAAACACTAGGTCATAGCGAAGAGGTTATGGACTCAAATTTATTAATTTCTGAAATTTATGAAAAACTAGGAAATTATAAAGATGCTCTAATAAACAAAAACGAATATCTCAGTAAAAGAAATTCACTTTTTAGTGAGAACAAACTTAACTCTTTAGCTTTTTATCAATCACGCTATGAATCCGAAAAAAAAGAAAAAGAATTATTTGAAAAAACAGCAAATATTGAACGCTTACAGGGACAAAATGATGAATTTAAGAGACAATCCATATATCTTAGTATTGCAGGAGTATTACTTTTTGGAATAATTTTACTGTATCGCGCGCAACGCCAACACAAAACAAATAAACTACTCCAAGAGCGATTTAGTCAAGATCTATTAATATCTCAAGAGGAAGAACGCAAAAGAATTTCAAACGATTTACATGATGGGTTAGGGCAACGCTTGTTGGTTTTAAAAAACAAGCTCATTGCTAATGGTGATTTAGAAAGTCAAAAAATGGTAGATACAACTATTGAAGAAGTTAGAACAATAACCAGAGACCTTCACCCTTTCCAGTTACAAGAACTTGGAATTACTAAAGCTATAGAATATACAATTTCAGAAATAGACGAAAATACAGGTTTATTTATCTCTTCCGAAATAGATAACATCGATAACGTTTTTACTAAAGAACAAGAAGTAAATATTTACCGCATTGTACAAGAAGCATTAAGTAATGTTGTAAAACATGCCGCTGCCGAAGCAACAAAATTGACAGTAACTAAAGCTATGAGTTCTGTTATTATAGCTATAAGAGATAATGGGAGCGGCTTTGACTTTCCTGAGAAATATCAAGACACCAAGTCACTAGGCTTAAAAACACTTTTAGAAAGAACCAAATCATTAAACGGACAAATGAAAGTACAATCAAGAAAAGAAAACGGAACATTACTCGAATTTCAATTTCCTATATAATGATAAAAAAATCAATAATCATAGCAGATGACCACCCATTACTCTTAAAAGGTTTACGGGATTTTCTCACTGAAAAGGACTATAACATTATAGGTAGCGCTTTAGACGGTAATAATGCTTTAGAAATGATTATTACAAAAAAACCAGACATTGCTATTTTAGATATACAAATGCCTTTCATATCTGGACTTGAAATTGCAAAAATGTGCAAGGCTAATGCTTACGAAACTAAAATTGTACTTATTACCCTACATAAAGAAAAGGAGTTATTTAAAAAAGCCAAGGACCTAAATATATATGGTTATATTCTTAAAGAGTTTGCTTTAGAAGAAATTGAAAACTGTATTAAAACTGTAAGTAAAGGAGAAACTTATTTTAGTGAAAATATGAAAAAGCTACTTGGCGTCGAGCAATTAAAAGAAAGCTCATTAAGTATGCTAACTCCTTCTGAAAAGAAAATTTTAAAATTGATTGCTCAAGACAAAACTAATAAAGAAATAGCTTCACTACTTTTTATTTCTTACAGAACTGTAGAAAAACATCGTAGTAATATAATTACAAAACTTAATTTAGAACCTAAAACCAATAGTTTATTGATCTGGGCAAAAAAGCACCAATCTTAAAATGAGGCACTTAAAACAATATACGTAGAAATACGTATTGATTAGTTGTATAAATATCCCCACATTTGTAACATAGTTTTTTAAAAAATGAAGGACGATATAGAAAAATCAAATTTACTAATTGGCAATAGACTCTTTTATGTCGTTTTAATTATTATAATCATTAGCGTAATTGGAATGAACGTCCTTAATTATTTTATTTAATTTAAATTGCAGAAAAAATCCCGTTATCAAGTAATGATAACGGGATTTTTTTTAAACACTATTTTTTACTCTGCTGCCTCAAGATTTATGTCATCGATATTTTCATCCTTTGAGCTTCTTAAACCATGAATCCACATTTTCATTCTCATTGCAAGATAAAACAACACAGGTACAATAATTAATGTCAAGAATGTTGCTATAAACAAACCATAAATTACAGTCCAAGCTAGAGGTCCCCAAAAAATTACATTATCTCCACCCATGTAAATATTTGGATTAAACTCACTAAATAGAGAAAAGAAATCAATATTTAAACCTATTGCTAGTGGTATTAATCCAAGAATAGTTGTTATTGCTGTCAATAAAACAGGACGCAAACGAGCCTTACCTGCTTTGATTATACTTTCTAATAAATCGTCTTTTTCAAGATAATCTTTATCATCAATATCAAGTTTGTTTTTCTTTCTATCTATTAATAATTGTGCATAATCAAGTAACACAACTCCATTATTTACAACAATACCTGCTAGTGAGATAATACCCATCATAGTCATCAATATTACAAATGAAGAACCACTAATTACTATTCCACCAAAAACTCCAATTAAACTTAAAAATATTGCCACCATAATAATAGTAGGCTTTGAAATAGAATTAAATTGGAATATCAAAATCAAGAAAATTAAGCCTAATCCACTAAAAAATGCTCCCATTAAGAAAGCTTGTTCTTTATTTTGTTCTTCTAATTGTCCAGTATAATCAATTTTAATATCCTCTGGCATTCCTTCATAACTTCTCATTGCATCTTGAACTTCAGCAACTGCAGCACCTGCATCTGTGTAACCTGGCTTAAGCCCAGAATAAACTGTAACTACTCTTCTAGTCTCTTTATGCTTAATAGCACTAAAACCTGAGCTATTTTCTTGAGAAGCTACTGCGCTTACTGGTATTTCTCTCATTTGACCAGTATTTGTTCTAAAAGTCATTGTTTGATTAAAAAGAGCACTTTTATTGTATCGACTATTTTCATTGAAACGAATATAAATATCAAAATCATCTCCATCCTCCTTATAAACGCCAGCCTTTGTCCCAAAAATTGCATTTCTCAATTGCTGCCCTACTTGTCCAGTACTAACACCTAGTTCTCCTGCTTTTTCTCTATCCACAACAACTTGCATTGCAGGCTTATCTTTATTTACATCTATCTTCAATTCATCAATAGCGGCTATGTTTCGTGTATTTAAAAACTTTCGCATATTTTCTGCAGTTGCAATTAACTCATTATAATCTTCACCTTCTAATTCAATATTTACCGCAGCACCTTGAGGTGGACCATTTGCATCCTTCTCTACCGAAACTAATAATCCTGGATAAACACCCTCTAACTCTTCTTGTACTTTTTTTCTTAACACCTCACTATCCTCGCCGCGTCTATATTTATATTCGCGCATTGATGCTGTAATTTTTCCTTTATGCGGCATTTCAGCAGCAGACCCACCATCGGTTTGTGGATTTCCTGCTCCAGCACCTACCTGTGAAACCGTACTCTCTACTAAAAAGTTGTAATCACCATCTGTATAAGAATCACTATTAAGAATTTTAAATACACGCTTCTCTACCTCTTTTGTAATTGCATTTGTTTTTTCAATAGCTGTCCCTTCTGGGTATTCTAAATACACAATTATTTGATTAGGCTTATTATCTGGAAAGAACTCTATTTTTGTCCTTTGTGCAGCAACTGACCCTCCAAACGCCATAATTGACCCTACAAATAATAGTAATGCAAGTACCGAAATTATATAAGGACGCTTTCCCTTAAAAGCTTTAGTCAAATTACGCTCATAGAAATTTTCTAATTTTACTAAGGATTTTTTCTGAAATCTATTCGCCATTTTACGTAAAACCAAACGATAAACCCATAGCATTATGGCAACAACTATCATAAGCACTCCAATACCTCTATATGCACCTCCAACAATAGCAATTACTAAACCTATTCCTCCAACAATTGCCGAAATTTTAATCAAATTACTAATAGGCATATCCTTATCCTCTGTAGTCATAAATTGTGATACCAGTACAGAATTAAAGAAAATAGCAACAAATAAAGAAGAACCAAGAACCACTGAAAGTGTTATAGGAAAATAAATCATGAACTGCCCCATCAAACCTGGCCATAATCCTAAAGGTATAAATGCAGCTACAGTTGTAGCAGTAGAAATAATAATAGGAAATGCAATTTCACCAATACCTTTTTTAGCTGCCTCTACTCTACCCATCCCCTCCTCATCCATTAAACGATATACGTTTTCAACAACCACAATACCATTATCTACAAGCATTCCTAGCCCCATAATTAAACCAAAAAGAATCATAGTGTTAAGCGTATAACCCATCCAGCTCAATATCATCAATGACATAAACATAGACATTGGGATTGCAAAACCTACAAACAGAGCGTTCTTAAATCCTAAGAAAAACATTAAAACTGTTACAACGAGAATAATTCCGAAAATAATATTATTCACTAAATCATCAACCTGACCAATGGTTTTAGAAGACTGATCATTACTAATCGATAATTTTAAATCTGATGGAAATTTATTCTCTTTTGCCTGTGCTACAATAACCTCTACTTTTTCTGCAGCAGCCACCATGTTTTTTCCTGAACGTTTTTTTACATCTAGCATAACAACTTGCTCACCAAACTCTCTTGCAAATGTTGTTTTATCCTTCTCTCTAAATGATACCGAAGCAACATCCTCAAGATATACCGTATTCCCATCCTCACTTTTTACAACAAATTTATTGAGCTCATTTGGGTTTTCAATTTCACCTAAAATTCTAATAGTTCTACGCTGTCCACTTGACTTAAAGTTTCCGGCAGACATTGTCATATTTCCATTACTAATGGCATTACTAATGTCTGTAAAACTCACATTACTCGCCATCATTTTATAAATATCAACAGCAACCTCTACTTCTTTTTCTTGAGCACCGCGAATATCCACCTTTTTAATTTCCGTTAGGTTCTCTATTTCATCTTGAAGATATTCACCAAATTCCTTCAATTGCATTACAGTATAATCCCCAGATATGTTAATATTTAAAATGGGCATTTCTTCACTCATACTTAGCTCAAAAACATTAGGCTCTATTTTTGCACCATTAAAAGTGGGCCAGTCTTCACCAGATGTTTCCCCGTCAATCTCATCTTTAACTAATTGTTTTGCTTGTTCTACAGGAATGTCATCATCAAACTCAACAACAATCATTGAATAGTCTTCCTGTGATGTAGAGGTCAATTCAGTAACTCCGCTCACGGTTTTCAATTTGTCCTCTAATGGATCTGTAATCAGTTTTTCAATGTCCTCTGCAGTATTTCCTGGAAACAATGAACTAATATAAATTTTAGTCTCTCTAATTTCTGGAAATGCCTCTCGCGGCATTGAATTATATGCGCTGTATCCTAAAAAAAGGATAAGTGCCATAGCCGCATAAATAGTAGTTTTATTATTTATAGCCCAGCTGGAGAGTTTAAATTCTTTTTCGGTATCTTTTTTCTTTTTTGCCATGATTTGGTTTCGCTAATGCGAACATATTTATGGTTAGTATGAGATTAATTTTACGGTTTGACCGTCTTTCACACTTCGTGCTCCTTCTTCAATAATCTCATCACCTGCTTTTAAGCCTTCAAGAATTTCTATTGAATCACCTTGCGTTTTTCCTGGTTTAACAATTACCCTCTTTGCTACAGCCTCTTCTCCTTTTTTATTAGACAAAACATATACGTATTGATCTCCCATTGCATTTTCACTAATTATACTTTGTGGAATTAAGATAGAGTTAGGGCGTGTGTAATCATTAATTTTAAGGCGAGCTGTTAAATTAGGCTTAATATCCTTTTCCTTATTGGGAATATCAATCTCAATTTTATAAGTTCTATTATTAGGGTTAATATAGTTTCCTGTTTGACTTACTTTAGCCTCCATTCTTTTATTCAATACTGGAAAAAACACCTCTACATCCTTGCCTGTAACAACATCAGAGAGGTATCCTTCAGGTACATTTGTCTTTATGTGCATGTCATTTAAACTTACAATACGCATTAATGAAGTTGTCCCTGGCGAAACAACACTACCACGCTCAGTAATTAAATCATCAATAGTTCCTGAAAAAGGTGCTCTAACATTCGATTTTCCCACTTGTTGCTTCATTGAGTTAATTGCTTTTAACTGTCCTTCATAAGTTGATTTTGCCTGGAGAAATTGAATTTCACTACCTATTTTTTGATTCCATAATCGCTCTTGTCTTTCAAATGTAGTTTTTGCCAAATCCGCTTGCACTTGCATTTGAGCTAACTGTTGGCTTAATCCACCATCATCCACTTTAGCTAGTATTTGACCTTTGCTTACTTTTTGTCCTTCTTTAATATAAACATTTGTAAGTACGCCCCCCATTTCTGGCGTGATTACAATATTTTGATCTGTTTCAACATCACCTTGCAATTCTACAAAATGTTCAAAAAGTGTATCTTTTGCCACAAATGATGTTACCAAAGGAATATTTTTATCAGGATTAAGTTCGCTTAGTTTTGCATCTAGCTTTTTTAACTCTGCATTTATCTCTTGTTGTTGTAATGCTAATTCCTTTCTTTTCTCTGTAATTGCAGCTACATCTTCTGTTTCTAATACAGACGCTACAGTTTTTTCTTCACCTTTTCCACAAGAGGCTACTAATAAGGCAATACTAAAAAGCGTGATTAATTTTTTCATTGGTATATTTTCGATTAGTTTTATTAGTATCTATTTTTTATTTCTTCTGAAGTTACTCTCAATTGCGGTGTGTTTAATACCGTTTCTATTTCAGCTTTGCTATTTATTAAATCTAGCATTGATTGAAAGTATTGTTGTTGTGCACTATATAATTGTGTTTGGGCTTGACGTAAGTCAAAACTTGTACTTAAACCCTCTGTAAATTTTACTTGATTTTTGTTTTCAATACGAGTTGCTAATTCAATATTTTTCTTAGAGTTTTCATATTTTTCAATAGCAAACAAGTAATTACTTTTTGCAGTATTAAGATCAAGATTAACTTGTTGTTTAGTCTCTTCAAGTTCTGTCTTAGCTTGATCAAGGGCTATCTTTGCACGTTGTGTACGAGCATTTCTAAGACCACTACTAAAAATAGGGATATCAAGGCTAAATCCTAAAATTGACGATTGAAACCAAACTTGATTATCATTTAAAAAAGTAAACTTGTCGCTATTTGCTGCAGCACCGTAATTGATAAATGCATTTAAACTAGGCAATGCTTTACTTCTTTCTAGTTGCATTTCAAGATCTCGTTGCTCTGTAAGATTTTGTGCTATTTTATAATCTACATTTTCTTCCACGTTTAAATTTGAATCTAACAATTCTAAACTTACTTGGCGTAGCGCTAATGTATCTAAATCATCCGTAAACATAACAGGTGCAGTTACATCAATCCCTAAAGCGATATTAAACATCTGTCTTGCAATTACTGAGGAGCGGCGGGCATTACTTAACTGTGTATCTACGTCTAGTAAGGTTATTTCAAGTTGCTCTACGCTCTCTTCTTCAGTAAGTCCATTTTTAAAAATTTCACGAGTTTCAAAAAGATTTTTTTCTAATGCTTCTTTGTTTTTTTCAAAAATAGCAATCAACTCATCAGATAGAAGCACACTACCATAAGAGTTAATAACTCCCTTTCTAACTTCGAGATTTGTTTTTTCGTTAGCATTTTCACTAAACCGCAAAAAAGATTTCGCTGCTTTTAATCCCACGAGATAGCTACCATCAAATATCAATTGATTTAATGTTGCTACCGCGTTTGCTGTTTGTTTTGTACCAAAAGTTACTGGAACAAAAGTACCTGGTTCACCTCCAGTAATTTCAGCAGGCAAAAGAGTAACGGGTTGTTTTAAATTATTTTGATATGAAACATTACCACTTACTTGCGGTAATCCCGTTGCAGTTGTTTCCCATTTTTGCTTTAAAGCTTTAGCAATATCTCTCCTTGCATTTATTGCAGTGTAATTACTATCTATCGCAAAGGTGACGGCTTCTTCTAAAGAAAAAGAATATGTCGACTCTTGAGCAGTTACACTAACAGAAAGTGCCGTTAATAATATAATGAGGTGTTTTTTCATTAGTTCTGGTTTGATTTGATGAGTTGGTTGAGTATTTTTCTGCCTTCTGGAGTTACAATACCACGTAAGTGATATTCTAAATACATTTCGTAAAGTGTATCTCCAGAAAACATAGAGAGCGGAAAAAGGTCTTCTTCTTTAATTCCTGTAAGTCCTTTAAAATAAATTCTAGAGACAAATTGTACATCAATATTATCTCTATATAATTTTTGTTCAAGACCACGATTTAAATTTTTCAAAACACATTCTTGCATAAAACTAAATTGTCTCCGCTTAATATTGCCATGAATTGAAGGGTAATATTTCTGTAATTGATGCCAAGGTGAAGTTTTTTCATTCCTCATATGGTCTATCACGCGTTTCTTAATGTCATAAAGTTCTTCAATAGGGTTTTTGTTTTGACTACAAATGCAATCAATATCTTTTGAAATTATTTCAAAAATAGCATCAGTTACCACCGCTATAATTGTTTCTTTATTATTAAAATGCGTATAAATTGTCTTCTTCGAAATACCCATTTCATGAGCAATGTCGTCCATTGTAACACTCTTAAAACCAAGTGTCATAAACATTTCTGAAGCTTTTTGTATTATCTTATCTGTCATCCCTACTCCTAAAATCTAATATATATTTTTACCCTATAAGGTTTAAATTAATAATTTGCAATCAATATTTTACGACAAATATGTTTTGCAAATGTTTTGCAAATATACCCTTGGAAACTATTAAAACCAAAAAAGTTTCCAAAGTTTTTACAATTATTTAACATTAGTTTTAATTGTAGCACCTATATATAGGTAACAATATTTTAGAGTAAATTTCAATTCATTCTACCCTCTTATAGTATTTTTGCAATCAAAAATTGCCAAATGATTCAACTTCAAAAATATAGTGACGCGCTCCTTGAACACCTAGACGCTACCGTTGCACTAAAAGAACCCGTACAATTGTACGAGCCTATTAAATATATTTTGACACTTGGCGGAAAACGTATAAGACCTCTACTCACCTTAATGACCGCAGATTTCTTTTCGGCAGATTTTAAAAAAGCAATGAATGCTGCACTTGCAGTAGAGCTGTTTCATAACTTTTCATTGATACATGATGACATTATGGATGATGCTCCTTTAAGAAGAGGTAAGGTGACAGTGCATGAAAAATGGGATATCAATACTGGAATACTTTCTGGTGACGCCATGTTAATTTTAGCATACCAGCTTTTTGAGGAATATGAACCTCAAATGTTTCAACAACTTGCAAAATTGTTTAGCAAAACAGCTCTCGAGGTCTGTGAAGGACAACAATATGATGTTGATTTTGAAACGAGAGATGATGTAACAATACCTGAGTACATCAAAATGATTGAATATAAAACCGCAGTATTAATAGGCGCTGCAATGCAAATGGGTGCAATTGTAGCTGGTGCTTCTTCATCTTGTGAGCAAGGTATTTATGACTTCGGAAAATATCTGGGTATTGCTTTTCAATTACAAGATGATTATTTAGATGCTTTTGGAAATCCAGAAACTTTTGGGAAACAAGTGGGCGGTGATATCATTACAAACAAAAAGACATTTTTATATTTGACAGCATTAAAAAACAGTACGGTTTCGGAAGCCGAAATTTTAAGTAATCATTTTAAAAGTGCTCCAGAAAATCCTTCGGAAAAAATTGAAATTGTAAAACAAATGTTTCAAAAAACTGGTGCGGCGACAGCTACTGAAAATGAAATTGAATACTATACTAATAAAGCAATCTCAGTTTTAAATTTGATTAAAATTTCCGAAGAAAAGAAAAACGAGCTAAAAGAATTTGCAAATTGGTTAATGAAAAGGAAAGTATAAGTTCTACTAAAAAAAATTAAAAGTAAACTCTTACAAACGGGGCCCAAGCTGTAGTATAGATGTCATCATCGTCATTAAACAATAAATTATATCTAAGCCCTATTGCTCCTTTACCCACGCGATACCCTGCTCCTACAAAAAGAGCTGTGTTCCAAAAATCTCTACTTACATTTCCTTCAATAAATTCGACTGTTTGCGATACGTATGCTTCTTCTACTTCGGCTGAGAGCTGGAGCTGCGGAATAGGATTTGCCAATGCAATAAAACTTACTCCTGCTAGACTGCTTTTAAATCCATTTCCACTTTGATAACTATATTGTAGCCCAGGCCCAGCACTAAAATATTCATTAAAATTATAAATCGCACTTGGTGCAATCAAACCACTAAAATAGCCATTACCAAAGTTAAGACCAATCCCTCCACCTATATCAACATTGTTCCAAAAAGACGAACCTGCTTCTTGAGCTCTAGCCGTAGAAAATGTAATACATAAAAAAATACTCAAGAGACCTATTGAGTTACTCACTTTTTGTGTAAACAACATTATGAAGAATTTATGATTTATACCCCATAAATATACTAAAACCAAAGATGTAGTTTCTCTATTTGTTGTATTTTTGTATTGTTTTTTAAAAACCCAACAGCGTTCCACCTTATGGATAAATACTCTTTTCTAAACGCCATTCACCCCGAGCAAATCTCGGAAATGTACGATAAATACCTTCAATACCCAGATAGCGTTGAAGCTAGCTGGAGGGCCTTTTTCCAAGGTTTTGATTTTGGTATTGAAAGCGGAGGCTCAGTAGAGGAGGCTTTTGGCTCAGCTACTGGCACTGAAATCCCTCAAAAGGTATTAAATGAATTTAAGGTTATTAAACTCATTGATGGATACCGCACTAGAGGCCACCTTTTCACAAAGACTAATCCTGTACGAGAACGTAGAAAATACGCACCTACGCTAGCTTTAGAAAATTTTGGATTAAGTGAAGTAGATTTACAAACAGAATTTGAAGCTGGCTCCATATTAGGCTTAGGTAAAAACACATTAGCCGAAATTGTAAAACATTTAGAGGCAATATACTGTGACTCTATTGGTATTGAATACATGTACATTAGAAATCCTGATGAAATTAAATGGATTCAAGATTGGTTAAACAAAAACGATAATCATGCAAATTTTTCTGCAGATCAAAAAAAGCATTTACTTGGCAAATTAAATCAAGCGCTTTCTTTTGAAACTTTTTTACACTCAAAATATGTAGGACAAAAACGTTTTTCTATTGAAGGTGTTGATGCATTAATTCCTGGGCTAGATAGCTTAATGGAAAATGGTGCCGAAAAAGGAATAGAGCAATTTGTTGTGGGTATGGCTCACCGTGGGAGACTTAACGTGCTTACAAATATATTTGGTAAAGCTCCAGAGAAAATCTTTAGTGAGTTTGATAGTAAAGAATATGATGAAGCTGAGCTTTTTGATGGTGACGTAAAGTACCACATGGGATGGACAAGCTTTAGAGAGACTGACGGTGGCAAAAAAGTACGCATGGACTTAGCCCCTAATCCATCTCACCTTGAAACTGTAAATGCAGTTGTAGGAGGAATCGCAAGAGCTAAAATTGACAATCAATTAGGCGGTGACGAGAAAAAAATATTACCTATCCTTATTCATGGTGATGCCGCAATAGCAGGACAAGGTGTTGTTTATGAGTTTATTCAAATGGCACAATTAGAAGGCTACCGCACAGGTGGTACTATCCATGTAGTTGCTAATAATCAAGTAGGGTTTACCACAAATTACTTAGACGCGCGTTCTTCTACATATTGTACAGATGTGGGTAAAGTAACTCTATCACCAGTATTACACGTTAATGCAGACGATGTAGAAGCGGTTTGTCATGCATTCTCATTTGCATTAGACTTTAGGATGAAGTTTGGTAGAGACGTATTTATAGATGTTTTAGGTTATAGAAAATATGGGCATAATGAAGGTGACGAACCTCGTTTTACGCAACCTCAGCTATACAAAGCAATTTCAAAACATGAAAATCCACGTGATTTATATGGTAAAAAATTATTCAAAGACGGAGTAATTGATGAAGGCTATATTAAAAAAATAGAAGTCGCTTATAAAGAAGATCTCGAAAACGATCTTGAAGCTTCACGTAAAAAAGACAAAACAGTCATCACTGAAATTCTTGCAGATGATTGGGACGGGTACACATTAGGAAAAAAAGAAGACATTTTAACTAAAATGGACACCACATTTCCGCAGAAAAAATTAGATGTCTTAGCTGAGGGAATTACAAAACTTCCTAAAGACAAAAAATTTATCCGAAAGATTGAGCGCATTATCGCAGATAGAAATACACGATATACAGAAGGCAATAATCTTGACTGGGCAATGGGTGAATTACTGGCATATGCGACTTTAATGGAAGAAGGTTTTAATGTACGTATGACAGGGCAAGATGTAGAACGTGGAACGTTTTCACACCGTCACGCTACAATAAAAACAGATGATGATGCAGAGGAAATTAACCTCCATAATAATCTTGATGTGGATGGTCACATGTATATTTACAACTCACTATTGTCTGAATATGCTGTTGTAGGTTTTGACTATGGGTATGCTATGGCAACCCCAAAAACATTGACAATCTGGGAAGCACAATTTGGTGATTTCTCAAATGGAGCACAGATTATGCTCGATCAATACATTAGTGCAGCAGAGTCTAAATGGAAAACTCAAAATGGACTTGTAATGCTACTACCACATGGTTATGAAGGCCAAGGTAGTGAACACTCAAGTGCACGTATGGAACGTTATTTACAGCTATGCTCAAGAGATAATATGATCATGGCAGATGTGACAACACCTGCAAATTTTTTCCATCTCTTACGTAGACAAATGAAGTGGAATTTTAGAAAACCACTTGTAGTATTTACACCTAAAAGTCTATTGCGCCACCCTAAAGTGGTTTCAACAAAAGAAGAACTTGCTACAGGTCATTTTCAAGAAACCATCGATGATACTCAAGTTAATAAAAAGAAAGTAACTTCGTTAGTATTTTGCACAGGGAAGTTCTATTATGATTTGATAGAGCGCCGCGAAGAAAATGGACGTGATGATGTTGCAATTGTTCGTATTGAGCAATTATTTCCGCTACCAGTGGAACAACTAAAAGAAATCATTAAAAGTTACCCAAAAGCAAAAGAATATGTTTGGGCACAAGAGGAACCAAGAAATATGGGAGCCCTAAGCTTTATGTTGATGAATTTTGATTTCGTTAAACTTAGAATGGCATCCAGAAGAGTATATAGCTCACCTGCAGCAGGTAGTAGCACACGTTCAAAGGCAAGACATAAAAAAGTTATTGATAGTGTATTTGACGCAACATTAGAATAATAATAAAGCTTTCGCGGAAATTTTAATGAGACAATATATATACTGTTGTTTTAAAATTTCCGAAGCGAGAATAATATAAAAGAGTACTAATATTTTGGTTATGCCAAAATGTAACAGAACAACCCTATGTTAGAGATGAAAGTTCCCTCACCGGGAGAATCCATAACCGAAGTAGAAATTGCACAATGGCTCGTTGAAGACGGTGATTATGTAGAAAAAGATCAAGCAATTGCCGAAGTCGATAGCGACAAAGCAACGCTAGAATTACCAGCAGAAGCCAGCGGAATTATTACACTCAAAGCCGAAGAAGGCGATGCTGTGGAAGTAGGCGCTGTCGTTTGTTTAATTGACACTGATGCTGAAAAGCCAGGTGGAAAAACAAAAGACGATGTTGAGACCTACGAAAACGCAGGTGATGAAAAAGGCGAAACAAACGCTGCTCCAGATTTAGACAAAGCAAAAGCCGAAGCTAAAAACACAAAAGAAAAAGCAGCTCCATTAGAGAGTAAAACTTATGCAAGTGGAACTCCATCTCCAGCTGCTAAGAAAATACTTGATGAAAAAGGAGTAGATACAGAAAGTGTTTCTGGAACAGGGCGTGACGGCCGTATTACAAAACATGACGCCGAAAACGCAACACCCTCAATGGGAACTCCAGGTACTGCAGGTCGTGGTTCAAGCCGTACAAAACTATCTATGTTACGTCGTAAAGTAGCAGAACGCCTTGTAGAAGCTAAAAATACTACTGCAATGTTGACTACATTTAATGAAGTAGACATGGATGCTATTTTTGAACTTCGTAAAAAATATAAAGAAACTTTTAAAGAAAAGCACGGGGTAAGCCTTGGGTTTATGTCTTTCTTTACTCTAGCAGTTGTTCGCGCATTAGAAATGTATCCTGCTGTTAACAGCATGATTGATGGAAAAGAAATGTTAACGTTTGACTACAAAGATATTTCGATAGCAGTTTCTGGCCCTAAAGGATTAATGGTTCCTGTTATTAGAAATGCAGAAAACCTAACATTTAGAGGAGTAGAAAGTGAAGTTAAGCGTCTTGCCATAAGAGCACGTGATGGAAAAATTACTGTGGATGAAATGACGGGAGGAACATTTACTATTAGTAATGGTGGTGTTTTTGGAAGTATGCTTTCAACACCTATAATTAATCCCCCACAATCTGGTATTTTAGGAATGCACAATATTGTAGAGCGCCCTATCGTAAGAGACGGTGGTATTGTTGTTGCTCCTATCATGTTTGTAGCGTTAAGCTATGATCATCGTATTATTGATGGTAAAGAAAGTGTAGGTTTCTTAGTTGCAGTAAAAGAAGCTTTAGAAAACCCAACAGAGCTATTAATGAATGGAGACGTTAAAAAAGCTTTAGAGCTTTAAAAATATTCATATCTCAACATAAGAAAAGCCCGCCTAAATAATTTAGGCGGGCTTTTTATTTTAATAACATTTGCTGTTATTTATTATTGATTCTCCGTTAATGGAATAGGGAAACTTGACCATACATCGTCTGGATTTCCTTCTGTATCAACTCTATCAATAGGTAAGGTATCAAGAAGACCATATCTTCTAACATCAATCCATCTATGCCCTTCACCATATAGCGAATAACGGCGTTGTTTAAGCATTTCAGTAGTTAACGATGCAGCATCAGTAGGTCCAGTGTATGCCGGTAACCCAGCTGCCATTCTAACAATTGACAATGCATTTACAGCATTAGCAGGATTTGATGTAATACTTGCCTCAGCATATATTAAAATTAATTCTTCGTTACGTATCAATGGGATAGCGTCATTATTTGACTGGTATAAATTTAATACTGTATCTCCAGCTAAATTATCGAGTGTAATTTCACCATTAGGTAGTGGCTCTGTCTTATTTGTAACTCTAGCGTCATCAGCCTCAGCATCTGTTAAAAATGACGGGTGCACCACTCTAGCGTTTGAAGGTACAGATCCAGCAACCGAAATAAATATAGGGTTAATTAAATCTGTTCCTGCTTCAGAAAAATCATAATATAGCCCTGTATTTAAGTCTCCATTTAATTCAAGAAAAGAATTATCTAATAAAGAAAGTGCGCTTGCAGAATCTCCTCTATAAATTGCAACCCTAGCAGCTATCGCATTAGTTACTTGTAAAAATGTTGCCGGCGTATCAAACCCATCAAATCCAGATGGAAAGAAAAAAGAAAAATCACTTCCACCTGCTGCAAGGTCACTAGCGGCATCTGCCAATATTGCTTGAATATCATTTAATGCTTGAGTCTTTGAAACAAAAGCTCCTAAATTACCTTCATCTGCGACATCTGTTCTAATTCCATTTTCATCAGTAAGGTTTAAATTTAATAATAATTCGTGAGCAATATAAGTTTTGAGAAGTCCTTTAGTAGCACTTACTTCGGCCTCGCTAAATTGCGCAGAAACATCTTGTCCATCTAAAAACCCTAAGATAAGGTTTGCATTTTTTACAGTTCTATATCTACCAGCCCAAGGGTTAGTAATATAAAACGTATTATTATCAAGCATTGTAGTTCCACCTCCTAGAAGGTCATTAGTAAATCGAGGGTCCGAACCTGAAAATCTGTAATAATCTCGCCCAATCACACCACAATCATCTAGATATGTACCTAATGCAACACGGCTACTGTAAAATAGACCACCTACTAAATCCTGGAGGTCACCACGGGTTAAATTATTTTCAAAGGCATCTACCTCTGGATTATTTAAATCTGAAAATTCTTCTACCTCACAAGAAACAAATGTCCCTATGACGGCAGCGAATAATACTATTTTATATATGTGTTTTTTCATAATATTTTTTTTTAAAAGTTAACTGCTACGTGAAACATGTAACGTTTAGATGAAGGAAAAGGCGTTACTTCAACCCCAGTAAAAATTGTTCCTGCACCAAAGTTTGAAACCTCTGGATCATAACTGTTATAATCAAAAATGTTGATTAAATTATTTCCAGAAAATCCTAATTTAACAGAGTCTACTGCTCCACCAATTACTCCATCAAGATAACGATCTGGTAAAGTATAATATAAACCTATTTCTCTTAATCTTAAATAAGAAGCATCTTGCACAAAAACATCTGCAGGTGCATTTGGTCTAAATTGTCCGTTAGGTATAACCCCATCAGGATCTAAAGTAATATCATCAAAATCAGCACTAGTTCCATTTAAATCTGTCAATAGGTTAGTTAAATTAATATTGTCCCCGCCTTTTTTCCATTGCCATAAGAATGAAAAATCAAATTGCTTATACTTAAAGACATTATTAAATCCCATTTGAAAATCTGGCTCACCATCTCCAATTACACGTAACCCTTCTGGATAAGCACCTACAATTTGCGTTGCACTCTTACCTTCTTCAATTCTAAAAGTTCCTAAACCAGCTCCAAATGCACCAATATTAAATGGCTCTACATCTAAACGAGTAATTTCAGATTTATTCTTAAACCAGTTTACACTAAAATCCCATTGAAAATCATCATTACTAAAAGGTGTAGCACTCAAAGAAAGCTCAATACCTTTATTTTGAAGTTCACCAGCATTAACAAATTCAGAAGTATAACCTGAAGATGGTGGCAGTGCTGATTGTAATATCAAGTCATCTACTGTTTTAATATAATAAGTTCCTGAAAAATTAAGACGGCCATTAAAAAACTCTAAATCTGAACCAAATTCTAGTTCTTTTTGACGTTCAGATTTCAAATCACCATCTCCTCTAATACCAATCAAACTAATACCCAAAACACCATCTGTTGAAAAAGCATTATATGATGTAAATAATGCTCCACTAGGAGGGAAATTTCCGGCTTCACCATAAGCAGCTCTTAATTTAAATTGATCCCACATTCCATCTTCGTTCCAAAATCCAAATTCATTTAAGTTAGTTGCTAGTGAAGCTTTAGGATAATAATTTAATTTATTGGCATCACCGTTATTTGAAGATTTATCTCCACGAACACCAAATGTTGCAATAAACATATCCATAATATTAACCTCTTCCTGTGCAAAGAATCCAGAATCTTCTTGAATAAATCTGGTTTGATTAACTCCAGTATTTGCAGCTTGATCAACATTTGTTTCAGAAGCTACTAATCCACTAGCAGTAATTAATACTGTATTTCTATCAAAAAATTCATTTGTAACACCTGCTTGAGTTCTAAAATTTATATCATTTGCAGTAGTAAAATTATGCACTGCAAAAGCTGATAGGTTATAATTTTTATTCTGTGTATCTCCTTGAACAGACACTCCATTTAAACCTCCATTTGCTGGTTTCTGAAATTGTAATTCCTTAGGAAATATAACTCTTGTTTTCTGTGCGTAAGAATCAAGACCACCTCTTAAGATTATTTCTAAACTTGAATTATCTGCCTTGTAAACATCTAAATTCATCGAACCACCAACGATAAAACGATTAACTGTTTCATTATTTCTAACTAGATCTCTAGTTTGTAATGGATTTGAAGCATTGTTAGGGTGATCTGGATAAATACCATCTGCATTAGGGAATAATTGATCCCAAGGTCGTGTTGCTGTTAATGCAATACCTATTGTTGTTCCTGTATTATCATTATTGAAAAACCCTCTATCTGATGATGAGTAAATATAATTTGAACTCAAATTAAATTTTACCCAATCTGCCGGTTTATGATCTAAGTTAAGACGTAATGAGGTCTTTTCATAACCAGTATTACTAACAATTCCGTTTTCGTTGTTATGGCTTACACCTGCAAAAAATTTAGACTTTGCATCTCCACCACTCATACTAAAGTTTGTATTGCTAATAAAACCTTTTTCTCCAAAAATTTCATCTTCATAATCCACTAAAGTTCCATTATTTCTTGCTGCAATGAAGTCTGCAAGCGCAGCTTCTCCATAGGTATTTAAAACACGTTCTTCGGTATAATCTCTTGTGCCTTGTAAATTTATTGCTTCGTTCCAACCTGTAGCTTGAGAAAATCTAAATTTAGTCTCACCTGCCTTACCACGCTTTGTAGTAATAATAACCACACCTGCTGCTGCACGAGACCCATAAATAGCTGCTGCAGAAGCACCTTTAAGTATCTCAATATTTGCAATATCCTCAGGGTTTATATCTGCAATTCTATTTGTAGGATTATCTTGGTTAGAAGCACTTCCGCCATTAGCAGCGCCAGAAACTGCATTTAATCCTGCAGAAATAGAACTGTTATCAACATATACACCATCTATTATATATAGCGGCTGAGTATTTCCTTGTAAAGAAGTTGCTCCACGAAGCTTAACAGAAAGTCCACCACCTGGTGCACCTGAATTTTGATTTACAATTGCTCCAGCAAATTTACCATATAAAGCTCCATCTAATGTTGAGGGTGGGGTGGTCCCTACAATATCTTCAGCTGTCAAGGAAGCTACAGCATTTGCTGAGTTTGTTCTTTCTATTGACGTTGCAAGTCCTGTAATTACAACCTCTTCTAACGCTTGCGCATCTGCTTCAAGCACAACATTTGTTGCACCCGCTCTGGCTACAGATTTTTCAAAAGTTGTAAATCCTAGTGAAGAAAACTCTAACACTACAGGTAGATTTGCTACCTCTATACTATACTTTCCATCAATATCTGATGTTACTCCATTACTGGTGCCTTTTTCAATGACATTTGCAAAGGGCATTGTAGTCCCTTCTGCAGTCATTACTGTCCCTGTAATCACATTCTGAGCAAACAGAAAACAAGGAAACATAAATAAAAATAACAGACTGAGCCTGCCCCTAAAGTTGTTTTGTTTCATAATACTAAAGATTTGTTATTAATTAATCAAAGCTAACAAAGAATTATTCGATTATTGTTAAAATCTCAAGCTTTTTATTAAAATTCTATCAATAACACTTATTTCCAACATATTATCTTTTACTAAAAATTAGTTATCAACCTAACTATATCTTGTTATTTTTGCTGAAATTTTCTAAATCATGTACAGAACGCATACCAATGGCGAATTACGCGCCTCACATATAGGTCAAGAAGTAACACTCTCAGGATGGATTCAAAAATCTCGCGATAAAGGTTTTATTATTTGGGCAGATTTACGTGATCGATACGGCATAACTCAACTAGTATTTGATGAAGAGCGTACTCCAAAAAAAATGATGGAACAGGCTGCACATTTGGGAAGAGAATTTGTAGTTCAAGTAAAAGGGAAAGTTATTGAACGAGAATCTAAAAACTCAAACATGGCGACGGGTGATATTGAAATCCTCGTTTCCGAAGTTATTATTCTTAATAAATCATTAACGCCTCCATTTACCATTGAAGACGAAACAGATGGTGGAGAAGATTTGAGAATGAAGTATCGCTACTTAGATATACGCCGAAATCCAGTACGTGAAAACCTTATTTTTAGACATAAAGTATCGATGGCGGTACGTAATTACCTTTCAGCCGAAGGGTTTGTTGATGTTGAAACCCCATATTTAATTAAATCTACTCCTGAGGGAGCACGAGATTTTGTTGTTCCTTCAAGAATGAACGAAGGTCAATTTTATGCCCTTCCGCAGTCGCCACAAACATTTAAGCAATTGCTAATGGTGGGTGGCTTAGACAAATATTTTCAAATAGTAAAATGCTTTAGAGACGAAGATTTACGTGCCGATCGTCAGCCAGAATTTACACAAATTGATTGCGAAATGGCTTTTATTGAACAAGAAGACATTTTAAATATGTTTGAAGGTTTGACGCGACACCTATTGAAAGAAATAAATGGTGTTGAAATAGGCGATTTTCCTAGAATGCAATATGATGATGCTATGGCAAAATACGGAAACGATAAACCAGACATTCGTTTTGGGATGGAATTTGGCGAGTTGAACGCTGTTGCGCAACACAAGGATTTTGGCGTTTTTAATAATGCAGAACTTGTTGTGGGTATTGCAGTTCCTGGCGGAAACAGCTACACAAGAAAAGAAATAGACAAACTTATAGATTGGGTAAAGCGACCACAAGTGGGGGCGCTTGGAATGGTTTATTCTCGTTGTAACGATGATGGCTCGTTTAAATCTTCTGTCGACAAATTTTATGACCAAGATGACCTTGCAAAATGGGCAGAAGTTACTGGTGCTAAAACTGGTGATTTAATTTGTATCCTTTCTGGAGACACAAATAAAGTAAGAGCACAATTGAGCGCTTTACGTATGGAGCTTGCAGAAAGATTAGGGCTAAGAAATCCTAAAGAGTTTGCACCTCTCTGGGTGATAGATTTCCCATTGTTAGAACTTGATGAAGAGACAGGACATTATCATGCAATGCATCACCCATTTACTTCTCCAAAACCAGGGCAAATTGAATTACTTGACACCAATCCTGGTGATGTTAAAGCAAATGCCTATGATCTTGTTCTTAACGGAAACGAGATAGGTGGAGGTTCTATTCGTATCCATGATAAAGCAACACAAGCGATAATGTTAAAGCATCTTGGGTTTAGCGATGAAGAGGCTAGAGCACAATTTGGCTTCTTGATGGATGCTTTTGAATATGGAGCACCACCACATGGTGGCCTTGCCTTTGGTCTTGATAGGCTTGTATCTATTTTAGGAGGACAAGAAACCATTAGAGATTTTATTGCATTCCCTAAAAACAATCGTGGTCGTGATGTTATGATTGATGCACCTGCCCCACTTGACCAAGAACAATTAAACGAATTAAACTTGCAGCTTAATTTGAAAAAAAACGACTAACATTTAGCCGCTCTATAATGTGTATTTTTTAATGCTATCTTTATAAGATGCCAAAGTCTAAATCAACTTTTTCTTGGTTTTCAACCTGGAGACACAAATACATTCCTCAAAAGGATTTTGTATTGGTTTTAAGTTTTATAGTAGGCCTATTAGCAGGTATTGTTACACTGATTCTTAAAAACATAACTTTTACTATACATTCACTTTTAGAGAAAGGAATTGTTTTTACAGATTACCACTTGTATTTTATACTTCCGGTAGTTGGTTTGTTGTTAGTATATCTCTTAAAAAAATATGTTTTTCGAAAGGAATTAAAACCCTCAATTCCTTCGTTTATAAAAAGGTCTATCCCATCCTTATTATATTCTTTATTGAGGCAGAAAGGTTTAATATCGTTTAGACTTATTTATCACCCATTAATTTTAGCACCACTAACGGTGGGTTTTGGCGGATCAGTAGGATTATTAGGCCCTGCAATAACATCAGGCTCTGCGTTGAGTTCTAATTTAGGTAGTCTTCTTAGAGTTGATAAAAAAACAAGAACTTTATTAATTGCATGTGCTACCGCTGGGGCAATGGCATCTATGTTTAAATCACCTATTGCCGCAGTAGTATTTGCTATTGAGGTCTTTAGTTTAGACCTGACATTTGCTTCTTTACTTCCACTGTTAATCGCGTCAATTTCATCAGTTTTGACATCCTATTTCTTTTTGGGAGATGAAGTGCTTTTTAACTTTACTGTTTCAGAAAAATTCTATTTAAAAGATACACTCTTTTATATTATTTTAGGAATAGGCACAGGCTTGGCATCTCTTTATTTTACAAAAGTATATTTCGCTATCTATGCGTTTTTCGAAAAATTAAAAACAAAATTTTTACGATTAATAATAGGAGGGCTTGCAATTGGAGTAATGCTATATTTTATTCCACCACTTTACGGAGAGGGTTTAAGTTTTATTACAAATTTATTAGAGGATCACACCTTAGAGGCAATTGGCGCTACCCCTTTTGATGATTATATAGACAACATATGGATGGTAATAGTACTATTAATTGGCATCTCTATTTTTAAGACAATTGCAATGACTATCACATTTACCGCAGGAGGTGTAGGTGGAGTAATTATTCCTACAATGGTAATGGGAAGTGCGCTAGGAAATGCTATCGCAAAGATGATCAACAATATTGGGTTAGGATTTCATGTGTCCGAAGCTAATTTCACGCTCATAGGCATGGCAGGTTTAATTGCCGGAGTAATACACGCGCCACTAACTGCTATTTTTCTTATTGCTGAAATTACCGGGGGTTATGAATTATTTATTCCATTAATGATAACGGTGGCTATGTCATTTCTTATTACTAAAAATTTACTCGAACATAATATATATACACAAGAACTTGCAAAAAGAGGAGATTTATTGACCTACAACAAAGACAAAAATGCGCTTTTATTAATGAACCTTGACAGAATTATTGAAACTAATTTTATAGCAATAACTCCAGAAATGAAACTAGGTGAAATTTTGAGCGAAGCAGTAGCAAAATCAAACAGAAACATCTATCCCGTAGTAGATGCTCAAAATAAATTTTTAGGCATAATATTACTCAACGATCTAAGGAAAATAATGTTTGATCAAAAGCTATACGATAAAATAACCGCAAGCGACTTGCTTGAAAACGCACCTGCCATGATATTCTATAAAAAAGACACCATGGAAGAAATTATGAAAAAGTTTGAAACTAGTAATGCGTGGAATTTACCCGTTATTTATGAGGGAGAATATCACGGTTTTGTATCAAAATCAAAGCTACTCACTGCATATAGAAAAAAGTTGATAGACTTTTCAGGGGCATAATTATTCTAAAGATTTAAATTATCATCTACAAACAAATTTTTTAATTTTATAGAAATCCTAACTTTGCAAAACAATTGATTAAAATGAAAATTACTTTATATATACTATTTTTTGCAGCTGTAGGAATGGCAATTTTTGGAGTCATCTCAAAAGCTAACGACCCAACCACTGGAGACTTATTTATCGGTCTTGCGGTAGTAATACTTTTCTTTGTATGGATGCCCACATTTGTATATCATCGATGGAAAGGGAAAAATGTACAAGATTATATGCTCAATAAAGAAAATATAGAAAAAATGCGCAAATACACTGATAATAATAAGTTATAGATGTATTATCCTTACAAAAAATTGATATTTAGTTAACATTACGCATCAATTTTTGACTACATTTGCCTTATTATTAATTTATTTATATTACAATGGAAGGAACAGTAAAGTTTTTCAACGAATCAAAAGGTTTCGGTTTTATCACTAATGATGAGACTGGAAAAGACATTTTCTTACACGTTACAGGTCTTAATGGTGAAACCGTTAATGAAGGTGACAAAGTAGAATATGTTGAAGAAGAAGGAAGAAAAGGTATGGTAGCAGGTCAAGTACGTGTTATCTAAGAAAAGATATATTTTTCAATTGATTATAAAAATCCCACTAGCCACTGCTAATGGGATTTTTTTTTAGTTAATTCAAATTTCTCTTCTCTATAAAAAATCGTTTTAATAGCGTAGAAGCCTCATCAGCTAAAATGCCACCTTTCAAAACGGTTTTAGGATGTAACTTTGTATCCATTGCAATACAACCACGTTGTTCATCCCTAGCTCCATAAATAATTTTTGAAATTTGACTCCAGTACAACGCTCCCCCACACATTTGACAAGGCTCAATTGTCACATATAACGTACAATCCTTTAAATACTTTCCACCCAAGTAATTTGCTGCTGCAGTAATCGCTTGCATTTCTGCGTGAGCCGTAACATCATTCAAGGTTTCAGTAAGATTGTGCGCGCGTGCTATAATTTGATTTTTTACCACAATCACAGCCCCTATTGGTATTTCGCCTTTTTCGTAGGCGGCCTCTGCTTCTTGCATAGCACGTTTCATAAAATATGCATCGTCGTATGGTTCAATCATCTTAAGTATAATGAAATTGTATTATTTTCTTTTCTGAAATTTCAGCTTAATTACAAAATTACTGAAATTGTTACAAGCCGTAATAATACTATCTTTGTTTTGTGCAAAAAACACTTTTACATACTATTGATATTCCTGCAGATTTAAGGAAACTTGATCCAAGTCAACTACCCCAAGTTGCTCAAGAATTACGTGATTTTATAATTCATGCTGTCGCCACAAAGGAAGGTCATCTAGGCGCAAGTCTGGGAGTTGCCGAACTTACAATAGCGCTTCATTATGTGTTTAATACCCCCGTAGATTTAGTTGTTTGGGATGTAGGACATCAAGCATATGGACATAAAATTTTGACAGGACGCCGTGAAGTTTTTGAAACTAATCGTAGCCTCAACGGCATTAGCGGATTCCCTAAAATGGACGAAAGTGAATACGACACCTTTGGGACAGGGCATAGTAGTACGTCTATTTCTGCAGCACTAGGAATGGCTATTGCATCACAACTTACTGGAGATATAAAAAAACAACATGTCGCAGTCATTGGCGATGCTTCCATCGCCAGTGGGATGGCAATGGAAGCACTTAATCATGCCGGAATTACAAATACCAACCTATTAGTTATTTTAAATGATAATGCCATTGGGATAGATCCAAGTGTGGGTGCCCTCAAACAGTATTTTTCTAAAGTTACCCTAGATGGCGCTCCTGAAACTGACAATATTTTTGAAGCATTAAATTTTGAATATTCTGGACCAATTGATGGTCATGATTTAGATGTTTTAATTTCTGAAATGAGCCGGCTTAAAAACATAAAAGGCCCCAAGTTACTTCACGTTATTACTAAAAAAGGTAAAGGATTGCGTCAAGCAGAAGAAGATCAAGTAAAATACCATGCTCCAGGTAAATTTGACGCCAAAACTGGTGAGGTATATCCTAAATCAACCGAAGTCTTACCTCCAAAATTTCAAGATATATTTGGAAAAACCATCGTGGAGCTTGCATCTCAAAATGACAAAATAATAGGCATCACTCCTGCTATGCCTACAGGAAGCTCTCTTAAATATATGATGGAAGCTTTTCCTGAAAGAGCTTTTGATGTTGGTATTGCCGAACAACATGCTGTAACATTTGCAGCAGGATTGGCAACTCAAGGATTTCAAGTTTTTTGCAATATTTATTCCACCTTTTTACAACGTGCTTATGACCAAGTAATACATGATGTTTGTTTGCAGAAGCTACCCGTCATTTTTTGTTTAGACAGAGCTGGCATTGTAGGTGAAGATGGTGCAACCCATCATGGTATTTTTGACATTGCCTATTTGAGGTGCATTCCTAATCTCATCATTTTTGCGCCGCGCAATGCTATAGAACTTCGCAATATATTATTTACAGCGCAACAAGGACTTGATACTCCAATTGCAATACGCTATCCTCGCGGTAGAGGAGAGATCAAAGACTGGATAAAGCCATTTAAATCAATCAAAATAGGAAAAGGAATTCAACTCAAATCTGGAAAAACTATTGCGATTTTAACGGTTGGCACAATGGCATTAAATGCACAAAAAGCGATTGCCTCAATTAAAAAAACAACCAATCAAGATACTATAGGGTTATACGACATACGTTTTATCAAACCGATGGATGAAGTGCTTCTTTCTGAAATTTTAAAAAAATATCAAGTTATTATAACTATTGAAGACGGTGTTGTTTCTGGAGGTTTTGGTAGTGCAATATTAGAGTTTGCAGCAAAATTTCATTTTAAAAACACTTTTGAAATTTTAGGAATTCCTGATTCATTTCCGCAACATGGTACTGTCGAAGAGTTATACCATTTAACTGGAATTTCCGAAGAGAAAATTAAAGAAACCATTTTAAAATATTTAAAATAAAAAAACGAGACCACTAAGTGATCTCGTTTTTAATATTTATTAAAATACTATCAAATTATTATTCAATAATTAATTTAGTTGTGTGTGTGTAATCACTTCCGTTAATAGTAAGAATATATACTCCCGTGCTTAATGAGCTTGCATTTAATGTTGCCGTGCTAGTCAAATCAATATCTTGAGTTATCATTTTTCTACCATTGATGTCGTAAATTGTTGCAACCGCTGCACCACCATTTTGTACCGCTCTAATATTAACTTGTCCATTTGAAGGGTTAGGGAAAATGATGATGTTATCATCGATTGATCCTCTGTCGCCATTAGCAAGTAAGCAGTTTGGTGTTGTAGGTTCATCATAAGCTTCAGTACCATCAAACAAGTTATTTGAACTCCCTTGTGACGCGCTTACTCCAAGACCTCTACGAGCAAAAGCTCCCCATATCAAACACTGGTTTGCTCCCCCATTTGCTATCAAGTCTGCTTCAAGAATTGCATCTCTACCATCAATGTATCCAGGGTTACAACCTTGTAATTTTAAACCGTCAATTACTAATTGCATTGCGATATTGTTACCGCCTGTTCCATTATAAAAATCTGCATCAAAACCGTATTCATCTACTAAATCCCAAGTCATTTCCCAAAGCATTGTTGCCCATACAAACCCTACACCGTGAGGTACAGATACGTTTCCTTTAATATCGTCGTAAGTATAATCATTGATTGAAAAGTCTGTACTATAAGGAGCTTCTCTAATTCCGCCACCATCAGTTGGTTCTCCTGTTGCATAAGTACCAATACCATTAATATCTGTACGAGTATCTGTTGATTGCATAGTTAACATTAGTCCAAACCAATCACTCCAGCCTTCGCCCATTTGCTCCTCGTTACCTAAACATCCTGCAGCACTAGGTCCACCTGTAAGTCTATTTGAAATTCCGTGACCATATTCATGGGCAATAATTCCATTATCTAAATCTCCATCTATATTGTAAGGTCCTGCATTAATTAATGATCCATTAACTGTATCACCATTTAAAAGAGCCGCAATTATTGCATCACCATCTGCTTGACTTACCATTATTCCAGGTATTGTAACTTGATCTCCAAAATCTCCAGGCCCCATTGCAATTGGTGCATCTGGAACATTATTTACCATAATCACCGCAACTGCTCCTTCATTTTCTGCGGCAAGTATTTTGAATCCAAATTCACACTCACCTCTTCTAATAACAACAATTTTTCCATCAAGGTCTGTTCCATTTGTAATCATGTCACAAGCATCATTTTCATCAACTGAAGCCCCTGCATTGTCATCCACAACAAGAGCTAAGTCTGTAGTTATTGCGATATCCTCAGGAAGTGGTGCACCAAATGTAGCAGGCACTCCTGTGTAATCCCCCATTAAAGGTCCATTATTAATTGTTAAAGGATCACCAGCTGGACCAGCTGGACTCCATAAAAACATTTGCATTCTTCCATTATTGCCATCTGGTGGTGTTGAAAAGTTTGCATTATTTGTACCTCCTCCATCTTGTGCTTGTGCATCTACGAAGTCATTCCCGTTTCCTCCGTTTCCGTAATTATTATCTTGGAAGTTTCCACTAGCTTCATCAAAGCCATATTGATACCAAACGTCATGCATAATGTTATTCCAGTAGAATAAATTAGTCGTTGCAGCATCTAACATATTTACTGGAGCTGTATCAAATTGATAAGGAAAATCGAACGTTAACGTTGCACCTCCATCAGGAGAAAGACCTCCTGTATTATTTCCATCTATATCATCTCTTGCTATTACATTATTACCACGTGTAATTGTAAATTCTGCTCCAGCAACACCATCATTATCATGCCATCCAAAAGGAGAAGCCACAGCATTTGCCGGGTCACTAACTAATTGATCAGTTCCATGATTAGGGCTTTCTGTAGGCAAAGGAAAGACTCTATATACTGCTCCTCCAGCAGAAGTTACTTCCATTGCATTTGATTCAAATAAAACACTTTCACCTAAAAATGATTGTTTTTTAACATGATCGTGAGGTCTTTCACCAAATGTACAACTTACAACCCAGTCATTTTTTGAAATAATATCTCCACTAATAGCATCAACTCGAACACTATAATAATGGCTACCGTCTAGATAATAAATACTTAAATCCCAAGCTAGTCTTAATGTATTGTTCTCGTTTAATTCATACACTAATTTAACAGGAATATTATCTTGAGATATAGATCCATTATTGAAAATGAAAGAATTTGAAGATACTGTTTCAAGAACCTGAAGACCTGATGGGCTTGACACACCAAGTATTGAAGCCGCACTATTAATAGCTTGACTTGCAGAAATTGATGCTGTAGTAGTATTAACTTTTTGATTTGCATTAACTACAAACCCTACTTTTGCATAATTTACTTCTCCTCCTTTTATAACAAATGAAGAGATTGAATTTACGACAGGAATGCCGTTAATTAATTGTGTTACATAAACGTTTTCAGCTGATAGACTTTTTGAAAAACTATGAGAGTTTACATTGAGATTCTCAATATCCTGTGGCTGCAATCCTAATTGTGAGCGATTAACTCCTAAGTAAGATTTAATAATTTGTGAATAGTCTTGTGCCTGTATAAAACCAAAGGTTAAACAAGCAATGAGTAATAGTGCTTTTTTCATATTTATTATTGAGATTTATCCTATTTGTCGAAAGTAACTAAAAACCAAACAATTTATTGTCAAAACAATAAATTTAACACCGCATCTTTAAATTATTCTAAATTTCCAATTAATTTTTGAAAAATTTTCAAAGCATTGCCATCTGTCAATCTAGATACAAAATTGCAGCATTGCATTAAATATTGATACACAGATGAGTCTTCGACAATATTGTGTTTGAAATGATGAAGGATTAGTCGATCATAATGACGTTCCTTACGATCACTATATAAGTTTTCAAAAGCTGTAGTAAATGCATCTAACAAAGTTGCTATCATATGATACCCTGCAATTTCTTTCTCAATTACTTCATTGCTTTGATATACTTTTTCGATACTTATCTTAATTATATCATCTATTTGTGCTTTAAAAGCACATTTATCCATTAATGATTGAGAAAATTCTCCTTTCAAAATAGCTTCTTCATTCTCTAAAAATTGTTTTGTTGCCTCTTGGATGAGCGTATTAATTGCAAGTGATCGCAAATACGCCAATCTATCTGAAGCTTGCGTCAAACCATTATACTTTTCTGTATTTATTTTATCTTTTACTAGCGTAATTAAATACTCTAGAGCTACTTCTTCGTTTATGAGCCCAAGATTTATACCATCTTCAAAATCAATTATTGTGTAGCAAATATCATCGGCAGCTTCTACAAGAAAAGCTAAAGGGTGTCTTGAATAACTTACATCTTCATGTGTTCCACGTTTTAGTAATCCTAATTCTTGGGCAACTTCTTCAAAAAATTTTTTATCGCCTTGAAACACTCCGTATTTTTTATCGGCTATTTGGTTTGTTGGTTTTTTAGGGAGTGACTCTTTTGGATATTTCATAAACGCACCCAAGGTTGCATAAGTTAATCGTAAACCTCCGTCAACACCATTTTTAGTTTCGGTTAGAATTTTAAAACCGTTAGCGTTACCTTCAAAGTCTATAAGATCTTGATATTCTTTTTTAGACAACGCATTTTTAAAACGAGTTCCATTTCCGTTAGAAAAATAATCTCCTATTGCTTTTTCTCCACTATGCCCAAAAGGTGGATTTCCTATATCGTGAGCCAATGCTGCTGCGGCTACGATTGCGCCAAAATCATTAAAATGATAACCATGCACTGCTTTTAATGAAGGATGTTTTTCTAAAATTGCTTTACCAGCAACTCGCCCCAAAGAGCGCCCCACTACTGAAACTTCTAGACTGTGTGTTAAACGAGTATGAACAAAAGAGGTTTTTGAAAACGGAATTACTTGAGTTTTATCTTGAAGGCTTCTAAAAGCACTTGAGAAAATTATGCGATCGTAATCGACTTCAAAGCCTAACCTAGTATCATCTTCTTCAATACGCAACCTTTTATTGGTGACACCTTGTTTTCTAAGTGAAAGTAATTGCTCCCATTGCATCATATTCAAAGATTTTTTAAGTAAGGAAATCTATATATCTATTAAAAAAGCAAACAGATTATTCATACAGTTTACTCACATAATTGTACTGCAAGATACCTATTAATATAGTGTGTTAGTAAAAAAAAGTTTTTATAATAATCTTCACTTAACGCAGATTGAGTTAATCGAAATTAATTTTATGACACTTTATTTAAATAAATCTACGTAACATTTATTTAACATTGAGCTTACAAAATACTAATACAAGGGTAACATTCTAATAACCATAGCTCTTTTAAATCTGAGTTTATTTGCATCTCAATTATAACTCTAATAAATTACTTAAAAATGAAAAAATTCTTTCTATCTCAAATTGCTATTATAGCATTGTCTTTATTTATTGTTAGCTGTGGCAGTGATGATAACGACCCTATTCCTGTAGATGATGATCCAGGTATGATTGACGCAACACTTACTGGTCAAATAACTAATGATATGACTTTAACTAGTGATGAGATATGGACTCTTGATGGTCGTGTTACTGTTGTAGATGGTGCAACATTAACAATTGAAGCTGGAACTATTGTTAAAGCATTACCAGGGCAAGAAGCTAACGCCTCTGTTTTAATTATCGCTAGAGGTGGTAAAATACAAGCTAATGGAACATCTAGCGCTCCTATTATCTTTACATCAAGCACTGACAATATTGCTCTTGGCCAAACAGTAGGAACTAACTTAACTGAAAATGATAGAGGTCTTTGGGGAGGTCTTATTGTTTTAGGTCGCGCTAAGGCTTCTTTATCTGGAGATGCTACAGAAAACCAAATCGAAGGTATCCCTGCTAGTGACACAAATGGTCTTTATGGTGGGTCTAATGATGCTGACAATTCTGGAAGCTTAAACTACGTATCAATACGTCACGGAGGAACTTTGATTGGAGAAGGAAATGAAATTAACGGTCTTACTTTAGGAGGTGTTGGTGCTGGAACAGTAATTTCAAACATTGAAGTTGTTGGTAATGTTGATGATGGTATTGAATGGTTTGGAGGTTCTGTAAATAGTTCTAATCTATTAGTATGGGCTCAAGGAGATGATGGTCTTGATATTGACGAAGCTTATTCTGGAACAATTTCTAACTCTTTAGTAATTGCTGGTGATATTTCTGACCATAGTCTTGAAATTGATGGCCCTGCTGGTTCTTTAGAAGGAATGTTTACAATAGATGGTTTAACATTAATAGGAAATTCCGTAACAGAAAATGGTGAATATGCAGATTTAAGGGACGGAGCTATGGGTACTCTTAGAAACGTATATGCGACCGGATTTAAATCTTCTGCTGATGTTGAATTAGATAATAATGAAGTTTCTCAAAACTTTTTAGATGGTAAAATAGTTTTTCAAAACTGGGTTCTTAATGGGGATGATAATACTGCTTTTGTTGAAAAAGGTGGATGTATTGCAAACTGTGATGATATGGATTCTAATAATGATGTTTTTGAAGACTTAATCATACTTAGCCCTACATTTTCTGAAAGAGCTGCTACTTGGACTACTACCGGTACAACTGGTGGTGCTAATACAAATGTTTTCTCTTGGACATTTGCAAGTGCAAAAGGAGCTTTTTAAGCTACACACTTAATTTTCAAAATAATAATTGACTTCAATTAGCCAACATGCTCGTCTTGTAAATTACAAGGCGAGTTTGTTTCATAAAAAAAAGACATGAAAAATTTTATATTTTTATTTATTAGCTTTCTATTTTTTCAGGTAACTTTTAGCCAAACTTCAGGTTTAGCTGGTATAATAAATGATGGAGAGTTTAATGATGTACTTCCATTTGCAAATATTATTGTTAAAGACACTCAAACTGGAACTACCACAGATTTCGATGGTAAATATTCTTTAGACCTTGAGCCAGGTTCTTATACTATTGTTTATTCTTTTGTAGGATATCAAACCAAAGAGATAACAGATGTAGTTATTAAAAACGGCGAAATCACAAATACTGATGTTACTCTTAATGCAAGTGCAGGTCAATTAGATGAAGTTATTATTACAACTACAGCTCGTCAAAATACTGAGGCAGCAGTGCTTAGTTTTCAAAAAAATTCAGTGAATTTATTAGATGGCCTTTCTATTGAAACTATAAAGAAAAGTGGAGCTAGTGATATTGCAAGTGCAGTTAAAAATGTTCCTGGAGTATCCATCCAAGGAGGTAAATTTGTTTATGTACGTGGTTTAGGAGACAGATACACTAAATCAATTTTAAATGGTGTTGACGTTCCTGGTTTAGATCCTGATAGGAATACACTTCAGCTTGACATTTTCCCCACTCAAATCCTTGAAAACATCATTGTAATAAAAGCTGCCACAGCAGACCAACCTGCAGATTTTACAGGTGGTGTAATTGATATTGTAACCAAAGATATTCCTACTAGAGAGGAGTATAGTGTATCTGTAGGAGCGACATACAATTCAGACTTTCATTTTAAAAACAATTATTTAGTTTCAGAAAAGAGCAGTACGGATTTCTTAGGCTTCGACGACGGACTAAGAGACAATCCACTAGTATCACACCAAGTAGTACCATTACCACAGCAAAATGGTGAGGCCGCATCTTTAATTACTCAAAGATTTGAAAAAAACTTGGCAGCCCAACGTGAGTCTAGCTTTCTAAATTATAATTTTTCAGCTACTGCAGGTAATCAATATGAAATTGGAGAAAAAAAACTAGGATACCTAGCATCTGTTTCTTATCGTAATGAAACCACCTACTATGATGAATATATTGATGGACAAATCTTTAGAAAAGATGAAGCAGACAAGTCTAATTTTCAACTACTTGCAGATCGAACTCAAAATGGAGAGGCAGGTATAAATAATGTTCTAATTAGTGCATTAGCAGGATTAACTCTAAAATCTGAAAAATCAAAATATCGCTTCAATGTTTTACATGTTCAAAATGGAGAATCTCAAGCTTCCATATTTAGACAAAGCAATTTTATTATTAGTAGTAATAACATTATTAAGGATAACTTAATTTATACTCAAAGGTCTATAACTAATGCTCTTTTAAATGGTAAGCATACTTTTGGTACTGAAAGTGATTGGAATGTGGAGTGGGCCTTGTCTCCGACATTAGCAAGAATAGAAGATAAAGATTTTAGGGTAACACCTTTTAGAGTATCAACAGATTCTGAAACTGGAGAAGAAACTTACACTATCGAACCTAGTGAGTCTGGAGTACCTTCTAGATTTTTTAGAGATTTAGAAGAAATAAATTTAGCTGGAAAACTGGATATTGAAAAAAAGCATTCTTTATTTAGTTATGATGCTAAAACTAAATTTGGTGGAGGATATACTTTTAAAAATCGAACTTTTGAAGTTTTAAAGTTTTCTATTCCATTTTTAAATTTCCCATCGGCTACATTAAATGGGGATCCAGATCAAATACTTGATGATGAAAATATTTATAATCCAGATACAAATAGTGGCTTCTTCATTAGACAAGACTCAAATGATTCAGACTCCTATGATTCTGACATTTCTATTGCTTCAGCTTATATTTCAGAGGAATTTAAAATTACCGATTGGCTAAATTCTATAGTAGGGCTTAGATTTGAGCAATTCAATTTAAATTATACTGGAGAAAGACAGGACGGAACGGCATTTAATGATACTGAAATTATTAATACATCAGACTTATTTCCTTCTGTAAATTTAATTTTTGACCTTAATGAAGATGGTGATAAAAAAATTAGAACTTCTTTTGCTCGGACCACTGCAAGACCTTCTTTTAAAGAAGCTTCATTGGCTGAAATTTTTGACCCAATAAGTAGTACCACTTTTATTGGAAATATAGATTTACAGCCTACCTATATAAATAATTTTGATTTACGATTTGAAAAATACGGTGAATCTGGTGATTTTTTTGCATTAAGTGGATTTTATAAATCATTTAAAGATCCTATTGAACTTTCATTTATACGAAGAGCATACGGCCAATATACTCCTTTGAATCTTGGTGACGCTAGTGTTTTTGGAGGAGAAATTGAAGTGAGAAAAAATCTAGGCTTTATTGGTGGACTTGAAAATTTAAATTTTAATGTAAATTTATCTATAATAGAATCAAGACAAGAGTATAGTGAAGATGAAAAAGAAGGTAGACTAGACAATTTACGAGAAGGTGAGAGTTTAGATGATACTCGTCAATTACAAGGGCAATCACCATACTTAATAAATGTAGGTTTTAATTATGAAGATAATGGCTGGAATGGCGGTATATTTTACAACTCTCAAGGTAAAACCTTACAAATTGTAGGTGCTGGAGATGTAGCCGATGTTTTCACCCTACCATTTCACAACGTGAAACTAAATATTTCAAAAAGTCTTGGAGAGAAAAAAAATTCAACTATATCATTAAAATTTGATAATTTATTAGATGATGATATTGAAAGTGTTTATCAATCATTTGGTGGACAAGATCAAATCTATTCTAAGTGGAATAAAGGTCAAGATATAAGTCTTGGTTACAGCATACGTTTTTAATAAAATTATTTAAAGTTTAAAATAGAAAGAGCCTCGAAAATTCGAGGCTCTTTCTATTTTAAAAATGCTATAAAAAACTAGGGTTTATTTGACACTACTCTTGTATCTTTAATCTCCCAAGTATCTACTTTCGCAATTTTTGAATTTGAGTAAGTAACTTCTTTTTTGATATTTCCATCAAAAAAAGACCAAACTCCCACTTTATTTCCTTTTTTATATTCAGCTGTAGCTGTTATATCTCCTTTTGTATTATAGCTTGTCCAAGTACCTTCAAGTTTATTATCTGCAGTGTAAAAACCCGTTTGAGCAACAGTTCCATTTTCATGATACAATGTTGCCTTAATTAAATCGCCAACCTGTACATAACTATTCTTTACTTTTTTCATATCACAAGCTTTTGAACAATCTTGTGCTATCATCACATTTGTTGCAAACAATACAGCAACTAAAAGAAACAATTTTTTCATAACCAAGGCATTTAAATTAATAATCACTATACAAACATACAATATATTTTACTATTATGAAACGTTTACATAACATTAAATTAACATTGAGAACATAACTAACTGTCTTAATGGCTTTTATGTTTTAAATTACAACAATGTGCTTTTTTAACGATTTGATAATATTGAGGTTACTTAAACGGTACATACATACCTGTTATTTGTATTGTCTTATGACAACAACGTATGAAAATCGTTTAGTTTTTGTCGACTAGGTTTTAACGTTGAGGCTACCCATTGGGTAGCCTTTTTTTATGTTTCTTGATCAAATAAGAAAACATATCCTTAATCTTAGGTTAACATTTGATTGACAAACATTGTAGAATTTTGCCACCGACAAAAACTAAAAAATATTTTCATAATGAAATTAAGTTCTCTGCTATTTGCAGCATTGCTTCTCTTTTGTTTTTCTACAAATGCTCAAAACATTAGTGACAGCAAATTTGGAAAAGGTTTAATAAATTTTGTAGCAAAAGACAGTTCTTTTAGCGTAAAATTTGCGCCTCGTATTCAAGGCAGATTCAACACAGTATGGGATCATGACGACGAGCAGTATGGAAAACCAGAACAAGATTTTTCAATACGTAGAGCTCGTCTAAAGTTTAGTGGTTTTGCATACAATCCTCAATTAAAATATAAAATTGAAATAGGACTATCTAATAGAGATGTCTCTGGAGCAAATCAATTTAATCGCAATACACCTCGCATTCTTTTAGATGCCGTTATAATGTGGAATTTTTATGAAAACTTTGAACTTTGGGCGGGCCAAACAAAGTTACCTGGAAACGTAGAACGCGTTATATCATCAGCAAACTTGCAATTAATAGACAGATCGTTATTGAATAGTAACTTTAATATTGACCGTGATATAGGCATACAATTACGTCATCATGCAAATCTTGGAGGTGACTTCACTATTAGAGAAAAGATTGCTATCTCTCAAGGGGAAGGAAGAAACATCACACAAGGTAATGAAGGAGGACTACAATATACAGGTCGACTAGAATTTTTGCCCTTCGGAAATTTCAGCTCAAAAGGAGATTATACTCAAGGAGATTTAAAGCGAGAAAAGTTACCAAAGCTTATGGTAGGTCTCACATACGACTATAATAAAGATGCTGTGAAAAACAGAAGTAATTTAGGAAATTACATGTTTCTCGATGACGGTATTTCTTTATATGAAACAGATATTACAACTTTCTTTGCAGATGCAATGTTTAAATATAAAGGACTTGCTTTTATGGGGGAATATGCAAAACGTGACGCAGATGCTCCTATAGCAATAAATGAAGATGGTACAGAAACTGGAGATATTGTAAGAGTAGGTAACTCTATAAATATGCAGTTGAGTTATTTGTTAAAAAACAATATAGAAGTTACAGGCCGTTGCACAACTTTAAATTTTGACGATATTACAGGCAGAGATTCTCAAAATCAATATACCTTAGGAGTTTCAAAATACGTGGTAGGACATAAACTTAAAATACAAGCAGATGTTAGCTACGGTACTAAGGATAGTGATGATGATAATATTATGCTTAGAACTGGATTTGATTTACATTTTTAATAACAATTTGATAACAAATGGACTCAGCAAAATTGAGACATTTGCATCATGATTACACAATTTATTATGGATAACATTTATTTATTAATGTTAGTAGCATTAACAATACTTGCAGTTGCAGATATTGTTGTTGGAGTTAGTAATGACGCAATTAACTTCTTAAACTCAGCGATTGGATCAAAAGCCATATCATTACGAACAATTATGATTGTCGCTAGTTTAGGAATTTTCATTGGGGCTGTCTATTCTAGTGGTATGATGGAAGTCGCACGAAAAGGAATTTTTGTTCCCGCAATGTTTACCTTCGATGAAATTATGATGATTTTTATGGCTGTAATGATTACAGACATATTGTTATTAGATTTCTTTAATACACTTGGACTTCCTACTTCTACAACGGTTTCTATTGTATTTAATCTATTAGGTGCGGCAATCGTAATTTCTTTAATAAAAATTAGTGCAGCTGATGATGTTACAATCGCAGATATAGGCAACTACATTAACACTGAGAAAGCCATTGAGATTATAAGTGGTATACTAATGTCTGTCGTTATTGCCTTTACTGTAGGGGCAATTGTTCAATGGATTTCCCGTAGAATTTTTACGTTCCATTATGAAAAGAAAATGAAGAATTTTGGCGCTCTATTTGGAGGTTTAGCCTTATCTGCTATCGTTTATTTTATATTTATGAAAGGACTTAAAGGGTCTCCGTTTTATAAGGAACTACAAGGCTTTCTTGAAGGAAATGAGTATGTTATAATGGTAGTAGGGTTTGTGTTTTTCACCCTTTTCTCATATGCATTTCAAAAATTAACTAAAAAAAGTATTTTACTTGTAGTAATCGCAGTAGGGACTTTTGGATTAGCTCTTGCATTTTCTGGTAATGATTTGGTAAACTTTATTGGTGTTCCTATGGCTGCATACCACTCATATGAAGCTTGGTCAATATCTGGAGTAGCTGCAACAGATTTCTCTATGGAAATCTTAGAAAAGAAAATGCCAGCAGAGCCGTTCCTACTATTTATAGCAGGAGGAATTATGGTTGCAACATTATGGTTTTCTAAAAAAGCAAAAACAGTAGCCGAAACTGAACTAAGCCTATCACGTCAAGGAAATACTCATGAAAAATTTGAACCTAATATGCTTTCTAGGGGAATTGTAAGAGGATCAACATTACTTTCAAGTGCTATAGGCGTTATAGTCCCAAAAACTATGCAAGAGAGAATCAATGCTAGTTTTCAAAAGCCTGAGGATAAACTTCTTACAAAAGACCAGAGTATTGACGCTCCTGCTTTTGATATGATTAGAGCATCAGTAAATTTAATGGTAGCTGGAGTTTTAATATCTGTCGCAACCTCAATGAAATTACCATTATCAACAACATATGTAACCTTTATGGTAGCTATGGGAACGTCTCTTGCAGATAGAGCTTGGGGTAGAGAAAGTGCTGTATACCGTGTAGCAGGTGTTCTTAATGTTATTGGGGGATGGTTTTTCACTGCATTTGGCGCATTAATAGCAGCTGGTACAGTTGTATTTTTAATTAGTTGGAATAAAGCAGTGATGGTACCTATTCTATTGTTAATTACAGCAATTTTATTAGTAAGAAATTATTTGTCTCACAAGAAGAAAAATACAACTTCAATCGACCCTAAAACGTTGAAAAAGTCTGAAAGTAGTACTGTTCAAGGGATTATTACTGAAAGCGCTGATAACATTTCAAACGTAGTTTCTAGAACTAATAAAATATACTCAGATGTTCTTAAGGGCCTTGCTAAAGAAGACAGCTCTAAGCTAAAGAAAAGTAAAAAAGGGGTTGACAAGTTAGAAGCAGAAATTGAAGATTTAAGAGACAATATTTTCTACTTAATTAAAAATCTTGACGACACAAGCGTACGTGGTAGTAATTTCTATATCACCATTTTAGGTCATTTAACAGATATGGCGCAATCACTTGATTTTATTACAAAAAAGAGTTACAAGCACGTAAATAACAATCACAAAAAATTACGTTTTAGCCAGATAAAAGATCTTCAGGAAATGGACCAAGAGCTAACTTCTGTACTTACCGAAATTGCTAACGTATTTGATAGCGGTAAATTTGAAAGAATAAGTTACGTTCTTTCACGCAAACAAGAAATATTAGGAAAAATTAATGATAAAATCCAAAAACAAATAGAGAGAACTCGCACAGAAGAGTCTAGCCCAAAAAACACAAGTCTTTACTTCAATATATTATTAGAGACGAAAGATCTTGTAAATGGAATTATGAATCTAATGGACGAATATTATTCAAGTTATCAAAAACAATAATTTTTAAATATAATATCTAAAAATCATAAAGCACCTTTCTCCATATTGAAAGGTGCTTTTTTTCTTCGGAAATGTGACTTCTGTTATTTTTTCTTCAGAAATTTGCTAACTTTATTTTCAACTAAACAAACCATCATTATGAAATATACATATCTAATAGCTTTGTTGTTATTCATTTCCGAAGGCATGATCGCACAACAACTTACAGGCGAACAACTACTTGATAAAGCTATTGCATATCACGACCCCCACAATAATTGGGATACATTTAAAGGCACACTTAATGTTACCATGGAAACCCCAGGAGGCTCGCCAAGAGTTAGTATTATTGATATTGATCTTTCTAATGAGTATTTTAAAGTTGTTGCTACTCGAGACTCTATACAAACAATGCATAGCATTAAAAAAGGAAAATGCACTACAAGTATTACAGATTCTATTAGCGAACCACAACGCAGAACTCCTTGTGAAACTGCTGGCTTTTTAAAAAATTACTATACTTATCTATATGGGCTCCCTATGAAACTAAAGGATCCTGGCACCCAAATTTTTGAAACTGTAGAAAGAAAAACTTTTAAAGGCAAAGAGTATTTAGTATTAAAGGCAACTTACGATGAAGCTGTGGGGAGCGATGTTTGGTATTTCTATTTTAACCCAAAAACGTACGCAATGGAAACTTACCAGTTTTTTAAAGGCGATCCTAACGCAAAAGGAAAAGATACTGGCGAGTATATACTTTTAAATAAAGAAACTGTCATAAACGATATTAAAATACCCGCAATTAGAGCTTGGTTTTATAATAAAGACGACAAGTATTTAGGGACAGACATTTTAAAAGCTGGTTAATAAATGTCTACAAAAAATTCTTTAAAAGAATTATCATTAGTATTCCTCAAACTAGGTTTTTTTGCATTTGGTGGACCTGCGGCACATATTGCTATGATGGAAGATGAAGTGGTGACTAAACGCAAGTGGATGACGCGACAGCATTTTCTAGACCTTGTAGGCGCTACAAATCTAATTCCAGGTCCAAACTCTACCGAGATGACCATGCATTGCGGTCACGAACGCGCAGGCGTAAAAGGCCTTTTTGTTGCAGGGTTTTCGTTTGTATTTCCAGCTGTAATCATCACACTTATCCTCGCATGGTTGTATACCCAATATGGCGAACTCCCAGAAATCAAACCTTTTGTTGCTGGAATTCAACCAGCAGTTTTAGTGATTATAGCTTCGGCAATATTTAAACTAGGAAAAAAGGCACTTAAAAATTGGGAGTTAGCAATCATTGGTTTGCTTGTCCTTGCGGCTAGCCTATATGGTGTCAACGAGATTTTTGCACTTCTCGCAGGTGGTCTTTTAGGGATGTTATATTTTTTTCTGAAAAGCAAAGTAATCAATACATCCGTAAATAATATTTCTCCTTTTCTTCTATTTTTATTTTCTACAGAAGTTGCAACTAAGCTTACTTCATTAAATATTTTTTGGACGTTTTTAAAAGTAGGTAGTATTCTCTACGGTAGCGGTTACGTCCTCTTTGCTTATCTTGATGCCGAACTTGTCACCACGGGACTACTATCCCGCCCAGCACTTATTGAGGCAATAGGAATAGGACAGTTTACGCCCGGTCCTGTATTATCAACGGCAACATTTATTGGGTATCAATTAGGAGGGTTTTGGGGAGCCATTGGAGCAACACTAGGAATTTTTCTTCCGTCGTTTTTATTTGTTTGGATATTAAATCCTCTAGTACCTATAATGCAAAAATCTAAATTACTTAGAGGGTTTTTAGATAGCGTAAATATTGCTGCGGTTGCGGTGATGATTTCTGTACTTCTAACTATGGCTCGTGAAACACTTGTTGCATGGCCTGCAGTTATTATTGCTATTATTTCTGCAATATTAGTGTTTGGCTTTAAGAAGCTTTCAGTAATTTGGGTTGTAATTGCTGGGGCTATTCTTGGATACTTGTTACAATTTTTGATTTAAAGATTATAGCTTCTTTCATCAGTAAATAAGCTATTATTTAAATAAGTATGGCTTCAAGTTTTCTCAAAAATAAAAAGCATATACCTATAAATTTTATTCGTTATTTATAATTAATAAACTAGGTATTAGATTTGGTTTCTTACCTTTTTTTAAATAAACTAATCACGACCTTAAATACACTTCTTTATCCCCTATTTTATATTAAATATAATTTCTTAATCGCTAATAGATAACCACATGTCTATTTGCTACCTATGAGATAAAAATAACTTGTGAACAATGACTCATTTTTAAAATATTCAAAAAAATCCATGAAAAATTATAATAAATAGTATAGATAATTAAACTTAAAAATGAGTTTTGCTTAACAATAAATCATTTTTAATAATTTGTTTTTCAGCACTTTAAAAAAACATGCTCTAATAGATATCTCACAATTTAAGTGAAATTCAAATCATTATTTTATATCTAAAATTCAAATTTATATACAAATCAATTTTCTCGTTTTGAAAAATTTAGTCAATACTTTTTAACAAAACAGTGTTGATATTTTTCATTTTGACGTGAACTCCTATTCTAATTGAACCCTTAACGTTTTGTTAATAACCATGTTGAGAAACCCCCACAATTATCTTCATTTTGTCTCTAAATTTATGAGATATTTACCTATCATTATAGAACACAATAGCACTCAATATTTATGGAAATTACACACATAAGAAAGCGAGACTTTACTACAAAATCGTTTCACTTAGATAAAATAACAGCGGCTGTATCTAAAGCAATGTCTGTTGGTAACAATGGGTCTAGTGAGGATGCACAAAATGTTGCCATATCTGTTTATAAATCACTTGTCGAAAGAAAGCAAAACGACACTACATACATTCCTACGATTGAACAAGTACAGGATATTGTGGAAACAAAACTTATGGAATGTGGTTTTCCCGAAGTTGCAAAAGCATATATATTATATCGTGACAAAAGAGCACAAGAGCGTAAGACAGATATTTTTGAAAAGCGCATAAGCCTTAAGCCATATGAGTACCCTCAATTATATGAATATGTCCCTGCTATTCGTCATTCATATTGGATCCATACTGAGTTTAATTTTACAAGTGATATCCAAGATTTTAAAACAAGATTAGATACAGTAGAGCGTGGTGCTATAAAAAACACAATGCTAGCCATTTCTCAAATTGAGGTAGCAGTTAAAAATTTCTGGGGTGATTTATATCAAAGAATGCCTAAACCAGAAATAGGTGCTGTAGGGTCTACGTTTGCAGAAAGTGAAGTACGTCATGCAGACGCATATTCTCACCTTTTAGAAATTTTAGGTTTAAATAAAGAATTTAAAGAGCTTAAGAAGAAACCTGTAATCATGAAGCGTGTGCAATATTTAGAAACTGCACTACGTAATTCTAAGAGTGATGACAATAAAGAGTATGCTGAGTCAGTATTGTTATTTTCTTTATTCATAGAGCATGTATCATTATTCTCACAATTCTTGATTATCATGGCTTTTAACAAGCACAAGAATATGTTAAAGGGTATTTCTAACGTGGTAGAGGCAACCTCTAAAGAAGAGCAAATTCACGGTGATTTTGGCATCGAACTTATAATGATATTAAAGAATGAACATCCAGAGTGGTTTACACCTGAATATCATGAAAACATTAAACAATTATGCAGAGACGCGTTTGATGCAGAGGTTGATTTAGTAGATTGGATTTTTGAAGAAGGAGAGTTAGATTTTTTACCTAAAAATGTAATTAATGAATTTCTTAAAAATCGTTTTAACAAATCACTAGAAAGCATAGGTGTTGAAAAAGTCTTCGAAGTAGATGAAACACTTGTAAGAGAAACCGAATGGTTTGATGATGAAATAATAGGAACCAAACATGGCGACTTCTTCGTAAAACGATCTGTAAATTATAGTAAAAGAACACAAAGTATAACTAGCGACGACCTTTTTTAAAATGATTCAACAAGAAAATAATACCTCACAAGAAGTTAAGAAAACTTCAAAAAACACAAATAGTTTAATTGCCGCTAGAAAAGAAGCGATTTCAAATGCCGAATCTAAAAACGAAAGTTTTAAATGGCTTAATGAAAACAGCCGTAATTTTTTGAAAGCTGGATACCTTACAGAAGGTGTTGGCCCAGAGCAACGCATTAGAGAGATTGCTGAAAGAGCAGAAGATATATTAGGAATGCCTGGATATGCAGATAAGTTTTATGGCTACATGTCTGAAGGTTATTACTCATTAGCATCTCCTGTTTGGTCTAACTTTGGAAAAAAGAGAGGCTTACCTATTAGCTGTTTTGGATCACATATTGATGATGACATAGGTAACATTCTTTACACACAATCTGAAGTAGGAATGATGTCTAAATTAGGCGGTGGAACATCTGGCTTTTTTGGAAAAATACGTCCTCGTGGAGCCGCTATCAAAAACAATGGTGAAGCATCTGGTGCAGTACATATTATGCGACTGTTTGAATCTATGGTAGATGTTGTAAGTCAAGGATCTGTACGTCGTGGTCGTTTTTCTCCATATTTACCTATAGATCATGCAGATATTAAAGAATTTTTAGAAATAGGAAGTGAAGGAAACCCTATTCAAGAACTTACTCATGGTGTAACTGTGACTAATGAGTGGATGGAAGAAATGATTGCTGGCGATGTAGAAAAAAGAACAACATGGGCAAAAGTATTACAAAGCCGTGGTGAGATGGGCTACCCGTATATCTTTTTCACAGACAATGCAAATAATAATGCCGCAGACGTTTATAAAGACAAAGGACATAAAATACACGCAAGTAACTTATGTACAGAGATAATGCTACCGTCAGATCATAATTGGTCTTTTGTGTGTGTCCTTTCTAGCATCAATGTATTGCATTACGATAAGTGGAAAAACACAGATGCCGTTGAGACAATGGTATATTTCTTAGATGCTGTTATTACAGAATTTTTAGAAAAATTAGAATCGTATAAAAATTCAGAAGACAGAGAAGATCGTCAAACATTTCTGTTCATGGAGCGTGCTTATAATTTTGCAAAAGAAAATAGAGCATTAGGCCTTGGAGTTCTAGGATGGCATTCATTATTACAATCTAAAAAACACGCCTTTAATAGTAAAGAAGCGTTTGATTTAAACAGCGAAATCTTTAGAGAAATCAAAGAACGTTCTTATAAAGCCTCAGAAGAATTAGCAGATGTTTTTGGTGAGCCAGAAGTGTTAAAAGGATATGGAAGAAGAAATACAACATTAAACGCTGTTGCTCCTACCACCTCATCTGCATTTATTTTAGGGCAGGTTTCTCAAGGGATTGAGCCTATCTGGTCTAATATTTATGTAAAGGATATTGCAAAAATTAAAACCACCATTAAAAACCCATTTTTAGTAGAATTACTACAAGAAAAAGGTATGGACACAAGAGAAGTTTGGTTAGACATTCGCGATAGAGATGGATCAGTACAACATCTTGATTTCTTAACAGAAAATGAAAAAGATGTATTTAAAACATATTCAGAAATAGACCAGTTAGATATTGTATACCAAGCTGCTAACCGCCAAAATCATATTGACCAAGGGCAATCTGTAAATATAATTGTACACCCAGACACCCCTACTAAAGAGATAAACAAAATTCATATTACTGCTTGGAAACTAGGGTTAAAATCCCTTTACTACCAGCACAGTATGAACGCAGCACAAAAATTTAAGCAAAAGAAAGACTGTGCATCTTGTGAAGCATAAGCTTTATTATATTTAAGCTAAATGGCTCTTATTAACGATACATGTTAAGAAGAGCCATTTTTTTATTTATATAATAATATCTATTCGGAGCACAAAGGGTTGTTCAAACACACAAGGTAGTTTCCCGCTTTCCGCTACAACGCCTCATTCTCGCTATCGCTTCATTACGGGGTTTTCACTTCAATCGGGGCTAGAGAGACAAGTCTGTAATCTATACAGAAATTACATAAGCTGCTTCTCAGCAATTTTCTCAAGCTCAGCGTACCAATGTTTACCAAATTTTCGAATTAACGCATCTTTTACAAATTTATACACGGGAACTTTAAGTTCATTCCCTAGCGTGCAAGCATCATTACAAATAGGCCATTTATGATAATTTACCGCAGCAAACTCACTATAATCCTGAACACGAACTGGGTATAAATGACATGATATAGGTTTTTTAAACTCAACCTCACCAGCATTGTAGGCATCCTCAATACCGCAACCAGCGGTTCCGTTTTCTGAGAAAGTAACATAAGCACATTCAGCACCATTTACTAACGGTGTTTCAAGCTCGTCAAGATCACTTACAATATGAGTGCCTTGCGCCTCAATTGCAGCAATTCCTTCGGGACGTAAAAAAGGTTTTACTTTTGGATAGATATCTTTTAAGATAGTTACCTCATCTTTAGTAACAGGTGCCCCCGCTTCTCCAGCAACACAGCACTCCCCTTTACAAGCTCCTAAATTACAGACAAAATCTTTTTCGATTAAATCCTCGCTAACAATTGTTTTTCCTAGTTGAAACATAAATGCAAAACTACAATTTTTGAAACTGAAATCGAAATCAAAAATTAAAGCAAGGAGTTAAATTTACAATCAAAAAAACAAGAATAAACAACTAGAGTTTTATACAAATAAGCATTCAAAAAATCATTAATTTTGCAGCTGTAACAAAACATTTAAAAACCCGTGTTGACGGAAGACAATGAATTTCAATCTTAAGGAAATCGCCACAGCTACAATGGTGCTATTTGCAGTTATAGATATTATAGGAAGTATTCCTATAATTATATCATTGAAAGAAAAATCTGGCACAATAAAAAGCGGGCGAGCTTCTATTATTGCTGCTATTGTCCTCATCGTGTTTCTATTTGTAGGTGAAAAAATTCTAGGATTAATTGGAATTAACGTCTATGAATTTGCAGTAGCAGGTGCTTTTATTTTATTCTTTATTGCTATTGAAATGATTTTAGGAATTAAGCTTTTTAAGCAAAACGAAGAGAGTTTAGGAACTGCAACGGTATTTCCTATTGCATTCCCCATTGTTGCTGGGCCGGGGAGTTTAACGTCTTTACTGTCTTTACGTGCAGAATTTTCCTTAGAAAATATTATAGTAGCTATTATTGTTAATGTTGTTATTGTATTTATAGTGTTGAGGACTTCTGGAAAGCTACAAAAGTTTTTGGGTAAGAATGGAATTCAGATAATCGAAAAAGTTTTCGGAGTAATTTTGCTAGCTATCGCTGTAAAATTATTTACCTCAAATATTCAAGAATTATTTAATTAATTGCTGAAATTTTAAAGGGAACAAAAAATAGTTAACTCATTAAAATTTCGGCGAAAGCCTACTCTTTATGAAAATTTTCATCTACATATTACTTCTTCTTTCTGCAGGAATGTTAATTTATAATTTGACTAACATTAATTGGGATGCTCCTTTTGTGGGTGAGAGTACGGTAGCCGCAATTTGCACAATGGCGGCGGCGTGCGTGCTTGTAATGCTTGCTATTTTACTGGTTTCTAGAAAGATTGCTTCGGTTAAAAAATAAGAAACAATTATATTTACCAACGACTTATAATCGTATTATTCTTTGACGGGAGTTTTAACAGGACGTCTTTCTAGTTCTAGAATTTTTTCAATCATTGCGTCGTTTTCGTTTAATATAAATTCAAACGCATTGTTCCCGTAAAGCTGTTGCGCGAGGTTTGCTTTAATTGCTTTCTTCAATGCATCCTTGTAATCTCTAAACATTACAGGACTATCATTGAGGCGTACATATTCTAAAAACTCTTCCACCACAGTATCATCTATTATGTAATCAGCAATAAATTGGGCTTGTGAAATATCCTTAAATTCAATTCTATGGGTGTCTAGATATTCAAAAGCAAAATAACTCATAGTACCATTACGAGAAACATAATTAATTGTTTCGCCTTCCATGCTAGTATCTTTGGGCACAAAAATATCTGGAATAATACCTCCACCTCCATAAACAACTTTGCCTTTAGGGGTTACATAACGTAGAGAATCATTAACCGAAATACTATCTGCGCTTTGCAACTCTCCATTATTATATCGGGTTTCGTAATCATCATAATAGGCTTCTTTGCCTTCGCTATAAGGTTTTTGAATGGAGCGTCCCGTAGGTGTATAATACCGTGCTATAGTCAATCGTACTGCGCTACCATCTCCAAGTGACATTTCGCGCTGCACTAGCCCTTTACCAAAAGAGCGTCTGCCCACAATGGTACCTTTATCATTATCTTGCAAAGCTCCAGCGACAATCTCACTAGCTGATGCAGAATTTTCATTGATTAGAACATAAATTTTTCCATCTTCAAAATCTCCACGACTTGTAGCAAATGATTCTTCTTCTTCACCATTTTTATTTTTAGTAACTAGAATAAGTTTATCATCTTCTAAAAATTCATCTATAATTTCTTCTGCTGCCGAAATGTAACCACCTGGATTACTTCGTAAATCAAGCACCAATCTAGACACACCTTCTTTCTTTAATTCTGATAACGCTTTCTTAAATTCATCTGGAGTAGTCTCTGCAAATCGATTAATTTTTATATACCCTAAATCCTTAGTAAGTGTATATGAAGCATCCACACTTACTAGTGGGACTGTTTTTCTTTTTACATCTACATCCCTAAGTTTCTTTTCTCCACTTCTCTTAATTGTGAGTGCAACTGAGCTATTTTTAACACCTTTTAAATATTCTGAAATACTATCTCTATCAAGATTTTCTCCAAAAACCTGTTTGCCATCAGCATATAAAATTCGATCACCTGGCTTTATTCCTGCTCTGGCTGCTGGACCACCTTCAATGGCTCTAATTACTGCAATGGAATCTTTGTAGACGTAAAACGAAATACCAATACCAGTAAAATTGCCACGCATATCATCTGCTGCAGCCTGATATTCAGACTCAGGAATATAAACAGAGTGTGGATCAAGATTTTCAAGAATCCCGTTAACCGTAACATCAACAATACTATCTGTGTTAACAGCATCTACATATTCATAATCAATATAATCTATAAGCCTGTTGAGTTTTTCCTTTTTAGAATTTTTCGCAAAAACAGCTTCATTAGTACTAAAGTTGAGCTTTGACCCAATGAGGACGCCCATCGCAATTGCAATACCAGTAATTAATGGAATGTATTTGTTATCGAAACTCACACTATGAATTCGAAGTCGAAACCGAAATCGAAGTTTGAAAAGTTATTAAAATTAATTTTTTTGACCCCTTATTATTAATCAAGATCACTTATGTGCTCTACTGTAACGCCTGCTTTTTCTAAAAATTTTACGCCACTATCATCTTTATATCCCTCAAGATATACAACACGGTTTATACCAGACTGGTGGATCAATTTGCTACAGTCTTTACAAGGTGACATGGTTATATATAATGTAGCTCCTTTGCAGGATTGTGTTGAGCTAGCCACCTTTAAAATTGCATTAGCCTCAGCATGCAGCACATACCACTTAGTTTCACCATTTTCGCATTCACAGACATTTTCAAAACCTGTAGGTGTGCCATTGTAGCCGTCACTTATTATCATCTTATCTCTTACAATTAACGCGCCAACTTGTTTGCGCTTGCAATAAGAAAGTTTACTCCACTCACGCGCCATTCGTAAATAGGCAACGTCATATTTGTGCTGTTTTTCTTGCTTCATTATATTGCTATAAGTGGCTAAATTAAAGATACGTTACAGCCTCACAAAGTTATTTTGTTCTTTTCTGAAATTTTTAACTCAAACAACTTCCGAAAATCATGGGTATCGACAGTAAAACAACTACTATCGAAACAACCATAATCCACATTTTACGTGAAATCTTAAAGTGTTCTTGAAATAACCAAGTCAATATTAAGACAACTAAAACAATTATAAGCTGTGCTAATTCTACACCCATTGCAAAGTAAAATAATGATTGTAATGCTTCGGTTTCTTCTATAAGAATCATATTAAAATATCCAGCAAATCCAAAACCGTGAATCAACCCAAAAATCAAAGAGGTAGCAAGTAATAGCCATGGAGTTGAAATTTCGGCTTTGCCTCTTAATGAAAATAGGTTATAAACTCCCGCTAATAAAATGGTGATAGGAATTAAACATTCAATCCATGCACTATTAATTGTAAAAACATTGTAATGAGATAGTAATAATGAAATACTATGCCCTAATGTAAACGCAGTTACTAAAACAAATAATCTACGCCAACTCACAAAGGTAAATGCAGCACTCAATGCTACTAAAAAAAGTAAATGGTCATAGCCTTGCCAATCTAATATATGTTCAAGTCCTAGTTTTAAGTATAGCCAAAAATCTGTCATTTCTTAAATTTAATGTTGGTATAAAGATAATCTGAAACTTAATATTATGTACCTTTAAATTTGTTCAATACATTAAAATTTAAGCTATCAAGAAAGACGACCAGCATATTAGAGAAATAAACAATGTAGCAAAAGATAAAACTCCTCAAGCTCAACCCAATAATCCTTTACATGGTGTAAAACTGGCTGCTATTGTTGAATTCCTCCATAAGAAATATGGCTGGGAAGAACTGGACCGTCGCATGAAAATGAATTGTTTTGCGGTTAATCCTTCGGTTAAATCTACTCTAAAATTTCTTCGGAAAACAGAATGGGCTAGAGAGAAAATAGAACGGTTGTATTTACGGTCTATTGATTAGTTGTTGTCACTTTTCAGAAAATACTCACAGCGCTTATAAATAATTTTTACTTACTTTTAAAATTTATAAAGCACTCCTCTACAATGTGTTGCAAACTGTAATGCAGTTTTATTAATCTAATTTTATTGTAATTATGGCAAATGAAAGAAAGCTGCCCATTATCCTTATTCCTGGAATTCAAGGAACAAAACTTTATAATGTAAATCTGGACGACTTTAGCACCCACTGGTCTGGAGTTAAGAAATTTTACACTAATATACATAAGCTAAAATTACAACGTGATGGAATTAATGACATAGGCGTAGAAACAATTATTGAGCGTGCAGATGTTGAAAACATGGCATATTCTGAAATTATAAACTACCTAAAATCTAAGGGATATCGTGTGTTTATTTTTGGGTATGATTGGCGAAAATCTAATGTGGATTCTGCTAGAAGTTTAAAAAAATATGTAGAAGTTTTACGTAATAAACTTAATATAGGAGAATTCAATTTTCTTACGCATAGTATGGGTGGACTGGTACTTTCGGCTTATTTAAAAATTCTTGATGATGCCGAAAGAAATAAAATTGTGAGTAAAGCCATCTTTACTGTACCGCCATTTTTAGGAAGTATTGAGGCGAGCTTTAATCTTGTTATTGGAAAATCTAGACTGTTTAATAGCAGTGATGATTTTAGAAAAATAGCAAGAACATTCCCAGCAGTTTATGAGTTACTTCCGGTTTTTGAAGATGCATACAAGTTTGAAAACCCAATTACAGAAGCCAATTATGACCCTTTTAATTTTTATACCTATTGGCAACAAGTAGCAAACGCAGACAGAGAAGACACCATAGATAAACATGAGTTTATGGCATATCGTTTAAGTAAAGTAAGAGAGGTACGAGACCAGAACAATCTCATTTTTGACCTATCAACTTGTAGTCCAGAATTTAGAAAAAAATGTATTGTTGTTTGCGGCGGAAACGAAGACACAAAAAGCCATATTAAAGTACACGACCGCAGAGATCATTTTAAAAACTTTTTTGACTACGAAGCTATCAAAGAAGATGAAGAAGGAGATGGAACTGTACCACATGCGAGTGCTAGTATTTTTAAAGATAGTGTACAAACAATAAGAGTGGGTAAAAAAACATTAGAGAGTTGGGCAGACTCAAGAATGACAGGCCCAGACTGGCATGCATTTTTTCTTAATAATGGACGTGTTCAAAATGTATTACAACGTTTTTTAAAAGGAGACACTCACCGTGAAGACTGGTATAAAAGTGCTGGTGGCAGGATAGAAAAAATTACTTAACTAATAATTATTTTAATAACAATCCATTAATAACTGACCGTTTAATTCAAAATCACTCAAGGGCTGTTGAAGCTCTATTTCTAAAATTTTTTCAAGAGTATCTAATACACTTTGCTGCATTGTCATAGAACCACATAACATTAATACCCCGCCATCTTTGAGTGTTTTAGCTACCATTTTTTGCTGTTGTAAAAGCATGTCTTGCACATAGCACTTATCATTTACTTGTGATAGTACTATATCATAGGTGTTTTGAGTATTAAATGAAGCGTTTATATAGGATGTCCTTATTAATTTACGCTCTACAAATGGACGGTAATAGTCAAACGAATCAACATTACGGCCACCCCAAAGCATGTGAGTAGGAATATTTTTTCTCTCTTGCAACATTCCTAGAAATGGAGTAATTCCAGTTCCATTTCCAATCATAAAAACAGAGGGAGCACTTTTTGGAAAATGGAAATCATCATTTTTCTCAACACTACCGCGAACAATATCTCCATATTTTAAATCACATAAATAACTAGAACAAATACCATGTGGATGCCATTTTACACTCAATAAAATTTCATTTTCAACACGTGCAATTGAATATTTACGAGACACATTACTATCTGGAGGTGTGATGAGTAACAAATCGCCTGACTGAAATTTAATTTTCTTTTTTGGACGCAATCTTAATAAAAATGTATTATCAATATTAAGTTTTGTGCAATCCACAACGCTAAAATCTATGACTTTCAATTGCTTAATAGATCTCTTCGGAAAAGTGACTTGTATGTTTAATCCCATCAATTCATTCCACTCTTTTAACCAACTTTGAAATGCAACATTTGACTGATCATTAATTTTCACCAACGGATGTAATGGTTTAAAACTAAGGTGTTGATGTAATAGCGCATCAACTTGTATAGCAAACTTACAGTAATGAGGATAAAGCAATGAACCAAAACCTACTATTGAAAATTTAATATTATTTAATGGTTGTATACCTTGAAAAGCAGCTGTAAACTTACGTGCATTAGTAGGAGCCTCTCCATCACCATACGTAGCTGTAAACACAATAATATTTGTTGCTTTTTTATACGTAGTATATTCATTTAACGATGATAAAAACACTTTTTTATCTGTTGCAACTAATGCTTTTTGAAATGCTTGTGCAAAGAGAAAAGTATTACCACTCTCTGAACCAACTAAAATTATAAACTCGGATTCATCTTTATTAAATATAGGAATTTGAAGTTTTATGTTTTTTCGTCGTTTGAGTGTCATTGAAAATCCCGAAACTATAAAAAAGAGTATACTCCCACTTGCGATTATCAATACTAGTGACCATAAAATGCTGCCTTGTCCAGTATGTAAATTAAGGCTCAGCTGTGATGCGACTGCTACAAATGGATAAGGAACATCACTCATAATTTCGCCAGTAAATTGATGTACTAGCACTTCCTTATTCTTAAGCGCAACTATAAAATAATCCTCTTCATCTTCTGAGAAAGGAAAAGTAAGTTTCTTTAAGTCATTTAAAGGGCTTCTAAAAACATCAAATTCACTAAGTGGTTTTTCTAGTTCCGTTTCCGAAGGTATCGCACTCCAGTCATGAGTAGTAGAACTTGAAGGAAGCAGCGAAAATTTTTCGGCTGAAAGATACACACCCGTCGCGGCGATTATAACAATTGGGATTAGTAACCATCGCCCTAAAATAATATGATAGCGTTGTGCAAAATTTGTTTCTTTAATGCGGCTATATAATTTTAAAAAACCTCCTTGTCTTTTTGCTAATAACAAAATACCCGTTAGCGAAATCAAACACAGTAATAAAGAAACAAGTCCTATAAAAAAACGCCCAATTCCCTTTAAAAAAAGGGATCTATGTACATTTGTTACCCAATTAAAAAAAGCTGTTTTTGCTTTAACTTCGCCTAGTTTTCTTCCTGTTATTGGGTGTACATATATAGATTCGGTTTCGCCATTTTGAGTAACGACAGAGGCTATCACAAAATCGTCTGCTGTAAGTTCAAATTCTAAAACCTCAGTATATTCTTGCTGTAAAGCCTCAATTGTTTTTGAAACAGAAATCTCATTTAAATTTGCTACAGCATAAGGCTGAACAGATTGCGATATAGGCTCAAAAGCTAAAATGACACCTGTAAAAGAGGCTATTATAAGAAATAGTGCTGACGAAACTGCTAGGGCTAAGTGACTATATCGCCATATTGAAAGTGTCATAAAAAATTTATTTATTTAGGTATTAATCTTACGTACCTAATAAAGCCCTTGCCTTCTTTTTTAGATTTTAGATTAGCTGTTGTAAGTTCAAATTCTACATCATCTTTATGATAAGCTTGGTCCTCAACCGATGTTTCAAAACGCAAACTATATCCCGCATCAATTTTATCCATAGGCACTTGCAAAACAGTTACTTTTCGTTCACCACCACTAATTGTAGCACCACTAATGGCATCAATTTCTGGACGGTATTTACCGTAGAACTTCCACCATTCTGGAATTTCACTATACCACTCACTATCTTTTCCCTGTACATAAAGAGTTTCTTCGTAGTCTCCTGATGAATTTAACAACGAAACTATAACATACGCTCCTTCGCCTGTATAATTTGTCATTTGTATCATACATTTTACAGCTTTCTTTTCATTAACGGTAAATGCTGTGAGTACAAACCCTACAAAAAAAAGGACCGGAATTATTTTAAAAAGTGTTTTCATACATTTAATTTTAATAAAGACCTGTCAAAACAGTAAATGCATGACAGGTCTATGTCTCTCTTTGGAGAGTTTTTAATAATTATTTTAATTAAGAAAATCCAAATTAGATTTCTGTAGTTGTAATAATTCGTTCTCGCTGGCTAAATCAAAAACGGTCTCGTCAAATTCTGTTGTTAAAGTTTTATCTGCTCCTTTTTGTAATAAATATTTTAAAACATCTGTATTTGAAGCAGTCATTGCCGCAATATGTAAAGCCGTTAACCCTTCATTATTTTTTGCGTTTATAGGAACATTCAATTCTCCTAATTGCTTTAACAATGAGACATCGCTATATTTTGCCGCCAAATGAAGCAGTGAATTATCATTTTCTTGTAGCATCTTAAAATTAAGTCCATTTGATTTCAATAAACTAAGTTTAGATTCAAACGTACTTATATCATTAGCTTTGTATGAATTGAGAAGATAATATGCTATTGAATTACCTTTTACATCAACAATATTAATATCTGCTCCATTTTTGAGTAAAAATGCTATTGTTTCTGTTGTATTCCCACTCACTGCTTTGGTTAATGCAGATTGACCGTTTTTATTTTTAAGATTGATATTATCTATTTCAGAAGAGAGCAATTTAATTATTTCAAGATTATTGCTATTTGCTGCAATCATAAAAGGTGAATTCCCATTTATATCTTGCTTATTAACATTAACTCCTTTTGAAATGAAGTAATTATACACTTCTTTCTCTTCATTGTTATTAGCAATGTTATGCAGTGGATTTCTTCCATCTTCATTTGTAGTATTTACATTAACCCCTAGGTTTTCTAAATATTTATAAAAGTCAAGCGAGTTTTGATGTCCGCGTCTCCCTTGACTTGCAAAAATTATTGCATTACCACCTTTTCCATTTAGGTTTTTAAACGAAACATCCCTTTTAATAAGCATGTTTAAAACATTTTTGTTTCCTCCTTTTGCGGCATACTCAAAAAGACCGTTTCCTTCTGCATCTTTACTTTGTAATGAAATTCCTTTATTTACGAAGTATTCAATAGTTTTATAATCCTTAGCATACCCCGCAATAAGATGAAGTGCATTTGCCCCTTTTTCGGTTTTTTCTTCAAAAATTTTAACCCCATACTTCTCAAATAAATCATAAACTTTGGGATCTATTTGACCTGCAGATGCTGCAAACATAACCGGTGTATTTCCGTGGCTATCGGTGATATTTGTTTTTGCATTTTTGCTTAACAAATAATCCATTATCTCAGTATTGCCAGCATATGCGGCCCAGAAAATGTACGTCCTGCTATCATGCGTACGTTTCTCTATTGGATTTCCCTCAAGTGACAACAAGTACTTAATTACTGGAGTTTCTGCCTTTTCTAAAAGCGCATATACCGTGGCATCAAAAGCATTTTGATTTAATTTTGTTGCATCATAACCATCTGAAACCTTTTGTTGCACTATTTGAAGTGTGGGATTCGATTTCCAAAATGCTCTGTCTAAAAATACGTTACCTTCTTGAGCTGTAACAGTTAGACTAGCTATAATTATTAAAAGTGTTGCTGTAAATTTCATTTTTATTTTTTTACAAATGATTCAATGACTTGATCAATTTTTTCTTTTGTTTCATATCCATCATCAAAAAGGTATTTATATAATACTTTGTTATCCACTTTTTCTTCTAGAACTAAATCCTTGTTACGTCCATAAATCTCATCCCATTTTGTTCTTACAAGCGCCCATTTATTAGTATTATCTTTCCACCACTGAGCAGCTACAGCACAACGATTATCATCTACTTTTTTATATACGTTATATCCTTTTTCATGTGCGACAATCACATCTTCTTTTCCATCTTTACGAACTATTTTTTTATTGTTTTGATCATGTATCCAACCAAAGTTTTTTATCTCTTGGCGGTTGCCTCTCTCTGTTACATTATAGTCACTTCTTGTAGTATATTCACGTCTTGGCAGTGGAGCATCTGTCGTATTCTCCCAATAGCTCTTTCCATCAACATGTACCCATGTCGCACTCCCTTCATAACGCGGACTATCATCAACTTGAAAAACTTTTTGAGTCCATTGTCCAGCTACATCTGTTTTAGCTTTATTTTGAAAAGCCCATTTATTATTAGCGTGGTAAGTGTATAAATCTGTATTTTCAAAAAGCCAATCTTGGCGCCAGTGTTTGATAACCATAGGCTCAGCAGGATTACCTACTTGCAGTAAATGCTGAATTGAAATTTTATCATCTTCATCGGTCACTAATTGTGCCCATTCTAGCCCTTTATCAACTTTATTTTTTGACGGTCTATACAGAGAGTCTTCACTATATTGAAAAGTTTCTGCAAAGTTGAATGTTACTTCGTAGCAACCGCACATTGCTTTTATTGCTTCTTGATCTTTTTGTTTTTTACTTTGCGCCATCGTACTAAATGTGAAACCTAAAACAAAGATTATAAATGCTGTATTTTTCATTTCTAAATTATTTTATGATTAATTTTTTTGAAATCTTACTCGTTCCTGATGTAAAGCTCACCAGATAAACACCCGATTGTAACGTCGAAACATCAATCGTTTTATTGAAAAAACCATTACTATTTGTAACCTCTTTATCATAAACTTTTGTACCGTTCATTGCATAAATTGCTACACTATTTTTTTCTGAAATGTTAGCTATATTTTCAAATATGATATTTACTTGACCATCCACTGAAGGATTAGGGTACATTCCGAATGAAACTTGCTCGGTTACATTTTCAATCCCTAATACACTTGAAACATCTTCGGTTACAAATGTGAGATTTCCGGTTGATGAGCCTTCAAATTCTGTGAAGTACAATCTATAAACAGTTTCGTTATCATATTTTACATAATATTTTTGATTGTTAGCAATATCATATCCTGAACCATTGAAGTTTTTCCAATCATAGCCTATGGTGTTCATTTCTTCTAAATACTCAACATTATTAGGGTCTATAGCCGTGTCATCCTCATCGCTTTGTGCAACGGTAACATTAGGATTGTGAAGCACTCCAGTTACTGGATAATACTGTCCTGGAGGATTAAGAAATGTCGTGTATTTTCTAAAAACAAAATCCCAAGTATCAATTGCTGGCTCTGCAACTACAGGTTCATTGTTTCTTAGTGAAAAATAGTTATAACGTGTATCTGGGTTTGTTGAATTATTAACCGTCTGTGTTGTTTCATTTACCCAAGCAGCACCATCCCATGTAGCAAACTTAAATGTGTATGCACCAAAATAATCTTCATTAATAAATTTTACATAACTGCCATCTGCATACTTCAACACAAATACAATAGTGCCCTCTACATGGTGTGAAGCTGGATTATACTCTCCCCAACCATAAGTTGCAGAACCTTGCATGAATGCACCATTATCCCAGTTTGTATCATCATTATAGAGTGGCGTCCAGCTAGCCTCATCTGTAACGTCGATTGAATTAAAATCTGCTGCTGTATTTGCCGTTTCAAAAACTTGTATTCCTTTTCCATCATTAACACGTATTCCTATGCTTTGAGCATTTTCACGTAAAAATGCAATGTCCCAATTGGCAGCTACGTACGTATTTTCAGAAAGGTTTGAAAGCTTAAAATATAATTCATTTTCATAATTAGCTCCCATTGAAACTGTGACCGTGTCCTGTGCAGTAGCAACTAATACCGTGGCTAATGCAATAACCGAAAGTAATATTTTTTTCATCTTTTTATTTTTAATTGTTGTTGATTTGTTGTTATAGTTATCGTACTAAATTGTATTTAAATTCTGGAAAACCTCTATCACCGCTATCATTTAATAATGCGGTAAACTTGAGTTTATAAATGTTATTATTTGGATCTCTTATGATGTAGTAAATTGTATCAATTAATACCTTATCATCATTAATCACTTCTCTCCAACTACTTCCTATTACGCGTTGATCAAGGACAAAATTTGTTTCTACAATGCTATTTTCATTAAAGTTATCATAAGCAATAGCATCTGTATTAACCGTGTAAATTTCTACGCCCCCTTTTCTATTATGGAGTACTCCATCTGAAAATCCATAGGAACCTGCTCCCTCAAGAATATTTGTAAACACTGTAAAATTGATATCCCAATTTTCGGCCTGAGGCTCTACAGGTAACGTAGTATTAGTATTAAAACTAAAAAATGTAAAGTTGAATGCCGAATCTTTTGAAATCACAACTTCTTGGTGTGAGGATTGATTTAAATCAGCATATTGAAGCAGGTATCCATTTTCTTGACGAAGCACTCTTATTTTTTTCCATCCTCGCGCATCACCTGCAACGGCAACACTTCCTGGCGCTGGTGTTTCACTTCCTACTTCAAATCCTTGATTGATTAAATACACATTATTATCAGCATCATTTGCGCTGATAGATGCGATGGCTGTTTTAGTAATATCACCGTCTGGATTGTCAATATAAACTTCATTTGTAGGATCAAAAGTTCCCACAGCTACTTGATCTTGAATTGATGCAACATCTGCTTCGGTAACGGCGTCAATATTGGTGTTATCTATTTCGGCTGCTGCCATATAAATTGAACCATTGATACCTACACGAAAATCATCTCCTCCATAAAATCCTAAATCCCACGTGTCCCTTTTTACCTGCGTTTGCTCTTCTGTACTTAAATCAATATAAACTTGGTTGGGCTGATTAGGACCTCCCACTTCTGGCTCAAAACCACGGCCTAAAGAAGCTTCGCTATTTAATGTATGTGTTGTGTTTCCTTGGATTTGTGAATTTGGATAGGAAACCGAAACTATATTAAATGAAATCTCAACTGTTTCATCAAGATTTTGATTTACTTTATTAAATGTGAAACTTGAACCATTTGCCCCTTGCAAAATTGGCACTGTAATATTTACACCTTCTAATGGTGGGTTTGTAGTAAAATCTTCTCCATAAGTAGCGTTTACAGTTTCGACTAAAAGAGTCACATTTCCAGACTCTGTAGCTGTTTGAGAATAAACAAATGCTATTTCTTGGCTTGTATTAATCGTTCCTAAATTTGAAGAAAGACTTTCAAAAGCAACGACAAATGATGCTTCTGTAACTACTGAGTTTTCATCATCGCTACATGAAATTGACATCAATGATACTATAGCAATCCATACAATTGCGATGTGTTTTTTATAAAAATTAGTCATTATATTTTTAGATTATAGGTTAGTTTTAAAAAATAAGAGCGGCCATACCCTAACGGAATTTGTGCTGGAGGACCGTTATGAGTACCTCCTTCAAATGCGGTTGTATTTACTTGTGTAACATCAAAAACATTGCGGCAACCAAGTGTGGTGACAAATGATCCTTCAAAAAAAGATTTGTTCACTGTAGCGTCCATCCAGCTATATGCATCGGTCGTACCAGCAGTAAACTCTTGCGCGCCTTGCTCATTTTTTTTTTCCACAAATTGCTGTTGTTCTCCTATATGCTTGAAAAAAACTGAAAATGTGCTATCCCATTTAGGCAGTGTGTATGCGAGGTTTGCGTTTAATTGTAGATTAAAAAGAAAGTCGTCATTACTTTGGGTACGACTATCAAGTACTTTTGAAATTCCTTGAAATGACGCACCTATTTGACCCTTAAAATTTCCGTAGAAAATCTCATTTTCTGAAAATATTCCCGCTGCTTTAAAATTGTCAATATTCTTATACTGAAATGCTAATGGGCTTTGATTTATTACAATTAATTCAATACGGTCTTTGAGCCCTAAATAGTTAAAACTTAATTTATTTTTTAACCGAACCTCCCCGTTTGCGAGTTCACTACGTTTTTTAATATGTAGAAAAGCCGAAACCCCCTTTTCTGGATTTAAAGTTGGGTTTCCTTGCACGTCGTGGTTTACATCTACGAAGAAAGTATACAATTCGTCGTAGCTAGGTGTGCGGTTTGCAGACCCTAAAATTGCACGAAGTTCCCAATCCTCGCCTAAAGACTGTTTTGCACTCAATGATCCTATATATTGGGTTTCAAAAATATTATTGATAGACGCCCTAAATCCAGGACGGAGGGAAAAGCGATCTGTTAGTTGAATTTCAGAAGAAGCAAAAAAGTCATAGCTATTGAGTTCTTGAGTTACCTCTTCGCTTTCAGGCCCTATTACAATTGCAAGAGAGGAACCAGAGCCTTTTTCGGCAGTGATTTCATATCCTAATTGTAGGTTTGTTTTATTTGTGTTTATAATATTGCTAAAAGTTCCACGAGAGAACACCGCGCTTCTACTTTGATATTCACCTTCTTCTACATTTTCTTTTTCTTGGTTTCTAATGCGATAGGTATAGCGCTCTAAGTCTTTGTTTTGTTCTTGGTAGGATAGAGAAATATTATAATCTATTTTTTGAAGTAGTTTACCCGTACTATTTAAATGATGGTAAAATCTATTATTAATATAAATTTCATCAAGTGCAGATGGATTTGTGGTTCCGGTTGCAGGATTTTCATTAATATCAACTGTTTCATTGTAACGCTCAATGTGCTCATTTAAATAATCAAATCGATAAAAAACATTGAAGCCCTCTACTTTGTAGGACAATAGAGCTTTTGTATTTTGTTGTAATTTAGGGAGCCATTCATGTCCTCTTAACCCGTCATTTTGTGCATAGTTTTCTCCTTTTTTAGTATTGAAAAACCCAGCAAAATCATTGCGAGTGTACGTGGCATTTGCGTACAATCGTTCCGAGAAATTGTGCCCCAATCGCAATGACTGAATATGACGGCCTTTATCAAACCATTCATATTCACTGCCTATAGTTTCTTCTTGAAGATAGGCAGTTATGTCCCAGTCATTACGTGAGGACTTTTTTGTTATTATATTAATGATTCCAGAAATTGCATTTGAACCATATTGCACACCCATAGCGCCTTCTACAATTTCAATACGCTCAATATCATCAAGATTGATTAATGTTAAATCCGTATTGTTTCCTACCCCTTCTTCATTTATAATAGGAATATTATCAATGAGTACTTTAATATATTGACTATCTAGACCAAATAGACTCACACCACTTTTACCTGTAGTAGTATTAGGTGTAATATTTAAATTAAGTGTTGTGTTAAGTACATCTGCAAGGGTATTACCTGCTTGGCGTTCTATATCTTTTCTAGTAATTACTTTTACCTCAACAACAGATTTTGATACTGATTGTGGATTGAGTTGACCAGTTACTACTATCTCATTCAACTTTTCTCGAGATATAGAATCATTATTCTGTTCAATTTGGCCGTAAAAAATAACACTATTTAATAGCCCTATAAAAAATAAAAAATGACGCATATAATTGTTAGTTATGAGCGAGCAAAATTAGTTATTCTTATTCATTCTAAATAAGAATAAGCGCATTTTTATTCATCTATTAAGATTTATTCTAAATAATTATTTCTGTAAATAACTCATTTTTATCACATAAACATAAATTGATGAATTATAATTTAACATATTTAAAAAAAATTAAGAAAATTTTAAGTGTTTGATAGCTCATAGTTTTTACTTAAAATAGGATTAAGAGAATGCTCTTAATTAATGTTTGAAATTTTAGCTTAGCTAAGTCTTTACATTTAAGTTCATAGAGACAATTTTTATTATTTTAAAGCAATCTAAATATAAACAACTGCAAAACAAGAATTTATATTCATTCTTAATACAACTTAGTGTAGCTTTGAGTTATAACTAAAACAAAAATTATGTCAATAAGATTAGGAAATAGCTGTACAAATTGTGAAAATTTAGTAGACGGCATGAACTGTAAAATACATGGTGTACAAGTGAGTGACAGTTATACTTGTGATAGTTTTGAAATGAAAGCAGCACTAAAAAACGACCCTAACTGCACAACATGCTCTAGATATGAAGGGCCAACATGCGCAAATCCTCAAAAAGCAGCACTAGGAATGCTATGCTCCCATTGGGCTCCACAAAATGCAATAGCTTAATACAGGAATTTTAAACTATAATTTTTTTAATTGTAGTTTGTTGTAAATAAGCACATTAGTGTTTATATTTAAACCTCCTCTTTTTACAAAACATAGTAAAATACAATATTCAAGGAAGTTTATTTCTAAATACTAAATTATGCAAACATTAAAACTACGCTCTAGAAATTCCAGCGTTCACGTACTCGAAGAATTATTAACAAGTTTGGGTTATGAGGTATATGTATCAAACTATTTTGGCACAGATACAGACCGCGCGGTAAAAGATTTTCAATCAAAAAATGATCTTGTTGTTGATGGTATTGTGGGAGCAAAAACTTGGGCAATACTCTTAAACGCACAACAACAATTAACTCAGTTTAATAATAAATTTCTCTCTGAGGATGATTTAAAAGATTTTGCCTCACAGTATGGTTTAGAACTTGCTGCGGTCAAAGCAGTAAATGAAGTTGAAAGTAATGGAAAAGGATTTCTACTAGACGGCCGCCCACGTATTTTGTTTGAAGGACACGTTTTTTGGCGTGAACTCAAAGCAAGAAACGTCTCCCCTGAAACATTAATAAATGAGCACTCAAAAAATGTATTGTACAAAAGCTGGACAAAGAAATTCTACGAAGGAGGCAAGCAAGAATTTGACCGTTTAGAAAAAGCAGCAGGATTAAGCGACGATGATTTAGTACACAATGCAGCATATGTATCTGCTTCATACGGAGCATTTCAAATTATGGGGTTTCATTATCAATTGCTAGGTTATAGTACGGTCGATAGTTATGTTGCAGATATGTACACACACGAGCGCCAGCATTTAAAGGCGTTCGGGCTTTTTTGTAAAGCAAATAATTTAATCCGCCATCTTAAAAGTAAAAATTGGGCAAGCTTTGCAAGGGGATACAATGGTCCAGAATATGCAGCGAATAAATACGACACAAAACTGGCAAGCGCCTATAGAAGGTATATAGCAATGTAGTTTTACTTCGGAAATATGCTTGTTAAAAAATTTGTATCTTACATTAAAGCCTTTAATTATGAAAAAACTTCTACTCTTACTCGTCCTTTTTTATTCAATAAATATTTCGTCACAAAATCCTGATATCGTGGGAACATGGTATTTAAATGCCTTCACAGCAGATTTATCAGATCCTGAACCCATTACTAATGAAGATTTTCCACAAAATCCTACATTGACAATCAATCCAGATTTGAGTTTTGAGGGAGTGGGTGCCTGTAATACCTTTTCGGGAAATATTATTTTTGTTGATGATATTGAATATTCCAGCACAAACTTTTCAGCCACAACAATGGATTGTGAGAATATGAATTACAATGACTCAGAACATAATTATTTTACCCATTTTGACGATGCTCAAAACCCTACAGTATATATTTATGGAGGAGGCACAGAACTTTATTGGGAAATTGCGCCAGGATTTGGACTCCAATTTCAAGACAATGTTTTTCTTTCTATTAAAGATAATGTAAACACCACTATTTCAATAGTACCAAATCCAGCCTCAAGTAATCTTTCAATCAATACAAATGGAGCTTTAATTTCAGAATTCTCTATATTCAATATCTTAGGTAAAAAGATATCTTCTGAAATGTATAACGGACAAAAAATTGATGTTTCATCTTTAAAAAGCGGCATTTATTTAATAGAGCTCATTTCCGAAGGAAAAAAGACCGTGAAGAAATTTATTAAAGAGTAGAAAAACTTCCACAGAATATAAAAATGATTATTTTTGCAGTCCAATTTTGAAGCTCGAGTGGCGGAATTGGTAGACGCGCTGGATTCAAAATCCAGTGACTTCGGTCGTGCGGGTTCGATTCCCGCCTCGAGTACTTTTAAACCCTTTGCTAACCGCAAAGGGTTTTTTTATAGAATCTAAATGGAAACTTTCTCAAGTTCAAATATCTTATTAGCAGAAAATTTTCTTTTTTCTAATCTTGAACGAAGTATAGGGCTATCTCCGTTGTTAGGTAATTCATCAATTAAAAAAATAACGTCTTTATATAATTTAATTGCTTCGTTAATATCACCTCTATTTTCACTCATTTTAGCTTTCTTAAAGCTTATTAAGTATTCAGGTATCTTTTTATTATTCTCACTTGAAAATAAATAAACTATAAACCCAATTAAAGGACTTAAAAAAAGAGAAATAAGGAAATAACCTAAAAAACCTAATGATTTCTCTTTGCCAATTAACCCTACAACTAATGATACACCAATCCAAATAATATAAAACATAGATATAATTTAGCAAATGAAAGTAATTAAAATTCTCTGAGTTAGAAAAATTAAAGATTCATTTTTTTTTGTTTACAACTCCGCAATAACATTTCTTTCTCACTTTTTTGGTTTCCACTATTTTTGCGGTACGTATAAAAAATTACCACCATGCCACTTGAACCACAACCCAAGATTTTTGCCTGTAAACAATCTCAAAGTTTAGCTGTTGATATAGCTAAAGCCTACGGTATTCTATTAGGAAATATCATTACCTCAACATATAGCGATGGAGAATTTCAACCTAGCTTTGAAGAAAGTGTACGTGGATGTCGTGTGTTTTTAATAGGCTCTACACACCCAAGCAGCGACCATTTAATGGAATTATTGTTAATGTGTGACGCCGCAAAACGAGCAAGTGCAAGACACATTACCGCGGTTATGCCTTATTTTGGCTGGGCACGTCAAGATCGCAAAGACAAACCTCGTGTACCTATTGCAGCAAAAATGATTGCAAAAATGCTAGAGACAGCAGGTGCAACTCGTATAATTACAATGGATTTACATGCTGACCAAATTCAAGGTTTCTTTGAAAAGCCAGTAGACCACCTTTTTGCTTCAACTATTTTCCTACCTTATTTAAGAGGTTTAAATCTTGATAATCTTACAATTGCCTCGCCAGATATGGGAGGTAGCAAAAGAGCTTATGCATATTCTAAAGCGCTAAATAGCGATGTGGTTATTTGCTACAAACAAAGAGAAAAAGCAAATATTATTAGCCATATGGAACTCATTGGTGATGTAAAAGGCAAAAATGTTGTATTAGTTGATGATATGGTGGATACCGCAGGAACATTAACAAAAGCAGCAGACCTGATGATGGAACGTGGAGCACTAAGCGTGAGAGCTATTTGTACACACCCTATCTTATCTGGGAGTGCATACGAGCGTTTAGAAAACTCAAAACTAGAAGAGCTAATTGTAACAGATTCAATTCCGCTAAAACAAACAAGTCCAAAGTTAAGAGTACTTTCTTGCGCAAAACTTTTTGCAGATGTAATGCTTAGCGTTCATGGAAACAAATCAATTTCAGAAAAGTTTTTAATGTAGGTTAAACAAAATTTAAGATTAAAAATTAAGCCAAGAAAAAGACAAAAAAAGTCTATTTTTTGGCTATTTGATTTATTTTAATTCAATGTATTTTAACATAAAAAAATTTATCTTTCCCTTTATTAAGGTAATAATCTACAGCTACTTAATTAACTCTACATAATCAAAAAGCTATATTCACTTACGCGTTTTAAATTTCAGAAAAAAAGAGTACATTTGCACCCCTCAAAAAGAGGAAATTACATTTAATTAATTAAAATTATAAAATGAAATCAATTACAATCAACGGATCTAAAAGAGAAACCGTAGGCAAAAAAGCAACAAAAGCCTTACGAGATGCTGGACAGGTACCTTGCGTAGTATACGGAGGAGACGAGCCTATTCACTTTAATGCACCAGAACTCGCTTTCAACAAACTAGTATACACGCCAGACGTTCATACAGTTGTAGTTGAGCTTGAGGATGGTACAAAAGTAAACTGTATCTTACAAGACATTCAATTTCACCCAGTTACTGACAGAATTTTACACGTAGATTTCTATCAAATCTTTGATGATAAAGAAGTAATGCTAGAAATTCCTGTACGTATTACAGGTAATTCTCGTGGAGTTAAAAATGGTGGAGTTTTACGTATAGTTACACGTAAAATGCGTATTAAAGCAGTTCCTGCAAACCTTCCAGATTTTATTGAAGTAGATATTACCGAAATGAAAATTGGTGCAAAAATGTATGTTACTGCTGTTAAAAGTGAAGATTTTACAATCTTACACTCAGACAACACAGTTATTTGCCAGATTAGAACTTCTCGTACTGCAATTGCTGATGAAGATGAAGATGAAGAAGGTGAAGAAGGTGATGTTCCTGCAACTGAGACTGACGACGTTGCTGCGGTTAAAGAATAAACCAAACAACGTTAATATATTTAAAAGCATTCCGTTAATTCGGGATGCTTTTTTTATTTTTACCTAAAATATAACCCTATGATTTCATGGCTTAGGAAACTTTTCTTCGGAAATAAAACAGCATCAACCACTGAGGTGTCTCATTTAAAAAACTCTGAACAACAAAATGAGAACACTAATTCCGAAACATCAATTAAACATGAAAAAAACACCGATAATGCTAGTCACATTATTGAAGCACCCAAAACTGACCCCACAACTATGAAAAAATTTCTAATCGCCGGCCTTGGAAACATTGGCCCTAAATATGAAAACACCCGTCACAATATTGGGTTTAAAGTGCTGGACTATTTGGCTAAAAAAGAAGACCTTACTTGGGAAACCGTAAAACTGGGAGACGTAACCACCTACAAATCAAAAGGCCGTACATTTATACTTTTAAAACCAAGTACTTTTATGAACCTTAGCGGGAAAGCAGTAAAATACTGGCTTGATAAAGAGAATATTCCTGTTGAGAATATGCTTGTAATTACAGATGATTTAAACCTTTCTTTTGGTACATTTAGAATTAAAACGCGAGGTAGCAGCGGCGGTCATAATGGTTTAAAAGATATTCAAGCAGTTTTAAATTCTGGTAGTTACCCTAGATTTAGGTTTGGTATTAGTGATGAGTTTTCAAAAGGGCGCCAGGTTGATTATGTGCTAGGCGAATGGACACCAGAAGAAGAAGCGGCACTTGGAGAGCGACTTGAAAAAGCGTCTCAAATTATCCCCTCTTTTGGACTTGCAGGAATTAATAATACAATGAACACCTTTAACGGCAAATAACATGGAGGAATATCTAGATGCTTCCACTTTTAATAGCACTACTCAAAGTGTAATAACTATTGGCACGTTTGATGGTGTACACATTGGCCACAAAGCCATTGTTGAGAGACTCGTGTCAGCCGCAAAAAAAGATGGGTTAGAATCTGTTGTACTTACATTTTTCCCTCACCCCAGAATGGTTTTACAAAAGGATAGTAATATTAAACTCATTAACACATTGCAAGAAAAAAAGCAGTTACTCGAAGCTGCTGGATTAGACCACTTTGTTGTAGAACCTTTTACATACGAGTTTTCAAGATTATCAGCGCTGCAATATGTACGTGACATTCTTGTCGAAAAACTTAAAGCAAAAAAAATTATAATTGGCTACGACCACCGCTTTGGCCGTAACCGTAATGCAGATATTAATGATTTAAAAGCCTTCGGAAAGGAGTTTGGTTTTGAAGTCGAAGAGATTAGCGCTCAACAACTTGATGAAGTTTCGGTAAGTTCAACTAAAATTAGGAGAGCTATTGAGGCAGGAGACATTAATACTGCTAATGATTATTTAGGCTATAATTTTATGATATCAGGAACTGTCGTCAAAGGAAAAGCAATAGGACGAACACTAAAATACCCTACAGCAAATCTTGCAATCGCTGAGTCTTATAAACTTGTGCCTGTGAACGGTGTTTATGTGGTAGAATCAAAAATAAATGATATAAATTACTATGGAATTACAAGCATAGGAACAAACCCTACCGTAGGTGGCACCTCAAAAACCATTGAAACTTATTTCTTAGACTTTGATGGAGATTTGTATGGTAAAAAACTAAATTTAGAATTCTTAACACATATTCGTGATGAAGAGACATTTAAAAATTTAGACATGCTAAAAGAAGCAATTAACAAAGACGAGCTTTTTGCCCGTAGTTACATTTCCGAAGTGAGAAAAAATGGATAAGTTTTTATTCAAACATATAGACAACACTGGGCTCGTTTTATGGCGTGTGGTTTTTGGAGCACTCATCGCAATCGAAGGTTTTGGCGCAATTGCAACAGGCTGGGTAAAACGAACTCTCATTGAGCCAGACTTTACATTCAACTTTATAGGGTTTGAGTTTTTACAACCGCTACCAGGCAATTGGATGTACATCTATTTTGCTTTGATGGGAGTTTTTGGGCTTTGTGTAATGCTAGGCTACAAATACAAATGGAGCATGTTTTTTTATGCTCTCATGTGGAGTTGCGTTTATCTTATGCAAAAAACCTCTTATAACAATCACTATTATTTAATGATGTTACTTTGCTGGTTGATGGTATTTCTACCCGCAAACAAATGGTTTTCTCTTGATGCAAAACTTAATACAAAAATAAAGTCACCCTCCATGCCACGATGGGTTTTACTAGTCATAATTTTACAAATATGGATAGTATATACTTACGCCTCAGTTGCAAAATGGTATCCAGACTGGCTTGATGGTACTGTTGCAGAACTCTTTATGCGTGGTAAAAAAGATTATTGGTTAATTGGTCCCATTCTGCAAATAGATTGGATTCAAGCATGTATCACTTACGTAGGTATATTATTTGATCTGCTTATAGTTCCGCTACTTCTTTGGAAACGTACCCGCCTTGTTGCATTCTGTATTTCTGTATTTTTCCATTTATTCAACTCAGTTGTGTTTCAAATTGGTATTTTTCCTTACATGTCAATTGCATTTGCACTATTCTTTTTCTCTTCTGAAACATTACAACGTCGATTTCTCCCTAAAAAACAATTATATACTGCTGGCGAGATAAAAGTGCCTAATTACAAACCCGCTTTAATTGGTGTTTTTAGTGTTTATTTTGTAATCCAAATTTTGCTCCCTCTACGTCATTGGACTTTTAAAGATGATGTATTGTGGACCGAAGAAGGACATAGATTAAGTTGGCGTATGATGTTACGAAGTAAGTCTGGAAATGCAACATATTATGTTGTTGACAAGGCCACAGATAGTAGAAGACGCTACCCAATTGACTCCTTATTATCAAGAAAGCAACGCCGAGCAGTAAGAACTAAACCAGATATGATCTGGCAGTTATGCCAGCGCATCAAAGAAGCAGAAAATAAAAATGGACGGGACGTTGCAGTATATGTGGATGCAAGAGTTAAAATTAATGGAGGGGGCTCTAACCAACTCATTGATCCTAAAGTAGACCTAGCAAGTGAGCCATGGAAACACTTTGAACACCACCCTTGGATTTTACCTCAACCAGAAAGCTACAAGAAAAAGAAAATTAAGAAAAAATAAGGTTTTTAAAGTACTCCACCACTACGCCATTTGCAATTAATACATAAAGATGTGTTAAAAACTTTTTTATTACTAACCAATCGTTTAGTTTTGTACTGTAATTATAAATACGCTTTTAGTTAAAAGCAAGAAATAATGGCAAGAAAAAAACAATATATTGAAAGTGATGTAGTCGAAAGAGCAATGAATCTTTTTTGGAAAAATGGCTATGAAACTACCTCAATGCAAATGCTCGAAAAAGAAATGGGCATCAATAAATTTTCAATCTATTCTAGTTTTGGTAACAAACATGGTCTTTTTCTTGAGAGTTTAAAATGTTATAAATCTAAAACTAAAAGCTTATTTGAGGATTTTAAAAATGGATCAAATGGCGTACACGATATCAAGGATTTTTTTTATAAATCTGTAGCTTTAAGCCTTAAAGAAGGAAATCATAAAGGCTGTTTTGTAACTAATACATTTAATGAATTTTCAGAAAAAGAAGATGAAATTATAAATGAGCAAATGAGTGCATTCATGGATAATTTAAAACAAATTATTATTGAAAAATTAAAAACTGACACTACTAAAGATGAAGCAATCATAACGAAACAAGCTAACTATTTGGTATTAGCAAAACATGGTTTAGCAGCAGCATCTAGAGTAAATACAAAAGAAGAAATTGATGATTATATAGAAATGATTTTTGATAATATCTAAAAGCATTTTTTTTAAACAATAACTAAACGAACGTTTAGAAAATATTAACATAATAATAAAAAAGAAAAATTATGACAACTTTAAAAATTCACGACATCGAGACTGCTCCAGAAGGAAGCAAAGCATTATTAGAAAACTCTCAAAAAGCCTACGGAATGATTCCTGGTTTACACGGAGTTTTAGCAGGATCTCCTCAAATTTTAGAAGCATACCAAACGTTACATGAGTTATTTACGCAATCATCTTTTAACGAAGAAGAGTTGACTGTGGTATGGCAGGCTATCAACGTAGAACATGCATGTCATTATTGTGTTCCTGCACATACAGGTATTGCAAAAATGATGAAAGTTGATGATGAGATTACCGAAGCATTACGTGATGAAACCTCTCTGGAAAATGAAAAACTAGAAGCTTTACGCACTATGACTTTATCTATAGTAAGAAACCGTGGTAACGTATCGCAAGAAGATTTAGATGCTTTTTACGCAGCGGGATATGAAGAAAAACATGTTTTAGATATCATTTTAGGGTTATCTCAAAAAACAATAAGTAACTACACAAATCACATAGCAAATACACCAGTTGATGCTGCATTTGAGAAGTTTGCTTGGTCAAAAAAATAAGTAAGAATCCCTTATTACTAAATAGTAGTTATAAGCCTTCCAAATAAAACGGAAGGCTTACTAATCATTAAATTATCAACCATAAAAAAATAGAACTATGAGTATTTCAGTAGAAAACAAAATTGCATTAGTAACAGGAGCAAATAGAGGAATTGGTAAATCTATAGTAGAATCCTTTTTAAATCATGGTGCAAAAAAAGTATATTTAGCTGTACGTGATACAGATTCTACAAAAGAATTAGAAGAAAAATATGGTGATAAAGTAGTCACGTTAAAAGCAGATGTATCTAACACAAAATCTATTCAAGATTTAGCAAAGCAAACTACAGATGTAGAAATTTTAGTAAATAATGCAGGCGTTGGTTCGCCTCAAGAAACGCTTGGCGAAGGTGTTGAAGACGATATGCAATTTCAGTTTAATGTTAATACTTTAGGTTTATTGCGTATTGCTAATTCATTTGCCAATACTTTAGAGAATAATAAAGGTGCATTAGTGCAATTAAACTCTGTAGCTTCTGTTAAAAATTTTCCTAATCTGTCTACTTATTCTGCTTCAAAAGCAGCTTCGTATTCATTAACTCAAGGATTAAGAGCATATTTCGATAAAAAAGGAGTTCGTGTACTTAGTGTACACCCTGGTCCTATAGATACAAAAATGGCAGAGAAAGCCGGGTTTGAAGAAACATCTACAAAAGAAACTGTTTCAGAAGGTATTGTTAGTGCATTAAAAGCAGGAGATTTTCATTTATTTCCAGACGAAATGGCTAAACAAATAGAAGAAGCATATAAAGGATTTTCAGAAAATGTTGTTTTAGGCGATTCTTAAAACAAACACAACAAAAATAAAAAAATGATAAAAGTATCAGTAATGTATCCAAACAGTAAAGATGTACAGTTTGATGCAGACTATTACAAAAACACGCACTTACCAATGGTATCCAAATTAGTTGGTAACACTTTAAAAGATTTAGAATTAAACTTAGGTATAGCTAGCAGAGTTCCTGGTGAGCCTGCTCCTTATGTAGCTATTGCGCATTTAAAGTTTGATAGTATTGAGACTTTCCAAGAATCTTTTGGACCTCATGCAGAAACTTTTGCTGCAGACACAAAAAACTATACTAATGTTCAAGCTGAGCTTCAAATTAGTAACGTTGTAACGTTTTAAAAAATGAAAACACAAGAGATTAACATAAAACCACTAGCCAAGCAATGTTTTAAAAAAGTATTTAGAACAACTACCGAAGCTCCTGGTTTTATGCATCTTGTTTTCGATAAAAAACAACTTACTCCATATCAATTTAGATCTATTATGATAGATTTAAAGAAAGAATTATCAGCACTCAATGTTTCAAAATTCAACAAAAAACTAAGCTATCATTGGCTTGTTCGCTTTGATCAGCAAGTAAACACGCCTTTTCATGTAGACAATGCTGCAGATCAATCAATTTTACTATTAGGTTACGAACCAAGCGACATAGAAAGTGAATTACAGCTAGCAGATTATCATAAATATGCTAATAAAGCTTACAATACGCAAGAAGATTACTTTAATAGGTTTACTCCTATTTTTAAAGAAGACGATGCCCTATTAAAGCCCTTCACTTCAAAAATAAAGTCTTATGATAATACTCACTACTCCATTGTAATTATAAACAATAGTAATCCTAAATCCAATTTAGAAACTTTAGGATTGTTTCATAAAGCAGTAATTCTAAATAAAGATTTAAGCAAAAGCAGAATTGTAAATTCTATGGTTTTAAATGTTGTTTCAACAGATGAAATAACGGAAGACGAAAAAAAAGAAAGCATCTTTTTAAACAGCACTGTAATTAGTAAATAAATATATAACTATATTAAAAAAGAAAATTATGTCAGATAAATTAAAAATAGATATCGTTTCAGATGTTGTGTGTCCTTGGTGTACCATTGGTTACAAACGTTTGGAAAAAGCAATACAAGAATTAGGTGTAGCAGATAAAATTGAAATAGAATGGCAACCGTTTGAATTAAACCCAAATATGCCAGCCGAAGGTCAAAACGTAACGGAACATATTACAGAAAAATATGGTTCTACATTAGAGCAGCAAAAACAATCACAACAAATGATGACTGATGCTGGTGAAGAACTAGGTTTTAAATTCGATTATTTTGATGAGATGCGAATGGCAAACACTTTTGATGCTCATGTTTTATTAGAATATGCTAAAGACTTCGGAAAGCAAACCGAATTAAAAATGACTTTAACTAAAGCCTTTTTTAGCGATAGAAAAGATGTGTCTAAAAAAGATATTTTAAAAGAAGCCCTTTTAGAAGTTGGTTTAAATGCAGATGAAGCGTTAGCAAAATTAGATAGCGATGAAGCACGATTGGAAGTAAGAAACAAACAAAACTATTGGAAAAACATGGGTGTAAACTCGGTACCAACTATTGTTTTTAACCGTAAGAGTGCCATTACAGGTGCACAGCCAGTAGATACTTTTAAACAAGTATTGACGGAATTAATTGCTGAACAACAAGCAGTTTAATTTTATAATTTTCAAAAGAAAAGAAAGATATGAGTTCAAATAAAAAAGGTGAATTAGATACTCAACTAAACGAAGTTCGTCAAGCAAGCGCATCTAAATTTACTGACGAAAAGAAAAAAATATATGCAGATGGAATTTCTAGTGTACAAAACTCTGGAGTTTTAGATTCGGCCTTAAAAGTTGGTGACAAAACACCTAATTTCACTCTAAAAAATGCTTTAAACGAATCGGTTAGTTTATACAACGAATTAAAAAACGGACCAGTAGTTTTAACGTGGTACAGAGGTGGTTGGTGTCCATATTGCAATATTACTTTGCACGCTTTACAAGAAAAATTACCAGAATTTAAGCAAGAAGGCGCTACGCTTTTGGCTTTGACTCCAGAATTGCCAGATAACTCGTTAAGTACATCAGAAAAGCATAGTTTAGAATATACGGTTTTAAGTGATGTTGGAAACCTAATTGGTAAAAAATATGGTGTAGTTTACACCTTAACCGATGATGTTGCTAGTATTTACAATACTGGTTTTGGACTAAACAAAGTCAATGGAGACACAAGTAATGAATTGCCTTTAGCTGCAACGTATGTTATAGATACCAACGGAATAATTACCTATGCTTTTCTAGACGCGGATTATACACAACGTGCAGAACCATCGGAAATATTATCCGCTTTAAAACAATTGAAATAACGTTTTTTTAAATGAAAAAATCAGTAAAAATACTAACCGGGATTTTAGGTTTTATAATACTTATCCCTGGCTTGGCTAAATTTAGAGAGCCTTTTAAAACCTTTATTTATAAACATCTTGATTATATAGGATTTCCTTTTCCTGAAGTCATGCAGTATGTAGTGAAGTTTGGCGAAGTAGGGGTTGGTTTAGCACTGTTGTTTTTAGCGTTTAAAGAAGCTGGCTTAACTAAGAAAGTAAGAGGGAGAGTTTTTTACATAAGTAATATAGCAATCATTGTTATGATGATTGTTGCCATCTATACTCACTTACATCCAGCTGTACCAGCCGAAATTTTACCATTGGAATCCAAACCTCCTGTAATGCCCATAGTGTATATTATCTTAACTGTATTAAATGTATTTTTATATAAAAAATCTACCATTAATTATGAAAAATAATAGGAGGATTTTTATAAAAAAATGTAGGATTAGTAGGGACAACGGGGCTATTAATCCCTAATTTAGTATTAGCAAATTCAGAAAAAAACATAGAGTTTATGACAAATAACACACGACCAAAAGTCTTATTTTTTGACGTTAATGAAACGCTGTTAGACTTAACAGATATGAAAGAAGTTGTTGCCAAAGCTTTAAATGGCAGAGAAGATTTATTGCCCTTATGGTTTACCACCATGCTTCAATATTCTTTAGTGACAACAGCTAGCGGACAATACGAACATTTCGGGATTATAGGCGCTGCAGCGTTACAAATGGTAGCAGCGAATAACGATATAGTTATATCTGAAGAGGAAGCTCGTAACACTGTTATAAATTCACTAAGAAGATTGCCGGCACATCCAGAAGTTAAAGAAGCACTGGCACAACTAAAAAAAGATGGTTATAAATTAGTATCCTTTACGAATTCATCAAATGAAGGAGTGAAAAAACAATTTGAAAACGCAGGTTTAACTGCTTATTTTGATGAAAGACTAAGTATTGAAGAGATAGGTAAATTTAAACCTTTCACAGATACTTATGCTTTTGCAGCTCGTAAAATGGGGGTGAAACCGGAGGAATGTATGTTGATTGCGGCGCATGGTTGGGATGTTGCAGGGGCAGTTTGGGCCGGCTGGAGAGCAGCATTTATTAGCAGACCGGGAAAACAATTATTTCCATTAGCTCCTAAAACAGAAATTATTGAATCTGACTTACAAAAAGTAACAGATTTATTAGTCACTTATAAATAACAATTCCTGGTTTAAATTTCTTTTACTAAAGATAGTTTTCAAAAAAATATATTAGGGGCTATGCTTAATTTATCTATGAGCTTTTTATGCTCAAAAATTTTAATTGTTATATATTTCCGAAGTAAGGCTTCTTTATTTATTCAAAATAAGAATTAGAGTACGTATCATTAATTATTCCTTTTAGATTATAGATCACTAAATGCTTGAATAGCTCTTTTTTAGAATATGATTGAAATAGGTTATTCTTTTTAAAAACAAGATTATCAAATCTGAAAAAATAAATTTTTATCATTAATTCTAGATTAACTTCATTGTTGATATTTCCATTATCTTTTGCCTTATTTAATAAATTGAGGATTGTTTTGTTTGCTAATTCTTCAACAAAATCGTCAAATAACGTATTAGCTTTTGGGTAATACTTTTCTAATCCAAAGAGAAAAGAGGGCTTGAAATGTTTTAAATATTCAAACCCTCTTTCGTATATCAAAATAACACTTAAAATAGGGTCTTTTTCATTATTGGTAACAATTCTATTTATATCTTCTCTATATTCATTCAACAAACTTTCTAGACTAGAGGTAACTAAGTCTTCTTTGTTTTTAAAAAATGTATAAATTGTTTTTTTAGATATCCCGAGTGATCTTGCCAAATCATTTAATGTCACATGTTTACTTCCTAGTTGAGTAAATTTTGCGATAGAACATTTTAATAATTCGGCTTTAGTAATCATTTTTTTTTATCTTAAACCACCACCTAGTGCTTCGTATAAATCAACTATAGATACTAATTGCTGTAGTTTACTATCTATTGTGTTTAACTCTGCACTAAGAGCGCTTTGTCTTGCTGTAAGTAAATCTAAGTAATTTGCATATCCGTTTTTAAGTAACTCTTCAGAGTTTGCTTCGGCAGTACGTAGCGCCTCAACTTCATTTTTTCTAAACCCAAATTTTTTAGTTTCAGATTCATAAGAAAATAGCGCATTAGAAACTTCGGTTCCTGCAATTAATAATGTTTTTTTAAACTGAAGTAGCGATTGCTCTTGTTGAGCAATGGCAACTTCTTTTTGTGTTTTAAGTTTTCGCTGATTTAAAAGTGGTTGCGTTAAACCTCCAATAATTGTAGCAAATAAAGAATTTGCATTTAGTAGTTTATCAAGTTCTAAGCTTTGGAACCCTCCTGAGGCTGTTAAAGTTAAAGATGGGTAAAAATTACTTTTTGCTACGTTAGTAAGCTCAAAAGATTCTATCAAACTATATTCTGCGGCCATAACATCTGGTCTATTACTTAAGAGTGTTGCTGGAACTCCTAATACAATATCCTGCTCAATTTTTTGAATTTCTAAACTACTCCTTTCAAAATTCTGAGGTGCTTTACCTAACAAAATACTTAACGTATTTTCTGTTTTGAAAATAGCTGTTTTAATATCTACCTGTAAAGCTTGAGCATTATTATATTGCGCAATATTTTGATCTACTGCAACTTGCGTTACTTGTCCTGCTTCTTTTAAAGCCTTAATAGTTGTAACACTACTATCTCTAGTTGCTATAGTTTGATTAGTTACTTCTAGTTGAGCGTCTAAAGCTATCAAATTATAATATGTATTAGCGATACTAGAGATAAGCTGGGTTTTCACTGCTTGATGTGCTGCGACACTTTGCAAATATGCTGCTTGGGTTGCTCTCTTGTTACTACGTATTTTTCCCCAAATATCTGCTTCCCAAGATAAATTTGCAGTAATATCAAACTGGTCTGTTGATGTGTTGCTCAAAAATGAACCAAACTGACTGTTCTCAGATAGCTCTTGGTGTGTCCAATTTGGACCAACGTTTAATGTAGGTAAATAACCAGCTTTTCCTTGCTTTGCATATGCTTCTGCAGCTATCATTTGTTGTATTGCAATACGAACATCCATATTATTTTGCAAACCTTCCTCAATATATTGTTGAAGAAATTTATCTGTAAATAATGTTTTCCAAGATATCTCTGCCATTGAAAGACTATCTGTTGGTAAATTATCTGTTCTATAAAGTGCTTCAGTTACAGGTAATTCTGGCCTGGTATAATCTTGAGCTACAAAACAACTTTGTAATGTGAGCGCAACAATTAATAATAGAGCTCCTTTACTTAAATTTCTAAGTTTTATAATTGATTTCATTGTTCTTAATCTTCAATAGTTTGTATTGCTGGCTTACTAGAAACTTTTTCTTGTAACCATTGAAATAATATAAATAGAATAGGAATTACAAATACCCCTAAAATGGTTCCTATAAGCATTCCTCCTACGGCACCGGTACCTATGGAATTATTACCCTCAGACCCCACTCCCTTTGCTAACACTAAAGGCATTAATCCTAAAATAAAAGCAAATGAGGTCATTAAGATAGGGCGTAAACGGGACTTTGCTCCGTGAATTGCGGCGTCTACTATAGACTCGCCATTCTTTCTTCTTTGAAGTGCAAACTCCACAATTAGTATGGCATTTTTAGCAAGCAGACCAATAAGCATGATTAAAGCAATCTGGAAATAGATGTTATTTTCTAATCCTAAAAACTTTGTACTTATGTAGGCTCCAAATACACCAAACGGAAGTGACAAAACAACTGCAAATGGTAATAGATAACTCTCATACTGTGCACTTAACAAAAAGTAAACAAACAATATACTTAAGCCAAAAATAAAAGCTGTTTGGTTTCCTGCACTTACCTCTTCTCTTGTTAATCCAGAATACGCAATGGTATAATTACTTGGTAGTTTTGCAACCTCTTCTTCAATAACTCTAATGGCATCTCCTGTACTATAGCCGTCATTTGTAGCTCCTGTAATAGTTGTTGAGTTAAATAAGTTAAAGCGTGTTACAGACTGTGGCCCATAAACTCTCTCTAGTTTTACAAACTGTGTAATAGGTGTCATCTCACCAGAATCTGTTCTCACATACATACTGTTTAAAGCACCTACATCTGCTCTGTCATCTGGTAAAGATTGTATGTAGACTCTAAACTGCTTTCCATATTTTGAAAAATCTGATGCATAAACACCTCCTACATACCCTTGCAGTGTTGAGAAAATACTGTTAATAGGCACTCCCTTTTCTTTTGCTAGAGGCACATTAATATTCATTTCATATTGAGGATAGTTTGTATTAAAAGAAGACTGCGCGTATTTAATTTCTGGATGGCTCATTAAAGCCATAGAAAACTCTTTATTCACTTTATCTAATTCTGTAAACTCTCCTCCAAATTTATCTAGCAAATTAACTTCAAAACCAGCAGAATTACCAAAACCTCTAATACTAGGTGGTGAGAAGAAAATAATATTTGCTTCAGGCATTGTAGAAACAACTCCAAATAACTTACCTGTAATAGCTTGTACAGAAAGTGATTTATCTTCACGGTCACCCCAATCTGCTAACTTTATTATTCCGAATCCATAATTACTTCCTGCTCCGCTAATTAGGCTTCTTCCTTTAATAAAGTTTACAGCTACAATACCATCAATACCAGTTATTTTATCATATAAATCTCTTGAAACCGCGTCAGTTCTATCTAAAGAAGCCCCTGCTGGCAACTCTATATTTGCAAAAATAATTCCTCTATCCTCATTGGGTACAAATCCTGTAGGTGTTGTATTTGAAGCCCAGAAAATACCCACAATTGCTAAAACAAGAAGTAAACCAGATACCCATTTTCTCTTGTACAAAAACTGAAGTGATTTTCCATAACGTTCTATTGTTGCATTAAAACCACGGTTAAAAAGTTTATAAAAACGTTTAAGTGGGCTTTTCCCTTTTAGTTCTTCATCTTCTTTATGTGGTTTTAACAAAAGAGCACATAAGGCAGGACTTAATGTTAATGCGTTTACTGCGGAAATAAGAATGGCAATAATTAAAGTGACGCCAAATTGTTCATAAAATACACCCGTGGGTCCAGAAATGAACGTTACTGGAATAAATACAGCTGCCATAACTAAAGTAATGGATATAATAGCACCAGAAATTTCGTTCATTGCTGTTAGTGTAGCATTTTTTGGATTCTTTTCACCTTCATCTAATTTTGCGTGAACAGCCTCCACCACTACAATCGCATCATCTACCACAATACCTATGGCAAGTACTAATGCAAATAGTGTTAAAAGGTTAATTGAATAACCAAAGACATTTAAGAAAAAGAAAGTTCCTATAATTGAAACTGGAACAGCAATAGCTGGGATTAGTGTAGACCTAAAGTCCTGTAAGAAAAGGAACACCACTAAAAACACTAAAATAAAAGCTTCTAATAGAGTGCTAACTACTTTTTCTATAGATGCATTTAAAAATAAACTTGTATCATATGGAACAAAAACATCAAGTCCTTTAGGGAGATCTTTTTTGACAGACTCCAAAGTCACCTTAATATTTTCAATAATTTCTTGAGCATTAGATCCCTTAGTTTGAAAAATACCCATAAATACAGCAGGATTACCTTTACTCATAGCATTTGATGCATAAGATTGTGCATCTAATTCTATAGTAGCAACATCATTTAAACGAAGAAATTCACCATTACCTAATGCTTTAATTACAATATCTGCATACTGTTTTTCTTCTTTAAATCGCCCGCTATAAGTCAATGTATAAGAGAAAGCCTCTCCATTATTTTCACCTAAAGACCCTGCTGCCGCTTCTAAATTTTGTTCTTGTAAAGCCGCTGTAATATCTGAAGGAATTAAACCATAAGCAGCTAATTTTTCTGGCTTTAACCAAATACGCATTGCATAATCTTGTTGAGAAAATACACTCACATCTCCCACACCACTTATACGTTGTATTGCGGGAATAACATTTATTTTTAAGTAATTCTGAATAAAAGTAGCATCATAATCTTTACTTTCAGAGTACATGGAAATAAACATCAAAGCACTAGTTTCTTGCTTTTGTGTTGTTACACCTGTTTGAAGTACCTCCTGAGGCAACAAAGAGTTCGCTCTCGATACGCGGTTTTGAACATTAACAGCTGCAATATCTGCATCCATTTCTTGATCAAAATAAACTGTAATTTCTGCAGTACCGTTATTAGATGCTGTGGAGGTAATGTAAGTCATCCCTTCTACACCGTTAATTTGTTCTTCAATAGGTACAATTACACTCTCTAGTACTGTTTCTGCATTGGCTCCTGGATAGGATGCTACCACTTTAATTGTTGGTGGCGCAATATCTGGGTATTCCTCTATTGGTAAGCTAGTTATACTTATAACTCCTAGTATAACTATGATTATAGAGATTACTGTTGAAAGAACTGGTCTTTCAATAAATGTTTTTAACATGGGCTATGTTTTTCTAGTGATTAGTTTTTAAACAATGTCGCTATTGGTTTAACAGCTTCATCAAAGGAGGTTTCTTGGGGAGTAATTGCCATCCCATCTCTTAATTTACCAACTCCAGATACTATAATTGTATCTTTTTCATCCACTCCAGACGCCACAACATATAAGTTATCTATTGCTGCCTTAACTTTAATGATGACAGTTGTAACTTTATTATCTTCGCCTAGCTTGTACAACATAATATTTCCTTGTTGTTCAAATGTTGCTTCTTGAGGAATTACAACAGCATTTTCATAGACTGTAGGAATTTGTATTTTACCGCTATTTCCATTAGTTAATAATTGGTTTGGGTTTTTAAAAACAGCTCTTAAACTTACAGTACCCGTATTTTGATTAATTTGTCCAGAACTAGTTTGAATTTTTCCTTTTTCAGTATAAGAACTACCATTTGCCAAAACTAAATTTACATCTGAGAAATTGGCTAACTTTTCCTCTAAATCTTTACCATCTGCATTCTGCAAAAAATCTAAATATTGTGATTCATTTAAACTAAAAAATGCATAAACTTCACTAATATCACTTACAGTTGTCAAAGGATTAGAATCATTTGGACTTACTAAAGAACCTTCTCTGTATTTAATAGTACCTACAAAGCCATTTACAGGACTTGTAATAGTTGCATACCCAATATTTGCAGAAACACTACTATAATTTGCTTTTGCTTGAGCCAAATTAGCTTTAGCGGTTTCTAATTGAACGGCACTAATAATATTTTTTTCTACAAGAGGTGTTAACTTATCAATCTCTACTTGCGCTACATTAACACGTGCTTTAGCAGCGCCAGCATCTTGATTTAAAGATTGTGTTTCTAATTTAAACAAAACTTGTCCTTTACGTACTTTTTGACCTTCGTCAACGAGTACTTTTTGAATATACCCCGATGTTTTTGCTCTCACAGCACTGTTCACAATTCCTTCTAGATTTGTCGGGTATTCCTGATATCCCGTTACCGTCTTTTTTTCCAATTGTGTTACAGGAAAAGGTGCTGGAGGAGCTTGTTGCGAAGCTGCCACATCTTCTTGCTTATTGCCACAACTCATTAAAGCTAAAAATAAACTTAGAGCTATTATCGAATATAATTTAATGTGTTTCATTGGTTATTTTTTTATTATATTTTAAATTGACTGTCAACAATTTTTATTCTTAATTCTTCAATAGAAGTAGTTGCTTCATCTAAAAATTTGATGTAATCATTATGAAAATTTAAATCAAAATCTTCTACTCCATTTTCTTTGTTTTTAATATTCATATCTTCTTTATATTTTTTTATCTCCAAGTGTAACTCACGTACCGCTTTCCACTCATTTATAACACTATCAATATGGTGAACAATCATGCCTTTATTTATAACAAAGTATTTTTTTCGGTCTCCTGTTTTTGTGAAATACTCAATTTTATTTAAATCCTGTAGATGATTAAGATGCGTTGATATAGTGCTTTTACTGGCACAAAGAATAGTTACCATATCTTCAAATGTGCTGCCTTTTTTACCTGTTAATATAATATATGATAATATGCGAGCAGCCACAGGCGCTAACTGTTCTCTCTTTTCAATATGAACCCCTAGTTTTTCAACTAAACCCATTTTTTGTTTACAAATTTTATTCTCCATGCTTTGTATTTTAATACTGTTAATTGCTAAATAATATTATTTAACCAAAAAACCTATGCAAATATACATATGGGTTCGGAACAAACCGAACTAATCGAAGTTAAAAAATGTTAAATGTTTAATGTGCTCTTTGAAACTTTAATAAAAGCCCCCAATTCCAAAAAGTAAGTTGTACTTCTTCGGAAATATTAAAAAATTGAACTTATTGATAAAACAAATTATTACGAAGTAGCGAAAAAAATTAATAATCATAAGAACACTCTTTTTTAAAGCTTAACCTATTAATAATGATTAAATTAAGAACAAAAACTATTTGATTAATGAAAGTAAAATTTCAGGAAAAAATTTGACTTGTATTAGGAAATAAATAAAGCAGGTTACTAAAAAACTTTGATTGACTTGTAACATTTATATCATTCATTTTAAAATGCAAAAAAACATAATGTAAATAAGTTGTAACTTCTCAGCTCAAAAATGAGTTAATCACTAATTTTCTATCAAAATATTTTACATATTAATAGATAATTCATTCCTACAATTAGAAAAAATTTACTTTTATTGAATTATATTTAAATTTCATATGGAGCACATTGAAATATTCATTGATTACATAGCCAAAATCACAGAAGGAATAGGTGTTTTAATTATTTTCTTAGGTTCATTATTTTCGATATTAAAGTTTCTTTTTTTAATTAAAAGTGATAAAGCTGTTAGTTATATTGAACTGCGACAAGGTGTAGGTAAGGCAATTCTTTTAGGTTTAGAGGTATTAATCGCAGCAGATATTATGGCAACCGTTGTTACAGAACCTACACTTAGGTCAGTTTCTATTTTAGGATTGATTGTTCTAATTAGAACATTTCTAAGTCTTTCACTTCAAGTTGAACTAGAAGGAGAGTTCCCGTGGAAAAAAAATAGTACAAAGAAATTATAAATCTTGTTTTTAAACACAAACAAAATGCTAAACAAGAAATCAAAAAAAGAACGCCAGAGAGAAACACAATCCATCATAATTATATTAATACTGTTGATTGTTGTAATTGCTATGCTATCCAACCGCTATGGATAAATTATAGGATAGCTATTTATTTTTATAATTTCCTTCATACATCTTGTAGCGAAGCTGCCTTTACTCATACCTATAACCAATCCTTTTTTTGTTTTGTAATCACTAGATACTATGTAACTTTACAGCTTCAAAAAACTAAGACACCATGTTACAAGTACAAGAGATTCGTGAGAACAAAGAGGCATACATTACAGCTCTTAAAAAAAGAGGGATTGATGCTAACGAAGTGCTAAATGCTGTTATAAAAGCAGATGAGCAAAGACGTACCACTCAAGCACAATTAGATGAAACACTCGCAGAATCAAACACCTTGTCAAAAGAAATAGGAAACCTTTTTAAGTCTGGTAGAGCGGCAGAAGCAAACGTTTTAAAAGAAAAGACTACTGTTTTAAAGGAAGCTTCAAAAACATTAAGCGATGATTTAAATAACACCGCAGAAGAGCTGCAAAAGTTATTATATACCATTCCTAACATTCCTAATACGCTAGTTCCTGCTGGAACTGATGAAAATGATAACAAAGAAACATTTCGCGAAGGTGATATTCCAGTGCTTGCTGACGGGGCAATGCCACACTGGGAATTAGCTAAAAAATATGATCTTATTGATTTTGAATTGGGTGTAAAAATTACGGGCGCTGGTTTCCCTGTGTACAAAGGAAAAGGCGCAAGACTACAACGTGCACTTATCGCATATTTTTTAGATAAAAATACAAGTGCTGGATATACAGAGTATCAAGTACCGCATTTAGTGAATGAAGCTTCAGGTTTTGGTACGGGACAATTGCCAGATAAAGAAGGTCAAATGTATCACGTAGGAGTTGATGATTTATATTTAATACCTACGGCAGAAGTTCCTGTGACAAATATGTTTAGGGGTGACTTAGTTAATGAAAGTGATCTACCAATAACGTGTACAGGTTATACACCTTGTTTCCGAAGAGAAGCAGGTAGTTATGGTGCACATGTAAGAGGATTAAACAGATTGCACCAGTTTGACAAAGTCGAAATTGTACGCATTGAACATCCAGACAATAGCTATAAGGCTCTAGATGGTATGGTTGACCATGTAGTCGAAATTTTAAGAGAGCTTGAGCTGCCTTTTAGAATTTTACGCTTATGTGGTGGAGACTTAGGTTTTACTGCCGCGTTAACATACGATTTTGAGGTATTCTCTACTGCACAAGATAGATGGTTAGAAATTAGCTCTGTTTCTAATTTTGAAGCGTTTCAAGCAAATAGATTAAAACTTCGTTTTAAAGATAGTGATGGGAACAATAGACTTGCGCACACTTTAAATGGAAGTTCATTAGCATTACCAAGAGTACTTGCTGGAATTTTAGAAAACTATCAAACACCTGAGGGAATTAAAATCCCTAAAGTACTTGTGCCATATTGTGGTTTTGACATGATTTCTTAACGTTACACAATCTAATCTGGCGCAATATTTGAACTAATAATAGGGAACAAATTCATAATTTCCTATTCTGAAATTTGAATTTCATTATATTTACCTATGCGCAATATTTTCATCGTATTCTTTTTTTTAATTGGAGCAGCCTCCTTTGCTCAGAGTGAGCTTTTAGCTAAAAATTATTTTGATAAAGGGGATTATGAAAAAGCAATTTCTATTTATGAAAAACTATATAAAGAGTCTCCCTATAAGAGAGATTACCTATCTGCACTTATTGAATCCTATCAACAATTAGAAAACTTTGAAGCAGCTCAAAAACTACTCGAGGAAAAAATAGACTCAAGACGTACTCAACCGCAGTTTTATGTAGATTTAGGGTATAATTTCGCTTTACAAAATAGAGACACACTCGCATTTGACAACTATAAAAAAGCAATTGATGCTATTGATGAAAAGCCTAATTACTCCTCAATAGTTGCTAAGTATTTTGAAAAATACAGTCTTCTCGACCAAGCCGTAATTGCTTATGAAAAAGGAATGCAAATTAATCCTGAGTTAGATTTTAACATTCAACTTGCACGCTTGTATGGTGAGCAAGGAAAGTTAGAGCTCATGTTTAGCCGCTATATTGATTTAATGCAAAGTAGGCCTACCTATAAAAGTATTGCACAGCGTAATTTTAGTCTATATGTTACTGAAGACCCAGAAAATGAAGCTAATGTAATTCTTAGAAAAACCTTGCTTAAAAAATCGCAAGAGTCACCAGATCTTTTGTATAATGAATTACTAAGCTGGTTATTTATACAGCAAAAAGATTTTAAAAAAGCATTTGCCCAAGAGAAAGCGATTTATAAACGAACGGAAGAAGTTGACCTTGGGGGTATGACAGACTTAGCGCTTATTACAATTGCTGAGGAAAATTATGAAAATGCTATTGATGTAATCAATTTTATAATTGAAAATGCCGCTACCCCTTCTTCAAAACTACAAGCTTATCAATATTTAATGAAAGTAAAGCTAAAAACTAGTGAAGAAAAAGACTATCCACAATTAGAAGAACAATTTGAAGCCTTAATTTCTGAATACGGTGCTGGTAAAAACACCTATCAACTCCAGATTGATTACAATCACTTTTTAGCCTTTGATACAAAAAAAGTAGACAAAGCAATCACTAACTTAAAAGCACTTGCTGATGAACAATTGAGCAAATATCAAGAAGCAAGAGTAAAAATGGAGCTAGCAGATATTTTAGTATTTGATGAAAAATTTAACCGCGCATTGATATATTATTCTCAAATACAAAAGATGGTGGAGAGTGATGTATTAGCACAAGAAGCACGCTATAAAGTAGCTCGTACTAGCTATTATAAAGGGGATTTTGTATGGGCAAAAGCGCAAGTAGATGTCCTTAGAAAATCTGCCTCACAACTCATTGCTAATGATGCGCTGCAGCTTGCTTTAATGATTCATGACAACTCATTAGAAGACTCTTTACAAACAGCATTAAAGAAATTTGCAAGAGCAGATTTATTAGCGCTTCAAAATAAAAACAAGGAAGCTATTACACAACTTGATGATATTTTAACCAACCATAAAGGTGAAAAAATTGAAGACGAAACATTATTAAAACAAGGAGAGCTTTTTGAAAAGACAAAACAATTTACAAAGGCCGAAGCTAACTATTTAAAATTAATAGAGCTTTATAAAACAGACATCCTTGCAGATGATGCATATTATCGCTTAGCAAAGTTGTATGAAAATGAACTTCAAGACCAAGTAAAAGCAAAAGAGTTTTACGAACAAATAATCTTTAATTTTGCTGACAGCATCTATTTTGTCGAAGCCCGCAAACGCTTTAGAATGTTGCGTGGTGATGAAATTGAGTAACATTTATCAAATACTGGAGAAAAGGAATTTTCTACTAATACTAATTATTCAAATTAAGGCTTTCAAATATGTATATCTACAACGTAACCATTAACATAGAAAATGAAATCCATGATACTTGGCTCCATTGGATGAAAACCGAGTATATTCCTGCAATGCTTGACACAAGAAAATTTAGCAAGGCATTAATGACTAAGGTACAAGTTGAAGAAGAAATGGGCGGCGTTACCTATTCAGTTCAATATACCACAGATAGCAAAGCAACACTTGAAAAATACTACGCTGAAGATGCAGAAACATTAAGAGCACAAAGCAAACCTTTTGAAGGAAAATTTATAGCTTTTAGAACAGAGTTAGAGGTAATTTGCGAACAATAAATAATTTCGCTTTCGCGGAAATTTTAATCTCATGGCTAAAAAAAGATACATTAAAGACCAAGCAACGGGCGTAAGTGCAAAAAAACATCTTGGACAACATTTTTTAAAAGATGAAAGCGTAGCATTAGATATTGCAAATACACTTACACATAAAGGATACAAAAATGTACTAGAAATAGGGCCAGGAACAGGTGTACTCACAAAGTATCTAGTTGAACAAAATATTAACCTTATAGCAATGGATGTTGATGGCGAGTCTATTCAACATTTAGTTGACACCTATCCCAACGAAAATTTACAAATTCTTGAAGCAGATTTTTTAAAAGAAGATCTGCAGGATTATTTTGGTGAAGAGCAATTTGCCATTACTGGCAATTTTCCATATAATATTTCAACACAAATTGTTTTTAAAACCCTCGAAATAAAAGAACAAGTCCCAGAGTTTACAGGCATGTTTCAAAAAGAAGTAGCACAGCGCATTTGTGCAAAAGAAGGAACAAAAGCACGGGGCATTCTTTCGGTTTTAACGCAAGCATTTTATGATGCTGAATATCTATTTACAGTGCCTCCCACCGTTTTTGTCCCACCGCCTAAAGTTGACAGTGGCGTTCTTAGATTAACACGTAAAGTTGATTATTCTCTTGGCTGTGATGAACAAATGCTTAGAAGAGTTGTTAAAACAGCATTTCAGCAGCGAAGAAAAACGTTAAGAAATTCTTTAAAATCATTTGATATTTCAGATAAACTAAAAGAAGATACTATATTTGGACAAAGACCCGAACAACTCTCGGTAGCACAATTTATAGCACTTACTCAAAAACTGGAAGAAGATGCAGTTTCAACTAACGACTGATTTTTTAAATACTATTGAAAGGCTCATCGATAACAAAGATGGTAAAGCCCTTCATGAACTCTTGCAAGACTATCACTTTGCTGATATTGCCGAAATAATAGAAGAGCTAAATAGTGACGAAGCAACTTTTTTAATACAATCTTTAGAAAGTGATTTAACTGGTGAAGCCCTTATGGAGCTTGACGATGATGTTAGAGAGAAAATTTTAAGCAGACTATCACCAAAAGAAATTGCCGAAGAATTAGAGGAACTTGACACGGATGACGCGGCAGATATCATTGCAGAACTTGATGATCACATTCAAAAAGAAGTAATTGATGAAATCAAAGATGAAGAACACGCAGCAGATATTCAAGAACTTTTAGCTTATGATGAGGATACCGCTGGAGCCTTAATGGCAAAAGAACTTGTGCAAGTAAAAGAAACATGGACCGTCGCAGGATGCGTGCGTGAAATGCGCCGTCAAGCAGAAAATGTAACACGCGTACATTCCATTTATGTAACCGACAAAGAAGGAAAACTTACAGGAAGGTTATCACTTAAAGATTTATTAACTGCCGGAGAAAAAACAAAAATTAGCGACGTTTTCATTCCTAAAGTAGATTACGTTACTGTACACACAGACAATGATGAAGTTGCTCGCATCATGCAAAAATATGACCTCGATGCTATTCCAGTTGTTGATGAAACAGGAGTACTCGTTGGGCGTATTACCATTGATGATATTGTAGATTATATTAAAGAAGAGGCAGATAAAGATTACCAGATGGCAGCAGGTATTTCTCAAGATGTTGAGGCAGATGATAGCATTTGGCAACTTACTAGAGCACGTTTACCCTGGTTAGTTTTAGGCCTTTTTGGAGGACTAGGCAGTGTCTACATTATGCAAGGTTTTGAAGACGCCCTAAGCACATTCCCCATTCTTTTCTTTTTCACACCACTTATTGCAGCCATGGCAGGAAATGTAGGTGTTCAATCAAGTGCCATTATCGTACAAGGACTTGCAAATGACAACGTAAAAGGCAGTCTTTTTAATAGATTGCTTAAAGAGGTTGGGCTTGCGCTAATTAATGGAACTGCTTTAGGTTTGCTCGTTATATTGTTCGGTTTTCTTGTAGGACAAGATCAACTTGTAAGCATCACTATTGCCGTTTCTATGCTTTCAGTAATTATTGTAGCGGCACTTGTGGGGACGTTTGTTCCTATTATTTTAGACAAGAGAGGTATCGATCCTGCAATTGCAACTGGGCCATTTATTACCACAAGTAATGACATCTTTGGTATTTTTCTCTTCTTTTATATTGCAAAATTGATTCTTGGATTTTAAAATAAGACGAGTGTAAATTATCAAAATCAAAAAATTAAAATAATCTATAATGACTTCGGAAATGTCACAACCTGAAATATTCTCTATAAACATTAAAGTTTCCGAAGTGCATATTGATGCGAATAAACACGTCAATAATTTAGTGTATCTCCAATGGTGCCTTGATGTTGCTCAAGCTCATTGGGACGCAAACACAACCCCAACTATACAAACTGATTATGTGTGGTATGTTTTAAATCACTTTATTTCTTATAAAAGTTCAGCATTCAAAGGAGATGAATTAATCGTTGAAACATGGGTTACTAATGTAGAAGGTGTTAAATGTGACCGAAACTACAAAATCACCAGACCCAGCGATGGCAAAATACTAGTTGAGGCAAAAACGTTGTGGTGTTTGTTGAATGGCAAAACACTACGCCCCACAAAAATCACTGAAGAGATTAGCTCTTTATTTTAACTCATAGCTCAATGAAACCTATCAACGTTAAAGAAAAATTTTTAAAATTCAACAAGCAATGGCATCCACACCAAATTGCAACTGTAGATGACATGCAAGTTATTTTAGCAAAGCTACAAGGTGAGTTTGTATGGCACAGTCACAAGGATGAAGACGAGTTATTTTTTGTTCAAAAAGGAACGCTAGAGATGCATTTTCGCAGTAAAGAAAACGACGTTGAAGAATTTAAAGAATGGATGGAAATTGTGAATGAAGGCGAACTAATCGTGGTGCCAAAAGGAGTTGAACATTGCCCTAAAAGTATAGGCGAAGAAGAAGTACACGTGCTACTTTTTGAAAAACTAGCGACTAAGCATACTGGAGAAGTGCTAGATGAAAAGACGCAGACTGAGTATCCCAAGATATAATAGTTAAATTTATAAAATCAGAAGATTGTGTTTTAGTAGCTATTACTTTAGCTTCAAATTATTTAGTTGCCGCATCATATTCAACTTCTCCATAAAATATACGTTTGCTTCCATAAATTAAACTGACAATAATTATAAAAACTACAATAATAATTGCTCCCACCTTTTTTGTATTTATAATTGCTAACGGTTTTTGTATAAGAATAGTAGGGCTGAAAAAGAGCGCAAACCATTCGGATGAACACAAGCCGAATTTTTAAATTTTTCTTATTATCTTTTTTGTTCAATAAGCCAAATTTAAAAATTTGGCGACCTTGCAAATGTGCCATTACTATTGGGTTAAACACTCATTGCCCTATTATTTTTATACTTTGTTAGCAATAGTTTTTACTCCATTCTGCCGTACCAAACTAATTCATCTTTCCAATCAGTTTTATTGTAATCAACTTTGTCATTTGTATAAACTCTAAAAATATCACTAAAATTTGTCTGTTTTAAAATATTTCGAACAGAATCTAATTCCTTAGCCGTAATTTTTTTATCGGCAATTAAATTATAGTGCAAATTATCTTGAATTCCTTCTTCTGTCATTGCCATATATTCATAAGCAAAAAATTTGAGGTCGGTCAAGTCTAAATGTTTATCATCATCAGATTTTGCGACTAATTTACCATTATTATATCCTACATAGATGTTCAATCCAATAGATGATTTGGGCTCTTTTTCTAAATTTTGTTTTCTTGGTAAATCAACTGTAAGATAATTCCGTTTGAGTTGATAATCAAATGCACTTTTAATTCTTAAAATTGCTGGACCAAAAACGCTATCAGTTTCTCGTTTTATAAAAAGAGTGTCAAGATTATGGCTCAACCTATAATCAAATTGATTTGTTTTAATCGCAAAGCTATCAAGTCCTTTAATCGGTTTGAGATAGAGTTTTGATTGGTCAATATTCCACTTATTTATGTAACTCATTCCCCATTCATTAACAATTAGTGAATCTTTGTAAAACTCAAATTCATTTAGAGCATTTGGCACACTCCAATTTCCAATCAGCTTATCTTTTTCAGAGCTTGAAGTACAAGATTGAAAGGTTATCGCTAAAATTAAAATGATATTAATGGGTTTCATTAAATTATTGCTAACTCGTTATATAACGCAATTTATAGATTATATACGGGAAAATAAACTCGATATCAACACGTTTCTTTAATTGTTTGTACAACCCACAATTTAACAATCCCATAATACTCCACCACTATTTTAAAAAGACTTTAATTTGTAACTTGAAGCACATTTCAGAATTCAAAAACATGAAAATCCTACACCTAGACAATAACCACCCATTACTAATTGACCAACTAGCAGCGGCAGGTTTTGAAAACGTTGAAGATTACTCTTCGTCAAAAGAAGCGATTGAGCAGATTATAAAGGACTATGACGGTATTGTAATAAGGAGCAGGTTTAATATTGATAAAACTTTTTTAAATGCCGCAACCAACTTAAAGTTTATCGCACGCGTGGGCGCAGGGTTAGAGAGTATTGATATGCCGTATGCTGAGTTAAAAGGCATTAAATTAATTGCAGCTCCAGAGGGCAATAAAAATGCTGTGGGCGAGCATGCATTAGGGATGTTACTATCATTATTTAATAATCTCAATCGCGCAGACAGAGAGGTGAAAGCAGGGCAATGGAATAGAGAAGCAAATAGAGGCGTTGAGCTTGATGGTAAAATTGTAGGTTTAATAGGCTACGGAAATATGGGAAAATCGTTTGCAAAAAAACTAAAAGGGTTTAATTGCACTACATTTTGTTATGACATTAAAGAGAGTGTAGGGAATAAAAACGCGACACAAGTTTCATTAAAAACGTTTCAAGAAATGGTAGATGTTGTGAGTTTACATACGCCTTGGACACCATTAACGAACAAAATGGTAAATGCAGATTTTATCAACGGCTTTAAAAAGCCCTTTTGGCTTATCAATACTGCTAGAGGAAAAAGTGTTGTTACAAAAGACCTTGTTAAAGCTATGAAAAGGGGTAAGGTTTTAGGTGCAGGATTAGATGTTTTAGAATATGAAAAACTCTCTTTTGAGCAGCTTTTTTCTGCGGAAATGCCACCCGAATTTAAAGAATTGCTATCCATGGACAATGTATTGTTAAGTCCACATATTGCTGGCTGGACAGTCGAAAGTAAAATAAAACTTGCCGAAACTATCGTTGAGAAAATTATTGATACTTTTAAAGTGTAACAATCCGCAAAACCTAAATAGATATTTACTTAAAAGTCTAGTTGAGCCCAGTCTAAAACTAACTTTACAAAAACTATTATCTAATTACTACCCGCTAACAACTTAAATTAATATATATGAAAAGAGTAACCGGAATAGGTGGCTTGTTTTTTAAAACTACAGACCCCAAAGAGACAAAAGAATGGTACAAAAAACATCTAGGTTTTAATACTGATGATTGGGGATGTACTTTTTGGTGGAAAGATGAAAATGGAAAAAAATGTTCTACGCAATGGAGCCCTTTTAGCAATGACACAGAGTATTACGAGCCCTCAAAAAAAGACTTTATGTTCAACTACCGTGTTGAAAATCTTGTCGAACTTTTAAAGTTACTAAAGCAAGAAGGGGTTGAGGTAATTGGTGAAATCCAAGAGTTTGAGTATGGAAAATTTGGATATATAATGGATAATGACAGCAATAAAATTGAGCTTTGGGAACCCATTGACGCTGCTTTTGAATAAAAACCAACTTGCTTATAATAAAAGGTTTAAGTGTTTGAAATTCATGCCGTAATTTCTCTATTTTAAATTAATATTGTAATATTGCTATATTAATTTTTTTGAAAACTATTTTATATATGGGTATTACAAAAAGACACATACATCCTTTACAAGCAAACAAACTAGCAGACTATGCTAAGGTACTTTCAAATCCCGCACGCGTTGCGATACTCAATTATGTAGGTGACTGTGATGGATGTTTATGTAAAGATATTTCAGAAAAAATTAGACTATCACAACCCACGACATCACAGCATTTACAAGTGATTAAAAAATCTGGTTTGCTTAAGAGTAAATTTGAAGGTAAAAGTCAATACTACCGGATTAATGTTGACAAATTGAACGAACTCAAAAACTTATTTCAGGAATTTTTTGAAGCTACCGAAGCTAAATGCAATTAGATTATGGCAATAATTACTAGTATACTCATAGGTTTTATAGCTTTTTTACATCTCTATTTTCTTTATTTTGAGATGTTTGCTTGGACCACAAAAGGCCCTAAAATATTTAGAGGATTTCCTAAAGATTTATTTCCAAAGACAAAGGCTATGGCTGCCAATCAAGGGCTTTATAATGGCTTTTTAGCTGCGGGGTTAATTTGGACTTTCTTTATTTCAAACCCTGTTTGGAAATTTAATGTTTCGGTTTTTTTTCTTGCTTGTGTTGCGATTGCTGGGATTTACGGAGGAATGACAGTGAGCAAAAAAATTCTATCCGTTCAGGCATTGCCTGCGTTGGTTACATTGGTTTTATTAATTGTAATGAAATTAATGTAGTTTAATTCGCAGCTAATTTCCGAAGAAAAAAATTTAAGCGTTTTCAAGGCTTTGGGCTACTTTTTTTACTTCTTTAGATTCAAAAAAGCGTATAATTTTAATACCAAATCGTAATACTTTACTTTTTACATTGCTAAGCTCTGCTGCTAAAATAGCAATGATTTTATCCCTTTTTAATATTTCGGAAGGTTGATCTAATGAACTGTGATATTGATTTGAAAACACCCAAGAACCATCACGGGCAATACTTATACTAAAAGCGGCTAGTTTGTCTTCCTTTCCCTTTCCTATCCATTCTAGTAAAATGAGTAATGGCGACACTTTATTGACACTTGTTTGCATGCTTTGAACCATGGTGCTCAATATGTCGTTGATTTTATCGTAGTCTTCTCTAAATGGGTCTAGTGAAACTCCATTTCCCACTGTTTGTGATGCTACAATGCCTAAGTCAAGATTAATATGTGCGTTGATACCTAATAAAATATGCTGTAAAATGATGACAGAATCATCTTTTGTTGCCTCAAAAGTAAGCAACCAACTGTTTGTGATTTTTTTACCGGCTTTATAGTTATAGTAAGCTTCTAAATATCTATTTGCAAAAAGAACATCTAAACGCTCCATCCTTGGATTATCTTGAAAATCACTGTTAAGAATTCCATCTCTTATGCGCTCAGTCACTTTTTTATAGAGAACTGGAAAGAAAGCCATGGCACTATTTTTATCAACTTCGTAAGCAATAATTTCATTAAGAATTTCTATTACTTCGTTAATTGATTTGGCTAAGCGCATAACTTATTTTTTTATTCGTCTTCCGTTTTTTGACCGTTTGTATATTTCTTTTCAAGCTCAGCTTGAAATTCTTCCATCACTGGTTTTACAGTACTTTCGGGAAGGTCTGCAATACGAATGTACATCAACCCATCAATAGCATTATTAAAAAGCGGATCAACATTAAAAGCTACAACTTTTGCGTTTTGTTTAATATACTTTTTGATAAGCACGGGCATTCTTAAACTGCCGGGCTCTACTTCGTCAATAATTTTATCAAATTTGTTTAAATCTGCTTCACTTTCATCAAAAATGAAATCTTTATCAGCATCTTTAAGTTTTACTTTATATTCTTTTTTTGGATTGATGTACTGCGCTACCCATGGGTCATAATAATTGGATTTCATAAATTCAATCATTAATGATTTTGAAAATTCGGAAAATTTATTGCTGATACTTACACCACCAATTAAAAAACGGTGTTCTGGGAAACGAAGCGTTGTATGTACAATTCCTTTCCACAATAAAAATAATGGCATTGGTTTTTGCTGGTATTCTTTTATAATAAAAGCGCGTCCCATTTCAATAGATTTGCTCATCATTTCATGCAATTCTGGCTCAAACCTAAATAAATCTTGCAGGTAAAATCCATCAATTCCATATTTAGCATAAATCTTTGAACCAAGCCCCATTCTATAAGCACCCGCAATTTTTTTTGCTTCGTTATCCCATAAAAACATGTGGTGATAATAAGCGTCAAACCTATCCAGATCAATTGCATTGTTAGTTCCTTCGCCAATTTCTCTAAATGTAATTTCCCGTAAACGTCCTATTTGCTGCAAAATATTTGGCATTTTCTCTGCCGAAGCTAAGAATACCTCATAATTTTTGCTGTGTAAAAGCCTCTTATCATCCTCTCTAAGTGCATCAACTTCAATTTCTAATGCTTTTGTAGAAATCTCACCTGCAATCTTTTTTGGCGCCTTTGGTATTTTTAAATTTTTAGGAATAGTATCTAATAATTTTTTCTTCTGAAATGGATTTGAAAGCACATATGTTTTTTTCCGAAGAAATTCAGAAAAACTCTCTAACGTTTCATGTTCCTGTTGATCTGCCACCGAAATAGAGTGTCCAATACGCACTTTAATTACTCGGTCTCCTTGTGATAATAACTCACTAGGTAATTTTGCTGTTCTAAGCGAATCGCTAATAGAAGATAATCTATAAAAAGCCTTACTATTCCTAGCATGAAAGTATATGGGAAGTACTGGTACCTGTGCTTTTTTAATAATTTTAATGGCACCTAGCTCCCATTCTTTATCTACAATTTTATTATTCTCATCTCGCTTTGTTGATACCTCACCCGCTGGAAATATGCCTAAGGGTTGCTCTGATTGTAAATGAGTTAATGCACTTTTTATACCTTGCAAACTTGACTTCGCATCCTTATGATTTTCGAAAGGATTTACTGGCATCACATATGGTTTTAAAGGTACAATACGGTGCAATAAAAAGTTTGCTATAACCTTAAAGTCTGGGCGATATTCCAGCAATATTTTTAATAAGATAATTCCGTCAATTCCCCCTAGTGGATGATTAGATATTGTAATAAAAGCTCCTTTTTTTGGAATTCTTCTTAAATCTTCTTCAGGAAGTTCAAACACCACTTCCATCTCATCGAGGATTTTATTCATAAAATCAAGACCCTCTAAGTGTTTTGTTCTATCGTAGCGTTTATTAATTTCTGATATGCGTAATATTTTCATCAAAGCCACACTAATCCCCGTGCCAAAAAAGCCGAGTTTATCGACTTTAATAGCTGTTGCAAATTCTTTGGCGGTGACGAGACTCATAGGCTTGGTTGGTATGGCAAATATAGATAAAAACGGGATTAATTAGCTTTAATTACAAGTTGGACAGTCTCTCTGCTTTCCTGTTTTAATAATATCGTTTTACCAGATTCTAATTGCTTGATTTCTTTTGGCATAGCGTGTCTTACTGTATAAAGCACAACATTTTCATTCCAAGTTACACTAAAAGTAGCTCGTAATTTACTAAGCAATGCCTCTAAATTGTCGTATTTGTTATTTATAACTACTGAAAAACTAATGGCACTATTTTGAATCATCTCTACCTTCATTTTATATTCGTGCAGCCATTTAAAAACATCGCCTATATGATTCTCCATCATAAAACTAAAGTCTAATGAAGATAATGAAATTAAGACTAAATCTTTCTTTAAAATAAAACAAGAGGTTTTAGGATCTAGCGTCACCCCCTTTCCTACACAGGTACCTTTACCTTTAGCATCAAAAAATGATTTAACATATAAAGGAATTTCTTTTCTTTGGAGAGGTTGTAGTGTTTTTGGGTGAATTACAGAAGCTCCATAAAAAGCTAACTCTATTGCTTCTCTGTATGAAATATGATTTAACAAGGTAGTTTTATCAAAATATCTGGGGTCTGCATTTAGTACTCCTGGAACATCTTTCCATATAGTCACGTTATCTGCATTTAAGCAATATGCAAAGATTGCAGCAGTGTAATCACTTCCTTCACGTCCCAAAGTTGTTGTAAAATTATTTGCAGCTTCAGCACCTATAAAACCTTGTGTAATTGTTATTCCTCTATTTGAAACATTCTCTAATATATTACTTTGAGTAAGCTCCCATAAAACATTTGCATCCCTGTAATTACCATCTGTTACGATACATTTTCTAGCATCGAGCCAGGTATTTTCAATACCTATTTCATTAAGATACTCTGTTAAGATCGTGGTAGATATTTGCTCACCATAACTTACAATCTGGTCATAAACAAATGCATGATTTTTTGATTTATTAGATTCAATAAATTGGCTTAGGTGTGCCATTATTGTTTTTACTTTTTTAAATATAGGATGTTTTTCTGAAATGAAGAGTTCTTTTAAAATAGTGTCATGGAAGACAAATATTTCATTCAAAGAAGCTTTTAAATGTGATATATTTCCGAAGTAATCACTAACAACTTGCTCAAGCGCATTTGTCATTTTACCCATCGCAGATATTACGACAACTAAGTCCTTTTCTCCTGTTTCTTTTAAAACCGAAACTACATTTCTTACCCCTTGTGCATCTTTTACTGATGCTCCACCAAATTTGAATACTTTCATCACTTATACTTAAAATAAATTATGTTTTCTGATGATTATGATTAAAAATTATTTTCTAATAGTTGTTTAACCCCTTTTCATCCATCTGTACTAAATACCAGTCTTTCAATAAAGTTGCACCGCTTTTTTCATAAAACTTAATAGCATTTTCATTCCAGTCAAGTACAACCCATTCTGCTCGCTTCACATTGTTTTCCTTAGCAAATTTTAAAACCTCATTAAATAGTGCGCCACCTACTCCCGTTCCCCTTTGTGATTCTGTTACTATTAAATCTTCAAGATGTAGCGTGCGACCTTTCCATGTTGAAAATCTAAAATATACGAGCGCCATTCCCACAATAGCGTTATCACCTTGAGCAACAAAGCAAGTAAATAACGGGTTTTCACCAAACCCCTCTTTTATTAATATTTTAGAAGAAACATCAACCGCATTAGGTTCTTTCTCAAAAACGGCAAGTTCTTTTATCAATTCAAGGACTGCAGGCATATCTTCTTTGACTGCTTTTCTAATAAGGTGGCTCATTGATTGGGTTTTGTGTCACAAATATCGGTTCAATTTCTTAAAAAAAGCGATATTTGCTACAAATCTATACCTACTAGAATTCATGGCAACGAAAAATCAAACACTTGGCGAGTTTATAATTGAAAATCAAACCGAGTTTAAATACTCTTCTGGAGAACTTTCTAGATTGATAAATTCTATTCGTCTTGCTGCAAAAGTGGTAAATCACGAAGTTAATAAAGCGGGATTAGTTGATATTCTTGGCGCTGCAGGTGACACTAATATCCAAGGTGAAGACCAGCAGAAACTAGATGTTTATGCAAATGATATTTTTATCAAAACGCTTACAAATAGAGAAATTGTTTGTGGTATTGCAAGTGAAGAGGAGGATGATTTTATTACTATCACTGGTCGTAATAAAAAAAATGACAATAAATATGTTGTTTTAATGGATCCCCTTGACGGCTCATCAAACATTGATGTTAATGTATCTGTTGGTACTATCTTCTCAATTTATCGACGTGTAACAGAAGCCGGCACTCCTGTAACCTTAGAAGATTTTTTACAACCTGGAAATAAACAAGTAGCCGCAGGTTATATCGTTTATGGCACATCCACAATGATTGTATATTCTACAGGTCATGGCGTTAATGGTTTTACTTTAAATCCAGCTATTGGTACTTATTATTTATCGCACCCTAATATGCAATTTCCTGTGGACGGAAAAATATATTCAGTTAATGAAGGAAATTATGTTCATTTCCCACAAGGAGTGAAAGATTATATCAAATATTGTCAACAAGAAGGGGAGGATAGGCCCTACACTTCACGTTATATTGGTTCTTTGGTTTCAGATTTCCACAGAAATATGATTAAAGGCGGAATTTATATGTATCCAAATACTGCAAAAGATCCAAAAGGAAAGTTGAGATTACTCTATGAATGTAACCCCATGGCATATTTAGCAGAGCAAGCAGGTGGAAAAGCGAGTGATGGTTTTAAGCGTATTTTAGATATCACCCCAACCGAGTTACACCAGCGTGTACCATTTTTCTGCGGAAGTAAAAATATGGTTGAAAAGGCTGAAGAATTCATGCAAAAAGCATAAATCTTCGATAAAATTACCTTTCCTTATTTTTTTTGTACATTTATTTTAACAACAATTGACCATGAGTAAAAAAAACAACCCCGAAGAATCAACTAATCCAATAGATTCTGCTTCGAAAATTGAAGCAATTAAGAATCTTATTTTTGGTGAAAACATTCAACAATACAACAGTGAGTTTGACAGTGTCAAAAAAGAGATTGACAAGCAGAAAGCTACTTTAGAAGAATATATTGACCAAGTAAGAGGTGAGTTAATGCAATCTATTGATTCTTTAAGTACTGATGTAAATATTCGAATTACAGACCTTGAAGATGCTATGAACGATAAGACAGAAGATCTTATGGAGAAAAAAGTAGACAGAAGAGAGCTAAGTAAAATGCTTATAGCATTAGGCGAAAAAATAGGCGCATAAAATTCACCCTTAATATTTCAGAAAATAAGTTATGGTTGAGCAAGAAGAAAAACTTCAGTTGCTTAGAGACATTCTGTTAATTGATGACAGACAGGTTGCCAATGCCATAAATGAACGAATTGATGCCATTACACAAACTATTGATACCAAGGAAAAGCTTTCGGAAAAAGTAGACCCTATTCTTGACGAAAGATTTAAAACGTTTATAGAAGAAATACCTACAACTCTTGGACCTACTATCACTAAAACTCTTAAAGAAGAGATTGCAAATTCTAAAGATGCAGTAGTTGAAGCTCTCTACCCTATTATGGGGCAGATGATAAAAAAATACATAGGCGCAGAAATTGAAAAACTCTCAGAAGCCATCAATCAAAAAATGGCTAAAACCTTCTCTATGGAAGGTCTTAAACGTAAGGTTATAGCAAGATTTACAGGACAAAAAGAAGGTGATTTACTTTTAAGTGAACTTGACAAGCCTATTGTTAATGAAATATTTGCAATTCAAAAAGGGTCTGGAATTTTACTGGGCAATTATAGTGTAAGCAATAAAGTTGACAAAGACATGGTTTCTGGTATGTTAACTGCCATAAAAAGTTTTGTTGAAGATGCCTTTGGAGGTGGAAATCAAAACCTAGAATCGATTGACTACGAACTATATAGTATTCATATTTATAACTTTCACTCATACTATATTGCAGTTGTAATGTCTGGCCATATGACTTCTTCATTTGAAAATAAATTAGAAAACAGGGTTTTAAAAGTTTCTAGAAAAATTTCTTCAAAAATTGATTCTTTATCTAGGAATGAAGTAGATAAGATATTAACAACATTATTCAAAACATGGAAGGCAATTAAATATTAATTGTTTAAAATGCATTTACGAATACTCATTTATTAAGACTATAACATATTTTTCGATTAAAGAATACATTAAAAGGTTATAAAATTTAATATTTAAAAATACATCTGTTAATTTTTTCTTTTATTTGTAAGAAATAGATTACCCTATTGTGATTTGTTTTAATATTATGGATCAAAATTTGATTTTTCAGAATATCCTGCATCACATTACAGTTGATTTTAACGGTATTGTTTTAAGCTCTAACGATACGCTATTTAAAGTTAACCTTGGATCAAACATAAATGATTTTCACCCCATTTTCATTTCTTCTATACCTCAATTGTTAAGCCAAGAAGAAAAAATAATGGCCTATCCCGGTTTAAATATTACGCAGAATAGCACTCAAGTTTTTTGTGATATTACAATAAAAAAGGAAGTTAATTTTATATCTATTATTTTCTTTAATTTCACAAGCGCTTATATTTCTAAACAACAAGCAACACAATCTCGTAACGAGAAAGAGATTAAAAGACAGTTGGGCAATAAAAAAAGTTAAACTCATAAAACCGAATAAATTATTGAATCATAATTTAGTTATACCGCATTTTGACCATTAAATTTTACTTAATAATAGTATATTTATCTTTAATTAAATATACGCAATGGCACATCCAAAAAAAATCGTCCTGCTAGGTCATTTCGGAGTTGGGAAAACAAGTCTAATAAGAAGGTTTGTTGAATCTCAATTCAGTGAAGATTATTTAGTTACCGTTGGTGTACACGTAAAAAAGAAAGAGATTTCCATCGATGGAAATAATATCACCTTAGTAATATGGGACATTGAAGGAAACACTTCAATCGATAAAGCCAGAAAGTCATACTTGCTCGGCACAAGCGGGTTTATTTATGTCTTTGACATATCTAGACCAGAAACTTTTGAATCTTTAGAAACCGAAATGAAGTATCTTCAAGATAATTTTGAAAATGTCCCAGTTGAAATAGTTGGAAATAAGAAAGATAAATTTGGCGAAGCAGTTTCCGAAGAATTTTTTAAAACACAACGTTTTGAAAATTGCACATTTACAAGCGCAAAAGAAGGAGATAATGTCGAAGATGCCTTTGAGCAACTTACTAGAAAAATGTTAGCAATATGAGTCTGCAAGAAATAAAAAATAGCTTAGTAAGTCAAAAAATCCAAATTTTACAAATAGACTCAAGCACTACAATTAAAGCTAGTGATAACACTATATGTAATATTGAAATTGGAAAAAGTTTAACAGACATAGACCCATTCTTTTATTCTTTGGAACATGTATTAACTGACAATTTTGAAACTATAAAATACCCATGCGTTAATATCAATACTAATAATAAAGATTACATTTTTGATATTGATGTCTTTAAAAAAGAAAGCGCTATCTATGTGCTATTAATTGATTTCACAGAACATTATACTGAAGCCCACCCTCTTGTTCAAGAAAAAAACGAAGCTCAAATAGAGAAAAACAGACTTTCGTTTGAAGGAAAATTATTATACGCCAAAGAGGTTTTTAAAAATAATTTCCTGTCACATTTAAATCACGAAGTGCGCAATCCTTTAAATAATTTATTAGGTTTTGTAGATGTTTTAATGGATACAAATCTTGATTTCCAGCAAAAAGAATATGTAAATGTCATCAACAAAACTGGACTACATATTAAATTTTTAATGGATGATTTACTGGATATTTCTAAAATAGAAACAGGCGCATTAGAGTTAAAACAGATCCCGTTTAATCTCATTCAAATCGTCGTTAATATTGCAAAGCATTTCCAAACAAAATACAGAGACTCTTCGATTGAATTAATTTATAACCTCGATAAGAAAGTACCTCAAAAATTAATAGGTGACCCCACTAGATTAAACCAAATATTTTACAATCTTCTAGAAAATGCTTTCCTTAATACTAAGGAAGGTATTATTGAAATCAACGTTTTATTAATCAAAAATCTAGATAAAACTGCTGAGATTGCTTTTGAAATTAAAGATACAGGAACAGGTATTCCTAAAAATAAAATAAAAGAGGTTTTTGAATCTTACTCCCAGCTTCAATTATCAAAAATTAAACCCATAGGTCAAGGACTAGGTCTAAAGATAGTCAAAGACTTATCAATAAAAATGGGTGGCAATGTCACCGTAAAAAGTACTGAAAACAAAGGATCAATATTTACCGTTGTACTCCCATTCAAGACAAGAGAAAAGAATGATAGAAAAAAGACAGTCCCTAAAGGGTCCGGCCTCGTTATAAGTAAAAAAATACTAGCTATTGAAGAAGATCAAACTAGTCAAATGTTACTTATGAAACAGTTTTTAGAGAACGATGAAGGATTTATACTTGAACTTGCAAAAAACGGCACACAAGCAAAAGAACTTTTAAATAAAAAAAACTATGCCGCAGTTATACTCAAATCTCAATTAGAGGATATGAATGCACAATCACTTATTGACTATATAAATAATCACGCAAAAGAGAGTGTCAATAAAGTTCCAGTAATAGTTGCCACTGGCAATACAATGATTAATGAAAGATATGATATTTTAGAATCTGGAGCAAGCGCATTTCTAGCCAAGCCATATTCTAAAAAAGACTTATTCAAAATTCTAAAGGAGCTTTAACAACTATTTTCTGTTAAGTAAATAGCGGTAATCATCAAGATCTAGTCCACCTTGATAGATTTCAACAGAACGCTTAATCAATTTAGAAGCTAACTCAGCAGTATAGCCTAACCCTATAGCATATTTTTCGATTAAAAAACGCTCATGATCATCAATCTCATGATCCGCAAAAATCATCTCAAATAAATCATGCATACGCTCAAGACGACGATCAGCATCATTTGGTGGGTTGATTGGATATTTTGTAGGGTTTTTCAACACCTCTTCATATTCAGACTCATCGATATCAAGCTTACGAGCAAAACGACGTAGCATTTTCTCCTCCTCAGCATTCAACTCACCATCAACAGCAGCCATATTTGCAATAGATGCAAAATGCCCTAAGTTACGCTTGTGTTCTCCACTCTCAAATAATCCTGTAAAAGACATAGTATAAATATTTTGATGCAAATATAATTTAAGTATCAAATATTTCCGAAGAAAGCATTAGAAAAAGGCAAAAAAATTATTACCCATAAGTAAACTAGCTTCGGAAATTTAACACGGTAAAGATTTCGCATTGTTTTGTAATTAGTCATTCTTCATATTTTAAATGCTTATCACATTTCCGAAGATTAAACTTTTCTTAATTCTGAAATTTTAAAAAATGGATGTATTATTTTTATAGTAAAAGGATTAAAAATGCCAAAACACCCATTACTCATCTTCAATACTAAAGGTATTTATTGCAAAGAAGCAGATGTATATATTGACGCGTGGAAGCCTGTCGATAAATGTATTATCACGCATGGGCATGCAGACCACAGTCGTTGGGGACATAAACAATATATTACACATCATAACAATGTACCCATCATAAAACACAGACTGGGAGACATCACTGTAGCAGGAAAAGAATGGGGCGAAACATTTACCATAAATGGCGTAAAATTTAGTTTACACCCAGCCGGTCATATTGTCGCTTCAAGCCAAGTAAGAGTTGAATACAAAGGAGAAGTTTGGGTATTCACAGGAGATTTTAAAACCGAAAATGATGGTATTGCCGAGCCTTTTGAGTTAATAAAATGTAACACATTTATTACCGAGTGTACTTTTGGGTTACCAGCGTTTAAATGGACGCCTCAAAAACAAGTTTTTGAAGACATTAATAATTGGTGGGCTGCAAACCAAACAGAAAATAAAACATCCATCATCTTTGGATATTCTTTAGGAAAAGCTCAACGATTATTAAAACACATTGACCCATCAATTGGAAAGATATACACGCACGGAGCAATTGAAAATATGACACAAGTATTGCGAGAAAATTATGATTTCCATCAAACAATACGCATTACAAGGGAGACCACAAAAAAAGAATTGCTTGGTAATATTGTAATCGCACCACCTAGTGCCCATGGTGGCACTTGGATACGCAAAATGGTCCCTTATGTTACAGCAAGCGCAAGTGGCTGGATGACATTTAGAGGAGCGAGAAGAAGACGCGCCATCGACCGTGGATTTGTCCTCAGTGACCATGCAGATTGGGATGGATTATTAGAAACTGTAAAAGCTACTGGAGCACAAAAAGTAATCGCCACCCATGGGTATACAGATATTTTCTCAAGATATCTCCGCGAAGAAATGGGCCTAGATGCACGCACCGAAAAAACACAATATGAAGGAGAACAAGGCGAATTAGAATCTAAAAAAGAAAAGGAAGACGAAGCATGAAAGATTTTGCACAACTCATAAAAAAGCTTGATACAACAAATAAAACTACGGAGAAAGTCGCAGCACTCACTCAATATTTAAAAAGTGCAGACGACGATGACAAATTATGGACTATTGCTATATTATCGCACAGAAGACCTAAACGACCTGTAAACACAACTCTTTTAAGGCTATGGGCAACAGAGATTAGTGGTGTTCCTTTATGGCTATTTGAAGAAAGTTATCACATTGTAGGCGACCTTGCAGAAACCATTGCGTTAATTCTCCCTAATAAAGAAAATATAGAAAGTAGCACAAAATCATTGACGCAATACATCAATGAAATTATCGCCCTCAAAGCACTTCCAGAAGAAGACAAAAAAGAATATTTACAAACCAACTGGATGCAACTCAATTATTTTGAACGATTTGTTTTTAACAAGATAATTACCGGAGGGTTCCGCATTGGGGTCAGTCAAAAATTGATGACTCGGGCACTTTCAAAAGCTACAGACATTGATGAAGATATTCTAGCATATAAACTTATGGGCGATTGGACGCCTTTAACCACGACTTATACAAAATTAATTTTAGAAACAATTGAGGAGGATTACCTCAGTAAGCCATACCCATTCTATCTCGCTTATGCCGTTGAAGATAACTTTCAAAATGACTTAGGCGATATAAATGATTGGAGTTTTGAGCACAAGTGGGATGGAATTCGAAGTCAAGTAATCATTAGAAATGATGAGGTCTTTGTATGGTCAAGAGGAGAAGAATTAGTCACAGACAAATACCCAGAATTTCAACGTTTCCTTTCTAAAATACCTAATGGAACTGTATTGGATGGTGAGATTCTTCCCTTCGGAAATGGGACAATTGGAAACTTTAATGAGTTGCAGACTAGAATAGGAAGGAAAAATATTTCCAAAGCATTACTAAAAAAAACGCCTGTTATTTTAAATGCGTATGACATTCTTGAATGGGAAGGAAAAGATATTAGACAACATCCCTTTTTAGAAAGAAGGAAGATTTTAGACAAATTAATTTCAGAATGTGATTGTGATGAAATAGGCTTATACCTCAGCGCTACTATGAAATTTGAAAACTGGGAAGATGCAGCTGCAGAACGCGAAATTTCGAGAGAGAAACACAGTGAAGGACTAATGTTAAAACGTAAAGATTCGCCATATTTAGTAGGAAGGAAAAAAGGAGATTGGTGGAAATGGAAAACAGATCCATTTACAATTGATGCCGTTTTAACGTATGCCATGCGAGGACACGGGCGACGTTCAAATTTATTTACAGATTACACCTTTGGGCTATGGAACGACGGAGAACTTGTAACATTTGCAAAAGCATACTCCGGATTAACAGATGCAGAGTTTAGAAAAGTAGATGCGTGGATTAAGAAAAATACACTCGAACGTTTTGGTCCGGTTCGTAGCGTGACACCACATCATGTTTTTGAAATAGCCTTTGAAGGAATTGCAGAAAGTAGCAGGCATAAAAGTGGTATCGCTACAAGATTTCCTAGAATTTTAAGATGGCGACAAGACAAGCCTATGGAGGAAGCAAATACGCTTGAGGATTTAAAAGCGATGATACCTAAATGAAAAATTCTCAGCTTACTTCTATAGCAGATTCTTGGTTTGAAACTAAAGGCTGGAAACCTTTCCCTTTTCAGAAGAAAACATGGAATGCATTTCTTGATGGCAAAAATGGCTTATTAAATGCTCCTACAGGAAGCGGTAAAACCTATGCGTTGTGGACACCTATTGTACTACAATACATTAAAGACAATCCTGACTATAAAACAAAACACACTAAAGGGATAAAGGCAATCTGGATAACTCCACTGCGAGCACTTTCGGTTGAGATTAAACAAGCCGCACAACGTTTTGCAGATGATTTAGAAACTGGTATGACCGTAGGGATTCGCACGGGGGATACAAGCCAAAGTGAACGTGCAAAGCAAAAAAAAAATATGCCAGATTTGCTCATCACAACTCCAGAGAGTTTAATGCTATTACTTGCTTCAAAGGGGTATGATAAGATTTTTAAAACCTTAACAGCCGTTGTTGTTGATGAATGGCACGAATTATTGGGAAGCAAACGTGGTGTACAAATGGAACTGGCACTTTCACGTTTAAAAACTGTATCACCTCAAATGAGAATCTGGGGGATTTCGGCAACTATTGGAAATCTTGAGCAAGCTCAAGATGTATTGTTAGGTGCCAGCAATGATAACAGCCTAAGTGCAGTCAAAGACAATGAAATAAAAGATTTTGAAGGCAGTGCAAATTCAATATTAATTAAAGCCAATCTCAAAAAGAAAATTGTTGTTAAGTCTATTATTCCTAAAAAAATGGAAACATTTCCTTGGCGAGGACATTTAGGATTGCACCTTCTTGATCAAATTATACCTATCCTAAATAAGAGCAAGACCACAATAATTTTCACAAATACGAGAAGTCAATGCGAAATTTGGTTTCAAAAAATACTTGAAAAATATCCAGAGTTTGCTGGAGAGATAGCAATGCACCACGGAAGTATTAATAAAGAAACACGTTTGTGGGTAGAACAAGCTATTAGAAATGAATCTTTAAAAGCTGTTGTTGCCACATCAAGTTTGGATTTAGGTGTTGATTTTGCACCAGTAGAAACTATTATACAAATAGGCGGACCTAAAGGGATTGCAAAGTTTTTACAACGTGCTGGACGCAGTAACCACCGTCCAGGTGAACCTTCGGTAATACATTTTTTACCTACACATGCTATGGAGTTGATTGAAGCTTCGGCTTTAAAAAAAGCGGTGAAGGGAGAAGTAATGGAAGATAGAATTCCATATTTGTTAAGTTTTGATGTTTTAATACAGTACTTGGTAACATTAGCAGTGAGCGATGGCTTTTTTCCGAAGAAAATATTTCCAGAAATTAAGGCTACGTTTTGTTTTCAAGGCATCACTGAAGAGCAATGGCAATGGTGTCTAAATTTTATAACACTGGGCAGTCAAAGCCTCCAAGCCTATGATGAATACAAAAGAGTTTTAGTTGATGATGACGGTAGGTTTTATGTTGATAGTAGGCAAACGGCGATGATGCACAGATTATCAATTGGCACAATAGTGAGTGATGCGATGGTACAGGTTAAATATGTTTCTGGAGGTTTTATAGGGACAATTGAAGAGTTCTTTATTGGCAAAATGAAACCCGGTGACACATTTGTGTTTGCTGGAAGAACGTTAGAATTAGTGCGATTACGAAACATGGCTGCACAAGTGCGCCGCAGCTCTAAAAAAACAAGAAATATTGTGAGTTTTATGGGAGGTAGAATGGCGCTATCTTCGCAAATGAGTGAAATTTTAAGAAACGAATTACAAAGCGAAGCAGACCATAAACGTAACACACCAGAATTAAAAGCACTCAGTGATATTTTTGACCGCCAAGAATTAGAAAGTATTGTACCAGGGAATAATGAGTTTTTAATAGAAACTTTTAAAACCAGAGAAGGGTATCACAATGTGTTTTATCCTTTCGAAGGTCGCTTTGTCCATATGGCTATGGGGGGATTATTAGCATATAGAATAAGTTTATTAAGTCCCATAACATTTTCACTTGCCTACAATGACTATGGTTTTGAACTTTTAAGCGACCAGCCATTAGACATTCAAAATGTAATTGACAACAATCTTTTTAGTACTGAATATTTATTTGACGATCTTCAAAAAAGTTTAAATAGTACAGAGCTCGCAAGAAGAAAATTTAGAGATATTGCAGTAATTAGCGGGATGGTTTTTACAGGGTATCCAAGTAAACAAATAAAAACTAAACATCTACAAAGTAACTCGCAATTGTTGTTTGATGTGTTTAGAGATTATGAACCAGATAATTTATTATACCAGCAGGCTTTTAGAGAAACTTTTGAACATGAAATGGAAGAGGGCCGTTTACAATTAGCACTTGAAAGAATTGCTAAACAAACCATTGTTTGGAAACAATGCGAAGACGCCACCCCGTTTAGTTTTCCCATTATAACAGATAGATTGCGAGAAAAACTTTCTTCAGAAAAATTGAAAGATAGAATTAAACGTATGACTTTAAAATTGATGAAATAGTGGTTGTTAAGATTCATAATAATACATTTGATCTGCACAAAAGTGGTGCTATTTTCTGGCAGGAACAGTCTATGTTATTAATTGCAGATGTACATTTAGGAAAGGTGGCACATTTCAGAAAACATGGTGCTGCAATTCCTGCGCATGTTGCCCATGAAAATTTAGAAAGACTCACTAATACTGTAGATGAGTTTCGACCTAAAAACATATGTTTCTTAGGAGATTTATTTCATAGTAAATTAAATACTGAATGGGAAGATTTTGCAAGTTGGACGCAATATACAAATGCACAAATTATTTTAGTTAATGGCAATCACGATGTCATTCCTAAATACCTTTTCAAAGATTTAGGAGTACAAATTGAAGACGAACTTATTATCGATTCTTTTTTGCTTACACACCATCCCACAAAACGAGATGCATTTTTTAATTTTTGTGGACATATTCATCCCGGAGTAAGAATGCAAGGACTGGGAAGACAGACAATGAAATTTGCATGCTTTTTTAAAACCAAAAATCAACTTATTTTTCCTGCTTTCGGAAATTTCACAGGTAAATACATTTTAGAACCAACAAAGGACGATGAAATATTTGTCTTAGTAGATGGAGAAGTAGTTTCTGTATCTTAATCAGTTATAAAAAAACAACATGAAAAAAACATTACAAATAGGAAATATTATAGCCTTTATCATTACTATATATTTTAATTATGCTTCTGCAGCAGGGGTTTTTAATGACACCACTCAAGCAGACATGAGTGCAAAATATACCACGCTTTTTACACCCGCTGGTTACGCATTTTCTATCTGGGGCTTAATTTATATGCTATTATTGGGTTTTGTAATCTATCAATCACGAAGCCTTTTTGTAAATGTGCGTGATGATAAATTTATTGAGCAAACAGGATTTTGGTTTATTTTAAGTTGTATCGCAAACAGCGCTTGGTGCTACCTTTTTGTAAGCGATATGATATTAACCTCAACATTTATAATTTTCTTTATGCTTTTTTGTTTACTTCAAATAATACTTCGCAACCGCATGGAATTAGATGACAAACCCATCTCGGTAATCGCTTTTTTGTGGTGGCCATTTGTTATTTATAGTGGTTGGTTAACAGTGGCTTGCATCGCAAATGTAACAGTATATTTAGTTAAAATCGATTGGAATGGATTTGGGATTGCTGCAGAAATGTGGACCCTATTGCTAATAGGTATAGCAACATCCATCAATCTAATCGTAACTTGGAAACGTAATATGCGCGAGTTTGCACTCGTAGGTGCATGGGCATTAATTGCAATAGGAGTAGCTAATACGGAAAGTTATGAAATTATTAAAATAGTTGCTTACACATGCGCTGGAGTTTTAATCCTAAGCAGTAGTATTCATGCATTAAAAAATAAAAATACAAATCCTGCAAAAAAATGTATTGAGTATTTTAAGGGCAAATAATACATCTATTTTAAACCATCCCTTTAATATCATTACCCCACGTTGGGTATGCAAATATCATTTGTTTAAGATCATCTGGTTGTAATTTTCCACACATAGCAAGAACAAAAAGGTTTATCATTTCGCCTGCATTTGCACCTGTAATATGTGCCCCTAAAATAAGGTTGCGTTTTTTATCAACAATTGTTTTGTACGCATAAGTATCATCATTTATCCTTTTGGCATTAAACCATTTAGGCACACTTTTATACTCAACTTTAAAATCAAACCCTTCTTTTCTAGCTTGATCTTCAGTAAGACCTATACTTGCAATTTGAGGAAGTGTAAATACAACCGAAGGCACCGGCGGAAAATCCATTTTAAGTATATTTTTCTTTAAAATATTTGTGGAAACTACTCTTGATTCTTGAGAAGAAACTGGTGTTAAAGGCAAACTTCCACTTGCCGAAACATCTCCACAAGCATACACATTTTTATTGGTCGTACTCTGTAAAAACTCATTAACAGAAATCCCTTTCTTTTCAAATGCTACGTTACCGTTTTCAAGCTCTAATGCTTCAATTGATGGCACCCGCCCAGCTGTATTAAAAACTGCTTTAGCCTTTATGGTTTCTGTATTACCGTTTTTCTGAAATGAGACGCGGTAATTTTTTTGTAACAATTCAACATCAGTAACTTCGGCATTAAAAATAAAGTTAATACCCAATGATTCTGAAGCTTTTGTAAGATGCGATACAATATCTTCATCAAATGGATTTAAAGGTCGATTTCCGCGTTCTACAATTGTTACTTTACTTCCGCATCTTGCTGCTATATGTGCAAATTCCATCCCTATATATCCGGCACCTACAAAAATTATTTCATCAGGTAAGGTTTCTAATTCAAGAAAATCCTCACTTTTTAAAAGATGTTCTCTTCCACTAATTTTTAACTCCATTGGGTGCATTCCTGTAGCAATTACAATCTTGTCTGCGGTAACTGTTTTACCCTCTACCGAAAGTGTGTTTTCATCAATAAATTTTGGTGATTGATGATACATTTCAATTCCTGCTTTTTCTAAATCTTTTTCTGTGGCAGCAGGAATGGCATCAGTAAAATTCAGTTTAAATTTTTGGAGGTCTGCCCAATTTATTTTTGGCACCTCTACAATGCCTTTTCCTTTTAAATTATGTGCCAGTTGTATAATTTCCGTAGCGCCAACTAAAACTTTTTTTGGGTCACAACCACGATTGGGACATGTGCCACCATATTCTCTATTGTCTGCGATTGCAACCTTCATTCCTGCTGCAGCACAATCTTTTGCTACACCTTTTCCGGCAGTTCCAGTTCCTATTACAAATACATCGTAGTGCTCTTTTCCCATAGAATATTTCCGCAAATGCGGTTTGTTTTTATTATTTCTTAAAAGTAACCTAACAAATTGCAACGCTATGTTATGGAATTGCTAAACTTAGCATTAAAAGCTTCATAGGTTTTGAAGCATTACTGGTTTTGACTTATTTTTGCATTTACATGTCAAAAAGTTTAGTTCGTTCCCTATTTTCAAAGAGTGATGCTTTGAAAAAATTAAACACCCAGCTTTCTAAAGAAGGCAGGGAAAACTGTGTTGTATCTGGACTTGTAGGTAGTGCAACTTCATTAATAATTGCCGAAACTTTTAAAGCCACTGATAAACCTTTTCTTTTTATTCTAAATGATAAAGAAGAGGCCGCTTATCACCTTAATGACCTTGAAAATTTATTAGGCGAAGACAATGTGCTTTTTTATCCTGGAAGCTATCGAAGACCTTATCAAATTGATGAAACAGACAATGCAAATATTTTACTACGAAGTGAGGTATTAAACCGCATTAATTCAAGAAGAAAACCCTCGTTAATTGTAACATATCCCGAAGCACTTTTTGAGAAAGTAGTCACTAAAAAAGAGCTGGATAAAAACACCTTAAAAATTGCTGTTGATGATCAATTATCTATAGATTTTGTCAACGAACTTTTATTTTCTTATAAGTTTAAACGCACCGATTTTGTAACCGAGCCAGGCGAATTTTCGGTCCGTGGAGGAATTTTGGATGTTTTTAGTTTCAGTAATGATGAGCCTTATCGTATTGAGTTTTTTGGTGATGATGTAGATAGCATTCGCACCTTTGATGTTGAAACACAATTATCTCTAGAGCAGTTAAAGAAAGTGTATATCATTCCAAATGTGGAGAACAAGTTAATGGATGAAAAACGTGAAAGTTTTTTAAAATATGTTTCTTCAAAAACAATTGTCTGTCTTAAAAATGAGGAGTTATTAAGTGGTGCAATGGATAAACTTTTTGAAAAAGCAACTGAAGCCTATAACGCTCAAAAAGGTGAAATTAAAATGGCTGCGCCCATCGACCTTTTTTGCACTTCAGCTCTATTAAAAAAACAGTTAGAGAGTTTTAAAACTATTACGTTAAAATCTGGTAATAGGTTAAACCTTAAAGAGAAAAAAGAGACAGAAGCTTTAAGACAAGCTCAAGTAGAAAATACTATTCATTTTTCGACAGTTCCTCAGCCATCATTTAACAAGCAATTTAACTTGTTAATTGAAAACTTAAATGAAAATACTACACATGGGTTTACAAATTATATTTTTTGCAGTAGTGAGCAACAAGCAAAAAGATTCCATGATATTTTTGAGGATGCCCAAGGGCATGTAGAACAATTTGAAACCGTTGTTTTTCCTTTATATCAAGGTTTTGTTGACAATGAAAATAAAACTGTTTGTTATACAGATCATCAAATATTTGAGCGCTATCATAAGTTCAATTTAAAAAATGGGTATGCAAAAAAGCAAGCCATAACTTTAAAAGAATTAACAAACCTTGAGGTAGGTGATTTTGTAACTCATATTGATCATGGGATTGGAAAATTTGGCGGACTTCAAAAAATAGATGTCAAAGGAAAACAGCAGGAAGCAATTAAGCTTATTTATGGAGAACGAGATATTTTATACCTCAGCATTCATTCGTTACACAAAATAAGTAAGTATAACGGCAAGGATGGTTCAGCCCCTAAAATTTATAAATTAGGTAGCGCTGCCTGGAAAAAACTAAAGCAAAAAACTAAAGCGCGTGTTAAGCATATAGCATTTAACTTGATTGAATTATATGCAAAACGAAGATTACAAAAAGGGTTTCAATACGATCCAGATAGTTATTTACAGCATGAGCTAGAATCCTCTTTTATTTACGAGGACACTCCAGATCAAAGTACAGCAACTGCAGATGTAAAACTAGATATGGAAAGTGAACGTCCAATGGACCGTCTAGTTTGTGGAGACGTAGGTTTTGGAAAAACTGAAGTGGCCATTAGAGCCGCATTTAAAGCTGTGGACAATGGAAAACAAGTTGCAATTCTAGTACCCACTACAATATTAGCATTTCAACATCACAAAACGTTTAGTGAGCGCCTCAAAGACATGCCCGTTAAAGTGGATTACCTCAACCGTTTTAGAACAGCAAAAGAAAGGAAAGGAGTTCTTGAAAATCTAAAAAACGGTCGGCTAGATATTGTAATTGGCACCCACCAACTAGTAAGCAAAAGTGTTGAATTTAAGGATCTTGGGTTGTTGATTATTGATGAGGAACAAAAATTTGGGGTTTCTGTCAAAGACAAATTAAAGACTATTAAAGAAAATATTGATACGCTTACATTAACTGCAACTCCCATCCCTCGTACGTTGCAATTTAGTTTAATGGCAGCAAGAGATTTAAGCGTTATAACTACGCCACCACCTAACAGACACCCTGTGGAAACGCATGTAATTCGTTTTGGTGAAGAAACAATTAGAGATGCAGTTCGTTACGAAATTTCAAGGGGTGGGCAAGTATATTTTGTACATAATCGTATTGAGAATATTAAAGAAGTAGCTGGGATGATACAGCGATTAGTGCCTGATGCAAAAATAGGGATAGGTCACGGGCAAATGGAAGGAAAAAAACTAGAAGCCCTAATGCTCGGCTTTATGAACAATGAATTTGACGTATTAGTTTCAACTACTATAATTGAAAGTGGACTTGATGTTCCTAACGCTAACACCATTTTTATAAACAATGCGAATAATTTTGGACTAAGTGATTTACATCAAATGCGTGGTCGTGTGGGTCGAAGTAATAAAAAAGCATTTTGTTACTTTATTACACCACCTTACTCTGTAATGACAGATGATGCCCGAAAACGCATTACTGCGCTTGAACAGTTTAGCGATTTAGGGAGTGGGTTGAATATTGCCATGAAAGATTTAGAAATTAGAGGAGCGGGAGATTTATTAGGTGGTGAACAAAGTGGCTTTATCAATGAAATAGGGTTTGAAACCTATCAAAAAATACTTAGTGAAGCGATTGACGAATTAAAAGAAAAAGAGTTTAAACACCTTTATGAAACTAAAGATTATGATAAACGTAATTTTGTCAAAGAGGTAGTTTTAGACACTGATTTTGAGTTGCTATTCCCGGATGATTATGTCAATAATATTACAGAGAGACTCAACTTATATACAAAATTAAATGAGTTAAAAGATGAGGCAGGATTATCAAAATTTCAGAAAGAATTAGAAGACCGTTTTGGAAAATTACCCGAAGAGGTAACAGACTTACTAGACAGCGTGCGTATAAAATGGATTGCTCAAAAGATGGGACTCGAGCGAGTATTAATGAAAGAAGGAAAATTTGTGGGTTATTTTGTGAGTGACCAGCAGAGTGACTATTATCAAAGTCCGTCATTTTCAAAAGTCTTACAGCTTGTTCAAACACACTCACAGCAGGTAAAAATGAAAGAAAAAAATACCCGTAATGGACTTCGTTTATTGCTCACTATTGAGCGCGTAACTTCTGTCCAAAAGGCATTAAATGTATTAGACAATTTTTCGGCATAAGTGTTGCTTTGTAAAAATGTATCTTTAAATAAAATTTAAAACATGTTCAAAAATTTACTTCTCGCATTATTATTACTTCCGCTTGTGGCAATGTCGCAGCAAACATTAAAAGGTAATTTTGCGCCAGATGGCGGATATCAATTTGGTATTTTATATCGTATTGCTCCAGATAATGTTTTTTATGTAACAGATTCTAACGTCAATGCTGAAGGTTCTTTTGAGCTGGCGATGAAGGAGGATTTAACACCTGGCATGTACCGTCTTGTTTATAATTTGCCACAAGACCAGCACTTTTTTGATTTTATTTTTAGCGGAAAAGAGCCAATCGAGTTTACTTTTAGCAAGGATGGAAAATTAGATTTTACGGTTTCAGAAGAAAATAAATTGTGGCAATCTTATTATGCTGAAATGATTACTAATGAAGCAAAAATTTCAGAAATACTTGCTGCTGAAGAAGTAAGCGAGCGTGATTTAAAAAAAGCTATAAAAGCACAAGCTAAATGGTATGAAGAGGTGAACGAAACTTCAAAAAATATGTTTGTAAATCAATTTATAAAAGCAACAAAGCCTTTTACAAATGACGATTTTAAAACGGTAAATCAATATGAGTTAAAGGCAAAACAAGACTATTTATCTCCTTTTGATTTTAATAATACAACATTGCAAAATTCTGGTTTGCCATTAGAACGCGCAATAAAATTTGTTTATAATTTTGCAGATAAAGATAATCTTGAAGCATCTCACAATTATAATATTGATGATTTAGTAACTTCAATTACTAGTACAAAACCTAATTATCAAAAATTATTATTGACTAATTTATGGAACTTTCTTATTACAAATGAGCAAGTGGCAGAGGCAAATCACCTAGCTGAAAAGCACCTAATTCCTCTTGCCGAATCTTTACAAGATGCAACACTAGCAAATAAATTAACATTGTATAAAAGCATTTCGCTAGGATCAAAAGCACCTAATTTTACTTGGCCTATATACGATGGCGACGAAGAAACTACAATGTCATTGCACCAATTAGATGAAGCTGAAAATTACATTATTGTTTTTTGGAGCAGCTTATGTTCTCACTGTTTAAAAGAAGTGCCATTATTACATTCAAAGATAGCAGCACTTGAGGAAGGGAAATATAAAGTGATAGCCGTTGGGCTCGAAGATTTTGAACAAGAATGGTCACCAAAAGCGGCTAATTTTCCACAATTTATCAATGTACTAGGTTTAGGGAAATGGGAAAATGATATAGGTAATCGCTACGATGTAAGCGCTACTCCTACTTATTTTGTGCTTGATACAGACAAGAAAATCGTAGCAAAACCAGAAATTCTAGAAGCATTGTTTGAGGTTGTTGATGGGGAAAAGTAATTTTATTTCTTTTTAAAAAAAATAAAAAGCATTCTCAAAATGCTCAATCTTCTCCTCTTTACTATTCTTTAAAACTGCAATAATATCAAAACGCGCTGCTAGCGAAATGTTGTTTGAAACAATATACTCATTCGCTGCTTTTGTGAGTAACTTTATTTTTGCTGGTGTGACAAAATCTTGGGGGTTACCAAAAAAGTTACTGTTTCTTGTCTTTACTTCTACAATGATAATCTCGTTATTAAATTGTGCAATGATATCTATTTCGGCTTTTTGATAGGTAAAGTTTCTGTCTAGGATTTTATAGTCTTTTTTGATTAAAAACTGGGTGGCAAGTTCCTCTCCAAGTTTTCCTAATTCATTATGGTCTGCCATTGCAAAAAGTTTATAATTTGTAATTTATAGTTGCGCTTACCTCATCTACAATGAGTTCAATCTCTGCTCCTATTACTAATGCTCTATTATCTTCAATATGCCCAGCCGGAAAATCAAAACAAACAGGATACTTATATTCACTTACAGCATCGCCAATAATTTGTATTGCTGTTTTTCCAAACGGAATAGTATTATCGCGCATATCACTCATACCGCCCACAATTAATCCTGCAAGACCTTTTAAAACTCCGCTGCGTTTAAGGTTCATCATCATTCGGTCAATATGGTATAACATTTCATCAAGGTCTTCAATAAATAGTATTTTCCCTTCGGAAATATATTCCGTTTGACTACCTATTGTTGAATATAAAACCGATAAGTTTCCTCCAATTAATACACCCTGTGCATTGCCTTTACGATTGTAACTATCGTTTAAAATATAGCTTAGATTATTAAAATTTCCGAAGAGTATCTCTTTCAATGTATTTCTAGCCGCTTGTGTTCTCTTTTCAATTTCAAGGCACATTTGCCCATGGATGGTGGCAACGCCAAGATTGTGGATATGGCTGTGTAAAATAGTGACATCGCTGTAACCTATAATCCATTTTGGGTTATTGAGAAATCCTGAAAAATTAATACCATCTACCATTCTAATTGTACCATAACCACCTCGTGCACACCAGATAGCATTTACTTTTTTATCATTTAGTGCTGTTTGAAAATCTGCCGTGCGCAATGTGTCATTACCCGCATATTGATGATCTTGAGCGCCAATAGTTTTGCCTACTTTTACATTTAAACCCCAAGATTTAAGCAACTCAATTGCTGGTTGAAGTTCTAGTTTTGTAATTTTTCTAGCGGTAGAAACTATGGCAACAGTATCGCCTTTTTTAAGTGCTAGTGGTATTTGCATCAATGGATATGGTTTTTATTATGCTAAATTTAGCTATTATTTTAATGACTTTATATTTTAATAAACCTAATCCTAGTTTGAAAATTTTTTAGAATTTCTTTGTTTCAATCTTAGCTAAAAATGTTTTCGCATTTTTATTATTTGGATTTAACGCTAAAGATTTTTCATAGCTTAGTTTAGACAAAGCATAGTTTTTATTTTCAAAATAAGCCTCTCCAAGGCTATCGTGTAAATCAGCATCACTGGGAGTAAGCTCAATCCCAAATTTAAACACTTTTATAGCAGCTTCTGGATTGTTTTTTTGTTTTAACCATTCATAACCTACCATATTTACAATACCATTGAGCCCCATTTCAACAAATTCACTTTCGGTTGCATTAAGAGAAGTGGCTACTAATTCGCTCAAAAAACGTTGTGGATTTTCTTCGTCATTGTACTTTGCATAATGCTGGTGTCCTTTAGAGTTTTTAGAGAATAAATCTGCGATCATAATTGCATGATTATCTTTCTCTAATTGCTCTTTTAAATCAATATCAACAAATTGCGAATAATCATGAAATAAATAAACTCTCACTGTCAAAGTATTTAAATCATACACTGTTGAATATTGAGTACCAAATAAACCTTCACTGGACATACTTTGCATTACATCTCCACAATAAGAAATTGACGCATCTCCTTTCGAAGTTTTAAGAAATTCCATTCCTTGTTTAAAATTTTCTAACTCTACATCTTCTTCACTCTCTATCTGTGAGTAATAAAAATTTGAGAAAGCTTTTTCTTCTTCCTCTCCTATAATAAGCGCGTCTCCTTCTACAATTAGGTATGTCCCTGTAGTGTCAACAAATACAATTTGACTACTCTCAAGCGAACTTAAATTAATAGTTTCTAAGTATAATTTAACCTCTTCTGCCGTGCTCATGGTTTGCATGATGTTTTTAATAGCGTCACCTATTGGTATTTCTATTTTTCCTGTTGCATTGTTTATTGGTAAATCTGGGTTAGCAAAACCATCAAAAACAAGACCTGCATCATTGATAGCTCCTTGTGCAAAATTGTCCAATTGCCCCATGTACATTACTCCATAATTACCTTCTGTACCAGTCTCAAACCAAAATTTACTATTAGGGCTTAACCAGTCTTCATTATTCCCCACGATTGTTTTACCATTTCTAGTAATTTTATACATGCTACAAGCACTTCCCACAATTGGATTTAATAATAAGATTAGTACTATTATTTTTATGATTGAATTTTTCATAATATGTTGTTTTTCGGTTAGTTGAATTTTTAGTTGTTTAGATAAATGACTGAAAAACTTTATGGTTGTTGCAAAAAATCATTTGTACCAAGATAGTAAATGGCAAAAACACTCTTTTTTTGATTAGTCTTTGCTGTCTTAAATGATGCTACATTTCCGAAGATAAAATCGTTATTTTTGCAGTCTTAAATTTGACCCATGCAAGACCCAAAAAGATATACGATTACCGCTGCATTACCTTATACTAATGGCCCTGTTCACATTGGACATTTAGCGGGTGTTTATGTACCAGCAGATATTTATGCCCGTTTTCAGCGATTACAAGGCAAGGATGTAGCCTTTGTTTGTGGAAGTGACGAGCACGGTGTTCCTATAACAATCAAAGCAAAAAAGGAAGGTATTACACCGCAACAAGTAGTAGATAAATATCATGCAATTATCAAGCAGAGCTTTGAGGATTTTGGAATTACATTTGACAACTATTCTCGTACATCTGCAAAAGTGCACCACGATACCGCGAGCGATTTTTTCAAAAAATTGTATGATGATGGGAAGTTTATAGAAGAAGTAACCGAACAATTATACGACGCCGAGGCTAATCAATTTTTAGCAGATCGTTTTGTGGTGGGGACATGCCCTAAATGTGGCAACGAAGAAAGCTACGGTGATCAATGTGAAAACTGTGGAACAAGTCACAACGCAACCGATTTAATAAACCCAAAAAGTGCCATTACCGGCGCTGTACCTACTTTAAAAGAAACAAAACACTGGTTTTTACCATTAGACCAATACGAACCATTTTTAAAAGAATGGATTCTTGAAGGTCATAAAAAAGACTGGAAGACCAATGTATATGGGCAGTGCAAATCTTGGATTGATGATGGGTTGCGCCCAAGAGCGGTAACACGTGATTTGGATTGGGGAATTCCTGTGCCAGTTGACGGAGCAGATGGGAAAGTATTATATGTGTGGTTTGATGCGCCTATAGGATATATTTCTGCGACCAAAGAATGGGCAGAACGCGAAGGAAAAGACTGGGAACCTTACTGGAAATCTGACGATACAAAATTGCTGCATTTTATAGGTAAGGACAACATTGTATTTCATTGCATTATCTTCCCAAGTATGTTAAAGGCTGACGGAAGTTATATCATGCCAGATAATGTACCTGCAAATGAGTTTTTAAATCTTGAGGGCAATAAGATTAGTACAAGTAAAAATTGGGCAGTGTGGTTGCACGAGTATTTAGTGGATTTTCCTAATCAACAAGACGTATTACGCTATACGCTCACCGCAAACGCACCAGAGACAAAAGACAACGATTTTACGTGGGCAGATTTTCAAGCCAGAAATAATAATGAGTTAGTAGCTATCTTCGGAAATTTCATCAACCGAGTTGTGGTACTAACCCATAAATATTATGATGGGGTGGTGCCTGCGCTGGCTACTTTTTCAGAAATTGATGAACAAACCTTAACTGAATTAAAAGCCTATCCTGCGGTTATTGAGAGTAGTTTAGAGCGTTACCGTTTTCGCGAAGCACAACAGGAATTAATGAATGTGGCACGTTTGGGGAATAAATATTTAGCAGACGAAGAGCCGTGGAAAACCATTAAAACAGACGAGGAGCGCACTAAAACTGTAATGTATGTTGCATTACAAATTGCTAGTGCTTTAGCAGTATTGAGTGAACCATTTTTGCCATTTACGTCTACAAAGTTGAGAAATATTCTCGATGTTAAGACGAACGTAGAAAACGCTATTCAATGGGCAGATGTATCGTCAAAAAGTGTACTTCTTCCAGCAGAACATAAGATTAATAAAGGTGAGCTACTTTTTAGTAAAATAGAAGATTCACAAATACAAGCACAATTGGATAAACTAGCAGCAAGTAAACTAGCAAATGAAATTGCAAACAAAGAGGTAACACCACAAAAAGACACCGCTACGTTTGATGATTTTACAAAATTAGATATGCGTGTAGGTACCATTATTGAAGCAGAAAAAATGCCTAAGGCAAAAAAGCTTTTAGTTTTAAAAGTTGATACAGGGCTAGACGTGCGCACCATCGTTTCGGGAATTGCAGAGAGCTTTACTCCAGAAGAAATCGTTGGTAAAAAAGTAACTGTTCTTGTCAACCTTGCCCCTCGTGCCCTTAGAGGCGTGGATAGTGAAGGTATGATTTTAATGACCGAAACGCCTGACGGAAAATTGGTTTTTGTAAATCCTGATACTGATGGCGTTGATAATGGTGCTACTATAAATTAATTATTCCTTAATTATTAGACCTCACATGTTTTAAAAACCGGTGAGGTTTTTTCTTATTATGAAGAAATTACTTATTTTAATAGTATTGATTTCTGGGCTTGCTAATGCTCAGCAAGAAGCATTTACAATAAAAAACCCCTATCGAAACACAGATTTAAACCCTAAAGCAACCTTTGTTGTAGAAGATGAAACATCTGGAAATTTTGCTGTATTTATGATTTCTAGAGGTATAACTTATGGATTTCTTTATGATAAATATTTTGAAAAAATAAAGCATATAAGATCAACAAAGTTACCTTCAAAATTCATCTCTTTTCAAGTGTATACGATTAAAGAAAACACCTATACTTTTTTAATGAATACTGCTAATAACCGGAGTTATGGTACGTTAGTTTTTGATTTTGATACTGGCGCCTTCGATGTTAAAGAAACAGATTTTAAATTAAAAAAAGAAAGGCTTTTATCTGTGGTTAGTAATTTTGATACTTGCCATTTAATTACAATTAGTAAAAAAGAAAATCATCTTATTATTTATAGTTTTAAGGATAATTGGGATAAACCCCTAAAGAAGATAATTAATTTTGATGGTGATTATTTTAAAGAAGAAACAAATAACAACTACACCTTTAAAGAACTTTTCTATGATAAGTTTAGTCTTACAAATATTAGTAACGAGCACCCTAATTCAATTAAACAAGCATCAGATAAAGTAAAAATATATACTAAAGATCTTGATGTACAAATAACATCAAACAAGTACAGTGAAAAAACATTTATTATAGATTTTAATATTGCTACTGGCAATAAAAATATAGCATCATTTTCAATGCCTCAATTTGAAAAAGAAGGGTTTTTTCCTAAATCAAATAGTTATTTAATTGATGACAAATTATTTCAAGTTAGGGGTAATAATTTAAAATTGGCTTTAAATATAACCGACACTAAAACTGATGTGATATTAAACAATTTCTATTCTGAAAAAGAATTACCTATTAAGTTTAAAAATGGCCCTATCATACAAAAAAAACGAGGGTTATTTGAAGAACAAAGAGATATTAAAACTACCTCAGCATTTCTTAGAAAACTTCAAGTGTTGGATATTGGGGTAGCTGTTTATAAAGACGGAAAGGATTATATATTTAATATGGGAGGTCATGAAGAAGAAAGCGGTAATCTTTTTATATATATTCCTGGTGGTGGGTTTGTAGGAGGTGTTATTTCTGGAGTTGCGTCTGGTTTTTTAAATTATACCTATTCAAAATCATTATTGATTGAAGGCATTTTAGACGAAAACTTTGAGCATCAAAATGGTACTGTCGCAAAAAATATATTTAATCTAATTTCTGATTTTTCCGACCAAAAAAAGACAAAGGCCGAAACACTATTTAAAAAAGATGAGACCTATTACTGGGGGACTTATAGCTCCAAATATGACCATTATACATTCTATAGTTTTAGAGAATAATAATTTAATCTTATGCTCAACTACGTTTTAAAACACACAAATCTCCCACAAAAAAGCATAAAAAATACACTTGCTTTATTGGCAGAGGATTGTACTATTCCTTTTATTTCCCGCTACAGAAAAGAAATGACGGGTAACCTTGACGAAGTACAAATTGAGCAGATAGTGCTTTTCAAAGAACAGTTTGAAACTTTGGAAAAACGTAAAGCAACTATCTTAAAAGCAATTGAAGAACAAGGAGAACTCTCAAGTGATTTATCGTCTAAAATTTCCGCAGCCGAAAACCTTACCATTCTTGAAGACCTCTATCTACCCTATAAAAAGAAACGAAAAACAAAAGCTGAAACTGCTCGTAAAAATGGATTAGAGCCATTTGCAAAAATTATTATGAGTCAAAATACACGTGATCTTGAGAGCAGCGCGCAACGTTTTGTTTCAAAAGAAGTTCCTAGTATTGATGATGCTCTTGAAGGTGCACGCCACATTATTGCAGAGTGGATTAACGAACGTACAGATATTAGAAACACCATTCGCAATGAATTTGAGCGGCATGCTATTATAAGCACTAAGGTGGTAAAAGCAAAAGCTGAAGACGAAAAAGCCCAAAAATTTAGAGATTATTTTAAATGGGACGAACCGCTGTCCCGCTGTCCCTCGCATAGACTATTGGCAATTTTACGTGCAGAAAAAGAAGGTTTCATTCGTGTTAAAGTTGAGATTGATACTCAAAGGATTTTAGACCGTATTGACCATCGTATTATCAAATCTAAAGGCGCCTGTGCAGACCAGATACAACTAGCAATTACAGATGCTTACAAACGTCTGTTATATCCTGCATTATCAAACGAGCGCCTTGTTGATGCCAAGAAAAAAGCAGATGAAACTGCCATCACAATTTTTGCGAAGAACTTAAAGCAATTGTTGCTTGGTTCTCCCCTTGGTGAAAAAAGAATCCTTGCCATTGACCCAGGGTTTAGAACGGGCTGCAAAGTGGTTTGCCTAGACGCGCAAGGAGGTTTTTTGTATAACGAAACTATTTTTCCGCATCCACCTAAAAGTGATGAAGCGGGTACGATAAAAACAATTGAGAGGCTAGTTTCTAAATATGATATTGAGGCGATTGCCATCGGAAACGGAACTGCATCAAGAGAAACAGAGGCCATTGTAAAGCGTATTGGCTTTAAAAATAAAATCCAAATTTTTGTAGTAAGCGAAGCTGGAGCGAGTATTTATTCGGCATCCAAAATTGCACGCGAGGAATTCCCAGATTTTGATGTTACAGTACGTGGTGCTATTTCAATAGGCCGCAGACTTGCAGATCCACTTGCCGAACTCGTTAAGATTGATGCAAAATCAATTGGCGTTGGGCAATACCAGCATGATGTTGACCAAGGACAATTACAGCGTTCGCTTGATAATGTAGTTTCTAATTGCGTAAATGCCGTGGGCGTAAATATCAATACGGCGAGTGTACCATTGTTGAGTTCTGTCTCAGGGATTGGAGCAAAATTAGCTGAAAACATTGTCACATACAGGGAAGAAAACGGTGCGTTTAACTCAAGAACCGAAATTAAAAAAGTACCTCGGCTAGGCGGAAAGGCATTTGAACAGGGAGCAGGATTTCTACGAATTAAAAATGGTGACAATCCTTTGGATGATTCGTCAGTTCATCCCGAGCGTTATAAATTGGTGCAACAAATCGCAAAAGATTTAAAGCTTAATATTTCAGAAATTATAGGAAATAGCGCTCTTCTGAAATCTATTCCACTCAAAAATTATTGTTCTGAAGAAATAGGATTACTCACATTAAAAGATATTATTACCGAACTTGAAAAACCAGGATTAGACATTAGAGAGCCTGCAAAAGTGTTTGAATTTAATCAAAGCATACGCACAATTGATGATTTAAAAATAGGACAAATATTACCAGGAATTGTAAATAATATTACCGCCTTTGGTTGTTTTGTAGATGTGGGAATCAAGGAAAGTGGCTTGATTCATGTTTCAAACATGGCAGACACATTTGTAAAAGATGTTAACGAGCATGTACAATTACAACAACAAATTACTGTTAAAGTACTGGAGGTTGATGTAAAGAGGAAAAGGATACAACTTAAATTAGAAAAATAAAAATATTATTCAACTTGCTCAAAATAGCGTACCATCCTATTTATAAATATGCGTTGCCTGAGGGACACCGTTTCCCTATGGCTAAATATAACTTATTGCCAGAGTATTTACTCTCAAATGGGATTTGTACAAAGGATAATTTTTTTAAACCGCAGAAAATTTCCGAAGACATTATTCTTAAAGTTCATGATAAAAACTACTACCATCGTTTACTTACGCTAGAATTAGATAAAAAAGAAATACGGAGGATAGGGTTTCCGCTTCGGAAGGATTTAGTGGAGCGTGGGCATTATATTATTGGCGGGACAATTGAAGGGTGTAAATTTGCTATGCAACATGGTATATCGCTCAATATTGCTGGAGGTACACACCATGCGTATGCTGACCGTGGCGAGGCATTTTGTTTGTTAAATGACCAAGCTGTTGCTGCTCAGTATTTATTGGACTTGGAAAAAGTTTCAAAGATTTTAATCGTTGACTTGGACGTGCATCAAGGCAATGGAACTGCAAAGATTTTTGAAAACAATCCTAATGTGTTTACATTTTCAATGCACGGAGCTAAAAACTATCCATTTAAAAAGGAAAAGAGTGATCTTGACATTGGTCTTGAAGATGGCACAGAAGATGTTGAGTTTTTAACAATTTTGAAAAGCACATTACCCATGCTTATTAATAAAGTAAAACCTAACTTTATTTTTTACTTAAGTGGTGTTGATATTTTAAAAAACGATAAACTAGGAAGGTTAAGTTGTACTCTTGAAGGTTGTGCTGAGAGGGACCACTTTGTGTTTAGAACTTGTAAAGAGCATGGAATTCCTGTGCAGGTGAGTATGGGAGGTGGTTATTCACCAGATATTGATATGATTATTACAGCGCACGGAAATACCTACAAGATGGCACAGGAGGTTTTTTTTAAATAATGGGAAAAGATATTAAAAAAGTTAAGCCAGAATTTAAAAAAGAGTGTTGTGAAAAATATCTCAAAAAAGGGGAGCATAAACGTTGCAAACGGTGTCCTTGTTTTGATATGGATGTTATTACCAGAAAGCTTCGGTTTACTCAAATAAAAACAGATAAACTTTTAAAAAAGAATTTTTAAAACTACCTCTTTAAACTAAAGTGCCCATGATAAATCACTCCTATACTGGGTCTAACTACTTTAAACCAATAGTCTGAAGATGGCATTTTTTTGTTTTTAAAAGTTCCATCCCAACCTTCAGAATCTGGAGTCATTATAATAAGTAATTTACCATATCTATCAAATATGTATATTTCTAAACTACCATCAAGGCCTGCGTTAAAAAGCTGCCATTTATCATGATAGCCGTCATTATTAGGTGTAAAATATACTGGATAGAAAAGTAACAATACATCTTCATTAACAATACCACAGGTGTTTTTATCTCTTACAAAAACAGTATAATTTCCGTTTGCAACATTTGTAAAAATGTGACTATCTTGATATTGCACTCCATTTAGAGAGTATTCGTAATCACCTATTCCGGTTACATTAACAATAATTGTATTGTCATTTGCAGACCAATCTTCAATATCAATACTTAGAATTTGTGCTTCGTTTGACTCTATAACTGTTATTGTTTTTGTTGCACTACAACTTGTAAATGGGGAGGAAACTATATTGTCTGTTACTAGTACAGAATACGTTCCGGGCGCATCTACAACAATTGAAGAAGTTGTTTCACCGGTAGACCACAGGTACTCATCGTAGCCTATTTCGGCATTGAGTGTTAGCGTTTCATCCGTACATAAAAAACCTGTCTCTTGTAAAACAATATCAGGGCTTTGCAATACTCTAATGCTAAATGATGTAGTATCATAACAAAAGGCATTTGCACTGTCTTGAATTCGCGCAAAAATTGTTTCAGGATTTGAGGTGTTTGTGTATGAGCTATTTATTGGATTAGTACCATTACTAGCATCTAACTGGTTTTTAAAATAACTTATAGTATAATTACCTGTTTGATCATTAATTATAAATTCATTTTGAGTTGTAAGATTAAATGTTTCGACTCTATCTTTAGAGGGGTCATCGCATAAGTAAAGTGTTTCTGGTCGATTGGCGATAATTATTCCATCTATTGTGATTAAAAACGATGTGGTATCATAACAAACTATATTGTTGTTGTTTTCAACTCTTATAAATAATTCTTGACTATTTGAGCTTATTTGATATAATGGGGATAACGCTCCATCAGCGTTGTCCGCATCTTCTTGCGATGAGTGATAGGTTACCGAGAAATCATCTGGTGATTGCTGTAATAGTGTTACACTATTAAATTGGTTTAAATCAATGATGCCACGTCCATTTGTATTACCACCTTCACATAAAACAACATCATCAACTGGGTTTGCAATGGCTGCGGCTTCAACAATAAGAAAAAAGCTGTTTATTGCATCACAATCACTATTTCCTGCATTGTAAATACGCGCAAAAATTTCTTGATTATTTGAGGTATTTGTATATAATAATGGTAATCTATTTGTGTCATTTTCTGCATTCATCAAGTTTTCATAAAATGCAACATCAAATTCTATATCAGACTGTCCATTTAGGACTTCTATAATTTTTGTATCTAAATCAAATTCTGCCATAAATCCACTGTCAGATTCATCACACAACACAAAGTCTTCCACGTTTGCAGCCAATGGTACCTTATAAATAGTTACTTCTTGTGTAAGAGTTCTTGTATTGTCTATAGTGTCTACAGTTACATTTACAATATATGTACCAACTGCGGTATAGGTATGCGTTGGGCTTTCAACAGTGGATGTTGTTCCATCTCCAAAATCCCATAAAATAGAAGTAATTTCTTCATTAGAGTCAAGTGTAAATAAAGTTTCATTTCCGAAGCAAGTATTATCTACTTCAAATCCTACATTAAAAAATGATTGTATAAAGGGAGGTAAACCATAAACTGCATTACGACCATTAAGGCTAAGACCTTGACTAACATAGCCTGCTGCAGTTCCTATTTCATTTGGGTTTTCAATAACATCTAAAAAAGGTGAGAGAGCGTTAGTTAAGTATATTCTTCCATCAATAGCTAATTGGATTCCACCTATAAAGTTACCTCCATCGTATAGTATTGTGTCACTGTTTATAATATCTGTTGCATTATTTAGTGTAATATTTAATTGATGGATTTTTGAGATACTTCCATCAACATCAGATATATATAGTAACTCATTGTTTGGAGAAAATTCTAGTCCATATGCGCCTTCACCATTTTCATAAAAAATGCCTTGTATAAAAATGGGGTTTGATACACTTCCATTAAGACTATTAAAATCAAAAATTTCTACAAAGGAATCTGTGTAAGACTGGGCGAGAGCTAAGCGTTCTCCATCTGGAGAAATTTTCATATAGCCAATAGCATTATTCCCATCGCTACCATTACCCTCACCATGATATTCACCTACGGCAGAAACTACAGGAGTTGTGTTAACACCTGCTGCGGTAACCTCATAAGAAATAAAATTATTTGATTCCCATTCATGAGCTACCACCCAATAATCTGTTCCATTATCATGCTCAATTGCAGTAATCTTTTCGGTTGTTGGACTAGAGAGTGATACATTTTTAATGCTTGTAACGTCTCCATTTCCGCCATTTAACGACAAATCTACTTCTGAATAAGTAAGACCATTTATATTAGCCTGAAAATCGACTGAAAAAATATAATAGATATTTGAGAACCCAGGTTTAGGAACAATAATTCCAGACTGCGTGCTGGAAGGGTTACCAAGCAACCCATTACCATTAGGCATAATATTATGTTGTTTATCCCAGACTGTGATACCATCTGTATAAAATAATAATTGTCCATTAGCATTTGATATTGTCGAACAACCTTCTTGCGTAAATAATTCTCCGTCAAGTAATGGGACAGGAGTTCCAGAATTAAAATCAAGACCGGCATTTTCTCCAAAATACCAAATATTAGCTTCACCTTGAGCAAAGGTGCAAAAAGTGATAAAAAATGTAAAAATTAACGTTAGGAATCGTAGGTATAAATGCATAAATATTGTTTTCACCGTGAGATTAATAAACGATTTTAAATATTGGTGAAATTAGGATGTAAATTAATAAATATGGGGAGTTGACAAATTTACAAAAGTTTTGAAATTAGCATAATTAATTTAAATATGTAACACGTTATTAATCAGTATTCTAAAAACAACATTTTAAAAAAATGTAATTCAGAGTAAAAAAAAGAGACTATTATTTAATGACACGTATCTTCAACCACTTTTCAACAAATGCTACACTCAGAACTGGAAACCTTTCTCTTTTAGATCAACAAAAAAAAGAAAAAATTATAGGCTATTATACTTTTATAAGGGCATTAGAAAACTCAATCCCTTTGCGAGTAGATGGTGTGCCGGTACTACTACAACCACACCAAATTATTTCGCTTACACCTATTCAACATTTGCAAATTTGTGAAATCCAAGATGCAATTGTATATCAGTTTAACAAAGAGTTTTACTGCATTAAAGATCACGATAAAGAAGTAAGTTGTTATGGTTTACTTTTCTTCGGAAATGAGACGATCCCTATAATTTCGTTAAATAAAGATGAGCAAGTTAAGTTTAATCTATTGCACGAAATGATTCTTGAAGAATTAGACACCGAAGATACCATCCAAGCCGAAATGTTACGAATACTGTTAGCTCGATTTATAATTAAAACAACCCGTTTATTAAAAAAAGACTTAACAACAACCGAAGCAAAAGATAAAACACTTGATACTATACGGGCATTCAATATTCTAGTTGAAACTCATTTTAAAGAAGCACACAATGTATCTTTTTACGCAAATAAGTTATTTAAATCTCCTAAAACGTTGTCTAATACGTTTTCAAAATTTAAAGTAAGTCCATTACAAATTATTCACGAACGTATAATTCTTGAAGCAAAAAGACAACTAAATTACACTGATAAAACAACCAAGCAAATTGCTTATGATATAGGGTTTGAGGATGCATCTCATTTGAGCCGCATGTTTAAAAAACAAACCGGAACCTCTCCTACAATGTACAAGAAAAGTATAGCTGCTGTATAATTGGCAAAACAAATACTAAGGAATTATTGACATACATTAGGGAAATAGCTCCCTTCTTTTAAGTAGTATATCCTCGCATCTTTGTAGTGTAATAAAAATACTAACATACGGAGATACTTCGATATAAAACTTAAATAATATGAAAACGCTAAAATCAATTTTAGTGGCACTTTTTGTCACTGCTACTGTTCAAAATACTATTGCTCAAGAGACGAACTATCTTGAGGTTCTTGATCCTATATATCTTACAAAAGAAAATCAATCTTTTATTGAGTTGTCAAGTTATGAGCAATTAAACCAAGAACTTATTAAGAAAAGCACATTTGTTTTTAGTAGAGAAATTAGACAAGCTCACAATAATAATGAGCTTTTGATCCTTAATGGAAATGAAAATGCAGTTTCGCTAGAAAAAGCAAATTATCTTAAAGCACTTCGAAAAGCTGCAAATAGAAGCGATAATGTTGAAGAGTTTTACAATTATCTTTCTAATAGTATTCCTGGTTTTAATGCTACTACAATTAATGATAATGATCTTTTTAAATTGTTTGAAGTAGCTAAAAAAAATACCACAAATGGAAAGCTAAACAATATATCTGCAGATTTAAGCTGGCTATAACAACGAATATAACATTAAAGGAAAAATTGACTAATACTAGGGAGTTTTATCCATTTCTTAACGCTGTATATCAATACATCTTTGCTGCATAAAACTTTACTAATTTTAATAACACATATTATGAAAAACACAAAACATAAATCAATTTTCAACTTAATTGAAATTTTTAGAAAAAGAAAAAAAACTATGGTAACTAGAATAAACGCAGTGACTCATTGTAAAAACAAAAGTATCCATGATTATTATTGTGACGCTGAAAAACAAAATTTAGTATCAATCAACGAGTAATCATTTAATTAATATTTCAGAATAAAAACTAATAAAAAATAAAATTATGAACATAATCAATGTACCCACCAGAGCAGAAGTAAATAAAGCAAATCAAACAATTTTTGACAATCTAAAAGAAAAACTAGGTTTTGTCCCCAATTTATATGCAACCTATGCACATAGTGACACAGCACTAGAGAACTACTTAACTTTTGCTAACGCTAAAACCTCTCTTTCTTCTAAAGAAAAAGAAGTTGTAAATCTTGCTGTAAGTCAAGTAAACGAATGTAGCTATTGCTTAGCAGCACATACTGCTATTGCAGGAATGAATGGCTTTTCTAGAGATGAAATTTTAAGTTTACGCGCTGGAGAAGCTCCTTTTAATGCAAAGTTTGATGCCTTAGCTAAACTAGCAAAAAATATTACAGAAAATAGAGGTCGTACGAATGAAACTATTGTTCAAGAGTTTTTGAATGCTGGATTTTCTAAGGGGAATTTAGTGGACACAATTGTATTAGTTGGTGAAAAAACAATTTCTAATTATATCCATAATACAACTCAAGTACCAGTAGATTTTCCAATTGCTCAGCCACTAGAAATAGCCGCAAATTAATTTTATCAATTAAATATAAATAGACTTAAAAATATGAAAAATATAATCACAGTCATCACAATTATTCTTGGTTTTACATCAATGATTAACGCTCAAGAAATAAAAAAATCAATGAATGATGTTACTATTATTTCAGTAGAGCAAACTCCTAGAGCATTTACTCAAAAACAAATTACTGTCAATGCTGGTACGTATATATTTGAAGTTGCAAATAATAATGTAGGGAAAGATGTAGGTTTTGTCCTTATTGCTCAAGGTACAGATGCAACAAACGCTGAAAACCATATTAAAGAAGCATACGTTACTAGTGTTGTTAAAAATAACACGAAACAAACCTCAAAAGAAGTAATCCTTAAAAAGGGAACGTATAATTATTTTTGTCCCCTGAACGAGACACCATTATACACGCTAACTGTTAATTAATAGTGTTTAGATTAAAGAAAAAGCGCCTAAAAAGGCGCTTTTTCTTATATATTTTTTATAAATATTTTGAGAGATTCTCCTTTTGTTACTCCCATTTTCTTTCGTAGATTATAGCGATAATTATCTACACTCGCAGCACTGATACCCAACTGTAATGCAATTTGTTTTGATGTCTGTCCTAAACGAAGCATGATAGCTACTTTTTGCTCCTTCTCATTTAGGTTATTATATTTTTGCTCTAGCTTTGCTCTAAAAGAATCATTTGTTTCTTCTACTTGTTTATAAAGTTGGATTTTTTCTTTGTTGTGCTCAATGTCGTTATTTATAAACTGCATTGTATTCATTAAAATTCCTTTATGCGAATCATTAATTACCTTAACACTTTTAAGCTTTTTCTTTATATTTTCAAGAAGCTCATTTTTCTCTGCTATATGTATTGCAAAATCTGTTATCTGTTTATTTTTAAATTGAACTTCAGTATCTAATGCCTGTTTTTTTATTTTTAAAACTTCTTGTTTTGCCAGTAATGTTTCTCTCTTAATTTTACTTAAACTACGTTGTCTAAAAAAAGAGAATATAAAGAAAACAGCAATTAGGCCTAAGAGACCTATAAAAAACATCCCTCTTTCATTTTGCCTTTTTTTCTCTTCTTTAGTTAACTTGAGTTGTGCATTTCTTGTTTCTAATTTAGCCTCTAATTCATTATAATTAAATTCCGATTGAAGTACACTATATTTATTTTGTTGAAGTACTTCTTTTAAGCTATCGTTTAATTCTTGATGTTTTTTAAAAAAAATTAAAGCATTATTAGGGTCATTCTTTAATTCATAAAGGTTATACAACTCTTCGTAAATTTCTTTCCTACTTTCCCTATACGTTGAAATAGAATTAGATTTTAATATTGCTCTAAGTTCTAAAATAGCATTCTCATATTGTTCTATTTCTTTAAACAATCTCGCTTTCTGTTGTCCAATTTTGATGGTATGAGCTGGATTATCACTCTCTAATGCAGAAACTTTAGCACTATCTAAATATTTATTTGCAACATCTAAGCGTTTATTTTTAGCATATGCATTACTCAAAAACAAATAATCCTCAGTAAGTGTATATGATAAACCATCCTTTTTATCAATATCAATCTCTTTTACAATAACTTTAATCGCCTCATCAAATTTCTCTTCTTGTAAAAACACATCTGCTCTTAATTTGTTAACATTGGATAAACCAACATCGCTTGAAATTTTTTGATACATTATAGTAGCGCTATCAAGATATTTTTTTGAAATTGCATAGTCGTTTTCTTTTAAAAAATAATTTGATAAAAACTCATACGCTCCCGCTATTTCCCACCAAGCTTCAATAGGTTTTGCAATAGATAAGGATTTCTCAATACATTCTAACGCTATCTCTTTATTGTCTGTAGAAAGGTAAATTGAAGCTAGATCTGAATAATTTTCAGCTAAATATGTCTTCAGCTCCTCATCTTGTTGGGGTTTTAATAAATATCTATTTGCTTGAAGAAAACTTTCTAATGCTTTATTATTTCTTTCTAAAAAACGAAAAGCCATCCCTTTAATACGATAACTATAGCCTATTCCTGCAAAATGTGATTCTTCAAAATAATCTGCATACATTAAAGCACTATCTGTAAACTTTAACGCTACATTATCATTCTCATCATAAATTTCTAATAATGCCAATCGATTATATGACCTCATTAAATTAAAACTATCCTTTAATGAAAGACTTAATTCTTTAGCATTTCTTAAATAGTTAAAAGCAGTATCACCAGGATTCCCCATGTAATAATCACCCAAAGCTATAAGATTATCAATTCTTTCTTTCTTTGGTAAATTTTTATTTTTTAAGGCATATTTAAAGCTTTGTAATTTTGCTTCAATATCCTCTTCTTGAGTATAAACTTGGAAAACAACTCCACATACAAACACTATAAATATTATAAGTTTTCTAATATACATATCACAAAACATTGCCTTTTATTGATTATAACCCATTTAATTGCTCATAATTTTCTCACATATTCATTGTGAGATTTAAATGAGGTGTAAATTTACAATAAATTAAGGCTTACGTCGAGAGATGAAAGTTTTGTTTATAATAAGGTTAATAAATTTACACTTACTTACTTTCAATGCTATGAAAGAGAAAAGCCACCAAGAAAGTTCTTGGTGGTTTTTTGTTTTCCTATAAAAAATTAAAGCTTAATTAAATACAACCCTAGTTTAATTTTATAATAAGGCATTTTTTCTTCAAAATGTTCAAAGTATGTTTTAAGACCGTCGGGATTATTTAAATCTGATTTAGCTTTTTGAACTTCGGAAATTTCAGCGTCTGATATAAATTGTTTTAAATCAACCTTAGTGCCCAATTCATGTATCTTTTGTAAATGACCATACACACTATTTTCCATAATCCCACGCTTAATTGCAATATCTGAAATACTCATGCCTTTTTCAAATAACTGAAAACTACGCTCATGTGTGGCCACTTTTGAAGTTTTCTTATCTTTATGCTTAGCTATAACTTGTAGAAATATATCTGCATATTTTTCGAGCTTAGCGCGTCCTACTCCACTTACCTCAGAAAATTCTTGAACGGTGCTAGGCATCTTATCTTCCATGTCTTGTAAGCTAGCGTCACTAAATACTACATATGCAGGCACGCCCATTTCTTTAGCAACTTTTGCCCTTACTGTGCGTAATTTTTCAAATAGATCTTTACCTCTTGTGGGTAAACGTTTTGGTTTTTCAGCCTCTACTGTTTCTTGAATTACATTTGCTAATCGTACGGTTTTACCTTCAAATAAAATTTGCTTTGCAAAAGGCGTAAGCAATAAGCGGCCTTTTTCATGAAACCAGATTTCAAGAACACCTTGATTTAAAAGTTGGATGACATATTGTTGTAAATCTTTCCAAGAGATATCTTTTGCTGCGCCATATGTTTTAATATTTTGATATCCTTTTTCAAGTACTTGCTGGTTTTGAGCACCACGTAATACATCTATCACTGTTCCTAATGCTTCTTGCTCTTTTAAACGAGCTACTGCAGAACATACTTTTTGGGCAATTAATGTTCCATCAAAATATTTAGGTGGTCTTTTACAGATATCGCAATTACCACAATCTTCGGTTATATATTCGCCAAAATAATTTAAAAGCGCTTTACGGCGACAGCTTAATGCTTCGGCAAATTGTTGCATTCTTTCCAGTTTTGCTAATTGAAATTCCTCTGTGGGTGTTCCCGCAGCAAATTTCCGAAGCATCACAACATCTGCAAAACTATAAAACATGAGTGCGTGTGATTTTAAACCGTCACGACCGCCACGCCCAATTTCTTGATAGTAACCTTCAATGTTTTTAGGCATATTGTAGTGAATAACCCAGCGTACATTGCTTTTGTCAATACCCATACCAAAAGCAATCGTAGCAACAATAATAGGAACACGATCATTAATAAAATCCTCTTGTACCTTACTTCGTTCTTCTGCGTCTAGTCCTGCATGATATGCTTTGGCATCATATCCTTTTTCTTTTAATTTTGAAGCAAGCATATCTGTACTTTTTCTACTCAAACAATAGATGATACCACTTTGTTTCCCTCTGCTCCCAAGAAACTTAAAAATTTGTTGGATACGTTGTTGTCCTGGTCTTACATCAAGATAAATATTAGGTCTGTCGAATGATGAAATGTATCGTGTTGCATGAGAAATCCCTAATTGTTTTGTTATATCATCCTGCGTTGCTTTATCTGCGGTTGCAGTTAAAGCAATTATAGGTGTTCCAAGAAATTCTGCTTTTAATCTGCTCAGTTGTGTGTAAGCAGGTCTAAAATCGTGACCCCAAGAAGAGATACAATGTGCCTCATCAATAGCAACTAGATTGATCTGTATTTTTGAAAGGTGGTTTGTAAGCCCCCAGAGGCTTTCGGGCGCTACATAAATAAGTTTGAGCTGGTTAGCAATTAACTGTTCTAAAATTAAACTTTGCTCCTCTTGTGGTTGTGAGCTATTAAAGTACGCAGCAGCAATACCATTACTTTTTAAGGCATCCACTTGGTCTTTCATTAAAGCAATTAGAGGCGAAATTACAATGGTTGTGCCTTCCATTGCTAAAGATGGCAATTGAAAACAAAGTGATTTTCCACCGCCCGTGGGCATAATTGCTAAAGTGTCTTTTCCTTTAAGGACATTTTCAATTATCGCCTGCTGATTGGGCCGAAAAGTATCGTAGCCAAAGTGCTGTTTGAGTAACGTATGTATATGAGTGGGAGTGGTTTCTTTTTGTAGTGCCATTGTACTGCAAAATTACAGAATATTTTTGGGCATAATTAATCAAAAATAGGCGCTTTCGCGCCTATTTTAAAATTGCTGCCGAAAATCAATTATGACTTACTCAACATTAACAGCTCATTACAAATAACCTCAGTCATATATCTTTTATTTCCATCTTTATCATCCCAAGAACGGTTGGTCAATTTTCCCTCAATTGCAATTTCTTGTCCTTTTTTTACATAATTTTCAACAACATTTACAAGACCACCCCAAACTACTATATTATGCCAATATGCACGTTCTACTTTTTGCCCATTTTTGTCTTTGTAACTATCATCTGTAGCCATGCTAAACTTGGCCATTTTATTCCCATCTTTTAAGGTTACAATTTCTGGTTCTTGACCTAATCTTCCAATTAACTGTACTTTGTTTCTTAGTGCATTCATAATACATAAATTTTAAATGTCTCCGTTTTGTGAGACCCGTTATACCTGTAAGGCTTAAATTATATCAAATGATTATCATTCGACACTGCAAACATATAATGACATCAAAGTAACATTCGGTAAATACGCATTTACTATCGTTTGCAAGTAATTGTAATCATTTGTTGTCTTTTTTAACACTTTAAATCAGTGGCTTATGTAATTTTTATAACTTCGGAAATATTAAACGTTTTATATTTCCGAAGTTATAAGTATCCCCATATTACACTTCAACAGAGACAACTACTCCATAAAAAATCCTAAAACCTATAATTTTTTACTACCTTTAAGTACATTAAAATTAACTCCCATGAATACATCAAATGAATGGACTAGAGAAGTTCTTGAAGGCTATATATTTATCTATGTAGCAAATGTAGATTTTAAGGAAAGCTACGAAGAACGCCAACTAATTAGTGACAAAATAGATGCCGAAACTTCAGCAAAATTACATCGCGAATTTGCCAAGGATAACGACTATGAAAGCATCACAAAAATACAAGATGCAATATCGCGTTTAGGATACACAGATGATGAAAAAGAACAACTCATTGAAGACGTAAAAAAACTTCTTACTGCAGATGGTGAATATGACGCCGCAGAGCAAAGTGTATACATGGCTTTAAAAAGAATAATTACTTAATACGCATACTAAACAACTCCCTACGAATACTAAAACACCATTAATTACACTTGGGTTTGAAATTACTTTTGGTCAAAACAAATAGTAATCTCAAAAAATCAAACCCATGAAAAATCTTGTTCTCCTATTCGCACTTTTAGTATCAGCAGCTAGTTTTGGTCAATACAAAACAGCTCAAAATAACAATCAAAAAACCGAAGCTCCCTACCTAGAAATTTCCGAAGCAAATGCCATTATTCCTTTACTTTCTTCAAAGGCAGATGTACATATCACAGGGACAATCGCCCACGTAAAATTAACACAGGTATACCATAACGAGGGCACTATTCCTATCGAAGCAAAATATGTATTTCCCATGTCAACCCAAGCTGCAATTCACGACATGAAAATGAAAATTGGAGACCGTGTAGTAAATGCAAAAATCTTCGAAAAGCAAAAAGCCGAAAAAGTATATAACGATGCGGTAAAAGAAGGAAAGCGTGCAGCAAAATTAGACCAATCTCGCCCCAATGTATTCCAAATGAAAGTGGGCAACATAATGCCCAGTGACCGCATTGCGATTGACATATATTATACAGAGATGTTAACGCCTATAAACGGCGAATATCAATTTGTAGCTCCAGGAGTTGTTGGCCCAAGGTTTACTGGCGAAAATACTAGCGGAGAAGAAACATTTAACCAGCCGTATACTAAAAAGGGGATTGCAGACACATTTGATTTTGACATGAATATGAGTATTAATGCGGGTGTTACGATTCAAAATGTAGCAAGTTCGTCACATAAAATTAATGTGACTTACCCTAAAAAAGACCAAGCAACTGTCTTTCTTTCTAAAAGCAATATAAACCCAGCCAACAGAGATTTTATTCTCAATTACAGTCTAAGAGGAAACGCAATCTCCAGCGGACTCCTATTATACGAGCACGATAATGTAAACTACTTTGCCTACATGATGGAACCACCTGCGCAAGTTCAAGAAAAAAATATCACGGCGCGTGAGTATCTTTTCATTGTAGATGTTTCGGGTTCTATGAATGGATATCCATTAGAGGTTTCAAAAAACCTGATGCGTAATTTGTTGTGTAATCTGCACCCAGATGATACATTCAACGTGCAACTTTTTGCATCGAGTTCAACGGTTTACAGTAGCCTACCAGTTACGGCTACCGAAAATAATATTGAAGACGCCATAAAATTTTTAAGCAATGGCCAAGGCGGTGGTGGAACTGAGCTTTTAAGTGCATTAAATGTTGCGTACAAATTACCAAGAGCAGATGCTGGAAGCGCTCGTTCAATGGTTGTAATTACAGATGGTTATGTGACGGTTGAAAAGGAAGCTTTTAAAATGATAGAAGAGCACTTAGATGAAGCGAGTGTGTTTACGTTTGGGATTGGGTCTAGTGTCAATCGGCATTTAATTGAAGGAATGGCAAAGGTGTCAAACAGCCAGAGTTTTATTGCAACGTCTCAAGAAGAAGCTAGTGATATGGCTTTAAAATTTAAAGAATATATTGCCTCTCCATTATTGACGCAAGTAAAATTTGAGACGAAAGGTTTTGAGGTTTATGATGTAGAGCCCAAGTCTATTCCAGATGTATTTTCGGCACGACCGGTAGTTATTTATGGGAAGTACAAAGGTGAGGCTAACGGTAAAATTATGTTGACAGGCTACCAAGGAAGAAAGCGTGTAAAACAAACCTATAAAGTCGCGGATGGTAACTTATCCAAAGAGAACAAGGCACTCCGTTACCTTTGGGCACGCAAAAAAATTGAACGTCTTGATGACCTCAATACTAATTTTTACACAGATGTGAAACCAGAAGTGATTGCTCTAGGTTTAGAATACAACCTTGCTACAAAATACACCAGTTTTGTTGCCGTCGATGAACTGATTGTGAACCCCAGCGGAAATGCAAAAAAAGTAAATCAACTACTACCTATGCCTATGCATGTTGAAAATAGTGCCGTGGGAGCAGCGGCTAAAGTTACAGGTAAATCAATTATCAAAAAATCGTATACCTTAACATTTGATAAAATTGCATTACCTAAAAATGAGCTTCGAGAAATTAAAGTTTGGTTTAAAGCAACCTTTGGAAAACTTACTAGCACTTATGTCTCTATGTATGGAGACTTGGAGTTTAAATTTGGGAAAGATGGTGAGTTACTTTCGGTTTCATATTTAAAAGATGGAAAATGGATAACTTCTGCTGAAATGTTACAGGCTTTTCAAACCCAACAAATAAATAAAAATAAAGTAGCTAAACAGGTTACAATAAAGGCAACAACAGTAATTTAATCCAAATTAAAAACGGATACTAGACTATCTTCTACGAATACTAAAAGCCCTCAAACAACTCCAGTTTGGGGGCTTATTTTTATACTATCAAATAGAAACAACTCTTAAAACAATAGTATTATGAAACATGTATTTAAAATTTTTGCTTTATGCTTAATCTCACAAATAGGCATTGCACAAGACTTTGGTAATTCAAATGACTACCAAGTAACAATTACAAAAACAGATAAAGAAAATCTTGCTAGTGTACCAGCACATCTCTCAACTATTGATTCTGGAAATGATATCCTCGCTGCATTTGAAGTGGACGCAGCTTCAAACATAGACTCAATTAAAATTAAAGTTTTAGAAAAAACTGGACTTGAAAGTATCTCACAAGTAATTAAAGTAGATGTTATTTATGTAGAATTCTGCAAATACACAATATCGCATTACTTTATGCTTACTACTAAAAATGAGATCATCTCTTTACCTAAATTATCAAATTCAGTTTGTGAAAAAGAAGTAGAAGAAACAGTATATCATTTTCCGTCACAAGTATATGGCGAACATAGTAAAATTGTGACTTCACAGGTATTTTATACAAATTACAATGAAATACATGGAGTTACCGCAACAAATAGTTTTGCATGGAATGATGATGCCTCCATTAGATTATAACCCTATAACAATATTACCCCAACAAGCTTAAGATGACAATAAATATGTGATGTTGAGCACAATCTAAACCTCAATTTAAATAATTAAAGTTATGAAATTCTTCACCACACTCTTAGTTCTGTTCACCCTGTTTCTAGCTTGTGAGAAAGCCTCACTATACAAAAACCTTGAAGCCGAAATGACAATTGGGTTATCAAAAATTCCTTCAAAACAAGAAAATAAACTTGCATTCAATACCAGTAAATCTGCCTACAAAAATACTGCTCAATCAATTGTATTTGTTGCTGGATTTGATGAAGATGACAATACCTATTATACAAATGCTACGGCGTATTTTAAAAGTAAAAACAACCATGTTGTAGAAGGATTATACTCGCTAGAAGAAATTATTAATTGGTTAAATACTAATGCAAATGACATTAATTATAAAAAAATTCATATAGTAACTCATAGCAATGCTTGGCGAGGAATGTCATTGCGAGGTTTAAAAGGTGGGGAGCGCATTACTTTAAAAAACATTGGAAAAACTTCAGAAATGTTACTACAATCAACCCTTGGTGTTACTGATGAAACTTCCATCGTTTTTCACTCTTGCGGACTTGGAAACAATCCAAAATTATTAAAAGAACTCAAAAATATTTTCTCAATGGATGCAAATCCCAAAGTCACCGCTTCACCCTATTTTAATATTTTTGGAGGAAAATATGCGGCGCATTATTTAGCACAACCATTCTACGTTTTTCACCCCACAGCACAATCTCCTGGACCTATGCAATTAGCTCAAGAAATTGAAAAAACATATCCTCACGAAACTATTGATTGGTTCACAGCTTTAAAAACTAGAGAAGAAACAACATTAGGAACGCCTTATTCTTATCGTTTTAATATTCCCGTAGAATGGGAATTTGAATATGAGTCAACAGATGATATTCCACAATTAAACTCTAAAGATGCTATTTTGGATTTCGTGAGCGACAATGATGAAATGGCACTGGCAATGTATGAACTAAATGTGCCTTTAGAAAAATTTAGATGGACATCTAAAATTTCAGAAAACACCTTAAAAATTTACGGGAAGTCGACAGTGCTTTGTGTGTTAAAGCCTGTTATGGATGTTGAAGACAAGGGGAATTATGTTTTTCCAATTGTTGAGAATACGGCTGTTTATACTACGTTATAAAAAATTTATGAAATAATACTATAGCACTTTGACAGCAATAGTATGACAAAAGTTAATAAACACTTTTTTAAAATTTTAACCTAACCGAAGGTTGACTATATTTGAAAGCACATGTACTAATAATGAAGCATCTACTCTATCTTTTACTATTAATCTGCACGATTAGTGTTTCTCAAAACAACGAGTTGCGTCCTTATACTCTTGCAGATGGATTGCCACAATCACAGGTATATGATGTTGTACAGGACAGCGTAGGTTACTTATGGTTGGGAACACAAGGTGGTGGACTGGCTAGGTTTGACGGTGAGGATTTCAAAATTTTCAATGAAAATGACGGCCTGACTTCAAATTACATCCAGTCACTTTTAGTGGTAAAAGATTCGCTATTTATTGGGACTAAAAAAGGGGTGTCAATTCTTGTAAATGAGACTATCACATCATTTAAAGGCCCTCAAGTTCATTGTATTTTTAATGATGGTGAACAAACATATTTTGGTACTAATACAGGAATTTATCAGCTCAAAAAAGATGCTACTCTATCGCAATTAACACTTAGTAAAACACTTAATGACGGAAAAATAAACGATTTCCTTTTTGATGGGAAAAATTATTGGATAGCCTCAAAAGAAGGATTGTTTAGAACAGAATTTCTCTACAAACGGAGCCCTATTTCTCAGGTGCAATTTGGAGATTTTACTTCTTTAGCACTTTATAAAAAAACACTATTTGCTGCATCATTTAATGAAGGAATTTCATTAATTAATATTTCAGAAGAGAAGATTGAGACTATTAAAAAACCTCAAAGAATCAATGATATTGCAATTATTGAAAATCAATTATGGGTGTCCACGGATAATGATGGATTGACTGCAATTAATATTGAAACCTTACAATTTGAAAAAAAGTTGGGTAAGGCAAATGGTCTTTCGGTATCTCACATTAGAAAAAGTTTTGAGGATAGAAATGGCGTAATCTGGATTGCAACTAGCGGTGGTGGGTTTTACAAATATTTCCCCAATCAATTTACCCACTTTGACAAAGACACAGGATTAAATGGCAATCGGGTTTATGCTACGCATGCCGTTGAAAACGCCTTGTGGTTTTCAGTGGCGGAGCGAGGACTTTCTGTAATAGACTCATTAGGAATTAAAAATATAGAATCAATTCAAGGTTTTGAAAATGTAAAAATCAAAACGCTTGCGAGTGATAACTTCGGAAATATTTGGGCGGGAAGCGACGGGAAAGGATTATTATATAGAGAGACAATTAAAGAACAGAACATCGTTGTTTCTGGTGCAGATATTTCAGATATAAAAGTTGATACGCTAGTGACGGTTAAAACTGTGAATCATCTTATTAATGAAAGTAATGGGTTTCCTTCAAATTGGATTAGACAAATTTATGTCGAAAGTAATAACATTTGGGTAGCTACATATGCTGATGGTATCGTAAAATTTAAATATAACAATATTGATGAAACACTTACCATTTTAAATGTTTTTGGAAAAGAGGAGGGCATTGAAGATTTGTTAATTGTTGATTTAAAACCTGATAATCAAAGCCGCATTTGGTACAGTACTCAAAAAGGTCATCTGGGTTATATTGAAGAAAATACTGTTACACATTTAGGTGATGTTTTGAACTCTAATACTTCAATCAATAGTCTTTTATTTAATGAAGATACTTTGTTTTTAGGAACTGCAGGAAATGGAATATGGGCATCTACTGGTTTTGATTACAGCAAATTTCAGAAATTAAAAGGAGCAAAAAATATAACCTCTCAAAATAGCTTTCAACTCATTTTTGATGCTCAAGGAAATCTGTGGACGGGAAGTGAGCGTGGTATTGACAACATTATTATTAACAATGAAAATGAAATTGTCGATGTATTTCATTATGGACGAAACGATGGTTTTTTAGGAATTGAAACATGCTTAAATGCAGCTACGAGGGATGCGCAAAATAATTTATGGTTTGGTGCTATTTATGGCTTAACAAAATACAATACTAACCAAACTACCAATCAAAATAACTTAAAACCCGTACTCCGTTTTGAGGATATTAAAGTGGATTATAGCTCGATAAATACTTTAGGAAAATGGGAGTATCAAAATAATAGTTTACAGTTAAAACCAGAACAAAATCAAATTTCATTCTCTTACCGTACGGTAGATTTAGACCATCCAAAAGCGATACAATATCGTTATAAATTAGATAATACTGAGTGGAGTCCATGGCATAAAAATAATGAACAAAATCTCTTGGGGCTTGCTTATGGAAGTCACATATTTACTGCGCAATCGCGGGATTTTAGATGGCAGGAAAGCAATCCTATATCATTTACTTTTACTATTGATAGTCCTTTGTACGCAAAAGCGTGGTTTCAATGGTTACTTATTGGACTTTTATTATTACTAATTTTCTTCGTGGGGTATTGGTATTTAAAACGTATAAAACGTAAAAATGCTGCCGAAACTAATCGCTTACAATTAGAAAATCATTTGCTTTCACTAGAACAAAAAGCGCTTAGATTACAAATGAATCCGCATTTTATTTTCAACGTCCTTAACGGTATAAAAGCAATGGGCAGTACAGATATGCTGAAGATGAATAATACCATCAATAGTTTTGCAACGTTGCTTAGGGGGATTTTAAATAATTCAAGGAAGGAGACTATTAATTTAGAGACCGAAATAAAAACACTTAAAAATTATATTGATGTTGAATTATTAATGTCTCAAAAACCTTTCATTTATAGTATTGATTTCTTTTCTGAAATTTCCGCAGAAGAAATATTGATACCTCCCATGTTGATTCAGCCATTTGTTGAAAATGCAATTAGACATGGAATTTCGAAACAAACTCAAGAAGGAATTTTAAAAATTACCTTTAAAACCCAAGATGATTTTTTACATTGTAGCATTACTGACAATGGCCCTGGCATTTTTGAATCACAGAAAAACAAAAAAGCAACAGACCATCAAAGTGTTGCCTTAGATGTAACAAAAGAACGTATTGCTTCGCTAAGCAAAAGAGATACGTTACAATTAAAAGAATTAGAAAATAACGGTAAAATTATAGGAACTGAAATCACTTTTTCAATTCCCTTAGAAACAGATTTTTAAAAAACACCCTAACTTTCTCTTTTAAAACCGAAGAAACTAAAGTGAATAAAAATAAAGTTATGCTAACAGCAGTAATTATAGAAGACATGCCAGACGCACTTCATGTATTAATGGAAGAGTTGTCAAAAAACCACAAAGACATTGAAGTCATAGCAACTGCTGGAAGTGTGGTTGAGGCGGCAAAAGTATTACGCAAAGTACAGCCAGACATACTTTTTTTAGATATTATGCTTGGCGATGGGACTGGGTTTGATGTACTTGAAATTTGTCCAGATTTAGAAAGTAAAATCATCTTTGTTACTGCGAGTGATGAATATGCTATTAGGGCTTTTAAATTTGCTGCTATAGATTATGTATTAAAGCCTTATGCGAGTGAGGATTTGGCAAAAGCAATTAATAGAGCAAAAGAACATTTAAAACCCAATCAAGAACGACTCACTATCTTAAAAGATACCCTAGCTGCGCCAGAGGCAAAACCAAATAAAATATCATTACATACCCTTGATAAAATAATAATTGTGAGCCTTGATGATATTGTACGCTGTGAGGCAGATAGTAACAACACTATCTTTTATCTCAATGATAGAAAAAAAATATTTGTAACCAAAACCTTGAAATATTTTGCAGATATGCTTAAGTCATATCGCTTTTTAAGGGTGCATCAAAGTCACCTTGTAAATTTAGATTGTATTAGCGCATTTATTAAAACAGACGGGGGCTATTTATTATTAAAAAATAAAGAAACAGTACCGGTATCTGTAAGAAAAAAATCTGAGGTTATTGAAGTGCTTGATAGTATGCATAAGTAATATAATTTGCATAAAGCATAAAACTAAAAAATGAGAAGCCTCCTCAAACCTCTCATTTTAAAAACAAACTTATGTAAGCCAAAACTTACTATGTAACACAACAATATTTGGTTAGTTGTTGCACTACAAAGATATATACCAACTTTACTTTATATACCCGTGAAAACACCTGAATTGTGCAGGGGTAATTAACCCCTTTTAAAACACGTATGTTGCAGCAACAATTAAGTTACGTCCAGCAGCAGTGATTCCAGAGGAATAAGTTCTATATCGTTGATCAGTAATATTCTCTAAAGTTGCATTTAATTGAAGGGCATCTGTTAGTTTGTACTGCGCAGCAACGTTGAGTGTTTCCCAACTTGGAGAAAATGGATCACCGTTTTCATCCTCGGCGTATATATATGCATTGTTTTGTTGACTTGGGGCTAAATCTTGGAAATCAAATTGCCCATTATAAACAACATAAGCATCCACTTTTAGTTTTCCTTTATTGTAGATAAAATGAGTGTTCCCAAATTGTGGTGCGGCATGTCTAATAGGCGCTCTGCTGCCATCATCCTCATCTGTGTAACCGTCAGTAATATTATATTGACTTGTAAGTTGTAATGCTTTTGAAAAGTTAATTTCTAGACCCGCTTCAAAACCATAAACCTCTGCTTTTCCTGAGTTTTGTATCGCTTGAACATTGCTTAATTCTCCTTGATATAAAATTTCGGTTTCACCACCTAGCTCAAAATCTCTTCGTACTAATGCATCTTCTAGCACAGTATAAAATGTTGCAACATCAAGTTTTACTACGTTCTCAAAGTTTAGGGTAGTTCCTATTTCACCAGTGTACGCATATTCTGCTTCTAGATCTGGATTAGGCACAACAACACTTCCTGGTTCACTATCAAAAACTTTACCTACGTCGTCTATGTTTGGTGCTCTAAAAGCAGTACCAAAATTCATTCTTAATCCTAAGGTTTCATTAGGGTTAAAGGACAATCCTGCACTTCCCGTAAATGCACCTGTATTAATATTTGCCTCTTCAAAAGGAAGATCATACAATGTAGGATCAAAAGTAGCATCTACAATTACTTGATTGTATCGCATTCCTCCTTGAAAAGAAAGATCATCAGTAAACTTTAAGGTTGTGCTTGCATATGCAGCAATAGATTGCCAAGTAGAGCCATCTGGATAACGAGAAACATCTCGGGTAGCTATATTTGTTGTAACATCTGTTTGTTGACCTGTTGAGCCTATTTTGTTATATACATATTCAACTCCATAATTAAATTTTGTTTCGTTCCAGTCTTTTTCAAAATCCCAAGCTACAGTATATGCACTAACTTTCTCCTCTGTTTGAAATAAAATGTTATCGCCAAAATCTCTATCATTACGGCTTTCTTTAAATTGTTGAAAAGAAATAGTAGCAACACTCTCATCAAAAAAGCTATTGTTATAAGCTGTATTTCTAGCTTGTAAATTACCCGAAAGCCATTCTTGAGGACCATAATACCACTCAGCTGAGCGTAATTCGCCATTTCTTCGTCTAATTAACCTGTCGTATCTTGGATAATCGCTAGTGGTAGTATAAAACAGTCCTAGATCAAAATTCCATTTATCAGATGGGCGGTAGCGTATTTTTTGCATTGCATTTATTTGACTGTACCCCGTAAATTTTTGTAATTCTGGATTCTCATTTTCAATGATTGTATCAATACCATTAATAGTTTCCACATAATCTGGTCTTAAATAGTCATCTGGTCCTTTGCTACCCATTTCTAAATCATCAAAATCACTATAGGTAACACTTGTTAAAAAAGCCCATTCTTTTGCTCCAATGTTAAAATCAAAGTGACCTGTTTTTTCATTGTTTGCAGTTGCATAGCGTACGGTAGCGTTTCCCGAAATTGCAAGTCCATCTTCAAATGAAAATTTCGGCTTTTTTGTGTAAAAACTCATTACTCCTCCTATTGCATCACTACCATAAGCTACAGAGCCTGGTCCTAAAATAACTTCGGTACGTTCAACTGCAAATGGATCTATAGAAATTACATTTTGTACATTTCCAGCTCTAAAAATTGCTGTGTTAAAACGTACTCCATCTACTGCAATTAATAATCTATTTGTAGAGAAACCTCTAATTAAAGGGCTTCCACCACCCAATTGGCTTTTTTGAACATATACTTGCCCACTCCTTTCTAACAAATCTGCAGCAGTTTGTGGATTTGAAAATAAAACATCTTCACTATTTACACTTACAATTTGTTGTGGGATGTCACGTTTGTTTTGACCAAATTTTGATACTGAAAGCACTACTTCATCAAGACTACTAGCATTTTGAGACATCATTACTTTATTTCCTGCTGAAATGATCTGCGATTTTTTTAATTGTAATGCTGCATGAGATATGTGCTGAAATATTAAAACTTCATTATCTCTAAATCCCGAAATATTTACAAACCCATCAAAATCAGAAACAGCACTTTTAGTTTTATCTGGATTAAAAACTGCGACCCCAGGTATGGGGTCGCTTGAGTCGTTATCTAAAATTTGAATTTCTTGAGAGAATGCTGTTGTAACTGAGATGAGCAAAATACTAAGGTAGAGTACTGTTTTTTTCATTGGTTAAATAGTTGGTTCAGCACGGCAAGCGATTTTGGTTTTTTATAACCGTGCAGATGTAGTTGATAATATTCTAATACTAAATTAAGCACGTCTAACCGTGCTTTTTTGGTCAATTTTAAAGCCAAACTATTATCAAAATTTATGCCAATAAAACGCTTAAAATTATCCACACGTTCGCTCATTTCTGAATAAATAGATATGTCCTCATTTTGAAATTGTCCTTCTGCAAGATTAAAATATGGCAACTCTATTTCAGAAGTATCTGGGTAACAACCTAAATGCTCTGTTAATTTTAGTAAAAATAGAATGTGAAAATTTGCAATAGCCTCATGGTGGTCGAGCCACTGTAAAGACGCTTCGATAAAATCAAATAAACGAGGATTCATTTCTTCCTCTTGAATTGAGTTTTTTAACATTTCGGCTAAAAAAAGAGCTAAAGAGGATTTTACAATATTAGTGTGTAATGATTGATACGTATTATAGACTTTTGCCTCTCTTATGCTTTCTAGCGTACCTTTATTTTTATGGCTTGCAACAATTTCTAATTGGGTCAATGGGAGAAAATAGGATGCTTTCAGTTTTCCTTTTCTAGATTTTAGAACGCCTCGAAGAAGATATGTTTTAAGTCCACTTTTTCTTGTAAAACAGGTTACAATTAAATCTGCTTCGGCATACTTAAGTGACGAAAACACAATTGCTCTAGTAGTTTCAATCATTACCTAACAATCATTATCTTTTTTATTTTAGTTTCTAAAGCATCTTCACTAGTAATCAAAACAAGATATACTCCTGATGCAACCTTGTACCTTCCAAAAGCCATTGTATCCCATTGAACACTTCCTCCTTCACTAGTTTGCTGATACACTAAGTTCCCTTCAATATCGGTAATTTTTACATTGGCATTTTCAGTAAGGCCATCAATAGTTACAAATCCCGCATATTGGGGTCGAACTGGATTAGGAAAGACAAAAACTTCTTCTAAGTTATCCCTAGGAGCAGTAGCGGTTCCATTATAAGCAACAAGTCCTTTTAATGTAGCAAAATAAACTACCCCCGTAAATTCATCAATGGCTATATCTTGTATATTATTTGATGGAAGTGGTGAGTTTTCATCATTGAAGCGTAACAATGTTTCTTGCCCATTTGCAGACACATAAAAAACTCCAGAGGTTGCAGTTCCTATCCATTTATTATTAGACCCGTCTACTTCAATATCAGTTATTGTTTGTTCAAAAAGCAATTCTTGACCCACACCTTCTTCATCTGCAAAAATAATAGGCTGTGATTCTACCTGTTCTCCTTCATCAAAAAAGCTTGATGCATTAAACACCACTCTTAAACCTGCACGTGTGCCTATCCACAATCTATTTTGACTATCAAAGACGAGAGATCTAACGTCATTATTAGGTAAATTACCTTGACCTACTCCTTCTGAAATTTTATTAAACTGTCCACTTGTAGGGTTGTAGCCTACGAGCCCAGTTTGTACGGCACCAAAATATATGAACCCTTCTCTACTAATTGCAACATCACTGTATGCCAATTCATCTCTACCTCCAGAAATATCACTAACGTCAGTAAGGTTAAATTGATCATTGGGGGTTTTTCTAAAAAGTGCGTCGTCTGTGAGCGATTGAACTCCCCATAAATTTCCCTCTCTGTCAAAATCTACTCCATAAATTCTAACACCAGCCATTACGGTTTGATTGTTTATAACAAAAGTAGGATTTTCTAAAGGTGTGTTTCTTTCATTAAAAAGCATGCTTGGTATTTGGTTTTTTATATTGAGCAACCCACTTCCAAAAGATGAAAAATAAACCGAGTTTAAATCATTTGGATCTATTTTAACATTAACTATATTATTCACAGAAGAAACCCCTAAGTCACTTACCAATTGATCATGCGGAATATTAAACCATGTATTATCCTTTAAATTACTAACCCCTCTTCGAACCGTTGGACTAGGATTAAATGAAACTGTTACTGCTCCAAATGAAACCCATAATTGGCCTGGAGATGCATCTATCGCAAAGGGATTATTAAATAATGGCCCATCTGGTAAAATTTGCTCTCCAGTATTAAGACCAAATGGAACTCTAAAAACACCTTGCTCCTCTGTCCCCATATAGAAGAAATCACCAAAACTATACCCAGCCTGCAACTTGTAATTTTCATTTTGTAGAGATGTGACTTCTGACCTCAATAAAAAACCTTGCTCATAAGCTCTAATGGCATTACTATTTGTAACTGTAAGCACAGCGTTATTAACCTTAAAATCTACAATGTTTGAAGTATAGCTTGCAACTTGCTCTATAGTATTACCTGCATTAAACCTAGATACTGTGTTATTTGAATTTGCGATATACACTGTTGCGCCAAATCTTTGTACTCCTATGTAATTTCCTGAAACAAGTGTTTCCCATGCCTCAAAGTCAATAATATCATCATCTGCTAAGAGTGCTCTGCGTATTCCTCCCTCAGAAGAGGATGCGTAAATATATGGCTCTTGAATAGTTGTTTGAGAAATAGGAATACGAGACCCAAAATCTCCTATAATAAATGAGTCGCCAAATTCTAACCTCTCAAGATTATATTCTGAAATACCAAAATCTGCAGAAATATAGATAATTCCTTCATATTCTGTAAAATGATTAATCGTTTTTTCATTGGGTGGTATGGACTGTTTGTCTAAAATATCAACCACCTTCAAAACGTCATTATCTTGGCGTAAATTTACAACTTCAATTAATCCATTTTGATACCCAATAAGTAAGAGGTTTCTTGCCTCACTGAAATGAATTGCTGAAATTGACTCTCCAGAAAGTCCTTGAACACTTGAAATTGTTTCTATTTCTTGTGTATCTAGATCGTAAATAAATATTGCATTTTCAGCCGCAACATATACTTTTTGGTTTCCTTGAGAAATGTCTTGTATAGAAACATAAGAAAAATAATCTGTCCAGAGCTCTTCAAAATTCTGAGCTTGTAATGATGTTACGATAATGGTAAAAAAAACCAGTAAAAAACGTTTCATGTGTATGTGTTAAACTACTATAACTATTTGCGAGTACAAATATTGCGATTTTATACGAGGTTGTATACTTGATACTACAATGTGTTTAGAAGTTATGAACTCTAAAAATGTTAATGTTACTTTAAAATATTCAATTGTCTAAAATTTCCGCGAAAGCGATATTAGTAAAAATATTATAAAAAGAAAATCGCAACAGTTACCTGTTGCGATTTTAATTTTTAATTAGACAGTATATTTATACTACACCTTGTGCCATCATAGCCTCAGCAACTTTTACGAAACCTGCTACATTTGCTCCTTTTACATAATCAACATAACCGTCACCATCCTTACCGTATTGCACACAAGCTGCATGAATGTCATTCATAATTGTGTGTAGTTTTTCATCAACCTCTTGCGCTGGCCAACTTAAACGCAATGAGTTTTGAGACATCTCCAACCCTGAGGTTGCAACACCTCCAGCATTTGATGCTTTTCCTGGAGCAAATAAAATTTTTGCTTTGGTAAATACCTCAATTGCATCTGGTGTAGAAGGCATGTTTGCTCCCTCACTCACACACATACATCCATTTTTTACAAGTGTTTTTGCTTCGCTTGCATCAAGCTCGTTTTGAGTAGCACATGGTAATGCAATATCACATTTTTCACCCCAAGGGCGTTTTCCTTCGTGGTACTTTGCAGAAGGGTATTTTTTTGCATACTCACTTATACGACCACGCTTTTCATTTTTAAGCTCCATTACAAATGCAAGCTTATCTGTGTTTAAACCTTCTGAATCATAAATATATCCTCCAGAATCTGAAACTGTAACTACCTTACCGCCAAACTCCATTGCTTTTTCTGCAGCGTATTGTGCTACGTTTCCTGAACCTGAAATTACAACAGTCTTTCCTTTAAAGCTTTCGCCTCTTGTTTCAAGCATGTTTTTTGCGAAGTAAACATTACCATAACCTGTAGCTTCTGGTCTAATTAATGAACCTCCAAATGAACGTCCTTTTCCAGTAAGCACTCCTGTAAATTCATTACGTAATCTCTTGTATTGACCAAACATATATCCTATCTCACGACCACCAACGCCTATATCTCCTGCTGGAACATCTGTATCTGGACCAATATGGCGAGAAAGCTCAGTCATAAAACTTTGACAAAAACGCATTACTTCGGCATCACTTTTTCCCTTTGGGTCAAAGTTACTACCTCCTTTTCCACCACCCATGGGTAGTGTTGTCAAACTATTTTTGAAAACTTGTTCAAACCCTAAGAATTTAAGGATACTCAAATTTACAGACGGATGAAATCGAAGCCCCCCTTTATATGGTCCAATAGCAGAATTAAATTCAACGCGGTATCCTTTATTTACATGAATTTCTCCATCATCATCAGTCCAAGGTACTCTAAACAAAATGGTGCGCTCTGGCTCAACCATTCTTTCTAAAAGTTTTTTACCCTGGTATTTTTCGTTTGCTTCGATAAATGGGATTACCGTCTCGGCAACTTCTGTTACTGCCTGTAAAAATTCAGGTTCGTTAGGGTTAGATTTTTCAACAGTCGCAATAAAATCCTTAATGCTTTGCTTCATAGTATGTTTTTTTTGTCTTTAAGACTTATAAATTGATAAAACTGGAACTCCTTTTTTGATTTCTTCGGAAATTTCCAGCGTTTAAAATTTCAGCATAACAACGAAAAAATTAGTGTATAATAATTAAGTCCTTAATATAAAGGCTTTAAGGAATTAAAAATATTTCAGTGAAAACTAATTCGTTATAACACTACAAATATAATATTTATGTAATTATTAATACGAATAAATTTTAGTCTTACCCTAAAAGTCATCGATAAATTTCGCCGTTCATAGTATTTTTATATATTTGTTACGTCTCAAACTAAACCTAAACTACTAATGAATACCAGAATTTTGCTATTGGTATTGATCCTTTTTGCTTTCTGCAAACAGGAAGTTCATAGCCAAGCCGGTTTCTCTCATGAAATAGGTGTTATCACTGGTCCTGTTGCATTCTACTCAGATTATGGAATTCGTGGAAATAATGAAACCAATACAGGAAACGTAGGTTTTGGTTTTGGTATCATCCATTATCTTAATTTTTCTTATCGCGCAGATTGTAATTGTTATACACGTGATAAATTTTTCAACGACCACTTTAAAGTTCGTAACGAACTAGATTATCACAAAACAAATTTACAACATTATGGTCCTTTAGTGGCTGATGATGAAACAAGTGTGTTTTCAGATCAATTACGTGCTGTAACTGCTAGTACAAGAGTTATAGAAATAGGATCACAGTTAGAATACTTTCCATTAAGTATACGTGATTTTGCTTCAATGCAATACCGTTTAGCGCCTTTTATTTCTTTTGGAGTTCACTATGTTAATTTTGATCCTGAAGCTGAGTCATCTTTGGCTCCTGGTGGAGATATTAATAGTCCGGTTGCAACTGGAGATAAATATAGAAATGCCTACCAACAAGAAGGAGGATCGACATGGAGTGTGGTAGGAAGTATAGGTGTACGATATAAATTAAATGACTATGCAGATATTATGTTAGACAGTCGCTGGACGTATTATTTTAGTGATTGGGTGGATGGCCTAAACCCTGGTCTTGAGCAAAATGGAATATTACCCGTACCAGAAAACAAAGCTAATGATTGGATTTACTGGTTAAACATAGGGTATATTCATTACCTAGATTAATTTCTAAATATTTAAATAATGTACAAAGCCGCTATCTACATAGGTATCGGCTTTTTTGTTTTCAAAGTGGCAATAAATTTTATCCTATAGCCTGCTTAAGGTCACTTATCAAATCATCAATATCTTCAACACCCACACTCAATCTAATTAACGCATCGACAACTCCTGTTTTTTCACGTTCTTCTTTGGGGATGCTTGCATGTGTCATGCTTGCTGGATGTCCTGCAAGACTTTCTACTCCTCCTAAACTTTCGGCTAGCGTAAATACTTTAAAATTTTCTACAATTTTAATAGCATCATCGTAGTTATTTCCTTTAGTTACAAAACTTATCATTCCGCCAAAGTCACTCATTTGAGATTTTGCAACTTTATAATTGGGGTGATCCTCAAAACCTGGCCAATATACTTTCTCTATTTTAGGATGATTTTTCAAATAGTGTGCAACGGCTTTACCATTTTCGCAGTGCCGTTGTACTCTTAAATGTAATGTTTTTATACCTCGTAAAACTAAAAAACAATCCTGCGGTCCAGATATTGCACCACTTGCGTTTTGAATAAAATAAAGCTTATCAGCAAGTTCTTTGTCCTTTACCACAAGTGCTCCCATTACAACATCACTGTGACCACCCAGATATTTTGTAGCGCTATGCATTACTATATCTGCTCCAAGATCCATTGGGTTTTGTAAATAAGGTGTTGCAAAAGTATTATCAACAACTAATAATAAATTGTGCTTTTGCGCAATCGCAGCACTTGCTTTAATATCAATGATGTTCATCATTGGGTTTGTGGGTGTCTCAACCCATATCATTTTTGTATTATCATTTATAAAATTTGCTATGTTTGATGCATCACTCATATTTACAAAATGAAATTTGATACCAAAACCTTCAAAAATATTTGTGAAAAGACGATAACTCCCACCATATAAATCGTTTGTAGAAATTACCTCATCACCTGGCTTTAATAATTTCAAAACTGCATCAATTGCAGCAAGACCACTACCAAAGGCCATTCCATAATTTCCATTTTCTATACTTGCCAATGAACGTTCAAGAGCTGCGCGTGTAGGGTTTCCACTTCTAGAATATTGAAACCCTTTATGTCCTCCTGGAGTAGTCTGCGAATAGGTGCTTGTTTGATAAATAGGCGGCATTACAGACCCAAATGCTGGGTCTACATTATGCTGTCCTCCATGTATAGTTTTTGTGTTAAATTTCATATTCAAAGTTCGCTTAGTCTAGTTCCTTTTATAATTATTATTATCAAATACTCTTATTTTAACAGTATTTATTATTGGATTGAAATCATAATTAAAAATATCTATTTAATAGTTTTGATTAAAAATACAGGTTTCTCTGTGCATAAAAAAAACTGTCGTATTTTTGTTTTATGATTAACAAAATTGCCTCCCTTTTTTTACTTTTTTTATTAATTATAAGTTGTAATGACACTCCTCTTGTGGCTTCTGAAATTTCTTTCACTCATAAAGATTTAGCCTCATGTAACACTGTTGAATGTCCCGAAATTTTTGTCAATTATCCAAAATTTTCTGGTGAAGTAGAAGTGACAAAAGCTATTAATGCTTCAGTTGAGCAGTTTATAATCGAATCACTTTATCTTGATGATCCAGAGCAAAAGCCTACGGCTAAAAATATACAAGAAGCTGCACAGCAATTTATTGATATGTACAGGATGCACAACGCAGAGTTTCCAGATTTAGCTATCGATTATTACTCAGAGATTGAAATCGAAGAAAGTTTCCGAAGTGAAGAAATTATTTCTATAGAGTTATATCAAGAAAAATATACTGGTGGTGCACATGGATATCGTTCTCTTTCCTACGGAAATTTTAGCATTAAAACAGGACAAAAAATTCCAGCAAATAAACTGTTTAAAGATTTAAATATTTTTACCAAATTTGCCGAAACTTATTTTAGAAGTCAGCATAATATTCAAGAGAATAAAGAAATAAACTCTACTGGCTTTTGGTTTGATGATAATAAATTTTACCTGCCCGAAAGTATAGGTTTTAATAAAAAAAGTTTTGTGTTACATTACAACCAGTATGAAATTGCATCATATGCTGAGGGACCTATTGAAGTGGAAATTCCATTAAAAGATGTAGCGCAATATCTCAACGTTTCTTTAAAAAAATAATTTTTTAAATTCCTAGTGCACGCTTTAATGCGAGTACGTATCCTAGGTGAATACCTTCATGAAAATTATTGAATTCAATAGCATCTTTAGCTGAGCTTAATGTTGTTTTTGTTGTCACTGTATATTCTTTATAATTAGTAAACAAGCCGCTATTCCAGTCTTCCTCTGTCTTTTTTACTAATGCATGAAGTTGATTTTTACATAAATCAACATCCTCTTTAGTAACATCTCTTTCTGGCTTTGTGCCTTTTTTATAATCTTGAACATCTTCGTTCGAAACTTTTAGCGGCAAGCCACTCAATCCATAAACAAGTGCTTGTTGCGTAACTACGGTATGTTTAATATTCCAAAAAATATTATTGTTAAAACCTTCGGGCACTTTGTTTAAAAGCTCTAAAGGAATTGTATTTAAAAAGTGATAAAATAGGTCTCTATTTTTAATAGTAATGTCAAATGCATGATTCATAACTGTGACTTTTGCAATTAATTAACGCTCTTTTGTTTAAGAAGCTACTAATTTGCATGTATAAAAATTAATTGTTTTAAAAGTAATAACATTAAAATAGGAACGCAATGAGAAAAGTATATTTTTTAAGCACTTGTGATACTTGTAAAAGGATTATGGAAGAGCTAGAATTACCATCAGCTTTTATTAAACAAGATATTAAAACACAACCTTTAACTGAGGAAAATGTAGAAGAAATGTTTAACATAACTGGTAATTATGAATCTCTTTTTAGTAAAAGAGCACGCCTTTATAAAGAGCGAAATTTGAAAGACACAATGCTAACCGAAGAAGATTATAGAAATCTCATTCTTGAACATTATACTTTTTTAAAACGACCTGTTATTATTGACAATGACAAAATATTTATAGGCAATTCTAAAAAAACTGTGGAAGCTGCAAAAGAAGCAATAAAAGGTGCTAAATAAGTACTTCGGAAATTTTAAAACAATTAAAATTTCCGAAGAGAAACAATTTTCTATTCTAATCAATAAAATTAAACTAACGTAAAACCAAAACGATGCAACTTAAAAAAATTGAGAATACCAATATTTATGAATTCAAATCATCTGAAAAATTAAACGAAGAAGATGCCGAGAGATTAAATAAGGCTTTTAAAGAATTTGAAGAAAACGGAGAGAAAATAAACCTACTTGGTACGATTGAAAAATTACCCATGCCTCAGGACTTTCCAGCATTTGATGAGTTATTTAAATTGAAAAAGAATTCTATTAATGTTATTGAAAAATATGCAATTGTTTGTGATAAAAAATGGCTAAATAATTTTATGTCAATAGGAAATTTTTTCACTCCTGGAATTCCTATGAAATCATTTGACACAAATAGCAGAGATGAAGCGATTGCTTGGTTAAAACAAAAGGAAGTTAAAACCTATAAAGTTGATGACTACTTTTCAAATATTGATATTAAAGAGATTAATAAAAAAACCTACGAGGTAAATTTAACTCATGATAAAATAAATCATGCAGCAATGACTGCACTTTATAATTTAATGAATGACAAAAAACATGATGATAAACTCAATTTAATTGCTGTTTTTAAATCATTCCCAACTTTTGAAGATCTTAAAACTATCATTCAAGGAATAAAAATAGATATTAAAGCTATTGGCATTGTAGAAAAATATGCTGTGGTGTCTGATGCTAAATGGATTGAATCATTCACAAAGTTAGGAGATTTTTTAGTTCCTGGATTAGACATGAAATTTTTCTCCATAGATGAGATAGATGCTGCCAGAAAATGGGCAACTAAATCTTAATGCTTATTTATTCTATATTCTCTTACCGGTTAATATTTCAAACTATATAAACCGTTAACTTTGCGATTTTTTTATGAATCCAAGAATTCTCGCATTAATAGCTGCATTTTCAGCAAGTTTTATTTACGGTATTAATCACACTATAGCTAAGGGATTAATGCCAACGGTTATTCAACCCTTTGGTTTTATACTGTTGCGTGTAAGTGGCGCGGCGATTGTTTTTTGGGTAATCAGTTTTTTTTACAAAAGTGAAAAAATTGACAAAAAAGATTGGCTACGTATTATTGCTTGTGCGTTTTTTGGGATGGTTTTAAACATGACTATGTTCTTTAAAGGATTAAGTTTATCTACACCTATAAATAGTAGTGTTGTAATTACTATTGCGCCCGTTTTACTTTTAATTCTTTCTGCATTATTTTTAAAAGAGCGAATTACTTGGCGTAAAGGAGTAGGTATAGGATTAGGACTCGCCGGTGCTTTAATGTTAATTCTCTTTGGTTTAAAAACACAAGAGAACGCACCAAATATTCCTTTAGGAAATATGCTCTTTTTAGTGAACGCGGCCTCTTATTCTGTCTATCTTATAATAGTTAAACCACTTGCAGCAAAGTACAGTAGTATTACTCTAATGAAATTTTTATTCCTTTTTGCTTTCATTATCAATATTCCAATTGGTTTTCAAGAATTTAGTCAAGTTGATTGGTTAGGATTGAGTTTTGACTCCATTTGGAAGTTAATTTTTGTTGTTATAGGCACAACAGTTTTGACCTACTTATTTAATATATATGCCCTAAAACAATTAAGTCCTGCCGTTATAGGTGTTTTTATATATTTACAACCGTTAATTGCAGCAATTTTTGCAGTGATAACTGGTGCTGACCAAATAACAACATTAAGAATTTTTGCTGCGTCAATTATTTTCTTAGGTGTATACCTAGCAACTCGAAAAAAGAAGATGCCAGCTTAACTTTTTGATAATAAATAAGTTATAAAGAAATAAGTGTTTTCTTTTGTATCTTTCTTTTCTAACTAAAAAACATCCTAATTATGAAAACACAAGAAATAGCAAATAATTTAGTGCAATGGTGCAATGAAGGCGAAGAGCAAAAATGTTATGAGCAATTATATAGTCCAGATATTGTAAGTATAGAAATGGAAGGTAGCGAACACCAAGTGTCAAAAGGTATGGATGCCATCGCAAAAAAAGGTGAATGGTGGCAAGAAAATTTTGAGGTACATAGTGCCAAAACGAGCGAACCTACCATTGCAGATAATTGGTTTAGTGTGCGTCACACTATGGATATAACTCACAAGCCTAGCGGTCAAAGAAGCACTATGGAAGAGCTTGGGGTTTATGAAGTAAAAGATGGCAAAATTATCAAAGAGCAATTTTTCTATAATACAGAAGAATAATCTTTCCTTTAGGAACAATAAAGGGATTAGCTTATTAAACTAATCCCTTTATTGTTAAACTAAGTCTTGAGGCACTTGCCCATGCCGTCTTGTATGCTCTTTCGTAATAGTATAAAAATCATCAGTCTTTTCAAGTTTGTTTAGGTTATTGAAAAGTTCCTTAGGCAATGCTCTTAACTTACGACTTGATAAATCAATCCATCCTCCCATCATCTCACAACGTGCTATATTTTTTCCTTTATGATCATAAAAGTTATGCTGAAATGAAAAATAGGTTCCATCTTCACTAATTCCTTTTAATTGTAAACTTACCCTTATAGGTTTACCAGGAAATACTTCTTTAAAATAAAACATATGTTCATAAAAAACCACAGGACCTATATCATGCGATACCATTTTAGCTTGTCCAAAACCATTTTCTAGCATAAAACTAAGTCGTGTGTGACTCATATAATTAATATAAGCACTATTCGCCAAATGACGATTAGCATCTATATCATTCCATCTAACTTCAAAATCTTTTAAGTACATAATGTGTGTGTTTTTGCAGGTTTATATTTTAAGCAACATCTCTTTTAATAAAATCAATCACTGTATTATAAACATCCTCTCTTTTTAAATCATGCTTTAGACCAGTGGTAATATATGTTTTAATTTCGGGATGATTTTTTAATGCGCTTTTAATAGGAGCATAAGGAGTAATATTATCCTCTTCGTCATGAACTAATAATAGTGGTTGTTTAACTGTGTCAAGAAAATTTTTCAACTTAATATCATTGTTTGGTATTTTTAAAATTGTATTAATTTTCGCACTAAGAGCAGCTTCAGTTTTATTTGATAAACCGAGCATGTTTTTAAAATAAACAAAAATTGCATCCATCCCAGAGGCTGCTCCCATAACAACATATTTTTGAACATTAATTTCTGGATTTAGACTATACATATAACTTATAGCAGTATTACTCAGAGAATGACCTATAATTGCATCTGCTCCATTCATTCTATCTAATGAATAAACGATAGATTGCCTAAAAACTTCAATATTTAAAGTTTTTCCTTTGGCCATGCCGTGACCTGGCGCATCTAAAGCATACATTGTAAATTTTGACATATCTAATTTCTCAAAATATGGTAACCATCGCTGGCTATTACTTTCCCATCCATGCAAAAATAGTAGTTTTATAGGCCCATTTCCCCAGTGGTGTAACACCGCAGATTGCCCATTAACTTCAAAATAGTGTTGTTCTCCTTTTGCTAAAAATTCTTTACCTTTTTCTGAAATTGGAGCCCGTCTAACTTTTATTAATAAATTAAAAGCTACATCTGCTGCTTTTTTAGGTGCTACAATGGCTAAAAAATTAATCCAAGCTCCTATAGATTTTATAATTATATTCTTCATATAAATTAGATACCAATTGGTATCAAGAATTTTAAATTTTTTTAAATAGAGATATCTTGCATCAATTGGCGCAAATGTTTGATGGTTTTTAAAATAGCATCTGGTGTACGTTCTAATTTGCTCATCATTATACCACCTTCAAGTGTAGCTATGATTATTGTGCTATAAAATGGCACATCTATATGTGGTTTCACTTGATTATTTTGAATACCGTTGGTAATAATTTTTTCAACAGACGATTTTAATTGAGCTAACATATTAAAAGTTTGTTGACGTAAAGCTGTATTCGTGTCATCACTTTCTACAGCAGCATTTAACAAAGGACATCCCCCTTTATACAAGGGCTTATGCATATAAGTTTCAAAAAACTCAAACATTGCCTCCATCTTAATTTCAAATGAATCTGCCTCTCGAATTGATGTTCCAAGTTCATCAAACATAAGCTTACCAAGACTTCTAAAGGCATGTTGTTCTAAGTCACTTTTACTTTCAAAATGTCTATAAATAGCACCTTTAGTTAAGCCAGTAGCCTTAGTAATATCACTTATTGAAGTCAACTTATACCCCTGGATATTAAAGAGGTTTGCACTTTCTCTAATAATTCTATTTCTTGTGGCTTCGGCATTTCGCATGCACAAAGATACCGATTGGTATCTTAATAAAGCCGTTTTAAAAAATATTTAACAATTTTTCTCCAAGCTTAATTATTAAGCTATTTCAAATGTATGTTTACATACTATTTAATTAAAGAATAAAATTTAACAATTACATCCCATCCTTCCTATAAATAAAAGAAGCTTATCACTACATATGTTTATAGGAAGGTTTAGAGAGATTATAATCTTCTACTTAGAAAATAGGTGTAGAATAAAAAGTAGGTGTATACTTATTTAACAATAAGCTTTCTAACAATACTAGCCGTGTCACTATTAAAATGAACAAAATATACTCCTGATGGTACATTAAAATTAATATCTTTTGTTGTTGTAGAAACCTCTTGATTTAACACTAATCTTCCTTGAAGACTAAATATAGATACATTGTTAAACGCTGGTGTATTAGAAAAATTAATTTTGTTTTGTGCCGGGTTTGGATAAAAAACAAATGTTTCTAATATTGGATTAGTTATGTTTAAAATATCACAATTTACTGGATCGAAAATCACTTCTCCTAAAGATGCATCATCAACTTGATGAAAAATAACAGACTCCGCGAGGCTTAAGTCATTCGTTACTCCTTCCACCCAGCAATTATTTTTAGCCTGTATAGTATTACTAGTGTTGTTATAAAGTGCAAATACTTCACCGCCATTAGCGTTTTCTGAAAATACATTTCCGCCTAATGAAGTAGTAGAATCATCTCCCAAATTTATAGAGGCTTCCCCTATAACCGTGATTCCCCATAAGTTTCTTCTAAATTCATTACCCGTTGCAATAACATTCATTCCAGGTGATGAGGCGTTTAAAGATATTCCGCTTCCCCCCAACAATGGGTCTCCTTGAGTATTATTATCTTCTATAACATTATTTCTAACTACAGCGACAGCATTGTTTCCTAAAATTGTAATTCCATAGCGGTTATTACGAATAATATTATCATCTATTTCGGCATTAATTGAACCTCCTGTAAAATTTGCCACGGCAATTCCTCCTACCATGTCTAAAGATACATCACCAACAATGGTGTTTTGAGAAATCACTAATGGCGCATCAGTTCTCGTAGTACCTAAATTAATTTGAGGTCTATTTGAGTTTGATTGGTTATTTCCTTCTAAATAATTGTTGAAAATATAAGCCGAAACATCTGAATTTGCTGCGGAACCTATTGCTGCAAATTGATTAAATGTAATCGTATTATTTGTAATTTGAGGCAAACCTCTAGACAATTGAATTACCGCACTGCTAGTAGCTCCTCCAGCATTATTCGTTAATGCGCAATTGTCAATTGAAAAACTTTCAGTCAAAACGCGCAATCCACCGCTATATTCGATTGAAGTATTTTGAATATTTATTAAGGATGATTCCTCAAAACGAAACCCTTCAAAAAGCACATCATCAATCCCAAAAATAGCGACTTCATCTGCTGAAATATTAAAACCTCCAAAAACAGTTATCAATAAACCGTCTTCAACACCTAAATCAAGGTTTGAATCAATAATGACAGTATCGTTTTCTGCTATAATTAAGTTTTCTAATAATGTATAATCCGTCCCAGAAAAAGTAATAGTTGAAGGGCTTGCTGCAGCAATATCATTTAATGTCAACGTAACACCTGTATTAGGAGTTGTATATGTTTGAGCGATTATTTGAAGTCCAAAAAAGACAGAGGTGCAAATAACAAGTGCAAATTTATTCATAGTTTTTTATTATAAGTTTAGTGATACAAAAATAAAGCTTATAGTCTCTGTAGAAAAGAAATCAATAAAAAATAGAAAACGATAACAATAATAGTGGGTATCAATCCATATAGTTTGTAATTTTATTTTTTTAATAAAAAAACTATCAAATTGCCAGTCATCAAATCACCTTATAAAGCAAAGGCTCTTTTTAAAAATGGCCATTTTGCAACTATATATTCGGCAAAATTACGCCCGTTTCCTTTTCTTGAACAAAAACGCCAACGTCTTGAATTAAAAGATGGGGACTTTATAGATATTGATTGGTCTTTAGCTAAAGTTTCCGAAGAAAAAACCACAAAACTTGCAATTTTACTACACGGCCTTGAGGGCAATGCACAACGTACGTATATAAAGGGACAAGGAAAAATTCTCGTTGAAAATGGATGGGATGTTGCCGCAATGAACCACCGTGGTTGTAGTGGTGAGGAAAACAGATTGTACTTATCATACAATAGCGGTCGCACGGAGGATCTCGATGAACTTATACAGCATATACTTGCAAATCATAAATATGATGAAATAGCACTCATAGGATTTAGCCTAGGTGGTAATGTGATTTTAAAATATTTAGGCGAACGAGAAGATGCTCCAAAAGAAATTAAAAGTGCCGTTGGTGTATCGGTGCCATTATATTTGCGTGGTGCCCTCGAGCAACTAATTAAACCAGAAAATGTAGTTTATAGCCAAACCTTTATCAATGACCTTCGTAAAAAATACAAACGGAAAATGCCATATTTCCCAGATGCTATGAATGCTGAAGAGTTAAAACAAATTAAAAACCTCCTAGAATTTGACAATAGGTATACAGCAAAAGCTCATGGATTTAAAGATGCTTATGACTATTATGAAAAATCTAGTGCATTACAATATTTACCAAATATTAAAATCCCCATTCTCATTTTAAACGCTGAAAATGATAGCTTCCTCTCGTCTGAATGTTACCCTTTTGAGATTGCTAAAAGGCATAAAAATATTTACCTTGAAGTGCCTAACACAGGTGGCCACGTAGGTTTTCATCAATCGAATAAAGTGTACTATTCAGAAAAAAGAGCCTTCAGTTTTATCACAAAACATGAATAGTTTAACTTTATTCCAAGAGTTTTTAATGGCAGTAGGCTACTGTTTAATAATGCTTGGCATAGGGTGTTTTTTGCTGAAATTTCCGCCGAAAAAAATAAATTATTTGTATGGATATCGTACTATCGATCAATGAAAAGCCAAAAGGCCTGGGTCGCTGCTAATAAATTTGCAGCACGCGCTTTGGTTAAAATTTCATTGTGGAGTTTATTACTTCCAGTGTTTTCATATTCATTTTTACCGAAATATGTCATCTTTATAACAATTGCAGGAAATACCATTTTACTACTTGCAACATACCCAATGACAGAACGTTTTATCAAAAAGCACTTTGATAATAATGGAAAACCCTTTAGTAATTAGCGATTCTGAATCCTTAATTCTGAAATTTGAATTAGTTACATTTGCACTCTTATAATGCAAGACTATGATTCAATCAATGACGGGTTACGGTAAGGCCGTAATTCAATTACCTTCAAAAAAAATTAGTGTTGAGATTAAATCTCTTAATAGCAAAGGATTAGACTTGAGTTCTCGAGTGCCTTCTGCATATCGTGAAAAAGAACTGGATATGCGAAAAATGGTAGCGAACTCATTAACTAGAGGAAAAGTTGATTTTAGTTTATATGTTGAAAGTACTGGTGAAGAAACTTCTACTCAGCTTAACGAAACTGTTGTAAAACAATATATGTCACAATTAGAAAAAGTTGTAGATGGTGACAAAACCGAATTACTTAAAATGGCAATGCGCATGCCAGACGCATTAAAAACAGAAAGAGAAGAAGTAGATGAGTCTGAGTTTGCTGAAATTTTAAAAGCAGTAAAGGAAGCATTAATTCAAATAAACGCTTACCGTAGTGATGAAGGTGAAGTTTTAAAAAATGATTTTTTAGAGCGTGTTGACACTATTGAAAATCGGCTTAATAAAGTTTTAGAGATAGACTCACAGCGTATTGATAATGTAAAGGAGCGTTTGCGCGGTGCTGTTTCAGATCTGAAAGAAAAAGTTGACGAAAACCGTTTTGAGCAAGAGCTTATTTATTATCTAGAAAAGTATGACATTACTGAAGAAAAAGTGCGCTTGCAAAATCACCTCAACTATTTTAGAGAGGCTATTAATAGTGATGATAGTAATGGTAAAAAACTAGGATTTATTACTCAAGAAATAGGTCGTGAAATTAACACTATTGGGAGTAAATCAAATTTTGCACCTATGCAACAATTAGTTGTACAGATGAAAGATGAGTTAGAGAAAATTAAAGAGCAAGCATTAAATGTTTTATAATGAATAAAGGAGGCAAGTTAATTGTTTTTTCTGCACCATCTGGCAGTGGAAAAACAACCATCGTAAAACATTTATTAAGGAACGATGATTTAAATCTAGAGTTTTCGGTTTCAGCAACATCGAGAGAACCTCGTGGTGAAGAAAAACATGGGAAAGACTATTATTTTTTAAGCTTAAAAGACTTTAAGCAACATATGAAAAATGATGACTTTCTAGAATGGGAAGAGGTATATCGTGATAACTTTTATGGCACTTTAAATAGCGAAATTGAACGCATCTGGGCAATGGGTAAAAATGTAATTTTTGATATTGATGTCGTAGGAGGATTACGCATAAAGAGAAAATTTCCAGAACGCACACTTGCAGTATTTGTAAAACCACCCAGTGTAGAAGAACTAAAAATAAGACTTAAAAAGCGTAAAACCGAAAGCGAGGAAAAAATAAATATGCGCATTGCAAAAGCAAGTGTTGAAATGGCAACAGCGCCTCGTTTTGATCACATCATTCTCAATGACACGCTAGAACATGCTCTAGAAGAGGCAGAAAGGTTAGTGAAAGAACATATTTCAAAACCTATTTTTGATGATGTGAAGGTTAAAAAAGAGACATTCTCAAACGAAGAAGAATGAAGACTTCAAAAAAAATAGGGCTTTATTTTGGAACATTTAATCCCATTCACATTGGCCATTTAACTATTGCTAATTATATGACAGAGTATAGTGATCTTGACGAAGTATGGATGGTCGTTACTCCTCACAATCCCCATAAAAAGAAAAGCTCTCTTCTTGATAATAATCATCGCATTGCCATGGTGGACATCGCAATTGAAGAATATCCAAAGTTAAAATCAAGCAAAGTTGAATTTGATCTTCCACAACCCAATTATACAGTGAATACTTTAGCTGTATTAGAAGAAAAATATCCCGAGCAAAACTTTTGTTTAATTATGGGAGAAGATAATTTGAAGAGCTTGCATAAATGGAAAAATTATGAGGTTATTTTAGACCGTTATTCCATTTATGTATATCCGCGCATTTCTAGTGGGGCTATTGAAACACAATTTCACAACCACCCTAAGATTATTAAAGTACCTGCACCCATAATGGAGCTTTCATCTACATTTATTCGCAAAGCCATTAAGGATAAAAAAAATATAAAACCTATGCTGCCGGAAAATGTATGGGAGTATCTTGACGAGATGAATTTTTATAGGTAATTTACCGTATGAAATTTAATAAGCTAAAAACCTATAACTTCTTTTTTTCGCTAATTATATTTTTAGTTTCAATTACCATATCTTCTGGACAACAAAACATTGATATTTCCCCAGCGAGGTTAGGGCCTAATGCACTCCCCATTCCAGAATTAAGAATGGGAGGGGTTAATAATCATATTCTTTTAAGAACAGCTTATGAAAGCCAAACGTCTGAAGGTGATAAAACTCACAACGCATACTTACAACTTGATGTTCCTATTATTAAAGATAGAGTAGGTTTTAGAATGTTTGTTGTACCCTATGAACGTTTTAAACTATCCCAAGAAGTCAAAGAAGAACGTAATATCAAAGAAGATGGATTAAAGGGTACTGCTGGAGGAGATATTTATATAGAGACACAAATACAGATACTCAAGGACAAAGTATACTTGCCAGATGTACTATTAAATATTGGTATTAAAACTGCATCTGGAACTAATCTAGAATTTGCTAGATACACAGATTCTCCGGGCTATCTTTTTGATTTGTCCCTTGGAAAAACAATTTTGAAAAAGAACAAATCATTAATTAAGCTATATGCCCAAACCGGACTCTTCGTTTTTCAAACAAACCGAACAACTGTTTACAGACAAAATGATGCTTTTTCTTATGGAGTAGGAATGCAATACCAAGTAAACAAATGGATTTTTAACAATGAGCTTGCAGGCTATCGAGGTTATATAAATAATGGCGATCGTTATAATGCATTTAGAACTACAATTCGCACAAACTTTAATGGACTAATAAATTTTGAAGGTCGTTTTCAACAAGGAATAGCATATAATGATTATACCAGTTTTAGAATAGGTTTAATCTTTAACCTCGATGACATTAAAAATTGGTTTATAAAAAATGCAGGAGAATAGACTATAAAAAAACACCGCCCCAATTACTCAGTTGAGTAATTGAGGCGGCTACTAACCAACCAAAAATCGTTGTATTTTATAAGGTGCTAATTTTCACCATTTGCTTCTCTATTTGCTCTTTAGATAAACGCAGCTTTCCTCTTTCTTCTCCTTTTTCAAAACCATCTTGATTCTTAAACTGTATGTATCCTCTTCCTGTAAACTCATAAGTCGTGCGACTATTTGGATGGTACAAAGAAATAGTTCTGTCATCGATAACGCTCATTTCAAAATATTCATTGCCTAAGAAATCATAATCTAATGTTAAGAATTTCAAGTAACGATTATTGTTAACATCATCCACATTATATATGCCCGTATAGTCATAATAAATGTTATTTGGGTTTGTACCATTATTATCTTGGCTACTTTGAAAATTTCCGTCACCACCGCCTGGTAAGAAAGCTACAAAGTTTTCATTGTCAAACTCATTAATTGCTCCTTGTTGGCTTGTAAATGTCTTTTCCCACGTTACATATTCTTGCACAAAATAATGTATGTTATCATAGAACAATGCGTTGTAGTCAAAAGTGTCTCTTTGAGCGCCTATAAGTGTAAAATACACACCTGTAGTTCTATTGTAAAGTTCTAACTTATTATATGCTAATTGCGTTACCTCAAAGCGATTAAATCCATCAAGATCGTGCGTAATATTTAAATCAAAGCCACTAGTATGGTAATAACCTACATCAATTCCTAACCCATATCCTTGGTCTCCAATGCCCACTAAATTATTATTCGCGTAAAGTGTGCCATTTTCAAACGATAATGTAAACGCAATTTGCATAAATGGAATTTCTCCATTACTATTACTTTTATTTACATCCACATACCACAATTCATAGTCTGATAATAAATGAGCTAAAGTTACTTGAGGTACAGGGTCAACTATTGTATCTTCTACAATCACGGTTTCGGTATAACAAGAGGTAAAAAACAGGGCTACCATACTCATCATTAAAAATAGTTTTGTCGTTTTCATAACTTAGCCTTTTAAAGTTATTGATTTCTAAATTCCATAAAGCGTGCCAAAGTTTTAAACCTCTTATTTACAACAAGATATGTAACTTATTTGCTTCGGAAATTTTAATAATGGCTAACATTTCCGAAGAAAAAAATGTTTTATAACTTCGGAAATATTATTTATTTAGAAGACACAACCACTGTTTAATCATTAAATTCATTTGAAATCTTTTCCCTATTTTTACTTTTAGGTTATTAAAATAATCTAAGCTAAATCTCACCGCATTTGCGGGCTATTATATATGAAAGAAACACCAAAATTTGCCGTCCTTGGTGGCGGAAGCTGGGCTACTGCAATTGTTAAAATGCTCTGTGAAAATCTTGATACTGTGGGTTGGTACATGCGCAGTGTGTATGCTATTGAGCACTTAAAAAAGGAGGAACATAACCCTAATTATCTAAGCTCTGTAGAGTTTAAACCTTCTCAATTAATGCTCAGCAATGATATTAATGAAATAGTACGCTATGCAGATGTTTTAATATTTGTAATCCCATCTGCTTTTCTATATACCGAGTTAAAAAATTTAACTGAGCCTCTAAAAGGCAAGACAGTGTTTTCAGCTATTAAAGGGATTGTCCCAGAAACTAGTCTCATTGTTGGTGACCATTTTTTCACACATTATGATGTGCCTTTTAATGATATAGGGGTAATTTCTGGCCCTTGCCACGCAGAAGAGGTTGCCTTAGAGCGACTTTCATACTTGACAATTGCCTGTGCGGATAATGAAAAAGCAATGTTAGTTGGCAATAATTTAAGCTGCGACTATATAAAATGTACAACTAGTGATGATGTAATGGGGACTGAATATGCTGCTATGCTTAAAAATATTTATGCTATTGCAGCTGGTATTGCACATGGATTGGGCTATGGTGATAACTTTCAAAGTGTATTAATGAGCAATGCCATTAGAGAGATGAAACGTTACGTAAAAAAAGTGCATAAAATGAAAAGGGATATTAATGACTCTGCTTACTTGGGCGATTTATTAGTGACGGGATATTCTGTTTTTAGCCGTAATAGAATGTTTGGAAATATGATAGGCAAAGGTTATACTGTTAAGAGTGCACAAATGGAAATGAGCATGGTTGCAGAAGGCTATTATGCAACAAAAAGCGCATATAAACTCAACCAGGACAAAGGTAAAAAGAAAGCAAAAACACCAATAATTAATGCTATTTATGAAATCCTTTACGAGGATAAGAATCCTAAAAAAGTGATGGCGAAGTTAACAGAGAAGTTGAACTAAGACTCTTTTGCCATTAGTTGTTTTAAATAATAACTTGGATAAATTTTATATTTTTTATAGAAGGCTTTTGAAAATGACTCTCCGCTTTTAAAACCGCTTTCTTGAGCGATTGCTTTAATTGTATATTTTCTAAATTTTGGGTTGTCATTTAATTCTTCCATTGCATATTCTACACGCAAATCGTTTAAATATTGAGAAAAATTCTTGTCTTTTTTTAAGTTAATTACTTTAGAGAGGTAGGTAGAGTTTGTGCCAAACGATTTTGCAACTTTATTTAATGTAAGGCTTGATGATGTAAAGTTTTTCTTGGTTTCAAAGGTTTTAAGATGCATCAAAATATCCTCAATAGTTTCGGCAGAAATTTCTTGCTTTGATGATGTTGTAGCTCTAATAGTTTTCTTTTTTTCATTAACTACAATTAATTTTTGAAATCTCTTTTTATAAACCCATTGTCTATTAAAATAATAACCCATTAATAACAAGCTAACTATTAATAACCCAATTACTAAAAGAGTTTTATTAGCCGAACTTTTATTCTCATTCTCTAACAAATCTATCATATCTTCCTTATCCTCTACTAATTGTGGAATAATATATTCTTCATTGGTTCGGCTTTTTATTTTTGCCTGTCTAGTATTTATTTGTTTTGTAACGTTATTAAGTTTGTAGAGGTAATCTAATTGTTTTTCTTTATTTCCCTGTTTTTCAGAATGAGAAATTAGTAGTGTATAAACCTTGGGTAATTCTGGAAATAACTTATTATTTTCTTCATATAGCTTATCTATTTTCTCTAGCGCTCTAACGCCATAGTCATCTGCACTTTGTCCAAAGTAAATTTGTGCCAACTCATAATGATAATTATAAATATAATTGCTATCAAAGTACTCTCTATAACTATCTCCTTTTAGCAAACTATCTTTAGCAGAGCGCATTCGTTGCTGTAAAATAAGTGGTCCCGCAGTTTTTGAAACAAAGTCATAGTACATAATGCTATCCCCAACAGCAAGTGATTTTTTAATCCCTAATTGATAGTAATGTAATGCCTCTTCAGGTTCAAATAGTTTTGAATAGCTTGACCCTATTCCTTTTAAAGTATTTAAGTAGTTTGAGTTTGAAACTTCTGTAATTGGCAACTGTTCAGATAATTTTAAGGCCAAGAAATCTGTATCAAGACTTTTTTGAAAATTTCCCCAAAGCCTATTAATCCCAGATATAATATTTAGAGCCGCAATTTTTTGCTCAGTGTTACCTTTCTTTTTGGCAGATTGATATCCTAAAATCCCATTTTTTAAACTCGCATCATAATCTTGATTAATGTACTGAAAGTAAGACTTATATAAATACCCTATTGCAGGAAAATCTATATGATCACTATTAATAGCATAATGGGTAACACTATCTAAATATTGAAGCGCCTTGGGAATCTCAGAAACTCGTGCCATTTGCTCATACCCAATTGCAATTTGAGTAAAATCATTTTTCTTTTTTGAGCGTTCGATTGTTACACGTGCAATTTGAATTGCAGTAATTGTATCTTTTGCTTTTATGTCAAAAAGAAGTCCTAAATAGTCATCACTTTTAGATGCCAAATATGCATCACTATATTCTTGCGCATAGATAAATGTGCAGCTAATAGACAAAAGAATGGTGTAGAACAGTCTCAAATAATGGTAGGTTAGTTGTTAAAATATATTAAATAGTTTGACTTGCTATTTCATACATTATAAAGGTAGCCATTCTTTACCACCTCAAAAGATGAGAAAACCATATTCTAGGAATAAAACATAGTACATATCTGTTTTTCAGTTACTTATAACTAAAAAAACAACGCGGTATTTATAAATGAACGGGTATTATCTGGCGAGTACACCTTTGTTAGGCATCACTGGAAGATCAACAGTATTGTCTTGCATAATAGAATTACGCGGAATTTCATACCGCTTATCATACATTTTATCTTCCCTAAAAAAGGTAATTGTAAAGAAGTTATCTAGCACAAAAACACTTTCATCAATAAACTCAATTTTTGCAAATCCTTTTGCGGGAACAATTTTAATTGTCTTACGCATAGGCGAGGTCATTTTCTTTTCATTATAACCCTGAGCAACAATAAGCACTGTCTCAATAGGGGTACTACCATCGTTAATCATATAAATATTCCAATCATGCACATTATAATCATCGTTAAATTCATATACTGCGGCGATGTAAACATCTTTCACCTCTGGAATTTCAATATCTTTTCTCATAACACTAACAACTGCTTTGGAAATATGATAAAATTAAAGTGATTGTATTAGTAAGTACTCTTAAATTGCTCTAAGAAACGTACATCATTTTCACTCATCATTCTAATATCTGGAATCTGATTTAATAACATTGCAATACGATCTATACCCATCCCAAAAGCGAAGCCGCTATAAATCTCTGGGTCGATACCACAATTTTTTAATACATTAGGGTCAACCATACCACAGCCCATGATTTCTAACCAGCCTGTACCTTTGGTTATTTTATGGTCTATTTCAGTTTCTAACCCCCAATATACATCTACTTCTGCACTAGGTTCGGTAAATGGAAAATATGATGGACGCAGGCGTATTTTTGATTTGCCAAACATTTCAGTAGTAAAATACTGTAGTGTTTGCTTTAAATCTGCAAAACTCACTCCTTTATCAACGTATAATCCTTCTACTTGATGGAAAAAGCAATGTGCTCTTGCGCTAATAGCTTCATTACGATACACACGTCCTGGCGAAATTGTACGTATAGGTGGTTGGTTATTTTCCATGTACCGTACTTGGACAGACGAGGTGTGCGTGCGCAATAAAACATCTGGGTCTGTTTGAATAAAAAACGTATCCTGCATATCACGTGCTGGGTGATATTCTGGTAAATTTAATGCTGTAAAATTATGCCAGTCATCTTCAATTTCTGGACCTTCACTCACATTAAAACCTATGTTTGAAAATACCTCAGTAATCTTATTTTTTACAATTGAAATAGGGTGACGAGAACCCAACTCAATAGATGCCCCTGGGCGCGATAAATCTCCATAAACACCTTTACTTTCTTCTTTGTTTTCAAGGGTATCTTTTAAAATATCTACCTTTTCCTGCGCAGCGTTCTTTAGTGTATTAACTACTTGACCAAACTCTTTTTTCTGGTCATTTGCAACATTTTTAAATTCGCTAAAAAACTCTTTTAAAAGTCCTTTACTTCCTAAATATTTGATTCGGAAATCTTCAACTTCTTCTTTTGTCGCTGCGGTAAAAGCTTCAACTTGTGCAATATGTTCTTTAATCTTGTCTATCATGGTACGGCTACGCTCACTATGAGTGACGCAGTATTTTAGTTGAGGTGGCAAAATTACAGAAACTCAGTAACATCTGCCCACTTTAAAATTTAGAATTTCTCTTCTGAAATATTAGTCAATCACTTTTTTCTCTAAAAAATAATTTACAATTGCATCTTTCATCAATATGCTTTGTTCTCCTGCTTTTAATGATGGCAGTTGCTCAAGTATTTTGTAATGAGGCCAACCCGCATCGTCAAAATATTCAAATTCGTAATATCCAAAAGGCTCTAGCAACCTGCAAATAGCAATATGCATTAAATTGAGCTTTTCATCCTTTTTAAACTTTTTATGAAGTTGTCCTAATTCCTGCACACCAACTAAATAAATAATTGCATCTAGGTCCAGTTTGTCACCGTCAGCAAATTTATTGCTCAAAGTAGTGACTACTGCCTCCCAACGCTGCTTTAATTGTTCATCTCTTGCCATGGCGCAAAGTTAGCAAACTTTAATAGCACGTGGAAACTTTAGCAGTGTTAACAAAACACGATTATTGTATATTTACAGCTCAACCTTAGACTTTCAGCATGAGTATAATAGATATTATTCTAGGAATTATTTTAATCTACGCTTTTTACAGAGGGCTATCGCAAGGGCTTTTCTCCACCTTGGCATCTTTATTAGGATTAATTCTGGGTGTTTATGGGGCAATGTATTTTTCGGGATATGCGGCTGATTATTTAGCTAATAATGTAGACTGGAATGAACAAACAATTCAGTTAGCTGCTTTTGCTATTACATTTCTTGTTATTCTAGTTGCAATAAGTATAGCAGGAAAGCTTTTAACAAAAGTCGCAGATTTTGCTGCTTTAGGTTTTTTAAACAAGCTTTTAGGTGGATTGTTTAATGCTATAAAGTTTGCATTTATAATTTCGGTGTTGTTTATGTTTATAAATGCATCGACGGCAGCAAGTGGGTTTGTTATTTCAGAAGAGAAAAAAGCAGATTCTATTTTATATGAGCCTGTTGCTTCAATCGCACCTCTTATGCTTCCACATATTTTAAAGGAAGTGGAGACCTATAAAGAGGAAAATGAAGAGGATGAAGACGAGCCAATTGAGACAACTCCTACAATTGAAGAAGAGACTGCAAATTAAATAACGATTGTAAAATTGTAGTCACATTTCCGAAGCGAAAAAAAAGTTTATTTTAAAAAAATGTTAAACATTTAATTTATAATAGTATTACTATTATATTTGCCTTCGTAAAATGAAAAACCTACAAGTAAATATCACAATTGATCCAGCACTTTACACCAAGAACCCAGAGTCTTCTGAGCTTGGACGTAAGATTGTGTCTCATAGTATTTTAATGATGGACACGTTAGGTTTTGAAAGCTTTACTTTTAAAAAACTTGGTACAGCAATAGGCTCTAATGAAAGTTCGGTATATCGTTACTTTGAAAGCAAGCATGCACTTTTAGTTTATTTAACCAGCTGGTACTGGAGCTGGATTGAATATAAATTAGTTTTTTCAACATTAAATGTGCCTTCATCTACAGAAAAACTGAGAAAAGCAATAGCACTTATAACTAATAAGGTAGAAGAGGACAATTCGTTTTCATACATCAATGAAATCCTTTTAAATAAAATTATTATCGCTGAATCCTCAAAGGCATATCATACTAAAGATGTTGATCAAGAAAATGAGAAGGGATATTACAAAACATACAAAAGAGTGGTGCAGCGTATAAGTGATATGGTCATTGAGGTAAATCCTACGTTTGCTTTTCCTCATATGCTTATATCTACAGTTATAGAAGGAGCACACCACCAGCGCTATTTTAGTCAACATTTACCAGCGCTTACAGATGCTGAAGATGACAAAAATACTATAGTCAATTTTTATACAGACTTAGTTTTAAAAACCATTGCAATATGAAAGGATTAAGCTTTCTTAAAAAATTTGCGATGCATTATATAGTGCTGCTTTTTGTAACTGCTTTAATTGGACAGCCGGTATTGAATGGTTTTATTTTAGCGAATAATACCACAGGAGTATCTGTTAATACAGTTCTTGAAGAAGAAAATAACGAGGAGGATTCTGATGAAGAAACAGCCGAAGACTCTATTGATTTTCATTTACCTAAGCTGCAATATTTAATACTAGCAACTTCATTTATCGAGAAGTTAAAAATCCCTGTACTTAAAGAACATTCATTAGTTCTTGACACTTTTATTCCACCCCCAGAAGTGGTATAAACGTATTTCTCATTCTCTAACAATACACACTCCCTTCATGGTTATGTGTTTTGTTACTCCCAAATCAAATTAATAAAACAATCGACAGACGCAATATAATGCGCTGTATTACAATATATTATATTCTAAAAATGAATAATTCAAATCCATTTAAAAATTTAAAGAGTGATATTCCAGCGAGTATCGTTGTATTTTTTGTTGCTCTTCCTCTTTGCTTAGGTATTGCACTTGCAAGTGGCGCTCCATTGTTTTCTGGCTTAATTGCTGGAATAATAGGAGGTATTGTTGTTGGGTCACTTAGTGGCTCACCCTTAGGAGTTAGTGGTCCCGCTGCTGGATTAGCAGCAATAGTTTTAACTGCCATTGGAACATTAGGAGGTTTTGAAAACTTTCTGTTAGCCGTTGTTCTTGGAGGTGCCATTCAATTAGTTTTTGGTCTTTTAAAAGCTGGTATTATAGGGTATTATTTTCCATCATCTGTTATTAAAGGAATGCTAACAGGAATAGGTATTATTATTATTTTAAAACAAATTCCACACTTTTTTGGTTATGATGCCAACCCAGAAGGTGACTTTGCTTTTTTTCAAATAGACGGTGAAAATACGTTTTCCGAAATTTTTAAAACCATAGATTTTATTAGTCCTGGAGCCACTATTGCAGCAATCATTGGACTTTTAATTTTAATTTTATGGGACAAAGTATTATCTAAAAAAGGCAAACTTTTTACACTTATACAAGGACCACTTGTTGCTGTAGCCATAGGTATAATCTATTTTATGGTAACACAAGGTAATGAAGCATGGGGCATATCTAGCGAACATCTGGTTAGCGTACCTATTCCAGATAGTATTGATTCTTTTTTAGGGCAATTTAGCTTTCCTAATTTTAGCGAAATTGGCAACCCTCAAATATGGATAACGGCATTTACAATTGCACTTGTAGCAAGTCTTGAAACGTTATTATGTGTTGAAGCAACAGATAAACTAGACCCTCGGAAAAGAGTAACACCCACAAACAGAGAGCTATTAGCACAAGGAACTGGAAATATGCTTTCTGGAATGATAGGAGGACTTCCTATTACACAAGTAATTGTTAGAAGTTCTGCTAATATACAATCTGGTGGTAAATCTAAAATGGCAGCGATTATACACGGATTTTTCTTGTTGATTTCGGTAATTTTAATCCCTACCATATTAAACATGATCCCATTATCTGTTTTAGCTGCAATTCTTTTAATAGTAGGTTATAAGTTAGCAAAACCATCTTTATTTAAACAAATGTATAAATTGGGATGGAAGCAATTTGTACCGTTTATTGTTACTGTTTTAGGAATAGTTTTCACAGATTTATTGATTGGAATAGGCCTAGGTCTTGCCGTAGGAGTTGTAGTAATCTTGATTAAAAGTTTCCAAAATTCGCACTTCTTGCATATCGAAGATAACAGCAACGGAGTTCATAAAATAAAAATGACCCTTGCCGAAGAAGTAACCTTCTTTAACAAAGGTGCCATACTTAAAGAGCTAGATAGCTTGCCAAGTAATTCGTTTTTAGAACTAGATGTAAGAAAAACAAGATTTTTAGATAATGATATTGTTGAGATTCTTGAAGATTTTTCAGAAAAAGCACGTAATAGAAATATTGATATTCAGCTCATTTCAGAAAGGGGAATCGTTCAAAATCCAGAAAGTTTTATCAAATTTTTTAAATTACGACCAAAAACAGCATAATTGAAGAAGTTTAGCACTTCTTTGACACATTTAAATAATCAAATTAAATATTTTAGTAATAATTATAAAAACAGAATATGAAAGCACATACAAAAGAAACACAATTAAAAATGACCCCTGCATCTTCATTACAAGAACTTAAAGATGGAAATAAGAGGTTTGTAAATAACAAACAAGTAGATAGAGACTTAAGTGAGCAGGTAGTACAAACGAGTACAGGACAATATCCATTTGCTACCGTTTTACATTGCATTGACTCAAGAGTATCTGCAGAGCTGGTTTTTGATCAAGGAATAGGAGACCTTTTTAGTATTCGTATTGCAGGTAATTTTGTAAACGAAGATATACTAGGGAGCATGGAGTTTGCATGTAAACTAGCAGGAACAAAAGTACTTGTAGTGCTTGGCCATACAGCCTGTGGTGCAGTAAAGGGAGCTTGTGACCACGCGCGTTTAGGAAACTTAACCGCTTTAATTAATAAAATTGAACCTGCAGTAGAGGCAGTGAAAGAACCTACAGATGAAAGCCTACGTAACTCAAAAAATATAGACTTTGTAAACACTGTAGCAGAGAAAAATGTACACATGACCATTGAAGATATTCGTTCAAAAAGTTCTGTTTTAAAAGAAATGGAAGACAATGGCGAAATTAAAATTGTAGGTGGAATGTATGATATTGCTAACGGTAAAGTAACTTTCTACTAGTATAAGTACTTTATTATAACATCTAAAAGCGGTTACATATTAAGTGTAACCGCTTTTTTTGATTACGCTTTCGCGGAAATTTTAGCTTGATTACTATTGATTGTTTACTTTTAAAGGGATAAAAATCAAAGTATTTACGGGATAAAAACTACATAATGTAATTTATAATGAGTTATGTGCAAGCGGAAAGAAACATCGAGATTAAATGAATGAACAGTTTATAGAAGAAAAAACATTTAAAAAAAAGGACTTTTCGGAAAATGGACTTGAAAAAGGCGAATATGAATTATGTACTTTTTTAAATTGTAATTTCTCGAATTCTGATTTGTCGAAAATTAGGTTTATAGACTGCGAATTTTATGACTGTAATTTAAGTTCAGCTCATATTTTACAAACAGGATTTCAAAATGTACTTTTTAAAGATTGTAAAATGTTAGGTTTACAATTCTATAAATGTAACGACTTTGGATTTTTAATAAAAGTTGACAAATGCCAATTAAATCATTCGTCATTTTTTAAACGGAAACTTTCAAAATTTTCATTTCAGAAAACCAAACTTCAAGAAGTTGATTTTACGGAGTGTGATTTGAGTTTATCCGTTTTTGATGATTGTGACTTACAAAATGCAATATTCAAAAACACAAACTTGCAAAATACTGATTTTAGAAGTTCTTACAATTTTTCAATTGACCCAGAAAATAATCAAATTAAAGGAGCTAAATTTACTTTAGAAACGGTAGTTGGACTTTTAACAAAATATAATATCAAAATAGAACCCGGCTTTTAGAATACAATCGAGAATAGTGCTAATTACTGAAAATATAGAAACGGACAATTTGAACTCTGATAAAGTAATGCCAGCACATAACAACGTATAAAATTAATTGCTAGTACGAGCCTACTTACGAAAATCCTCGCGGATTTTCTATTCGGTTTGTATTTGCTAAATTAGTTGCTTAAAATACGCAACTAATCTTATACAAAACCGTTGCCAGCAATTAGAAAAAAAAATTCCGAATTCAATAACTTAACGCTACAAATCATAACTTTAGATTAATATTGTTGTCTAAAAGCAGATGGACTAACACCTATGTGTTTTTTAAAAAACCTTGAGAAACTACTAATTGAATCAAAACCTAATATAAAAGCCAATTCTTTAGTTGTTATTTTACTTCTAACAAGTCTTCGTTTAGCTTCAGTTATTTGCCTTTGTTGTATAATCTGTTTTGCTGTTAGATTCAATTTTTCTTTTAAAATTTGATTTAATCGCTTTAAACTAATCCCTATTTCATTTGCATAAAAACTAGCATTTGTATTATCTAAAAAATGAGTTTCCATTAATTCTAAAAACTGAAAGACTCTTTTTTGACTTAAATCTTGTTCTAAAAAGCCACTATTTTGATATCTAATTAAATGCAATAGCAAAACTTTCAATAAAGTTTTGAGCATTATGTGAGACATACCACCACTATAAAATTCATTTTCAAGTAGTTGAACTATTTTTTTTATCTGTACTATTTTTAATGTTTCCTTAATTTCAAATTGTGGATACTTATTAAAAAGTGAAAAGACATCTAATGCATATTCAATATCATCTTCATCTATAAGTTCGCGTTCAAAATTTAATAAAATGCCTTTATTAATTGTAAATACATCCTTATTAAAAACTTCATTTAATGGTTTAAAATGAAGTTTTAGATTGCTTTCTGATTTAAATTCAAAATAAATACCCATTGAATTTTCTGAAAATAAAACGGTGTTACTTTCAAAGTTTTCAGTGATTTGAATTTTTTTATTTAAGGACTTTTTGTTCATTTACTTTTAAGGCTACCTCAAAAGTAAGAAGAATTTGTTTGATTAAATTTTATTTAATTCTCTATGAAACATAACATAAATAATTCCTGCAATTACTAAAGCCAAGCCTGATGATATAGTATAGATTATGGTATAATTATTTGATAGGTATTCGATAAATGTTGAGAGAAATTGTCCTCCAAAAACCCCCATAGAAAACAAACCTAAATTTTTACCTTGATTTTGTATTGTACTTGCTTCAAGCATCATGTGGTTTAATAATGGTATTGTAAATCCAAACCCTATACCTATAAAAATAGTTGTTAGCATTAAAAAGAGCAAACTCCCAGCTATTGCTAAAACTAAATAACCCAGCATAAAAAATAAAAACCCGATAGCTACAGTTTTTCCATCTCCAAAAAATTTAACCATTTTTGGCATCTGGCTAGCAGTGATAATAGCGATTACAGAAATAAATGCCATTAGATAACCTGTTTGAGATTCGGTAAAAGCAAAAGTTTTTGGCAAGTATAATGGTAATGTAACAAAACCAACAAAAAACAACATCATTGCTAAAAGAGAAGCTATAAAAATGAGTCTTACTTTTGTGTTTTTAGTATTTGTTGGTTGCGCATCGCTTTTTTCTATTGACTTTGTTTTAGATTTTGGTAATGACAGTGCTATAAAAATTAAACACAGTAAAGCCAAAAGATAAATATAAAAAGGGAATTGCCAGTTTATTTCTCCCAAAAGACCACCAATAGCTAAAAATACAACGCCGCCTAATTCTATAGACATGCCTTGCCAAGCAATCATTTTCATTCTTGCTTCACCTGTAAAAAAATCTGCTATATAAGCTGTTACAGATACTTGTATTGCTACTGTTGCTGCACCAAGTAAAATTCTATCAATAATTAATATAAAATCATTAGTGATAAATGCGCCAACAAAACCTAGAATAGCATAAGGTATAAGACCTAAACATAGCAAATTAATAGTGCCTAATTTGTTAAGTAATCTTCCTATTATAGGTGCAAAAAGAACTACACCTAAAGAAGGTAAGGTAATTAACCAACTAGGTGAAAACCCTAAACTTTTATTTTCTACAATTTCTGATAATGAAGGTGCAATAACTGTCCCAACCATTATGGTTAAACTGCTAACAAAAAGTAGGGTAAAAATTCCGAAGTTTGATATTTTATTCATACTGCAAAATTCAAACTAATTTTAATTAATGTGTTTACCTATTTTCTAATATACTTTGCAAAAATGGAAATTGATTAAAATTTATTACCAACAAAGAATTGAGGTATAGAGAGAACCAAACTTAAAAAGTATTGAATCCATTGCTAGTATTAGTCTATTTACGAAATTAGTTACTTACATACGCTACGTATCACATACAAAACCGTAATTTTGACCCATCCCAAAAAAGGCTAGATAGTTTTTAAAATCATAAAAAAATGATAATAGATTTAACACATACACTAAAAAATAAAATTACTGTTTACCCAAATACACTTGAACCTATTTTTGAACAAGGCAATACAATAGAAAAAGATGGGTTTGCAGAAATCAATATGACAATGTGTACGCATACTGGAACACATATTGATGCACCTGCACATATAATTCCAAACACATAATCACTTGACCAATTTGGTGTGGAAAAATTTATTGGACCGGCAATAGTAATTGATTGTTCTGAAATAAAAGAAATCAGTTTAGACTTTCTTAAAATGAAAGAGGATGAGATTAAAAATGTAGATTTTGTGCTTTTCTATTCAGGATGGCAACACAAATGGAATACGGAAAGATACTTTGACGAATTTCCAACTTTAACAACTGAGGCTGTTGAATGGTTAGCAAAATTGAATTTAAAGGCACTAGGTTTTGATTCTATATCTGTAGATAAAATGACTGCCGAATTACTTCCTAATCATAAAGTTCTTCTAAAAAAGGAAATTTTAATAATTGAAAATATGACTAATTTGGATAAGTTAATTTCTAAAAAGTTTGAATTAAATTGTATTCCTCTAAAAATCGAAAAATCAGATGGTTCGCCAGTTAGAGCGTTTGCAAGAGTAGAAATATAAAAGCACGAACGCACAACAAAGAGCTGAGATAAAGAACAGTCTTAATTCTCTCTTTTGTTCTTTCTGATTAATCATTAAATCTAAGTATTTTAATATAAATCAAACTGAAGAAACATATACTCAATATGGAAGTTGTCGCTTAATCAAAAGTTTAAGCATATTTGTAAGTTGCCGTTATAAAAAATCATGTCAAATAAAAGATTGTATTTAGAACATTAAAAATTATATTTGCAGTATAAAATGAAAAGACTAAACAATATATTACGCCTTCCATATTTCAGCACTTATTATTATAAAATAATATCTGCTCGAAATAGCTATGCGTATACTTCAAATAATATTTGATAATTATAAATTATAACATAACTAAAAAGCCCGAGCATTTTGCTCGGGCTTTTTTTTATTTAAAAAATTATGGAAACAATAAAGAAATTAAAAGAAAATGTAGAAATTATTCTTCCAGAAAATGGATTGGAAGACAAATTAAAACAAGCTAAAAAAAACAATCGAAAACTAATTATAAAACTAGGTTTCGATCCAACAGCTCCAGATTTACATTTAGGACATGCAGTGGTATTAAAAAAATTAAGGGAATTTCAAGATTTAGGACATCAAGTTATTATTTTAGTTGGAGATTTTACAGCACGAATTGGTGACCCAACAGGAAAAAACAAAAGTAGAAAACCATTATCTGTTGATGCTGTAAAGCACAATTCAGAAACTTATATTAATCAATTATCTAAAATTATAGACGTTGATAAAGTTAAAATAGTATTTAACTCTACATGGTTAGACAAACTTTCTTTTACAGAAGTCATTCAAATTTTATCTAATGTCACTGTTGCACAACTTATGCACAGAAACGATTTTAATAAACGATTTACAGAAAACACACCAATTGCAATGCATGAATTAGTGTACCCAATTCTTCAAGGTTTTGACTCTGTAGAAATTAAAGCAGATATTGAAATGGGAGGAACAGACCAGCTTTTCAATTGTACTATGGGTAGAAAATTACAAGAAACTTTTAAAATGAATCCCCAAATTGTCATGTGTATGCCGTTATTAAAAGGACTTGACGGAAAAGAAAAAATGAGTAAATCACTAAACAATATCATTGGATTAACAGATGAAGCTAAAGATATGTTTGGAAAAACAATGTCTATTCCAGATCATTTAATTGAAGAGTTTTTACACCTAACAACAGATTTTTCTTTAAACGAAAAACAAAACATAAATAACAGATTAGCAAATGGTGAAAACCCAATGGAAATAAAAAAAATAATTGCTAAAAACATTATTACACAATACCATAACGCTACTAAAGCTCAAGAAGCAGAAGAGCATTTTGTAAAACAATTTCAAAACAAAAAATTTGAAGATAAAGAATTCATGCCTGTGCTAATAAAGACTATCCAACATGTAAATAAAACTATTAAGTTAATAGATTTATGTGTTCAATTAAAAAGTGAATTATCTAAATCTGCAATTAGAAGGCTAATTGAAAGTGGAGCCATTCAAATTAATTTGAAAAAAAATAAGGACATCAATAGTAACATTAAATTACATTCTGGCATTAAAATAAAAATTGGCAAAAGAGATTTTTATGAATTAGTAGAATAGTAAACATATAGAAAAAAGTATACAACTATCCGCAATTTGCATACGTCTAAAGAATGATCCTGCTATAATTTTGCTCTATTAATAATTAAAATAGAAATAATATGAGCAAAACAATATTAATTACAGGAGCATCATCTGGTATAGGAAAAGAAACTGCTAAAAAATTTCAAGCTAAAGGCTGGAATGTTATTGCAACGATGCGTACACCCGAAAACGAAACAGAATTAAATAAACTGGACAATGTATTAGTTAATACATTAGATGTGCAAAATTTAGAGACTATTAACGCAGCAATAGAGGAAGGTGTTTCTAAATTCGGAAAAATAGATGTTGTATTAAATAATGCTGGCTATGGGATAATGGGGACTTTTGAATCTGCTACAAGAGAAAGTGTAACAAGACAATTTGATGTAAATGTACTTGGGCTTTTTGATGTTACAAGAGCTAGGTTACCACATTTTAGAAAAAATAAAAATGGAATGTTTATTAATATTTCTTCAGTAGGAGGAAAAATGACATTTCCATTAATGCCTCTTTACCATGCAACAAAATTTGCCGTTGAAGGTTTTTCAGAATCACTTCATTATGAAATGAAAGCTATTGGTGTAAAATTAATAGAACCTGGAACTGTAAACACAGATTTTGGTGGACGCTCTTTAGATTTACAACATGATAAAGAACTTAAAGAATACAATAAGTTTTTTAAAGGCACTATGAAATCTTTTGAAGACTTAATGGATCCTGATAGCATGAGTTCTCCAGAACAAATTGCAGACGTCATTTTTACAGCTGCAACAGATAATTCAAACACATTAAGATATAGAGCTGGAGCTGATGCTGAACAACTATTAACTGCTAGAAAAAACATGTCTGATGGTGAGTTTGTAAGTATGATGGAATCTCAGCTTAACTTACAATAATAAATATTTAGCTTACTTTATAGTTATTAGGGTAAGCTAAATGTTACTTTATAAATTGACGAAAAACAGAAAAAATAATAACATAACCTGTTTTTTAAAATGATCAAAAATATTTTAAAACGAATAATGATTACAACTCTTATTTTAATTGGTTTTCTGGTAATAACCTACCTTGCATTCACCAATTTCTATCCTAGCTTTGGTGGAGATATTTCAAAAGAACAAATGATTGTTTACGAAAGTTCTAAACAGTTTAAAAATGGAAAATTTAGTAACACAAATCCTGTTCCTAAAAATTTAAGTTTTTCTGAAACTATGAAACTTGCATATACTTTTTTCACCACAAAAGTACCTAATGGAAGACCTAAAGCAAACTTAATTTCGGCAAAAATAGATTCTACAAACATTGCAAATTATAATGGCGAAGCGCGAATGATATGGTTTGGCCATTCTTCTTTTTTATTACAAATTGATAGCAAAACTATATTGCTGGACCCTATGTTTGGCAAAGTTGCAGCACCTTTAGATATTCTTGGAGGTAATCGTTTTAATGCTGAGTTGCCCTTAGAAATTGCAAAACTTCCTAAAATTGATGCTGTTATTTTTTCGCATGATCATTACGATCATTTAGACTATAAAACCATCTTAAAATTAAAAGATAAAACTAATCATTTTTACGTACCTCTTGGGGTTGGCACACATTTAAAATCTTGGAAAATTCCGTCGAGCAAAATAACCGAATTAGATTGGTGGCAAGACGTAAAATTGGATAATTTAAACCTAGTTTGTACTCCTGCTCAACATTTTTCTGGCAGAAAATTAAATAACGGACAGAGTACTTTATGGAGTTCTTGGGTCATTCAAACTAAAACCGAAAACATTTATTTTAGTGGAGATAGTGGTTATGCTGCTCATTTTAAAGAAATAGGCGAAAAATATGGTCCTTTTGATTTAGCTTTAATGGAATGCGGACAATACAACGAGCAATGGTCTGATATACATATGATGCCAGAAGAAACTGCACAAGCAGGAATAGATGTGCAAGCAAAAAAAATAATGCCCATACATTGGGCAGGATTTAAATTAGCTTTACATGAATGGACAGATCCCATTGAACGCGTTATCAAAAAAGCAAAAAAATTAAATATTGACGTAATTACACCAACAATAGGTCAAGAAATAGTAGCCAAGGATTCAACTAACACTTACATAAATTGGTGGAAAAACCTTTAATCTTATTTTTAGTACAATGAAAGAAATAGTTAAGTTAAACAACATTTCAGAAGTCCATGATTATTTTGGTTTAGAAAAGCCCAAACATCCTTTAATTTCTATACTTCGTGTGTCTAATGCTTTAAAAGATATTGAAGTTGAAAATTTTAAATATGCATTAAACTTATACCAAATTGGTTTAAAAGATAATTGCCAATTTACAATTACAAATTACGGTAGAAACTCTTATGATTACCAAGAAGGTTCTATTGTCTTTACAGCTCCAAATCAAGTATTGGAATTTGAAAGACAAAATGTAAACAGAGAGGATACTGGTTGGAGCATTGTATTTCATCAAGACTTAATTAGAAAATCAGAATTAGGAAAAAAAATAGATAAATTTTCCTTTTTTGAATATGCCTCTAACGAAGCTCTTCATCTTTCAGATCAAGAACGACAAACAATCACTGAAATTTCAGAAAAAATAGAAAAAGAATTTAGTAGTAATATCGATGCACATAGTCAGACTTTAATTATTTCTAATTTAGAATTGTTATTAAACTATTGTGTACGTTTCTATGATAGGCAGTTTTATACTAGAACAAACCTAAATCAAGATATAGCAAGCCAATTTGAGCAATTACTAAAAAGTTATTACATAGAAAACAGACAATTAGATCTCGGCATTCCTTCTGTTAAATACTGTGGAGAAGCGCTTAATATGTCTCCCAAATATTTAAGCGATTTATTAAAAAAAGAAACTGGTCAAAGTACGCAAGATCACATCCATAAATATATAATTGATAAAGCTAAAATTAGATTGTTAAACTCTACAAAAAGCGCTAGCGAAATTGCTTACGATTTAGGTTTTGGCTATCCACAGCACTTTAGCAAATTATTTAAAAAGAAAACTACTATGAGTCCTAATACATTTAGGCAAAGTTTAAATTAAAATACTACATTTTACCAAATGCTATTTGTAATCCTAGCAAAATAAATATACATCCACTAAACCTATTAATCCACAATCCAACATTTGGGTTACTTTTTATTTTCTCAGAAAACGTACTTGCAAATAAGGTTAAAATTAAATACCAAATTACACCTATTAAAGCATAAGTAATACCTAGTAAAATAAAAGGAATAGGATCTTCTAATTTTGAATGTGTAATAAATTTCGGAAATAAAGCTAAAAAGAATAATGCAACTTTAGGATTTAATGAGTTTGTAAAAAATCCTGACCAAAAATCGTTTTTAGCCGTTTTTTTTAGATTGTTTTCATCATTTACTTCTAATAATCCTGAAGTATTAACAAGCTTCATAACACCTAAATAGACTATAAAAGCTGCACCAATATATTTTACCAACGTAAAGGCAATTGCAGATTTTGCAATAATAACCGTTAAACCTAACGCAGAAAAAAACGTATGCGTCAAAACCCCCACATTTAATCCTATTGCTGCATTAATTCCAGATTTGCGTCCTTGACCAATAGATTTATTTAATATAAATATGGTATCCATTCCTGGAGTCATTATAAAAAATAAAGCGGTAATCGCAAAGGTTATAAAGTTTTCAACGCCTAGCATGTTTTAATTTATTTAAAAGTGAAACAAAATATTAGGCAAAGAAACCATTAGGGCATATATTTAAAAATACATATTTTTGACTCAGTAATGCAAAAAATGCATTTATTATGACTACCCAGCAAATAAAATATTTTTTGGTATTAGCAGAAGAACTTCATTTTTGGAACACAGCCGAAAAGGTTTTCATCTCACAATCGTCATTAACCAGACAAATACAAGCATTGGAGGATGAATTAGGTTTTTCTCTTTTCGAAAGAAATAAAAGAAACGTAAAGCTAACGAATGCTGGAAAATTTTTACAAAAACATTGGACTAAAACTATAAACGAACTAGATCAAATTTATAGACAAGCAAAAAAAATAGATCAAGGTGATGCAGGACATGTTTCTATATCATATCCTGGTTCTATCACATTTAGTGTGCTCCCTAGCTTTTTAGAAATTATAAAAAACAATCTGCCAGATCTTAAATTAGAATTAGCCGAACTTACAGACGAAAACCACCAAAAACTACTACTTGATTACAATACAGATATAGCCTTTAGTCGCGATAGCATTCAGCATGCCAATATTCAATCACTAAAACTCTCAACCGAACCTATTTGCATTGCGGTTCCCAATAATCATTGGTTAGACAAAAAATCAATTAGTAATATTGAAAAACTTAAACACGAAAACTTTATTATATCAGGATTACATCAAACCACGTTCTTTTCGTCTTTGTTGAGAAAACTATTTAATCAATTGGGTTTTGAACCTAGAATTAGTATCGAATCAGATTTTGGTGGTATGATTTTAAATCTCGTATCTAAAGGCCTTGGAATTTCCATTCTACCTCATTCATTTAAACATTCCAAGTTTGATAATGTGCGCTTTATCGATCTAAAACAAACCATAGATTTGTACATGCATTGGCGAAAAAATGAACACAATAAGACTATTACTAAAGTTGTTGCATGTAGTAAGTTAATTAAAAAAAGTAAGGCATAATTAACCCTGTTGCCCAAATGGTAATTGGTTTTATAAAGGCTTCGGAAATTTTAGTTTGATTAAAATTGATTGCTTATATTTAAGAGAGTATATAACATTAACGTATACAGAATAATAATAAAAGACTTATTATTATTTGTAAAACATACAAAACCAAACTATAATTGAAAATAGTACTTAATAAAATAGTCGCCTTTATTGCTATAATTTTTGTGTTTGAATCGTGTTCAGTATTAGATCAAAATTTGAAAGTTTACAGTGAGCCTAATTCATCAAAAATCTACACTTCTGATATAAAAAACTTCTACAAAGCTTTTGATTTAGCTATAAATGACACTATTAATGCTAAAAATATTTTTAAAAAAGAATATTTCTCGAAAGGAACGAAAGGCCTTAAGGATTTTTATAAAACTAAAATTAAAGACCTAGATAAGTTCACAAAATTTGTAATTAAACACAAAGAGTTTTACAAAACTATTAGAAATAACATTACAAATATTGATGACTTAAAAGAGAGGATTTATTTAAATTTTAAATCTTTTAAAAATATATATCCAAATGCAGTTTTCCCCGATGTTTATTTTGTTATTGGAAAATTCAATTCAAATGGAACAATTTCAAAACGAGGTTTGTTAATCGGGACAGAAATTCTCTGTCGAACTAAAGATACAAATACAGAAAAATGGAATAAGAATATTTTAAGAGTTAGTATGTTGAGAAAGCATATTCCTATTACAGTATGTCACGAATTAGTCCATTTTAATCAATCAAATATGGAAGATGAGAGCAATACTTTACTTGCAAAAAGCATGAGAGAAGGTTCAGCAGAATTCATAGCTGAAATAATAAGTGGTGAAACTGATGGAAATTATTCTAAATTTAAAGGTAAAGAAATTGAAATATGGAATGATTTTAAAAACGATAAAAATAAAAGCATTTGGAATACTTGGAGTTCTTGGAGCAAAGGGAATAACAATAGACCTAAAAATGCAGGGTATTGGACAGGATATATAATTTGCAAAGCATATTACGATAAAACAAAAGACAAGAAAAAAACTGTTTCAAATATTTTAAACGTTCAGAATTATAACTCTTTTTATATTAAAAGTGATGTAGAAAAATACGTGCAAATTAAATATAGAAGGTAAAATACCCTTTTAATCTTATCGAGATATTAAAATAATAGTGTACGAGCTTAATACACTATAACAAATGCAGGTGTCTAATTATATAAAACACATATAAATGAATTGGATATTATTAATTATTGCAGGACTATTTGAAGTAGCTTTTGCAGCCTGTTTGGGAAAAGCTAAGGAATCAACAGGTGTTGAAACTACATATTGGTATGTTGCATTCTTGATTTGTTTAGGTATAAGTATGTTTCTACTTGTCAAAGCCACACAGCAATTACCCATAGGGACTGCCTATGCCGTTTGGACAGGTATTGGTGCTATAGGAACAGTATTGATTGGAATTCTAGTTTTTAGAGAACCTGCGACATTTTGGCGACTATTTTTCATCATGACATTAATTGCATCAGTTATTGGGCTTAAAGTAGTATCGCATTAATTGCACTTTTTTAAATTAAGAGAGCAACTAATTAACTGGGTTAATTTAGATGAACAAATGGAAATCAATAATACTTCAATTAATTACGAATGGAATAATTTAATTAACATTACAAGAAATAATGGTAGTATAAAAAAAGTGATAATGCTGGTGTTTCAAAAAATTTTTTGGGGTTACCAAAAAGCACCACTAATAAAAGTAATTTAGACGTATATAATTCTATTTATTATGCATTATTATCAAACTAAAGTTAATTGGTTTGAACCTACTATTAAAAGGAATCGATTTTGTTCTTAAATTAATTGAAAAAGAAATAAAATAAGCCGAATAACTGAAAAATTAAATCAAATAAAAGGCCGAACTGATAACAGTTCGGCCTTATTAATATTGTAGAATTTATTTTTTAAACAACATCCTCAACATTAGCATTAATGTAAACCATCGCTTCTTTAAAGTTTTTAAATAGACGTTTTTCTGGAATTAAATCTGGAATAATATCAATATTTTCCATCATCACTCTAGGTTGTTTTTGAAGGTTTACTAGAATTACTTTTACCTTAGATTTAAACAACCTTAACATTAGCTCTTCGAGTGCATATAGTCCAGATTGATCTATATATGGAACTTTCCCCATTCTAATAATTAAGTGTGTCGCAGTGTGTGGGATGCCTTTAGCAAGCTCTTGAAAGTCGTTAGTATTTCCGAAGAAAAGGGGACCGTCAAGCCTTTTAATAAACACCTCTTCTTTTAATTTTTGTGGAAAGTTGTTTTCATCGTTCCATGGCAATGCTAATTCATCTGCATTTGACAAGGGGACTATCTTTGAACGCTTTGCGCTTACATCACCTATCTTTTTCATAAAAATTAAAGACGCTAATACTAGCCCAATACCCACAGCATAAACTAAATTCCAAAATACCGAAAGTACTAATACCACAAGCATTACAACAACTTCACTTCTTGGCATTTTTGGAATTGCTTTTAAACCTTTATAATCCATAACCCCAATACCTACTGTAATTAAAATACCCGCTAGTACAGCTGCTGGAATTTGTGATGCTACAGGTGCTAAAACCAATGTAATTATCAATAATACAGCTGCAGCAATCATACCCGAAAGTTTTGTAGTTCCTCCACTATTTATGTTTACAACAGTTCTAATTGTAGCTCCTGCACCTGGAAGTCCACCAAAAAGTGATGCTACAGAGTTACCTATTCCTTGCCCTATTAATTCTTGGTTAGGGTTGTGCTTAGTTTTAGTCATATTATCTGCAACAACAGATGTTAATAACGAGTCAATTGCTCCTAAAAAGGATAAGGTCAATGCTGTAAAAATATATGGAGAAATTTGCCCTAAGCTAAAATTAGCAAACATGTCTAGGTTTAAACCTGGAAATCCTGATGGGATTTCAGAAATAGGCTTATAATCCCACTTTAAAAAGTAAGCTGCCGCACTTACAACTAACAATGCTACGAGGGTACTTGGTACTTTTGTAGTAATCCGTTTAAAACCAAAGATTATAAAAATAGTGACAAGCGCTAACCCTAATTCTAGAAAATTAATATTTTGAAAAGCTCTTGGTATTAACTTTACAGCCCCCATTACTCCTGAGCCAGCTGTTTTTGCAAGTATCAACGCTTCTGCATCAATATCATTACCATTAATACGTTTTGCGCGTCTTACGGTTTCTTCAAAATCCTCTAAGACTAAAATACCTTCTCCTGCTTCTTCTTGAAGAATTTTATCAAGTAAAACCTCTTCTGCTTGTGGCTTGAACTCACTTATATAATCCTTGTCATCTACAGTATAATACCCTAGCATAGGTAAAATCTGAGTAATTAATATAATTACACCAATAGCAGTCATAAATCCTGAAACTACAGGATAAGGAATGTATTTAATATATTTACCTAACCCTAAAATACCTAATATAATTTGAAACAATCCTGCTAATAAGAATACTAGTAAAATATACGGTAAGGCTTCTTCAACACTCCCGTTATTAGCAGCAATAATTCCTGCAATAACCACCATAGATACCGCAGTCATAGGTGCAGTAGGTCCAGAAATCTGAGTGTTAGTACCTCCAAATAATGAGGCAAAGAACCCAATCATTATTGCTCCATAAAGACCCGCGCTAGGTCCTAATCCAGACTGAACCCCAAAAGCAAGTGCCAAGGGTAAAGCGACAATACCTGCAGTAATACCGCCGAAAATGTTTCCTCTAAAATTTGTAAAAATATTCTTGAACATTGTAAAATAATATAAAGTTAGATTTGGCTTCGGAAATTTTTATTCCCGTAAGCCTTGATAATAAATTAAAAAAGTTGTTAGACTACAACCTCTGGAGGAGGAAGTGTAATTTCAGGATGTACAATTTTCCAAAAAGAAGTATTAAAAAACAGTGTGGGATTCTGTTTCCCATCAAAAAAAGAATAAAGTAATGAAGTAGTATAATTCTCTGAGGTATCTTTAATGACAACTTTGTGTATGTCATTTGACTCTTCTTCAGTAATAGTCATAAACAAAGCAGAATTTATATCATCAATAAAAACCCTTGCCGCCGCTGGTGCCACAATGGAAAAAGTAAAGAGGAATATAAAAAAAAGAGAAATGTGCTTCAAGTAACTTCTTTTGTAATGGGTTTCTTGTAAAAATAGCTTTTCTAACGCATTTACGTGTTAAATAACTATTAAAGATACATGTAATTCTATTATAAAAGCTTTAAATCTGTTTTAGGAATCCACCCGTCTTTACCATCAGCAAGAGAGATACGCAACCAGTCACCATCACTATCTAAAACCTGCACTTTAGTTCCCTCATGAAGTGTAAAGGCTGCGGCGCTATTCATTTTAGGCGCAGTTTTAATTTCAACACTTTCAGCAAAAACAATAGCTGGTTTATTATTTTGTACATCAGCAAAAGTTAAATACGCCATTGAAAGTCCTCCTATCAATAAAAACACACACACTATGGCGCTTGTAAAAAACAATCTCTTTTTCCCTTCTGAAATATTAAAATAATACAACAAAAAGAAGCCTACAAACAACATAGAAAAAACAACTGTAGCCGTTGCCCAACCTTCATAGGTAAAAACACTAGCAATATTATTATACCATTTTGAAAATACTGTTTTAGGTAGCGGTTCTATAACATCAACCTTTGCATTTTCTGCAAAAGCTAAATTTACTTTTATCTCTTTATCATTAGGAGCCAACTGTTGTGCCTTCTCGTAGTAATAAATACTTGGACCTATTTGATTTAATTTGTAATAAGCATTTCCGAGATTAAAATACAGCTCCGCACTATGATTGCCTTTGTCAACAATTTGTTTCCAGTTTGTAATCGCTTCGCTATACTTTTCTGCTTTATAATTATCCTTTCCTTGATTGAAAAGCGCCTCATTTTGCGCCATCCCAATCACAGAAAAAAGTAAAACCGTTATGTACAATAATTGTTTCATGTTTATAAATTATTGTAGTTGTTTATCAATTGTTGAAATTGTCTCCACTGCCTTGTCATAATCTTGCTGTATCGTCACATTGCTTGTAGGTGTATATCTAGCAAATTCACAACTTTTCAATAAAGACATAAATTGCATTACTGGAGTTTCATCTACGTTGCGTTCTTGCAATAATTGAGTAATACGTTCCTTACTCATTTCGCTAGTCTCAATATTTAACTTGGCTTTCAAGTAATTGTGTAATGAACGCTCTAATGCTTCATAGAATATAACCTTATTGCCAATATTCTTTTTGGCTTCGGCGAGATATCGCTTTGCCATTTTATTTGCCTTTCGCAATCTATTTCCTTGAACATCAGCGCGTCTTATACTTCTTTTCCTCCCTGCAATAATTAATAACGGAATCAATAAAAATGGACCGCCTAATAATGACCAAAATAATGTAGATTTAAAGAAAGGTTCACTCACTATGGGTGATAAATTAGCATCAAGTTTTATGTATTTAAAATTTTCGCTGCTAAGCACTACAGCCTGTTTATCTGTTAATGTTCCATCATCATTAGAGGTTGTCACAGCATTAGTAACAGGGCCATTTTCTACATTGATAACGAGCTCTTGGGATGTAATTGTTTGGTATTTTTCAGTTTTTGGATTAAAGTATGAAAAAGCGATGGGTCTAATAGGGTACAATCCCTTATATTGAGGAACAATCGTATAGTTTTCAGAAACTGAACCGCTAATTCCAGTAGCTTTAGTACGTAGGTTTTCACTACGTTCTGGCTCATACATTTCAAGTGTGCTTGGCACTTTCAATGATGGTAATTGCAGCGTATTTAAATTTCCATTTCCTGAAACAGCAGTTGTAATTTCTAATGCTTCGTTTGCATCTAATTTTTCCTTATTAGACTTTACACTAAATTGAAACTCACCCACAGCTCCACTAAAATTTTCTGGCTGCCCTTCAAGTGGTAATGGTTTAACATTAATAGTGCGACGCCCAGCAGATATTGTTTTATTCACACGTGTGGTCAAACGTCTTCCAAATAAATCACGACGATTTCCTGGGACATCAATAGGCACATCGAGTGTTAAAGGCTCTAGCTCTAGCTTTCCTGTTTTTTGAGGATATAGCACAGTAGTTCGTAAAATTACATACCGGTAATTCTCTCCTTTATAATCACCCTCATAAATTTTAAAATTTCCAGAAGCATCAATGTTTTTGCTCCAGAAGTCTGCATAACGTGGCGTATCAATCTCTCTCCACTGGCTGGTAATACTCACATCTTTTGAAACATACATTTTATAGGTAACCGTAATGCGTTCATTTAAAAACGGGCTACCATTGCTTATCTCTGCTACAAGATGCACGTTATCTTCTGCAATAATATCGGTATTATTACCATCTGTTGGGGTTTTAACTGCAGCAGTAACTTCAATAGCTACAGGAATAGTTTTATACGTTTGCCCATCAACTACAATAGATGCTTGCCCTATTGTCAAATTACCTCTTTTTAAAGGTGACAAGAAATAGGAGTAGGTTTTTGAGTACGTACGCTTTCTATTAATATACGAATTACTAATCGCTTGATTAGGGCCTCCCACAACTCTAAACCCATCAAAATCTGGCGGATTAAAATTGTCACCATCTTGGTTCATCTCAAACTCCACTCTAAGGCGCTCATTAATCCCTAGTTTTTTCTTGCTCACTTTTGCTTCAAACTTCACTTGTCCCTGAGCAGAAAAAGCGCAGGAGACAAATAAAATTGCATATAAAATGTGCTTCACTTTCATCATCTTACCAGTCTTTTTCACTTTTTACTTTTGCTCCTTTTTGTTTTTGAGCATTGATTTTATCTTGTACTTTTTTCTCTTCATTATTCATTGACTCCAGTAAGTTCTTTACCTCTTGTGGCGATAATTTTCCAGGAACGGGTTGTTGAGGTTGTTCACCCTGCTCATCTTTTGGATCCTTTGGCTCATCTTTTGGATCCTTTGGCTCATCTGGCTTTCCTTTATCATCTTCCTTATCACCTTCCTTATCTTTATCCTCTTCGTCACCTTTATCTTCATTTTCTTTGTCCTCACCGTCGTCGCCTTCTTTCTTGTCCTCGTTCTCTTGGTCTTTTTTATCCTCTTTATTTTCGTCTTGTTGGTCTTGATTATCTTTATTATCATCACCTCCGCCTCCTTGTGGCGGATTTTTTTCAAGCATATCTTTTGCTAAAGCTAAATTATATCTACTTTCATCATCTGTGGGATTATTACGAAGTGCGTTTTTATAAGCATCAACAGCACCAGCATAATCCTTTTCGTTCATCATCGCGTTCCCTAAATTATGAAATGCTCTATGGCGCTCGGGCTTCGTTGTAGCATTCTTCGCTGCCTTTTTAAAACGATCTTTCGCCTCCCCATTTTTACTTTTTAGATAATAGGAATTCCCTAAATTATAATTCCCTGTTGTTTGCTTTTGGTTTGCCGAAATAGCTCTTCTGTATTCTCCTTCTCCCCTAACAAATTTATCTGCAGATATAAGTTGCGATGCCTCACTGAGGTATTCATTAGACCTCTCAATAGCTCGCTGCTCCTTTTCTTTTTCGGTTTCTTGTGCTATAATGTCCTGCGGAAATATAACAAACAAAAGCAATATTAGTCCGATTGAAATTTTCGCTTTAAGCTGAAAAAAATCTGAAATCAAAACTTCACTTTTGAAATTGTTATTTTCTATAATATGTGTCTTTTTTCTATTCATTTGACGCGGGTTTTTCGTTAAACAAATTCAACCTCTTTACCCATTTTGTTTTTCTCTCTAACAATAATATATCGATTAATAACAAAAACAATGCCCCAGCTAAAAACCATTGAAACTGGTCTTTAAAATCACTAAACTGCTTAGCGTCGAATTCCTTTTTATCCATGCCGCCAAGAATGTTTTGCACGGTTTCAACTACTTCATTAGTGTTTGTTCCATTTATGTAAGCGCCATCTGCCGCTTTTGCAATCTCGCGTAAAGACTCCTCATTTAATCTTGTGATTACAACTTCATTATTTTGATCTCTTTTGTAGGACTCTACACGCCCTCTTACTTTTATAGGAATGCGTTCTCCTTTTTCTGTTCCAACTCCTATGGTATAAATTTTTATCCCTTTTTCATTGGCTTGTGCCGCAATACTTGCATAATCTCCTTCGTGGTCTTCACCATCACTCACTATAAAAAGCACGCGATTTTTTTGTTCTACATCATTGTAATAGGTTTCTGCCATTTGGATAGCCTCATTCATTGCCGTTCCTTGTGAGGAAACCATGTCTGTATTCATCCCAGATAAGAATAATCGTGCCGAAGAAAAATCTGTAGTAATAGGAACCTGCGGGAAAGCACTTCCTGCATATCCAATAATCCCCACACGGTCACCCGCTAATTTGTTTATAATTTGGGTTACTAATTGTTTAGATTTTTCTAGACGATTAGGTGCAATGTCTTCAGCAAGCATACTTTTTGAGACGTCTAGTGCGAAAACGACATCTACTCCTTCTCGTTTAACGGTTTCTAGCTTTGTTCCTATTTTAGGGTTTACCAATGCAATGCTCATGCAAGCTATCGCTAAACAAAGAACAAGTACTTTTAAAAAAGATTTAAAAATAGATTGATTGGGACTTAATTTTTCAAGTAAAGTAGCATTGGCAAACTTTTTTTGTGTGCGTCTTTTCCAAACTAATACACCAAAAAATAGCACAACAATCACTGGGATTGCGAGCAATACATAAAAATATATGGGTTGTTCTAAATTATACATAGTTTACACAAAACTCTTAAACACGGTATAACGCAACAATAATTCCAGTCCTAAAAAGCCAAGTGCAAGTAGTACCCAAAGACGGAAAAGTTCGTTATAATTTGTGTATTTAAATTCTTCAATATCTGTTTTTTCTAATTCGTTTATTTCTTCATAAATCTGTTCTAAACGCGTGTTATTTGTAGCTCTAAAGTATTTTCCGCCTGTGGTTTCGGCAATTTCCTTCAAAAGCGTTTCATCAATCTCCACTTGTTGCATACCGTATTGAAAACCGCCATCCGCACGAATACCTATAGGTGATTGTGCCATTCCGTTTGTTCCTAAGCCAATTGTATATACCTTAATACCAAACTCAACTGCTAATTCACTTGCAATTTTTGGGTCAATAAATCCTGTGTTATTTACCCCATCTGTCAATAAGATAATTACTTTACTTTTTGCACGGCTCTCTTTTAAACGGTTAACTGAGGTGGCAAGCCCAGAGCCTATTGCTGTTCCTCCCTCAATAACGGTATTATACGTAATGCTTTTTAAAGACGTTAAAACAATACTTTTGTCACTTGTTAATGGGGTTTTTGTAAAACTTTCACCCGCATATTCTACAAGACCTATACGATCTGTAACCCTATCTCTAATAAAACGTGCTGCTACATTTTTTAATGCTTCTAATCGATTAGGCTTTAAATCTCGTGCTAGCATACTGGCACTAACATCTATCGCCATCACTATATCAATACCTTTATTACTTACCGTTCTTGTACTTTCATCAACCGTCCTTGGGCGAGCTAAAGCAACTATAATGGCAGCTAAAGCTAACAATCGTAAAACAAATAACAGCGGACGTAATCTTGCCAACCAGTTTTTAGGCGTCTTAAACCCCTTAATACTCGAAATTTTTAACGTCGCCGTTTGATGATTCCTTTTAAAGAAATACCATAGCGCTACTAGTGGAAGTAGTAAAAACAACCAGAATAACTGCGGATTTACAAATTCAAAATTACTGAGCATTTTGCTGTTGTTTTTCGGTTACTTCAATTTCTATTGATTGTATTATGCGTTCTTTAATTTGCTTGATGTAATCATTATCAAACTCATTAAACATTAACACCATTTGCATTGCTTGTTCTTGTTTGAACATCAACATTGTGTATTCTCTTTTTTCTTCTAATGTATTCCCGTTAGCATCTTGTAAGTTAAAATCACCATATGCTTTCAATCCCTCAATACCACTATCTGTTTTAAAGTCTTCTCGCTTTACAATCATATTAATAGCTCCGTCTACCTCAATTTTTTGAAGCCCAGCCTCTAAACTTTGACTTAAATCTAATGGTACACTATCTCTGTATTTTGTAGTGTTAAGCAAGATTGAAAAATGGTCTTTTTTCTGGCCGTATTCAAATTGGCTAGTTGAAAGAACCACATCAGCAAACTCTGCAGGGATACCAGTTTCTTTTCTTAATAAAACCTCAGGTGTTTCAATTATAATTGCAGGCGCTCCATATTCACTATTAACCCATTCGCCTTCTAACAATGTTTTTGATTCATTCCCAAAAACTGAATCTTTAACAGCTCCAAAGCCATAGACACTACCCAATACTACAGTAGCAATACCTAATACAACTACACCTGCAAGGGTACCCATTAACACACGTTTTTTTAAGCGTTTTTTTCGTGCTTCTTCTTTGTATAGTTCATCTTGTAGTCTCTCTTCTTCTGTAGGTTCAGGGATAGCTTCATGAGTGTGATTGATAATTTCTTCTGTAGCTGCTCTATCTGCTTCTGCTTGCCCGGAGGCTTGTTGCATCTTTGCAAATTTTACTAAATCTGCACGTTTTAAGATATCGCTCAATCGCTTAATATCTTCCGCTTCAAATTCAAAATGCCCTGCATCTTTGTGTAGTTGTAGACGTTCAATCAACTCATCTGTAGTACTTTCTTGAGCGGCATCATCCACTTCACGGTCAAGATAACGTTTAACTATCTCTGTCAACAACGAGTAATATTCTTTTGATTTATTTTGAATTAAATACTCACTTTTATCAAGCTGCTGCAAGGCTACAATTGCCTCCTCGTAAGGTGGTAATTGTTTTTCGGCTTCTGCTTTTTTCTTTTTTCTTCTGAAATAGTACCACAATGAACCCGCTAGTAGTAATAATGGCAATAACCAATAAAATATTCTCTCCCATTTAAATGGAGGCTTTTCAACCGAAACTACAGGTTTTATATCAAACATTTTTTGCTTGGTAGTATCTACGGCAACATCTCTAACCTCAACATTTATAGAATCTGAAGTATAAAATTTATTATTAAAAATAATTTTTTGTGGCGGAATGGTATAACTGCCAGAATCAAACTGCGTTAAACCATAACGCTTTATAAGTCTTATTTTTGAAGCTTCGTACGTGGTATCTGTTTCGTAGGATTCGATAACTTCTAATGGGGCAAAAGTTTGCTGGTCTGGAAACACTACTAAATCTGTACTATCTGCAAGTACCTCATATTGCACTCTTAATTCCTCGCCAATTTTAATCGATGTAGTGTCGGCCGTAGTTTTAACCTGTGCAATGCTTGAAAAAGAAAAGAATAGCACAAAAAGTCCCCCGAAAAAATTTCGGTTTACATTATTTAAAATATTGATGGTACTCTTTTGTTTCATTTTTAGTTTTCGGTCTAATTCTTGGCACATTTCGGCTTTGCCTGCATATTACCTTCTTTTAAAATACCCTAATAGTTTTTTGACATAACTCTCATCAACTCGGCAATCTAATGCGCCAGCACCACTCTTTAAAAATGCTTCTTGAAAATAATCAACGCGCTCGCTGTAGTATTTACCATAGCTATTTCTAACTGCTTTTGAACTTGTGTTTACGAGCATTGATGCGCCTGTCTCTTCATCTTGCATTTGTACCATTCCTAAATTAGGGATTTCTTCTTCGCGTCTATCGTATACTCTAATGCCCGTGACATCATGTTTACCAGCTACGATTTTTAAGGTGTCTCTATAATCATCTGTGATAAAATCTGAGAGAACAAAAACTATTGCCTTCTTTTTCATCACATTTGTCAAGTATTTTAATGCTTGAGCGACATCTGTTTTTTTACTTTTACCTTTATATTCAATCAATTCTCGAATGATACGAAGGACGTGCATCTTGCCTTTTTTAGGCGGAATGAATAATTCAATCTGGTCGCTAAAAAGAATCAACCCTATTTTGTCATTATTCTGCATGGCCGAAAATGCTAGGGTTGCAGCAATTTCAGTAATTATTTCATTTTTAAATTGTTCATCTGTTCCAAAAAACTCAGAGCCACTAATATCTGCCATCAACATCATTGTCAACTCACGTTCTTCTTCAAAAACTTTAATGTGCGGTACGCTTGAGCGCGCTGTCACATTCCAGTCAATATTACGTACGTCATCACCAAATTGATATTGGCGTACTTCACTAAACGTCATTCCGCGACCCTTGAATGTACTGTGATATTCGCCACCAAATACGTGGTCGCTAAGACGACGCGTTTTGATTTCGATTTTACGTACTTTTTTTAAGAGTTCTTTTGTTGTGCTCATTTTCTTCAATTAACAATTAGCAGTTAACAATTATCAATACCATGCTTAAAACAATGATTATTTATAATTGAATGATTGTTTATTGATTAAGGTACCTCAATAACGTTTACAATTTTATTGATGATGTCTTCGCTAGTAATGTTTTCGGCTTCGGCTTCGTAGGTGATTCCTATACGGTGGCGAAGAATATCATGCACAACGGCACGTACATCTTCTGGCACTACATATCCTCTTCGTTTAATAAATGCGTAACATTTTGCAGCAATTGCAAGGTTAATACTACCACGAGGAGAAGCTCCTACACTAATAAGATCTTTTAATTCTGGAAGTCTATAATTTTCTGGATTACGCGTTGCAAAGATAATATCAAGAATATACTTTTCAATTTTCTCATCCATATATACTTCTCGCGCAGCAGTTTGTGCTCTTAGTATTTGTTCTAATGTAACTACTGAGTTTACTTGCTCAAATCCTCCTTTTAAGTTTTGACGAATTATTAACTGTTCATCCTCAAGTTTAGGATATTTGATGACTGTTTTTAACATAAAACGGTCAACTTGAGCTTCAGGTAGTGGATACGTTCCTTCTTGCTCAATAGGATTTTGAGTTGCCATTACTAAAAATGGTCTGTCAAGTTTAAATGTTGTATCACCAATGGTTACCTGTTTTTCTTGCATTGCCTCTAATAGGGCAGACTGTACTTTTGCTGGTGCACGGTTAATTTCATCTGCTAGCACAAAATTTGCAAAAATAGGGCCCTTTTTAATGCTAAAATCACTCTCTTTCATATTATAAATGAGTGTTCCTACAACATCTGCTGGTAATAAATCTGGAGTAAACTGCACACGACTAAAACTACCTTGAACTGCTTTTGACAGTGTATTAATCGCTAGCGTCTTTGCAAGTCCAGGAACTCCTTCAAGTAAAATATGGCCTTGACCAAGCAAACCAATTAACAGGCGCTCAATCATGTGCTTCTGTCCTACGATTACTTTATTCATCTCCATCGTAAGGATGTCTACAAAGGCGCTTTCCTTTTCAATTTTCTCATTCAAAGCCCCTATATCTAGAGCGGTCGAAGTGTGTTCCATAGCTATTTATTTTTCAGCAATATACCGTGATTTTTAACAACCCGCAAAGTCCTCAAATATTGCCGTTTTCCTTGTTAATTAATGGTTAAATGTATCTTGAGAAAAAGACGATTCTATTGTTTTAGAATTACAATAAATTTCATCTTTTTTCAATTAAGAAGGTAAAATTAAAAAATGCTAAAAAAAATGTCAAGCATTTTGATGAAAAATTGGAACGGGTTGTAGATGAAAATCAAATTTTAATTATGAAAATTTCCGAAGAATTGATAAATTAATTATTAGTGCTTCGGAAATATGTAAAATAAAAAACCTCCAATGTGATTGAAGGTTTTAAAGTCATTTTTATTTTATTTTATAGTTCGTTTATTCCCAACGCAGTAACTTCGCCTTTTAAGATAGTTACATCTTCATACTTAATTTGATTATTTTTATCTGAAGTAGATTGAATAATTACGTCGTATTCTCCTGGCTCAATCCCTTTGAAAAAAAACTGCCCACTTGAGGTTAACGTTTTCTCAAACGTTTTGTTTTCATTTTTTAATTTAATTATAAATTTTTGATCGTCTGAATCAATATCGCCCAAAATAGCGCCATCTGTAGGATATGAAGCTAAACTTACAATTTCATTATTTGTGTTAGAAAATGCATCACTTGTATTTGTAAACACAAAAACAGCAACTGCAATACTCATTAAGAGCATAACACTTCTTGTTAATGACATTATCATTCTATTATAAGCTTCTTTCTGGGACATGATTTAAAATTTATATATCACAAAAATAATATGAGATGATTGCTTATTGACTTAACTTAACAGAGATTAACAATGCAATTGGGAGACATTTAACTCTATGAAAAGTTTTAGAATACTTATTTTTAAGGGGTATAAATTAATTTACTTTACTACAATTATATATGACAAAAACAGCACTTATTACTGGCGCTACCTCTGGAATTGGCCTTGCAACTGCAACATTATTTGCGGAAAATAACATCAACCTTATCCTGTGCGGAAGAAGAACAGAGCGATTAACTGCTATTCAAAAAGACCTTTTAAAATATTGCAAAGTACACATACTTACCTTTGATGTCCGAGACAAAAATGCTGTTAAAGAACAATTAGCACATTTACCTAATGAATTTTCCCAAATAGATATTTTAATTAATAATGCTGGTAATGCTCATGGATTAGAACCCATCCAAGACGGAAGTACAGATGACTGGGATGCAATGCTCGATATTAATGTAAAAGGATTGCTTTACGTTACAAAAGCGGTTCTACCACAGATGATATCTAGAAATTCAGGACATATTATTAATATAGGCTCAACTGCTGGGAAAGAAGTTTACCCAAACGGTAATGTATATTGTGCAAGTAAACATGCCGTTGATGCTATAAATCAAGGAATGCGTTTAGATCTCAACGGAAAAGGAATAAAAGTAGCTGCTATAAATCCTGGTATGGTTGAAACTGAGTTTAGCGAAGTTAGGTTTAAAGGAGACACTGAAAAAGCAGGGAAAGTTTATCAAAATTTTACCCCGCTTCAGCCCGAAGACATTGCAGATATCATCTACTTTGCCATAACTAGACCTCCACATGTAAACATAGCAGATTTAACTGTAATGTGCCTAGACCAAGCGAGTAGCACTATTGTAAATAAAATATAGATTTCCGCCTCTGCGGGTAGCAATATGATTAACAAACGTCTTTTAATTAAAAACCTCCTCGCTCATAATGACGAGAGCAGTTTTTATGATAAAAAACGAAAAATTGACTTAGGTAGTAAAGAAGGTAAAGCAAAATTTTTAAAACATATTTGTGCACTCAGCAATAGTAATCCAGCTAATAATTCGTTTATCGTTATTGGCGTAGAGGATGCGACAAACGAAATACTAGGTGTTGACTTTTTTGATGATAGTAAAATTCAAAACCTCATCAATGCCTATCTTTCTAATGCTCCAATAATTACCTATGAAAATGTAGCATTCCCTTCTTTACCCAATAACAAAGTTGTGGGGTTAGTGACCATTAGACCCAATGGCCAAATTACATCCTTGCGTAAAAATATTTGGAAATATTGGGGCGGTTCTATTTTTATGCGAGACGGCAGCATTTCTATGCCTAAAGATTTTGATATAGAAATTAAAGATATTAATAGTAGCATTGTAAAAGCTATTGAAAACAAAGCAAAAAATAATATAGAGCACACGCTTCACGGGGTGATTGACTTTATTAATAACAGGCACAAAAACCTTCAATCTCATTATAAAGTTTTTAAAGAATTATTTGTTGTTTGTTGGGCAGGAACAACAAAGATTAACAAAGGAAAAACCTATTATTCTCGTGTAGATATTGAGCTTATTAATGAGCAAGTGCGGTTATTTTACTCCGCTTTAGACGAAGTGAGTATTGTTGTCAATGAAGACGAATTTATCATTACTGAATACGTATTACTAGGCATCAATAACCAAGATAAATACTATCCACTAGAAGAGGTTTGTATTCGATTTGAGGAAAATGGACTCTATCATTTAGACACAAAATTGCTATTTGAACCACCTCGTTATAATAAGAAAACACTCCACCATGTTTTTAATACAAATAATGCATTGATAGCAAAGCTCAAAAAAGGTATCTCATTAACCACTCGCGAAGTAAAAGATTTAGCTAACGTACCAGCAACGTATTTGATTGCTTATCTAAATGATTTTGAAGAGGCAAAGCCGAAATTACTGGAATCAAAACCATATTTAAAACCATTTCCCAGTATTTATGAGTCCTATAAAGAAAGTGTTCGGATACTTCGAAAAATTAAATATAATTCTTGAAATTTAAACCACAGAAAAGACCAATCACTTTACTCATTATAAAGAGAAAATAATTATAATACTAAGTAGCACTAATGAAAAGAACACTTGTAATAGGTGATATACACGGAGGCCTTAAAGGCTTGCAACAGGTTTTAAAAAGAGCTAAAATTTCAGAAAAAGATAAGCTTATTTTTGTGGGAGACTATGTAGATGGCTGGAGTGATAATGCATCTACAATTGACTTTTTAATTAAAATTTCAGAAAAAAACAACTGCATATTTATTAGAGGAAATCATGATTATCTACTACACAAATATCTCACTAAAAATGACACAAACCCTATGTGGGTAAATCACGGTGGTGCTTCAAGTATTAAAAGTTATGAGCATATTTCTGAAGAAAAAAAACAACGGCATATCTTATTTTTAGACCACTTAAAGAATTATTACATTGACTCTGAAAATAGATTGTTTGTACACGCAGGGTTTACAAATCAAAATGGAATTGGAAACGAATTCAATCCAGATATGGTTTATTGGGATCGCACACTTTGGGAAATGGTGTGTGTCATGGATCCTTCTTCTTCAAAAAATAATGAATTGTATCCTAAGCGACTTAAAAATTACTCTGAAATATTTATAGGTCATACGCCAACAACTAGAATTGGCAAATCTACACCTCAAAACTTCGCCAATGTTTGGAATGTTGACACTGGTGCAGCTTTTAAAGGGTGTATATCAGTTATGGATATTGTAACAAAAGATTTTTGGCAAAGCGACCCCGTATGGCGTTTATATCCCGACGAAAAGGGTAGAAATTAATTAGGGCTCAGTACCAGTGTAACTTCTTCCGGGATTACATGGCATTCATCTTCACCAACTATAACGTCATTAATTGTTTGAGGCATGTAATTATCTCCCGTTGCAGTTATTGAATACGTTCCAGCACGTTCTCCAGCACCTACAAAAACATCATTAATTAGCATTAATGTTTCTGAATAATCACCATCAACAGCCATCACTGTAATACCATCTGTTAAAATCGCATCTGTTTGACCATCTTTGATAGTTACACTAAGACCGTTTACAAAAACCTCGGTGCAATTGATATTTATGTTTCCTGCTTCATCATCATTATTACATGATACTGCGACTAGCGTAAGGCAAATAAATAGGAGTTTTTTCATAACAATACAACGATTAATTAATAGGATTCGTATACTTATAAAAAACCCGCCTAAACAAAGGAGTTTAGGCGGATTATAGTTTCTGAAAATTTTAAAAATTTCAGTGTAAAAAATATAAAATCAATTTTTACAAGTCAAATTTAATTCCTTGCGCAAGTGGAAGTTCGTCAGAGTAGTTTACAGTGTTTGTTTGTCTTCTCATGTATACCTTCCAAGCATCAGATCCAGACTCGCGTCCTCCACCAGTTTCTTTTTCACCTCCAAAAGCACCACCTATTTCGGCACCACTTGTTCCTATGTTTACGTTTGCAATACCACAATCAGAACCTGCAAATGATAAGAACTTTTCTGCCTCTTTCATCTCGTTTGTCATAATCGCAGAAGATAATCCTTGTGCAACTCCATTTTGAACAGCAATAGCATTTTCAACATCACCAGAGTATTTCATTAAGTATAAAATAGGCGCAAAAGTTTCATGTTGAACAATAGCAAAGCTGTTTTCTGCTTCAATAATTGCTGGTTTTACATAGCAACCACTTTCGTACCCCTTACCTTCTAATACACCACCTTCAACTAACACGTTTCCTCCTTCGGCTTTTGCTTTTTCAATAGCGCTTAAGTACGTGTTTACAGACTCTTTATCAATTAGTGGCCCTACATGATTATTTTCGTCAAGTGGGTTACCTATCACTATTTGCTTGTATGCTCCTACGATAGCATCTCTTACTTTATCATAAACACTCTCATGAATAATCAATCTTCTTGTTGAAGTACAACGTTGACCACACGTTCCTACGGCTCCAAATACGGCACCAGGAACAACCACTTTTAAATCTGCTGTAGGTGTAATTATGATGGCATTATTACCACCTAACTCTAATAAAGATTTTCCAAAACGCTCAGCAACCGTTGCACCAACTATACGTCCCATTCTTGTAGAACCTGTTGCAGAAATTAAAGGAATTCTAGTATCCTTTGTCATCATTTCTCCTACTTTGTAATCACCATTAATGATAGCAGAAATACCTTCGGGCAAATTGTTTTCTTTTAATACTCCAGCAATAATGTTTTGACATGCAACAGCACACATAGGTGCTTTTTCACTAGCTTTCCAAACACATACATCACCGCAAACCCATGCTAATGCTGTATTCCAAGCCCAAACAGCTACCGGAAAGTTAAACGCAGATATGATACCCACAATCCCTATTGAATGCCATTGCTCACGCATAACATGACCTGCTCTCTCAGAAGGAATTGTTTGTCCATTTAACTGTCTAGAAAGACCTACTGCAAAATCACAAATATCAATCATTTCTTGAACCTCACCGTAACCTTCCTGTAATGATTTACCCATCTCGTAAGAAACAAGTTTTCCTAAAGGCTCTTTTAACTCGCGCAATTTGTTTCCAAACTGTCGAACAATCTCTCCACGCTGTGGCGCTGGCATTGCTCTAAAAGTCAAAAATGCATCTTGAGCTGTAGTAATTACTTTCTCGTAATCTTCTTTTGTTGTGGTTGTTACTTTTCCTATCAACGCACCATCTACTGGAGAATAAGAGGCAATTTCTTCGCCACCTTTAAACCACTTATTTCCTGTTGAAGTTCCGTGATTTACGTCTTTAAGACCTAATTGTTTTAATGCTTCGTCCATCCCGAAGTCTTTAGCTACTGTTGACATAGAATTTATTTTTTTCCTTTCCGCAAGCGGAAATTTTTATTTAATTTAAAATAGTTGAATTGTATAAAATTTCTGCTGAAATATTAAGGCATTCAAACCGTTGCGCGAAGATACAATTTTGCTGAACCACTAAAAAGAAATAGGATGAATGCTCTAAAACTTAACAAGTAATTAGCTATTATTCTTTCTATTCCCATAGTGCGAATTCAAAATTTAAAGATTAATTTTTTTGAGACCTTTTTTAATATACTGGGTCTCTAATCTTTTTAATAAAAATATTTGAGAAGGATTACTAATAGCGATGGCACTAAACATAATTAAAATTTTAGTTGTAAAGCCATTATTTTAGTCAATTAATACAACACAAAATCTACTCATCTGCTGTAAACCGCTCATCTACCTCCATCACCGTTCCACAGTTATTACATGTCCTTAGTTCTTCACTTGCATAAAAATCTTTAAAGTGCTGTAAGAAATCTTTTTCCACATCATTTAATGGAAAATACACTTCGTGAAGTTTATTGTTGCAATTATCACAAAACCACATCAAGCCATCCTTCCCTTCAAGGTCTTGACGTTTTCTTTCAACAACTAAGCCTATTGAGCCAGCTTCTCTCACTGGCGAATGAGGCACTTTTGCTGGGTGTAAATACATGTCGCCAGGACCCAGCTCCATTGTTTCTTTCTTTCCATCTTCTTGTACATGTACTTGAATTTTACCCTCTAATTGGTAAAATAGTTCTTCAGTCTCATTGTAATGGTAATCTTTGCGTGCATTGGGACCGCCTACTATCATGACAATATAATCACCAGCATCTTTGTACAAATTTTTATTGCCTACAGGTGGCTTTAAATGTTCGCGATTTTCTTCTACCCATTGATTAAGGTTAAACGGTTTTCTAATTGCCATAACATAATTTTTATAGTTCTACGTAAAAATACAGAGATTTTAGGAGGAAGAAAATAGAAGTATAAGAAAATGGGATCTCAATTTTTAGATAAAAATTAAATGAAGTTGCATAGCTACGGAAATAGAATACATACAAATACTAAGGTTTAATTTAAGTAATGACTTTCACCTTATATATTTCCGAAGTAATTATCGATGAAATTTAAAAATACTATCGTAATAAAAAAAACTCCATAACAGTCTTTGGGAAACTGTCATGGAGCTTAGCTAATAAGTAGGTATGTTAATTTTTATCTTTTGTAGAATAGTTGCGTAAAATAGTATGTCCCGTTACTATTAGGTATGATCCCAAAACCTGAGTGAGTAAAATCTCCCTCAATTGCTCTTCTGTGACCTACACTATTTAACCATGCAGTAACTACAGTTTGAGCATCAGTGTAACCAAAAGCTACATTTTCTCCTACTTTCTCAGCACCTTGTCCTTTTAAGGCTTGTGTTCTGTATTGAAAGTTATCATGATTGATTTGCTTAAGGTCAATCATATATTTTGTGTGATCTACTGCGTATGCAGATGCGTGTTGCTTATCTTTTTTTATTGCATTAAGCCCTAAAGTGGCTCTGTGTTCGTTAACAAGAATAAGAATTTCTTCAGCCATTTCCCAGTCTGTTTCATGTGCAAGATTAAGATCGATTGCGTAATTTGCTTCTTCAACTGTGTTAGTGTCTTCAGTTGAGCAAGATGCTACAGTAAATAATAATACAAATGCTAGTAATGTAGTGTTTAAAGTTCTCATAATTAGGGGGCATCAAATTTGGGACATGATGTTGATTCAAATATAGAGAATTTTCTTACACAGACAACACTTAAACTGATTTGAAGCGCACTTAATCGATAAAATAGATATTATTCCTACAAAAAAGTCCTACAGAAAAGTCCATGAAGCTAATGATTATACGGTCTAACAAGAAAACAGAAGATTTAGAAAAAAATGAAAATATTTTCAATTATTTTGTTTTTTAACGGATTTATAGCACTTTTAAACGCAAAAATCGTTGTTAATTAAATGTTAATTAAGACAATTCCTACATCATCTACTTAAAAAATCGACGAAATGCATATCTATTAACTATTAAATTTTAACATTATAAAAATGATATATTGTATTCTAAACAATGTTTTATAAAAGTTAAAAGAGAACTTGTTAATTTTAATATTTATAATTTAAAAATGAAAGAATTATTATTACTAATAAAAAAGACTCCTTTTACATTATATGTTACTTACCTACTTATTTACATTCCTTGGGGTTTTGGGATGGACGCCTTTGGCTCTTGGGTAGAAATTGCTAGATTCAATAATTGGTGGCAAGTAATAACTTGCTATGGTTTATATATGATTCCTATTTCTGTTTTATTAAAAGGACGTCCTTTTTTTGAACAATACGCATACGGCTTTGTTGCAATGGGTTTGCTAGAGTTTGGCGGGTACTATTTTAAAACTTCTTATGCGTACCCTAATAATATAATAGAGAATTTTTTTGGTATTAGAAATTTTGCACTTGGAATGGCATTATTCTTCGCTGTCTATTTTCCGTTAGGAAATTGGGTTGTAGGAAAATTATTTCTAGTTATATTCCCTCAACAAGCACAAGGCTATGACAAATAACTATTACGCAGTCATTTTTACCTCAACACTTTCTAAGCATACTGAAGGTTATAATGAGATGGCACATAAAATGGAATTACTCGCAGAACAACAAAATGGGTTTTTGGGTATTTCTAGCGCAAGAGAAAATATAGGCATCACTATTAGTTATTGGGAGAATGAACAAGCAATTATTAATTGGAAGGCAAATTTAGACCACCAATTAGCACAAAAGTTCGGTAAATTAAAATGGTACTCTAGTTATAAAGTTGAAGTTGCTCTAATTAAAAGGAGTTATAATTTCAATAACAAAAACTTACCGTAGCGGAAAACCCTTACCCGCCCACCAAGGTTTAATCTCAATTATAAGCCTTCCTGCTTTTACCATTGGGTCAAGATGTGCTAAGCTATCTGCAATTTTCATTGTGGGAACATTATAAATTGTAATTCCTCGCATGTCGCCATCATCTCCAAAAGGGCCAGAAATATCTGCAAAGCCTTTTTCATACATACTACTCAAGTGTGCCATGTGCAGTGTTTGTAGACTATCTGCTGTGGCTTTTGTTTGATTTCTGTTAGGTCCACTCTTTAAAAAAGCCATGAAATATTGTTGCATAATAATAGTATCGCCAGAGGTTTCGTCTATATAATCAAAAATTTCAAAGCCTTCTTTCTTTAGTTCTGCAATTTGTTTTGCTGCCGAAATTTGCTGTGATTCATTAATTAAATCTGAAACATAAACATTCTTTATCTCTGGTTTACATGAAATAGCAACTACCGAAATAACGAGTGTGAGTTTAATAAAATTCATTCTATTTCCAGTTTTTAAAAGGGTTTATACTCAATTGCGAATTATAATATTTAATAGATCCCGTAACCTCTTTACCTAGCCATTTTGGCTTTTTAAAGATTTCATTTTCTGCTGTAAGTTCAATTTCTGCAATTGTTAATCCATGATTATTTCCGAAGAACTCATCTACCTCAAAAATATGTTTACCTACGTTAATTTCGTGACGCGTTTTTTCAATCACTCCATCCTCACAAATTTTTAAAAGCGCTTCAGCTTCCACAACGGGTATTTCTTTTTCCCATTCAAAACGAGTGGTTCCTGCTTTATTTGATTTTCCTTTAATTGTTAAAAATCCTTTTAAACCTTTAATTCTCACACGCACCGTACGCTCTTTATGAGTATTTAAAAAACCTTGAATGATTCTTTTTTTTGAAAAGGATTCTCTTTTATAACTATCGTCTTGGACTAAAAATTTGCGTTCTATTTCTTGCATTTCTAAATAAGCTAAAAGAAGGTGTTTAAATTAGTGGTCTTCTTCTTTGATTTCATTAACCTCTTGATTTTTTTGAGCTGCATATTCAAATCCACTTTTCCACCAAGTTGTCATTTTTTCTTTATTAAAAATTAGTGAATTTGTAGTGAGCACCGTTGGTGTATAATACAAGTTTAAAATTGCATCTTTATTTCCGGCAGCAAATTTACCAATAGCAATATTTTGTTTTTCAATACGGTCAATCATGTAATTGTGCAGATTTGACAGTAGCCCAAAAACATTTTTTGAAGCCAACCTATTATAAAAAGCGACTTCCGTTTCTAATATAATGACATCAACCACCTTTGCTCCTCTATCAATTGCTTCTTTAATTGGTACAATACTCCCAAAACCTCCATCTGCGTATTCACAACCATTTTTTTTCACAAGACTCATAAATGGAATGTAATTGCTAGAAATCCATATCCAATCACAAAAATCTTGATACTCCACATCTTTTATTGATTTGTATTCTACAGCGTTTAATGAAAGGTTAGAAACAGTTATTACTACATCTTTACTACTTTCCTTTAGTTTAGTAAACTCATCTTTAGTAAGTGTCCTTTCAATTAATTTTCGAAGATTTTTGCTCTCACCAAAAGTTTTTGAGCCTTTTAAAAAATTAAACAACACTTTTGAATGATTAATAGAAATTTGCTCCTCTCCCCATTTGTCCATCTTAACCCCAAAAGGACAATTATTAAAGATTGATTGTTGGGTTACGCTCGTGTAAACCTCTTTTATTTTATCAATTTTATTTAATGCTAGATGAGAAATTAATAAACTACCTGTTGATGTCCCAATAAACAAATCATAATTATGCCTAAGCTCCTCGATAAGATATTGTGCAACACCACCACCAAAAGCACCTTTACTTCCTCCACCCGAAATCACTAAAGCTCTCATAAATTTATTTTGCAGTTAATATTGCGCTCTCAAAAGATAAAAATAATGCTTAAGCACTTAGTTCACTATGTTCGAAATCTCATCTGATGTAATCCTAACCTCATTATAACCTTCAATTGACACAATTTGCATGGCTTTCGCAATAGTTTTTGGTTCAATCATTTTATATTTTTTGGGAATTAAAAAACTAAAAGTCTTAAATGCAATTTGGGCCATTTGCTCACCCCATCGTTGTTCTTCTCTTTCTCCGCCTATTAAAGATGGTTGAAAAAAGTGAGTGTTCTTAATACCTTCTTGCAATACATCGCGTTCCATTTCTCCTTTTACTTTATTGTAAAAAGTACTACTTTTTGGGTTTGCTCCTAATGCCGAAATCACTAAAAAAGTGTCAATTCCGTTTTTATTTGCCAATTTTGAAGCTGTTACAGGAATACCATAGTCAATTTTTTTATACGTGTCTTTATCGGGCGTTTTTGCTTTTGTAGTTCCTATACAGCAAAACACAACATCACCTTTAAAAGCATCTTTAAAGTCTTCCATTTTAAACATATCACCAAGGTGCTCCTCCAGTTTAGGATGTTTTTTTCCAGTAGCACTTCTTCCAAAGGTTTTAATTTTTGAAAAGCGTTTATCGTTCAATAACATATCTAGTAATATCCCACCTGTAAGTCCTGTAGCTCCTAAAATGATAGCTGTTTTATTCATGTTTTTTATTGATTGAAAAGGTTTAACTAGTCTGCGAAGTTTTCAAAAGATAAAGATATTAAATTTACACTATGGAAATTGAACTCCCACTTAGAAAGATAATTCATGTTGATATGGATGCATTTTATGCATCTGTGGAGCAACTTGATGACCCTAGCTTGCGTGGCAAACCTATTGCTGTTGGTGGAGGGAGTTCTCGTGGCGTAGTTAGTGCCGCAAGTTATGAGGCTCGAAAATACGGTGTTCGCTCTGCAATGGCTGGATCACTTGCCGCAAAATTGTGCCCTCAACTCATTTTTGTAAAAACTCGCTTTGATCGTTATCGTGAAATTTCGGACAAGGTGCGTAAAGTATTTTATGAATATTCAGATTTAGTAGAACCTTTGTCTCTTGACGAAGCCTATATCGATGTAACTCAAAATAAAAAGGGAAACCCAAGCGCCACATTAATCGCCCAAGAAATACGCACAAAAATTTATGAAAGAACAGGTCTAAATGCATCGGCTGGAATATCTATCAATAAATTTATTGCTAAAATAGCCAGTGACTTTAATAAGCCTAATGGTCAAAAAACGGTTCCGCCAGAGGAGGTTTTAGAATTTCTTGAAGCGCTAGATATTAAAAAATTTTATGGTGTAGGAAAGGTGATGAAAGAGAAAATGTACCGTCACGGTATTTATACTGGGGCAGATTTAAAAACTAAGTCAATAGAGTTTTTAGAAGAGCATTTTGGCAAAAGTGGCGGGTATTACTACAATATTGTGAGAGGAATTCACAATAGCCAGGTCAAGGCTGAGCGTACTCGAAAATCCCTAGCTGCAGAGCGCACTTTTAGTGAGAATATTGCTTCTGAAATTTTTATGATTGAACGCTTAGAAAATATTGCAGCCGAAGTAGAACGCCGACTCAAAAAAAGCAAAGTTGCAGGAAAAACAGTTACACTAAAAATTAAATACAGCGACTTCACACTTCAAACCCGAAGTAAAACGTTGTCATTATATATAGCTTCAAAAGAACTTATAATGGAGACGGTTAAAGAGTTATTGTTTCAAGAAGGAATGAAAAACTCTGTTCGATTATTAGGCATTTCAATGTCTAACCTCAACAATGAAGATAAAACCGAAACAAGAAAAGTAGCTCAAAAAGAAATTGACGTACAGTTAAAATGGGATTTTTGAAAACGAATTCTACTATAGTATTTACGATTACTAATCCATTGTTTGCGATTAAGAGAACACTCTACTTTACACCCTATTGTGGTGGTATCTTTGAGATATATCTATCACACTTTAAAATTAAAATTATGAAAAATACAACATTCACATTTGCATTGCTTGCTTTAATAATACTTTCAGCTTGCAAAAATAACAAAGAACAAACAGCACAAATTTCCGAAGAAAATATGGAGGATATTGTTGAAGAAGCTAACAAAAAACAAAATTCAGATTATTTATATGTTACTGCAACGAGTGGTTTATCGCTTCGAGAATTTGACAATCTTAACAGCGAAAAACTTGCTGTCATGCCCTACGGCACAAAATTAAAATTAAAGCTCATTGAAGAAAATGAAACAATGAACGTGGGAGGAATTAAAGGCGGTATGCATCAAGTGGAATACAATAATAAAACGGGGTATGCATTTAACGGGTATTTATCTGAGTTCTTTCCGCCAGAGAAAAATGCCAAAGCTGAGTTTTATATTGATGACTTGAAAGCAACGCATCCACAAGCAACTTTTACAGAAACTGTAGGCGGTACAGCAAGTAATCCTACTAATACCGAAACGGTTTTACTACCTACAAAAAAATGGCATGAGGCATTTTATATTGCACAAAAACTATATGATATTCCTTTAGCATTTTCTTTTCCAAACCCTAAAGGAAGAGACGCTCAAACTGTTAAAAACCCTAAAAAACCAGACTATATGTTTAGTAGTGAATTAAACGTTGAGCGTGAAGCAAACCTCTTAAAAACTATTAAGTACACTCAAGCCGGGGAAGGATATGGTAGCAGCGTCACCATCACAGCAGAAGGTGATATGATGAAAATAGAATGGACCGCAGTAGCAGACTAGTACCTTCGAAAATATTAAAAATTAAAAACTCGTAATTAAGATTGCGAGTTTTTTAATTTTACTCAATAGATAAGAGAAAAAAATTATTAAGTGCTTTTTTCCACCGTTTCTTTTTGTCTTCACTTAAATTATTATTGTCCAGCAAAAGTCCCTTCATTGTGTAGTTTTCAGTAATAAAAGCTTCTGGAATTGTATCAATATTACAATTGTTTAAATGCACTGAGAATAGACTTGGCATCTCAATAAAAATTTCTGGAACAGTTGTAAATGCATTGTGTTCTGCTTGAATCACCCATACTTGTTTCATGTTTTTCATTTCAATAGGAAGTGATTGTAATTGATTGTTCCCTATATACAAATTATTCACCTTACTAAGCAGCCCAATTTCTGGCGGCAGTTGTTTCATACTGTTATAACTCAACCATAAAGAGTATAATTTAGGCAAATATGAAAGATGCTCAAATGTACTTCCTTTAGTAATTTTATTATTACTCAAATTAAGATCTTTAAGGGTTTTTATTTCTGAAATTTCTTGCGGAAGACCACTTAGGTTATTGTATTGAAGATTTAAAAAACGAAGTGGGAGTACTGCTAGCTGACTATAGGTTAAAGACCAATTTAATAATGGGTTGCCATTAATTGAAAGTTGTTTAAGATTACTAAATTCTTTAATGTTTTCTGGAAGTTGTTGAAGGTTTAAATTGTCTAGTATTAAAACCTCGAGTTCTTTAGGATTGGGGATAGCATTAAAAGTTTCCAATAAGTCAACCGATGTATTTCCACTTAAATCTAGCATTTTTAAATGGGTAAATTTTGATATTTCCTCTGGAACCTTTTTAAGGTTTTGATTGCTTACATTTAGTCTAAGTACTTTCTCTGGATAAGAATTTTGAAAACTAGTTTCTGTTTTACTATAAAAAGTATTATACGTATTGCAACTTTGCATTAAAATTACAAGTACAAATGTGCTATATTTTAAACTATTCAACATCGCCAAGATTTTGAATTAAACTCCCTTCAATCTCTATAAACAGTTTATCTTTTGCTCTAACATTCCATGGAAATCTGGGGTTAAGGCCCGGACCGTCATGCAATGTGTTTTGTATATAAGCCCCCAATCGTTGACTATTATACCCCAGTTTTAAATTGCCGCTAAAATGATTTTGTTGAACAGTGCCAAAAAAATACGCATTGCTATAAAATAAATCTTCAAATGGGGTAAGCGTATACCACACATTTTTTCTTCCATCATCAGAATTTACAGAATTATCTGGGGATTTTGAAAAATCTGCTTTGGGAGTAAACAATGCTATACCTAATCCTATTTGATACACCAAACCATCTCCACCTATTTCTGAATAGCTAACTTTTAGCGTTCCTGTTGCTGCGTAGTCTGTACCTTCGCCACGCGCTAGTTGCCCAAACCTAAAATCATTTAAAAAGGCTATGTTAATAGAGTGGTTTGCGTTACTAAAACGCATTAAAATACTTCCTCTTTTTGGACTAAATGTTTTTAGCCCATTTGGTAAATATTCTTTTTCAAGACCAAACCCAAATCCATTAAAACCTCCATCACCTTTATTGTTAATTATTAAAGTAGTGTTTAAGTTTGAAATTGAAGAGCCTAGTAAGTTACTATTTTGCCCAATGCCTATTAAAGAAAATAAATCGTACCCGTATCCTATTCCTTTGTTTTTAACAGTGTGTCTTTTAAAAAGTTGGTTTATAAAAATAGTAGCCCCTGTTTCAATAGCAATATCATTATAATTAGCTGTTCCAAAACCAAAAACACCTAGTTTAAGTGCTTGATTTTGATTTCCTAGTTGCAAAGTTGCTTTGAGTTGTAACCCTCCATTAAACTTTAGGTCTTGCGCATTTGTTTGCAAACTAGCAACAACTAGTAATGCAAAAAATATTACATGTTTGATACAACTCTTTTTATTAAACAACTAATTTATCAATGAGATTAAAATTTCAGAAGTAATAATCACTTTACTTGAGAAACTCGTAAGGTATTCACCATCCCTTTATCTACAATTGGCATTGCAGCAAGGTTGATTAAATAGTCTCCTTTTTTTACAAATTTTTTCTGTTTTGCAATTTGGTTTACATCTTCTACTGTTTCGTCTGTACTTACATATTTATCATAGTAAAAAGCTTTTACGCCCCACAATAAATTGAGACGAGATAAAATTCTATGATTTGAAGTATACACTAAAATATGAGCATCTGGTCTCCAGGCGCTAATTTGAAACGCGGTATAGCCACTATTTGTTAGTGTGCAAATTGCTTTTGCTTCAATTTCATTAGCCATTGTAGCGGCATGATAACATATAGATTTTGTAATATACCTATTTGTTCGCACGTGTGGTGGCTCTTGTGGCACATGAATTAAATGACTGTTTTCTACTTGTTTACAAATACTAGCCATCTTTTCAATAACCTGTACTGGATACTGGCCTACTGAAGTTTCACCACTTAACATAACAGCGTCTGCTCCATCCATTATTGAATTAGCAACATCATTTACCTCAGCCCTTGTAGGTGTTAATGATGTAATCATTGTTTCCATCATTTGTGTTGCAATAATTACTGGGATTCTAGCGCGCTTTGCAGTAAGTACTAATTCTTTTTGAATTAATGGAACTTCTTCTGCAGGAACTTCAACGCCTAAATCACCACGTGCAACCATTAATCCATCACAATAAGCAACAATTTTATCGATGTTTTCAACAGCTTCAGGCTTCTCTATTTTAGCAATGATAGGTATTTTGTGTTCACTATGTGCTTCAATTAATGCTTGTAATTCTTTTAAATCCTCCGCGTGACGAACAAAAGAAAGTGCTATCCAGTCAACTTCTTGAGAGATTGCAAAGATGGCATCCTCTTTATCCTTTGTAGTTAATGCTGGTAATGAAATATTTGTATTAGGAAGATTGACCCCTTTGCGTGAACGCAATGGTCCTCCTTGAATTACTTTAGTTTTAACCTCAGCTTTTCCATCTGTGGAAATGACTTCAAACATCAATTTTCCATCGTCAAGTAATACACGCTCCCCCTTTTTTACATCACGAGGAAAGTTGTCATAATTCATGTAGACTTTTTTTGAATCTCCTTCAAATTCTTCTCCAGTGCAAAAGGAAATTTTATCTCCTGGATTAACGATTACTTCTTCTTTCATCATTCCTACACGTAATTTAGGACCTTGTAAATCGCCTAAAATTGCAGTACTTGTTTCAAGCTCTTTTCCTAAATCTCTAATGGTTGCAATTACTTCCTTAACATTTTCATAATTGGCATGTGAAAAATTGACACGGAATACATTTACTCCTGCAAGAATCATCTTCTTTAAAATCTCTCTATCTGCTGTTGCAGGCCCTAAGGTTGCAACAATCTTGGTCTTTTTTTGATTTGGCATTTAGTCAAATATTAAATTATTCTTTGATTTTAATTTTTCAACATCTATTTCATATGCTGAAATTACTTGTTTTATTTCGTTGATTTTTGAAATTGTAGTTTTTAGTCCAACGCTGTTAAAATCTGATTGTATTTTCAGAAAATAATCAACCTGTTTGTATTCTGGGATTACATAGGTAGTTATTGTTTCTTCGTTTGTAATATTTCCGAAGAGACTACCACTACTTGCCATTTTTGCAACGTGTGATTTACATCTATTAGCGACTAGATTATACGAAGTGTATTTCATCTCATCTTCAAAGTCATATAACGGAAATGTAATTTCTAACCCGTCTTTTGAAAAATCTAAGTCTACACGCCTTGACATTAAACGCAATTCAACAAACTGATTTAATAAATATGCAAGCCTAAACGGCTCCTCACTACAATGAATAGCTATCAAAGAAAATTCTTCTTTAAAATCATCATCTAGTATCAGCTTATACGTACCCATCTCAGCATTTTAATTTTTAAAAATACCGATTGTTTTTATACTAAGCGCTGTGCTATATGTAAAATCTATGTGAATTTTTTGAAATGACCCTATAGACTAAGATCTCAAAAATCTTTGTTAATTGCCTCTTGCAATTTATAGTAGGCTCTTTTTGCAGCTGTTTCTTCTGCTTTCTTTTTTGATGTTGCTCTGGCTTTACCTACAATAGCATCGTCTAGGTGTAGTTTTACTGCAAAGTGTTTTAGCTTATCATTACCAGTGTCTTCGTAAACTGCAAATTTAAATTGCTTTTTGTTTTTTTGGCACCATTCAATAAATAAGCTTTTATAGCTAATGACTTTTCCTTCGAGTTTCTTAATATCAACATAAGGTTTTATCACGCGTTTATTGATAAACTTTTCACAATAAACATAGCCTCTATCAAGGTATATTGCCCCTACTAATGCTTCAAAAACATTGCCATGGATATTTCCTCCAAATTGCTTTACAGGAATTGTGGTTTTTAAATGTTTTATTAATTCAAGGTCACGGCCTAGCTCATTTAAATGTTCTCTACTTACTACTTTTGAGCGCATTTTTGTCAAATACCCTTCGTTTCCACCAGGAACTTCATTATATAAATGTGCGGCAATTACTGAGCTTAACATAGCATCGCCCAAGAATTCCATACGCTCATAATTTTGAGCATGTCCATCTGCACTTTTTTCGTTTGTAGAACGGTGGGTGAATGCTTCTTCGTAAATGGAAATGTTTTTAGGCTTAAAACCCAGAAGCTTTTTAATGGCTAAAAAAAAATCCCCGTCGGTTACATTTCCGCGGGAATTAAATATGTTTTTAAAAGATGCCATTTAACTGTTTAAGCATCTATTTTCTTGAATAAAACACAAGCATTGTGTCCTCCAAACCCAAAAGTATTACTCATTGCTACATTAACCTCGCGAGGTTGTGCTTTGTTTAATGTAAGATTCAATGAAGGATCAATATTTTCATCAACCGTTGTATGATTAATCGTAGGAGGAACTAAGCTATGTTGCATAGAAAGGATTGAAGCAATCGCTTCAATCGCTCCAGCGGCACCAAGTAAGTGACCTGTCATTGATTTTGTAGAGTTGATATTGATATCATTTGCATGTTTACCAAAAATTTTACTAATGGCTTTAAGCTCTGCAACATCACCAAGGGGTGTTGATGTACCGTGTGTATTAATTGCATCTACTTCACTAGGATCCATCCCAGCATCATTCAAACAATTAATCATTACACGCTCTACACCTATTCCATCAGGATGTGGAGCCGTCATATGATAAGCATCACTTGACATACCGCCACCTACAACCTCAGCATAGATTTTTGCACCACGTGCTTTTGCGTGCTCATACTCTTCGAGTATCAATGCTCCAGCACCTTCACCTAATACAAATCCATCTCTAGTTGCGTCAAAAGGTCTTGATGCAGTCTCAGGAGACTCGTTACGTGTTGAAAGGGCATGCATTGCGTTGAAACCACCCATACCAGCCATGGTTACTGCAGCTTCACTACCTCCTGTTACAATAATATCACAAGTTCCTAAACGTATGTAGTTTAGGGCATCAATCATTGCATTTGCAGAAGAAGCACAGGCAGAAACCGTGGTATAGTTAGGTCCCATAAACCCGTGTTTGATAGAGATATTACCCGGAGCAATATCTGCAATCATTTTAGGAATAAAGAAGGGGTTGAAACGTGGTGTTCCATCCCCTTCGCTAAAATTTATTACCTCATTTTGAAAAGTTTCAAGACCTCCAATACCAGCTCCCCAAATAACACCTACTCTAAATTTATCAACAGTATCTAAATCGATACCTGCATCTAAAATTGCTTCATCACTTGAAACAAGGGCGTATTGAGCAAAGCGGTCTAATTTTCTAGCCTCTTTTCGATCAAAATGTTGTAATGGATCAAAATTTTTGATCTCGCAAGCGAATTTAGTTTTGAACTTTTCAGCATCAAAATAAGTGATAGGAGCGCAACCGCTCTTTCCATTTTTAAGACCATCCCAGTATTCTGCAATGTTATTACCAATGGGCGTAAGGGCACCTAAACCTGTAACTACTACTCGCTTTAATTCCATAGAAAGAGTCTTATTTGTTCTCCTCGATATATGAAACTGCTTGACCTACTGTTGCTATATTCTCAGCTTGATCGTCTGGTATTTGAATATCAAATTCTTTTTCAAATTCCATAATAAGCTCTACCGTATCTAGTGAGTCTGCGCCTAAGTCGTTTGTGAAGCTTGCTTCGTTTACAACTTCATTTTCGTCTACACCTAATTTATCTACGATGATAGCTTTTACTCTTGATGCAATGTCTGACATAATTGTTTTGTTTTAAATTTTAATTAACGGCAAAAATAAAATATTTTAATTGAATACACGCTTTAATACTCAAAATGTGAAACCAAATTAAACATTTTTAGGCGAAGTGAAACCCGATTGCCTTACTTTTGTGATTTATTATTAACGACACTTCGATTTGAATGCCCCAAGAAACGTAGAAATGAAGAAGATTGTAATTTTTGCTTCAGGTAATGGTACCAATGCTGAAAACGTAATAAAATACTTCGAGCAATCTAACATCGCTCAGGTTGTTCATGTGCTCTCAAACAAGAAAGATGCCAAAGTATTAAAACGTGCCCAAGCCTTTAAAATAGAAGCCTCATCCTTTAGCAAAGCCGAAATATTAAACCCTGAAAAGGTTTTAAATACCTTAAAATTAATTCAGCCAGATTTAATAGTACTTGCGGGTTTTCTGCTGAAATTCCCAGAAATCATCCTCAGCACATTTCCGAAGAAAGTCATAAACATCCACCCAGCATTGTTGCCAAAATATGGTGGAAAAGGCATGTATGGTAATTATGTACACGAAGCTGTAATAGCCGCTGGCGAAAAAGAAACAGGTATTACCATTCATTACGTTAATGAACACTATGATGAAGGCGCAATTATTGCGCAATACAAAACCCAAGTTTTAAAAACTGATACTGCTGTTGATGTTGCTAAAAAAATACATGTGCTAGAATATGAGTGGTTACCTAAGGTCATAGAAAAAATATTAATTAATACTGCGGGAAGCGATAACCAACTTCAACTTGTCTCCGACGAGTGAGACACGAGTGAGAGGAAGACATATGGCAAAAAATAAAAAGAAATATTATGTTGTTTGGTTTGGTAATCCTGCTGGCATTTATGACAATTGGAAAAAATGTCAAGCCGCTATTAAAGGTATAAGTGGCGCACAGTTTATGAGTTTTGGCAGCTTAAAAGAAGCAAAGATTGCTTATAGCAAAGACTTTAAAGACTACAAAGGAAAAGCGACTTCAAAGAAAAAGAAAACACTCACTGCGGCGCTAAAGGCAGCTTACGGAGAACCTAACTTATATTCTATCGCAGTTGATGCTGCCTCAAGTGGCAACCCCGGTATTATGGAATATAGAGGTGTAGTAACACAAACTCAAAAACAATTATTCCACCAAGGCCCTTTTAAAAAAGGAACTAACAACGTGGGCGAATTTTTAGCTCTCGTTCATGGATTAGCATTTTTAAAGCAACAAAAGAGTGACCGCATTCTCTACACAGATTCGCGCATTGCAATGGGATGGATAAAAAAGAAAAAGTGCAACACCAAATTAGCTTGGGGACCTAAAAATAAAGACCTTTTAGATTTGGTTAAACGTGCCGAAAAATGGCTCAAAGAAAACAGCTACACCACAAAAGTGGTAAAATGGGAAACAAAAGCATGGGGTGAAATCCCAGCAGATTTTGGGAGGAAGTGATGTTATTTTAATATTTATATTTATTCAAAAAAGAATTTTAATTTAGTTTTCTCAACACTTAATAGAGTTATACAACTTAATTTAACAACATGAATAACAAAGTAATATCTATACTTATCATATTTTTGATAGCACCACTTTTATACATGTGCACTCAAAATGACGATGATTGTAACTGCTCACCTATAGAAGGAAGTTTTTTTGATATTAAAGGATTAGACCTCATTAATACGAAGACAAATCCTGATAACTCAAACTCTATTATAAGTGAAAATGATGTCGTTATGTTTAATGAGTACGATGGAATGTTTTTAAATTTTGATGTCACGTACTTAAGCAATCATATTCATCAAAGCAACCCTTTTATTTCAAGTGCCTATGCTTGTTCTTGTTTATGGAGTGGGCATGCTGGTTCAAAGACAGAAATGTTTGAAAGCATTGATGTTGTCACACTAAATGATTTCGACGAATCACATTTAGCAAATCAATCCATAAATGATTTATTAAAGGCTTCTTATTATGCGTCGGACGAGGGTTTATTTATTGAAGAATTTATTGAAAACGATACTTTGAATGTTCAGGGTCAATCTTTGAAACTCTCTTTAATTAGGAAACCTGTAATAGACTCTAATTTTAAAGTAAAGGTCACTATCAAACTCTCTAATGGTGAGATATATGAGCAACTTAATAAGCCATTTATATTACAATAAAACGCTAAAACAACCTGTATATAATTATGATTTCTAATAAATTATGAACCGCGAGATTTGTATTTATAATACCCAACAAAAATCCTATCTTTGCACTTCATTTTTAAACATTTATTTTGAGCAAACTAGTTATAGTAGGAACGGTCGCATTTGACGCTATTGAAACACCATTTGGTAAAACTGATAAAATTCTTGGTGGTGCTGCTACTTATATTGGGCTGTCCGCCTCACAATTTGATGCCGACGGCGCTATTGTATCTGTCGTTGGTGGTGATTTTCCACAGAGTGATATAGATATGCTGGTTTCAAAAGGCATGAATGTGGAGGGTTTAGAGATTGTAAAAGATGGAAAAACTTTTTTCTGGAGTGGTAAGTATCATAATGACATGAATACTAGAGATACACTTGCTACGGAACTAAATGTTCTAGAAACATTTAATCCTGTTGTTCCAGAATCATACAAAGATGCAGAAGTAGTAATGTTAGGTAACCTACACCCAATGGTACAGATGGGCGTAATCAACCAGATGAAAAACCCAAAAATGGTAGTGCTAGACACTATGAATTTCTGGATGGACATCGCACTTGACGACTTGAAAAAAGTAATTGCAAAAGTTGATGTAATTACAATTAATGATGAAGAAGCAAGACAACTATCAGGCGAATACTCACTTGTGAATGCTTCTAAAAAAATAATGGAAATGGGGCCACAATATGTGGTGATTAAAAAAGGAGAGCACGGTGCTTTAATTTTTCATAAAGAAGAAATGTTCTTTGCGCCAGCCCTTCCACTTGCTGAGGTATTTGACCCAACAGGAGCAGGTGATACATTTGCCGGTGGATTTACAGGCTATTTAGCAAAAACTGGAGATTATAGTTTTGAAAATATGAAACGAGCAATAATTTACGGCTCTTGCTTGGCTAGTTTTTGTGTGGAGAAATTTGGTACAGAGCGCATGGAAAATCTCAGCAAAAAAGAAGTTGAGGAACGCTTAGAAAAATTTCAGCGTTTAACACAATTTGAATTAAATACATAATTAATTACGTCCTGAAATTTTCAGGGCGTTTTTTAATTTATACAATTATTAATAAAGTTTCCGCCTCCGCGGAAAATAATAGTTACCCGTCTTCACGGGCATTAAAAATGAGCGACGCTTTAAAACATGAATGTGGTATTGCCTTAGTACGATTGTTAAAACCTCTTGAATACTATAAAGAGAAATACGGTACGGCTTTTTACGGAGTGAATAAAATGTACTTGATGATGGAAAAACAGCATAACCGTGGACAAGATGGTGCTGGTTTTGCAAGTATAAAGCTAGACGTTGCTCCTGGCGAACGTTATATAAGTAGAGTACGATCAAACAAATCGCAGCCTATACAAGATATTTTTGCACAAATTAATGAGCGTATTAATAATGAATTTGAGGTAGCACCAGCATTAAAAGATGATGTTGCAGCACAAAAAAGACAAATTCCTTACATAGGTGAGTTAATGTTAGGTCATGTGCGTTATGGAACATTTGGCGGTAATAGTGTAGAAACAGTACACCCGTTTTTACGAACTAACAACTGGATGCACCGTAATTTGATTATCGCAGGTAACTTTAATATGACAAATACCACTGAGCTTTTTGACAACCTCATAAAGCTTGGGATGCACCCAAAAGAAAAGGCTGATACCATTACCGTAATGGAAAAAATAGGGCATTTTCTTGATCAAGGAGTTGCAAAATTGTATAAGCAAGCAAAGAAAAAAGGACTTAATAAACAAGAGTCATCTCCATATATAGCAGAACATTTAAACCTTACCAAAATATTAAAGAAAAGTGCTAAAGACTGGGATGGTGGCTATGCCATGGCAGGTCTTTTAGGGCACGGTGACGCATTTGTATTACGCGACCCAGCAGGTATTCGTCCAGCGTATTATTATAAAGATGATGAAGTGGTAGTCGTAGCAAGTGAACGCCCAGTTATTCAAACAGTATTCAATGTGAAATTTGATGATGTTAAAGAAATAGACCCAGGAACAGCATTAATAATTAAAAAAGATGGAAGTTTAAATTCTTCGGAAATTTTAAAACCATTAGAAAGAAAGTCATGTTCATTTGAACGCATCTATTTCTCTCGTGGTAGTGATGCCGAAATTTATCAAGAACGTAAAGAGCTAGGTAGATTAATTATGCCAAAGGTTTTAAAAGCCATTGAGCATGATACTATAAATAGTGTATTCTCATTTATACCTAACACAGCCGAAACCTCTTTCTACGGAATGCTTGATGCAGCGCAAAATGAGCTTAACAAACAAAAAAACGAAGCCATTTTAAAAGAAGCTGGGAATCTAACTGAAGAGCGATTAGCAGAGATTCAAGCACATAAAATTAGAACGGAAAAAATTGCCATTAAAGACGCAAAGCTACGTACTTTTATTACAGATGATAGCAGTAGGGATGATTTAGTGGCTCACGTCTATGATGTAACATATGGTGTTGTTAAACCCACAGATAGTTTAGTTATTATTGATGATAGTATTGTAAGAGGAACAACGTTAAAGAAAAGTATTCTTAGAATGTTAGACCGTTTAAACCCTAAGCAAATTGTAGTAGTATCATCAGCGCCACAAATACGCTATCCAGATTGTTACGGTATTGACATGGCTCGCTTAGAAGCTTTAGTAGCTTTCAACGCAGCTATAGAATTACACAAAGACAGAGGAACCCAAGGTATTATTGAAGAGATTTATCACAAGTGCAAAAAACAACTGGAATTAAAAGACACTGAGGTGATTAATCACGTTAAGGAATTATACGCTCCATTTACAGATGAAGAAATTTCAGACAAAATTGCAGAAATCATTAAAGACCCTTCTTTATCGACTGATGTAAAACTTATATTTCAATCTGTTGATGACTTGCATAAAGCATGTCCTGATAACTTAGGAGATTGGTATTTTACTGGAAATTACCCAACACCAGGTGGAAACAGAGTTGTAAATAGAGCATATGTACATTTCTATGAAGGAAACCCAGATAGAGCTTATTAAAAAACATAAAAACTAGCTTTTATTAGTTATTTAACGAACTAAATGGCAATTCGTCCAATAGTAGGAAAAATCTTATTTTTTAATAAACAAAATATTCTATATTTGGATTATACCATAGCATAAGTAGGTTAAGTTTATGGTAGATTTGGGGCAAAAAAGGTGAACTTATAAGTTTACCTTTTTTCATTTAACAACTTCTCTTTAAAAAATTGAAAAGCACGTTTAAATTTTATAACCAATTGTAAACCATGCTGTTTGTCGATTAAAAAGACCAACAATTCCCTTTTAACGAATTTACAGGCATTACATCTAAAACCTCTAATTAAAAAAACATTATAACCTATATTTACTTCATACCATAGCATAAGTAGGTTAAGTTCATGGTAGATTTGGGGCAAAAAAAGATGGATCTTTCCATCTTTTTTTATGCCCTAAATTGAACGGGGTGCGGAATAAAATGGAGCGTACAACCCCGCTTTTATCTTTCCATTTTTTTCTGTCTCAAATTTAAATAGAGCGGAAGCTTAACGAAGTGTTTTGTTCTATCTAAACAATCAGTTAATTTTATAACTGTGATTTAAGACTAAAAAAACCCTCTCAAAAAATAAGTTTTTAAGAGGGGTTATTTATTTAATATTTCCGAAGAAAGTATTACGCTTTTGCAAAACGAGACGCTACTTCTTTCCAGTTAATTACATTAAAGAATGCACTTACGTAATCTGGCCTTCTGTTTTGGTAGTTTAAGTAGTATGCGTGTTCCCAAACATCTAAACCTAAAATAGGAGTTCCTCCACAACCTACGCCTGGCATTAGAGGGTTATCTTGATTAGGGCATCCACAAATGTCTAAGGAACCATCTTCTTTCTTGCATAAAAATGCCCATCCAGAACCAAACTGTCCCTTAGCTGCATTTGAAAACTTTTCTTTAAAAGCATCAAAACTTCCAAATGATTTTGTGATAGCATCTGCAAGGTCACCCTCTGGTTTCCCTCCACCATCTGGTGACATCACTTCCCAGAAAAGTGAGTGATTATAAAAACCTCCACCGTTGTTACGAACGGCTTTATCATCCATATCAAGGTTTTTTAAAATATTTTCAATTGTTTTTCCTTCATTGTCAGTCCCCTTAATTGCATCATTAAGTTTATTAGTATATCCTTGATGGTGTTTACCATGATGGATTTCCATTGTTTTTGCGTCTATATGTGGTTCGAGTGCGTCCTTTGCATACGGTAATTTTGGTAATTCAAAAGCCATAATATCTATAATTTTAATTGTTAGTACTTGTTTTATAATCCCAAATTTACACAATACTATACATTTAAAGTGTTAGAGAATTTATAAGATTTTTATACCCTTATAGATTCAAGTAATACTTATCTCATCTAAATAGTTTTTATTAATTTTATACAAACTCTTTTTGTCTTGCAAAACAACGCTCCTTTTATAATTTATGATGCTGCTGCTGGTAGCGGAAAAACATTTACACTCGTAAAAGAATATCTTACTTTATTGTTAAAAAGTAATAAGCCACATTACTATCAGCAACTGTTGGCGCTTACATTTACAAATAAAGCGGTTGCAGAAATGAAACAGCGCATTATTGAAAATCTTGAGGAGCTTGCTAAAAAATCATCCCTTACTAAAGTACCAGATATGCTCCTTGCCATCGCTCAAGAAACTGGCATTGACATAAAAGTATTACACGAGCAAGCAAAAAAAGCGCTTAAGCATATTTTACACAATTATGCTGCGTTTACTGTTGAAACAATTGATAGTTTTAATCATCGTATCATTCGCACCTTTGCCCGCGATTTAAAATTACCCACTAATTTTGAAGTTGTTTTAGATACCGAAGCACTATTAACCGAAGCCGTTGATAGATTAATTAGTAAGACTGGAATTGATGAAGCAATTACTAAAGTACTCATTGATTACACTCTTGAAAAAGCAGATGATGATAAATCGTGGGATATTTCAAAAGATATTTTTAAAGCGTCAAAATTACTTAACAATGAGAATGATGAACCGCATATTGCAAAACTGAAAGACAAAAATTTAAAGGACTTCGGAAATTTTAAAACAACCCTACAAAAGGCACGATTAAAAACCGAAAATGAAATTACAAATAAGGCCAATGCGTTGCTCGAAATGCTGCACGGTTATGGTATTGATCAATCCCATTTTAGCGGAGGTTATTTTTACAAGCATTTTGATAAACTAGCAACTGGTGATTTTAATGTCAGCTTTGGGACAAAATGGCAAGATAATATTGTTGACAAACCATTATACGCCATTTCAAAGTCAAAAAACTTTCCCGAAATTGCTGCCACACTAGATTCCATTGCACCACAATTAAACGATGCTTTTTTAGAAACTAAAGATCTTGTTTTTAGATTAAGTCTTATTCAAAATATATTAAAAAACCTAACGCCACTTTCAGTAATCAACCTTGTGAATAATGAGGTAAATGCAATTAAAGAAGAACAAAGTTTAGTACCTATTTCGCAGTTTAATAGATTAATTAGAGAAGAAATTAAAGGTCAACCTGCTCCATTTATCTATGAAAGACTGGGAGAAAAATACCAGCACTTTTTTATTGACGAGTTTCAAGACACGAGTGTAATGCAGTGGGAAAATATGATTCCGTTAATTGATAATAGTTTATCACAAGCAGTTGAAAAAAATGATGGCTCTTTATTATTAGTAGGCGATGTTAAACAGTCAATCTATCGTTGGCGTGGCGGAAATCCCGAACAGTTTTTAAATATGATTCAAGGCGCGACTTCATTTTCTGGCGCAATACCGCACGTTGAAAATTTACCTCGTAATTGGCGTAGTAGAAAAAACATTATAGAATTTAATAACGATTTCTTCACCTTTGCCTCCCAGTATCTTAGCAATGAGTCACATGCCAGTTTATATGTCACAGGAAATCAACAAGAAACTAATAAGAATGGAAATGGATATGTGCAGCTTAGTTTCGTGTCAAAAGGGAACAAAGAAGAAAAGGATATTGACTATGGAGAGAAAACTTTAGAGACAATTAATAAATTACAAGAAAATGGTTATGATTTAAAGGACATCTGTGTGCTAACTCGCTCTAAAAAAGATGGAATAGCATTAAGTTCCTTTTTAATGGAATCTGGTATTGATGTAATATCTTCCGAAACTTTACTCCTACAACATTCACCATTAGTTAAATGTGTTTTTAATGTACTAACCTTAAGTCAAAACTCACAAAACATTGAGTCTGGATTGATGGTGTTAGATTTTTTACATGAACATTTAAACATTCAAGAAGAAAAGCATACATTTTTCACCTCGTACACAAACGCGGCAAGTTCTTTTTCTGAAATTTTAAACAACCATGGTATTACTTTTAATTTAGAATTTTTAAATGAAGTATCTCTCTATGAAGCTGCCGAATATATTGTAAGTGCTTTAAATCTTACTGAAAAAGCAGATGCCTACTTATATGGCTTTATGGATGTAATATTTGAATACACACAACAACCTCTTGCAGATACATCTGGCTTTATGGATCTCTGGGAAAATAAAAAAGAGAAAGCAGCTATTTCCATCGGGGATGATACAAACGGAGTGCAATTTATGACCGTTCATAAATCTAAAGGACTTGAATTTCCTATTGTAATTTTCCCATATGCAGATGTCAATTTATATTATGAACGTGAGGCTAAAACTTGGTTGCCTATCCCTAATGGATTAGAAACTGAATTTGATGAAGCTTTTATTAATTTTAATGCAGATGTAGCAAATTATAGTGAAGCTGGTCAAATAATCTACAATGATAGGCGATCTACATTAGAATTAGATAATTATAATATTCTATATGTTACCCTTACAAGAGCAGTTGAGCAGTTATATATTTTTACTGAAGAAGTTTCTAGTATGAAAGATGGAGTAAAAACTTTTAATCATCTTTTTAAAGAGTTTTTATTATCTAAAGGGATGTTTGATGAAAGCAAATCATTGTATGAATTTGGCACATTTCAGAAAAAAGAAATAGCCAAAAAGCAAAGCACAGATGTCATTGCAAAGTCACCTGCTTATATATCTAGTCTTCCAGCAGAGCACAATTTGCACATTATTACATCACAAGCAACTTTGTGGAATGAAGCTTTAAGCAAAGCTATTTTACAAGGTAATTTATTCCATGACACAATGGAGTTAATAAAACATAAAGGTGATGAAATTGATGTTTTTGAAATCATGGAAAGTAGGAAAACTGTCGCTCCAGAAATTTTAGAACTATTAAAGAAAACGGTTAATGAGGTCATGAGTCATCCAGATTTAAAACATCTTTTTAATAATAATGCCATTGTAGAAAATGAACGAGATATAATTACTAAAGATGGTTTTCTTTTACGCCCAGATAGATTAAATTTTAATCATTCGAAAAAAGAGGTTTCTATTATTGATTACAAAACAGGTATTCCAGATTATGCGCACGAGGACCAGATTAATGGTTATGCAATAGCGCTAATTGATATGGGGTTTAAAATTTCAGAAAAAATATTGGTCTATACTAATGATGCCATTATAGTAAATAAGGTATAAATTTGGACTTTAATTTAAATTAAAATACGACTCAAAAAACTTAGAATATGTACGGAAAAATTCAAGAGCATTTACAGCAGGAAATTCAAGATATTAAAGATAATGGCCTTTTTAAAAAAGAACGTATAATCACTTCTCCACAAGGAGCAGAAATTACAATTAGCACGGGCGAAACTGTAATAAATTTTTGTGCAAATAATTATTTAGGACTTTCCTCTCATCCAGATGTAATCCAAGCAGCGAAAGATGCAATGGACACGCATGGCTTTGGTATGTCTTCTGTACGTTTTATATGTGGCACTCAAGATATTCATAAAGAGTTAGAGGCAAAAATCGCCTCATATTATCAAACAGAGGATACCATTTTATATGCTGCAGCTTTTGATGCAAATGGTGGGGTGTTTGAACCTCTATTAGGTAAAGAAGATGCTATTATTAGTGATTCATTAAATCATGCTTCAATTATTGATGGTGTGCGTTTATGTAAAGCTGCTCGCTATCGTTATGCTAACAATAATATGGAGGAGCTAGAGGAGCAACTTATTGCAGCCAATAAAAATGGATCTCGTTTTAAAATTATTGTTACTGATGGTGTTTTCTCTATGGACGGTATTGTTGCATCTCTTGATAAAATTTGTGATTTAGCTGATAAATATGATGCATTAGTTATGATTGATGAATGTCATGCAACTGGTTTTATAGGTGAAACTGGAAGAGGAACTTTAGAAGAAAAGGGAGTGATGGGGCGTATTGATATTATTACCGGGACTCTTGGGAAAGCAATGGGAGGTGCCATGGGAGGCTACACAACAGGCAAAAAAGAAATCATTGAATTACTCCGCCAGCGCTCAAGACCATACTTATTTTCAAATTCGTTGGCTCCAGCAATTGTTGGGGCGTCAATTAAAGTTTTTGATATGCTTGCTACAGACACTACCTTAAGAGACCAACTTGAAGAAAATACAAATTATTTTAAAAAGGGTATGGAGGAAGCAGGTTTTGACATTGTCAAAGGAGATTCTGCAATAGTTCCTGTAATGCTTTATGACGCTAAACTCGCTCAAAAAATGGCAAATATGCTGCTTGAAGAACATATTTATGTAATTGGTTTCTTTTATCCAGTTGTACCAAAAGACAAGGCAAGAATTAGAGTACAACTCTCTGCTGCACATACAAAAGAGCACTTAGATAAGGCAATTAATGCTTTTATTAAAGTAGGCAAAAAACTTGATGTTATATAACATACATTACCAACAATAATGGGTGAAAGACTTTGTATTTATGAAAAATTTAATAGATTTGCTTTTGTTAATAAACTTTAACAACTTACTTTTGCTTCAATTAACACTTAAAAATTAAACAATCGAATATGAAACATCTTAACAGTATTTTAGTTGCTGCACTAGTTTTGCTAGTAGTTGGCGTAGCAAATGCTCAAGACGAGAACAACCCTTGGGCAATCGAGGTAGGTACTAACGCAGTAGATTTATTTCCAGTTGGTCATGCTGACGGACAGGATGCAAGTAATGACCGTCAAGGCGAGCTTTTTGAAGAATTTTTTAATGTAAATGATCATTGGAATATTCTTCCTTCTGTATCAAAATTATCTGTAGGTAGATATATTGGTAGTGGTTTTTCTTTAACTGCAGCTGGTACAATCAACAGATTAGATAAAGCTGGAGATTTAACCTTAGACGATTTAACTTACTACGGTTTAGATGGTGAAATTAAATATAGCCTTAGAGACTTAATCAACGGACCTGGTGGATGGTTTGACCCTTCTATTGGTGTTGGTGGTGGTTACACTTGGGTTGATGATATAGGATTTGGTACCGCTAACGGTATTGCTGGTGTTAAGTTTTGGATTGGTGAAAACCTTGCTTTAAACTTCCAGACTGCTTATAAGCATGCTTTTGAAGATGATTATGGAATTAAGCATTTCCAACATTCAGTTGGTGTTTTATTCAAATTTGGTGGAAAAGATACTGATGGTGATGGAATCTATGATGTTGATGATGAATGTCCAGAAACTCCAGGTTTAGAAGAATTTAATGGATGTCCTGATACTGATGGTGATGGAATCGAAGACAGACAAGATGCTTGTCCTAATACTCCAGGTTTAGCTGAGTTTAATGGATGTCCTGATACTGATGGTGATGGAATTGCTGATCCTCAAGATGCTTGTCCTACAGTTGCAGGTCCTGCTTCAATGAATGGTTGTCCTGATGCTGACGGTGATGGAATTACTGATGCAGATGATGCTTGTCCTAATGAAGCTGGCCCAAGAGCTAACAAAGGATGCCCATGGCCTGATACTGATGGTGATGGTGTACTAGATAAAGATGATGACTGTCCTACAGTTGTTGGTACTGTTGCTAACAAAGGATGTCCTGAAGTTGTAGAGCCAGAAGTAACTGTTGAAATCATTAAGCAATTAAATGATTATTCTAAAACTATTCTTTTTGACTTAGGAAAGTCTACTATTCGTCAAGAATCTTATGCTGTTCTTCAAAACATTAAAGATATAATGGAAGAGTATCCAAGTGCTAATTTTGTAATTGAAGGTCATACAGACAGTCAAGGTAGTGATTCATTAAATGAAAGACTTTCTAATGCAAGAGCTGCATCTGTAAGAACTTACCTTACAACTTTAGGAATGAGTGGAGCTAGATTGACTTCTATAGGATATGGAGAGTCAAGACCTATCGCTACTAACAAGACTAAAGCTGGTAGACAACAAAACAGACGTGTAAATATTTCTTTGAAAAAATAAGAACACCTCTTAATATTTATTAGAAACGCCTCCTTTTTTAAGGGGGCGTTTCTTATTTTTAGGGTATGCAAAGCTTTCTTGAAGACTCTCTAAAATATTTACAATCAAAACATGGTTCGATAGAGAACCTAACCATTATAATGCCTAGTAAAAGGTCTGGTGGTTTCCTTTTAAATTATATTAAAAAACATAGTAAAAAAACAGTATTTGCTCCTCGAATAATAAGTATTGAAACATTTATTGAATATTTATCAGGAATTAATATTATTGATACTACGACATTGCTTTTCAAAAGTTATCAAGTATATCTTACTCTAGATACTATTAAAGAAAAAGAAAGCTTTGATTCGTATAGTAATTGGGCCAGTACATTACTGGGAGATTTTAATGAAATAGATAGGTATCTTATTGAACAAAAGCCGTTTTTTAATTACCTAAGCGATATTCAAGATATTAATCATTGGTATCTAAAAGAAGATAAAACTCCTTTAATAGAAAAATACCTTGCATTTTGGTCAAGCCTAGATGATTTTTATACAAAACTAACAACTCAATTATTAAAAGAAAAAACAGCATATCAAGGATTAGTATATCGAAAAGCTTCTGAAAATTGTGAAGAGTACTTAAATACTAATCTTGAAAAAAAACATGTTTTTCTGGGCTTTAACGCTTTAAATTCTGCCGAACAAAACATTGTTCAAACTCTAATTAAAAATAGCAAGAATGAAATAATCTGGGATACAGACAATTATTTTTTTGAAGATTATGGGCACAGTGCTTCTTTGTTTTTAAGGAGTTATAAAAAAAAATGGGATTATTATCAAAATAAAACTTTTTCATTCATAAATGACTATTATACAAAAGAGAAAAAAATTGACATAATATCCACACAAAAAAATATTGGTCAAGTAAAATATATAGGAAAATTACTTTCAACATTTTCTTTACAAGAATTAGAAAAAACAGCTATTATATTAGCAGATGAGCAATTATTACTTCCTCTTTTACATTCACTGCCAGCTAATGTTCAAGATGTAAATATTACCATGGGGGTTCCGGTAAAAAACTTACCTTTTGCAATATTTTTTGAATTATTACTTCAAATTAAAATAACAGAAACTTCGGTATACTATTATAAAGATGTAGCATCATTGCTAAACCACCCCTTTTTACATAAAATAATACCTACAGCAACAAAATATATTTCGGAGGTAAAAATGTCAAATGCCACGCACATTTCCGTAGAAGACATTTTAAAGGGTATAGGTGAATCAACTTCAGTTAGTATTGTTAATGCTATTTTTAAGCCATGGAAAACAACACAAGAAGCTATAACTAATTGTTTATTACTAATAGATAATATTAAAGAATTTAAACATACAAAATTAGATTCGCTTGCCTTATTTGAATTACATGCAATCTTTTCAAAAATTGAAGTATTAAACAATGAATATCCTTATTTAAAAACAATAAAAACTATCCAACAGTTTTATAACGAACTCATAACCACAACTACAATAGACTATCAAGGAGATGCATACAACGGGCTCCAGATTATGGGAGTACTAGAAAGTCGCGTCCTTGATTTTGAAAATATAATTATAACTTCTGTAAATGAGGGCATTCTTCCTTCTGGAAAATCTAATGCTTCCTTTATAACATATGACCTAAAATCTCATTACGGCCTGCCTAAATACACTGAGAAAGATGCTATTTATACATATCATTTTACGCATATGCTACAAAGAGCTAAAAATATAACCTTACTCTATAATACTCACAGTGAAGGGATGAATGCTGGCGAAAAAAGTAGGTTTATCACACAGTTAGAAATCGATAATCTGCCCAATCATACCATCAATCATTACAATGTTGCCCCAAAAATAACGATAGGAAAAAAACAATTAAAATCTGTCAATAAAACACCAGATGTCATAAACAGGCTTAAAGAAATTGCAGCAAAAGGGTTTTCACCATCAGCTTTGACAAATTATATAAGAAACCCAATAGATTTTTATTTTCAGAGCATACTTAAAATTAGAGAAATTGATGAGGTAGAAGAAACAGTCGCCGCAAATACGTTAGGAACAATAATACATGATACTCTCGAAATCCTTTATACACCATTAAAAGGAAGTCTTTTAACTTCGGAAATATTAAAAACATTAAAAAAAGAGATACATCCAGAAGTTACAAAACAGTTCAAAAAAACATTTGAAGGTGGAGATTTCACAAAAGGAAAAAATCTACTCATTTTTGAAGTTGCCAAAAAATATGTGTCAAACTTTATCGATTTTGAGATAAAAGATATCCAAGCTGGAAATGAGATAATGATTATCCAACTCGAAGAAAAACTTAAAGCACCTATAATTGTTCCTGAATTAGATTTTCCTATCTACATAGGCGGTAAAGTAGACCGTGTTGACAGTTACAATGGCACCCTTAGAATTATAGATTATAAAACAGGTAAAGTAAATCAAGGAGATATTGAAATTATTAATTGGGAAGACTTAACTGATGATTATAGCTATAGTAAAGCTTTCCAAGTATTAGCCTATGCGCTTATGTACAATCACAAAAAAACAATTACAAATACCGAAGCTGGAATTATATCATTTAAAAATCTAGGGGCGGGATTTTTAAAATTTGGAACTAAAGAAAAATCAAGAGGTCCAAAGAATCAAGTAATTACTCAAGAAATACTCACACTATTTGAAGAACAGTTAGTTAGTTTAATTACTGAAATTTGTAATCCAAACAATCCTTTCATAGAAAAAGAATTATGATTAAACTTAAAAATAGAGTTATAGAATCTCAAAACAAGAGTCCCATAGTTTATGATGTATTTAAACCTAAAGAAGATGGTCAAAAACCTGTAGTTATTTTCTGTCACGGTTATAAGGGTTTTAAAGATTGGGGGGCATGGGACCTAGTCGCTCAAAGTTTTGCAAAAGCAGGCTTTCTATTTATAAAATTTAATTTTTCTCTTAATGGTGGAACAGTGGAGCAACCCATTGATTTTCCAGATTTAGAAGCTTTTGCAAAAAATAATTATTCAATAGAGTTAGATGATTTAAACAGGGTTATAACTCATGTTACTAACGTTTATAAAAACGAAGTTGCGCTAGACAATATAAATATAATTGGACACAGCAGGGGAGGCGGCATTGTCTTAATTAAGGGTGAAGAAGATAGCCGTGTAAATAAGGTAATTACTTGGGCAGGTGTAAGTGATTATAAAAGTAGGTTTATGATAGGTACTCCACAATTTGTAGCATGGAAAAAAACGGGCCGTATGTTTGTAAAAAATGGACGTACAAAACAAGAAATGCCACACGATTGGCAATTTTACAAAAATTTTGATTCAAATGAAGAAAGGTTAACTATTAAGCGCGCTGTCAAAAGCCTCAATAAGCCTTTATTAATAATTCATGGTGACAATGACACATCTGTAAAAATTGAAGAAGGAAAAGCCTTAAAAAAATGGCAACCAAACGCTAAGTTTCAAATTATACAAAACTCAGATCATGTATTTAACACCAAGCATCCATGGGAGGAAAATAAACTCTCTTTACAATTAGAAACTGTCGTGAACAAAACCATAGATTTCATTAAAATATAAATATAACTCGTCTCTACTTAGTACAATTTGCTAAGTTCGATAGTGCGCTAAATTCGCAGAATATACGTAATTGGTTATAAATAAGATATTTTTCACAAAAAAAGCTACATCAAATTAATGTAGCTTTTTTTTATAATCAAAATTTTTTAATGTTGAACACTTAAAACTAATAAAGGCTTAGACGTGTGGAATTCTTTTTTCAAAACTACGTTTTTCTCCCATAATTTTTTAAAAAACCCTCGCTTGCGCCGCACTACACACAACATATCTGGATTGTTACTTTGAAAATGTTCTAAAACAGCCTGAAAAGTCGTTGCGTTTTCTGAAGTTGTATATGCATTTTGCAACACCTTTAATTTTCCCGAAACATGTTTCATCTCCTCTGTTGAATCTGGAGTAGAAACGTGCAGCACATTGATTTCAGTGCCAAAATTCTTTTTAAACTTTTTAAGTGGTTCTAAAACACTTTTCTTTTTAAACGTACCATTTTTAAATGCTAATAAAATACGTTTAGGTTGTTTAAAGACAGCTCCCTCAGGAACAATAAGTGCAGGGATATTAGTGTTTTTAATAAGCTTACCAGATGTTTTTCCTAAGAAAACCTCTTCACGAATACTATTACTTCGAGGAGACAACACCATTAAATCTACAGATATATGTTTGTTAAAACGACTCACACCTTCAAAAACATTTCCTTTAATAGCATGTGGAATAATTGTTACTCCCTTATCATTAACTTGTGACAGAATCTTACTTAGCTTATCATCTGTGTCTTCTTTCATAATGGCATTCACTTTAGTTAAGCCTCCCACTTTAGAAACTTCTTGAAATACAGATATAACATGTACAAACGCATCAACTTCATGTGCTAAATCAATCGCATATTGCAAATTACTCGCAGCACTTTTACTTGAACCAATAGGAACTAAAATATTTTTCATAAAACAGTATCTTTAAACTATCTGCAAAATTAACCGTTAAATAATGATTAGGAAAGCTAAACCATCAGAAATTGTACAAGTTATGGCAATTACAAGAGCCTGTGCCGTTAAGATGATTGAAAACAAAATATATCAATGGAATGATGAATATCCCAATATAAAGGCGTTTGAAAAAGATGTTTCTAGTGGCGAACTTTATGTACTTACCATTTCTAAGACGATAATAGGGTGCATTACAATTTCAGAAGAAAAAGATATAGAGTATAATGATATCGAGTGGAATACAAAAGATTCAAAACACTATTATATTCATCGAGTGGCAATTCATCCAGATTTTCAACATCAAGGATATGCTAAAAGGTTAATGGATTTTGCTGAAATGTTAGCCATACAAAATAATGTTAGTTCAATAAGACTAGACACCTTTAGTCAAAACCTACGGAATCAAAAATTTTATCTCGCTCGTGGATATTTAAAAACAGGCGAAATTTATTTTCCTCGACAAAGTGAATTCTCTTTTTATTGCTACGAATTAATTATTACATAAAAGCTAAAAATACACCTAAGCTGAAACCCAAAAGTGTAATTTTGCACTTCCTAATGACAGCAACAAACATTTCATTTAAACGCATACAACAACTTGCTATTCCAGCAATCATTGCGGGTATTGCAGAGCCAGTTTTGTCAAGTACAGATGCTGCCGTTGTGGGTAACATGGAGCTTTACGGTACTGAGTCTTTGGCAGCCGTGGGGATTGTGGGAGCGTTTCTTTCTGCGCTTATTTGGATTTTAGGACAAACCCGAAGTGCTATTTCTGCAATAATATCACAAAATTTAGGTGCTGCAGGAAACATTGATGATTTAAAAGATTTCCCTGCGCAAGCAATTTTTTTCAACATTGGGCTTAGTATTATCGTTCTTGTATCTACCTATTTTTTTGTAGATGAAATATTCAAAATTTTAAATGCTGAAGGCTTAATTCTTAGCCTTAGTATTGATTATTATAACATTAGAGTTTGGGGATTTCCTTTAACACTATTCACATTTGCCGTTTTCGGAATTTTTAGAGGGCTTCAAAACACATTTTGGCCCATGATTGTTGCTGCAATTGGGGCTCTTGTAAACATTGGTCTCGATTTTCTTTTAGTGTACGGTTTTGAAGGCTATATTGATGCGATGGGCGTTACCGGTGCGGCATGGGCAAGTTTGATTTCTCAAATTTTGATGGCAATTATTTCTCTTGTATTATTATTAAAAAAAACGAACGTTTCCCTTAGACTTAAATTTCCTCTTCATCCCGAAATTCGTCGTTTAGTTTCTATGAGTCTTAATCTATTTTTACGCTCAGTAGCTTTAAATATTGCCCTCATATTATCAACTAGAGAAGCAACTGCACTAGGTAAAGAATATATTGCTGCACATACCATTGCTTTTAATATTTGGATTTTCACAGCCTTTTTTCTAGATGGCTACGGCGCTGCCGGAAATATATTAGGGGGAAAATTATTAGGCGAAAAAAATTATAGTGCATTATGGCAACTCACAAAAAAAGTAACTTCATATAACATAATTATTGCCAGCGTTTTAATTATACTAGGCTTTGCTTTATATTACCCCTTAGGCAGCATTTACAACAAAGACCCAGAAGTTTTATCCATATTTTATGGCATGTTTTTTTTAGTTTTAATAAGCCTACCTTTTAATGCGATGGCTTTTACATTAGATTCTATCTTCAAAGGTCTTGGTGAAATGGGTTATTTACGCAATGTATTACTAACAGCAACATTTTTAGGGTTTGTTCCAGTCCTTTATATTTTAAAATATTTAGATTGGGGATTACAAGGTATTTGGATAGCTATGATTGTTTGGGTTGCTTGGCGCGCCATTGCATTAATTATTAAATATCGTAATAAATATTATCCACTTGCGACAAACAATCATTAATCAGTATTAATACTAATGAAAGAACTATTTAACTACCTTAATGGCACAGGTGGCCTTTTAATTTTAGGATTTATTGTACTAATTGTGTTTCTCATAAAAAAGGTAAAAAACGAACGGTACTACCGCCAGATGGAAAAGAAAAGGAAAGAAAAAGACGCAAAGCGAAATGAGCAGTTTTTAAAATAATAGTACTTTTAAAAGAAAAAGATAACAATGGAAATATTACAATTTTTAGGTGGCCAAGGATTATTTTTAATATTAGCATTATTAGTAGTTGGTGTAGTTGTATACAATAAGTTTAAAAATCGTCGATAATTTATATAAGTGAATTAAAGGAGTAACTATCTTTACAACTTAGTTAAAAACACTATGAGCAACATACGCATTACAAAACAATTTTCTTTTGAAACAGGTCACGCACTTTATGGCTATGATGGTAAATGCCGCAACGTTCACGGGCATAGTTATAAGCTTTCAGTTACAGTAATTGGAACCCCTATTACTGAAACAAATAATGTAAAATACGGGATGGTTATTGATTTTAGTGATCTAAAAAAAATAGTTAAGGCAGAAATTGTAGATGTATTTGATCACGCTACAGTTTTCAATAAAAATACCCCACACGTAGAGCTTGCAAAAGAATTGAGTGACCGAGGGCATAATGTTTTACTTGTAAATTATCAACCTACGAGCGAAATGATGGTTATTGATTTTGCCGAAAAAATAAAAAAACACTTACCTAAAACTATTACATTACATTCCTTAAAACTGCAAGAAACTGACAGCAGCTTTGCAGAATGGTACGCCACAGATAACGAGTAATATCATAATATCTTTGAATAATGCAAATTCCAGCCGGAAAAAAAATATACTTCTCTAGCGACAACCACTTAGGCGCTCCCACAGCTGCCGAAAGTTTACCACGCGAAAAAAAGTTTGTTCGTTGGCTTGACGAAATAAAGGAAGATGCTGCAGCAATATTTTTACTAGGTGACTTATTTGACTTTTGGTTTGAATATAGGACTGTTGTTCCTAAAGGATTTGTGCGTGTACTTGGCAAGCTCGCCGAAATAAGCGACAGCGGAATCCCAATTTATTTTTTTGTAGGCAACCACGACTTGTGGATGAAAGACTATTTTGAAAAAGAGCTAAATATTTCTACATACCGGGATGTCAAAGAATTTACCTTCAATAACAAAGTGTTTTTAATAGGACATGGGGACGGAAAAGGCCCTGGTGACAAAGGATATAAGCGCATGAAAAAAGTGTTTACAAATCCTATTTTTAATTGGCTTTTTAGATGGTTTCACCCAGAACTTGGAATGCGTTTAGCACAATACCTTTCTGTAAAGAATAAGTTAATTTCTGGAGAAGATGACAAAACTTTTTTAGGGGAAGAAAATGAGTGGCTTGCACTCTACGCAAAACGTAAATTAGAAACAAAACATTACGACTTCTTCGTATTTGGACATCGCCACCTTTCAATGAAAATAAAAGTTGGTACAAACTCTACATATTATAATTTAGGCGATTGGATTGGACAATACACATATGGTGAGTTTGATGGTAATGCCTTTGAAATAAAAACATTTGAAGGTTAATAGCTTCAGAAATTTTAAGTCTGAAAATAATTATATTTTATCAACTCTTACGTTAAATCACCTCCTTCCTAGTATTTTACATTTCTAGTAGTTTTATATAACTTCAATTTTAATACCGTACATTTAAAATCTATGCAAAACATTTTATTGCACCTCATTTTAATTTTAGCTTTCATTTCATGTAAACCTTATCAATCTACTACTATGAAACCTAACCAAATTACCTATAAAAACTTTAGATCACAACAAAAATCTTTTTCATCAACCGATGGGGATATAAAGTATATTGACCAAGGAAAAGGCGATGTAATTTTGCTTTTACACGGGGTTCCAACTTCTGGGTGGTTATACCGTAATATGATTGAGGAGCTTTCAAAAACCCACCGTGTGATTGTGCCAGACATGTTAGGATATGGGAGTAGTAATTCACCTAAAGGCTATGCTATTTATAGCGAAGAAAATCATGCAAAAAGACTCCTTGCATTAATGCAATATCTAGAGATCAATCAATGGACCCATATAATGCACGATGCTGGTGGGCTTTGGACTTTAGAACTTATAAAAAAGAACCCCTTACAAATATCAAATCTTATCATTCTAAATAGTGTTATTCTTGAAGAGGGGTTTGACCCACCTATTCGTTTTAAGAAAGGTTTTATAGCCAGAACAGCAATGTGGGCTTATCGCAATGGGATTACAACTAACTTAATGTTGAAAAATTTATTTAAATCTGGAATGAAAGAAAACGATTTAAACAAGGTTGATGTAGAAGGATATAAAACTCCTTTAAAGGAGGGTAAGACTAGAGGCATGTATTATTTTTTTACTCAAACTTGTAATGAATTGCCAGATTATTCAACAACGTTAAAAAATTTGAATATTCCTATTTCAGTAATTTGGGGACAACATGATGAGTTTTTACTGTGGGAACCTCAACAACAGCATTTAATTTCTACCCTTAATATTTCCGAAGAGAACATTCATCTGCTTGATGCAAAACATTTTATTCAAGAAGAAAAGCCCAAAGAAATAGTACAGTTAATTCTTAATTTTTTAAAATAATTACTGAAGCAAATAATCAAGGGTCATTGCATCTAATTGTCCATCAACATACAATCCTTTTTTAGATTCGAAAGCTTTAAGTGCGTTAAGCGTTTCTGTATTAAAAACCCCATCAATTTTAATAACTTCTCCTTTATTATTTAACAAACGTTGTAACTCAAAAACAAGTGCTCCTTTGTTTCCGACATGCAAGGTTTGAGGATTAAATTTGTACATTTCTTTCACAAATTCATCTCTAATTTGCTCCTCTGTTTTTGTAGTTTTTTCTTGAATAGGTGCGGTAAGTTGAGATTCAAAATAACTCACAATTCCTTTTTTCTTTGCATAAGTTGCAACGGCAGCTAGTGTTTGTGCATTATCATTTTCTGGATTTCTAACATCAATATCATTAGCGCTCCATTGTGTTATTATATATCCATTTAAATCTGCAATAGCTTCTTGATAATCTAAGAGCATTGCCTTATTAGGATGATTAGCATCTATACTTTTATGTGCGGTATACTCATAAGTATCTGGGTGAAAACGCTGGTACGTATTATAAAAGTTATAGCCTAGTATGGCTACTATTATAAATAGCAGTAAAAAGATAAGGGCTTTCATAATGGGTTAATTTTTTATATAAAAGTAAACATTTTTATTCTTGGATATCCTTTAATCGCAATTGAAGATTGACAGTTCCTTGCCATTCATTCTCATCTATTACGTATGCTGCTTTAAAAATTTTATTGGTACAGGCAATATCCTTTTTATCACCTAGCCCAAAGCCTATTGCAACAAATTGATTTGAGTTACCTTGTTTTACGGTTACTCTCAAATGGGTTTTATCTGCTCCCACACATTTACCATATCCTGTATCTTTCAAATTTTTAGTTAAAAAAACAGGTTGGCGGTTTCCTGGTCCAAAAGGCGCAAATTGCTTTAATATACGATGAAATTTGGGGGTAATATCGGCTAGATCAATTTCTAAAGCGATGGCCAATTCTGGCTTAAGTAATTTTGGGTCAATGGTTTTAGCTACCACATCTTCAAATTTTGCTTTAAAATTTTTGTAATCTTTTTCAAAAAGCGTAAGTCCCGCAGCATACATGTGTCCACCAAATTGTTCTATAAATTCACTACATTCTTGCAACGCATTATACACATCAAATCCTTTAACAGAACGTGCAGAAGCCGCAAGTTTTTCACCACTTTTTGTGAAAACTAATGTAGGACGATAATAGGTTTCGGTGAGTCTTGATGCTACGATGCCAATAACTCCTTTATGCCAATTTTCATCATATACAACGGTTGTCATTTGTTGAGTTTCATTTGTTTCGGTGATTTGTGTAAGTGCTTCTTTGGTAATTCGTTTATCTGCTTCGCGACGGTCTTTATTAAACTGTTCAATTTCCGAAGCCCAAATTATAGCTTTGTTGATATCTGTTTCCACAAGCAATGTAACCGCATGATTACCATGTTTCATTCTGCCAGCTGCATTTATTCGTGGTCCTATGATGAAAACTACATCTGTAATTGTGAGGTTTGTCTTGTTAACCTGTTTTAAAATAGCTTGATAACCTGTTCGCGGGTTGTTATTAATAACTTTTAAGCCGAAATGAGCCAAAATCCTATTCTCTCCAGTGATGGGTACAATGTCTGCGCCGATTGCCGTAGCGACTAAATCTAGGTACAACAACAAATCCTCAATAGTCTGTCCTCTTCGAGATGCTAATGCTTGTATAAGTTTAAAACCCACGCCACAACCACACAAATCCTTAAATGGATATTTGCAATCATCTCTTTTGGGATCAAGAACTGCAATTGCTTTAGGAAGTTCATTACCAGGCCTATGGTGATCACAGATAATAAAATCAATATTTTTTTCAGTTGCGTATGCTACTTTTTCAATGGCTTTTACACCGCAGTCAAGGGCAATAATTAAACTAAAATCATTATCTGATGCAAAGTCAATTCCCTTATAAGACACGCCATATCCCTCATCATATCTATCTGGTATATACGTAGCAACATTGGGGTAGTATGTTTTTAAATACGAAGACATCAACGCAACACTTGTTGTCCCATCTACATCATAATCACCATAGATTAAAATACTTTCCTGATTTTCAATTGCCTTTTCAATACGTGCAACAGCAACTTGCATATCTTGCATTAAAAAAGGGTCGTGTAATTCTTCTAGGCTTGGCCTAAAAAAACTTTTTGCTTCTTCAAAGGACTCTATTCCTCTTTGTAAGAGTAATATTGCTATATTTCTATCTATGTTTAGAGCACTAGATAGTTTACTAATTTTTTCTTCGGAAATTTTAGGTAATATGTTCCAGCGCATAGAAAGGAAAAGTATAAAAAACAAAAACCAAATTTCAAAGAATAGAAAAACTATTTTAGGAATCTAATACCTAATGTAACTAGAGTTTGCTTATCATTTAGACTTAAAAAAGTAAATATATACTTTACAATTCTTGTAGTCAAAGATAATTTAAGAAACTCATTGTGCTTTTAAAAAGCTTCAAGCATCATTTTTTTATAAAACTATTGATATCTCAAACGAGTAATGTGTATTTTCGAAATTATAAAAATCATAAAAACTTATTTATATGCCTTTAGTTACACCGCTTGATTCTAACCACGATAAAGACACAAAAGAACTTGCCCAATTCTTTAATGAAACACTTGGGTTTTGCCCTAATAGTGTTTTGACAATGCAACGCAGACCAGCAATTAGTCGTGCATTCATCAATCTTAATAAAGCGGTAATGGCAAATGAAGGAAGGGTGACTAGTGCTTTAAAAAGAATGATTGCTTGGGTTAGCAGTAATGCAACTGGATGCCGTTATTGCCAAGCACATGCCATTAGAGCTGCAGAGCGTTATGGCGCAGAGCAAGAACAATTAGATAACATCTGGGAATATCGCACTCACCCTGCATTTAACGAAGCAGAACGTGCTGCTCTTGATTTTTCATTGCAAGCCTCTCAAGTTCCTAATGGTGTTGATGAAGAAATAAAAACACGCTTATATGAGCACTGGGATGAAGGAGAAATTGTTGAAATGTTAGGTGTTATTTCTCTATTTGGATACCTAAATAGATGGAATGACTCAATGGGAACCTCTATTGAAGATGGAGCTGTTGAAAGTGCAGATCAATATCTTGGGAAAAATGGTTGGGAGAAAGGAAAGCATGTTTAAAAAATTAAAAGAAAATTGATACAAAACACGGATTAATAATATGTGTTTTGTATCAATTTTGTAATGCAATTTCATTTACTTCAATTTCTAATACTTCTCTTAGTCGCTTACCAAAATCACTTAATGCAATAACCTCTTTAATTCCTGCAACACGTTCTTTACTAAAAATTAATAAGCTTGAGCCATTACTTTCAATATGATAGTATGGATTACACTCTAAAAACCTTATTAAATTATCATCAAAAAAGGCTGCTATTGCATATTTATCAGGACCAACGAGATAAAAATGTTTTGAAAATAATGGGTGTTTATCAATATTAATATCATGAAAACCAGCCAAGTGCCCCATTTTTTCGATAAACCCTTCTCTATCCAAAGTAAACTTTGGGATTGAGGCATTTAATTTAACGTAGAGCATTGTTGTTTTTACATCTTCCTTTGCAATAAATTCTCCTTCTGAAAAGTTGATATCAAAAAGCCTGAATGATTTTTCTGAATTAAATATTCTATTGTAAATTCCTTCAATCTTTTTAGTTCTAAAATATCTAAAAGAATCTAAAAAATGAGTATCTGTTGTTCTTTCTGATTCATATTCTAAAGAAAAATCTTTGGCTATTTCAAAAAGTGTTAGTTGGCGTTTTGTAAGTGCGTTTCCTCTTTTGCTCAACCCTGGAATGAGCCTACGAAGCGCAAAAGGATGCTCACTATCTGTGCCGTGAAGGTCTAACCCTATCACTTCAAAATGGCCGTCTCTCTTAGTAAAAATTTCTTGGTAGCCACTCAAGTTTTCCATAACAGTGTGATCAACAAATTGACACATGGAGAAATCTAATACAACGTCTTTATCTTCAGGAATGTCTTCTAATTTCTGCTTTAGTTTATAAAAATTTAAAAAAGTGCAAAAATGCTTTACACTTATATAATAAACACCAGTTTCTTTTTCTTGAAACATGAGAACATTTGGTTTTAATACATTTCGGAAAAAAATAGAAACACTTTTATTAATCGCAATATGAATTAAAAATGTAATTACAACCCCTGCAACAATCCCTGTAATTATATCTATAAACAATGTGAAAAATAGCGTTGTAAAAAATATAAGCAACTGCTCCTTACCCACTGAAAATATTTTACTCACTATTCTTGGGGAGGCTAGTTTATACCCTGTATAGACTAAAATTGCCATTAAAGCTGGCAATGGAATGCGGGTCAATTGCGTGCTAAAAAGAACAATAAATATGACTAAAAAGCTAGCATGTGCAAAATTTGAACTTCTATTACTTGCTCCATTATTTACATTAACAGAACTCCTTGCAATCACGGTAACAACATTTAATCCACCCAAAAAGCCACTTCCAATTGTTGCAAGTCCTAATGCTTTTAAATCTTTATTTACATTACTTCTTCTTTTTTGTGGATCTAGTTTATCAACGGCTTTAATACTTAGTAGAGATTCAATACTAGCAACTAATGTAAGAGCAAAAACACTAGTCCAAAAAGCTAAACTCCCTATACCACTAAAACTAGGAGTAGGAATTTCTTCTACAATTTGAGTCGCAGATGGAATCCCTTGAATCATATATTGAGGACTCACAGGATTAGGTTGTTGAAGTACTAACTCGTAATAATAACTAATACCAATTGCAATTAAAACAATCCACATAGGTGCAGGAACTAATTGCAAAAATTTATTTCTAATTTTTGAATAAAGCACCATAATTGCCAAAGAGCTCACTCCTGCAATTGCAGCAAATGTTAAACCTGGTTCTGTGTACTTAAAAACACCAATAATTGTGTTTGGCATTTCTAACAAATAATCAAAACTACCATCAAGTGATAGTTTATTCCCTAACATAATATGAAACTGTTTTCCTAAAATAATAAGACCGATTGCCGCAAGCATTCCTTGTATTGCAGATGAAGGAAAAAAGTCTGCCAGCTTTCCCATTTTCAAAAAACCTAGTAACATTAATAGTACTCCTGAACAAATTATTGCAGCATATGCGCCCTCAATACCTAATGTAGTTATGGCAACTAATAAAACGCCTACTAATCCATTCCCCGGACCTGAAATAGTAACATGACTGCCCCCTAAAATTGATACCATTATACCTCCCACAACAGCAGCAATAATTCCCGAAATAGGAGGAGCCTCACTAGCCATAGCAAGCCCTAAACCTAGAGGGAGTGCAATTAAACTTACTACAAAACCTGAAAAGAGGTTATGTGGTAGTTTTGCAATAAAGCTAGATATGTTGTTCCGTTTTGGGCTCATTGAATAATTAATACATCTGTGGGTAACTCAGTTAATATATGCTCAATATCATGTGGAAATAATCTATCCAAAAAATTTCCTTTTGTTGCAGCATTCATTATTAATAAATCTGCTCGTACAACCTTTGCATAATGACCAATAGAATAACCACGTTTACCAAAAATGGGTTGCGTTGCTATCTTTATTTTTTCTTTGTGGTGCTCTGGAAGTTGTGCTAAAATTTTTTGAACACGAGTATCTTCCCTTCTTCGCAAACGTTCTTTTAAAAGATTTGTCTTTCTTAATGTCTTTGTATCTTCAACCGTGCCCACCTCATCGTGCGAAATTTCCTCTACAATAGTAATTTTTTCGCTCTTTAATGCATGGCCTACAAAAAAGGCATTTGCAATGGTTTTTTGAGTTTTAACGTCTTCTAGGCCGTTAACTACAATATGCTTACAAACAATCCTTTCTATAGATGGATTAATTAGCAACATAATAGAGCAAGTTGCTTTTCTTGTAATTTTTCTCGCAATAGAACCTACATAGTATTTTAAAAAATTTTCTCTTTGTAATGCCCCTAAAATCAATAGATCAATATTATTTCTTGAAACAGCTTCTAGTATAGCTTCAACTGGGTTTCCTGGTTGAAAAACAATTTTGGCATCTAAGCCATCAATAATAAATGGCTGTAAAATAGTTTCAAACTTTGCTCTTTTCTCTTCGGAAAAGTTACCTACATGGATAAGTAGTAATTTTGATCCAAAAAGCATAGCAAGCCTTGATGCCTCATAAATATTTGCTTTGAGATTGGGAGAAAAGGTTACACCTATTCCTATTGTCTGAAATTTTTTATACTCCAAAGGGGATTTTTAAGTAAGGAGCGTAAGATAGTATTTTTTTAAAATTTGTAAAATTTATACGGTATTTTCATGTGATTAAAATTTCCGCGAAAGCGAGATTGTCTTTAAAAATATGAATGTGAGGTTAATTATTTATTAATTATTTCCGCTAGATACGTTATATTTATATTTTCGTCACCGCTTAATTAATACAGCTTTATACAGGTATTTACATTCAAAATAGAACAAACCATCAAGTATGTTAGAACTCGCAGGAATTATTATTTTAGGAATATTTGCACAATGGATTGCTTGGAAATTTAAAATTCCCGCAATTTTACCTCTTATTTTAATTGGACTTGCCGTAGGGCCTTTATCTACTTTTTACTCTGAGGATGGAACGCAGTGGATTCAACCCATTTGGAATACCGAAAAAGGGTTTTTCCCAGGTGAGAGTTTATTTTATTTTGTTTCGCTTGCTATAGGTATTATTCTTTTTGAAGGAGGTTTGACACTCAAAATGGGCGAAATTAAAAAAGTGGGAGGCGTAATAGGAAAATTAATTAGCTTAGGCTCAATCGTTACGTTTTTTGGTGCTGGAGTTGCGGCTCATTATTTCTTTGGGTTAGATTGGCAAATTTCATTTCTATTCTCAGGATTGATAATTGTTACTGGGCCTACAGTGATTACACCTATTTTGAGGAATATTCCATTGCGTAAAGATATATCTGCAGTACTTAAGTGGGAGGGTATTTTAATTGACCCCATTGGTGCTTTAGTCGCGGTATTGGTCTTTGGCTTTATAAGTGTAAATGTTCCTGTAGAAGTTATTGACGCTGGAGCTGGAGCAATTGACGCAGCTGGGGCTGCAGACGGTCATGATGCAGGCGGGAGTTATACAAAACATGCACTGCTTGAATTTGGAAAAATTATTGTAATCGGTTTTGCCTTTGGGTTAGCTGGTGGCTTTGCAATGTATCATGCCGTTAAGAGAAAAGTAATACCGCATTATTTATTAAATGTTGCTTCTTTATCATTAGTTCTTTTAATATTTGTATTGAGTGATTTATTCGCACATGAATCTGGATTACTTGCCGTTGTAGTAATGGGTATGTATTTAGGAAATAGTGATCTACCCAACTTAAAAGAACTTCTTTACTTCAAGGAATCTCTTAGTGTTCTATTAATTTCAATTCTGTTTATCTTGCTCTCTGCAAATATTAGTATTGATGATTTATTACTAATTTATAATTGGAAAACCGCTGTCTTATTTGCAATAATTATTTTTGTAGTACGACCCATTGGCGTCTTTTTAAGCACTACAAATTCTGGTTTAAGCATTAATGAAAAATTATTTATTAGCTGGGTTGGGCCTCGTGGTATAGTTGCCGCAGGTATCGCGTCTCTTTTTGGAACAAAGCTTGTAGAGATGGGTGTTCCTGGAGCAGAATATATTACTCCGTTAGTTTTTGGATTAGTATTAGTAACGGTTCTTTTAAATGCTACAACGGCAAGATTGGTAGCTTCCTTACTTGGGGTTTTCCTCAAAAAATCTGAAGGTATTATGATTGTTGGTGGGTCACGAGTATCAAGACTCATTGCTGCGTATCTTCAAAAAAATAACAGACATGTAGTATTAGTTGATAGTAATAGGAGCAACATTGAAAAAGCAAAAGAATTAGGAATAGACGCTATCAATGCAAACATCTATAATGATGATTTAAGTGATAACATTGAATTAAGTGATGTAGGTTATCTATTAGCAATGACCGGTAGTGATGAGATAAATAGACAGGCTATCAATAGATTTGGAAAACGATTTGGTGAAAATGGAACCTTTAGATTAATTACTTCTGTAGAATTAAAAGATAAGACAAGAATTAATAAAGGGGAGATTTTTTGTAAAACTCATGACTATATTCGTTTTGTTGAAGTAGCACAAGAGTTTCCATCAATTCAAGAAATTGAAGTTCATAGTCAAGAAATGTTTGATAAAATTCTTGGTTTAATTAATGAGAATAAGGATGCAATTCCCTTATTTTTCAAAAATCCAGAAGGCGAAGTACAACTAATTGATAACTTACAAGAAATTGAAATAGAAAATGACTCTATCATTGCCTACCTAGGAAAACCAATGGATTTTGAAGATATTGTTATCGCTAAAATGGACGAAGTTCCCGCTTTAGAAAATTAAAATAAAACTATTTTTCTATCGTTTTACTACGGAAATGTAACCTTATGAAAAAACACATTGTCTTATTCACATTAACGATTACCTCGCTATTAATTTCTTCTTGCGGAAGCGATGACTCAAAAACATGTATTACGTGTAACTCTGAACAAACTATCGAGTTTTTAGTCTGCGAAGAAAGTAATGGAAATGCCTCAGTCAATGGAGAAAATACAGGAACTCAATACGCACTGTACCTTGACGGACTTGTTGCTGCTGGAGCAGATTGTGGGGGAGATTAAAATTTAAATGCTTCTCAAAGTATAGATTATAGATAAAAAGCGACTCAAATTTGAGTCGCTTTTTATCTATATTTAGTGTCTTAATCATTCAACTTTAACACCGCCATAAAAGCTTCTTGCGGAATTTCTACGTTACCCACTTGGCGCATACGTTTTTTTCCTTTTTTCTGCTTTTCTAGTAGTTTTCGCTTTCTAGAAATATCTCCACCGTAACATTTTGCTGTTACATCCTTACGAAGTGCCTTTACCGTTTCTCGCGAAATTATTTTTGCTCCAATCGCTGCCTGTATTGGAATATCAAATTGTTGTCTCGGGATTAGTTGGCGCAATTTTTCGCACATTTTCTTCCCTATATCATAAGCATTATCTTGATGCAATAATGCAGATAATGCGTCTACAACATTTCCGTTAAGGAGAACATCCACTTTTACAAGTTTTGACTCTCGCATCCCAATAGGTGCGTAATCAAAAGATGCATATCCTTTTGAAACTGTTTTTAATCGGTCGTAAAAATCAAAAACAATTTCAGCAAGTGGCATGTCAAATGTTAACTCAACACGCTCTGTTGTTAAATACGTTTGATTAGTAATCTGACCACGCTTTTCAATACATAAAGACATTACAGACCCCACAAAGTCTGCTTTTGTGATAATTGTTGCTTTTATATAAGGTTCCTCCATGCGGTTAAGACTAGAAGGTTCTGGTAAGTCACTAGGGTTATTTACAAGCAACTTAATATCTGGTTCTCTGTTTGTATATGCATTGTAAGATACGTTAGGCACAGTTGTAATTACCGTCATGTCAAATTCACGTTCTAAGCGTTCTTGAATAATCTCCAAGTGTAGCATTCCTAAAAATCCGCAACGAAATCCAAAACCAAGTGCTGCCGAACTTTCTGGCACAAATACTAATGAAGCATCATTTAACTGCAGTTTTTCCATGGATGCTCTAAGCTCTTCATAATCTTCTGTATCTACAGGGTAAATTCCAGCAAATACCATAGGCTTTACATCCTCAAAGCCCTCAATCATATTTGTTGTTGGGCTTTTTGCATCAGTAATTGTATCTCCTACCTTTACTTCTTTTGCCTCTTTAATTCCAGTAATTAAATACCCTACGTCACCTGTTTTAATGACTTGTTTAGGGGTTTGAGTAAGGTTTAATGTTCCTACTTCGTCAGCATAATAGGTTTTACCCGTAGCCATAAATTTTATATGTTGACCTTTACGTATCTCTCCATTTAGCACTCTAAAATACGTTTCAACACCTCTAAATGGGTTGTAAACCGAATCAAAAATCAACGCCTGCAAAGATTCATCTGCAACTCCTTTAGGTGCAGGAACACGCTCAATAATAGCATCTAGAATTTCAGTAATTCCTAAACCTGTTTTTGCACTTGCAGGAATAACTTCGTCAGCATCACACCCTAAAAGATCTACAATATCATCTGTTACTTCTTCTGGGTTTGCTGAAGGCAAATCAACCTTATTTAAAACAGGAATAATTTCTAAATCATTTTCTAAAGCTAAATACAGGTTTGAAATTGTTTGTGCTTGAATACTTTGTGCGGCATCCACAACAAGCAATGCACCTTCGCAGGCTGCAATAGAACGTGATACCTCGTAAGAAAAATCAACGTGACCCGGTGTATCAATCAAATTTAAAATATACTCCTCCCCTTTGTAAGTGTATGACATTTGAATTGCATGGCTTTTTATGGTAATTCCGCGCTCACGCTCTAGGTCCATACTATCTAATAATTGCGCTTTTGATTCACGCTCTGTAACTGCCCCCGTTGCTCCTAATAAGCGGTCTGCTAGTGTACTCTTACCGTGATCAATGTGTGCAATTATGCAAAAGTTACGTATATGCTTCATCCTCATTCCCACAATGGTGGGTATCTATTAATTAATCTAAGTCTTGATATTCAAGCAACTACAAAAAGCTGCTATATTGGCTACAAATATACGCTAAAAACCACTGTTTATGCATATTAAAGTCCGTTCATCGAATTTTTAATCTCGCTAACAAATATTTAATTAAAAAATTACATATTTGTTTCACAGTTGTAATGATATGAACCTCACGTTCTTTCCCCTATCGTTTTAAAATTGAGAACAAAACCTAACCATTGACCCCTTGTGTCAATTATTATTACGCATGAATAAATTAATTTTTTTTTTCTTCTTTACTGCTTTTAGTTACGCACAAGAATTTTCAATTAACGGAAACATTACCGACGAGGCAAATAATGCTATCTCATTTGCCACAATATCTATATTAGAAAACAATGCGGAAGACTCCGAAGATCTTGAAACCGTACTTGTAGCAAATACAATTACTGATGACTCTGGAAACTTTATAATCGAAGGTTTATTTCCGAAGAGATACACTGTTCAAATAAGCTTTTTAGGATACACCACAACTTCTCAAATAATTGAACTTTCTGCAAATGAAGACCTTGGTAGTATAAGATTAAAAGAAAGCATTGAAACACTTGATGAAACAGTGGTCGTTGCTAAAAGACCAACGATTAAAAAAGAGCCCGGAAAATTAATTTTCAATGTTGAAAATACATCTATCGCAACTGGAAGCACGCTTGATATTTTGCAAAAAACGCCTGGCGTTCTTGTGAGCGAAACTGGAATTTCGGTGAAAGGAAAAACACCTGTTATTTATATAAATGGCAAGCGTGTGTATCTTTCAACGAGCGAAATAAATTCTTTACTCCAGAGCACAGATGCTTCTGCTATTAAAGCCGTAGAAGTTATTACTAGTCCTGGAGCAAAGTATGATGCTGAGGCTGGCATTGTCGTTGACATTAAAACTTCGCGTGCAGTTTCAATAGGCTATAAAGGTGCTGTTAACGGTACATACGAACAAGGCGTTTTTGCAAAATATCGATTAGGGACATCTCATTTTTACAAAAACAACTGGTTAAATCTATTTGGCAGTTATACTTTTAGTCCTCGCAAAGAATTTAAAGAAGATGTTAATAATATTCGTTTTTTTAATTCTCCCTCAGCAATTACAACGCATTCAACAAGGCAATCAGATTTTAATCGTACTACTCGCTCCCAAGCTCATCAAGCAAATATTGTTGCAGATGCAAAAGTGAATGATAAACATGATGTGGGGATCAATATTGGACTATTTATTTCACCAGATATAGAATATCAAAATAATGCTATTTCAAAAGACTTTAATACATTAAGACAATTAGACTCAATTTATACTACTGCAAGTAATTCAAATCATGATACCTCAAACCTGTCATTTAATTTAAACCATACATGGAAATTAAGTGAAGCTGGCGCAAATGTAATGATGAATGCAAATTATATATTATATGATATTGACAAATTACAGCATGTAGAAACAAATTTCTTTCTAGCAGACGGGAGCTTTATTAAAGATAATAATTTTTACACAGATGCTACTCAATCTAGTGATATTGCCACGTTGCAACTAGATTTTAATATTCCAGTACTTTCTGGCACTATAGAAACTGGTGTTAAGTATAGTAATATTAACACAGATAGCAGTCTTGATTTTTTTGATACTAATGGTGATGCCTCTCAAATAAACCCATTACTTTCAGATGGTTTTTTATATGAGGAGTCTATTTATGCGGCATATTTTAGCTTTGCTAAAGACTGGGACAAATGGGCTTTAAATATTGGTTTAAGAGGTGAACAAACAGATGTTACAGGAATTTCAAGAAAATTAGGTGATGTGAATACACAAAATTATTTTGAGCTTTTTCCAAGTCTTTCCATAGAACATTCTCCAGATAAAGACGCTACATATGGTATAAGTTATGCGCGCAGTATTTCTAGACCACGATATGAAAGCTTAAATCCTTTTAGATACTTTATCAATGAAAATAACTTTAGTGATGGAAACCCTAATCTTGTTCCCGCCATTGATTCAAAGTACACAATGAGTTATACATATAAAAATACTTGGTTTTTTGAAGCTTATTATTGGGAAACAAAAAACCCTTTAGGTGAATTAATATTTCAAAACAACCAAACACGAGTGCTTCAAAACCAAGATGTTAACTTAATTAAAGATTTTCAATATAGTTTTGATATCGTTTATGCAAAACCCATACTTTCCTGGTGGTATTTACAACTTGTCACATCTAGTTTTTATTTAGAAAACGAATTTTTTGCAGAACAAAGTAGTCAGGAAACTTACTCAAATGATACTTTCGGATTTTATGGTGAGATGTACAGCGGGTTAACAATATCTGAAGTTGCAGGGATTACAAGTGATATCACTGCATTCTACATTTCAAATTTTATTTACGGATCTTATGATTATAAAAATCAATTTAGCCTTTCGGCTTCATTAAGAAAAAGCCTTTGGAGCAAACGAGCAAGCATAACTGTAGGCGTTGATGATATTTTTAAAACCAAAAATGTACCATTAAGCTCTAGGTACTACAATCAAGATAATAGTTATTTTGCTCAGGATGAATCTCGATTGTTTAGAGTGGGTTTCAAATATAACTTTGGTAATGCACGCCTTCGTGACAATGACAAAAGGAAAACAACTAATGAGGGGGACCGCCTCAATTAAATTACTAGCTACGTACTAATTTGTTTATTTTTGCTGAAATTTTAAGCAATGGTAGAATGTACTATTGTTTTAAAATTTCAGAAGAAAAATATATTATCTTTTGTGTGTCGTTGAGTACAATCTAAACCCTTTTCGCAAAGATGAAATAGTACTCTTCAACTAATTTTTTTTAATTAATGAGATTTCCGCCTACGCGGGCAATGTGATGGCAAAAATAGGAGACATAGACGTTGGGGAGTTCCCTTTATTGCTTGCACCCATGGAGGATGTGAGCGACCCACCGTTTCGTGCATTATGCAAGGAACAAGGGGCAGATGTGGTATATACAGAGTTTATTTCTAGCGAAGGATTAATTAGAGATGCCGCAAAGAGCGTCATGAAATTAGATATTTATGAAAAAGAACGTCCTGTAGGTATTCAAATTTTTGGTGCTGTTCTTGAGTCAATGTTAAAGAGTGTAGAAATTGTTGAAGCCAGTGGGCCAGATATTATTGATATCAATTTTGGTTGTCCTGTTAAAAAAGTGGTAAGTAAAGGTGCTGGTGCAGGAATTTTAAAAGATATTGATCTCATGGTTTCTTTGACCGAAGCTATGGTAAAACACACAAAACTACCAGTTACCGTTAAAACACGTTTAGGCTGGGATGATGATTCTATAAAAATAGTTGAAGTTGCTGAGCGACTACAAGACGTAGGTTGTAAAGCTATTTCCATCCATGGAAGAACTCGTGCCCAGATGTATAAGGGAGAAGCAAATTGGCACCCAATTGCTGATGTTAAAAACAATCAACGCATGCACATTCCTGTTTTTGGCAATGGTGATGTTGATACGCCAGAAAAGGCGATGTTGATGCGGGATAAGTTTGGTTTAGACGGCGCAATGATAGGCCGTGCAAGTATAGGCTATCCGTGGTTTTTTAAAGAAGTAAAACACTTTTTTGAAACAGGAACTCACTGTGCTCCTCCCACCATGCAAGAACGTGTGAACGCTGCAAAACGCCACTTAGAAATGGCAATCGATTGGAAAGGTGAAATTCTTGGTGTTTTTGAAACACGCCGTCATTATACTAACTATTTTAAAGGCATTCCTCATTTTAAAGAATACCGAATGAAGATGGTTACTAGCGATGATAGTAAAGATGTATTTGCAGCCTTTGATGAGGTCTTGGAGAAATTTGGGGATTTTGAATTTAGTCGTTAAAGACTGCAATTACCGTTTTGTAAATCTTCTAGTGTGGGGTTAAATGCATTTCCAAAAGCATTATAATCATAACTATTATCTACGCTGGCCAACGCTGTTGTTAAAGAGCAATAATTTTGTAGACTATCATTACTATTTATTAAAACCATATTTCCTATGCTCGTTAAACTCCCTAAATCCTCAAGACTAGTTAGTTGATTATTTCCTCCGATAGATAAAGCATCTGTAATAGTTGTTACATTATTCAACCCATTTAGATTTGTGAGTGGTTCACTGCCTATGCCTAATCGGTCAATAATTGTTAGATTTCCTAAAGCACTTATATCTATCAACGCATTATTTGATAAAACGATGCCTCCGCCAATAGTTGTAACATTATGAAGGCCCTCTAAACCTTGTAGACTAGAGTTGTTCTTAATGTCAACAACCGTTACTGTCGCACCTGCTTCACCAATTTCTAAAAGTGACGACATGGCACTTAAATCTGTGATGTCACCATCAACCTCTTCTTCAATTATAAAACCGCTTATTTTGCTCCAACCCTCGCTGAAAAAAGCATCAATATTACTTTGTGATGTTAATGTCACTATTGCATTAAATTCCTTATGTTCTAATGTGTTAAGTACAAGTTCATCTCCATAAAAAGTTTCGTTGTCAACAGTTATAAACGACTTGACAAAATACTGTGTGTCAACTTCAAGGTTTAAAATTTCAACTGAATAATTTAATGCTATAGTTTCATTGATAACAACAGTGTCGTCAGTCGTCGGATTATTTGTTAAACTTAAAACAATCCCTTGACTATCAATTTCTGAAATTTCAACTCCAGTAATTATTCCTCCAGTAGTCGCTTTAATTTGGGTGATATTTGTTAACAGGCTCGTTGTTATATTTACATCTTCATTTTGTCCTTCCTGTTCTTCAACAGGTTGTGTATCGTCTTTTTGACAACCTATTACAACAAATAATGCGATTAGATAATAAGATAATTTTTTCATAATATTAATTTAATAGTTTTTCTCTCACTCTACTCGCTGCAATTCTAGCAGCAAGCAATCCTAAAATAGAAATCGTTGCAAAGACAATCAAAATATTGATTGCTTTTAATTTTACCGGGTACGGTAGTGTTGGGGTAATGTGTATAAATTCAAATTGGAGTTGCAACCACACAATTAAAATTCCTAAAACAATACCTAAAAGCCCACCTAAAACGGTCATTAATGCTCCTTGTAGAAAGAATATTTTACGAATGTTTTTTAAAGTTACACCCATATTAAACAGTGTTTTAATGTTTTTACGTTTGTCAAGTATCATCATTATGACAGATCCTATAACATTAAACAGGGCAATAATCATTACAAGTGTACAAATAAGATATACAGCAACATTCTCTGTATTCAGCATTTTATAAAGTGCATCATTTTGCTGAATGCGATTTTTTAAAACAACCTTGTCGCCAAAAATTGCAGTTAATTGTTCACGAACTGAGTTTTCATTTGCGTTTTCAACAAACTTTATTTCTAGTGAAGATATTTTAGTGCTATCAAGACTAAGCAAGCGTCTTGCAAAATTAACATCACTAAAAACGTATTTACTATTAAGGTCTTCGTTAACAAAATAAATACCCGAAACAACCACCTGTTCTGTAGTAAAATCTTGAGAGGGGTCTAATGTATTAATCTGTCCAGTTCCTGGTTTGGGAACAAAAATTTCTAATGGATTGTATATATCTCCAGCTCCCATTGAAAGTTTTACAGAAGTTCCATAACCCACAACCACTTCATTACGGTCTGGGGTAAGCCATCTTTCAGAAATTATAATACTATCTACTGGATTAACTTTCACATAATTTGTGTCAATCCCTTTAATATAAGCTATATCATTTTTTCCTTTAAATTGAATAAAAATTCTTTCTTCGATAATTTCAGAAAAAGCCTCAACCTCTGTGACTTTATTTAATTGTTGTCTTTGTGCTTGAGTAAAAGAAATTGTTTTGCCTTTGGCAGGATATAATTTTAGATCACTATCAAAAATATTTGTGTATTGAAGACTAAAATCTTTTAACCCAGAAAATCCAGATAGCACAATAAATAGTGCTAAAGAACCTACCACAACTCCAGTTGCAGCGATAATAGTTATAATGTTAATGGCATTGTTGCTGCTTAATGAAAAGAGATACCGCTTAGCGATGTACAGCGAAAAATTCAAATTATGACTTCCTTCTTTTAGGTAATAAATCTGGATTAGAAATAGGGTTTTCTTCACCCTTAACGGCATCTTCAATCTTCTCAATATAATCTAAAGAGTCATCATTGTAAAATGTAAGTTCGGGCATGCGGCGCAATTGATGTTTTGTTAATTGAGCAACTTCGTGTTTTATCTGTGGTTTAATTTTGTTTAATTCTGCAGTAATTTCCGAAGCATTTTTAGAAGGAAAAATACTTACATACACCTTTGCAATTGACAAATCTGTCGTCACACTTACCTTGCTAACTGATATTAAAATACCGCTCTGTCCCGCTTCTCTCAGTCTATTTTGCAATACGTTTGCCAAGTCCTCTTGGAGTACTCCGGCAATTTTTTTCTGTCTATTACTTTCAATCATACAGCAAAAGTACTACAATAAAAGGTATTAGTGTACTAACAGAGTGTTAGCGATTTTATATTTTTACGTTTTTAAGGAGCTTCTTAACGTTTTTGTTTTTATAAATGCTTCGGAAATTTTAGACTCATGAACAAAATAGAACACATTGGTATTGCCGTAAAAGACCTAAAAGCAGCTAACGAAATTTATACAAAACTACTAGGGTACGAGTACTATAAAACAGAAGGTGTCCCGACCGAAGGTGTTATGACTTCATTTTTTAAATGTGGCGAAAGTAAAATTGAACTTCTTGAAGCTACTGACAAAAATAGTCCCATTGCAAAGTTTATTACAAAAAAAGGAGAAGGTGTTCATCACATTGCTTTTGCTGTTGATGATATAATTTCAGAAATAAAAAGATTAAAAAATGAAGGTTTTATTGTCTTAAACGAAACTCCTAAAAAAGGGGCAGACAATAAGTTAGTCGCGTTTTTACATCCTAAGTCTTCAAATGGTGTGCTTGTAGAACTGTGCCAAGAAATAAATAACGTTGAAAAAAGTTTGCAATAATTTTAAAACCGATTACATTTGCACCCAGAATGCCGGTCCTATAGCTCAGCTGGTTAGAGCACCTGACTCATAATCAGGGGGTCCATGGTTCGAGCCCATGTGGGACCACAGATTTAAAGACTTTAGTTTAACCACTAAAGTCTTTTTTTATTTGATATTATTTTCTTCATACATCATTATACTTATGATTATGATTTAACGTTATAATAATATGAGTGCAAAAAACAAAAGATTTAAGTGTTTTGTCGAATTTTATTGTATCTTGCCGATATTTAGCACAAAAAATTGTTGATAAATAAATGAAAATTTATATGTTCTCATTTTTAACTTTAAAAAAAATAGTACTTTAGCCCCCTGATATGCGACCCCAAATCGTTTCAATATTAACCTTTGTACTCTGTTTCTTAGCAGCCGTACCTATGCTTGCTCAAGGCCCTTCGGCTAGTTCAGGCCCACCAGCTCCTGGTCGTGGCCCAACACTCCCCGAACTACCTTTAGATACTAATATAGTTATACTATTTATTGCAGGTCTTATTTACGGTGCTTACGTAGCGTATAAAAAATATCGCACTACAAATATCCCTCAGTAATCCTTTTTACATATTTGCCAATTACATCAAATTCTAAATTGATGACTGTACCTATTTTAAAAGCATTAAAATTAGTGTGTTGATAAGTATAAGGAATAATTGCAACGCTGAACTCATTCTTTTTTGAATTTACTACCGTCAAACTAACTCCATTAATCGTAGCTGAGCCTTTTTCAATAGTTACATTATTAAGAGATGCATCGTATTCAAAAGTAAATACCCAACTCCCTTTTTGATTTTCAATTGAAGTACAAACCCCTGTTTGATCAACATGACCTTGAACAATATGGCCATCCAGCCTATCCCCAATTTTCATCGCACGCTCAAGATTAACAGGTTCCCCAATTTTCAAAAAACCAATATTAGACTTTTCAAGCGTTTCTTTAATTGCGGTAATTACATAACTCTCTTCGTGAATTTCAACCACTGTTAAACAAACTCCATTATGCGCTACACTTTGATCAATTTTAAGCTCGGGTGTAAGTTCACTACTTACTTCAATATGTAAGTTTTCACCTTCCTTTTTCAAAGATTTAATTTTTCCTATGGATTCAATTATTCCTGTAAACATGCGTTGATTTTGGTTACATTTGTCTTACAAAAATAACGATAAAAGGGCTAGGAGCATTATGAGCAAACAGGATAAAATAATTGTAGGAATTTCAATTGGAGATTTAAATGGTATTGGTAGTGAAATCATCCTAAAAACATTTGACGATGTTCGCATGCTCGAGTTTTGCACACCTGTAATTTTTGCTTCAGTTAAGTTAATGTCATTTTACAAAAAACACTTTGGAATGAATATTAATTTCCACGGCATCGATAATCTTGATAAAATAATTCCGAAGAAAATAAATGTACTCAATGTATGGAAAGAACAAGTTGATATTAACTTCGGAAAAGAAGACTTTAAAGCTGGAGAATATGCTATAAAATCATTGACTAACGCTGTTAATGCTTTAAAAACACACCAGATTGATATCTTAGTCACGGCACCAATAAATAAATCCTGCATACAAAGCGAAACGTTTAGGTTTCCAGGACATACAGATTATTTGAACCAAGAATTAGAGGGCGACAGTTTAATGTTGATGATTTCTGAAACATTAAGAGTAGGGTTATTGACAGATCATGTTGCTGTCAAAGATGTTTCGGCAGCCATTACTAGAGAACTTATTGAAAAGAAAATAAATACAATTCACAAATCACTTATTCAAGATTTTGGAACCGAGAAACCTAGAATTGCGGTTTTAGGTATTAATCCACATACAGGAGACAATGGTGTAATTGGTAATGAAGATGATACAGTACTTAGGCCAACATTAGACAACTTGCGTAATAACGGTAAAACAATTTTTGGTCCTTATGCCGCTGATAGCTTTTTTGGTTCTGGAAATTACAAAAATTTTGATGTAATTATCGCATCGTATCATGACCAAGGCTTAATTCCATTTAAAACACTTGCCTTTGGTTCAGGCGTTAATTATACAGCTGGACTTGACAAAGTGCGTACATCGCCAGATCATGGAACCGCTTTTGATATTGCTGGTAAAAACACCGCAGACTTTAGCTCTTTTAGAGCTGCCATTTTTAATGGAATAGAGATTTTTAAAAAGCGTAAAGAGTATAAAAAAATATCACAAAACCCCATGAAAATAACTAAGAAAAGAGGGTATGTAAAAAAGAATTGATAAAATAATTTGCATATCAATTATTTTTTTATCTTTGCACCCGCTTTACATGTAAGGTGAAAAGTACAACAAGGTGTGACAATGAGAGATTTGAAAGAATATACAATCCCTTTTATAGGGTTGAAGCTTGGAGAACACCACTTTGATTTTATAGTTACAAATAAGTTCTTTGAGCATTTTGAGTATGACGAGTTTATTAATACAGATATTAAATTAGATGTATTATTGAATAAAAAAACAACACTGTTAGAATTTACGTTAGATTTCAAAGGGGATGTTGGTGTTCATTGCGATGTTACTAATGAGCCTTTTCAACAACCTGTCGAAGGAAATTATCACTTTATAGTGAAATTTGGCGAGGAATTTGACGATGAAAATGAAGACTTATTGATAATCCCACATGGGAGTTACGAAGTTAACATTCAACAGTTTATATATGAGTCAATTATTCTTAGTCTTCCTACAAGAAGAGTTCATCCCGGAATAGAAAATGGCACGTTAAAAAGCGACATACTTGATAAACTAGAAGAATTGAGTGTAAAAGCTCAAAATGAAGATATAGAATCTCAAGAAGGAACAGATCCTCGATGGGATTCATTAAAAAAATTATTAAACGATAAATAAAGATCCGTAATGGCACATCCTAAAAGAAAAATCTCCAAAACTAGAAGAGATAAAAGAAGAACACATTACAAAGCTACAGCACCTCAAGTAGCGACAGATCCTACAACAGGAGAGTCTCACTTATATCATAGAGCACACTGGCATGAAGGTAAATTATACTACCGTGGACAGATTGTTATTGATGCTGTTGAAGAAGTAGAAGCATAATATACATTTTTCATGTATAGATAACTCTCACAATATTGTGAGAGTTTTTTTGTTTCTCAAATTTTCTTACAAATCTCAAAAAAGGTTAAATGTTAACTTTTTTTCATTAAAATTGAGTACTTTTCCAAGATTTTAGAGGCGTTTTGCTTCTTTATTTCTGAATTTAAATAAATTCTATGAGTACAATCACTGCTGCAATCACAGCTGTAGGAGGCTATGTTCCTGATTATGTTTTGACAAACAAAATTTTGGAAACCATGGTGGACACTAACGATGAATGGATTACCTCTCGTACAGGTATTAAAGAACGTCACATTCTAAAAGATAAAGATAAAGGTACCTCCTTTATGGCTATTGAAGCAGCTAAAAATCTTTTAGAAAAAAGTAATACAAACCCAGAAGATATTGATATGGTGATTATGGCAACAGCCACACCAGATATGCCGGTCGCGGCAACAGGCGTTTACGTCGCTACACAAATTGGCGCAGTAAACGCTTTTTCATATGACTTAGTTGCTGCTTGTTCTAGTTTTCTTTTTGGTATGTCAACTGCAGCTCGCTATATAGAGTCTGGCAAGTATAAAAAAGTCCTCTTAATAGGTGCAGATAAAATGTCATCTATAATTGACTATACAGACCGCACCACATGTATAATTTTTGGTGATGGGGCAGGAGCTGTACTATTTGAACCCAACTTAGATGGCTATGGGGTTCAGGATGAAATTTTAAAATCAGATGGAATTGGGCGTCAAAGTTTAAAAATAGATGCTGGTGGTTCAATACTCCCCCCTTCTGCTGTTACAGTTTCAGAAAAAAAACATTTTGTATTTCAAGATGGGAAAACGGTATTCAAATTCGCGGTGTCAAATATGGCAGACGTTTCAGCAAAAATAATGGAGCGTAACAATCTTACTGCAGATGATATTCAATGGTTAGTACCACACCAAGCAAATAAAAGAATTATTGATGCTACATCTAGACGCATGAACCTAGATGAGGAAAAAGTAATGATTAACATACATAAGTATGGTAATACAACATCTGCAACTCTACCCTTGTGTTTACACGATTATGAAAATCAATTAAAAAAAGGTGACAATCTTGTATTTGCATCTTTTGGCGGAGGCTTTACATGGGGTGCGGTTTATGTGAAATGGGCATACGATGCTAATAAAAAATAAAGACCAATATTAGATAATATAAAACCAAAAATATGGAATTAAAGGACATTCAAAATTTGATAAAGTTTGTCGCTAAGTCAGGTGCTAGCGAAGTAAAGCTTGAAATGGAAGATATCAAGATTACCATTAAGACTGGAGATGAAAAAGGAGAGACTACTTACATCCAGCAAATGCCTGCAATGGCAGCAGCAATGCCACAGCAAGCCGCTCCTCCCGCAGCAGCTCCAGTAGCGGCTGCACCAGCCGAAAGTGCTAGTGAAGACTCAAAATACATCACTATTAAATCTCCAATAATTGGAACATTTTACCGTAAGCCTTCTCCTGACAAACCTATGTTTGTTGAGGTAGGCACTTCTATAGGCCAAGGAGATGTTCTTTGTGTTATTGAAGCAATGAAATTATTCAACGAAATTGAAAGTGAAGTTACTGGTAAGATTGTAAAAATCTTAGTTGATGACGCTTCTCCTGTTGAATTTGACCAACCATTATTTTTGGTTGACCCATCATAAATTAATGAACCATAATTTTCTAAAACCTCAATTGCGCTCCGTGTGATTTGGGATTTGAATTTTTTAATTAAAAGAAAAATATGTTTAAAAAAATATTGATTGCCAATAGAGGTGAAATTGCATTACGTGTAATTAGAACCTGTAGAGAAATGGGCATTAAAAGTGTAGCTGTTTACTCTAAGGCTGACGAAGAAAGTTTACATGTAAAATTTGCTGATGAAGCTGTTTGTATAGGACCAGCTCCAAGTAGTGAGAGTTACTTGAAAATGTCAAATATCATCGCTGCAGCCGAAATTACAAATGCAGACGCTATCCACCCAGGATATGGCTTTTTAAGTGAAAATGCAAAATTTTCAAAAATCTGCCAAGAACATAACATTAAATTCATCGGGGCGTCGCCTGAGATGATTGATAGAATGGGTGACAAAGCCATGGCAAAAACGACCATGATTGAAGCTGGTGTACCTTGTGTACCAGGAAGTGAAGGGGTAATTCCAGATTTCAAAACCTGCGTAAAAGTAGCTAAAGAAACTGGCTACCCAGTAATGCTTAAAGCTAGCGCTGGTGGTGGTGGAAAAGGGATGCGTGCAGTATGGAAAGAAGAAGACCTAGAAGATGCTTGGGATTCTGCTAGACATGAAAGTAAAGCAGCATTTGGAAATGACGACATGTATATGGAAAAACTCATTGAAGAGCCACGCCATATTGAAATCCAAATCGTAGGAGACAGTACAGGAAGAGCATGCCACCTTAGTGAGCGTGACTGTTCAGTACAGCGCCGTCACCAGAAATTGACTGAAGAAACTCCTAGTCCATTCATGACTGACGAATTGCGTGAAGCGATGGGAACAGCAGCAGTAAAAGCAGCAGAGTATATAAAATATGAAGGTGCTGGAACTGTAGAGTTTCTTGTAGACAAAAATCGCAACTTCTATTTTATGGAGATGAATACGCGTATTCAAGTTGAACATCCAATTACTGAGCAAGTAATTGATTTTGATTTAATTCGTGAGCAAATTATGGTAGCAGCAGGAATCCCTATATCTGGAAAAAACTATTTACCCAATCTTCACTCTATCGAGTGTCGCATTAATGCTGAAGACCCATATAATGGTTTTAGACCATCTCCAGGAAAAATCACAGTACTGCACGCACCAGGAGGTCACGGCATACGTTTAGACACTCACGTATATGCTGGTTATTCAATACCGCCTAATTATGATTCAATGATTGCAAAGTTAATTACAACGGCGCAAACACGTGAAGAAGCAATTAGTAAAATGAAACGCGCTCTTGATGAGTTTGTGATAGAAGGTATAAAAACTACCATTCCTTTTCATAGACAATTAATGGACCACCCAGACTATATTGCAGGTAATTATACAACCGCATTTATGGATACTTGGCAAATGAATGAGCCAGTAGACGAAGAGTAGTTTAAAAGATAAATTATCAAAAATCCGAAGCTTTTTAAAACTTCGGATTTTTTTTATCTTCGGAAATATGAGCGGTTATACTAAACCATTACTGTTGTTTATTTTAACAGCATAAATAACTGTAATATTTTTAAAACTTTTTGGAATTTACTTCGCCTTAAGTATTCCTATAATAATGGTGCTATTTATTTTAAAGATTAAAAACGAAAAACCTAAATAAGTACTTCGGAAATTTTAAAAACATGGAACTTAGTTACTGGGAAAGAAAAATATGGTTAGACAACATTGACTATGCTGTTATTGGTAGTGGAATCGTAGGTTTAAATTGTGCATTAGAACTTCGCAAATTAAAACCAAACGCTAAAATAGTAATTTTTGAAAAGGGAATGTTACCAAGTGGCGCTAGCACAAAAAATGCTGGCTTTGCATGTTTTGGAAGTCTTTCTGAAATTCTTGCAGACCTTAACACGCATTCTGAAGCTCAAGTTATTCAACTTATAAAACAACGTGTTGATGGGCTCAAACAATTAAGAGAAACCTTAGGAGATGCAACACTAGATTATCAACAACTGGGCGGATATGAACTTTTTTCGGAAACCGAAATGTCACTATTTGAAAAATGTATTTCAAAGATGGCATATATAAATAAATTACTATTTCCCATATTTAAAGGCGATGTGTTTTCTCTTAAAGATAACCCTTTTGGTTTTAAAAAAATAAACTCAAAAGTTATTTTTAATCAATTTGAAGGTCAAATAGATACGGGGAAAATGATGCAAGGGTTACTAAAAAAGGTTTCTGAAGCTGGGATTTTAATTTTAAATAATGCAGAAATTACCTCACTCAAAAGTGAAAACGAAAAAATAGTGCTCACCCTTAATATTTCCGAAGAAATAAAACCTCAGCATGTATGCATTGCTACAAATGGGTTTGCAAAACAGTTTTTAAAAGAAGATGTACAACCTGCACGAGCGCAAGTGTTGATTACAAAGCCCATCAAGGATTTAAAAATTAAAGGCACTTTTCACTTTGAAGAGGGTTACTTTTATTTTAGAAATATTGACGATCGTATTCTTTTTGGCGGTGGACGTAACCTAGATTTTAAAACCGAAGAAACCACTTATATGGGTCTAACCCCTTTAATACAAAATAAACTTGAGACTATTTTAAGGGAAACTATATTGCCCAATAAAATGGTTGAAATTGACCATCGATGGAGTGGTATTATGGGTGTGGGTGATCATAAACAGCCTGTTTTAAAAAAAGTGGCTCCACATGTTTTTTGTGGTGTACGTTTAGGAGGGATGGGTGTTACAATAGGAAGTTCTATTGGGAAAAAATTAGCTGCATTAGCCATACAAGATGATACTATTTGATGTAATTTTGACTTCATTAAACCTCTATAGATGATTGTTAAGGAACTTAAAGAATCTCTTTTTTCTGCTTGCAAAGATGTTGTGGCAACACGGTATGAAAAAGTACAACAAACAATTGCAGACATTGTTGAGTCTCTTGAGGACGAATCAAAAAGTAGTGCTGGCGATAAGCATGAAACTGGGAGGGCAATGTTGCACATTGATAGAGAAAATGCTGGTAAACAATTAAAAGAAATTGAAAATTTACAAGCACTTTTGCCTCGTATTGATATTTTAAAAACTTCAGACTATGCACGTTTGGGGAGTCTTGTTTATACTAACCACGCTACTTTTTTTATGAGTATTTCAATTGGTGCTGTTACAGTTAGTAAAACACAATACTTTTGTGTGGCACTTCAAGCACCTATAGGGCAACTTATTTCAGGAAAGAAAAAAGGGGATACTTTTTCATTTAATGGCAAAGATTATCATGTTACAAGTATTAAGTAACAACATCTTCCATTAAAAAAGTTTCAATTTGAGTATCGTCTTCACTATGCAGAACACTTACATCTCCCGTTGTTTCTAAAATAACAGCTCTCACTTGGCTTAATTTTAAAACATTTGCTTCTCTTAATTTACCTCGTAATTCATCTTTAGTAACTTTTGTTTTTTCTAGATTTTCAGTAATTATTTTTCCTTCTTTCATTAAAAGAATAGGCGAATTATCAAGTAAATTTTGAGCTTTATTGCTTTTAAATTGAATTATAGAAATTAAGTGATTCATCAAATATAGTAGCCCAATTATAAGTACCCCCATTAATAATTTAGGATTTCCAGTCCCAATACTCATGGCAAATATGTTACCTATAGCAATTGTGTTTATAAAGTCGAACCCCGTCATTTTGCTAAAACTTTTAAGTCCAAAAATGCGTGTATAAATAATTAATGCAACGTAAATTAATGTAGTACCAATTAGCAGAGAATAGATGGTTGGTAAATCAAAGTCTTTTGTAAAATAATCCCAATTCATAATTTTAAATTTTGTTCAACCCTAAATTAAGAAATATTAAATATTTGAAAAAACCGTTTAACGGAGTATTGTGAAATTTACCAATGAAAATATAAAAAGAGCTGTCCATAAAATTGTACGAAACCAATTACGGTTTGTTAATTGATGTAATATATTTTTCTCAAAAACACCGTCTGTAATTTTACCGTGAAGTTTTACGAAACAAACAAAAGTGATTACCCAAAGGGCAAAAACAATACTAGCATACATTACTGAAAACAATGTAATTTCTTGAAATAATTGCACTGCAGCAATTGCTAATTGCCCAATCATCATAGGGGATACAATTATAAATATGCCTTGCGTATATTTTTTATGCCATTGAATAAGCTCTTTCTTTGAAAAATACAATAAGCTGGGATAGATAATTAATTGTACTATCCAAATAAGCACAACTAATCCAAAATCAAATAAAATTCTGACTAGGGAGAGTTCCATTACACCTTTTTTAAATAAACTTTAATACCCGTTTTAAGCGATTTAAAATGTTGGAAATAAATGACCTTTTTATTAAATTTTGAAATTATTAAATAATAACTTCCTTTAAATTCAGTGTTTATTATTTCAACTTCAATTGCTGTTTTCTCTTCTGAAATTTTAAGTTGATGTGGTAATAATACTTCGGTTTTAGATGTGGTATTTTTAAAAAATGTTCCTTCAATTTCCGAAACATCTCCAAAGAACCCAGCAACATATTTGTTTGATAACGAATTATAAATTTCTGTTGGATTTCCGAAGCACTCTTTCTTTCCGTCTTTTAAAACAAGAACGGTGTCTGCAAATGAAAGCGCTTCTTCACTATCGTGTGTAGCAGTAATACACGTAATGTTTTTTTCTTTTAAATATGCGAATAGATTACGGCGTAATTTATTTTTAAGAAAATTATCAATATTGCTAAATGGCTCATCTAATAACAATACCTCCGGTGCTTTTGCGAGTGCCTTTGCAATAGCTACACGCTGTTTTTGACCTCCACTTAGGTGTTTAGCTTTTGTAGCTTTAAAGTCACTTAAATCAACAACGTTAAGCAATTCATCAACGCGTTTGTTATCGCTTTCTTTGTCTCTTCTATTAAGGTGAGATGCAATATTTTCGGCCACAGAAATAAACGGCATCAAATCAAATTGCTGTGAGACTAGTTTCATAAATGGCTCGCCAGGAATTAAAGAAAATGAGGGTCCCAATAATGTTTTTCCACTCCATGAAATTTCTGAATTCTTTAAAGACTCTAATCCATAAATAAGGTGCAGTAGTGTTGATTTACCACAGCCACTTTCACCAAGAAGCACAAGATGTTCGCCTTTATTTATTGAAAACGAAATGTCTTCTAAAATTACTTTGTTAGGAGTAGCTTGATATTTGAAAGAATCAATATTGACTTTTAGCATATTTATTTATAAAAAATGTCCTCTACAAATTGAGAGGACATTTTATTGTATTTAATTTTTAAGTTCTACTCTTTAACTCCGTCGCTTATCTTTTTTGGCAATACATCGTAGCCCATATTATAGAAAGTGAACCCATAGATGTCTGCATATTGTTCTATAGTTTTGCTCACTGGAGTTCCTGCACCATGCCCTGCATCTGTTTCAATTCTAATTAACACAGGATTTTCACCGGCTTGTTTTTCTTGTAACTCAGCAGCAAATTTAAAACTATGTGCTGGCACTACTCGATCATCGTGATCTCCTGTGGTTACTAATGTTGCTGGGTATTTTGTTCCTGCTTTAACGTTGTGAACTGGGGAATATCCTTTTAAATATTCAAACATTTCTTTATTATCATCTGCTGTGCCATAATCATAAGCCCACCCTGCACCTGCTGTAAAAGTATGGTATCTTAGCATATCAAGTACGCCTACCGCTGGTAAAGCTACTTTCATTAAATCTGGTCGTTGCGTCATGGTTGCTCCTACAAGAAGTCCTCCATTTGAACCTCCCCGTATTGCAAGATAATCGCTTGATGTGTATTTTTCTGCGATTAAAAATTCGGCAGCTGCAATAAAATCATCAAATACATTTTGCTTTTTTTGCTTAGTTCCTGCATCATGCCATTTTTTACCATATTCACCACCGCCACGTAAATTTGCTACGGCGTAAATACCTCCTTGTTCCATCCATACTGCATTTGTTATACTAAAGCTAGGTGTAAGGCTTACATTAAATCCTCCATATCCATAAAGGATTGTTGGGTTCTTACCATCTAATTTTAATCCCTTTTTATGGGTTATAATCATAGGCACTTTTGTCCCATCTTTTGAGGTATAAAAAACTTGTTGACTTTCGTATGCTTCTGGGTTGAAATCAATATCTGGTTTTACATACAGTGTGCTTTTACCACTTGCAATATTATATTGATAAATGCTCCCTGGTGTTACATAATTTGTAAAAGAATAGTATAATTCTTTATCATCTTTTTTAGCTCCAAAACCACCCGCAGAACCTACGCCTGGTAACGTTATTTCTCTAACTAATGATCCGTCAAAATCATATTGCATCACTTTGCTCACAGCATCTACCATATAATTAGCAAAAATTGCACCTCCTCCACTTCCAGCGTTTAAAACGTTTTCAGTTTCTGGGATTATATCTTTCCAATTATTTGGTGTTGGGTTTGATGCATCAACAGTTACCACTTTTTTATTAGGTGCATTAAGGTTTGTCACTAAAAACAATTGTGAGCCTTTACTGTCCATAATATAGCTATCACTATCTGTGTGGTCTAGAATAGTTACAAATTTGCTGTTTGGCTTTGTCAAATCTTTAATAAAAAGCTTATTTCCTGAAGTAGAAACACTAGCGGTTACTACTAAAAAACGGTTGTCTTCTGTAGTTCTACCCCCTACATATCTATGCTTTTGTTCTGGAGTTCCGCCATAGATTAAGTCGTCATTTTTTTGAGCGGTTCCTAGTGTATGGTAAAATAATTTATGTTGGTCTGTCTTTGCTGAAAGCTCGCTTCCCTTTGGTTTATCATAACTTGAATAAAAGAATCCTTCATTACCTTTCCAAGAAATGCCACTAAATTTTATATCAATTAATGTATCCTCAACAATTTCTTTTGTTTCGGCATTCATTATTAATACTTTTCGCCAATCGCTCCCACCTTCGCTAATGCTATATGCTGCCATTTTTCCGTTATCGCTAAAACTTAGTCCCCCTAACGAAATGGTTCCATCTTCTTTAAATGTATTGGGATCAAGGAAAATTTCGGCTTTGCTTACATCTTCGTCATTTTTATAACGATAGATTACATACTGATTTTGAAGGCCATTATTTTTATAGAAATATGTGTAGTCTCCTTCTTCAAAGGGTGAGCCTACTTTTTCATAATTCCATAATTTTGTTAATCGTTCTTTTAATTCCTCTCTAAAAGGAATGTTGTCTAAATAACCATAAGTTGATTTGTTTTCTGCCTTTACCCATTCTTTAGTTTCTTCGCTCATGTCATCCTCGAGCCAACGGTATGGGTCTTTTATTTCTGTTCCAAAATAATTTGTAACCGTATCAACTTTTTTTGTAGTAGGGTATTTCACTTTGATTGTTCTATTTTTTACGGGTTCCTCCTTGCATGCTGTAAAAGCAATAATTGCAATGAAAACTATAGCTAATTTTTTCATAATTATGGTTGTTTAAGGACATAAAAATAGTCCTTTTACAACGCTCTCACAAATAAGGAATAACGCGTAAAAGGACTTTAAAATTTTCTTCTGAAATGTTACTGAAACAAAGGTCTGTATGTCTTCCAATATTTATAAATTAAAATGCCATTTATTGCAACAATAATTACTGCAACTAATATACCCGAAACATCAAGGAAAATATGAAACAATAAAATATTTAAAGCTATTGGTGCTAACAATATTAATGCAAACGGTACAAACTTTTTAAAGACTAGCATAAACCCAATTATTATTTCAAGTAATGCAACCACATAAAGCACATAACCTGTACTTTGTAATGAATCCATAAAATTTGCTGCTGCTGGTGCCATGTCAAAAATAGGAATGAATGGATACAGTTTGTTTGCCCCAAAGACGAGGAGAGCAAGACCTAAGATTGTTCTTAGAATTGTAGTAAAAGTTGAATTCATAGTTGATTAGGTTTAGTATTATTATCAACTAAAGATAGCAAAAAAATAAAGCATCATACTCATTATGAATATGATGCTTTAAACTAATTTGAAAAGAATTATCTTTTCTTAGAAAATTTTTGAGCTTTTCTAGTATGTCTATCTGCAACTCTAAGGATGTATACTCCTTCTGCTAATTGCGAAATATTTAATCTTTGATTGTCTAAGCTTCCATTCATTACTCGTTTTCCAGACATATCAAAAATTGAATAAAATGGACTTTCAAATTGACTTATATCACTAAGGTTTAGCACATCTACTGCTGGGTTAGGGTATAGAATGAGGTTTTTAACAGTATTATCATCTAGTCCTAAAGTAGCCCCTTCTATAATTGTAAGCGTTTGATTTACATCAACATCATTTAATACATCAATAACTCCAGAAGGCCAGTAAACAGTAACAGTATCAATCGTGGTGTCTTGAGCAAGACCGAAATGTGCGTTTAATGAACTCATATATCTGAAACCTTCCCCGCTTCTTATATCTCTCATTTGATTTCCCAAGGCAGAGGAAATTTCGATGCGTGCACCTATTCCGTTTAAATTGCTTTGAGTTCCAATAGTATTAATTTTTAACCAGTTATTGCTATTTGCATTATTAATTAGAAGTGTTCCAGCCCCAAACGCATCAATAAATCCGTCATTATTAACATCTCCAAATGCTGAACCAAACGGTGCTCCGGGTATTATATTAAATGTAAGGTCTCCATTACCATATAATATTTTTCCCGCTGTAATAATATCTGCGAAGCCGTCATTATTAAAATCATGAGTTGCATTTTCAATATCTGTGTCTGTAAATAATGTAAGACCAGAATCTTCAATAACATCTGTGAATGTACCGTCGCCATTATTTCGCATCAATCTATGAAAACCATCTGCTGTTGTGCTTGCCCCAATCCAGATATCTAAATCTCCATCATTATCATAATCTGCCCAAGCAGATGACCACGTTTGCATATCATCTTCTAGATTCATTACTGCTGCAACTTCTGTAAAAGTACCATCTCCATTATTAATGTGCATTTCATTATCTCTTCTCGGTGCTTCACCTCCACATTTTGCAATAAATAAATCCATATCCCGATCATTATCAAAATCAACCCAAACTGAACCATAATTTCCTCCTGTTGGATAATCTCCTAAGCTCCCTTGATTGTAAAGTAAGTTGCCACTACCGTCATTAATATAAAACACATTAGGCTCAACATCATGACATACAAATGCATCTAGGTTACCATCATTATTAATATCAATAAAATTTGAGCGTTGAGAAAAAACAAATTCAGATCCACTTATTTCAGTATAACCTGTACCTGTATTATTTGCTTTCATAAATGTTACACCACTACCTCCTCCATAAAGAAGGTCATTGTAACCATTACCGTCAAAATCTCCTGCTGCCATACTCCAAGAAGCAGGATAATCTGCAAATGTTGTAGGAATATTTATCTCGCTTAAGGCTCCATCTGTCTGCTGATAAAAAATCTGTATGTTCTGTCTTCCAATAGAAACTATATCATCTAGAAAATCCCCATTCATATCAACTAATCCTCGATCATCTCCATCGTTTTGTGTATTGATTGTTTGAATTGTAAAAGACACTTGTTGCCCCATTGATAGGTTACAACTCAATGTTAAGGCTATTAGTAATAGTTTTGTTTTCATAGGGTTAGTTTTAAATTAGTTGTAATTAATCACATGTTCCTGGGAGGGAGTTTATCCATTCAGCAATCATTCTTAAAGCTTGTTCATGAGCAATTTGACGCCCTTGTTGGGGCATTCTATATTGCTCTTGTGAAACAGACATTCTATAATATAAGATCGATTCTTCTGCGTTTCCTGGCTCAATAATTTTTTTGTCAAATAAAACAGGAATTGGCGTGTCTGGATCTTCACAAATACCAAAATTTTCTGGATTTGTAGTGTCTCCATATGCTAAACGAATACCTCTATAACCTGCTTGGCCTCCTTCAATATGGCAGCTTGCGCAATTCATGTCTATATAAGACCGTACTCGTATTTCTAATGGTTGAGATGTATCTTCCCAATCAACCATTGTTTCAATTGTTCCTGGCAGGTTGTCTTCTAAATAACCAAAATCAATTAATTTTTGTAATTGGTTTTGTGTTCCATCTTCATATGTATAGTCAAAATTTAAACTTTTAGGCTCTAATCCTAAAAGCACTTTGTTGTTATCAAGTTTATGACACGTAAAACATTGACTCTCCGCAGGCATATTATAATTTAATGTTATTGGGGTTCCATTTTGAATCCATGTAATTTCCTTAAATACACCATCGCCAGTTTGATTTAAAAAAGCTTCGGTTTGTTCATCATTCCAAATATATTCTGCAAAAATCCAACCTTCTTCCTTCTTAATCATCACTCTTGTTTCTAGAATAAAGGTAGTATTATTAGGTTGTACGTTATTATAGTAAAAGTTTTTAATCAACGCTGTACCTATGGGGAAATTTAAAATTTCCGAAGCGTTTATATAGGTAGCTTTTTGACCATTAGGCATCCATACAAATCTTTTTTTTAATGCATAGTCTGAAAATAATGCACTTATAGGCTCATAAGGAATTACGCTGTATGCCGGTTCTTGATTTTTTAACTCACCTTTGAAAAATTTATAATCTGAGAGTTTTTGAGATGGAGGTTGATTAGGGTCAAGCACAACAGTAGAAACTGGAGGTGGATCTTCAATAACAGCTGTCATTTCACCCTCATCATCTCCACAAGAGACAAAGCTAAAGATTGCTAGACTAAATGCAATTTTTAAAAAAAGTAATGTGTTTTTCATATATAGTATTAAGCGTGTTCAAATTACAATCATTAACTTATATTTTAATAACAAGATAAGATTATTATGAAATTTGTCTCTTTTGTGTTAAATAATTGAGTTATTAATTACATATTTGATTTAACGATGTTATCCATTCATCAATTAGTAAAACTCCTTCTTCATGAACAATACGACGTCCTAACAGCGGCATTCTATATTGTTCTTGATTTGTTGAAATTCTAAATAAAAGCATAGAATTTTCTGGATTTCCCGGGTCAACTAATTTTGAATTTTGATAATTAGGAACATTTAAATCATCTGGAACTACACAAATCCCTAGGTTGCCATCATCATTTTCTGTCAAATTAAAAGCAAACCGAAATCTTCTATAGTTACAGTGCCCTCCATCACTATGACAACTCGCGCAATTAATATCAAAATAAGAACGAGCCCTAAGATCTAAAGGTTTTGATGTGTCATTATAATCAATAACCGAAGAAACAATTGAAGGTAAGTTATCTTCAAGATACCCTACATCAATCAATTTTTGAAGTTGGTTAACAGTACCATTTTCATAAATAAAATCTGAATTTAAACTTTGCGGTTTTAAACCAATGGGTGAAATAGCAAATGTGGCGTTTTCATCTTTATGGCAAGTAAAACATTCGCTCTGTGCTGGAATATGGTAAAACAAACTCCGCGAAACCCCTCCTTCAATCCATTCAATAGGAATATTATCTCCATCTCCGTTAACATCTAAAAAAGCATCTGTTTGTTCATCATTCCATATGTACTCAGCAAAAACCCAGCCTTCATCTTTTTTTATCATTAAGCGAGTCTCCATAATTTTAGTATCCCCACTAGGCTGCACATTATTGTAATAAAAGCTTTTAATCAACACTGCGTTGGTAGGAAAATTAAGGGCTTTTCCGTCGGAAACGTAACTAGCCTTAACCCCATGAGGCATCCATAAAAATCTTTTTTTATGAGCGTAGTCAGAAAATAAACTACTTATGGGTTGATATGGGATTACATCAAAACGAGCATTGAGTTCTGAAATACTCCCCTCAAAAAAGTTATAATCAGAAAGTTTAGGGTATGGAACATTTTGTAAATCTACATGTACTTCTGAAACTGGTAATGGGTCAACAATAGAAATATACTCATCATCTTCTCCACAGCTGAAAAAAACAATAATGATGAGAAAGCTCAATAAAACAAATGTCGTAGCTTTTTTCATAATAACAACCCAAAGATGGGGATTGCTAATTTACAAAGAAAAAAAAGCATACAACATGTTAAACTATTGATATGTTGTAAAATAAAGCTTTTTTAGGCAAACATTCCTTTATAAGAATTCCAGTTTTTATATATTAAATATCCATTTACAACTGCAACTAAAAGTGCTGGACCTATATTAGGTAAGTTAACAAACAAATGAAAAGCCACAATATTGATAGAAATAGGAACTAGTATAACGAGTGCAAGTGGCACCCATTTTCTTAAAATTAAAAGAAGCCCAATGAAAACCTCAGTACCTCCCACCATATTCATCAAATATCCTTTTCCACTAGGCTCATGATTTGAAAAACGTAAGGAATTAAAAAGGTATTCTGCTTCTGGATATCCCGTAAAATCAAAATCTGGCATGAACCAAAAAAACTTATTCAGTCCAAAAGTAAGCAACATAAGGCCAAGACCTACATATAATATTGTGTGGAAAATTTTCATAAATTAGTTTTATAAGGTTATTTCATACTAGACGAATATACCACAAAACACTTACAAATTAACTTCTAAACTAATCTATTGACTACAAGGTGTTCGGCAATTTGAACAGCATTTGTTGCGGCTCCTTTTCTTAAATTATCGCTCACAATCCACATGTTCAATGTGTTCTCTTGTGTTTCATCACGACGTATTCGCCCTACAAAAACATCATCTTTCCCGTGTGCATAAATAGGCATTGGGTACGTATTTGTTGCTGGGTTATCTTGAACTTTAATACCTTGAGTATCGCTTAAAATATTACGTATATCTTTTAAGTCAAAGTCATTATGAAACTCAACATTAACAGATTCACTATGTCCTCCAGAGGTAGGTATTCTCACAGCAGTTGCCGAAATTGAAAATGTTCTATCATCTAATATTTTTTGAGGCTCACGAGCAAGTTTCATTTCTTCTTTAGTGTATCCATTAGACTCAAAAACATCACAGTGGGGTATTGCATTACGATGAATAGGGTATGGATATGCCATTGCGCCTTTCAATCCCTGTGTTTCATTTTCTAGTTGTTTAACTGCATGCACTCCAGTCCCAGATACGGATTGATATGTTGACACTAGTACGCGTCGCATTTTATATTTTTTATGCAATGGGGCTAGTGCCATTACTAACTGTATGGTAGAACAATTAGGGTTTGCTATAATTTTATCTTCTTTTGTTAAAAGGTGTGCATTAATTTCTGGAACAATTAATTTTTTATCTTGATCCATTCTCCATGCAGAAGAGTTATCAATAACAGTAGTTCCTGCTGCTGCAAACTTAGGTGCCCATTCTCGCGACGTTTCTCCTCCTGCCGAAAATATTGCAATATCTGCTTTAGCCTCAACTGCCTCCTGCAAACCTATAACTTTATGAAGTTTACCTTTAAAAATTAATTCACGCCCAACAGAACGTGCTGAAGCAACGGGAAGTATTTCTGTCACTGGAAAGTTGCGCTCTTCTAATACTTTTAATATTACAGTACCTACCATTCCGGTGGCTCCTACTACGGCTATTTTCATGCTTTTTGGTTTGGGGATTTAAAACTACACTTTTTCAAAACAAAGATAATCCCTCTTAAGCTAAAAAAAGAACCACTCTATCGAAAACGAAGAGTGGTTTTAATTAATTTTAGTGTAGCGGTGCGTTTTGAGGCTATTGTCAAAACATTGCTTAAAAATTATTTTTTCAATGCGTCTCTTATTTCTTTAAGAAGATCATTGTCACTAGGTCCTGCTGGAGCAGCTGGTGCTGGTGGTGTTTTTGTTTTATTATAGGCTTTTACAATCATAAACAATACAAATCCTACTATTACCAAATTGATTATCGCATTAATCCACTTTCCATACATAATTGCATTTTCTGGAGTAGTTACAGTTCCATCTGCAGCGACAACTGCTGGATCAAGTACTACTTTCATTTCAGCAAAATCAATTCCACCTGAAAAATGACCCACGATAGGCATCATAATATCACTTACAAATCCACTTACAACAAGGCCCATGGCACCTGCTAATAATACTGCTACTGCTAAATCAATGACATTACCTGTCATTATAAATGCTTTAAATTCTTTTAACATTGTACGTTGTTTTTAAGGTTAATACATGAAGCAAGATAAAATAAAATATAAAGTCCTTAACAAAACATTAAGGATATCATTCCTATTTTCGATAAACAACTCTTTTTATCCTTTGAGAGATGGCCGTTAATAACTCGTAAGGAATGGAATTAATAGCATTTGAAAGGTTTTCTGCAGTAGTTGTGTTTCCAAAAACAACTACCTCATCACCTTCATTACAGTCAATATTTGTTATAGCTACCATAATCATATCCATACAAACATTACCTTGTATAGGTGCCTTTTGACCATTGATTGTTACCCAACCCACACCGTTTCCATAGGCTCTTGAAATACCATCTGCATGACCAATGGGTAACGTTGCTGTTTTTGTTGGTTCTTTAACAGTAAACGCTCGGTTGTAGCCCAATGTGTCGCCAGGGGCTAAATAATGTATTTGAGATATCACCGTTTTTAAAGTAACAACGGGTTGCAGGTGCTTATTTTCGGAAACAGAATTCCCATAACCGTACAGCCCTATTCCACATCTAACCATATCATATTGCGATTCTGGAAAATTCAATATTCCAGAGGTATTTAAGGTATGAAGCAATGGTTTATAATTTAGGCTTTTAAGAAGTTCTTCGGAAATTTCTGAAAATGATTTTAATTGTTTTAAAGTAAACTCGCGTTCTGCTTGATCTTCACTGGCTGCCAAATGTGAAAAAATTGAACGTACCTTAATGCTTTCTGAATTCTGAAGAATTTCTAGAATTTCAGGAATTTCAGAAGCAATAAAGCCTAACCTATTTAAACCCGTATTAAATTTTAAATGAATAGGATAGTTTTGTTGTTGTTCTGTTTCGGCGAAAGCCACAAACTCCCTTAACATTTTAATTGAATAAATACTGGGCTCTAAACAACGGTGAATGATAACTTTAAAGTTAGTTGGCAGAGGGTGCAGTACTAAAATTGGGATTTCAATACCTTTGTCTCGCAATTGCTCTCCTTCTCCAGAGTATGCTACTGCAAAATACTCTGCGCCTAAATCAACGAGTTCTTTTGCCACCTCAACTGCATCGCTACCATAGCCAAATGCTTTTACAACCGCCAGTATTTTTGTGCTTGGCTTTACTTTTGAGCGTATATAGTTGTAATTGTGCTCAAGTGCACTAAGGTTAATTTCTAAGGTAGTTTCGGTGGTTTTTTGCATGATTTAAGTAGAGCGTAAAATCGTTTTGATTGTTACTTATCACTATTTTTCACTGACGGTTTTGCATCAATTGGCGTTGCATCTTTTACATCCATTTTACGCACTTTTTCACGTAACATTGCTTTATAAAATGCTGCCCTGCTCAATGGTTCGTACTCTTCTGTTTCACCTAAAAGAACTAAATCGTCACTTGTGGATTTTCTAAAACTGTAGTTTGCTAAATTACCCGTACGTGGACAAACTGCGTGGACTTTAGTAACATATTCTGCAGTCGCCATTAATGCAGGCATAGGGCCAAAGGGGTTTCCTTTAAAGTCCATATCAAGACCTGCAACAATAACTCTTATACCCCTGTTTGCTAAATCATTGCAAACTTTTACAATCTCATCATCAAAAAACTGAGCTTCATCAATACCCACAACATCACAACCATCTGCTAAAATAGGGATGTTTGCCGCCGCTGGAACTGGTGTAGATCTAATTTTATTTTTATCGTGAGACACAACCTCCTCTTCATCATAGCGTGTATCAACCGCGGGTTTGAAGATTTCTACTTTTTGACGTGCAAATTTTGCTCGTTTTAAACGGCGTAACAATTCTTCAGTCTTTCCAGAAAACATAGAACCACAGATAACCTCGATCCAACCGAATTGTTCTTTTTGGTTTACAGTATTTTCTAAAAACATGGGGTGTAGTAAAAGGGATTAATTTTTCGTGTTTCGTTACGATTCCGTAAATTTATAAAAACAAAATGGAGCGTATAGCATATTGTAAAAAAGTTATGAAATACACTTAAAATTGATAGGAAAAATGAAAGACACACTGGCTGTAGAAATTAAAGAAATAGCTAACAAGTTGCTTGCAACAAATGGTAGTTTTGATACTTTAAAGGTTAAAAAGGCAGTAACACTACTGCATGAAAAACTTACCGTTCTTGCATATTTAGAATCCCAACTTGGCGGTGGTTCAAATATTACGACGCAAAGTGCGATGGATTCAAAAAGTTTTAGGGAGGAAAATTGGTTTAAAGAACCAGAACAATTACCTAAATCTGAGCACAATGAAGATCTTGTTGAGCCTTTAATGGAGAAAATTAAAGATCTTGTTGCTCAAATGCCCTCAGAATCACAAAATGTTGATGAGCTACTAGAGGAAATACTTCCGAAGAAAAAATATATAAAGAACGACCTTGAAGAGTTTGCCTCAAATTACCAAGAAATGCCCACTTTTGAACGTAAGACTAACGATAAAAAAGCCGAAAGTACTCCAGTAGCTTCAGAAAACTTAGAAAAAAGAGAATCTACTAAAGAGGCTGATGTTCCTAAAAAAACTACAGTTTTAAATGAAGATCCAAGCGCTCCAAAGTCACTAAATCAATCTTTAAATAAAGGATTAAACATTGGGCTAAACGATAGAATTGCATTTATCAAGCACCTATTTGAAGGCAATGCGGATGACTATCAGCGCGTGTTGTCACAAATAAATACATTTCAATCACAGGAAGAAGCAACCAGTTTTATAAAAAACCAAGTTAAGCCTGACTATAAAGGTTGGCCACACAAAGAGGAATACGAGGAGCGATTTTTGGGGATTGTGGAGAAGCGGTTTAATTAAATAACTGTTTATGAAAACACAAAGAATAGTTTATTGGGTTTCAACCGCACTTATGTGCGCGATGTTCCTGTTCTCAGCGGGAATGTATTTTGTAAATACAGAAATGATAGAGGGCTTTTTTGAGAGTTTTAATTACCCTACCTATATTGTTATCCCTCTTGCGATTGCAAAAGTTTTAGGTGTTATAATGGTGCTGTGGCGCGGTAGCAAATGGATTACCGAATGGGCATACGCAGGATTTTTCTTTGATGTTGTTTTAGCGTTTTTCGCACATCAACAAGCTGGAGACGATGTCACTCAAACATTAATAGTGATGATTTTAGTATTGCTTTCTTATTTCTTCGGAAAAGAGGTGAGACATTAAGTTTTAGGTTTAAAAAGTTAACATAGATTCATGACAGGAAAACTATACTTAGTACCAACACCAATAGGCAATCTAAAAGACATGACCTTTAGAGCAATTGAAGTTTTAAAAGAAGCAGACCTCATCCTTGCCGAAGACACCCGCACTAGCGGAAAGCTATTAAAGCACTTTGAGATAAACACACACATGCATTCTCACCACATGCACAACGAGCATAAAACAACTGAGAATATTGTTGCTCGTATTCAGGGTGGAGAAACTATTGCATTGATAAGCGATGCTGGAACACCAGCCATTAGCGACCCTGGTTTTTTACTAACCCGCGCATGTGTTGCCGCTGGGATTGAAGTCGATTGCTTGCCCGGCGCCACCGCTTTTGTACCTGCGCTTGTAAATAGTGGACTGCCCAATGATAGGTTTATTTTTGAAGGGTTTTTACCCGTAAAGAAGGGACGCCAAACAAGATTAAAAATACTGGCCGAAGAAACCCGAACCATGATTTTTTATGAGTCTCCGCATAAACTAGTAAAAACATTAGGACACTTTGTAGAATATTTTGGCCCAGAGCGTCAAGTTTCTGTCTCTAGAGAAATTACAAAACTACATGAAGAGACCGTTCGTGGAACCGCTGCCGAAGTTTTAACTCATTTTGAAAACAAAGCACCTAAAGGAGAAATCGTGTTGATTGTTGCAGGTAAATAATTAAAAAGAAACCCTTACACTCAAATTAGGCGTGAATCCTAAAGACGATTCTTCAAAAACTTGAATTTTATCATTATCATTTGTGTAATATCTATTAAGTATATTATTGTGGTTTAATACATTCCATAAAGAGAGCCCTATGATACTATTTAATTTTGGACTAATCGTAAGCTTGTAAGTTGCCGAAATATCTGCTCTAAAGTAATTATCGAGCAAATCACCATTGGGTGTTGTGTAATTTATAGTTCCATTTTCTTCATTTGCAATAGCAGTTGTTGGTAAACCAGAATGCCAATTAAACCCTATAGCAAGTGCTAATTTATTGTACGTGTAATTTGTAGTAAAATTGACCGCATGCTGTATCGCTACATTATTTGGAAATTTAAATCCATTATTCAGAGATTCAAATCTATATTCATTTCTATTTACAGAATAGCTCATCCAACTCTTAAAATTACCCCATTTTTTATGCGCTAAAAAGTCAAGACCATTTATAGTGTAACCGCCCGTTGTATTTGTAAATTGAAATTGGTTTTGAAACCCTTGGCTTCTGGATGAAATTCCTTCAACATCTTTAACATATCCCTCTGCACTCAAAAGCCACGTGTTTTTTTTATAATGTAAACCCAACGATACTTGCCTACTATAAACAATGGGAACTGTGCTATCATTTGCTAACACCCATCTTCGTTTTTCGATGCCTAAAAAATCGTTTTGACGGTCAATTATTTGTGTGCTCGCTTGATGTTTTAATTCTCCTAAAAGTTCTATTCTAAAGTTCTTTGCAAATTTTTGACTCGCAGAAATTCTTGGCTCAATAAATGCCTCTTCAAATTTTCTGTAGTGAGTTACACGTAAACCACCTCTTATATTTGTGTTCCTCTTCGCATATTCAAATTCGCTAAAACCTGCATGAGAGCGAATAACTTCTTTTATATAACGTTTAAAATCCGGCCTGTTTACATCTTCTAAATTTGACATTCCCACCTCAGCAAATTGATACCCATTTATCCATTGTATTGTTGGTGATATTATATTATTAATCTCAATTTTAATTCCAGTATCTAAGACTTCATTTTCTTGTAGAATTTGCTGGTTATTTATAACATCAAAATTTTTAGCACGCAGCATATAACTAGAAACATATCCTGAAATTGATGTTGTAAATATGGAATTCCATACACGATTATATTTTAATTTTCCCGAAACATTTTTTTGGGAAAGTCCGCTTTCTAATGCTTCGGGGAAGTCTGAGATTGTAGCTTCTTCTAGATAATTTAATCTATTGTCAATAGTCAAAAAAGACCCTTGAATTTTATCTTTTTTAGTTACATCATAAATTAATTTTGTGCTAACATCATAAAAGTAGAATTCCTCATTTTTAGTTATAGTCCTGTTGTAGTTAGCGCTGTTGTTTGTTACATCTGTATCTTGAAAAACACGGTCAAAATATTGATTATAAGTAACCGTATTAAAAACATCTGTTATAGACCTTCTTGCCGAAATTTGTAGTCCCATTTTTTCGCTAAGCGGAAATTTTAAGTATCCATTACCGTGCAATAAATTAAACCCTGCGCCGCCCGTATTTTTATTATTTACTGCATCCGAAAGTTCCATTTGCACCGTGCCAGAAACACCATCCCCAAAACGTGCCGAAGTACCATTTTTAGTAACAGAAACTGAAGCAATCGCATAAGGATCAAATGCTGAAATCATCCCAAAAAAATGACCTGATTGGTACATTTTTATTCCATCCCATAGTATGAGATTTTGGTCATTTGTCCCACCTCTTATATTTAGATTTGCAATGGTCTCATCTGTGCTCGTAATTCCTGGGAGTGCTTTTATAGTTTGCATCACATCTGGCTCAATAAGGCCTGGAAGAATATCAAAATCTTTTGGTGTAATTTTAATCGTTCCGTCTGCATTTAAGTTTATTCCTTTTGTTAGGTAGTGTTGAATAATAACAGTATGCAGTTGTTCTATTTGCGGCATTAATACAGTTACAGGTTTTTGAATGACGATAGATTTTCTATCTATCACTTTAAAAATTAACCCTGTTTGTTCTTTAAGAATAGTTAAGGCTTCTTTAAGTGTTACATTTTCGGGAGGAACGCTTGATTCAATATTTAACAATGTGGTGTTTAAAAAAGAAAAAGATACATTATAGCGAGTTTCTAGTTGTTCGATTATAGAAATAAGCGGTACTAATTCGGTTTGAATTTGTGCCTTTAATGGCTGCATCAAACCGAATAGAAATAAAAGTAAAACCGCCGCGTATTTATTCACTCGATAGTTGGATGTTTTTTGTATCAATAATTGTGGCATTAATATGCAATGGTAAAGTAATTGCTTGTAATGCTTTTTCTAGATTGTTGTGTGGAAAGCTTCCTGTAAATATTTGATTGGTGTCAATATTTCTTACCTTAAATTTTAGATTATATTGTCTTTCAAATTCGGTAAGTACATATTTGTATTGTTTGCTTTTAAAGGTGCTTTTTCCGTTAATCCATGTGGGGATTTTATCAATCACCGAGCTGTCAAATGAAAGTCCATTTTCCGAAGAAAAAATTTCGCCAGGCTTTAAAACATGGATTGTATTTTTAAAGTTTACCTGTACTGAACCTTCAAAACAAACAACTTCAAAAAATGAATTGCGATCGTTGATGTTAAATTGTGTTCCAAGTACGGTTACTTTTCCTTGAGTGGTTTGTACAACAAATTTTTTTCCTTTAGCTACTTTAAAGTGTGCCTCTCCGTTTAAAGAAATATTTCGATTGTTGTTCCAATTTTTTTTAGAATAAGAAATGGATGAGTTTGCATTTAATTGTACTATGGAGGTATCTGGCAATGTTACTTTTTCTATTTGGGCTGCAATAGTTTTTACGGTTTTGATTTGGTTGTTTGAGAACTTAAATATCCCGAAACAAATGATCAATACCGCAGCAATTGGTAATAGTATTTTTTTCCAATGGGCCGTTAGTTTAGTTTTTGGTTTTATATTTTTTTGAAGTTTTTTAAGCTCTAGTTCTGTTTCAAAATCAGGTAATGAAATATGCTTCATTGCTCGTGAGAGTTTTGTCAACTCGGCATAATCTTCTAATTGTATAAAGGCTTGCTCTTCACTTTTGGTGAGGTCGTGGTCTAGCCATTTTTGTATGAGTTGTTCTCGTGTCATTATATATATAACAGGCTGGTTAAAAAAACTCCTACCCTAAATTTGATTTAATTATAGCTCTTTGATTTGGGCTTTCATTTTTTTTAGTGCGCTATAAATTCTTTTTTCTACTGCTTTCTGGCTAATGTCTAGAATTTCGGCAATTTCTCTATGTTTTTTTCCTTCGGTTCGGTTAAGGAGAAATGCGACTCGTTCTGCTTCGGTTAAACTAGCAATGGCTTTTTCAACTTTTTCAAGATATTCTCGCTCTTCCATCAAAAACTCAGGAGTTTCATGGGTGTCACTTTTCGGCTTTGCCTTATTAAATTTTAAAACTACTTTTTTATGGGCAATTTCGTTGAGGGTAAAATTATTTGCTACTGTAAAAAGAAAACTCTTTGCTTTTTGGGGTGGTACATTTGAGCAGTTATTCCATAGTTTTAAAAATGCATCTTGCACTTTATCTTTGGGATTATATTGTGCGCCGTACTTATAAAATATAAAGTTGTGCAAATCCTTTGCATGTTTTTTAAACAGCGCATTGAATCTGTGTTCTTCACATACATTATTATGGAGTCGTTTTGACATGTTTTAATCTTACTACAAAGAAGCTATAAAAGTTTTACATTGTCAAGGTAGGAGTTTTTTAAAGTGTCTTGTTCTATATACAGAGCGCTCAAAATCTGAATTTTAAAACCAAAGACTATGAAAAATATTTTACAACACTATAAGAAAGCAACAACATATTTTGTGCTTTTTATTGCATTACTAGCGCTGACCACTTCGTGCCAAGATGAAGAAATGATTGTGGAAAACCCGCCTCCGGAAGAAAGTATTGTAGCAAATTCTACGTTATCAAATGCTATGCAAATGATGGCTACTAATGAAGTAGAAGTAACGACTGAGGCCATTGATTGTATAGATTTTGTCTATCCTATTTCGTTTTCAGTTTATAATACAGAGTTTGTTATAATTGATACTGTAGTAATTAATAATGCGCAGGAACTTTTAGTATTCTTGGCGTCTCTAATTTTGAATCCTAACCAAATTGTAAGTTTAAATTATCCTGTTTTTTTAGAAAAAGCTGACGGAACTATTATCGAGGCAAACAACAATGCTGAGCTTTTAAATATCATAATTACTGCTCTTGTTGAATGCGATGCAATGGTAGACCCAATGAATGATTGCCCTCCTTTGCTTGTAAGTGCAAATCTGCAGGAATGTTTTTGGTATCCTAAATTATATGATGGTTTAAATGACTTTAAATACAATCATATTACATTTATTAATGATAGTATTTATAATATGACTGGCTTTGGATATAGTGGAGCTGCAAGATATGATGTATTTGAACAAGAAGGAAACACGTTTATTCAATTTAGAGAAAATCCAGTGCTTATGTTTGATTTTGTAAGTGGAACTTGGCAAGTACAAGAATGTGAAGAAAATGAATTAGCGTTATTACATACCGAAAATGAAATTGAGATGATTATCGCGCAAGATTGTGGAGAAAATCTTAACGGCTGTTTATATGGGGGATTAGGTATTTGTGATGATGATGGAGATGGATTAGTGACAACAAATTTTTGTGATATTGTTACTGATAACTCCTGCACTAATACAAGTGCATATACCGTAAACTGGTTTCAAACAATTGAAGATGTTTATGCGCAAATAAATCAATTGCCTTGCGAATTTACTTTTCCAGAACCTGATTTTGGAATTGACACAAAGTTTTACTATTCAATCAATGATAGCACAACAAATGAAATATTATATATAGACCTTTTCATTTTTGAAAGTAATAGTTGTGGTGGTTGTAACAATCCTGGTATTTTGACAGAAGATTTGATTGTTTATATCCCTTTTTCTGGTCAATTTAAAGAACTAATTAGTGACCAACCATTAGATATTGATGGTTCGTTTTTAGGTCTTGATAGAGATAACGGTTTATGTGCTATTGAGTTTACTGAGACTAGTGATTTTATTTCTTTTGATACTGCACCTGAAAATTGGATTGATGGTAATGGAGATTTTTCAATTAGTATTTGGTTTAAAATGCAAAATGATGTTTTAGGCGACTACGAAGTAATGTTTAGTACAGGACAATATCAATCTGATGGTTTTGTACTTGGGATTACAGATTTTAATACTCCTGTTTTTAATGCTCTTTCCAGTAATGTTTTTAGTTTATTCGATAGTGACTGGAATCAAGAGGTTGATGTAATGTGGGATAATACAGACTGGCACCATTTAGTAATAACACATGAGGGTACTACATCAAAAATGTATAGAGATGGTATTTTACGTGATGAAAGTGACATAGATATCAACATTGGAGGTGCTATTGATACTGGTTATATTTTAAATAGCCAAAATTATAGAGGCCTTCTTGATGACCTTCGAGTTTATAAAAGAGCACTCAATGAAACTGAGATAAATACATTATTTAATCTTGAAGTAGACTGCTACGACTGTCTAGATTAAGTGTTTTTAAGTTTGTTTACGTTTTATGAAAGAGAGGGTTGTTCTTTGTTGAGCAGCTCTCTTTTTTGGCATACGCCGAAATATTAAACAATAGAAACTGTACCTTGTAACTAGAATAATTATTTTGAAAAACCTACTTAAAGAAATACGAAATTGTAAAGTCTGTACTGCACATTTACCATTGGGTCCAAGACCTATTATTGAAGCGGTTCCAAATTCAAAAATAATTTTAATAAGCCAAGCACCTGGACGTGTTGTTCACGAAAAGGGAAAAGCATGGGCAGATCAAAGCGGTAAAAAACTACGTCAATGGCTTGGTGTAGATGAAAATACTTTTTACAATACAAATAACTTTGCTATTCTACCCATGGGGTTTTGTTATCCTGGAAAAGCAAAAACAGGAGATTTACCTCCTAGAAAAGAATGTGCACCTCTATGGCATGAGCCAGTTTTAAATAAACTTAATAAAGTGCAACTTATTCTCTTAATAGGTAGTTATGCTACAAATTTTTATTTACCAAAAGATGGTAGAAACCTTACTCAGCGTGTAGAAAATTATAACGAGTATCTTCCTCAATATTGGCCACTCCCCCATCCTTCACCAGTAAATAGATTTTGGAGAGCAAAAAACCCTTGGTTTGAAGAACACTTAGTTAGTGAATTGCAAACTAAGATTACTAAAATTCTTAAATAGTTTTAATCTATCATTTCTTAATAAAATCTTAACGTATTTCAACAATCGCTGCCCTTTTTGTAAATTGCACATTCTATGAAATTATACCCCATCGAGGCAGGAAATTTTAAGTTGGATGGCGGCGCTATGTTTGGCGTTGTTCCTAAATCACTTTGGACTCGAACCAATCCTGCAGACGCTAATAATATGATTGACATCGCAGCGCGTTGTTTGTTAATTGAAAATGGCGACAGACTTACATTAATTGATACAGGAATGGGCGATAAACAAAGTGAAAAATTCTTTGGGTATTACTATCAATGGGGAGATGATACTCTTGACAAGTCATTAAAAAAATACGGTTTTCACCGTGATGATATTACAGATGTTTTTATGACTCACCTACACTTTGACCATTGTGGTGGCAGTGTGGAATGGAATAAAAATAGAACAGCATATAGACCCGCTTTTAAAAATGCGACTTACTGGAGTAATCAAAATCATTGGGATTGGGCTACAAAACCTAATCGCAGAGAAAAAGCCTCTTTCCTTTCAGAGAATATATTACCTATGCAGGAAAGTGGTCAATTAAAATTTGTGGATGGTCCTTCAAGTTCTATTTCCGAAGAAAATATAAAAAAAGATTTTTCAAAAAATACCCCACTTGATTTTGGACTATTTTTTGCTGATGGCCACACAGAAAAACAAATGCTTCCTATGCTAGAATACGATAATAAAACTATCGTTTTTATGGCAGATTTGTTACCCACAGCTGGACATTTACCATTACCATTTGTAATGGGGTATGACACTAGGCCATTACTAACAATGCCCGAAAAAGAAAAATTTTTAAACAAAGCAGCAGACAACAATTATTATTTGTTTTTAGAGCACGATGCTCACAATCAAATAATTACAGTTAAACATACAGAAAAAGGCGTAAGATTAAATGAAGTCTTAACGTGCAACGATTTATTTAATTAATAATAACTATGAATATATTAAAATCCTCTTTGGTTGCGGCTAGTGCTGCATTAGTCCTATCAGGTTGTGGATCAACATCTGCTCCTATAATTGCTACTCCAGTAGCTAATATTGATACACTTCCTTTAAAAATAACACCACTTACTGAAACACAGTTGAAAATGTGGAGTGCTGCAGATTTGGCTACAGACACCATTCCTGGAATGGCTGTAGATAGAACATATGCAGAGCTATTGACTGGACGCACTGGTCAAAAAGTAATCGTAGGTGTTATTGACAGTGGTGTTGATATTGAGCATGAAGATTTAAAAAATGTACTTTGGACAAACAAAGGAGAGATTCCTGGCAACAATATTGATGACGATAAAAATGGGTATATAGATGATATCCACGGTTGGAACTTCCTAGGAGATATAGTAGCCGAAAACATGGAGTATGTGAGAATTGTAAGAAAGCTAAAGCCTAAATATGAAGGCAAAACCGAAAGTGCAATCAGCGCTGCAGACCGTGAAGAATTTGCATTGTATCAAAAAGCACAAGCTGAAGCTGAGAAAGAAATTCAGCAAACAAATGCTAACGTACAACAATACAGTGGTATTTTAGCACAATTAAAGCCTGCACATGCTGCCATAAGTACAAAACTAGGGACAGAGGATTACTCTAAAGCAGACCTTGCTGCTATTGAAAGCCCAACCGAAGCTGAGCAACAACAAATTGCGTTACTTACTCAAATGCTAAACTACGATGATAACATTCCTGCATTTATCAAGCAACTTAATAGTGGTGTTGAATATTTTGAAGGGAGACTAAATTCTCACTTTAGTATGACTGAAGACTTTAGAGCTGCCATAGGAGATAATCCAGACGATAATAGCAACCCTTACTACGGTAATAATGATGTTGACGGTCCAGATCCTAAGAAAGCAGACGCAAAGCATGGAACTCATGTTTCAGGAATTATTGCTGCACAACGCAACAATGGTATAGGAATGAATGGTGTGGCTAGTAATGTAGAAATTATGGTTGTACGTGCTGTACCTGATGGAGATGAGTATGATAAAGATATTGCAAACGCTATTCGTTATGCAGTCGATAACGGAGCAAAAGTATTAAATACTAGTTTTGGTAAATATTACTCAACGCATCCAGAATGGGTGAATGATGCGATTAAATATGCTGCTAAGAAAGATGTATTAATCGTAAATGCAGCTGGTAATGAAGGTTTAGATTTAGATGCAACTCGTGTGTACCCTAATGACCAAGTAGGTGCAGATGCAGAGATTAGTGATACGTTTTTAACTGTGGGAGCATTAAACTATAAGTATGGTGGAGATCTAGTTGCAAACTTTTCTAACTATGGTAAAACAAACGTTGACGTTTTTGGACCTGGAGTTAAAATCTGGGCAACAACACCTTTAAATACGTACGAATATTTACAAGGAACATCTATGGCGGCACCTAATGTTGCGGGTGTTGCGGCGATGATTCGTTCTTACTTTCCTAAATTGAGTGCTCAACAAGTAAAGCAACTTTTAATGGATAGTGGTCTTTCAACAAAGACTCCAGTAGTTCTTGGTGGAGATCCATCAAACGTAGGAAGTTTTGGTGAGATTTCTACATCTGGAAAAATGGTAAATATGTACAATGCCTTCATTATGGCATCAAAAATGTAATAAACAAAGTAATTAAGTATATTTAGGCTGCTTTTTTCTTCGGAAGTAAGCAGCTTTTTTTAATGTATAATCAAACGACTATGAAATCAATTTTTAAAATTTCCGTAGCCCTTCTTTTCTTCGGAAATGTGATGGCTCAAAACAATACTAATTATTGGCAACAACATGTAGATTACACCATGAATATTGATGTGAATGCAGACGCCAATCAATACAAAGGTGAGCAAACATTAGTGTACACCAATAATTCACCTGATGTTCTTGATCGCGTATTTTACCACCTTTATTTTAACGCCTTTCAACCAGAAAGTGAAATGGACGCACGTTCTTTATCAATTGAAGATCCAGATGGGAGAGTGGGAGATCGTATTTCTAAGTTAAATCCAGACGAAATAGGCTACATAAAGCCTACGATGCTTACACAAGACGGGAAGCCTTTGCAATATGAACTTGCAGGTACTGTACTTGAAGTAAAACTCAACACACCTATACAACCAGGTGCAAAAACTACTTTTAAAATGGAATGGGATGCACAAGTACCTTTACAAGTGCGTCGTAGTGGTAGGGACAATGCAGAAGGGGTTAAATTTTCAATGTCGCAATGGTATCCTAAATTAGCAGAATATGATTTTCAAGGATGGCACGCAGACCCATACATAGGACGTGAATTTCACAGTCCATGGGGAGATTTTGATGTAACAATTACTATTGACAAAGATTATACAGTAGCTGCAACTGGTTATAGTGCAGAAAATGTAAAAGACTCAAAAGAATACAAAGAGGTTAAAAAAGCTAAAAAAGGAAAACGCTCTTGGAATTTTGTAGCACCTAATGTACATGATTTTACTTGGGCTGCAGATAAAGATTATATCCACGACCAGTATATGGCTGATAATGGAGTGACATTAAATTTTTATTATAAAGATAATGATGAAATAAAAGAAAATTGGAAAAACCTTCAGCCTAAAACCGCTGAGATGCTTGCCTATTTTAATGAGCACGTAGGTCAATATCCTTACAAACAATATTCTGTTATTCAAGGTGGAGATGGCGGTATGGAATATGCGATGGCTACATTAATTACTGGTAATAGAAAATTTGGTAGTCTTATGGGTGTTACAGCACACGAGCTTGCACACACATGGTTTCAGTTTTTATTAGCAACAAACGAAGGAAAGCATGAGTGGATGGATGAAGGATTTACTTCGTATATAAGTTCAGAAGCTATGAATTATATTAATAATGAAAACAACCCTAATGTACACGCTGGTTCTTACCGCGGGTATCAGTTTTTAGCAACAAGTGGTAAAGAGCAGCCTGCAACTACACATGCGGATAGATATGCAGCAAACCGAACGTATAGTATTATAGCTTATGCAAAAGGTGCTGTTTTTCTTTCTCAATTAGGTTATGTGATTGGAAAAGAAAATCTAGACAAAACATTAAAAAAATACTTTGAAGACTGGGCTTTTAAACACCCAACTCCAAACGATTTTATTCGTGTTGCAGAAAAAGTAAGCGGTCTAGAATTAGACTGGTACTTGATGGATTTTATGCAAACGACAAACACTATTGATTACGGTATTAAAAGTGTAGAAACTAGAAAAGATGCTACAGTTGTAACACTAGAGCGCATTGGATTAATGGGGATGCCTATTGACCTTGATGTAACGTATACAGATGGTACACAAGAACAATTTTACATCCCATTGCAAATGATGCGTGGTGAAAAAGCTAATCCTTATAATGGACAAAAACGCACTGTGGCAAAAGACTGGGCGTGGGCTTATCCAACGTATGAGTTGAATATACCAAGTACTAAAAAGGTAAAATCAATGATGATTGATGCTTCAAAAACAATGGCAGACATCAACGCAGAAAACAATAGTTGGGGTGAGGAATAGTTTTTAGCTTACGCTAAAATTTTAAGTAATTAAAGCCTCTTGAGTCTCTTTTGTAGATTTAAGAGGTTTTTATGTTTTTAAAAAAATATGAGAGCATTGTCTGTTTTTAAATCACGGTTATGAAATAGATTACTATTTATTTGTCAGTTCAAACTAAGTATCTTTACATCATGAGTTTTAAATTTCCGAAGCAAGAAAAATTAAAATCCCGCAAGGTAATTTCGCAATTGTTTGCTGAAGGAAAATCGTACTCAAAATTTCCAATAAAGGTGCTCTATTTGCCTGCTGATGAAGCTGATGTTACAAAAGTAACTTTCGCAGTGCCAAAAAAGAATTTTAAAAAAGCCGTTTCTAGAAATCGTATAAAACGCCTATTACGAGAAGCCTATCGTTTGAATAAAACTGAATACCTTGAAATTAACGGCAAGAAGTTTGTTCTTTTATTTATCTATCTAGGTAAGGATGAATTTGAGTTTAAAAAAGTACAAAAAGCTATGGTTTTTGTATTAAAAAAGCTAAACCTTAGCAGTACTTAACCTGTTTTGATAAACACTTTAGTCTTTTAGTATTGTTGTAATCATTATATTTATAATTCGTCATTCTAAAAATCGAGACTTTAATTACGTAAATAAGATAAAATGATAATTTGCGTTATACTTCTGAAGAAAAATTTATAATTCTGGTTACGTTTCCGAAGAAATTTAAATCATCCTTTTTTTGAGAACCAGAAATAAAAGACTCGCTTACGTGAGTAAATAATAGTTTCCCGACTTCTCGGGCATATAATATGAAAAAGAAAATTATAATTCCATTCCTCGCAGGTGTAGTGCTTTTGACTACTGTAGGGTTTACTACAACAGTAAAAAGCGACTTTTTTGAAATCGCTAAACAACTTGAAATTTTTACAACACTTTACAAGGAGCTGAATATGAATTATGTGGACGAAGTAACACCAGCCACATTAATGGATAATGCAATTAAGGGCGTTCTAGCAGATTTAGATCCTTACACTGTGTACTGGAATGAACAAGCTGTTGAGGATGCACGTATTAAAAATAGTGGTGTTTATACGGGTATTGGTGCCACTGTTAGAAATGCAAAAGACAAATTAATTATCGTAGAGCCTTTTAAAGGATATCCTGCTGATAAGGCTGGATTAAAAGCTGGTGACGAAATTATTAAAGTAGGAAATACAGCCATTGATGGTTATGAAGATGAGCCTTTAGATTTACTAAAAGGTAATCAAGGATCAAAGGTTGAAGTTACTTTCAACCGTCAAGGAAAAACTCAAAAAGTATCAATTGAAAGGGATGCAGTTGAGGTAAATGCTGTACCGTATTACAAATTGATTAATGAGGATATAGGGTATATTGTTTTAAGTAAATTCAATAAAAAAACAACAAAAGAAACACAAAGCGCACTTGAAAATTTAAAACTACAAGGAGCTAAAAAAATTGTTTTAGACTTACGAGGAAATCCTGGTGGGCTTTTGAATGAAGCAATTAATATTGTTAATCTATTTGTTCCTAAGGGCGAAGTGGTTACTACAACACAAAGCGTTATTGAAAAATATAATAAAGTATATAAAACAACTAAAGAGCCGGTTGATACTGAAATTCCTTTAGTTGTATTAGTAAACGGGCGCAGTGCCTCGGCTAGTGAGATTGTAAGTGGTGGGTTACAAGATCTAGACAGAGCGGTAATTGTAGGAGCGCGTAGTTTTGGGAAAGGTCTTGTACAGCGTCCTAAAAAATTGACGTATGGTACTCAGTTAAAGGTTACAATATCTAGGTATTATACACCAAGTGGTCGTTGTATTCAAGCACTTGATTACTGGAATAGAGATGAAAATGGTGACCCCGTACGTGTAGATAGTAAAGAATACAATGCATTCAAAACTAAGGGAGGAAGAACAGTTTATGATGGTGGTGGAGTTTTGCCAGACATTGAGCTTGAAACAGCGGTATTTAGTCCAATAACAACGGCGCTATTAAAAGATAATGCCATCTTTGATTATGCTACCGAATTTTATTACAAGAACAATAGTATTGATCCTGCTACATTTGAATTTACAGATGCCGAATTCAATAAATTTTTAGCTTTCTTAAAGCAGAAAAATTTTAAATATGAAACCGATACTGAAAAGAAGTTTGAGGAAGCTTTAAGAAACGCTGAGGACGATGATATCAAAAATGAGATAAGTAATGCTTACAATGCTTTAATGACTCAAATTGCAGCTGCAAAAGAGCAAAAGCTTATTAAGAAAAAAGTTGAAATCAAATCTTTATTAAGTGACGAAATTTTAAAGCGTTATTTCTATAAAGAAGGTTTATACGATTATCAAATTGTAAATAACCCTGAAATTCTTGCAGCTATTGATGTATTGAATGATGAAAAAAAATACAAAAGAATATTAAAGTAAGTTTTTTGAGATGATAAGAAATTTGTGGAATGAAGAATGGAAAGTCATTGATTTTGATGAGAAAATTGATGATAAAGAAAGGTTTAAAATATCTAATTATGGAAGAATTATAAACTGTAAGAACGAAGATGAATTTTTGATGAAAAAATCATTTATAAATGGCTACCAAACAATATCTCTCAAACAAAAAAAGAACGGAAAGTCTACTAGTAGGTATGTACATAAACTAGTAGCTGAACATTTCCTCAAGAAAAATGTTGGTATTTATGTGATTCATTTAAACTACGAAAAAAAAGAAAATCATATAGATAATTTAAAATGGGCTACTAAAAGAGAAAAAGAAATCCACCAGTTTAGTAATCCTGAATATATTAACAGACCAAAAAAAATTACATATTCAAAACTTACAGAAACAAGGGTTAAATTGATTAAAAGAAAACTGAACGATCCTAATCGCAAAACACGTTTAAAAATGATTGCGAAACAGTTTGGAATATCAACAATGCAACTGTATAGAATTAAAACAGGTGAAAATTGGAGTAGTGTAACAGAATATTAATTAATGGAAACTTTTCTAAACTTTTTTGAAACAATGCCTATTTGGTTAAAAGCTGGATGGGTGTTTTTTGTATTAGCTGTTTTTTGGATTTTAGAAGGATATTATTCTCTTTCAACAAAACCCTATAAAAAATGGCGTCATGGTAAAGCTAATTTTATCCTCCTCTTTTTTGTAATGATAATTAATGCTGTTTTTGGTATTGTAACCTTAGGAGTTTTCACTTGGTTGGGTGCTGAGCGCTTTGGATTACTCTATTTAATTAAGGCTCCTATTTGGGTTGAGTTATTATTATCTATTCTAGTTTTAGATATAATTGCGCAGTACGGCGTTCACTATTTATTGCATAAAGTACCTGCTATGTGGCGACTTCATATTGTACACCACAGCGATAAACATGTGGATGCAACAACAGGAACCAGACATCATCCGTTCGATTTTATTATTCGTGAAACTTTTGCACTTGTAGCGGTTATTATTATGGGAATGCCTATTTCATTCTATTTGTTCTACCGCATTTTAAGCGTTGCATTTACATATTTTACTCATGCAAATATCAAACTTCCACTCAAACTAGATAAAGCCTTGAGCTACGTTATTGTAACTCCTAACATGCATAAATTTCATCACCATAATCAACTACCATGGACAGATAGTAATTATGGAAATATGTTTTCAATATGGGATAGACTCTTCGGAACTTTTGTCTACGGAAATATTAATAACATAACCTATGGAGTTGACATTGCAGATCATACAGATGATGAAAATATTCTAGTTCAGTTAGGAATTCCATTTAATAAAAATGTGAAAAGTAAAACACTTTAAATAATCAATTAACAGCCCTTTAACGCACATTCCCATTTAATAACCTTATACTTAGGGTTATGATACAAATAGATAAACGCGAAAGCACAGAGACAATTAAAGAAGCTGTTGAATATTTAGAGAACAGAGATTACGAAAATATCAAAGCAGATATTGAAGGATATGAAACTCCTAAGTCGTATCATAAAAAGGATGGTGACGTTAAAGTAACGCCAGATATTGTTGCTGAACGTGCTGGAATTAAGCACTATTTTGAAATAAGCTTAAAGTCGGAAAAACCAAATTTATTAAAATCAAAATGGCGTTTTCTAGAAGTACTAAGTAGAATGAAAAAGTCTAAATTCAAGATTTTTACAAGAAAAGGACATTACAGTTTTACAAATACAATGCTAGATGATTTAAATATGGAGAAAAACATGATTAAATTGTAATCATAGCAACATGAGGAATACCATCTTCAAGATAGCCCTCGCCTATTTGATGGAAACCATGTGACTCATAAAATTTTATCAAATAGGTTTGTGCTGAAAGTTTAATACTTTCAGTATCAAACCTATTTTTTATAGCCTCTTTTGATGCTTTCATAATATCGTGACCGTATCCGTATTTTCGCTCGTTTGAGTCCACTACAACTCTTCCTATTGCTGCTTGGTCAAAATAATACCCTGGAGGAAAACAGCGAGTATATGCCACTACCTTATTTTTTTTCATTCCAATTATATGTAACGCCTTTGCATCTTTTCCATCAATATCTTGATACACACAATCTTGCTCCACTACAAAAACTTCACTACGTAATTGCAAAATATCATGTAGCTCATAAATAGTTAATTTGTCAAAGGTTTTTATAATGATATTCATAATAGGTTATTAATTTAATCTTGTACAATAATATCTTTTACATCATCTTTATTCCATTCTGGTTGTAAAGTAACATGATTAATTTTGTAGTCATGAAACAATAAAGCTTCTACAGTTTCACTAATATCATCAAATTGAGAGATTGTAACATCTTGTTCTATTACAATATGTGCTTCAAGGTGAATTTCTTTTTCATTTAATTGCCAAACATGTACATGATGCACATTTTTTATTTCTGAAATGTTACAAATTTTAGCACTTATCTCTTCGATATTTAAATGATCTGGAGTATAAAGCATTAGCACTTTAAAACTTTGCTTAAATAAGTCCCAACCCATTACAATTAAATAAATAGCTATTAAAACTGTTAAAACACTATCTACCCAAAACCATCCATAGTATTTCATTAACAACCCACCAATCAACACAGCTACAGATGCAGACATATCTGTCAATAAATGCAAATAAGCAGATCGCATATTCATGTTCTCTTTACTATCTTTTTTAAGTAATAAAACACTAAACCCATTAGCTACAATACCTAGTAAAGCCAACCAAATAACTATTGTACTCTCAATTGTTTGTGGATCAAGAAAACGTTCTACAGCTTCATAGATTAAATAAATTGCTACTAGAATTAAAGAAAGTGCATTGACAAAAGCTGCGATGATTTCAGCACGTTTATAACCAAAGGTTTTAGTAAGTGACGCTTCTTTCTTGGAATATAAATCTGCTATATAACTAACTACTAAAGAAATAACATCACTAAAATTATGTAGTGCATCACTCAATAACGAAAGACTTCCTGAAATTAGTCCACCTATTACTTGTGCTACTGTAATAGTAATATTAAGAAAAATTGATATAAGAAGATTACGACCTTTCAAGTCGTTGTGAGAATGTCCATGAGAATGTGAATGACTCATGATTTAAATTGTCGATTTAATTGATGGATTTACAGTTTGTAATGCAGTAATAAAAGCTTTTTTATTTATTGGAGAAATTATAACACTATCATATGTATTAAATTTTATTTCAATCCTATCCATTGAAGCAGCTGGCGCAGCAATTATTGAATTAGTTTTTTCAATACTCTTAATACTTTTTATAGGTATAGCTGGATAATTAAGTAATCCAGATTTAATATATAAAGTAGTTTCTTTAATTATATAACGCGTTCTCAAAAAAAGATCAATACAAAAAGCTAGTAATAATCCAATAAATAATTTTAAAAACCACCCTCCTAAAGTATCAATTGTTTGGTCAAAAACTATCTTTAAAATGAATATTACAAATAGTACTAAGAATAATCCTAGAAATATAAAATTAACTTTAGACCTAAACACTTTCATAACAATAATTGTTAAGAACAGGATATTTTATCAACTCTATTTTGATGACGACCACCTTCAAAAGCTGTATTTAAAAAAGTTTTTACCATTTTTACTGCTTGAGGTATTGAAGTGAAACGTGCTGGAATACAAATTATATTAGCATCATTATGTAATCTCGTTAACTCAGTAATTTCGTTTGTCCAACAAATACCAGCTCTTACATTAGGATATTTATTAGCTGTCATTGCAACACCGTTTGCACTTCCACAAATAAGAACACCAAAAGGAACATCACCTTCATTTACCGCTTTTGCTACAGGATTTGCAAAATCTGGATAATCAACACTGTCTAAAGTATCTGTACCGTGATTAATAACTTCATGTCCTTGTTCCTTTAAATAAGCAACAATTGCAAATTTATAATCTGGTCCTGCATGGTCATTTCCTATGGCTATTTTCATCTTTATTATATTTCTATTACTCGTTTGTCGCTTTTTAAAGACAGGCTAAAGACGTGTAATGTTTTAATTAATACTTCTATCTTGGTAAAGATAAAAATAGTTATTGGGTGAATGGTTTACATTTCAATAAAAAGTAATGGCATGATAGTGGATAAAGAATAATTGTAGCTATTAACATTTAACTAACAACAATGTTAATATCTACATGGAAGAAATCGAAAGAAAAATTTGCACAATTGTTTCAAAAAATTCATATCCATTTTTATCTGAGAATTCCTAAATATAACTATCCAATTTATAGGTAAGTTTTCAGACAAATAATTGTAGTTCCAAACATTGAAATTAAAATTATTTATCAAAAATGAGTTGTGGATTAGCGTTATCAACAATTGTTAACTAAGGTGTGTAATGTATTAAATTTCAGAAGAAAATAATATTCATATCTTGTTAATAACCTATCAAGAACAAACTATAAAGTTTAAAACAACGGTTCTTCAATAAAGTTATGCTACATATTAACATACCATTATATACATCATTTTTATTTTAAATTTTTAAAAAGAAAAAAGTATTATATATATAATTGTTGATAACAGGGATAACTTTGAAAATGGAATTTTTACTTCGGAAAAGTGACAAGATTTTAAGAGTAGTATTTTTAATTTAGAAGAAATATTTTAAACCACAGATAAATGACTATCATCTTCTAGCGAGTTAATAATAAGTCTTGCTTTATCAATATCACTAGGGTGCACTTTTAAACGAATGCCTCCAAAAGCGTTGCTATGAAAAGGAAGCACGCTAATCATTGTTTCGTTTTGAAAAAAATAATGCAATTCAGCCTGCTCAAACAAATGTTGAAGCACAGCATATTCACTGGGGAATGTAAAAATGGCAATTGTTTTATAGTCTTCCATAGCCTTAGATAAGCATTTTAAAATTACATATATTTTTATTTATAATTATATAAAGTTATTTTAATGTTACGATACCTTTAAAAGTAACACCCACAATGCTAAAACTTTACAAATAAGAGACGGTTTGATTTTATTAAACCTACTTTTACATTAAATAATAATAAGATTCTCACATTTTTGAGAACAAAAAATACCCGCTTTTGCGGATCATGAATATGTCGAAAAGAACAAAACAAAAAAGAAAAAAAAATACAGATGGTCTTGAACAAAAAATATTAGAAGTCCTACGAAAAGACCATTCAAACCCTAAAAATCATAAACAAATTGCTGCAAAAATGGGCGTTGATGACGCAAATAGCCGCAACCAAATTATAAAAAAATTAAAAGAATTACAAGTAAAAAAGACCATTCAAGAAATTGAACGTGGCAAATATATTATTACACCAAACCAAAATTATTACACAGGAAAAGTAGATATCGCTGGACGTGGCCAAGGCTACATCATAGTGGAAGACTTAGAAGATGATATTCTGGTAAAGAATAAAAATCTTAATAAAGCATTACAAAATGATATTGTAGAAGTCTATGTTTTTAAACGTCGAAGAGGCGGAAAAACTGAGGGCGAAGTAACAAGAATCATAGAACGCCATAAAACCGAATTTGTAGGAACAATAGACATCAAAGAAAACTTTGCATTTGTTGATACCAGTGACCATAAAATGTACACTGATATTTTTGTTCCCAAAGCAAATATAGGCGATGCAAAACAAGGTGAAAAAGTACTTGTACGTATGGATGATTGGCCAGAAAAAGCAGATTCTCCTTACGGTACAGTTATAAAAAGTTTAGGAATGCCTGGTGAGCATAATACAGAGATCCATTCAATTTTAGCTCAGTATGGATTGCCATATGATTTTCCCCCAGAGGTGGAGGAATATGCAAATACATTAGATACTAAAATTCATGCTTCGGAAATTGCTAAACGGCGAGATATGCGCAAGGATTTAACTTTCACTATTGATCCTAAAGACGCAAAGGATTTTGATGATGCTCTTTCATTTACAACTTTAGAAAACGGAAACTACGAAATAGGAATTCATATTGCAGATGTATCTCACTATTTACAACCAGGATCTGTGCTTGATGATGAAGCTTACGAAAGAGCAACCTCTGTTTATTTAGTTGATAGAGTAGTACCTATGTTACCAGAAATTTTATCAAACGGTGCTTGTTCCTTAAGACCTCATGAAGAAAAATATACATTTTCTGCAGTATTTGAAATGAACACTAAAGCCGAAATTGTTAATAGATGGTTTGGTAGGACAGTTACATACTCAGACGCTCGTTTTGCGTATGAGGAAGCGCAACAGATTATTGATAATAATGTAGGTAAAAACAGCAGTGATAATAATCTGGATCTTAACATTTCGGCAGACATATCAATAACAGATAAAGCTTACAAAGTGGATGCTCCTATAGCATCTGCAATTATTGAAATGGATAGACTTGCTAAGATTTTAAGAAAAGCAAGGATGAATGCTGGAGCTATATCCTTTGATAAAGTAGAGGTTAAATTTATACTTGATGAAGAAGCAACGCCTACTGGTGTTTATTTTAAAGAAAGTAGAGATGCTAACAAATTGATTGAAGAGTTTATGCTTCTAGCAAATAGAAGTGTTGCTGAATTTATAGGCAAAAAGAAAAATAAACAAGGAGAATCAAAAACGTTTGTATATCGTGTACACGATGAGCCAGATGATGAAAGGATTGCAGCGTTAGAGAATATTATTAAGCAATTTGGTTATAAATTAAACACCAAAGACAGAAATTCTACAGCGCAATCTTTAAATAAATTATTAAAAGATGTCAATGGTCGTAAAGAGCAAAACATGATTGACACACTTGCTATCCGTACAATGAGCAAGGCAGTGTATACAACACAAAATATAGGTCACTATGGACTTGCCTTTGATTATTATACACATTTTACTTCGCCTATTCGTCGTTACCCAGATGTAATGGTACATCGTTTATTACAACGATATTTAGATGGTAAAGAAAGTGCTAAAAATGAAAAATACGAAGATCGTTGTGCACATTCAAGTGAGATGGAAGGACTTGCAGCAAGAGCTGAGCGTGATAGCATTAAATATATGCAGGTTAAATATATGCAAGACCATAAAGATCAAGAATTTAAAGGCGTTATTAGTGGTGTAACAGAATGGGGAATTTACGTAGAAATTATTGAAAATAAGTGTGAGGGAATGATAAGGATTCAAGATATGCAAGATGACCATTATGAGTTTATCAAAGAGGAATATGCTGTTGTTGGACAACGTAAACATAAAAAGTATGTCTTAGGTGATGAAGTACAAGTAAAGGTTAAAAATGCCGATTTAGTAAGAAAACATTTAGATTTTGTATTTGTATAATTTCATTTTTGGAATAACTATTGTAAAACACATTATAGAAAACAAAAAAAATCATGAAAAACCTATTTACGTTAGCATTAGTTTTATTAACAACATTTACTATTGCCCAAAACAGAGAAGAAACAGTACCACAATTCAATGAAATTAAAGTATTTGACCTTATTGAAGTTGAGCTCATTACTGCAGATGAAAACAAAATTGTAATCACTGGAACTAATGTAGATGATGTAAAAGTTGAAGTGGATGACAAGGATATTTTAAAAATTAGAATGAAACTTGATACTCGCTTTAATGGTAATGACACGCAAGTAAAAGTATATCATACAGGTGTTACTATTCTTGATGCAAATGAGGGTGGCGAGATTACAAGTGCTCAAACTTTTAAACAAGAAAATATTATTATTAGAACTCAAGAAGGTGGTGAAGTTCGTATAACATTAGATGTTAATAACGGTGAGTTTAAATCTGTTTCAGGAGGTTCAATACAAGCTTCTGGGATGATTGTTTCTCAAGAAATAACAGTTAATTCTGGTGGTGGATTTAGAGGAGAAGATTTAAAATCTCAAAATACTGAAGTAAAAGTCACCGCTGGGGGAGCTGCAGATGTTTATGCTAGTGAAAAAGTAGATGCAAAAGTCACTGCTGGTGGAACTATAACTGTCTATGGAAATCCTAAAAAAATCAATAAAAAGAAACGCTTAGGAGGTAAAATAATCATCAAAGAGTAACTAAATAGCTTCCATATATAGAAAGCATAAAAGGTTTTGTATTTTTACGAAACTATTATGGACGGACTTCTATTCGCAGCTTTCTACGGTTTTATTATGGCATTTGCCGTAGGTCCTGTCTTTTTTACACTTATCGAAACTAGTATAACTAAAGGTTTTAGAGCTGGTTTAGCCTTTGATGGAGGTGCAATTTTTGCAGATATTATTTTTATTTGTATTGCCTATTTTAGTACAACTAAACTTCTAGAACGTGTAAAAAATGACCCTGCATTACTCATTTTTGGTGGAGGAATTTTAATAGCTTATGGTATTATTTCTTACATACGTACGACAAAATCTTTATACAAAATAGTTAGAGAACATCATGCACTAGAAGTAAAGAAAAATCTTGGAAGTCTCTTTATTAAAGGGTTTTTCTTAAATTTTGTAAATTTTGGAGTACTTGCTGGATGGGTGGGTATGATTATTCTTGCAAACGCAAATGCAAAGAGTGAACGGGGTGTAATTCTTTTTATAACTACGGTGCTTGTTGTTTTTATAACTATTGATATTTTAAAAATAGCACTTGCAAAAAAATTAAAAAGTAAAATGACACCTAGATTTACAGTTAAGACAAAAAAATGGGTAAGTCTCTTAATTGTTGGTTTTGGTGTATTTATGTTATTAGAAGGTATTTTTCCTGCACAGGTTCAAAAGGGTATTGATAATTTACCAACTCCACTTGACCCATTAGAAAAGCCTATTCCACCAGTAGTTGAGTAATTTTCTTGTCTTCGGAAATGTGACTAATCATTTTCCTGTAAAACATAAAAAAACCAGTCTTTTTGAGACTGGTTTTTTTGGAGGCATCTAGCGGATTCGAACCGCTGTAGAAGGTTTTGCAGACCTCTGCCTAGCCACTCGGCCAAGATGCCGTTTTTTATGTAAAGGCAGGAATCTCTTCACTGGCTAAAATTACAGGACGCAAATATAAAAGATTACCGCCTAAGTTTGCAAACAATAATCATCTTTTAATTATGCTGAAGTCATTGTTACACTAACAGCTTCAACATCACCACCTATAGGAGGATTAACTTTTGAAACTGTTACCGTCGTAAAAGTAACTTCAGAAAAATCACTTAAAATACGTTCTATGATTCTAAAGCCTACGTTTTCTAAAAGTTTTGCTCTAATTGCCATTTCTTCCTTTACAATGTTGTTTAATGCAACATAATCTATAGTATCATCAAGTTCATCAGTTTGTGCAGCGTGCATTAAATCTGCTTCAACGCGCACATTTACTAGATAATCACTCCCTATTTTTTCTTCTTCAGTAAGGCAGCCGTGATTTGCAAATACACGTATATTTTTTAATTCAATTGTACTCATAATGTTTTTGTTTATTTTTTTATGTGTTCAAGAATGCATCTTTTGAATCTTTATCTCTTCGGAAATTTTAATGCCAGTTACATTTCCGAAGAAAGCCTTTTTTAGCCATTTAAAATATTTTTAAAAAAAGGAACTACTGTAAATATAAAATTTAGTTTGTAGTTGTGTGTTGTAGTTCGCTAGAATTTAACAATAATGGTATCTTTGCGTTGCTTTAAAGCATGCAACATGGAAGAAAAAGAACCGCTTAATTTTATTGAGCAAATCATAGAGAAAGATTTAGAAACTACACACAAAAAAGAGGATTTGTGTTTTAGATTTCCACCAGAACCTAATGGATATTTACACATTGGGCACGCGTCATCTATTTGTTTAAATTTTGGATTAGGGCTGCGTTATAATGCACCAGTTAATCTTAGATTTGATGATACAAACCCTGCAAAAGAAGAACAGGAATTTGTAGATGCAATTAAGAGAGATGTAAGCTGGTTAGGCTTTAATTGGGCAACAGAGTGTTATGCGAGTGATTATTTTCAACAATTGTATGATTGGGCAATTATGCTTATTAAAGATGGAAAAGCGTATGTAGATTCTCAATCTTCTGAGGCTATTGCAGAACAAAAAGGGACGCCAACTCAACAGGGTGTTGATAGTCCATTTCGTAATCGTAGTGTTGAAGAAAATCTTGATTTATTTGAGAAAATGAAAAATGGAGAAGCACCAGAAGGTGCTCATGTTTTGCGTGCTAAGATTGATATGAAATCTACAAACATGTTAATGCGTGATCCCGTAATTTATAGAACATTACATAAGAGTCATCATAGAACGGGAACTGATTGGAAAATATTCCCTATGTATGATTGGACCCACGGTGAAAGTGACTATATAGAACAGGTATCTCATTCTTTTTGTACACTAGAATTTTTACCTCATAGAGAATTATATGACTGGTTTTTAGATCAAATTAGAGATTCAAGTAAATTACGACCAAAACAACGTGAGTTTGCTCGTAGAAATTTAAGTCATACAGTTGTGAGTAAGCGAAAATTAGCTCGTCTGGTTGAAGAGGGTGTTGTTACTGGCTGGGATGATCCAAGAATGCCTACTATTTCTGGCTTACGCCGTAGAGGATACACTCCAGAGTCTATCGTAAATTTTGCAAATGGAATAGGAGTAGGGAAGCGTGATAATTTAATTGATGTATCTAGATTAGAATTTAGTGTGCGTGATGATTTAAATAAAAAAGCCAATAGAGTAATGGCAGTTTTAGATCCAGTAAAAGTTATTATCACTAATTATCCAGAAGATAAAACAGAATGGCTAGATGCTGAAAATAATCAAGAAGATGATAGTGCCGGTTTTAGAAAAGTACCATTTTCAAGAGAGTTATATATTGAAAAAGAGGATTTTAGAGAAGAAGCAAATAAAAAGTTTTTCCGTCTCAAATTAGGGAAAGAAGTTAGATTGAAGAATGCATATATTATTCAAGCTAATGATTGTGTAAAAGATGCAAATGGAAATGTTACCGAGATTCATTGTACTTACGATGAAGACAGTCTTAGTGGAAGTGGAACAGAAGCTTCAATGCGCAAGGTAAAAGGAACATTACATTGGGTTGCAATTAAAGAAGCATTAGAAATAGAAGTACGACTGTATGACCGTTTATTTACGGTTGCCTCACCAGATACACATAAAGAAAAAGATTTTATGGAATTTGTTAATCCAGATTCTTTAGAGGTTATTACAGGATATGCTGAGCCAAGCTTTAAGGAATTACATGTAGAAGATAAAGTACAGTTTCAACGTTTAGGTTATTTTACTGTGGATAAAGACACTACTACAGAAAAAATGGTTTTTAATAAAACGGTAGGTTTAAGAGATTCTTGGGCAAAGCTAGAGTAGCTGTATTTTTAAACTATTTTTAAAATAAAGAGCAAGGCATTTATGCCTTGCTCTTTTAATTTTAACTAATTAATATTTTCTTTAAGAATTTTTAATAAAAATTTACCCTTTTTAAGATAACTTTAAGTCTTATAAATCAACTATTAACCGGTTATTAACAACCACTCGTTTAATCAAGATTTATATTTGTGGTATAAATAAACAATTAACAATCTAAATTCACATACAATGGCATCTAACTCAGGACAAACCTTATTAGCAATATTAACAGGAGCAGCAATAGGAGCTGGTATAGGTATTCTATATGCCCCAGACAAAGGATCTAAAACACGTAATAAAATTACGAAAGAGACTACTAAGCGTCAGAAAGAATTAACTAAACAACTTAAAAAAACAACTGAAGTTCTTGGTGCAAAAGCTAAAGACACAAAGTTGACATTAGAGCAAAAACTTGAAGGTGCTATTTCTTCTGCAAGTTACAAGGCTGATGATGTTCTTTCTGCTTTAGAAAGCAAATTAGAAACTTTAAGAGTTCAAAATGCAAAATTACAAAAAGACGTAAAGGTTGAGCAATTAAAAACTGAAGTGAAAAAAGCGACATCATAATATGCCTTTTAAAGAGCTAACAGACAATATAAATTCTACGAGTGACAAGGCTCAAGAATATTTAGAAAATACGGCGGAGTACTTAAAACTTCGCCTTTTTAAATCTTCTATGAAATTTGCTACGTCTCTAATAAATATGTTATTACTAGGAAGCATAGGAATATTACTCTTCATGTTTTTATCAGTAGGATTAGCACTATACCTTAATACATTACTAGATAGCGCATCAGCTGGATTTTTTATCATAGCTGGTATTTATTTACTTGGATTTATTTTAATAGCGATTTTTGGAAAAAATTTTATTACTAGGAGAATCTTATCTAAATTTTCAGAATTATTAGAAGACAATGATGATGAGGATTTTTCTGCAAAAGACGTTGCTAAAGAAAATATGAAAGAAGTAATGATGGAAAAAGTAATTGAAGAAAAAACAATTTAAATATGTCAAAAAGCTATACCTCTTTTAAAGAAATCGATCTAGAATTAAAACGTTTAAAGCTTCAGTCTGAAATAAGCAAAGAAGAACTTAAGCTAAATTTTCATAGCACCAAGAAAAGTGCATCACCTTCAAATTTAATAGGAGGTATGTTTGGAGGTTTAGTTTCAAGTGGTTTTATTTTTAAACTTTTAATGCCAGTAGCAACATTTGCAATTGGAAAATTGACCGAAAAAAAGGAGAAATAGATTTATTATAAAATATAAAAGCCCGAAATAAAAATATTATTTCGGGCTTTTTTGTGTTTAAAATTTCAACATTAAAACTGAACATCGTCATCATCATAAGAAGACTGTGCTGGTGGCGGCTTGGGACGTGAGCGTTTTTTATTAGTAATTCCTTTTGCCGCATTTGTCTTTTTCATTTCCTCTCCTATCTGATTACTTGCCACAAAACTTGCAATCATATCGTTCAACATATTGCTACCGGCTTGCGGCGAGTTAGGTAATAAAATTAAATTTGTATTTGTTTCTTCACCTATAGATTGTAGCGTATCATAATGCTGGGTTACCACGATTAATGCAGACGCCTCCTGTGAGTTAATCCCCACATTATTTAATACATCAACACTTTCTTCTAATCCGCGAGCAATTTCTCTTCGTTGATCTGCAATACCTTGTCCTTGTAATCGTTTACTTTCAGCTTCGGCGCGTGCTTTTGCCACAATTTTAATTCGTTCAGCTTCAGCTTCATACTCAGCAGCTACTTTCTCGCGTTCTGCTGCATTAATTCTATTCATAGCCTCCTTTACCTGTAAGTCTGGGTCTATGTCTGTTACAAGGGTTTTAATAATGTCATATCCATAATCGCTCATTGCTTCATTTAGTTCTTGCTTTACAGCTATTGCAACATCATCTTTACGCTCAAAAACATCATCAAGTTTCATTTTTGGAACTTCAGCACGCACTACATCAAAAACATAAGAGGTAATTTGATCATGAGGACTTTCTAACTTATAAAAAGCATCGTAAACCTTCTCTTTAATTACTTGAAATTGTACCGAAATTTTAAGGCGTACAAATACGTCGTCTTTTGTTTTAGTCTCTACAAGTACATCAAGTTGTTGTACCTTTAAATTGATACGACCAGCAATCCTATCAAACACAGGTATTTTAAAATGTAAGCCAGAGTTTCTGCTACTTAAAAATTTTCCAAAACGCTCCACCACAGCAGAAGTTTGTTGTTTGACAGTAAATATCCCCGAAAGGAGAATAAAAAATCCAAGAATAAATAATGGAATTAAAAAGACAAATCCGCTCATAGTAATTTATTTAAAGTTTAAATGATTGAAGGTACAAAATTAAAGCTATTTTAGCCTTTTAAAGTATCAATTATGAGTCTTCAAAAAATATTATTTGTTACATTAATATGTTTCATTTGCGCAAACGTTTACAGTCAAAGACGCTATGGAGATGGTGATTATAACCGTATAGGAATAACAGGAGGATTAGCTATTTTTGATATAAACACAGACGACTTTATTACTGAATCCCGCACAGGGTTTATAGGAGGATTTACAACAAGAGGCTCCTACAGAAATAATTTTGACCTTATTTATGGGATTAATTTTGTAAGCAATGAAATAGGAATTTCAGCAATTGGAACAGGAACTAATATAGGCGACCAGCAGTTTATTATTTATACCATTATTGGTGCTCAAATAAATTTTTTAGTGAGTTACAACATTGTAAAACCATATTTATCCATTGAAGTAGGTCCTATGTTACAACTAAATGGAAATATGAAATTAAAAAATGATCGTTTTGCGGATTATAATATCGATGGCTATACAAATCTTACAGCAGAAGATATACAAGACATTTCGCCTATTAATGGTTTGGGGTATGCCGGCTTAAGTGTAGGACTTAAAAGTTTTAAATTATCTGGAGGATATCAATATGGTTTTACAAATACTTTTGCAAAATTGAATGATAAGAATCTAAAAAATGAAGATTTTAAAGGTAATATAGGGAAGATAGTAATTGCTGCAACCGTTTATTTTTAAAAAAATTTTATTGAATTAAAGAGTCCGTTTCGAAATTCACTATGAATTTCAAAACGGACTCTTTAAGTATTACATAATTAAATTATCCTATAAATTTTACTGCCTGCTCAATCCTTGCGATAGTTTCTTCTTTACCAAGTAGCGATGCAATTTCAAAAACATCTGGACCTTTCATTTCGCCAACAAGGGTAAGTCGCAATGGCATCATAACCTTTCCAAAACTCATCTCTTGACTAGTAATCCATCCTTTAACAGCTTCGGAAATGTGACTACTTTCAAAACTGTTCAAACCATTTATAATTGTAGCAACAGAGCTTAAAATTTCGGCTGTGCCTTCTTTAAACGCTTTTCCAGCTGCTTTTTCATCATAAGTAGTAGGGCGTTCAAAAAAGAAACTTCCTTCATCCCAAATATCTTGAACAAATGTTGCTCTTTCCTTTAAAGAAGCTACAATAGGAACAATATTAATAGAGGTAGTGATACCCTTATCCTTCAATAATTTTGAAAATTGAATTGCTAATGTTTCATCGTCAACTTCTTGTAAATACTGTTGTTGAAACCATTTTGTTTTCTCAAAATCAAACTTAGCCCCAGATTTGTTAACGCGTGCCAAATCAAAATCTTTTATCAATTGATCAAGCGTAAAAAGCTCTTGCTCAGTACCTGGATTCCAACCTAAAAATGCTAGCATATTTACAACTGCTTCAGGTAAATAACCATCTTCTTTATAACCTGGAAAAACCTCTCCATTCGCAGTGTTCCAATTTAATGGAAATACTGGAAAACCAAACTTGTCTCCATCTCTTTTGCTTAACTTTCCATTGCCAACAGGCTTTAAGATAAGTGGTAAATGTGCAAATTGTGGCGCATCCCAACCAAATGCTTTATACAACAAAACATGTAAAGCCATAGATGGTAACCATTCTTCTCCACGAATAACATGTGTAATTTTCATTAAATGGTCATCTACAATATTTGCTAGATGATAGGTAGGCATACCATCACTTTTAAAAAGTACTTTATCATCAAGTACATTGGTGTCAATTGTAATACCGCCACGTATTATATCTTTCATGTGTAAAGTCTCACCCTGCGGACTTTTAAATCTTATTACATAAGGTTCTCCAGCATTTATTTTTGCTTGAGTTTCCTCTACAGAAAGCGCTAAAGAGTTTGTTAACTTTAAACGATTATGCCAATTATAGATAAATGTTTTCCCTTGATCTTCGTGATTAGCACGATGTTCGTTGAGTGCATCAGCAGTATCAAATGCGTAATATGCATTGCCAGAAGCAATTAAATCGTCTGCATATTTTAAATATAGATCTTTACGTTCGCTTTGTCTGTAAGGCCCATATCCACCATCTTTTGATGGAGATTCATCAAACGGAATGTGTAGCCAGTTCATAGCTTCCATAATATAATTTTCAGCACCTTCCACATAACGGGTTTGATCTGTATCTTCAATACGAAGAATAAAATCACCACCGTGTTTTTTAGCGAATAAATAATTGAATAAAGCAGTGCGAACACCACCTATATGAAGAGGTCCTGTAGGACTTGGAGCAAAACGTACTCTTACTTTTTGTGACATTGAAAACTAAGTTTTTATTCCCGTGTAAGCGAGAATTTTGTTAAGGAAAATTAGAGTACAAAGATACAATCTACCCTTTGTTTTTCAATGAAAAGACATTAGTGATTATTGAAGTTTAATTTTGCCTAAAATGAGTTATTTTGCTCGAAGCAATTAGGCTAAATGCGAAAATAAGTAACATCGATACTAATAATATATTCTTTGATGCAATTTGGAGTGTTTTTTGCTGTTGAAATAATGTTGTAATTTAGAAGTTCTGTATAATTCAGAAAAAAGATATGAGTTCATTTACGCTGATCCAGCAAAAGCTGGAACAATTTATAAAAAAATATTATACAAATGAGTTAATTAAAGGAGCAATCCTTTTTTTTGCTATTGGTCTTCTATACTTATTAATCACATTATTGGTTGAGTATTTTTTATGGCTCAGTCCTTTGGGGAGAACTATTCTCTTCTGGACTTTTGTTATTGTAGAAGCAGCACTCTTTGTAAGGTTTATTGCTTTTCCGCTAGCTAAGTTATTTAAACTTCAACAAGGAATTACAAATGAGGAAGCTTCAAAAATAATTGGGAACCACTTTCCACAGGTAAGCGATAAGTTACTTAATGTTATACAATTAAATCAAAATCAACGTGAGAGTGAGTTGCTTGCTGCAAGTATTGACCAAAAAGCAGACGAAATTGAACCAGTACCATTTAAGAGTGCAATTAATTTTAAGAAGAATGCTAAGTATTTAAAGTATGCAGCAATTCCGGTTTTGATTTTTGCTTTAATAAGTGTTTTTGGAAATGAAGACACCTTTAGTAGTAGTTATGACCGTGTTGTTAATTATGATACTGCTTATGAGCCACCTGCTCCATTTAGCTTTTTCGTGGTTAATAATTCTTTAAATGCTGTTGAGAATAAACCCTTTACAGTCCAAGTAAGGACAGAGGGTGAGGCAATCCCAGAGAATGCCAGTATTGTGTACAATACTGAAACCTATTTTCTTCAACAAACAGCCCCAGGAATTTTTGAATATACTTTTTTGCAACCTAACACTCCAGTAGATTTTAAACTTAAAGCAAATAAAGTAACGTCTAAAGAATACACTTTAGATGTAGTAAAAGTCCCCTCATTATTGGGTTTTGATATGGTGTTGAATTACCCGAACTATACAGGTAGAAAAGATGAGGTGCTTAAAAGTACAGGAAATGCCACTGTACCAGAAGGAACTTCAGTTACCTGGAGAGTTGCTGCAAAAAACACTACAGAGGTTTCTTTAAAAACGCGAGATACTACATACCTCTTTTCCGAAGAGAAACAGCAGTTTGACCTAATTAAGGGTATTTATTCTAAGCTTGATTATGCAATTACAACGTCCAATAAAAATTTAAAAGATTACGAGAACTTATCTTTTACACTAGGCGTTATTAAAGATGAATATCCTGAAATTGAAGTACAATCTAGGCAGGATAGTTTAGAAAGTCAAAGGATTTATTTTTTAGGACAGGTGAGTGATGATTATGGACTAACAAAATTACAAATTGTATATTATCCTGACGGAAATGAGGCGGCAAAACAAGTTGCGACTTTGCCCTTAAACAAAAGTAATTTTGATCAGTTTACATATGCATTTCCGGGTGATTTAAATTTAACCCAAGGTGTTGCATATGAGTACTTTTTTGAGGTGTTTGATAATGACCAGATTCATAATTTTAAGTCTAGTAAATCTGCGATTTATAATTTTAGAAAATTGACTGAAGACGAATTGCAGAACGAACAATTACAAAATCAAGAAAATGCCATTAAAGGGATGGATAAAGCACTTGAAGAAATGAAAAAGCAAGACAAGCGTCTTGAGGAAATTGAGAAACTGCAGAAAGAAAAGGAGGAGCTTAATTGGAATGATAAGAAAAAATTAGAAGATGTAATTAAGCGTCAAAAGCAACAAGAGCAAATGATGCAAAAATTCTCAAAAGAATTAAAAGAGAATCTTGAAAATTTTCAACCAGAAAATGAAGAGAAAGACCCTTTTAAAGAACAACTAGAAGAACGCTTAGAAAAGAATCAAAAAAAGCTTGAAGAAAATGAAAAACTACTGGAAGAATTAGAAAAGCTTCAAGAAAAACTATCTAAAGAAGAACTTACCGAAAAAATTGAGAAGGTTTCTAAACAAAATAAAAATCAAGAGAAAAACCTTGAGCAGTTACTTGAGCTGACAAAGCGTTATTATGTAGAAAAGAAAACCGAAAAACTAGCTGAAGAATTATTCAAATTGGGAGAAGAGCAAGAAAAATTAGCTGATGAACCAAAAGAAAAAAACACAAAAGAAAAACAAGAAAAACTTAATGAAAAGTTTGAAAAGTATAAAGAAGAACTTGAAAAGCTAAAGAAAGAAAATGATGATTTAAAAGCACCCATGGAAATCCCAGAAGATAAAGTTGGGGAAGAAATTATTGACAAAGAGCAGGATAATGCATCAGATAAATTAGAAAAAGGAGATAAAGAAGGAGCTCAAAAAAGTCAAAAAAATGCTGGCAAGAAAATGAAGCAAATGGGACAGCAAATGCAATCTTCTATGTCTGGTGGACAACAAGAACAAATGGAAGAAGATGTTGAAATGTTACGACAAATCCTTGATAATCTTGTAGTATTTTCTTTTCGTCAAGAAGACTTAATGGAAGATTTTAAAATTACAGATTACGGAAATCCAGTGTTTGGAAAACGGTTAAATTTTCAAAATGATTTAAAGCAAAATTTTCAACACATAGATGACAGTTTGTTCTCATTATCATTAAGACAACCTATGATAAGTGAAGAAATTAATGAATCACTTACTGAGGTTCAATATAATATTGACAAGTCAATGGAACGCCTTGCAGAAAACCAGTTAAGACAAGGTATAAGCAACCAGCAATATACTGTTACAGGAACTAACGAACTTGCAAATATGTTAGCTAATATGCTTACAAGTATGCAAAATCAAATGAATGCTAGTGGCAGTGGTAGTGGAGGAAAAGGAAAGCCTAGTCCTGGTGAAGGAGGAGGTGGTCAGGGATTCCAACTTCCAGATATTATTGAAAAACAAAAAAGCTTAGGTGAAAAAATGAAAGAGGGAGTGGGGAAAGGTGAAAAAGAAGGTAAAGAAGGAGAGGGTGAAGGTGAAGGTCAAGGAGAAGGCGAAGGTGAAGGTGAAGGTGAAGGGAATGGTAATGGTGGAGAGAATGGAAATAATGGAAATGGAAATAATGATGGTCAAGGCAAAGAAGGTGAGGGAAAAGGGGAAAGTGAAAATAACGATGGAGAACTATTTGAGATTTATAAGCAACAACAACAACTACGACAACAGTTAGAAGATAAACTTAGTAAAGAAGGATTTGATGGCAAAGGAGGCGATTTAATAAAAAAAATGGAAGGTATTGAAGAACAATTATTGGATAAAGGTTTTAATCAACGCACACTTGAAAAGATGCTAAATTTACAATATGAATTGTTGAAATTAGAAGAAGCAGACTTTGAACAAGGTCAAGACACGAAGCGTGAATCTCAAACAAATAATTTGAATTTTAATAACACAATTAGAATGTCTCCTGAGGACATAAAAAAGTATTTTAATACTACTGAAATTTTAAACAGGGAAGCGCTACCGCTTCGACAAGAATATAAGCAAAAAGTACAAACCTATTTTAAGAAAGACAATGATTAGTTTTTATAGCGAAACAGATTTTATAATTGGAAATGAATCTAATGTTAAAAATTGGATTATTGATATTATTGAGTCTGAAGGGTTTGATGAAGGTGACATTGGATATATTTTTTGTGATGATAACTATTTGCATAAAATGAATGTCGAGTTTTTAGATCATGATACATTAACAGATATTATTAGCTTTGATTATTCAATGGGTAAACAAATTCATGGCGAAATTTATATTAGTATTGACCGTGTTAAGGAAAATGCAGAGGAATTTAATGCAATGTTTGTTGATGAATTACACCGTGTAATTATTCACGGTATTTTACATTATTGTGGCTACAAAGATAAAACCTCAAGTGATGCTGTATTAATGAGATCTAAAGAAAACGAAGCCCTTTCAAAGAGAAACTTTGTCTAGTTTCTTGAAAATCAAATAACTATATATTTAACTTATTGATTATAAGTAATTTAACTATCTTTGCGCCCGCATAATTAAATCATTGGTTAATCGTTTATGTTTTAAGCCGATATATGCTATAATAAAATAGTATTTCACAGATTGTTCCACGTGGAACAATGTATACCTAGAGAATATGTTTGAAAAAGAATATGATGTAATAGTTGTGGGAGGTGGCCATGCTGGTTCTGAAGCTGCTGCTTCTGCTGCTAATATGGGTTCTAAAACCCTGTTAATTACTATGAATTTACAAAACATTGCACAAATGTCTTGTAATCCAGCAATGGGTGGTATTGCAAAAGGTCAAATTGTACGTGAAATTGATGCACTTGGTGGTTATAGCGGAATTATAAGTGATAAAAGTGCTATACAGTTTAAGATGCTAAACAAATCAAAAGGACCTGCAATGTGGAGCCCAAGAGTTCAAAGTGACCGTATGCGTTTTGCTGAAGAATGGAGAATGATGTTAGAGCAAACTAAAAACCTAGACTTTTACCAAGAGATGGTTTCTGGGATTTTAATTGAAGGAGATCGCATTGTCGGAGTTAGGACATCGTTGGGTTTGGAAGTTAGAGGTAAAACAGTTGTTCTTACAAATGGAACTTTTTTAAATGGGTTAATTCATATTGGCGAAAAACAATTTGGTGGTGGAAGGGCCGGTGAAAGAGCAGCGCATGGCATTACTAAAGAGTTAGTAGATTTAGGTTTTGAATCAGGAAGAATGAAAACAGGAACACCTCCAAGAGTGGACGGAAGGTCTCTAGATTTCTCTAAAATGATTGTACAACCAGGTGATCAAAACCCTGAAAAGTTTTCTTATTTAAAGTCAACACAGCCTTTAAAAGAACAACGCGATTGTCACATGAGCCACACAAGCCAGGAAGTTCACGATATGCTTAAGGAAGGTTTTGATAGGTCACCTATGTTCAATGGATCTATTAAGAGTATTGGGCCTCGTTACTGTCCGTCAATTGAAGATAAAATAAATCGTTTTGCAGATAAAAGTAGTCATCAATTATTTGTTGAACCAGAAGGATGGAATACAGTCGAATATTATATTAATGGGTTTTCAACGTCTCTACCTGAGGATGTTCAATTTAAAGCATTGAGAAAAGTAAAAGGTTTCGAAAATGTAAAATTTTTTAGACCTGGCTATGCTATAGAATATGATTACTTCCCACCTACACAATTAAAGCATACCTTAGAGACTAAAATAATTTCAGGATTATTTTTTGCTGGTCAAATTAATGGAACAACTGGATATGAAGAAGCAGCTTCCCAAGGATTAATGGCAGGAATAAATGCACATTTAAAAGTAAGAGAAAAAGAAGCTTTTATTCTTAAACGTAACGAAGCTTACATAGGTGTTTTAATTGATGATTTAATTACAAAGGGAACAGAAGAGCCTTACAGAATGTTTACCTCAAGAGCTGAGTACAGAACATTATTAAGACAAGATAACGCAGACTTTAGGCTTACGCCTATGGCACATAAAATAGGTTTAGCATCTGATGAACGTCTTAGATTGATGGAAGATAAAAAAGAAAAAAGCGATGCTTTTGTTCAATTTTTTAAAGACACAAGTGTAATTCCAGAAGTGATAAACCCTATTTTAGAACGTAATAATTCTACTCCTGTTAAACAAAGTGACAAACTTTTTAAATCATTTTCAAGACCAAATATTTCTATGGATGATATGCTTGATGTTGAAGATGTAAGTCTTTTTGTCAAAAGTAACAATCTTGATCACGAAGTATTACAACAAACGGAAGTACAGGTAAAATATGCAGGGTATATAGCTAAGGAGAAAAACAATGCTGATAAGCTCAATAGGTTAGAGGGTATTAGGATTCCAGATAATTTTGATTATACAAAACTTAAATCATTGTCATTTGAAGCCAGAGAGAAACTTAGTAGTATACGACCAGTATCATTATCTCAAGCTTCTCGTATAAGTGGTGTTTCACCAAACGATATTTCAGTAATGCTTGTATTTATGGGGCGTTAAAGAGTTGTTTCACGTGGAACATTGTTTTAAAAGATGTTTTTTTAAAACTATAATCAATTTATATTTCCGAAATTTTTCAAACTTAGAGTAGTTTAAAATTTAAAATCAATCCTACAATTATATTAAAGTTGTGATTAAAAAAAGCCAAAACATATACATTAAGACACAAGATTATTTTAAATCTGGTGAGTCTTTTGAGTTATTATTTGATGAACATTATCAAATGCTAGTCACATTTCCGCAGCCTGTAAATGAAAATTTGGAATTTTATTATGAGAGTGATGACTACATTTCGCATACAGATACTAAAAAAGGAATTATGCCTTTTCTATATCAAAAAGTTAAGTTTTACTCTTTAAATAAAAAAATTGCCCTTATAAACTCTATGGTCCCTTTAAAAGGAAAACTCTTAGACATTGGAGCGGGCACAGGGGATTTCTGCAAAGCCGCATTAAATAAATCTTGGGATGTAAGTGGAGTGGAACCAAGTAAAAAAGCAAGAGAAATTGCTTTGGAAAAAGGAGTACCTCTTTCAAAATCATTAGCAGATTATAAAGGACAGCTTTTTGATGTAATTACTTTATGGCATGTATTAGAACATTTACCAAATCTTGATGAGCAAATTCAAAACATAAAAATATTATTGAAACCTAATGGTATTTTAATTATTGCAGTCCCAAATTATAATTCTTACGATGCTATGTATTATAAGGAGTATTGGGCTGCGTATGATGTTCCAAGACACCTTTGGCATTTTTCACGAGAAAGTATGAAAGTTCTTTTTGGAAATTCTTTAAAGTTGTTAAAAATCAAACCAATGATTTTTGATTCGTTTTACGTGAGTTTACTTTCTGAAAAATATAAATCAGGATCTTCTTTTTCATTGAAAGCACTATTCGTTGGTTTATTATCAAATATTAAGGCAATTTCATCAAAAGAATATTCATCACTAATTTATTGCTTCCAAAAACCAAAATAAAAGCCTTTATTCGGCGATATGTCACTACTAAATCCCAAACAAAGCGGATGGGTTTAAAGCAGCTTTAAAACGCCTTATTTTAAGCCTTGTTTAATAGAAAATACTAATAGCTTTTGTTGTCTAAATAAGTATTGTCTATGCTATTGTTTTGCATGAATAAGCCTTGTCAATTTTATAGATAAATCTGTAAAAATTATTTTTGCATTCCCATTTCGTTCAATATGATAAGAAGCATCTTCAAGTGCACTTTGAATTTCAAATATATTATTCTGGTGTATAAATGGTGCAAATTTATCAATTGAAAATCCTGTATCTTCAGCTTCAAAGAAAAGTAAGCTATCTGCTTTGTAATTTTTTAATAACGCTTGTCTAAAAGTTTCACTACAATAGGATAGAAGTTTTTTTTGAGTTTCCCTTCCTTCTTTGGCTAAATCATCGCTCCATAAAATCAAACCTCTAATGGCTTTTTTATTTCCTTTAGCTTTAAAAGCGGTTCTAACCCACGAAACAAACCATTTTTCAAACACCACATCATTACCGTCTTCCGCTAAAATATGTAATGCATTTTTATAATCGCCGTTAGATAATTGGCTTATTTTTAGTGCTTTTTTTGTTTCAACTTGCTTGTTATTAATTAGTTCTGTCGCAATTTGCTCTTCAGATAATAGAGGAAATTGTAGTTTTTGACATCTTGAACGAATTGTTCCAATAATCTTTTCTTCTTGCTCTGTAAGTAACAACAATACGGTCTTCTCCGGTGGCTCCTCAACTAATTTTAAAATTTTGTTAGAGCATTCTGTATTCATGCGGTCTGCCATCCATACAATGACAATCTTATAACCTCCTTCGTAAGATTTTAATGACAAAATTTTTAGCATTTCTTTTGCCTCATCTACCTTTATATTACCCTGCTTTTTTTCAATACCTATTGCCTCATGCCATTGATATAAAGAATTATAAGGGTTTTCAGCAACAAAATCACGCCACTCTGCTAAAAAACTGCTAGATACAGCATGCTTTTTAATGGTATCGTTAGTACTTACAGGATATACAAAATGTAAATCTGGATGAGCAAGTTGTTGAATTTTTTGTTTACACGCATTATATGCAGTAGAATCTATCTCATGATTACTACATAAAATAGCTTGAGAATAAGCAATTGCCATAGGTAAAATACCACTCCCTGTTTTTCCAACAAATAATTGAGCGTGCGGAATTCGTCCATTCTCAACACTTTTTTTAAGATGACTTTGCAAGTGATTCTGTCCTACAACCTGAGTAAATTCCATGCGCAAATTTACTTAAATCTGTCCAAAGCACAACTCCATATAATTACCTCTTAAAAGCCACTAAAAACTGTATATTTGTCTATAAAATTCTTGTTATGAAAACAGTAAACGACTTCAATTTTTCAGATAAAAAAGCACTAATTCGTGTAGATTTCAATGTCCCTTTAGATGATGACTTTCAAGTAACTGATGCTACTAGGATAGAGGCAGCAAAGCCGACAATTATTAAAATTCTTGAAGATGGAGGAAGCTGTGTTTTAATGTCACATTTAGGACGTCCCAAAAACAAAGAAGCAGAATTTTCGTTACAGCATATTGTAAAAACCGCATCATCAATTTTAGGAATAAATATAAAATTTGTAGCTAATTGCATTGGTGAAGTTGCTGAAAACGCAGTTGCTACTTTACAACCTGGCGAAATTTTATTGTTAGAAAATTTACGTTATCATGAGGAAGAAGCAAAGGGGAACAGAGCATTTGCAGAAAAACTCTCAAAACTAGGAGATATTTATGTTAATGACGCTTTTGGTACAGCACATCGAGCACATGCTTCGACCGCAATAATTGCAGAGTTTTTCCCAAAAAATAAATGTTTCGGACTTTTATTGGCTTCGGAAATTTTAAACTTAAAAAAAGTTTTAGAAGAACCACAAAAACCATTGACAGCCATAATTGGAGGGGCAAAAGTTTCTTCAAAAATCACTGTAATTGAAAACATTCTTGACAAGGTTGACCATTTAATTATAGGTGGAGGAATGGCTTTTACATTTATAAAAGCACAAGGCGGAGCAATTGGAAATTCGTTAGTAGAAGAGGATAAGCAAGAATTAGCTTTAGAAATTTTAGAACTTGCAAAACAAAAAGGAGTAGAGGTACATTTGCCAGTAGACGCTGTTGTTGCAGATAGCTTTTCTGAGTTTGCTAGCACACAAGAGAGTCCTATTAATAAAATTGCTGAAGGTTGGATGGGTCTAGATTCTGGTTCAAAATCAAATGAGAATTTTGCGTCGGTTATCAAAAACTCTAAAACTATTTTATGGAATGGTCCCGTGGGAGTTTTTGAAATGGAGCCTTTTGCAAAAGGAACAATTTCGTTAGGAAATGCAATAGCAGAAGCCACTAAAAATGGAGCGTTTTCACTTGTAGGAGGAGGAGATTCTGTGGCTGCAGTAAAACAATTTAACCTTGGAAATAAGGTAAGTTATGTTTCAACTGGAGGAGGTGCAATGTTAGAGATGCTTGAGGGAAAAACATTACCAGGTATTGCTGCCATTGTAGATTAAAGCGTCTACTTAATTATTTATCTTTAAACACTTTCATTGTTGAAATTTCGTTGAAATATCTATGAATAAAACACTTTACATATTAGGATTTATGCTTTCCTTTTCAGCTATTGGGCAGAATGATTCTATTCCGGTATCAGAAAATCCAAATGTTGTAATCCAACAAGTAAACTCCAACGCATCTAATATTTCCGAAGAAAACAAAACGCAATTAAAGCCAAAAATAGACTCAATACGTCCTGTAAAAATTCAAATTGTAGACACAATTAAAGTACAAGGAATGAGTGGTGATTTGCCCTCAACTGCAGTAGCCACTCAGGTAAAAGACACGATGCTTTTTTTATTAGAAGATATGTCAAAAGCACGTAGACTAGATAGTGCTTGGCTTAAAGAACTATATACATCAAATCACTTTGAGGATATTTATGGAAGTATAACAAATATGACTTATGAGCCTATTGCGTATGAAGAGTTACCTACAGAAGTTCTTAAACAGCGGCTTGCTGAGCTCAATGCTAGGACACCATTTAATGTAGAATATAATGCCTCCTTAGAAAGTGTTATAAAAAACTATCTTAAAAACCGTCGCCGTACCATGGGTAAGTTGATGGGGATGGCAGATTATTATTTTCCTATGTTTGAAGAGGCTCTTGACAAATATAATTTACCATTAGAAATCAAATATCTTGCTATTGTAGAAAGTGCATTAAGACCTACTGCAGAGTCAAGAGTAGGGGCAACAGGGCTTTGGCAATTTATGTTTAGCACGGGAAAAATGTTTGGTCTTGATGTAAATAGTTATGTTGATGAGCGCAGCGATCCTTTAAAAGCAACTGAAGCTGCTTGTAAATATCTTGAAGCTTTGTATGCTAGATTAGGGGATTGGGATTTAGCATTAGCTGCATACAACTCTGGTCCCGGAAATGTTTCAAAAGCAATAAGAAGATCTGGAGGGCACACAAACTACTGGAATATTAGACCCCATCTTCCACGTGAGACGGCAGGTTATTTACCGGCTTTTTTAGCAACAATGTACATTTTTGAATATGCTGATGAACACGGTTTTAAAAGTGAGGGACCTCAAATTCCATATATAGCGACAGACACAATTCATGTAAAAAAACAAATTTCGTTAGAACAAATAGCGACGGTGGCCTCAATGGATTTAGCGGAGCTAGAATTTTTAAACCCTTCATACAAGCTAGGTATCATCCCTATTGTTAAAGATGAAGTTTATACACTAAGATTGCCAGTAGATGTGATTGGGAAATTTGTTGAAAATGAAGATGCGATTTATGCCTATGCACAAGCCGAATTTGATAAAAGAGAAAAACCTTTTGATGAGGTTGTAAATGTAGGAAGTAAAATTCGCTATCGTGTAAAGAGTGGTGATTTTCTTGGTAAAATAGCAAATAGGTACGGAGTTAAAGTGAGTGATATTAAACGATGGAATGGTTTACGAAATAATAATTTAAGAATAGGGCAGAGGTTGACAATTCATCCACGTAAACAAGTAGCCTCAGCTAAGACAGAAAAAAGGGTGCGTAACGTTACGAAAGATCCAAATGCAAAGACATATATTGTTAAAAACGGAGATTCTTTATGGAGTATTTCACAAAAATTTCCAGGGGTTACTGTAGATAATATTAAAAAGTGGAACGATATTAGTAGCAGTAAACTAAAGGTCGGGATGGCTCTTAAAATTTTATAATTATGAAGACGATTTATTTTGCCATTGTGGCGCTAGTTTTGTTTGTATCCTGTGATAACGGAAACGGTAAAAAATACAAGCAAGAGTCTTTAGGAAACATAAATACACTTCAAGTCATTATGACTAATGTTTTGTGGCAAGATAGCGTAGGAGAAGTTGTTCGCAAAAGGTTTGCGTCACCAGCTTACGGACTTCCACAGGATGAACCTATTTTTTCTATGAACCAAATGCCGCCAGAAACATACAGTGGTTTTGCTAGAAAATATCGTCTTTTTTTACATGCTACAATTGCAGATAAAGATACAGTTGCTATTAGGAAAAACCCATATGCAAAACCACAAGTGGGCGCGTTTATTACTTCAACATCACAAGAAGGCCTTATTAAACTCATTAATACAAATTACGAAAGCATTATAAAAGCATATCAGTCAGCCGAAATTAAGGAACGTCAGCGACGCACACGCATTTCTTTAAGGAATACAGATTCATTAAAAGAAGACCTTGGTATTAAGCTAGAAATACCTTCGGCATATAAAATTTCAAAATCTGAGAAAGATTTTTATTGGATGCAGAAAAAATTAAAACATGGAACAACAAATGTTATTGTTTATGAAGTTCCTTTAAATCAAATTCCAAGCGACAGTACAACCATAGGCGCCATTATCAAAATGAGAGATTCTATAGGGATTAATAAAATGCCAGTGGAGGATGATGGTCAATTTATAACCGAAGAGGCCTATGCCCCCTATCTTTTTGAGAGCAAAATCGATGGAAAATTTGCATGGGAAACTAAGGGTACTTGGGAAGTCAAAGGACGTTATATGGCAGGTCCATTTGTAAATTTTGCTATTCGTGATGAGAAAAATAATCGTTATATAGTCATTGAAGGTTTTACGCACGCACCATCAGTTGCAAAGCGTGATTTGCAATTTGAATTAGAATCAATTTTAAGGTCTGCGAAGATTGATTAATCAAATAATTTCTTCTGAAATATTAATTGATTTATAATTTCTTATCAAAGAGTATTAGTAGAAAATAAATTAAAAACTACTTTAAAAAGAAGAATGTTTTGGAGTGGTTTTTTGATTTAAACATTAGCTGACTTTATTGTATTTTACACAAAATCAATGTGTTTGCTAAAAAAATCATTCGTTTACTAATTTTTTTTGATGGGTTTATATTAGGCATATACTTTTGGAGAATAACCTCCCTTATTGATGGTATTAAGTTTTTAAACTAATGTTTAATTAAAAAAACTTAAATCATGAAATTAACAATCAAACTAGTCTCTTTAAAAGTAACCGATAATGGAGACCCTTCGCACGAAACAAACGGTGAACTTTACTACAGTTTTAAAGTAAACGGAAAATCTTTATGTACCCGTTCAAGATCGAACCCTAAGAGTGTTCGAGATGGAGCCACAATTAGATTAAATGATACTAAAGTAGTAGAAATTACAGGAAAAAGTAGAGTGAGTTTAAGCGGTTATGTAGGAGATGCAGACAAAGGCTTTAATGGAAAAGACGAATATGATGATTTTTCTTTGTCAATACGATCTAGCAATAACTGGAAACAAGGAGCTCATTCAGTTCATTTAATTGATGGGCGTTTAAATACAACACTTAATTATGAGGTAACGCTCACAGATGCTGCTGGAGATGTAGAAGATTTAATAACACCTAAAAAATCTGCTTCAGTAACCATTGTTTCTTTTGAGGATTCAAAATTTTATAACCTAATCCAGAACGCCCATAATAAATACAGTCATGGATTTGAAGGGTACAATAAAAGCGTATTAATTAAAAAAACTTTTGCCGAGGCTAAAAAGCCTACAGTGCACATAAAAGATACAAGCAAAGAGACTATTTTTAAAACGCTACGCGATCTTGCTGACGATGGATATTACATAGACTTGATTATCCATAGTCATGGAACCTATGAAAGAATCCCAATGAAAGATAACGTAACGATCACAAATAGTGATATTAATGGGCTTGATACGGGAAGATATGCCGGAGGACGCTTTCCATTACGTATGGTATACCAAATCAACTGTAATGGCTCAACTTTAAACAATAACTTTATTGCAGCTGGTGCAAAAGCAGTTTGTGGTGCTCGCTTTATTAATTTCTACCCTAATCAATGCAATAAGTTTTTGAGGGAATGGAATAGTGGAGAACGTTTTGATACATCTTTAAACAACTCAGACACTGCTTCTGCAAGAACAGTCATGCAATCATTAATTGTCTTAGATTCAAAGACAACATCTTTTAGCCCAAAATGTAAGCTCTTTACAACTGTACTAGGCAGTGGAGATTGCTCTGAAGCTTATTTTAATAAAGTATGGTTGAGCGCTAGTAGAAATGAATACAGATCAAGTATGAGTGGAAAAGAGAATATGAACTTTTCTTCAAAGATGATTATTATGGGAGATCCTGGTTTACGCAAAGCAGATAGACTTTCTTGGTAACGTCGTCCGTTTTCTTAAAATTTAAAAAGTCCTAAAACATTCAAGTTTTAGGGTTTTTTTTGTTTGTGAAGAATATTCTAATACCAAAAATCAAAAAATCCTTAACATACAAGCTGTATTAGCGTTAAACATCTTTTAAACCTCACCTCAATTTTGGTAAATGAGTATTTGAATTATAACTTTAAATTTCACTAAAAAATAAATTATGCCTTATATAGAGACAAGTTCAAAAGAAAAGGAGAGAAATATCAAATTATACTATGAAGATTATGGTGAGGGGAAACCAGTAATTTTAATACATGGCTGGCCTTTAAGTAGTGCAATGTGGGAACAGCAAAAATGGGCAATCGTTGAAGCTGGTTATAGATGCATTTCGTATGACCGAAGAGGTTTTGGAAAAAGTGATTTTCCATGGCAGGGTTATGATTATGATACATTATCACAGGATTTAAATGATTTAATTCAATCGCTTAAATTAAAAGATGTTACTCTAGTTGGATTTTCCATGGGAGGTGGTGAATTAGGGCGCTATGTTGGTAAATTTGGGACAGATAAATTATCTAAACTTGTCTTTTTAAGCTCTATTGCTCCATTTATGATGAAAACCGATGATAATCCAGACGGTGTGCCAGAAAGTGTTTTTGAAGGCTTTAAAGATTCATTAGAGACAGATAGGGTTGACTTTTTAAAAGGATTTGGAAAAAACTTTGTCAATTATGAGGATAATAAAGACAAGATAAGCGAATCTTTATTGCATTACACTTGGAATATAGCAGCAAACGCTTCTCCTAAGGGTACAATAGATTGTGTTAATGCTTTTGGAAAAACAGATTTAAGAAACGATCTTAAGAAAATAGATGTCCCCACCCTTTTTATTCACGGAGATGCGGATGAGGTGGTGCCTGTGAAACCAACATCAGAACAGGGACACAAAATTGTAAACAATAGTAAATTACATATTATTAAAGGAGCACCTCATGGTTGTGTATTTACACATAAAGAAGAGGTTAATAAAACACTTTTAGATTTCTTAAAAGCATAAATTTTAAAACGTAATCATACAAAAAGCCCTGAAACATATAATGTTTCAGGGCTTTTATATTTCCGAAGAAAAAATTTATTTTCCTAATTTGTGTTCATCTTCCTCCTCTTTTGAAGCGTCTTTAAACTCTTTAATTCCACTTCCAAGACCCCTCATTAATTCTGGTATCTTTTTACCTCCAAAAATCAATAAAATTACCACAGCGATTAATACAATCTGTGGCCAACCTATTACTGAAAATATAACTAATGCTTCCATGTTTGATAAATTTGTTGGGCAAAGGTAATAAGAAATCCTTACATATTACGTTTTCAATTGTCAATTGCAACTATGCATTGCAGTTTGTTTTATATTTGTGATGTGAATTAAAGAAAGTAATGGAGCCTAAAGAAAAAAGAACAAAGAAAATAAAGAAAAAGCTACTGCATAAGTATCGCTTAGTTGTTCTTAACGAAGAAACCTTTGAGGAGCGTTTTTCGTTTAAACTCAATAGGCTTAATGTATTTGTTTTTAGTATAATTTCGGCAGTTTTACTAATTGCCATCACTACAATTATTATTGCATTTACACCATTAAGAGAGTATATTCCTGGGTATTCTTCTACTAAGTTAAAGAAAAAAGCAACAGAGCTCACCTATAAAACAGACTCACTCAAACAGGTTATAGACATTAATGAGCAATACTTATCATCAATTAGAAAAGTTTTAAGTGGCGATATTAAAACAGTTGATTTTAATAAGGATTCTGTTATTGAAGCTGCAAAACTTGACATTTCTCAAATTAGCTTCTCAGCCTCAAAAGAAGATTCTATTTTAAGAGAAAAAGTGTCTCAAGAAGATAAATACAACCCATTGTTGAGCGCTTCTGAAATAGGACTCGTTTTTTTCGCTCCAGTAAAAGGAACTATATCTGAGCCTTATAATACTAAAACAAAACACCTTGCGGTTGATGTTGTCACGGTCAAAGACGAACCAGTAAAAGCAGCAGCAGATGGTACCGTTATTTTTGCAGGATGGACCGCAGATACTGGAAATGTGATTATTCTTGAACACCCCAACAATACATTAACTGTTTATAAACATAACGCATCATTAAATAAAAGTCAAGGTGAGTTAGTAAAAGGCGGTGAAGTAATTGCGACAGTAGGAAACACAGGAGAGTTAACTACAGGCCCACATTTACATTTCGAAATTTGGAGAGAGGGTTACCCTGTAAATCCACAAGATTTTATTGATTTTGATTAATGAAAATAGAATCTTTAAATTAATAAAAATTAAAGTAACTCGTTTATTTATTTAACAAATCAATTACCCCGTGTCACTAAAATCTATAGGAGCTAAAATATTTGCAAAAATTGTTGTTGCTAAGATGCATTCTTGGTCTTCAAACCCTATTGCAACCCAAGAAAAAGTATTTCAAGAGCTTATAAAAAAAGGTCGTAATACGCGCTTCGGAAATGACCATAATTTTAACCAAATTGAGACAACCCAAGATTTTGCAAAACAAGTGCCAATAAGAGATTATGAAGATCTCCGAAACTATGTTGATCCAATGGTCGCGGGAGAAGCAGATATTTTGTGGCCAGGAAAACCGCTTTATTTTGCAAAAACATCTGGAACAACATCTGGAGCAAAATACATTCCTTTAACAAAGGATTCAATGCCTTCTCACATTAAGGCAGCTAGAAATGCAATACTTAATTATATTCATGAAACTGGGGACGCATCTTTTGTTGATGGAAAGATGATTTTTTTGCAAGGCAGCCCAGAAATGACTCAAAAAAACGGAATAGGGTTAGGAAGACTCTCTGGTATTGTGGCGCATTATGTGCCAAGTTATCTTCAAAAAAATAGATTACCTTCTCTAAAAACTAATTGTATTGATGATTGGGAAGAAAAAGTAGATGCTATTGTTAAAGAAACGAAAGATGAGAACATGACTGTCATTAGCGGGATTCCACCGTGGGTACAAATGTATTTTGAACGTTTACAGGAAGAGACAGGTAAGAAAGTAGGTGACCTTTTTAAAAATTTTAACCTGTTTATATATGGTGGAGTTAACTTTGAACCGTACCGTGCAAAATTTGAAAAGCTAATAGGCCGAAAAGTACCAAGTATAGAACTGTTTCCTGCGAGTGAAGGGTTTTTTGCTTTTCAAGATTCGCAAACAGAAAAGGGAATGTTATTGCTTCTCGATAGCGGAATTTTTTATGAATTTATAGAGGCCGATACTTTTTTTGAGTCCAACCCAACTCGTTTAACCATTGGGCAGGTAAAGCTTGATACAAATTATGTAATGATTATTTCATCAAATGCAGGGTTGTGGGGTTATAATTTAGGTGACACCGTGATGTTTACATCGTTGGAACCTTATAGAGTTATAGTATCTGGAAGGATAAAGCATTTTATTTCGGCATTTGGTGAGCATGTTATTGGTAAAGAAGTGGAGCAAGCAATGAATGAAGCCATAACAAATCATAATTTTAGTATTACTGAATTTACAGTAGCACCCATGACAGATGTGCCTGAAGGAATCCTGGCTTATCATGAATGGTTAATAGAATTTGAGACACTTCCGGAGGACATGCATTTGGTTGTGAAAACACTAGAGGCATCACTTCAGCAACAAAATAGCTATTACAAAGATTTAATTGACGGCACTATGTTGCAACCGCTTAAAATTTCGGCTTTGCCTAAAGACAGTTTTCAAAAATACATGAAATCGCAAGGAAAATTAGGGGGTCAAAATAAGGTGCCTAGATTGTCTAACGACCGTAAAATTGCAAATTTATTAACGCAAGCTTAATTTGAATAAAGTTCTCCCGTTAATGAGGTGTGGGGAAAAATGTATCTTTGTACTTAATGACAAAACTAAAAGCACACACAAGATCTCGCGCACAGGAAAGTACTGGCGCAATTGAACGATTATATATCACGATGAGACACTTATTCAATCGTGGTTTTTATAAGCCTATGGGCATTTCTGGAGAGTCTTTACGAGATTCTTTATTAACGTTACGACCTGAAATTTATGGTTCTATTTCAGAAGAGAAAATTGAACTACAAGGTTTATTATATGTTATAGATAGACTTCCTGATGGAATAGAGGAATGTAGCTTTATAAACTTAACTAGTGACGAAGGGTATAAAAACTCTCACTTTAAGCCTATAATCCCGCCTAAACGCCGCCGTAATTGCTATCGCATCGATGATGAGCAAATGAATATTGAGGTAACTAGAGGAAGATCTGAAATTTATGATATTCTTACGCACTTAACATTTCTTTATATTGAGTCTCATAAAATTATGAAACAGGTACTCATTGATGAGAGTGGGGGGGTTATACGAGACTGGAAAAAATTAGAAGTAGCGGTTGCTAAAGAAGAAAACTTGACGCAAGAGGAGAAAGAAATTGCGTTGACTCATACAGCTAACTTTTTAGGGCGTACGTTTGAGGAGGTAAATAGTGTATATGATGCTTTTGCCACAAGTACAAATGCTGATAGGTTTTTGAATATTATTTATCATTTAGGTAAACGAGCGATTGATGAGGTTGTAAATGATAATAAGCGCATAATTACATTTAGTCCTGTTCTTAGAGAGCGATTAGGTCACCATATTCATGGAGAACAATGGGCTCTCAACATAAAGGAAACACTAGATAATAAAGGTCTTATTGAACGCCCAATCCATATTATAAGTGCAAATATGCATAGTGTAATGAATTCATTATATGCAGAAAAAGCATTACCTACTGAAGCAAAAAAAGGAAGCTTAATTAACTTATATGAGTTATTGAGCAGCCACGGTAGTACAAAGCAGCGGGAGAAAACAATGAAAGTTGCTCTTGCCGAAGGGATGACTTATATTGAGGATACAAGTGGTACAAATATTAATGTGCAAGTATTTGATACTGCTAAGTTAAAGAAGTTACCATTTGGTATTGAAGCAAAAACACTTCCCGAAGAAGAGAAGCCAGTAATTATAGTAATGGATTATGCCTTTGGGGAACAAGCCTATGAAACTATGGACGAGCTTTTAAAACCTTATGTTAAAGAAGGTAAAACAAGTTTCTTAAATGTTGTTTCTATTGGTATTATGGGAAAAGCGGGTATTCTCGATGGTGGCAAAGGTGATATTATGATCCCGAGTGCACACGTTTTTGAAGGTACTGCAGATAATTACCCCTTTAAAAATAAATTAAAGAAAAGCCATTTTGCTGAAGATGATGTAAAAGTATGTACTGGTTCTATGATAAGTGTTTTGGGTACATCACTACAAAATAGAGATGTATTACGATTCTTTTTTAAAAGTACATGGAATGTAATTGGGTTAGAAATGGAAGGAGCGCATTACCAAAAAGCAATCCAAGCAGCTTCGAAAATAAGAGGCAGTATTGGAAAAAAAGTAAAGGTTATGTACGCATATTACGCGAGTGATAATCCATTAGAAACAGGAAGCACATTGGCTTCTGGAGGATTGGGTACAACTGGGGTGAAACCCACGTATTTAATCACCGAAAAGATGTTAAAATTGATTTTAGACTAAACTAAAAATTTATTTTGGAAAACAACAAAGTATTAGTAACAGGCGGCGCAGGCTTCATAGGTTCAAATTATGTTGCCTATATACTAGAAGATACAACCGATGAGGTTTTTGTTCTAGATAAGCTCACATATGCGGGTGATTTGAAAAACTTAGAAGGAGTTTCGAAGCTTTCTAACTATCATTTTATTGAAGGAGATATTTGTGATGAAGCATTTGTAAATGACCTTTTCAAAAAGTACAATTTTAATAAAGTGGTGCATTTTGCAGCAGAGTCGCATGTAGATAATTCGATTACTGGTCCGGGTGCTTTTATAGCTACAAATATTACGGGAACATTCAATTTATTGCAAGCTGCTTATAAAACATGGATGCATGGCCCAAATAATTTTAAGGAAGATATTGTTGCCCCACGATTTTTGCACGTGTCAACAGATGAAGTTTATGGAACATTAGGCCCAACAGGTTTATTTACAGAAGAAACTCCTTATGCTCCAAATAGCCCTTACAGCGCATCAAAAGCAAGTAGTGATTTTATTGTACGCAGTTATTTCCACACTTACGGAATGCCAGTTGTAACAACAAACTGTTCAAATAATTATGGCCCTAATCAACATAAAGAAAAGTTGATTCCTACAATTATTAGAAAAGCAATATCAGGCAAAGCAATTCCTATTTATGGAGATGGTAAAAATGTAAGAGACTGGTTATACGTAAAAGACCATTGCGTAGGAATAAAACAAGCTATTGACACAGGAAGGCTAGGCGAAACATATAATATAGGAGGACGCAATGAGCGCGAAAACTTATATATAGCTCATACAATTTGTGAAATACTTGATGAACTACAACCCAAAGGTTTTAAATACAAAGAACAGATTACCTTTGTGACAGATAGGCCAGGACACGATTTTAGATATGCTATTGATGCTTCAAAAATTGAAAACGAATTGGGGTGGAAGGCAGATGAGAATTTTGAAACCGGAATTAAGAAAACGATAGCTTGGTATTTAGATAATACGGACAGACTATTGTAATTACGGAGTAATTTATTAAAAAAATTAGTTTTACTTCGGAAATGAGGCACAGATTAAAATGATAAAACACAACCCATAAATCCTAACCATTTTGAAAGGAATCATACTTGCCGGAGGAAGCGGCACACGACTTCATCCACTTACACTTGCAGTTAGCAAACAGCTAATGCCCGTGTATGATAAACCAATGATATATTACCCATTATCAACACTTATGCTTGCTGGTATAAAAGAAATATTGATTATTTCTACGCCACAAGATTTGCCGTTATTCGAAAAGTTATTGGGAGATGGGAAAAAATTTGGGTGTGACTTTCAATACGCTGTACAACAAGACCCTAATGGACTTGCAGAAGCATTTATTATAGGTAAAGATTTTATAGGGAACGATAAAGTAGCTTTAATTCTTGGAGATAATATTTTTTATGGTTCAGGATTAAAAGAGTTATTGCAATCTAATAACAACCCAGAAGGCGGTGTTATTTATGCATATCATGTCCATGATCCAGAACGTTATGGTGTTGTTGAATTTGACAAAGAAGGAAAAGCACTTTCTATTGAAGAAAAGCCCACGTCACCAAAATCTAATTACGCTGTTCCAGGCATTTATTTTTATGATAACAGTATTGTTGACATAGCAGCTAATATAAAGCCTAGTCATAGAGGTGAACTTGAAATAACAGACGTAAACAATGTTTATTTAAAACAAGGTAAACTCAGTGTGAGTATTTTAGATAAAGGAACTGCTTGGTTAGATACAGGAACATTTGCAAGTTTAATGCAAGCGTCTCAATTTGTTGAGGTAATTGAGGAGCGGCAAGGTTTAAAAATAGGTGCTATTGAAGAAGCAGCTTACGAAATGGGCTATATTAATAAAGAACAATTACATGCTCTTGCTAAACCGTTATTAAAGAGTGGTTATGGAAAGCATTTAATGCAATTAGACTAAGCTGTGGAAATTGAAAAAACAAACCTCAAAGGCTCTTTCATAATAACTCCTCGAGTATTTGAAGATGAGCGCGGCACATTCACCGAATCTTTTAACACCAAGGCTTTTGCAGAAATTACTGGAATAAACCCAGTTTTTGTTCAAGACAATCAATCTATATCAAAATATGGTGTAGTTCGTGGTTTGCATGGGCAATTGGGAGAAATGGCGCAAGCAAAATTAGTGCGTGTAATCAAAGGAAAAGTGCTTGATGTAGCTGTAGATATGCGTAGAGAATCTGAGACTTTTGGTCAACATTTTTCTATTATTTTAAGTGCAGAAAACAGGAAGCAGCTATTTGTGCCTCGTGGTTTTTTACATGGTTTCTCTGTACTTGAAGATGATTCCATATTTGCTTATAAGTGCGATAACTTTTACGATAAAGAATCTGAAGCTGGAATTGTATATAATGACGCAACCTTAGGTATTGATTGGCATCTTGAAGATGATGTAATGATTGTTTCAGAAAAAGACGCAGTACTTCCTTCTTTTAAAGAAATGTATAAAAAATAAATTATTACTAAAGAAAACAAGTTACTTGTTTATGAAGAAGAAAAACTTAATCATTTTTGGTACACGTCCAGAAGCCATTAAAATGGCGCCATTGGTGAAAGCATTTAAAGAGGACACAACTTTTGAAACTTATGTATGTGTAACAGCACAACATAGAGAAATGTTAGACCAAGTGTTAGAATTCTATGAGATTACTCCAGATTTTGATTTAGATTTGATGAAACCTAATCAAAATCTTTATAGTTTAACAGCAGATATTATTACTCACTTAAAGCCCGTTCTAGAAGAGGTAAAGCCAGACTACGTGTATGTACATGGCGACACAACAACATCTACAGCTTCAGGAATAGCTGCGTTTTATAGTGGTGCAAAAGTGTGCCACGTAGAAGCAGGCCTTCGTACTCATAATAGACAATATCCATTTCCAGAGGAATTTAATAGACAGCTAACAGGTAAAATTGCAGACTATCATTTTGCTCCCACTACTTTATCAAAAGATAACTTATTGAGGGAAAACGTTTCAGAAAAAAACATTCTTGTTACGGGTAATACTGTTATTGATGCACTACTCTTTGGAATTGAAAAAGTAAACACAACTACTTTTGAAGATTCAGAAATCAAAATGCTTAATGAAACATTAGATTTTAGCAAAAAAATAGTATTAGTTACAGGCCATAGACGTGAAAATCATGGCGAAGGATTACTGAATATCTGTACTGCATTGAAAGAAATTTCAGCAAAAAATCCAGATATTCAAATCGTATATCCCGTGCATTTAAATCCAAATGTAAAAGGCCCTGTACATGACCTTTTAGGAGATGAAAAAAATATAATTCTTATCGCTCCGTTAGCATATCCAGCATTTATATGGTTGATGGAAAAAAGCCATAGTATTATTACAGATAGTGGAGGAATTCAAGAAGAAGCTCCTAGTTTAGGGAAGCCAGTATTAGTAACAAGAACAACTACAGAGCGCCCAGAAGCGGTAGCAGAAGGCACTGTAATACTTGTAGGAACTAACAAAGACAAAATCGTAGAATATACAAATCAATTATTATCAAACGAGCAGCAATACAATGCGATGAGTAAACTTCATAATCCCTATGGAGATGGAAAAGCAGCGCAGAAGATTGTTGATTATATAAAAGCATTATAACATGTCGCAAAAACCTAGCGTTGTCATGATGGGATTAGGCTATATTGGTCTTCCTACGGCTGCACTAATTGCCAGTAAAGGATTAAAAGTAACAGGAGTTGATATACATCAAAATGTTGTCGATACCATTAATCAAGGGAAAATCCATATTGTAGAACCAGATCTTGATGGTCTTGTACATCACGTGGTAAAAAAAGAGTTACTGGAAGCTACGTTGTCACCAGTTGTGGCAGATGTGTATCTTATTGCAGTTCCTACGCCTTTTAAGGAAAATAATGTTCCAGATATTTCTTATGTAGCTTCTGCAGTTGAGAAAATCGTACCAACATTAGAGAAAGGTGCGTTGATTATAATTGAATCTACGAGCCCTGTGGGAACTACTCGAAAAATGGAACAGCTAATATATAGCCACCGTCCAGAGCTAGAGGGTGATATTTATTTAGCATACTGTCCTGAGCGCGTTTTACCTGGAAACATTATTCACGAATTAAAAAGTAACGACCGCGCTATAGGTGGTATCAACGAAGCCTCAACGGCTAAAGCAATTGATTTTTATACTTATTTTGTAGATGGAACATTACACCCCACAAATGCAAAAACTGCCGAAATGGTTAAACTTGTAGAAAATGCAAGCAGAGATAATCAAATAGCATTTGCAAATGAGCTTTCTATTATTTGCGATAAAGCAAACATTAATGTATGGGATATGATTGCGCTTGCAAATAAGCATCCGCGAGTAAATATTTTAAATCCAGGAACTGGTGTAGGAGGTCATTGTATTGCTGTTGACCCTTGGTTTATCGTAGCTGAGTTTCCAGAAGAAAGCGGGTTAATACGTAAGTCTAGAGAAACCAATAATTACAAAACAGAATGGGTTTTAGAGAAAGTTAAAAATAAAGCACTTGCATTTAAATTAGAGCATAAAAGAGATGCAAAGATTGCATGTATGGGTCTTGCTTTTAAGCCAGATATTGATGATTTGAGAGAGTCTCCAGCTTTGTATGTGACAGAACAGCTTGAAAAAGAAGGTTTTGATGTTTTAAAAGTGGAGCCTAATTTAGATACTGATAATACGCACAAATTAATCGTTACAGAAAAGGCATTGCATCAAGCAGATTTAATTGTATTCTTAGTTGCACATACAGAGTTTAAGAGCGTTTCAGTGCCTCAAGGAATTGCAGTGATGGATTTTTGTGGTGTTCGTAATAAAAAGTAAATCTTTTTAAAGATGACTAGGATATTAATCACAGGCGCAAATGGACAATTAGGGAGGTGTTTGAGAGATGCTTCGGAAATATATCAAGATTACCATTTTACCTTTGCGACAAGAGAAGATATTGATTTTACAGATGAGGCTTCAATTGTGTCACATTTCCGAAGTAATGATTATGATTACTGTATTAACTGTGCCGCATATACAAATGTAGACCAAGCCCAAAAGGAAGAGTCTTTAGCATTTAAAATAAACGCTGATGCTGTTAAACTTTTAGCCGAAATATGTAATAAAAAAAACATCACGTTATTGCATGTTTCTACAGATTATGTGTTTGACGGACAGAATACAAAAGATTATACAGAAACAGATTTTACAAACCCCATTAATGTTTATGGCACATCAAAATTAAGTGGGGAGCATTATGTACAGTCCATATGCAAACAATATTTTATTATACGTACATCGTGGTTGTATTCACAATATGGAAATAATTTTTTAAAAACCATTTTAAAGCATGGTGCGTTAGGAACCGAATTGAAAATTACAACAGAGCAAACGGGAACGCCTACAAACGCTAATGACTTGGCAGAAACATTGCTTAAAATTGTTAAAATAAAGAATGAAGCATACGGAGTATATCATTACAGCAATGAAGGAAATGCAACGTGGTATGATTTTGCAAAAAAAATAATAGAGCTGCAGCCACAATTGACAAAGGCAAACCTTGCGAGTACAGATCATTATCCTACATTTGCGCAACGTCCAAAACGAAGCGTGCTGGATTGTAGTAAGATTGAAAAAGTTTTAGGGGTTGAAAGCATTAAATGGAAAGAAAGTTTAGAAAAATTAATAGAATTAATTTAAAAACAATGGCAACAAATACAACAAACGACGAAATTGATTTAGGGTATTTATTTGAAAAAATTAATAATACTTTTAAAAATATAGCAATTGGTATTTATAATGGGATTCAATTTATAATTAGGAATTGGTATATCGTTTTAGGAATTATCATTGCTGGCGTATTGCTTGGCCTTTTTAAAGAGAAAGATTCGTTACCTTCAAAAAGAGCTAAAATTATAATTAGAACAAATTTTAATACTGCAGAATATACTTATAATGCCATTAATACTCTATTGGAAAAATCTAAAGCTAGAGATACTATTTTTTTGCAAAAAAACGGATTTAATTATGAAGTTACAGACATTGCTGATATTGAAATAACTCCAATAATAAATTTTGAAGAAATTTCTGAAAAATATGATGTTAACGACAGAACCTTAGAGTCTGTTTTACGAAATGTTGAGTTTAAGGAAGAGGAAGATGTCTCTGAATCTTTTTTTAGTGATTACACATATCATGAAGTGGAATTAAGCTTAGGATCTTACACGAGCGAGGCAACAATTAAAAATATTATTATATACCTAAATAATAATGAATACATTCAAAAAATGGGTGTTACAGGTAAAGAAATGCTCGAAAGAAATATTGAAAGGAATAATTTTTCAATTTCTCAAATTGATTCGGCAATTTCAGATTATAACGAGAAGGTATTGTTGCCGATGTCTACAAATTTTTTAGCTGTTGTAGACAAAAATTTTAATTATCATAATGTTGTAAATTCAAAACTAGAGTTGCAGAAAATTAATGATAAGTTGATAGAAGATCTAATATATGCTGACAAAGCCATCATACAAATAGGTGAAAATAATATTATTGAAAAAAAACCACCATTTTTATTTAAAAAATATGTGATTTACCCTATCCTTTTTCTGTTCCTATTTTTATTTCTTTCTTGGCTTATTAAATTATACGGAAGGGTTAAAGTACTTGCGGCTCATTCAGATAAATAAATTTTGGCAGTTTAATAAAGCATATAAAGCTATTTTGGTTACCCATGGTTTATGTTGAATAATCTAATACATAAAAAATACATAATTTATGGAAGCTCAATTATTGTTGCCCGGGGGCTTGAATATTTTATACTTTTATTTGCCGCAGGATATCTAGCAAAAGATAGTTATGGTGATTTAGAATTTTACAAAAAACTCATTGAAGTATTTTCAATCGTTTTTTCTTTTGGATTTCCAGCTCTTATTTTGAGTTACACTAAAAGTAGAGATAGTAAAAAATACTTTTACGTATTAGCTTGTACTTGTACACTTGTTATAGGAATAATTACTTTCGTTACAGCAACATTTTTTGGGTATGAATATATTATACTCGGGATGATTTTTTATGCACTATTTTTCAATGGAGGTATAACCCCAGCTTATATTTTAGTAAATGCAGGCAGTACATATGCTGCTTATTATAAAATTGGGATTTCCACTTTTTTTTATATAATACTTTTTTTATTATTATATTATTTTGAGGTTAGAGGTATGCTATACCCCTATGGAGGAACTATAGTATTTTCTTTTTTAATTTTTTATATTGGTTATTTCCTATTTAAAAAAAATATTGAATTTAAAAAGCTAAAACAATATTGGAGAGTTTTTAAGAGGCTTTTAATAAGTTCTTTTACTCTTGTTATCAGTAATTTTGCTAACTTAATGTTTTTATATACTGATATTTTTATTATTAAGCTTATTTCAGAAGATCCTAAAATAGAAATAGCTGAGTATAGTTTTCTTTTAAATATTGCATATTTATTACTCTTTATTCCATTAACTCTTATACAAGTAGATATTGATAAAATTAAACATCAAAAGGGGTATGTAAAGATTCTAAATAAGAAGATTGGCATCCTTGTTTTTATTGCGTCTGTATCTATCTATTTAGTATATTATTTTATAATAGGTGTTTTTTATCCTGAATACGGAGATTTTCATGTGTTAATGGGAGTTCTACTTTTTGCAAATATTTTTCAAGCATTATCTCCATTGTTTGGTTTCCTTACAGTAGTTCAGAAAAAATTTAAACAGAATTTAATCGTAAATGTTGTAGCCCTTGTTCTTAACATTATAATTAGTTATTTGCTATATTTTAAGCTAGGATTAATAGGCTTAGCAATTTCAAGTATGTTAACATTGATTTTTAGATATGTATGGTTAATTAATTTAGTAAAGGATTATAAAGCAAATGAGTTATATGGATCATAAAAACACATATGGAGTTTTTGGTGCATTTGTAAGTAACAAATATTCTAAAAAAGAATTATACAACAATGGTATCGATGAAAATGGTTTTTTTCAATCAATAAAAAAAGGCTGGGTAAGTGCGAATTTATTAGATAAAAATATAAAAGATAGGTTTTTTAAAACTAAAAATGGAATTACAATTTGTTTTGATGGTGTTCAATATTCTACTATTAATGAAGAAGATTTTTTTAAAAAGTATAATGAAGAAAATAGTTCTTTTTTAAAAGATTTAAAAGGCACTTATTCTGGTTTTATATTAGATGAAAATAACGGTAGCTTACACTTGTTTAACGATCCACTTTCTACCAAGAACATTTATTATTTTTTTGATAAAAATATAGGCTTTGTGTTTGCAAATAAATTGCACAAAATTTCGGCGTTTTTAAAGAAACAAAAGATTAGTTATAGTGTTAATAATGACGCTATTTATATGATGGCCCTTTATGGTTTTTTGTTAGAAGACAACACATATATAAATGAAGTTAAAAAATTACCATATGCCTCTATTTTGACTTATTCCATAGATGAAAATACAATTTCTAATAAGACATGGCATTCATTTACTAATAAAACAGTACCAGTAACAATAAATGATGCAGAAAAACGAATAGACACGTTATTTGTAAAGGCAGTAAAAGATTCTTGGAGCAAAGATAATGATAATAAGCACATAACATTATTGAGTGGAGGTATGGATGCCAGAACCAATGCCATTGTGGCCAAAGAAATTGGGTTTAATAACATTTCATCAATCACATTTGGACAAAAAGACTCTAAAGATATCAAATATGCTAGGGAAATTGCAAAAGGCGAGGGGTTTTTACATAAAGAGCGTTTTTTAGAAACTCCAATGTATTTATTAGATAATATTATTGAAAATTATGTGAAACCTAATGATGGGATGATTATGTTTCATTCTTCGGCACATACATCTTCTACAATTAGGAACACTAATTCTACAATTAGGAACACTAATGTAAGCAACTATTCTAACTTGCATACAGGTCAAATAGGAGATGCATTGTTTGGATCCTTTTCAACACAAAATTATAATTTTATAAAAAATAGAGGAAGTATTGGCTACACTGGATTTGTTAGTGATAATAAATTACTAGATAAAATCGAGTGTTTGCCCGAAGTTTTAAAAAAATATCAAGATCTTGGATTAGAGTTGTTTACATATGAACAACGTATTATTAATGCAACAATTTACGGAGATAGGAGTTTAAGTGATGTTATTGATAACTCTTCCCCTTTTTATGATTTAGAATTAATAAATTACTGTTTGAGTATCCCAAATGCTTATAAACAGTTTCAAAAAATTTATTTTTCATGGCTATCAAAATATCATAAGAACACTTTGAAGTACAAGTGGGATAAAATTAATATGAAGCCGTCAAATGATCTTAAAATTAAGTACGGTAAAATTTTGAAAAAATATTATAATGGAGGCAAAAAATATTTTAATCTTAATTACGAGAGTATGAATCCTTATCAAATATGGTTAAAGGATTTTCCTGTAGTGATAGAAACTTTTAATTTTATTGTAGAGGAGGAATTGTCTAAAAACATTTTAGATAATGATGTAAAGCAAGATTTATTAAATATTTATAGAAATAACATATTTGAATATCGCAATAAATTTGCTGTAGTTACATCTTTACTAGCGATTAAATTACATTTTGATTCGTAATTTCTTTTAATAAAAAGACAAAATCAAAAATTTATTTTAAAACATTTTTTTAACAATATATATCTTAAAAAACCTTTATCAAAACTCATCTAAAACATATAAATTTAACCTCGATACTTTGTTTGGTGCCTTTTTTACTCATTTTTGCAGGCGGTGCATTTATGAATACCAATAAGGATATTGGTACAATTATTAAATTTTCTGGGTTTGGGTATATGATTTTCTACGCTATAATCCATTTAAAATTTAACAAAAACCTAATAACTGCCACATCCATTTTTATTCCATTTTTGCTCTATGGAATAATTATCTCATTCAATATTAAAGCAGGTATAAGCGATGGATTACGTTATTTATTTCCATTAATTATTCTTTTCTATAGTTATTCGATAAAAAAACAATTCCCTATACTACTCAAGTTTGTTGTTTTTTTTGTGATTCTTAATTTTGTTGTCCAACTTGTTAATTATGCAAATTGGATAAGGGGTGTAGAACAATGGTTTTATTACAAGCGAGATGGCTATACTTCATTTAGTCAAGTAGCAGGCATTTTAAGAGGAACTGGGGTTGTTGTTTTTTTTGGGTTTTATGGTTTTCTTAATTTAATATCATACATCATAATTTCAAAATATTATAAAGGAAAGTATAAGATGCTAATTTTAAGTTTTGCTGTTTTTGGAATTCTTGCAAGTATCTCTTATAAGACAGTTGGAACATTTTTAATCATTCTCTTTATTTATCATTATAAACATTTTGTAAAATTGTTAAGTGGTCTTCTAATATTGGCACTTATAATATTTATATCCTTTGCAGAAGAAGGTCTTTTTTTTCTTGAAAATTTTATGTTACGTATAAAATTATATATTACTGGTTCAAGAACGGCAAGAAGCGAATCGTATCGAGTCATGCTTGAAGAAATTAAGTCATTTAATTTTTTTGGGGAGGGAGTAGGTACTTTTGGAGGTCCGGGTTCTATTAAATACAATTCTCCCTATTATTTTGAGAAAAGTTACAAATGGTATGATGCGGAGTGGCTCAACCTCATAACTACAGATACGTACTACCCACATCCTATTGTTGAATTAGGTATTATAGGAGGTCTTGTTTATCTTACTTCGCTATGTATTCCATTATTGCAAAAAAAAATATCTAGCCGTCTAGCAATTTTAGCACTTATTTATTTTGCTATATTTTTTGATTCCTTATTTTCATTCTCACTAAATAACCCTGAGTTTTTGATGTATTCTATCGTCTTTGCATACCCTATACTTCATTATTATGAAAAAAAAGATTAACATTTTGCTTTTTGCAAATATCCCCATAGAAAGTGACAAACGATCACTAGGTGGAGCCACTATACTCACAAAAGAAATTTTAGAATATTTAAAAAATGAAAAGAGTATTAATGTAAAACACGTTCAAATACGAAAATTGTGGAAGCCAAAACTTCAGTTATTCGACTTTATCTTTTGGCTTATTAAATTCCCCTTTATAATAAAGAAGTACGACATTGTAAGCTTACACGCAACAAAAGACATGCATTTTTATTTTTGCCCTTTATTAATTATATGGCTTAGATTATTCAAAAAGAAATATGCTTACCATTGCTTTGCAGGTAACTTTCATAAGCAATATGAACAAAAAACCTTTCTTCACAAAAAAATTATAGATGCAACTATATTAAAAGCTAATGCACTGTTTTTTGAAACAAAGGAAATGGTTTCTTATTTTGAAAAACGAACTAAAGCCATCTGTATTTGGCTCCCCAATGCTAGAAAACCTCAAAACGCAACAATTAGAAGGTTTGAAAAAAGGTTTGTTTTCATTTCACGCATCCTACCTTGTAAAGGAGTCGAAGAGATTGTTGAGGCAAGTAAAAACTTGCCAAAAGATTATATTATTGACCTTTATGGTCCTATTAATAACGATTTCTATCCCAATAATTATTTTGACTCACTTCCAATAAACTATTGTGGAATTTTAAAGCCAAATAAAGTGCTTTCAACAATAAACAAATACAACGTTATGCTCTTGCCCACTTATTGCTATGGCGAAGGGTATCCTGGAGCAATTATTGAAGCGCTTTCGCTTGGAGTACCAACAATATCAACACACTTTAACTCTATTAGCGAGATTATAACTCATAAGAGTAATGGTATACTAGTACCCATTCAAGATAGTACTGCACTTGAAAAAGCAATTTTAGAGTTTACTGAATATAATTATAAACAATTTGCAATAAATGCACTAAAAAGCTTCGATAATTTTAACAGTAATTTAGTCTTTTCTAAATTTACAAACTGCTACTTAAATGTATAGAAAATTGACAATATGGATAACCCTTACCCTTGTTTTGCTCATGGGATATCTATCCATTTCGTTCATCGTTAAAGAGTCTCGCAACTTTTCGAGTCTTAACTATGATTGGTCAAACGCAAAGGAAGTTCAAAATTTCGGAAAGGTGACCGTTGATTCAATTTCAGACGATTATTTGAGGCTAGTTGTTTCAGAAAAACAACATTTAGGACCAACAAATACATTTAATATTTCAAACAATAACGGAAGTTTTTATTTTAGGTACACTTACAGACTTGTTGAAAAAAATGCAGTCATTTTTAAAGGACTTATTTGGTTGAATGTCCAGCCAGAAAACAATAAGGAAATTTACGTATTTAAAGAAATTGACCTGCCAATTATTAGTAGAAGCCAAGCTACTATAATCACTTTGGGTGATGAACAAATATTTGAAAACGAAGCGAAATACTTCAGAAAAGAAATTAAACGCAGGAAAGAAATCAACTTTATTGGTACAAATAAAGATATTTATGGTTTCAATTATTACTCAAATAGTACAATTTCATACCAAGAATTAGATACATTATATGCTCAAATTCCCAAAGCACAAATTTTAATTCTCTTATTAAAACCTTCACAGAATTTAAAAAAAGAGCTTTTGGCATTTAAAAATTTTAGCAAAAAAATAAGTTCAGATAAAAATTTTGATCAAGCATTTATTATCACGCAACCTATTTACAATAATAACTATATAGATTATAAAAGATTTAATAAAGCGCTTTGTGAAATTTCAGAAAAAAATAAAAAAATTAAATGTATTGATATAGAAGCGTTGTTTGGAAAATCGACGCTTTTTTATCGAGGAGAGGTAAACGAAATTAGTAAAGAAGGATATGAAAAGTTGGCTGCAACAATTTCAAAATTATTTTAGCGTAAAGGAAAATAGTGAATTCCACTTTCTTTTCGCCCTAGCGCTAGTAGTGGTAACTATACCATTGCCCAAATACAGTTTAAATTCACAAGCAATAATTTTGCTTGTGGTGGGATGGTTACTTCTCAATAATATGAAAGAAAAATGGAAGCTGTTGAAGCACAACTATAGAAATGTGCTTTTACTAAGTATTCCTTTTTTTTTACACTTGGTAGGATTAATTTATACCAATAATCTCGAAAGAGGCTTTAGTGAAATTATAAAAATGCTCCCTTTTTTAATTTTCCCACTCATATTTTACACCATTGACACAGTTTTTATTTCAAAAGAAAAGATATTACAATACTTACCTATTAGTGTTTTTGTTGCATCTATAATTACGTTAATAAAAGCTTCCTTTTTTTATTTCAATAATTTAGGTAATTACTTTTATTATGATCAATTAGCTGTTTTTTTAAATAAGCACACAACTTATTTTTCCCTCTTTGTAGTGATTAGCTGTATTATTTTATTAAAGAATATCGCTATTAACTATAAAAAGACTCTAAGTTTTTTATTACTTATTTTTTTTATTATAATGCTCTATTTTTTAAGTGTTAGAATTAGCGTTATTGCTATGGGGGCAGCTTTTCTTTTTTTTATCTTTAATCATTTAAAGGGATGGATACTACTCATAGCAATTGCGCTTATTCCCATTTCAATAACCTTGGCATATAACACTCCTCATTTTAAAAAAAGATTTGAACCTAGCCACACAGAAAATGCAGTTCTGGAAGATGTAGATTATAGAAAATTACATTGGGAGGCTGTTTTTATGTCAATCAAGCATAAGCTACTTTTAGGTAGAGGAACAGAGGGAGACAGAGATGATTTACATTCTATTTACAACGATAAAAAACTGACTGCTGCCTACGAAGAAAATTACAATGCGCACAATCAATTACTCGAAATAGGTCTTGATTTTGGAATTTTGGGAATGGTGATTTTCTTACTGTATGTGTGGTTTTTAATTAAAAATGCAATAACTCATAATAATAAATTATTGCTTCTAATCATTATTATCTTTGCTTTATATTCAATTACAGAATCTATTTTTGTAAGACATAGTGGGATAATATTATTTTCTTTGTTAACCTCGTTATTAATTTTAAAAAAAGAAGATGAGATTGTGTAGCCTTTTAATTGTTCTTATTTTTTTTAGCTGTAAGAATGATAAAGAAATTTTTCAAAAGACCATTATAAAAAATAAAGAAGAAACTTCTTCTAATAAAAACATATTAAAAAAATTTGAAGATAATTTTGATGTCAAATTAAACAGTTTTTGGAAAAGAGAAAATCAAGACTCTGCTCGAATTAAGATTGTAAATGACCCATTAGAACAAGAAAACAAAGTGCTTAAAGTTGACTTAAATCTTGGAGATTATGTTAGTGGAGGGTTAAGGTCTGAAATTTTAATTGAACCAAAAGATTCTTTTGGTTATAAAACCAATTATTCATTTAAGTTCTTATTACCGAATGATTTTTTTAAAGAAAATGAAGACAAAGGTTGGATTATTATTCATCAATGGCATGATTCACCACCACCAGGATTTGGTTGGTCAACCTACAAAGAAAAGACACAACCCCCCCTCCATTTACTAATTGAACATAATCCAGACGGAATTTATTATTTATATTTTAAAACAGGTTTAAAAACAGGAGGAATGGACGAAATTTACACAACAATTTGGAAGGAAAATTTAAAACCTAATCAATGGTATGAATTTTCTTGCGAAGTATTGTGGAGTCTTTATAACAATGAAGGATATTCAATACCAAAATTAAATGGTAACTATCCGTTTGATTTAAAAGGTGATACAATGGTTAAAAGAGAAAGAATAATGAGAAGAAATATGTACAATTCGTTACCAAACTACTTTAAAATGGGTCTTTACAGGTCTGGTACAGAAAAACATAATAGATCCATTTACTTTGATGATTTTAAATACAAATCAATAAGAATGAAATAGTTTAATTAAAAATATGTCTACAAAAAAAATGATAAGTTTTAATTTGTCAACTATTAAAATATTAAATACCACCATCCACAATCTCACAATGAAACAAACCATTGAGAGAGTTGATAATGCTATAGTGCAAAATAAACAACTCCATCATGTAGTTGTAAATGCAGGTAAAATGGTAGCCATGCAAAAAGACCCCCAACTTAGGGAAAGTGTAAACAGTAGTGATATTATCAATGCTGATGGGCAAGCAGTAGTTTGGGCAAGTAAATTTCTTGGCAAACCACTTGAAGAAAGAGTTGCCGGAATAGATTTAATGCATAATCTTGTTACTTTAGCATATAAAAAAAACTATAAAATCTTTTTGCTAGGTGCAAAAGAAGAAGTAGTTGGTAATGTTGCAAAAATATATGCAAAAAAATACAACAGAGACCTCATTGCAGGTTATCGTAACGGTTATTTTACTAGAGAACAAGAGCCAGAGATAGCAAGACAAATTGCTGCAAGTGGGGCGCAAATGCTTTTCGTTGCAATTACCTCCCCAATAAAGGAAAACTTTCTATACAACCATAGAGAAATTTTAAAAGAGATTAACTTTGTAATGGGTGTAGGCGGCAGTTTTGATGTAGTTGCAGGCGTTACTAAAAGAGCACCTCTATGGATGCAAAATGCTGGATTAGAATGGTTCTACCGCTTTGCGCAAGAGCCTAAGCGTATGTGGAAACGCTACCTCGTAGGGAATAGTAAGTTTATATATCTTGTGTTAAAGGAAAAATTGAAAGGAGCCTAAGGATTTCACCATATTGTTTTTTACCTTCACAGCAGCAACAATTATCTATAATTGAGGTGAGAATAATAACAAAGCATTAATGAGAATACTTCTTTCTTCCATATATCCATTCGCATTTATGCTGCTGTTTTTCATCATTCCATTTGATGATTATATACGTGCTTTACCTAATATTTTAATTATAATTTTAATTGTCACATTTCCCTTTGTGATAAAAAAAGAGCACATAGGTAAATTGAGAAAATTACCCACCATGTTATTCATAGTTTTCTTTGGGTACATAGTGTTAGCAGCTTTAGTTACGGGAAGGATAGAAACCGATTTTAAAATTATAAAAAAAATAGGTATCGCAGCAGGACTATTAGTTCTATATCTGCCAGTATATCATGACCGTAAAGTTCAAAAAGCAATCATGTTCTCAGCACTTGCAGCCGTAATTTTCTCCGTGGTGAGTATTTTTTACGCTGCAAATACAAACGCTAGTTTTGAGTTTGGAGATACCCAGATGGTTATTGAGGCCCTTCTTATTGATAGACTTTACCTAGGACTTATTAGTGTGTTAAGTATCGTTTTTTCATACTATGCAATGCGCCGGGAGTATCACGATCACAACAAATATTATTTTGCTAACATTGTTATAAATGTATTATTTATAGCGCTAATTGTATCAAAAATTGCCGCAATTGTGTGTTTAGTAATTTTCATAGTAGCACAACTATATAGCAAGAAAAAAGTTTTACGAGCTATAATGGCCATTACAGCAATAGCAATTATTTTTTGTGCAGTGTTTTTTATAAAAAACCAACTTAAATCCAATACTAGCAAGGGCTTTAAGACAGAAGTAAATACTTTTTTCAACACTTCAAATACATGGCGTACAAGAATAGTTGCTTGGGATTGTGCGATTAAAAATATTGAAAATCAAGGTATTAACTTAGCGGGTGTAGGTTTTAAGAAAACTAAGGATGATCTAATAAATTGTTACGGTACAAATATTAAAAATGATACAGAGAGAGCCACATTTGTAAATGAACGATACAATTCTCACAATCAGTTTTTAGACATATATAGCAGTACAGGATTAATAGGTTTATTATTATTTGTAGGTTTCCTTATTGTAACATTTGCAACAAATAAAAAGCAATTTTTCCCCACAGCAATTATTGTAACTTTAGTGATTTATTGCTTAGTAGAAAATATATTTCACCGCCAGATGGGAGCGTACTATTTTGGGTTGATGCTTATAATTTTACTTGTTTCAAACAATAACCCTCAAAACAATACGCTAAAGAACTAATAAAGCCATTGCAAAGTGTATTTTTGCTTCGGAAATTTCAAACCATTAAAATTTCCGAAGAAGAACAAAATCAATCTAATAGCGATGATGTGTTCACTTAATTAAGAAGAGTAATCATAAAATAAACCCCGTACGTTAAACGGAATTAAAGATATGAAGATAACAGTTGTAGGAACAGGATATGTAGGACTAGTAACTGGTACCTGTCTGGCCGAAACAGGAAATGAAGTAATTTGTGTAGACATTGATGCAGAGAAAGTGAAGCAAATGCAGTCTGGTATTGTTCCCATTTATGAACCACATCTAGATGTTATTTTTGATAGAAATATTAAAGCAGGGAGACTTACATTTACTACATCGCTCGATGAAGGTTTAGACCATGGCGAAATTATTTTTTTAGCATTACCTACTCCAGAAGACGAAGATGGAAGCGCAGATTTAAGGTATGTACTGGGTGTAAGTGAAGAGATAGGAAAAAAAATAAAAAGCTATAAAGTAATTGTTGACAAAAGCACAGTACCCGTTGGTACTGCTGAAAAAGTACGCGCCACCATTGCAAAAAATGCAAGTTGTGATTTTGATGTGGTTTCAAACCCAGAATTTTTGAGAGAAGGTTTTGCCGTAGATGATTTTTTAAAACCAGAACGTATTGTTGTTGGTTCAAGTAGTGAAAAAGCTACAGCCCTTATGCAAAAATTATATAAGCCCTTTGTACGTTCAGGCAATCCAATTATTATTATGGATGAAAAAAGTGCCGAACTTACTAAATATGCTTCAAACTCATTTCTTGCAACAAAAATTACTTTTATGAACGAAATAGCAAACTATTGTGAAGCAGTAGGAGCTGATGTTGATAAAGTGAGAGTTGGTATGGGGACTGATAGCCGTATAGGAAAACGTTTTTTATTTCCTGGCATTGGTTATGGTGGATCTTGTTTCCCAAAAGACGTAAAGGCACTACAAAAAGCAGGACGCGACTCAAATTATGAATTCAAAATTCTAGATTCAGTAATCAGAGTAAACGAAGGGCAGAAAATAATTTTATTACCCAAAATTGACGCGCATTTTAAAGGAGATTTAAAAGGTAAGAAAATAGCAATTTGGGGATTAGCATTTAAGCCAGAGACCGATGATATTAGAGAAGCACCTTCATTGTATTTAATGAAAGGATTGTTGGAACGCGGAGCTTCATTACAAGTTTTTGATCCAGAGGCAATGCCTAATATTCAAAAAAGATTTGGTAATACACTTGATTATGCATCAGGAATGTATGAAGCGCTAGATGGTGCAGATGCGTTACTCATTTGTACAGAATGGAGTATTTTTAGAACACCTAATCTTGTTAAAGTAAAGCAACTATTGCAACAACCTGTCATCTTTGATGGTAGAAACCTTTATGATACAAATGATATGCAGGAAGCAGGATTCAACTATGTATCTATAGGTAGAACAGAAATAAAAGCATAATGAAAACAGTTTTAATAACAGGTGCTGCAGGGTTTTTAGGATCACATTTATGTGATAAATTTATTGCTGAGGGTTTTAAAGTAATAGGGATGGATAACCTTATTACTGGAGATAAGCGTAACCTTGAACATTTGTTTAAACTAGAGCAATTTGACTTTTACCATCATGATGTTACAAAGTTTGTACACGTTGCTGGTAAGGTAGATTATATTTTACATTTTGCTTCTCCTGCAAGTCCTATTGACTATCTCAAAATCCCTATTCAAACGTTAAAAGTAGGGTCACTTGGGACACATAATTTGTTAGGCCTAGCAAAAGAAAAAGATGCTCGCTTTATGATTGCATCAACCTCTGAGGTATATGGTGATCCACAAGTACACCCACAAAAAGAAACTTACTACGGAAACGTAAATACCATTGGACCTCGTGGCGTTTATGATGAAGCAAAACGTTTTCAAGAATCCATTACTATGGCATACCATAGATTTCATGGATTAGACACGCGCATTGCTCGTATATTTAATACATATGGACCAAGAATGCGACTTAATGATGGTCGTGTAATTCCAGCGTTTATTGGGCAAGCCTTGCGAGGAGAAGATTTAACTGTTTTTGGTGACGGTTTACAAACACGATCTTTTTGTTATGTTCAAGATCAAGTGGAGGGACTGTATAGATTATTGATGAGTGATTATACAAAGCCAGTAAATATAGGGAATCCAGAAGAAATTACAATACTTGATTTTGCAAAGGAAATTATCAAACTTACAGGAACTGAACAAAAAATTATCTATAAAGAATTACCAAAGGACGACCCACTTCAGCGAGAACCAGATATATCATTAGCTCGTAAAATTTTAGGATGGGAACCTAAAGTATCACGTGCAGACGGAATGAAAGTTACGTATGATTATTTTAAAAGTCTTTCAAAAGAAGAGCTACACAAAAGTGAACACAAGGATTTTTCAAAGCACATAAGAGCATAACATGATCTTTAAAAAGGGTAGATACTCAGGGTTTTTAAGACCTATCTCTTACGCAATCGATTTAGTGGTAATTAATACTTTCGCTTATTTATTTTTAGGTGGGGGAACAGAGTTTTTTAATTATACCATTTTTGTAACCATTTCGTGGATAATTTCCTCATCGATTATTAATTTCTATGAGATTTATAGATATACAAAAGCAATTAAAATACTCTCATTAGTTATGAAACAAACAATGATGTTTTTGCTCATTGTGTTTGCTTTTTACGGGTATTATTATACATTAAAACAAAATCCAGGTGCCATTGTAAAGTATGTTTTTACCGTAATGGGGATTATCTCGGGAATAAAAATTGCTATTTACTATTTATTAAAACAATACCGTGGTTTACTCGGGGGAAATAAAAGAAATGTAATTATTGTAGGCTTAAATGAAAAGACAAAAGAGCTAGAGCATTTTTTTAACGATAACTCAGAATATGGGTATCATCTCATGAAATCGTTTATCTTAAAAGGCCAAGAAAAAACATCTTTAGATACAATTTTTTCATTTATTGATAAAAATGAAATTGATGAAATATATGCTTCAGTTGGTGATTTGAGCGAAGAAAAAATGGCGAAGCTAATTGAGTATTCTGATAATAATTTAAAGATTTTAAAGTTTTTACCAGACAATAAAGAGATTTATGGCAAAAGACTAGACTTTAGTTATTATGGCTATTTACCAGTGCTTTCTCTACGTAAAATACCCATGGATGAACCTTTCAATAAGTTTATCAAACGAGCCTTTGATATAATTATGTCTCTTACCGTTATTGTGGGAATCTTATCTTGGTTAACACCTATTTTAGGAATACTCATAAAACTGGAATCTAAAGGTCCTGTGTTTTTTAAACAAAAAAGGAATGGTCTCGATTATAAAGAATTCTATTGCTACAAATTTAGATCCATGCGACCTAGCCCTACAGCTCATTTACATCAAGCTACAAAAGGAGATACTCGTATTACAAAAGTGGGTAAAATTATAAGAAAAACAAGTATGGATGAATTACCACAATTTATCAATGTACTAAAAGGAGATATGAGCGTCGTAGGACCTAGACCACATATGGTTAGCCACACACATATGTACGCAGAGCGAATTGACAAGTTTATGGTACGTCACTTTATCAAACCTGGAATTACTGGATTAGCACAAGTAAGTGGCTATAGAGGCGAAGTAGAGACTGATAAGGACATTATAAATAGAGTTAAATATGATATTTATTATTTAGAAAACTGGTCGCTTATTATGGATCTTAAAGTTGTTTTCCAAACCGTATATAATGCTATCAAAGGAGAAGAAAAAGCATACTAATACTATAGCACAACCGCTTATATCCATTATAACACCGCTGTATAATGCTGCTCCATTTATTGCTCAAACAATAGCTTCAATTCAATCTCAAACATATTCAAATTGGGAACTTTTAATTGTTGATGATAACTCTACAGATGCATCAGTTACTATTGTAAAAACATTAGCAAAAAATGATGCTCGCATCAAACTCACTGAGGAGAAAATAAACAAAGGGGCGGCCCAAGCTCGCAATAAGGGAACCTCGCTAGCACAAGGAACATATATTGCATTTTTAGATGCAGATGATTTGTGGCATTCGCAAAAGTTAGAAATTCAGTTATATTTCATGTCTAAAAATAACTGTAATGTAAGTTTTACGAGTTATGTTCACATAGATGAAAACGGGTATGAAATAGGAAAACGCATTAAAGCCATTAATCAATTAACTTATAAAAAGCAACATAATAATAATTACCTCGGAAATTTAACTGGCATGTACAATTGTGCCGTTTTAGGTAAAATAGAAGCACCTACAATAAGAAAACGTCAAGACTGGGCGGTATGGCTCGAAGCGATTAAAAGAAGTGCTAAACCTGCCTTAGGGATTCAACAAGACTTAGCATATTATAGAGTCCATAACGGCAATATGAGTAGAGATAAATTGAACCTTGTAAAATATAACTACGCATTTTACAGAGAATACTTAGGGTACTCAACAATCAAGTCTTCATTGTATTTACTCCGGTTTTTCTGGGAGTATTTTGTAAATCGACCTAAACACATTGAACAGTATTAATTGTAAAACCTTTGCGGTTAAATTACTTTTTGAAAAGCTCAGCTGACCAACTAAATAATTTGATAAAACTTTATTACAATACGCCTATCGAAGTGAGTGTAAAAGGCTGTTTTTAAACATTATAGCTATTTGTCCACTAAACACACAAACTGTTTCAGTTTTCCTCTATTGTTTCTATTTAAAACAGTTACACGTTCAAAGCTTAAAACTAGATCATTTTCTAAATATTTGAACAGTGCTTTTTTAACACTCTCTTCTTCAGTTTTTAATAGGGGGTTTTTTGCGGTATAAATGATTTTAAAGTGGTTTAATGTGTGTTGTTCAATTACAAATTCTTTTACATTTCCGTCGTCTTCAATAACGCTTTTTGTAACATAGTAAAATGTCAATCCTGGTACTTTTTTTCCGTTTTTAAGGATTGCGACATCATTTGTTCTGCCTATTAATTGAGCAAGGATGGGTTTTTTCAACGTACTATCTTTTGTCAATCTGCCAGTGTCGCCTATATCATACCTAATAAGTGGATGCGCTTTGTTGTATAATGATGTAATTACAATACGCCCAAGCTCCCCTTTAGGTAAAGGCTTATTATTTTCATCTAGTATTTCAACAAAAAGAGTTTCACTATTAACTATAAATTCATTTTGTGTGTTAGTGAATGCGATGAGGTCTAATTCACTCGCTCCGTATTCGTTAATCACGGGTACACCAAAAACTTTTTCCATCAATTTTTTATCACTTTCAAAAAGCATTTCGCTAGTAACGATGCATTGTTTGAGCGATGGACAAACATCTGTTAATAGTATATTTTTTTGTTGAATAAATTTTGCAAAAAGTACGATGGAGCTTGTATATCCATTGATGTAATCAAACTTTTTTCTTCGGAAATTTTCTAAAAACCCCTCCATTTTTTTATCAGAAAGATCAAAAATGGGAAATCTATATCTATTGCTTAACCTATCTTTTATTCGCTCTTTTTGATATCCAAATGTATCTAATGGAATTCCATAAAAGCGTGCTTGTAGAGAACGGTTAAAATCAATAGAATACCAACCAAACCTATCTAAAATTTCGGCCCAAGTCATGGCATGGCAAAACTTGTCTTTAGCAAAAATAAAAGGATGTCCACTAGAACCAGAAGTTTTATTGATGTAACAATTTTTTGAATGAAAACCGTGGGATAATCGCTCTTGTAGCGGGCGTTGTAAGTCCCTTTTTTTCAACACGGGTATTGCTTCCCAGTTATTCATTTCCGAAGCACCTACAAAATTACTGTAGTAGCTGTTTTCTCTTAAATGATAGTTAACTATTTCTTTTCGCAACGTATGCACATAGGCTTCATAATCAGCTTCTGGTATTGCTTGAATTTCAAGTAAGCGCGCTTTTGCTTCCTTGATAGGAAAACCATTAAATCGCAGTGTGGTTTCAAATAAATTCAAACGTCAAAATTTAAAGCTGAAATATACAAAACGCTGGGGTACTATTTTGGTAAATTCATGTTACTTTTGTAGCCTTTAAAACCAGAAAAATATGAACATTTTAGTACTTGGGTCAGGCGGTCGTGAACATGCATTTGCGTATCAATTAGCAAAAAGTGAACGGTGTAAAAATTTATTTGTAGCACCTGGAAATGCAGGAACAGCTGCAATTGCAACAAATATTGATTTAAGTGTGACAGATTTTCAAGCGATTGAAAAATGTGTTTTAGAAAATAAAATAGACATGGTTGTGGTTGGGCCCGAAGATCCATTGGTAATGGGGATTGCCAATTATTTTAAGGAGACACCAAGTTTGAAGAAGATAAAAATTATTGGTCCTTCAAAAAGAGGTGCTTTGTTAGAAGGAAGTAAAGAACGTGCAAAGGAGTTTATGTTACAACACAATATTCCTACTGCGGCGTATGCGAGTTTTACTTCAGAAACATTAGATGCGGGAAAACAGTTTTTAGAAACATTGAAAGCACCTTATGTATTAAAAGCAGACGGGCTTGCAGCCGGAAAAGGGGTATTGATTATACAAGATATTGAAGAAGCAAAAAGTGCACTTGCCGAAATGCTTGGTGGTAAATTTGGCGATGCAAGTAATACTGTGGTAATCGAAGAGTTTTTAGACGGGATTGAGTTAAGCGTATTTGTATTGACAGATGGTAAAAACTATAAGGTTTTGCCTACAGCAAAAGATTACAAGCGAATAGGAGAGGGCGATAAGGGCTTGAATACTGGCGGAATGGGAGCTATATCTCCAGTGCCCTTTGCAGACGAGGTGTTGATGCAGAAAATAGAAGAGCGTATTGTAAAACCCACGGTAAAGGGTTTAAAGGAAGAGGAGATTGATTATAAAGGTTTTGTGTTTATTGGATTAATAAAGGTGGGAGATGAGCCGTATGTTATTGAATATAATGTGCGTATGGGCGATCCAGAGACCGAGGTGGTTTTACCACGAATAAAGACAGATCTAGTTGATTTGCTCGAAGCGACCTATGAGCAAAATCTAGATATTATGCCCATAGAACTTGAAGAAAAAGCGGCGGCTACGGTGATGCTGGTTTCGGGAGGATATCCAGAGGCATATGAAAAAGGAAAAGAAATTAAAGGCACTGAAAATGTGCAGGATTCCATCGTTTTTCATGCTGGAACCGCACAGAATGAAGAAAGATTAGTGACTAATGGAGGTCGTGTTATCGCAGTTACATCGCTAGATTTAGATTATAAAAAAGCAATTCAAAAATCATATACAGAGATTGAAAAAATATCTTTTGATGGGATGTTTTTCAGGAAAGATATTGGTTTTGATTTGTAAATATATTGTTTAGTTTATAATTTTTTTAAGGCGTATTTATAGGTTAAAGTCAAAACTGATATTTAGCTCTTTAAATAAAATTCATCCCACAAAAAAAAGGGTTAAAGCTTAATCGTGATTACGATTAAGCTTTAACCCTTTACTTTTTTATAAAATCTAGTCTTTGTATTGGTATGTATCTCCACCCAAGAAAGAGTGAGATGTTGAGGTGCGATCCTCTTCATTATTGTCATTATATTTTTTTAGTTCTAGCATCCAGTAAATAAATGCTACAAAACCAACCAAAATAAATAACCAAGATATAATATTTGCAGCAGACCAGCTTTCTAATTCCAGCGCACGTAATGCATCAAAAGGTGCAAATAAAACATCTTCTGAAAACTCTTTAATACCGTAAAAAACATCTCTTAAAGCCATATCTTTATATTTTGAAATGCAAAAGTATAAATAAGTCCCTATGCTCGCAAGCTTTTTTGGTAAATCTAGCCCTATAAATTATGTGTTGTTGTGCATTTCTATAAGTGTAGGTTATTTATTATTCCTTTTTAATAGTCAATCTTGGACATTTAGTTTCATAAATTTAGGCAGTAGTGTTTTAATATTATCGCTCTTGATGTTTATGCTATTGCTAGTTGATTTCATTATTCGAAAAAATGATGTTACAGAAAATAATACTTATGCAATTTTTATTTATACTATCTTTCTATTAATGACCCCAAGTGTTTTTGGTGAGACTAATATTATTATTTCGGCAATTTTTTTATTACTATCAACTCGGAGAATTTTGAGTCTACGAACAGGAAGGAATATTGAAAAAAAACTTTTTGATGCAGGAATGTATATAACACTTGCATCCCTCTTTTATTTTTGGGCAATTCTTTATTTTATAATAGTATTTATTGCAATTTTTAGATTATTAAGTATTTCATTTAAATTACTCTTAATTCCGGTTTTATCCTTTATTACTGTATTTACACTTGCTGTTGTTTTTTATTTATTGAAAGACGATTCATTTACATGGATTTTTAATTGGAACCAAACGGGCAACTTTGACTTTAGAGGATATAATAAAATACCCATTCTTATCCCAATAACTATGTTAATTAGCTTGCTATTATGGATGGGAAGTAGTCGCTTAGTTAAAATCACATCTTTATCAAAAAAAGAGAAACCCGCTGGTTTTATGATATTAGCTATAGGAGTTGTGACTATTTTTGTAGTCGCCTTGAGTCCGCAAAAAAATGGAGCAGAATTACTTTTTCTCTTCTTCCCAGTCTCAATTTTAACTACAAATTATATTGAGGCAGCCTCTGTAAAAGAGCGCTACATTTTTAATGAAATACTTTTGTGGGCTTTATTTTTCTTAGCATTAATTATTGGCTTTATACTAAATTAATTTTTTGGGCAGAGCCGAAATATAGCAGGTTTATATATTTCCGAAGAGAGATAGAATTGTAAACTTAAATAAGAAGCAATTTTTTATTTTAACGAAATCTTAGAAAATCAACCTATAAATCTTTAGTAAAAACGCTAGTTTTTTTTTAAAAAAGAAGAGATAATGAAGCTAAACTATTAATAGGCTGTATTGTATAAAACACTCAAATCTCACAAAATATCATACCTTTGTAATACCTTGTTTAACACTTAAATATATACTATGAAATTTAGCGAACTCGCCAATAAAATATTTCTAGAAGTTATTGTAAAATATCACCATATTAATACTGTTGACCAGCCTTTTGAAAACAAATATGATAAAGATGACCATTTGTTAGAACACTTATTATATAGAAAATGTTGGATAGATACAGTACAGTGGCATTATGAAGATATTATTAGAGACCCTAACATTGACCCAATAGCAGCACTTGCTTTAAAACGTCAAATTGACGCATCAAATCAGGATCGAACAGATATGGTGGAATATATTGACAGCTATTTTTTAGAAAAATATAAGAATGTAACAGTAGACGAAAACGCCACAATAAACACAGAAAGCCCAGCTTGGGGCGTTGATCGTTTGTCAATTTTGGCTTTAAAAGTATATCATATGAACGAGGAGGCAACTCGTGCAAATGCTACTGAAACTCACAGAACAACTTGTAAGAAAAAGCTTGATATTTTATTAGAACAACGAGTAGACTTAAGTACGGCAATTGATCAATTATTAAATGACATTGAAGAAGGTAGTAAGTATATGAAAGTTTATAAGCAGATGAAAATGTACAATGATGATGAGTTAAACCCTGTACTTAGAGGGGAAAAATAATTTCAGTTTTTATTACGCTGAAAGCCTTAACGTTTAAGCGCAACAATTTGAAATATTAGGATTTTTCGATGTCAAAACCCAAACATATTTTAGCAATTCGTCTCTCAGCAATGGGAGACGTTGCTATGTTAGTGCCAGTGCTGCGGGTTGTTACTCAAACGTATCCAGATTTAAAAATAACAGTCCTTACTAAATCTTTTTTTAAACCATTTTTTTCTGAAATTTTAAACGTGTCAACACTCGATGCTGATGTCTACGGAAAACATAAAGGTATTGTAGGGCTATTTAAACTTTCAACCGAAGCAAATAAACTAGGCATAGATGCTGTAGCAGATACACATAATGTATTACGCTCAAAAGTATTAAGGTTTTTACTTTGGCTACGTCAAAATAAAACTGCATCAATTGATAAAGGCAGAGCCCAAAAAAAAGAGCTCATTCAAGCAAATGGGGCACTTATAAAACCGCTAAAAAAAACGCATCAACGTTATGCCGATGTTTTTGAAAAATTAGGCTTTCCCATTGACTTAAATAAACAAAAATTTCCCGGGAGACATAGATTAACCCCTCTATTACAAGAACTAGTAGGAGCCCACCCCAAAAAGTTAATTGGTATTGCTCCGTTTGCAGCCCATGACGGAAAAATGTATCGTTTGTCATTAATGAAGGAGGTAATTGAAGATTTGAATGCTACAAATAGATTTAAAATTTTTCTATTTGGCGGTGGAAAAAAAGAGGTTTCTCAACTTGATGATATTGCACAAGAATTTGAAAGTGTAATAAACGTAGCTGGAGTTTTATCATTTGAAGATGAGTTAAAACTTATTTCAAATCTAGATGTAATGCTTGCAATGGATAGTGGTAATGGGCACCTAGCAGCAATGTATGGATTGCCTGTAATTACACTTTGGGGAGTGACACACCCTTATGCCGGGTTTGTTCCTTTTAATCAACCTAATGCTAACCAATTAATAGCAGACAGAGATCAATTTCCATTAATTCCCACCTCAATTTACGGAAATAAATATCCGGCTGGTTATGATAAAGCCATGAATACAATTCCTGTTACTACAGTAGTTGAAAAAGTATTGGGGGTTTTGTAAAAGATTTTTTTAATTAAAGTATCGATAAATACTTACAATACCAATAAGAACAAAAACTATGGCCCCAAAGATTATTTTATAATTTTGTGATTTAATGGACTAATCTTTTTTGCCAATTGTATTCCATTGCGAAACTTCTCGATAGAGTATGATCGAACCGATAATTAGTGTGCAAATACCTATTGTTAATTCTAATACTTTTGACATAGATATTTTTAATATTTATGTAGTCTGAATCTGTCGAAGACTCTCTATATTAACATTTTGTTGTTAATTGCTGTATTATAATCTGAGAGGTTTAATATGATTATAAATTATGGCATTTCTTTCTATTTAATTATACATCATCATAATCAACAGTTAAAGTTGCTGTTGTGGGATGTGCTTGGCAGGTTAAGATAAGTCCTTCGGCGATTTCGCCGTCTGTGAGTATTTGATTTTTTCTCATTTCGGCTTTGCCTTCTACAATTCTTGCAATACATGTACTACAAATTCCGCCTTGACATGAGTATGGTGCATCAAGTTTTTTTTCTAAGGCTGCATCTAAAACAGATTTTTCTTGAGACATATTAAAAGTAGTTGTCTCATCATCGATAATTATTGAAATGTTAGTTGTGCCATCATGGCTTTCAACAAGTAAGCCTCCTTCTGAGGTTTTAAAAAGTTCAAAATGAATTGCTTTTTCATTGATCCCATTTTCTTTTAAAGTTGAAGAAACCTCATCAATCATTGGTTCTGGTCCACACACATAAAACGCATCAAATACAGTGTATTCAAATTCGTTTTTCAAATAATAGTTAACGATGGATCTATCGATACGGCCAAAACGGGCATTATCTTCTCTACTTCGGCTATAGATAAAATTTGGAAAAAAGCGCTGTGGATTCTTTTGTTTTAGCTTCATTATAGCATCATAAAACATAGTGTTCTCTCTAGTTTGGTTTCCGTAGACCAATAAAAACTTACTGTCTGGCTCGTCTTCCATTACTGCTTCTATGATAGATAAAATAGGTGTAATACCACTACCAGCAGCAAAAGCAGCATAGTTTTTTGCATTGTCCTTTTCAGGATTGACGATAAATTTTCCCTGTGGGGGCATTACTTCTAAAGTATCACCATCTTTAAGAGACTCATTTGCGTAAACCGAAAAAGCGCCTCCATCTACTTTTTTAACTCCCACTTGTAAAACCTTGTCGTGTGGTGCGCTGCAAATAGAATAGGCACGACGAACTTCTTTTCCTTCAATTGTATGTTTTATGGTAAGATATTGACCAGCCTTAAACGCAAAATCACGCATCAAATTACCAGGGACGGCAAATGTAATAATGACTGAGTTAGGCGTGTTTTTATCAATTTTTGAAACTTTTAGCGTATGAAAGTCGCTCATAGTAGATGATGTTTTTACGCAAAAATAAACAACAATAAGTTTCAAAGCGTGGCACAAATGGCTATTTTTTAATGCAAATTTTAAACAGATCACAAAAAGAAACGTATTTTTACGCCCTTATCGTTGATTTACATACTAAAAGAACCACTTTTTAGTTAGTATAACATACAAATTATAAAGATTTTGAAGCGCATTAAATATACTACACTTATTCTTGTTACAATTCTAGCAGTAACAGCTTGTTCCCGAAAGAAGAACACTTTTTTAAATCGCAACCTCCACGCTGTTTCCACAGAGTATAATACATTGTTTAATGGAAATAATGCTTTTGATGCAGGAAAAGAAGGCCTCTCATTAGGGTATCAAGATAACTACTACGAAATACTAACCGTTGAGCGCATTGAAGTAATCGATGAGGTTCAATTAGATAAAAATGGAAAGGACCCTAATTTCAACAAAGCTGAAGAGAAAGCTGTAAAAGCAATACAGAAACACTCTATGTTTATCAATGGGCAAGAATATAATCCTCAAATTGATGAGGCATATATGCTTTTAGGAAAAGCTCGTTATTATGATAACCGATTTATTCCTGCACTGGACGCGTTCAATTTTATTTTAGACAAATACGCAACAAGCAATAATATTAATAATGCTAAGGTTTGGAAAGCGAAGACAAATATTAGATTAAAGAATGAGGATTATGCAATTGAAAACCTCAAGAAAATGCTTGAGGAGTCTGAGATAAAAGATGATGCTGTAATGGCAGATGCACATGCTCAAATTGCACAAGCTTATATTAATTTAGATTCACTTCCGGAGGCTTTGCCTTATATGAAAATAGCTTCAGAAACGGTAGACGACAATGAACTTAAGGGACGCTTTAATTTTATAAAAGGACAATTATACGATAGACTTGAAATGCGAGATAGTGCCAATATGGCTTATGATGAAGTGATTGATTTAAATCGTAAGACTGCAAGAATTTATATGATCAACGCCTATATAGCAAAGGCAAAGAATTTTGATTATAATAAAGGAAACAAAGAGGAATTTTTAGAATTGCTTACAGACCTTGAAGAGGATAGAGAAAACCGTCCATTTTTAGATAAGGTTTACAATATGATAGGTGATTATCACCGTAATGAAAAGAAAGATAGTCTTGCTGTTGCATATTATAATAAGTCAATTAAAGCATTTAATAATGATTTAACGTTACAATCTTTTAACTATCAAACGCTAGCAGAAATGAATTTTGATGAAGCTGCTTATAAAACCGCAGGGGCATACTATGATAGCACGTTAACAAACCTTGAAGTAAATTCAAGAAGATGGCGTCGTATCTCTAAGAAAAGAGAAAACCTTGATGATGTTATTAAATATGAAGATATCGCAACACTTAACGATAGCATATTAAGAATAGCTAATATGAGCGAAGGTGAACGTCTTGCATACTTTACTGAATATACTGATGGGTTAAGAGCAAAAGCAATTGCAGATTCTATAGCTATAGCAAAACAATCAAGAAAAGGAGGAATTGCTAACAACGAATTTTTTAAAGGGGGGGGCAAAACTTCTGGGCCAAGTGCAGGAGGAGGAAATTTTTATTTCTATAATCCCACAACAGTTTCTTTTGGGAAACTTGAATTTGAAAAAAACTGGGGAGAAAGAGTTAATGAAGATAACTGGAGAAGAAGTGCAAGTCAAAACTCAGGGATTGCTAATTATAATGAAATAGAAGACGCAGGGGTTGCTGTTTCAGAGTCCGCGTTATTCAATCCACAATCTTACATTGAAACTATTCCCTCTGAACAAAAAGTGCTTGATAGCTTGACTAAAGACAGGGATTTTGCTTATTATCAATTAGGGCTGATTTATAAAGAGAAATTTAAAGAGTACGACTTAGCCGCAAATAGACTTGAAAAATTACTCACTTATAATCCTGAGGAGCGATTAATATTACCTTCAAAATATAATCTGTATAAAATCTACGGGCAATTAGAAGACGCGTCAAACACCTCAAAATATAAGAATGACATTTTAACAAATCATGCTGATTCACGCTACGCGGAAATTTTAAGAAATCCTAACACGCAATTGGCAACAGATGAATCTAGTCCAGAATTTAAATATAACGCTCTTTATAAAGAATTTGAAGCAAGTAAATATGCAGACGTAATTAGGAAAACTGAAGAATACATCACTTTATATAATGGCGATGATATTGTGCCAAAATTAGAATTATTAAAAGCAACTGCAATAGGTAGGCAAGATGGCTTTGATGCATATAAAAAAGCTTTAAACTTTGTTTCATTAACGTATCCTAATTCAGAAGAAGGTAAGCAGGCACAAGTAATTTATAATAAAACATTGCCTCAAATCGAAAGCACTACGTTTGTGTCTTCTGAAGAAAGCACAAAATTCAAGTTAATGTATCAATTTGATGCCAATGAAGCTTCAAATATTTCAGCTTTTAAAACTAAGCTTGACAATGCCATCAAATATTATAAATATGACAATAAGCTATACACATCAATAGATTACTATGCGCCTGGAAAACAATTTGTAGTAGTTCATGGATTAGACTCTAAATTGGGCTCTGAAGGATTTGGTGATAAACTAGCAAATCCAGTAAAAGAAGCTTCTGAACATCGAATAACAAGAAACTCTTTTGGTATTTCTTCCGAAAATTATAAAATTGTTCAAATTCATAAAAACCTCAATGATTATTTAAATCCAAGTGTAGAATAATTAACGAGTCTCCCCAAAATATTATAATATGTTATCTGATAAAAAGAATAGAAAGCCTAGTAACGTTTCCACAGAACCGGGAGCTAATCAAAATAGAATTAATGAAGGGACTTCAATAACAGGAGATATTGAGTCAACAGGTTTTTTTAGAATTGATGGAATCATTAAGGGTAATGTAAATACGCCTTCTAAAGTTGTCTTAGGAAAAAAAGGAGTTATTACTGGAACGTTGAATTGTGAACAAGCTGATATCGAAGGAACGTTTGAGGGTACTTTAACAGTCGCAAATCTTTTAACATTACGCTCTTCAGCAAAAATCATTGGTGATGTTATTGTTGGAAAATTAGCTGTGGAGCCTGGAGCCGAAATGAATGCAACTTGCAAGATGGGCAATGGTGTTAAATCTTTAAATAACGATGGAAAATCCAAAAAAGAAGAACGAATCGCCTAGTAAATGGTTGCGTTTTTCTTCTATTGCTTTACAAATGGGAGCAACAATTTATCTTGGTAATCTTTTAGGCGGTTGGTTAGATGGACAATACACTACTACTTTCTGGGAGCCTACAGTAACTATGATCGCAGTTTTTATTTCTATGTACCTTATTATCAAAGGTGTCAATCAGATGAATAAGTAACTATGCTCAAAAGATTTTTTTACTATACTTTAATATGTGTTACTGCATTTTTCCTTTTCCACGAAATACATTCTTTTTTAATTTCATATAATGAGATCCAACATCCATTCGAAATAAGAAGAATATATCTTTTTCAAGCTTTATTTACTCTTTTTTTATGTGTCCTTTTTGAAATAATCGCATTAAAAATCCCAAAAATGCATGACCAACTAGGATTTTTATACTTGGGGTCAATGGTGTTTAAAATTACCGTATTTTGTGTAGTGTTCAATGAGTTACTTTTCTCATCACTAGTATTATCAAAGGCTGACAGTCTTTCAATGTTGATTCCTATTTTTATTTTTCTGCTTATTGAAGTCTCAATTATTGTTAAAATTATCAATAGAAATATATAAAAAATATTTACCTAAAATATTGTCTGCATATTATCTAGAAAGTACCTATTTTTGCGCCAAATTTAAGCAAGCATTATTTTTTGAAATAAAAGCAATGAAGATAGCAGCATATTCTATTAAAACTTTAAGTGTATTATTCTTTTTGTATTCGGCAATTAGTTTTGCTGGTGTTAAAGAAGAGAACTTGAATCCTCAAGACGGCGGAGAGGTAAATACTCAAGAAGAAGTGACGGAGTATATCTTACACCACATAAAAGACTCTCATGATTTTCATTTGTTTTCATATACAAGTGACGGTGAGCGAAAGCATGTGGGGTTTCCATTACCAGTTATAGTGTGGACAAGTAATGGATTAACAACATTTATGTCTTCTGAGTTTCATCATGATGACGCAGGAAAGGTAATTGTTGAGAAAAATGGAGTTAAATTGACAAAGCTACATAGCAAAATTTATGAATTGGACGCTACAGCTTCTGGGGTAAATTTTGATGCTGAGCACCACCCTACAAATGCAAAAAAGTTATTAGATTTTTCTATAACGAAGAGTGTTTTTGGAGTTATGATGATCGGTCTATTAATGTTGTTGTGGTTCTCAAGGCTTGCTAGGCAATATAAGACAAAACAGATTCCAACAGGTTTTGGTCGTGTTTTAGAGCCATTGGTTCTTTATGTGCGTGATGAAATTGCAAAGCCAAACATAGGGCCTAAATACAGAAAGTTTACAGGATATTTATTAACTGTGTTTTTCTTTATATGGATATTGAATCTTTTAGGTCTTACTCCATTTGGTTTTAACGTTACAGGTCAATTAGCAATTACAGCTTGTTTGGCAATCTTTACTTTGATTATTTATGTCGCAAGTGGTAACAAACATTTTTGGCAACATATTTTATGGATGCCTGGAGTTCCTGTTTTAATTCGTCCAGTATTAGCAATTATTGAGTTAGCTGGAACTTTTATAATTAAGCCATTTTCATTATTAGTGCGTCTTTTTGCAAACATTAGTGCAGGACACATTGTTGTTATGAGTTTAATAGGTATTATGGTTGTTATGAAAGCAGAGCTAGGTGCTCCTGGAGCAACAATTTTATCGTTTGTTTTATCAATGTTTATTACTTTGATTGAGGTGCTAGTAGCATTTCTTCAAGCATATATATTTACAATGCTTTCTGCACTATTTATTGGTATGTCTGTTGCAGAGCATGACCACGATCACGATCATGATGATCATGGTCACGAAGTTCCTGACGCAGAAGATGTGCGTGCAGACTTTATTTAATGAGTATTTTTTTGTTTAATTAATATTAATACATTTTTATTATGGAAGAAATGGTGACTTATGTACCAAATTTAGTAGGTGCAGGTTTAATCGTAATCGGAGCTGGAATTGGTTTAGGTAAAATTGGTGGAGCTGCCATGGAAGGTATTGCTCGTCAACCTGAAGCAACTGGTAAGATTCAAACTGCGATGATTATTATCGCGGCACTTTTAGAAGGTCTTGCATTTGGAGCACTTTTCTTAGGAAAGTAATCCACACAAAACCCAACTCATACTCCTGTAACGGTTGGTTGCAGGAGATGAGTTTTTAAACAATTTTAATAGTATATATAACCCTCAAAGGGACATAGATATGGAAACTTTATTAAATGACTTTTCTCCAGGATTGTTTGTAATGCAAACAGTTTTATTTTTAGTGTTAATTTTCCTTATGGTAAAATTCGCTTGGAAACCTATTCTTAATTCATTAAATGATAGAGAAGAAGGAATTCAAGGAGCACTTGATGCTGCAGAAAAGGCAAAGTTAGAAATGGCAAACTTGCAAGCTGATAACCAAAAGTTATTACAAGAAGCAAGAGCTGAGCGCGAAGCCATGATGAAAGATGCTAGAGAAATCAAAGCAAAAATGATTGCTGACGCTAAAGAAGAAGCAACCGAAGCTGCAAATAAAACAATAGCTAACGCACAGGCAACTATTGAAGCAGAAAAGAAAGCTGCTGTTGCTGAGATTAAAGCACAAGTTGCAAACCTTTCAATAGAGATTGCAGAAAAAGTTGTGAAAAATGAGTTGTCAAATAAAGAAAAGCAATTAGCTTTAGTTGACACAATGTTGAACGACGCAACTTTAAACTAAGTTTAATTAAACAAGTATCCGTTAGCGGATAATTAATATGAGCAACAGAGCAGCCATACGATATGCAAAAGCAGTTTTGGATCAAGCCAATGAAGCCAATATAGGTAGCGTTGTATTTGGCGATATGAAATCTGTTCAAGACACACTTGCTGGAAGCAAAGAATTACGCAATGTATTAGCTAGTCCTATTATAAAAGGAGAGGACAAGGAAAAATCATTGATAAAAATTTTTGAAAGTAATAGTGACGTTACTAAAGGATTAATTCAAATTCTTACTGCAAATAAGCGTATTAATTTATTAGGGGATGTAGCATCAAGTTACATTAACCTTTATAATGAAGCGCAAGGTGTTAAAGTAGCAAAAGTTACTACAGCAGTGGCATTATCTCCTGAGTTAGAGACAAAAGTTCTTGCTAAGGTAAAAGAGATGACTGGTAGTGATCAAGTAACTATCGAGAATACTATAGATGAGAGTATAATAGGAGGATTTATCCTTCGTGTTGGCGATTTGCAATACAATGCAAGTATCGCTAATCAACTTGGAAATTTAAAGAGAGAATTTACAAAGTCTCTGTAGTGCTTCGGAAATGAATTGGGCATTGTCCTAATTTTTTTGAATATGCAATATAGTGGGTTTTAAAAATAAATAAATGTCGATGTTTTAATATTTCGGCATTAAATAAGAATAAGTACAATTATAACTGAAAGGTTATTGGGAAACCATAACCACAAACATTCATAAAATGGCAGAAGTTAAACCAGCTGAAGTTTCAGCAATCTTAAAGCAACAACTTACCGGTTTTGAAGCAACAGCTTCACTTGATGAGGTAGGAACTGTATTAACTGTAGGTGATGGTATTGCACGTGTTTACGGGCTTGCTAACGCTCAATACGGAGAATTGGTAGCGTTCGAGTACGGTATGGAAGGTATTGTATTGAACCTAGAGGAAGATAATGTAGGGGTTGTATTGTTAGGTCCTTCAAAAGGAATTATCGAAGGTGCAACTGTAAAACGTACACAACGTATTGCGTCACTTAAAGTAGGTGAAGGTATTGTTGGGCGTGTTGTAAACACTCTTGGAGAGCCTATCGATGGTAAAGGTCCTATCGAAGGTAAAACTTATGAGTTACCACTTGAGCGTAAAGCACCGGGTGTAATTTATAGAGAGCCGGTAACTGAACCATTACAAACGGGTATCAAGTCTATTGATGCGATGATTCCTGTGGGTAGAGGACAGCGTGAGCTTGTTATTGGTGACCGTCAAACAGGTAAGTCAACTGTTTGTATTGATACCATTTTGAATCAAAAAGAATTTTACGATGCTGGGGAACCAGTATATTGTATATATGTTGCCATTGGACAAAAAGCGTCAACGGTAGCAAACATTGCTAAAGTACTTGAAGAAGCAGGTGCATTAGCATACACAACCATTGTTGCAGCAAACGCGAGTGACCCTGCATCAATGCAAGTTTATGCTCCTTTTGCCGGTGCAGCAATTGGTGAGTACTTTAGAGATACAGGTCGTCCTGCTTTAATTATTTATGATGATTTATCAAAGCAAGCAGTAGCTTACCGTGAGATATCACTATTGTTACGTCGTCCACCAGGACGTGAGGCATACCCTGGAGATGTATTTTTCTTACACTCAAGATTGTTAGAGCGTGCGGCTAAGGTAATTAATGATGATGCGATTGCAGCAGACATGAACGACCTTCCAGAATCTTTAAAAGGAATAGTAAAAGGTGGAGGTTCATTAACAGCTCTTCCTATAATTGAAACTCAAGCGGGTGATGTATCTGCATATATTCCTACAAATGTAATTTCTATTACAGATGGACAAATTTTCCTTGATGGTGACTTGTTCAACTCTGGTGTACGTCCAGCGATTAACGTAGGTATTTCGGTATCTCGTGTAGGTGGTAACGCACAGATTAAGTCAATGAAAAAAGTATCTGGTACATTAAAACTGGATCAAGCAGCTTTTCGTGAATTAGAAGCGTTTGCAAAGTTTGGTTCTGATCTTGATGCTGCAACATTAAATGTTATTGAAAAAGGTAAGCGTAACGTAGAGATTTTAAAGCAAGGTGAGAATACACCATTTACAGTAGAAGATCAAATTGCTATTATTTATGCAGGTTCTAAAAACCTATTGCGTAACGTACCTATTGAAAAAGTAAAAGAATTTGAAAGAGATTATTTAGAATTCTTGAATACCAAGCATAGATCAACTTTAGATACATTAAAGTCTGGTAAATTGACAGATGAGGTAATCGATACATTGACTACTGTAGCTGCTGATTTATCTGCTAAATACAAAGCTTAATTACAATTCCCACGATTTTAAAAATTTGTGGGAATATTATTATTGATTGTCACCCTGAGATTATCGAAGGACTTTTATAACAGATGTGATTTAAAATCACTCTTTAATTAAAATGAATGGCGAATTTAAAAGAAATTAGAAACAGAATCCAATCCGTTGGATCGACAATGCAGATTACGAGTGCCATGAAAATGGTATCTGCTGCAAAGTTGAAAAAGGCACAAGATGCTATTACAGCAATGCGTCCTTATTCTGAAAAATTAACCGAGTTACTACAAAACTTAAGTGCAACCTTAGATGATGATAGTGGAAGCACTTTCTCAGAACAACGTGAGGTAGACAAAGTGTTAGTGGTATCAATTACTTCAAACCGTGGGCTTGCAGGTGCTTTTAATTCAAATGTAATTAAAGCATCTAATAAGTTAGCTAATGAAACCTACGCTGGAAAGAAGGTTGATTTTTTTACTATTGGGAAAAAAGGGAATGATATAATTAGAAAAACAAGCAATGTTATTGAACATAACGTAGCTATTTTTGATGATCTAAGTTTTGATGCTTCATCCGCTATTGCTCAAATGTTAATGGATTTATTTAGTGCTGGTACATATGATAAGATTGTTATAGTATATAATCACTTTAAAAATGCAGCGACCCAAGAGATAATAACAGAACAATTTTTACCTATTCTACCTAGAAAGGAAGAAGTTGAAACTAGTGGATCAAATATTGATTATATTTTTGAGCCTTCAAAAGAAGAAATTGTTGAGGGGTTGATTCCTAAGAGTTTAAAGACGCAATTATTTAAAGCGCTTAGAGACAGTGTAGCGAGTGAACACGGAGCGCGTATGACAGCAATGCACAAGGCAACTGATAACGCAACAGAGCTACGTGATGATCTTAAATTAAAATATAACAAAGCACGTCAAGCTGCAATTACTAATGAAATTTTAGAAATTGTTGGTGGTGCAGAGGCATTAGCTGGATAAGATAAATAGTCTTATATTAAAAATTACATATTTATTAAAGCTGAACAAAATCTATTGTTCAGCTTTTTTTAACCCTAAGTGTAAATACTTAGGGTTTCGTTTATTTTATAATATTAATTAGAATAAATAATAATATTTTTCTTCGAGAATACCACTATAAAATAGTTTTCTATATTAAAGAAATTATTATTTTCTCACTTTGTGATTATTAAAAAATAATGAAACTCAAAAGAGTTTTGGAAATATTCCAATATTCGTTATATTTACATCCTATTTTGATGGAAAAATTCCACAAGATTAAAAATTAGGTATGTTTTTGACTTATTCTTAAACATCAAATAAAAAAATCTCTCATGGCTGACGATAAAGAAAAAGAAGCAAAATTAAAAGCACTTAAATTAACTCTTGACAAACTTGACAAAACTTACGGAAAAGGAACTGTCATGAAAATGGGTGATAAAACTGTAGTTGAAGTTGATACAATCCCTACAGGTTCTCTAGGATTAGATGTTGCTTTAGGAGTAGGTGGCTATCCACGAGGAAGAGTTATTGAAATTTATGGACCAGAGTCTTCTGGAAAAACTACATTGACCATTCATGCTATTGCTGAAGCTCAGAAAAAAGGAGGTATAGCAGCATTTATTGATGCAGAGCACGCTTTTGATCGTTATTACGCTGAAAGTTTAGGAGTTGATATTGAGAACTTAATAATTTCGCAACCAGACAATGGAGAACAAGCACTTGAGATTGCGGATAATTTAATACGCTCTGGTGCTATTGATATTATTGTTATTGATTCTGTTGCGGCATTGACACCAAAAAGTGAAATCGAAGGAGAAATGGGGGATAGTAAAATGGGATTACATGCCCGGCTAATGTCCCAAGCACTTAGAAAACTTACTGGTTCAATTAGTAAAACAAATTGTACTGTTATATTTATTAACCAATTGCGTGAAAAGATTGGAGTAATGTTTGGTAATCCTGAAACTACTACTGGTGGTAACGCTCTTAAGTTTTATGCTTCAGTAAGATTAGACATTCGTCGTTCTACTCAAATTAAGGATAGCAATAGTGAGGTTTTAGGTAACAAAACACGAGTAAAGGTTGTAAAAAATAAAGTAGCCCCACCATTCAAGAAAGCCGAATTTGATATTATGTACGGTAAAGGAATTTCAAAAGTTGGGGAGATTATTGATCTAGGGGTTGATTTTGAAATTGTGAAAAAAGCTGGCTCTTGGTTTAGTTATGATGATACAAAACTAGGACAAGGTAGAGATGCAGTTAAGGCTCTATTGTTAGATAATCCAGAACTAATGGAAGAACTTGAAATAAAGATTAAAGATAGTATTAAGGCGCTTACAGAAGCTTAAATCTCTTGTTTTATATATTCTTAGGAAAGAATTTAATTAAACTAAACCCCCAAATTCCAAAAATTCACTTTTGGAATTTGGGGGTTTTTACAAATAGTTGTTATACTATTATGAGATAATTATAAATCTATTGAAGGCATAAATTGAAGGAAAGAATAAAAGCATATTCTTTCCTATATTCGCATTCAGTTCTCCTCAACAAATCAATAGTTATATATTAACTTTAATTCTTTAAGTAACAATTAAATAAAAATTGGTGATTATACGCAACCCTCTTAACAATCAGGTATCTACTAATTGTAGAAGCCAAAGTTATTCCGGTTGTTACTTACTTTTTTATGTGAGTTACTATTAAACTAACTAACCTAGGTACTGCATTTGACTTTAGATGAACTCATACAAGGCTGCAAAAAGAAGGATATTAGGGCCCAAGGAGAATTGTACAAACGTTATAGTAATGCGCTTTTTCCCATTTGCCTACGATATTCTCCTAATAGTACTGAAGCAGAAGATAATCTGCAAGATGCCTTTATGACTATTTTTGATAAAATTGGTCAATTTAAAGGTAAAGGATCTTTTGAGGGCTGGATTAAACGAATTACAGTTAACACAGTCTTACAAAAATATCGAAAACAAAAAGTGTTTGATATTAAAGATGAGGGGCAGATTGAGGATACAGCAGATGAGGATATTATTGACGAAGGCTTACCGCTAGATTTTTTGTTAAAAATAATTCAAGAACTACCAGACCAATATAGATTGGTATTTACCATGTATGTCATGGATGGTTATTCTCATAAAGAAATAGGAAATTTGTTAGGAATTAGCGATGGAACGTCTAAATCAAATCTAGCAAGAGCCAGAGGAATTTTAAAAACAAAAGTAATTGATTATAGAAAAACTGATTTATAGTTATATAAAACACCTAAGATACTTGCCAGGGTAGGTAAGAAAGATGGAAAATAAAAAAAACATAGACTCACTTTTTAAAGAGCGCTTTAATCAATTTGAAGCGACTCCTCCTCCGCATGTTTGGGAGAATATCCAAGCACAGTTGCAGGAGAAGAAAAAAGACCGTAAGGTGATTCCATTATGGTGGAAAATGGGTGGTCTTGCTGCAATTTTAGCATTGATGTTTACTATTGGAAGTTCAGTTTGGGATAACACGAATAATAATAATTCTATTGTTAATGAAGATTCAAAAGAGACAAAAATACTTAAAGAAGACAATAATCATTCTCCCCTAATAGACACTGACAAACAAATAACAGAAATTCATAAAGAAGAAGAAGTTGTTGAAGAAACTAATTTTAAAACTTTAAAAAGAGTAAGCCCTTCTTCTGAAATTTCTGGTGATGATGCATATTCTGCGACACAAAAAACAGCAACAACAAATAGTAATTCTGAAAATAATATAAATTCAATAAACAAAAGTGTAGCTGCTCAAACTAATCAACTTAAAAATCAAGGCGTAAAAGAAGAGTTAATTGAAAACGCCGTATCAAGTACTATTAATAATAAAAAAGATGAGGCTTTTGCTATTCAAAACGGCGATAATTTGATAAATAAAAAAGGTATTCAAAATTCAACTGTAATTGATGAAAAGATTGCCATGAAGAATGCTTCGGTTGAAAAAGACACCTCTAAAAAAAATGATAATCCTGCATTCCTTAAGGAAAATGAAATTAATATTTCCGAAGAAGTTATTGCACAAGAAATGCCATTAGAAGAAAAGGAAAAAAATGTTGAAGCTACTAAAAAATCAATTTTTGATGCTATTGACGAGCAAAAGAAAGTTAATGTAGAAGATGCGATTGTTAAAAAAGACCCACCAAAAAACAGATGGGAAGTAGCGCCTAATTTTGCTCCAGTGTATTATAATACATTAAGTGAAGGTTCCTCAATAGATGCGTCATTTGCAGATAACTCACAAAGCGGCGATGTTAATTTTAGTTATGGTGTGGGTATTAGTTATGCGGTAAATAATAGGTTGAGTATTCGTACAGGAGTTAGTAATGTTGATTTAAGCTATAGTACTAGTGGTATTGAGCTAGGCAATGGTCCTATTTCGGCCGCCTTGAGGAGTGTTGATTATAACAACCCACAAAGTGTATTAATCCCGCAAGATGCGGGAACTTTTGAAGCTTCAAATGATGGCACCTTTGGAGAAATACGTCCTAAATCAACAAGCGGTGAGGTTTTCTTAAATCAAAATATATCTTATTACGAAGTGCCACTAGAGTTAAAATATGCACTTTTTAACACAAAGCTGGGTGTTAATATTATAGGTGGTATGAGTACACTTTTTTTAGGAAATAATGAAGTAAGCGTAACCGCAGGAAATTTTAATGAAACGTTGGGCGAGGCCAACAATTTATCTAATGTAAGCTTCTCTACAAATGTTGGGTTAGGGTTTGATTACAAATTGTCAAGTAAGTTTAAGTTTAATGTTGAACCTATGTTTAAGTATCAACTTAATCCATACACAGATAACACTGTGAATTTTAAACCTTATTATATTGGTGTTTATACTGGATTGAGTTTTAAATTTTAAGTAAGTAGGTTATATTTAATTGGTGTTTGGGAAGCCAAACAAAATGATTGAAAAGCCATCTCGTCGCCATGAGATGGCTTTTTTATACACTAGCAGCATTCAACTCCTCTAAGATAACTTGACGGGTTTGATTCTTTATTGCTCTTTTATCTTCTAATTTGTGTCCCTGAGTAGGAATTAGTGCGTGTGCTTTAACACGCATCTTACCAGGCGAACCACTAAAAAACTCATAAGAAAACCGTTCTTTATTATCATGAAATGTCATTGGTGCAATTGGTATTTGGTGCTCAATGGCTAATCTAAAAGCACCGTCTTTAAACTCATCAAGAATCATACTCGTGTCATCTGGAACACCACCTTCTGGAAAAATACAAATACTCAAACCTTGATTTAATCTGCGTTGTGCACTTTCAAAAACATCTCTGCGACTTCTTGGGTTTTTGCGATCAACCAAGATACAGGTGCGCTTGTAAAAGAAACCAAATAGCGGAATCTTACTTAACTCTTTTTTCCCAACAAAAACAAAAGGGTTTTTAGTACTGTAGAGCATCATCATTATATCTGTCATTGAAGTATGATTTGAGACAAACATATATGATTGGCCTTTTTTATAGTGTACGTCACGTTTAATTTTAGGCAAGAATCCCATTCCAAAAAGAATTACTGTGGCCCAAATGCGTGCCATCTTAAAAAAATATGGGTACCATTCCTGCTTTAAAATAGAGATAACCAAAAAAGGAAACATAACAAGAATAGGTAATGCCATAAGGATATAAAACCAAATACGGTATAATAAAAAAAATGGATACAGCAGTATTCTCATAAACGCCAAAATTAGCAATTTGCCTGACGTAAATAGCCTAAAAAAAGTAACTTTGCTAAAAGATTGATTTTAATTTAAAAGTTATCCGTTAAGACGCCCTCAACATGTCAAGAATACTTACAGGAATACAAAGCACAGGAACGCCACATTTAGGAAATATTTTAGGAGCTATATTGCCAGCGATAGAGATGGCAAACAACCCTAAAAATGATAGCTTTCTTTTTATTGCAAACCTTCATACACTTACACTTATTAAAAATGCCGAGATATTAAAGAGTAATACGTATAGTACCGCCGCAACATGGCTAGCATTTGGTCTTGATGTAGAAAAAACAGTTTTTTATCGTCAAAGCGACGTACCCCAGGTGACAGAATTATCTTGGTACTTAAGCTGCTTCTTCCCATTTCAACGGTTAACTTTAGCTCATTCCTTTAAGGATAAAGCAGACCGATTAGAAGATGTAAACGTAGGTTTATTTACATATCCTATGCTCATGGCTGCAGATATATTAATATATGACGCAAACATTATCCCCGTAGGAAAAGACCAATTGCAGCATATTGAAATGACCCGCGACGTAGCATCTCGTTTTCATGCACAAATGGGTGAAACATTTGTAATTCCAGACGCTCAAGTTCAAACAGATACTAAACTTGTTCCAGGACTTGATGGTCATAAAATGAGCAAGTCAAGAGAGAATACCATCAATATTTTTATGGAAGACAAAAAATTGCGCAAGCAAGTAATGAAAATTGAAACAGATAGCACACCACTCGAAGAACCAAAAGACTGGAATACTTGTAACTGTTTTGCAATTTATTCTTTATTGGCTTCGGAAACTGAAATAGAGCAGATGAAAGCAAATTACGAAGGCGGAAATTATGGTTATGGCCATGCTAAACAAGCTTTATACGAATTAATTGTTGAGAAATTTGCTAAACCCCGTGAACGCTACAATTACTATATGAACAATTTACCCGAAATAGATAAAGCATTACAAGTAGGTGCAGAAAAAGCTAAAGTCGTTGCAAATGGAGTTTTAGAGCGCGTACGTTTGAAATTAGGGTATTAAATTAATTGAAACAATTTACCTGGTAAAGGTCTAATAACTCCTTTTAGTTCCATTCCTAAAAGCAAGTTTGCAACTTTATAAGTAGGCAATTGGCATTCAATTGCAATAATATCAAGAAGCTCTTTATCTTTTTCTTTTAGAAAATTATAAATGAGCTTTTCTTCTGCGGTAAATTCAATGAAGAGTGATGTTTGAAGTGGTTTTTTTGCATTTTCATCAAGTTTCCAACCTAGCATATAAATAACATCTGCTGCAGAGGTGACTACTCTCGCTTGGTTTGTTTTAATAAGATTATTACAACCCACACTTTGATTATCTGTAGCCCTACCTGGAACGGCAAAAACTTCTCGGCTGTAACTATTTGCAATATCAGCTGTGACTAAGCTTCCTCCTTTTTCAGCACTTTCAATGACAATCGTAGCTTCGCTCATACCTGCTATAATACGATTACGTTTTAAAAAATTATTTCGATCAAATGAATCTGTGCTCCAAAATTCTGAAATAAATCCACCGTTTTCTTCTACTTTAGCTACATACTTTTTATGAACTTTAGGGTAAATTTGGTTTAAGCCATGAGCTAAACATCCTATCGTTTGCAGCCCATTATCCATAGCAGCTTTATGTGCAGTAATATCAACACCATATGCAAACCCGGAAACAATAACAGGATTAATCGCTGCTAGCTCTTCAATTAATTTTTCACAAAAAGCCTGCCCGTAACTTGTTACTTTACGAGTCCCTACGATGCTAAGCATTTTTCTATTTTGAATATCTAAATTTCCAGTTTGAAAAAATAATATAGGACCATCAAGACAATGTTTTAATCTTTCAGGATATGCTTTATCTTTAAAATAACTATACTCAATATTATTTGCTTCTATAAATTGAATTTCACTTTTGGCTTCGTCTAATAACCTACTTTCTTCGAGGTCCTTTAATTTAGACTCACCAATGCCATCAATTTTTAGCAAATTGGATTTTTTTTCTTTGAAAATTCCTTCGGCACTGCCTATGTTGTGTAATAGTTTTTTTGCTGAAGTGTCACCCAAATTTGGGACGCGTTGTAATGCGAGTGTGTATAAAAGTTCGGTTTTAGAAAGCATATTTTAAATGTTTATGCTATTGAAAAAGTATTCCAGTCTTAATATTTCAGAAATTAAAATAATTTTTTCTGAAATATTAGCCATTCAAAATGAAGACTTAAAGTATAAATTAGGGAGATTTTCAAGATACGTATTTTTGAGTTGTTAATAAGTTGCGTGCTTTGAATTCGATAAAAAAACAAAAAAAAGTATATTTGCTTTAGTGCAATTATCAACTTACATACAAGATTTACTATACCGCTACGAGTGCGTGATAATCCCAGGTTTTGGGGCATTTTTAACGCATTATGCGTCTGCTCAAATTGATATTGAGACACATACATTTTATCCTCCGGGAAAATCAATTTCTTTTAACAGACAGTTACAAACTAATGATGGTCTTTTAGCAAACTATGTTGCAAGTGCTCAGGGAATTAGTTATGAGGTTGCACTTCAAAAAATTAGAAATTTTACAGGAAAACTTTCTTTAAATTTAAGTGAAGGCAAAACTGTTTCGCTAGATAACATTGGTGACTTTTCTTTTAATAAAGAACGAGTAGTTCAATTTTTCCCTTCGGGAAACAAAAATTTTGATGCGGGTTCTTTTGGTTTAACTACGTTTATTTCATCAGAAGTTAGTCGTGTTATTGAAACTAATATTTCAGCAGCTGAAACTACCGAAACACCTTTATTATTTACCCCTCGCAAAAGAAACACACCTTATATTAAATATGCTGCTGTAGGTTTAATTGCTGTTGCAGTCGCAGGTCTAGGCGGTATGAAATTGTATGAAAGCGGTGTCCAGGACCATAACTTTGTACAAAAGCAAAAAGCAGAAACACTTGTTCAAAAGCAAATTCAAGAAGCTACATTTATAATTTCAAATCCTTTACCTACGGTTGAGGTTGCAGTACCTAAGCAAACTGGAAAATACCATATTGTAGCTGGTGCTTTTAGGGTAGAAGAAAACGCAACTACCAAGGTTGCGCAACTTCATGAAAAAGGATTTACTGCTAAACTAATAGGGGAAAATAAATATGGTTTACATCAAGTGGTGTATGCAAGTTATGAAAATCGTCTTGAGGCATTAACTTCGCTGCGCAATATAAAACGCACTGAAAATAAAGATGCTTGGTTGTTAGTAAAGGAATTAGAGAATTAATTATTGCTTTTTTCTTTAATTTCTAACTTTCAAAGTTGTCCTAAAGTTTTTCAAAAAATCAAATTCTCGTTTTTAATAACAGCTTAAATTGGGCTTAACTGCTTACCTTTGCGCAAAATTTAAATTCGACCCAATTTTCTGGGCATCTATAATGGAAATAAAGACACCTTCGCAATCTTGTACAACAATTACAGACCTTGTTCTGCCTAGTGAAACTAACCCAATAGGTAATATGTTTGGTGGCGAATTATTAGCTCGTATGGACCGTGCTGCTAGTATTGCTGCACGCAGACATAGTCGTAGAATTGTTGTAACAGCATCAGTTAATCATGTTGCTTTTAATAAGATGATCCCACTAGGAAGCGTTGTTACAGTTGAAGCAAAAGTTTCTCGTTCTTTTAAAAGCTCAATGGAGGTTTTTATGGATGTATGGATTGAAGATAGAGAAAGTGGTATTCGTAGTAAGGCTAATGAAGGCATATATACTTTTGTTGCAGTTGACGAAATGGGAAACCCAGTTCCAGTACCTCCGCTAACCCCAGAAAGCGAGTTAGAAAAAACTCGTTTTGCTGCAGCTTTACGTCGTAAGCAATTAAGCTTATTACTTGCTGGTAAGATTAAACCAGAAGCAGCAACAGAACTAAAGGCATTGTTTGATTAGTTAAATAATGAGTTATTCTTATTATTTGTGAGTTTTTTCTGAGATATTTTTGGTCAAAACGCTTTTTGGCAATCACTTCTATTCATTATTTTTGAGTAAGTATAATTATGTGCTAAATAAAACGGCGCATTTATAATTTCAGAAAATATGAAAAAAGCAACTACATTTTTAATGCTATTATTAAGCATGGCTTTATTAGCACAATCTCCTTATACTATTCAATTTCAAGATGAAGTCGTAGTAGTTGAAGAAAACATTAACTCTTTTCAATGGAGTGAAATGCCAGAATCCTCAAAATTTATGGATGGATATTATGGTTGGATTCAATTTTTTGAAACTCCTACTCAAGAGATCCAAAATGATTTTAAAAGCAGAGGGTTTGAACTTATAGAGTATTTACCTAATAAAGCGTATGTTTTTTATTTTCCAGAAAACGTTTCAATTCAATATTTAAAAGATAATGGAGTTAGAGCAATTGTTCCTATAGACGGGGAGTATAAGTTGTCTTCAGCTTTAAAAATGCCTCCTTACCCAGCTTATGCTTTGAATGGAGATAACATTTTTGTTACATTAGAATTTCAGAAGCATGCTGACTCAAATTATGTTATTGATGAGTTAACAAAGCAACAGATTATTGTTGAGCAAGAATATAAGGGGCATAATGTTTTTGATCTTTCGATTCCTAATAATTGCTTAGAAACACTTTCAAATTTACCATTTGTAAAATGGGTAGAGCTTATAGTTGCTCCCGACGTAAAAGATGACACAAGAGGAAGGAGTTTACATAGATCTAGTAATCTTGATACACAAACCACTGCAGGAAGAAATTATACTGGCGAAGGTATTGGAGTTATGGTACGTGATGATGGGATTGTAGGTCCTCATATAGATTTTCAAGGGCGTATAGATAATAGTAGTGCTTCTGGGACAGGCCAAACTCATGGCGATGGCGTAGGTGGGATTATGGCAGGTGCAGGAAATCTTAATCCTATGATGAGAGGAATGGCAGCAGGCTCAAATGTATTTGTTACTAATTATCAAGCAAACTTTTTAGATAATGCAACAACTTCACGTATTGACGATGGTAGTGTACAAATTACAAACTCTTCATATAGTAACGGTTGTAATGATGGATATACTACAATTACAAGTAGAGTAGATGAACAAACAAAAGATATACCTTCTTTATTGCATGTGTTTTCTGCGGGTAACTCAAATAATCAAAATTGTGGTTATGGAGCTGGTAATCAATGGGGAAATATTACTGGAGGACACAAACAAGGTAAAAATGTGATTGCTACTGCAAATGTATTTTTTGATGGAGAGTTAGTAAACTCAAGCAGTAGAGGTCCTGCACATGATGGAAGAATAAAACCAGATATCGCAGCAAATGGTCAAAATCAAAATTCAACTGACGAGAACAATCAATATATGTCTTTTGGAGGTACTTCTGGTGCAGCTCCAGGAATTGCTGGAATCTCTGCGCAACTTTATGAAGCCTACGGGGATTTAAACGGAGGTGATTTACCGCAATCTGCTTTGATTAAAGCGGCTTTGTTAAATACGGCTAATGAAGCTGGAAATATAGGCCCTGATTATAAATTTGGTTGGGGAATCGTAAATGGTTTACGTGCAGCAAAAATTATTGAAGATAATAGATATTTAAGTGATAATATTACGCAGGGAACTACAAACAATCATACAATTGCTGTTCCTGCAGGGACTACTCAAGTTAGGTTTATGTTATATTGGAGTGATGTACAAGCTTCAGCTGGAGCAAACCCAGCACTTGTAAATGATCTTGATTTAGTGGTAAATGACCCTGCAAGTAATTCATTACTTCCTTGGATTTTAGATCCAACTCCTAATGCAACTACACTTGATAACCCTGCGACTAACGGGGAAGACCATTTAAATAACGTAGAGCAAGTTTTAATTAATAACCCTGCTGCTGGTAATTACACGTTAGATATTTCAGGATTTAATGTTCCTGTTGGCCCTCAAGAATATTTTGTAGTTTATGAAGTTATCTCTGATAACATTACAGTTACTTATCCTGACGGAAGTGAAAGTTTTGTTGCTGGTGAAACCGAGTCAATACACTGGGATGCGATAAATACAACTGCAGATTTTGATTTAGAATATTCAACCGATGGAGGAACAAGCTGGACAGCCATTGCAACAGTGGGATCAAACGTTACAAATTATGGATGGAGTGTTCCTACAACTATTACAGGAGCAGCACAAATAAGAGTGACAAGTGGTGTATTTACTGATGATAGTAATGCTAATTTTTCTATCACAAATCAAGTTGAAGGTTTTGCATTTTCACAAGTATGCCCTGATGAGGCTACATTTGTCTGGGATGCCTTAGCAGATGCTGAGTCATACGATGTATATCTTCTAGGAAATAAATTTATGGAAGTAGCAGGGAATGCAACGACGACAACAATTACAGTACCTATTGCAGATCCTAATGCAACAATTTGGGCTGCGATTGTAGCTAAAAATGATACAGAAAACTGGACATCTCGTCGTACAATAGCAATTTCACATGGAGGTGGATTACTTAACTGTTCATTACCAAATGATATTGGAGTAATTGAAGTTGGAAACGATGTTGGTGACTTTTCGACGGTATGTTCAGGCTCAAGTGATGTTATTGTTTCTGCAGTAATTAGAAATACTGGTATTGATCCACAAAGCAATTTTGATGTGACTTATCAATTAAGTGGTCAAGCTATAGTCACAGAAACATTCACAGCAACAATTAACTCTGGAGACCAAGTAATTTTTGACTTTGCAACACCGCTTTCAATCACCACTGCAGGTTCTTATACGTTAACAATTACAGTTAATTTAACTGGTGACCAAAACGCAAGTAATGATGTTGCTACATTGGATTTCTTTGCAATTACAGAAGCAACACCGCTAGATTTTGAAGAAAATTTTGAAACAAATGGAGTTCCACCTGCTGGATGGTCAATCACAAATGTAGATAATGATGAAACTTGGGTTGAAGAAAGTGGAATAACAGGAAGTGACGGTAATAACACAACGGCTGCGTTTGTTGATAATTATAGCTATAATGCACCAGGGGAAGAAGATGTTTTAACTACTGAAATTTTTGATCTTACTTCAGCAACCACAGCAACATTGACATTCGATTTAGCAAAAGCACAATATTCAGCGACGCTTTTTGATAGCATGCGTGTAGAGGTTTCAATAGATTGTGGTGGAACTTTTACAACAATCTACAATAAAACAAATCTTGATTTATCAACATTATCTGGATATGAAACAGGAAATTGGCAACCTGAAAATGCCTCAGATTGGAGAAATGAATCTATCGATTTAACTCCATATTTAGGTGAGGTTGCTCAATTTAAATTTATTAATATTAATGGCTACGGAAATAGTACTTTCATTGACAATATCAACTTGACCTCAACATTAGGAATTAATGATAATGCTCTTGCAGGAATTACACTTTATCCTAATCCAGCTTCTGACAAAGTTTTTGTTGATTTGACTTCTGAAACTGCTTCTGATGCTTCCATTTTAATTGTCAATAGTTTAGGACAAACAGTTCAAACTATTTCAAACGTACAAATGGGAGGAAAAACAACGGCGACAATTGATATTGCAGGGTTTAGCACAGGTATGTACTTTGTAACGATTACGTCTCAAGGAATTTCTGAAACTAAAAAACTATTAATAAAATAAGAGGTAATTAATTATATAAAAAAGGGACTCATATTGAGTCCCTTTTTTAATATCTTGAAATTACATTCTATAAATCCAATCTGCTGGATTCATCTCGGTGCTATTTTTATACACTAAGAATTTAATGACGGTTTTTCCTGTTGTAGGATGTGTAAAAATAGTTCCTAAATTGTCCTTGGCAGATACTTTATCTCCTTTTTTTACAGATACGCTTGCTAAGTTATTATAAATTGTAATATAATCTCCATGTTTAATATAAACAGCTTTGTTCGCGTTTTTTACTTGTTGTATTTGGACAACTTCTCCTTCAAAAATAGCTCTTGCCTTTGCATCTTTACTAGTGGCAATTTCTACCCCATGAAATATTTGAGTTACGTTAGGAAATTGAGGATGTTGACGGGTTCCATATCTATTTAAAACAACACCCTTCTCAACAGGCCAAATAAGTTTACCTTTATTATTACTAAAATTTTTTGCTAATGCTGCAGCCTCTGGAGTAAGGGCAAATCCACCACTTAAAGAAGCTTTAGGCTTTACGGTACTACTTCCTGCTGCTTTTTTATTAGCTTCAGCTATAACCGCTCTAATAATAGCTTTAATTTCTTTATTTAACTTATCTGCTTCATTTTGCTTACTGCGTATTTGACTAGCAAACCCAGTTTCATCTTTTTTTAATGTTGCAATGAGCGCTTCTTGATTTTTCTTTTCCTTATTAAGGTTAGCCTTTGCAACTTTATTCTCTGCAATAAGTTTGTCTTTTTGTTTACGTTGGTCTATAAGCCCTTGATTTAAGTCTTGAAGTAAAATCGTTTTTTCTTTAATACTTTCCCCTTGTTTTTTTCTATGATTAGCATACTGTTTCATATACTGTACACGCTTGTAGGCTTGTAAAAAATCTTGGGAAGACAACAAAAACATAATTCGGCTTTGCTGTGATTTACTTTTGTACGATTTGCGCACCATTGCAGCATAATCATCTTTAAGCTCCGTTAACTCAGCTCTTAAATTTGAAATTTGAGTAGTATTTTCGTTTATTTCGCGCGTGAGTAAATTTGCTTGTTGGTTTGTAACTCTAATAAGATTTTCCTGTGCCTTGATCCGTTGATCTAAATCTTCAACCTCGGTTAAAACGGTCTTTTTTTGACCCTGCGTTTTAAATAACAAAGAATTAATTTGCTTAATTTCATTTAAAATAAGCTGTCTTCGCTCTTCTAGTTGTTGTTGTTTTTTGGACTGTGAAAAAACAGGGCTAAGGCTTGCGAATAAAAGAAAACCGAAAAAAATTACGCGTAACTTCATATTTAATCTAAGGTTCTTTTTTTGTACCCATCTGGAATAGTAAACGGAAAACTTACCGAAACATTGAGATCAATCTTTTTATATTTCATATCAATGCTTGTAACACTAGTATTTTCTGTTGCAAGAATACTTATGGTTGATGGATAATAATCTGTTTCTATTTTATTATAATTTCCGTAGGTAACCGAAAGATTACGTCCTTTTTGAGGTTGCGAAACAGTTTCTTGAGACAGCATAAAATTATCTGGGTTGAACAAGAGCGTTAATAGCATTTGAGGATTTTGCTGTTTTGGGGTTACTTGATATTTATTATTAGAAGCTTGTGTTTCATATTTTTGAGATGAAATAGGTACAATACTATTACCTAAAAGAATAGATTGTGCTTGTTTAAAATCTATTTCAGTCCCTAATAAATCACTTAAAAGCGCAAAATCACCTTCAAAATAACTGCGATCAATAGACTCATAAAAACTTACTTTTTCTGGAGTTATTAAAACTTTTGCTAATGTGATCCCTAAAATAGATGCTTTAATCCATATTACTTTATCCTTTTCCATGCGCACACTCGTAGTGATACTCTGCGATTGTTTATCATCATCATATTTTACTTGAAGTCTTGCTGCGAGTGTCTTAAAATTTTGAGTAGCTCCATTATGGGCCTTTACTAGATTTTTAGTTGTCATTGTTGCAGATGCAGTGGTTGTGCCTTTAATAGTTTTTGTACTTCCGCAAGCGGAAATAAACAACATCAGCCCTATAACTAAAATAGCTCGTATTTTCATTTTCTTAATTTGAAATTTGTATCGCCGCCGCCTTATTGGCAAAGTCGGTTGCTTTTTTAGTATTTCCTTTACCCGTATATCCTATGCTCAACTGCTCATAGTAGTCTTTTTCCATTTTTGGATTGTCAAATAAGTAATCAATTCCTGTTTCTAGTGTTTCGAGTGCACCATCAAAATCGTTTAAACTATTTAGGGAAACGCCGTGTAACAAATACACTAAAGGTTGTGCTGGAAAAACCTCTAAGCCTTCTTTGCTCAACTTTTTTGCTGCTTCAAAATTTGCAACATCTATTTGTAATAATAAAGTATTTTTTAGTAAACTAAAATTATCTGCGTCGAGTATAATTCCTTTTTCAAAGAATTTTAATGCGGCTTCTTTATTCCCTTTAGTCAAATAATAATCTCCCAGTTTTTCATAAACTTGTCCATTATTTTGTGCTGAGAAAAGAGAGACAGTTTCATCAAGTTGTTTTTCATATTCTGGATTTTCATTAACAAAACTTAAAAAATCACCTAATACTTTATATTGGCTTTCTTTATCTATTTCCTCAGATTTGAAAACAACTTTCATTGATTTTAATGCTTCATCTGTAATACCTTTATCAAGATAAAATTTATAAAGCGCAAGATGTACTAACTCACTCTTAGGGTTGTTTTTTTGGAGTTCTTTAGCAGTTTCAAATGCTTTGTCTGTATTACCCTCTTCACTATATAAATAAATTAGATTTAGATAATCTTTTTCGTTCTTAGGGTTCTTATCTACTTTAGTTTCTAGGTTATCAATTGCTCCTTGACTGTTTCCTGTAATCCTATAAATTTGATTGCGTAGTGCGTCTCTATAAGTGCTCTCTCCCCAAGAGGCGTCTAGCTCGTCAAGAATAGTTATAGATTTATCATACTGCTTTGTTCTGCTATATAAATTTGCAAGATCTTCTTTGTAATCCTCATCTATAGCACTTAACCGTTTTACTAATGGAATTGCCTTATCATAATCTCTTTTTAAATAATAAAGGTCATAAAGAGCTTCAAGTACCTCTAATTTATCTGGATTTGTTTCAATAACTTTATTATAATTTTCCTCGGCAGTGTCGTAGTATTTAAGTTTGGTTTGATTTTTTGCTAACTCAAAATATATAATTGCATCACCATTTTTATTTCCTTTTGAAGCGGCTTTTGCTTTTTCTAAAGATATAATTGCGAGCTCATAATTTTCAATTGACTTTTGCTTTAAAGCCTCGTAAAAGTTTTCTTGAAATGCATCCGTAACATTTCCTAAATCGTCCGTTGGTTCCTCTTCTTCTTGTGCAAACGCCGACTGCGGAAATATGAAATTTCCGAAGAAAAGAGCGATACATATATATTTTAGTTTCACCATGTAGTTATTTAGTAAAATGTGATGGAAACCTATTTTAAAAAATTACTTGTCAAAAGGTTTCTTTGAGCACTATTATTTTAATTGTGAATAATCACCAATGCTTACGTTAGTAAATTTACCGTCAAAATGAGCATGATTTCCAATCATTGCATTATCCAGAACAGCGTTTTTAATAGTTGTATTTGTCTGGATAATACTGTTTTTTACGGTACTATCTTCAATAACCGTACCCTTACCAATGGATGCATGAGGACCCACAACACTATTTTTTAAAACAACGCCTTCTGCAATGAAACATGGTGAGATAATTTCGCTATTTTCATTAATTACTTTTTCTGAAATTAGTGATTCTTTTGCTTCGTGCAAAAAGCCTAACATTCTTTTATTTGTTTCTACGGTTACTTCTTTATTACCGCAGTCCATCCACTCACTAACTGTTCCAGTTTTAAATATCTTTCCATCAGCCATCATGCGTTTAATACCATCATTTATTTGATATTCTCCACCATTTATAATGTTATTGTCTAAAACATATTGCAATTCATTTTTAAGTACAGCAACATCTTTAAAATAATAAATACCAATCACAGCTTGATCGCTTACAAATGTTTCTGGCTTTTCAACAAGCTCAACAATTTCTTCATTATCGTTTAAGTTTACTACACCATACGCCTCTGGGTTTTTAACTTTCTTGGTCCAGATTACAGCATCTGCTTCTTTATCTAAATCAAAATCAGCACGAATCAATGTGTCTGCATACGCAATGACCGCAGGTCCACTCAAAGAAGGCTCAGCACACATTATTGCGTGGCCAGTTCCTTTAGGGTCTAACTGGCGGTAAATACTAGCTTTAGCTCCAAGACCTTCTGCAAGTTCCTTTAAACTCTCAACAACGTCATCCCCAAAAAACGCTGGATCACCTAGAATAAAAGCGATTTCTTCAATATCTTGATTTAAAACACCAGCAATATCTGCGACTAATCTATGTACTATAGGCTTTCCCGCAACAGGAATTAATGGTTTTGGTACTGTTAAACTATGTGGGCGAAGACGGCTTCCGCGGCCTGCCATTGGAACTATTATTTTCATTTTAATATTTTTTTCATTTCCGCGAAGACGGAAAGCAATCGTTGTTTTATAAATATTTACTTTACTCCTGTACTACCAAAACCCCCTTCACCACGAGTTGTTTCTGAAAGCACTTCTACTTCTTCAAATACGGCACGCTCGTGTTTTGCAATTACTAATTGTGCTATGCGTTCGCCGTTTTCAATTGTAAAATCCTCATTTGAAAGATTTACAAGAATAACCCCAATCTCGCCACGATAATCTGCATCAATAGTTCCTGGGCTGTTTAAAACTGTAATTCCTTTTTTTGCAGCAAGACCACTTCGAGGACGTACTTGCGCTTCGAAGCCTACAGGCAATTCAATAAAAAGCCCCGTTTTAACAATGGCACGTTGTAATGGTTTTAGGGTTGAGGACTCGGTCACGTTTGCACGTATGTCCATACCTGCGCTCGCTATAGTTTCATAACTAGGCAATGGATGGGTTGACTTATTTATAATTTTAATAGGTACGGTCATGTTTGTTACATTACTTTTTGAGCTAAATACCGTTGCACGGCATAGACATCAATACTTTTATTAAATTTTTTACTTACAGTAGGTGTGTTTTCACTAGAGATCCAAATTTTCAATTCGGCATCCAAGTCAAAAGTACCTGCGGTTTCTAACGAAAACCGAGAGATATTCTTGTATGGCATTGATTTATATTCTGCTTTACTTCCTGTAAGCCCTTGAACATCGATTAAAATAAGCCGTTTATTTGTAAACATAAATACGTCTCGTAACATCTTAAAGCCTAGTTCTACCTCCTCACCTTCGATTAACAACGTTTGATATTTTGTTGTTAGATCTTCAGAAGATACTTCGCTGGCATTGCCTAAAATTTTATTGAATAAGCTCATATTTTATTTCTTTAAAATACTTCGGAAATCGTCTTTCTCAAAAACAATTACCACAAACAAAAATACCAATAATAACGCAGTCCCAAGGTAGATATTTCGCTCAAATCCATAAAAGACTACTCCAGAAAATAACACCGAAAGCATTACATATCCACCTATCTTTTTTAAATCATAGGGTACACGATAGTGTTTTCTTCCGTAGAAGTAAGACAAAAACATCATTGAGCCATACGCCGCAAGGGTTGCAATTGCAGCGCCTTTGTAGCTTATTAATGGTATTAATGCAAAGTTAAATACGAGAGTGATGATTGCCCCTGCTATAGATATATAAGCGCCATATTTAGTTTTATCTGTCACTTTATACCATACAGATAAATTGTGATAAATGCCAAGACATAAATTAGCAAGCAATATAAATGGTACCACCCATAAGGCTTCCCAGTATTGACTATCACTAATAAGAATTTCTTTGAAAAAATCTATGTAAACAATTACAAACAATAGAATAAAACTCCCAAAAATGGCAAAATACTTGGTTATTGTAGCGTAGGTAGTTTTTGCATTTTCATGCCCTGCATGATTAAAGAAAAAAGGCTCAATACCCAGTCTAAAAGCTGTTGCAAACAAGGTCATAAACACGCCTAGTTTATAACAAGCTGCATACACACCCACTTCTTTTTCGGCAATATTCTCAGGTAATAAATATTTTAGCAAAATTTTATCAAAAGCTTCATTAATTGAAAAAGCAATTCCTGCAATTAATACTGGAAATGCATATTTGAGCATTTGTTTCCAGATGGTTTTATTAAACCCAAATTTAATTTTAAAGTATAACGGCAACAATAATAGTAGCGTAAAACCACTGGCAATTACATTTGAAATAAACACGTAAACAACTTTGTTTTCTTCGGAAAAGATACCTGACCAAAAACTTTCAGTATTGTTTGCAGCTAATTCTGGAAGTACTAAAAAGAAAAATAAGTTGGCTCCCAAATTTATACACACATTCAATATTTTTATTACCGCATAACGCATGGGTTTTTCGTTGGCACGCAACCATACAAAAGGTAAAACTACAAGTGCATCCAGTAATAAAATGAGTAATGCATATAAAATGTATTCAGGTTTAAAATCTAACCAAACAGCAAGCGAATCCTTCAATAAAAAAGTAATAGTAAAAAACAAAATAGATGATACGGTAAGCGATGTTAGCGCAGTTGATTGAACAACTCTTTTATTTGAAGCATCTTTATTAATAAATCTGAAAAAAGCAGTTTCCATTCCGTAGGAAAGCAAAACATTTCCTAAAATAATATAAGACATCAATGTTGCATAAATACCAAAACTCGATGGCGCAAGTACAGATGTATATAAGGGCACCAATACAATCGCCAATGCGCGAGGCAGCACTGTAGCCAAGCCATATATAAAGGTTTGTTGAAAGAGTTTTTTAAATACCGACAAAGTGGGTGTTGTTTAGAGGGCGTAAATGTAGAAAAACGGAAATAGAAACAGGAAACTTTAAAGGATAATGAAAGACAAATATACTATAACCCTCCTCTGTTTTCATTAGGGTTTGCGCTTGGATATGCCAAAAGTGGTTTTTCAATCATCTTCGTCACTTTGTAAAAATTTACATTCCCATTAAATCGATACTCAATAATTGCATTTCCTGGCGCTACATTAAATTGGCTTTTGGGGTGTGGTAGCTTATTAATTTCTTTTTTAGGGTCAATATTCATGCTACGGTCATCATTAATATTGTTCAAAATATTGGCTTGATACGCCAACGTTTTATTGGGGAGCACATTTGCTAATGCCTTAAAATTTCCGAAGTAAAAATTAAGGATTTCAACGTCCCTGTCAATGTCACTAAATGTAATCATCACGGTAGTGCCAGCACCACCTCCTTGAACGCCAGCAACCCAATCTTGGTGGGTGGCTTCGAGTATTTTAAATGGTGGATTTGTTGTCATTTGTATAACCTCTTTTTGTGCAGTGCCGCATTGTAAGAAGAGCAGATTAATAATAATAATTGCAATAAATGAAAGATAGTATTTGAATGTTTGCATTGTATAAAATTACAATTTAAACTGCAATCAATAAAAAATGCGCTACCTTAATGGATAGCGCATTTTATAAATTTATTTTATTATTCTTTAATAAATTTAAATGTTTGTTTTTTGCCGTCGCTTGCGGTAACTTGTATTAAATACATCCCTGCTCTGAGCGATGCAACGTTTAATTGATGCAAGTTTGTGTCAATGACAGCAGTCATTACTTCTTTCCCTAGCATGTTATAAATAATCACTGTGCTACTTTCAATGTTTGTGGTGGAAATCATTAGCACGTCTTTTGCGGGGTTGGGAAACAAGGTGATGCGTAATTTAGATTGCTCTTGTGTTGAGAGCATTGTGTTTCCATAGAATGCTTTGTCACCGTTTCCAGCTGTTATTATCAATGATAATTCATTTCCAGTTTGTGTTATTAAATATTCAAACGGCATAGATTCGTTGCCTTCATAAAAGTTATAATAAAATAAACGGTAAGTTTCAAAAGTTTGGTTGTTGCAGTCTCCTGCACCAGATAACCAGCCTCCAAAAATTGAAAATGTTTCTTCCGTGTTATTGAATGTTAATTGGCTGCTGTAAAAATCCTCGCATATTCCCAGCGAAATTCCATATGGATTTGAATCATAGAATTCTAACCTTGCGATAACAGGTGGAAAATTATCTGTGTTATTAACGACAATATTACGCAAATACCAAGTTGTACTAAACAATTGTGGGTCTTGTGCACTTAATAATATGCCTTGCAACATAATTAGTGCGAATAAAATATTTTTCATGTTATTAAAATTTAATTTTTTGACAAATTTTTTGAGGCAACAATTTCGCTATCACAAACTAGTACAACAGCATAAATACCGTTACTTATTTGAAATATAAATTGGGAAGGAAATTTAAGTTATGCATTTTAAACAATAGTAATGATAGCCATTCCTTAAAATTTCCGAAGCCCTTGAAATCACGGAAATAAAAATGCGCTATCTAAGTAAAATAGCGCATTCATAATTTTGTGTTTAGAATAGTTACTCTTTAATAAATTTAAGCGTTTGTTGTTTTCCATTAATTGCAACAACATTCATCAAATAAATACCTGCATTTAAATGCTCAATATTTAATTGTTGAGAAGCCGTATCAATCGCAGCATTCATAACCTCCTTACCAAGAATATTATAAATAGTCACAGTGCTGTTTTCAATATTTGTAGTGGAAATGGTTAAAATATCTTTTGCGGGATTAGGGTATATCGTAACGTTTGCAAAGCTATTTTCATCTATGGAAAGTGCTATAGTGTTATAATAAGCCTTATCTCCTGCAGAATTTGTGACAATTAGTTCCTTTTCACTTCCCATTTCGTTGATTTCATAGGTAAATGGTCCATTATAATTTCCATTGTCATAATATATAGTTTGAAACCGTGAATCAAAAGTTACTTCAGCTTGCACTGTGCACATACCTAATAAAATTATCGGGTCTTCTACTGGTAATTCAAACGCAGTGTCACTACTATATGTAATAGTTGTGGAGAAGCCATCACAATAGCTAAATAAAAATTCATTGGGGTTTTCAGTAAAACTACTAATGCCATTTAGTGGTAGACCATAAAGTGGTGATAGGTAATCTTCACCTTCAAGGGTGATTTTTTCAATGTACCAGGTGTCTGTATCAATAAGCCGTGAATCTTGTGCATAAGCATTAAAACTAATTATGCAAATAAGTAAAAATATAATTTTTTTCATAGCGTGATATTTTTAGTTGATACTAAATTTAGTAAACTTTCTTTAAAAATCTTTAAAAATCAACTAAATAGCAAATTCTTAATATTTCTAAAGAACTCCACACGCACATTTTAATTCTCAGTATTATTTTTACCTTTGCACCTCACTATTTTTTCAACCTTAAAAACGTATAGCATGCAACTGTACAATACCTTAAGCGCGAAAGAGCGAGCAACGTTGCTCGAACAAGCCGGAGAAGACCGGTTGACGCTCTCTTTCTATCAATACGCTAAAATAGGCAACCCAGAACTTTTTAGAAATCACCTTTTTATAAAATGGGACGAGCTCAACGTCCTTGGGCGCATCTACGTAGCTAACGAAGGCATAAACGCGCAGCTTTCTGTACCTGCTCATAACTTCGGAAATTTTAAAGAATTTCTTGACGGAATTTATTTTTTAGAAAACGTTAGACTGAATATAGCCGTTGAGCATGACCTAAAATCTTTTTTAAAACTAAAGGTTAAAGTCCGCAATAAAATAGTCGCAGACGGTCTAAATGATGAAACATTTGATGTGCGAAATAAAGGCGTCCACGTAGCCGCCGAAACTTTTAACGAGCTCATCGAAGATCCAAATACGGTATTAGTAGACATGCGAAACCACTACGAAAGTGAAATTGGCCATTTTAAAAATGCTGTAACACCAGATGTAGACACCTTTAGAGACTCATTAGATATAATAGAGGAGCAGCTTAAAGACCATAAGGAAGATAAAAAACTAGTGATGTACTGCACGGGAGGAATTCGTTGCGAAAAAGCAAGTGCCTATTACAAACACAAAGGATTTAAAAATGTTTTTCAGTTAGAAGGTGGTATCATTGAATATACACGAGAAGTGAACGAAAAAGGCTTAGAAAATAAATTTATAGGTAAAAACTTTGTGTTCGACCATCGTAGAGGAGAGCGTATTACTGATGATGTTATTGCAAACTGCCATCAATGTGGTAACCCATGCGACAATCACGTAAATTGTGAAAACGAAGCGTGTCATTTACTCTTTATTCAATGCGATGATTGTGCAAAACAAATGGATAATTGTTGTTCAACAGAATGTCAAGAAGTAACAAAACTACCAGATGAGGAGCAAAAAGCATTGCGTGCAGGAACTCACAATAGCAACAAAATTTTCAAAAAGGGAAGAAGTGAGAAACTTAAGTTTAAAAAATAAAGAGTTCTATTTAAGGCTTTGCACTAAAACTTTTAAAGATCAAAGTTCTTTAAACGAAGATTAGGTTTTCAAATTTTTAAGATATGTTTTATCATCCATTAAAAAGTCCCTGCTCTAGTAGGGATTTAGGGAGGAAATTTTAATATCTTTACCTATTAAATTATTGTTTAATTTTTCGAGAGATTGTAATAGTCCTTGGCAATACAAGGGCAAATAAAACGTTCCACAATAACTGTGGATTGAAAGCGGTGGCGTTGATGAATAAAGTTGTTTGAATTACTACCGCAAACACAAACAATCTCCTTTATATATACATAAAATATGGGCTGTACTAGCTGTGCCACGGGCACCGATGGACAACCTAAAGGCTGCAAGAATAACGGAACTTGCGGTACTGATGGTTGCAATAAATTAACGGTGTTTGATTGGCTTTCAAATATGTCACTTCCGGCAGATATGATTCTCTTTACGGGAGTTGAGGTTCGTTTTAAAAATGGACGAAAACACTTTTATCAAAATAGCGAAAATCTTACATTAAGTATTGGCGATGTTGTTGCTACAGAAGCAGAATCTGGACACGACATAGGCCAAGTTACCCTCACAGGTGAGTTGGTACGCGTACAAATGAAAAAGAAAAAGGAAAACCCTAACGCAGAAAAACTTCCTAAAATTTATAGAAAAGCCACACAAAAGGATATCGATATATGGCAAAGAGTGCGTGACCGTGAAGCTGACGTTCAAAAACGCTCTAGAGAAATCGCTATTCGTTTAGGTCTTCGTATGAAGATAAGTGATGTGGAATTCCAAGGGGATGCATCAAAAGTTATTTTCTATTACACCGCTGAAGAGCGCGTAGATTTTAGAGAATTAATAAAAGAATTTGCACGTACCTTCAACTCACGTATTGAGATGAAACAAATAGGTTTTCGTCAAGAAGCTGCTCGCTTGGGCGGAATAGGAAGTTGTGGGCGTGAGTTATGTTGCTCAACATGGTTGACAGATTTTAGGTCTGTAAACACATCAGCAGCTCGTTATCAGCAATTATCTTTAAATCCACAAAAGCTCGCAGGACAATGTGGAAAATTAAAATGCTGTCTCAATTATGAATTAGACACCTATCTTGATGCCCTTCAAGAATTTCCGCGTAGCGATGTAAAACTTAAAACAGAAAAAGGAAATGCTGTTTGTCAAAAGACAGATATTTTTAAGGGCTTGCTCTGGTTTGCTTATGAAAGAGAAGGGATGAATTGGCATGAGCTTTCTGTTGAGAAAGTAAACGAAATTATCGCTATTAATAAAAAAGGGAATACTGTTGCAAGTTTAGAAGAGTTTGTAGCATATGCTAAGATTGATGAAAAAGAGTTGTTTAGTAATGTTGTAGGCCAAGATAGTTTAACGCGTTTTGATCAACCAAAAAGGTCTAAAAACAAAAAACGCAGAAATAATCGTAATAGAAAAACAGCTACTGCAGGAGCTTCTCAAAGCAAAGGTGGGAATAGAAATTCAAAACAAAGAGCTAAAACTGGTGCTAAACCAAAACCTAAAGGTGCCGCGCCTTCAAAAGAAGGGTCTTCTGCAAAACCAAGAAGAAACAACAATAAAAGGCGTACAAACAATAATAAAAATAACCCGCCAAAATCAGGGCCTAAAAGCGATGGGTAAAATATTCTATGTATTCATAATAACCTGCTTTTTTATTGCCTGTGACAACGCGACAGTTGCTGGAGATACGCATACATTATCTGGAAACTCATGGGATGTGGACGAGAAAATTGATTTTGAAATACCAGTATTGGATAGTATTAAACAATATGATGTTTTTGTAAATGTGCGTAACACAAACGAGTACCCATTTAATAATTTATTTTTAATCGTTTCAATGCAGTACCCCAACGGAAAAACGGCGGTAGATACGTTAGAATATAAAATGGCTGCCCCAGATGGTTCTTGGTTAGGAGAAGGAATAGGCAGTATTAAGGAAAGTAAATTATATTACAAAGAAAATTTTAGCTTTCGTGAAAACGGAAATTACTCACTAGGCATAACACATGCAGTCCGCAATAATGGTAATGTACAAGGCGTTAAAAATTTACAAGGAATAAGTGATGTGGGTTATAGTGTGGAAGTCGCTAAAAATAAATAGTTTTTTAAAGGCTTCGGAAATTTTATGTAATCATAAACGAATAATTGCCAAAACATAACGAATACTAAAAGGGCAGTAAGAATATCAAAAAACAATACGTTTTTTGTCAGAGATAAATAAAACTAAAACAATTTCAAATTTCCGAAGTAATATTAAGAAATTTTGAAACGCTTCAATTTTAAACATTACAATGGCAACAGCAAAAAAACAGCCTAAGAAAAAGTGGACACCGTTAAAGATTTTCTGGATGCTACTAGGCGCTGGAATTTTAGGGATAATTTTATTGTTTTTATTAGCATCTTTTGGTGTTTTTGGAAGCCTTCCAGATGAGACAAGTTTAGAAAATCCAGAAAAAAATTTAGCAACCGAAATTATTGCAGTCGATGGTAAGGTTATAGGTAAATTTTATAAAGAAAATAGAACTCCTGTTCCATTCGAAGAATTACCAGACCACCTTATAAATGCATTACTAGCAACAGAAGATATTCGTTTTTATGACCATAGCGGCATAGATATTAGGGGTACAGTTCGTGCTGCAGTATTTTTAGGAAGTAAAGGTGGGGCCAGTACAATTAGCCAGCAATTAGCCAAACAGTTATTTACTGATAATGTATCAAAAAGTAAATTTCAACGTGGTATTCAAAAGGTTAAAGAATGGATTATTGCAACACGTTTAGAACGTCGCTATACAAAAAATGAAATATTAACAATGTATTTCAACGAGTATGACTTTTTAAACCAAGCAATTGGTATTGAGTCTGCTAGTAATATTTATTTTGACAAACCGCCAAGAGAGTTGACAACAAGCGAGAGCGCAATGCTCGTGGGTATGTTTAAAAACTCATCCTTATATAACCCGCTACGTAATCCTGAGGGTGTAAAAAACCGACGTAATGTTGTATTAAGTCAAATGGCAAAGTATGATTACATAAGCGAGCAAGTAAAAGATAGTTTGAAGGCACTACCATTAGAGTTTAAATATACACCGCAAGGGCACGTTGAAGGAATCGCAACATATTTTAGAGAATATGCACGTGCTTTTATGGCAGACTGGACAGAAAATAACCCTAAGACAGATGGAACAAACTTTAATATCTATCGTGATGGTTTAAGAGTTTATACGACCATAGATTCTCGCATGCAAACTTATGCAGAGAATGCTATGGATAAGCATATGGCAAATATTCAAAAAGAGTTTGATAGTCAAAATAAGAAGAATAAAACCAAGCCTTTTAGAGACGTAACTAGTGAAGAAATTGAAAAAATAATTAATAATTCAATGCGTCGAAGTGAGCGTTGGAGAATTATGAGTGAAGAAGGTAAAACCGAAAAAGAAATTTTAGCAAGTTTTGACAAAAAGGAGAAGATGAGCATATTTGCTTGGGGAGGTGATATAGATACGATTATGACTCCTAGAGATTCAATTAGATATTATAAAAACTTTCTACAAGCTTCAATGATGTCAATGGAACCTCAAACAGGAGAAGTAAGAGCGTATGTGGGAGGTATAAATTATAAGCACTTTAAGTATGATATGGTGACAACAGGTAAACGTCAAATAGGCTCAACCTTCAAGCCTTTTGTATACGCCACTGCAATCGACCAGATGCACATGTCGCCTTGCGACACCTTGCCAAATACACCATATTGTATTCCAGCAGGAAAACGAGGAAATACAAAAGACTGGTGTCCTAAAAACGCAAGTGGTGATTACGGCGGAATGTTATCATTAACTAACGCGCTTGCAAATTCAGTAAATACAATTACAGCGAGATTAATTGATAGAGTGGGTGCTGAGCCTGTAATTGAATTAGCTGGAAAAATGGGAATAGAAACTAAAGATATTGTGCCAGTACCATCAATTGCATTAGGTGCCGCAGATTTATCTTTATACGAAATGGTAGGAGCCTATAGTACTTTTGCAAACGAAGGAGTCTATGTAAAACCAACTTTAATCACTAGAATTGAAGACAAAAATGGAACAATTTTATATCAGCACGTACCCGAAACTAAGGACGTTATTAGTAGTGAAACTGCTTATGTAACTGTTAAATTAATGGAAGGAGTAACACAATCAGGTTCAGGTTCAAGACTGCGACATAGCGGAAGAGCTTACGGAGCATATAAAGATGCTGTTACGGGATATCCTTATAAATTTACAAACGTTATTGCTGGTAAAACAGGAACCACACAAAACAATAGTGACGGGTGGTTTATGGGAATGGTCCCCAATTTAGTAACCGGAGTTTGGGTAGGTGGAGAAGATCGCTCAGTACATTTTAAAAGTACTGCTTATGGGCAAGGAGCTACTATGGCGCTACCTGTTTGGGGGATGTATATGAAAGATGTTTATGCAAATGAGAGCCTAGGTATTTCGAACGGTAGCTTTAAAAAACCAGATAAACTCACCATTGAAATCGACTGCGCTAAATGGAAAGAAGAGAACATGGATAAAGACGAAGAAGAAGTCCCAGATGAGTTTGATTTTTAAAATGATTTTAAATGCTTCGGAAGAAATTTCGAAGCATTTTTTTTGTTATCACTTCGGAAATGTATTGGGGTTGAAGTGATTGTTTTTAATGAAAATATTGCTTTCAAAAAACCAATTAGGACGTTTTAGATTTAAATAAAACACTTTTCTAAAAGCAAAAGCTTACAATAGCTTTTATTAGCTTATGTTGTTTATCTCTCTGAGCCTGTCGAAGAACCAACTAAGCAAAGTAAATTTCACCTTCCAAAAAACACTTAGCTCCTCACTTTTCACTATTTTTATAGCAAACAAAGTACACGATGATTAATAAAACTGTGAAAGATGTAACTACCGCTTGTAAAGGGGTGAAAGACGGAATGACGTTTATGTTAGGGGGATTTGGTTTAAGTGGTATTCCAGAAAATGCGATTGCCCAACTCGTTAAACTCAATGTAAAGCAAGTAACATGTATTTCTAATAATGCTGGGGTGGATGATTTTGGCCTTGGGTTATTGCTTCAGAAGCACCAAATAAAGAAAATGATATCTTCATACGTAGGAGAGAATGCAGAGTTTGAACGCCAAATGTTAAGCGGAGAGCTTGATGTGGAATTAATTCCGCAGGGAACATTAGCACAACGCTGTCTTGCGGCTCAAAGTGGAGTTCCTGCTTTCTATACTCCAGCAGGCTATGGGACCGAAGTTGGAGAAGGCAAAGAGTCTAGGGAGTTCAATGGTAAAATGCATTTGTTAGAACATGCTTTTAATGCAGACTTTGCATTTGTAAAAGCATGGAAAGGTGATACAGCAGGTAATTTAATTTTTAAAGGAACAGCCCGCAATTTCAACCCAAATATGTGTGGAGCAGCAACAATTACAGTAGCTGAGGTAGAGGAACTTGTGCCCGCTGGTGAGTTAGACCCTAATCAAATCCATATCCCAGGAATTTTTGTTCAGCGTATTTTTCAAGGAGAAAAATATGAAAAGAGAATTGAGCAGAGAACAGTAAGAAAAAAATAGACTCCTGTCTGGTCGAGTGCAGTCGAGACCTAAATTTGACCGTTAACATTTCAAATTAAATTATGGCATTATCAAAAGAACAAATAGCACAGCGTATTGCTAAAGAAGTTAAAGATGGATATTATGTAAACCTAGGGATAGGTATTCCAACACTAGTAGCAAACTTTGTACGTGATGATATAGAAGTAGAATTTCAAAGTGAAAATGGAATTTTAGGTATGGGCCCGTTCCCATTTGAAGGAGAAGAGGATGCAGATTTAATCAATGCAGGAAAACAAACAATTACTGCAATGAAAGGCGCTTCGTTTTTTGATAGCGCAAAGAGTTTTTCAATGATACGAGGACAACACGTTGATTTAACCATTTTAGGAGCTATGGAAGTAGCGCAAAATGGAGACATTGCAAATTGGAAAATTCCTGGGAAAATGGTTAAAGGAATGGGTGGTGCAATGGATCTAGTTGCAAGTGCAGAAAATATTATTGTGGCAATGATGCATACAAATAGAGCTGGAGAATCAAAAATATTAAAGCAATGTAGTTTGCCATTAACGGGAGTAAATTGTGTAAAGAAAGTAGTAACAAATCTTGCAGTACTTGAGATTGAAGATGGTAAATTTAGATTGTTAGAAAGAGCTCCAGGCGTTAGTGTGGAAGAAATTGACGCGGCAACTGAAGGCAATTTGATAATTGATGGAGATATTCCTGAAATGACATTCTAAAACTTAAAGTATAAAAAACCCTTTTTAATACTTAAAATTTTCCTAAATACACAAGCGCCAATTTTTTTACTAAGTCTAATTTTAGAATTTAGTTAGAACTCCATAAACACTAGCTTTGAGCACTATTGTTTTAATACACTTCTGAAAACAAATCTTCTTTGATCTTTTTTCAAGACGAAATACCTCTTTCGTCTATGAAAACGATGTTCAAATGTTAAATTTTTATGCTTTTTGTCGAAAATATACGTTATTTATCGGTTTAAATTGATTTTAGTTTGCATATTTGAATTCCCAAACAAAATGAAATTACCTACTATGCAAATGATTTTTAAAAAAATTAAAAGCACATCTTCGTTAATAAAAAATGTGTTTTACGTTGCAAAAAAAGTTTTTTTATTGGCATAAAGTTTTAATGTTATTTACCCCGAATCTGCTACGATACAGATAAAGGTCCAAGCCCGTTCTTTGTGAGGTTAGAACGGGCTTATTTTTTTTCTTTTTTTTGGAATAAATTTCATTAAAAATTTATAAGAAAATCAAATTTTTAATGAAACATGTAAAAATTTAAAGTGAATCAAATTTCCGCGAAAGCGTTATTGATAATTGAGGTTTTTGATTGCAATTACGTACCAGGAATTGCTTCAATCAATTTTTTAGTGTACGCTTTAATAGGGTTAGCATACACTTCGTCAGCATCTCCCATTTCTTCAATTTCTCCAGCATTCATTACTAATAATTGATCCGCCATATATTTTACAACAGCAAGATCATGTGAAATAAATATATAAGTGAAGCCAAAGTCATCCTTTAATTCATTTAATAAATTTAAAACCTGCGCTTGTACCGAAATGTCCAAAGCAGAAACACTCTCATCACAAATAACAAGCTTAGGTTCCATTGCAATTGTTCGTGCAATCCCCACACGCTGCCGTTGACCACCAGAAAGCTCGTGGGGATAACGATGGTAAAAAACGGCATCAAGACCTACACGATCTAATAGTAGCAATGCTTTTTCTTTTCTTACCTTTTTGTTAAACCCTATATTGTGTACTTGCATTGGCTCAGTCAATGCTTCGCCTATTATTTTTCGAGGGTTAAGAGAAGAATAAGGATCTTGAAAGATGAGTTGGATATCTTTTCGAAGTTCTCTAATTTCTGATGTTTTTAAGGTCGTAAGTTCTCTTCCTTTATATTTTATATTTCCAGCAGTAACCTTTTCTAATTGTAAAATTACTTTTCCAAGTGTTGATTTTCCGCAGCCAGATTCGCCTACAAGACCTATAGTTTCCCCTTCATAAACATTAAACGACACCCCTTTTACTGCTTCTATTTCTCTTTTTTTTGAAAAAAGCCCTGCATTAGAATAATATGTTTTTTTTACATTATTTACAGTTAATAAAGGGGCTTTTGTATATAGCTTTTGGTGTTTTTTTGCACGATCTAATGGTGTTATTTCTACAGGAGTAAACAGATTGTTTTCTATAGAAGCAATTGTAGGCAGGCTCTTTAAGCGCAAACTTAAAGTGGGTCTAGAGGCAAGTAGTGCTTTGGTGTAATTATCTTTTGGTGATTGAAAAATCTCTTTTTTTGTTCCCTGCTCAACAATCTTTCCTTCGTACATCACTAGTATTTTGTCACAAATTTCAGAAACTAATCCTAAGTCATGCGATATGAAAAGGATACTCATTTCAGTTTCTTTTTGAAGCTCTTTTAATAATTGTAAAATTTCTTTCTGTACAGTTACATCAAGTGCCGTTGTGGGTTCATCTGCAATGAGTAATTTAGGCTTACAGGCAATTGCCATTGCTATCATTACACGCTGCATCTGGCCACCACTTATTTGATGAGGATAACTATTATATAATATATTTGGTCTAGGTAATTTTACTTTTTCAAAGAGAGAAATAACTTCTTTTCTTATTTCTTGAGAAGATAGTTTTGTGTGAATTTTTAAAATCTCTGCAACCTGAAAGCCGCAAGTTAAAGATGGATTGAGAGCGCTCATGGGCTCTTGAAAAATCATGGAAATTTCGTTTCCTCTTAATTTCTGAAATGTAGTGTCTTTTAAATTTAGTAATGCTGTTTCATTAAATGCTATAGTACCTTTTATAGTTGTGTTTTTCTTCGGAAGCAATCCCATAATTGCCATTGAAGTTACAGATTTTCCAGAACCAGATTCTCCAACGATTCCAACAATTTCATTTTCAGCGACTGAAAAAGAAATATCATGAATCACTTCAACCAATTTTTTTTTTCTTCCGAAAGAAATGGAGAGGTTTTCAACATTTAGCAACATAATTAACTCACTTTTACCCAAAGGTACATTTTTAATTATTTTAAGAAAAAGAGTTTATCCTAGCAAAAACAGCCTATTAGGTTAATAGGGTTATAATTGTTAATTTTTTCTTAAATATTTTAAGAGGAATAAATTGGATTTTTAAATTTTATTTTGTTTTTTCGTAGAGTATTGATAAAAATATCAGTTATTACTAATTAAAATCATAAATAATTATGAAAAAATCTACTATGTTGTCAGATTTTTTCTTTTCGTCATTAAAAGTGTTCATAGTAAAAAATGTACCTGTGAACGCACAAAATAAAATAGACGAAAAGAGAAATGTGAAGCAGCCACCAGAGCTACTATTACTTAATAAAGTAATTAAATATGTTATCCCCGCCCTCGCAAAGTTTTTTCAAAAAGCTTTCTTACATCGCAAATTTTCAAGCGATTATCATTTGTACTCTCAAGTACCAATTTAAATTATAATTACATATAAGTTTTAGTGTTTAATGCACTTTAGCTTAGCATTGTGTGCCATATTTTTTGGCGCTAACAAACCATGCACTTAGTACAATTTTATTAACTTTAATTCATAACAAAATGACAAATCTAATTACCCTAAGGTCTGTGGCGGTGGCTGCATCCTTACTATTAACTGGAGTTTGCGTTACGGCACAGACCCAGGCTGAACGCCAGCAAATCATGGCAAATTCAAATGTGCAAGAACTCACAAGTCTTAGTGATTCGTATACACAAATAAGAGCAGCAGAAAAGCAACAAGCAATTAGTATTGCACAGCAAAGAAATTTACCTATTAAACTTACATTAGAGGATGGCGGAGTAGCAGAACTTCAAAGGATAGCCGAAGATGGAAGTCCTATATATTACCGTACTTATAATGTAGCAGCTGCAAGATCAACAAGAACTAATCATCTTAATATAGGTGGAAGTTTAGGCTTAAACTTAGACGGTCAGAACATGACTGCAAATGTATGGGATGGTGGTCACGCCAGAGTTTCACACCAAGAATATGATGGTGCTGGTGGAAGTAATAGAGTTACTATCATTGATGCAGCTTCAGAAGGAGGAACGCAGCTTAACTTTCATGCAGCACACGTTACTGGAACAATTACAGCATCTGGAGTTACAGCCGCAGCAAAAGGAATGGCTCCTCGCTCTAAAGTTCGTGGCGCTATGTGGAATAACGATGTAGCAGAAGCAACCGCTGAAGCGGCTAATGGAATGTTAGTTTCAAACCATAGTTATGGCTTTAGAGGTGACCTTGTACCAGACCAATACTTTGGTGCTTACATACAAGATTCAAGAGACTGGGACAACGTCATGTATAATGCACCTTATTATTTAATGGTTGTAGCTGCGGGTAATGATGGAAACCAAAACTCATATAATGGTAATCCTTTAGCTGGAAACTCATCTTATGATAAATTGACTGGGCATTCTACTTCAAAAAATAACATGGTTGTTGCAAATGCGCAAGATGCTAATATTGCTAATAATGGAGATTTAATAAGCGTTTCAATTAATAGCTCAAGTAGTGAGGGACCAACAGATGATTACCGTATTAAACCAGATATTACAGGAAATGGAACCTCAGTTTATTCAACTTACGAGAGTAGTAATACAGCATATGCTAGCATTACAGGAACATCAATGGCTTCACCTAATGTTGCAGGTTCATTACTCTTATTACAACAACATTATAATAATGTTAACGGAAACTTCATGCGTTCTGCAACGTTAAAAGGAATAGCATTACACACAGCAGATGATGCCGGACCTAATGGTCCTGATGCAGTTTATGGTTGGGGATTAATGAATGCTAAAAGAGCAGCACAAGTAATTTCAACGAACGGAAGCGATTCAAAAATTGAAGAAATAACACTAAACTCTGGACAAACATATTCAGTAACAGTTGATTCTGATGGTGTAAATGATTTATTAGCATCTATCTCTTGGACAGATATAGCAGGTTCTGTAAATAATGGTACAAATTCAGGAACTCCAGCCTTAGTTAATGACTTAGACGTTAGAGTTACTAAAGGAGGAACTACTTTTAGCCCATGGAGATTAACTGGAGTTACTACTAATGGAAAAGGTGATAATACAAAAGATAATTATGAGCGTGTTGATGTAGCTAACGCTTCAGGGACTTATACAATAACAGTAACTCATAAAGGTTCATTAAGTAGTGGAAGTCAAAATTTTAGCCTAGTAATTACAGGACTTGGTAATGCTGTTGCAGATAATCAAGCACCTTCAAACCCTACATCTTTAGTAGCTTCAAATGTTGCGAGTACTTCATTAACATTAAACTGGAATGCTTCTACAGATAACATAGGAGTTGTAGGATATGATATTTATCAAGGAAACACTGTTCTTGGAACGGTTGCAGGAACTTCTTCTAATGTAACAGGATTAACTGCAAATACTGCATACCAGTTTAGAGTTCGTGCAAAGGATGCCGCAGGGAATGTTTCTGGTTTTAGTAATACAGTGTCTGTAACAACTACTGCAGGTGGTGGTGGAGGTACAAATTATTGTGATTCTGCAAGTACAAATACAAATGATGAGTATATAAGTCGTGTTCAATTAAACACAATAAACAATGCTTCTGGAGCTCAGTTTTATTCAGATTTTACAAACCTTTCTACAACACTTGCTAAAGGAGAAGCACAAACTATTACTGTAACGCCTACGTGGACAGGAACTGTTTATGATGAAGCGTATTCAGTTTGGATTGACTATAATGCAGATGGAGATTTTACAGACAGCGGAGAACAAGTTTGGTCTAAAGCCCCATCAAAAGATACTCCTAATAGCGGTACATTTACAGTGCCAGCAAGTGCTACAAATGGAGCTACTCGTATGCGTGTTTCAATGCAATATAATGCGATCCCTACATCTTGTCAAGCATTTACATATGGTGAAGTAGAAGATTACACGGTTGTAATTAGTAACGCTACTGCAGATACACAAGCACCAAGCGTACCTACAAGTTTATCAGCATCTAATGTTGCCGAAACTTCAGTAACATTAAGCTGGAATGCTTCAACAGATAATACGGGTGTTACAGGATATGATGTTTATCAAGGAACCTCTAATTTAGGAACAGTTACAGGGACATCTGCCAATATTACTGGATTGACTGCTGCAACTGCGTATCAATTTAGAGTTCGTGCAAAGGATGCTGCGGGTAATGTTTCAGGATATAGTAATACTGTTAATGTTACAACAGCTGGAGGTTCATCAGGAGGTTGTACTAACGGAATTTCATCTTTCCCATACACGGAGAGTTTTGAAAACGGCTTAGGAGCTTGGACTCAAAGTAGTGCAGATGATATAGACTGGACACGTGATTCTGCTGGAACACCTTCATCTGGAACAGGTCCTTCAGGTGGAGCTGCCGGATCATTTTATATGTATGTAGAAGCATCTGGAAATGGTACAGGATACCCTAATAAACGAGCGATTTTAAATTCTCCTTGTATAGATTTAGGCACAGTATCTCAAGCATTTTTTACATTCAACTACCATATGTATGGAGCGTCAGATATGGGGAGTATTGCTTTACAAGCAAGTAGCGATAATGGTGCAACCTGGACGACATTATGGAACAAAACAGGCAATCAAGGAAATACTTGGTTAGAGGAAACTGTAAGTCTTGCAGCCTATGCTGGTGGTACAATTCAATTACGTTTCAATAGATTAACTGGTGCGACATGGCAGGCAGATATTGCTATTGATAATGTACGTATTGCAAGTTCAGTTGATCAATGTGCAGGAGTACCAGCTTATAATAGTAGCACAAGTTATAGCGTAGGAGACCGTGTAACATACAACGGCTTTTTATATGAGCGTGCAGCATCTAGCTGGACTAACATAGGAGCTTGTGGAACACAAAATTCAAATAGCACACAAGCAACAGGTAACAATGCAATAGATGGTCCACCAGTATCTGGGGCTTTCAAAATTTATCCTAATCCAGTATCAGGTTCTGAGTTAAATATTGCGCTTCAAGGAACAACTGCAATTGACTTTGTGGTCTATAATATTCAAGGACAAGTAGTATTAAAAGGTGACTTTACAAACACTATTAATGTTACTAACTTGAGTAGTGGAGTATATGTACTTCAAGTAAATACTGAGCGTAACCAATTTATTGAGCGCTTTGTTAAAGAGTAAGTTTTAGTTTAAGTTAAAAGCCCGGTTCATTACGAATCGGGCTTTTTTTTTAAACTTTTTTCTTCGGAAATGTAATGTTGATTATTTTCTATTCTGAAATATTAATTTTTTTAAGGCCTGTCAAATTTCCGAAGCATAAAAATTACACAGAAAGAATTTCAGTACTTGATAGCAATGTTTCATTTCTAAGCTTTAAAACTATTTGCGCCACTGTAACTGTGTCTTTTTCACAATATATAACAATGCGATCAATGTCTTTATCAACATAATATGTGTTTCGCACTTCGCTTCCATCAATATCATCTTTAGGCGAAGGGATGCCGAGTACGTGTGCCATCAATTTAAGTGAAGTAAAGGTCTTATAATCGCCAAATTTCCATAACTCTAACGTATCTAGATGTGGTACTTCCCAAGGTTTTTTGCCAAATAAATTAAGCTTAAACGGTAAGTCAATTCCATGAATAATCATGCGTCTAGCGATATACGGAAAGTCAAATTCTTTACCGTTGTGAGCGCATAGTACATGTTGCGATTTGTTAAAATGTGTGGAAAGCAGTGTTTTAAAGTCAGAAAGAATTTGATGTTCATCACCATAAAATGAAGTAGTTCTAAAATTTCGAGTTTCTCCCGTTATCTTAAAGTAACCTACTGAAATGCACACAATTTTTCCAAATTCTGCCCAGATTCCTGCACGATCGTAAAACTCCTCAGGGGTAAAATCATCTTTTCGTTGGTATTTTGTTTTCAACTCCCATAGTTGTTTTGTGGTTTCATCAAGGTTGTCAAAATGTTCAAATTGAGGTACTGTTTCAATATCCAAGAAAAGGATATGTTCAAGGTTTATTCGCTTAAGCATAGATAGTTTGTATGACGGGGAGTCTTTTTAAAACTACATAAAATTAATGAGATATCATTAGTTTGAAAATTACACTATAATTAATCATTTCTAATTTTAGGTCTAATTTGCTTCCAGCATTTTATAAACCTCTTCCACATATACATAAAAATCATCACTAAAGGGTCTGTCAGAACGAGTACCTCTTTGATGCCCTAGTCTCACAATGATGAGGTTGTCTTCTGGAATTGTTATTACATACTGTCCTAAAATTCCTCGCATTACAAAGATGTCTTTGTCCATGTGATTACTTAACCAAAAGCCATAACCATATTCTGGACTATCAGCGAAACGCGCTTTAATGGCTTTTGCTACAAATGATGAATCAAGAAGTTGTTCCCCATTAAAATTTCCGAAGTCTTTAAAAAGTTTTCCAAATCGTGCAAAATCCCTGGCGTTACTAGCAATGCAGCAGTAGGTTTTTGCTAATCTATTTTCAGCATCATCAACTTGCCATGTTGCTGCCTGTTCAAAACCCATAGGCTCGTAAAAACTTTCTTGCAAGTATTGCGCAATAGGTTTTCCAGTAGCCTTTTGAATAACCATTCCTAAAAGTTGGGTATTTCCACTTAAATATTTAAATGATTGTCCAGGAGTTTCAGTCACTTTTAATCCAAGGATAGTTTTGGCTAGATTATCATCATAATAGGAGCGGGCCGTCACGCTAAAAGGGCTTGTGTAAGATTCTTCCCAATTAAGCCCAGAGGACATGGAGGATAAATCGCCTACGGTCATTTTTTGATTTTCAAAAGATGGGTAAAAATCACGCACTGGCTGGTTTAGCGATGAAATAAAACCATCTTTTATTGCTTTTCCTAAAAGTGCCGTTGTAATACTTTTTGCCATGGAAAAGGAGTTTGTTTGTGAAGTTGCAGAATACCCGTCTGCATAATTTTCATACCAAATGCTATCGTTTTTGATAATAACAAAAGCTATAGTTCCAAGATCATTATTGATTTTAGTAAGCGCTGGAGTAGGTGATGCTGTATTATAATTATGATGTGTTTTCCACATTTGTGGTTGCGACGATGCAGAAATAGTATCGTTTTCAAAATGTTTTGCGTCGTCAATATATGCTGATGTGTGTCCTGTAAGGTACACCACTCGCACTCCTTTTAAAATATAGTCGTAATCTGTAATATAGGCCAGTGCGATCAAAAGTATTAGTGTGCCAATGAGATAACTCAATTTTTTCTTCATTTTTAGTAGACTTTAGATATTGGTTTTGTAATGGTAATACTTGTTACAAATTTTAAAATAAAGCACCTTGTGTTACAGGACTTTCGTGTTCTAGCAACCATTTTTTTCTATGAAGCCCTCCTGCGTATCCAGTTAATGACCCATCACTGCCTATTACTCTGTGGCAAGGAATTATAATAGAAATAGGATTTTTGCCATTTGCAGAGGCAGCTGCTCTAATCACTTTTGGGTCTCCAAGGTTATTAGCCATTTTTTGATATGAGCATGTTTTTCCATAAGGAATATTTGATAACTCTTCCCATACTTTTTTCTGAAATGTAGTCCCTTGAGGATTTAAGAGAATATCAAAACTATTTCGGGAACCGTTAAAATATTCTTTTAGCTGTTGCGCTGTTTTCTTTAAGACAAGGGGAATTTCCATTGTTAATATTTCCGAAGTAGTAGCACCATTTTTTTCTTCTAAAAACAATACTTTTTGTAAACCTTGGTCATCTCCAGCAATGGATAAAATACCTAATGGGGTTTGTAAGAGTAGGGTGTTCATCATACAAATATAATCTAAAATTAAGTTTAGATTAACACCCTTAGGAAACCTATTATATTTTTTCCTAAGGTATATTTTCATAAGTTTGTTACATAAATATCCTCACAAATGTATCAAAAACAAAGGCTTTTTTTGACTATTGTTATTGCACTAACTTCTTTTTTTAGTGTATCTCAAAATCAAGAAATATCAAAAGATAGCCTTGAAACTCTTCAAAGGCAATCATTTGATTTTCTATATGCAAATGATTTTACAAATGCTATAGCTTCAAGTAAATACTTAATACATATTGCAAAGAAGCAAAATGACAACTATTACACGTCTTACGGCTACTCTGGGTTAGGCTCAACGTATTTAACTTTAAGAGATACTGTAAATAGTCTTGAAAATTATATGCAAGCTCTTGAGTTTGCAAAAAAAACGGAACAGGATACATTTATTGCCGAAGTCTATAGTAATATAGGTCATATGTTTATGGATACAGGTGGTGATCTTAATATGGCAATTGAAAATTTTGAGAAAAGCCTTGAACTTAATATACGCGGTCTTCGTGAAGAAAAAGAATTACTTAAAAATTACATTAACCTTGCTTGGACAAAAATTGAGCTTAATGACCCCGATGAAGCTTTTGAGTATTTGACGAAAGCTGAAAAAATAGTCGAAAAAGACTCAACAGACATACTCAATACCATTAATTTGAATACGCTTTGGGGTAGGTATCATTATCAAAAAGGGGACTATAGTAAGGCTATTGAAGAACTTTTAAAACAAGCTCAAATTTCAGAAAATGCATCGTTACTTGATGAGGCAATTATTGCACAAAGATATCTTTCAAAGGCTTTTGAAGCTGATGATAATATGGTGGCAGCTATTGCTAGTTTAAAAAAAGAAAAAGATTTTAATGTAGCATTACAAAAGATAGCTAATGAACAGAAAGTTCGTGAGATAAGTGCAAAATTTGAGATTGAAAAATATCAAAACAATATAGAAACTGCAAAAGAAAAAGAAATATATACTGACGACCTTGATTTTAAGGTAAGAAATGAGACAACGGTGTATATTATAATTAGTAGTGTTTTATTGGCGGGATTATTAATTATTGTTTTGTTATTTCGTAATAGAAAAAACTATTTAAAAAGCTTAAACACTAAAAACAAAGAGCTTCAATTTGCTAAAGATGAAGCAGAGCGATTATCAAAATCTAAGACACAATTTTTTTCAACAATTAGTCATGAGTTGCGGACCCCATTGTATGGAGTTATAGGTTTGTCATCTATTTTGTTAGAAGATGAAAAGCTGGGAGAACATAAAGATGATTTAAAGTCATTAAAATTTTCGGCAGATTATTTATTAGCATTAATTAATGATGTTCTCATGCTGAATAAAGCAGATGCAAATGGAATTAAATTAGAAAAGACTAATTTTAGTTTAAATGTTTTACTGAAAAATATAACCTCTTCGTTTGCCTATAGGTTAGAACAGAATAAAAATGTTTTACACCTTAACATTGACGGAAATGTACCAGATAAACTAATAGGAGACTCAGTGCGTTTGTCTCAAATTTTAATGAACATCGTAGGCAATGCGGTAAAATTTAATGAAAGTGGTACCATTGACATTAAAATAGGGGTGAAGCAGATAAAAAAAGATGGAACCTATAGCATTATTTTTTCTATAATTGATGATGGAATAGGAATTCCAAAAGAAAAACAAGAAACTATTTTTGAAGAGTTTACTCAAGTTGAAAATAAAAATTATAATTATCAAGGAACTGGGCTTGGCTTACCAATTGTAAAAAAATTATTAGCATTACATAATAGTGACATACATTTAGAAAGTGAAGAGGGGAAGGGTTCAAAATTTACTTTTACTATTGATTATAAACCAGCAAATCTTAATGAAGTTGAAGCTGAATTTGAAGAAGAAAATGTGCCTCTTAATACATTTGAAAACGTTCGGATTTTAATTGTTGATGACAATAAAATTAATCAAAAGGTAACTCAGAAAATATTAGAATCACGCCATTTTAAATGCACTTTGGCAGATGACGGAGCGCAAGCTATTGATAAGGTTAAGAACAATCATTTCAACCTCGTTTTAATGGATGTTCATATGCCTAATGTAGATGGTGTTGAGGCAACAACGGCAATAAGAGTTTTTAACAAACAAATTCCTATAATAGCTCTTACGGCTGTTGAGGTTGATGAAATGAGAAAAAAGATTATGGATTCTGGTATGAATGATATAATCCTTAAACCCTACGATGTATCACAATTTTTAACAACAATTTTGAAACACTTAAGCACAAGCGCTCAAGATATTTAAACTATTCTTCTTCTTTTTGTAGATGAATACCCATACGTTTAGCTCGTCTTTCCCAATTTTTTCTAGCTTGAGCTTGCATATCTTCTATGGCATCACTCTCATCCATAATCTCTAAGCCTAACAGGGTTTCAATAATATCTTCCATTGTAACAACGCCAATTGTATTGCCAAAATCATCTACAACGAGTGCTATATGCATACGTTGTTGAATAAAAGTATCAAACATTTCTGGAATAGGCTTGTCATCTGCAACAACTGTAATCTCACGTTTAATGTCACCAAGTGTTTTGTTTCCTCGCTCCTCAATTATTTCTTCTAATATTTGATCTTTTAAAACAAAACCCGAAATATTATGACTTTTATCTTTATAAACGGGAATTCTAGAGAAGCGTAAATTTTTATGAGTTTCATGAAAATCTTCTAATGAAAGTGCTTCACTTGCTGTCTCAACTACTGGAAATGGTGTCATAATATCTTTAGCCAAAATAGATTTAAAGACTAGTAAATTTCTAATTACAGCACTTTCATTTTCTTCAAAAACACCTTCCTGCTCAGCAGCGTCGGTAATGGCAATAAACTCCTCACGACTCATGGTGCTTACGTGTGCAGATTTTCCTATTAACTTTGTTGTCAAGTTTAGCAACCATAAGATTCCTGTATATTTTAGTGGAAATATTATGAGTTTAAGGGCTGTTGCAGTAAAAGGCCCTAAACTTTTCCAGTATGTAGCTCCTATGGTTTTAGGAATGATTTCAGAAACTATTAAAATTAAAATTGTCATAATTGCCGAAACAATCCCTACAATATTAACACCCATTACATCTACCTTATAAGGCAAGCTTTCTGCTTGTACACCTACAAGTATTGCTCCCACGGTATGTGCAACAGTATTAATCGTTAAAATAGCAATAAGAGGAGCATCTATGTTTTTCTTTAAATGTGCTAATGTTTTTGCATATCCTTTGCCCTCCGCAGTTTTCATTTTAATAAATGTGGGCGTAAAACTTAATAATGCGGCCTCTAAAATGGAACACAAAAAAGAAAAGAAAATAGAAAGAACTGCGTAAAGGATAAGTAGCGTCATGCTTAAAATTTTTAGGCAAGTTACTAGAAATGCACAAAATCTAGTATTAAAGAAAAATTAAAAAGGGAATAATTTACTTTTTAAATAATTACCACCCTACAAAAGCTGGTGGTTCCACGTTTTTTAAATTAAGATATACGAGTAATTGTCCTCTATGGTGTGTGACGTGATCTTGTAATAAGTTGAGAATTTGAATCTTGCTTTTAGGGCCCGAAAAAAAATTTACCGTTTCGGTTAAAGTATTATCTGGGGTATTTTCTATGATTAACTTAGCATTGTTAAAAGCCTTATTGATTACTATGATAGTTTCGGCTTTTGTTTTTGGGAGTTCACTTTTTATTCTTTCAAAACCTGTTTCAGTAAAATAGGAGTTACTTAGCCAGTCCATATTTCCTGTTATGTGAATAAGCTGTTCTTTGAAAGTCATTTGACGATCTGTAGGCCTGTAGTCATAATTTTCTTGGGGCATTGCTTCGGCAATAGCGATGAGATAATCTTTGCTATTCTCCCATTTTTCGAGCCATGCACCTTTTACAGTTTTTTGCTGTGCTACCATGTGTCCCGAAATACTAATCAATAGCACAAATAGTAGTTGTTTCATATTTCCGAAGTTATAAAAAATTTAAAGCGCTGCCTCAATCGCCGCTTCTATTTGTTTCCCAATACCCTTTATTCCTCCCGAAATATATTCCTGTACAGTACCATCTTTTTTAACAATTACGTTTGTGGGATAAGACCCGCGAGATACTTTTTGACTAAAACCACCTTGTTGTGGCACAATGGGGTATTTTAAATCATAATTTTTTAAAAACTTTTCAATTTTAGGCGCTCTCTCAAAAGTAATCGCAGCAAATACAATCTCTTTGTTATTCTTGTATTTTTCATAGACCTCATTGAGTTCTGGAAGTTCTTGAATACAAGGAGGGCAAGAGGTAAACCAGAAATTGAAAACAACAACTTTGCCCTTCGTGTTTTCAGTACTTATTACATTTTCATTGCTATCAAATAAATAAAACGGTGGCAGTGTTCCCCCGGTAAATTCTTCTATGCGGCTAGCAACTTTAGCATTGTTGTTAAGTTGATTTTTTGTGAGTTGTACAATTTGAATATATGCAGCTCCATTTGCATCTTTTTTAGGCTCAATACTGTATTCTTTACTATCCATCAAAATCACAAAATCATCGATAGAAATTTGTGTTCCATCAATATCCTTTATTATAGTTTTATCTGTTATTTGTATGGCGTTTTCCTCCTGCGGAAATGCGGCAGTCATTACACAAATTGTATAAATTATAGTAAGTAATAGGGTTTTCATATTTTTAAGAAATTAGTTTGACAACATCTTTTGCAAAATAGCTTGCAATCATGGTCGCTCCTGCACGTTTTATACTCAAAATTTGTTCCATCATTACCTCATCATGATTTAACCACCCTTTTTCTGCTGCGGCTTTTAACATAGCGTATTCACCGCTTACTTGGTATACCGCAACAGGTACGTCCACAACATTACGAATATCACGAACAATGTCTAGATAACAAAGTCCAGGTTTTACCATGACAATATCTGCTCCTTCTTCGATATCCATCAATGTTTCTTTGATAGCTTCTTCCCGGTTTGCAGAATCCATTTGGTACGTTTTTTTATCCTTTGGCACATCTTGCGCATCAACTGGAGCACTATCAAGCGCATCTCTAAAAGGCCCATAAAATGCAGATGCATATTTTGCACTATAACTCATAATACCTGTGTTATAAAATGCGTTTTCTTCAAGTAAAGTACGCATTTGAAAAATACGGCCATCCATCATGTCGCTTGGTGCAACAATATCTGCTCCTGCTTGCGCGTGGCTTAGAGCCATTTGGCTTAAAATATTATTAGTAGCATCATTTACTATCATTCCATTAGCAACTACTCCATCATGACCAAAGCTTGAATATGGATCCATCGCTACATCTGTCATGACAACCATCTCTGGACAAGCATTTTTCACAGTTTTTATTGCACGTTGCATTAACCCATCTGTGTTTAATGCTTCTGTTCCTTTATTATCTTTAAGGCTTTCAGGAACTTTTACAAAGAGTAAAACACTTTTTAAACCCAGTGACCACAGTTTTTTAATTTCGGTAGTTAAGAGGTCTAAACTATAACGATAATAATTGGGCATTGAAGCTATTTCTTCCTTAACGCCTTTTCCTTCCACTATAAAAAGTGGCACGATAAAATCGTTTGGAGAAATGATAGTTTCTCTTACAAGACTTCTCATAGCCTCAGTTGTTCTTAATCTTCTGTTTCTTCTTAATGGGTACATATAAATGAGTATTTTTAGCTCAACAAATTTACCAATATTAATCGAGCCTCAATTATCTTGAACACGCTATCAAAATCTTTTAATTTCAAGTACTCATGGCGAAATTATCAAGAAAGATTTTTAAAAGATTTTGTCTCACATATTGAAGATGATCATTTACATATAGTTGCTCCTCCAGGTTCAGGGAAAACCGTATTGGGGTTAGAAATGCTAGGGCGTGTTAATAAAAAGGCTTTGGTGTTATCACCTACATTAACAATTAGAAATCAATGGAAAGAAAGAATGGAAGAGTGTTTTTTAGAACACCCTAAAAGCGATCTTTCATCCTTTGATATAAAAAACACATCAATACTAACTTTTACAACATATCAATCATTACATTCTTTTTTTAGAATTGATTGTAATAATGATAAAGATAAATTATTACTGTTTTTTCAAGAAGCTGGTATTGAAACTATTTTACTAGATGAAGCACATCATTTAAAAAATGAATGGTGGAAGCCATTATACTGTATAAAGAATTTACCCAATTGTACTGTTATTTCATTAACTGCAACGCCTCCTTACGATAGTGAATCTAAAGAAATAAAAAAGTATTTTGATCTTTGCGGCCCTATTGATATGGAAATAGGTGTGCCAGAATTAGTTCGTGAGAAAAACTTATGCCCCCATCAAGATTTTGTTCATTTTTCAAAACCTAAACAAAAAGAAATAGAGGCCATACTTAAGTATCGTGGGCAATTAATGGATTTCATTAATAGCCTTTCTAAAAATCAGGCTTTTATTACATTTATAAAAAGCCACCCCTATTATAATGATACAGAAAAATTTGAAGAAGCTATATATTCAAATACATCATTCTACTCAGCCATACTTATTTTTTTAAATGATGTTGGTGTTCAAATTTCAGAAGAAAAAATAAATGTTTTAGGAATTGATTCAAAAAAAATTGAATTCCCTTCATTTAGTTATGAGTGGGTTACAGCGTTATTGCAACCACTTATATTTGATAATAGAGAACGCTATCTTGACGATGAGGAAATATTATTAAGTATAGAAAAGCAGCTTAGAAAAATAGGTGGCTTACAAAAAAATAAAATCAACCTTATAGGAGAAAGCAAATTATACAAATCATTATCTCAAAGTTCTACGAAGCTTTCTAGTATTGTTGATATTTTAAAAATTGAATCTAATAGTTTGAAAGATGATTTACGAATGGTAATTCTTTCAGATTACATACGAAAGGAGTTTTTAAATTTTGAAAATGATAAACCTACTTCTGAAATTAACACATTAGGTGTACTACCTATTTTCCAATTCATTAGGCGAAAAATTGAAGAAGACAATATTTTCACTATAGAAGATAGATATTTAGGAGTGCTTACAGGGTCATTGATTGTAGTACATCAATCACTCATTGCAACTTTAAAAACTAAAATAAAGCCAGATTTTTTTAAGTACAAATATGTAGGTGGTGGCTTTGTTTTAATAACGCCCACCATTCAAGGAAAAAAAACAATTGTTGCAGTTATTACTTCTTTATTTGAAAATGGAAACATCAAAGTATTAATTGGAACAAAATCCTTATTAGGAGAAGGATGGGATGCTCCTGCAATTAATACTTTAATATTAGCATCTTTTGTGGGCTCGTTTGTAATGTCTAATCAAATGAGAGGTCGCGCAATTAGAGTAAATCCTCAAAACCCTCAAAAATCTGCTAATATCTGGCATCTTGTTTGTTTAGACCCAACAGTAAGTGATGGTGGTGCTGATTTGAAGATTTTAAAACGCCGCTTTGAAGCTTTTTGTGGTGTTTCACTTACAGGAGACTTTTATATAGAAAATGGTGCAGAACGATTGGATATTTTAAACCATCTAGACGATATTAAGTCACTAAATAATAGAATGGAGTCTGTTGCACTAAAACGTGATGAAACAAAAACAAGGTGGGATTTAGCTATAGGGGGAGGGTATCAACTCGTTAGAGAGTTGAAGCTAGATTTTCAAGATGAAGTACCATATCAAAAACAGAAAATAGTTTATTTTAATGATGCACTTAAATACACTATCATTGAGTTAATTACAGTAGTAACAATTACCCTTCCTGAATTATTATTGAAAAATATAAATGTCTTATTTTCAAGAGGAGTATTATATTTTATATACGCAATATTGGCTGCAATATTTATGTTGTTTTTTCCAAAAATGATTAAGGCTGTACATTTATATTTAAAATATGGTAGGCGAGATAAGCAGCTTATTAAAATTACTGAAATTCTAAAAAACACTCTTATTGATGAACAGATTATTGAAACACCGGCTTCTGAAATTAGCGTCCAAATTGATCAACATAGTAATGGTGTAATCTCTTGTTATTTGATGGGAGCTACTGCTAAAGAAAGCATTCAGTTTATTGATTATCTTCAAGAAATAATTAATCCGGTAGTATCTCCAAGGTATTTAATTTCACAATCAATTTGGTTTAGAAAGCAACTAGGATTTTCGAATTACTATACGGTTCCAGGTGTCTTTAGTGAACATAAAGATAAGGCATCTTTGTTTTTTAACAATTGGAAAAAAACGTATAGTAAAGCAAATTTACTTTATACAAGAAATACAAAAGGAAGAAAAACATTGTTAAAAGCGCGTTTTCAATCTTATCAACCTGGAGATAAAATAAAATCTAAAAAAGCGATGCTGTGGAGGTAGTTTAATAAATTATATAATTTAAAAAAAATAAACTGTATTACTGTATCCAGTCTTTAGGGTTCTGTAGTACTTTAATTAAGTTTTCTTCTTGGCTGTCAGTGTCTGGTTCATGATTGTAAACCCATTGTACTTTAGGAGGTAAACTCATTAAAATGCTTTCAATTCTTCCATTTGTTTTCAGTCCAAAGAGGGTTCCTTTATCATGTACGAGATTAAACTCAACATAACGGCCGCGTCTTATTTCTTGCCAGTCTTTTTGTTCTTTAGTAAAGGATAAATTTTTCCTTTTTTCGGCAATTGGTGCATAGGCATCAAGAAAGCTATTTCCTACTTCGGTTACAAAATTATACCAGTCTTGCATCTCCATTTCTTCAGTAGCTTTGCAATAATCAAAGAATAACCCACCTATTCCTCTTCCTTCATTACGATGATTATTATAAAAGTACTCATCACAACGTTTTTTGTATTTGGGATAAAAATCAACATTGTGTTTATCGCAAGCAGTTTTACATGTTTGATGAAAATGACGAGCGTCTTCTTCAAATAGATAATACGGAGTTAAATCTTGACCACCTCCAAACCATTGGTCAACAATATTACCATCTGTATCATACATTTCAAAATAGCGCCAATTTGCGTGCACTGTAGGAACCATGGGATTATTAGGGTGTAATACTAAACTTAGTCCGCAAGCAAAAAAATCTGCGTCTTTTACACCAAAATATTGCTGCATAGTCTCTGGTAGTTTTCCGTGAACTTCACTGATATTTACGCCTCCTTTTTCAAAAACGGCACCGTTTTCAATTACACGCGTACGTCCACCACCACCTTCTGGTCGCATCCATATATCTTCTTGAAATGTTGCCTTCCCATCAATTTCTTCAATTTTTGAAGTTATTGTTTTTTGAAGTGAACGTATATATTTTACAAATTTTTCTTTCATGATTTTTTAATTTCTAGGACATTATTGCCCTCGTAATTTAAGAGCTTAAATTCAATAATGGCAAGGATGCAATAATATAAAACTCCAAAGCATAAGGCAGATTGTGGAATGTCTAATAAAATTCCTCCGGTGTCAATATTTTCAAAATAGTTTGATTGTGATAGGAAAGATGGGGATAATCCTAAATGTGGGATTTTTTCAGCATTAAAAGCAATTATCATCATTAAAAAAAAATACACCATAACTGCAATTACAGAAGTTAGAATATTTCTTGATTTAATTTTCTGTGGAACATCTGCAAAAGCAAAGCGCATTCGGTTAAAAACTGCAACTAAATATGTTATTACAACAATGTGCCAGTCATCAATCATTGAAGCAAAAGCCCAAGCAAATAGACCGTATATAGGAAAGAATATAAATAATGAAATTTTTTTTGGGAAAACGGCCATAAAAACACCACTATGTACCATGATAAATTCAAAGCCCACAAGTGTAGCCATGGTTATAATTTGTGACACTTGATCTTCTTGAGGTGAATACCATAATTGAAAAAAACGTACAGCAATTATGAGGTTTATTAAAACCCCAGCGTATAGAAATTGCTTGTCATATTTTTCAATGATATTCATCGCATCAATGGCTTAATATTTCCGAAGTTAAATTTTTACTTTCTAGCTTTCCAGATTCATGAATCAATCTTACAGTCTCTGTTGTAGATGCAGTTACTGAGAGCGGTAATACTATTAATATACCTATGACTGGGATAAATAACATTGCCATAAATATAATTCCGTTTCCAATAGCTACACCTCGATTTGACTTTACAAAATTGATGCTTTCTCTATATTTAAAATGGCGTTCAAGGGTATAGTCCATATTCCCAAATCCAGCATAATATGCTTGAATTATGAAAACTAAAACAGTTGTAACTAGATTTAATATTGGTATAAAGCTAAGCAGTAATAATGGCACTGTTAATATTAATTCAAGTACAAGATTTCGCACATTTATACGAATTCCTCTAATTAATTGAGCCGTGTTTGTTGTTTCTCTATGTGTATGTTTTTGTCCTAAGAGGTGATGCTCAATTTTTTCTGAAACGGGACTCATAAATGGAGCGCTAAAAGCCATGATAATATGTTTGTATAATATTAAGCCAATAGCAATAACAATAGCTCCACCAAGAAATTCACTAATGGTTGTAAAAGTTTCTTTCCCCCAATCCCAAAACCAAATTTTTGCAATAAACCCGCCTATATTATCACTTAAACCCCAAGCAGAAAAACCAATAAGTAGTGCGGTTATAAACGAAATTAAAATAGGTACGCCAAAATACTTCCAAAGCCCTAATTGACTAATAAGTTTGAAAGTGCCTAAGTAGGCTTTTATGCCTTTTGCAATATTTTTTACCATCTTATATTAAATCAATCTTCAATGTACACAAGTTCATTTCGGTATTTTGCCATGTCTGCAATAGTATTCGCTTTTTGAGAACTTTGAGTTTTGAAGGCTAAAAAGGAAAGGATTTCTTCTTCATTTTTTTCTAAAAGATTTAAAAACAGAATTCTTCCCACGGAATTGTTATGCAAATCCATGGCTTTATCCATTTTTTCATTTTGAGTAACCTTTTCATAAAGATCACCCACTTTTTGAGCCCAAAAAACACTTTTTTGCTTGTTTTTAGTAACTTTTAAGGCGTTTTTGCAAATTAAAATATTCCACAAAGCATGTCTAAAAGCGTTGGCTTGATTACTTTTATGGTGTGATTTGTCAAAACGCTCATCACATAATTGCATTGTTTTTTTAGTTGCTCTCAATGTAGGCAAAATCAAAAATGGATGTGACAAAAAAAGGAGGGATAACTTAAAAAGTTGTCCAATACTTAATTGTGTAACTCGTTTCCAGATATTCAAGATTCTACTTTATATTCTTTTACTGCTTCAATAAAAGCACCTGCATTTTCAATAGGAATATTTGGTAAAATACCATGACCCAAATTTACAATGTATTTATCTTTCCCAAATTCATTAATCATTTGGTGTACCATTTCTTTTATTTTGGCTGGAGGACTAAAAAGCCTTGTTGGGTCAAAATTACCTTGTAATGTAATATTTCCGCCGGTCAACTTACGAGCATCTTGAGGTGAGCATGTCCAGTCAACACCTAAAGCAGCAGCACCACTTTTTGACATTTCATCTAGTGCAAACCAACATCCTTTACCAAAAGCAATCACAGGAGCTTCATCTTTTAAAGCATCAATAATTTGCTGAATATATTGCCATGAAAATTCTTGATAATCCACAGGAGATAACATACCTCCCCAACTATCAAAAACTTGTAAGGCATTTACTCCAGCTTTTACTTTTTCTTTTAAATAAGCGATGGTAGTATCTGTAATTCTTTGAAGTAAAGTATGTGCAGCAACGGGTTGTGTAAAGCAAAACTCCTTTGCTTTGTCAAAGTTTTTTGAACCTTGCCCTTGCACGCAATAGCATAAAATAGTCCACGGACTTCCAGCAAACCCAATTAATGGAATGTCATCATTCAGTTTTTCTTTTGTCATTTTAATTGCGTCCATCACATAACCTAGTGTATCATGAATATCTGGAACAATCACGCTGTCTAAATCTTTTTGTGACCGAATAGGGTTAGGTAACCAAGGTCCTATTCCTGGTTTCATTTCTACATGAATATTCATCGCTTGTGGAATTACAAGAATATCACAAAATAAAATCGCCGCATCCATGCCATAACGACGAATGGGTTGTACAGTAATTTCGCTAGCTAACTCTGGCGTTTGACAACGTGTAAAGAAATCATATTTAGCTTTAATCTCCATAAATTCGGGAAGGTAACGCCCCGCTTGCCTCATCATCCACACGGGTGGACGGTCTACTGTTTCTCCTTTTAAAGCTCTAAGAAATAGGTCGTTTTTTATTGTATTCATTCGTTTTAATTACTGTTAATTTATTCGAGCGCAGTCGAGAATTGTATTTATTCACTTTAGTTAAATAACCTCTCGACTGCACTCGAGGAGACCTGTTTATAATAAAGTTTTAACTGCTTTTGCAATCACACTTTCAACAGATGTATTATTTGCAATAACAACATTTTTAAAATGTTTAGCTGCTTCGGTCGCCGTTGTATTACCTATGCAAATTGCGCTTGTTTCTTTAAAAATGATGATGTTTTCTGCAATATAACTTTGAACACCGCTTGGACTAAAAAATAATATACCGTCCCAATTTTGCTCAAATTTTTTCGGGAACAGGACTGTTTTATATGTTTTTACTTCGGAAATTTCAATTCCATAATTTTTTAGAATATTTGGTAATTCATCTCTTCGTTGCGCTCCACAGAAATAATAAAATGATTCGTTTTCGTGGTTTTCAACTATAAATTTACCCAAATCAGCTCCATATTCGCCTACTTTAGTTACATTAAAACCGTTTTTTTGTAAAAGTGACTTTGTCTTTTCGCCTATACAAAACACATTTTTAATTTTAGTTTTTTTGTTTTTGATTGAACAGTTTTCAAAAAACGATTTTACTCCATTTTGACTCGTGAAAATAGCATTTTCAATAATGCTAGGTGTATCAAAATCTAAAGTCTCAATATTAATAGCGTTATAATCCACAATACTAAAGCCGGCACCTAAGAGTAAATCTCTTTGATTGAGTTTTAGTTTTTTTGTGGATAAAATTGATTTCATTTTATTTCAAAGCATTCTTTATTTTTAACATCAATTCTTTCCCGCCATTTTCTAAAAGCTCTTTTGCTACTGAAATTCCTAGGTTTTCTTGAGTTGTATTTAAATAATTGTCCACTTTTATTGAACGGGCAATCTCTAATTTTTGAGTGCCATCAAGGGAGAATAAACAACCTTTAAATTGTATACTATCATCTATAATTTCGGCCAATGCTCCTATGGGCGCTGTACAGCCACCTTCAAGTGTTTTTAAAAACAATCTTTCAATGGTTGTGCAAATTTCCGAAGTGCTATCATTAAGTTTTGAGGTTGCTTCTTTATTAAAAGCATCGTTTTCTAATGCAACGATTACCATTGCACCTTGTGCTGGTGCAGGAATCATCCAGTCCAGTGTTTCATGGTTTTCTGGCAATACATTAATGCGTTTTAAGCCCGCTTTTGCAAAAACGGCACCTTCCCAATTGTTATCTGTTAGTTTTTGTAATCTTGTATTCACATTGCCTCGTAAGTCTACGACAGAATGATGTGGGTAACGATGTAGCCATTGCGCTTTTCTTCGTAAACTTCCTGTTGCAACTATGCATGGTTGTGAGTAATCAATTTTTTCTTTTTTAACAAGTATATCCTCAGAAGTGGCTCTAGGTAAAACAGCGGTTTGAACAATGCCTTTAGGTAATGCCGTGGGAACATCTTTCATGCTATGGACAGCAATATCCACCGTTCCATTTAACATAGCAATGTCTAGTGTTTTTGTGAAAATTCCTGTAATTCCCAACTCGTATAGTGGTTTGTCTAATATTAAATCTCCTGTTGATTTAACTGCAACAAGTTCGGTTTTGTAACCTAGGTTTTCTAATTGAGATTTAACGGTGTTTGCTTGCCATAGCGCTAATTCGCTATCGCGAGTGCCAATACGAATTATTTTATCCATTAACTTCATCGTTTAATTGAAATACCTTATTAATAAGGTCGATGCTTTCCTGTGTATTACCATTTGCACCTTTTAAGTGATTAGCAAATTGGGTGGTGATTTTTTGGATAATACGATTGCTAATAATTTCGGCTTGGTCTTCATTAAAGCCTGAAATTTTGCGTCGCTGGTTATCAATTTCACCAATTTTAATTTCAGAAAGCTTACTTTTTAATGCTTTAATTGTAGGAGCAAAGCTTCGGTTTTTTGCCCAAAGATTAAACTCTGTAGCCACTTCGCTTATAATATTTTTAGCTAAAGGAATTTGGGATTGTCTGTGCTCAAGTGTTGCATCTGTTACTTTTGAAAGTTCATCTAGATGAATAAGGGTTACATGTTCATTATCTTTAACACACTCTGACACGTTTTTTGGTATTGATAAATCTAGAATTAGTAATGGTTTTTTAAGATATAACAGCTCTTTTGTAATGGTAGGTTGTTGAGCTCCTGTTGCAACGATAAGTACATCAGTAGTTGCAATTTCACTTTGAATATTTGCGTAGTCTTTTACAACGAGATTAAACTTTCCAGCAATTTCTTCGGCTTTTACTTTAGTTCTGTTTATTAAAGTAATGTGTTCGTTTTTTGTGTGTTTTATTAAATTTTCACACGTATTTCTTCCAATTTTACCAATCCCAAAAAGTAAGATGTTTTTTTCATTTACATAAGGCACGCGTGCCATTATATATTGCACAGCGGCAAAACTAACAGATGTTGCTCCCGTTGAAATCTCTGTTTCGTTCTTAATACGTTTGCTTGCTTGAATAACCGCATTTCCAAGGCGTTCCATATATGCGTTGAGCAATCCAGCTTTTTTAGAACGACGAAGTCCATTGCGTAGCTGGCTAATAATTTCAAAGTCACCAAGTATTTGACTGTCGAGCCCAGTCCCTACCTTGAACAAATGGCTTACAGCATCCTTTCCTTGATAAATGTAGGCTACTTTTTCAAACTCCTCAACGGTACCATGTGTATGTTCACATAATAGCTTAATGAGTTGTGATGCATTTTCAGCAAACCCATATAACTCTGTACGGTTGCAAGTAGAAATTAATGAAAGTGATTGAATGTTATTTGATGCAGCAGAGGATAATATCGCTTTTTGAGTATTTTCTGAAATACTAAAATGTCCACGAATTTCGGCATCAGCTTTTTTATAATTTAAGCCAATGGCAAAAAAATGTGCTTTCGCTGCCGAAGTATTTGTAATTTTTGAAATGCTAATAGCGTTGTTTTTCATATCAATTTCTCGCAAAGTGGAGAAGCTCATCTAGTAACAACGCAAAACTACTATCAATAAAGCGCAAAAAATAACGCCAGCGGTATGATTAGTGTCGGTTAACGTTTTAAATTGTAAAATATTTATGTAATATGCTGTAAAGTCAATAAATATGTATCTTTGAATATGTTTGCTAAAATTCTTATTTATAACAATTCTAAATAAAATGGATTCAAAAAAACACCACATTTCCGAAGAAAGTATCGCTCAAGGTATTTATAAAGAAACAGTTATTGAAGATGGTTTTTTTATATTAAAATTTCAAAATGAAACCGATGATAATCAATTATTTACAAGAGAAGTGAGTGATGATTATATACAGTTTCATTTTTGCGCCAAAGGTGCAGGTTCTTTTAGTTTTAATAATGGCTCTTATCGATTGCCTATCCAAGAGGATACGTCATTATTGCTGTATAACCCACAACGGGAATTGCCTATAGAAGTATCTGTAGCGGCACATTCTTGGGTGATTTCGGTATTACTTCCCATTAAAAAATTTCACTCCCTTTTTTCAACAGAGGCTAATTATATTACTTTTTTAAGTGATGAAAATAAGGATCGTAAATACTATAAAGACGCTCGCATTTCGCCATCGATGTCAATTGTGTTGAATCAGCTTATTAATTTCAACTTACATTCATCAATTAAACCACTTTATTTTAAAGGAAAAGCTTACGAGTTATTAAGTTTATATTTTAATCGTGCTGAGAATGTGGACGTAGAGCAATGTCCCTTTTTAGTTGATGAAGATAACGTAGCAAAAATAAAAAAAGCGAAGCAAATTATAATTGCAAGAATGGCTGAGCCACCTACATTACAAGAACTTGCTGACGAGATACAACTTTCATTAAATAAATTAAAAGAAGGCTTTAAGCAAATTTATGGTGACCCAGTTTTTACATTTCTGTTTGATTATAAAATGGAAGTAGCGCGGCAATTATTGGTTTCTGGCTCACATAATGTAAATGAAGTAGGTTTAAAAGTTGGGTATAGCACGAGCAGTCATTTTATTGCGGCGTTCAAGAAAAAATTTGGTACAACGCCAAAGAAATTTGTGATGGGGTTGTCTAAATAAACTAAACAAGTTGTTATCCTAATATTAGGTTAATCTATTACCCCGTATTTAAGAAATCATTTTTAAGCATTATTTTTGTAATTATATAACGCTTCATGTGTCGGTTCGAGCGCAGTCGATAACTTTTTATTAGACACATTATAATTTCTCGACTGCGCTCGAGAAGACTTAATTAAAACAATGAGTAAAGGAGTTCTTTTAGTAAATCTAGGTTCGCCAGATAGTACAGACCCTAAGGATGTTAAAAAATATCTGGGAGAGTTTTTAATGGATGAGCGTGTGATCGATGTTCCATTATGGGCTAGGACATTATTAGTTAAAGGTATTATTTTAAATACACGCCCTAAGCAATCTGCAAAGGCGTATGCTAAGATATGGTGGGATGAAGGTTCGCCATTAATTGTGTTGAGCGAAAGGCTACAGAAAAAAGTTCAGGAAAAATCAAACATACCCGTAGCACTTGCAATGCGTTATGGAAGTATGACATTAAAAAAGGGATTGCAGGAACTAGTTGACAAAGGAGTTACAGAGGTAAAAACACTGCCGCTGTATCCACAATTTGCAATGGCAACCACCGAGACCATTGATGTAAAAGTGGACGAACTTGTTGCAGCACACTTTCCGCAGTTAAAAATAACACGTACACCAGCATTTTATCATCGTAAAGACTACATAAAAGTACTAGCCGAAAGTATAGGCGAGAAACTAAAGGGTCTTGATTATGACCATTTATTATTTAGTTATCATGGAGTTCCCGAGCGTCATATACGCAAAAGTGATATCACTAACGGAAATTGTAAAATGAACGGCAAGTGTTGCTTTAAAAAAGGCAGTGAACAACATGAATTTTGTTATCGTCATCAATGTGAAATAACAACGGTGAATGTTGCGAAGTATTTAGGATTAAAAAATGGAACATATTCAACGTCATTTCAGTCACGATTAGGGTTTGACCCATGGCTACAACCCTATACAGACAGGACTATAGAGCGTATGGGAAAAGCAGGGGTAAAAAAAATGGCGATTGCTACACCAGCATTTGTTAGCGATTGTTTAGAAACTCTTGAAGAAATTGCAATGGAAGGAGAAGAAATTTTCCACGAGGTTGGCGGAAAAGAGTTTACGACAATCCCATGTCTAAATGATAGAGATGAATTTGCACAATTAATTGCTAATTGGATTGAGGAATGGCAAGTTGTAAATATTGATACTGCGATAGCTTAAAAGCCATATCAAGAAAGAATAAAAATACATTGAATAAAAAATCATCCACCTTAGGGATAGACTCTATTAGCAGCTTGTTGATAAAACAGGCTGTTCCTGCATCTATAGGAATTTTAGTAATGTCCCTCAACATGATTGTCGATACAATTTTTGTTGGAAGGTGGATTGGTCCTTTAGCTATTTCGGCAATCACTGTTGTATTACCAGTTACATTTTTTATCGCCGCCATTGGGCTTGCGGTAGGAATAGGTGGAAGTTCTGTTTTATCAAGAGCATTAGGTGCTGGCAACGATAAAAAAGCGTTACAGGTCTTCGGAAATCAGGTAACCTTAACACTTCTTGCTTCGGGATTATTAGCTAGTGTCGGACTCATTTTTCAAGATACTCTTATTGAATTTTTTGGTGCTGCCGAAAGTTTTAAAGAATTAGCACTTACCTATTATCGCATTGTTATGTATGGTATTGTCATGCTCGCAATGTGCATGATGGGAAATAATGTGATAAGAGCAGAAGGAAAACCAAAGTTTGCCATGTATGCCATGATGTTGCCAGCAATTGGCAACATAGCCATGGATTATTTATTAATAAATGTACTTGATTATGGAATGGAAGGTGCAGCTTGGGCTACATTTATTAGTTATGCTATTTGTTTTGCGTTTATATTGTGGTTTTTCCTTTTTAAAAGTGAACTGCGATTAAAAGCCGAAAGCTTTAAACTTAAGAAAAAAATCGTATCAGAAATCAGCGGTCTCAGTTTTGTAACTCTTGCAAGACAAGGAGTTATTGCGGTTTTAACCATTTTGTTAAATAATGTTTTAATCAATGTGGGGGACGCTATTGATGTTGCAAGTTATGGTATTATAAGCAGGGTTTTAATGTTTGCTTTATTTCCAGTTATTGGAGTCAACCAGGGGTTTATGCCTATTGCTGGGTATAATTTTGGGGCAGATAAATTTCAGCGAGTTAGAGAAGCTATAAATACTTCAATAATCTATTCAGGGATATTGGCGCTAGGTATTTTTATACTCATTATGATTTTTGCCGAACCATTTGTTTCAATCTTTATAAGTGATAAAGCTGGACAAGATGCAGGATCATTAGCAGATAGTGCAGAATTGTTAAAACGAACTCCTAACGCACTACGTTGGGTTTTTGCAGCAACGCCGGTAATTGTAATTCAATTAATAGGAGGTTCCTATTTTCAAGCCATTGGTAAAGTAATACCTGCTTTGTTATTAAGTTTGACAAAACAAGGTTTCTTTTTAATTCCGTTGATATTAATTCTTCCTAACTATTATGGTGTATTTGGTGTTTGGATTTCCTTCCCCATTGCAGATGTGCTTTCTACCATTGTTACGGGGTATTACTTAAATAGGGCGGTAAAAAAGGATTTGATTAGTAGTTGATTTTCAGTATATTTAGGTAAGAAAATTTACGCTATGAAAAAAACACTACTATTTTTAATAATTTGTATGAGTACTTCGCAAATTATAAGTGCTCAAAACGCTGAGCTATTTCAAACATGGTACTTATATTCAATCACGGCAGAATTTGGAGACACAAATTATTATTATGGAAATGATGTTGCTCAAATGAGCATTCATGAAGATTTTTCATTCAATGCTACAGATAATTGTTGGGAGTTGATGGGTAATTTTGAATTCATCTCTACAAACGGTGAGGAAGAATTTGGACTTAAAAACCTTAACTATGAAAAAGCTTGTGTTTTAGGAGGCAATTCTGGTTACAATCTAGAATTAATATATGAATATGAGAATGACCTTACATGCTATATATATGAGGGAAATACAAATTCAGATTTATTTATTAATCTTGATTTTTTTCTTACATATCATTTTAAAAATGAAACTACTTTAAATATGCCAGAAAGCAACCTTCAAAATATTACAATCTTTCCAAACCCTACTTCTCAAATTTTAAACATTGGCAATCTTTCTGCACCCATTGAGAATGCGTATTTATATGCTATGAACGGTACTTTAGTAAAATCTTTCAGCAATTTTTCTAATCAACTTACTATTTCCGAAGTCAATACCGGTGTCTACTTCCTTGTTATCGAGCAAGGTGGCGCAACGACTGTTAAAAGGATTGTGAAACAATAGCAATTTATGTAACTTCACTTCATAACCAATTGCTATTTTTTATGAAAAAGTATACTACATTATTTGTGGTCTTGCTTACGTTTTTCTTCGGAAATGTAACCAACGACACACATGCTCAAAATTATGATGAATCTCTTTACAACGCCTTGGAGTATCGCCTTATTGGACCTTTTAGAGGTGGTCGAAGTGCTGCTGTAACGGGTGTTCCAGGAAAACCTAATTTGTTTTATTTTGGTGCCACAGGTGGTGGTATTTGGGAAACCAAAGACGGCGGCCGTAGTTGGAAAAATATTTCAGATGGTTTTTTTGGTGGGTCTATAGGCGCTATTGAAGTAGCAAAGAGCGACCCCAATGTATTATATGTGGGAGGTGGAGAGAAAACTGTGAGAGGTAATGTTTCCTCTGGCTACGGTATGTGGAAATCTGAAAATGCTGGTAAAACATGGACACAAGCGGGTTTAAAAGACAGTCGTCATGTACCTAGAATTCAAGTACACCCTACAGACTATAATACTGTGTATGCTGCTGTAATGGGTAATATTTATAAGCCTACTCAAGAAAGAGGTGTTTATAAAAGTACAGATGGAGGAAAATCTTGGCGTCGCACATTATTCGCAAATGAAAATGCAGGTGCGGTTGATTTAATTATGGATCCTAATAATCCAAGAATTTTATATGCATCTACTTGGAATATACGTCGTACACCATATAGTTTAAGCAGTGGTGGCGATGGTTCTGCATTATGGAAAAGTGTAGATAGTGGTGAAACTTGGAAAGAGATTTCAACGCACAAAGGCTTTGCAAAAGGAACATTAGGCATTATAGGTGTTACGGTTTCTCCAGCAAACAGCGAACGTGTTTGGGCAATTGTTGAAAACAAGGATGAGGGAGGAGTTTATCGTAGTGATGATGGTGGCGAAACGTGGACTAAGATTAATGACGAGCGTAAATTGAGACAACGCGCCTGGTATTATACACGTATCTATGCTGACCCAAAAGATGAAGATATAATGTATGTTTTAAATGTGCGTTACCATAAAAGTACCGATGGCGGAAAAAGTTATGAGACTTACAATGCACCACACGGTGACCATCATGATTTATGGATAGCTCCAGAAAATCCAGAGCGTATGATTATAGGTGATGATGGAGGAGCACAAGTGAGCTATGATGGAGGAGAAACTTGGAGTACATATCATAATCAACCTACAGCACAGTTTTATAGGGTAACTACGGATAATGCTTCTCCATATCGTATTTATGCAGCACAACAGGATAATTCAACTATTAGAATATCACATAGAAATGAAGGTCGCAGTATAGGTGAAGGTGACTGGGAAAGTACTGCTGGTGGAGAAAGCGCTCACATTGCAGTGGACCCGCTAAATAATGAAATTGTTTATGGAGGAAGTTATGACGGGTTTTTAACACGTTATAATCATGAAAAAAACACGGTAAGAAGTGTTAGTGTTTGGCCAGATAACCCAATGGGTCATGGTGCTGAGGATATGAAATATAGATTTCAGTGGAATTTTCCTATTTTCTTTTCTCCACACAACCCTAAAAAAATATATACGGTTTCAAACCATTTGCACGCTTCAACAAATGAAGGAGAGAGTTGGGAGTTGTTAAGTCCAGATCTAACAAGAGATGTAGCTGAGAAGCAAAAATCATCTGGAGGTCCTATTACGCAAGACAATACGAGTGTAGAATATTACTGTACCATTTTTGCCGCTGCAGAAAGTCCGTTGAAAGAAGGGGTTTTGTGGACAGGAAGTGATGATGGATTAATACATGTATCGCAAGATGGCGGGAATAATTGGAGTAATGTTACGCCAAAAGGAATGCCAGAATGGATGATGATAAATAGTGTTGAACCATCAGTATTTGATGCGGGAACTTGCTATGTAGCTGGAACAAAATATAAGACAGGGGATTTTGCACCTTATTTGTATAAAACAACAGACTATGGTAAAAGTTGGAAAAAAATTACAAATGGAATTGCTCCTGAACATTTTACAAGAGTAGTTAGAGAAGATCCAAAACAAAGAGGATTATTATATGCAGGTACTGAGACGGGAGTGTACATATCTTTTGATGATGGAAATAACTGGAACCCCTTTCAATTAAATTTACCTATTGTTCCAATTACAGATCTGGCAGTGAAAGATGGTAATTTAATTGTTGCAACACAGGGGAGAAGCCTTTGGATTTTAGATGATATGAGTGTTATACATCAACTTCAAAGTGCTAAAGGAAAGGATAATTATTTGTTTAAACCAAAAGATACCTATAGAATGGGTGGAGGCTCAAGAGCAGGTTCTTTAACTGATGGAACTAATCATCCTAGTGGTGTAATTACATATTTTAATTTGAAAGATATTTCAGAAAAAAAGGTGAAACTCTCTTATTTAAATATGCGCGGAGATACTATACAGGCATTTAGTACAAAGCCTCCAAAAGAGAGCGATATTGAAAAACTAGAGGTTAAAGAAGGCGCTAATTATCACACGTGGAATATGCGTGGTAAAGGCGCAGAAAGATTGAAAGGTATGATTCTATGGTGGGCAAGTACTGAGGCGCCTCAAGCAGTGCCAGGACAGTATAAAATAGCTTTAGAGGTTGAAGGAGCGCAAGCTTTAACTCAAAATTTCAACATTATTCCAGATAAAAATGCAGAGACTGATGTGGCAGGGATGCAACGGCAGTTTGATTTTATTACTGATGTAAATGCGACTGTTGATAAGGCACACAAGTCTATTAAAAAAATAAGAAATATTAATGACCAGTTAAAATCCTTTAAAACTCAATATGGGGATAATGAGAAATTAAAAGACCTAGTTGAAAAAGCAGATACATTAAGCAGTCAGTTTTCAGAAATCGAGAAGGCATTGTATCAAACTCAAAATAAGAGTGGTCAAGATCCATTGAATTTTCCTATCAAGTTGACTAATAAATTAGCACATTTAACGAGTTTAGTTGGGATGGATGATTTTCCGCCAACAACGCAAGATGTGGCAGTAAAAAATGAATTAACAGGATTAATTAATGTAGAATTAGTAAAATTTGAAAAGCTTATTTCTGAAGAAATAAAAGCGTTTAACAATGAGTTTAATGCTCGTAAATTAGAATATCTTTTTATTGAGGAAAAATAATATTCTAAATTCATTTTATTGAAACCTCTCATGTTTTAAAACTTGAGGGGTTTTTATTTTGAGCTATCTTTGCATTTATAAAATTTGAGAATTGGAATATAACTATATAAAATCACTACATTTAATTTTTGTCATCACTTGGTTTGCTGGGTTGTTTTATATTGTAAGACTATTTGTATATCAAATTGAAGCTACTAAAAAAGAATCTCCCACTCGAGAAATACTTGGAGAGCAATATAAGATTATGACAAAAAGGCTGTGGTATATTATTACGTGGCCTTCGATGATTTTAGCTATTGGATTTGCGGTTTGGTTATTAGCGCTTCGCCCTTTTTGGCTTACAGATGCTTGGATGCAAGTAAAATTAGGTTTTGTAGTAGCGCTAATTGTATATCATATTAAATGTCATTTAATTTTAAAGGCGCATGAAAATGATGTGTATAAATACTCATCAAACTGGATGCGATTATTCAATGAGGGTGCTACATTGATTCTATTTTCGGTAGTATTTTTAGTTATTTTAAAAAATGCTTTTAATTGGATTTATGGTACGGTTGGTATTATTGTTTTTGGTATTTTATTAATGCTTGGTGTTAAGGTGTATAAAAGAATAAGGGAGCGTAATTAATTTTAGAATAACTAAGTTGGTTCAATTCTTGTGATTTCAATACTAGCTAAGACTGCAAATTAAATTATTATCTTTCAACAATTAATATTTCCGAAGTAATCATAAAATAATTTGAAATTCTACACCTCCTCTTTACGAAACCGAATATTTTTATCCATGCTAGTGCTTGTGGTAATTGCCTCTATTTTGATTGCGGTTGTTACGGTATATCAATATAGGGAAGAGGCAGAGGATTACCATAGAGATAGGTTAGAACGCAAAGAACAAAATATTAAGCAAAATATTGATTATGTTCTTGAGGAAACTACTTACGCCAGAGAAACAGAATATATCCCGCTTATCTTTAAGGAGAAAATTTACGAGATAAAACAAATTCATAATTTAGAGTTGTATTTGTATGATTTAGAAGGCTCTTTACTCATCAAATCAAAAGCCTCTTTTGTAAAGGACTCAATAGGAAAATGTTTGCCTGCTTACGTTTTAAATGCACTCGATGTATCATCAAACAAGCATTTTGTTGAGGAATTTCATAAGGATGGACAGCAGTACCAAACGTCGTATTCTTATATAACAGACAAGTATTTTAAACCCTTAGCAATTCTTAATTTACCTTATATTGAGGATGATGGTTTTATAAAAAAAGAACTTAAAGAAAGTCTCACACGTTTAGCAATTACTTATCTTTTAATGATAGGTATTGCCATAGCACTTGCCTATTTCCTTTCAAATTATATTACACGTTCTCTCAACGAAGTGAGTGAAAAAATTACCGAAACTCGCCTTGATAAACGCAACAAAAAAATTACAGTATCAAACACCCCCGAAGAAATTTCTACACTTGTCAACGCTTATAATGGGATGATTGACGAGCTAGAGAGTAGCGCCGCTCAACTAGCCACAAGCGAGCGTGAAGCTGCTTGGCGGGAGATGGCAAAACAAGTAGCGCACGAGATTAAAAATCCGTTGACGCCTATGCGATTAACAGTACAAAGCTTTCAGCGGAAATTTGACCCAAATGATCCCAATATAAACGAAAAACTAAGTGAATATACAGATACAATTATTCAGCAAATTGACACGATGAGTAACATTGCATCTGCTTTTTCAAATTATGCCCAAATGCCAGCCCAAAAAGAAGAAACTCTTGATGTTGTTAAGATTACAAAGCTTGCTCTGGATATTTTTAATGAGGATTATATTTATTTTAATGCTGCTAAAGATGAAATCACAGCGCGTTTTGATCGTTCACAACTTATTAGGGTTGTTAACAATCTTGTAAAGAATAGTACACAAGCAATTGACTCAATTAATCCAAAAAATCCTAGAGTTGATGTTAATGTTTTTGAAGAAAACAAAGATGTAGTTTTGACGGTTACTGATAATGGTGTGGGCGTAAGCGAAGAGAATAAAAAACTTATTTTTGAGCCTAAATTTACTACAAAGTCTAGCGGAATGGGATTGGGTCTAGCTATGGTAAAAAATATTGTAGAATCATTTAAAGGGACCATTAGTTTTACTTCTGAAATAGGACAGAAAACCACATTTACGGTTCGTTTTCCTAAGCAATCCTAGCGTTTTTAGTAATTTTGCAGTTCATTTAAATAGAGATTTAATTTTTGAATCTTTAAAATTTCCGAAGCCTTTCGAGAAATTCAAATATTAAAAAGAAAAACTATGAGCTATAATAATGTACTTTCAGCAACAAACGAAGGAGTTACGACGATAACGATTAATAGACCTTCAAAATTAAACGCTTTAAATTCTGAAACTATTCAAGAGCTACATACTGCATTTAAAAAGGCAGATGAGGATAAAGTAACAAAAGTTATTATCGTAACAGGGAGTGGCGAGAAAGCATTTGTTGCAGGAGCAGATATTAGTGAATTTGCAGATTTTTCAGTTTCAGAAGGTGGAAAACTTGCTGCTGAAGGTCAAGCAAAATTATTTGATTTTGTAGCAAATTTAGACACCCCAGTGATTGCAGCTGTAAATGGTTTTGCACTAGGTGGTGGTCTCGAATTAGCCATGGCAGCACACTTTAGAGTGGCTAGCGATAATGCAAAAATGGGATTGCCAGAAGTATCATTAGGAGTAATTCCTGGTTACGGAGGTACACAACGGCTGCCGCAATTAGTGGGAAAAGGTCGTGCCATGGAGTTAATAATGACAGCAGGAATGATAGATGCAAATCAAGCATTGCAATATGGATTAGTAAATCACGTGGTGGCGCAGGAAAATTTATTAGAATTTACTGGAGGGATTGCAGCAAAGATTATGCGTAATTCTCCTATGGCAATCGCGGCTGCTATTAGAGCTATTAATGCAGGGTTTGAGGATGGCGAAAATGGATTTGATGCTGAGGTAATGGAATTTGGAAATTGTTTTGGAACAGCTGATTTTCAAGAAGGAACTCAAGCATTTTTAAATAAAAGAAAACCAGTTTTTACTGGGAAGTAATATTATTCAATACATTATAAAAGTCAAATGTTTTTAGGAAATTTCTAAGAATTTTTGACTTTTCTTATTTAAGACATATGGAATAATTCCAAATATAAAGGGAATAAATCCTAATAAGGATTATATTTGTAATAATCGAACGTATTATAAATGAAAAATCCTTCTCATATAAAAGGTCGCGGAGCCCAACAAAAAGTTCATAATAGGTTTTTTGAGCTGAGCCACGAGCAACGGGATGATTTTCTCAATTATTGCGAAATAGAAGGTGAAGAGGCAAATACAAATCAAACAAAATACATTGAAGTTCACCCTAAAACATTTGTAAATAAAGTAGAAAGCCCAGATGTGGGTATGGGGTTTTCGGCAAATCCCTATCAAGGCTGTGAGCACGGTTGTGTGTATTGTTACGCTCGCAATAGCCATGAATATTGGGGTTATGGAGCAGGTTTAGATTTTGAAAGTACAATTTTATATAAGTTAAATGCACCGCAACTACTCGAAAAGAAAATAACTTCAAAAAACTGGGAAGGGCATCCCATTGTCTTTTCAGGGAATACAGATTGCTATCAACCACTAGAACGAAAACTAGAAATTACAAGAAAATGCCTCGAAGTGATGCTAAAATGGAAACATCCCACTGGCATTATTACAAAAAATAGTTTAGTGCTTAGAGATTTGGATATTTTGAAAGAGCTGGCAAAATACAATTGTATTCAAGTAAATATTTCAATCACATCACTTCTTGAAGAAACACGCAGATTATTGGAACCAAGAACTGCGAGCATCAAACAACGGTTAAAGACCGTGCAAATACTTTCAGAAAATAATATTCCAGTGCGAGTAATGATGGCGCCTATTATTCCGTCGCTTAATAGTCATGAAATTTTACCTCTCGTAAAAACAGTTGCAGCACTTGGTGCGCAGGACGTCGCATATACCGTTGTACGACTTAATGGACAGATTGCTCAGATTTTTGAAGATTGGGCACGAAAAACAATCCCAGATAAGGCGGAGAGGCTTCTCAATCAAATTGCAGAGTGCCACGGAGGCAAATTAAATGACAGTCAATACGGAAGGCGCATGCGTGGAGTAGGCACGATTGCTGAGCAAATTAAAAACACAATGGCGCTCGCAAAGCGGAAATATATTACGGGCAACATATTACAGCCGTTAGACAATTCGTATTACCTCCAACTTAAAAATCCACAGATGCGTTTGTTTTAAATTATATTTGCCAAAGCAGAAATTTTTAGAAACATTACATGTCATTATATCAAAAACTAGAAGCTGTTGGTTTAAAATTCTTTAAGCCACACACACTGTTTAAATACGGTTTTAACTTTTCTCCCATGTACAGGAGGAGCACTGCAAGAATTACTCATGTTTCAAAAGATATTATGAAAGTAACTGTTAAGCTTCCTGTAAGCTGGAAGAACAGGAATTATATGAATTCTATTTATGGTGGTAGTTTATTTTCGGCAGTGGACCCAATACCTATGATTCAATTGGTTAATATTTTAGGCAAAGAATATGTAGTTTGGGATAAAAGCGCTGTAATACATTTTAAGCGTCCAGCAAAAGAAAATGTTTATGCCGACTTTATTTTTAATGAAGCAGAAATTTCAGAAATAAGGAAAAGAATTGCTTTTGAAAAAGAGTTTGATATTACAAAGAGCACCTCATTAACTAATAAAGAAAAATCCATTGTTTATTGCACAGTAGATAAAACAATCTACATTGCAGAAAAACAATTTTACAAAGCAAAAAGAGCCAAGAAACAATCTAAAAAAGCGAGTTAATGCTATATTTGGGTTTCGTTTTATTTCTTCAATACTTATAGTGCTAACTCATGAAATACCTACTTAAATTATTCTTTTTTTTCTGTTTGTTTCAAGTGACTGCGCAAAATGATACGCTCGCCAAAAAATCTTTCAAAGAAATTATAGGTATAATTCAAACCAATGTAAAGGACACAACTGTAGCGCTTAATGTTACCCGCTACTACTCAAACAGAGCAAATAAAGAGGCTAATTTAAAACACCAATGGGGAGCTTTACAATCTAAAGTTATTATTTATAACATTGCAGAAGATTTTCCCAAAGCAGCAGTTGCTGCAAGAAAATTGATTGCATTTTCAGAAAGAAATATGCTAGAGCAATACTATATGGATACATATATGCTCGCAGGGATTGTTGTAATGAGAGAAGGAGCTGTTAAGGAGGCACTTGTTTATTTTGAAAAAACAAAAGCAATAGCTTATGAGAAAGGGAATGAAGATGTTAAAAAACAGGCGCAATTTTTTATTAATAATATAAAATCTATAGGTTCAGATAAAAGTGATGTTATTGCTTATTATCAAAACGAGCTCAAGCAATTAAATGAAATTGAAGTCAATACAGAGAATGATAGTGTGGTTAGACAAAGGTTTTTAATGGCAAAGTTAGGTTTGTCTGATGCTTTTTTAAAAAACAAAGTAGCAGATTCTGCAAACTTTTATATTAATGACATTTTAAAAAATTACTTAGAGAAACAAAAAGACTCTTGCATGGTAAAACCATTGTATATGATGCTTGGAGAGACAGAAATATTATTAAATAATTTTGATGCTGCAGCAAAAAGTCTAGATTATTCAAAAAACTATTGTAAACCTCACACACGTTTTGATAGTTTGTTGTTAGGTAAGGCTTACGGTGCGTTGTATTACAAGCAAAAAAAATACGAGAAGGCTATTACATCGTTTGAGCAAGCTTTAGAAGCTTATGAAATTTCGGATAAAGAAGAGGCGTATATGGATGATTTATACAAATCTCTCGCTATAGCTTATAAAGAAACAAACAACTTAGATAAAGCAAGTTTTTACTTTGAAAAGTATGGAAATACAATGAGTGAATTTGCAAAAGTGCAAGACACAATTGATACAGAATTTAGAAAACAAGAACTTGCTGCATTTGAAGCCGAAATAGAACAACTAAGAATAGAAAAAGAAGATAGTAAGAGCAACCTTAATTATTTATTACTTGGAGGTTCTATTGTTATTTTAGCACTATTATTTTTACTGCTGAAATTTTATAAAACTAAAAAAGCAAACGAGGTAAAATTTGAAGCTTTATTAGCTAAAATAAATGCGGCCGAAGCGCCAAAGGATATTATTGACACAAAAGATGAAGTGCTAGAAGAAAAAAATACGTTAGATATTCCAGTGGAAACACAACAACTTATTCTTGACGGATTAGCAAAACTGGAGGAAAAAGAATATTTTTTGAGTCAGGAATGTAATTCTCACAACATGGCTAAAAAAATAGGCACAAATACATCCTATTTATCAAAGGTTATTAATGCACATTTTGGCAAAAACTTCAATACCTACATAAATGATTTACGAATTAATTATGCAATCGTTCGTTTAAAGAATGATGTTTTTTTTAGAGCGTATTCTATTCAATCTATTGCCGAAGAGATAGGTTATAAAAGTGCCGACTCGTTCACAAAATACTTCAAAAAAGATACAGGATTAAATCCTTCTTTCTACATTAAGAATATTAAAAACGTAGCCTAAAAAAGGCTCTTTTTCACACCTTGCACCCTAAATTTACGAATTTAGGGTTGGTAGTTTTTTGTTATTTTAAAATTTCATTATTAACGATACATCTCTTTATTTGCAACGCTTAAAGAGTTTTTGTGGCCTCCCCAATTTTGCTAAAATGGGGAGGCTTCTGTTTTTTAAAGGTTTTTTATGCCAGATGTTTGTTCCATCAAATAATCACAACTCCCGAAATAAACGGGATATTAAAAAACCATATTATGAAGGACACAAATACAAACTCAAAAAAAACATCAACTACTAAAAAAGTATTAACAATTGCAGGAATTGCACTAGCTTTTTTTATAGGAATTCCATTTGGATATGGAATGTATCATGGTATAAAAGCACACACAGGAAATACAGGTGCTATTGAAAAGATCTTAACCAAAAATTGTAATTGTGATGTTGACTTTGAATTTTCATCTTATGGCATTCACGTAAGTAAAAAAGATGGTATCAATGGGCAAACAGCTCAATATAACTTAATGAATTATAATAAAGAAGTTTCGGTTGTTGATGAAGCTTCAAGACTTAACAACATTCTCAAAAACGAAGTAGAGAGTTATAATGAGATTGATGTGTTGACATTACACTTCATTTCAGAAACAAAAACAGAAACTGTGAAATTTAAAAATGGGTCTATTTTATATTAAAAAAACGATGGATAAAAACATACCACAATCAACCTACATAGGAGTAGTTGCAATAGCTGTCACATTTTTAGGTAGCGAAATAGGGCTTGATTATCTAATGGAATCTGGAGCTACCCTAGAAGCGAAAGTATGGTTTACTTTCCTTGTAACTGGACTATACTTTATTATAGCAAATCAAATTTATAACACAAAAAACAGGAAAAATGAAAACAACTAATAACACATCAACTAGAATTCAATTAATAAAATTTGGAGTAGGCATCGTTTGCGGTGTGATTATCTACTTATCAATTAAACTAATCTTTTAAACTAACACTTATGATAACACTCGTAAAATTTATTATTGACGTTACAATTACATTCATTTATTAATTAAATTATTTAAGAACAATTAAACCTTTATATCATGAAAAATTTAAAAAATATATTAGCATTAGTGGCATTTATATTTGCTATTTCAACAACAACAGCTCAAGAAAACGAGCATAGTCTATTATGGAAAGTAGAAGGAAATGGGATTAAAACAAGTTATGTTTTTGGAACATTCCATATGTTACCTAAAGAAGATTTTGCTTTAAAGGACAAAGTCAAAAATGCATTTACTGAAAGTGAAAACATTTTTCTAGAATTAGATATGGATGACCCTTCATTACAACAAGAAATGATGCAATTATCAATCTTGCCAGATGGTGGAAACCTTAAAAACTTTATGGATGAAAGCGAATATTCATTGATTGATACCTACTTACTAAGTAACATGGGTGTAGGTCTTGATAATCTAGCCACTTTTAAGCCTTTGATGGTTTCAACAATGGTTATGATGGGTTATATGGGCAAAGATGTTGCAAGCTATGAAGCAACATTAATAAGTCTAGCTAAAGAGCAACAAAAGGAAATTAACGGATTAGAAACGGTAGCTTCTCAAATTGCAGTTTTTGATATACAACCGTATGATGAACAAATGGATGAGGTTGTAAAATTGCTTAAGGAAGAAGATGCTATGAAAGATATGTTTAATAAAATGATTGAACTTTATAAGGCTGAAAATATTGAAGGTCTTTACGATTATATGGATGAATTTTATGGTGATGACCCAGAACAATTACATAGAATGCTAGATAATAGAAATCAAAACTGGATTCCATTAATTGTTGAAAATTCTAAAAAGGCAAGCACATTTTATGGTGTAGGCGCAGGACATTTAGGTGGAGAGCAGGGTGTAATTTCATTACTTAAAAAAGAAGGATTTACAGTGACACCAGTTATTGAGTAAAGTCAAACAAATTGTTTATAGGGCGTTAACACATATTTTGTTAGCGCCTTTTTTTGTTTTAAACTATTGTATATAAGATTGTTAAAAACAAATTAGGCTCTCTTTATTTATAAATTATGGGACATTCTATATACAAATACACGGTCTAATTCATTATATTTAATAGCACCAATTAGTAATTGACTTCATTATATAAAACTCTTTTAGCATGAAAAAATTTATACTAGTACTAATTACCTTTTTTATAACGATACAACTATACGGTCAATCAAACACATTTATAAAAGCGTCTATAATTGATGCAGAAACACAACAATCCATTCCTTATGTTAATGTAGGTTTTTTTGATAAAGCTATAGGTACAACAACTAATGAACAAGGGCAGTTTAGTTTAGCTTTTGATAATAGCATTGTAAAACAAGTACCACTACAAATATCTGCCATAGGTTATGAATCAAAGGAAATTACATTTGAGGAAATAGAGAAACTAATAAACTTTTCGGTTAAAATAACATTAATACCAGAACAATATAATCTTAACGAGGTAACCATCACAAGTCAAAAGAGATCATTAGAAAGATTGGGTAGCAAAGCTTATTCGGCAAAAGGAATAGGGTATTGGCATGAAATTGAAGGCTTGGGCGGTGAGCTAGCAACAAAAATTGACATTAAACATGATAACACCTTGCTCCATGATCTTACATTTAATATAGTTGAAAATCTCTCAGACAGTTTATTAATTCGTGTAAACGTCTATGATTATCATAGAGGGTTTCCTGGAAAAAATTTATTATCTCAAAATATCTTTCATACTGTTTCAAACAAAAAAGGGATAGAGACAATACCGCTTAAAAAGTATAAAATTAAAGCAGACAATGATATTATTGTAAGTCTAGAACTTGTGGAGGTATATGGCGATGTTATCTATTTTGCGGTTTCTTCAAGTTCGTATAATGGAACTTCTTACACAAAAAAAATAAGTCAAGATCGCTGGCTACGTCAAAAAGAAACAAAATTAGCATTCAGTTTGATAGCTTCTTACACACAGCAAAATCCACAACAAATAACTACTATAAGAGAATTACCTAAAAAAGCGGAAATTTTTTGGGACACCTCCTTTTCTATGCGCAATAGGGATTTTGATGAAGAGTCAAAATTATTAAGAAAATACCTTCGGAAATGTAACAACATCGATATAAAAGTTTCAAAATTCAACACCAGTATTTACGAAACCAAAGAATTTAAAATAAGAAACGGAAACAGTAACGAAGTCTTAAATTATCTAGAAGAGAGTACCTATTTTGGTGCATCATCATTTTCAGCTGTATTAAAACAAAACAATTTTAATGCTTCGTTAGGTTTATTATTTAGTGATGGTATTTCTCAGCTTTCTAATATAGAGTCTAAAGGGTTTTTAGAAATATTTACTGTAAATAGTAAAAAAATAGCAGCCCATGAAATATTGCAGAGCGTAGCGAACTATAATAATGGAACTTATTTAGACCTCACAAAATATGACGTAAAAACTGCTTTAGAATTTTTACTAGAGAATACAGAAAATATTGAGGATTATCAGAATTCAACAAATGACACAAGAGCCAATGTATATGGCATAGTATACAATGAAGAAGGTCCAGTACAAGGAGCCTATATAGTTTTAAACGACAGTTTTGAAATTGTTGAAACAGACAAAAAAGGGGCATACTCAATTAATGCAGAAGCTGGGGATAAATTAACTATTGATGCTATTGGAATGAAAACCAAAGACACGGTCGTTTCTGCACTAAAAAAACTAAACATCTCATTAGCCTTAAACGCAGAGAAACTCGCTGAGGTAGAGCTAAAGGCAAAGACAAATGCAAAAGATAGGGCTGAGGAGTTAGTAGACACACCTTTTGGAAAAAGAATGAGAGGGAGTGTCGGGTATTCATTAGCAAATAGAATTACCAGCGAAGAAATTCTAGGTACCGATATTGATTTGATGAAGATATTAATGAAGATGCCAGGTGTTAGTGTAATTAATCTTAAAAATGTTCCGCCACAAGAGCCTATTTATGGTTTTACTAGAACTATGAATGGTGGAATTAATGGTGGATTGCCCGCTTTAATTATTGACGGCCTGGCATACGATCAACAACGCGGTCAACTTGCACCAAGAATAAGTGCAGAAAAAATTGAAAGCGTTACACTCTTAAAATCAATAGCTGCTACGACAAGATATGGGTCTTTAGGAGCTTTTGGGTTAATTGTAGTTAAACTAAAAAACTCATTTAATATAGAAGATACCGCTAGTGATAATTTTGCTAATAAAACTCCAGATATTACTGTAAAAGGTAATGTTTATAAAGAGCAACTGCCCATGCTAGAGCAAGTAAATCAAAACATAGCGAAGCCAACTTACATAACTACTTTAAAAGATGCAGGTTCTTTTACTGATGCAAAAAGTAAGTACGCGCTATTATTAAATACTCAGGATTCAAAAACAATTTCATTTTATGTAAATACTGGTGACTACTTTAAAAAGTGGGATAAAAAATATGCCTCTACAATATATTCAACCATTTTAGAGCTGGCTCCTAAAAATTTAAAAGCCCTAAAAACAGCAGCATACAAACTAGAAGAAATAGGCAATCACGAAAAGGCTTTAGAGGTTTATCAATATATTGTAGATTCTTTTCCTTCAAAAGTACAATCTTACCTAGATGTTGCTAGAGCCTATACCAATACAAAAAACTATAAAGAGGCGGGCTCATTGTACACACAAATGTACTTTAATACTATACCTAATGTAGATTTTACTAATACTGCTCCCACAGTAATAAACGAGCTACGTTATCTCGTAGCTAATCATAAATCTCAAATTGACTATAAAGAACTTCCACCAGAGATGCTTGAACTAACCTTTAAAAAAGACTACAGGATTGTCTTTGAATGGAACGACCCACTCGCCGAATTTAAAATACAATTTGTAAACCCAGAAAATAAATACTTCACCTTCTCCCATACGGAGTTTGAAGATACGGAGCTCATTACATCAGAGATTGAAAATGGCTTACACAGTAAAGAATTTATTATAGATGATGAGGTATCTGGTGATTGGCTCATAAACACACATTCATTTGAAAGAGAAGATATTAAAAATCCAGTATATTTAAAAATGACTACTTATGAAGATTTTGGACTAGCGTCACAACAAACAAAAATTCAAGTTGTCAATTTGGGTGAAATTTCAGAAAAAATCACACTCAAAAAATTGATAACCCACCTTAAAAAATAACAGTTATGGAATATCTATGCAGGCAAAAAATAGTATTCGCTCTATGTTTGATTACTGTTACATTAATAAATGCACAAACTGTTTTTAGAGGAACAGTAATTGATCAAGGGACAAATGAGCCTATTAAAAATGCACGGGTGGGAGTAACCAATCAAGGTGTAGGTGTGATCACTAATGAAAAAGGAAATTTTACCTATCGTAAATATCATGAAGTTATCGACAACTCAAGCACGTTAAAGGTAAGCGCGTTTGGTTATAAAATGTTACGTAATGATGTTTCGGCAATACGTCAAATGATAAATAACCGTGGTATTATTTACCTTCAATCAAAAAAAGAGGAGCAAATAATTAAAGAAGTATCAAAAAAGGTTGCTGTCTTTTGGGATGCTTCAAAAAGGCCCAAAAATAGAGATGTTGAGAGCGAAAAAGCTTTTTTGATGGACTATATTTCAAACAATAGCTTTTCTGAAATTTCACTAACCATTTTCAATGAAACTATTATTTTTAAAGAGACCTACAATAGTTCAAAAAATGCATCCTTAGCAATTCCATCGATAATAGACGCAATTGAGTATAAGGGTTTTTCTGACTTCGGAAATATTAAATATCAAGAAATAGATGAGGTTTTATTAATTGCACAACAAAAACCAATCGTTGGAAAACCACAAATAAACCAAGAGATACCGTTCAGTGTTCTTAATTTGAATGCAAAAGAAGCTGCATTGCCCTTTTTTAAAGAGATTACAATATTCACTAACGGTATTTATCATAATGCTGCACAGAGTAATAATCAAACAATAATTTCCGAAGATAAAACAATAGAGATTATTACAGGTGTTGTTGCTTCTAGCAACAAAGAAGTTAACTATGCAATGGTGGTGAAGGAAGGTAGTATAGAGGAATATTATACAGATCAAAATGGTTTTTTTAGTATTCCAGCAGTTTCTGGGGATGAGTTAACAATTTATAGTCTGGGACATTATCCTAAAAAAATTGTAATAACAGATGATAGTTTCTATGACATTACTCTAGCAACTAAAGCAGAAATACTAGATGAAGTAGAACTAAAAGGCACTATGAGCAAAGCTCCAGAGTATGCTTATGATGAAAAATCTCAGACAGATAAAGTAGAAAATGGTAGAATGGTTCCTATCCGCACCTTATATAAAAAAGATTGGAAAAAAGGAGTGGGTCAAATTTCTGAGATTATTAATGGATGGCACGGAGTAAAATCTGGCGTAGGAGTTGATGGTCGCACGTATACATCAGTAAAAGGTATGTGTGCTAAGTTTTTAGTGGATGGAATTGAGGTGCCAGCAGAGGCGATAAATGTATCTGCTATGGCTATAATTACAATTTACGCGCCCTATGGAAGTGTTTTAAAATGTCCAGCCAGAATTGTAATTACTACTAAATTTCACCCAGATATTATAGATCAAAAGTTAAGAAGTTATGGAATAGATCCACTAAAAAATAATAATTACACAGAAGAAGTAGAAAATTTAAATACTAAAGCAGGAACCTATTTTCAAGAGAATATAAAAACTGGAACTATAGTCTCAAAAGGGATACCGCTTCAAAATGTGCGTATTTTCAAACAAGGCTCGCTTAAGGAATACGTTTCTAAAGGAGATGGAACTTTTTCATTACCAGCAATCAAAGGCGATATTTTATTTGTTAAACATTTAGGGATGTACCCTAAAACGATTATTGTAACAGAGGCAGAAAATTATTCAATTTCTCTTACCAATAAAGCCGAAATGCTAGATACGGTTGCTTTAGAAGGTCAAATAAAAGAGAAAAGTCAAAATCAACAAATTGAAACAGCTTATGGAAAAAAAGATAGAAACGTTATAGGATATCAAGTAGAAAGTGGTTTATCAAGATTTATTGCTCCCACTGATACAGATTTTTTTACGGTGGCTCAAAAGTTGCCTAATGTGGTTGTAGATTTAGACACAAGAACAGTTTTTCATCAAAGAAGTGCAGGAGCTATAAAGCAATCACCCATGCTTGTAGTAGTTGATAATGTGCCAACAACACAAGAGATTTTACGTATTATTGACCCTCAAACTATAACTAGTGTTACTGCACTAGCAAACCTTGCTGCGACTAATATATATGGTAGTAAAGCCTTTGGAGGTGTTTTACTTATTACAACAAAAAACAACTCTAGTAGTAATTTTAATACTGCAAAAAAGGATTATACAATCAAGAACAATGATTATAAAGAGGAAGTCCCCATTTTAAACTTTGATGCAATAACAAATAATTTTGTAGACTCACTAACACTCCAAAAAAGCATAAAAATAAAATTTGAAACTTACAAAAAACTTAGAAGCAATAATATTGACAAAGTTGATTTCTATGTTGACATGGCCCTCTATTTTAACAATATCGACGCAGGAGTTGCCTCTGTTGTAAGATCAGATTTTGCTCAGATAATAGGAGATAATATTAAAGCATTACGCATACTAGCATACCTTAATGAATATGCGGGTGAATACCTAAACGCTCAAAAAATATACGAACGAATTTTAGAACTAGACCCCTCATTGCCACAGTCATATAGAGATGTCGCGGCTATTTATCAAGAAACTGGTGAATTTGAAAAGTCACTAGAATTATATATAAATATGTTGGGGGATCAAATAAAGGGAGTGGACTTTTCTAGTTTAGAAGTACCTATAAGTAATGAACTTAAGCGTTTAATTAGTATTCATAAGCATAAAATTGACTTTAGTAGACTTCCTAATGATTGGTTAACCATCAATTTTAATATTGATGTGCGTTTAACATTAAGCTGGAGTGACCCTAAAGCTCCTTTTGAATTTCAATTTGTAGACCCAAAGAAAAAATTTTACACATGGCAATCGTCACAAGAAAATCAAGGCGCTAATGTGTCTAAGGAATTTATTGTAGATGATGCAGATGCTGGAAAATGGCTGGTCAATATTAGATATACAGGTCAAGAAGGTGAAACACATATTCCCCCATATTTAAAGTATACTATTTATAAAGATTTTGGAACGCCTAAAGAGGAAAAGCTGGTTAAATTAGTGAGATTGGACGCGCAGTTAGATAAAGTAACATTAGATAGTTTTGTGTATTAATTTTAGCGCTCACCATTCCATTCTCCGTAAAATTGTTCAAGGAATAGCTCCATAAAAGTATGTCTTTCTTGTGCAATTTTTTTGCCCGTTTCAGTATTCATTTTATCTTTTAGTAACAATAATTTTTCGTAAAAATGATTGATAGTTGGTGCTGTAGATTTTTTATACGCTTTAGGAGTCATGTTTTGTTGCGGAGCAATTTCAGGGTCATAAATTTTACGGTTTTTAAAGCCACCGTAATTAAACGTTCTCGCAATACCTATTGCCCCTATTGCATCAAGTCTATCTGCATCCTGCACTACATTTAATTCCATAGAGCTAAATGTTTTCACGGCATTGCCCCCCTTATAAGATATATTTTCAATAATCTTAACAACATGCGTAATAACATCTTCTGAAATTTGCTGCGCCATTAAAAATGTTCTTGCCATTTTAGGCCCCACAGTATCATCGCCATCATAAAATTTTGAATCTGCAATATCATGTAACAATGCTCCTAATGAAACTACAAATAAATCTACATTTTCACCCTTTGCAATGAGGAGCGCATTTTTGTAAACTCGTTCAATATGAAACCAGTCATGTCCACCTTCGGCATCTCTTAAGGTTTCTTTTACAAAACGAATAGTTTGATTTATAACAGATTGTTCTTTTGTCTGGTCCATTTTATTTTTCAGTTACGTGAGTAGTAACAATTTGTTCAATTTCAGAAATTAAATCTTCTTTGTTAGCATACGCCGAAATTTTAACAACCGGATGCACATAATGCTTTAAATGAACCCCTAATGGCATAGGAAACATCCCATAACGTTGTAATTTCCATGAATTGTTGACACTTACAGGCAACACATAACCATCTGGCATTTGTTCAAATAACGTAAGCAATCCTCGAGACTTAAAAGGCTTAGGATTCCAGTCTCTGCTTCGAGTTCCTTCTGGGAAAATTACCACACTTCTATTTGTGGCTTGCGCGTATTTACCTATTTCTATTATTTTTTCAGTAGCTTCTACAGGTTTTTTTCGGTCAATTAATACTGATGCGCCATACTTTAAATTAAAACTAATGGAAGGAATTCCTTTTCCTAACTCTTTTTTAGATATAAAAGCTGGGTGAATTTTACGCAAATACCAAATAATAGGAGGGATATCCCACATGCTTTGATGGTTTGAAGCAATTATAATAGGAACGTTTTTAGGGATTTCTCCTTCGACAGTAAAACTAAAACGAGTGCCCAAAACATTTAAACAACGTAGAAGAAACCAATTTAAAATATCAACCGAGTCTTTGTGGGCTTTATACCCAAATACATTAAGACAAACCCATTGAATAGGATGGAATATTACAATACATAACCCAAATGAAAGATAAAATAAAACCGAAAATGGATAGCTCAAAAGCTGTAATAAATTTTTCATAAATACTTCGGAAATGTGACTTCCATTAAATTTCCGCGCTGCGAGAAAACCCTATGGAATGTGGTTAAAAGTACAGTAAAATGCGAAAGGTTAAAAGAAAACGAAAAATCTCGTTCAATTTTAACCTTTAATAATGTCTGGTTGAACACAATCGAAACCTACATGGAAAATCGAAAGTTTAAATTTCAACAGTGCATTAACTTTTAATAAATTGCTATATTAAACTAGACACTTAACAGTGCTCATTAAAAGCACCTTTAAGGTTTTCAGCAATCATATCTGCTGGTCTTCCTTCAATGTGGTGACGCTCTAACATGTGCACTAACTCTCCATTTTTAAATAAAGCCATTGATGGTGAACTTGGAGGAAAAGGTACCATTTGTGCACGTGCTGCATCAACCGCTTCACGATCAACACCTGCAAATACAGTTACTAAATGGTCTGGCGTTTTTGCATTTTGCAATGACATTCTAGCTCCTGGGCGTGCATTTGCTGCTGCACATCCACATACACTATTTACAACAACGAGGGTAGTTCCTTCTTTGCTCATTGCTTCGGTAACGTCTTGTTCTGTATATAATTCTTGAAACCCAATCGCTGTTAAATCTTCGCGCATTGGCTTTACCATTTCTGCTGGATACATAATTTTTGTATTAAATATTAGTATACAAAGGTACAAAAATGAACATTCTAATTGTCCTTTTCAAATTCCAAAAATAGATGGAGCGATAAAGCAAATTGATATATCAAATTTAAAATGATTAATATTTCCGAAGTCAAACTTTACAATAGGCTTGTAACAAATACTCTCACTTCATTACTTATCTTTGTGTCTTGCAATTGATGCACAAAATTTTATTTATGTTTAGTATTTTAGGAGCTATTATAGGCTATTCCATTTATAGATTTCCAGGAGCCGTGGCAGGTTTTGTACTTGGGAGTTTTATTGATAGGTTAAATTTTAAAAAGGGACCCAATCAAGGTACAGCTGGAGGACAAAGACAAAGCCGAGGTCCTTTTAGTGATATTTTTCAACAGGCAACAAGAGGCTCACGGGTTACTCCAGCAGATTTTGAACTTAATCTAATTTCTCTATCTTCATTTGTTATCAAGGCAGATGGCACTGTAAGTCAAAGTGAGCTTGATTATGTGCGACAATACTTTGTGCAAGCATATGGGAAAGAGCGTGCAAACGCTACATTTAAAACTTTTAATGAAGTTATTAAAAGTAGAGAAATGGATCCGCAACGTATTTGTATGATGTTGCGAGCAAGAACGAGATATGAATCTAGGTTGCAAATGCTCCATTTTCTTTTTAGTGTTGCAAACGCAGACGGAACAGTTTCCACGGCTGAGGTAAATATGATTCAGCGTATTGCTGGTTATTTGAGTATACAAATGGCAGATTTTGAAAGCATAAAAGCTATGTTTTTTAAAAACCCAGATAGTGCTTATAAAATACTTGAAGTTGACCGTAATGCTACTGACGCTGAAGTTAAAAAAGCCTACCGAGAAATGGTTAAAAAGTATCATCCAGATAAATTAGTACATATGGATGAGGCCTATCAAAAAGGGGCTGAGGAAAAGTTTAGAAAAGTACAAGAAGCTTATGAGCAATTGCAAAAAGAGCGAGGGTTCTAGTCCTTAGTAATATAAATAAAAAATTAAGAGCAGATTGCTCTTAATTTTTTATTTAATTTTTATTTTTAGTCTAAGCTAAAAATAAAATGTGTACATATCGAAAAATAAAATTACCTTTGCCGTATGTATTCATTAGCCGAAGAAAATTATATAAAATCAATTTACCATTTACAACAGGAAGCTGGTAAAGAGGTAAGTACAAATGCTATTGCAGAAAGTATGGAAACAAAGCCATCTTCTGTAACTGATATGGTGCAAAAGCTTGCTGAAAAAAAAATACTTTCATATAGAAAATATAAAGGCGTACAACTTACCGAAGAAGGCAGGATAATAGCGGCAAACGTTATAAGAAAACACAGGTTGTGGGAAGTCTTTTTGGTAGATAAGTTAAAATTTCATTGGGACGAAGTGCATGAAATTGCAGAGCAATTAGAACATGTTCATAGTGAAGAGCTAATAAATAGGCTTGATAAGTTTTTAGGCAATCCAGCTTTTGATCCACATGGAGACCCCATTCCAGACGCCAAGGGTAATTTTAAAAACACAGAAAAGAAACTACTTTCAGAATTAAAGAAAAAACAAAGTGGCGTTTGTGTAGGAGTGAAAGAAACAAGTACGGAGTATTTGCAATATTTGGACAAGAAAAAAATTACTATTGGCACTAAAATTAGTGTTCTTGGCAAAGAATTTTTTGATGGCTCAATGATTATTCAAGTAGGACGAGATCAATTTTTTATATCACAAAAGATTGCAGAAAATCTATATATACAAACAGCTTAATAACTGTCTTACATCATTCAATTATATATTAAACACAAATAATTAATTTAATAATCACCCTTACGAGGGCATAATAAATGAAAATAAAACTCTCTTTAATAATGTTATTTTTGGTGTCTTTTCACGCTTTCTCTCAAGACGAAAAGGCAGAGTTAATAACAGATAGACCAGATGCTACTGAGGCTCCAAACACCGTCCCTAAAGGAGCTTTGCAGATTGAAACTGGAGCTTTTTACACATCATTTGAAGAAAACAGCATAAAAGAAGAAACGTTTGTGTACAACACAACATTACTTAGGTATGGTCTTTTAGAAAATCTAGAATTAAGATTGGGCTGGAATTTTGAAGAGGCAAGAACTACGGTCAACGGTAATGTAGCCCCAAATGTGTTAAGCGGCCTCTCCCCGTTGCTTGCTGGAGTTAAAGTTAATATTACTGAAGAAAAAGGTTTAATGCCTACAATAGGTCTAATTGGGCATTTGTTTTTACCCTTCTCTGCAGCGAACGATTACAAACCAGAAAACACAGCGATAGATTTTAGGTTTGCCTTTGATCACACGCTTTCAAAAAAATCTAGTATTGCCTATAATCTAGGTGCACAGTGGGAAGCAGATACATTGGGGGCAGCATATATTTATACAGTAGCTTATGGATATAGCATTACAGATTCATACGGTTTTTATCTTGAGCTTTATGGAGATTTGCCAGAAAACAGCAGTGCAAATCACTTTTGGGATACAGGAGTTACATATTTAATATTACCCAACTTACAGCTGGATGCAACCATAGGAACTAGTATTACAAAAGGTCAAGATTTGTTAGTGAGTGCTGGACTAAGCTATAGGATTTTCAAATAATTAATATTTCAAAAAGAAAAACATGATAAAAAAATTTGTTGCATTAGCCATAACGATAGCCATATTGGGTTGCAAAAATGAAAGAAAAGAAGATGGCAAAGCCGAAATATTAAACATTGTCACAACAACGTCGATGATAACAGACCTTGTTAAAAATATAGGGGGTGATATGGTCAATGTTCAAGGTTTAATGGGAGCAGGAGTTGATCCACATTTATACAAAGCAAGTGAGGGCGATGTATCAAAACTTTTTAATGCCGATGTTATTTTCTACAATGGTCTTCATCTTGAAGGAAAACTAGTGGAGGTTTTTGAAAAGATGGAATCAAAAAAAGAAACCATTGCTCTTGGTGAATATTTGCCAAAAGGAGAATTAATTGGCTCAGAGTATTTTGCCTCAAACTACGACCCACATGTTTGGTTTAATATTGAATTTTTTAAAACATACGCCAAAAAAGTAGCAGATGTGTTATCTAAAAAAGACCCAAAAAATGCAGTTACATATATTGAAAATGAAAAAGTATTTTTATTAAAATTAGATGTTTTACAGTCTGAAGTTAAAAATACAATAGCTACGCTTCCCAAAGAAAAAAGAATATTAGTTACAGCACATGATGCATTTAATTACTTTGGTAAATCTTATGGGTTTAATGTTGTAGGTTTACAGGGGCTTTCAACAGCAACAGAAGCTGGAGTACAAGATGTTCAAAAGCTATCTCAGTTTATCATTGATAATAAAGTAAAAGCAATTTTCATTGAAAGCTCTGTTCCAAGACGTACTATTGAAGCTTTACAAGCGGCAGTATTATCAAAAAATCACGAAGTGAAAATAGGAGGATCTTTATTTAGCGATGCACTAGGAGATGCTGGTACTATTGAGGGAACATATCTTGGAATGTTTCGTTACAACGTGAGCACTATTGTTAATGCACTAAATTAAGATGAAACAAAAGATAGCAATACAAGTTGATGATTTAACGGTAGCCTACAATTATAAACCCGTGTTGTGGGATATAGATCTAGTTGTACCCGAAGCCGTATTAATGGCGATAGTTGGCCCTAATGGGGCAGGAAAATCTACTTTGATAAAATCAATTTTAGGAATTATTGACCCTATTGCAGGGAGTGTTTCTATCTATGGGAAGCCTTATGATAAACAACGTAAATTAGTTGCTTATGTTCCCCAAAAAGGAAGTGTAGATTGGGATTTTCCAACGACAGCCATTGATGTTGTAATGATGGGTACCTACGGGAGCCTAGGCTGGATAAAGCGACCTGGCCAAAAAGAGAAAAAAGCATCATTAGAGGCTTTAGAAAAAGTAGGTATGCTTTCCTTTAAAAATAGGCAAATAAGTCAATTGAGTGGTGGGCAACAGCAACGTGTATTCCTAGCAAGAGCCTTAGTTCAAAATGCAGCAATTTATTTTATGGATGAACCTTTTCAAGGTGTAGATGCCACTACCGAAATTGCAATTATTAACATTTTAAAGGAACTTAGAAAAGCAGGAAAGACGGTAGTTGTAGTTCACCATGATTTACAAACTGTTCCTGAGTATTTTGATTGGGTGACATTTTTAAACGTAAAGAAAATTGCTACAGGACCTGTAAAAGAAATCTTTAACGATGATAACTTAACAAAAACCTACGGTATAAATTATAAAGTTGCAGTAAATAAATAACTATCGACTAAATGAGTATCAGCGAATATTTTCAACTACTAACTAACGATTACACATTACGAACAATTACGTTAGGTACAGCCGTTTTGGGAGCTATTTGTGGGATGCTTGGTAGTTTTGCTGTGTTGCGTAAACAAAGCCTCTTAGGAGATGCAATTTCGCATGCGGCATTACCTGGGATTGCAATTGCATTTTTAATTACAGGAGCGAAGGATACAAATATTTTATTATTAGGCGCATTGGTTAGTGGTTTAATAGGAACATTCTGGATTAAGGGAATGACGACAAAAACGCATTTAAAAAGTGACACGGCATTAGGATTAGTACTTTCTCTTTTCTTTGGATTTGGAATGTTATTACTTACGTTTATTCAAAAACAACCCAATGCAAATCAGGCAGGGTTAGATAAGTACCTTTTTGGTCAAGCGGCAACACTTGTTGAAAGTGATGTCAATTTAATGATAATCGTCACTTCAATTGCATTGTTTATTATGGTGCTATTTTGGAAAGAATTTAAACTTCTATTATTTGATGCAGATTATACAAAAACACTAGGCTTTAATACACGGTTTATTGATATTCTCATTACATTTTTTATAGTATTAGCGATTGTGCTTGGTTTACAAACAGTGGGGGTTGTATTGATGAGTGCTATGTTATTAGCTCCAGCAGCAGCAGCAAGACAATGGACCAATAAATTAAGTGTAATGGTGTTTTTAGCTGCTATATTTGGTGCATTTTCGGGAGTCTTTGGAACTGCTATTAGTGCTAGTCAAAACAATCTTTCTACTGGCCCAGTAATTGTTTTGGTTGCCAGTGTATTTGTTTTGGTTTCTTTTATATTTTCTCCCGGACGTGGATTGCTTTTTAGGGAGTTACGTTTCAGAAGAAATCGTAATGATTTACAATTGAAAAAAACACTTCAACTCATGTTTGGAATTGCTCAAACACATGAGAATATTTCACACCCACACGCAATTAAAATTTTAAATAATTTTCAGGGATTTACAAAAAAATCGCTTCGTGAAATGGAGGAAAAAGAATGGATAACACTTAATAAGCAAGAGTGGGCGATGACAGAAAAAGGATTTAATGAGGCTGAAAATTTGTTTAATAAACAATTAGAAGTTAATGAATAGCCCGCAAATTGAAATACAATTAATTGCTGCAGTAGTTGCTGTTGCATGTGCCATTCCAGGAGTGTTTTTAGTACTTCGGAAAATGGCCTTAATTAGTGACGCTATTAGCCATTCCATACTCCCTGGGCTTGTTCTTGGGTTCTTTATTACCGAAGATTTAAACTCCCCATTATTAATTATTCTTGCTGCATTTACAGGGATTATTACGGTCGTGCTCGTGGAACGAATACAGAAAACAGGGCTGGTTAAAGAAGATACTGCCATTGGGTTAGTTTTTCCAGCATTGTTTAGCATTGGAGTTATTTTAATCGCTAAAAATGCAAACGATGTCCACCTAGACGTTGACGCAGTTTTATTAGGAGAATTAGCTTTTGCACCATTTGATAGACTAATCCTAGGGGGAGTTGATATTGGGCCAAAATCGCTCATAATTATGGGGGTCATTTTATTAAGTACACTTCTCTTATTATTCTTGTTTTTCAAAGAATTGAAGGTTAGTACATTTGATGTTGGTTTGTCCTCAGCACTCGGTTTTTCTCCAGCGATTATGCATTATGGATTGATGTCAATTTCATCAGTAACGGTCGTAGGAGCTTTTGATGCAGTGGGAGCGATTCTCGTAGTTGCATTAATGATTGCACCAGCAGCGACGGCATATTTATTGACATCAAACTTGAAAAAAATGCTAACTCTTTCGGTTTGCTTTGGAATATTTGCTGCGATTGCTGGATATTGGTTGGCCCACTGGTTAGACGCTTCGATTGCTGGTTCAATTTCAACAATGCTTGGATTTGTATTTTTAACAATTTATTTATTTGCACCCAAAAAAGGGTTAATATCTGTACTTTATAGACAGAAACAACAGCGCATAGAAGTATCATTATTAACATTTTTACTTCATTTAAACAACCATCAAGAGTTAAAGGAACGTCATATCAATCACTTGAGAGAGCATATAAATTGGCAACACGTAAAAGCAAAAACAGTGGTAGATTTAGCTCTAAAGAACAACATGATTACAATTGATCAACAAATTATTTCGTTGACTAAAAAAGGTTCAGATTTTACAAATACCGCATTAGAATATATTATCACAAACAAGGATGAAAAAATTGAACACTTAAAAGAGGATTTCTTTTTGTTTAGAGGTTAGTAAAATGTGGCATTGTTCTTTCAGTCTTAAGGTTGAAGTTTAATTAATAATTTACCTCCTTAGGGAGAAATAGATATGAAAAAAATAGCTTTATTATTTTTAGTTTTTACGGTACATTTCGGCTTTGCCCAAAACAGTAAGGTAAAAGTTCCCACAATTGTTTTTAAAGTACCCTTGGGCGAAACAATAGTAAAAGATGGTGTTTCAATAATGCTTTCTGAAGTTTTAGAGGACTCAAGATGCCCCAGTGATGTTGATTGTGTTTGGGCAGGAAAATCTAAAGTTGAGGTTGTCATTGACTACAATGGTAAAAAAACTACCGAAATTATACTCTTCCAGAAAGGAAGACAAAAGGTAATTGCGAATACTGAAAACACGGTTTTTAAAGCTGTAAGTTTATCCCCATATCCTACCAGCACCACTCAAGGAAAGTTGAAATATGAGTTACTTGTTATGGAGGAAATCAAAATAGAAGAATAAGGTGTTTTTAATAGTATATAGAAATACGCTGTTTTTTTATATTGATATCAGCGTCATTTTTGCTTAAAACTGTAATTATTTTTAGACGTAATTAAAATTAATGACAACCACAGTCACTCTTCCCACATTTTGTATTTCCGCCGTCTAGAGTTCCTACAGATGTTTTTTTCTTCTCTAAAAATGAAGCAAGAATAAATTTATTGAACAGATAACCTGCTGCAATAATAAATGTGATAATTACAAGTGTTGTTTGCATAATTTTTTAATTTATTTTAACCATTGATATGCCCCAAGTGCTACAACATAGGCAATCACAGTCATAACCACTAATTGCCACATGGGCCATTTCCAACTATTTGTTTCTCTTTTAACAATCGCAAGCGTACTCATACATTGCATTGCAAATGCATAGAATAATAATAACGAAACACCACTAGCAAAATTAAATAATGGAGTTCCTAAAATTGGGTTTACTTCGGCTGCCATGCGATTTTTAATTGTTTCTTCCTCATCACTACCTACGCTATAAATTGTAGCAAGAGTACCCACAAAAACTTCTCTCGCAGCAAAAGAACTTACTAAAGCAATCCCTATTTTCCAGTCATAACCTAATGGTCGTACGGCAGGTTCTATAAATTTACCTACATGTCCAATGTAACTATTCTCTAATTTAAAAGACGCAATTTGAGTCTCTATTTCTTCTTCTGAAATGTTAGTTGAAATATTTTGTTGTTGTACAATTTCCGAAGCCTTATTAAAGTCGCCTGGACCGTAAGAAGCTAACACCCAAAGGATGATTGAAATTGCTAAAATAATTTTACCAGCACCAAAAACAAATGATTTTGTTTTCTCCAGTACCGTAATCCCTACATTCTTGAATAATGGAAGTTTGTAATTAGGCATCTCTACAACAAAGAATGTCTTACTCCTAATTTTCAACACTTTGTCTAATGCCCAAGCTGAAAATATAGCAGCTCCAAAACCTAATAAATACATAAACATAAGTGTTAATGCTTGTAGGCTTATGATTCCAAGTACTTTTTGCTCAGGTATTACAAGTGCAATTATAATAAGATAAACGGGTAGCCTTGCAGAACAAGTTGTAAATGGTGTTACAAGAATAGTAATTAACCGTTCTTTCCAGTTTTCAATATTTCGGGTTGCCATAATTGCTGGAATGGCACAGGCGGTTCCTGCTATTAAGGGAACAACACTTTTTCCGCTTAATCCAAACCGTCGCATAACTCGGTCCATTAAAAAAACAACTCGGCTCATATAGCCACTTTCTTCAAGGATGGAAATAAAGAAAAACAAAAATGCAATCTGCGGGATGAATATTACGATACCACCAAGTCCTGGGATGATTCCTTCGCTTATAAGATTTGTAAAATCACCCGCGGGTAGATTATTTTTTGTCCACTCACTAAAAGAGGCAAAGGAACTATCAATAAAGTCCATTGGGTAACTACTCCAATCAAAAATAGCTTGGAAGATGAGGAGTAAAATAGCAAAGAATATAACATACCCCCATATTTTGTGCATTAAAACACGGTCTAATCTACTCCTTAAATCTTTAGCATTAGCGGTGTCAATAGTGAGTGTTTCTTTAAGGACACCATTTATAAACTGGTAACGTGCAATAGTTTCTTTTTGCTGTAAACGTTTTAAATTACTCGTACTTTCGGTTTGAAATGAAGCAACCCCTTTCATCTCTTTTCGGTCTAACTTCCCAAAATTTACATCCTGTGTAATTACGAGCCATAATTTATACAAATCTTGATTTGGAAAAGCTTTTCTAAGCCTATCAAAATACTCAGGAGCAATAACCGAAGCATTTAAACTTGGCTTTGTAGATAGCGTTTTATGGGCAATGATAAGTTCTTTTAAGTTTTCAAAGCCATCATTTTTTCTAGAACTAATAAGCGCTACTTTAGTCTCAAGCCTTTGTTCTAACTGCTCTACGTCTAGCGAAATTGCTTTACGTTTCATCCTGTCTGCCATATTTATGGCAAGGATTGTTGGTATTCCTAAATCCTTTATTTGAGTAAATAGGAGAAGGTTACGTTTTAGGTTTTCAACATCAGTAACTACAACTGCGACATCTGGGAAATCCTTGTCGTTTTTATTTAATAATAATTCAATTACAACATTTTCATCTAGTGAAGAAGCATTTAAACTATAGGTGCCAGGAAGATCAAGGATATGAGCTTTTACACCACGTGGAAGTTTGCAAATTCCTTGTTTTTTTTCAACAGTGATTCCGGGATAATTTCCCACTTGTTGATTAAGACCCGTTAATCTATTAAATACAGATGTCTTTCCAGTATTTGGGTTTCCTATAAGTGCAACGTTAATTTGTTTTGCCATTAATCCACGATATCAATTTCAATCTGAGCAGCCGTTTCTTTACGAATAGCAAGATGACTCCCGTTGATATTCAAATAAAGAGGGTCTTGAAAAGGCGCTGTTTGAACGAGCGCCACCTCGTTACCTGGAAGGCATCCCATTTCTAACAATTTTAAGGGCACAACATCTACAGAAAACTCCTTAATGATGCCGCGCTGCCCTTTTTTTAATGATGCTATGGTTGCCATTTACTATCTAGATTGATTTTAAATAAGCAAAAATAAGGTAAATTTTATACACTTAAATGAGAATTACAAAGAGTTTTCCTACTTCGGAAATATAATGGGCTCAATTAATGAAGCGTTACATCAATGTTGTTGAACATCTTTAAAAAAGTAAATGAAAGTGGCTTAGTAATGAAATAGTCCAAAAAACAAAGATTTTTTTCCTTCGTTTTGAAGGATATCAATATCATTTAAAACCTTATCCATGTCCTCTTCAACTGTCCCGTCATAAAAACCACGAATACGTTTTTGTTTGTCGACTAGCACAAAGTTTTCAGTATGTACGAGTCCTAATGGGTCGCCTGGATTTTCTTTCGCTGCAAGATATTGTTTGCGGGCAAGGTTATAGATTTCTAGTTTGTCACCAGTGACTAAATTCCATTTACTATCATCCACACCTTTTTTAATAGCATATTCTTTAAGTCGTTCTGGCGTGTCATACTCTGGCATTACAGTATGAGAGAGAAGCTTTACCTCAGCATTATTTTTTAATTGGTTTTGCAATTGCTCCATATTATCTGTCATAATTGGGCAAATGGTCTGGCAGGTAGTAAAAAAGAAATCTGCAACATAAATTTTATCATTAAAGTCAGCTTGGGTGATGGTTTTTCCATTTTGGTTTGTTAAGCTAAAATCACCCACTGTGTGGTATTTTTTTTGATGTTGAATTGATGGATCAACCATCTCAGCATTAACTTTTGAAGGTTGGTAGATAGGTAAAACTTCAACTGGTTTTAAAATGGTGTAGATAATGCTTATTGTAATTGCAGAAAGCACCAATAAAACGATTCCTAAAAACTTGTATTTTGAAAAAAACTGAAGCATGTTTCCGTCTTTGTAATTTCAGCAAAATTACGACCTAAAACTTATTTTTTCATCCTACCAGACGTTAATATTTTGAGTATAAAGTTTTGGAGTTTTTAAAATTTCCGAAGTGAGACTTTAACTAAGAAATGATATTTTTTTAACCGCAGTGATTGCATTACTTTTGTGCGTTAAAATTGAGGCGAGTTGTTCATTGTGGCAGTCGTTGCGTTTTGGGTTCGATTTTTGAAACCCCACAAAAATTATAGTTAAAAAATTTATATATGAGTCCATTTGCAGTTAAAGCAATACAATTATTATTGAGTTTGTCCTTTTTAATCGTTTTGCACGAATTAGGGCATTTTATTCCAGCCAAATTATTTAAAACACGCGTAGAGAAGTTCTTTTTATTTTTTGATGTAAAATTTGCATTATTCAGTAAAAAAATAGGCGATACCGTCTACGGAATAGGATGGTTGCCATTAGGGGGTTATGTGAAAATATCTGGAATGATTGATGAGAGCATGGACAAGGAACAAATGGAAAAACCTCCGCAGCCATGGGAGTTTAGAAGTAAGCCAGCATGGCAGCGTTTGATAATTATGCTTGGTGGTGTAACTGTAAATATTATTTTAGGTTTTGTAATTTATATGGGAATTTTAGGATTCTACGGTAGAGATATTACGACTAATGAACAATTGCCAGATGGTTTTGCAGTTGATGAGTCTTTTAAACCAATGGGATTTGAAGATGGTGATAAAATTTTAACTGTAAATGGTGAGGAATTTAAAAACGTAACTCAAATTAATAAATATCTTTTTTTAAGGGACGTAAATACAATTGAGGTTTTACATGCAGACGGAACAGAAGAAAGTATTACAATGCCAGAGGACATTGGGACTACCATGTTTCAAAATGATGTTTTAAAACCTTTTAGAGCACGTAATAAACCTATTATTGAGCAGGTGGGAGAAGATTATCCTGCTGAGGCTGCAGGTTTTAAAGTGGGTGATCAAATAGCCATGGTTAATGGGAAAAAAATTGTGTACTGGAATGATTTTCAAGAGGCTGTAAAGGCTAATGGGTTAAAACAAAATAATTTTGTTGTTATACGTGATGGTGCTCCTACAATTTTGAGAGTCACGCCTAATGAAGATGGTGTTGTAGGGTTAAATGCGTTTAATAAAACTATACGTGAGTCGTATAGTTTTGGAGAGAGTATTACTGGAGGTATTAGTTACGGAATGGGTATTTTAGGTGATTATGTACGCCAGTTTAAATATGTTTTTACAAGTAAAGGAGCTTCACAGGTAGGAGGTTTTGGAGCGATAGGAAATTTATTCCCTGATCAATGGGACTGGTTGAGCTTTTGGGAAACAACGGCGTTGATATCTATAATTCTTGCTTTTATGAATATTCTGCCTATTCCTGCACTTGATGGTGGACACGTAATGTTCTTACTTTATGAAATGGTAAGTGGGCGTAAGCCTAACGACAAGTTTATGGAATATGCGCAAATGGTAGGTTTCTTCCTTTTAATAGGCTTGGTATTATTCGCAAACGGGAATGATATTTATAGGTGGTTATTTAAAGGATAGCGCAATTGTTTACAATTTTGAAAACCCAATCTGGCTTAGCTAGATTGGGTTTTTTTATAGTAATTTTTATAATCTTAGAGGTATAATTAATATACATCTTCTATTCGGAGGTCTGCTATGTAATGTCTTGATTACTGATAGTGAAGATGTTGCATATATTAGGTAGGATTTTATGTCTGTAAAATGTTTTAAATGAGACAATAAATGTTTTTATATATTAGTGATAATTTAAAAAAAAACTTAAAAATTGGTAAGATTTGATTAGTCACGAAAAAGGACAATTTGATTAAAAAAAGTAAAAATGGGATATAAAACGGGGTAAAATTATATTTAATAAATCAAAAAAGCCTGCATATCAAAGATATACAGGCTTTACTCGCTCCTCTTCTTGGGCTCGAACCAAGGACCCTCTGATTAACAGTCAGATGCTCTAACCAACTGAGCTAAAGAGGAATTTCATATAGAAAATTAAAGACTATTGCCTTTAGCGGATGCAAATATAAATGTTTTTTAATTTTGATAAAATAAATTTCAATTTTTTTTTAAATCTTTTATTTTAAAAAAACTAATCATATTCTTCTAAAGTAAATACTTTAGTAACTTTCTTTCAAATTCTCTATCATAATTGCAGTCATTTCATCAAGAGAAATTTGATGTTCCCATCCCCAATCTTCGCGCGCAGTACTGTCGTCAATAGTTTGTGGCCAAGAATCTGCAATAGCTTGTCTAAAATCTGGCTCATAACTTATTTCAAAATCAGGAATATGTTTTTTAATACTGTTTGTAATTTCTTCTGGATTAAAACTCATTGAAGCTACATTATATGAACTTGTAATCTTAATATCCTCTTCTGCAGCCATCATAATATTTACAGTGGCTCTAATAGCATCGTCCATAAACATCATAGGTAGCGTAGTTTCAGCATTAAGAAAACATATGTACTTTTTGTGTTTTAAAGCTTTATGGTAAATATCTACAGCATAATCTGTCGTACCGCCACCAGGTAATGTTTTGTAACTTATTAAACCAGGATAGCGTATGCTTCTTACATCTACTCCGTAACGTTTACTATAATATTCACACCAGCGCTCTCCCGTTTGTTTACTTATTCCATAAACGGTTGAAGGTTCCATAACGGTGCGTTGTGGAGTATCAGATTTGGGAGTGGTAGGACCAAAGACAGCAATACTTGACGGCCAAAATATTTTATCAATCTTCCCTTCCTTTGCAAGGTTTAAAACATTGAAAAGCGAATTCATATTTAAGTTCCAAGCTTTCATCGGAAATTTTTCACCAGTAGCACTCAACATTGCTGCCATTAAATAAACATCAGTAATTTCATAACTAATAATTACATCTTGGATTGCATCATAATCCATAGCATCAATAATCTCGAATGGACCACTTTTCATCAACTCATCAGAACCTTCATAAATATCACTAGCAATAACTTTATTATTTCCGTAGATATCACGCAACTTTGCAGTCAATTCAGTTCCTATTTGCCCGCAGGCACCAATTATTAAAATTCTTTTTTTTAAAGACATATTGTTTGTATCAATGGGGTTTGAATGGCAACTGCCAAAATTTTAGGGGTAAATATAACGATTAAAACACCCATATATTTCTAAAATAAATGTAGAGTTGTAACAGAAAAACTATATTTGCTTTTCTTTAAAGGTATTATGAGCTTTCTGAAATTTACAGCCCTTATTTTTTTTGCCATTGTTTGTATGGCGAGTTGTGAAAATATAGAAAATCAAAATGAAGAGAACTCTCAAAATCAAAATTTAGAGAATACGTTCTTCGGAAATAAAACATACCAATTTCCTTTAATTTCACCCGAAGCTATCAACTATGTTTCAGACTGGGCTGTTTTTGAAGATTTTAGAACTGAAGCTTTTGAAATTAACGGAAATAACATCAACCAGCTTAAAGCAGGTAGCGAAAGACTGGTTGCGCGAGTGGATTCCTTAATAAAAAAGATACCAGATACATTAGATACTCAGCAAATTTACTCAAGGGTTTTAGTTGTAAAGACTCGAGCATCATTACTTTTTCAAGAAGTAAATAGAGTAGAGGTTGACTCCATTAGTGTCCAGCAGCACATTTCAGAAATGAACATAGCAACATCAAATTTAATTACTCAAATCAATGGTAAATTTGAAAAAGACGCGATTGATTTTGAACGAACAGACAATGAAAAAAAGGAATTAGAGCTGCAAAAGAAAAAAGCTGATTCCATTTTCAAAGCCGAACTAAAAGATAATCAAAATTAACTGTAACACAATACACTTTTTTATTACTAACATCCTAATAAAACTAATTAAAATGAAAAACAATAAATGGATTTTGGCTGCTGCGGTGGCCGCTACTACAACACTTTTCGTGTCATGCGATGATACAAAGAAAGGTGACGTAGCTAAGGATACCGAAGAACGCGGGATTATCCTTTCAAATATGGACACAACATTAAGTCCTAAAGCAGACTTTTATAACTATGTGAATGGTAGCTGGATGAAAAACACTGAAATTCCAGACGATCAAGTACGTTGGGGAGGTTTTGGTGTATTGCGTAAAAAAACAGATGCAGATGTACTTGCAATCTTAGAAAAAGCAGAAAAAAGTGGAAAATATGATGCTGGGACTGATCAAGCTAAAGCACTAGCGATTTTTAATTCTAAGTTAGATACTGTTGCTAGAAATCAAGCGGGTATTGAGCCTATAAAAGCAACACTTGCTAAAATTGAAGCAATGAAAACCGTTGAAGATTTTCAACGTTTAATGACGGAAGATGCTGTTTCTGTATCTCAACCTTTTGTAGGGGTTGCGGCTTTTTCAAACCCAAGCAATAGCTCAATAAACTCAGCATACATTACTCCTGGCGGCTTAGGTCTTCCAGATAGAGATTATTATACAAATATGGACGCTAAGTCTGTTGAGATTCGTGGTCAATATGTAGATCATATTACTAGAATGTTACAGTTTTTAGGTGATGATGAGACTAGTGCACGTAAACAAGCTGAAACTATTTTAGCTTTTGAAACTAAGCTAGCAACACCGCGTTTAGACAAGGTGGCAAGTAGAGACTTTAGGAATTTCAACAATCCACGTTCTATGGATCAAGTTCAAAAAATGGCTCCTTCAATCCAATGGAAAAAAGCATTTAAGGATTTAGGTGTTGAAAAAGAATTAGATACTGTTATTGTAATGCAACCTAAATATATGGATGTAGTACAGAAAACACTTGCGCAAGGTGATGTAGATACTTGGAAAACAGTAATGCGTTGGGCAACTTTAAATGGTGCAGCAGGGCAATTGACTACGGAGATTGAAACAGCTAATTGGGACTTTTATAGCAAAACATTGAGTGGTGCTAAAAAACAACGTCCAGCAGATGAACGTGCATTAGCTACTGTAAATGGTACAATGGGTGAGGCGCTTGGTCAATTATATGTTGACGAAATGTTTCCACCAGAGGCAAAAGAAAAAGCAGAAACGATGATTGCAAATGTAATTGCTGCATACCAAGATCGTATTCAAGCATTAGACTGGATGAGTGAGGAAACAAAAGTAAAAGCAGTTGAGAAGCTTGATAAATTTACTGTTAAAATAGGGTATCCTGATAAATGGGAGGATTATAGCTCAATGGATGTTTCGGCAGATAAAAGTTATTATGAAAATATGCTAGCTGTTGGAGCATGGGGATTAAAAGATAATCTATCTGAAATTAACGAACCAGTTGACCGTACAGAGTGGGGAATGTCTCCTCAAACTGTAAATGCATATTTCAATCCATTTAATAATGAGATTGTATTTCCAGCGGCAATTTTACAACCTCCATTTTACGATTACAAAGCTGATGAGGCTGTAAATTATGGAGGAATAGGAGCTGTGATTGGTCATGAAATTTCACATGCATTTGATGATAGTGGAGCTCGTTTTGATGGCGACGGAAATTTAGTAAACTGGTGGACTGAAGAAGACCTTGAAAAATTTGGTGAAAGAGGTGGAGCACTTGCTGAGCAGTATGATGCTATAGAAGTTTTAGACAGTGTTTATGTAAATGGAAAATTTACACTTGGAGAAAATATTGGAGATCTAGGTGGTGTACTAGCTGCGTATGATGGTTTACAGCGTTACTATAAAGATAATGGAAGACCAGAACCTATTGATGGATTTACTCCAGAGCAACGTTTCTTTATGAGTTGGGCAACCGTATGGAGAACAAAGCAACGTGATGAGTCTTTAAGAACACAAGTAAAGACAGATCCACATACACCAGGACGTTGGAGAGCAACAGAGCCCCTTAAAAATGTTGATGCATTCTACGAAGCATTTGACATCAAAGAAGGTGATCCTATGTATGTAGCTCCAGAAAACAGAGTAAGAATCTGGTAGTTTAGTTAGATGCTCAATTAAAAAAGAGCATTGAATACAAAAGATTAAAAAAAATCTCGGTAGCATTGCTATCGAGATTTTTTTTTAATCTTAAAAATTTTGATTATTGATTTAAAGGGTTTTTAAATTCAAAACCCAATACTAGTTTAAGATTTAAAGAATCCACTTGTTTCCCTTCTGAAATTTCTTCATTTGAAAATTGTGGTGGTTCAAGTCCCAGTTTTAACGCTTCACTATAATAAAAATCTTTCTTTAAAGGATGCTCAGGGTGTACACCATTAAATATAGTCCCAAAGCTGTCTTTATTTATAATACGCAGTAATATCTTGATACAATCATTTCTATGGATTAAGTTTACCGCGTCATTGCCACCATTTAAATCTTTTCTTCCAGCTAAATATTTTACAGGTTGACGTGTACCTCCCATAAGTCCGCCAAAACGTAGGATAGAGGTTTTAAAATCTGGTGTATTAAAAAACAATTGCTCTACCTTAAATAGTTGTCTTCCAGCTTCAGTATTGGGTTCGGGGATGTCTTTTTCGGTAACAACGCCTTGTTCATCTCCATAAACTGACGTGCTACTTATAAAAACCACTTTCTCAATTTTGGATTGTTTAATTTCGGCTAAAAAATGAGACATTTTTAACACATAATCTGCACCCGAGTTACGGCGTAGCCCCGGAGGAATCATAATTATTAATACATCTGTGTTTTTTAAAAAACCTTGGGGTGAACCTAAAACACCTTCCTCGGTAATATTTACTGCATACGCATCTATACCATTGTTTTGTAATCCACCAGCTTTCTTTTGGCTAGTTACAGAACCTTTTACTTTATATCCAAGTATCATTAAATGCTGTGCTAGCGGTTTTCCTAGCCAGCCTAATCCTGCAATTGCGATTGTTTTACTCATATTTTTATTGAACGCTATCTACTTTCTTGTTATTCATTTCGGTTACTTTAAAACTTTTACTTACAATCACCGCATCAGTATTAATAAACGGTTTAGGCATCATTGTTTTTTCTCTTGCTTTTACATTAAGTATTTTATTATCCATTAAATTTAATGAGTATTCTAATGCTTTAAAAGTAACTTGAGGAGCTTTTTCGGGGAGCACATATCGCACCTCTAATGAGTCTTTGTCTGCTACGTAATAACGCAACAAGTTATTGTGTGGTCGATTAAAAAAGTGCTGCCCTAAAACATCTGTTGTTTTTGGAGAAACTCCATTAAACGAGAGCTTTTCAAAGGCAATGTCTTTGTCTGCATATAACATTATTTGATGTACATCACGTTGTGGTAAATAAGTAAATGTAACATCTCGCAAACCATTAGTTATGGTATCTTTTTCTAATCTAATTTTAAAAGGTGGAATGTCAATTTTAGGTGCAACACCAGCATAAGTATAGCCAGAATTATATTTGCTACCAGCAGAAGCTTCTACATAATTTGCTGCGGGTTTTGGTTTTTCTCCTAAATATGATTTTGTCCAATTATCTAATATAGTATCATATGTTAGCCAAAAAGCATCACCATTGTCAATATCTTGATAATAAACAAGACTATTGGGTTTTTGGCGAGTTTCAGAAAATTCACTTTTAAAATGAGATATAATGAAAAAGACAAATGCTACGCCAAAAAATAAATAGGCTAATATGTTTTTCATTTTATAAAAGCCTAAAACGGGTAATAACAAACCAAATAATAGAACCGTTACAACACAGCTAATTACAATATGATCTGACCCTAAGCCTATAGGAAAAAACTGAATAAGAGGAGCGAAGATAAAAACTGCAGGCGCACCTAATAACGCCATGCCAATGTAACTAGGCGTACTCCATTTTAACAATATAAACCAAGATAATAAACCAAAGAAAATGGGAATAATAAAAAACCCAGCTCCTTTAATAAACATAAAAATAGCTAGATTTAAAATTATCCAGAAAAATAATGGCGCGACTAATAAATTTACAACGGTAGTACGTTTTGAAAATATATGATAAACTATAAATATAATTGCAAGAGACAAACTTACAAAAAAGGCAATGTACCAATGGCCATTATATTTAAAACCATGTTGTACCTCAGCATATTGAGGGTACAGCCATTCTATTAATTTCCAACCAAAAAACCCGATTATCCCACACAACACTAATGAAAATAAAAAAGGCAAAAAACCACGACCTATGCTCGCTAAGTTTAGTTTATGTTTTGAAATACCATAAAATAGTAAAATAAAAAATAAAACCCCTGCTATTACTACCATAGGCAAAATCCACGAAAAAGGATAGTGAATAAACTTGATAAAAGGCATATTTACATAAACACTATCCTCTAGTGTTTTTAATGCATTGAGGTCAGCATCAGCAAAATAATGTAACAACGGTAAAAGGTAGGTGCCTTGATGCTGCAAGGTTTCAATGTCCAGATTTTCTACATTGTCATTTACAGTGTGGTAGTCATAATGGTCATCTATAAAAGCGAAAAAGAAACTTTCAATATCACCATCCTCCTTAAAAACGGTAGAATCAGTATCATTTGGCAGCATTTTATACACACTATACATAAGTGATGATGCTACGGGGAATTCCACTTTTGCAGCAGCAAAAGCTTTAATGAGATTTGTATTTCCACCGTTAGTTTCAACAATCATATTACTAGGGCCGCCACTTCCACGGGCTTCAAAATTGAGCACTAACCCCACATTTTTTGCCCAGCGATGTTCGTTTACAAAAAGCGATGCGCCATCGAGACCTATTTCTTCGCCATCACTAAAAAGTATAACAACATCATTAGTAGGAGTTTTTCCACTTGCTTTGTAAGCACGTAAACTTTCAAGAATGGTCACCACACCGCTACCAGCATCACTTGCCCCAAGAGATGGGACTAAGGCACTGTCATAATGTGAGAGAAGCACTAACGATTTTCCTCTTCCGTTTCCTTTTAAACGGGCGACAATGTTTTTTGGTTTTATCAATCCTCTTCGGGCTCCACTGAGAACAAAGCCTTCTTGAACCTCTACTTCTAACCCTAATTTTTGTAATTCTGAAACAAGAAAACTACGAACTCTCGTATGTTCTTCTGTACCATGAAAGTGTGGTTTTTTACTTATTTCTTTCAAAGGGACTAATGCACGTTCAGTAGAAAACTCAGTATCAGGAGTTGAGGCGAGTGATCCGCCACTGGGCATTAAGGTTTCAAAACTGATGAATACTAATAATAAAACGACAACAAACGAAATGATTGCACTTAAATGTTTCATGAGGGATGGTGGATTAGCCGGATAAAAATAGCACTTTTATAATGCTTTTAAAAATAGCTTCGGAAAAGTGACTACATCGTTAAATTTAGAGGTTGGATTACTATAATAACTATACTTGTAAATCTACTTTAACCAATAAATACCAGTCGTTTTCTAACGGAAGGTATCCTTGGTCATACACATAAAAATAAACACTTCCTGTTTTTGTGACGTACTGTCCTGTGAAAAATTTAAAATTAAAACCATGTTTTAAGAGCGTGTCTTTTTTGATTTTAGTTTTCTCTTTTCCATTGGCTTTTTGAAGAATTCGGTAGTTTTTGCGAAGTCTATTGTTAATGTTACGTACTAGATTGCTTTGGTCTTTGTTTAGGGTGTTATTATGGGAATTTCGGCAGCCATCACTGCAGAATTTTTTATCTGCACGACCTATTATTTTATTTCCACATTCTGGGCAAGCTCTATCCATGGATTAAAGATAGGAAAAAATAGTTGGTGTTGTTTACTTGGTAGCTGTTAGTAAAGTGAGGAAGTTTGATTCAATTAAATTAAAAACGATATGTTTTATTAATCTAATATTTCCGAAGAAAAAAATGCATTACTATTTATCTACTTTGCTCAAATTAAAACGGTAAAGAACTTCAACTTTTGCAAATATACCACCACTATTTATAGGGTTTAATTGGGTGCGCTCAGAACCAAAATCGAATGCAGAAATTCTTAGATCAATATTATCTCCATCTTCATACGCTTCTGCGTCAATATCACTATAACCAAGTTTTCCTCTTAATAAAATACTTTTTTCAAGCATTGCGTATTGCGCATAAATGGAAAAATCAAGTGAGCCATAATCCACATAATAGTCTGGTGTGTTCTCTTGATGAATATCAAAACTTCTACCTATACCAAAATAATCAACACCAACTGCCCAGTTTTCAAAACGGTAATTAACATCGGCCGAAATAGGTAATGAAGCATCTACTTCTAATCGCTCATTTGGGCTTAAATAATAGAAACCTAGTATGGGGGTTGTGAATATTCCATAAGCTTGATCCATTGCGTAAATCCCTAAGCGATACTTTAAATGTTCGTTTTTTTGATATTTAATAACCGCAACGCCACCAAGATAAAGGTCATCGCTAGAGATATCCTTATAATCTGATGACAGGTTGGGTAGGACTACAAAAGTTCCGCTCCATTTCTCGTTAAAATTTGTTGCGAGACCTATTTTTAATACAGTGCTGTAGAGATTTATACGCTTAGATAATGATTGTGGAGCTAATGGATTTTGAGTTAAGAATGAATCTGGAAATAATTGCAAATTATTATTGCTGTGTAAAAAACCAGTAATTATTGCATTATTCTCATCAATTACAATGGGATATGTAAAATCAGCATCAAGTGATTTAATATTCATTTCATCAGTAAATCCCTCAAAACTATGATTAAAAGAGTTGCCGTAACTTACTTTAAGGATGTCAACGTAATCTTGTGCGGTTGTGATTGTTGTAAAAAAAAATAGAATTAAAATAATTTTTTTCAATGCAGTAAGGTTTAGTCAAGAAAGATACATATTTAAAAATAGTAGATAAAAGCTATATTTAATATTCTAATTAATAATAGAATTAAAATCCTAAATAAAACGTTATTAGTTGTTTAATGAATAGCTGTACTGAAATATAAGGTTTAATAATATATAAGTTAAAGTTGTAGTTATATTTGCCAAAAATTTAAAATTTAAAAAATGAAAAAACTACACTTTTTATTCGCTATCATGTTGGTAGCAATCACATTTACATCATGTAAGAATGATGATGATAATGCTGTGGCATTTACTCAATCTAGTATTGCAGGTGATTATTCTTTTAGCTATTTAAGAAGTAGTGATGTTGAAGTACTTATAAATGCAGACGGAACCACTATAACAAATACTTATTTGACAGAAGGTTCAAACTTTAATGTTAACTGGAATTTTAATAGTAATGGAACATTTGCTGCGCAAGGGACATATACAATTACGTATACAGATACCGAAGACGGTGAAGTAATTATTGAGACTGAATTAACGTCGATCGATGGTGAGGGAAGTTTTATTGTTAATGAAGCAAACGGAACTTTATTGCTTGATTTTGATAATGATGATGCGCAACTATTTACTGTTTCAAATTATTCTGGTAATTCATTTGACACACGCTATGAAGAGATGTTTAGCGGAGGTGGATTTGAAGATACTTATGTAATTGAAATAGGATTTGTAAGACAATAAAAATTTTGAAAGTTATAAAGAGGTGTTTCGTTTTTTTGAATCGAAACGCCTTTTTATTTTTTCAAAAGAGGGTAGAATTAGACGTTAAATATAAACGAATAATTTTAATACCGCTCTTTTGAAAAATTCTGGCTAATTCCCAAAAACATTCATCACTTTGTAATCACTCATAGTAATAGTCAAAGGGGACATATTAATTTCAGTTACTCGCATTTCGGTTGTTTTCTTTCCTTTTTTGTTAATTTGAGTTATTAATAATGGGTACCCTAACGACTCATTATTTGCTGGCATAGTCATATATTTTGACATAAATCCTGCCGCATTTTTAAAAAATGAAGTTGGTATAGCCGTAGAATACCATACTTCAACAGCACCATCTTCTGTTTCCATATGGTAACCTTCAGCGGTATATCCTGCAATAGTTTTAGTGCCTTCTAGTTTTGTAATTTTTGGGGTTTCTGAAACATCATCACCATTTTCCACCATATAATCCAAGGCCTTACCTATAAATTTTCCCATAAATGCAGAAGACATAGTTTGCGCTGTTTTACTTTTAGTATTGATTATAACAATGGTTTCGCTATTGAGGTCAGTAAGCATTAGCTGCCCTTTTTCCATAGCCATCATCGTCGCTGCAGGCCCGTAATGTTGTGTCATTAATTGCTTTTTAGGCTTGCGTTTTGACAAGTCTTGAATTTGTGTAGTAATGGCCACTTCAAAGGTATAACTATCTCTTACCTTTGCTTTGTCTTGACCCGTAGTAATACGTAGCACATCTCTAATTTCACTATCAGTGGGAGACATATCAATCGTTGGTTTTTTAGCCCAATCTCGACCTCGCTTGTTTTTAAGTTCTTCTTTTTTTTCTTCGGCACGTCGCTCTATGCCTTCTTCGATAACGTCGTTAACAGTTTCCTTTTTTTCTTGTGCCGAAATTTTAGCAACATTAAAAATAAAGATGCTGATGACTAATGCTTGTATAATTGTTTTCATAATATGTATTTGCTTTATAATTAATGTCTCTAATTTGATAAAGTTAACAGTATTATAAAAAAAAACCTGCCGAGTTTTATTCGACAGGTCTCTTTTAAAGAAAAACATTGATTAGTTACTCTTTGATTATTTTCTTTATCAACGACCCATTTTCGGTATTTATATGCAAGAAATACACAGTGCTGCTTAATGTTGAAATATCAACCTTTAAATCGTATGTTTTATTTCCGAATACCTTGTTTACCAATCTTCCTTGCAAATCAAAAACCGATATATTTTTGATGATTGCATTTACTGAATTTACAAATAATATACCTTTAGTAGGATTAGGCACTATCGAAATTTCATCATTAAAAATTTCAGAAGTTTCAAGAATTGTTTCATCCATAAATTTAAGTATAAAACGATTTGGGTAATTGCCCATTGCCGAAGTAAACATATACATTCCTTCTTGAGTAAGGTTTGTGGTGGAATTTTCAAAGGTGTCTACGAGATATACTTGAACATTTTCTAGCTGTGCCCCATCCATATTCTTGACGGTGATTTTAAAAGTTTCTCCATCATTGATTTGTGATGCATAGCCCATGGGCACCTGAATACTAGTGTCAAATTGTTCCCTTGTTTGAATACCAAGTGACATTTCGCCGTTAGGCAAATGAGAATATAACGATACTATCCTCCCTAGCTGGTCACTATCATATCCGGCATCAAAACCTTGTGTGGCATTGGGGTCGAAGGCAATCAATGTTTCACTGCTCAAGTCGTAGTCCATGGATTCCATCTTTATCCAAATCCTATTTCTGTCTGCCGTAGGGGAACGTAGGGTGTTATTGCCCGTTGTTACCCGCATGCTATTGTTAAAGGTAGCCGTTCCTGCAGCATTTGCTTTTACACCAAAACCTTGCGAAGTAGCGATAAATCCATTAGGTTCTGTCCCTCCATTTATTGCTTGGGTTCCTGCGGCAATCCCTCCAGAAATATTATACATAGAGATATCCTCCATACTAAAGTTTGCCGAGCTACCTCCTGGAAATGTATTGTCTGGCTCAGTAAGGTGTTCCCAGAAATATACTTCATCTATTAATGGATTTGCTATTAAAAATTTCTCGGCATCAATGGCAGACGGGTAGGGGTTTGCCAATATATTAGGACTGGAGTTCTTGTCTATATGGTACTCCATGGCATATTCGTGTACGCCGTTGTTCAGTGTTCCTTGTTCAAATAAAAGATTGTAGGACTGGTTACCGTCTATAATACTTGCCTGTGGGTATACGAGGTATCCTTCGGCGGGGTTTAAAATTCCTGAGTGTTGTGACCAATCGTCTAGACTGGTGTTAGCAAAATTTGCAACGGTATTGGGAGCATAAAAGTCATCGACGAGTGGGTTAGGGAAAAAGTCCAGTGTGGAATGCTCTAGTACTCTAAAGGATGCATTGTGCACTCCTTCTCGTGTTTCTGCGGTCATAGGGCTTCCAGAAATTATAAAATCTCTGGGTGCTACTTCGGGAGTGGTTACATATACATTTATAGTACCATTATTGATTACTGTTGCATCATTGTTTGTTTGAACAAGACTTCCCGTGTGAGCTATTTGTAAGATTCCATCAACGGTAATATCATTTTCTACACTCACAAAGGTTTCTGCTTCAATGGTTAGCGTGGCTCCATTTTGAATAATAAGCTCACAAGCTGTTATATTTCCGAGGAAACTGCTGTAGTCCTCTAAGATAATTGCAATATCTGTTGCACTGGGCACTCCATTGTTCCAGCCATCGGCAATGGTATATGTTGTGGTAATACCTGTGCATTCACCCAACCCTGCATTTTCTAAATAATGTGCTTCATTCCCAATCCCACCTAAAATATCCAAATCACCATCATTATCTATATCACCAATATCAAAATGTGTAGAAGCAGACAATCCATTTGGCAAAACTTGTCGATTCCCAAAACTTCCTGAGCCATCGTTAGCATACCAATATAAAACATTAGAGCCTATTTGTACAAGCACATCTATACTGCCATTACCATCAAAATCACCAAGCCTAATATTTCCAGATAATGAATCAATTATTTCTATAGGTTCGAATACGCCAAGACCATCATTTTCTAACCAACCTATTACATAATCAGGAAAACTACCGCTTGCTGTTACTATATCTACATCTCCATCTCCATCTAAATCTGCAATTTGATAATCATAAGGTATTGTTGAAATTGTATGAGCTTCGCCAAAAGATCCTAATCCATCATTTTCAACCCAGACAAATCCATTAGTACCAAATTCTGGTAAAATTAGGTCTAAATTTCCGTCATTATTTATATCTGCGATTTTAAGACTTCTTACAGCCCAAAGATCATAAGTTAGTTGGTTAGCATTAAAGTTTCCATTGCCATCGTTAGTATACCATATAATAGTGGTTTCAAAATTATCATTTGTAACTATTACGTCAAGATGACCGTTGTTATCAATATCGGCTATATCAAATGCGAATATGGCATCATCATTATCTATAAGAGTATAGGTGCCAATAATAATTTCTTCATTTACTCCATTAGCACCATCATTAGGGAAATAGCCAAAAATCACTTCTTCAACAGTATTTGAATAATCGAATGTAATGATATCTAAATTTCCGTCACCATTTATATCTCCAATTTTAAAATCTACAATGTCATCAGGTAAATCTATTAAGTTTTGTGACGCACTAAGTAAACCGGTGCCATCATTTTCAAACCAGGCGAATTCTACGTCATTAGTATTATTTCTCCCTATAAAATCTAAATCACCATCGCCATCCCAATCTTTTTGAATTAGATCATAAAAGCTACCCGTATCTCCAGAAAATTCAGGTTCAAAAGGAAATTCGCCTGGACTATCTGGACTTACCGCCGCAGTAAACTGAAAAGAATATGAATCGGCTAAATTTGAACCTGTTGTATTTTCTACATTCGTAGTAACAACCGTAGTAATTTTTTCACCAGGAAAATAGTCTCTGTTAGGATTTAAAGTTGCGTCTGTATCTATTACGGTTGGTGTAAAACTTAAAGGAAAACCTTGGTTGCCTGTAATTGTTATGTTTGTATTAGTGATTGTAGAGGGATCTACATCTTCAGTAAAACCAAGCATTATATCCTGCGTAACAGGAACATTAATTGCGTGGATAGTAGGATTAGTGTCTTCTATTTGAAATGCAAAATTTTCATACCACGCAATGCGATCATCTATTTGTGAAGCTGACAAGATATCTACGTCACCATCACCATCTAAATCGGCAGCAGAAACAGCTCTTGCACCATCTGCGGTAGATGTGATTATTGTTGAAGCTCCGAAAACGCCTAAGCCGTCATTTTCAAACCAAGTAACTTGGTCATCATTAAAATCGGATATAATAATATCAAAATCGCCATCACCATCTAAATCTGCATTTGTAATATCTGTGATAAAAGTACTTGCCGTGCTAATTATATTTCCAGAAGAAGCAGAGAATAATCCGTTACCATCGTTAGCAAACCAAGATATAGCATCATCTAAACTTGAAGAAGAAATCACATCGATATCGCCATCTAAATCCACATCTGCTAATGAAACGCCTAATGTGTTTATGCCAGATGTCCAGTTTGCTACAATATTAGGAGTTTCAAGATTACCTGTACCATCATTGAGAAATCTTGCTACCTGACCAAAATCGGTAAATGTTGCAATTATATCTAAATCGCCATCATTATCTAAATCTGTTGTGAATACACCACGCGAATCTGAAGGGTTTACAACTTGTGCCAGCGTAAATGTACCTGAGCCATCATTGGTAAATCGTTCTACACCATTATCAGAAGATGTTAAGACATCTAAATCACCATCATTATCTAAATCTGCTGCAGTAACGCTATAAGCGTCGTTACGAGATGTAGCAATATTTTGTATGCTTCCAAAAGTGCCTGAGCCATTATTTGCAAACCAGCCAATTATGTCCAAACTACTATCTGCTACCAAAACATCAAGATCACCGTCACCATCAAGATCACCTAAACTAACATCACGTGGATTTGCCATTGTAGTTGAAATGGTATTGAGCGCACCAAAATTGCCGGAACCATCATTAGCATACCAGCCAACAGTATCAGCTCCAAGCGAAGACGAAATTACATCTAAATCTCCATCGCCATCGAGATCTGCAGATTCAACATCCCATGCAAAGTCTGCAGTTGTTGTAATGTTGTTTTGATCATTTGTAAATTCTCCTGGACTCAATGGACTAACACCTAAGGTAAAAGTAAAAGTGGACGGGTTTAATACTAAATCATTTGTAATACTAATACTAACAATCTCATTTGCAGTGAAGTTTTTGGTTGGGTTAAATGTAAGCGTTGCCGTATTTACTCCAGTAAGGTCTCCCGTTATTTCACCAGATTGTGAGCCACATATTATAATTGAATTAACTGGATTTAAGCCAGCATTCACTGCTGCGTCAAAGTTGAAAGTAATATTACTATCTGCTGAAATATTAAGGCCATTAAATACGGGTGTTGTAGTTAACAAGTTAGGTTTGCTCAGATTGGTTCTTAGAAATGCTAGATTATTAGAGCGGACTAAAACTGCATCAATATCAGCATCTCCATCAATATCTCCTTTTAGAATATTTCCAGCTAAAATTGTAGACCCAATGCTCGATGAACTAAATGAACCGCTACCACTGTTATAAAAAATAGTCGTAAAACTAGGAGAAAAACTTCTATTTGCCATTAAATCTTGATCCCCATCTCCATCAAAATCTGCTAAGGCAATAGAGGTGTATTGAGTTGATAGATTTATTGCACCTGCTGTAAAAGTATTTGCACCATTGTTAGTAAATTTCCTTATTCTTGGACTTTGGTTTTGGCGTATAACAATATCAAGAGCGTTATCCCCAGATATTTCACCAACTATAAGGTCAAATACTACTTCCGTATCATCAATAAATGTATTTGTAAAGCTAGGGTTTTCATTTCCATTATTATTAAACCACCGTAGTGAATATTCAAAAGACCCACTTACAATTATTGCAGTTATTACTATAATATCTAAATCATTATCTCTATCTAAGTCTCTCACTACAACCTCTTGAACTCTATCTGTTATTAGAGTATTTCGAGAAAATGAGTTGCCATTACCGTTGTTTTCAAATGTATAAAGACCATCTATTGTCCCCACAATAATGTCTAATTCGCCATCATTATTTAAATCTCCAACATTAAGTGAACGAAAGAAGAAAAAATTTGTCATAGGAAAACCAGGATCACTAACTAAATGAGCCGTAAATGTAGGGTTTAACCCACCGCTACTCTCATACCAATAAACTTCTTCATCATTATTTGCTGCAATAAAATCTATATCACCATCTCCATTAATATCTCCTGTCACTATATGACTAATTGAATCATCATTAGGTGATAAAAGAGGTTGCTTTGTATATACAAGATCTAACCCTCCACTATTTTGATACCAAACTGCTCCTTCATTTTGTATTATTGTTACAATATCGAGATTGTCATCGCCATTAAGATCAACTAACGTTGTGGCATCGTCATTAATAAGATTATTTGGAGCATCAATAATTGTTTGAAAATAACTAGACCCTGCTGGATCGAGTGGAGCACCAACGATGGTAAAACTATCCATTCCAGGACCATTTATTGCATCACCACCGCTCATCACTCCATCAGTAACGTGGATTGTAACCAATTCTCCAGGTAAAAAATCCTGAGAAGGATTAAACGTAACACTAGATGATGAAGAATCGAAAGAACTGAAGACCCCGGAATGAATACCAGACTGAGAACCTAAAACAATAATATTATTAGAATTTACGGTGGCATTATCTATAGGTCCAGGGATTAAAAATATTTCTATATTCGTATTTGCCGCAATATTTTGACCTCCGCTTCCAGGAACTGTGCCTACGAATGATGCCTGAGCAATTGAAGAAATACTAAAAAGTAACAGGATGTAAAGTGGCAACAGATTTTTGTGAAAATTATTCATAATTTAAGTTTTTTTAAAGATATAGCTCCTAGGTTTTAAAAACAATACGTAGACCTACGTAGTGTGCTAAAAATCAGGGTTTTTCATTAAATAGAAATATAGCGCCTGTTGCGAAGAGGTTAAACCTAATTTCTTAATAATATTACTACGGTGTTTCTCTACAGTGCGTTTAGAACAATCTCTACGCTCAGCAATTTGAATGGAAGTGCAACCAAGTTTTATTAGCTTAAGAATAACAATTTCGGTCGAGCTTAACGCGGCGAGTTTCTTTCTTGATGTTCGTGATATGGGGTGGTTAGATGCCATAACACAAAGGTAAATGCAAGTAGCGGGCTGTGGAATACGTAGACCTACGTATCCTCTTGGAAATCGTGCTTCGATACATTTTTCAGAAAACAAATTGTAAGATTGATTGAACAGCTATAGCTGTAAATCACTCAGCAACCGCTTTGAAATCGAAAATGAAAATGAAATCGAAAACTAAAGTATTCTAAATAATTCTACTCCTGAAAAAGCTCAGGATGTTTTTGCACCCAAAGCAATAAACCATTTTGAGACGGTGGGATTTCTAGTTTTTTAATAATGTTGCTTCGGTGTTTTTCTACCGTTCGTTTTGAGATAAAGAGTTCTTCGGCAATTTGAGATGAAGAAAAGTTTTTTGCTAGGTAACGCAATATTTTAGATTCGGCAATGGTGAGGTTGTTTAGCTCTTCGCTACTTGCCGGAAAATGAATGCCAGATTCAATATTTTTACTCACGAAGGTTTCTCCAGACAAAACCTTTTTAATACAAAGTTCAATTTCTTGAAGGGCGTCTTCTTTTAACAAATACCCTTGAATTGATTTTCCTATTTCCTGTAAAATTGCTTCCTCCTTAAATAAGGTCAATATTATAATTATAACGTCAATATTGTTAGACTGACATTCTTTTGCGACTTCTAAGCCATTGAGTTTGGGCATATCAAAGTCCAAAATTGCCACATGGGGTTCATATTTTACAATTTTATTATAAGCATCATTTCCATCCATCGCAGTTGCTAGAATAGTAAAATTTTTACTTTCTAAAAAAGCTTTTGTACCAGTTAATAATATGGGGTGGTCGTCTGCTATAACAATTGTAGAATTCATTTTATTGGTATTTTTAGCGTGATGGTCGTACCTTTGTGTGGGAGGGAGTCTATTTGTAAATTTGCATCAATAAACCGTGCTCTTTCTTCTAGAGTTTTCATGCCTAATCCTTTCCATTCAGTGGTATTTTTATTTAAATCAAAACCTTTTCCATTGTCTTTTAATATAAAAATTATTTGATTGTTACTTTCTGTTGCAGTAAGATTACATGCCGTTGCATCACTATGTTTTTCAACATTAGTTATGGCTTCTTGTAACATTCTAAATACGTATATTTCTTTTTCCTTCGGAAATTTTAAGTATTCAATTTCAATATCTTCGGAATAAAAAATGTTTGAGTTTTTCTGAAATGTCTCCACCATGTTCTTAAGTGATTGCACAAGCCCCAATTTCTCAAACTGAAACGGATGTAAACCATGGCTCATCTCTCTCACCTCTTTAATGGTATCGCCCACTAAATCTATCTCCTTTTTATCCCCATTGTCTTTTTGAACTAAGGAGTTTTTAAGTATCAATAATTTTTGACCCACGCTATCGTGAAGTTCACCCGCAATGCGAGCACGCTCTTTTTCCTGCGTCTTTAAAACATCCTTAGTGAATTCTTCTTGAAGTTTTTGTTTATTTCTTGCGTAATTTCGAGAGCGAGCTAACCAGAAAACCCCAAAAATTCCAATTAACAAAAGTATAACCAAGAAAAACCATTGCATTCTCACCTTGTTCATTTCATTAATAAACGCAATATCTTTTTGTTGCGCTTTAATTTTTAAATCAAGTTTTTCAGTTTCATAGATGGTTTGGTAATAAGATAGCACGCGTACTTTTTTAGCATTTTCAATACTATCCTTTATTTTAGAATATTCAATATAATGGTCAAACGCCTTCCCTTTTTCTCCAATGGTTTGATACACCTTAGCCAAAAATTTTTCGGCAGCTTGTATTTCTTCGTATTGTTTTCCTTGGCGTTTTGATTTTAAATATTCGGTGCCATACTCTATTGCTTTTGAGTACTCCATTTCGGCGAATGCCATATTTTTAATAGCGCCCAGATAATAGTCCCTAAACTGTCCAGAAGTATTTTGCTCTTTATTTTTGTATATTTTTTTTAAATAAAATTTTGCCTCTTGTAAACTATCATTTTCAGCATATGCAGCAATAAGTCCCGTTAACATGATGGGCTCATAAAAATTTATATGGTCAGACTTTCTAGCTGCTTCCAGTGATAATTTTAAGGAGACAATTCTATCCATTTGTCTATCCTGTTTATTGTAATCTGCAGCTGCATTATAATATACTGCTGGTAATGTATTGAAATGCCCACCGGCAACTTCGAATTTGATTATCTCGTTTCGTTCTGTCTCTGCTTCATCATAAAAACCATTTTTGCTATATAAAATTGACAACGAATTTTTAGCCTCGATAATACTTGTAGAATCTTGTTTTATGGTAAAGAATTTTATAGCGTCCTGTAACGTTAAAGATGCGTTGCCAAAGTCTCCAGAATCTGTGTAGACCTGCCCTTTTCCTAGCTTAGCTAGCCCAATAAAACGATTGTTATTTGCTCTTTTAGCTTGTATAAAAGTGCTGTCAAAAAGTTGTAGCGCTGTTTCAAATTCACCTAAAAAGTAATGCGTATTTCCACCTTCATAAAAGTATTTACATAGCACATTGGGGTCATTTACTTTCGCTCTATGTTTCATCGATTTTAGAAATAATTCTTTCGATTTTTCTGGCGTTCCTTTTCTTGAGTTTAGATGATAAATTTCATTGGCAATGTGCCAAGTTGCTGTGTTGAACGAGTCTAATTTTTTAGCAAATTTTATAGTTGTGAGTACAATACTATCATTCATAAAATTTGTATCGTAGGCAATTATATTTGAAAGACTGTCTAGCCATTGTAGTTTTTCAATACCTTCAGAATTTTCAACAAGTTGCATTAGTTTTTCAATACGCTCTTCAATAGAAATTTCGTCTTGCGCGTTGACAGGGGGAATGCCCATACAAAATAGCAACAGGAAAATGGTTGCGAGGTATTTTTTAAACATAAGACTAAAATAATGGTAGTTAGTGAAGTTTAAAAATAAGGTAATTTTGATTAGTAGCACGAACGTAGGTATATGTAACATAATTAACCGCAATTCAATTATTTTGTTTGCTATAGTTATGAATAGTTTTACTACTATACATTTAAATCAAAATTCTGTAAATTCGCACCCTTAAAATGGAATATAATTGATTCTGAAATTTTAATGCATTTAAAATTTCAGAATTCAAAAAAAACTCTTTGAAAAGCTTTTGAAAAATCAAGGTAAAAATACAGAACCACAAATGGCAACAAAATTTAAAGAATACAAAGGATTGGACCTTCCAAAACTGGGCGAGGAAATACTCGATTTTTGGAAAGAAGAAAATATTTTTGAAGAGAGTATTGCTATTCGTGAAGGAGCAGAACCTTTTGTGTTTTTTGAAGGCCCACCATCTGCAAATGGAATGCCCGGTATTCACCACGTAATGGCACGCGCCATTAAGGATATTTTTTGTCGCTATAAAACTCAAAAGGGATTTAAGGTTGACCGTAAAGCAGGTTGGGATACGCATGGTTTGCCAATAGAATTAGGGGTTGAGAAAGAACTTGGAATTACAAAAGAGGATATTGGAAAGAAAATTTCTGTCGAAGCTTATAACGACGCCTGTAGAAAAGCAGTAATGCGTTATACAGATGTGTGGAACAAAGTGACGGAGGAGTATGGTTATTGGGTAGACATGCAAGACCCATACATTACCTACAAACCAAAATATATGGAATCTGTCTGGTGGTTGCTAAAACAGATTTATAACAAAGATTTACTTTACAAAGGCTACACTATCCAGCCATATTCGCCAAAAGCAGGAACAGGATTAAGTAGTCATGAGTTAAACCAGCCAGGTACCTATCAAGATGTGACAGATACTACGGTGGTAGCTCAGTTTAAGGCTGTGCCTAACACATTACCAGATTTTTTAGCTGAGGTTAGTAACAATATTTGCTTTATTGCATGGACAACCACGCCTTGGACATTGCCAAGTAATACAGCATTGACAGTAGGTTCTAAAATAGATTATGTGCTTGTTAAAACATTTAATCAATACACGTTTTTGCCTATCAATGTAATTCTTGCAAAGAATTTAGTTGGAAAACAATTTGGTGGTAAATACACTGAAACTGAAAATGAAGATGCTGTTGACGCATACACGCAAGGAGATAAAAAAATCCCTTTTTGTGTTCTTAAAGAATTTAAAGGCGCAGATTTAATTGATATTCGCTATGAGCAATTATTAGATTACGCAATTCCAGATGCAGGAGTTGAAAATGCTTTTAGAGTTATTGCGGGTGATTTTGTGACTACTGAAGATGGAACGGGAATCGTGCATACGGCACCTACTTTTGGTCAAGATGATGCACTCGTTGCAAAACAAGCAGTACCTGAGGTTCCTCCAATGCTCGTAAAGGACGAAGACGGAAATTTAGTGCCATTGGTAGATTTACAAGGAAAATTTAGACCTGAAATGGGCGAATTTGCTGGAAAATATGTCAAAAATGAATATTACAATGATGGCGAAGCACCAGAAAAAAGTATTGATGTTGAATTGGCAATTAAATTAAAAACCGAAAATAAAGCATTTCATGTTGAAAAATACGTCCATAGTTATCCTAACTGCTGGCGAACAGATAAACCAATTTTATACTACCCATTAGACTCTTGGTTCATTAAAGTAACAGACTTTAAAGATCGTATGCATGAGTTGAACAAAGAAGTTAATTGGAAGCCTAAGGCAACAGGAGAAGGTCGTTTTGGTAATTGGTTAGCAAATGCAAACGACTGGAATTTATCACGTTCACGTTATTGGGGAATTCCATTACCTCTTTGGAGAACCGAAGACGGAAAAGAAGAAATCGTCATTGGTAGTATAGAAGAATTAAAAGCCGAAATGGCAAAAGCAGTCACGGCTGGCTTAATGCCAAATGATATTTACGAGAGCTTTAATGTGGGTGACTTTTCAGAAGAAAATTATGAAAAAGTTGACTTGCATAAAAACATTGTGGATGGTATTGTTTTAGTCTCTGCAACTGGGCAACCCATGAAACGTGAGGCAGATCTTATTGACGTTTGGTTTGATAGTGGTTCAATGCCGTATGCGCAATGGCATTATCCTTTTGAGAATAAAGAAAAAGTAGAGAATACATGGCGTAAAGCAGACTTTATCGCAGAGGGTGTTGACCAAACACGTGGATGGTTTTACACATTACATGCAATTGCGACAATGATATTTGATGATGTTGCGTATAAAAATGTAGTAAGTAATGGGCTTGTACTTGACAAAAACGGACAGAAAATGTCTAAGCGTCTTGGAAATGCGGCAGACCCCTTTGAAACGTTAGCAACTTATGGGCCAGATGCTACGCGCTGGTACATGATAAGTAATGCAAATCCTTGGGATAATTTAAAGTTTGACCTTGATGGAATAAGTGAAGTGCGTAATAAATTTTTTGGTACGCTTTATAATACATACAGTTTTTTTAGCTTGTATGCAAATCTGGATAATTTTAATTATTCTGAAGCAGATATTAGTAACGAAAAACGACCAGAAATTGATAGATGGATTTTAAGTGAATTAAATACTTTGATTCAAACCGTAGATGAAGCTTTTTCTGATTATGAACCAACAAGAGCTGCAAGAGCGATTCAAAATTTTGTAGGAGAAAATCTAAGTAACTGGTTTGTACGATTGAGTAGAAGGCGCTTTTGGAAAGGTAGTTATGCAGAAGATAAAATAAGTGCGTATCAAACATTATACACATGTCTTGAAACAGTTGCAAAACTAGGAGCTCCAATTGCACCATTTTTTATGGATAGGCTTTATAAGGACTTAACTGCCGTAACTAAGGGTGATCAAAACCATAAATCTGTTCACTTAAGTGATTTTCCTAAAGCTAACACTGCATTAATCGATAGTAGCTTAGAGCGCAGAATGCAAAAAGCGCAGACAATTTCATCGCTTGTTTTATCGTTACGTCAAAGAGAGAAAATTAAAGTTCGTCAACCACTTCAAAAAATTATGATTCCAGTGCTTGATGAAGCTACTAGAAAAGAAATTGAAGCAGTTAGTGATTTGATTAAAAGTGAAGTAAATGTAAAAGAGATAGAGCTGATTGATGAAGGATCAGGTATTTTAGTAAAGCAAATCAAACCAGATTTTAAAAAACTTGGACCACGTTTTGGTAAGGACATGAAAATGGTTGCCGTTGCAATTCAAGGATTTGGACAAGAAGAAATAAAATTGTTAGAAAAAGATGGTGAGATGGCGCTTAACATTTCAGAAAAAAACACTACATTGACACTTGATGATGTGATTATCAACTCACAAGACATTGAAGGTTGGCTTGTTGCAAACAACGCAGGAATAACGGTTGCTCTAGATGTAACGATTTCTGAAAGCTTAAAAAATGAAGGCGTTGCAAGAGAATTAGTTAATCGAATTCAAAATTTAAGAAAGGATAGTGATTTTGAAGTAACAGATCACATTATTGTTACGTTACAAAGAGAGGAAATGCTCGAAAAAGCAGTTACCGAAAATGTAACTTATATTAAAGAGGAAACACTAACAGACACGCTTCAATTTGAGGAGGATGTAGCAAATGGAACAGAAATTGCTTTTGATGGAATTACAACCAAATTGAAGATTAACAAAATTTAAAACTTATGTCAACAGAATCAAAAACAAGATATAGTGATGCACAATTAGCAGAATTTAGAGATCTAATCAAAGAAAAAATAGTTGCCGCTAAAGAACAATTAGATTTAATTGAAAGCGCTTACAGAAACGATAGTGATAATGGAACAGATGACACTTCTCCCACATTCAAAGCCTTTGATGAGGGAAGTGAAGTGATGAGCAAAGAAACATCATCACAGCTTGCAATACGCCAAGAAAAATTTATACGTGACCTTAAAAATGCGTTAATTCGTATTGAAAATAAAACATACGGTGTTTGTCGTGTAACTGGAAAATTAATTAATCCAGAGCGTTTAAAGTTAGTGCCTCATGCAACATTGAGCATTGAAGCAAAAAATATGCAAGCATAACTTTTATTTAATATTATACTATAAACGCTCTAACTTAAATTAGGGCGTTTTTTATTTTTATGCCAAAATTTATAACATCCACACTTTTATTGCTGTTCCTAACTGCAACTGTTCATTCCCAAAAAATACTTGAGAAACAATACGATGCTAAATCACTTAAAACCTTAGTGATTAATGGAAACAGCGTTTTTGAAATTCATGTTATTGCCGAAAGTAGAAACACCATTTCTCTAAAGGCAACCATTGCAGGAGAGACTTCAAATGATGTGATGATTACTGAGCAGGATAATCAAAGCAAACTACAGCTAGGTATAAAATACGCACCATATTTTACCGCTATTAATGACAAGCTTTCGGCTCACAAAGTACTCTCGGTTATTTTAGAATATAGAATTCCAGAAAAAATGAATGTTGAAATAGGATCAGATATTGGTTCGTTTTGGGGGCGTGGAGTTTTCAAAAATTTAAATGTTTCATTAGAACGTGGCAATTGTTTTATTAGTAATTACTTCGGAAATGCAACAATCATGACGTTAATTGGTGATGTTGATATAGCTGTAATAGGAAACGTTTCGGGCGTTGGTATTTCAAAAAACGGAACTGTTTTAAACAATCTTTCTAGGGGTCATGTGACTAACATTTCCGTAGAGAGTAGGGACGGAAATATATCCTTAACCCAAACCGAAAAATAGTGTTATTTTTGCCAGCAATTATACCCAGTTTATGTCAATAAAAAAGTCGATTTTTCTTATAGTTTTGGTCTTATTGATTGATCAGATTTCAAAGATTTATATAAAAACTACATTTCAACTTCATGAAGAAGTCGAAGTGTTTTCTTGGTTCAGAATTTTGTTTGTAGAAAACGAAGGCATGGCTTGGGGAGCAAAAATTCCAGGAACTTATGGAAAGCTTTTTTTAACTTTATTTAGGCTAGTTGCAATTGTTGGTATAGGCTATTGGCTATGGGATAGTGCAAGAAAAAACGCTTCAAATGTATTGCTAGTTGCTATTGCATTAATTTTTGCAGGAGCTATGGGAAATATAATTGACTCTGTTTTCTACGGTATTTTATTTGAAGATAGTGTGCGTAATGTAGCAACGTTTCTTCCAGAGGAAGGTGGGTATGGTACCTTATTTCATGGTAAAGTTGTAGACATGTTATCGTTCCCTTTATATGATAGTGTGTTGCCTAGCTGGATACCTATCTGGGGCGGAAAACCATTTACATTCTTTGACCCAGTATTTAATGTTGCAGATGTGGCAATAAGTACGGGAGTTGGTTTATTGTTAGTATTTAACAAAAAGGCATTCCCAAAGAAAACCGAAAATGTTGCTGCTTAATTAACTTTTATTAGAGGAACATTAAAGTTCGCTAATTGTATAATTTTTGCTTGGGGTGATAACATAATGAAGAGGGATATCAAATTTTGATTTTTCAATCATATTTTCAGGTTCAAAAAAAGACAATCCTACAAAAATACAAGAGGGTTTACAAGCGCTCAAAAATCTATCGTAAAATCCTTTTCCGTAGCCCACTCTATTTCCTTTTTTATCATATGCTAATAATGGTACAAAGACCACCTCAATAATTTGAGGGGTAACTTCAATTCCATTTTCTGGTTCTGGAATACCATGCCCTGTTAGCTTTAACACGGTATTTTCTTGTAGTAAAATATGTGTCATTTCGCCCGTTTTAAAATGGGCTTTTGGAACTATAGTTGTTTTGTCTTTTCCTTGTAGAATATGCAATAAATACTCAGTGTTAACCTCAGCTTTGCCAGCGATAGGGAGAAAAATATGGTAGTTTGTGGCGTCCCAAATAGGCAATTGTAGTGCATTATTTGAAATGGCTAAGCTTAAATCTTCAAGCTCATTTTCACCAAGTGCAGCACGTAAGGTTTTGTATTTTTCTCTTAAAGCTCTTTTGTCCATTAATTTTCAATTTCTTCTGATCCTGCAGGATCATTAATTGAAGTGGATAAATGAAAAATTGCATCACCTTGATTAACAATGGGTGCATGATTTACATTTATTATGTAGCCTTCGTTAGGAGCAGTAACTTTAAAACGCATTTTTCCATATGGGTCTGTAATTGTCGCAAGAAATTCACCTTTTTTAACATGCTTATTGCAGTCAATTTTTACATGCAAAAGTCCGCTTCGCTGTGCTCGAACCCATCTGCTTTTTTCTATGATAACAGGTTTTTTTTGTGCTACTTCTGGTGAAAAATTTGAGTTTAAAACCCCTAAATGATCCAAAACTCTTAGAATACCTTCAACCCCTTCTTTTACAATATTTTTATTACTTTCAAGTGATTTCCCACCCTCAAAAAGCAGACAAGGAATATTCATTTGCTCACATGTTGAACGGTATGTTTTTCCCATGTTTGATGAGAAAACGGTGAATGGCGCATTAAAAACCTCTGCTAATTCTACTAACCTTTTATTATTAGGAGATACTCTTATTTGTGCTGCATTAAAACGTTGTGATCCTCCAGTATGAAAATCCATACAATAGTCTGCAAGGGGCAAAATTTCTTTAGAAAAGTGATATGCAACTCTACTTGCTAATGAGCCTGTCTTTGTGCCAGGAAAAACCCGGTTTAAATCTCTACCATCTGGGAAGGCACGTTCTGCATTTAAGAATCCAAAAATATTAAGAATAGGTATGCATATAATAGTCCCCTTAGCGGGTTTGTTTATTTTCTTTGCAATTATTTGTCTAACGATCTCAACACCGTTAATTTCATCTCCATGAATACCTCCAGTTAATAAAATTGTAGGTCCAGGAATTTTTGCGCGTTCAATAATTACAGGGATTTCTACATTAGTAGAGGTATAAAGTTTTGCAAAACTAAAATTGATAGTCTTGCTTTCTCCCAGTTTTACTTTTTCGCCAAGAATTATTAAATCGGTATTATCTATAGACATATATTTTGCAAAAAATTTAGAGTATGTTTTAAAGTTTAAATTATAGAACGACAGTTGTAATGAACGCTTCTAATCTACATTACGCTCAATATACTTAATAATAATTGTAGCAATATCCTTACCTGTTGCCGTCTCAATACCCTCAAGTCCTGGCGAGCTATTAACTTCAAGAATTAGCGGTCCACGAGACGATTGAAGCATGTCAACACCCGCAATACCTAGACCCATTGCTTTTGCCGCTTTAAGAGCTGCACGTTCTTCCTCATCAGTAAGTTCAATGACAGAAGCACTTCCACCTCTATGAAGATTACTCCTAAACTCACCTTCTTTACCTTGACGCTTCATAGCGCCTACTACCTGTCCATCCACAACAAAAGCTCTAATATCTGCACCACCAGCTTCCTTAATAAACTCTTGTACAATTACTCTTGCTTGCAAATTATTGAAAGCTTCGATGACAGATTCTGCTGCTTTTTTTGTTTCGGCTAGAATTACACCTATCCCTTGTGTTCCTTCAAGTAATTTGATGATAACAGGTGCGCCGCCGGCTTGATCTACTATATGTTTAACGTCTTTACTATAGTTTGTAAAAATTGTTTTTGGTAACCCCAAACCAGCACGAGATAAAATTTGAAGACTTCGCAGTTTATCTCTAGAACGTACTAATGCAACAGACTCTGTAGTAGTAAAGCAGTGCATCATCTCAAACTGTCTTACCACAGCAGTTCCATAAAAAGTAACTGAAGCTCCAATTCTTGGTATTACTGCATCAACTTTATCTAATTGTTTTCCTTTGTAATAAATCACTGGATTTTTCTTCTCAATAACAATATCACATTTGGTATGATTAATAACTTCAATATCGTGCCCTCTTTTTTTAGCAGCTTCTAGAAGTCTTTTTGTAGAATAAAGATTTGCGTTTGCAGATAAAATTTTAATATTCATGAGTGTTTTTTTGCTTGATTACCGATTTTTTTATGCTTCGGAAATTTTAGTTTGATGCGACTTTAGTTTTTAATTTATAGGATTTGTTTGTTGCATTAATATCTACAACAAATTTTTTATTCAGAAATTTTCTCCCTATAAGTACTGGGTATTTCATTTCACCTCGATCACTTAGGGTTAAAAAAATAGGATATGTTTGATTAAAAAGAATAATTTCGGTCAATATACGATATCTGGTTTGTGTTTCGCCATTACTACTACGAACTACGCGCACATCATACGCATCAAAGATAAATTCCTTTTCATGATATGAAGGGTGTTCTTCATCTAAAAAAGTACATTTTAAATAATTATTTTCAACAATTACATTTTTGCAGTGAATACTAGAAGTAAAAGCTCCAGTATCAATTTTAATATCAATATTTTCTAATTTTAATAGTGGAAAATCTGCTTTATCAACGCGCCCTATTTCTTTTTTAATTTTTTTTTCTTTCATATTTATATCCACTTAGGTGGGTAATTTTTAAAAATTTTCCATCAATAATTATCTTTCATCAGCCACATATCATTTACTATTGACCATTTTCTCAATATACTCAATTATTTTTCCTGCAACATCAATTCCTGTAATTGTTTCAATACCCTCCAACCCTGGAGTCGAATTTACTTCTAACAATAAAGGTCCTTTTTTTGATTGAAGAATATCAACACCACACACGCCTAATTTTAAAACTTCTGCAGCCTTTATAGCAATCTCCTTTTCTGCATCACTCAAATCAATAGGATTACCAGAACCTCCGCGGTGTAAATTAGACCTAAAATCTCCTGCTGCCGCTTTTCGTTTCATAGATGCAACTACCTTACCATCAACTACAATAATACGAATATCACTACCTTTTGACTCTTCAATATACTCCTGCATTACGAACTTTGTTTGTGTTGATTGTAATGTTTCAACTGTCGAAAGCGCATTTTTATAGTTTTCGCAGAGGATAACACCGCTACCGTGTGTTCCAGATACGAGCTTTATAATCACCGGGCCTTCGCCAAAATCTTTTAAAAAATCAGCCAAATAATAATGCGAACCTAACGTTGTCTTGGGCATGGGAATCCCAGCACTTGCAAGTATTTGAAAGGTAGCCCATTTGTCTTGAGCTTCAAGAATCCCAAAGGATGAAACGGTAGAAAACACTTTCATCGCTTCAAAATGACGTACTAAAGAAGTACCGTAAAAAGTGTTTGAAGATGCAATTCTAGGGATAACAGCATGCAAGTCATCAACTATTTCATCGTGATATTGCAATAAGGCTTTATTCTTTTGAATCATCACATTACAATACGTGGGGTCGATGACCTCAATATCGTGATTTCGTTTTTCTCCAGCTTTGATTAAACTCTGCGTGGAATACAAATTTTCGCCCCGCGATAAAACAGCAATATTCATAAAAAGTGCTTAGTAGTTGCAAGGTAGAAAAAAATCAAATTGTATTTGGGATGGGGAATTAAATGTGTGTTAAAATATGATGTACTGCATTGTAAGGTATAATACAATGCATCCTTTTTTAGATGAAGCAACATTTATCTTTTCTTCCAAATGTTTGGATTTCTGCTTGTGTGAATTACTGCAATTATACGTACTTCTTTAGGGTATATTTTATAAAAAATCCCATACGGGAACCTCTTTAAGTAGATGATTCTGGCATCTTCAATCCGTTTTTGAAATGCTTGAGGATTTTTTGATATTGTATGTATACAAATATCTAATTCAGAAATTAAATCTTCGGAAAGGGTGTTATTCAAATCATTGTAGAAATCAACGATATTATCAATATCAGCAAGTGCCAAAGGTCTAATTGAAACCTTATGCATTTTTTGTTCTTAATGCTTTTTTTACCTGTTCCCAAGTTAATCCAGGTTCTTCACAAAGATCTGCTTCTGCAATACGTTCTTTAACTAAAGCAACTTGCTCTTCTGTAAATTGTTGATTGTTTTGTTTAAGTAGTACATACATTTGAAACTCCTCTAATGTATCAAAAGAGGTGCGGTCAAAATGTAATTCTTCTTTTATGGATATTGTAGTCATAACAGTGCTTTATACCCAAAGATACGAAAAGAATACTAGGATTTTAGATTACACAAACTTCGCTTTTTCAATAAAAATGCAAATTTCTAACAAATTAACACCCTTCCTCCATTTTTTTATTTTTCTTTAGTGATATTTTTTGAAAACATTGCTATGACTCGATTTTTACTCCTTTGCATCACCCTCATTTTTACAGCGACTTCTTTTTCACAGATTGTGAATATTCCTGATGTTAATTTTAAAAATGCATTATTAAATTTCAACCCTCCAATTGATACAAACGGGGATGGAGAGATACAAGTTTCAGAGGCTGAGAATTTTGCTGATTTTCAACTTAGACTAAATCAAGGTGGAATAAGTGATTTAACTGGACTAGAGGCTTTTATAAATCTCAAAAATCTAAGAATACAGAATAATGGAATTAATGAGATTAATTTAACTGCATTAGTGAGTTTAGAGATATTCTTTTTAAATGATGAAAATGTTCAAAATATTATATTACCCAATAGCTTAAATCTAAAATATATTGGTTTTCAACGGTCAAATTTAACCGAACTTGACCTGTCTAATTATATAAATCTAGAAACAATCGTTTTTTTGGGAAATAGTATTAATCCGGTCTTGACAAATTTAGAAATTCCAAATACTTCATCATTGAAAACGCTAAATGTTTGGTGGACGTTAATAGATGATTTTGATATTGAAAACCTTACGAGCTTGGAGACATTTATATCACTTAGCAACCCAAATATTACAAGTCTAGATGTATCTTCATTGTTTAACTTAACTAAAATTCAAATAGTTGGTAATAGTATTACAGAGTTTAATGTGAACACTCTAATCAATTTAGAAGAGCTATCAATCTCTAGTAATAATTTGTCTTCCATAGATGTATCAGAAAATAACGAGTTGAAAATATTGAAAATAGGAAATCAAGAAATTAATACTGTTGATATATCCAACTTGACTTTATTAGAACAGTTTTTTTTTAATAGTAATGATTTAACGACAGTTGATGTAAGTAACAATACAAATTTAAAAGTGTTGTCTTTAGTGGACACAAACTTAGCTACAATTGATTTGTCTTCAAACGTTAATTTAGAAAGATTAATTTTAAGTGACACTTCATTATCAGAACTTGATTTGAGTAATAATCCGTTAATTAATGAATTAGAAATTAACAACCTAAACATCCCTTTTTTAGATATTGATAATTTGACATTACTAGATTATTTTGAGTGTAATAATACCTCGTTGTCAACAATCGATTTGTCTCAAAATATAAATTTATCTGAAATATCCTTAAATAACTCTGAGTTCGAGAACTTAGACTTTTCAAACAATATAAATATATCGCAAATATCTGTTGATGGCTCACTTGATTTAAATTCAATGAATTTAAAAAACACTACGTTAGAAAATTTAAATATAACCGCTCAAAACAACCCCAACCTAAACTTCATCTGTGTAGACGACGTTAACGAAGCCACAGCCCAAAACTGGAACATTCCACCATTTACTTCATTTGTAGAAGATTGTTCACTTGCTGACGGTGAGTTAAACCGTATTGAGGGCACTGTAACCTATGACGCCAATGGCAATAATTGTGGTGCTGGTAGCTATGGCGTGGCAAATTATTTATTAAACGCAACAGATGGTGTAAGCAACTTTGCTAATAGTAGTAATGAGAATGGAGAATATGAGATTACGGTTTCAGAAAATACCTACATCACGCAAGTCCTAGGATTACCCCCATATTTTGACACCAATCCCGCAACCGCCACAAACACATTTGTAGGCTTTGATCAAACACAAACAGCAGATTTTTGTGTACAACCCAACACTACTGCAAATGATTTAACTGTTGCTATTTTCCCAATAAATGCAGCAAGACCTGGCTTTGAAGCGCAGTATGAAATTGTGTATGAAAATGTAGGTACAACAACATTGACGGGAGATGTTACGGTTGCTTTTAGCGATGTGCAAGTAGATTTTGTGGAGTCAGCACCAAGCCCTACGGGTCAAACGACAAGCACCTTGACTTTTAATGTGGGTACGTTGGTTCCTTTTCAAGAAGGCACGATTGAAGCTACCTTTTTATTAGAGCAACCACCCGTAAATGAAAGTGGCGATGTTTTGCCATTTACAGTAACGATTAGTCCTACGGCTGGCGATGCCACGCCAGAGGATAATGAATTTTACTTTCCGCAGGTCATTGTCAACTCTTTTGACCCTAACGATAAAACATGTGTACAAGGACATCAAATATTGGTTGAGGATGCAGACCAATATTTACATTACATTGTGCGTTTCCAAAATTTGGGAACAGCAAGTGCAATCAATGTGCGCGTGGTAGATGTGCTGGATGAGCTCTTAGATTTTTCTACTTTTAGAGTATTAACGGCAAGCCATGACATGGAAACTACACTTATCGAAGGGCAGATAGATTTTATTTTTGACAATATAAATCTTCCCGCAGAGATCAATGACCCAGAGGGTAGTAATGGGTATGTAACGTTTAAAATAAAGCCACTTCCCGGTATTATTTTAGGCGATGAGGTGAACAACCGCGCAGACATCTATTTTGATTTCAACCCACCCGTATTAACAAATGTAACATCAACAACCTATGTGGATGAACTGGGGATAGAAGATAATTTGTTAAATGATGTGATAATTTACCCAAACCCAACACAAACAAAATTCAACATCCAAACAGCGTTTGCTATTGAGAGCTTACAAATATTAAATACGCTAGGGCAAGAAATTAAAACAGCACAAATTTCCGCAGATGGAAAAGTGGTGGACGTTTCTTCTTTAGCGGCAGGAATGTATTTTATAAAAGTCACTACAGCGCAAGGAACTGGCGTGTTTCAAGTATTAAAAGAGTAAGTTGAAAATATAGATAAAAAAGTATTTTGGTTTAAAGCTAAACATCCGTTCGAGCGCAGTCGAGAACTATTCGTTTTCGTAAAGTAAGTTTCGATTCGCTCAACCAGACATTACTACTAAAAAAACCTCTTAGATCAATAAATCTAAGAGGTTTCATTTTTCTCTTTGTAATTCGTCACTCTTAATTTAAAAGTTCACCGTTACTTTTCCTCTCAAAAAGAAAGGCGTTCCCGGGGTGAAATGAATTTCCTCCACAGGTTCTGGCTCATTGAATAAACGGCTTTCTGTAGCAAATTGGGTTTCGTTCCATTCGGTATCAAAAAGATTTTCGATAATAATTCCAAAATCTATATTCTTATATGTGTAATTCACATTAAAATCTGTCACTAAATACCCTTCGGCAATAATACTGTTGTCCTCGTTTGCCGCACGGTCTTTTAAATAGCGGTAATTGAGTCCGCCAGAAAAACCTTGCAAATCCTCAAAAGTAACACCACCGGTGCTCGTTAAATCTGGCGCTAGCGGAATGTAGTCTTGTCCACTAGGCTCTTCGGTGCTTCTTGCGTAGGTGTAGTTAATGTCGCCAAAAAAGTACAACCAGTCCAGCGCTTCAAAACGTGCGCCAACGTCAACGCCCAAACGTCTTGTTTTTCCGCTAGGCTCAACGATACCGGCATCTCCCACGTACACAAATTCTTGGTCTAAAAATAATGTCCACAAGGCAGCATTAAAAATAAGACGGTCATTGGCTCTAAAAATTCCACCTAAATCTGCGCCGTAGGCCGCGGGTAAAATGTCTTCGCCACTATTAGCAACAACAACGCGCGCATCGTTTGAGTGAAACCCAATACCCGATTTTAAAAACAATTGAATGTTGTTATTTGCTTTGTAAAACAAGTTCAGTTTTGGACTCGCAAAAACTTTTGATTCACTTTTATTGTCATACAATTCGCTCAATCTATTTACATAATCGAATTTAAAATAATCAAGACGCACACCTGGATTGAGTTTAAAATTTCCGAAGTCAAATTCCGTATTCAAAAATGCAAAAGCATTCATTTGATTAACATCACCAAAGGCAAGACGCTCTAGTAATTCCTGTCTGTTTTTTGTGCGGGATAACTGTATATCATCAACATCATCGTATCGTAACCCACCACCGGCAGTATATTCAAAAGGTGTTTCTAGCAATGATGTTTGTTCTGTAAACGCCGTTTGAAAGCCCATTAAATTTCGGTCTTCAAATTGACGAATCTGGTCGCCATTTACAGGGTCTTCGAGAAAAAACGTAAAGTTTGAAAACAACTCAAAATCATAGTGCGAAAAATAAGCGCTGCTTACCAGTTTTTTGGTTTCTGAAATTTGCTTTTCATGGGCAATCAAGATGTTTGATCGACTCGTATTACCACCCTCAGTATCATCAATAGCGCCAAAACGTCCAATCAATCCAGCATCTACGGCACGTTGCGGGATTTGTCCACTCGCATCCCATTTGCTTTGAAAATGCGAAGCGGTAATTGTTACTTTCTGGTCCTGAGGAAGTTGATAAGAGTATTTCCCCATTAAATTAATACGGTTAAAATTTTGAGGAGAGTCATACGGCCCATCAAAACTATTAAAAGACCCAGCAATATATGCGTCGCTTTTTTCAGTGTCTAAAACGTTGAATAATCCCACAGTTCTAAAAGAGTCAAAATCGCCATATTCAACAGATATACTACTGTTGTCAATCCGTTCTTTTGTGCTAAAGTCAACATAACCTGCCGTGGTAAAATCTCCTTTTTTCGCATAATATGGACCTTTCCCAAATTCAATATTTTTTACCGTTTCGGGGATTAAAAAGTGAAGGTCACTATATCCTTGCCCGTGCGCGTGCGATACCATGTTTACTGGCATTCCATCAACGGTAAGACTAATATCTGTCCCGTGGTCAATGTCAAATCCACGTAGGAAAATTTGCTCTGCTTTTCCTCCTCCTGCGTGTTGTCCTATAAATAATCCGGGTACTTGACGCAATACTTCTTGCGTGTTTTTTACAGGATTTTTGTTGAGGTCAACGGCTGCAATTTGGTTAAGCGTATTTATTTCGTTAGTAAGTACAATTTGAGAAAGTGAAACAGCACCTTGTGTCAATGTGATAGTAACGGGGTTGCTAAAATCTGTTTCTTCTACGGTATAATAAACGGTACCGTATCCTAAATAGGAGCAAGATATTTTGTCATTTACCGTGACATTGTCAAGTGTAAATTCTCCCGCTTGGTTAGTGTGTGAGTGGCTACCTTTTGTAGCATTAAATATTGCCACATCTACAAGTGGAATATTGTTTTGGGTTACTACAATGCCCTTGAGCGATTGCGCTTGCATTGTTGCAAAGCAAAGTAGTACACCCCATAATAATTTGAATTTCATGGGTATAATTTTTTAATAAAAATGAATAACAACACAGCTAATACAAAATGGGAAATACCCTTTTTTGTCTAGCAAAGTGATTTTGTTTTTCTATGTAAAAATTATACTTCGGGAGGTGGAGCGTCTAAGGACTTCGGAAATGTGACTTCATTGAACTCGTAGTTAAAATTATGAGTTCTAAATATTCTTTCGGGGGTTTTTAATGAGTAAGAAATTTCAGAAAAATGCTTGTCTATTTTAACCGACGGAATTTTATCGTTGTTATTATTTTGCTGTTTGTCTGAAAAAAGCTCGGCTATAAATGAAATAGTCTCGTGTTCGTGGCCATGTGCATTATGGTGGTTGCCGTGATGGTGGTGCGCTGTCGATTTTGACACTGCATGCGAAAATTTATGCATCCCCTCTACAATAGCTTCAGCAAGTGGCGTCAATAGATAAGACGTTGCCAAGAAGACAATTATAGTGTTTTTTAAAAAAGTGAGCGGTTGGTGCATTGAGTTTTATACTTAGTAAAACTACGCAAGTGCTTAACATTAGGTTTTATTTATTGTGCATTTAACCCTTTATTAACAGGTGAAACATTCCTTTTTATAGATTAATGATAATACTCAATCAAGACTTTAATAGTCTCTTTCTTGAAATTTAAGGACAAATTTTTATATAAATTAACATTTATTGCACCCTTAAAATTTCTGCTAAAAAAAGGAAAGCCATTATCTTTACGCTATGGCTCAAGCTTCTGTTACCTTACAAATTTCTACGCTTCCAGACTCTCCCGGAGTTTATCAATATTATGATAAAGATGGGAAGTTATTGTATGTAGGGAAAGCAAAAAATTTGAAGAAACGCGTTAATAGTTATTTTACTAAAAAGCATGATAATGCACGTACGCGCATGCTTGTTAAGCGTATTGTTGATATTAAACATATTGTGGTAGCTACGGAGACTGATGCTCTTCTGTTAGAGAATAATCTTATTAAAAAATACCAGCCTAAGTATAACGTACTGCTTAAAGATGATAAATCGTATCCTTGGATTTGTATTAAAAACGAACGTTTTCCACGTGTATTCCCCACACGCCGCCTTATAAAAGATGGTAGTGAATATTACGGGCCGTACACGAGTATGAAAACTGTACACACGTTGCTAGATTTAATTAAAGGCTTGTATAATTTGCGTACCTGCAATTATGATTTAGCCGAAGATAAAATAAGAGACGGCAAGTATAAAGTGTGTTTAGAATATCATTTAGGTAATTGTGCTGGGCCATGTGAGGGGCTTTATTCTGAAACCGAATACAATGAAAATATTGAAGCAATCCGAAATATTGTAAAAGGGAATTTTAAAGAGTCTCTAGTTAGATTTAAAACCCAAATGAAACAGTATGCTGAAGAAATGCTGTATGAAGATGCCCAGCGAATTAAAGACAAAATAGATGTGCTGGAAAATTATCAAGCTAAATCTACGGTTGTAAATCCTAAAATTAATAATGTTGATGTATTTAGTGTCATTAGTGATGAAAGCTATGGTTATGTCAATTTTTTGCAATTAAGTTTTGGTGCAATTATTAGAAGTCATACCCTAGAGATAAAGAAAAAACTAGATGAGAGTGATGCTGAGTTGTTAGAGCTTGCGGTAGTGGAATTGCGACAACGTTTTAACTCACAATCAAAAGAAGTGTACCTTCCATTCAAAATTAATCTTGAAGCAGGTATAAGTTTTCATATTCCTAAACTAGGAGATAAAAAGAAAATACTCGATCTCTCTATTCGTAACGCCAAGTATTATAGAATGGAGCGTTTTAAGCAAGCTAAAATTGTAGATCCAGACAGGCATGCTAATAGAATTATGGCACAAATGAAAATAGATTTACGTTTAAGTGAAGAGCCACGCCATATTGAATGCTTTGATAATAGTAATATTCAAGGAACAAATCCTGTTGCTGCATGCGTAGTATTTAAAGACGGAAAACCAAGTAAAAAAGACTATCGTAAATTTCATATTAAAACTGTAGTAGGTCCAGATGATTTTGCCTCGATGGAAGAGGTGGTCTATCGCAGGTATAAAAGGCTAAAAGAGGAGGGACAGCCCTTGCCACAGCTTATAATTATAGATGGAGGTAAAGGACAATTGTCATCTTCTTTAAAAGCACTTGACGCTCTAGAGTTGCGAGGAAAAATTGCAATTATAGGAATTGCAAAAAGATTAGAGGAGTTATTCTATCCAGATGACCCTGTCCCTTTGTATATTGATAAAAAAAGCGAAACTTTAAAGATTATCCAACAATTAAGGAATGAGGCGCACCGTTTTGGTATCACATTTCACCGCCAGCTTAGAAGCAAAGAAGCATTAAACAATACGCTAGAGTCCATACCGGGAATTGGAGAAAAAACCTCCATAGAATTACTTCGGAAATTTAAAAGTACAAAGCGAGTTGGTGAGGCCAGTTTTGAAGACTTAGCAAAGGTAGTAGGAGCGAGTAGGGCAAAGAAGATTATAACTCATTTTCAAAAATAGTATAGAGAGTTTCGACTAAACATATCGATTCATCAACATATAGTAAAGTTTAAGAATTCAAAAAAAAATAATAAAGGCACATTTGAAAAATTTAATACTCATACTTCTATTAGTATTGTCATTAGGTGGTTCCTATGCCCAATCCATAGAAAACAAAGACCTTAAAGTTGGTCTTGTTTTAAGCGGCGGTGGCGCAAAGGGGTTAGCACATATAGGAGTCTTAAAAGCAATTGATTCTGCAGGTGTGCGCATAGATTATATAGGTGGTACAAGTATGGGTGCTATAATTGGTGGGTTATATGCTTCAGGCTATTCTGGAATACAGATTGATTCTATTTTTAAAGTTGTTGATTTTGATAGGTTAATTCAAGATGAAATTCCACGGAGCGCAACAACATTTTATGAAAAGTCTGAAGACGAAAAATACGGAGTCACGCTTCCTTTTGATGGTTTTAAAATAAGATTCCCCTCTGGACTTTCTAAAGGACAAAACGTATACAATCTACTGTCAAAATTGATGGTGCATGTAGATACAACCGATAATTTTTCTGAACTCCCCATTCCATTTTTTTGTGTTGCAACAAATCTTGAAAACGGAAAACCTGTAGTGTTAGAAAACGGATATTTACCAAGGGCTATTTTAGCTAGTGGAGCACTTCCTTCATTATTTGCTCCAGTAATTATAAATGACCAAGTACTTATTGATGGTGGTGTGGTTAACAACTACCCAATTGAAGAATTGAAGAAAAAAGGAGTTGATGTTGTTATAGGAGTTGACGTTCAGGATTTATTGAGAGATAAAGATGCGTTAAAATCTGCATTTGATGCCTTAGTTCAAATTAACAATTATCGCACTATTGAGGCGATGGTTAAGAAGAAGGAAATGACAGACATTTATATTAGACCAGAGATAAAGGATTTTTCTGTTGTGTCATTTAATGAGGGCAGAAAAATTATTAAAAACGGTTTTGAAGCAGCCACGGCTTTTGATATTTCTTTAAAAAATTATGCTAGTCAACAAAAAACAAGAAAAAAAGAAGCTATTAAATTTAGGCAGAATGATGAAATTGATATTCGTACTGTAGAAGTAAATGGCACTAAAAAATATACTGAAAAGTACGTGCTTGGTAAACTTAAATTAAAATTACCAGCTACTATTAAGTATAAGGATTTTAGTAACGGTGTTAATAATCTTTCAGCAACAGGAAATTATGATGCAATCGATTACCGGTTTATTGAAAATGGAGATGGCAGTTATAAAGTTGTATTTAATGTAGAGGAAACTAATCAACGTATGTTGTTGCGTTTTGGAGTGCATTATGATGACTTATATCGTACATCAGCATTAGTAAATTTGACTTATAAGCGGTTATTAACCAATAACGATGTTGCAAGTTTAGATGTTATCATTGGAGATAATTTTAGATACAACGCCAATTATTATATAGACAAAGGATATTATTGGAGTATTGGGTTAAATAGCTCGTTTGATTTTTTTGAAAAAGATATTCCAGTTTCATTAGTGCAAGTGGGAGAATTATCTGTTCCATTTGGACTTAATGAGCTTGAGTTAGAATATAATGACTTTACAAATCGGTTATTTTTTGAAACCCTTTTTAAACGCACATTTACTATTGGTACTGGATTAGAACACAAATATTTAAGGTTGCTTTCAGAAACGTTAGGTGTTGACGATCAAAATAATCCACGTACAGTCTTTGAGAGTACTAATTATTATAGTGTTTTCGCCTATGCAAAATATGATAGCCTTGATGATGCATTTTTTCCTTCTAGTGGTTTTTTTCTAGACGGAGATATCCATTATTATGCATTTGCAGAAGGGCGTAATAATAGTTTTGAGCAATTTGCAATTCCAAAAGCAAAATTTGGTTATGCAACAAAAATTCTTGATAAATTTTCAATGTACTTTACTACAGAGGGAGGTTTTAAAATAGGTGATGATTCCACATCATCTTTAGACTTTTTAGTAGGTGGGTACGGTTTTAAAAACTTAAATAATATTATTCCCTTTTATGGTTATGAGGCGTTGAATATAAGAGGAGATTCATATTTGAAATCTATGTTGTCAATTGATTATGAAATTTTTAAAAACAGTCATCTTCAAATCTTCGGCAATATCGCAAACGTGGGTAATGATTTGCTAACAGACGCTCAGTGGATTGATGGAATAGATTATAGCGGCTTTGGAATAGGTTATGGATTAGAAACTTTTATGGGCCCAGTCGAGGTTAAATATGCCCGTTCACCAGAGAGAAAAGCTGGAGAGTGGCATGTGAGTGCAGGGTTTAGGTTTTAAACCCATTAAATTTTAGAACACTATTATTAATTTTTGAAATTGAAACTTCCTCTTTACTATCGGAATTTTTTAAAATTTTGAAAAAGTATTCTTTCCAAAAAAAGTTAATCACCCGTCATCTGTTATCAAACCTTTGAAATTTGAGATTAATTTTTCCGATATTTGTTAGACTACAAAATAAAGACTTATGCCATTATATCACACATTAGGGAAAATACCTCCCAAGCGTCATACACAATTTAGAAAACCAGATGGTTCATTGTATAGTGAACAGCTTTTTGGAACTATTGGGTTTGATGGAATGTATAGCAATTCTTATCATGAGCACCGTCCTACGATGGTTAAAGAAATTAGAAACCAATATAGTGTTAAACCTAAAATTGCTAAAGAAAATAACATTCAGTCCTATCGTTTTAGAGGATTTCAAGTAAAACCAGAAAATGATTATCTAGAAAGTCGTAAAGCTGTGTTGACTAATAGTGATTGTACTATTATTCTCGCAGCACCCAAACATAGTATAAAAGATTATTTTTATAAAAACACAGATGCAGATGAGTTGTTATTTGTGCATAAGGGTAGTGGAAAACTAAAAACACACTTAGGTAATCTTGACTTTAAATATGGTGATTATTTATTAATCCCGCGAGGTATTATTTATCAAATAGATTTTGATACAGAGGACAATCGCCTGTTTATTGTTGAATCTCGCAGGCCTATTTACACCCCAAAAAGATATAGAAACTGGTTTGGGCAATTACTAGAACATTCACCTTTTTGTGAACGCGATATTCGTAAGCCTTACGAATTAGAAACAAATGATGAGAAAGGCGAGTTTTTAATGAAAGTTAAAAAGAAAGACGAAATTATTGAAATGGTCTATGCCTCACATCCTTTTGATGTAGTGGGTTACGACGGGTATAATTACCCTTATGCATTTTCAATACACGATTTTGAACCTATTACAGGGCGCATTCATCAACCGCCACCAGTACATCAAACTTTTGAGACAGATGCTTTTGTTGTGTGTTCTTTTTGCCCACGACTGTACGATTATCATCCAGACAGTATACCAGCACCTTACAACCATAGCAATATTGACAGCGATGAAGTGTTATATTATGTAGATGGTGATTTTATGAGCCGTAACGATATTGATGCAGGTCATATATCTCTGCATCCAGCAGGGATTCCACACGGTCCACACCCAGGCGCCGTGGAACGAAGCATAGGCAAAAAAGGAAGTGATGAACTCGCCGTTATGGTTGATACCTTTAAGCCTCTAATGGTAACCGAAGAAGCAATGAAAATTGCAGATGAGGACTACTTTAAAAGTTGGTTAGACCATTAATACTATTAAAAACCTGTTTCTGAAATTAAATCTTTTCAATGATTTTTCTTCGGAAATATACTATAATTGAAATCTGTGCAGTTACAATAAACCCAGCACATTTCCGAAGAAACAATTAATATGAAAAAACGGAACAACTATTGTAATTGGGTAGCTATACCAAAGATAATATTATGAAAAAATATATTACAATAGCGCTTTTAGCCATTACTGCTACGGCCTTTTCACAACAAAATGCATATGATGCAGGCGAGTGGTTTAAATTCAGAATTCATTATGGACTTATAACTGCCGGTTACGCTACTCTTACTGTTGAAAACGCTTTTGTTGATGGTAAAGAAGTGCACCACGTTAAGGGTGTGGGGAAAACCACAGGAATGACAAATTGGGTATTCCCTGTTGAAGACCATTATCAATCATATATTGATAAAAATAAAAATATTCCGTATCGTTTTATTCGTAAAATTGATGAAGGAGGTTATACAAAGGATATTGAAATAAATTTTGACCATCAAGCTCAAATGGCTGAGGTTAACAATAAAAAGCACGGTACTATTGAAGAGGTGCAACTGCCTGATAATGCACAAGACATGGTGTCTTCTTTTTATTATTTGCGAAATAAACTAGATACTAAAAACATTCAAATAGGGGATGTAATAGATATGAATATGTTTTTTGATAGAGGAACACATAAATTCCGTTTAAAATTTTTGGGTAGGGAAACCTTAAACACTAATTTTGGAAAAGTTTCCACACTCATTTTTAGGCCTTATGTGGAGAGTGGTAGAGTTTTTAAAGAGGAAGAAAGTTTGACCGTTTGGGTTACAGATGATGAAAATAAAATGCCTATTTTGATTAAAGCAGATTTAATGGTAGGCTCACTAAAAGCAACGCTTACAGAATACAAAGGGTTGCAACACCAATTTAAGATTATTGTAGATTAATAGATGAAGATAGAACAAACAACCAAAGATCTTTTAGCTCAACTAGAAAAAAAGTTTGATGCCATAGGGCAAGACCTTGACACGCATCTAGAGGGATTATTGCATGCTGAGCCCATCACATATTGGGATTATATACAAACAGATGCCTTACTCAACCTACAAATACAACGTACAACATTACCAGACGAAATGGTGTTTATTATGTATCACCAGATCAATGAGTTGCTTTTTAAAATGATTTTGTGGGAAATTGAGCAAGTATCAAAAAAAGTAGAAATATCTGCAACATTTTTTTCTGAAAAATTAATGCGTGTAAGTAGATATTTTGATATGTTAACATCCTCCTTTACTATTATGAGAGAAGGAATGGATCGTGAACAATACATGAAATTTAGAATGACACTAACTCCTGCAAGTGGATTTCAAAGTGCACAATACCGTAAAATAGAATTTGCCTCGACAGACTTAATTAATTTGATTGATGCCCGCTTTAGAAAAACAATTGACAGAAATACCCCTTACGAGCACGCTTTAGACCATTTATACTGGCAAGCAGCAGGGAAAGATTTTACCACAGGCAAAAAAAGTTATTTGTTGACCGCCTTTGAAGAGCGTTACAAAGATGAGTTTATCATTTTCACACAAGAGTATAATACCACTAATTTATATGCTAAATTTAAAGAATTGCCAGATCAGGTAAGAAAAAATGAAACGCTCGTTAAAGCCATGCGTCATTATGATTACACAGTCAATGTTACTTGGGTTATGGCACATTACAATGCCGCTAAATTTTATATAGGTGGTGATGATACGCTTGAAGAAATTGAAGCAACTGGAGGTAGTGACTGGAAAAAATACATGCACCCTAAGTATCAAAAACGTGTTTTTTTCCCTAACGTTTGGAGCGAAAAAGAGCTTCAAGAATGGGGAACTGACATTTAAAAAATAAACAACAACATTTTTTTCTACATTTTCTTCGGAAATATTAAACGAATTATCTCTCTTGAAATATCTTTTATATATACTCCCAGCTTTCTTATTTTTAATATCATGTGATGACGAAATCACAGTTGATGATTCAATATTACCACCATTAGAGAAAGAAATTATAACCGAAGAATATGGTTACACATTAAATGATTTTAATGTTGTGCGTGATACCATTCGAAACGGTGACACCTTTGGAGGAATTTTAAATGAAAATGGGGTAAGCAACGCAAAGATATTTGAAGTTGCCACTCAATTTAAAGATAGTTTTGATGTTCGCAGGATTGTTGTGGGTAAACCTTACGTTTTGTTAAACTCAAAGGACAGTTTAAATAGCACTCAGGTATTTATTTATGAAAAAAGTAAAGTCGATTATGCGGTAATTGATTTTAGAGAAGATGTTTCGGTTAATTTATTTCAGAAGCCTATAAAATACATAGAACGAGAAGCCTCAGGAATAATTGAAAGTTCACTTTCATTAACAATGGAAGAAAATAATTTAAGTCCAGCAATGACAGAACGTTTAGCAAATATTTATGCTTGGACCGTAAACTTTTTTAAACTTCAAAAGGGAGATCGATTTAAGGTTGTTTACACAGAAAAATATATAAACGATACTATCCCTGCAGGAATTGATAAAATTAAAGCAGCTTATTTTGAGCACAAGGGAGTGCCGTTGTATGCTTTTGGTTATATGAATGATAGCTTACCAGTATTAGACTTTTATGATGAAAAAGCAGAAAATTTAAGAAGGGCATTTTTAAAAGCTCCAGTAAAATTTAGCCGTATTTCTTCAAAATATAATTTAAAACGTAGAATTAAGTTTTACGGTTATAAATTGCGTCCACACAAAGGGACAGATTTTGCTGCTAGTATTGGAACTCCCATATTAGCTACTGCAGATGGAACAGTAACAAAATCTGAACGTCGCGGGGGTAATGGTAATTATGTAAAGATTAAACATAATAGCACATACGATACACAGTATCTACACATGAAAAGTCGTAATGTAAGAGTAGGTGATTTTGTACGCCAAGGTGATGTTATAGGCTGGGTAGGTATGACAGGAAACACTGGAGGTCCACATGTATGTTACCGCTTTTGGAAAAATGGGAAACAAGTTGATCCTTTTCAAGAAGATCTTCCAGCTTCAAAACCTTTGCCTGCAGAGTTTCATGAGGATTATTTTGCAAAAACAAATCCTATGAGGACACAATTAGATTGCATTAAGTTTTAATGTAACATGTTGATAAGCTTGTTATTAACTATGTTCTCCTAGTCTCTTTGTAGGAGTGAAAATCAAGTACTTTTAAAAAAATAAATTGTTATTGTTTTCTTAACATTTACGTTATGTAAATGTATAAGTTAACCGTATTTTTGCAAAATAATTTCTAATTAAAACAAACAAACATGAAAAAACTATTACTAATTACTTTTATGGCAATTGCTGGGATGGCTACATCTTTTGCTCAAGGTACCGTAACAGGAACTGTTGTTGATGCAGATCTTGGAGGAGCTTTGCCTGGCGCTAACGTACTAGTAAACGGGACAACGAATGGAACTATCACAGATTTTGATGGTAACTTCAAATTAGAGGTAGCTAATAACAATGGTACTCTCACTTTGAGTTATGTAGGGTTTACTGGCAGAACTGTAAACTATACTATAAAGAATGGTGTAGCAAATTTAGGTTCAATTAATATTACTCCAGATGCAGCATCTCTTGATGAGGTAATAATTGTAGGAAGTGGTATTATTCAAGTTGCAGAGGGTCGTCAAACTCCAGTTGCAGTATCAACAATTAGAGAAGAGGAAATTCGTTTAAAAGTTTCAGGTAACGCAGAATTTACTGAATCTTTTAAAAATACACCTTCTGTATATGTTGCTAACCAAGGTGGTGGTTTTGGTGACAGTCAAGTCTTTTTGAGAGGTTTTGATGATACTAACACTGCATTCTTATTAAACGGTCAGCCTATTAATGGTCAAGAAGATGGTCGTATGTACTGGTCTAACTGGTCGGGAATGAGCGATGTAGCAAATGCTGTACAAGTACAAAGAGGTCTTGGTGCTTCTAAACTTGCCATTTCTTCTGTGGGTGGTACTGTAAATATCATTTCAAAAACTACAGACAAAAAACAAGGTGGATCAGTACGTATTCTTGGAGGTAATGATAGCTACTTTAAAGGTACGGTTTCTTATGACTCAGGCTTGAATGAAAATGGTTGGGCATTTTCAGTACTTTTAGATCACTGGCAAGCACATAAAAAGTATGCTTTTGGTACAGAAGGTCAAGGACAAAATTACTTATTTGCTGTTGGATACCAGCCAAGCGAAAGAAGTTCATTTAACTTTTTACTTACAGGTGCTCCACAATATCATGATCAAAACTTTGGTCAAAGTGAAGATACTTACAAGGCTTTTGGAGGTCGTTACAATCCTAACTCAGGTTTCTTAGACGGAGAGCGTTTTACGGAGCGTCGTAATTATTACCATAAGCCAGTAGCAAACCTTAACTGGGATTATGAAATCAATGATAAAACAGATTTAGCTACAGTAGTTTATGCTTCTTGGGGCCGTGGTGGTGGTACTGGAGGTTTAGGACGTGGTAGAGTAAGAAATGAATATAATGATAATATTCCAGGTGTAGATCCAGATGAGGTTACTACAGAAATTGACTTTGAACAGATTAGAGATAATAACCTGGCTCTTGAAGGAGGTATAGGAGAGTTTGGTAATTCATATGCGAGAAGAGCATCTGTCAATAATCACAATTGGTACGGTTTGCTTTCAAACTTAAATTATGAAGCTAATGAAAACCTGAACTTGAGTATTGGTGTAGATGGAAGATTATATAAAGGAACACACTTTTATCAAATTAATGATTTATTAGGTCTTTCTGGTTACAATGATAACTTTAGAACAGATCGCCCAGACGGATATGTTTTTCAAAATGAATATGATGCAGATCCTTGGTCAGCGTTATTTGATTATGCTAATGAAGCTAACCGTACGCAGTTTGACTATGATGAAAATATTAATTATGTAGGTGGATTTGGTCAAGCAGAATATGCAACAGATCGTTTTTCTGCTTTTGTACAAGGAGCAGTTTCTACGCAGTCTTTTCAAAGAACAGGTCGTTTTACAGGAAACACTATTGATGGTGTTGATGGTTTAGGTGAATCTGAAAAAATTAATAAATTAGGATATAATGCAAAAGGTGGAGTTGGTTACTCAATAAATGAGGCAAGTACTTTCTTTGCAAACGTAGGATATTACTCAAAACAACCTTATTTAGATAATATTTTTGCTGATATTAGAAACTCAAATGCATTAGTTCAACCAGATGTTGATAATGAAGAGATTTTTAGTTATGAAGCTGGATACCGTTACAAAAAAGGTAACTTTAGATTAAATGTTGATGTATATAGAACAAAATGGGGTAACCGTTTCCTTTCTCAAAGTGGACGTATCAATGGAGATCCTGATAATGGAATTCCAGATGTTTTTTATACTGATAGATTTACTGACTTAACGCAAATCCACCAAGGATTAGAGTTTGATTTTGAATACCGCCCAGATAGTGACCGCTACCGTTTAAAAGGTTATGGTTCATTAGGTAACTGGAAATATGATGGTTCAACACCAGTAACACGTCAAGATAACGATACATTTGAATTTTTAGATTTTAACGGAGGTGTAACTGAAGTTGACCTGACAGGAACAAAAGTAGGTCGTGCGCCTCAAACATCTTTTGGAGCTGGATTAGTATTAAAAGTATGTGAAGGTTTAAGCGTTGATGGAGATTACAATGTATATACAGATATATATGCGCAGGTTGATCCTGATGATGTAGTTGATGAGGCTTTAGCTGGTAATACTTTTCAAGCAAATAGATTGTCTGCTTTTGGTTTACTAGATGTAGGTTTTACTTATAAATTTAACTTTAGTGGAAATAAGTTAACGCTTAGAGGAAATGTATACAATGCAACAAATGAAGCTTATATTTCAAGTCAGAACAATTTTGGTAATAACTTAGGAACAGGTAGAACGTACAATGCAAGTTTACGTTACGCTTTCTAATTAAAAGTTTTATAATTTTAAAACTGCCTCCTAACAGAGGCAGTTTTTTTATGCCCTTATTTTGTACCTTTGAAAAACCAATTTTTTAAAAAAATTAATATGTACGAAGTTGTTCAGGTTATTCACTCCTATTGGGCTTATTTAGTAGTGCTTGTCGTGTTTTTAGCTACAGTTAATGCAGTTGTTGGACATTTCAGCAAAAAAGAATATAGTTATAAGGATTTTAGAATTTCGTTGTTTGCATTAATTGTGACGCATATTCAATTACTTATAGGTCTTGTGCTATATTTTATATCACCATTTGGGTTTAAGTCTATAAAGAATAATGGAATGAGTGCAGTGATGAAAGATTCTTTATTAAGACTTTATGCTGTTGAACACATAACAGTGATGATACTTGCAACAATTTTTATTACAATAGGGTATTCAAAGCATAAAAAGAAATTAACTTCTGTGCCTAAACTAAAAACCTTAGCGATTTTCTATACAATTGCTTTAGTATTGATATTAAGTAGAATACCATGGGCGCAATGGTTTTAATTAGTTTTAAACCATAGTTAGTATTGTGTATTAAAACATTATGCTAATAAAATAATAAAAAAAACAATTCCCAATATTCAAAATGAATATTGGGAATTGTTTTTTTCTCTAAACTCTAAACTATTTTTCCTTAATTAAGTAAACAAATACTGGAAAGTGATCACTATAACCTCCCGTAAAAGCACCGTTTCCAAAACTACGGTAGGGATAACCTTTATATTGTCCTTTAGTATTTGCTAAATAAGATTTATTGTAAATACCTGCTTTGTAAAAACGGTAGCTACTATAGTCATCTTTTGTAAACTCAGTCGAAACAATCATTTGGTCAAATAAATTCCAGCCATCTCTGTACGCTAATGTGCCTAGACCATCCTTAAACATTTTATACATGGGGTTGTATAATTCTTTCATTTTCATGTCTTCTTTGTCTCCTTTTGGCTGCAAAACATCACGAACACTTGGGCTTGTAGGATCATCATTTAAATCACCCATTGTAATAATTTTTGCATAAGGCTCCTCCACAAAGATAGAATCCATAATATGCTTGTTTAATTTTGCTGCACTTATTCTTTTTTGTCTACTGCGTGCTTCACCACCACTTCTTGAAGGCCAGTGATTAACTATGAAATGCATTTTTTCACCATCAAGCATTCCACTAACAACGAGTTGATCTCTTGTGAAAATTCTTTTTGTGGGATCAACATTATCATAAATAATTAATTCGTGTGCTTTGTAGTTAGTAGGAGTGAATAATCTTTTTTGATACAAAAAAGCAACATCTATTCCACGGCGATCTGGTGAATCAAACTGGATAATACCATAATCTTTTAATAATAAAGGCTCTTGATTTACAAGGTCTTCAAGAACTTTTCGGTTTTCAGTTTCACATACACCTATTATTGCTGGTGAAGTTCCAGTGATGTCTTTTCCTATTTCAGAAATAACTTTTGCCATGTTTTTTAATTTGGCTTGATAAATTTCTTCAGTCCAATGGTCTTTCCCATCAGGAGTTCTATCATCATCAAATGTTATAGGATCATTTTCAGTGTCAAATAGGTTTTCAACATTGTAAAAAGCGATGGTGTTTACTTTATATTCTTTCTTTTTCTGTGCAATAGTTATTGAGAATGTCAATAATAGTAGTGGTAGGATGTACTTCGGAAATTTCATCAAATGTTTAATATTAAGTTTATGTAAAGGATTCTGCAAATGCCGAGCCAAAAGTAATTAATTGAATTGAAACACTTACTTTTGCACGCAATTCATAACAATTTAATAATCATAACACTTAAAATTTCAGAATGAAAAAATTCATTTTTACTTTTTTTACACTTTTTGTTGCAACGAGTTCGCTCATAGCACAAGAGGCAGTCGTAAAAGGAAGAGTAGTGGATACCAACTCTAGCGATGTGATTCCTGATGTAAATGTTAGCATAGAGTCTAGTATTTATAGTGCAGAAACAGATGCTGGTGGTTTATTTTTAATTAGTGGTACAGATTTGCCTCAAGGAGAGCAAGTACTTTTAGTTAATAAGCAAGGGTATATCGCACAGCGTATTCCTATTACTATTCAAAACGGAAACACCTTAAATCTTGATCCTCTTTTATTAGAATTAGATTTAACAGAAATTGAAGCGCAGATTGGGATTATTAGTCTAAGTGATAATGAACTTGACCAAGATGATGGGACTTCTTTTAATACTTCGGGTTTATTACAAGCGTCACGTGATGCATTTTTAAATGCTGCAGCGTTTGATTTTAGTGCTACATTTTTTAGACCAAGAGGTCTTGACAATGCTGATGGTAAATTGCTTATAAATGGTATTGAAATGAATAAACAACTTACTGGTCGTCCACAGTGGAGTAACTGGGGTGGTTTAAATGATGTTCAAAGAAATAGAGAGTTTTCAATGGGTCTTAGTGCTAATGATGCCAGTTTTGGTGGAGTTGCTGGAACAACTAATATTATAATGAGAGCATCTCAATACCGTCAAGGAGGTCGTGTTTCATTTGCATCTTCTGATAGAAGTTACCGTGGAAGAATTATGGGAACATACAATAGTGGATTATTACAAAGTGGCTGGGCTTATACATTTTCAATAGCGCGTCGTTTTGGAGAAGAAGGTTATCAAGATGGTACGGCATATGATGCTAATTCATTCTTCGTTTCCGTAGAGAAAAAAATAAATGATGATCATAGCTTAAATTTTACAGGATTTTATACACCCAACCGTAGAGGTCGTTCTACTGCAATCACTCAAGAAATGAGAGATTTAAAAGGAATTCGTTATAACCCAAATTGGGGAGACTTTGATGGAGATAAGAGAAATAGCCGTGTTCGTGAGATTGAAGAGCCAGTGTTTATGCTAAATCACTATTGGAACATTGGCGAAAAGACAACATTGAATTCTAACTTGGCATACCAATTTGGGAAATCTGGACAGACAAGAATTGATAACGGAGGAACAAGACTTGTAACAATTGATGGTCAAGAATCATACATAGGAGGTGCTCGTAATCCTTTTGGAAATTACTATCAAAGACTACCTAGTTATTTTTTAAGAGATGACAACCCAACACCTTATGATTATCAACAAGCATATTTAGCACAACAGGATTTTATTAATGATGGACAACTAGATTGGAATTCATTATATTTTGCTAATACTAATGCAACAAATGTTGCAAATGGAGGAAATTCTATTTATGCTATTCAAGAAGATAGAACAGACGATTCACAGATAACAATTAATTCTATCTTGAACACGCAGGTTTCAGATAACATTATAGTAAACGCAGCAATTAATTACCGAAGCCTAAAGAGTGAGAACTTTGCTGAGCTAACTGACTTATTAGGGGGTACAGGGTATTTAGATGTTGACTTCTTTGCTGGTGATGATGAACAAGCGCAAGAAGTAACCGTAGGTGACATTGCACAAAGTGATTTAAGAAACCGTAACCGTATTGTACAAGAAGGTGATCGTTATAAGTATAATTATGAAATGAATGCTAATGTTATTTCTGGGTTTGCTCAAGGACAGTTTAAGTATCAAAAAGTAGATTTTTATGCAGCCCTTTCTGGATCAAATACAACATATCAACGTAATGGATTGTTTGAAAATGGTAATTACCCTGGAGCTGCTTCATTTGGAGAAAGTGAGCAGTTGAGTTTTACAAACTTTGGTTTTAAAGGGGGAGCTACTTATAAGGTTTCTGGACGTCATTTAATTGATGTTAATTTAGGAAGCTATTCAAAAGCACCTTCAATTAGAAATTCATTTAGCAATGCACGTATAAATAATGAGACTGTTTTTGGCTTAGAAAGTGAGAAAGTAAACAGCCTTGATATCAGTTATATTTTTAGATCTCCTATTGTTAAAGCTAGATTAACTGGATTCTATACAGGCTTTAAAGACAAGACTGATATAGGTTTTTATTTTACCGAAAATATTTCTGGTCTAGGACTTGAGCAAGATGCTTTTGTTCAAGAGGTAATGACAGGAATTGATCAAAGACATGTAGGTGCAGAGCTTGGTATTGAAGCGCAAGTTACACCTACAATTAAATTAAAGGGTGCAGCAAGTATGGGTAATTATACTTTTAGTAATAACCCAAATCTATATTTAACAAGTGATGACCTTGATGGTCGTGTAACTTTTGGTGATGGTACTTCAAAATTAAAAGATTACCACGTAGCTGGAGGCCCAGAAAGAGCTTTCCAAGTTGGTTTTGAATATCGTGATCCTAACTTTTGGTGGGTTGGTGTAACTGGAAACTATTTTTCAAATGCTTATATTGATGTAAATAACCTAGCAAGAACTTCGAACTTTACATCAGATTTTGATGGAAACACATTTAACGATTATGATGAGGCAACTGCTAGAGAGTTATTAGAACAAGAACAGTTTGATAATTATTCATTAGTTAATGTAGTAGGAGGAAAGTCTTGGAAAATTGATAGCTATTATGTAGGGTTCTTTGCTACGATAAATAATGTATTCAATCAAGAATACACTACAGGTGGTTTTGAGCAAGGAAGAAAAACAAACTTTAGAGACGTTCAAGAAGATACAAGTTTAGCCGGAGGTAGAGTTTTTGGTCCTCGTTACTTCTTTGGATATGGTACTACGTATTACCTTAATTTATACGTGAGATTTTAATCAATAAAAAAATAGAACACTTTAATATATTTCAGATGAAAACATTAAATTTTTACAAATTAATCCTATTGCTTTCAGTAGCAGTATTTTTATCATCTTGTGTGCAAGATGATGATTTTGACACGCCTGATACAACTGTTGTGGCACCAGATATTCAAGGAAATGTTATATCGATTAATGCACTATATGATGCATTATTGCAAGAACAAACTACAAACGGAAATAATATTTTACGATTTGAAGAAACAAATAACTTTATCACTGGTTATGTTGTGTCAAGCGACGAAGGAGGAAACTTTTTTGAAGAACTTGTGATACAAGATGCTGCAGAAAATCCTACACGTGGAGTACGTGTTTTAGTGGATGTAAGTCCATTATTTACATCCTTTGAGTTTGGACGTAAAGTATTTATTAAATTAGATGGTTTAACAGTTGGTTTTTCAAATTCAGGTGATTTAGCAGGTAATTTTAGTTTAGGAGTTTTAAACGGAACTTTAATTGATAAAATTCCTGAAGCTCAATTTGAAGAATTTCTAATTAGAGATGTTGAAGTAGCTACTATTGTAGCAAAGCCAACTTCAATTGCAGATTTTAATATAGCAAACACTAATACATTTATTCAATTAAATGATGTACAATTTAACCGTAACATTGTTTTAGGGCCAAACCGTCAAACATTTGCTGGTGAACCAAGTGATTTATTTGATGGTGAACGTCTTTTAGAAAGCTGCTCAGATGGTCGAACAGCTACTTTAAGCACAAGTACATTTGCAGATTTTAAAAGCGTTTTGTTGCCTGATGGAAGAGGAAATTTAAGTGGTGTTTTGACAACAGATTTTGAAGGAGATAACTTTATTGTTTCTGTTAATTCTCCTGAGACTATTAATTTTGACAGCACTGAGCGTTGTGATCCAGATGTTTTTAATTGTACAGGACCAAGTGGTGGCGGAACAGCATTTTTCTCTGAAAACTTTGAAGCCTTCAACGCTATAGAAGATTATGAAGCTGCTGGTTGGACTAATGTAAATGTTGGTGATGGATCATTAGTTTGGGAAATTGGAAACTTTAGTAATAGTAATTACGCACAAATTAGCGGTTTTAACTCTGGAGAAGATGATATTCAAGCTTGGTTAGTAACCCCTTCTATTGATATGGATAACACTATCGAAGAAGAATTAAACTTTAACATTCAAGCAGCATTTGATAATGGACTAATTTTATCTGTATTAGTTTCTACAAACTTTACTGGAGACGTTACTACAGCAGATTGGTCTCCACTTGATGCTAATATACCAGTAGGTCCTGCAAGTGGATTTGGTGACTTTACACCAGCGGGTCCAATCAACGTTTCTTGTATTGATGGAACAGTAAATTTTGCTTTCTTATATGAAGGTAATGATCCAGATGCATCAACACGTTACCACATTGACGATATTGTTCTTACAGGTAACTAATATCTTTTTTTGGCATAAAGCCGAAATTTTAAACACATTAAAAGGCTTCCATTGTTGGGAGCCTTTTTTTATACTTGGAAAACCAAAACCAACGGTATTTTGAACTTGATCTTTATTAGGTAAAATTGTGTAGTTAGTTTTAATTATAGAGCGTCAAGAAAAGGAGAATTTATCCAAGCTCCATTGTTAAAAAAACCTCGTTTTAGATAAAATATCTTACCTTTTAAAATAGAAATTGATTTAATTGAAGAATTCAGGTTGCTGTCTGATAAAGAAGTAATGTAAACCTTTTGGCCATTGTTTAAATTTATTAATATATAATGGAACGGCTCAAAAGGGAAAAATATAACCCGACTATTTCTTTTAATAGAAGGAGCACAATGAATAATTATAGTTTCGATTTCTTCAATCTCAAATGAATACCTAACATCATTTATTTGATAGTTTAATTTATTTTTAGAAAATTGAACTACAGTATTTTTTGTTTTAATATAAAAATCTGCTAAAAGCAAAAGGGTTATAGTTAATTGAATGCTAAAGTAAAATGCAAAAATTAATAATACGTGTTGAACATAATTGGTCTTATAAAAAAATACTAAAGCCATCAAAAAGCCTAACAAAACAATAATGAAATTTATTAAACTTTTGAATATACTTTTTCTATTTATCTGGTATTTCATTATTTAATGTTGCCTAATTATTTTCCTTTTTTAGATGAAGTATTATATTAAAGAAAAAACCCTCATATCCCGATAAATCGTTCCATGAGGGTCTAGCTTCTTGGTTGGTTAAGCTAATTTTTACAGGTTATCTTTTTGTTATAGTAAACTCAGACCTTCTGTTTAATTGATGTTCTTCTTCTGTACATTTTTCTCCACATGATACACGTGGTCTAGTCTCACCGTATCCTTTTGCTGTCAATCGCTTAGCATTAATACCTTTTGAAATTATGTATTGGCGTGTGGATTGTGCTCTTCTTTCAGATAGACTAAGATTGTATGCGTCTTTACCTCTAAAGTCGGTATGACTAGCAATATCTATTTCCATATTTGGATATTTAGTCATTATTGAAACTATCTTATCAAGTTCAAAAGCGGCTTGAGGTTTAATGTTAGATTTGTCAAGGTCAAACAATATAGGGTTTAGCACTATTTTGTCCTCAACAATAATATCTTCAATAGGACGTAACATTACAGTTGCTGAAATTGTTTCATCATTAGCTGATGACACACTTGTAGCATTGCTTTCAAAATCATTCATTACAGCTTGTACTTCATGCTCTTGGTCACAAGAAGTTTCAAAAGAGACCTTACCATCTGGACCACTTGTCTTAGCGCTTAGTTTATTGTCCATAGTATCATATAAATCAACTCTTGCTCCTGCAATAGGCGCTTTTGTGTATTCATTCATAACCATTACATCAATTGTTACTACACATGGAATCTCCACAGCTCTTACCATATAAATATCATCGCTACCTTTTCCTCCTTCACGATTTGAAGAAACATATCCAGTCTCAGTAATTGGGTCATATTTGTAAGCAAAATCATCTGCAGAGGTGTTTACTCCAGATCCTAAATTATTTACAGTCCCAAAATTACTTCCCTGAGCTTCTGCAATAAAAACATCAAGCCCACCTATTCCTAGGTGTCCGTCACTTGAAAAGTATAATGTCCCACTACTATCAACATATGGGAACAACTCTTTACCCTCAGTATTAATATTATCTTCAAGTCTTTGAGGAGTTCCTAGAGATCCATCAGCATTAATACTTGTTTTGTAAATATCAGACAAGCCCTTACCACCTGGCATATCACTTACAAAATAAAGTGTTTTTCCATCTGGGCTTAATGCAGGATGTCCTACTGAGTATTCATCACTATTAAACGGAGCAGATTTAACTCCAGACCATCCTTTACCAGCAATTTTTTCGGCGTAGTATAAGTTAATTTGGTTTACACCATCTTCACTTTTGTCGTAATCTCCTTCAAAATAATCATTACGGTCAAAATACATTCTTTTTCCATCTGCAGAAATTACTGCATTTGATTCGTGGTACTTTGTGTTTACATCTCCATCAACTAATTTAGGATCCTTTATAGTACCTCCTACATCAGTAGCTTTATATAAATCTAAGAAAGGCTCTTCATTCCATTGATATTTTTTGCGTGTTGTATTACGACCAGAAGAAAAGTAAAAGTCTTTTCCATGGATTATACCACCAAAATCTGCAAACTCGCTATTAACCTGTTCCATGTTTGTTGCAGTGTAACGAGCCATATTCTCAATAATTTGAGGAACATAGTTGGGATTTTTCATAAAATCCTTTGCGCGCGTATCGTTAGGCTTCATAGAAGCAAACTGCTTCATGTAAGTATTGTAGTCTGAAAACTTACCATTTGCTTTTAATGATTGAGCATAATTGTAAACAGCCTCAGGATTTGCATTTTTTGATTTTACGACTCTTTTATAATATGTTTCTGCTTTTTTTGTATCGTTTATAAAAAAGTAGCTATTTGCTAATCTTTCAAATACGTAAAGGTCGCCATCACCTTTTTTAAGTAATTTTTGGTAGGCTTTTGCAGCATCTGTATATGCTAGATTTGCATAGTATTTATCTGCTTTTTTAGTCTTACTATTTTGAGCAGTAACTAATGAAGTACTTACTGCTAGAAGTAGAAATATGGTATATATTTTTTTCATTTTGAATGAAATTAAAGTTGTTATTAGAAGTATCTAGGTGAACGAAGTGTGCGTTTCTTTGTGAAAAGGTCAAAAGTTAAGACAATCTCATGCGAGGAGTCTGAAACTACGTTGATATCTGAAACCACACGATCATAAGCATACCCTACTCTTATTTCAGGCAATACTTGGAATCCCACAAGCCCACTAAAAGAATCATCTAGTCTATAAGAAACTCCTAATTCAAATTTATCATAGAATAATGCATTTAAGTTTCCGTCGAAAGAGACAGGTGCATCAAAAGCACTTTTTACTAATACAGAAGGCTTTAATTTAAAGTTTTCGTTTACTTGAAATACATAACCAGCAGTACCAAAGTAGTGATTTGTCTCATTTCCGTAGCGAATACCATTTTCATCAAGGTGAACAGTATTTAATAAGTTAGGAACAGAAAAACCAACGTAGAAACTGTCTGCATATAAAAAAGCTCCCGCCCCAATATTAGGATATGTATTATTTATATCCTGTGAAAAAAATGGGTCATTAGGGTCTTGAGAGTTGACACCTACACCAGCTAATCCCACATCATGAAACGTAGCACCGGCTTTTAAACCTAATGCTAACTTTGTATTTGCGCCTACTTGTAGTGTATATGAAAAATCTGCATATACATTAGTCTCGCTAATAGGACCAAGTTCATCTTTAATAGCCGAAAGCCCTAATCCTACTTTGTCACTTAAAGGTCCGTGAGCAGAGAACGTGAAAGTTTCTGGTGCTCCGTCAAACCCTGACCATTGTTTGCGATAGAGAGCGGTAAATGAAATGCTTTCTTTAGAACCTGCATATGCTGGGTTTACAACATTCATGTTGTACATGTATTGCGTATACTGCGGGTCTTGCTGAGCGGTAGCTTTTTCGGTACACAGTACAACACACAAGAGTACTAATAATAGCGATAGTTGTTTTTTCATTATAATGATATTTATTTTTTGTTAATTGAAACTTCCGAGTTGATTATCATAAACTGAGCAATCTTTTCTTCGGAAATAGTAAGTGGATTATACAGATTGCTATACAATCCACTTTACTGGTTTTCTTTTTAATTAGTTTGCTTCTCTATTTATATATATCCAACCTGACCCAGTAGCTGAATCTTGGAAGATTTGATCTGCATTCTGTAGCTTTATTACATAAAAGTACGTTCCAGTAGGTAACTCATCACCGTCAGTTGTGTTTCCAGTAAATTGATTTGAATAACCGTTACCAAATACAAATACTTCACGTCCTAATCTGTTAAAAATTTGAACACTTTCAATTCCAGATCTATTGTTTAAGAACTCTAGGTTTAATACATCATTAATACCATCACCATTAGGAGAAATACCTTGAGAAATAACACAGTTTGCATTATCAGTGAATAATGATATATCAATACTTGCTTCACCTTCGCAACCTTCTGGGCTCATTACAAGTACAGTGTAGGTTTGTATTCCCGTTGTATTTGCAGGTAATGAAACATCAATACTACTATTTGTCTCTCCAGCTAATTCATCACCATTTAAAAGCCATTGGAACGTTGAACCACTCGCACTAGCAGATGCATTGATAGTAGTTTCAAATCCTGGACATGTTTCAAAATCGTCTGTGTCAATTATAATATCTAAAGGTGCTGCGAGTGTTACACTTATACTTTCTTCACCCATACAACCTTCTGGACTTGTAACTACAACATTATATACTTGAGCTTGTGTAGCTCCTGCTGGATATGTTGCACCTATACTACTATTTGTTTCTCCAGGTAGTAAAACACCGTTTAAGAACCATTGGTACGTCACATTTGCTACACTAGCAGATGCGGTTATAGTAGTAACAAAATCTTCACAACTTTCAAAGTTGCCAGAATCAATAGTTACATCAATTGGGTCTGATATAGTCACAACAATTTCGTCTGTTACTTCACAACCATCTACTGTTGTAATTGTTAACGAATAGGTTCCTGTAGTATCAACAATAATCGTAGGTGTTGTTTCTCCTGTGCTCCATAATAATGTTGCACCCGTAGTATCTCCTGTGATATCTGGAATAATTTCGAATGTGGCATTATCACAAACAGTTGCATCTGCACCCAAATCAATTGTTGGAACTGGGTTCACAATTACATCTATAGAAATCATGGTAAAACTACAAGGTGGCACTGTAATAGTCACTGTGTATGTTCCAGAAACGGCAGGTGTAAATATAGCATCAGTCGAAACAATTGTTCCTCCAGCATCTTCCCAAGAATATGTAACTGTTGTTAAATCAATTCCTGCGTTTGTAGGTGTCGCGTCCAATCCAGTAAATGATTCATCTGGGCAGAATGTTACTTCTGCTGGTAAATCTGTAGTAATAACAATAGCCTGCGTAATACTTAACTCAAAATTTGTAGTGCTAAAACAATTAGGTTGGTTCAGTTTTTCTACACGAACAAAAATTGTTTCAGGGTTTGAAGCATTAATGTATGCCGTAGGAGTAGGGATGTCATTATTGCCAGTGTCTGCATCTACTTGGCTATTGTGGAATGTTACTACGTGTAAAGCAGGGTCTAATCCGTCTAACAATTCGGTAATTGTAGAGGTTAAATCAAATGTTGCTTCATCATTTCCAGTTTCATCACATAATTCAAGATTTGTTGGTGCAATAATAACTGGTGGCACACCTTCAGCAAAAACACCTATATCATCAATGGCTAAGTCATTTCCGCAGGCACCAAAAATATCGTTTAAGATAACAATTTGAACTTGATTATTAGCTCCAGAATTAAAATCAAGAGAAAATTGAAGCCATTGTGGGTCTGATTGATTAATAACATCATTTGTGTTATTTGTAGCTATGACTGTGCCAGACATGTCTTCAACTCTAAAAATTAATCTAGAAGGAGAGCCGTTATTAGGACATATATTAGTGTCTATATCATAAACAGTTGTCATCCAGAAAGAGAATAAATGGTCTGTATTTGTAGGTACTGTCACATCACGTCTATATAATTCAATTTCAGTTGGATTTTCTGAAGGATTAAAGAAAATCATTTGTCCATCAGTATCATCTGCTGTATGGTCTAACATATCATTATGCCATCCATCATTTAGTCCTGTAGAAACACTTGATACAGTATATTGATTTGCATCTATTTGTGTAGTTCCGTCATTAAAGTCTAATGGTGTAAAAGGATGTGTTTCATTACCTGTTCCAGTTCCAAAATCTTCAAATAATAGTGTGTCATTACAATCAAAAAAGCCACAGCCGCTTTCTTTAGTTACAGTAACCTCATCAGTAATTTCATCAAAACCACCTCCTGGCAATTCTACTGTAAGTGCTGCAACATACGTTGTTGTTTCGGTAGGGCAAACATTAAGGACGGGATTATTACTTAATACAGTTCCATTGATATCTCTCCACTCAAAAGCACTTGCAGTTGTTGGAGCACCACTAGGAACAAATCTCCAGCTTTCACTTTGTCCAGGCGCAACCTCCCAAACACCTACGTTTCTATCTTCTGGCACACTAAATTGAGTAATGTCATTTCCTTGAATACCAATTGCAGCAAGGCCATCATTCCAAGTGATACAAGTAGGTTTTTCAATAATATTGACATCAATAATATTCAAAGATTCATATAAAAGAATTTGAGATGTAGAAGAAATATCATTACAAGAAAAATGAGCTATGTTATTATAGTTTAATACAAATATCCTGTAAGGAGCAACTCCAGAGACAAAAAAGTTAATCTCCCCACCTTCACTCACATCCATATCGTGTAAAGCACCAAATATAGAATTTAAAGTATATACTGGTGGGTCATTAAGAGGAAGTTGGTCAGGTGGATCCATTACATAACCAGAGCCGCCAGTATTTGACAGATCAAAAGAAACTACTCCATTACCATTAACTACAAGTGATGAGTAAGTATTACCAAAAAACTCAAAATCAAAAGTCATATCAATAGGGCTACTCCAAGTATCATCACTAATAACTCCAGATGGTGTTCCAGTTAATGGCGGAACGTCACAAACAGGACCTTGTATAGCATAACTTGTAGTGTCTAAAAAAGGAGTTGTCAAAAAAGAAGCCGTTAAGTCTACACAATCAGTATCACAATCTAAAAAAGCATCTGGTCCTGCATTAACAATATCACATTCTCCTGTAGATAAACAATTTATAGGGCCACTGTCAATAACACAGTCTGTATTTCCACCATCAATAGTAATAATAGGAGTTGTGCCTGGAGGGTAAGTTCCAAAGGTTAAAATTCCTGGTGCTGTTGCGGTCTGAGCTGGATTTCCTTGGTCATCAGTTATTGTAAGTGTTGATGCACCTCCTAAATCTGTGATGTCAACAAAAACGGAGAATTCTTGGCCGGTTTCACATAAACCATCTTGAGAAAATGTTGCTGTAGGAGGCACACATTCACAATCTATAGGTCCACTTGTTGCAACACAATCAAATGCACCACCATCTACTATCATATTTACTACTGCACCAGGAGGAAAAGGACCAAAAGTAAATGTCCCAGGTACTGTTGTAGTTTGTACAGGTTGTGTCATTGCTGCATCAAAAATATCAACACTTGGAGCACCTGATAAATCTGTAATTACAACATCAATTGTCCAGTCTTGTCCTGGAAAACATAAATCGTTTGAAATAAAGTCTACTATAGGTTCTTCACATTCACAAGAAATAGGACCACTTGGTACTACACAATCCATTACTCCACCATCAACAATAATATTGACTACTGCAGCTGGGTCAAAAGGACCAAATGTATATGTGCCAACTGCTGTTACTGTTTGCGCCGTAGTTGCTGGAATGGTAAATATGTTTAAACTAGATGCTCCGCCTAAATCTGTAATCTCAACATCAACAGTCCAATCTTGTCCTGGAAAGCACATGTTATTTGAAACAAAATCAACCGTAGGAGGTTCACATTCACACCCTATTGGGTCACTCTCAATTAGACAATTAGCATCGCCATTATCAACAGTGAATATAACGTCTACGTTTGGATCATAAGGGCCAAATGTTGTTGTGCCTACCGCTGTAACCACAACAGGTGTTGATCCTTGGTCATCAGTTATTGTAAGTGTTCCAGTACTTCCTAAATCTGTAACATCCACGTCAATTTCAAAATCTTGACCTGTAAAACACATATTGTTACTTATAAAGTCTACTGCAGGAGGCATACACGTCAAACAAAATACATCCCAATCCCATGCTGTCTGTGAGCCACTTACACAACTATTAGAGACGTCAGAGTTAATCATTAATGTAATAGTGTCTCCAGTTGATGTAAATGTAAGACCAGATAATTGACCTCCAGCACCATATGGTGTAGCTGCATTTAAATCTGTAACTCCATCAGAATCAAGCACAATAACTTCATCCCATGTATTTTCAGTTGTCCCTGCATTAAATGTTAAAACAAGGGGAAAACCTGTGTCGCTTGTAAACTCAAATGATGTTGTATCAAAATTATCATAGCAAAATGTAGTGTTAACTGGGCCATCGGCACATACAACTGTAGTCTGTGCATGACTAAATCCAACAAACAAAAAAGCCAAAATAAAAAGCAATTGTGATTGCTTTATTTTGGCAAGTAAGTGTGTATTATTAGAATTTTCGGAAGGTAATTGTAGCTTCATCAATAATCTTTTTGTGTTATTTTTGGCTAAATTTAGTTAAAATATGTTAATCAATAATCAATATTGTATGTTTTAGATGAATGGCATGTAATTCACGACGAAAATCTGGAATAATTCCTATTAATTATGTATGGTAAAAACTCCATAAATAGGGAAGTGATCACTAATACCTCCTAAATATTCTGGACCTGCATATGTTCGAAATGGATGCCCTTTGTACACACCTTCAAATACTTGAGCACCATGAAAATTAAATATTTTAGCCTCTTTAAATCTAAAATTATTTCCATAACCTTGAAGAAAATTTTGAGAGATAATAATTTGGTCAAATAAATTCCATTCTCCTTTAAAAGTAAGGCTCCCATCTTCTCTTGTGAGTAATAACTCCATAGGATTATACATGCTTGTATTGCTGATTGCTTTTATACTATTACTTTCTGGATCATCATTAAAATCGCCTAAAACAATAATCTTGGCATTAGTGTTTACTTTTCTTATACTATTAATAATTTTAATATTTGTTTTTGATGCAATTATGCGTTGAGGTTCAGTAAGTTTTACCCCAGCTCTTCTAGAGGGCCAGTGGTTGACTAAAACATGAACAATAACACCATCAAGTTTTCCTTTAACATAAAGTATGTCCCGAGTATAATCCTGGACGCCAGCTTCTTTTTCTAAATACACCTCGTGTATTTTTTTTTCAAGTACTTCAAAACAATCTACATTATATAATAACGCAGTGTCAATGCCGCGCTCGTCATTAGAATCAAAATGAACAAATTTATAATTTGTATGCTTTAAATGTTCAGAGTTGATAAGTTCTTGAAGGACAAATGCATTTTCAATTTCGGCAACACCTATTAATGATGGAGGTTTTTTTGTGTCCTTAAACCCTATTTGATTAATAATGTGTCCAAGATTGCGCACCTTTTTTTTAAACCTAGATTGGTTCCATTTTTTTGGTGCGTCAGCAGTAAAATCATCATCAAATATATCAGGGTCATTAATTGTATCAAAAAGATTTTCAAGGTTGTAAAAGGCAATAGTATGGTTGATGATATTCTCTTCGGAAATTTTTGACATTTGATATAAAGTTGTTTGAATACACTAAAGTACTCAAATAAGATGACTCAAATATTGGGGTATTTAATTATAACAAATATTTGTGTTGTTAAATATTTCCGCAGAAAACAAAAAAAGACCGCTTATCATAAGCGGTCTTTAATTAATTATAATTTATTTTTTAATTGCAGTCTAAGTCATCTAACGCTGCTTGAAACTGAGCAGCTTGTTCTCCTGAACAGCCATTATCTACAAAAGACTGTAAAGAAGCTCTGTAAGCAAGACAATTTGCATTTGAGTCATCTTCAATAAATGCCGTTAATTTTGCAGAAATATCTTGAGAAGAAGCAACACAGTCAAAACCTGCATCATCATCACTACCGCAAGCTGTTAATACCATACCCATTACTGCTAAACTTAAAATTAATTTTTTCATTGTTTTTGTTTTATATGAATTGCTAAAATAATATTAAATTTATGTTAAAAAAATAAATTTTTATTTGATTAATAAGCTATCAATAGCTATCCTTTTTAAATTTTTTATAAATCTTAAATGATAACAGCTAAATTTAATAAAATCTTGAGAGGCTCATTTGTTGCTCTTTAGTACCTTTACTCTAAGTGTATAATGATTAGAATATATGATTGAAGAAAAACAAATAGATTACGAGAGGACTATATTAATTGGTCTCATAACCCAGCAACAAGATGAGGAAAAGTCTAAAGAATATTTAGACGAATTAGAATTTTTAGCATATACTGCTGGTGGTGAAGTGTATAAACGCTTTATTCAAAAAATGGAAAAACCAAATCCTAAAACATTTATAGGTACAGGAAAATTAGATGAGGTTTTATCATATGTGCAACAACATGATATTGGGACAGCAATTTTTGATGACGAATTATCACCAGCACAACAAAAAAATATTGAGAAGATTCTAGATATCAAGATAATTGATCGTACGCATCTTATTTTAGATATTTTTGCACAACGAGCACAAACAAGCTATGCACGTACACAAGTTGAGCTAGCACAATATCAATATTTGCTTCCTAGGTTAACAGGGATGTGGACTCACTTAGAACGTCAACGTGGTGGGATAGGAATGCGTGGACCTGGAGAGACTGAAATTGAAACTGACAGACGTATTGTAAGAGATCGTATTTCTTTGCTAAAAAAGAAAATTGAAAAAATTGACAGGCAAATGGATGTTCAGAGAGGTAACCGAGGGGCTCTTGTAAGAGTGGCGCTTGTGGGTTACACAAATGTTGGGAAATCAACATTAATGAATGTTATAAGTAAAAGTGAAGTCTTTGCAGAAAATAAATTGTTTGCTACGCTTGACACTACGGTACGCAAAGTTGTAATAGGTAATATGCCATTTTTGCTAAGTGATACGGTAGGTTTTATTAGAAAACTTCCTACACAGTTAGTAGAGTCTTTTAAGAGTACACTTGATGAAGTTCGTGAAGCAGATTTACTATTACATGTTGTAGATATTTCTCACGAGTCATTTGAAGATCATATAGCCTCAGTCAATAAAATACTTGATGAGATTGACAGTGCTGATAAGCCTACAATTATGGTATTTAATAAAATTGATGCTTATAAACCAGAAACCATAGAGGAAGATGATTTAGTCACTGAAAAAACAAAGGCGCATTATTCTATTGAAGAATGGGAAAAAACGTGGATGAACAAAATGGATGGTGATGTGATTTTCATTTCGGCATTAATGAAAGAAAACTTTGAAGCTTTTAGAAAACTTGTCTACGATAAAGTAAGAGATATTCATGTAACAAGATTTCCATATAATAATTTTCTATATCCTGAAGAATATATAGAATAGTAGGAATTTACTTTCGAATAATAGGTTAAATTTTTATATATAAAGTTATTTTGTGTTAATATTTTTTATAGTTTTATATAATATTAACAACTTAATTGGTTTATTATGAAAAAAATTACTTTTATAGTGAGTGCATTGTTGGCAACATCATTTGTTGTTCAAGCACAACAAATGGATGAGGACACAAGTTCATCAACACCTCCTACATCGGATGGGTTTTCTATTAATGATGCATCTGTTATAGGAACGGAAGCAGTATTTTATGAAAATGGCCCTTATTTTAATTTACCAGGTGCTGGACTTGGTGGTGCTGACATTAGTAGATTAGAAAATGTAACTATTGGTAACACTACATTAGGTGCAGGTTGTAATACTGGTAGCGGATTCAGAATATCAGATGATTTTACAATTGCTGATGGTTATCAAATCAATGAAATTACTTTATATGCATATCAAACAGGGGCCCCTACGTCTCCAGCATCTATTCCTGGTGTGTATATTCAAATTTGGGATGGAATTCCAAGTGATCCTGGATCAACTGTAATTTATGGAGATTTAGCGACTAATGTTTTAGATACATCATTCTTTAGTAATGCTTATAGAGACTCGGAAGGGACTCCAGACGCAACAGACAGAGCTATTCAAGAGGTTGTTGCATTAACTCCAGGTTTAAGTCTTGCTCCGGGTCAATACTGGGTTGATTGGGTTTATGATGGTGATCCTGGGTTTTCTGGACCATGGCAGCCACCTATTTCTATTTTAGGAGCTACTACAACAGGTGATGCTTTACAATTTGATCCAAATACTAGTTTATGGGCTCCTAATGCAGATGGTGGGTCAGGTAACATTAATGGTTTCCCTTTTGCTTTAGATGGGGATCAAGTTGCAGGTGTTTTTGATAATACTTTAGATTCACAAATCTCTGTTTCGCCTAATCCAGCTTCAGATATTTTAAGAATAAACACCTCAAATGGTATTCAAATTGAAGCTGTTTCTGTTTATGATATTAAAGGTTCGTTAGTTAGAACTTTTGAAGCATCTGGTGTTGTTCAGGAAATTAATGTTCAAGATTTAAGTGCGGGTGTTTTCTTAGTGAAAATTCAAACAAATCAAGGTCAAACGGCTAAGCGCATTGTAAAAAAATAATTCTATAATAATACAATAGCTAAAAGCCTCGAAACAAAAGTTTCGAGGCTTTTTTATGTCAAATTAATTTACTGAAATTTTTATAAATGGTCTATAGACTAAAAACCATAAGTAACACCAATGGCAAGTGCTTCACGAATTTGAAATCCTTTTACAGCGTTATCATCATAGATTGCTTGGAAAGTTGTGTTAGCAGTTATCCATTTGTTTACTGTCATTACTAAATTCATAGTATAGTCAATATCAACGTTTTGAGGATCTTCTAAATAATTACTATAAAGGTTTAAAACGTTTTCCATTGATACATTTTCAAGTAGTGTAAATTTGCCATAAGCACCTATAGAAGCACCAAATTCAAAACGAGTTGACTCATTTGCATCTACACCAAAGTATGGAGAATACGCCGCAAGAGCAACAGGATCGTTAGCATCAACCTCGGTAAACTTGCTGTCAACGACAATTAAACGAGCAGTTGCGGGAGCAATATTCACTTTTAAATTATCGCTATCTTTCCATAACATACCAGGTCCTGCTTGAAAATATCCAGGGGATAAAAACTTAGTTTGTTCAGTTCTTGTTTCATTTCCATCCACATCTTCGCCAAAAGTGTACCCACTAGTAATTTGTGACCTAAAGTTGAAGAAGAAAGAATAATACCATTTGCTGGTATCGCTCAATTGTTTTCCAACAATAGAGTTAAACTCTAATCGATCATTTGTTTTTTTTGAGAACTCTTGGTCTCTTTGATTTGTAATACCATAATCAACCATTAAGCGATTGTCCCATGTTAATCTTCCTTTCTTATAATTTGCATCATAAGATCCTGTAAGATTTACAGAATAATTGGTTGTACCACCACCTTGCCACTCAGCATTAAATGCAGATTGACTAAAAAGTAATGAAACATTTCCTGCTTTTGTCCATCCTTCTTTAGGAGCTTCAGCTTCATCTTGCGCAACCATTAAATAAGGAATTGCAGCGATTGCTAGTGTAAGTAAAATTTTTTTCATTAGTTGTAATTTAAAATATTTGCACAAATGTAAAACATCTTCCAATTATAATATAATAATAGAAAATGTGCTTTCGTTGAAAGTAATTAAACTCTAGGCGAATTACCTTCTTTTATAAAGGGGGACAGAAGAACATGCTTCCCCAAACATGATGCTTTTTGCTACAGGCTGTAATCTTTTAATCAACATACTGTATGCAGAGGGTGGAATAGGTTTGTTTGAACAACCTTTAATTATTACTGGAATATTATCAAAAGGTGCTATATCTATTTCTGAAACTATTCTTGTATAAAGAACCGTTTCAATACTTTTCAAATCTCCAGTAATAATCTCCTTTGCAAAAGGAGCTAAATGAGATGCAACTAACATAAAAGCCCAAGAGGGTATAATCGCATCTGTGCTACAATATAAAGCTACATAAGTATTATTATATTGAGACCAATCATGTTCCTTTACAGATGCTCTAAAATCACTTTCTTTTAAAATTATGCCTTCTAGTAACCATTGAGAAATATCAAATAATATTCTTTTACCAGATGGGTAAAAATCTTCTAAGTCTATAGTAACAAGTTTGCTTTGAGCAACTCTATTTATTATTTCGTTTTCCAAATTTCTAACTTAATTATAGGAATCCTATTTTAAATTTTAGCCCTGTCGTTTAAAAATAAGATAGACAGAAAGCGTTAAATTTTTATAGCATCCCTAATTCTAATTTTGCTTCGTCGCTCATTAAATCTTGGGTCCAAGGAGGATCAAAAGTGATTTCTACCTCAGCATCATTTACCATTTTTAATGACTTTACTTTGTCTTCTACTTCAACAGGTAATGTTTCGGCAACTGGGCAGTTGGGCGTTGTAAGGGTCATTAAAATTTTAACGTCATTATTTTCATTTACAAATACATCATAAATGAGTCCAAGTTCGTAAATGTCAACAGGGATTTCTGGGTCAAAAATTGTTTTTAAAACTTTAACTACTTTTTCGCCTAACTCTGCTGTATCTCTTTCTTGTGTTTCCATATTAGCTGCCCTACTAAAAGGGTTTATTTAATCTTTATTATTTTAATGTCGAAGTTAAATTTCCGAAGAAAAACAACCTTGATTTTATTTAGCTATTTAACTGTGCTTGATAGCCCAATGCGTACAATTTTAATTGCTTTACCATTGATACAAGGCCATTGGCTCGAGTAGGGGAAAGGTGCTCTTTTAATCCTATCTCATCAATGAAATCCATTTTTGCGCTCAATATATCTTCTGGAGCTTGGTCGTCAAAAACTCGAATCAAAATTGCTATAATTCCTTTAGTTATTATAGCGTCACTATCTGCTTTAAAATTCACCTTTTCGCCATTAAGTCCTGCATCTAGCCAAACTTTTGATTGACATCCTTTGATGAGTTTATCATCGGTTTTCTTAGCTTCATCAATTAAGGGTAATGATTTTCCTAGGTCAATCATATACTCATAGCGTTGCATCCAATCATCAAACATGGAAAACTCATCAATTAATTCTTCTTGTATTTGTTCAATCGTCATAGTCAATTATTTGTAACTTTTATTTACGTGAGGCTTTTAGTAATACACTGCGGTCTACTTTTGAATACAACGATAAAACATTATCTTCAATATTAAATGAACCGGTTTCTTTTAATGCTTTCATAAATGCTCTTTCTACATTCATTACTGGCTCATCACAATAAGCCTCTGTTGCCATAAGCTGTCCTACGCTTATTGCAAGAACATCAATGCTATAATTTCCAGAAAACGTATTGCATCCACTATTTCCAGATACCATTTTGTCTAGTGCGGTAAATGATAGGGACATATCTTTTGATTGTAATGGGGTGCCCGTGATTTGTGTTACAGTATAATTTCCTGTCAATCTCACCGTACCTGCAGTTTCAATAACTTTTTTTGTTTCATTACACCCTGTCATAAGTACTGCGGATATAAGTGCCGTTACTAAAAGTAGTTTTTTCATGATAAATTTGTTTTTTCTGTTAAATTATACTCTGTTAGGTTTTTAAAATACCTTTATAAATTTACAGTTAAAAAGGGATAATTGCGATACAATTTAAGAAGAAAACTATTGCAACATCATTTTTGCTCGCTCCACTGCACTTACTAATTTGTCCACTTCTTCCATTGTATTATAGAATGCAAACGATGCGCGTACGGTTCCTGGTATATTGAAAAAATTCATAATGGGTTGTGCGCAATGATGTCCTGTTCGTACAGCTATGCCCAATTTGTCAACAATAGTGCCAATGTCATACGGGTGAATCCCTTCTATATTAAATGAAATAACTGATGTTTTTTGAGTGCCAGTTCCATAAATTTTTAAACCATCGATTGCTAATAATTTTTTAGTAGCATATTTTAACAGCTTTTCTTCATGTGCTGCAATGGCATCAAAACCAATGTTGTTTAAATAGTCAATTGCTACCCCAAAGGCGATTCCACCACAAATATTAGGGGTTCCTGCTTCAAATTTATGAGGTAATCCAGCGTAGGTTGTTTTTTCAAAGGAAACTTCGGCAATCATCTCACCACCTCCTTGATATGGTGGTAGTTTTTCTAACCACTCCTCTTTTCCGTAGAGCATCCCAACGCCTGTAGGACCACACATTTTATGTGCAGAAGTGACATAAAAGTCACAATCAAGTGCTGCTAAATTTGGTTTTATATGCGAACACGCTTGTGCACCATCAATTAAAACAGCAGCATCATATTTATGTGCTTCATCGATTATGTATTTAATAGGGTTTATGGTTCCTAGCGCATTTGAAATATGATTAACAAAAACAAGTTTAGTTTTTTTAGATAACAAAGTATCAAATGCATCCATTTTTAAAACTCCATCCTCATCAATTGGGATAACTTTTAAAATAGCTCCTGTACGTTCGCAAAGCATTTGCCAAGGGACAATATTGCTATGATGTTCTAATGCCGAAACTATAATTTCATCACCCTCCTTAAGCAAAGATGAAAAACCATTTGCTACAAGGTTGATTCCATGTGTAGTTCCAGGGGTTAATATTACTTCGTGTGAATGTTTAACACTAAAGTGAGCTTGAATTTTTTTGCGTGCTGCTTCATAAGCATCCGTTGCTTCTTGTGAAAGCGAGTGAACACCGCGGTGTATATTTGCGTTATAATTTGAGTAATAATCAACAATTGCATCAATAACCTGTTGTGGTTTTTGAGATGTTGCGGCATTATCAAGATAAACTAATGAATATCCATTAACCTCTCTTGAAAGTATAGGGAACTCTTTTCTTATAGCATGTACATCAAACATAGTGTCTTCCTAATTTTTAAACTTTTGAAAATTTGATCGTGAAAAAAAAGCCTTTCAGTTATAACGGAAAGGCTTTTTTAGAGTTTCAGTATTATACTTGAAAGCCTAAATTCACACCTATTTTATTTGCGATGAGTTTATTTATTCTTGTTTTTAATTCTGGAATCTTTACAGATTCGAGAACTGTATTTGCGAAAGCATACATGAGCAACGCTCTTGCTTCTTTCATAGCAATTCCGCGGGAGCGTAAATAGAATAGTGCTTCCTCATCTAACTGCCCAATGGTACAACCATGGGAGCAACGTACATCGTCAGCAAATATTTCTAATTGTGGCTTTGCATTTATTGTTGCTTTATCACTAATTAATATGTTATTGTTCTGCTGAAATGCGTCAAGCTTTTGGGCATCTTTTTCAACATAAACCTTACCATTAAATACTCCAGTTGAGCTTTCGTCGAAAATACCTTTATAATCTTGATGACTCTCACAGTTTTCGGCAATGTGATGAACTAATGTATTGTGATCTACATGTTGTTTTCCTTCAATAATTGTAACACCATTTAAAATAGAATCACAACCTTCTCCAAGTTGTCTAAAATTAAGATTGTTTCTAGTCAACTTTCCTCCAAATGAAAAAGTATGAACACTACAAATACTATCGCGTTCTTGAGAAACGTATGTACTATCTATTAAAGAAGCATTTTCTTTATCATTTTGAATTTTATAGTAATCCACGTTTGCTCTTTTTTCAGCAAAGATTTCAGTCACACTGTTTGTGAGAACAGCGTTTTTACTTAGACTTTGGTGACGTTCTATAATTTGAACATGTGCATTTTCTTCTACCACAATAAGGTTACGTGGTTGCAATAAAGTTGCAGCTTCATTTCCTGTTGAAAAATTTATAATTTCAATAGGTTTTTGAGCTTCTTTGTGTTTAGGGATTCTAATATAAGCACCTTCCTTAGTGAAAGCAGTGTTTAATGATGTGAGGCTTTCTTTTGTTGCAACTTTGTTAAAATATGTTTCTATTATAGGTTTGTATTTCGCTTTATTTAAAGCAGATGACATTAAACAAACATCAATAGTATCATGCGTAGTTTCTGAAAGGAAAGAACTGTAAACGCCATCAATAAATACAAGTTTATAGGTGTCAATTTCGTGTAAAAAATACTTTTTCACATCCTTAAGTTCAATTGCATTCTCTCCATTAGGAAAAACGCTATAATCTACTTTTAATAAAGAGTTAAGTGATGTGTATTTCCATGCCTCATCTTTTTTACTAGGAAAACCTTGGTCTTCGAAGCTTTTCATTGCAGCAGTTCTTAAGTCGTGCAATGGAGAATCTGCTTCTAAATGGTCTTCAAAAGCAATATATGAGGATTGTAATTTTTCTTTTAAGCTCATGTGTTGAATTGTGAGTTATGAGTTAAACAAAATGTTCATTTAATTGAACTTTATAAAACTTAAAACTTATTTTACTAATTCTTCTTTAATCCAGTCGTATCCTTTTTCTTCTAGCTCATATGCTAATTCTTTTGTTCCAGACTTGACAATTTTACCGTCCATTAAAACGTGTACAAAATCTGGAACAATATAATCAAGTAAACGCTGGTAGTGTGTGATAACAATTACAGCGTTATCTTTTGCTTTTAATTTGTTCACACCATTTGCAACAACCTTCAAAGCATCAATGTCAAGACCAGAATCAGTCTCATCAAGAATGGCAAGTTTAGGTTCTAGCATAGCCATTTGAAAAATTTCGTTACGTTTTTTTTCTCCACCAGAAAAACCTTCATTTAAAGAACGAGATAAAAATTTACGATCAATCTCTAATAAATCAGCTTTTTCACGAATCATTTTTAACATGTCACTAGCTGGCATATCCTCTAAACCTTTTGCTTTTCGGTTTTCATTGATAGCTGTTTTAATGAAGTTAGTTACTGAAACTCCTGGAATCTCAATAGGGTATTGAAACGAAAGGAATATACCTTTATGAGCTCTTTCTTCTGGATCAAGCTCTGTTATGTCTTCACTATTAAGAGTAATTTCGCCTTGCGTAAGTTCAAACTCTTCTTTCCCTGAAATTACAGAAGCAAGTGTGCTTTTTCCAGAACCATTAGGTCCCATTATAGCATGTACTTCTCCTGCATTTACATTTAGTGAAATCCCTTTTAAAATATCCTTTTCTTCTACACGTGCGTGTACGTCTTTTATATGTAACATATTATTTTTTCTGGATTGCTCTCGCTTTTTTATCTACTATATTTTTGTCCTCAATTTTAACATCTGCTGGTGCTGGTTTCTTACTAATTTGAACAATATCAATAATTGTTAAAACCTCATCCCAGCCTTCAGTTCCTTCGGGTTTATTTGCTAAAGTTCCAGTTACAACTACTGGGACCATATCAAAATCATCTTTTTTGACCGGTGCTACTTTATTAGCCAGCTCTTGCATTTTTTTATCTATAGTAACCCCATAAATAAAGTCTTTTCCTTTTAAAACAGCTGCATCTGCGGTGTAAATAAACTCACCTTTGTAAACTGATAAATTAGAATTTTTAGTTGTTACTAAGTTTTTGTCTAGTTTCTTAGTGTTGTTATTACAAGACGCTAGTGTAAATATTGCTATTGCAATGAATACTAACTTTTTCATGTTTTTGTTTTTAGTTTCGGATTAACCAACGGAGCCTTCAAGGCTAATTTCTAATAATTTTTGGGCTTCGACTGCAAATTCCATTGGAAGTTTGTTTAATACTTCTTTGCTAAAACCATTTACAATTAAAGCAATTGCTTTTTCTGTGTCAATACCTCTTTGGTTGCAATAAAAAATTTGATCTTCACCTATTTTGCTTGTCGTTGCTTCATGTTCAATTTGAGCACTTTTATTTTTCGCCTCAATATAAGGGAATGTATGTGCACCACAAGCATTACCCATTAAAAGAGAATCGCACTGAGAGAAATTACGTGCGTTGTCCGCATTTGCATTTATTTTTACTAAACCACGATAACTATTTTGTGATTTTCCTGCGGAAATTCCTTTTGAAATAATAGTGCTTTTAGTGTTCTTTCCTATATGAACCATTTTTGTTCCAGTATCTGCCTGCTGAAAGTTATTTGTCACAGCAATGGAGTAAAATTCACCTACACTATTGTCTCCTTTTAGAATACAACTTGGATATTTCCATGTTACGGCACTACCAGTTTCTACTTGTGTCCAAGAAATTTTTGCGTTTTTTTCGCAAATTCCTCTTTTTGTAACAAAATTAAAAACGCCACCTTTACCTTCTTTGTTTCCAGGAAACCAGTTTTGTACCGTAGAATATTTTATTTCTGCATCATCTAATGCAATTAACTCTACAACAGCAGCATGTAATTGATTTTCATCGCGGCTCGGGGCTGTACACCCCTCGAGGTAACTTACATAGCTTCCTTTGTCAGCAATTACAAGAGTTCTTTCAAACTGACCAGTTCCCGCTTGATTAATTCTAAAATAAGTTGAAAGCTCCATTGGACAACGAACGCCTTTAGGGATATAACAGAAAGAACCATCACTAAAAACAGCACTGTTTAAGGCTGCATAAAAATTGTCTCGTTGAGGAACTACTGAACCTAAGTATTTTCTAACAAGCTCAGGGTGTTCCTTGATAGCTTCTGAAATACTCATGAAGATGATACCTTTTTCTCCAAGGGTTTTCTTGAAGGTAGTTGCTACGGAAACAGAATCTACAACGATATCCATCGCTATGTTATTCATTTTTTTCTGTTCATCGACAGAGATGCCTAGCTTTTTATACATTGCTAATAACTCTGGGTCAACATCATCTAAGGTTTTGTTAGGATCTACTTTTTTAGGAGCAGAATAATAGGCGATAGATTGGAAGTCTGGCTTTTCATAATGAACATTTGCCCAATCTGGTTCTTCCATAGATTGCCAATGGCGAAAAGCTTCTAGACGCCAGTCTGTCATCCATTGAGGTTCTTCCTTTTTCATAGAAATCGCACGTACGACATCTTCATTTAAACCAATGGGGAATGTTTCAGATTCTATATCTGTGTAAAACCCGTACTCATATTCTTTAGTTTCGAGTTCTTTCTTTAAGTCATCTTCTGTATACTTACTCATAGCTTTTTTTCTGTAATTATTAAAGTGAAAAACTTTCACCACAACCACAAGTGCGGTTTGCATTTGGGTTATTAAAAACAAATCCTTTACCATTAAGGCCTCCACTATATTCTAGTGTAGTCCCTACAAGATATAGGAAGCTTTTTTTGTCAACTGCAATTCGAACATCATTTTCTTCAAAAATTTTATCGTTTTCACCAGCAACTCCATCAAAATCTAATTCATAAGATAATCCAGAACATCCGCCACTTTTTACCCCTACACGTACGTAATCTTTGGCAATGCTAAAACCGTCCTCGGTCATTAGTTGCGCAATCTTTGTTTTTGCAGTATCGCTTACTTTAATCATATATTTAGATTTAGTCTAAATTGGAGTGCAAATATACGCTAAAAACGGCATTTTTTCAAGAGGATGGGATAATTAAAAAAGATGTGTTAATAGGCATTAATTATAGCCAATTCTTAATATTTCCGAAGAACAGATATTAGCAAAATCTGGAAAATAAATTCTGTTTAATTTGGATTTTGATAGTTAGGATTATTTGCTAAGCTAGGGTCTGAGAGGCTTAGTAAAAATGCTTTTAAATCTGCTTTGTCAGCTTCAGTTAATTGAACCCCTCCTTGTGCGATACTTTTCATTAAGGGGTCTATAGTTTCAGAAAAAACGAGTCCTTCACTATAATGATTTATAACATCGTCAAGGGTTTCAAAACGGCCATCATGCATGTATGGTGCTGTGTAGGCAAGATTTCGTAAAGATGGTGATTTGAAAAGCCCAAAATGCGCTGGATCTCCTGTGATTAAGCCAAGTCCTCGATCAGTAAATTCCTCATCTAGTCCATTGTTGTGGAAATCATTATCAGACCATATTGGGTTGCTATCGCTACCGTGACAATGAAAGCAATCTCCTCTATCTTCATCCAGAAAAATGGCAAATCCATTAGCTTCAGAGGGTGTTAAGGAGGCCTCACCTCTTAAATGCTTGTCAAATTTTGAATTTCCAGAAACAATTGTTCTTATAAATTGAGCAATTGCTTTTGTTGCTAATTCCTTTGAAATGGTAGCAGTACCAAAAGCTTGTTCAAAAAGTAGCGGGTAATCAGACTGAGCCTGTAGCGTTGCTACCGCATTAGGCCAGGTATTATGCATTTCAATCTCATTTATTACAGGTTCTAGAATTTGCTCTTCTAATGAAGATGCGCTTCCGTCCCAATTAAATTTATTCCTTGTATTAAAGGCGAGATTTACGAGTGGCATTGAATTTCTAAATCCTGCAATTCCATCAATTCCTATGCTAAATTGTCTTTGGTCAGAAAAGCCTTGGTTAGGCGCGTGGCAACCTGCGCAAGCTAATGTGTTGTCTGCAGAAAGATTTTTATCAAAGAATAATTTGCGTCCTAAAGATACACCTTCAACCGTTTGAGGGTTATCCGCTGGAAAAGAGGGGTTTGGAAGCAACTGTTGGAATAATACTGGTGCTTCAAATGCTAGTGGGGTAGGGATATAGCTCTCTTGTTCGTCATCGTTACATGATGAAAAAAAAGTAAAAATTAATATAATAAGGATCCCCTTTTTAAACATTTCAGAAATTTTAATTACTCTATTGTAAACGCTGTTTGACCATTAATATTCATGTCAATTTGAGCATCATAATTACCCATTAATCCGTTGTCACGTTCATTCAAATTCCATGGATTAAACCATTCTGCAATGTTCATTTTAACATTAATAATATTATTGTCATTTGAAATAACAATATTTGAAGCTGTAAACAAAATAGAGGTATCTTCTCTAGTTACTTCTGGTGTCATTACATCTTGAGCAGCACTTATTGTATGATAAGCATATCCAACAGTTGCTCCTATGTCATTGATGTATTGACCTTCTAATTGCATGTAGTGATATCCTCCTCCCATTGGTTCTGGAACATTCCAAGAAGCATTGTTTAAGTCTGGATATGCATTTGTAGTATTATCTGCTTCAGTAAAACCAAACCTTGCTGATACGGTATATGCTCCTACAGGCAATGAAATATTTTCAATAGTTGCGCCTATTTCTTCACCAACATCAACAAAATTATACTCATCCACAACTGTAGAAACTCCAGCTTGGTTTGTAAAAGTTATATCTGTAATTAAATAACGCATTCTTGAAAAACTAATCATCTCACCATTTGCAACCGTATAGTCAACATTGTTAAAGTTTGCATTTGTAATTGATGTCCCGTTAAAATTTTGACTAAAATTTATATCAAAATTTACATTTTCAACAACTGTTTCATTGTCGTCATTTTTATCACAAGCTATTACAGCAATAGCAGCGAATAGTATTAAAGCAATTTTTTTCATAATATTTTTAGCAAATTATTTAATGATTAACGTAATTTTTAGGGCTTTGTTTTCTGAAATATTAATAAATTATCCTTCTTGTATTTAACAAAAAATCCTCATTTTTAATTTAAAATTTTTGTTAGGCTGAATTTAATGAAGTTAAATGGTTGAAAAAATTTCAGCATTAAAATCTCCAGCCTTAGCTATTAGTATCTTTAATTTGTTTGTTTTTCAACTTTAACTAATAATAAATCGTAGTTTCCTTTATTAGAGTTTAAATCTCCATCTGCACTTTCAGTGTTTCCTGTAATTATTAAATTCCCGTCTATAGTTTGTGTGATACCTCTACCAAAATCTAGATTGCTTCCCCCAATATTTTTTTGACTCAACATTTTGCCATCATTGTCAATTAGTAGTAGCCAAGCATCATTAACCCCATAATTATTAGTTAAATTTATATCATTACTTCTGCTTGAAGAAACTATTGCTATGGTGCCGTCTGAAAGAGAAACAACGTCTCTGGCTGATTCAAATTGAGTTCCTCCATAGGTTTTTGTCCAAATTATAGAACCAGATTCGCTAAATTTTACAGCCCAAACATCTGCATTACCCAACGGGTCTTCGATGTCTATATCACTGCTTCTGGTGTCACCTACTAATAAATAGTTTCCGTCTATTGTTTTAGTCATTGCATATACTAGGTCAATTTCAGAACCTCCAAAATTTTTCCTCCAGATAATATCTCCACTTTCGTTTATATTTAGAATCCAAAAGTCATATTCTCCAATATTAGAATTTATATCTACATCTTCACTGTCTGAGCTCCCCGTAATTATAAAACCGCCAGAAGGAGTCTCTATTGCATCGTAGGCAGTATCAGTAAAGGTGCCGCCGTAGTATCGACTCCACTCTCTTTCTCCTGAGCTATCTAATTTAAGAACCCAATAGTCACCACCTGCATGATTGCTATTTATACGACCGACATTCCCCTCTCCATTACTAGCACTTACGTCTAAAACTCCAAGTAATAAATAACCTCCATCTGATGTTAATATTACATTGTAAGCAAGGTCATTGCCAGCATAACCGTATGTTTTTTCCCAAATTATATTTCCTGAACTAGATATTTTAAAAACCCACATATCATTAAATCCAGCATTTGTAGAAATATCACCATCAGAACTTCTAGTAACTGCTGAAATTATATAACCACCATCATTTGTTTTTTTAATATTTGTCCCAAAATCATTATCAGATCCTCCATACGTTTTACTCCATTGAATAGAGCCTTGAGGGTCTGTTTTTACAATCCAAACATCTGTGTCATCTATTGTTTTGTCTGTAATATCACCATCAGTACTTTTTGTTGCGCCTAGAATTACAAAGCCACCATCATTAGCTTGTATAATTGCCTCCCCTTCATCTATATTGCTACCTCCTAAACTTTTTGCAAACGCAATTTCTAAATTAAACTCAATTGGAATATCTTCATTTTCTTGTATTTCTTCAGTTGGAGTTACATCTTCACTGCAAGATATACTCGCAATAAGTGAAAGAAAAAAAAGAGGCGTTATAAATCTTTTTATTAATATCATTATGTAACAGTTATGTTTTGGATTGTTAAATTTCAGAAGCATAATTACAGAAAAGTGCTAATTGCTAATCACTTGCAATTAGCACTAATATTAAATTGTAATAATTTTGTAGTACTTACTAATTTTTAATAATTTTCTTAGAAATTTGATTGTTTACTATTATGAAGTAAATACCATCAATAAATTGAGAAACATCAATTGTTTTTGTTTTTACACTTATGCTTCCTACGTTTAAAAGTTGTTTTCCTAAAATATCTACTATTTGAAGAGATGTTATAGGGGTGTTTTTTGATGATACTGTAATATGATTGCTTACGGGGTTAGGGTATAATATTAATCCACTATTTAGATCATTCTCTTCAATATTTAAAGGTGCTTCAACCGCAACTTGGAACATGCAAGTACCAATATTGCCTGAGTTATCTGTGCTTTCAAAAGTAATAAAATGATTTCCTTGTGGTAGTTGTGTCCCAGCAGCAGGATCTTGAGTAATTGATAGCCCTGTGGTGCAATTGTCATTGGCTGTTACTTCTCCGAGTGTTACATAATCTGGAAGGGTGTAAAAACTTTGTCCAGCATCAAATTCAACTTCTGCGTTTGTTGGGCAAGTTAGAATTGGAGCAAGTTCATCTATTACATTAACGGTACCTGAACAAAAATCACGATTTCCAAAATCATCATAAACCTCAAGTTCTACGGTGTTTGCTCCTAATTCAGAACAATCAAAAAATTTATCGCAAACTAAGAAATAAGTATCTCCTGCATTATCTGTTGATCCTCCGTCTAAGTCAGCAGGATTTAAAGTTGCTACACCATTTTCATCTAACGAAATGGTAGTCGTGCCACAAACTGCGGTTGGAGGTGTGTTCTCATATGTTGAAGCTTTAACCAATATGAAACCTCTATTGATATCGCTAATTACAATATTTCCACTATCAAAATAAGGATAAACACTCCACGCTCCACTAAAACTAGCGTTATCATTATTTGGGTAGGTGTCAAAAAAACCTTCTTCAACTATGCTTCCACTAGCAATGTCTGTTACATCAATTACACGTAAGCCAGCTCGATAGTTAGCCATGTAATATTTTGTTCCTCTGGTATATCCATTGTGATCAATTGCAGCAGTAGGTCCTAAATACTCAAAGCTCAATGACGGATTGTCTAAGTCTGAAAGATCAAAAATAATTGTACGTGTATTAAAACCATTGTCTATTTCGTCTATCTCATCACCTAATATAAAAAAGCTTTGGTCTTCGGTAAACCATCCTTGGTGTGTGTATGATGTATTTGGGTAGCCAACAGAAGAAATGTTAATAGGATTAGATTTGTCTGTAATATCAGCTATAATAACTTCGTTTTCATTACTCCCAATTAATATTTCTCTACCATTATAATCTGGGTCTGGACCACAATATGTGATAATTTGAGCATCATGGCTATAGCTATCCATTCCGTATCCACCTTCTGCAGTAGGGTTTTGTGGGTCTTGTATATTTATAAAAATTGGCCCACCATTAAAATTACTAGCTCCCACAGGATATGCATAGCCAGTATCTTCATTTATAACAATATTGTGTGCACTGCCAAAACCATCAAAGTGGGCGTCTTCTGTAAATGTAACAGGAGGTGATGTAACATTTCGAAGTCTTGTGAGGTCAAAAACTTGCATTCCATGACCTCCAGCCTCACTTACCACAAAGGCGTGATTACTGTAAACTTTAATATCTCTCCAAGTACTAGAAGATGTATGAGTTGGTAGTTTTCCTAAATATATAGGGTTTGTAGGATTATTAATATCTATAAATGCTGTTCCATTATCAAGTCCAACAATTGCATACTCATTTCCATTTGAAGGGTCTGTCCAACCCCATGAATCATTTCCGTCACTTGCATTCATAACGCCTAGACTAATTTCACTCTGAAGGTCGTATCCATCACAAGGATAAGGACCAGCAGTGCCACCAGAGCATGGGGTTTGTGCAGAAAGTGAAAGAGATAAGCAGACAAATGCAAAAGAGAGTAGTTTTTTCATATACATATTTTGAGATTATAGATTTTAAGTAAACATAACAATATTAGGTCATTGATGTAAATCAAATGAGTTTAATATGAGACGCGAATTTGATAATTTTATTACAGAAACACTGTTAAACTTTTTAAACATATTTTAAGTGTATAAACTTAATTTAGTAAAATTAAGTTTTAAAAGGATGCTCATAAATAAACATAATCATTTAAAACATTAATGTAAATTAATCTATATGTTGCTTTTAAGCACATCTTTAAATTGGGAAAATGTACCTTTGTAATTCTTAAATTAATGATGAAATGTTAGAAAATAAAAATACTCCAAAAACAGATATAAGTTCATTAGGAGAATTTGGTCTTATTGAACACTTGACAAAAATTTTCACCATTGAACATGCTTCGACGATAAAAAGTATTGGCGATGATGCAGCGGTCCTAGAATTAAAAGGGCAGCAAGTGGTTACAACAGATTTATTAGTTGAAGGGGTGCATTTTGACATGAGTTATATGCCTTTAAAGCATTTAGGTTACAAAGCGGTAGTTGTAAATTTAAGTGATGTTTATGCGATGAATGCAGTTCCTTCTCAAATTACGGTATCTATTGCAGTATCAAATAGGTTTCCGGTTGAAGCGCTTGAGGAATTATATGAAGGTATTAATGCTGCGGCGAAAAAATATAATGTTGATGTTGTAGGAGGGGATACTACATCTTCAACAAGTGGTTTGTTAATTAGTATAACTGCAATTGGATCAGCTAAAAAAGAGGATATCGTTTACAGAAATAATGCTAATGATAATGATTTGCTTGTTGTGAGTGGTGATTTAGGAGCTGCTTATTTGGGATTACAAATTTTAGAAAGAGAACGCCAAGTTTTTAAAGTGAATCCTAATGCACAGCCAGATTTAGAGCCTTATTCTTACTTAATTGAACGACAATTAAAACCTGAAGCGCGTAAGGATGTCCCTAAATTATTAAAAGATTTAGATGTATTACCTACTTCAATGATTGATATAAGTGATGGGCTATCGAGTGAAGTATTACATCTTTGTAAACAATCAAAATTAGGTTGTACGGTTTATGAAGATAAAATACCATTAGATCCTCAGGTAATTACAACTAGTGAAGAGTTTAATATGGACAGCACAACTATTGCAATGAATGGAGGAGAGGACTATGAGTTATTGTTTACAGTAGCAATGGAAGATTTTCCAAAAATAAAAGCAAACCCTAATTTTTCAATAATTGGTCACATGACTCAAGAGAAAGAAGGTGTGCACCTTGTTACAAGAGCCAATACTAAAATCCCTATAATAGCAAGAGGTTGGAATTCCTTAAATGAGTCTAAATAATTAAACGACGGTTGCTTGTTGTTGCTCGTTAAAATAGGCTAAAAATGTTTGATGATTCTTTTCCCAATATGGAGTTAATGATACATATTTACCATATCCATCAGTAGTAAATTGTTTTTTACAATTCATACACTCAAATTTTTTAATTTGTACGTGCGGAGTAGTAAGTGCGAAAAGTTTATGTCCTTTAATTTTACATTTAAGCATAGCGAGGGGTTTTATGCGGTTAACTGTCTTTTACTTTTTTTCTTAAAAAAAACCGAAAGTGTTTCATTTACCTCCCGTTGTTTCAAAGTCAATTCTTCAAGGTGGCCTTTGGTATTATCACAAACTTCGTTTTTGCAGTTTGTACATTTATATTCATTAATGTGATTAGTGATTTTGTTTGTAATAATATAATTATGCCCCATAATAGAACATATTAATGCAGAAATTGGCCGAGTGGGTTTATTGTTTGCTTTGGGCATTTCAATTAGCTTTAGAGCGTAAACCTAGATAAAATAACCCACATAACCGTTAAAAAACACTTTTAATCGATGAAACGCATTGCGTTTAACATTTCTTTTCTATTTGTGATCCAGCTCATATGCCCACCGTTAATAGTTTTTAAGGGTGTATTTGTAGCTTCGGAAATTTCTTCGGAAACCGAAATAGGAACTATCATATCCATTTTTCCCGTAATTATTAATTTAGACCCTCCAAAGTTTTTTAGAACAGACGTTCTATCCTTTCGGTCTCGCATTCCTTTAATATTTGCAATAATTCCTTCAGAGGGAAAATTTAAAGCTTCATTTTTGAGATTTAATATTTCCGAAGCAAACATTACGCGATTCTCTTGAGTAAAAAGATTACTAATAGCCATGCTTATTATTGCACTTTTTTGTTTTTTTATAAATTTAATAGCTCGGTCTCTGTTTTTCTTTCGATCTTCACTATCACTGTACGTTGAAGAATTAAGAAGTATTAATTTTCGTACTTTATTAGGGAATAGTTCTGTAAAGGCTAATGCTACATAGCCACCCATTGAATGACCTATAAATGAGGCTGTATTTATATTGTGATTAATTAAAATTTCAGAAATTATTATAGCCATTAATTCCATTTCATGTGTTTTTGCAACAACATCGCTTTTGCCGTGACCTGGCAAATCAACAGTAATTATCGTGTGGGTTTTTTTAAACTCTTCTACAGTGGAGTTCCAGATAGAGCTGCTTTCTAAAAATCCATGAAGTAGAATTAGCGCTGGACCAGTTCCTTGTATTTCGTAAAAAATAGAGGCGTTATTGTAGGGTAAATTCATTTAGTTATCTTGGTAGTCAATTTTAAGCAAAACTACCAAATTTGAATATCAAGAAACAAACCTTCGTTATTGCATTTGCATTGTTTTCTCTTTTTTTTGGAGCGGGAAATTTAATTTTACCGCCTTTTTTAGGATTTAACGCAGGTAAAGATTGGTTGTTAGTCACTTTGGGTTTTGCCTTATCTGCAGTTGTAATTCCCATATTAGCTATTTACGGACACGCAAGATTACAAGGAACAATCCTCAATTTTGCAAACAAGGTGTCATCTGTTTTTGCCTTAATTTATGCGGTTCTTGTATATGCAATTTCAATAAGCTTGCCTTCTCCACGAACTGCATCAGTAACTTATGAAATGGCAATCCAGCCTTATTTTGAAATTTCTTCTCTTTGGGTAAGTACTATTTATTTTGCACTTGTACTTGTTTTTGCACTCAACAGGACAAAAATTTTAAGTTTAATTGGCAAGTTTCTTACACCTTTAATTGTCCTCATTTTAATGTGTATTATTTGTATTGGTTTGTTTACAGATGTTGAGCCTATTCGAGCTAGTATTTTTGATAATTCATTCACTGATGGAATTCTTGAAGGATATCAAACTTTTGACGCCATTGGAGGAGTTGTTGTAGGGGCAGTAATCGTTGTCTCGCTTGCGTTGCAAGGTAAATTTAATTATGAAGAAAAGAAGGCAATGATTGCCAGAGCAGGGTTTATTGCAGGATTAGGGTTGTTAATTATTTATGGTGGATTAATTGCACTAGGAGCTTTATATAGTGGTACTGTTTTAATAGAAAATAGGACCCAATTACTTACGTTGTTAAGTACAAACACATTAGGTAACATTGGGACAGCATTCTTAGGGATTTTAGTAGCATTAGCTTGTTTTACAACTGCTGTTGGTATTGTTACTGGAACAGCAGATTTTGTAAAGGGACTCACTAAAAGCTCGCAAAAGGCTTATACTATTACTGCTGTTTTAGGGTGCATTATTGGAGTCGCAGTTGGTCACTATGGAGTTGCTTACATAATTGCTGCGGCTGTGCCAGCGCTTATGTTTATTTATCCTATAACTATTGTGTTGATACTACTCAATATATTGCCTAAAAAATATAGCACTCCGTTAGTTTTTAGAGTAGTAACAATTACAACATTGATTTTTAGCATTCCAGATTTCCTTCAGTTTTTTGTTCCTGAAGGAAGTCTAGATGCAGTTAGGTCATTTATTCCATTATCCAAGCAAAGTATGGGATGGGTGTTGCCTGCATTTATAGCATTTATAGCTCTAAATATATTTAAATTAATAAAAAGGGATTACTAGTTCATCAAATCCTCAATTTCATCAGCTTCAATAGGAATATCACGCATTAAGTTAAAAGGCTCGCCAGTTTTTTGAATAACCAAATCATCTTCTAAACGAATTCCAAAACCTTCATCAGGAATATAAATTCCCGGCTCTACCGTGAAAACATTTCCAGCTTGCATTGGCTCATACAATAATCCATAATCATGTGTGTCAAGACCTATGTGGTGAGATGTACCGTGCATAAAATATTTTTTATAAGCAGGCCAATCTGGATTTTCGTTTTTAACATCAGCTTTGTCGAGCAACCCAAGTCGTATTAATTCGCTAGTCATTAATTTACCAACTTCTACATGATATTCTGCCCACATAGTTCCAGGAACAAGCATTTTTGTAGCATCGTTTTTAACACGATTAACCGCATTATACACTTGTTTTTGTCTGTCTGTAAAACGACCACTTACTGGGATTGTTCGAGACATGTCGCTACTGTAATTTGCGTACTCTGCACCTACATCAAGTAAAATTAAATCACCTGCTTTACATTCTTGATTGTTTTCAATATAATGTAAAACGTTTGCATTATTTCCACTTGCAACAATAGGGGTATAAGCGAATTTTTTTGAACGGTTTTTTAAAAACTCGTGCATAAATTCGGCTTCAATATCAAATTCCCAAACACCAGGTTTTACAAAACCTAGTACGCGACGGAATCCTTTTTCGGTAATATCACAAGCGGTTTGCATTAAATCAATTTCTATTTGATCTTTTACCGACCGTAATCTCTGTAAAATAGGATTGCTTTTTGCCCAACTGTGTGCTGGAAATTTATCTTTAGTTGCTTTAATAAAACGAGCTTCACGGGTCTCTGTCGCTACATTTGCACGGTAATGCTCATTAGTATTAAAATATATAGTATCCACTTGAGTCATTACCTCGTAAAAAACTTTGTCAAACTCTTTAAGCCAGAAAACTGTTTTTACACCGCTAGTTTCAAACGCCTTGTCCTTTGTAAGTTTCTCACCTTCCCATACAGCAATATGCTCGTTTGTTTCAGTTAAAAAAAGCATTTCTCTATGCTTTGGGTTTGGAGCATCTGGAAATAAAACCAAAATGCTTTCCTCTTGATCCACGCCGCTCAAGTAAAAGATGTCACGCGATTGTTCAAAAGGCATTGTGCTATCTGCACTAACAGGATAAACGTCGTTACTATTAAAAACAGCAAGGCTTGACGGCTTCATTTTAGCCATAAAATTTTTGCGGTTTTTTATAAAAAGATTACGGTCTATAGGATGATATTTCATTGTAATGTTTTAATTTTTCATTTCCACCTAGATGAAAATGTATTGATAATCTATAAGATTTTATTAAAGTGTTCTTCGGAAAAGTAACAAGCCTAAAACTTCTTAGCATCAAAAATAATTAAAGAATTGCCTAAATAATCAGCCAAATGGCATTAAATAGAATTTTTCCTAATTCGACTCATGTGCCTTGAGGAAATACCCAAAAAAGAAGATAGATACTGGAGAGGAACTTGTTGAAGTAAAGTGGGTTCGTTTTCTAGCATTTTCAAATAACGTTCTTCAGGACTCAATATTAAAAGATTGATGCGATAATCATCAATAAGGAAAATTTGATTTTCAATTAAATTAAAGTAAAAGGTTTTAAAAACAGGATTAAACTCTAATAACTCTTGAAAATCTTTAATAGTTAAAGCCCACAATTCACAATCACTTATCGCTTTAATGTTTTTTCTAGACGGAATACTATTTTTAAAACTATTGAGTGCAGATGTTGCGCTATTTTTTAATCCTAAATAGGTGGTTTTTTCAACGCCATCAATCATAATTGTATGTTGTAGAATCCCACTTTCAATAAAACAGAAGTATTGACAAATAGAACCTGCAGCCACTAAAAAATTATTTTTTTCAAGAGTTAAAAAAGAAAACTTCTCTAAAATAAAAGATATTTTTTCGGTTGAAGTTTCCTTAGGGAGATACTTTTTTATATAAAGTTCTAAATGTTTTTTAGACGGTAACATATAGTAATTTGTTAATATTTCCGAAGTTAAAAATTGATTCATCAAAGGTGTTAAACTTCCTCGAATTATTTTGAGTTATTTTTGTGTTTAAGTACTTTTCAACTTTAAATCAACCAAATGAAAAATTATTTCCTCCTTGCAATGTGTTTAATTTCATTTTACGCATTTGCACAACAACCAGCAACTACATCTAATAATGTTGCAACAGCGCTCCAGCAAAAAGAACAATTAATAGCTGCCTCTTTAGTAAAAGATGTTCCTTTTAAAAATATTGGCCCAACTATTATGAGTGGTCGTGTTGTTGACTTAGCCGTAAACCCTAGTAATCCAACTGAATTTTATGTTGGTTATGCAAGTGGAGGAGTTTGGCATACTAAAAATAACGGAACCACATTTACTCCTGTTTTAGATTCAAGCCTAACTCAAAATGTGGGTTCTTTAGCGGTGGATTGGACAAAAAACACAATATGGGTTGGTACTGGTGAGGTAAATGCATCTCGTTCAAGTTATGCAGGTATAGGTGTTTTAAAATCAAATGACAGTGGAAAAACTTGGGAAAACATGGGGCTTACCGATAGTCACCATATTTCAAAAATTATCATTAACCCTAATAATGCAAACGAGGTGGTTATTGCCGCAGTAGGGCATTTATACTCCACTAATGACGAACGCGGGGTTTACAAAACAATGGATGGTGGAAAAACTTGGACACAAACATTGTTTGTTAACAATCAAAGCGGGATTATTGAAATGGACGCTGACCCTAAAAATTTTAATTTAATGTATGCTTCATCTTGGGATAAAGACAGAAAAGCGTGGGACTTTAGAGGAAGTGGAACGGGTAGTGCAATTTATAAAAGCATAGATGGTGGGGGCTCATGGACAAAAGTTTCTACTCCTAATAGTGGTTTTCCTACTGGAGAGGGCGTTGGAAGAATAGGGCTTGCTGTAGTGGACGCAAATATAGTGTATGCTATTCATGATAATCAAGCAAGACGTGATGGTGGAAAACAAACTCAAAAAGGTGATGAACTTTCAAAAGAACAATTTAAAACTATGACATCAAGTCAGTTTTTAGCACTTGATGATAAAAAACTAAACGCTTATTTAAAAAATAATGGGTTTCAGGAAAAATACAGAGCAGATAATGTTAAATCAATGGTACGAGGAGGTACGGTTAAACCTGTTGATTTGGCTAAATATTTAGAAGATGCAAATTCTATGCTGTTTGACACCCCAGTTATTGGAACTGAGGTTTACAAAAGTACAGATGGTGGAAAAACATGGGCTAAAACACATGAGGGTTTTCTTGATGGTATTTATTATAGTTATGGGTATTATTTTGGGAAGATACATGTAGATCCTAGCAATAAAGACGGTATTTATATTTATGGAGTCCCTATCTTAAAATCAAAAGACGGAGGAAAAACATTCACATCAATTTCGGCAAATAATGTGCATGCAGACCATCACGCGTTATGGATTAATCCAAATATGCCTGGTCATCTCATTAACGGAAACGATGGAGGAGTAAATATTAGTTACGACGATGGAGAAAATTGGATAAAAAACAATGCTTCTTCTGTGGGTCAATTTTACGCTATTAATGTGGATAATGAAGAGCCCTATAATGTGTACGGAGGATTACAGGACAATGGTGTTTGGGTAGGCGCTCACACAAATGAGGAAAATCCAGGATGGAAGCAAAATGGTAAATATCCTTTTGAGTTTATTATGGGTGGAGATGGAATGCAAATACAAATTGATAACCGTGATAGTAATGTTGTATATACTGGATTCCAATTTGGAAACTATTTTAGGCTTAATAGAAAGACTGACGAGCAAACATACATTCAGCCTAAACATGAGTTAGGTGATAGTCCATATCGTTTTAATTGGCAGACCCCTATTTTGTTAAGTTCGCATAATCAAGATATTCTTTATTTAGGTGGCAATAAATTAATGCGATCTATGAATCAAGGAACAGACTGGACTGCAATTTCACCAGATGTTACAAATGGAGGGAAGCAAGGAAATGTGGCTTATGGTACAATTTCGTCATTTGATGAATCAACATTCCAATTTGGATTATTATATACAGGAAGTGATGATGGAATAGTACAAGTAACAAGAAACGGAGGTAGTGACTGGCAAAATATTACAGGGACATTACCAAAAGATTTATGGGTGAGTCGCGTGATTGCTTCACAGCATAAAAAAGAACGGGTTTATGTAGCTTTAAATGGCTATCGTTGGGATGATTTTACATCATATGTGTATATGAGCGATAACTATGGAGCAACATGGACAGCAATTTCTAACAACTTGCCTATGTCTCCTGTAAACGTCATTAGAGAAGATCCGTCAAATGAAAACGTATTATACCTAGGGACAGATAATGGTGCTTATGTATCGTTCAATAGAGGTAAAAGTTGGGAGGCATTTAACAATGGGTTGCCTGCTGTGGCAGTGCATGACTTAGTAGTTCAACAGCGCGATAAAGATTTGGTTGTAGGGACACATGGCCGCTCCATTTATATCGCAGATATTTCTTTGGTTCAGCAAATTTCCGAAGCAAATATGAGCAATTTAATGCTTGCTGAAATTTCAAATCAAAGGGCCTCTCGTCGTTGGGGAAGCACCGGTTTTAATCAATACGGAGATGTCTATGAACCTTCTGAAAAACTACAGGTTTATACGCCAGTAGCAGGCAAAGCCGAAATTTTAGTCAATAATGAAAACGGAAAAGAATTGAAATCTTGGAGTGTTAATTTAAATAAAGGGTTCAATATTATTGATTATAATCTTAGTGTTTCAGAAAAAGGAAAAAAACAATTAGAGCGAGATGGCTCAGGAGCATTTCAAGCAGATAATGGTACTTTTTATTTGACAAAGGGAACGTATGAGATTTTAATTAAAACAGCAGGTAAAAGCACAAAGCAAGCTTTAGTTTTAGAGTAATGTAAAATGAATACAAATTACTTTTAATAGTATGTAATATTTGCTTAACAGCATTTTGAGACGTATTTTTGTAGTACTAAACATTTTGAAAACACAACCATAATGGGAATAATATCCTCTTCAATTGCTAGAAAAGTTGCCATGGCACTTTCGGGCTTGTTCTTAGTATTCTTTTTAGGACAACATTTTACAATCAATTTAATGTCAGTTTTTTCGCCTGATACATTTAATGAAACCTCCCATTTTATGGGAACTAATCCCATTGTTCAATTTTTATTACAACCCGTTTTAATTTTTGGCGTTGTATTCCATTTTATTATGGGCTTCATTCTTGAAATAAGAAACCGTAATGCACGTGCCGTGAAATATGCGTCTTATAAAGGAAGTGCTAATGCTAGCTGGGCTTCTAGAAATATGATAATTTCAGGATTAGTTATTTTAGCTTTTTTGGGATTACATTTTTATGACTTTTGGGCGCCAGAATTAAACGTAAAATATTTTAAAGGAGACATGAGTGGCCTTATTGATCCAGACAACGTAAATAGTGGTTTTAGGTACTATGAGGAGTTAGTACATAAATTTGAAAGCCCAATTCGTGTAGGAATATACGTTGTTGCATTTTTATTACTTGCCGTTCACTTATGGCATGGGTTTGCATCATCGTTTCAAAGTGTTGGTTTTAATAATAAATACTCAGTGGCGTTGACAAAATTTGCAAAAGTGTATGCCATCGTAATACCAGCTGGCTTTATTTTTATAGCCCTTTACTTACACTTAAATCAATTGCCACACTAAACACATCAAGCTATGTCGATATTAGATTCAAAAACACCTGAAGGACCCTTAGCAGATAAGTGGACAAATCATAAAAACAATATTAATCTTGTAAATCCAGCAAACAAGCGTAACATTGATGTTATTGTTGTAGGAACTGGACTTGCAGGAGGTAGTGCCGCTGCAACACTTGCAGAGTTAGGCTATAATGTAAAAACATTTTGTTACCAAGATTCTCCGCGACGCGCACACTCAATTGCAGCACAAGGGGGTATTAATGCAGCAAAAAACTATCAAGGAGATGGAGATAGTAACTATCGTCTTTTCTATGATACAGTAAAAGGTGGGGATTATCGCTCAAGAGAGTCAAACGTGTATCGTCTTGCTGAGGTTTCTGCAAATATCATTGACCAGTGCGTTGCGCAAGGAGTTCCTTTTGCACGTGAGTATGGTGGGTTGTTAGATAACCGATCTTTTGGAGGGGTTCTTGTTTCAAGAACTTTTTATGCAAAAGGACAAACAGGACAACAGCTTTTATTAGGAGCTTATTCAGCTATGAATCGCCAAATTAACCGTGGAAAAATCCAGCCATTTAATCGTCATGAAATGCTTGACGTTGTAAAGGTAGGAGGTAAAGCGAGAGGAATTATTGCTCGTGATTTAGTCACTGGAAAAATTGAAAGACATTCAGCACATGCTGTAGTACTTGCTACTGGTGGCTACGGAAATGTATTTTTCCTTTCAACTAACGCCATGGGAAGTAATGTAACAGCAGCATGGAAAGCTCACCGAAGAGGTGCATTCATGGCAAACCCATGTTATACACAAATACACCCTACTTGTATTCCAGTTTCTGGAGACCATCAATCAAAATTAACATTGATGTCAGAGTCTTTACGTAATGATGGAAGAATTTGGGTTCCTAAGAAAAAGGAAGATTCTGTTGCAATTAGAGAAGGAAAGAAAAAACCTACGGATCTTAAAGAAGACGAAAGAGATTATTATTTAGAGCGTCGTTACCCTGCATTTGGTAACCTTGTGCCACGAGATGTTGCGTCAAGAGCTGCTAAGGAGCGTTGTGATGCCGGTTTTGGTGTAAACAAAACAGGAGAGGCAGTATACTTAGATTTCGCAAGTGCAATTAAGCGCTATGGAAAAGAACAAGCAACAATTAATCACGCCGAAAATCCAAGTGAACAAGAAATATACGATTTAGGAAAAGCCGTAATTGAAAACAAGTACGGTAATCTTTTCCAGATGTATGAGAAAATTGTTGATGAAAACCCATACAAAACACCAATGATGATTTACCCAGCAGTACATTATACAATGGGAGGTCTTTGGGTTGATTATAACTTACAAACTACAGTTGAAGGACTATATGCTGCAGGTGAAGCTAATTTTAGTGATCATGGTGCAAATAGACTTGGAGCTTCCGCATTAATGCAAGGTCTTGCTGATGGTTATTTTGTACTTCCTTATACAATTGGGGACTATTTATCTCACGATATTAGAACTGGAAAAATACCAACAGATACGGCTGAGTTTGACCAAGCACAAAAGGATGTTGAAGAGCGTATAAATAAATTGATGAACGGTAGCGGGCAACATTCTGTAGATTATTACCATAAAAAACTTGGTAAAATCATGTGGAATAAATGTGGTATGTCTCGTAATGCAAAAGACTTGCAGGAAGCCATTGATGAAATAGCAACACTTAGAGCAGATTTTTGGGCAAATGTAAAAGTTCCCGGTACAAAAAATGAGTTAAATCAAGAGCTTGAAAAAGCTGGGCGTGTTGCAGATTTTCTTGAATTAGGAGAGCTATTTGCAAAAGACGCTTTGAATAGAAACGAATCTGCTGGAGGACACTTTAGAGAAGAGAGTGTAGAACAAAGTGGTGAGCAAAAAGGTGAAGCATTACGCGACGATGAAAACTTTAAATATGTAGCGGCTTGGGAATATAAAGGAGCTCCTAAAGATGCGGTACTACATAAAGAAGAACTTGTCTTCGAAAACATAGAATTAAAAACACGATCGTATAAATAAGAAACAATACAATGTCTTAAAACATTGTATTCATCTTAAAAAACAACATACAGATGAAATTAAATTTAAAAATTTGGAGACAAGCAGATGCAACTTCTAAGGGAAGTATCCAAACATATCCTATTGATGGCGTAGAAGGTGATATGTCTTTCCTAGAAATGCTTGACGTGTTGAACGAAGATTTAATCAATAAAGGTGATGAACCCGTAGTTTTTGATCACGATTGTCGTGAAGGAATTTGTGGAAGTTGTTCATTACAAATTAATGGAGAGCCTCATGGACCAGATAGATTAGTAACAACATGTCAATTACACATGCGTAAGTTCAATGATGGAGATACAATTACTATTGAGCCATTTAGAGCAAAAGCATTTCCAGTTGTTAAGGATTTAATGATTGATCGTTCTTCTTTTGATAGAATTCAACAAGCAGGTGGTTATGTGTCTGTAAATACCTCTGGTAACACAATTGATGCAAATGCAATTCCTATTGAAAAGGAAAATGCAGATGACGCTTTCTACGCGGCAACTTGTATAGGTTGTGGAGCATGTGTTGCGGCCTGCAAAAATGCAAGTGCAATGTTGTTTACATCTGCAAAAGTATCACAATATGCGTTGTTACCACAAGGACAAGTGGAGGCTACTACACGTGTTTTAAACATGGTTGAACAGATGGATAAAGAAGGTTTTGGTAACTGTACAAACACAGGTGCTTGTGAGGTAGAATGCCCTAAAGGAATTTCTTTAGAAAATATAGCTAGAATGAATCGCGAATATCTTTCAGCAAGCTTAAAAGGGTAGTTTTTTTACTTACACAGATTTTAAATTAATAAAAACCCTACACCATAAATTATGATGTAGGGTTTTTATATCAATACATTTCCGAAGAGAAATACTGTGAATTTTATCTCTGATATTATTAGCCCAATTAAACGACTTTTTTATTTTGTGCATTTTTTTTAGGGTTGATCATGTTCTCTGCAATTGTCTGTACAAACTGATTTATATCGTACGGTTTAATAATAATATCATTCATGCCTACAAAATAAATTTCATTTCTAACTTCTTCAATTTCAACGGCAGTTAATGCTACAATAGGAATATTAGGATTGAATTTTCTTATTAAAACGGTTGCTTTAAAACCATCCATAATTGGCATATTTAAGTCCATTAAGATGAGATCAAACTTTTCATTTTTAACTTTCTTAACAGCTTCTTTTCCATTTTCAACTACCACACAATAAATTTCCTTTTTCTCAAGGATTTTTTTTGTTACTATCTGGTTGATACGGTTATCTTCTGCTACGAGGATTTTTTTACCTTTTAAAAAATTTACGTCAATTAAAGGTTTTTCTTTTATAACATCAATTGAAGAGACTATTTTGAAATCAAGATCAAAAGTAAATGTTGCGCCTTTGTTGATTTCACTATCTACAGTAATTTTTGAATTTGATAATTTTAAAAGTTTTTTTACAATTGGAAGACCAAGACCCGTGCCTTGATAGGTGTATTGCAAATTTCCTACTTGAGTGAACTCATCAAAAATTGACTTTTGCTTTTCCTTTGCAATTCCTATTCCGTTGTCACTTATTGAATAACGTATTCTAGCAGATTTATTCGTTGTTGCAATGTGTTTAATAGATATTTTTATAATTCCATTTTCAGTAAACTTGCAAGCATTTCCAATTATATTCATCAAAATTTGTGACAATCGTGTTGCATTTCCAAAGACCATTTTAGGAACTTCATCATCTATATTGATTTCAATTTTATTCTTGTTTTGTATGCGCATGTACTCAAATGAGGCTACAATATTTTTTATTAAATCTTGGGTGTTAAAAGTAACCTTATCATTATCAATATTATCTGAATCAATTTTATTTATTTGCAATACATCGTTGATAAGAGCTAATAGGTAATCCGCAGAAAATTTTAAAGAACTCAAATCTTTTTTATGCGACTGTAGCTTTTTATCCTCTAATAGAATTGTGCTTAGACCAATAACACCATATAGAGGAGTTCTTAGCTCGTGACTTACTGTGGAGAAAAATTTGCTTTTAGCTTTAGATAAATGTTCAGATTTTTTTTTGGCTTCAAGATATTCTTGGTTTTTAATTTGAAGGGCTTTGTTTAATTCACGTCTTTTTGTGTAAGCTACAAAGAGTGAAATGAAAAGAAACAAACCTATTAAGCATACTATAATTAAAAAATTTTTGATAATATTATTGCTAGAAGCTACTTGATCTTGTAGCCTTCTTTTTTCTTTTTCTGTTTCTGCTTGCCGTTTATACTGTTCAACTTGAAATTTTGATGAAATAGCATTTGATTGAGCATCTTGTCTCACCTGCATATTCTCTTTTTGAAATTCAAGATGTTTAATACTGTATTTATATGCATCTTTATAATTCCCTATGGCGTTTAAACCTTTTGCGTAATTTCTATAGGCAGTAGATAGTTCTAAAGGGTATTCAGAAGCTAGAGAATCTTCAATCACGCTCTTTGAATATTCATTTGCTTTTGTATAATCTTTGTTATGCAGATAATATAAACTCCATTGATTATCAATAGATTTATTGTAATTTTCAGGCTGAAATTTTCTAAAAGACTTAAATAGCTTTAAATATGCGTAACCTTCATTTATATGATTAAGGTCATTACAGGTTAAAATAGTATTATAATAGGCCTTTGCTAAGCCTACAGAATCCTTAGATTTTTTGTAAAGTGAAATAGAGTTTTTGTGATATTCAATAGCTTTTTCAAAATTGCCATATGCGCTAGAATATAGATTTGCTAAATCCATTTGATTCTCAGCTTTTGTACTTAGTTCATTACCGTCTTGAACAACATTTTTTGCATTGATAAAACTTTCTTTTGTCAAAAGAGTATCATTCATCATAAGATAATCATAACCAAGATAACGATAACCTTTGTAAATATTATTAGAGTCTTTAATTGATATTGCAAGCTCAACGATGGCAATATTTACTTTTAAAGAGCGTGAATAGCTTCCTCTTTGATAATAATATTCAGATGAGTCCAGTAATTTTTCAATTCGTTGAATTGTTTCTTGTCTTTTTTGTAATGAGTCAACATCTTTTTGTTGTGCATAACAAGAAATTGAGAACGCAAAACATAGAACTAAGTAGGGGAGAAATTTCATATTTGGGGATACATATTTCAAACAGTGTGCAAGATATGAATATTCACTATATTAGCGTGTTTAATTTAACTCATATAGATTAAATTTTGTCTTTTATCACATATTTCGCAAATAATCATGTCAAAACTGCCTGAAATCGCAATTTCTATATTTTCAATAATGAGTAAAATGGCTTTAGATTATGATGCTATAAATCTCTCTCAAGGATTTCCTAATTTCCCTAGTGATCCTAAACTTATTTCGCTTGTAAATAAAGCAATGATTGAAGGTAATAATCAATATGCACCCATGGCAGGAGCTATTTCTTTGCGTGAAACCATCGCGCATAAAGTAAAGAAACTTTATAATAAAGCATATAACCCATCTAATGAAATTACAATAACAGCAGGAGCTACCCAAGCAATTTTCACTGCCATCGCAGCTACTATTTCAAAAGGTGATGAAGTCATCATTTTTACACCTGCATACGATTGTTATGCGCCAACTATTGAGCTTTTTGGTGGAATAGTTAGATATATTCAATTACAATCACCTACATATCAACCAGACTGGGATAAAGTGCGAGATAAAATTTCCAGAAATACAAAAATGATAATCGTTAACAGTCCACATAATCCTAGTGGAATGCTTTTTTCTGAAAACGATATGTTACAATTGCAGCAAATTTCAGAAGAGAAAAATCTTTTTGTTATTAGTGATGAAGTATATGAGCACATTATTTTTGACGGTAACAATCATCAAAGTGCTGCTAAATTTGAAGCACTTTCAAAAAGAACATTCATAATAGCATCTTTTGGCAAAACGTTCCACAATACGGGATGGAAATTAGGGTATTGCCTTGCTCCACAAAATTTGATGAAAGAGTTTCAAAAAGTACATCAGTACAATGTTTTTTGTGTTAATCACCCTATGCAATTAGCCCTTTCAGAATACCTCAAAACACCGTCGCATTATTTGGATTTACCTGGTTTTTACCAACAAAAAAGGGATTATTTTATAGCAAAGCTGAAATTATCAAGGTTTAAAATAATTCCGTCTCAGGGCACCTATTTTCAACTACTAGATTATAGTAATATTTCCGAAGAAAGCGATATCATATTTGCAGAAAATCTAACAAAAGAATACGGAGTTGCAACAATACCAACATCAGTATTTAACGCTAATAAAGAGGATTTTAAACAAATACGCGTATGCTTCGCAAAAACAGAAGTAACCTTAAATGAAGCTGCAGCAATTTTAAACAGGATTTGATAATCTTATATATGGAGCTGTTGAGTATAGCTTTTATCAATCACTAGATTATTACATACAATGAACTATAGTAAATAAACCTTTAAAGAATCTTTATTTTTATTTTCTTAAAAATTAAACCTAATTAATTAAAACATACATATTATGAGTCATAATAAAGGAGAGGCATGGGATATTAATGGAGCAAAAAGTCAATGCCCTTATTTTGCAGATGGAGCATTACAGCAATCAGCAGGCAGTGGAACTACTAACCGAAAGTGGTGGCCCAATAGATTAAAATTAAATGTGCTACGTCAACACGCTAGCAAAAATGACCCAATGGGAACAGATTTTAATTATGCCGAAGCCTTTAAAAGCCTCGACTTTGATACTTTGAAAAAGGACTTACTTAATTTAATGACAGACTCTCAAGAATGGTGGCCAGCAGATTATGGTAACTATGGTGGTTTCTTTATTCGTATGGCATGGCATAGTGCAGGAACGTATAGAGTAACAGACGGACGTGGTGGAGGAAATACAGGGAACCAAAGATTTGCTCCATTAAACAGCTGGCCAGATAATGGTAACCTTGATAAAGCAAGACTTTTACTTTGGCCTATTAAACAAAAATACGGTAATAAAATTTCTTGGGCAGATTTAATGATACTTGCAGGAAATTGTGCATTAGAATCAATGGGCTTTGAAACATTTGGTTTTGCAGGAGGAAGAGAAGATGTTTGGGAACCAGAGCAAGATATTTACTGGGGTTCAGAGACTGAGTGGATGGGTAATGAAGCACGTTATGAAAAAGAAGGTGAATTAGAAAAGCCATTAGCAGCTGCTCACATGGGACTAATCTATGTTAATCCTGAAGGACCAAATGGAGAACCAAACCCGCTAGGTTCTGCACATGATATTCGTGAAACTTTTGGTCGTATGGCTATGAATGATTATGAAACAGTGGCACTTGTAGCAGGTGGTCATACTTTTGGTAAAACCCATGGCGCCGGCGATGGAGATGCACACGTGGGTATTGAACCAGAAGGAGGTAAGATTGAAGCGCAAGGACTAGGATGGTTAAATACTTTTGGTTCTGGAAAAGGAGATGATACAATTACAAGTGGTCTTGAAGGAGCATGGACACCTAATCCAGTACGATGGGATCATGACTATTTTAAGATGTTGCTTGAGAACGAATGGGAATTAACAAAAAGTCCTGCTGGTGCGCATCAATGGAGACCTACAGACGCATCAAATGCTCCAAAAGCTCCTATGGCACATGACGCGTCTAAGTCACAAGATTTAATGATGTCAACTGCAGATATGGCATTGAAAATGGATCCCACTTATGCTAAGATTTCAAAACATTTTATGGATAACCCTAAAGAGTTTGAAGATGCTTTTGCAAAAGCATGGTATAAATTGACACACCGTGATATGGGGCCTATTTCTAGATACCTAGGACCCGAAGTTCCTAATGAGGAGTTATTATGGCAAGACCCTATTTCAGTTTCAACTAGAAGCTCAATAAATGAAAACGATATTGCTTCATTAAAAGATTCAATAGTATCTTCAGGGCTTACTATACCACAATTAGTTACAACAGCTTGGGGTGCAGCATCAACTTACAGAGGTTCAGATATGCGAGGTGGTGCAAACGGAGCACGTATTAGATTAGAGCCACAAAAAAATTGGGAAGTTAACAACCCTACGCAACTTGCAAAAGTGTTAGATGTTCTTGAAGAAATTCAGAACAATTTTAATACATCGCAATCTGGTGATACAAAAGTATCAATGGCAGATTTAATCGTATTAGCAGGTGGTGTAGGTGTTGAAATGGCAGCAAATAATGCAGGACATACAATAGCAGTTCCATTTACTGCGGGTAGAGGAGATGCAACTCAAGAACAGACAGATGTCGATTCTTTCAAATTTTTAGAACCAATGGCAGATGGATTTAGAAACTATTTTAGACCCAATCAAATTGCTACAGCAGAAGAGTTATTAGTTGATAAAGCACAATTATTGACACTTACGGTGCCAGAAATGACAGTTTTAGTTGGCGGAATGAGAGCAATGGGAGCAAACTACAATGGTTCTAATCATGGGATTTTCACAGACAAAGAAGGTTCATTAACAAATGATTTTTTCGTAAACCTACTTAATATCAACAATACTTGGAAAGCAACTTCAGAAGATGAAAGGACTTTTGCTGGTCGCAATCGTAAAACAGGCGAAGTTGTTTATGCAGGGACAAGAGCAGATCTTATTTTTGGTTCAAACTCTGAACTTCGAGGTACAGCAGAGGTTTACGCAACTGCAGATGCTAATGAAAAATTTGTTAAAGATTTTGTTGCTGCTTGGAATAAGGTGATGAATCTTGACCGTTTTGATTTAAAGTAATTTATTTTGATAAATAAATGTTAAGCAACACCGTTAGGTGTTGCTTTCTTATTTAATTTTATACCATGACCAAAGAAGCCCTTTTTACCGCTATTAGAGAAGAAAATTTGCAGGCAGTCGCCGAAATTTTAAATAATGACCCCACCGTAGTTTCAACAAAAGACAATAGAGGCTCAACACCTTTATTGTTAGCTACCTATTATGGATACAATGATATTGCCGAAGAAATTTTAAAACATAACCAAGACATAGATATGCAAGATGCCTCTGGTAATACAGCCTTAATGGGTGTTTGTTTTAAGGGTTTTGATGAAATTGCAGCTATTTTGATGGCACATGGAGCAGATGTCAATAAAACTAATTTTAATGGTGCAACTGCACTCATTTTTGCTACCACATTTAATCGTGCAGCAATCGTAAAAATGTTATTGTCAAATGGAGCAGATACATCAATTAAAGATGACAAAGGCAATACTGCTAAGGATCATGCAGTAATGCAGGGTAATAAAATTTTAGTTGATCTTTTGAGATAAAATACTTTTAACGACTTCGGAAATTAGCTAAAAATTTTACAAATTATTATGGAACAAACATTGAAGGTTACAATCATTCAATCCCATTTATATTGGGAAAACCCTGTTGCTAATTTGGAGCACTTTTCCGAAGTAATTGAAACCATTAATGAAAAAACAGATCTAATTGTTCTGCCCGAAATGTTTACTACAGGTTTTTCAATGAACGCTGAGGAATTAGCCGAAGAAATAAATGGACCAACTTTAAAATGGTTGCAAGAAAAAGCTATAAAAAAGAACATTGCCATAACGGGAAGTATAATAATTAAAGAGAGTGCTTATTATTATAATCGCCTTTTCTTTGTGTTTCCTGATGGAACTTTTAAAGTTTATGATAAGAAACATACATTTACATTAGCGGGGGAGCATAAGGTTTTCACAGCTGGATTGACGCAAAATATTATTGATTATAAAGGGTTTAAAATTAATCCATTAATCTGTTACGATTTGCGATTTCCTGTTTGGGCAAGGAATACACAAAATTATGATTTGTTATTGTACGTAGCAAATTGGCCGGAAAAGCGCATAAATGCTTGGGATACCTTGCTTAAAGCTCGTGCTATTGAAAACATGAGTTATTGTGTGGGTGTAAATAGAACGGGTCTAGACGGTAACGGTCATCAATATACGGGGCATTCTGCTGTTTATGATGTGTTAGGAAATTTAATTTCTACACCAGATTTTGAACGGGAATTTCATCAAACAGTTACACTCTCAAAAAACCACATTAGTACCAATAGAAAGCATCTTAATTTTTTAAATGACGCAGATAGTTTTACTCTAATATAAATGTTTCATTCCAGCTCCAATTAGGTCGAAGTTCAATTTTAGTTGGATAATAGACTACTTTTTCGGGGGCAGTTTTTAATAGAAAATTACCAGTGTCCCATTTTTTATTATTATTAGAATCAAATAATAAGCGGATAAAATAATTACCAGGTTTGATGTATTCAAAATAGATAGGTTTATTCTCTGTCAAATATATCTTATCAATTACCTCAAACTTTTCGTTTACCAGTTGTGCAATTATTGGATATTCATCAACATTTACAAGGTTAAGGGTTAAGGTCGAAAAATCTGATACTGGTTTTACAACTTGTTTAAAAACAATTGAATCACTCTCGTTTTGAAAAAAGTCTACTAAAGCGCCTTTAAGCATAGTTACACTATAATTATCTTCTTCTGTTTTTGGAAAAATAATTTGTGCATTATTTGTTTTTCGATGTATGCGAGAAGTAAATGCTACAGCTAGGCTATCTTTATTAATAATTGAGATTAATGAATCATTTAATTTAATTAAGGGGGTGCTAGATTGTATCTCTAGCGTATCTCTTTGAGCAACTGCACCTACAAATTTTGGTGTTAATTGTATTGAGTCTGCAAATAACTCACGCATACGTACCGTAAAAGTATCTCGTTGTGTTTTGTGTTTTGTTTCAAATACTAATGAGTCTTGTGTAACTTCGGGTTTAAACCAGTAGTTGAGGGTGTCTTTATTTTGTTGCTTCAAAACAATTGATTCAAATTCTTTTGGCATTTCAGAAAGAAGTTTGATTTGTAAACTATCCCCATTACCATTGTAACCAAAACTAATTCTGTTCTTGCTTTCTAATTTGGGTCTTGAGGGTTTAAAAGCTACAATTTCTTTAAAAAGTTTTAATTCAAAAGTGCTATCTGTTGGAATAGAGATAGGGGTAGGATAGAATGCAATTTTATCTGTATCTGGTTGAAAGGTATAATTATTTGTAGTCTCTTTTAATGCAATTAATTGATAGACACCTTCTTTGATATTAGTTAACTCAAAGTTATTACTTTCATTAATGGTGGTTGTGATGTAGTTTGGTTTTTCATTAAAAATGATAGAATCATTATAGTTTTCATCAATTTCGTATAATAAAATTGCTGTAGGATTTTTAGTTTCTGCAAGTAATGCGTCTGTGACTGTTCCTTTTAATTTTAAGCTATCAATAAAAGTTCCAGTGGATATAACATATTTATAATTGGGAAATATATTGCCTTCATTGTTATCTAAAATACTATTACCAAAATTGAAAGAATAGGTTGTGTTCTCTCTAAGTGTATCAAGTATTTTAATCCGTACCGTTTTTGAAACGTTTGTGGGAGTAATTATTGGTGGGTATTTTAAGGGTGGCGAAATAATAAGCTCCTTATTAATGTCCTTAAGTTTTACATACTCATCAAAAGTGATTCTAATTTCATTTTCAGAAAAACTTGTTGTAAAATTTTCTGGAAAACTTCTTGTAATTATAGGAGGAATACTGTCTCTCACACCTCCACTAGGGCGTCCCTTTTTTGCGCAATCGACAAAAGAAAGCATAAAAAGGAGTAATATCGAAATATAAAGGAAACGTATTTTCACAGAGATAGAACTAAAATTTTCAAGACAAAAATAAGGAAACTTTTAGTGTTGAGACGTTAAAATAAATTGTACAAATTATAGCATTTGTTTTATGAGTTTATTGTGGTTATGAGATTGTCATTGCAATAGCAGCAAAACTAATTTTTGTATTTGGTATCTTTAATAATTGTAACGCGCAGTTCTCTAATGTTGCACCCGTTGTAATAATATCATCAACTAGTAGAATGTGTTTATTTTTAATAAGATGTGAGTTTTTAATAGTTAGCGTTTGAGCTGTTTCCATTCTTTTCAATCTTCCTTTAAAAACTTGCGTTTTTGTATTTGCTGTTTTTAATAATACATCTTCATGAAAGGTAATAGAAAGAGCTTTTGCTATTTCGCTACCAAACCCAGATACTTGGTTGTAACCTCGTTCTCTTTTTTTTGTTTTGTGGATTGGTACTGGTATTACAACATCAATATCTTTATAATCATTTAATGCACTCAATTTTTCTCCTAACCATGCACCAAAGAAAGCGCTAATATCTTCTTGTTTGCGGTATTTTAAATTGTGCATTAATTCTTGAACAATACTTTGTTTTTCAAACTTTAAAAGAGCAGTTGCATGAACTACTGGAATTCTTCCATAAAAAATATTTTTTATTGAATTCTCACCAGCATATTGTTGCTGAAAAAGAGGCAAATTATGCCTGCATTTAACACAAATTACCTTTTCTGAGCTAGAAATAGCACTGTTGCATCCATTGCAAGTTTTTGGGAATAAGATATTTAACACATCTGCAATCATATTTTATAATTTCTTTTGGAGTTTGTTTTTTTTAAACACATTACATTTGGCCGCAACAACTATATAAATAACCACTAATGACAGACGAAACTAAAAATAATACACGCTTTAAAGTGCTCATTGGCGTTCTTACGTTATTATTAATAGGACTTGCAGTTTACACTTTTATACTTTACCAAGACAGTAGTGACACAGTTACCGCTCTCGAGGTACAAAAAGCTAATGTTGAAACTGAACTTGAAGACCTTATTGCAAACTACAATGATATTATTCAAGATAATGAATTAAAGGATAAAGATTTACTTGCAGCGAGAGAAAGAATTGTTGTGTTGTTAGATTCGGTTAAAGATTCTGAAGCAAATGCATCATTAATTCAACGTTATAAAGTTGAAATTGGAAGACTGAAAGCCGAGCGAAAAACGCTCTTTAAAAGGGCAGATAGTTTAATTATAGCAAACCAAAGACTTGCTGTTGAGCGTGATAGTACAACTAACGTGCTGACAGAAACAATTAAAGTTGTTGACTCAGTAAACCAATCAAACGAAGCGCTTGCTACAACAATTAAAAAAGCTGGTGTACTTGGTGTTACAAATTTACGAGGAGAAGCAGTAATTGTTAGAAATAGTGGGAAAATAGTTGATACTAAGAGATCAAGCAGAGCAGATAAATTAAGAGCTTGTTACACATTAGCACCAAATACTATTGCAAAAAAAGGAGATCGAATGGTTTATGTGCAGGTTTTAAGTCCTAGAAATAATGTATTAGGTGACAATGCGAAAATTACTTTTGAAGGTAAAACTTTAAACTATAGCGCTACAACAAATGTATTTTATGAAAATGAAGCACTAGATGTTTGTACGCTTGTTGATGCTAAAGAGGCAGACCTAGTTGAAGGAAGATATATTGTAAATGTTTTTGATGGAGCAAAACAAATTGCAACCACAACGTTTGAATTAAAATAGAACGATTTCAGAATATTCATAAATTTTAAATCCTTTAATCGAGAGACACCTCAAGATTAAAGGATTTTTTAATGCATAAAAAGGTATAATTTTTTCTGAAATATTAAATCCATTTTATTTCAGAAAAAAATAATAAAGAGAAGCTTATACCCCACGCCAATTTTCTATTTTTGCTACATGGCAAACAATGAAGATCAATTTAAAAAAGTAATCTCGCACGCAAAGGAATATGGATATATTTTTGGCTCGAGTGAAATCTATGACGGTTTAAGTGCTGTCTATGATTATGCGCAAAATGGTGTTGAATTAAAAAAAAATATACGTGAATATTGGTGGCGCAGTATGGTGCATATGCATCAAAATATTGTAGGTATTGATGCCGCGATCTTAATGCACCCTACGACATGGAAAGCTTCAGGTCACGTAGATGCATTTAATGATCCTTTGATTGATAATAAGGATTCAAAGAAGCGCTATCGTGCAGATGTGTTGATAGAGGATTATGCGGAGAAATTAAATGTTAAAGCACAGAAAGAAATCACAAAAGCTTCAAAACGATTTGGTGATGCATTTAACGAGCAAGAGTTTATAACTACAAACCCAAGAGTAGTAGGTTATTTAAATAAAAAGACTGAAGTTCTTGAACGCATGGCACGATCTTTAGAAGCTGAGGACCTTGATGATGTAAAATTACTCATAGAAGAGTTAGAAATTGCTTGCCCATTAAGTGGTTCACGAAATTGGACTGAGGTTAAGCAATTTAATTTAATGTTTGGTACAAAATTAGGAGCTTCTGCAGACACAGCAACCGATTTGTATTTGAGACCAGAGACAGCACAAGGTATTTTTGTTAACTTCTTGAATGTACAAAAAACTGGAAGAATGAAAATACCATTTGGTATTGCACAAACTGGAAAAGCTTTTAGAAATGAAATCGTTGCAAGACAATTTATTTTTAGAATGCGTGAGTTTGAGCAAATGGAGATGCAATTTTTTGTGCGTCCAGGCGAAGAGATGAAATGGTATGAATACTGGAAAGAAACGAGACTTAATTGGCATTTATCGCTAGGAATGAGTAAAGAAAACTACCGTTTTCATGACCATGAAAAGTTAGCACATTATGCAAATGCTGCGGCGGATATTGAGTTTAATTTTCCATTTGGATTTAAAGAGTTAGAAGGCATTCATAGCCGCACAGATTTTGATTTAAAAGCCCACGAAAAGCATAGTGGCAAAAAGTTACAATTTTTTGATCCAGAATTAAAAGAAAATTACACACCATATGTTGTGGAAACATCTATAGGTTTAGATAGAATGTTTTTGGCTATTTTTAGTACGGCATTACAAGATGAAGAATTAGAAGACGGTTCTTCAAGAACAGTCTTAAAATTACCTGCAGTATTAGCACCCGTAAAAGTGGCAGTTTTTCCTCTTGTAAAGAAAGACGGATTGCCAGAAATAGCAAATAGCATTATTGAAGATTTACAATGGAACTATAACGTGTTCTATGACGAGAAAGATGCCGTAGGAAAACGTTACAGACGTCAAGATGCCAACGGAACTCCATTTTGTATAACGGTAGATCATCAAACGATTGAAGATAATACAGTAACCATTAGACACAGAGATACAATGGAACAACAACGTATTAAAATTTCAGAAATTGATGGTATTGTTTCAAAAGCCATTTCAATGAAAGAGTGGTTGAAACAATAGCACAAATAGTCATAAATTAAAATTTCCGAAGTAAAACACAATGTTTCGCTTCGGAAATTTCACTTTTATTAAGTAGCTAGCTTATTTTCTAACTTGAATTTCATTAACATTCACAGGATTTGCTTTTTCGCAACGGTTCATCATTCTTAAACCATTAAAAGTAAACCAAATTTTCATTCCATCTTTTTTATACATATCATCAAGGTTAATTGGATCTAAAAAATAGGGTTGGTCTCCATCTATTTTTATTGTAAAAGGACAATCTCCTTCAATATTACTTGCTACAATTACGCCTTGTTTAAAACCAGCTTCCATCATCTTTGCGTCTGTCATCATAATTTCAGATTTTTCAGTGCTGTCCATATTGGCATCTGTTGTTGATTTTTTTGAAGTACAACATGCTGTAATTGATATACAAAGTGTTAATATTAAAGTGCGAATTATCATGATTTAAAAGTTTTGTGGTTATATATTTTTGAAAATTACAAATATTGTATCTTTTATTAATTACGTATTTTGATTTATTTTGGATTTAAATAATTAAGCATAAGAGTGCATCTTTAATACTGTTCGAGTATATAATAGGAGATTATAGTGAGAAAATACTAGTTTTTATTCCTTGTTCTTTCTCTAAATCGTCGTAATTTTATAAATTAAATAAAAATATTAAAACTTAAAATTACTTAATATGAAATTTACAAACTACATGATGGCTTTAGGATTACTGGCAACGGTAAGCTTAACGGCTCAAGAAGTGCAGCAGTATCCTGCGAATGAATACGGCATGATGGAAGCACCTATTAGTGTGCCTAGTATCGCTGAACAGATGAGAACTGGTTCTTTTATCGAAGGTGACAATACTCCTAGAGAAGGTCGCCCAAAAAGACAACGAGGTAATCAAGTAGTTCCAGGAAAAGGTTCTGCAACACCAGATGGAGCGTTACAAACAGCACCTCCTATTCATGGATCTAAAGCACCTTTACTTGTTTTTGATGCAGATACAAATGCATCTGCAACACCGTCAGATCCTACGGGAGCTGTAGGCCCTAATCACTACATAGGTGCGTGGAATTCTAACTTTAGAATTTTTGACAAAACAGGAACCCCATTAACTAATGAAGCATCATTGGCTACAATTTTCCCAGGAAATAACATTGGTGATCCAATTGTATTTTTTGATCCATATATTGAAAATGAACCAGGAGAGCCAAGAGGTCGTTTTGTAATTACAGAATTTGATAGTAGTCCAAATGGATTTAATATGGCAGTTTGTCAAGGTCCAGATCCAGTTAATGATGGTTGGCATGTTTACACTACTGGATTTACAACAGGAGCATTCCCAGATTACACAAAGTTTTCTGTGTGGAGTGATGCGTATTATGTAACAGCAAATATAGGATCTTCAAATCGTACTTTTGCTGTAGAGCGTGAGCAAATGGCTCAAGGTTTACCAGCACAGCGTATTTCATTTCCATTGCCAGGTATTGCTACAAACGGTTTTTATAGCCCACACGGATTTTCTGCTACAGGAGGTTCTCAGCCTGAAAAAGGAAACTTCTCTGTAGTATATTTACAGGATGATGCTTGGGGTGGTGTAAGTGATGACCATTTAAAAGTATGGACATTTAATACAGATTGGGAAACACCTTCAAATTCTACAGTATCTGCAGCACAAGTAATTCCAACGACAGATTTTATTTCTGTATTTGATGGAGGTAATTTTGCAAACTTAGATCAACCAGGTGGAGGTGCAGATATTGATGCATTACAAGCAACGGTTATGAATCAAGCACAGTTCAGAAAATTTGATACTTATAACTCAGCATTATTAAACTTTGTTGTAGATACAGATCCTACAGGTGGCGAACTTGCAGGTATTCGTTGGTATGAGTTAAGACAAGATGCACAAGGAGAGCCTTGGTCTATTTTTCAAGAAGGTACGTATACTGCTCCAGATGGCAAAGATGCATTCTCAGGATCAATGGTAATGGATGTTTTTGGAAATATAGGGATGGCATATAGTTCTGTAAGTGATACTGAGCGAATTTCTATTCGTTACACAGGTCGTTTTGCTGATGATCCAGTTGGTCAAATGACAATTGCTGAAGATTTAATTGCACAGAGTAGTGCTAATTGTCCAGGAACTCGTTTTGCAGATTATGTACATTTAAGTATAGATCCTTTAGATGATCAAACAATGTGGCATATTGCAGAGTATTTTAATCCTAATAGGAGAGATGTTGTAGGTGTATTTAAACATGCTGCTCCAGTAACAAATGATCTAGCAGTTATTAATTTAACACCTAATACAAGTGAAGGATTAACTGATAGTGAAGTAATAACAATTGAAGTTCAAAATTATGGTACTGCTGCTCAATCTGGGTTTCCAGTTACCTATTCAATTAATGGGGGTACTGTAGTTTCTGAAACCTTTACAGGATCTGTAGCTGCTGGTGCAACAGGAACTTATAGTTTTACTGAAACAGCAGATTTATCTGCAACAGGAGATTATCGCATTGAAACTACTGCAAATAATTCTGGTGATGAAAATCCATTTAACAATGTGTATGGAGAGAATGTAGATAATGACACTGTTTTATCTATTACAGATTTACAACTTGCTAACGCTGAGATGATAGTGACCTCAAGCGATCAAAAACATTTTACAATTACATTAACAACTTCTTATAACGACATATTACCTTTATCAGTTTACGATATTGGAGGCAAAACTTTAGCTTTCAATAACTTAATCAAAGAAGGTAATAAATACCGTTACGAGTTAGATATGTCTTATGTAGCTTCAGGTGTTTACCTTATTAAATTAGGCGCTGGAGATATTGAAAAGTCTGCTAAGATTATTGTAAAGTAATCATACAGCCTTGAATAATAAAAAGGGAAGTCATTATGGCTTCCCTTTTTTTATGCCGAAATTTTAAGAGGTACAAAAATAACCGTTTCATTATACAGAGGCATGAAGATGTTTAAAGTGCTAGATACTTTAAAAAATAACCTCTCATTTCATTTTACTTCCGAAAATTTATAGGGGTTCATCTATTGTCAATCAAAGATTAAAAGAACGCTCTTAATTGTACACTTCCTGTATGGATAGTATTTGAAGTCTCGCTCTTTCTACCATTGTACGTAATGTTTGCATCAAGATACTTCGTAATTCTTTTTTGAATCAATGCTCGCCACGTAAAGTTTGTTCCTGGTTGTAATCCATCAAGCATTTGATAGGCAACTGGAGAGAAAGCACTTCCTTCAAATGCATTGTCGATATACGTAAACTCACCATTTAACGAAATTTTTTCTGCATTAGCATAGGAAAATGAAGCACCTATTTTTTGCTGGTCTAACATTTCGGCCCCATTAATAACATTGTCTTTATTAATAAAGTTGTAAAACACATCAAAACGTGTTTGAGAACTAAGTAAGTAAGAAATTTTTGGATTGAGCTCATAGGTGTCTAATCTATAATTACGGCTACTAAAATTTTCAGAAGTACTCTCTGTACTACCTGTAACACCTTTTCCGTTTACTAACCAACTCTCACCAAATTTATGGGTAAAATTCAATTGATGATTTTTAAGTCTTGATGACTGTAGTCCTAATGATTGCAAATTATCTGAGGCACTCGTTATGTAGGTGTAGCTGGTAGTATATTTTTGTTTTCCACGATTAAAGAAAATAGCATTTCTAAAACTTAACGCAAGACCTAATTGATTGTCCCCACCATCTTCAAATGGGTTAATATTAAAATCCTCATTAGCACGTCGAACTTTTCTGTCAATCGTATATGATGTTTGATTGTAAAAATGAGAAAGCACTTTTAAAAAACCACCTTTTCCATTCCATTGTTGAGGATTAAGGGTTAGAGTTTGCCCAAATTTATTCTCTCTTATTTTCTGAAATGTCTGATTAGGTAGTAATATGCGAATAAAATCTGCCTCATCTTGAAATTGTGCTATTTCAAACTCTTCTAGTTCTTGAACGCCATTATTGTTATAATCATTCCATGTATAAACCCCTTCGCCTTGGTCCACCTGCACATATGTAAAATCTTGCTGTGGAATTACGCCATTATTAGACGCAAGTGTGGTAGTGCCTCTTATAAACCCTTTAAACAATGACTGATTGTAAAGCACGCGAGCATTTAACGATTGCTCTTTCTCTTCTGTCATAGCGTCTTTAAGAGTGCGGTAATTTGCAAAAATTTCTAATTGAGAGTTTTGAGTGTTGATAAGTTTAGATTTTGCGTAAAACGTATTACTCGAGTTTACTCGTTGCACACTTCCATTTCTTAGGCTGTCATTTGTTCTATATTGATAACCTGTTTCTACAAATAATGCCGTGCTATCACCTATTCCAGCATAGACTTCATATGCGTTGTATTTTAAGCTTAACGGTGTTAATGTATCTTGTTCAATTGCTATTACCTTGTTGTCCTCAAAGCCTAATTTTGCACCCGTCCATGCCTTTTTAAACGAATAAGCACCACGAATGTTTCCTCGAGCAAATTGTGTGTCTAATAAATCACTCTCACTTTTTAAATAACTTGCTTGCCCTTGTACTTTTAAACTATCTTTTATAATGTTTCCCACAATTTCTTGACGCGTACCATCATAATTTTCTGAAAAGTTTAAATTTTGAAATGTATAATTAAAGATACCCACTCCAGGTTTTAAAATCTCAGCACCAGCAGTTATAAACCGTTGATCGCCCATTGGGTCAATAAGATTCCAATCTCTATTGAATTCAATATTATAGATACGCTCCACATTTCGGAAATCCTTATTAATAAAATTTATCGTACCTATACCGCTCACGCTTAAGCTATCTGCACTAGTGTAAATATTTTGTTTTCCTGTAAGTCGCAATGCATAGCCATCATTGTCTTCATCGTTAATATCCGAAAATAAGTTGAGATCTCTTTGACTTCCAGCAAGCTCAAAATCAATGTTTGTTTTCTCATTAGGATGAAAGCGCCCTTTAACACCACCTATTTGTAACTTAGTTGGTGCATTGATACGTACAAAAGGAGCATAATTACCCTGTTGAACTCCATTAATAGGTGCTACATATTCAAAGATACGAGTAACTGCAGATGCATCACTCAAAACATAATCGCCTTGATTTGCTCCCACAAGAGTAAAACGTACATTAAAAAGTTCATCTTCTGGATTATTGGAGAACACAAAAATTTCCTCCCCGTTAATTAGGTCTTTTTTATAAAATATTTGACCTTCAACAAATGTTGCAGGAACAGCAGAAGGCGCATTCATTAAAGACATATCATCACCTGCTTGTTGTAATACAGCTACCTGCTCTTCGCTTAGGTTTTGTTGTAATGGCTGATTTTTAGCATCATTTTCTGAATATACATACGCGCCTATGTCAAACGTGTCACTCGTATAATCACCACCACCATAGCCTATAAAACGCGTATAATTGCGCTCTGTAAATTGATAATCAACCGTAATCCGCATGTTTGAAGTAATAGGATACGTAGGGTTAAATTTAATTTCACCAGCATTATAATCAATTACATAATCTTCATTTTCACCACGTTGTACTAAAATACCATTGACATACACATTTTCACTCCCGGAAACTATCAAAACAAAAAGTTCTCCATTAGGCCCCACTAATTTATAAGGACCTTGATTTCCTTCCTGTCCCACAAATTGACTTGTTGTAAAAACCCCTCTCACTAAAGCACCCGCAGCAAACGCAGTAGTTTTTGCACCAGTAGCATGATTAATGGTGCCACCTAATGAGATTCCTTGTACTTTTTTTGTGAAATTAGCAAAGTAACTTCCTTGGTTTTGGAGGTCAACGTCACCTGCTCTAATGTTCCAATTATCGCTGTAGAGTTCAATAAAAACTTGATCAAATTCGTCAAGATTTTGTGAATAACCTCCTTCTTGAGTAGGAATGTTAGCGTCTTGAATAGAAGCACGGATAGAAACATTATCATTTAATTTTCCTGTAATTTGAAGGTCAAGTTGCGAGTCTACAACAGCATTTTGATTATTACCAATAGTGACACCACGGGATATACTACCATTAGTGTTAAGGCCATCAAAGGGAGTAAAATTATTTACACGGGTGCTTTGGTCAAGTGAATATAATTTGTCGATGGCACCTGTATTTTCAACAATTATACTTTTGTCAAATTGAAAATAGTCGCGGGTTAAAAAGTCTGGATAACGTAAATAATCAATGGTTAGTGAATCTGTTTCGGTCTTTAAAGTTTCCGAAGGGATTAAAATTGCCTTATTAAAATCAACGGTGTATTTTAAGGAATCAATCACTGTGGTACGGTCACTAAAAACTTTAAACTGTGCTGGGTTTATTGCCACACTATCAATAGTAATAGTGTCTCGCACAGCAACACGCTTTGTTTTGTAATTTGAAGTTATATCCTGCGCATACCCCATAAGGGTAAAAAAGAAAATGAGAATAGATAATTTTAACTTCATATAATAAAACCCTTTTTCTAGTATTCCTTCGGAAATTTTAAGGGGTGGGACAATACGTTGTTTGAATAACGCAGAATTTTATAATTTGTTGATTGTTTTGTGAAAACCTTTCATTTAACGACTGTGGTAAAGATACATTGTTATTTAATTTCGCATTATGTTTAATGGAGGTCACGTTTCCGAAGAAAGAAAAATAGAATGAAGATAATTTCATACAATGTAAACGGTATTCGCGCCGCAATGCGAAAAGGATTTATTGAGTGGTTACAAGCAGCAGATCCAGATGTGGTGTGTATTCAAGAAACTAAAGCCAATAAAGACCAAGTAGATATTGCCGAAATTGAAGCAGCTGGTTATCCTTTTCACTATTGGTTTAGCGCACAAAAAAAAGGGTATAGTGGTGTCGCTATTTTTTGCAAGAAAGAACCTAACCATATTGAATATGGAACGGGAATAGCCTCTATGGATTTTGAAGGTAGAACAATACGTGTTGATTATGATGATGTATCGGTAATTAGTTTGTATTTGCCTAGCGGAACTAATATAGCAAGACTCGAACATAAGTTTGAGTTTATGGCATTGTTTCAAAACTATATAAACGAATTGAAAAAGGAACTTCCCAATTTAGTAATTTGTGGGGATTACAACATTTGTCATGAAGCGATTGATATTCACGACCCAGTGCGCAATAAAAATGTGAGTGGTTTTTTACCAGTGGAACGAGAATGGATAGGCAATTTTATAGATAGTGGTTTTATTGATAGTTTTCGTCATTTTAATAAAGAGCCCGATAATTATACGTGGTGGAGTTATCGCGCAAATTCGCGCGCAAATAATAAGGGCTGGCGTATTGATTATAACATGGTATCGCAACCTTTACAAGAAAACATGCGTCGTGCCGTTATATTACCAAACGCAATGCACAGTGACCATTGCCCTTTAATGGTGGAGCTAGAATTTTAAGCTTTATTGTAGAGACGAACAAAGAAGAAAGATTTTAAACTTAAAGTTTGTCTATTTGAGCGCGGTCTAAACCTTCATTAAATAACGTTAAATGAAATGTGACGATTTATAAAATAAGAATTACCCAAAATCAAAAAAATATGAAAAATCTACTTATACTTTTAATACTTACAGCAACCTCCACTTCTTGTGTTTCTTCAAAAATTTATGATGAGTTAAAAGAAAAGAATGATGCATTGCGTGCTGAAAACCGAGAACTATCCTCACAACTAGATGGAGCATCTTCAACTGGAGAAATGGGCATTGAAAGCTTACGCAAAAATTTTAATAAATGTAAATCTGAGAAGACGAAAGCAGAAATGGAACTCAAAGCAACCAAAGAAAGTTTAGAAAGATTACAGACATCCTACGATGCATTAGCTTCAAATAGTTCGGAAAATTTAACCGAAAATATGGAGCGTAACAGAAAGCTTTTAGCCGAGCTTGAAGCTAAAGAGCGCGAACTAAATGCCAAAGAGCAAGTATTAAATGCGCAAGAACAAACTCTAGCAGCACAAACGCAACGATTACAACAAGCACAAAATGAATTAGAAAAAGGAGAACGCCGCGTAGCAGAGTTAGAGAACATTATTGCAGCAAAAGACGCAACGATGAAAGATTTAAAGAATGCAATATCAGCAGCTTTAGTAAATTTTGAGGGTAATGGTCTTACTGTAGAACAGCGTGATGGGAAAGTGTATGTGTCGATGGAAAACAAGCTCCTTTTTGAAAGCGGAAGCTGGGCTGTGAATGCACGTGGTCGTGAGGCTGTAGAGCAACTTGGAAATGTACTAGGCGAGAATAAAGAAATAGCTGTCCTCATTGAAGGGCATACAGATAATGTGCCTTATGGTGAAAAAGGATTGATCAAAAACAATTGGGATTTATCTACAAAAAGAGCAACTGCAATTGTAAATATTCTTACTGAAAATGAAACTATCCCAAAAGAAAATCTCACTGCAGCAGGACGCGGTGAATACGCACCAATTACCTCAAATGCCACTAGTGAAGGCAGAGCAAAAAATCGCCGTATTGAGGTTGTATTGACACCTAAACTAGATGAGATTAGTAAGTTGCTCGAGGGCGTGGAGTGATATAAATAATTTAATAAAAATAAATGAAGACCTTTTAAGAAACTCAATCTTGAAAGGTCTTTTTGTAACTTTGTATTTATGAAATACACCACCCTCCCAAATACAGATTTAAAAGTTTCAAAAATTTGCCTTGGCACCATGACCTGGGGAAGACAAAACACCGAAGCTGAAGGGCACGAGCAATTAGATTTTGCACTTGAAAAAGGTGTGAATTTTGTAGATACTGCAGAGATGTATTCCGTCCCGTTTACGATGGAAACTTATGGAAGTACTGAAAAAATTATTGGAACGTGGTTGGCAAAAACGGGACGAAGAAAAGATATTATTTTAGCTTCTAAAATCACAGGACCAGGCCGTGGAATTTTTGAGAATATCCGGGAGAATCTTGACTTTAGTGCCAAATCATTAGAAGATGGATTGCACCGCAGTTTAAAAAGACTGCAAACAGATTACCTTGATTTATACCAATTACATTGGCCAGAACGTGCTGTTAATATTTTTGGGGTAAGAGATTATAATCACGAGCCCAATGCAAAATGGGAAGACAACATTGCCCAAATTTTAGAGCGATTAGAAGTTTTTGTGAAAGAAGGTAAGATTAGGCACATTGGTTTAAGTAATGAAACAGCTTTTGGTGCCATGCGTTATATGGAAGAAAACCGTAACGGAAAACTTAAAATGGTAAGTATTCAAAATGCTTATAGTCTTTTACAGCGCCGTGACGACATTGCCCTTGCTGAGGTTTTACAGATGGAGAACATAGGTTATTTACCGTATTCCCCTTTAGCTTTTGGTGTGTTAACAGGAAAATATCTTAATGGCAAAATGCCTGATAATTCACGAATAAAAAATTTCCCTGCCTACTCAAGATATTCGAGCGAAACTTCAATGAAAGCAACACAAGCATATAATGAGATTGCTAAAAAGCATAATTTGAGTTTGACGCAATTAGCTTTAGCTTTTGTAAATGATCGTCCTTTTGTGACGTCAAATATTATTGGAGCAACGAACCTAGAGCAGCTTTCAGAAAATATAAACAGTATTAACGTGCAACTTTCTTCTCAAATTTTAGAGGAAATTGAAAAGGTTCATACTGCAATGCCTAATCCTGCGCCGTGATTTTAGAACGCAGTAACAGTGGCTTTCTTTAATAAAAATAAAACCCCATAGGTTAAAAATAGCCTTTGGGATTTTATGCGTTTGCAAACTTTAATTTACAAACCATTTTTGTAGTTGTACAAAAACCTCTTGATTGCTTAATAATTCAACGTGGTTGCAACCATAGACAACTAACGTTTTTTCTTTCTGAAACTTTAAATTTTTAGAAGATTTCTTATGCCTCCCCAATGCGCTTTTTAAATCCACCATTCCATCACTTTGTAATAGCTTCATTCTTTTTGTAGTTTCTTTACTTGTTACTGCTGCAATAGTATAGCAGTCAATATTTACAGGTAACGGAACGTGCGTTCTATTATCACCTTTTATTTTATGTTGATCAATATCTTGCCAATCTTCATCCAGTAAATTTCCGTAGCGCAAATCTGTTACGCCTGCGCCCCTAATTTTTGCCAAGCGCGCGAAAGGCTTTGCATAAGGAATAGTATTTAATAGTACCTCCACATAGTTACCAGCTTTTTCTAAAGGAGCGCCTTGATGCGGAGTTCCTAAAAAGAAAATTTGTTTGGTGCTTTTGGTCCACACTTGGTTTTCTTTTTGGCCATAATAGAGCGCGCTTCTTAAAACTAAGCCGCCCATACTATGAGCTATAACCCTAATTTCTTCAACAGGGACGGGCCATTTAGAAAATAATTTCTTTAAAAAAGTATTAAGCTGTTGTCCATTTTCTGAGACGTGCAATCCGCTATTGTATTTAAGATATACAGGTGTTTTATTAAAGTCTTTTGCTAAAACTGCCCCATGATTATGTTTATTGTGTGACCAGTTTTGATCATTTAAGCATGAACCATGTATCATTAATAAGATACTGCTGCCGACCTTTGGGGAAATTCTAGATATTCCCTTTTTAGTGAGATTAATATTTTTACCATTGTTTTTAAATTGCATTTCTATTTGTAGCGGATTATCAGTTCGTTTTAAATAATCACCCACCAGACCATTTAAAACAGATCTAATTCCTTCTCTCTTTTCAGTAGATTTTATATCGCTAATATATGGTGCAAATTGTCGTAAAGCTCTATCTGCGCCATTACCCATAAGTTTTGTACCCCAGCGAATATTCTTATAAACAACTCCAGCAATATTGGTTATCAAATGCTGTACGGGAGTAGAAGGCAGAAATGGCGGATGCACAATACGTTTATGCATATTCTCAACTAGATCTGTCAACTCAATAGTAGCATCAACTGTGATGCGGTTGATGCCTTGAAGTTTTGAGTCTGTGTTTTTCTTTTTTGACATAAGCCTTTTATGAAATAAGCGTATTATTTTTCTTCGGAAATTTATCCAACGCTCTTTCTGCAATGGCAGTAATAGTTAGTGAAGGATTTACCCCAGGATTTGCCGAAATCATCGCACCATCAATAACATACATGTTTTTATAACCAAACATTTTATTGTCTTTATCAATCACGCCCGTAGTTTTATCTTTTCCCATTACGGCACCGCCAAGAATGTGGGCTGTTGAGGGTATTCCTGCCAAGGTTTCTAGTGCAAATGAAGTACTTACTCCATTAATTGCTTTTTGATACGCCTTTACTAATTGAATAGATTCTGGGATAAACGGTGTGGGTGCATTACCCATGCTAACAGTTGATGTCATTTTTCCGAAAATATTCCTCTTAAATTTTAAAGTACTATCAAGCGTTTGCATAAATAGCAATACTACTGTGTTTTTTGCCCAACCGTTGACAAAATAAATTTTAAAATAGTCAACAGGGTTTTTTAAAAGTTTTATGAATGTTTTAAATAAACGGGAAAACACATTAGATCCAGTAACGTAAGGCAAGTGCGCGAGTTTCCAAGCATCAGAACCTTCGCCGTATCTACAAATTTCTAAGTGACTATTTTCATCTGTGTCGAGAATGCTACCTATGGCTATTCCTTTTGAGAAATTTTTATCTTTTTCTAATCCCGAAACACTTATCAAAGTTTCGTTATTACTCCTTATATCTTCCCCAATTTTTTCTGAAATATTAGGCAACGATTTCTGCTTCAGTTTTAATAACAATTTTACAGTCCCTAGAACGCCTCCCGAAAATATGACACCTTTCGCGGTGATTTTTTGATGCTTCCCAAAAATGCGAGTACTTCTTTTTAATGAAACTTCATAACCTTCAGACCCATTCATATTTCCGAAGGGTTGTACATTATACACTTCTTGTTCTGCTAAGATTTCTGCTCCTTGTTTTTGTGCTAGATAGAGGTAATTTTTGTCTAATGTGTTTTTTGCATTATACCTGCAACCTGTCATACACGCACCACAAAAAGTACAGCCAGTTCTATCTGGCCCTTCGCCATTAAAATAGGGGTCTTTTACTGTTTCAGCAGCTTTTCCGAAGTAAACACCTACACGAGTGGTGTCAAATTTTTTAAGGATATTTAAATCTTCGGCAACCTTTTTCAGTCCTTTATCGCCATCAAATATTTTTGGGTTTTGTGTAGCTCCCAGCATTCTCAGTGCTTCCTTGTAATAGGGTTTTAAATCTGTTTCCCAATCATTTAAGTCTTTCCAACTTCCTGAATTAAAGAAGGCTGTTTTAGGGGTAGGCAACGTGTTTGCGTAGACTAAAGAACCACCGCCCACACCCGTTCCAGAGATTATGGCAATATGTCTAAAAATGGACAACTTCATAATCCCAAAAAACCGTAAACTGGGCATCCATAACCATTTTTTAATATTCCAATTAGATTTAGGAAAATCTTTTGATTTGTACCATTTGCCTTTTTCAATTACTAATACTTTGTATCCTTTCTCTGATAACCGCAACGCACTTACTGAACCGCCGAAGCCGCTTCCTATTATTATGTAATCGTAATCTATTGTATTCATTCAATGTAGGCAAACGCTTTTAAGCTTTTTGTAAAAATACTATTACTTTAACTCACAAAAGCACTATACCCTGTGATAGCTCTTCCTACAATTAGAGAGTTAATTTCCTTTGTTCCTTCGTAACTATATATTGCCTCAGCATCTGCTACAAAACGTGCTACGTTGTGTTCTAATAATATTCCATTTCCACCCATTACTTCTCTAGCGCGGCTCACAACGTCACGGGTGCGCATTGAACAAAATACTTTTGCAAGACTAGCGTGCTCATCGGTCATTATTTCTTGATCTTGCATTTCACTTAATCTAAAACACATGGTTTGCATTGCAGTAAGATTTGCTACCATCTCCACCAAATGATTTTGAATTAACTGAAAACGTGCAATAGGTTTTCCAAACTGCTCTCTTTTTTTAGTATATTTTAGGGCATTTTCATATGCGCCTCGGGCACATCCCACCGCTTGCCAAGCAACGGCTGCTCGAGTCATTTTTAACACTTGAGCGGTGTCTTTAAAATGATCACATTTTTGTAATCTATCACTTTCTGGAATACGGCAATCTGTTAAGGTTATTAATGCGTTTTGTACGGTTCTTAGGGCCATTTTATCTGCCATCTTTTCGGCTTTGTAACCTGGATTTCCTTTTCTTACTAAAAACCCTTTTACTGCATGTGTTTTCTTTTCTCGCGCCCAGATAATAGTTACATCGCTAAAGGTGGCATTTCCTATCCATTTTTTTTGACCGTTTATAACCCATTCATCATCAATCAATTCACAAGTGGTTTCCATTCCGCCGGCTACGGCACTACCCACATTTGGTTCGGTTAAGCCAAAGGCTCCAATTGCTTCCATTTTTTGCATTTTTGGGAGCCATTCCTGTTTTTGTTCTTCACTTCCGCAGAGGTAAATACTTCCCATCGCTAATCCGGAATGCACGCCAAAAAATGTAGAAATAGACACATCTATTCTAGCCAGTTCCATTGCCATAATTCCTTCCATTAAAAAACTTTCGCCCGGGCATCCATAGCCTTTATAAGCTAATCCGCAAATATTTAACTCGGCCATTTTTGGGATGATGTGGTGTGGAAATTCAGCTCTATTCCAAAAATCATTTGCAATAGGTTTAATTTCTTTCTCCATAAACTGGCGCACCTTTAACTGAATTTCACGTTGGTGCGGAGTGAGTTTTAAACTTAAATCATAAAAATCGCCATCAATAGGAGGTAAATTATGCTGTCCTTTTCGGGCTTTGGTTTTTAGCATTCGCATAAGTCCAGCCATTTGGCGGTCGTCTAATTCACCAACGGTTTTCATTACCTCGCCTAAATCTATTTTTTGAGAAAGTTTTGCAATAGCAGCAATATCAACCGATTTTAATACGGAGAAAGTTTGTTTAATATTTTTGAATATGGACATAGGAATTAGTTTTAGTAGTGAGTAGTAAGTTTTTAATTTCAAAACTTTATGTTACTAAAGATAAAAGTTTCTAATTTGGAATGTTTTAACGAACTGTTAATTTAAAAAAAGTTCCTTAACGTCTCTTTCAAGGATAAAACCTCGCAATGTATCTCCAGAAGTAATATGATAATAAGAACCACTTTTACCAAAGATGGAAATAGTGTCGGTACGTTTTAAATTTTGTAACACGGCCGATTTTCTCTTTGGGTTTTGAAGCAATTTAGAAGTTTGAGGTTTAATTACGCCGTAACTTGATGAAAGTGGTTTTTCGTCTTTAGGAATTTCAGAGATTTTAATAAATGGATAGGGATCTATAGCGCCACCGCTTGTGTAAATTCCAAAATGGAGGTGTGGCGGAGTTGTGCGTGCATTACCAGTATTTCCTACCAAACCTAGTGTATCACCAATTTTCACACGCTGTCCCTGCCGAGCAATAATACTATCCAGATGGGCGTAATAAAGCGACTGTCCAAAAATCCCATCTCGTAACCACACTTGTTTTCCACCTAATCCTCGATTGCCGGTTGAAGAAACTATTCCATCAGTAATAGCAACCACAGGAGTGCCTCTCGCTGCAAAAATATCATTGCCTTTATGGCTTCGTTTCCCGCCCTCGCGATCTGCTCCCCAAAAACTCTGTATCGCCCGGTTATCTTTACCAACAACTGGAAATGCGTATTGTGGTTGTGTATAAATTTTTAGCTGAAAAGGCGAATCTGCAAAAATCTCTGGCTGAATGTGTATTTTGTAAATGCCAGTTTCTTTAATTTCTTCGGAAATATTAAGTTTATTAGGACGATTACTTTGAATGGAAATGAAAGTTGAGACCGAATCATTTTTCTGCTCAAATAATTCCATAAAAACTTGAATACTGTCAATTTCTGTTTTGACTTCAGCGTGAAATATTTCGCCTCTTTTTAATGAAACTTCAAAAGTGAAAATTTTTAAAATTTCCGAAGAAAAAAGGCCGCTTTCTGCAAATGGGATTTCAACTTGTAAACTATCTTTTTTTGAAATTTCAGAAAGTAGTTTCCACTTGTTAAATAATTGGTCGGTGTTTTGAAACTCGCGCTCGTAGGCTTCTCTTGCGCTGGGTTTTGTAATGATATCTGTGGCGTTTGGATAAAGAAAATAAATTAATGATGCAATGAGCGCCAGGAATATTAAAAAGATGCCAAATTTTTTCATCAATGCTATTTACTCAAAAACTGAACCAAATTTATGATGAAAATGTACGTTAGCATAATAGAATAGCATCCAAATCTAGACTATTATTGAAATTTATAATTAATAGATAAAAAAAATCCCAAACTTTACAATGTGTAAAATTTGAGATCTTTTATGCTCAGGGCTTCTTAATCGAACTATAGGTTAAAAGTAAGTCCGTTGTATTTAACCGAAACCTTATAGTCATTTGGGCGACCATCTAGAAATATATATTTCTTGTTCAGGTTGTTTTGTACAGTAGATGTTTCTTGATGAACAATTTCACCTACATTGTTAAAAATAGTAATTTGTACAGCCACATTTTTTTCAATATTGCTGGAAACATATAGCGTGTCTTCTTTTACATAAGTTACAGGTTTATTAATGGTTGTTACGCCTGCCTCATTATAAAATAACTTTTCGTTTTTAATTGTAATTAATTGATTGTAAACACTTTTTTTGTTTTCTACTTCTAGAAAGTATTTCCCGTCAGGTAACCCTTTAAGATCAAATGTTTTAGATAATTGCTTTACGTCTTTAACTGTTTCTTTGAAAAGTATAACAGACGCTGCGTCTCTAAAAGTAATTTTTACATCAAGTTTTTTCTGATTTTCAAAAGCAATTGCGAAAGATTTATCATTCTCTTTTGAAATTGTAAGTTTTGGATTTTCTCCGTTTGCTAATAGCGTATTTGTTGTTCCTATTAAAAAAACAAACAATAACACCTTTACTACTGAACTCATTTTTTTTGTTGTTTTCATAGCGCTTAATTTTTTAGATTAATACTTTCAATTAAGTTGTTAATAATTGATGATACAAATGTAGAGGGCATTGCTAGTTTAGACTACATCATAATTTACCAATAGTTATGCTATATTAACTCTTTATGGGAGTACTGAAGTTAAATAGGTTAATTTTGTATAGATATGGGGTAATTTCGCATACGTTTAAGATTTATGCCCTAATTAATTTTGCTCTAAACAGATAAAAATGAGCTATGAATACAAATAACAAAGCATCTTTTAAGAGAATAGATCCTTCTTTTGGAAGCTCTTTTACGCTGAGAGTTTTTGATGAAGCTTGGAAAAACAGTATTCCATTTTATCATTTTCATCCTGAAATAGAAATGGTTTATGTAAAAGACGGAAGCGGGAAAAGCCATGTAGGTAACCATCTTTCCTGTTATCAAGGAGGAAAACTTCTATTAATAGGATCTGGATTGCCACATTCTGGATTTATAGATAGAATGACACGTAATGTCTCTGAAGTTGTGGTACAAATGAAAGAAGATTTTCTCGGTAATGAGTTTTTTGACATTCCTGAAATGGAACGGGTAAAGCAATTGTTTGAAAGAGCCAAAATGGGAATCTCTTTCTTCGGAAATGCTAAAAAATTGATAGGCGAGCGAATGGAAAAGTTAGAGAAATTAGATAGTTTTGAACGATTGATAGAACTTCTTGCTATCTTAAAAATGATGGCAGATGCCGATGAATATGAGTTATTAAATGCTAAGGAATTTATACTAGAGGTAAAACAACAAGATAACCAGCGTATAAACCAAATATATAATTTTGTTCAAAATAACTTTAAAAGAACCATTACTCTTGAAGAAATTTCCGAAGAAGTGAATATGACAATCCCTGCCTATTGTAGGTATTTTAAAAAGCAATCCGGAAAAACTTTTACACAGTTTGTAAATGAGTTTAGGGTTGTTCACGCTTGTAAATTATTGTCTCAAGAAAATTCAAGCATCACTGATATAGCGTTTGAAAGCGGATTCAATAATTTTTCTCACTTTAATAAACTTTTTAAAGAAAGAACGGGCTATAAACCATCGGAATATCGTAACTCTATCACACAGATTTTAAAATAGTTTTACGCAAACAAATGCTTTACCACATCGTGAACCTTTGCCACTTTTACAATTTGAATGCCATAGGTTTCTTTAGGGAGTTTGCAATATTTTGAGATGATGATGGTTTCAAAGCCTAACTTTTCGGCTTCAAGGATTCGTTGGTCCACTCTTGTTACAGGGCGGACTTCTCCAGCCAGGCCTATTTCGGCAGCAAAACACATTCGTTTGTCAATTGCTATATCTACGTTGCTGGATAAAACAGCTGCAACTACCGCAAGATCTATTGCTGGGTCATCTACGGAAATCCCACCCGTTACATTTAAGAAAACATCTTTAGCACCAAGTTTAAAACCGGCTCTTTTCTCAAGAACGGCGAGAATCATATTAAGGCGTTTTGCATTATAACCTGTGGCGCTGCGTTGAGGTGTACCATAAACTGCAGTAGAAACTAATGCTTGAATTTCAATCATTAATGGCCGCATTCCTTCTAATGTTGAAGCAATAGCAGTACCACTTAAATCTTCTTCATTTTTGGAGATTAAAATTTCCGAAGGGTTTGCAACTTCTCTAAGTCCGCTGCCTTGCATTTCGTAAATACCTAGTTCATTAGTGCTTCCAAAACGGTTTTTATTTGCTCTAAGAATTCTATAAATATGATTTCTGTCGCCTTCAAACTGGAGTACGGTGTCCACCATATGTTCCAGAATCTTAGGGCCTGCGATGTTACCATCTTTTGTAATGTGACCAATTAAAATAACGGGCGTAGCGGTTTCCTTCGCAAATTTGATAAGCTCGGTTGTGGTTTCTCTAATTTGAGATATACTACCAGCACTACTTTCAATATAATCTGTATGTAGTGTTTGTATGGAATCAATAACGACTATATCGGGCTCCATTTCAGCAATATTTCGGAAGATGTTTTGTGTTTTTGTTTCGGTTAAAATATAGCAGTTTTCAGAATCTGGATGGATTCTTTCTGCGCGCATTTTAATTTGTGTAGCGCTTTCTTCACCTGAGACATACAACGTTTTATATGGCAGCTGCAATGCAATTTGGAGCATTAAAGTACTTTTCCCAATTCCGGGTTCTCCACCTAAGAGGGTTAAACTTCCGGGAACTAATCCACCACCTAAAACTCTGTTAAGTTCTCCGTTTTGGGTGTTCATCCTTGCCTCGGCACTTGAGTTTATTTCTGAAATTTTAAGGGGTTTTGCTACACGGCTTCTACTTGAAACTGCCTTCTTTGCTTCTCCCACTTCCCATGTAACCTTTTCGGCTTTCTGGATAACTTCTTCGGCAATAGTGTTCCACTCTTTACAGGAAGTACATTGCCCTTGCCATTTTGAATATTGGCTGCCGCAGTTTTGACAGAAAAAGGTAGTTTTGGTTTTTGCCATAGGTGTAAAAGTAGTACTATTTTAGGTGTAGTAAAAGGAGATGTTCTTCGGAAATTTTAAGAAAATTATCCCGCTATTATCTCTTTAAATAATGGTTTAAAGTGAAATGTTTGTTGCATTTCCGAAGCTATTAATATGCGTTCACTAAAAAAAAGATGTGTTCACTAAAAGAAAAGCAATGTTCACGCACTTTTGATTAGTTTAGATATTCCCCGAAAAACCTCTAACATTTTAATTCTTTATTATGAAAAAATTATTACTCTCACTCGGGCTTTTATTTTCTTTTACTTTTTTATTCGCACAGGCTCCTGTAAATGATGACTGTTCAGATAGAATTTTAATTACAGTAAGTACTACTGCACCAATTACGGTTGCTCCAGTAGATTTTGCTTTAGCAACTGAGGATGATCCTTTATTTGTTACAGATTGTGAAACGAGTTCCGGGACAGAATTTTTTGATGTATGGTATGAGTTTACAATGCCAGTTACGGGTAATATTGTAATTACCGATGTTCCAAATACCGAATATATTACATTATTTAGTGTCAATGCTATGGGTGACGGTTGTGGAGGAGAATTGCTTTCATGCCAAGTTGATGATTCAGTAATTGGGGGCTTGACGGCTGGAACTCCTTATATAATTCGATATTCTGAGCGAGCGCTTTTTGCAAATATTTCAGATTTTTCCATCCAGGCTTTTGAGTCTGTTGCAAATGATGACTGTGCAAATAGAGAAACAATAGCTGTGACAACTACAGATATAAATACTTATACTACAGATTTTAGAGCAGCAAGTGAGGATGACCCTTTATTTGTTACAGATTGTGAAACAGGTGCCGGGATAGAATTTTTTGATGTATGGTATGAGTTTACGATGCCTGTTACTGGTAACGTTGTGATTTCAGGTATTCCAAATACCGAGTATATTACATTGTTTAGTGTTAATCTCGCTGGTGATGGTTGTGGAGGAGAACTGCTTTCGTGCCAAGTTGACGATTCTGTTATTGGGGGTTTGACAGCAGGAACCAACTATATACTCCGATATTCTGAGCGGGAACTTTTTGCAAATGCCTCAAATTTTTCAATCCAGGCTTTTGAGACCGTTGCAAATGATGACTGTGCAAATAGAGAAACAATAGCTGTGACAACTACAGGTATGAATACTTATACTACAGATTTTAGAGCAGCAAGTGAGGATGACCCTTTATTTGTTACAGGTTGTGAAACAAATGCTGGGATAGAATTTTTTGATGTATGGTATGAGTTTACGATGCCTGTTACTGGTAATGTTGTAATTTCAGGTATTTCAAATACTGAGTTTATCACTTTGTTTAGTGTTAATTCTATGAATGATGGCTGCGGAGGGGAAGAGCTTTCATGCCAAGTTGATGATTCAATCATTGACGGGCTGACAGCAGGAACTAACTATGTACTTCGATATTCTGAGCGGGAACTTTTTGCAAATGTCTCAGATTTTTCAATCCAAGCTTTTGAGTCTATTACAAATGATGACTGTTCAAACAGAGAAACTATAACTGTGACAACTACTGGTATAAGTACATATAGTACAGATTTTAGAGCAGCAAGTGAGGAAGATCCATTTTTAATTACAGAATGTGAAACGAATGCTAATATAGAATTTCTAGATGTTTGGTATGAATTTATAATGCCTGTTACTGGAAATATTGTAATTACCGATGTTCCAAATTCGGAGTATTTTACAATTTATGATAGCTGTGGAGGTACAGAATTATCTTGCGATGTAGATGATTCTGTTATTAGTGGTCTTACTGCAAACACAACATATACTCTTCGATATTCTGAACGAGAACTTTTTGCAAATGCCTCAAGTTTTTCAATTCAGGCTTTCGAGCAGGAACCTAATGATAACTGCTCAAATGCAACAACTATAAATTTGAGCACATTAAATCCCGTATTTATCACTACTGAATTAAGAGGGGCTTCAAATGACAGTGAGATTACTTGTGAGAATAATAATACAATAAATTATCTAGACGTGTGGTATGAAATGACAATGCCAGTTGATGGTGAGATTCAAGTCAATAATGTAGATAACTCCATATCTATCGCATTTTTTGATAGCTGTGAGGGAAATCAAATAAGCTGTTTTTTTAATGATGGCTCTTTATTCAACGTAGAAGCTGGAACTATTCTAAAAATGAGAGCTTCAACAAGAGAAATTTTTGCTGGAGAATATACTTTTGATGTAAGTGTTATACCAGCACCGTTACCACCCTGTGTAGAAACGACCGAATTTATTAGTGGTGAGTGGAATAATGGTATTCCAGATAATACAATGAATGCTATTATAAGAGCTAATTATAATACAGCGACAACAATAGATCCTGCAACGATGATGCCTTATGGAAATCTAGAAGCATGTAGTGTGTCTATAGAAACTGGTAGAACTTTAACCATTACGGCAGGAAATTATCTTGAAGTTACAAGCAATATTTTAGTTAATGGAACATTAAATGTGGAACATCAAGGAAGCATTGTACAGAGGGATGACACAGCAGTGACTACAAATAATGGAACTATAAATGTGAATGTGACAACTCCTAACATTGACCCTCGTGATTTTATGATTATGGGAAGCCCTATGAGTAATGAGTCTCGAGATGGAGTTTTTGTAGACGCATTTAGAGTTTTAAAACATAATACAAATAATTTTATACCAGATCCTACGGTTGCTGCAGCATTTCCAATGGCCGAAAATTTTGCTGATGATGATGGGGATAACTGGTCAACACAAACAGGAGTTTTAAATCCTGCCGAGGGTTATTTTGTACAACCACAGCCTGACCTTTCAACGGGTGGTGCATTTGACCTTACTTATAATAACGGAACGCTAAATAATGGTGTTATAACTACTCCGCTGCTTTTTCATACAAATAAAAACAGTAGTCCAAATATGATTGCAAATCCATATGCTTCAGCAATATTAGCTGATGACTTCATTACTGTAAACCCTGAAATTGATGAGGTATATTTCTGGGAGCATCTAACCGAGCCAAATGGAACTTTACCAGGCTACAACAGTGCAAATTTTTCAATGGAAGATATTTCAATGTATAATTTAATGGGGGGTGTAAAAGCTGCTAGTGACACATCAGAAAATAATACAAAACCAAATGGGCTTATTGCAACGGCACAAGGGTTTGCAGTAAAAGCTAATGCTGCAGGAACAGTAACATTTAATAATACAATGCGCAGATTAAATGGAAATACAACGTTACGCACATCAAACAATACAAATAAAATTTGGTTAAATATCACTAACGAACAGTGGGAAATTAATGGCTCCACATTGATAGGTTTTTCTGAAAATGCTTCGGAAATGTTAGATAAGGGATATGATAGTCGTCGATTAGCAACCTTCTTAGGTATATATTCTCATTTACAAGATGGAAGTTTTGAGCTAGGAATACAATCACTTGGTTCTTTTGAAAACACGATGGCAATACCAGTTGGTTTTTCAACACAGCTAGCTCAGGATAATGCGAGCTATACAATTTCAATAGCTGACTTAGAGGGTGATCTAATTGAAAATGAGCAAGTATATTTAGTAGATACTGTAACAGGAATTATGACTAACCTTATAGATGGAAGTTATACATTCAATAGTTCAATGGGGACATTTAATAATCGTTTTATCCTAAAGTTTATTGAAGAAGAAGTTTTAAATATTGAAAATGTTTCAATTAATAATTTTGTAGTCTATCCCAACCCAGCAGAAGATAGTATCAATATTTTGAGTGTAAATGGAAGTTTAATTTCCGAAGTTCATATTTATGACTTACAAGGGAGAAAATTAATATCAGAGAAATTGAATGTTCAACATAAATTAGTCTCTCTAGATATTTCGGTATTAAATAGTGCGGGATATTTTATAACAATTATCACAGATAACGGGTCTATGACTAAAAGCATTGTCAAAGAGTAATTTTTTAAGTTAGCGGCTGGATTTAAAATAAAATACAGCCGCTATTTATGTTTAATGAGTTAATCTATTTTAAAATACCATATTAACTTTTAAGTAACTATAAAATAACATTTAATTTAGAAGGTCTTGAAAATAGAAGAGTAAGTTTGTAGCATTATAAAACTACTGTAAAAAAATAAATAAATGAACATCCTTGAGCCATCGTTAATTGAAGAACATAGATTTTTTTTCAATCAACTTTTTTTAGGTAGTTTAAATAATATTGATGATCACTTCATTGATGACAAGCCAGTTTCATTGAATACAAAAAAGGTGAAACAATTAATTTCGGCTTAAAAAATATAGTTAAATATTTAAACCCATTTTTAGTGGGTTTTTTTAATAACCAAATTCACTTTTTATATTATCTGCTCTGTCTAGCATCATATCAATAGTGATAAAGTCCACTTCCTCTTTGTCAAACGCACCTTGAAAAGTACGCATGGCTTTTTTAGGCTCACCAACTTCTTCGTAGTAGCGCCCCATGTAATAAGGTCCTAATACAGTTTCGGGATATTCTCTAGTTGCCATTTCTGCAATAGATTTAAGGGATTCCCATTGTTTTTTCTTTTCAGAAGCCGTCGCCGTTGCTATATAATCATTAACACGAATAGGGTTTGTTAGACCAAAGAGGTCTTCAATGGTTTGGTATTTTTCTATGAGATAATCACTTATAGGAGTTTCTAATTTCATTAAAACATCTTTGTATTCCTGCTTACTTATAGGGCGAAATACCGCAAATATTTTTTCTAGAGCGTTGGGTATTCCTCTACCCACTAAAGAGTAATGTGTTCCCATTTCAAAGTTGTCATAGTAATAATTGAAGTTCTTGGCTTCAATAGGTTTTAATGCGGCATTCAGAGCTTCGGTTCCCTCCATAAGTCCTTTAATATCATCTGTTCCAGTTGCTAAATAGTAGAAAAGTTGGCTTTCAATTGCTGGGATTCTATCAGCTAAACGACCTGTTTGTTGTGGAGCAAGATCTGGGCTTAAAATTATATAGCCATTAAATAATGGAGGATCTTTAAAAAGATAATAATTTAAAAAGTTTGCGGTAAAATCATGTCCCACTCCAATTACAAATTTTGCCGTACGATAATTTTGATCTATATAAGGAAGTAATTCTAACCCGAGGAATTCAAAAAAATCTGCTCCTTTGTCTGCGGGTAATCCATTATCATCATCATAGTCACAATCATCATAACGAGTCCCTCCTTGCATAACACCTACTACTATTGACTCAGGCATATCCTCCCAGTAAGAAAAATAGTCTACGTTTCCAGCTACTGGTTCAAATAAATAATCACCATCGAGTACAATAACTACAGGATATACTTTGAGTTCATTATCATCATAATTACGGGGAAGTTGAATTTTTAATTTTCGTGTTTCTCCCAACTTGTCTGAGGAAAACTCCTCGTATGTAACTTGAGCTGAAATATTAATAGAAATTAAGAAAAGAAGTAGGAGTAGCGCTGTTTTTTTCATCCTTTAATCTGCAATTGCAGTGTTTATTAATGAGTATTGAATGTTTTTTTGGAGTATTGTTTTATAGATTGCTGAAAGATAATAAAATTTTAGGTTGTTATATTTCAATCAAAAAAATCGTTTTTAAATTAAGCATGATTACAACTGTTTTAACCCATTAATATTTTTTTCGGAAATGAAATAACATTACCAGCTTTTTTTTAAAGAAATTACTAAAAAAGACTAAAATGGCAATTAACATTGAAAAGGTTTAATATTTAACATAAAGAGTAAAAATTACTCTTCATCATTAATAAATAGATTTTAACCCCCGTAAAACTACCTGTTTTAATTACTTTGTAGGAAATTTGTCTTTCAAACACCCTCAAAATTATGTACATTTATACGTACAACAAATCTATTATTATTCCAGAGACTGTTTAATTAGTTATTAATCCTGGTTTTTTAACTTCCCCAATGTTTATTTCATACCATAAATATGGTATTTCATGACATTTTTTTGTTTTTAAATATCTTAAATAGGAATTTGTTTTCTTATTAAGGAGGTAGCTATTCAACTAACTAACCATTATTAATTATGAAATCTAGTACAATAATCATTGCTCATAAAGACAAGTTGCGTCAAGCATCTATTGCTACAACAATGTCTATTTTAGATTGCGAAGTAATAAAAACACTCTCTACAGGAGTACGCACACTTAGGTACATTGTAAGAGAAAAGCCAGACATAGCAATTTTACAATCTTGTTTAGGAGATGTTTCAGCTTTCGAGATTGTGAAGGAGATCGCTTCAAAAAACATTAAAACTAAATGTATTCTTATTTTTGATGAGCCATCTTATGAAAACCTCTTAATGGCTCGTTCGCTTAATATACATGGCTGTTTTTGTGAAAATGGTACAGCAATGCAAATGTTGTCAAGTTTACACGCTGTTCTTGGTGGTGAAAAAGGCATTTGCGAAAAAATTCTAGACACAGAAAGCGATAAGAATAATTTAAATAATATTGAAATGCTTTCAGATAAAGAAATCCAGATAATGACACTTTTTGGCTTTTATAAAAACAAAAGAAAAGTTGCTCAAAAATTAGAATTTTCTAACAAGAAGATTGAACGAATTCAAAAGGGTATTGCATCAAAATTAAATATAGAGTCTTCAGAAAGTTGTTTAGCCAATTGGGCAGAACAAAACAGGGATTTAATTAAAACATTGGCTTTATAAATAGCAGTGTTTCTTTTTTGTACTATTAATAGATTTAAAATTAAATTCTTATAAAAATTACGTTTTCTTATTATAAATAGGCAATAAGAGTAAAGATAAAACTCCAAATATTAAAATGGAAGCAATATTTGATGTCCAAACAATCCACCCAAAAGCTGTTCCGGCTGTAATAGGGACTGAGAATAAAACTAAAATTCCTGCGATTGCTGCAGGATAAGTGCCAAATCCGCTATTTGTAAATGCAAAAGTAAAACTCCCAACAACAAAAGCAATTATAATGGTGCCAAAACCTATTGTTGTAGTTTCATCTAGTGCTTTTGTAGCAACATAAAATGATAGAAGATACAACCCCCATATTAAAAATGTGTGAAAGATGAAAGCGCCTTTTTTCTTCATTTTTACAACGCTTAAAACACCGTCCTTTAGTCCGATGACAAAATTTTTAATTTTGGTGTTAATCTTTGATTTTGAAAATTTCAGAAATAATAAAACAAGAGCTGTAAAAATCACAAATGCAATAACAGCTTTATATAAAAAACTGGGAGGGATGCTCGAAACAACGTAATCGTAAAGCACGTCAAATTTAAGAAATAAGGCAAGTCCAGTGAATGCAAGTAAAAACAAAAGATCTACAATCCTTTCTGAAATTATGGTGCCAAACCCTTTTTCAAACGGAATGTTTTCATATTTATCAAGTATTATTCCTCGTGATACTTCACCGCTTTTAGGAATAAAAATATTCATTAAATAAGCTACAGAAATAGCCATAAAATTATTAGCTAATTTAGGCGTGTAGCCTAGTGGCTGTAACATAAATGACCAGCGATATGCTCTAGAGAGGTGACTTAAAATACTCAATAATACAGATAGCGCTACAAAACCATAATGAGCATTTTTAAAATGCTCTTTAGTTTCTTTAAGTTGACTAGGAGTAAATTGCTGATATATATACCAAATTAAAAAAATGCCAAGTCCTAATGGAATGGCAATCTTGAGTATTTTTGAGAGTGTTTTGTTCAAATTACTTGAGGAGATTATCCTTGTTAGGAAACACAAGCGAAGGCTTAAACTTAAGAGCCTCTTCCTTCGTCATCATACCATAAGTAATTAGAATAAGAATATCCCCAGGAGCTACTTTTCTGGCTGCTGCACCATTTAATGTAATTTCTCCACTTCCGCGAGGCCCAGGAATAGCGTATGTTTCAAGACGTTCGCCATTATTGTTATTCACAATTTGCACTTTTTCACCCTCAACAATATTTGCTGCATCGAGCAAATCCTCATCAATGGTAATACTCCCTATATAATTAAGGTCTGCACCTGTTACTTTAACTCTGTGAATCTTTGATTTTACTACGTGTATAAACATGGGGCAAAGATAAATTAAATTAAGAATTCAGAAAAAAATAATAAAATGATATTTAAAGGGATGAACTAAATTTTTTTAACTTCGGAAATGAGTCGTAGATTATAAATAAAAATGAAACATAAAAAGCCTCCTAGTATTTAACATTTCCGAAGAGCATAATTTTTACTCATCATAACTACAAATGCATATTATCAATTAACCGAACTTCACCAGCAAAAGCAGCAACAAATCCACGGTATTTGTTTCCTTTTCTTTTACGTTGCACTGTTTTTAAGGTTGCTTCATTAGCGATTTCAAAGTATTCTAGTTCAATATGCTTATTATCTTTAAAACGCTGCTTAGCTAATGCGTTGAGCTGTGGGATTGACATTTTTTCAAAATTATCTTTAACCTCTTTTAAAGTTTTGCTAATAACGGTAGCGGCTTCAAATTGACTTTTTGTAAGCCTTTTGTTACGAGAGCTCATAGCAACGCCGTTTTCTTCTCTTACAATAGGGCACCCTATTATTTTTACTGATAATTTTTCAAGTTCAACAAGTTTTTTCACAATCTGTAATTGTTGAAAATCTTTCTGTCCAAAATAAGCCTTATTAGGATTAACTGCCTTTAAAAGTAACGAAACAACTGTGCCCACACCATCAAAATGACCATCTCTATGTTTTCCTTCCATTTCCTTTGCAATAGGACCGTAATTAAAATGTCTAGAAACAATAGCATTATTGTATAATTCATTAGCGGTAGGAGCAAAAACATATACAGTGCCTTGTAACGTTTTTAAAAGTGCAACGTCTTTATCTAGTGTTCGTGGATACTTTTTTAGATCTCCAGCGTTATCAAATTGCGTGGGATTGACAAAAATGCTCACAACAGCACAGTCGTTTTCAGAAAGTGCTTGTGAAACTAAGGAAAGATGGCCCTTGTGGAGTGCACCCATAGTAGGTACAAACCCTATAGTTTTTTTGTCTTTTTGAGCCATTAAAGCTTGGCGTAAATTTTCTGCGTTGGTAAATACCTTCATAGGAGAATCTTAATGAGTTTGTAAAATTAAGTTATTGAAAGCAATCTGCATAAATTTTCGTAATTTTGCATTTTTTAAGAACCTAGCTAATAAAGTACATTTATGAAAGATAAAAGAGTCTTGTATGTTTCTTCTGAAGTAATACCATACCTACCAGAAACAGAGATTTCTTCCATGTCGTTTGAGGCCCCGAGAATGGTTAATAAAAATGGCGGACAGATTCGAATTTTTATGCCTCGTTATGGAAACATCAATGAGCGTCGCCATCAATTACATGAAGTCATTAGGCTAAGTGGAATGAATATGGTTATCAATGATCTTGATATGCCATTAATAATTAAAGTTGCATCGATCCCAAAGGAGCGTATGCAAGTATATTTTATTGATAACGAAGATTATTTTAAAAGAAAAGCAACATACGCTGATGAGGATGGAAATTATTTTCCAGACAATGATGAACGTGCTATATTTTTTGCGAAAGGAGTTATTGAAACTGTGAAGAAATTAAACTGGGCACCAGACATTATACATGTTCATGGTTGGCTAGCTAGTTTTTTACCACTATATCTTCGTAATTACTACGGAAATGAACCATTGTTTGAAAACAGTAAAATTGTTACATCTGTGTACAATCAAGGGTTTAGTAATACGTTAAATCATGATGTAGGTGATAAAATTAGGTTTGATGCTATTGATGATGATGCTATTAAAGAACTTGATGAGCCTACGTATGAGAATGTAATGAAGGTTGCTATTAATAATTCTGACGCAGTGATCATAGGGTCTAAAGATATTTCAGATGAATTGGTGAAACATATTGATGGTCTTGACATACCGGTATTGCCCTATCAAGAAATGGAGGATATGGAGCGAGAATATATTGAGTTTTACGAATCAAAATTATTAGCTGAATAATATATTTTGAGTTTTTTCTACGGAAATGTTATATGAATCATACATATTTTAATTCATGTAACATTTCTGCAGAAAAAAAAGAAAAAAAGAAAAGAATGAAAATAAAAAATGTATTGCCAGCTTTATTGGCAATTTTTGGTGCCTTTATATTTTTGGCATCTTGTGAAGAGGATTTGGGAACTATAGGTTCTGAAATTATTGGAGATCAAAATATTGACGCAACGCTAGATGAATCAAAATCGATAATTTCTTATAGCAGAAAGATATCTCCAATACAATCAAATGGATTACCTATATACCAATTAGGTATTTATAACGATCCCGTTTATGGACAAACTAAAGCAAACATACTAGCTCAAATTACATTAGGTACTACAAACCCAACATTTGATAACTTTGTGTCAATGGATAGTGTTGTTTTGTATATGCCTTTTTTTAGTGAAGCAACAACTACTGATGATGTTGTTACATATGAGTTAGATTCAGTGTATGGAACTGCGCCTATTGATATTTCAATTTTTGAATCTGAATATTTTTTAAGGGATTTTGATCCAGAGACAGGCTTTGAAGAAGCTCAAAACTATTATGCAAATCAAGGAAGTACTTTTGATAACTTTCAAGGTGAATTAATTCATGCTATTGAAGATTTTATAATAAGTGATGAGGGCTTTACAACAGTTGTGGTTCCTGAAATTGATGATTCAGGAAATCAACCAGATTCAATTATTACAAGACTTGGTCCAGGAATACGTACATTTTTACCTAATCAGTATTTTATGGATAACATTGTAGCAATGGAAGGGACTCCGCAGTTACTTAATAACAATAACTTTAGAGACTACCTTAGGGGTTTGTATTTTAAAGTAGATGGAAGTGACGATAACTTAACAAAGTTTGATTTATCTAATGCAAAAATTGATATGCATTATTCAATAACACAAGAAACAACTGTAAATAATGTAGCTGTGATTGATACTATTAGTCAATTGTTGACTTTTAATTTTGATGCAATTAATGTAAATACATTAGAGACTCAATATCCTGGGATTATTGATGCAAACTTAACAAATCCTAATATTGTTGAAGGTGAGGATAGGTTATATGTAAAAGGGGAAGATGGAGTAATGACTATTCTTGAGCTTTTTGGACCAGACAATGATGAAAATGGAGTGCCAGATGAATTAGACCAAATGAGAGCAGAAAAGTGGCTGATTAATGAGGCGAATTTAATTTTTTATGTAGATAAAGATATAGTTGATGGAGGTTCAAGCGAGCCAGAGCGTATATTAATTTATGATGTTAAAAATAGCTCAGCCTTAATTGATTATGCTCTTGACACTACATCTGGTAATGACCCCATAGATTCTTACACCACACATTTGGGGAGGTTAGAAAGAGATAGTGATGGAAATGGCGATTTCTATAAGATTAGAATTACAAATCACTTGAGTAACTTAATTCATAATGATTCAACTAATGTCGCTCTTGGCTTGGTCGTTTCTCAGAATGTGGGAACTCCTACATTTCAAGATTTAGAAAATGCTATTGCGCCAGGGGTTACAGAAATTCCATCAAGTTCAGTAATATCGCATGAAGGAACAGTGTTACATGGTAATACATCTGTAAACGAGGGAAAAAGACTAAAACTTCAAATTTATTATACCGAATCTAATTAATTAACTATGTGCGGAATTGTAGGTTATATAGGTCATAGAGATGCTTATCCAGTAATTATTAACGGTCTCAAAAGATTAGAATATAGAGGATATGATAGTGCTGGTATTGCATTATATGATGGAACACAAATTCAATTAGCCAAAACTAAAGGAAAAGTGGTTGATCTTCAGGAGCGTGCTTCTAAAGAAATCACAAAAAAAGGTACTCTAGGAATTGGACATACAAGATGGGCTACTCATGGTGTACCTAACGATGTAAACTCACATCCTCATTACTCTAACAGTGGTGATTTAGTTATCATTCATAATGGTATTATTGAAAATTATGCTTCTGTAAAAAAGGAACTTATTAATAGAGGATATACTTTTAAATCAGATACAGATACTGAAGTTTTAGTAAACTTAATCGAAGAAATAAAAAAGGAAGAAGGCGTAAAACTTGGTAAAGCAGTACAATTAGCGCTCAACGAAGTTGTAGGTGCGTATGCAATTGCCGTTTTTGATAAAAATAAACCAGATGAAATTGTTGTTGCAAAGTTGGGAAGTCCACTTGCAATAGGTGTAGGTGATAATGAATTTTTTGTTGCTAGTGATGCTTCTCCTTTTATAGAATTTACAAATAATGCTATTTATCTTGAAGATGAAGAAATGGCTATTATTAGAAGAGGTAGAGACGTTAAGGTTAGGAAAATTGGTAATGATAAAGAGGTGAAACCTTTTATTCAAGAACTTCAATTAAATATTGAGCAAATTGAAAAAGGTGGTTACGATCACTTTATGTTAAAAGAAATATACGAGCAACCATCTGTAATTAAAGATACCTATAGAGGCAGGTTGCTTGCAGATAAAGGGATTATTAAACTAGGCGGACTTGAGGAATACATCCCTAAGTTTGTAAACGCAGATAGAATTATTATTGTTGCCTGTGGTACCTCATGGCATGCAGGGTTAGTTGCCGAATATATATTTGAAGATCTGGCAAGAATCCCCGTTGAGGTAGAATATGCGAGTGAGTTTAGGTATCGTAACCCAATTATTACTGAAAAAGATGTTGTTATAGCAATTTCTCAAAGTGGAGAAACAGCAGATACTCTTGCGGCAATAAAATTAGCAAAGCAAAAAGGTGCCTTTGTTTATGGGATTTGTAATGTAGTGGGTTCTACGATTTCTCGTGAAACTCACAGCGGCACATATACTCATGCAGGACCAGAAATAGGTGTAGCGTCAACAAAAGCATTCACAACACAGATTACTGTATTGACAATGATTGCCTTAAAACTTGCAAAAGTGAAGGGCACAATTTCAAAAACAGATTATATGATGTACTTGCGTGAGCTTGAAATGATTCCTGCACATGTTGAAGCAGCATTAAAAAGTAATGACGACATTGAGGAAATTGCAAAAGTGTTTAAAGATGCAACTAACTTTCTGTATTTAGGTCGAGGATATAATTTTCCGGTAGCACTTGAAGGCGCATTAAAGCTAAAAGAAATTTCATACATACACGCAGAGGGATATCCAGCTGCCGAAATGAAACACGGGCCCATAGCCTTAATCGATGAGCACATGCCAGTTGTTGTTATAGCAATCAATAGTGATCATTACGGAAAAGTAGTAAGCAACATTGAAGAAATTAAAGCAAGAAAAGGTAAAATTATTGCAGTTGTAACAGAAGGTGACACCGCAGTAAAAGAACTAGCAGATTATTGCATGGAAGTTCCTAAAACCCCTGAGACTTTAACCCCACTTGTAACTACAATTCCTTTGCAGTTATTGTCTTACCACATAGCGGTAATGCTCAATAAAAATGTTGATCAACCACGTAACTTGGCAAAGTCAGTTACTGTAGAATAGCAAATAAATATAATTTTAAAAGAGCAAAAACAAATCGTTTTTGCTCTTTTTTTATACCCTAAAGTTGCTCTTAAACCCTATTTTTATTTTCGGGAATTTACGGTTATTTTTAAAGAGTGAAAATCTTCAATCTCATCGCGGGACCTCGCAACTTATCCACTGCATTAATGTATTCTTTTGCACAACGAAAGAATATAAAAGTTTTAGACGAGCCTTTTTACGCCTATTATTTGCATAATAAAGATAAACGAGTTAAGCATCCTTCCGAGAATGAGATTTTTAAATCCATGGAAATTTCCGAAGAAAAAATAATTGCACAGATAGAGAAACAAGCATTAAAAAAAGATGTGTTTATTAAAGGAATGGCGCATCATTATTTAAGTAATAAACCACAATTTATTTTAAATTGGGAAAACATCATTCTTATTAGGCATCCTCAAAAACTGCTAACTTCATTTTCAAAAGTGATTGAAAATCCAACAATTGATGACATAGGGATAAAAAAAGCCAGCCAACTTTTTACTTTTTTATCGCAAAGCGGAAATGTGCCACTCATTATAGATAGTGACGAGCTTATTAAAAGCCCAAAGGTATATCTTCAAAAGATATGCGAAAAGTTGAAGATTCCGTTTTCTGAAAAGATGCTGAAGTGGAAAAAAGGAGGCATACCCGAAGACGGTGTTTGGGCAAAACACTGGTATAAAAACGTTCATAACTCTCAAGAATTTTCAGTTCAAAAATCCACTAAACAAAAAATACCAGAAAGATTACTGCCGGTGCTTGATGAAGCCTTAGATTATTACAATATTTTAAAAAACTATATTCTTAAAAACGACTAAATGCTACAGAAACCCAATCCTAAAAATGATAATATTCAAGTGTATATTAAAGACAGGTTATTTCATCGCAATGAAGCAAAAATATCGGTTTTTGATAGTGCTGTACAAGGTGGTGATGCTGTTTGGGAAGGATTACGCGTATACCCAGAAGGTATAGTATGTTTAGATAAGCACTTAACGCGGCTTCATGAAAGCGCAAAAACACTAGCGTTTGTAGATATTCCATCAAAAACCGAAATTAAAAAAGCAATTAAACAAACGCTCGATGCTAACGGGATGAACGACGATACCCATATTAGGCTTACTTTGACAAGAGGAGAAAAAATTACAAGTGGAATGGATCCTCGTTTAAATCAAAGCGGTTCTTGTCTTATAGTTCTAGCGGAATGGAAACCATTAGTCTATGATAATAAGAGTGGAATTAAAGTAATAAGCTCAAGCCAAAGACGAAATGCACCACAATTTTTAGACAGTAAAATTCATCATAACAATCTACTCAATAATATCATTGCAAAAATCCAAGCAAATGTAGCTGGAAAAGATGCAGGCTTAATGCTAGACGAGCGAGGCTTTGTGGCAGAGCTAAATGGGAGTAATGTGTTTATGGTAAAAAATAACACCGTTTATACGCCATTTGCACACGCATGCTTGCCCGGAATTACAAGAAATACGGTGATTGATTTATGCAAAAACAACGGTGTTAAAATAAAAGAAGCAGATTTATCTCTAAGCGAATTTATAAATGCTGAAGGTGCATTTGCCACTGGTACTATGGGCGAATTAACACCGATGGTAGAAATTGACGGAAGAGACGTGAATAGAGATTGTGTATTGATGGATAAGGTGTTGATGCTTTTTAAAGATAATATTAAAGGGCTTTGTGAGTCTGTTAATTAATAGCTTTTTACTGCTATAAGTTTTAATGAGGCAGTAATATTACACCCTTAAAATTTCAGAAGAAAATCTCTGTCAAAAAATCCCTATTTTAAACGTGTTATATTTCCGCAGAAAAAACTATCTTTGCACCGTTGAAAAAAAGGGTGCTTTTTACACCCGTAGATAACTAAAAAAGAAATACTTAAAATGTCACAAAGTACAGGAAAAGTTGCACAGATCATTGGGCCAGTTGTAGATGTTGAATTTGCAAATGGAGCAGAGCTTCCAAAGATTTACGATAGTCTTGAAGTTAATAATAACGGAAACAAGTTAATTCTTGAAGTACAGTCTCACGTAGGAGAAAACACGGTACGTACCATCTCGATGGACTCGACTGATGGTTTGAGCCGTGGTGTTGATGCTGTTGCAACAGGATCTCCTATTCAAATGCCAATTGGTGATGATATATATGGGCGTCTTTTTAACGTAATTGGTGATGCAATTGACGGTATTGGTGACTTACCTAAAACGGGTGATAGCGGTCTTTCTATTCACAGAGATGCTCCTAAGTTTGAGGATCTTTCAACTTCGTCTGAAGTGCTTTTTACAGGTATTAAAGTAATCGACCTTATTGAGCCTTATGCAAAAGGGGGGAAAATTGGTTTATTTGGTGGAGCCGGTGTAGGTAAAACTGTATTAATTCAAGAATTGATCAACAATATTGCAAAAGGACATGGTGGACTTTCTGTATTTGCAGGAGTAGGGGAGAGAACACGTGAAGGAAATGACCTTTTGAGAGAGATGCTTGAGTCTGGTATTATCAAATATGGTGATGACTTTATGCACTCTATGGAAGATGGTGGATGGGATTTGTCTAAGGTTGATAAAATGGCTATGAGAGATTCAAAAGCGACATTCGTTTTTGGACAAATGAACGAGCCGCCTGGAGCACGTGCACGTGTTGCATTATCTGGACTTACAATTGCTGAGTACTTTAGAGATGGAGCTGGAGATGGTCAAGGAAAAGATGTACTTTTCTTCGTTGATAACATTTTCCGTTTTACACAAGCAGGATCAGAGGTGTCTGCACTTTTAGGACGTATGCCATCTGCGGTAGGATACCAACCTACATTAGCGACAGAGATGGGAGCGATGCAAGAGCGTATTACATCAACTAAAAAGGGTTCTATTACATCTGTACAAGCGGTTTACGTACCTGCGGATGACCTTACAGATCCAGCACCAGCAACAACATTTGCTCACTTAGATGCAACAACAGTATTATCTCGTAAGATTGCTGAGCTAGGTATTTATCCAGCGGTAGATCCACTTGATTCAACATCAAGAATCTTAACAGCATCAATTTTAGGTGATGAGCATTATGACTGTGCACAACGTGTAAAAGAATTGTTACAACGTTATAAAGAATTACAAGATATTATTGCCATTCTTGGTATGGAAGAATTATCTGAAGAAGATAAACTTGCTGTAAACCGTGCACGTCGTGTACAACGTTTCTTATCTCAACCTTTCCACGTGGCAGAGCAGTTTACAGGAATTCCAGGAGTATTAGTAGATATTAAAGAAACAATCAAAGGTTTTAACATGATTATGGATGGTGAATTAGATCACTTACCAGAAGCAGCTTTTAACCTTAAAGGTTCTATCGAAGAAGCAATCGAGGCAGGTGAGAAAATGTTAACCGAAGCATAATCAGCTTATAGCCCATAGCTTAAAGTTTAAAGCATAAAATATGTATTTAGAAATTGTAACCCCAGAGGCGTCATTAGTAAGTGGAGATGTGGAGAGTGTTACCGTTCCAGGAATGGAAGGTGAGTTTCAAATGTTAAATAACCACGCTGCTATTGTTTCTTTATTAGATGCAGGAACAGTAAAGTTCAAAGGCAATCCAACGATTGCTGAGGCATTTAAAAACAGATTTACACAAGTTGATGGTAAGTGGACCATAGAAATTAACGGCGGTACTGTTGAGTGTAGTGACAATAAAGTAATAGTACTAGCAGACTAAGCTTTAAAATATACAACTAATGAATCCCAAACCCCTTTTACAGGAGTTTGGGATTTTTTTTGTTCTTCAGAAATATTACAACCTCTAATTTTTTTTCCCCATTAAAATAAGTAATGCCTTCTATAACAATTTTAATAGTGATTTTAGCTAACATTCTTTGTCAAAACCACATTTTTTAAAAAAGCAATAATCTAAAACGAAATTTTATACCTTTAGCATCCTTCATTTCAAAAATTAAAAAGATGTTTAACAAAGGAAAATAGTTTTATGAATAAAATTAAAACCTTAATAACGCTATTATTTTTTTCAACAGCTTTTTGTATTGCACAAACAGAAAAAGTTGAAGGTATTAAAGACTCAACAAATATCTCTCAAATAGAAGGAGATGGAGAATTTGAAAAAAAAGTAACCAATTTTGAAAAAGAACGATTTGCAGATTCTATAAGACGAGCAGATCTTGAAGCAAGAATTCAAAATTTAAGTACCACAAAATCTTCAGAGCGTAAGGAATTAGAAGCTGAGCTTAACCAATACAAAATTAAGGAAGAAGCACTGCTTATTTCAAAAAAGAAACAAATTGAAGCATTAAAAAAAACCACAAAGGGGTATCCCGTAGATGGTTTTCATAATGATACATTATTTTTAATCTATACCCGTTTAGGAAGTTTTTCACCAGCAGAACGAGCAGAAACTATAACAAATAGAATAAAAAAATTACCATTTAAAATCGATTTTAGTGAGAACTCATTAAAAATTGAAGAGCTTGAAACAACCGTAGATATTATTTACGAAGAACAAATTATCATAAGTATTACAGATTTTGACGCACTTTGGCTAGAAACGTCACCTGTTGAGCTCGCACAAAAGTATAAAACTAAAATTGTTACAGAAGTAACAAATTATAAGTCTGAAACTAGCCTGTTCAATCTGCTTAAAAGCTTAGGACTCGCATTTATAGCTCTAATTATAATTATTATTATTGTTAGGTATATTCTTAGGTTGTTCAAATGGAGTAGGCAAAAAATTCAAAGACAAAAAAAGGAAAACTTTAAACCATTTATAATTAAAGGCTACACCCTTTTAGATATTGATCGTCAAGTTACAGTACTATTATTTGCAAATAAAATAATAAAATGGTTTACCGTTTGCCTATCCATATATATAGCTTTACCTATTATTTTTGGGTTTTTTCCGCAAACTGAAAATCTCGCAAAAACTTTATTTGGCTATATTCTAAACCCACTAAAAGGGATCTTCCTTGCGTTCTGGAATTACTTGCCTAACCTTTTTACTATTATAGTAATTGTATTTGTATTTAGATTTGTTTTAAAAGGTTTAAACTTTCTCAAAATCGAAATCGAGGAAGAAAGACTAACCTTTAATGGGTTTTATCCTTATTGGGCAAAACCTACATATCAATTAGTACGTGTACTAGTAATAGCTTTTGCTTTTGTAGTTATTTTTAAATATCTACCCGGGAGTGATTCACCAGTATTTCAAGGTATATCTGTATTTCTGGGATTTCTTTTTACTTTTGGATCTGCTGGTTCATTATCAAATATCATTGCAGGATTAGTCCTTACGTATATGCGCTTATTTAAAATAGGAGACCGTGTAAAAATTGGGGATGTTATGGGAGATGTAATTGAGAAATCATCCCTAGTAACACGAATACGCACACCTAAAAACGAAATTATTTCAATCCCAAACTCATCTGTCATGAGTAGTCACACGATTAACTATAGTAGTGATGCGCCAGAGAAAGGGTTGATCATCCACACCACAGTTACCATAGGGTATGACATACCTTGGAAAGAAATGCACACAGCATTAATTGAAGCTGCTTTACGAACAGACTTGGTTCAAAAAGATCCCATGCCATTTGTACTTCAAACAAGTCTTGAAGACTTTTATGTAGCCTACCAGATTAATGCCTATATCCAAGAAGCAAACAAACAAGCTGCTATCTATTCACACTTGCATCAAAATATACAAGACGTTTGTAATGAACGAGGAATAGAAATATTATCACCACATTACAGAGCAGCAAGAGATGGTAACCATAGCACTATACCCACAGATTATTTACCTAAAGATTACAAATCACCAGGTTTCAATGTAAATACCGCTAAATAAAAGTAAATATGCTATATTACTTGTTAATAATATAACGTCTCAACTTAATAAAGCTATTTATAATGCTTCGGAAATTTTAGTTTGATTAGCATTATTTACGAACATTTAAGATATAAATCATGCAACCGTTTGCGAGATAATGGTGACAAAAAAAAGATGTTATCTTGATAGTACTAAGGTATATCTATTCGAAAATATACTATTAAGTAACTATCCATCAATTTTAAAGCAACTTTCAAAAAATACGTCAAATTCTAAAATAACTTAAAGTTTACTACATATTAAACTAGATATTGTGAAACTTAAAAAATTGATTATTTTTATTCGCTTAACTACTTACCTATATAATGCCTGCGTCAAAAGTACCACATAACGAAATAGAACGGCTTCAAGCCTTAATTAGTCTCAAAATTTTGGACACAGCAGAGGATGATGATTATGACAACATTACTGAATTGGCAAGCTTTATTTGTAATACACCTGTATCATTAATCTCACTTGTTGATAAAGAAAGACAATGGTTTAAATCTAAAAAAGGTATGACTGCCTGCGAGACTTCACGAGATTATTCTTTTTGTGCTCACGCAATCCTCGACCCTACAGAAATTTTAGAAGTAGCAGATGCAAGATTAGACCCAAGATTTATTGACAATCCACTCACAGAACTTGATGAGCCAGTTATATTTTACGCGGGTATTCCATTAAGGACTGAAAATGGTTTGCCTTTAGGTTCACTTTGTGTTATAGACCATAAGCCTAATGCTCTAAATCAAGGGCAAAGAGATGCTTTAAAACGATTGGGAAAACAAGTAGAAAGGCTTCTGTTATTAAGAATTATGAACAGAGATCTTATAAGCACTAAAGACAGCTTAAAAAAACATAATGGTCTTCTCAAAGAATTTGCGAGCATTGTATCCCACGACCTTAAAATGCCATTGGCTAATTTAATCTTAACTTCAGACATTATAAAAAAGAAGTACAATGATTTTATAGACGATACTGGAAAAGGTTATTTAGATTATCTAAAAAAGTCATCACTTTCTATGAGTGACTACATCACTAAAATTTTAGAACATTATGAATGTATAGCTTATGATGTTGATGATACTCAAAATTTTCAAATCAATGAGTTGTTAGAAGGCGTCATAGACTTATTAAATATAAAAGATAATTGTGAGATAAATTTACCTGAAAACAACATAGATATACTTTGTAACATAACGGCTTTAAAGCAAATTTTTATCAATTTGATAGGAAATAGCCTCAAATATAATGATAAGGAAAGAACGATTATTAAAATTAAGGCAAGCGAGATAGAAGGCTTTTATGAATTTAAAATTCATGATAACGGTCGTGGAATAGAAAAGGAGAAACTCAAAACAATATTTGAACTATTTACAATTGTGGGGCATCTTGATAACAACGGTGAAAAAGGACACGGAATAGGCTTGTCAACTGTTCAAAAACTCGTTCATAGTCTGAGCGGCGAAATTTCAGTAATTTCAGATTTAGGTTCGTATAGCGAATTTACTTTTACAATAGCCAAATTAAAATAACTGCACGAAGAAAAACCACAGGTAACAATATAAAAAGACTGTGTTTTAGTGATTAAAATAACGGTAATCAAGCTTTTAATAAGTAAGTTTTAAAAATCAACTTGCATCGTTCAAATAGCTATCGTTCATATAAAAATACATTCATTATTAAAAATAATGAAACAACAATCTTAATTCAAAACTAGTATTGTCAATTTAAAAATAGAGTTTTTCATCCCTATCTTTATCCACTTATATCAAAACTTAAAAAAGTATGTCGTTATTAGTAGACGATAGATATGTTGTAGTTAAACAAAAAGCCAAATTATGGTATGAATGGTTAGTTCCTATACTCTTTTTGTTAATTTTAGGATTCTGTATTTGGCAAATAATAGTAGGAGTTGATGTACATACAGAGTTATATTTTTATGGACTTTTAATCTTTGTGAGTAGTATCTCTGCATTTTATAATGCTAAAAAAAGCAACTTTATATTCGATTTTAAGCGTGAACGATTTAAAGAAGAAATCCAAGTAGGGATTATAAAATTTGGATGGTGGGAGCCTATGCCATCCATTGAATATATTTCCATTTATAAAGAGGCAGAAAATAAATACTTTCTTAAAATTTTCATTTCATTTAATGATGGCTATTTAATCGAGGAATATAATAATCGTGAGGATGGAATAGAAGCAGCATATCAAGTAGCAAGTAGATTAAATACGTCAATATGGGACGGTACTATTCTAGAAGATCGTAAATGGATTAAGGAAAATTAAAAAATATTAGAAATTCCATAAAAATTCACTTGAGTAGTTTGTTTAAAACCGTGAGCAATTATCTTTGAAAGATGCTACCTAAAAAACTTCAAATAAAAATAGCAAAACGCCAAGAAAGCAACTCATTGCGCAAGTTGGGTACGCCTAATAATCTTATAGACTTCTCATCAAATGACTATTTAGGGTTTAGCGTCTCAAAAAAGATTTTTAAAATAACTTCTGAAATTTTAAAACAACAAAACCTTGAGCACAATGGCGCAACGGGATCAAGACTTTTATCAGGAAACCATTCACTTTTTAAAAGCACCGAAGACCTAATAGCCACATTCCACAACAGTGAAGCGGCTCTAATTTTTAATAGTGGGTACGATGCTAATATTGGTTTCTTTAGCAGCGTTCCACAAAGAGGAGATATTGTTTTATATGATGAATTATGCCACGCCTCTATTAGAGACGGCATTAAGATGAGTAATGCAAAAGGGTATAAGTTTACTCACAACAATGTTGAGGATTTAGAAAAAAAACTCCATCAATTTAGTAACAACTCAAAAAGCCTAATTGATCGAAATCGAAATCTCCAAGTAAAAAACGAAATTTACATAATCACCGAAAGCGTTTTTAGTATGGACGGTGATACTCCAGATTTAAAAGCACTTTCCCATTTGTGCAATAGCTACAACGTGCATTTAGTTGTTGATGAAGCTCACGCGCTTGGTGTTTTCGGAAACAAGGGAGAAGGATTAGTGCAAGAATTAGAATTAGAAAATAAAATATTCGCACGTATCATTACTTTCGGTAAAGGTTTGGGTTGTCACGGCGCTGCAATTATTTGTAGCAATGATTTGAAAAACTATCTTATTAATTTTGCTCGAAGCTTTATTTACACAACAGCATTACCACCGCACAGTCTTGCAACAATACAAGCAGCGTATAATGAACTAAATATTTCTTCGGAAAAAAGGCAAACATTAAAAAGTAATATTGCAATATTAAAAAATGAAATAATTAGTAATTCATTACAACAGCATTTTATTCCAAGTAATTCGGCTATTCATAGTTGCATTGTGTCTGGAAATAGTCATGTAAAACACATTTCCGAAGCTATTAAAAAACAGGGTTTTGATGTGAAAGCAATACTATCACCCACCGTGCCTAGAGAGAAGGAACGTTTACGTATTTGTTTACATAGTTATAATACTAAAGAGCAGATAGTTAAGTTAATTACCATAATTACTAATCAAATCAATTAACTCTTTTAAAAGGGTTAGAGCTATGTTTTATAATTTTACACAATGAAAAATCAAACCTATTTTATCACCGGTATCTCTACTGAAGTTGGCAAAACAGTAGTCTCTGCAATTATCACAGAGGCACTTAAAGCAGATTATTGGAAGCCTATTCAAGCTGGTGAACTTGAAAATAGTGACACACATAAAGTGAAACGATTTATCTCAAATAATAAAACTGTTTTTCATAAAAGCGCGTTCGATTTAAAAACTCCAATGAGTCCGCACGCAGCAGCACAAATTGACAGCGTAAAAATTTCCGCAAAAAAAATAACGCGACCTCAAACTAAAAATAACTTAGTAATTGAAGGAGCTGGTGGATTATTAGTGCCTATAAATGATACAGAAACGATTGCTGATTTAATTCTCCCAACAGATAGTATTATCGTCGTTTCGCGTCATTATTTGGGCAGTATTAATCATACATTATTAACCCTAGAAGCAATTAAATTAAGAGGTCTAAAAGTATTCGGAATCATTTTTAGCGGTAAAGAACACCCCACCACCGAAGCAATTATTCTAAAAATGAGTGGAGGAAAAATGCTTGGCCGTATTGATGAAGAACCCTATTTTGATAAAAATGTAGTAAAAGAGTACGCAAATATAATATCAAAAAGTATTGATTCTCCCTTTGAAGCCCAATAGGGTGGTGTTACCTTTGTTCTATGAAACTTATAGAAAGAGATAAGGCCCATTTGTGGCATCCATTAACCCAGCATAAAACTGCCACACCGCCTGTAGGTCTTGTTAAAGCGAAAGGCTCTTTATTTTGGGATGAAGATGGTAAAGAATATATTGATGCTATTGCTTCGTGGTATACGTCAATGTATGGTCATGGGAATGAAGCAATCATTAAAGCAATAACTGCGCAAATGGAATCCTTAGATTTTGTAATGTTTAGTGGTTTTACACATGAGCCAGCCATAAAACTTGCAGAAGAATTAATGAAAATTCTTCCAGCCAACCAGCAAAAAATATTTTTTAATGATAATGGGTCAACAGCGGTTGAAGCCGCTATCAAAATGGCTTTTCAATACCATCATAATATTGGGGAAAAGCGAGATACATTAATTGCTTTTGAAGATGGATTTCATGGAGATACCTTTGGTGCGATGAGTGCTTCTGGACTTGCATCATACAACGCTCCCTTTGAAGATTTTTTACTTAAAGTAAAAAGAATTCCTGTACCACAAGAAGACAACCTCTTTGAAGTACTTGAACTATTAGAACAAATTTTAATAGAAAATGAATGTGCAGCCTTTGTTTTTGAACCATTAGTGCAAGGAGCTGCGGGAATGAAATTCCATTCTGTTTCTGGATTAGATGCAATTATTAAGCGTTGTCAAGAGACAGATGTGCTTTGTGTCGCTGACGAAATTATGACAGGTTTTGGAAAAACAGGAACTAATTTTGCCATTGACCAATTAGAATATAAACCCGAAATTATATGCCTTAGTAAAGCACTAACCGCAGGAATGTTTCCATTGAGTATTACGAGCTGTAGTCAAAAAGTATTTGATAGATTTTTAAGTGAAGATGTGCACAAAGGTTTTTTTCACGCACATACATTTAGTGCACATCCACTAGGGTGTGCGGCAGCTATTGCAGGAATTAAATTATTGAATAGCTCAGAGATAAAAAATCAAAGAGAAACTATAGCCTCATCACATATACATTTTGCTCAATCAATAAAAGATCACCCTAGTGTTAAAAATGTGCGTTGCAAGGGTGTAATTCTTGCCATTGATTTAAACATAAAAATGGAGCGGTACGGTAATTTGCGTGATCAACTATATCAATTTTTTATAGAACGGGGCATAGTATTACGACCTTTGGGAAGCACTATTTACGTATTACCGCCCTATGTGATTACAAAGGAAGAATTAAAGAAGATCTATGAGGTTATTGAGGAAAGTTTAGTAATCTTCAATTAGCATGCTTTCTTCAAGCAAATTCACAATTGTATCTTCGGTTCCAATAAAAACATCCATTTGCGAATATTTCCAAACGTCATCCATACCTTCACCAATAACCTTTAAGGTCGCAGTACCTTTTGGTCCCTTTATTGGTGTCGTAAAATCAACAATTTTATATCCATTTGTATAATTAACACTAGTACTTCCGTAACCATCTTTTTCAATGGGTTCACCAAGTATTTCAATAATATATGCGTTTTCAGTGGTGCGTTTCATAGCTTCGGTATATGCAGAGGTATCAGTAACTGCTGAGGAAATTCCATAAAACAAGCCGCCTATTCCAAGTAGTACAAGTAGGATTAGTGTAAAACATCCTCCCACGGGTACAACCCATTTCCAATTGCGACTCCACCAGCTTTTTTGCGGCTCTAATTCTTCCATAATATTGTAATTATTGGGCACTAAAAAATAGAGAACCCGTATTTTTGCTCCAAATTACAAAAAGTTGCGATATCCCATTTCAATTACAGCATTATCTTCCATTTCGGCATTAGGTCAAACCCGCGAGGAAGTGTGGCAAAATTACCTTTTTAAAAGTGCTCTTTTTTCTGAAATGCTAATTGGAGAACATACTATTAAAGTTTCAAAAATTTCTTCGGAAATGCAACAAGCATTATCCAAAATGCAGGATGAAAATCCGGCTTTTAAACATTTAGATAGAACGGTATTGTTAGCTTTAATGGCCTCGGAAACTTTAAACGGCGCAGCAAATTTCCGAAGTAAAAGAACTGGAGTTAACATTGGCTCATCAAGAGGTGCTACGGGACTTTTTGAAAAATATTATGACCAATTTAAGCTGGACGAAACGGTCTCTGTATTTACATCTCCCACCACAACGTTGGGCAATTTATCGTCATCGGTTGCACAATTTTTAGGTATTCAGGGAGTTCAAATTGATCAATCGGTTACCTGTTCAACCGCAATGCATGCGCTATTAAATGGTATTGCGTGGCTGCAAGCAGATATGGCAGATGCGTTCATCGTGGGCGGAAGCGAGGCGGCTTTAACACCATTTACCATTGCTCAAATGAAAGCGTTGCGATTGTACTCAACATCGCAAAGTAAGATGGCATGTGAGTCGATGCGATTTCAGAAAACAAAAAACACCATGATACTTGGTGAGGGGTCTGCACTTGCTGTTTTAGAACGAGGCATAAAGGAAAATGCGCTTGCAGTAATTAGTGGTTATGGTTTTGCTTCTGAGGCCTTACAGCACCATAGCTCTATTAGTGAAAACGCAGATTGTTTTCAAAAATCAATGCATATGGCACTAGAAAATGCTGGACTCAAAACGGTCGATGCAATTGTTATGCATGCTCCAGGAACCGTAAAGGGAGACAAGGCTGAGAAAAATGCTATTGATATGATTTTTGGCAGGCAATTACCATTATTGACTTCAAATAAATGGATGGTGGGCCATACGTTTGCAACATCTGGCATGTTGAGTTTAGAGCTCGCAACGTTAATGCTTGAGCACAATAAATTTATTGAAAATCCATTTTACGGTAATTCAAGGCATCTTCCAGAGCAACTCAAAACCGTGATGGTTAACGCTGTAGGTTTTGGAGGAAATGCTGTGAGTATTATTATTTTAAAACCACATTTCTAAAAGAAATAATTTCATATTTTTGAATTTATGACTCAAACAAAACACACTTGGACTAAAGAAGAAATTTTAGCGATTTATAACAAACCTATGATGGAATTGTTATATGATGCCGCAACTATTCATCGCGAGCATCACAATCCTAATCAAGTACAGGTATCAACACTATTATCGATCAAAACAGGAGGTTGTCCAGAAGATTGTGGCTACTGTCCACAAGCTGCTAGATATCATACAGATATTGAAGGAAACGAATTGATGAGTGTGCAACAAGTAAAAGCACAAGCGTTGAGAGCAAAATCTAGCGGAAGTTCACGCGTGTGTATGGGTGCAGCATGGCGAAATGTAAAGGATGGGCCAGAATTTGATAATGTTTTAGAGATGGTGCGTACCATTAATAAACTAGATATGGAAGTTTGTTGTACTTTAGGTATGATTACAGAAAACCAAGCACAACGTCTTGCTGAAGCTGGTCTCTATGCATATAACCATAATCTTGATACAAGCGAAGATTATTACAAAGATGTAATATCAACACGTGCCTATCAAGATAGGTTAGACACTATTGGTAATGTTAGAAAAACTAATATTACAGTTTGTAGTGGTGGAATTATAGGTATGGGAGAAGCTGTTGAGGACAGAGCAGGAATGCTTGTTGCTTTAGCTAGTTTAAGTCCACAACCAGAAAGTGTGCCAATAAATGCATTAGTAGCAGTAGAAGGTACACCAATGGAAGAGATTGAGCCTATCTCTATTTGGGAAATGATACGCATGGTAGCAACAACGCGTATTGTTATGCCTAATACGCAAGTAAGGCTTTCTGCAGGTAGAACCGAAATGAGCCGAGAAGGACAAGCTATGTGTTTCTTTGCAGGAGCAAACTCTATATTTGCTGGTGATAAATTATTAACTACACCTAATCCAGATGTAAATGAAGACATGAAAATGTTTAAATTATTAGGCCTACAGCCTATGAAACCTTTTGTTAAAAAAGAACAGCCAGAAACTGTAGAAGCTCAATATTCAAAATACGCGGCACAAGGCGAAAAACCAAAATGGTCTCGTCCTGGACATAAAATTGAACGTAACGAAGAGGCTAGAGAAAAAGCTAAGGTATAACGACAGTATATTTTAATTGTTAAAGGACCGCTATTTAGGCGGTCTTTTTTTATGATAATTTTAAAACCTTAATTAGTACTATTCCGTACATTTACTGACCTCAAAAAACCACATGCAGTTAAAAGAAATAGAGCGCATACAAACAATATCTTCTAAAGATTTTTATAATCAATACTTTAAAACACAAACTCCAGTAGTAATTGAACGTTTTATTGAAGATTGGCCTGCTTTTAAAAAATGGAATCTTGATTACATTGCAAATGTTGTAGGTGATGCTGAAGTGCCATTATATGATAATCGCCCAGTTACTCATGAAGATGGCTTTAATGAGCCTCATGCAAAAATGAAAATGCGAGATTATATTTCATTATTGAAAAAAGAGCCTACTAAATACCGTATATTTCTTTGGAATGTATTGAAAGAAGTGCCCGAGCTTCAAAAAGATTATAAATGGCCAGACTTTGGGCTGAGGTTGATGAAGAGTTTACCTATGTTGTTTTTTGGCGGGAAGGATTCTTATACCTTTATGCACCACGACATCGACTTAGCTAATATATTTCATTTTCATTTTGATGGAAAAAAAGAAGTCATCCTTTTTGACCAAAAGCAAAATGATTATCTATATCAAGTGCCACATTCATTAATTACAAGAGAGGATATAGATTTCTCAAATCCAGATTATAGTAAATGGCCAGCTCTTAAAAAAGCTAAAGGATTTAAAACTCATTTAAATCATGGCGAAGTTCTTTATATGCCAGAAGGTTATTGGCATTATATGAAATATATAACACCTGGCTTTTCAATGAGTTTGCGAGCGGTCCCAAGGAACCCAGTACGACTGGGTAGAGCTATTTACAACGTTTTTTTTATGCGTCATTTTGATAATGTTATGCGTCGCTTAAGAGGTCAAAAATGGATTGATTGGAAAAACAAAAAAGCAATTGAAAGAACGCATTCAAAGCTTGGAATTAACTAATCATTACCTCAAAGATTTTATTATTTTTGTTTAAAGTATATCACAAGTGTTAAAAACTACGTTTGATACCCAGAAACAACAAAACTCGAAAAAATGAAATATCTATTTACAGTTATTACATGTATGATTTCTTCAATTATAATATCTCAAATTGCTTATAGTGGCCCTGGAGATATAAAATTTGGGGTAGGAGCAAATATCCAGTCAGAGGCTACTGGAATTACAACCACGGTCGATTATGGTTTAGGAGAAAACATTTCGATAGGACTACGAGGAACTTACCTACTAGGCGTTGATGAGTATTCAAATTTAAATGCCTTTACCATAGATAATGGTGATGGTTCTGGTACAATTGTATTTTTTGAAGATCCAAAATTTACAGATCGTTTTGACTTACGTGCACGTTTTAATGCTCACTTAAGTAATGTGTTGAATATAAGTGAAGCATTTGATTTATATCCTGGTCTCGATTTAGGTCTTAAAAATTTTGGTACACACGTAGGAGCAAGATATTTTTTTACAGATGGTATAGGAGTTTTTACAGAGCTTAATTTACCAATTGCCCGATACAAAAATGACGATGATTACGAAATACAACAAACACTCAGAAAAGAACTCAACAACCAATTCAATATAACTATTGGAGCTTCGTTTAATATTTAAAAGTTCTCAATTTTTCATAGATCATAGCAGATTCCCATCCACGATATAGGAGGTAATCTGCTATTTTTTTGCGCTTTTTTTGGTTATCTTTCTCTGTTTTGAGCTGTGAAACTCTTTTTTCAAACAAAGTTTCAAATGTATCTTGGTATTCCCCTTCTGGTATTTCTTTTAAAGCAAGTTTTAAATTATATGCCGAAATTTGACGTATTTTTAGTTCTCGCGTAATCCTTATTCGACCCCATTTTTTTTGCCTGAATTTTCCTCGAGTATAGGCTTGAGCAAACCTTGTTTCGTTTAGAAAATTATGTTCCAATAAGTGCCCAATCACTTCATCAATTGCCTGCGGTATCATGCGCATTTCCTTCAATTTTTTGTTAATTTCTTTGTGACAACGCTCTTGGTATGCACAATACTTTTCTAGTTTACGTTTTGCTTCTTCAATGGTATATGTTTTTATGGGTTGCTGCATGGAAAATCAAATTTATAAATTTTGTTCTTTTATTGGGTTTTAATTTTTTTCAATATTTAATATTTCCGAAGTAAAAGCGCATAAAAAAACCCCTTAAAGTCAAAACAATAAGGGGTTGTGGTTATTTTAATCTTTCACCATTCTTGTCAGAGAAATGATATTCTAGATACGTGTAAGCATCTCTAGGTTGTATTTTCACCCATTTTTTGTGCTCCATAAACCACTTATGGCGCACAGATGGAAGTCCTTTTGTTAAAAAGGCTGCTATAAAAGGATGCGCACTTAATGTCACATTTTTATAGTCTTTTTTGAAAAGCCTTTTAAGCTCTTCGGTAATTTTTTGCACAACGACTATTGGCGCTTCGATTTCTCCAGTGTCGCCTGATGGGGCTTCTTCTCGAGTTTTAATATTCATCTCAGGCCTCACACGCTGGCGTGTAATCTGTATCAAACCAAATTTACTTGGAGGTAGTATTTTGTGTTTTGCTCTATCTTCTTTCATTTCATTACGAAGGTGATCAAACAATTTTTTTCTATTGCCGGCTTGTGCCATATCAATAAAATCTACCACTATAATACCGCCCATATCACGTAAACGTAATTGTCTTGCAGTTTCTGTAGCTGCAATTAAATTTACTTCTAAGGCTGTTTGTTCCTGATTGTTGGATTTATTGCTACGGTTGCCACTATTAACATCAATAACGTGCATGGCTTCTGTATGCTCAATCACTAAATAGGTTCCTTTAGTACCAGATACAGTTCTACCAAAGGAGGTTTTTATTTGTCTCTCAATACCAAATTTTTCATACATAGGTACTTTTGAGTCATATAATTTGACAATATTCTCTTTGCCAGGTGCAATCTCTTGCACATAATCTTTTATTTGTAAATAAAGTGTTTCATCGTCTATATGAATTGCGGAGAATGAGTCGTTAAAAACATCGCGTATCATAGAGGCTCCTCTATTTAACTCACTAAGCACCTTACTTGGGTGGTGCGCCCCTTGTAGCTTTTTGCACATCGCTGTCCAGCGATCTACTAGATTTTGTAAATCTTTATCCAGTTCTGCTACTTTTTTGCCCTCTGCTACAGTGCGTATAATTACACCAAATCCTTTAGGACGAATACTCGTAATTAATCGTTTTAATCTGTCTTTTTCTTCGCGGCTCTCTATCTTTTGTGAAACAGAAATACGATCTGAAAAAGGGACTAAAACAATATAACGGCCAGCTATTGAAAGCTCACTGCTTATACGAGGTCCTTTTGTGGAAATAGGTTCTTTTACAACTTGTACCAGAATAGATTGATTTGATTTGATGGCACTGTTAATGCCGCCATTTTTATCAATCTCCTTGTCAAATGGGAAATCTTTTAAAGAATACTCTTTAAGTTTACCTGTGCTTACACGTTTTACGAATTTTAACATCGAAGTAATTTTTGGCCCAAGGTCATGATAGTGTAAAAAACCATCTTTCTCATAGCCTACATTGACAAATGCAGCATTGAGTCCTGGTACAGTCTTACGAATTTTAGCGAGAAATACATCTCCCACCGCAAAATTGTTTGCCTCTTCTTCTTTGTTTAACTCGATGAGTCTTCCATCTTTTAACAGCGCAAAATCAACTTCTTGTGAACTGGATCTAATGAATAATTCGTAGTTCACGGTCATTAATTTTTGTCCTGACGCACAATAACGTGGTCAGAATGGATTAAACAATATTTGTAGCATTCTTATTATAGAATACTCACAGGGTTTTTATGTTTTCTGAAATTTTAAACATCCAGAAAAACCCGTCGAAATCAAATTACTGTTTCAGGTAGTAACAGTGTTTAATTTCATTTTCAAAGAACTAATTACAGGAAATTTCCGAAGAAAAATCCAATACTTTTTTAAAAGAAAAAAGTAGTTTAAAACTACTTTTTCTTTTTGTGACGGTTAGCGCGTCTTCTCTTCTTACGCTTGTGCGTAGCTACCTTATGTCTTTTTCTTTTCTTACCACTTGGCATATTAAATAGGATTTATGTTGTCCCGTTACCTTAATAACGGGACGTTATTAATTTATTTTACTTCAACATTTGTTTTAACACCCTCTACAAATACTTTTGCAGGCTTAAACGCTGGGATGTTATGTGCGGGGATTTTAATCGTAGTATTCTTAGAAATATTACGTCCAGTCTTTTCGGCTCTAGTTTTAATGATAAAACTTCCAAAACCTCTTAAATATACATTGTCTCCACCTTCAAGAGAAGTCTTAACTTCTTCCATAAATGTTTCAACAGTAGCTTGTACATCTCCTTTTTCCATTCCTAATTTCTCTGAGATCTTTGCTACGATATCTGCTTTCGTCATGTTTGTTCTTTTTATTAATTAATTTTTTTTCAAGACGGCAAATATAAGAAATATAAAATCAATAACTCAAAAGGTAATGCGTTAAAATATAAAGACATAAAGGTTATTTTTGTCATATGGCGATAAATACCTCAAAGTTTCGTAAAAATCTCATTTCATGGTACTTGGAAAACAAACGTGAGCTCCCATGGAGAGCTACGAGGGAGCCATATTTAATTTGGCTTTCCGAAATTATTCTTCAACAAACCAGAGTGGAGCAAGGAACGCCCTATTATTTTAAATTTATTGAAGCTTTTCCTAATGTTCAAGCACTAGCAAATGCACCGCAAGAACAAGTGTTAAAATTATGGCAAGGATTAGGGTATTATTCCAGGGCGCGTAATTTACACATTACGGCTCAACATATAACTGGAGAATTTAAAGGAGAGTTTCCGAAAACTTATAAAGAACTCTTATCTTTAAAAGGAGTGGGGGATTACACGGCAAGTGCAATTGGTTCTATTTGTTTTGATTTACCTACAGCTGTGGTTGATGGAAATGTATATCGTATTCTTTCTCGCATTTATGGAATTAGTACTCCTATTAATAGTAGTGCAGGAATTAAAGAATTTAAACAACTGGCTCAAAAACTGTTAGATATATCGCAATCAGGTACTTTTAATCAAGCAACTATGGAGTTTGGTGCTCGTTATTGTGTGCCACAAAACCCAGATTGTTTACACTGTATTTTTAATAAAGATTGCGTGGCTTTTTTATCTAATACTGTAGGGGAACTTCCTGTTAAAATAAAAAAGCAGAAAATTAAGAAACGTTATTTTAATTATATAGTTATTGTATCCGCAGACAAGAAGACAATTTTAAACCAAAGAACTGGTAAAGGTATATGGCAACAATTGTACGAATTTCCACTTGTTGAGAGTGCTTCGGAAATTTCTGAAAATCAATTAATAAACACTGATGATTATGTGTCGTTATCAAAAATACACGGTATTACAGAACTTGTACTTTATAATGACGTTCAAGTAGTACATAAATTATCGCATCAACATTTGTATACTAAATTTTGGATAGGTTATTCAAATAACTTAAACAATAATGGCATTAAAATTTCCGAAGTGCAGGACTTTGCAGTACCTGTTTTAGTGTCAAATTTTATTTCCAGCTTTCCCGAATTTAAGTAGTTAAATTTTGATTATATTTAATTCTCAAAACATACCTTTGAAAACGATTTTTGAATAAAATTAATTTATAGAATTATGAGTGGGACGTTGAATAAAGTGATGCTAATTGGGCATACGGGAGATGATGTGAAAATGCATTTTTTTGAAGGTGGAAATAGCATAGGTAGATTTCCACTTGCTACAAATGAAAGCTATACAAATAGAACGACAAATGAGCGTGTTACTACTACAGAGTGGCATAACATTGTTGTGCGTAACAAAGGTGCTGAGATTTGTGAAAAATACCTTAAAAAAGGTGATAAAGTATATATTGAAGGAAGACTCAAAACACGCAAATGGCAAGATGATAAAGGTCAAGACCGTTATAGTACAGAAATTCAATGTACAGATTTTACTTTTTTGACGCCTAAGAATGATCAGCAAGCAACAATGCCACAGCAACAGTCTCAACAGAGTCCTGCTCAATCGCAAGCGCCTGCTACTCCAGCCCAAACTCAAAATGTACAACAACCTGAGGGAGATGATGATTTACCATTTTAATTGAACCACTATTTTTGTAGTATCTTAGCCTAACCAACGTTAAAAAATTGTGGACATAGAACCTCCTAGTTTATATTTATTAGTACTTACTTCAGGGATAATTGTTTATCTCGTTGCATTAATAGTATTGCTTATTTGCTCAGCAATGATAAGTGGTGCTGAGGTTGCATTCTTTTCTTTAACTCCAACAGAACTTGATGTTGAGGATGAAAAGATGGCTCCAAAAAAACTCCAGATAGTAAAGAAACTTCTTGAGCGTCCTAAAAAGTTGTTAGCTACCATTCTCGTGGCTAATAATTTTATAAATATTGCAATTGTATTGTTATTTGATTCTATTGGAGAAGTTTTGTTTGCGAATTTAAACCAAGTTTATTTTGGAATAAATATTCGATTTGTTGTTGAGGTAGGTGTTGTAACTTTTTTAATATTACTTTTTGGAGAAATTTTGCCTAAAATTTATGCTAGTCGTAATAGTATGACTTTTGCATTGTTTATGGCAATGCCGCTAAAGGTACTAGATTTTTTATTTACTCCTATAAGTATGCCCATGCGTGCGGTTACTATTTATATTCAGGAAAAATTTGGTAAACAAAAGTCAAACATAAGTGTTGACCAATTATCTCAAGCATTAGAGCTTACTGATGAAACTGATACAACACACGAAGAGCAAAAAATATTAAAAGGAATTGTCACTTTTGGGAATACAGATACTAAACAAGTGATGAAAAACCGCATGGATATTTTTGCGCTTAATCAAGAGTTGTCATACGCAGAAATATTACCTCAAATTATTGACAAAGGCTATTCTAGAATACCAGTGTTTAGTGATAGTATTGATAATATTACAGGTATTTTATATGTCAAAGATTTAATGCCACACATTGATACAAAAGCTCTTGAGTGGAATACGTTAACACGTAAAGCATACTTTGTTCCAGAAAATAAAAAGTTAGACGATTTGCTTAATGAGTTCAAAACAATGAAAATGCACCTTGCTATTGTTGTTGATGAATATGGAGGGACTAGTGGCTTGATTTCGTTAGAAGATATTATTGAAGAAATAGTAGGAGAAATAAGCGATGAGTTTGATGATGAGGATTTAGTTTTTTCAAAATTAGATGACAATAACTATGTATTTGAAGGTAAAACGCCGCTAAAAGATTTTTATAAAGTAATAAGCCTTGAGGATACTTCAGTTTTTGAAAGTTCAAAAGGTGAAGCTGAAACTGTTGCAGGATTTCTTTTAGAAGTTTCAAAAGGATTTCCAAAGAAAAACGAAATAATAAGTTTTGAGCATTACGCGTTTACTATTGAAGCGTTTGAAAACAAACGTATCAAACAAATTAAATTAACCATACGCCCACAGCCTTAATGCGTTATTTACTTCTGCTTTCTGTTTTTTTAATAATCGGCTCTTGCGGTGAAGATGTCACGGTAAAACCCAATGCAAAATTACGCTTGGATTATCCAGCTCCCACATACACTATAACAAATACGGGTTGCGATTATAATTTTTTGCTTAATGATAACGCAAGTTTAATACCTGGTCGCAATTGTGGTGCTATGGTAGAATATCAACATATGAATGCAGGTGTTTATTTGACGTACCAAAAAATAAAAAATCAAAACTTAGATTCTTTGTTATATGATGCTCAAAAACTAGCCTATAATCATGATATTAAAGCACAAAGTATTCCTGAGCAGGTTTTTGAAAATCCAGATAATAAAGCGTACGGTATTTTTTATAGCATTAACGGTAACGCTGCTTCTCAAGGACATTTTTATTTGACAGATAGTGTTAATAATTTTATCACTGGCTCATTATACTTTGAAGCAAAACCCAACTTTGATTCCATCTATCCAGCTGTAGTTTATCTACGAGAGGATATAAAAGTTATGATGGAAACAATGGAGTGGGAGTAATCCGAAATATTAATTTAATGCTACCGCATTCCCAAAATTTAAAATCATCTTTGCATTTCAATTTTTTAAATCAAAAAAGTGAAAAGCATTGAGAAAAAGTGGATTTACCTTGCCGTACTTTCTGTAGTTTGGGGTAGTTCATTTATACTTATTAAAAAGTCGCTTATTGGATTAACACCATTGCAATTGGGAGCTTTACGCACACTCTTTGCGGCTACTTTTTTATTGTTAATTGGATTTAGATACCTAAAAAAAATTAAAAAGCATAAATGGAAATGGATTGCTATTTCAGCATTTTTAGGAACGTTTATTCCAGCTTTTCTATTCGCATTTGCCGAAACCGAAATTGATAGCGCAGTAGCTTCCATTTTAAATTCTACAACACCTATTGTCACACTCATTATAGGCGCCATCATTTTTAGTATTAGCTATACCCGCAACCAGTTATTTGGCGTAGTCGTTGGGCTTTTGGGAAGTTTGTTGCTTATTTACGCAGGAGCAGATGTTAATCCTGACCAAAATTATTGGTACTCAAGTCTCGTTATCGCCGCATCATTATGCTATGCTTTTAACGTGAATATTATAAAAAGACATCTACAGGAAATTCCAGCAATGTCAATTGCGGTGGGTAATTTTGTTGTTTTGATACTTCCTGCTTTTACTGTGTTGCTGTTTTCTGGATTTTTCTCAAAAGACTTGGCTAACGACGCTGAGTTGCACACATCACTTGGGTATTTAGTTATTTTGGCCGTAATAGGTACAGGTGTTGCAAAAGTGATGTTCAATAAATTAGTACAGATGAGCACGCCAGTTTTTGCAACTTCGGTCACATACACAATTCCTATTGTGGCTTTGTTGTGGGGGATGCTCGATGGAGAACATTTTACCTTATTTCAAGGCTTTGCCACGGGGATTATTTTATTGGGAGTATTGCTTACTAACAGGAAATAATTGATGTTTTTCTTCGGAAATTTCAAGGGTTAACTATAATTTTGTTGTTTAAAATTTCAGCAGAAATAAAAAGGATAAGTTACATTTCCGAAGCTATAATTATACATCTTTTGTAAGTGCTTTGTTTAATAGGATTTAACGATTAAATTTTAGCGAATAAAGTGTTTGTTTTTATGTGAATTACAATTATATTTGCACCCGCTTTAAAATGAAGCGAGATTATTAATTAATTAAACGTTACGCTATGTACGCAATTGTAGAGATAGCAGGGCAGCAATTTAAAGTTGCAAAAGACCAAAAGGTTTTTGTTAATCGTTTATCAACTGAAGAAGGTAAAACTGTAGAGTTTGACAATGTTCTTTTAGTAGGTGATGGTGACAATATTACCCTTGGCGCCCCGGCTATAGACGGAGCTCTTATAGGAGCAAAAGTCCTAAGACACCTTAAAGGTGACAAAGTTATTGTTTTCAAAAAGAAAAGAAGAAAAGGTTACCGTGTAAAAAACGGTCACAGACAAGCTCTTTCTGAAATTGTTATTGAAAGCATCGCAACTTCTGGAGCTAAGAAAAAAGCAGCTCCTGCGAAGGCTAAAGCAGCCCCAGCTAAAAAAGAAGAAGCTAAAAAAGACGCTCCAAAGGCTGAAGCTAAAGCAGCTCCAGCAAAAAAAGCGGCTCCAAAAAAATCTACTAAGGCAGATGACCTTAAGAAGATTGAAGGTGTAGGACCTAAAGCTGCTGAGGCAATGGTTGCTGCAGGATTAGATACTTTTGCAAAAGTAGCAAAAGCTAAACCAGAGGCTATTGAAGCAATTTTAGCTGAAGCAAGTTCTAACTTAGCACATTTAGTTGCTAACACATGGCCAAAGCAAGCTAAATTAGCTGCAGATGGTAAGTGGGACGAGCTTAAAGTATTACAAGACGAATTAGACGGCGGAAGAAAATAATCTAACGCTAAAGTTTAACTAAAATAAAACCTTAAAATTATGGCTCACAAAAAAGGAGTTGGTAGTTCGAAGAATGGTAGAGAATCAGAATCAAAACGTCTTGGCGTTAAGATATTTGGTGGACAAGCTGCTATTGCAGGGAACATTATCATAAGACAAAGAGGTAATACACATCACCCAGGTGAGAATGTGTATGGTGGAAAAGACCACACGCTTCACGCAAAAGTGGATGGTGTTGTAAAATTCACTAAAAAGAGAGATAATAAAAGTTACGTAAGTATCGTGCCTTTCGCCGAAGCATAAGGAATCTCTTACCTTTGACAAACAAACCCCAACCGATTATTTCGATTGGGGTTTTTGTGCGTTTACTAAGTGGCTTTATGCCTTTTTATTTCTGCTAACTTTAGTGTTACTGAATATTTAACACATCTTTTCAATCTTCCCAGCCACAAAGAGATCTACCACTCTCTTTTGCAGATGTTATGGTTACTTCTTTTGTTGGTTTTTTACAAGCATTTAGTCCTCGGCAATTTTTCTTTAAATGATATTTAGAGCTTGTAGTGGAATTACAGATGTAGACTGTCTTTTCAAAAGTTGTTGTGAAGCTAAATGCAAAAATCGCAGTAGTAACTGCTAATGTGGTTATTTTTAGTTTTGATAAATCCATATGGTGTTTTTTACATTTTAAATGTAAACTAAAAATAAAACTCCCTTACGAAAAACTGTAAGGGAGATAAATAGCTTTAACTCCCCAATTAAAGAGCTATTTTTTATTGATTATCAAACCTACAATAAATTAAAAACCCCACCTTACGGGTTTCCGTAGGGGTGGGAATTTTATTATACTTATGTGTTGATTTATTAATTAGATAAGTTTAAGATTTTTTGCCATCATTACTAAATGGATCGTTGTTTTTGCGCCAAAATCAACACGTAAATCCTTTAAGCGTTTTTCTATACTGCTACGACTACTTGGACTAATTTTATGTTTTTTAAAATATTGTTCAATTTCTTCTTGAGAATAACCATCTGCTAAAAGCGACAATAATTTGTTGTCATAATTGGATACGCTAAGCACCTTCTTTTTTTTAAATTGGCTTTCTATAGCTGGAGACATATATGTTTCGCCATTATATATTTTTTGTATTCCAGTTGCTAAATTTTTTAAACCCCATCTATTTTTATCAACATATCCATTTAAGCAGCCAGTTCCCCACAATTCCTTAACTCTTTTTGGATGATCATCTACACTAAAAACAATAACTTTTAAATCTGGTTGTTCTGCGATTAACATTTTTATCAACTCTTTTCCAGTGGTTATTTGGTCTTTCCTATGGCTCTTTTTAAAGCTAAGATCACAAATTAGCAACTCATAAGGTTCTTTATCATATTGCGCTTTTTTAAATTTTACTAACGCATCATCACAATATTGGCAATGGGCTACATTTTTAATATTTAAATCTTTTAACATGGTAGCAATCCCTACATTTATACTATCAATGTCTTCAGCAACTAAAACTTTTTTAAACATTTTTCTATTTATTTTAAAGGAATAGTCCATACACAGGTAAAGCCATTATTTGGTTCACTTTCAAATATACAGGTTCCGTTTATTGAAATAATACGGTTTTCCATATTCGCCATTCCATGTCCTTTGTTCTGGTCGTTTAAAATTACTCCAATACCATTGTCCGCATAATTAATTTGTAAAGATGTTTGTCGTTCTTTAAAGCTAATTGCAACAAGTGATGCTTTACTGTGTTTTTTCATATTAGTCATCAACTCTTGCAATATTCTTTTAAGATGCTGTTTGTTTTCTTCTGAAATTTTAGTCCAATCCACTTCGTTAATTCCATTTAAAATTAATCGTTCATTTTCAGATAAATATCCTTCTATAAGATTTGATAAAGTAGTTGAGAAATCTTCATTAGTAATTATTGAAATAGTTTCTCTATTAATGTCTCTCGTTCGTTCATAGATGTTTTCTAAAGCATCCACATAATCAACAGGAATATTTGCTTGTTCCATTTGAGCCATTATATTAAATATGTCACTGGCAAGTTCGTCATGGATTCGTTTAGAAAAATGTTGTTGTGTTGCAATGCGCTCTTTTAAACGTTGTTTCTTATAACGTTCTCGTAAAATATAATAAAGCGCAATTATGGTAATAAATAATATAAAAGATATAAAACCTATGATGTACTTTTTGATTTTCTCTTCAGCAATAATAGTTTCTTGTTGTGCCTTTTCGGTTAATAACAAACTGTTTTCAAGAGAGATTTCGTCTGTCTTATATTTGAATTTCAAATACTCTGTGCGTTGTTTTGATGTTGCTATAGCTATACTGTCTCTAAGATGTAAACTACTAAGAGCAGCAAGTTTTGTGTTTTCTGGGGTTTCTAGTGCTATAAGATATGATAATGCTTCAATTTGGGCTTCTGGGCTATTAATAATTTTAGACAGGTTAAAAGCGTCTTTTGCAAATTCCAAAGATTTTTCTCTGTCTTTTGCTTGGTAATATTCCGTGAGATGTATAGTGCTTGCAAAGAGTCCGGTTTTGTCATCGTCTTTTTGCCGTAGTGCATATGCTTCTAATAATTCGGTCAATGCATTAGGTTCTCCTATTTTAAAGTTAGCATATCCTAGGTTGTCGAGTATTCTGGACGTTAAATAGGTGCTGTTTTTAACTTCAGATTCTTGTAACAATGCTGTTAATAATTTTCGGGCTTCATTATATTTTTGCTGTTTCATTAATACAACGGCTTGATTTTGTATCAATGAAACAATAATTTTTTGGTTGTTTGTACTGGATATACCCCGATCATACCAACTTAAAGCTTCATCAAATTGAAACTGCTCCTTGGAGGCTCTTCCTAAACAATTATAAAGCCAGGCGCTATTGCCTTTCGGATTGTGTTTTGCATATTTAAGGCCTTCAAGAGCAGATTTTTCTGCACCTAAAAAGTCACCTAGATCATTTTGGATGTTAGCGATCTTTTCAAAAACATAGCTTAATTTAAGGCTGTCTTTGATCGTTTTGTATGGTCTAATGGCTTGGAGATAATTTGAAACAGCTAATGTTAAATCTCCTGTTTTACTATAGTATCGACCTAATTTATCATGAGAGCGAGCAATATGAAAAATATCATTTAATTGGTTTGCTTCAACATTTAGGAAAGTTGCTTGTTCAATAGCATTTTTATAATCTTTAGAATTTCCGAAGAGCGTACTCTTTCTGGAAATTGAATTTAGGTATAAAGAGTCTTGCTTATTTTGTATTGAGATTTCCATGGCTTTATTCAAATATTCTATAGCCAATGGGATGTTTTTTTTATGTTGTTTTGCGAGATTTTGATAATGAGAAATACTATCTGATTGCCCATAACTCATAGAGCAAAAGCATATTGTAGAAATAAAATAGAGGGATAGAATAATGTCTTTCATCCCTCTAAATTACAAAATGATTTAACTAGGTTGTAGCCTAATTACTAACAATCATTCATCTGTTTCATCCTCGTTGTCGTTACTATCCTCGCCTACAGTCTCTTGAGGGTCTATATTGTTTTCGATGGCTTGCGGGGTACAGGATATAAAACTACTGTTTAGAATGAGCATAATTAAAATAGAAAATATAATTTTCATAGTGTATAAAATTTAAAAATTGAACAATAGAAATGCTGTAAAAGCGTAGCTTGTGCTTTAGTTGTTTTGTAACATTTCGTGAATGAGTGAAAACTCAATTTGTGGGAAGTTGAAATCATCCTGCGACTACTAATGCTACTTCCCGGTGGCAATTTGCGGGTCGCAAGAAAAATTTCAGAAAATGAAAATAGGGTTACACCTTTTTAATTTTTATAGGTGAGATATAATTTTCACAGTGCTAAATACGGAAGAATTGGAGGCTAGTCTTTGGATAGAAATTGGAAAAGAATGTCCAAAAAGGCTGTCCAGAATTTGTCCATAATCTGTACTTTTAAATCAGTATGGAACAAATAGCAAAAAATCTTATTAACGAAGCTTTGGCAAAGGCAGCAGCCGAAACTTTAAATAAATCATTAAATGGTCAAGCGGAACATGTAGAAATGCAATTAATGGAATTGTATCGATGTCCTATTTCGGCTAAATCCTTAAAACGATATTCAAAAGGAGAAGGAACGCCAAAACCCGAAGTATTAAAAGCACTCTCTCAATATATTGGTTATGATGATTTCGAATTATATATGAAAAGCCATAATGGCGCCAACAAAAAACAATTGAATAATGACTTGGAGCCCAAACAAAAGGCACCGAATAAATCGGCTATTTTGTTGTTTGTTTTGGTAACAATATTAACAGTTTCATTATGTTGGAATTTCTTCGGGAATACGAGATTAGAATGTATGGTCTGGAAAGATAATCATTATGAGAAAACAGCATGTTCTGGTGCACGTTTAGAAGTTTCTTTTAATGAGAAAAAGCTTGAAAATTTTAAAAAAATTCAAGTTTGTGATGAAACAATATTTTTTAAAAATAACAAACCGGTTATTTGGTATGATAAAACCAATAAGGAACTTTCTTATTTTTCAATCCACGGAATCCATCCAGAAAATGGAAAAACGTTAAAACCTATTACTCAAACTATAATTGACAAGTATGTTGTTGAATGTGATTGAAAGCTATTTTTTGAAGAGGTTATTATATGTATGTGTTAGTTCAGAAATTACTATTTTAGTGGTTTAAGCCAACCATCATGAAAAAACAAGTAATCTTTCTATTTGCGCTAATTTCAATTCTATTATTTACGGAAACCTTAATTGCCCAAGATATTACTCAATATGATTTCTTAGAAGTTATCGTTGTTCAAAAGGCAAATAATAGAGGTAAAGTAAAACGCATAAGAGTTGAAGAGCAAGAATCTATTAAAGGAAAAAACATAACTGTAGATGCTATTGAAGATTTAGAAACAACGGCACAATTGCTTAATTATATGAATAGAGCAAATTGGGAGTTCCTTGATAGGCAGGCCATTGTCTCAGATGATAATGATCCTGTATGGATGAGTTATATTTTTAAAAAAGCTAAATAGAATAAAAACAAAAAAACCCTTACATTTCTGCAAGGGCTTTAATGGATTCTGAATCTAGTTCAGAATTTCAGTATTTAATATTTCCGAAGAAAATCAAAGTCAAAAAAATAATCTTAAATTTTGACTAGTATCTGTAATATTCAGGTTTAAATGGACCTTCAACCGTTACACCAATGTACTCAGCTTGGTCTTGCTTTAATTCGGTAAGCTCAACACCTATTTTTTCCAGGTGTAAACGTGCTACTTTTTCATCAAGATGTTTAGGTAACATATACACTTCGTTGCCATATTTATCAGCGTGGTTCCATAATTCGATTTGTGCTAAGGTTTGGTTTGTAAATGAGTTGCTCATTACAAAACTTGGGTGACCTGTTGCACAACCTAAATTTACTAAACGTCCTTCCGCTAGAAGAATAATGTCTTTTCCACCAAAAGTATATTTGTCAACCTGAGGTTTGATTTCGTCTTTTGTAGCGTTTTTGTTTAACCACGGCACATCAATTTCATTATCAAAATGCCCAATGTTACAAACAATAGTTTTGTCTTTCATTGCTTCAAAATGCTCTCCGCGAACGATGTCTTTATTTCCGGTTGTAGTAATTACTACATCAGCAGTTTTTACAACATTCTCTAATTTTTTAACTTCAAAACCGTCCATTGCAGCCTGTAATGCACAAATTGGGTCAATTTCTGTAACTGTTACGATTGATCCTGCACCTTTAAAAGAAGCAGCAGTACCTTTTCCAACATCACCGTAACCACAAACAATAACACGTTTTCCGGCAAGCATTACATCGGTAGCACGGCGTATTGCATCAACAGCACTCTCACGACATCCATACTTGTTGTCAAATTTAGATTTTGTAACACTATCATTAATATTGATAGCTGGCATTGGTAATGTTCCATTTTTCACACGTTCGTATAAGCGGTGAACACCAGTAGTAGTTTCTTCAGATAGACCATTGATCCCAGCAGTTAATTCTGGGTATTTGTCTAAGACCATATTTGTTAAATCTCCACCATCATCAAGAATCATATTTAAAGGCTTACGATCTTCACCAAAGAAAAGCGTTTGCTCAATACACCACTCAAATTCTTCTTCATTCATTCCTTTCCACGCGTAAACGGCAGTTCCGGCAGCAGCAATTGCAGCAGCTGCTTGATCTTGTGTAGAGAAAATATTACAAGAAGACCAAGTAACTTCTGCACCAAGAGCTTGTAATGTTTCAATTAAAACAGCAGTCTGGATAGTCATATGCAGACAACCTGCAATGCGAGCGCCTTTTAAAGGTTGCTCATTTTTATATTCTTCACGCAAAGACATTAAACCTGGCATTTCTGCTTCGGCAAGCTCAATTTCTTTACGTCCCCATGCTGCAAGGGAAATGTCTTTTACTTTGTTAGCTGTGTAAGGTACTGTGTTTGTTGACATAAAAATTATTTAATTATATTCCCGCACGAGCAGGAAACTTATTAATGTGTATACTATATTTTAGTATTTTCTTTTTCTAGCTTTCGCGAAAATGAGCCTAAAATGAAACTGTTACTGTTTCATAAAACAACCAAACCTGCAAAGCCACCTTAATTCTAAATTTATTCGCTATTTTTATAGGAACAAAAAAGGTTCAAATTTCTTAAAATTTCGGACTGCAAAAGTAAGCAATATCTCTTAGAAAATCATGCCTCTTTACAAAACTATAACACTACAAGATAATACTAACCTCCTCATTTGGAAGATAGAAGAATCTTTTGATACATTAGCAAAAGGAATAATACTTACAACGCATTGTCAAAATAGAGTTGATGGAATGAAAAGTGATTTACACCGGCGCGGTTTTATGAGTGTACGTCATTTATTAGCCCAAATGAATTACACAGACCATGATTTATACTACGATGATAATGGGAAGCCACATTTAAACGACGGTAAACATATTTCTATAACTCATAGCTACAACTTTGCCGCGATAATAATAAGCACTACAGAAGTGGGTATTGATATTGAAAAACAGCGTCCTAAAATTATTAGAATTGCCCATAAATTTACACCGCTAGAAGAATACCGTACGCTGGCAAATGATGATGCCATCATGCGTAAATTAACCATAGTTTGGGGAGCAAAAGAGTCACTATATAAAAGCTTTGCAAATCCAGGAGTTAGTTTTTTAGAAAATATTTATGTGGAAGATTTTAGGCTAGATGCAACGCAAACTAAGTCAACAGTTTCATTTAATGGTGATAGTGAAACTTACGATATATTTTTTGAAGAATTTGAAGAGTTTACATTAGTGTATGCGTTAATTTCTTAAAGTAATTATAATGCGTAGTTCATTTCAGTATAAAAACTTAATTAGGCAAATTGAGGAAGGCAATAAATTATTAGCAATATTAATTGACCCAGAAAAGTTTGATATTACAACTTCAGAAAAATTTTTAAAAATTATTCCTAAGCAAACAACACATCTTTTTTTAGGTGGAAGTACAGTGCCTGAAAAATTAATGGAACGTTTAATTGATTCGTTGAGAATGCATACAAAGTTACCATTGATTATTTTTCCAGGAGCAGCAAGTCAAATTTCAGAAAAAGCAGATGCATTATTGTTCCTTTCGCTCGTTTCTGGAAACAATCCAGAATATTTAATTGGCCAACAAAAGGCTGGTGCAGCTCAATTACTAAAAAGCAAACTCGAAGTCATTCCTACGGGTTATTTGTTAATAGATGGTGGAAGTGAATCTGCAGTTGCAAATGTGACAAATACACTTCCTATGCCCCAATCAAATATTGAGGGTATAGTACACACAGCATTAGCGGCCGAGTTGATGGGCGCTAAAAGTATTTATCTTGAAGCAGGAAGTGGTGCAAACATTCCTGTTTCAGCTCAAGTTATTAACGCGGTAAAACAAGTTTTAACAATTCCGTTAATTGTTGGAGGTGGTATCCGCACAGCAGAGCAAAAGAAATTGTCGTATGATGCGGGAGCAAACATGGTAGTGATGGGAACGGTATTTGAAGCGTAGCGTACTTGGGTGATTTTCAAACTTAATTTATATTCTCCAGTCAATTTTTCTACCTTTGATTCTTAAAATTTAGATACTTTAAGCTTTTATGGATATTTCGGTAGAATTGACATTGACTCCTTTACAAGATGATTACGAACCTGCTATTATTGACTTTATTAAAAATTTAAGAAATTCAGGTTTAACAGTTTTGGAAAACCCTTTGAGCACACAGGTGTATGGTGAATATGATGCTGTAATGCATGTGCTGCAAAAAGAAATGAAAGTAGCACTAGAAGCTGTGGAGCGTGGACTGCTTTATATTAAAATTGTAAAATCAAATAGAAGCGATTATGAGCCTCATTTTTGATTTCCTCTTTGGTCAATATGCCGAGTATGAAACGTACCAAATAGTTTTAGAATCTATTGCTGTTTTTTTTGGATTAATTTCTGCAATATTTTCATGGCGTAATAGTATTTGGGTATATCCCACAGGGATTATTAGCACTTCAATTTTTGTTTATTTACTTTGGCAGTGGGGTTTGTTAGGTGACTTAATAATTCAAGGATATTATTTTATAATGAGTATTTATGGTTGGTATATCTGGACACGTAAAGTAGCGCCAGAAAAGCATACACCAATTACAAATGCTACATTAAAAGACCACAAAACGGCATTATTAATAAGCGGCGTTGCGTTGCTAGGTGTCTTTGTTGTTTATACTATATTTGATAAATGGAATAGTTGGACTGCTTATGTAGATACCTTAACTACTGCAATTTTCTTTGCGGGAATGTGGATGCTTGCAAAGCGAAAAGTTGCTAACTGGATGTATCTTTTAGCAGGAAATATAATAAGTGTTCCGTTGTATTTCTACAAGGGTTATACATTGAGTAGTTTATTGTATATTATATTTATAGGCATTTCAATTTTAGGATATCGAGCATGGAAGAAACACTTAAACAGCGACCAAGTAATTGCTTGAAAATTGTAATGTTTGGTCCTGAGTCTACAGGCAAAACAACTTTGTCAAAACAGCTTGCTAAACACTTTAAAACCCAATGGGTGCCAGAATATATGCGCACTTACTTAGAAGCAAAATGGGAGAAGTATAAGGAAACAATAGTTAAAAATGATTTATTGCCTATTGCTAAAGGTCAAATAACTTCAGAAAATAAATTGGTTTTAAAATCAAATAACGTACTCTTTTGTGATACCAATTTATTAGAAATTGAGGTCTATTCTAAATATTATAACGATGGTTTTTGTCCTTCGGAAATTTCCGAAGCATTTAAAACACATACCTATGACTTTTATTTTTTAACAGATATTGATGTTCCTTGGGAATTCGACAAATTGCGAGATAGACCCGATGAAAGAGAAAATATGTTTCGTATGTTTGAAAATCAATTAATCAACTACGACCTCCCATATATTACACTGAAAGGTTCAAAATTACAACGTTTTGAATTTGCAGTAAAACACATTAACAAACTGCTCAATAAAAAATAACATGTTTACAAAACAAGATTTGCAGGATCTAGAGGTTAGAGGATTGAATGAAAATGCAGTAAAAGAACAACTTAATACATTTAATAATGGAGTTCCATTTGCCAAAATTGTTACCGCAGCTTCAATAGGCAATGGAATAGAAGTACTCGATGAAAATGCTCAAAAAGAAAGTGTAGCATACTACGAAAAAAATAAAGCGGGATTAGATATTATAAAATTTGTTCCTGCGAGTGGTGCTGCAACCCGAATGTTTAAATTTCTCCATGAATTTTTAAGCGATTACAATGAAGAAGAAGAGGTTTTACGCGATTACATAAAAGTTAATAAACTAGATCAACTCAAGTTGTTTTTTGACAACTTAAAGGATTTCGCATTCATTTTAGAACTTAGAAAAGCAATACGAAAAAAATATCCAGATTATAAGCAATCAAACAGAGGTCAACGCATGAAAATGCTAGTAAAAACAATGCTTAGTAAAAAGGGGCTTAATTTTAGTAACTTACCTAAAGGTCTTATTCCATTTCATCGATATACAAAATTTGTAAAAACAGCTTATGAGGAGCAACTATTTGAAGCGACACAATATGCTTTTGCTCATGATACTGCACATTTACATTTTACATTTTCACCAGAACATTTAGAGTTTTTTAAAAATGAATATGAGCGAGTACAAAACAGAATTACCAGTAAAACAAAGATAAAACTAAAAATATCTTACTCTTTTCAATGTGACAGTACAAAAACCATAGCAGTAGATAATGAAAACATACCCGTTCGTAAAGATGATGGAAATCTTTTATTGAGACCGTCTGGGCATGGGGCATTGATTAAAAACCTAAACAACGTAAATGCAGATATTGTTTTTATTAAAAATATTGATAATGTTGCTGCTGAGGAATATTTAAGAGAAATAGCATTTTACAAAAAAATGCTTGCAGGAAAATTATTGCAATTACAGAAAAAGATATTTTCATATTTGCAAATTATCATAGAGCACAATGTAACTGATGAAAATCTAGCAGAAATGAAAGCATTTTTGTGGAACGAACTTTACATAAGAGAAAACCCTGAGACCCCAGCAGGAATTGCGGGAGTTCTAAACAGACCATTGCGAGTTTGTGGAGTTGTCAAAAATACTGGAGCACCTGGAGGTGGTCCTTTTTGGGTACGAAACAAAGAAGGCAATATGTCGCTTCAAATCGTAGAAATGTCCCAAGTAAATATTGATGATACGTCGCAAGCTAGTCTAGCAAAAGAGGCAACCCATTTTAATCCAGTAGATATTGTTTGTGCAACAAAAGACTATGAAGGTAATTGCTTTAATTTGGCTCATTTTGTTGATGAGTCAGCCTCCTTTATCTCAAATAAAACCTTAAATGGGAAACCTATAAAAGCTCTTGAACTTCCGGGATTATGGAATGGCGCAATGGCACGATGGAATACTGTTTTTGTAGAGGTCCCGCAAAGCACTTTTAATCCAGTAAAAACAGTTAATGATTTATTACGTAATGAACATCGTCCTAATGCATAATGAATACTGAACAACTTTTAAAAGAGGTTACTTTTAAGGCAGTTCGCAGTAGTGGGCCTGGTGGACAGCACGTTAATAAAACATCTAGTAAAGTAGAAGTATCCTTAAACATAAGTGTATCTAAAGCTTTCTCGGAAACCGAAATAAACAGACTCGAAGTAAAGTTAGCCAACCGAATTTCCCAAGAAGGAATTCTTACTTTATCTTGCAGTGAAAGCCGAAGCCAGCATCGCAACAAAGCTTTAGTTGTTCAAAGATTGATAGTTTTATTGGAGAAAAATATTAAAATTCCAAAAAGGCGAAAAAAAACAAAACCTTCAAAGGGAGCTATTGAAAAACGTATTAAAGCAAAGAAAAATAATGCTTTAAAAAAAGTAAATAGAAAACCACCCCGTATTGATTAAAAAATTATAATTAATTTTTAATCAATTTCTGTTTTACATTTCAGAAACCCTTCTATCTTTGTGCCACATCTCAAAGGGGTGCTTTTTTGATAGGAGATTAAAGATAGTACATTGGAGATTATTGAGCTAATAGTTCAATAATTAAAAATTAATATCATTAAATAAATATTTTTAAGGCTGAGATTATACCCGTAGAACCTAGAACAGGTAATGCTGTTTAGGAATGATACTGTCGCATCGAGCGCAGTCGAGATGTAATTATAGTCGAGAAATCTTCAAAGGTCTCGACTGCGCTCGACTAGACACATTTTAATTTTAATAAAGAATAACGCCCCTTTTATTCGTCACAAATAACCATTGTACGAATGAAAATTATTGCAACATCTTTTTTTGTATTGCTAGGTATGTGCTCAATGAATGCACAAGTACAGCAACAAGTTCAAGATTCAACAAAAGTTGAAAATCTCGAAGAAGTTTTAATCCAAAGCATACGTGTTAAAGCAGATTCTCCCATTACACACTCTAATCTTGATGCGGAGGATCTAGAAGCTCGTAACTTAGGACAGGACATCCCCTATATGCTAAACTATTTGCCTAGTGTTGTTACAACAAGTGATGCTGGCGCTGGTGTGGGTTATACATATATGCGAGTGCGCGGAAGTGATGGGTCAAGAATCAATGTGACTCTCAACGGTATTCCATTTAATGACGCAGAAAGTCAAGGAACATTTTTTGTCAATTTACCAGATTTCACATCATCTGTACAAAGTTTACAATTACAGCGTGGTGTAGGTACTTCTACAAATGGTAGTGGTGCTTTTGGTGCAAGTCTCAATTTACTTACAGATGCTGTAAGTGAAAATGCCTACGGCGAGATTGCAAACTCTTTTGGGTCTTACAATACTAGAAAGCACAATGTAAAATTTAGCACAGGTAAATTAAGTGACCATTTTGAAATTTCGGGAAGGCTTTCAAATATTCAAAGTGATGGATATATTGACAGAGCCACATCAGATTTGAAATCCTATTTCCTACAAGGAGCTTACGTAGATGACAACACCTTGATAAAGGGGATTATATTTGGTGGGCGTGAAGAAACCTATCAAGCCTATGAAGGAATAGATCTTGCTACACTTGAAAGTGACAGAAAATTTAACCCAGTAGGTCAAATTTTTGATGCCGATGGAAACTTTGAAAGATTTTATGAAAACGAAGTTGACAATTATGCGCAGGATCATTATCAGTTGTTGTGGAATGAGCGTATTGATAATAACTGGAGTACAAATCTCTCTTTAAATTACACTTATGGTAGAGGTTATTTTGAGCAGTATAAAAATGATGAAGATTTTGATTTTTTAGGAGCTACTCCCATTACAATTAATGGAGATGAAATTTCATCAACAGACTATATTCGTCGTCGCTGGTTAGATAATGACTTTTATGCTGTAAACGGTAATGTTAATTATAAGGATTCTAAAGTTGATATTTCGGCAGGTGTTTTTTATAGCTATTACGATGGTGACCATTATGGCGAAGTTTTATGGAGTGAATTTCCTATAGGGTATGATTATGAAGAAAGGTACTATGAAGGTGTAGGGACAAAAAATGAATTAAGTGTTTTTGCAAAAGCAACTTATAAAATTAATGATAAGTTTAGTGTATTTGGAGATTTACAAGGTCGTTTTTTACAGCATAGAATCTCTGGATTAACAAGTGATAGAGATCCATTAAATGTATCTGTTACATATGATTTCTTTAATCCTAAAGCAGGAGCATCTTTCGAATTAAACACAAATAACCAATTCTATTTTTCTTACGGAAGAGCTAACCGAGAACCCCGCCGAAGTGATTTTGAAGAAGGCATTTTTACCGCAGAGCGTTTAGATGATTTTGAATTGGGATGGCGTCATGGATCTAAAGATTTCAAAATAAACACTAACTTATTTTACATGAAATATAAAAACCAATTAGTAGTATCGGGTATAGATGATGTGGGGGCTTTGTTACGAAGTACAAGTGGTAATAGTTATAGAGCAGGTATTGAAATAGACTCTGAGGTTAAAGTGCTTGATAAATTGTATGTACGTCCTAATGTAGCGTTGAGTATCAATAAAAATAAAGACTATTTTTTTCAAAGAGATGGTGAATTGCAAAACCTTGGCAACACAGATATAAGTTATTCGCCTGCTGTAGTTGCAGGAAATATTATAAGCTATAATCCTATTAATAATTTAGAATTTTCATTGTTGTCAAAATACGTAAGTGAACAATTTATGGGTAATATTGACAGTGATGTTTCAAAACTAGACGCCTATTTTGTGAATGATTTTAATGTAGTGTATCGCTTGACAAACATTCCTGTTGTAAAAGAAATAGTATTTTCTGGATTAGTAAATAACATTTTCAATAATGAATATGTATCAAATGGCTATTTCTTCACATTTGATGATGATTTTAGTGTCCCAGGTGAAGTTACAACAGTAGAGGGAGCAGGGTATTACCCACAGGCTACGACAAACTTTTTAATAGGGGCAACGGTAAAATTTTAGAAAGCAGTTTTTTTTCAAGTCAGAAAATGCCCTTTTGTATATTATAAAGGGCATTTCTATTTTTAGGATTGAAATAGAATATGTTCCACCCTTAAAATTTCCGAAGAAAATAGTGTGCCGTTTTAATTTGTAATTCGCAGTGTATTTCCATTCTTTACAATGCGGTACTGGGTCATGGGAAATAAATTTTCATCTGTTTGATGTGAGCCAGTTACAACATCATAGGTGTTTCCATCCCCGCAAGAACAACTCGTAATTATGCCATTGAGTGTCATGCGTGAGCATGTACTTGGTGGATGATTAGGGTCTGTCAACTCAAAGGCAGTATATAAATCATTATTTACATTATAAACAACCACACCTTTTGTGCCTTGAGTGGTGGTTATGAAAGAACCTCCTGGAAAACGCAAATTATTATATTCTGGTAAATTGAGGTTAAGGCTGAGCTGTACAAATGCGTTAGGATAATTAGGATTATTCTGGTTTATCTCGTCATCAGATTTGCATGCAAATAATGTTGCAATAGCCATAATGGTTAAAAGTATTTTTTTCATAGGGAAGCGATATTTACGCAAAGCGAAATTATAAAAAATTACGCAACTGTTTATTTTTTAGTATATTTGTTAGGCAAATCCCGTAATCTATGGGATTTTTCTATTCCTGCCCGCTGGTTTATAATTAATAGCTAGAGGCGGGTTTCTTGTTCTAAGGTCACGACAGAAAATGATGGAGACTTTAGGATTATTAAAAACTAAAACGAAATTAAAATGAGTAAAGTATCTTATTATACAGATGAAGGTTTAAAAAAACTAAGAGCAGAATTAGCTCAACTTAAAGACATTGAACGCCCTAAGGCATCAAATGCAATTGCAGAGGCTCGTGATAAAGGAGATTTAAGTGAAAACGCAGAATATGATGCAGCAAAAGAAGCACAAGGAATGTTAGAAATGCGTATTTCAAAACTTGAAGAAGTAGTTGCTAATGCACGTGTTATTGACGAGTCGCAATTAGATACATCAAAAGTGTTAATTCATTCAACGGTAAAAATAAAAAATCAATCAAACGGCACACAAATGACATACAAATTAGTAGCGCAAAGTGAAGCCGATTTAAAAACAGGAAAAATATCTGTAGATTCTCCTATAGGTAAAGGTCTATTGGGGTGCGAAGTGGGTGATGTAGCAGATGTGGTTGTGCCTGCGGGAACGATGAAATTTGAAATTTTAGAGATTTCAAGGACTTAAATTAATTTAATATGGCCACAATTTTCACTAAAATTATAAATGGAGAAATACCTTGTTACAAAGTTGCTGAGGATTCAAAACACATAGCCTTTTTAGACATAAATCCTAATGCAAAAGGACATACTTTGTGTATTCCTAAGGAAGAAACCAATCGTATTTTTGATATGGGTGAACAAGCATATTTGGAATTAATGCAATTTTCAAGAAAAGTAGCAATTGGTTTAGAAAAAGCAGTTTCTTGTAAAAGAGTTGGAGTGAGTGTTGTCGGTCTTGAAGTTCCTCATGTACATGTGCATTTAATTCCATTAAATGATATGAAAGAAATGACTTTTCAACATAAAGTTAAAATGACAGAGAATGAGTTTATAACTCTTGCTAAAAGTATTAACTCTAAGCTATAGCGTACTTAAATAAATAACTCCGTAAGCTAAGGCAGCTACAGCAACAATACATATTAAAATTATTATATATCCCAATGAAGTCAATCTTATAGATGTCTTTTTTGGGATTACTTGTTTTTTATTGTATTCATAAACACGCTCAATATTATCATCCCAACTTACTGGAAATATTTGAGTGTTACAGCTTGTGCAGTAAAGTTTTTCAATAATATTCTTGTCTGCTTTTGAATAAAGTTTTTTAGAAGTTTCTTCTTGAGTAAATGAAAATTCTAGTCCATTGTTTGCAAAACAAGTGGGACAGTTATTTTTAATTTTAGCGGTATGTAGTGTATGATTTGTGGTCATATGGTATCACTTAATTTAATAGCAATTAAAAATGTAGTTCCTTCTTTAGGGTTGCTTTTAAGTACACGTATTTTTCCATTATGGTATTCTTCAACAATACGCTTAGCGAGTGATAGTCCTAATCCCCATCCTCTCTTTTTGGTTGTAAAACCTGGAGTGAATATTTTTTTGTGATTACGCTTAGGAATTCCTTTTCCAGTATCAGTTACATAAACAAGGGCATTATCACCTGTCATTTCTACAACCACACTAATATCTCCTTTTCCTTTCATAGCGTCAATCCCATTTTTTACAAGATTTTCAATGGTCCAACCAAAGAGTTGACTATTAAGATTTACATAGATAGGGTTTGTAGGAACTTTAATGCTAAAATTGATAAGTTTTGAACTTCTACTTTTAAGATAATCGTAGGCATCGTGAGTTTCAGCTACGATATCTGTTTTTTTAAGCTTTGGCATCGAGCCTACTTTTGAAAACCTATCTGTAATTATTTCTAACCGTTTAATGTCTTTATCCATTTCTTCAATATATTCTGGATTGACATCTTCACTCTTAAGTATTTCGGTCCACCCTACTAAGGAAGAAAGTGGTGTGCCTATTTGGTGAGCCGTTTCTTTAGCCATACCCGCCCAGAGTTTGTTTTGTTCGGCAGATTTTGCTGTTTGATTAAAGTAATAAATAGCAATGCTCAGCAATAATAAAATAAGAATAAGTATAGCTGGATAATATTTAAGCTTGTTAATTAATGGCGAATTTCCGTAGTAAATAGTCTGAATGATTTGTCCGCCATATTTAATTTCTAAGGGTTTATACTCAGATGTAAACTGGGCAATTAATTTCTCTCTTTTTTTTAAATTATTAAACGTTAGTGAGTCAATGTTTCTTGAGTCATATTCATTATCACTATGACTATACCTTACCATTGGGGTTGTAGTATTTCCTTGAATTACTCGTAGGGCTGTTTCGCTAAGGTTTGCATTAATATCAACTTCAGATGATGCGATTTCTTGTTGTGCTGCTGCCCAAATTTGCATTTTGGTACGTTCATTATTTTTTAATTGGTTAAAAAAAGTAAATGTGTTCCAAAGAATAAGGCTAATTATTATTACCGAACTAATTAAAAAAACAATTCGACCAACCGAGGCATTTTGCTGCATAACTGTAAATGGTTAATATGATAAATATAATGTAAATATGTTAATATTATTGTGTGCGTCTTATTCAAACCCCACACGGGTTAGTGTATCTTTGTAACAATGATAACAATAGACCCAAAACAAGTTTCAACTGCTCAATTACACGGCTATATGCTAGGAGCAGTTGCACCAAGACCTATCGCTTTTGCAAGTACTGTAGATGCAAAAGGTAATATCAATTTGTCACCATTTAGCTTTTTTAATGTCTTTAGTGCAAACCCGCCAATAATGATTTTTTCACCAGCAAGGCGCGTTCGGGATAATACTACTAAACACACATTAGAAAACGTGCTTGAAGTTAAAGAAGTTGTCATCAATATATGTAACTACGCAATGGTACAACAAATGTCGTTAGCCTCTACAGAATATGCACAAGGAATAAATGAATTTAAAAAAGCAGGATTTACCGAGCTTGCTTCTGAAACGGTACAACCTCCGCGCGTAGCAGAGGCACCTGTACAATTTGAGTGTAAAGTAAATGATGTTGTTGCATTAGGAAACGAAGGTGGTGCGGGAAATTTAGTTATTTGCGAAGTTTTAAAAGCACACGTAAGTGAAGCCATTTTAGATAGCGATGGAAAAATTGACCCAGTAAAACTTGATGCAGTTTCAAGAATGGGAGGCAATTGGTACGGGAGAGCAAAAGAAGGTATGTTTGAAGTCCCTAAACCACTTTCAACCTTAGGAATAGGTATTGACAATTTGCCAGATGCCGTTAAAAACAGTAAAGTATTTACGGGTAACGATTTAGCGATGCTTGCAAATATTGAAACATTGCCTAACAACATTATAAATGGCATTGAAATTGACGAAACTATCCACGAGGAAGTTCAACAATTTTTATTACTAGATGCTGTTGAAAAGGCATGGCAAAAATTAATCAAAACAAAATAATAGCGTACATTCGCATTTATATATAACGGGGAAAACCCTACATTAATTAATTTAAAACGATTGCCATTAAAGTCATTAAAACAAAGGCTTACGATGGAAAATTACAGATTATGGAAGTACAAGGAAAAGTAAAACTAGTTGGAGAAACACAAACATTTGGCAGCAATGGTTTTCGCAAAAGAGAATTGGTTGTAACTACAGAGGAGCAATACCCACAGCATATTATGATTGAGTTTGTGCAAGATAAAACAGACTTATTGAATAGTGTTGCGCCAGGACAAGATGTAAAAGTAAGCATCAATTTAAGAGGTCGTGAATGGTTGGACCCAAAAACAAATACAAATAGATATTTTAACTCTGTTCAAGGCTGGAGAATTGAAAATGTAAGCCAAGGGGCGCCTTCTGGAGCAGGAATGCCACCTATGCCACCTGCAGATGCCTTTGAGCCAGTGAGCGATTTAAATGATAATCAAGAAGACGATTTGCCTTTTTAAAAGGCGTTTTTAAATTTTATAAATCCCGCATTATTGCGGGATTTTTTATTTTAGCAACAAGCTTTACTCCACATTCACTTTTAAAATTACATTACCTAATGTATTTAATTGATAACATATTTTGGTTTCCACACCCAAGTCAAGCAAACGAAGACGGTATTCTAGCCGTGGGTGGAGACTTAACCATGGAGCGATTATTGTTGGCTTATAACTCTGGAATCTTTCCTTGGTACGAAGATAACCAGCCTATATTGTGGTGGTCACCAGACCCAAGAATGGTGTTGCTTCCTTCGGAAATGAGAATTACAAAAAGCCTTAAGAGAACTATTAAAAAGGAAGTTTTTAAAGTCACTTTTAATACAGCTTTTCCCGAAGTCATAAAAAATTGCGCAACAATAAAAAGAGATGGTCAAGGTGGTACTTGGATTACAAATGCTATGAAAAATGCATATATTAATTTACACAAAAATGGTAAGGCAATGTCGATTGAAGTGTGGCAGGATGATGAATTAGTGGGCGGACTTTATGGGGTGGATTTAAAGGACAAAAAGGTATTTTGCGGGGAGAGTATGTTTAGTAGAGTAAGTGACGCTTCAAAAGTGGGGTTTTATTATTTAGCGCAATACTTGATTGAAAAAGACTACAAAATTATAGATTGCCAAGTCTATAATGAGCATTTAGAATCCTTGGGTGCGTATGAAATTTCAAGAAAAGAATTTTTGACTTATCTCAATGGTGAGTAGCGTTCAGGCGTTAAATTTCTCATATTAATATCCTATTTTGTACTATTGTTTCTAAAGTTTTCAGAACTTTATAAAAAATTCATTTTATGAAAAAGATTATACAACTACTTCCAGTTGCTTTAATATTACTTATTTCAAACATCACATTTGGTCAATTACCAAGTTACATTTCCGAAGCAGAACAAGGGCTTGTAGCAGATTTTCAATTTTCTACAACTAGAATGACACCTCCGCCAGCGGTGCCAGTGCGTGCTGCTGCTGAGTGGGAAGAAGTTGAATATTTAGTGGTGACTTGGGAGTCCAATTTTCAAGGAATTTTACGTCAAATTGTCGCTGCTGGAGTAGAAGAATGTAAAGTAATTATTACAACTCAAAATCAAAATAACGTTGCAAATTATTTAACAAGCGGAGGAGTAGATTTGACAAATGTAATCTTTATGGATGCAGATTGGGATAGTATCTGGATTAGAGACTACGCTGGAAATACAGTTTATGAAAACGAAGTAGGCGAGCGGGGATTGACAGATTGGATTTACAATAGGCCAAGACCAAATGATAATGTAGTGCCAGAAGCACATGCAGCATTATTGGGATTACCTATTTATATTACAAATACAGGTACAAACGATTTAGTAAATACTGGTGGAAATTATATGAGTGACGGTCTTGGAAACGCTTTTGCTTCTGAGCTTATTTTAGAAGAAAACGAACCTGGAAATCCATACGGTGTATCACCAAAAACCGAAGCTCAAATAGATCAAATTATGGGAGATTATATGGGGATTCAAAACTATATAAAGATGACCCCTATGCCGTTTGATGTTATCAATCATATTGATATGCACATGAAATTGCTTGATGAAGAAACATTAGTGTTGAGTAGTTATCCAGAGGGTGTTGCAGATGGTCCTCAGATTAATGAGAATATTGATTACATATTAGACAACTTTCAAACACCTTTTGGCACACCATATAAAATTAAACGTATTCCTGCACCGCCAAGTACAAGTGGCGCATATCCTGATAGCAACGGGTCTTATAGAACATATACTAATGCATTGTTCTTAAATAAAACAATTTTAGTGCCTACATATAGAGAAAATGTAGATACACCAGCATTAGCATTATGGCAAGAAATGATGCCTGGTTACAATATTGTAGGGATTGATGTTGACAATCCAGGAGAAAATTTAATTTCATTAGTTGGAGCAATTCATTGTATCACCCATACTATTGGAGTTGCAGACCCATTGTGGATTGTACATCAGCCAATTACTGAATCTGTTGAAAATACGACCATAACAATTGAAGCTTCTATAAAACACAATAGTGGTATTGCAAACGGAACTATTTTTTGGAGAGAAGAAGGAGCTGTAGATTTTACCCAAACAATGATGACTAATGCAGGAAATGATATTTGGACGGCAGACATTCCTGTTGTAGCAAATAATGTGGAATACTATATTTCTGGGACATCAAATTCTGGTAAATCTTTGGCAAGGCCAATTGTTGCTCCAGAGGGTTTTTGGACCGTTCAAGTAGGGCAGCTTTCTACAAATAATTTTCTAAAAAATGCGATTGCAGGTCCATATCCTAATCCCACTAATGGAGATGTTACCTTTAAAATGGGTAACCTTAGAGGAAACATAACAGTTACTATAACAAATATTCTTGGGCAGGAATTATATAGTAATACTCTTGAAAACGGGAATGGGACTATTATTTTAGACCTACAAGATGATTGGAACGGAACATTGTTTGCAACGTTTATTGGTGACTTCGGAAAAGTGACTAAAAAAATACTTAAGTACTAAACTCTAAATAAAAAGAATTTTACTTCAAACAAAAAGCCAACTCAATTGAGTTGGCTTTTTGTTTGAAAATTATCGTACTTCATTATGTCTAAAACAATAAACAGCATGGTCATTAACCATTCCCGTTGCTTGCATATTTGCATAAATAACTGTTGAGCCTACAAATTTAAAACCACGCTTCTTTAAATCTTTACTTATTGCATCGCTCAAAGCTGTGTTTGCAGGAACCTCTTTCATAGATTTAAAATTATTTATTATAGGGTTTCCATCTGTAAATTTCCAAATGTAGTTGCTAAAACTCCCAAACTCTTTTTGAATCTCCATAAAAGCTTGCGCATTAGTAACGGCACTTCGCACTTTTAATTTATTACGAATAATCCCAGTATCTTCAAGCAAAGCCGAAATTTTAGTTTCATCATACTTCGCAATTTTTTTATAATCAAATCCATCAAAAGCATTTCTGAAATTTTCGCGTTTTCTAAGAATAGTAATCCAGCTTAACCCCGCCTGAAATGTCTCCAATAAAAGAAATTCAAACAACGTTTTATCATCATAAACGGGTACTCCCCATTCCTCATCGTGGTATGCCATATATAAAGGATCATTACCGCACCATTCGCATCTTTTTTTTTCCATTTTCTTAAAGTTTAATATTTCCGAAGTACATATTGAAGAATTTTTTCGTTAGAATTTAAAGATAGTAAGTTTGCAAAACCTATTGCGTCTTATGCATTATGAATATAGAAACCACAGTGGAAAAATCAAGAACAGCATCATTAAAAGAAACTATTGCTTCATCAATGAGCTATGAAGAATATAGAATTTTAGTAGCCGAGAAAGTTGCATCAAAGTCGAGTACTGGACCTAATCAAAGTGAAGCATACGTTAACTATACTAAATTAAGTGATGCTCGTATGCGAAGGTTAGATAAAACTATAAAAATTAGCAAAGCGTTAAATAATGCTGCATTAAATTATGACAAGAAAGTAACTTGGCTTATTTTAACAGAAAGCTGGTGTGGTGATGCAGCACAGTCTATGCCTGTTTTTCATAAGATAGAACAACTTAACTCAAATATTAAAGTTAAAGTTGCATTGAGAGATGATAATATTGAAACAATGCAATATTTTTTAACAAATGGAGGGATGTCTATCCCTAAATTAGTTGCTATTGACGAGATAACTAATAAAGTAATAGGGGAGTGGGGTCCAAGACCTACAGTAGCAACAAAAATGGTTTCAGATTATAAAGCGGAGCATGGAATGCTAACACCAGCGTTTAAACAAGATTTGCAAGTGTGGTACACTAAAGATAAGGCGACTTCAATAATGGAAGATGCTCTAGAGTTGTTATAATAGCTTAATATTGTCCTGGAAAATTATAGGTTATTGTGCCCTCTTGCTCTTCAATATCGGCTTTTGTGTTAAACCTAGAACGTTGCGCATAATCTAAAGCGCTATCTATTAAACAACCATTTCTAGTTGTTGAAGCGCTTCTGTTATAATTTGCTTTTACAACATTGCCTAGCTTATTTACCTCAATGGTAATCACAACTTTTCCACCACCTTCACATGTGAAAACGGGGTTTGGCAGTCGCATTGCTGTCCGTTCTTTTAGGCTATAACTTATTGTTGTTCTTGTTATTGCTCCTTTTGTAGAAGATGTAGTTGGTTTTGAAGCTTGGGCAGCCGCAGCTTTTTTTCTTTGAGCTGCAATTCTCTTTTTTGCTTCGGCTAGTGCGTTTTGTGTTTCGAGACTTTCTGTATTTTCAATAGTTTTTTCGCTTGGAGGTGTTTGGGTTGTTTCTGCGTCCTCGAGTCTATCGTTTTCTAATTCTTCAATAAATTTCTCCGCTTCATTATAGGCTCTGTTAGTTTTTATTCTAACTCTTTTTGGAGTTTGTTGTGCGAGCTTTTCTTCGGCTTCTTCAATAATAAGATCTTCATATTCAATTGGAGTAGTTTCTTCTTCGAGTATATTTTCTGAAGATATTTTTATACTCCACAACGTTAGCACTAAAATGCCAAAAAGCAAACTAGTAATTAGAAACGCGCGATATGAATAATTAAAGTTCACAATATAAATTTACAATAACTTAGGAAATATTAATTATTGAGATATGTTAAGAGCAATTTAAATCATAAAACTTTTTCAATCAATACGGCATACATTATTATTGATAACAATGTAATGATACCGAAGAATATAATCCAGTATTTAATAACTTTCACATCTTTAGCTATAGATTCTAAAGGGTTTGTTTTAGGTTTATCTTTCGTTTGTCTTTCTGGTTCGACTCCTTCAATATTTGACATATTTATATGATTTTATTATAAATTTTTGCTCCTTTCTTTTGAAGAAAAGGTTGGGGAATGATGTTTTTCTTCAATAAATTTAGCTTCAAAATCTTCAATAGAGATGGCGTCTTTGACATCCAAATCTCCAATTTTAGTTCGGCGCAACGCACTCAAATGCCCCCCGTTGTTTAAGGCTTTGCCAAAATCGTGCGCAAGTGAACGGATATAAGTTCCTTTACTACAAGCAACTCTAAAGTCAATATTAGGTAAATCAATAGTTGTAATTTCGAATGCTGAAATGTGAATTGCACGTTTAGGGATTTCAACTTCTTCTCCAGCACGCGCATATTCGTATAAACGTTTTCCTTCTTTTTTCAATGCTGAAAAGACTGGCGGTTGTTGCATGATATCGCCAACAAATTGTTTGGTAGCTTCATGAATCGCTTTGTTTGAAATCGTAGTGAAATCGTAGGTGTTATCTATTTCGGTTTCTAAATCATAACTTGGAGTAGTTGCACCTAGTGTAATTGTGCCCGTGTATTCTTTATGCTGTGCTTGATAAGTTTCAATTTGTTTTGTGAATTTTCCAGTGCACAAAATGAGTAGTCCAGATGCAAGTGGATCAAGTGTTCCTGCATGTCCAACTTTTATTTTCTTTAAATCAAATTGTTTTCTAATCAACCATCGTACTTTGTTGACTACTTGAAATGAGGTCCACCCAAGTGGTTTGTCTATGAGAATAACTTGACCGTCGAGGTACTCTTCTTTAGTTAGCATAGCTCAAAAATTAAAGATAAAGTCCTACGCCAATAGCAATAATACCGACGATTAAACAATAAATAGCAAAGTATTTTAACTTACTTTTCTTTACCAAACTAATCATCCAAGTACATGCAATCAAGCCACAAATAAACGCTGCGATAAATCCTGCGCCTAGTGTGGTAAAGTTAGTCGCATCGCTAGTTAACTCTCCTCCAAGAAGGTCTTTTGCTATTTTTCCAAAGATTAATGGCACAACCATTAAAAACGAAAATCGGGCTGCTTTGCTTTTATCATTACCTAATAAAACTGATGTGGAGATGGTAGCACCACTTCTAGAAATACCTGGGAGCATTGCGATTGCCTGTGAGATACCAATGATAAATGCATCTTTAAAAGTAACAGGTTTTCCTGTGTTTTTTGAACGATCAGCAAACCATAATAATACTGCTGTTACAATTAACATAGCTCCTACAAAAGCTATATTACCTCCAAAAAATGCTTCTAATTGTTCTTCAAAAAGTAAACCCACAATTACTGCTGGCAACATAGAAACAATAATTTTTACAATAAACTGTGTTTCTTCATTCCACTCAAATTTGAACAGAGCGGTGATAATTTCGATAATATCTTTTCTAAAAACCACTATGGTACTCAATGCTGTTGCAAAATGCAAAACCACAGTAAAAAGTAAACTTTCTTCTGGAACAGAGCTATCTCCAAGAATAGCTTTTCCTAATTCTAAGTGTCCACTAGAGGATACGGGTAAAAATTCGGTGAAACCTTGTATGACACCGAGTATAATTGAATCCCAAATTGTCATTATTTTTTGTCTTTATGTGGATTCAATAAAATTGCATAGACCTCAATACCAAATCCTATTAAAATTAATGCCGGAGCAAGACGTATGCGCCTCCAGTTGTAGATTTCGGGATTAAAAACGTTGGGGTCATCGCTACCACCACCAGACATCAAAATGAAGCCTAGTGCGATAAAGGCAACACCTATGAGCATAAATTTGTAGTTTTTACGCTCAAACATAAAGTAATGCTTTGCTTCGCTTTCGGTTTTTCTTTTTTTCTCTCCCAAGGTTTGAATTTTTTAAGATTTCGGCTTTATGCCTGCAAATATAATGGAATTATAATTCTGAAAAGAGCGTATCATTCGCAACGACAAGTTGTGAAATATGGTTGGTTTCCGAAGACATAAAAATTGTTTTAGCTAAGTGTAGTTTTACTTTTTTGCCTACAGTTTTTTCTGCCATTTTTTCTAGGGTCATTCCATTTTCTAAGCCCCTGTTTATATAGTAAAAACTCCCGTCACTTTCTGCAAAGACAATATCTTTAACACCTCCCTCGTAAACACGTGCTACGGTAATTTCTTTAAACGTGCAGTCTTCTGCATCTGGATTTTGAATGATACAGCTTGTAAATAATAAAAGGCTGCAAATTCCTGCTGAAATTTTAATAGTACAAGTCATCTGTTCTTAGATTTAAAAAACGTTGTGTGGCAAAATAAGTGCTCAACCACGTGATGAAAAGTCCCATTAAAAAGACAAACAAAAAGACAGCGCCAAGCATCATTTTGTCATTCAATAATTGTAAATCTGGAAAGCTTTTATTAATATAATATAATACACCTGCCATTCCTGCCATTGCAACAAAAGCACCTATGATTCCCAATCGAACACTTTTCCATATAAAAGGACGTCGAATAAAGCGTTTAGTTGCGCCTACCATTTGCATTGTTTTGATTGTAAATCTTTTAGCGTAGACCGAAAGTCGTATAGAGCTATTAATAAGCAACACTGCAATGAATAAAAAAAGCGAAGCTATAATGAGAATCCAAAGGCTTATTTTCTTTACATTATCTGTCAATTTTTCAATTAACGGTTTATCATAAACCACATCATCCACAAAATCTTTTGCTTTGAGTTCGCTTACAATTTCTTCAATTTTTTCAGGTGTAACATAGTTTGCGTTAAGGCGTACATCAATACTATTTTGTAGTGGATTATCTCCTAAATATTCCATAAAATCTTCGCCTATGGTTGCGCTGTGCTCTTCGGCAGCTTGTTCTTTTGAAACGTAAATGGCGTCTTTTGTGTACTCAGCCAGCGCAAGACTTTGTTTTAATTGCTCCATTTCTACCTCTTTTGCAGTGTCTTTCATAAAGACCACAATGGGTATTTGTTCTTTAAAATAGTCGCCTACTTTTTTCCCGTTAAGAATTAAAAGCCCTAATAACCCTAGTAAAAACAGCACTAATGAAATACTCAACACCACTGAAAAATAAGAAGAAATTAATCTGCGTTTCTGAAATTTATCAAAGGATGCTGCCATGTTTATTTTATAGGATTTAGTGGTTGCTTAAATGCGCTTCCATTGGTAAAAATACGAGGAATTTTCAAGCTACAATGATTGAACGTTTAAAGTTTTCTCTTTCGTACATAACTGTTAAATTTGCCGCTTAAATAAATAGACGCGATGAGTAAATATCATTTCAACGATATAGAAGCCAAGTGGCAACAATACTGGGAAAAAAACCAAACATTTAAAGCTTCAAATACTAGTGAAAAACCTAAGTATTATGTGCTAGATATGTTTCCTTATCCTTCAGGTGCGGGATTACACGTAGGGCATCCGCTGGGTTATATTGCGAGTGATATTTATGCGAGATACAAGCGTCATAAAGGTTTTAATGTATTGCATCCACAGGGATACGATAGTTTTGGGTTGCCAGCTGAGCAGTATGCAATACAAACTGGACAGCACCCGGCAGATACTACTAAAGTAAATATTGAAGGAGGTGTAGACAAAGCTGGAAATAAAATTGAAGGGTATAGAAAACAGCTTGATAAAATTGGGTTTTCGTTCGATTGGTCACGCGAGGTTCGTACATCAAATCCAGAATATTACAAATGGACGCAATGGATATTTATCCAACTTTTTAATAGTTGGTACAACAAGGATAGTGATAAGGCTGAAGATGTTGCCACATTGATTTCAATTTTTAAAAAAGATGGAAATGCAAAAATTAACGCAATAAGCGATGAAAACATTAATGTTTTTTCTGCGGAAATGTGGAACAGTTTTTCTGAAACGGAACAACAACAAATTTTGTTGAAATACAGGCTAACCTACTTAGCCGAAACAGAAGTAAATTGGTGTCCAGCACTAGGAACAGTGTTAGCTAACGACGAAATTGTCAATGGGGTGTCAGAACGTGGTGGGCATACCGTGGTTCGTAAAAAAATGACACAATGGAGCATGCGAATTTCAGCCTACGCGGAGCGTTTGCTGCAAGGGTTAGAAACCATCGATTGGCCAGAATCATTAAAAGAAACACAGCGCAATTGGATTGGAAAATCTGTAGGTGCGATGATTTCATTTGATTTAAAAGAACACAGCGAAAAAATCCCAGTATTTACTACAAGACCCGATACTATTTTTGGAGTCTCATTTATGACGCTAGCTCCAGAACACGAGTTAGTTTCAAAAATCACGACTGATGATCAAAAAGCCGCTGTAAATGAATATGTGGAGGCTACTTCAAAACGAAGTGAGCGTGAGCGTATGGCAGATGTTAAAACAATTAGCGGTGTATTTACAGGAGCGTATGCAGAGCATCCTTTTACAAAAGAACCTATTCCAGTTTGGATAGGAGATTATGTACTTGCAGGATATGGAACAGGAGCCGTTATGGCTGTACCATGTGGTGACCAGCGTGATTATGATTTTGCAACTAAGTTTGGAATCCCAATTCCTAATGTATTTGAAGGAGTTGATATTAGTGAAGCAGCACATGCAGATAAAGAAGGAACTGTAATCGCAAATAGTGATTTCTTAAATGGATTGAAATATAAAAAAGCTGTAAAACTTGCTATTTATGAGTTAGAAAAACTAGGTGCGGGAGAAGGCAAGACAAATTATAGATTACGTGACGCTGTATTTTCAAGACAACGTTATTGGGGAGAGCCGTTTCCAGTGTATTATGTGGACGGAATGCCGCAAATGATAGCAAAAGAACACTTACCAATTAGATTACCCGAAGTAGAAAAATACCTCCCCACAGAAGAAGGCGAACCACCATTAGGCCGTGCAGATGTATGGGCATGGGACACAAAAAAATGCGCAGTAGTCAGTAATCAGTTAATTGATAATGAAACTGTATTTTCTCTAGAATTAAATACAATGCCAGGGTGGGCAGGAAGTAGCTGGTACTTTTTTAGATACATGGAAGACGCTATGCGCGATGGTGAATTTGCTAGCGAAGATGCACTCAACTATTGGGAGAATGTTGACTTGTATATAGGCGGTAGCGAACACGCAACAGGCCATTTGTTGTACAGCCGTTTCTGGGTAAAGTTTATGAAAGACAGAGGGTTTGTAAAAGTCGATGAGCCTTTTAAGAAGTTGATAAACCAAGGGATGATTTTGGGAACGAGTGCTTTTGTATATAAAATTCTTCCAGAAATGATTAGTATTAATCCAACTGGAATAGTTGATTTAAGCAAATATCCAAAAGAGATTTTTGTTTCGTCTAATTATATTAAGAACGAAGAATTTAGCAAAGATTTTGAAACACAATTTAGAACTGCTTGTAAGCCAATTTTTGAATGGTTAAATAAAGATAAATCATCAGCAGAAGAACATTTAAGCTTAATTAATTTTACTACACAAAAAATCCATATAGATGTTTCATTAGTAAATACCTCAGATGAGGTTGATGTGGATGCACTTCGGATATGGAGAGAAGAATTTAAAGATGCTGAGTTTATAACTGAAGAAGACGGCACATTTAAAGTAATTCGCGAAGTCGAGAAAATGTCTAAGTCAAAATACAATGTGGTCAATCCAGACCAGATATGTGATGAATATGGGGCAGATAGTTTACGATTGTATGAAATGTTTTTGGGGCCTTTAGAGCAGGCAAAGCCATGGAACACCGCCGGACTAAGTGGTGTGCATTCTTTCTTAAAAAAACTATGGAAATTATACCACGGCGGTGCTGATGAAAGTTTTAGTGTAAGCGACGAGGCACCTTCAAAAGATGCGTTGAAAACATTACACAAAACAATAAAAAAGGTAGAAGAAGATATTGAGAACTTTAGTTTTAATACATCGGTTTCTACATTTATGATTGCGGCAAATGAGTTGACGGCACAAAAATGTAATGCGAAAGAAATTCTTGAGCCACTAGCTATTTTAGTTTCTCCTTACGCACCACATATTGCTGAGGAACTTTGGAGTAAATTGGGGCATACAACAAGTATTTCAACAGCGCCATTTCCTAAGTTTGAAGCAAGTCATTTAGTAGAGAGTAGTAAGAATTATCCTATTTCGTTTAATGGAAAGATGAAATTTACTATGGAGCTACCTCTAGATTTAAGTAAAGACGAAATTGAAGCTGCCGTAATGGCAAGTGAGGATACTCAAAAATACTTAAATGGTCGCGAGCCGAAGAAAGTAATTGTTGTTCCTGGTAAGATTGTAAACATAGTGGGCTAGAGCGATTGTAGATCTTTATTTTACGATTTTTGAATTAGTATAAATTTAGGTTGTGATTTGCGTTTTTAAGTTGGGTATGTAATTGAAAATGTATTTGTTAGGTGTTTTTTTTGTACCTTTAATATATGAATTTACCAAGCGAAGCATACGAAATAATAATAGCAGTAATTTTAATTTCAGTTGCAATGGTTTTAGTTAATTACATAACTAAGCGTAGCAGAAATTTTAGAAGTACTAGAAATAAAAAGGCGAGAAAACAATTCCCGACTTCTAAAATTTTATAGTTTAATATCTCGTTTCATATATACCTGTAAAATAAATTTTAAACCTCAATTATTCTAATTATATCAATCATCAACTCAAATAGGTGATTGTTTTGCTTGTTAAATTTGTACATTTTGTGATAAAACTATTTGCAAGCAAGAACCTTACGAGCTATATTTAATGATCTATTTGGAATCTTTATTAGTTTCCCGAACGGTTATTTTACATTACATAGTTCTCCACTAAGTTTAAATGAATAATTGTGAGTTGTATATTATGCAATCTGCCACTTAAAAATTTTGCACGCTTTTTGTTATCTTTAATCTTGAAATATTAAATGATTAAAATTTCCGCGAAAGCGATACAATTTTTTAAACTATGATTGGATACTATATAATTGCCGGAGCTATATTTTTAATAAGTAGCTATGTAAGTAATAAGTTAAAAAGTAAATTTAAACATTACTCAAATGTGCATCTAAAAAACGGTATGAGTGGTAAAGAAATTGCCGAGAAAATGCTGGCAGATAATAATATTTATGATGTTGAGGTGATTAGTGTTAAAGGGATGTTGACCGACCATTACAACCCAGCCAACAAAACAGTAAATCTTAGCGAAGGTGTATATATGCAACGTAATGCAGCAGCTGCAGCAGTCGCCTCTCACGAAGTAGGACATGCTGTGCAACATGCAACGGCATATAGCTGGTTAACTATGCGAAGTAAAATTGTTCCTGCAGTGGGGATTGCGAGTAAATTGTCAAATATTGTTATTATGGCAGGTTTGGCTTTGTCTGTTGGAGGTTCTGCTTTTGGTACTAATATATTTTTAGTAGGTATCATTTTATTTGCAATAACAACAGCGTTTGCATTTATAACTTTACCAGTTGAGTATGATGCGAGTAAAAGAGCATTGGCTTGGCTAGAAAGTGCAAACATGACTACGCCAGAAGAACACGCTGGAGCTAAGGATGCTTTAAAATGGGCAGCAAGAACATATTTAGTAGCGGCTTTGGGTTCATTAGCTACATTGCTTTACTTTATTATGATGTTTTTTAACAGGAGATAGAGTAAAAGATATAAAAAAATAAAGGCTTTTTTGTCAGTGGTTTCGACTTCGCTTAACCTGACAAAAAAGCCTTTATGTATGCTATGTTATTTTGAAATCAACAATCTAAATAAATATGTTGATCTTCAATTTGTTTACCCTACAACAGTTAATGGGTTATACCCAAGGTATTCAACTTCAGTCTCTTTAAAGTTGATGTCAAAGTTTTCAAGCTCTTTTAAAATGGGTTCGTAAACTTCTTTATTTATTGGCAGTTGAACACCGGGTGTTGTGATTTCTTCATTTAATATTTTCAACGCTGCCATTGCAACAGGAAGCCCCACGGTTTTTGCCATTGCGGTGTATGTCTGGTCATCACCAATAGCTACCATTTTGCTGTCTATTTGATGTTTTTTGCCATCGAGTTCATAACCAAATTTATGATACATCACTATCATATCTTTATCCTCAGGAGATAATGTCCAGCTGTCTTCTAATATTTTTTGAAGCGCTTGTGCAGGAGTTGCATCTTTAATACCTATTGTTTTTTTATTACTTAAAATATCAAGGTCAAGTATTTTTTCCCACATCAAATCATCTTGGTCAATCTTAAGATTGTGGCGTAGTTTTAACTCTATACTATCTGTAGGTGAATACGGTAAAAAGCAGTTTACAAATTCTCGATAGGTTAGTGTCTCGCTATCTGGTAATGTATAAGTATCATCTGTCAATCCTAGTTGCACAAACATATTCCAAGCCTTGCTATAACCCACTCTACGAATGGTTCCTCGGTATAATGTAAGAACGTCTTTTAGTCCATAAACACTCTGGTATTTTAGACTATTTCTATTAGCGTACACTTCAAATTTTCCATAGTCTTCAACTTCGATAAATTCAGTGCGACGAAATAATCTATTATAAGGTATATACTTATATTTTCCTTCTTGGATAAACTCTGCTGCTCCACCTTGCCCTGCTAATACTACGTTACGAGGATTCCATGTAAATTTATAATTCCAAAGATTTGTGTCACTCTCTGGAGCAACAAGGCCACCAGTAAAACTTTCAAACAATAACATTTTTCCACCTTGCTCCTTAATACGGTCAATTATTTGCATTGCGCTCATGTGGTCAATACCTGGATCAAGCCCAATCTCGTTCATAAACACTAATCCTTTTGCTTTTGCCATTGGATCAAGGAGTTGCATTTCATCACTAATGTATGATGCTGTTACAAGATGCTTTCCAAACTCAATACAATCTCTCGCCACTTCAATATGATACCTTGCAGGTAGCATAGAGATTACTAAATCACTATTTTCAACAGCCTCTTTACGTTGCTTATCATTAAAAACATCTAATAAAATACCACGACCATTGGGGTGATCACTTGTAAATTTTTGTGCATTTTGAACGTTGAGGTCACCTATAGTTATGAACAACTCTTCAGTCTCACTTTTATCTAATAAATACTTGATTAAACTAGTTGCTGAACGTCCTGCGCCAATGATTAAAATGTTTCTCATGAAGGGGTTTTTATTTATCTTTAACTGTAGAAAATACGTTGACGAAAGTACAAATTTGTAGATACATTTTATGGATATTCTTGATAAAAAAATAGTGATGACAGCATGTATTATTGGTGCAGTTACGATTGCCATTGGTGCTTTTGGTGCACATGGACTAAAGCAACTTGTTAAAGCGCAGTCGCTTGCCACATTTGAAACAGGAGTGCGTTATCAAATGTATCACGTTCTTGCATTACTCGTTATAGGTTTTGCAAAACCTATTGATATGAAAACTAAAAAATGGGTTTTTGTACTCCTATTATTAGGAATGCTATTATTTTCTGGTTCTATTTATATTTTAGCATTAAAAGACGTTTTTTCTTTCAGTGTTTCTTTTTTAGGTCCCATAACTCCTATTGGTGGATTGTTGTTTATGGCGGGGTGGTTGCGTTTAGGTTTTGGGATTTGGAAGTCAAAAAATAGTTAAAACTTGTGTGTGCTAAATTTAATAACTTCGGAAATGTACCACATATTACTAATAATTAGACAATACTTCATAAAAGCCAGTATTGTATTTTGATTATACAAAAGCGTAAGTTTAATGAGCCAGTAAAGTGGTTGATGACTTAATATTTCTGAAGTAAGCATCTAATTTTTTGAATTTTTAAAAGTCAAAAAAACTATGCAACTTTTTATTTTTATGTTTTAGTATAAAATTTAGTTGAGGTTATTAACAATTTGAGAGGATAATTAAGGAGAGTTTAATGCTTTAAGTGTTGATGTTTTGTTACTTTTGCCGAACAACAATTAAATTAAAGTATGGCGGCTAATAACCAAACTACGAAAACGATTTCGATAGATAAATACGGAATCAAAAATGCAAAAGTTAACTACCAACTTTCTGCGGAAAATCTACACCAAGAAACATTACAAAAAGGACAAGGGAAAGAAGCGAACAGTGGTGCACTTGCAGTAAATACTGGCGAGTTTACTGGGCGTTCTCCTATGGATCGTTTTATTGTAAAGGACAAGATTACCGAGGATAAAGTATGGTGGGGAAATATAAACATCCCTTTTGAAGCGGATAAATTTGATGCGCTTTATGACAAGGTGACGAACTATCTTTCTGAAAAGGAAGTATATGTGCGTGATAGTTATGCTTGTGCAGATAAGGATTATAAACTAAACATTAGAGTCATTAATGAGTATCCATGGTCAAACATGTTTGCTTATAATATGTTTTTAAGACCTACAGATGCTGAGCTTGAGGGGTTTGATCCAGAATGGCTTATTGTTAATGCACCAGGTTTTATGGCAGATGCTGCTGTAGATGGAACACGTCAACATAACTTTGCGATTCTTAATTTTGAAAAAAAGATTGCATTAATAGGGGGAACAGGATATACTGGAGAAATTAAAAAAGGAATTTTTTCTGCTTTAAATTTTATTCTTCCTGTGTTTAAAAACACATTACCTATGCATTGTTCTGCGAATGTAGGTGATGATGGTGAGACAGCTATTTTCTTTGGGTTAAGTGGAACAGGAAAAACAACCTTGTCCGCAGATCCAGAACGTAAATTGATAGGTGATGATGAGCACGGTTGGACTTCTGAAAATACTATTTTTAATTTTGAAGGAGGTTGTTATGCAAAGGTAATTAACCTATCTGCAGAGAACGAACCAGATATTTATAATGCAATCAAACCTGGAGCTATACTTGAAAATGTAGTAATGGATGAAAATGGTGACGTTGATTTTGCAGATACTTCTGTAACTCAAAACACTCGTGTGAGTTACCCTATTTTTCATATTGATAATATACAGGAGCCAAGTGTGGGCAAAAACCCTAAAAATATATTTTTCTTAACTGCAGATGCTTTTGGAGTTTTGCCTCCTATTTCAAAGTTAACACCTGGTCAAGCTGCATATCACTTTATTAGTGGGTATACAGCAAAAGTAGCAGGTACTGAAGCTGGTGTTGATAAGCCAACACCAAGTTTTTCTGCTTGTTTTGGAGCGCCATTTATGCCTTTACATCCTACAAAATATGCTGAGATGTTGAGTAAGAAAATGAAAGATGCAGGTGTTACTGTATGGTTAGTAAATACAGGTTGGACTGGAGGTCCTTATGGAGTAGGTAGCCGTATGAAGCTGAAATACACTCGTGCAATGATATCTGCGGCGATGGATGGAAGCTTAGAGGCAGCTAACAAAGATAATTACCACGTGCACTCTGTATTTGGTTTAAATCAACCTAGAACATGTCCTAATGTGCCGTCTGAGGTTTTAAGCCCAAGAGGAACATGGAATAATGATGAAGGATATTATGAAACAGCTCATAAATTAGCAAGTTCATTTAAAACAAACTTTAAAAAGTTTGAAGAATATGCAAATGAAGAAATTATGGCGGGAGCTCCTTTAAAGGGTTAAACTGTAGTTTTGAAATATTTAAAAGCCGTGCTAGCATTTTGTTAGTACGGTTTTTTTTGTGCAGTAATGATTTACATAATAAAAAAAGCTCCCTATTTTCAACGTTGAAACGGGAGCTTTAATTTTTTATAATGAATACTTTTTAAGTGATGGATAAGTAATATTTAAATTATTTCTTGTTCATCTCCTTAATATACTTTTCTAGAGCCATTGTCATAGATGGCATCTCTGGCGTTGGAGCTTGTATGTCAACACGTAATCCTTTTTCGGTAGCAGCTTTTACTGTAGTGTTACCAAATACAGCAATACGTGTGTCATTTTGTTCAAAATCTGGAAAGTTTTCAAAAAGAGATTCTATTCCACTAGGGCTAAAGAAAACCAGTATGTCGTAGTAAACATTTCTTAATCCACTTAAGTCGCTTACAACGGTACGATAAAAAACAGATTCTGTCCAGCTTACTTTTAAGTCATTAAGAACCTTAGGTACTTCTGGTTTTAATTTGTCACTAGCAGGAAGTAAAAACTTTTCAGTTTTATATTTTTTAATAAGAGGTGAAAGCTCTGTAAATGTTCTCTTACCTACATAAATCTTACGCTTTCTGTACACCACATATTTTTGCAAATAATAAGCAACAGCCTCACTTTGACAAAAGTATTTCATAGAGTCTGGTACTTTAAATCGTAATTCGTCAGCAATCCTAAAAAAGTGGTCTACAGAATTACGGCTTGTCAAAATAATTGCTGTAAAATCTTTAAGATCAATTTTTTGCGCTCTTACTTCCTTGCCATCTACTCCTTCAACATGAATAAAAGGAACAAAGTCTATCTTCACCTTTTGTCTGTCAATCAAATCAAAATAGGGAGAGTTTTCAACCTTTGGTTCAGGTTGAGAAACTAAAATAGTTTTCACTTTCATAAGCCTTTTTTTTTGTTAAAACTTAAACTACGTTATTACCTTATATAGAATAATGTAGGGGGAAATTTCAAGCGCGCAAAGATATAAAATAAAATAGAAGAAATTTGTTAAAATAATTTTTCCATGCGTTTTGTAGCTGGAAAACAGAGCAATGCCGTTAAGAACAAGGATAAGTACAAAAAATATCGTGAATGAAATTCCATTTAGAGGAGTGAAATAAGCCGAAATAACAGCGATAAAGAAAAACAAAAGGCCTAAAATATTTCTATAACTTAATTTTTGATATAAATAACTGTTTATGAGTGATTCAAGGTTAAGTATGTTTCCTATAATTTTTTCAATTGCAAATTTTACGAAAACAAAAACAGAATATAAGGTGCAAATTTGTACATAAATCCATTTGTTCACTATTACCTTTTCAGGAATTTGCCATAATAAAAAAAAATAAATAACTAATGAAACACTAAGTAACTGAGCAACGAACAAAATAATATTAAAAGGGTGGATAATTGTATCCACCTTTCCATGTACTAAAAAATATTTATTTGAAAGTGGTAATCTTATAAATTCTTGAAATCGATTAGGGTATAAGTATTTAGCAAATGTATATAGTGCAATACAACTCATAATTACTAGTGTAATCCAGTTATCTGAAGTTATAAGTCTGTCTGCGTACTCCACGTAATTTTTTGTTGATAAAGGTACTGCAATTAACAACCTCTAAAAAGTAACCTTAACACATTTTTGCAATTACAATCTTGTTCAAAATGGGTACATTTGCCAAAAAAGAAATCGGATGCCAAATGCCTTGGTGGTCATACCTACCTACAATGAAATTGAAAACATAGAGCGACTCATTCGCAATGTATTTTCATTGCAGCGTAGTTTTGATATCCTAGTTGTTGATGATAATTCGCCTGATGGAACTGCAGATTTAGTAAAAAATTTGCAGTTAGTATTCCCAGATAAACTCTTCATATTAGAGCGAAAGGGAAAACTTGGATTAGGGACAGCATATATTGCAGGCTTTAAATGGGCCCTTGAAAAAGAATATGCATACATATTTGAGATGGATGCAGACTTCTCTCATAACCCTAATGATCTCATAAGGTTATATAATGCTTGTGATAAAGATGGATTTGATGTTGCAATTGGATCCCGTTATGTCACAGGTGTGAATGTTGTAAACTGGCCTATGAGTAGGGTGTTAATGTCTTGGGGAGCATCAAAATACGTTCAATTTGTAACAGGAATGGATATATATGATACCACTGCGGGTTTTATTTGTTACCGAAATGAGGTGTTATCAAAAATTAATTTAGATAAAATAAAATTTGTTGGGTATGCATTTCAGATTGAAATGAAATATAAAGCTTACTTAAGTAAATTTAAAATAAGAGAAGTTCCTGTCGTTTTTACAGATAGGACAAAGGGAGAATCAAAAATGAGTTCAGGAATAATTTCCGAAGCCATTTTTGGGGTTTTAAGAATGAAATTAAAAAATAGCTTTAATCGCTTAGAAATCTAATGAGTAATTATTTAATAAAAAACGCAAACATTGTTAACGAAGGCAAGATATTTAAGGGTGACGTCTTAATAGAAGGTGACCGTATTGCCGAAATTTCAGAGAGCATTAGTGTAAAATCTGCAGAAACAAAGGTTATAGACGCAGATGATAGTTATTTAATCCCGGGAATGATTGACGATCAAGTGCATTTTAGAGAGCCTGGTTTAACTCATAAAGCTACTATATTTACAGAGTCACGTGCTGCTGCTGCTGGAGGAATTACAACTTTTATAGAAATGCCAAATACAGTTCCTCAAGCTACAACTGTTGAATTACTAGAGGAGAAATTCACTACTGCTTCAAAAGATAGCTTTGTAAATTATTCATTCATGTTTGGTGGAACAAACACTAACTTAAATGAAATTCTTAAAATAGATAAAACAAAAGTAGCTGGACTTAAATTGTTTTTAGGATCATCGACTGGAGATATGCTCGTGGATGATTTGAACACTCTTGAGAGTATTTTTAGTAAGACAGATTTGTTGATTTCTGCACATTGTGAGGATGAAGCAACTATCAAAGCTAATATGGAGAAAGCACTCGCAAAATATGGAGAAGATATTCCTATTAGTGAACATCCTAATATACGTAGTGAAGAAGCATGCTATATTTCTTCCTCAAGAGCTATTGAATTAGCAAAGAAAACGGGTGCAAGATTACACGTTTTTCATTTGTCAACAGCAAAGGAAACAGCACTTTTTAGTAATAAAATACCCTTAAAAGATAAAAAAATTACAGCCGAGGTTTGTGTACACCATTTATGGTTTACTGATGAAGACTATGCAGTAAAAGGCACAAAGATAAAATGGAATCCCGCAGTAAAAACAGCGGCTGATAAAAAAGGTTTATGGAAAGCACTTAACGATGATCGTATTGACGTTATAGCAACAGACCACGCACCTCACACTATTGAAGAAAAAAATAATATATATACAAAAGCACCTAGCGGAGGACCTCTAGTGCAACATGCTGTAGAGGCATTATTTGAAATGCACCATAAAGGCTTTGTGACCGTTGAAAAATTAGTGCAGAAAATGGCGCATAATCCAGCCATCTTGTTTGAGATTAAAGACCGTGGTTATATTAGAAAGGGTTACAAAGCAGATTTAGTTTTGATAAACCCTAACGCTCCTTGGACTGTTACAAAAGAGAATACTGCCTATAAATGTGAGTGGTCTCCTTTTGAGGGAAGTACATTTAGGTCTAGAATTACACATACGTTTGTTAATGGTAATTTAGTATATGATAATGGTGTTTTAACAGAACATTCTGTTGGGGAAAGACTTACGTTTAATAGATAAAATTTTCCAAAATTTATGAAATATGTCACCGTTATACTATTGTTGCTATTAGCATCTTGCCAAGATGTTAAACGTCCTGAAGCTCCAGAAAACTTAATTTCTGAAACGCAAATGGTAGCTGTGTTGACGGATGCATATTTAATGAATGCCGCCAGAAGTATTGATATTAGAAAGATTAGAAAAGAAGGGATTTATTTAGACTCAATTATTTATGCAACTCATAAAATTGATAGTCTGCAATTTGCTAAGAGTAATGCTTACTACACAAATAACTTAAATACTTACAATGATTTGATTACAAAAGTAGAGCAAAAGCTTATTACTGAAAAAACAAAAAGAGACAGTCTTTATGAAATCTTTAAAGAGGGAAAAGAAGAATTAAAAAGATTAGATAGTATTTACAAAGCAAAGATAGATAGTATGGCTGTTGAAATGCCTGCTGTTTCAAGAGATAGTCTTGAAATATTATTAGATGCTGAAAATGCTAAGCTAAAGACCTCCGAAACAGGAATTACAGACGATAGTGTAGTTTCTCAAGATTCAATTTTATAGCTTTCTGTGACGCGACTTAGCGTGTCTTCAAAAGGAATAAAATTTAGAACAAGCTCATTTTTAACTTTTGAACTATCATAAAATGATGTGTCATAAAGTGAGTGTACGGTAGCCTTTAATAACTTTCGTTTTGTTCTAAAAATCAAATTAAAAAACCAATCAACATTACTAACCATCATTAGCTTCCATTTTTGGATGGATTTTCGTGGTGGTTTTTTATTAAAAGCTAATGCGAGTGTTGTCATTAAATCTTTATAAAAAATATTTTTTGAGACTAGGATATAACGTTCATTTTTAATTTCGCTTTGCGTTAATTTTATCATTACGCTTACCACGTCTCGTACATCGACAAGACCTACGCCGCCACTAGTGTAAATTGGGATTCCGCGTGAGCCTATATTCATTATTATACCACTGCCTGTGCTCCAAAACCCCTCGCCAAAAATTACACCTGGATTAACAATTACAGCATTTAGGCCTTCTTGAGTTCCTCGCCATACTTCCATCTCCGCGCCATACTTTGTAATTGCATAAACACTATTTTTTGCTTCAGGATTCCAGTCACTTTTTTCATTGATAAGCGAGCTGTCAACGGTACTTCCCAGTGTGGCAATTGTACTAACGTAACAAAGTTTTTCAACTTTATGTAGCAAACATTGATTGACAATATTTGCCGTCCCTTCAATATTTATTTTTTTAAGCTTTCTAAAATCTTTAGAGTTAAAACTTATAAAAGCAGCAGCATGATAGACACGAGTTATTCCTTTAAAAGCAGTTTCGAGGGCAGGGATATCATTAATGTTAGCTACTACCCATTCAATACGACTGTACATTTTTTCAATTTCAGAAATTTCAGAAGAATAGTAAGAAAAGATTTGTTTTAACTTTTCTCTATCGCTACTCTCACGATAGATTGCTCGTACTGCATTGTGTTCTTGAAGAAGAAAATAGAGCAAATGACTGCCCACTAAACCTGTGCCTCCCGTAACTAAAATCATAGGACTAAAATACGTTTTTAAGACTTTAAATGGCTAAAAAATAATGTAATTTTGCTGAAAATTTATTGAAATGCAGTTACAAAATTTTGTTGAAGAATTACAATGGAGAGGGATGGTACACGACGTGATGCCAGACACAGAAGCGCACTTACTAGTAAAAATGCGAAGCGCCTATATAGGGTTTGATCCTACGGCAGATTCATTACATATAGGTAATTTAGTACCTATAATGATATTGTCGTTTTTTCAGCGCAGTGGGCACAAACCTTATGCATTAGTTGGAGGAGCCACAGGAATGATTGGTGATCCTTCTGGAAAATCAACTGAGCGTAATTTTCTTGATGAAAAAACCTTACGTCATAATCAAGAATGTGTGCGTAAACAGCTATCACAGTTTTTAGATTTTGCTCCCGAAACTAAGAACGCAGCCGTATTAGTAAATAACTACGACTGGATGAAGGAGTTTTCTTTCTTAGATTTTATACGTGATGTGGGTAAACATATTACTGTAAATTATATGATGGCGAAGGATAGTGTAAAGAATAGATTGACAGGAGAGAATGTTGATGGAATGTCCTTTACTGAGTTTACCTACCAGATGGTGCAGGGGTATGATTTTTTACACCTTTATAAAAATCATGACTGTACTCTACAAATGGGAGGAAGTGACCAGTGGGGAAATATTACCACGGGAACAGAGATGATTCGTCGTATTGGCGGCGGAAAAGGATATGCCTTAACTTGTCCGTTAATTACAAAGAGTGACGGAAGTAAATTTGGTAAAAGTGAGGGTGGTAACGTGTGGTTAGATCCAAAAAGGACTTCGCCATACAAATTTTATCAGTACTGGTTGAACACTAGTGATGAAGATGCTGCTAAGTATATTAAAATTTTTACATTCTTAGACAAAGCAACAATTGAGAGTATTATTACAGCTCATGAAAAAGCACCCCACGTGCGTGCGTTACAAAAAAGACTAGCGCAAGAAGTAACCACAACGGTCCATAATGAAGAGGAATATGAAAAGGCGGTAGCGGCTTCGGAAATATTATTCGGGAAATCAACGTCTGCCGATTTGAAAAAATTAGATTCGGAAACATTTCTTGATATCTTTGAAGGCGTACCTCAAGCTGAAGTTACAAGGGAAGACATCAAAAACGGACTCGATATTATTAGTGCGCTTGCCGAAAAAACAGGATTCTTAAAATCAAACGGTGAAGCAAGGCGTGCATTGAAAGAAAACTCAATTTCGGTAAACAAAGAGAAAGTAAAAGACAGCTACAAAATAACCGAAACAGATTTGATCAACGGTGCTTTTGTGTTATTGCAAAGAGGAAAGAAAAATTATTTTGTTATACGAGTTACCAAGGATGGAGGTGATAAACCCGACCCAAAGAATTTATTGACTTTATAACAATCTCAAAATCAAAAATCCCCAAACATAACGCTTGGGGATTTTCTTCATTAACTAACCAACCAACTATGAATGGGAGTTATCATCTCCTTTTTCATAACAATTGTACTAATAGTCGGTTTATTATATTTCGGCTTACAAAAAATAAATCTTTTTTACATAAAATTTGTGACTGTAGGATATGGCACTAATGCACTGATAAGTAATGCGATGCTGTCTTTAACAATCAATGTAATACTAATCATAATCGCTACTACTAGAATTGCAACAGATGTATTGTTTTGCTGTATTTCTTTAAACTCATTGATGCCTTTTGTGAAAAGAGAAAAAAGTAAAAATACAGCTCCATTTATAAGTGCTGCTGCTAGAAAACCTATGAAGAGATAGAGCCCAGAATAGGTGAGTATTTCAACAACATCAATGGCTTCGCTATCTGCCATTGCTATACGTATTACGTTAGTGATTGATGGTAAAATTTCAGAAAGTATTAAACCAATTGACAATACAATTCCAGAAGTGAAAATTGTAAAGGCTAGATTTTCCCCATTTAGGTTTCCGTCCTTAAAAAATAGCTTTATAAGCACTTTGTAAGACGCAAACATGATAACTATGGCGATGATTATTGAAAGAATAATTTCTAATAGTGCGAGTGTAAATAGTTGTGAGTTCATACGGTTTTTATTTACTTGTTAATACAATATTCCAGTGTTTTACATCGCTAGATGTTGCGGGAAGTACCCCTATTTTAAAATGCTTTGATGTTGTTTCCCAAAGCATATATGTTTTGCCTTTATATTTTTTGTTTTTTCCAGTGGCGGCTATGTTGATTCCAATAATAGAATGACGATAAAAATCGCTATTAGCAATAGCAACATCGTAATTAAAATAGTTTAAAATGGAATAGATAAGCATTGTCCGCGTGTCACAATCTCCTTTTAAATTTTTAATAAATGATACAGGATTTTGAACTCCGTAAAGCACATCGCCTATGCAGCAGTCTGGGCAGTCTTTAAGAATATCTTTAATAGCATCTTCATAGTTATCTGCAGGCAAACAGTCATCTTGAAATACAAAAGAGTACGGTATGTCTTGAATACAACTAACTACCATCTCTGCAAACTCCATTTGGTTAAGTTTCTTTTCAGCATGGATTTCTTTAAAAGTATTCATTACTAAATCTAGACTTGGCGTATCTTTTTCATCAATATAATTGTAGAGATTTCCCCAGAAATTAGGTTCATTTCCATACCGAAAAGTTGCTATGTGATTTTTAAGGCGGTCATAATCTTTTTGACGCACGGTAAGATTTCCAGTGTATGGATTTCCGTAGTTATCTTTCCAATTACGACGACTTGTAAATACTGGAATTATGTTGTTATTTTCAAAAATAGTATCTGTCGCTACAGACTCTTCCTCTGTAAAAACGGCAGTGTCGTTTTGATGTATTATTTCGTTCCAAAATCCGCCTAAATAATTAAGTCCGCTAAAAACAATTATGAGAATTGTGACATTAAAAAGGATAGATTTTATAGAAGGTTTTCCCAGTATTTTAAAAGTAAGTGTTAGGGATAATAATATGGCAATAAATAGGGTAATGAGATTAGGAAGATTAATAGCAAATTTGATTACTCCAAAAGCTACAACGGTGAGAATAAACGTGAGGAAAATCCACAGACAGCCATTGCTCAACCCTTCCTTTTTTGATTCCATTTACAGTACCATTAAATTACAACCTCTAATATCACTTGAGTCAAATCTACCTAAAATTTCAAAACTTCCATCCTTAAATTTTTTACCTAAATCTTGTGTTGCGATAAAGGAGCAGGAATGATAATTAGCGAGGTCGATTACATTTATTCCACCTGTTTTGTTTTCAATTAAAGTTAGTGGGTCTTCCGTGTCACGAGTTAATATTTGCATCCACGGCGGACAATTAAAAATCCCTTTTCCAATTGAATATGCTTGAGATAAAAGCTCTGTCATACCATATTCACTGTGTATTTTTGAAACACCAAAGCCAGCAGTAAGTACTTTATGCAATTCTTGTTTTATCATTTCTTTTCTACGCCCTTTCATACCACCTGTTTCCATAACAATAGTGTGTTTGAGTTGAAATTTTTGCATTTCAATCAAATCTAAAAGCGCGTACGAAACGCCAAGTAATATTGTTTTCTTTCCTTTTTTTTCTTGTTCAATTAAAGTTGAGGCTAGATCAGTAAGATTATGGAGATAAAAACCACTTTTTGAATTTTTACTTTTTTTAATTAGCGTATCCACCATATATACGAGAGAAGACCCTTCACGCTCTAAATATGCCGGTAAAAGAGCGAGTATAGTATATTGTTGAATAGCACCATAAGCAAGCTCAAAACCTTTTAAAAAGCTTTCTTCATAAAGCGCAATATTTGCAACATGGTGTTTACTAGTAATTGAACCCGTTGTCCCACTACTTAAAAATATTTTTTCGGTAGTATTAACTTCGGAAATGAGCTGGTGGGATTTAAAAAATTCAATTGGCAAAAACGGAATTTCTGAAACTTTTTTTACTGTTTCCGATTTTATATTGAGGTAATTACAAAACCTTTGGTATACATCGATAGTGCTGTATTGATGTCTAAATGTTTCAAGCGCGGCAGCTTCAAAATCATCTGCGTTTTTAATTTCAAAAATAGAGGGTATGGACATATTAATATTTCCGAAGTAATATGTATCAAAAATAAGCAATATAAAAATATCTGGTTTTGTAGAATTTAAAAATGTTATTGTTTTCAAATTTTTAAGCTATTGAAAGGACTGAGTATTTATATGTATTCTAAATTTTATAAAATAATGTATATCAACATTTTGCGGTTTTTTATCTTATAAATAAGCGTATTGTCTAATTTTCAAAATTTTAAGTTGTCAGTTTCCGATATTGCATTTTAACTAAACCTTTAATTATGAAAAACCCAATTATTATTGCTGCTACACTGTTAATGCTAGGTTGCAGCCAGGATACGTCACTTGAAGAAAATCAAATTCAAGAAATTGACCTTAGCACAATTGTACAACCTGAAACTGCAAGAGCGGCAGCGCAATATGACACCCAATCAAAGGGGATTTATCGCGGCGTAGTAGCTACTGAGGATATTTCTTACCACGGTGAGTTGACTATTAATTTAGGAAATGATGGTAATTATAATGCAATATTACAATTGGTTAACGGTAGAAGTATGGGCTTTGTTTTACAAAATCAAGTTGCTAAAGATATTAATGTTTATACTTTAAAAAACAGAAACAGTAGTTTTACAATTGATGTAAATGAGCCACAAAATCCCATTATAAGAAATTTAACTATTGCTGGTATTGCAGGTGATGCTAGAGTTTTAAAAGAAAATTCAGCAAGCATGGTTGAAGTTAGAATGGGTTCATATCAAGATAGTAACAATGCTAATCATTTTGGCACTTGGGATTTGATAAGTAATTCATCTACCATTTTACCGTTAGGTACCCCTATTGGAAATTTTGAGATTGTAGTAAACGAACTTTCAAGTTTAGTGGTTATGAAAAATGGTGGGGGTACGTATATGGACACTAATATAGAACTTTTTGACCCAGCAGATTACCCAGGGTGTTCACCTGATGAAGGATTTTCACTTCCTCTTGGTGAAAGATTACCATTTTTTACAAATGATGAAACGCTGAGTATTCCCATTCCTTTTCCGCCGTTTGTTTATGAGGTACCAATTCATGAGTTTACAATACCTGATCAAACTTCACAATTTGGTGCGATAACAGTTAATTGGAATTTTAGTTTTAGTAAAGGAGCTGGAAATGTTTATTATGATAATATATGTGAGGAAGCTACATCTGCTACTTGGTCAACAGCAACAGGCTCAATAGGGACTGCTTTATTAGAATAGAAATTTTTGTTAATGACAAAAAAAGGCTCCCGTATGGGAGCCTTTTTTGAGTATGTTCAAAAATTAAATTGACTATTTAACAATTAATTTTTTTGTAGCAGTTACGTTATCTTGTGTAATTTTTACAATATAAACACCGCTGTTTAATGAGCTGATATTCATTGTTTTATTAGTTACATTTCCGTTAAGAACTTTCTTTCCTAATACGTCAAAAATAGCAACGTTAAGTACTCCTGTATTTTTAGAAGTTATGTTTAAAACTCCTGAAGTTGCAGGGTTAGGGAATATAGAAAAAGTATCTGCAGCAACGTTGTTAATACCTAATGTACCGTCAAATACAATGTTGTCAAAAAAGAAAGCTTCTGCTCCAGCATTCATTCTTGCTTCGATTACAAGTTGTACCATTGTGTTAGGTAATAAAGCAGCTACTCCATTATTCCAAGCACCTTCTATACCTAAATCATTAATATCATTACCTGTAGTATTAAGAATGTCAATTTCAGTATTGTTTGTTAAATCTTTTACGTAAATACGTAATCTGTCTGAAGAAGATTCATTTACAGTGCCGTCACCTTCATATCCAGTTTCAGCAAGAAAATAATCCATCGTTAAACCAGGAGTTGTAGCTCCGGTTAAATCTACTGTATCAAATTCAAGAATAAAGTTTCCATCAGCATCACTAATTTGATATCCTTGTGTACCATCTGTATAGGGAAAGTCTACACCAGGGGCAAAATCTGTAACACCTACGAAGTCTCCATCTGTAAGACCTACATCTGGTGTGTCAAATGGCTCGTAACGAGCATTAAAACCTATTTCGGTAGCATCAGCAGTAAAGTCAACAACGGCTTGGTCTGTATTGTTAACTAAATCATGCGCTACAGTAGCATCACCAGTATCCATATACTGTGTGCCAAGTGTAGGGTTTTCGAAACTGGTTTTTGCGATTTGAGCAAAAGAAACAGCGCTTATTGAAAGAGCAAAAAGTAAAGTAATTTTTTTCATGATAAAATTTTAAATTTTCTTGCGCAAAGATACATAATAGTTATAGTTATAGATTGTTAGAATAATAATTTAACAATCACTTAATATTGGGTATGAAGTAAGTATATATCTTTAAAATCTGTACACAATGAATGAAGGTTTGTTACTTTTGTATGTGTTAGGATTGAATAAAATTAAATAAAAATGAAAAAAAAAGACACTATTATTCTGCTAGTAGATGATGAGCCGGATATCTTAGAAATCATTGGTTATAATTTAACCTCAGAAGGCTATCAAGTAGTAACGGCAAAAAATGGAGTTGAAGCCATAGCAATGGCTTTAAAACATAAACCAAAGTTAATAGTGCTAGATGTAATGATGCCAGAAATGGATGGAATGGAAGCTTGTGAAAAACTTCGTGAAATTCCAGAATTATCTGAGACTGTTATTACATTCTTAACTGCAAGAGATGAGGATTATTCACAAGTCGCTGGTTTTGAAGCTGGAGCAGATGATTATATTACAAAACCTATAAAACCAAAAGTACTAATAAGCAAAGTAAAGTCTTTGCTTCGTAGATTTAAGGAAGTAGATGCTGCGGTTCAAAATATAAAGCTTGGTAATATTACAATAAATAGAGAGGAGTATAAGATTGTTGTAGGTAAAGAGGAAATGATATTGCCTAGAAAAGAATTTGAGTTGCTTTCATTATTAGCTTCAAAACCTGGTAAAGTATTTACAAGAGAAGATATACTTGACAGGGTTTGGGGAAATGAAGTAATTGTAGGAGGAAGAACGATTGATGTGCACATTAGAAAATTAAGAGAGAAAATTGGAGATAAAAAATTTAAAACAATTAAAGGTGTGGGTTATAAATTTGTAGTTTAATGTCTAAAAAATTAGAAAAATCATATCGTTTTGCGGGTTTTTCAGCTGGCTACATATCAATTATTTTAACAATTATTCTTGGTAGTTTTTTTTATTTTCAAGGTGCAATAAATGTCACTTATTTAATTTTAAATTTTATTGTATGTTTTATAACATGCTTTTTAATGATTCAGCTAAGAATAGAGAAGTTAATCTATCGTAGAATTAAAGAAATATATGATGAAGTTACATTGCTAGATGCTTCTTCATTAAGTCAACAACAAGTTTCTACAGATATGAAAACGCTTACAAAACAAATAGGGCGTTTTGCTGAAAACAAAAAACTTGAGATCGAAACACTTAAAATTCGTGAAAACTATAGGAAAGAATTTATAGGAAACGTTTCACACGAATTAAAAACACCTCTATTTACAGTTCAAGGATACATTTTAACATTGCTAGATGGCGCAATGAAAGACAAGTCTGTTAGAAAAAAATACCTTAAAAGAGCAAATAAAGGGGTTGAACGGCTTATTTACATCGTCAAAGATTTGGATATGATTTCGAAACTTGAGGTTGGTGGTTTACAATTGCAAAAAGAGCGCTTTAATATCATTAAGCTTATTCAAAATGTATTTGACCTTTTAGAGATGAAAGCTGCCAAGAAAAAAATAAATTTAATTTTTGATATTGATTACAAAAGTACTGGCCCAATAGAGGTTTATGCAGATCAAGAAAGGATACAGCAAGTAGTTACAAATCTAATAGTAAACTCTATTAAGTATGGAAAAAATAATGGTAGCATTGAGGTAAGTGTAGAAGACCTCATTAAAAATAAAGTAATTGTTAGAGTCACCGATAATGGAGAAGGTATTGAAGCTCAACATATAAATAGAGTGTTTGAGCGTTTTTATAGAGTTGATAAAAGTGGTTCTAGAAAAGAAGGTGGGAGTGGTCTTGGTTTATCTATTGTTAAACATATTTTAGAAGCTCACAGTGAAAAAATTTATGTTGAGAGTCAGTATGGCGTAGGTTCAGAGTTTTCATTTACTATGGAAAAGGCTAAATAGTTTTCCATAGTCCTGAGTATGCTTCTCTTTTGAGAGCCCAGAATATAAGGTAACACTTAAAAGTTTTTTCTTTGTAAAACTTCTTTGCTTACATGAGGCAACAATACCTTTTTCTTTTAATCTTTTTGCTAAATATTTTTGTTCATATTGCCCTGGTGTTGGGATGAAGAAACACTTTTTTTCAAGTGCGGCAAGGTCCATAATTGTTGTATAGCCTGAGCGCGCCACAACTAATTCGCTTTCGTTAATAGCTTGGCTTAATGCATCAGTCTTTAAATAATTGATGATTTTTATATTCCCAAAATAACTAACAGTTTCTTCATTTTCGACAACACCTCTCACTAATAAAATATTTCGTGCATCATCTTTAAATTCCGCTAATAAACGTTTTTCTAGCATCGTTCGTTGAGGTTCTGGACCTGAAAGTAAAATAAGAATATCATAATTTTTGGTGATTTCTTCTTGTCTTAATCTACTAAGCGTACCAATATATTTAACAGGAAAATCTAGATCATTAATATGCCCCAATTTCCCACTTAAGTTTCTTGGCCCCTTAAAATCTGGAATCCAACACTCCGTAAATTTTCTAATAATATTTTGATGTAATTTGCTCGTAATTGATGTAGTACTACCACTTAAAACATGTAACTGGTGTGTTACAAAAACAGAAGGTACTTTTTTACTAATAACTCCCCAGCGATTGTCGCTTATAATACCTTTAATATTATACTCCTCAACAATTTTTGACACTCGCCTTTTTTCAGCAGCAATAGTTTTTAAAATATGCGGAACTTTTAATAATAAATTCCATCTAAATTTATTACCCTTCCTAGGATACGTAATGTTATAAGAAGGAAGCTCAATGTGTTCTAACTTCGGAAATTCCTTTTGCAATAACAATAGTGCTGCCCCATCTCCAGCAACAATAACCTTAAAACCGTGAATGATAAGTTCGTTAATAATGGGAATGCATCGCGTAGCGTGACCAAGACCCCAATTTAAGGGAGCGACTAAAATTGTTTTGCGTTGCATCATAAATCAAAAGTACTAATAATTGTAACTGCGCTATATTTCCTTAATTTTACCAAAAAATTAAATTTTGGGTAGCAAAAACAAACTTAAGCGATTTAGAGAAAACGATAATTTTTCAAATGTGGTTCAACCTACTAGAGAAGAAGCCGTTAATGACGGACTAAATTTGAAAGGGAATTGGAATAAAAATTTCTTTAAAAATGACAATCCCATTGTTTTAGAATTGGGTTGTGGTAAAGGAGAATACTCCGTGGGGCTTGCAAAGCAGTCATCAGACAAAAATTTTCTTGGAGTTGATATAAAAGGAGCTCGCTTTTGGAGAGGCGCAAAAACAGCACTCGAAGAAAATATGACTAATGTGGGCTTTTTAAGAACCCAGATTGAACTTATTGACAATCTTTTTGCAGAAAATGAAGTTGATGAAATTTGGATAACCTTTCCAGATCCTCAAATTAAGTTTAAACGAACAAAGCATCGATTAACAAACGAAGACTTTTTAAAAAAATATAAGAAAATTTTAAAAAAAGACGGTGTCGTGCATTTAAAAACAGATAGCGAATTTATGCACGGTTATACACTTGGTTTGTTACATGGCTTAAAAGAAAAGATTGAATTTGCACACCACGATGTATATGGAATAGGAGATGAAGCACCTGCTCAAGTCACGGGAATTCAAACCTATTACGAAAGTCAATACTTAGAAGTAGGAAAGAAAATCACATATATTAGATTTAAGTTTCGTTCCTAAAATTTAAGTATCTTCACCATGTAATGCTATTTTATGACCCTAGTTACAAATTTTATTATTGGTTTTTTAGCTTCCTTTATAGGAGTGATACCACCAGGGTTACTTAATATGTCTGCAGCAAAGATTAGCATGAAAGAGGGGCGCAAGGTAGCAACTTTATTTTCTGTGGGTGTTTGCGTTACCGTAATGATTCAAACTTTTGTAGCGCTTGTTCTTGCTCGCTATTTAGATAAAAACCCAGATATAATTGATGCATTACAAAAAGTTGCATTAGGTATTTTTATCTGTCTAACTATTTTTTTCTTTTTTATTGCAAAAGATACAAGAAGAGAAACCCGTGCCGAAATAAAGAAATCTAAAACAAATAGGTTTTTCAAAGGGATGTTCATTGCGGCACTTAATTTACTGCCCTTACCATATTGGGTGTACATAAGTATTACATTTTCAGCTTTTGGTTGGTTTAGCTTTGAGCAATTAGATTTGTGGATAGCGGTAGTAGCATCTGGTCTAGGGACCTTTGCAATGCTTATGATTTATATACAGTTTTTTAAACTAAAACCAAAAAAAATCCAGAAGAAGAATACCATAAATATGAATTATGTAATAGGCGCAATAACTGCTGTTATAGCTATCGTTACTGCAGTAAAAATTTTAAATTCTATCGTATAATGTCAAACGATGGTTTTTTTGAAAAGGTCTACAAAGTAGCACAGCAAATCCCCCATGGAAGAGTAACTAGCTACGGTGCAATAGCTAAATATTTAGGTGCAGCAGGAAGTGCTCGCATGGTAGGTTGGGCAATGAATGCGAGTAAATTAAATGAAAACGTTCCCGCACATAGAGTGGTCAATAAACAAGGGTTACTTACTGGAAAACATCATTTTGATGGTACAAATTTGATGCAACAATTATTAGAATCTGAAGGTATTTTGGTTGTCAATAACAAAATTCAAAACCTAGAAATTTTATTTTGGGACCCAGCAAAAGAACTTCTTTAGTTTTTATTTCTGAAATTTTAAAAGCTTCGGAAATGTGGCTTTTGATTTAAATATTTAGACAATAAAAAATATCAGTTTAAATTTTAGTTTTTTGTAATCCCTATCTTAATAATATTCTTTTCTAAATAGATTATAAACATTTGTTTCAAACAATAGAATAAGGATCAGCCTTAGAATTTCCGAAGAATAACTAGGTTGAAAATAAATTTTTAGAATCCCAGTTATAATGTTATAAATCATTTCGATACTCAGCCTTTTAAATCCAAAGTCTAAGCAGTATCTTTGCGTTTAGAATGATTCTAAATCCAATGTAATTCAATTCATGAAATTAATTAAAGAAGATATACTAAAAGCCCTTGAAACTATTAGTGTTGCGGGTGAAGGAAAGAACATGGTGGAGAGTGGTGCAGTAAAAAATGTGATGACGTTTGCAGATGAAGTTGTGGTAGATTTGACAATGGCTACACCTGCAATGCACATAAAAAAACGTGCTGAGACAGATGTAATAAAAGCAATACATCAACATGTAAATGCTGATGCTAAAGTACAAGTAAATATTAAAGTTGAAGCATCAGAGAAACCTGCAAACCCCAATTTAATTAAAGGGAAGGCAATCCCAGGAATTCAAAATATTGTCGCTGTAGCATCTGGTAAAGGTGGTGTTGGAAAATCTACAGTAACGGCAAACTTGGCAATTACATTGTCAAAAATGGGATTTAAAGTAGGGATTCTTGATGCAGATATTTACGGGCCATCTATTCCTATTATGTTTGATGTAGCAATGGAGCGACCACTTTCGGTTACTGTGGATGGCAAAAGTAAAATGAAACCTGTTGAAAATTATGGTGTAAAAGTATTGTCTATTGGGTTTTTTACTAAACCAGATCAAGCTGTAATCTGGAGAGGTCCAATGGCAGCCAAGGCGTTAAACCAGTTGATTTTTGATGCAGATTGGGGAGAACTAGATTTTATGTTGCTTGATTTGCCTCCAGGAACGGGTGATATTCATTTAAGTATTATGCAATCGTTACCTATTACGGGTGCTGTAATTGTGAGTACACCTCAAACAGTAGCACTTGCAGATGCTAAAAAAGGTGTTGCTATGTTTCAACAAGAAAGTATTGATGTACCAGTGCTTGGAGTGATAGAAAACATGAGTTACTTTACACCAGCGGAACTTCCTGAAAATAAATATTATATCTTCGGAAAAGAAGGAGCTAAAAACCTTGCAGAAGATTTGAATGTGCCTTTCTTAGGAGGGCTTCCTTTAGTTCAAAGTATTCGTGAAGCTGGTGATGCAGGTCATCCAGCAGCTTTACAAACTGGGACTATTATAGAAGATGCTTTTATAGAAATCACTAAAAATGTAGTGAGTGAAACAGTACGTAGAAACGAATCTTTACCACCTACTGAAGCTATAAAAATAACAACAATGGCGGGTTGTAGCGCTGTAAAATAATACGATGAGTCAAGAAGAATTAATATCAAAAATTGAAATTGCTCTAGATGAGATTCGCCCTTTCCTTCAAAGTGATGGGGGTGATATTTCATTATTGGGAGTTGATGAGGGAACAATCGTACGCGTTCAACTACAGGGTGCTTGTGTGGGTTGTAGTGTAAATCAAATGACTTTAAAAAGTGGCGTAGAAATGACAATTAAAAAACACGCGCCACAAATTGAGCGTGTTATTAACGTTGAAGCGTAACAAGATTAAATTTTTAAAGTAAAAGTTGCACAGCTAGCAGCGGTGTAATAAAAAAGATACCCTTTTCATGGGTAATGAATATGATTAAGACAGATATACTTATTATAGGAGCAGGTCCTACAGGTTTATTTACCGTTTTTGAAGCAGGACTCTTAAAATTGAAATGCCATTTAATTGACGCATTACCGCAACCCGGCGGACAGTGTAGTGAGATTTACCCAAAGAAACCCATTTATGACATTCCAGCATTTCCAGAAGTACTAGCGGGTGACTTAGTCAGCAATTTAATGAAACAAATAGAGCCTTTTCAACCTGGTTTTACATTAGGAGAACGGGCGCAAACAATTGAAAAACTAGAAGACGATACTTTTATTGTAACGACAAATAAAGGTACAAAGCATCATGCTCCAGTAGTGGCTATTGCAGGCGGATTAGGAAGTTTTGAACCAAGGAAACCTCCTATTACTGGGATTGCAAATTATGAAGACAATGGTGTAGAATATATTATACGCGATCCAGAATTATACCGTGATAAAGACGTAATAATTGCTGGAGGTGGAGATTCTGCCTTAGACTGGAGTATTTTTTTAACTGATGTTGCAAAAAGTGTAACTTTAGTCCACAGACGTAATGAATTTAGAGGAGCGCTTGACTCTGTAGAAAAAGTTCAAGAATTAAAAAATGAAGGAAAGATTGAATTGATTACACCAGCTGATGTAGTTGATGTTATTGGAGAGGGAAATGTCAAAGGAGTAAGTATTAAAAGAGGAGCTGAGGTTTTTAATAAAGCATGCGATCATTTTATTCCATTATTTGGATTAGCACCTAAATTAGGACCCATTGCAGATTGGGGATTAGAAATTGAAAAAAACGCTATTGTTGTAAATAATAGTTTGGATTATCAAACAAATATTCCTGGTATTTATGCCATTGGCGATGTAAATACATATCCAGGAAAATTAAAACTTATTCTTTGTGGATTCCATGAAGCAACCCTAATGTGTCAAAGCGCTTATCAACGTATTTTTCCTGAAAAGCGTTATGTAATGAAATACACGACTGTAGGTGGTGTTGAAGGATTTGATGGTACTAAAAAAGAAGCACCAAAAGCGGTTGTTAAAGCCATAACATAATGCAGGATATTAAACTTCATATTACAGATAGGGAAGGGGTAACTCATAACGTGGATGCTCCTACAGATATGAATATGAATCTTATGGAAGTAATTCGTTCTTTTGAATTAGCTCCTGAGGGCACCATAGGTATTTGTGGTGGAATGGCTATGTGCGCTTCTTGTCAATGCTATATTGAAAGTAAGCATGAGTTGCCTGAAATGTCATACGATGAAGATGCGATGCTCGCTGAAGCTTTTCACGTAAAAGACAATAGTAGATTAGGTTGCCAGGTTTTTGTCAAAGACAATTTGGATGGATTAAAAATTACACTGGCTCCAGAGGAATAGCTGTTAATATTTAAGTTGTTTTAATAATTTTTTGGCAACTAATTTATACACTTCTTTAGATGGGTGTAAACCGTCACTTGCAACTAACTCAGGATTTAATAATCCCTTACGCGTGATGTCTGTGATATTTATGTATTCAATATTTTTAGATGCTGCGGCTGTTTTAATGTAGTTGTTATAGATGTCTATCTCTTTTGAAATTTCTTTCATTTTACCACTACCATAAGGTGTATGTCCATAATCAGGGATTGATAAAATAATAACTTTAGAAGCATCTCCATTCGCATATTTAATAGCACTGTTAATAAGCGATAGAAATTCGGTTTCAAATAAAGAAAATGGTTTACCTTGAAATTGATTATTAACTCCTATTAATAAAGTTACAAGGTTATAGTCCTGTTTTATTTCTTCTTTGCTTATCGCATCAAGTAGTTGTGTAGTTGTCCAACCAGTTTGTGCAATTTGTTTTAACGAAACTGGTTGTTGTAATTTTAATTCAATAGCTTTAGTAATTATAATGGGAAAGCCACAGGTACTGCATACGCTTTCTCCCTTTGTGTAACTGTCTCCCAACGCTAAATATTTAAAATTTTGAGACTTGTCGTTGAGGTCTTTATTTTTAAATTTTATCGAGCTGCATCCCGTAATTAAAAAAATAGACAGTACGAGGATTGTTAAACTTTTTATTATCTGCATACTAAATATACGTTAGACTAATTTATTCAGTTTTATAGTCGATTATTTTTTGAGGTCCTTCTAATAATACCCTTATAACTCTTAATGAACCATCTTCGAAGGTAGAAATTTGCCATTTTATTAATGAGATTGTACCGTTTTCAATTTCAAGACCCGTAATGCTTCTGGGGTGAACACAGCTTCCATCATTAAAAAAAGCAATGTCTCCAGGTTCTGGAAATCTTGGTCTGTGTGTATGCCCTGTAATAGTGAAAATATTCTTATTGTCTGTAATCCATTTTTTAGTACGTCGTTCTACTTTTATTAGTTCTTTATAGTTTTTCGCAGGACTTGTAGGGTCTCCAATTCCAAAGATTTGTAATTGCCGCCATAGTGCCCTTACCATAAATCTGTTGAATTTCCATCCCCGGTAATTCATCCAGTCTGCTTGATGGCCATGAAGCATAAAAATTTCTTGTTTTGATGTTTCATGTTCAAGTATAAGTCCTTCGGTAAAAGTAATGCCAGGGAAAAGAGGTTTGTCTTCATTGTCGACTTTGTCAAAATAACTAAAGAGATTTTTCTCAACATAGCTTTGATTTCTATAAACCATATCATGGTTGCCAAGGAGTCTGTGAAGTCTACCTTCGGCATAAAAAAGTTTCATGAGATTAAACACATTTTTATGCGCTTCGAGGATAGATTTAAACTCTATATTTTCCCAAAGCTCATCGCCATCACCCACTTCGCAATACGTGAAGCCCTCTGTATAGTAGTGTTTTAATGCGTGGTAATAGATGTTTCGATTGTTAGCAAAATCATCAGCAAAACTATTGTCTCCACGATGCACGTCACTAAAAATAACAAATTTAGAATCATCATTAAAAACTACTCTATGAGCGGTTTTATAAGCATTACTAATTCTAGTTTGAGAGGACATGATTTTTCTTTGCTTAAAGATACTATTTGATTTTTAAAATTTCAGAAGAAAAAAAAGCCTTACTAAAAGCAAGGCTAAGAATACTATATGTAGCATCTATTTTCTAATAAATAAAAAAATCCTATTATAAATTTATTAATCGATAATAGTTGTAGTTTGTTCTTTGATAGCTGCTTCAATACCATCCCAAAGTAATATTCGTGCGTTTAGTGCTGCTATTGAAATTTCCTCCACCTCTTTCCATTTTATTTCATCTTTTCCACATAACTCATCGATCATTTTTAGAGCCATAGGGCCATGTTCGTCACCATCAAGTTCAATATGACGATCAAAATAATATTTAAAATCAATTAAATCCTTTTCTGGAAAGTGCTGTTGAATTTCATTAATAATGGATGTAAATAATTGAGGAATTAAATCCTCTCGGCCAAAGGTAAAAGCAGCTGCTATTGAATGTGGTTTTCCCTCTTTAATAGTGCTAAATGTAAATCTTAGGAAATCTTTAATTGATTGTTGTACCTCCAAATTTTCAATTGCCTCAAAAACTTCAGTTCCCAAAGTAATACTATCCATTAACTCGTTAACATTAGATGTTTTTGCACCTGCTTTTTTCATAGCATCAAGGTACATTTCAAAATGACTTTGACGTTCCCCTAATTGATTAAGGTCAGTTTCCTCAGCAAGGACAATTTCGTTTATTAAATAACGTGTATTTGGATTTCCAACAGGAACCCAAGGAATAGAGGTACATGTGAGATTACTTTGAAGTGCTTTTAATAAAGACATGAAATCCCAAACAGCAAATACATGATGTTCCATGAAAATTTGCAAGTCTTTGGGCGTGTTTATTAACGTATATAAAGGGTGATTGAGTAATTTATTTTGATGTGCTTTAATAGCGGAAATTATATCTGAAATCATATTTTATTACAAAATAAAGGCGTTACTTGGAATAGTAACGCCTTTGGTTAAAATATTTAAATGTACTTTTTATTTAAAAGCGTTTAACCCTGTTATATCAAGGCCTGTGATTAATAAGTGAATGTCATGTGTTCCTTCGTATGTTACTACACTCTCAAGGTTCATCATGTGTCGCATAATTGGGTATTCTCCCGTAATTCCCATTCCACCAAGCATTTGTCTTGCGTCTCTTGCAATTTTCAATGCCATATCTACATTATTTCTTTTTGCCATTGAAATTTGTGCAGAAGTTGCTCTGTTTTCATTTTTCAATTGACCTAAACGTAAGCAAAGTAATTGAGCTTTAGTGATTTCGGTAATCATCTCAGCAAGTTTCTTTTGCTGTAATTGGAATCCACCTATAGGTTTCCCAAACTGTATACGCTCTTTTGAATAACGCAATGCAGTGTCATAACAATCCATCGCAGCACCAATTACTCCCCAAGCAATACCATAACGAGCCGAGTCTAAACAACCAAGAGGTGCTCCAAGTCCAGATTTGTTAGGTAATAAATTTTCTTTAGGAACTTTTACATCCTGAAATATTAACTCTCCAGTAGCACTTGCTCTTAATGACCATTTGTTGTGAGTTTCTGGTGTAGAAAATCCTTCCATTCCACGCTCAACAACGAGGCCATGGATACGACCTTCTTCGTTTTTAGCCCAAACAACGGCTACGTCACAAAATGGTGAATTTGATATCCAAAGTTTTGCTCCATTCAATAAATAATGGTCTCCTTTGTCTTTAAAGTTTGTTACCATTCCACTTGGGTTACTTCCGTGGTCTGGTTCCGTTAGTCCAAAAGAACCCATCCATTCTCCAGAGGCTAATTTTGGTAAATATTTTTTTCGTTGTGCTTCATTTCCGTATTTCCATATAGGATACATTACTAATGATGATTGCACAGATGCTGTAGAACGAACGCCACTATCACCACGTTCAATTTCTTGCATGATAAGACCATAACTAATTTGGTCTAATCCAGCACCACCATATTCCTCAGGAATATAAGGGCCAAAAGCACCAATAGACGCTAGTCCTGGAATGATAGATTTAGGAAACTTTGCATCCTGAGCAGCTTCTTCAATAATAGGAGAAACATCGCGCTTTACCCATTCCCGAGCAGCATCACGAATTAACTTGTGCTCATCAGTTAATAAATCGTCTATATTGTAATAATCTGGAGATTCGAATAAATCTGGTTTCATCGTGTAATTTTTAATTGTAATGTAAAGGTAAATATCACACCATTAGTTTCCTACATTTTAAGATAGAAATCTTTCAAGAGACCAATGTATTCTTCGGTATAATCATGTCGTTCTTTTTCAATGACAAGTGATTCATTTTCTATTTTTTTCTGCTGAAATGTAAATTCCATTAAACTTCTTTTTACTGCAGAAGTTTCAGTGCCGCGTATGTTGCATATTCTCTTAGGAAATAAACCAACCGTTGCGGCCAAAGTAATGAATGAATTTTCTTCTTTTTTAGGAAGAACAACAGAAAAAACCCCGTCTTCTGTAAGTAAATTCGAAGCGCAAACCAATAAATGCTGAAAAGGTAAGGAATCCTCAAATCTCGCTATATCTCTTTCCTTGTTTTCAGATTTATAGTCATCTGTATAAAATGGAGGATTTGAAACAATTAAATCATATCCTTCAAAATCATTTTCTTCAACAATTTCTTGGGTAAATTCTTGAATGGAAGCGTGATAACAATACAGGCGATCTCCCCAAGGTGAGTTTTCAAAATTCTCTGTGCATTGTTCAAAAGCATTGCTATCTATTTCGATAGCGTCAATAGTTTCGGCAAAGCTGCGTTGGGCAAGTTGTAGTGCAATAACCCCAGTTCCACTGCCAATATCAAGAATAGTTTGCGGTTGTTGTTCAATAGAAGTCCAAGCGCCGAGCAAAACCCCATCAGTTCCTATTTTCATAGCACAGCGATTCTGTGAGACCGAAAATTGCTTAAATTTAAATGGTTGACTCATAAAGCTTAATGAGAAGATTGAATTTTAATTGACTACTATTTCCGAAGAAAAATAAATACTACAATTTAATACGTTTAATTATTGATTACAAGTAAAGATCAATTAACCCTTCAGGTAAATCCATAATAATCACTTTGTTTTCCCGGTCAATCTCTTTAATGAATTCGTCACTAATAGGAATTAGCACCTCGTTTCCGTTAAGGATAGATACAAATAAGTGCTGTGCAGTATGGTCATTTATATGTGAGATAGTCCCAGCGTTCCCATAAGCCTTGTCCCTTATTGTAAACCCTATAACTTCGTGGTAATAAAATTTTGTTCCAGTAAGTGGTGGAAGAAATGAAAGGGGTAAAAATAATTCTGTGCCTAAGAGGGTGTCTGCGGTAGCTTCATCATAGACGTCCTCAAATTGAACTCTTAACAGTGTAGATTTATGTAATGAGCTACTTTCAATAAAAAATGGAATCAAGTTTTTGTGTTGTTCCACAAAAACCGATTCCATTTCTAAAAATAATTCGGGTTCGTCTGTATCTAGTTTAACTAGTAACTCACCTTTAAAACTGTATTTTTTAACGACCTTGCCAACAAAGAAACAGTCTTCCTTTTGCATTAGTCTTCAGTTTTATTCTTCTTCTTTACTTGCGTCAGCATCACCGGCAACTTCAACAGCTTCTTCAACTACAGGAGCGTTTGCAGCAATACGGGCTTCGTTTGTTGCTTTTTCAGCAGCAAGAGCATCAGCTTTTGCTTTGTCTTTAGCGTCAGCAAGTTTAGTTTTCTTACCGTCAACAGCTTTAGACTTTTCTTCTAACCAAGCGTTAAATTTTTCTTCAGCCTGCTCCTCAGTGAATGCACCTTTACGTACACCACCAGCAAGGTGATTTTTCATCATTACACCTCTATAAGACAAGATTGCTCTTGCGGTATCAGTAGGTTGTGCTCCATTTTGAAGCCATTTAACCGCACCATCAATATCAAGATTGATTTGTGCTGGGTTCATGTTTGGATTATAAGTACCTAATTTTTCAAGGTATTTACCATCTCTTTTTGAGCGAGCATCTGCCGCTACGATCCAGTAAAAAGGTTTTCCTTTTTTACCGTGTCTCTGTAATCTAATTTTAACAGGCATATAATTAATTTTTGGAGTACGCGACTCCGGTTCTAATTTGTTGAAAACCTATGATCACTCTAGTGTTATACATAACAATTGTGATTCCCAAATAATGGTTCTCTGTTTTTGGGTCTGCAAAGATACTGTAAAATATATTTGTAACTCAAGTGTTTGTATTAATTTTTATACATTTGTCACCCCCTATTTTAAGCTATGAGAAAAGTTTTTTTACTGTTAGTTGCAACAATTTTTGTTTTTTCTTGTGCAGAAGACATACAAGATTATAGTCCTGCAATTCAAGGATTTGTTAATAATGAACTATATAGAGCAACAGGTGTAAATGCAACTAGAAAGCTGGATGGTGCATTTTTAATAGAAGGGCTTACACAGCTTGAGGCATTGAAAATAAATATTACAGCAGGGACGCCGGGCGTTTATAATTTAGGAGGAGCTTCCTTGAACACTGCAACTTTTAGTGATAAAAATGGCAACAGCTATTTTACAAACCCTAATGGAGAGGGTCAAGTTGTTGTAACAGAGTTAAACGTCGAAGAAAGTTATATTTCAGGAAATTTTAATTACAAGGCAATTCAAACTGGCCTTGATAGTATTGTTGTAAAAAACGGGGTCTTTTTTCAAGTTCCTTTTGCTCAGGAAATTGAACCTATTATAGTAGATCCAACCCTTCCTGCGGGACCGTGTAATGCAGGAACATTTGTAGCTAATGTTGATGGAGAGCCTATAAGTACGTCTGCAAATCTTTGCGTTATGGCAGTAATATTTCAAAACCAAATTGTAGTCACAGCGACAGATGCTGATGAAGAAATACAAGTAAGACTTCCTATAAATGTGCTAGAAGGTAGTGTTTCTCTTCCAGAAGATAATTTCTTAGCTTCGTATACAGACTTAGCTACAGGTGAAACTAGAGAAGCTCAAACAGGAGCGATTTTTATTTCAATACATAATCAAACCTCAAACTTAATTAGAGCCAACTTTACTTTTAATACTGGCATTGAAGAAATTACCATTGGTAATTTTGACGTAACCTATCAATAAGTTAAAAAAATTAGCAGTATTATTCTTATCCCAAGCGTGACGTTAAAGGTTGTTAAACCGCGTTAAGCTTGGGTTAATTATTTGGTATATCCTCTTTAATAATGGTATATTAAGGTATATCGAATAATGCAAAGCAGAAATGTAACTTCGATTAGTAAATTTTATTTCTGCATAATTTTAAACATAATGAAGAAGATGAAGTATACAGAAGAAATGTCTAAAAATTTAAATGAATTATTAACTAAAAATTACGACGCTGAAGCAGGTTACAAAAAAGCAGCTGAAATTGTGGATAATCCAAAACTTAAAAGATTTTTTGAAGCTGAAGCTCAAAAGCGATACGATTTTGGTCACGAGCTAAAATCTGAAATTAAAAACTATGGCGAAAATCCAGATAAAGGTACAAGCTTCACAGGTGATGCTCATAGAGCTTGGATGGGAATGAAGAGCGCCTTTACTTCTAAGAATGAAGGAACAATCTTAACAGAGGTAAAAAAAGGAGAGAAAGCTACGATTAGCGAATACCGCGAAATTATTAATGACACAACGTTGCCGCCCTCAACCGCAACATTAATTACTAAGCAAGTAACTCAGATTGAAAATGCTTTACGAAATGCGCAAAATTTTGAAGTAGTTATGGCGTAAATTTCAAACATCAATCACATAAAGTTAATCAATAAAAGAGACCAAATATGTAATATTTGGTCTCTTTTATTTATAGATGCGTTAAACTGTGTTAATAGAAGTTAAGACGTGGTTAAAGTGATTTTTTATTGTTTATTTCAACTGTATATTTATAATGTAATAAAGAGGCAGCTCTTCACAAGTGAAAAATGTCTCAAACTAAAAAAAGAAACTATGGATAATGTAAAAAAATTAACCAATCAATTAAACGAATTGCTGACTAAAAATTATGATGCTGAAGCAGGATATAAAAAAGCAGCTGAACTTGTAGAAGGAACGCAGTTAAAATCTTATTTTCAATCTCAAGCTCAAAATCGCTACGATTTTGGACATTCCTTAAAAGCAGAAATTAAGGGAGTTGGTGGAGACGTTGATAAGGGGACTAGTTTAAAAGGAGATGCGCACCGCACATGGATGAGTATTAAAGACACTTTTTCTGGCACTGATAATAAAGCTATGTTAGAAGAGGTCGTTCGTGGAGAAGAAGCTGCAGTAGCAGAGTACCAGGAGATTTTAAAAGAAGCTACATTGGCGCCAACAACGCAAAAGCTAATTCAAAAACAAGTGAGTAGTATTCAAGAAGCGCTAGCAAGTGCAAGATCACTTGATGCTTGGGCTGGAAAAGAATAATTTTACAATACGTATATAAAAGCACAGTTTAAAACTATTAAACTGTGCTTTTTTTTGCTTTAAAACAAAATTATTAATTTCGTATTAATTGAATATTTTCATTTTCTAAATGTGAACAACTCATTATAAAATCAACTACAGTTTTGGGATGATTTTTTCTATTTTTACTTCGGAAATTCCCATGCATTTGTAATATCTAGTTTGATGCTATTTTTATAGCAATATCAAAGATGAACAGCTCATTTCCGAAGCCATAATTTAGAATTTTTTTAATTTCTAGAATTTTATAATTCTGAACTTTTAATCCACAATTGAACCATGTATTTAATCTTCGACACCGAAACAACTGGACTCCCTCGCAACTGGAATGCACCACTTAGTGATAGTGATAATTGGCCTAGGTGTATTCAAATAGCTTGGCAATTGCATGATGCAATGGGTAATGTTGTAGAAAGTCAAGATTATCTAGTGCAGCCAGAGGGTTTTAATATTCCTTTTGATGCAGAAAAAATACACGGAATCTCAACTGAACTTGCCCAAGCCGAAGGTGTAACACTTGAGGCAATGGTTGAAAAGTTTATTGAAGTTTTAGGAAAAACCAAATTTATCGTTGGACAAAATGTAGGTTTTGATTTAAATATAATGGGGGCGGAGTTGTTGCGATTGGGGCAAGAAAATGTTTTACCTAGTTTTAAGGTTTTAGATACGTGTACAGAGACAACAGCAACACTTTGTCAAATTCCCGGAGGACGTGGAGGTAAATTTAAGTTGCCTACTTTGACAGAGCTCCACCAGTATTTATTTGGAGAGCCTTTTGGAGAAGCGCACAATGCAACGGCAGATGTGGAGGCAACTACGCGTTGTTTTTTAGAACTAGTTCGCCGTCAAATTTTTACTATAGAGGAACTAGATGTACAGCCAGATTATTTTGAAAATTTTAGTAGAGAAAATCCTGTTGAAATTGAGCTGATTGGTCTTAAACACATCAATTTAAAAAAGGCGTCAGAGAAAATAAGAAAGCAATTAGAAGCGTCTCAACAAACCGTTGAAATATCTAAAGAAGAAATAAAGGAAAACCTTGAGGTGTTGCAAGATGCACCTTTCGCTCATTTGCACAACCACTCTCAATATTCAATATTACAGTCAACTTCTTCCACTCAGGATTTGGTGAATGCCGCTGTTGCAGATAAGCAACCAGCTGTTGCAATTACAGATACTGGAAATATGATGGGAGCATTTCATTTTACTCGCGCAGTGAATAATCATAACGCTAGTTTAAAATCTGCTTATGAAATAGCACTTAAAGAATATGAAGACTTTGATGATACTGCAACAGATTTTGATGGTGTCATGCCAGACAAACCAGAGGAGCCGCAGTATTTAAAGGCAGTTGTGGGTTGCGAATTTTTTGTCTGCAATGACCATAACGATAAAACTCAAAAGGACAATGGTTATCAAATTGTGCTCATTGCAAAAAATAAAAATGGATATCATAACTTGGCCAAGATGGCAAGTATTGCATATACAGAGGGTTTTTATTATGTGCCGCGCATAGATCGTGAGGTAATAAAAAAATACAAAGAAGATGTGATGGTCCTTTCTGGAAGTATATATGGAGAGGTTTCAAGTAAGATTTTAAATATAGGAGAAAATCAAGCTGAGGAAGCATTATTGTGGTGGAAAGAAGCATTTGGCAACGATTTTTATCTTGAGATCATGCGTCATAATCAAGAAGATGAGGACCGAATAAATCAAACGTTAATAGATTTTTCTAGAAAGCATGATGTAAAATTAGTCGCAGCAAATAACACGTATTATATAGGAAAAGAAAGTGCAAATGCACATGATATTTTGCTTTGTGTAAAGGATGGAGAAAAGCAAGCAACACCTATAGGTAGAGGTCGTGGTTATAGATATGGCTTACCAAACCAAGAATATTATTTTAAGTCTCAAGCCGAAATGAAGGCATTGTTTAAAGACTTGCCAGATGCCATTGCAAATATTAGTAGTGTAATTGAAAAGGTGGAACCCTTTAGTTTAGCACGGGATGTCTTATTGCCAAAATTTGATATCCCCAATGAATTTAAAGTTACAGAAGATGATGTTGATGGTGGAAAAAGAGGGGAGAATAAATTTTTAAGACACCTCACATATGTTGGCGCAGCAAAAAGGTATGATGCTTTTAAAATTTCAGAAGATGAAACCGTTGAGGAAGAATTAAGAAAGGAAAAGCAAAAAGAGCTGCAAGCTATAAAAGAGCGGCTTGACTTTGAGCTTGATGTTATTGAAAAAACGGGCTACCCAGGCTACTTTCTAATTACAGAAGATTTTATTAGAGAAGCTCGTAATATGGATGTTTCGGTTGGTCCCGGCCGTGGTTCGGCGGCAGGTTCGGTTGTGGCGTATTGTTTGTGGATTACCAATATTGACCCAATAAAGTATGACTTGCTTTTTGAGCGTTTTTTAAATCCAGATCGTGTGAGCATGCCTGATATTGATATTGATTTTGATGATGAAGGTCGTAGTCGTGTAATGGATTATGTGATAGATAAATATGGTAGTAATCAAGTTGCTCAAATCATTACGTACGGTACAATGGCGGCTAAATCTGCAATTAGAGATACTGCACGTGTATTAGACTTGCCATTATTTGATGCTGATAGAATAGCAAAGTTGATTCCTAATATGACTAAGCTAAACAAGGTTTTTGGACTCAGTGAACAGGATCTAAGAAGAAAATTTAGAAGTGATGAATTGCCTAAAGTTCAAGAATTAATAAATCTTGCTGAGGGTACAGATTTAACTTCAGAAACTATAAATCAAGCAAAAATTTTAGAAGGATCTGTTAGAAATACAGGAATTCATGCCTGTGGTGTAATTATTACCCCTAGTGATATAACAAATTTTGTCCCTGTAGCACTTGCAAAGGATAGTGATTTGTATGTAACCCAATTTGATAACTCTGTAGTAGAAAGTGCGGGATTGTTGAAAATGGATTTTTTGGGCTTAAAAACATTAACTTTGATTAAAGATACGGTCAAAATTGTAAAGCACAAACATAATATTACACTTGACCCAGATACATTTCCGTTAGATGATGTAAAGACGTATGAGTTGTTCCAGCGAGGGGAAACTGTGGGGATATTTCAATATGAAAGCGCTGGAATGCAAAAATACATGAAGGAGTTAAAACCTACTGTTTTTGCAGATTTGATAGCTATGAACGCCTTGTATCGCCCTGGTCCATTAGAGTATATACCTAGTTTTATTCGCAGAAAAAATGGCGAGGAAGAAATTGAATATGACCTTCCAGCAATGGAAGAATATCTTGATGAAACCTACGGTATTACGGTATATCAAGAGCAAGTAATGCTATTGTCACAAAAGCTAGCAGATTTTAGTAAAGGTGATGCGGATGTACTTCGAAAGGCGATGGGTAAAAAGCAAAAAGCTGTCCTTGATAAAATGAAACCACGTTTTATTGAAAATGCAGTAGCCAAGGGGCACGATGCAGAGAAGTTAGAGAAGATTTGGAAAGATTGGGAAGCCTTTGCGAGTTATGCCTTTAATAAATCTCATTCTACTTGTTATGCTTGGATTGCTTATCAAACAGCATATTTAAAAGCTCATTATCCAGCAGAGTATATGGCTGCTGTATTGAGCAATAATATGAGCGACATAAAACAAGTTACCTTTTTTATGGATGAGTGTAAACGTATGGGACTTGATATTTTAGGGCCTGATGTAAATGAGAGTTTTTATAAATTTTCGGTAAATGATGCTGGTGCAGTGCGTTTTGGTATGGGAGCAATAAAGGGAGTAGGTGGTAATGCGGTCGCAACAATTGTGGAACATAGAAAGGACGGTAAATATAAATCTATTTTTGACCTTGCAAAACGAGTTGATTTACGTTCGGCAAATAAAAAAGCATTTGAAAATTTAGTGCTTGCTGGTGGCTTTGATAGTTTTGAAAATCATCGAGCACAATATATGCATGACGAAGGTGATGGTACTACGTTTTATGAAAAAGTATTAAAATACGCCGCGAGACATCAAGAGACTGAAAACAGTAGTCAAGTAAGTTTATTTGGCGAAACTAGTGAAGTGCAAATACCAGAACCAGCAGTTCCACCTTGTGAAGAATGGGGCACTATGAAAAAGCTAAAGCAAGAACGAGAAGTTGTTGGGGTTTATATTTCAGGACATCCTTTAGATGATTTTAAAACCGAAATGAAGGCTTTTACTAATTGTCAAGTAAGTGATTTCAATGAGTTAGAAAAATATGTAAATAAAGAGATGACCTTTGGTGGTGTAGTAAGTGATGTCCAGCATAGAGAAAGCAAAGCTGGAAAAGGATGGGCGATATTTACTGTTGAAGACTACATGGATAGTTATGAGTTTAAAATTTTTGGCGAAGACTATTTAAAATGGCGTCATTTTTTAGTACCTAATAGCTTTGTTTATGGAAGAGTTTATGTAAAGGAGGGATGGATAAATAGAGATACTCAAAAGCGTGGCGAACCAAGATTACAGTATAATAGTTTTCAATTATTGCATGATGTAATGGACAGTCAAACAAGAAAATTAACGATACAAATGCCTATTGAATCACTACAAGAAGATAAAATAGATTTTTTGAAAGAAATTCTTGAAACTCATAAAGGAGACAAGCCTTTATATTTTACAATTTATGAAATGGAAAGTAAGACTAAACTTATAATGCCAAGTAGAAAACAAAAAGTCAATATCTGTAATGAGTTGCTAAGTGAACTGGATGCTAAAGCAGTAAAATACCGTTTAAATTAATTAAAACTAAATACCTTAACATTAGCTAAAAAATAGTAAATAAATAATTATATAGTTGTACAAAATTAGGATAGGGATAGTAGTGGAAATCTCACAAGGATATGCTTTAGGCTTTCGCCGAAATTTTAAACATCAATTACAAATGCCATTATTCAATAATTTTACTTACAGAATTTTAGCGAATAACCTGATTACACTTTTCCTGCGCAAAATCCTCCAAGTGATTACAGTGATAGTTGAAAAGCCTATTTGGAAATTGTATAAATTGTATTGATATTTGTATCACCGAAAGTAATATGTCCTCTGTAAGTTATGGAATAATTATTGACTACTTTTGTGTATAGAAAATAATGTTAAATGCAATTTTGGCTTCGGTCAAATTAAAAAATAAAAATTATGGCTTTAGAAATAACAGACGCAACATTTGAAGAAACAGTATTAAAAAGTGATAAACCAGTAATGGTTGACTTTTGGGCAGCTTGGTGTGGACCTTGCCGCATGGTTGGACCTATCATTGACGAGTTAAGCAATGACTATGAAGGAAAAGCAGTTGTTGGTAAAATGGATGTCGATGCAAACCAAGAGTTTGCTGCAAAATATGGAGTAAGAAATATACCAACAGTATTGATTTTTAATAACGGAGAGTTGGTAGGGCGCCAAGTAGGTGTTGCTCAAAAAGCTACATACGCAGAGGCAATTGACTCACTTTTATAGTCATTTAAGCAAATTGATTAACGAAAGACTCAGCATTTTGCTGAGTCTTTTTTTATGAATTGTTTTCAAGCTTTCTGCGGAAATATAACATAGGTTTCAACTATTTTAGGATGAATGAAAGGCATATAATTTTGTTATCTTTGGGTAGCGGGATTTTAAAAATTCCAAAAAGATTAAAAAAAGAATATAGAATTAATTAAAAGAGACATCCGTTATGCGGATGATGAATATGAGCACAGAAAAAAAACAAAAAGCACAGGATAAAATAGAAAATCAACAACTAGAGGACCGCACTATTTTTTTGTGGGGACAAGTTGATGATAAAAGCGCAAGACACGTAGTTGACAGATTAATGTATTTAGATTCAATAAATCATGATGAAATTAAGCTTTATATCAATAGTCCTGGAGGATACGTGACAAGTGGTTTCTCAATGTATGATACTATTAAAAATATTAAAAGTCCAGTATCAACTATTTGTACAGGACTCGCTGCAAGTATGGGGAGTATTTTATTAAGTGTAGGAGAAAAAGGACGTCGTTTTATCCAGCCTAATGCGCGTGTTATGATTCACCAACCTAGTGGTGGTGCAAGAGGTCAAGCCAGTGATATTGAAATCACAGCACAAGAAATTTTAAAAACTAAAGAATTAAGTGCACGTATTCTTGCAGAAAACTGTGGTCAAGATTATGATAAGGTAATGAAAGATTTTAATCGTGATCATTGGATGGATGCAGATGAGAGTGTAAAATATGGTATCGTTGATGGAGTAATGGAATAGTTGATTTCTATTATATGCCATACCTTACTGAGGATAAATAGCTATTGATTATACCTAAAATATGGAATTAGAAAAAGAAATAAACGAAATTACAGGGTTTAAAAACCTTGAGTTACTCGCTAATCAAGTAGTCGAGGGGTTCATTTCTGGATTACATAAATCTCCATTTCACGGGTTTTCAGCAGAGTTTGCGGAGCATAAAATTTACAATAATGGCGAAAGTACAAAGCACATTGACTGGAAATTATATGCTAAGACAGACAAATTGTACACCAAGCGATATGAAGAGGAAACAAACTTACGTTGTCATTTAATAGTTGATAATAGTAGTTCAATGCATTATCCTTCAAAAAAAGATTTTTCAATAGACTCTTTAAATAAGATAGGTTTTTCAGCATTAGCTGGTGCAGCAATTATGAACCTATTAAAACGCCAACGTGATGCAGTAGGATTGAGTATTTATAGTGATACCTATGAGTTTTACTCAGGTGAAAAGGGAAGTGAACGCCATCATCAAATGCTTTTGCAACAACTTAATAATGCATTATTACAATCACGTAAAGAAGTGCAGACTAAAACATATTCACACTTACACTTAATTGCTGAAAAGCTAAAACGCCGAAGCCTCGTTTTTTTATTTACAGACATGTTTCAAAGCGATACCGAAGAGGAAAAATTATTTGAAGCACTGCAACATTTAAAATATAATAAACACGAAGTGGTATTGTTCCATACATATGATAAGGATAAAGAATTAAAATTTGATTTTAATAATCGCCCTAAGCGTTTTATTGATGTTGAAACAGGTGAACATGTAAATGTATACGCTGATAATATTAAAGAAAACTATGAAACTGCCGTTAAAAGCTATTTTGATGAACTAGCTGTTAAATGTGGTCAATACCGTATCAAATATGTACCTGTGAACATAAATGAGCATTTTAATAAAATATTGACAGCATATTTAGTAGAGCGTGGAAAGTTTGGTTAATATTTTTTTGAGCAATTAGCTTGATTTTCAGGGATAAAATAACCTATCTGAAAAAAAACTTCTTTTTTTTAAAATAATTGTTTGCAGATATTCAAAGTAGTCTTATATTTGCCCTCGCTAATAGCAATATTAGCAAAGACATGCTAGTAAAGTCTTTAAAATAGTAGCACGGTCTGGTAGTTCAGTTGGTTAGAATACCTGCCTGTCACGCAGGGGGTCGCGAGTTCGAGTCTCGTCCAGACCGCAATTATAATGTTGTGTTGAAGTATTAAAAGGTTTTAATACTTTGTGGTTTAATAAATTAGACCGATGAGAAGCTTATCCAAATGGATGGGCTTTTTTTGTTTTCAGTAGTTTTATAACCGTACTTCCCAGTTTTTGTTAGTATATAACTAGGAAAATGTTAAAAATCAGATTAAGCGTATTGTTTAATCGATTAAACGTTATATTTGTTGTTACCTACTTTATTAATCCCCCCGATTTAATGCAAGAGCTTATATCCTCATCCTCAAAAAAAGCAGTTGGTCTGTCTAATTCCATTATTCACAATAAATTTTTATCATTACTTTCTGTAGGAATATGGAAATATAATTTTATAACACATGAGCTTATAATTGATGACTCATTATTAGAAATGATTGGTTACGATTCTAATGTATTAGAAACAGATCAAGCAGATACTATTAATGATATGCTTCAATTTGTACATCCAAGAGATAAGGAATTGTTTGATTTTTTAAACCTTCCTTTTTCAGAATATATTCCGAATAATAGATGTTTTGAATTTAGAATGCTTGACCATGAAAAAAAATGGATTTGGGTAGAAAATCATTGCGAAGTTATTAGCCATACAAAAGACAACAAGCCTGAATGGTTGGTAGGTTATGCACAAAATATTAATGAAAAAAAAAATAAGGAGTTACTTTCAAGTAAATATGAAGAGTTACTTAATAAAACAAATGAAGTAGCCTCGATAGGTACTTGGGAGGTTAATTTAGCAACTAATAAAGTAAATTGGAGTAATGTAACAAAAAAAATTCATGGTTTAGATAATGATTATGAGCCAGAGTTAGAGACTGGAATACATTTTTATAAAGAAGGTTTTCACCGTGATAAGTTAACTGCATTATTTACAAAATGTGCTACTGAAGGAGTGGGTTTTGACGCAGAATTAATAATCGTTACAGTTGATAAAATTGAAAAATGGATTCGCGCGATAGGTGTTCCTGTAATGGAAAAAGGGGTTTGCACTAGAGTGTATGGTGTTTTTCAGGATATAGATGAAAAAACTCGAGCAATACAAAATCTAGCAAATACTGAGAAAAAATTTAGAAAAACATTTGACTTTGCAGGTGTGGGTATGGCTCTAGTGGGCATGGATACAAAATGGCTTAGAGTAAATGATAGCCTATGTAATATGCTAGGGTATACTAAGGAAGGATTTTTAAAACTACGGTATCCAGATTTTACACACCCAGAAGACCTTGAAAATGACGAAATACTTTTAGGTGAGGCATTAGCAGGAAACTTAGATGGTTATGAAATTGAGAAACGCTTTATTCATAAAAATGGAAGTGTTATATGGACTATATTAACAGTTGCAGTAGTAAAAGATGATGAGGGAGTACCTCTTCATTTTGTATCTCAAATTAATGATATTACTAGTATAAAAAAATCGGAAAAGAAAGTAACAGATTTGTTAGAGGTTACTAAAGATCAAAATGACCGCCTTTTAAATTTTGCACATATTGTATCGCATAATTTGAGATCACATACAGGTAACCTTCAAATGCTCTCAAATTTAATGCAAATTGACCTCCCTGAAGTGACTGAAAATGAATTATTCCCTTTATTGAAAAGTGCAATAACTCAATTAAGTGAAACTGTACAAAACCTTAATGAAGTAGCAGTTTTAAATACTAAAACAGAAATCAATCTTGTTAATCTTAATTTAAGCTATTATATAAAAAATGCTATTTCAAATATTAATTCACTCATTATAGATAGCTCAGTAACAATAATTAATAACATTAATGATACACTTATTGTTTCTGCAATTCCCGCATATTTGGATAGTATTTTATTAAACTTTTTTACAAACGCTATAAAGTATAAATCTTTAGATAGGCCTCCTGTAATTACAATAAATGCAGTACAGAAAGAAGATTTTATTGTGTTACATATAGAAGACAATGGTCTTGGAATTAACCTACAAGCTCATGGTAAAAAACTCTTCGGGATGTATAAAACTTTCCATAGACACAAAGATGCAAGGGGTCTTGGGTTGTTTATTACAAAAAACCAAATAGAAGCAATGGGAGGTAACGTTACCGTAGAAAGTGAAGTCGACAAAGGAACAACTTTCTATATCTCACTTCAAAAAGAAAAAACAGACGGTTAGCATATTTTGTTGAGAGATTAATATTTTTTAAAAATTTGCCTTTAAGGTTACACGCTATTATCTTATAAAATAAGTATACAGTTAATAGTTTCGTAATACTTACCTAACAATCTACTTGTACTAATTCAATAGGTTTGCTTTTAAAACAGCATTCCATGTTTAAATTAAACCCTGTACTAATTGTTTTAATAACTATTTGTACTGCATCACTATTTGTCAATTGTATCCCTAGATCTTCTTCGTATAGTAAAAAGCCACTTACAATTAAAGACTTTTATAATGATGCTGAAAACAAAATTGAAGCTCTAAACAGTGTAGCAGCAGCATTTCAACGAGATAATGTTAGTGCAGATTCTTTGCAAAGAACACTTACAAATGCACGTAATGCTTATAAAAAAATAGAAATTTATATAGCATACTTATATCCTAAATATGCAAATACGCGCCTCAATGGAGCTCCTTTATTAAAGACAAAAAAATCTGGAAATCAGCCCACGGTCGTTCCGCCAGAAGGTCTTCAGGTTTTAGATGAACTCATTTATGCGGATAATCCATCACTAGATAAAGTAAAAATAGCTGCGCTTACTAAAAAGTTAAAAGCAAATTACAACTCCATTGCACAAACTTTAAAGCGTTCAAAACCATCAACAAAAATATTAATCTCAGCTTCGAGAATGCAGTTAGTACGAATTTTTACGTTGAGCATTACAGGCTTTGACACTCCAGGTTCAGCAAATGGTTTAGAGGAAGCCTCTATTTCATTACAATCGATCAATCAATTAATAGGGCAATCAACTATAATTTCGAGAAGGAATAAGTCTGAAATAAACAACATCATCACCCGTGCCATCGCTCAAATAAATGAGAATAATTCTTTTGATAATTTTGATAGACTTAAATTTTTAACGCAATCAATAGATCCTCTATATAAATTATTGGGTAATATTTCCGAAGAAAAATCAAAAGGAAGCATTAAAAAAGCTACAGCTTGGAATCCAAACAGCAAAAGTATTTTTGCAACAAATTTTTTAAACCCTTATTTTTTTACACAATTAAATGAAGAAGAAGATAGTCCTGCGCTACGCCAACTGGGAGAAGCACTTTTTTATGATACCTCGCTGAGTAATAATAAAGAAATGAGTTGCGCTACATGCCATAAACCTGAGCTAGCTTTTACAGATGGACTCAAGACTTCAATGAGCAATATTGATGGGAAAAACGTGCTCCGCAATTCTCCTACCTTATTGAACGCTGTTTACGCTGAGCGTTTTTTCTACGATGTAAGAGCATTTAATTTAGAACAACAAGCAGAGCATGTTATCTTTAATAGTGACGAATTTGATACTGATTATTCCCAATTGTTGGCATCATTAAACAATATGCCATCGTATAAGGATACATTCAAAAAAGCATTTGATACTCCCACTGTTTCAAGACAAAAAATAGCAAGTGCACTAGCGAGTTACGTGCTGTCGTTACAGTCGTTCAATAGCCCGTTTGATAAATATGTGCGTGGAGAAATTGACCAGATTGGTGATGACGTTAAAAACGGATTTAATATTTTTATGGGAAAAGGTGCATGTGCAACGTGCCATTTTGCACCTACATTTTCAGGACTAGTTCCACCTTTGTTTATTGATTCGGAAACCGAAATTCTTGGGGTGTTAGAAAATCCAGATGCAACGACACCCATTATCGATACCGACGAGGGAAGATGGAAAAATGGAATTAATGCCGAAGCTGCATGGATTTATGAAAAATCATTTAAAACAACAACGGTACGTAACATTGATTTGACGGCACCTTATTTTCATAACGGTGCTTACAATACGCTTGAGCAAGTTCTAGATTTTTATAACAAAGGAGGTGGTGCAGGAATGGGACTAAATGTAGTAAATCAAACGTTACCAGATGCTCCACTAGCACTTTCAGAAAAAGAGATTAGCGACGTTATCTCTTTTCTTAAATCATTGACGGATATTTCGGTAATCAAATAATTTTTTTGATAGCTAATATTAACCAGTGTAATTACAATAGCTTTTTTATATAGTATTTACTTTCATTTCCTATTTCTCTTTTCATATTCTTAAAGAGATTTACAATCAATATTCTTCTTTAAATTAACGAAAGTATCCCAATAGTCACATTTCCGAAGATATAAGCCATACAGTTGATTTTATTTAATGCTGAGGAAATATAGCGTTTAAAATAATTTTACATTCAAGTATTTAATATGTATGTAACGTAATGTTGAGGTAACGTTTATAACACTGGGTTAAAAGTTTAGTAAAAAACAGGTAATCTTGAGTTTTCATGATTGGCGTTTTGTCATAGTAGTTTTGGGGAACAAAAATTAACCAAAAGAATCTAAAAAAATTAAACATGAAAAAACAACAACTATTTTTAAGTTTTATATGTGTGCTTTCTGTATTATTTACGGTACGAGCAGCAGCGTTTGAGACTTTAACTACTACCACGACAGCAATTGCAGGCGCTTATCCATTTGCGGCTGGAAGTAACTGGAGTTATAATGATACAGGTGCAGATTTGGGCACTAGCTGGAAAGAAACAAATTATGACGATAGTGGTTGGCAAACAGGAAATGGAAAATTTGGTTACGGTGATGGAAATGAAACAACAACATTAAACTTTGGGTCTAATGGGAATAATAAATACCCTACCTATTATTTTAGGTATGAATTTGATATTAGTGATGCATCTCAATATGGAGATTTGTTATACAATATTCTTTTTGATGATGGTGTAGTGGTGTATTTAAATGGTGTAGAGATCCATCGTGCAAATATGCCTGGTGGTCAAATTACATATAATACGTATGCTTCTGGAACAATAGGGGGTAGTGATGAAAATGATTTTGACCTTTTTAGCAGTGCTAATTTATTAATAAACGGAGCAAATGTAATTGCTGTGGAACTACATCAAGCAACTCCTGGAAGTTCAGATTTAGGTTTTGATATGTTTACAGATTTTGTGCCTATAACACTTGACCCTACACCTTACCCAGTTGCGGCTTTATCTGGATGGAGATTTTTAGATACGGGCGTGAGTCTTGATGCAGAACCTTGGACAACGGGAGCATACAATGTGTCAACTTGGTCAATAGGAGTTGGATCTTTTGGTTATGGAGATCCTGTAACTACTACAGTTTCTTTTGGACCGGATGCATCTAATAAATATATTACTACATATTTTTCAAAAGAAGTAGAGGTTGATTTAACAACTATGGCAGACATGGTTGAGTTTGGTTTACTTCGTGATGATGGAGCAATTGTATATGTAAATGGAGTTGAGGTTTTAAGAGACAATATGCCAGTAGGGACTGTTGATTATTTAACTGGTGCAGAAAATACTGTTAGTGGTAATGATGAGAATACTTATTTTATTACAGAAGTGCCTAAAACAGCTTTTATTAATGGGATAAATCGTATTTCGGTTGAAATACATAATCGTGATGCTCAAAGTTCAGATTTAAAGTTTGATTTATACCTACAAGATGCACAAGTAGCAGTTGATCCATTTACGTGTGAAGAAGGAGATATTGCTTGTTTTACATCAATTGATCCTACAGGTCAAACTGAAAACATGATAATTGCAGAAGAGCACAAATTTCAATTATTATTTAAGCAAGGAGATGAGTATACTATAGGTGGGGGTACAGTTCCGGGAAATAATGATTTTACAGGTTATGTTCCAGTTGCAGGCTCAAGCACAGAAGGGTATGTGGCAATAAACCATGAAACAACACCAGGTGGAGTGTCAATAATTGATGTTCATTATGATGAAGACACACAGCTATGGGTTTTAGATGAATCTCAACCTGTTGATTTATACAACACAGCTTTAGTTACTACAACCAGAAACTGTTCTGGAGGAACAACACCTTGGGGAACTGTAATTACAGCAGAAGAATCAACTAATGGTGGAGACCAAAACAACGACGGGTATCAAGATGTAGGCTGGTTAGTAGAGATTGACCCAGATACAGCACGCGTAATTAACTATGGTAACGGGCAAGAAAAACTATGGGCAATGGGGCGTATGAAACATGAAAATGTAGTCGTTTCAGAAGATATGGTGACAGCTTACTATGGTGAAGATGGGGGAACAGATTGTGTATATAAATTTGTTGCAGATACTCCAGGAGACCTTTCTCAAGGAACTTTATACGTTTTAAAATTAGATACACCATTAATAAACAACGACCCATCATCGCCATCTGCACATTGGATTCAAGTTCCAAACACAACAAAAGCAGAGCGTAATAATGTAACAGCTGCAGCTGCTGCTTTAGGAGGAACTGATTTTAATGGTGTTGAAGATTGCGAAATCAACCCAGTAACCGGTGAAATTTATTTTACTTCAAAAGGGAAAAGTAGAGTGTATAAATTTACAGACAATGGTACAACGGTTTCAAATTTTAGAACATTTGTAGGAGGTACAAATTATGACATTACTACAGCAAACGGAACATTTAGTGAAAGTTGGGGTGGTGGTAATGATAATCTTACATTTGATGATAAAGGAAATCTCTGGGTATTACAAGATGGTGGTAATAACTATATTTGGGTAGTACGTCCAGACCATACACAAGCAAACCCTAAAGTAGAATTATTTGCTTCAATGCCTAATGGGTCTGAGCCTACAGGTCTAACATTCACCCCAGATTTTAAATTTGGTTTCTTCTCTGTACAACACCCTAGCGGTAGCAATACACCACAACAAGACGCAACATTTACAGATGTAAGGTTCAACGCATCTGCAACAGTTGTATTTGCTGTAAAAGAAAACTTAGGAGCGCAAGTGCCTATAGCAGATTTTCAAGCATCTGTGACCGAAACTGCTCCAGGAACAGCAATCACCTTTTCAGACTTAAGTCAAAATAATCCTGCATCATGGCAATGGACTTTTGAAGGTGGTATTCCAGCAACATCAACTGAGCAGTCTCCTACCGTAGCGTATTTAGATGAGGGGATATTCAACGCATCATTAGTTGTAACAAATATTGCGGGAGAAAGTGAAATGGAATTAAAGGATGACTATATTCTAGTACAGTTGCTAGGTATTGATGATGCCTTAAAAAACAATGTTGTAGTATATCCTAACCCTACAAGTGGTATTGTAAATATAGTTTTGAACGAAGTGGGTGATCAGGATGTAAGTGTAACTGTTTTTGATATGCTAGGAAAACAATTAATGACAACAAACAACATTCAATCAAATGGAAATGCAGCAACCGCAACATTTGATGTGTCATCATATATGACAGGAAATCAAATGCTAATGCTTAAAGTACAAGTAGGTAAAAATATAGCAACATACAAGTTGCTCACTAAAAATTAAGTTAAGTTAAGTGTGAAAAAGGCTGATGGTTTGAGGATACTGTCAGTCTTTTTTTTATTCTGAAATTTTAAAACAACAATAAATACTATGATATTTAAAACTATAGTAGCGATAGCAATTATGACCACTATGGCTTTTTATAATGCAAATGCGCAATATGCAAATCCATTGAAAGATGCTGTTTATTATAACGTTGAAAAAGCAATCGAAAAAGATTTAAACGCAAGAAACCTTAATTTAAGAGATCAGCAATTATTTGTTATTCCTTCTAAAATAGTTAAACTAGAATCCCTCCAGTTTTTAAACGCAATGCGTAATAATTTTGAACAATGGGACGAAGTACTATTTCAATTAAAAAACCTTGAAGTACTTAATTTAAAAGCTAATGGACTCACCACAATTCCTAGTGATATAAACAAACTGTCTAACCTTACCTCTCTCGATCTAGCCGATAATGGAATTATAGAAATTTCCGAAGCCATTGGGACACTAAACAAATTACAAAATCTTCATCTTAGTGGTAATACTCTTGTGCGCATTCCAGACGCTATTACGCAGTGTACTACTTTAAAAGTATTGCAACTTGATAATAATCAATTGAGCTATTTACCTGAGAATATGGAAAATTTTAAGGCACTTAAAATGCTAGATTTAGGGTATAATCAGTTTTATGAAATTGACGCAAGTTGGTTACAATTAAATAACTTATTAGAACTTAATATAGAGCATAACAATTTGAGAGCTATTCCATCAAATATTGATGGATTAGAGTCGCTAACTACGTTGAAGTTGAATGATAATAAGTTAACTTCCATTCCAGAAGAGTTAATAGCATTAAAAAACTTAGAGCTCTTAATCCTTTCAAATAATCAATTAAAAATACTTCCTAAAAATTTAAAAGATTTACCAAAACTTACCACACTTATTTTAACTAAAAATAATTTTTCTCCACAAGAACAAGCAAGAATCAAAACAGCTTTACCTCATTGTTCTGTATATTTTTAATACTTATAGAAATGAAAAAGAGCTATTTTTTTAACGGGATTTTATAAAAATCATCTGCACCTTATACCGACCTTTATGCTGTAAAATTAATACATGAAAATAGCAATTATAGGTTTTGGTCCAAGAGGATTAGCATGTCTTGAAAATTTAGTTTTAGAACTTTCTTCGATTAAAACAAAGTTAGAACCTCATTTTTTAATTTATGAAATTTCTAGTCATTTAGGCACAGGAAAAGCTTGGGAAATCAATCAACCCAAAACGAATTACATAAATATATCTGACCACGCGCTTCAAAATTTAAAAGGAAGAGAAAAAATGCTATTTAATACAATAGAAATTCCCTCATTCCCATCTTATATTACTTGGTGTAAATTGCAAGATAAAATTCAAAATATTGATCAAGATGAAGATGTTTATCCCCCAAGGTCACAAATGGGTCAATATTTAAATGAGCGTGCAAAAAGTATTTATAACATCTTGAAAAAGGAAAACTTTTTAACCATTTATAAAGAGCGTGTAACAGAGGTTTCTTTTAAAAATTCAGTGGTGACTGTTAAAAGCGAAAAATCTACTGTTAACGTTGAAGAATGTTTGTTAACCATAGGGCATACGCCAGTAAAAGATAGTGATGAGACTAAAGAGTTTAAAGCACATTCAAATCAAAAGCACATTATTTATATTGATAATCCATATGAAGAGAAGATTGCTATTGAAGAACTAAAAGATGCAATTGTTGCAATAAAAGGATTTGGATTATCAATGCTTGATGTAGCTAGGCAATTAACAAATTATAAATATGGAGAATTTAAAGAGAAGCAAGGGTCAAATTATTTACAATTTATACCAGAAAAAGGATGTGTAAAAAAAATAATTCCTTACAGTTTTGATGGTCTCCCATGCGTTCCCAAACCCTACGGTAGAAAAGTAGATAGTTCTTTTGAGCCTTCAATTTCACAACAAAATTGGTTTGAATTAACATTAAAAAATAAATTGCTTCAGCCAGAAAAAATAGATAATTGTGATTTTATCTTAAAAGCTTTTTCTCATGTAGCCGCAACAATTTACAGTCATAATAGCTCAAACAAAGTTAGTGTTACAAAGTTGGAAGCAATAGCTAATAAATGGTTGCAAGATACAAGCACGGCTCATGATTTAATTTTAGATACCACATTGCCTACGGTTAAATATATGAAACAAACTGTTGAAATGGCTTGGGGTAACATTGAGCCAACTTTAGATTTTCATATAGGTCAGGTTTGGCGGCATCTACAACCTATAATGTATCGTCTTTTTGCATTTAGCGGGGTTTCGGGAGATGTAATAAAACAATTAATCGATATTGACCAAGAAGTAAAAAGATATTCTTATGGTCCTCCAATGGAAAGCATATTACAACTTATTGCGCTTCACGAAGCAGCAATTTTAGATTTAAACTATGTAAACGACCCTAATGTTGATATTGTAGAAAGTGGTTGGGAAATCACTAAAAATGATACAAGTGTAACTGCAATAATGTTGTGTAATTCTGTTATGGATGCTCCTGTTTTACAACAAACAGACAGCTCCATATTTAAAAAATTAATTGAAGAAAAACTCATACAACCAGTTCACAAAGATCTAGGCATAAAGACAAATCCAGACGCAACAATAATCCCTGCAAAAAAGCATAAAAATATAATTCCCATTGCAGTAGTGGGGAGGAATACAAAAGGTAGCATATTTGGAACAGATGCTATTTTAGAATGTTTTAGTCCAGAAACTCACGATTGGGAGAGAGGTGTTGTTGCAAGAGTTAGTTAGAATTATCTTATATTTAAAACAAACAATCATTACTTCGGAAATATATTGGTTTAAAAAATTTCATATTTTTAATTCAACACTGTCTTAAAAAAGATTTTTTTTGTCAAAATATAATACCATAAAAACTCTTGTTATTTGAATCCAACATCCTCTAAAAAATTTATACATAAGGTCTTAAATAAATTGAAACTAAGTTTTCAATTTGCAAGAAAAAAACCTTTTAAAACAGTTGGATATCTAGTGCTCACTGGAATTTCTTTTGTGTTATTATTGTTTTTCTTCACGTATGTTGGGCTCTTTGGTCATGTGCCTAATAAAAAAGAATTGGCAAGTCTCAAAAACCCGGTTACATCAACCATATTTGGAAGTGATAAAAAGCCTATCGCCTATTTCTATATGCAAAATAGAAGCAATATAGACAGTCTTCAACTTAACCCGTATTTAAAAAAAGCACTTGTAGCAACAGAGGATGTTCGTTTTTATGAACATGCTGGTATTGATTATAAAAGTTATGCGCGCGTACTTTTAAAATCTGTAGTACTACAACAGGGCAAAGGAGGCGGAAGTACCATAACCCAGCAAATTGCGAAAAATATTTTTGGCAGAAAAGACTTTTGGTTTTTGAGCACACCCATTAGTAAAATGCGAGAAGTCATAATAGCAAAAAGACTAGAAAACCTTTATACAAAAGAGGAACTTTTACTCTTGTATTTTAACACCGTTTCATTTGGTGAAAATCTCTATGGTATTGAAAAAGCAGCACAGCGGTTTTTTAATAAAACCCCAGAAAAATTAAATTTAGCAGAGTGCGCTACTCTAGTTGGCGTTCTCAAAGCTCCCACTTATTACAATCCCAGAAGAAACCCTATTAACGCAACAAACCGCCGTAATACGGTACTTGATCAAATGGTAAAATATGCCGCTATTACTGCCGAGGAGGCGACAGCAGCAAAAACACCTATTGTTTTAAACTATACGCCACCAGAAAAAAACTCATCCCTATCAGGCTACTACAAAGAGTTTGTAAAAAAAGAGTTTGAAATATGGGCAAATGAAAATCCTACTGCAGAAGGCGGAATTTATGATTTAGAAAAAGACGGTCTCAACATATACACTACTCTTCAACCCAACATTCAAAAATATGCAGAAAATGCAATGGTGCGTAACATAGAACGTCTTCAAAAATCTATGGCAGAATTTTGGGAAAGTAATACAACGCAAGGCGGAAAAGAAGCATTCATCAATAAATTGATGAAACAACAACCTAAAGTAAAACAATTGCAAAACCAAGGAAAAACCCCCGAAGAAATTGAGCAATACCTACAAAAAGTAACTGCAAGAAAATACTGGGAAGTCAACAAAGGTTTTGAACCTCGGCAGCAAAGTTATCAAGATAGCGTTATAAGTGCTATCGTACGATTACATACAGGAATCCTAGCAATGAATAGCCGTAGCGGTGCAATTCTAGGTTATTTAGGTGGTATTGATTATGGATTTTCACAAATAGACAACATTAAATCTCCTAAACAAGTAGGATCTACATTTAAGCCTATTACGTATCTCACGGCACTCCAGCATGGCATTGATCCATGCGATTTTTACGATAACACATTACGCACTTATTCCCAATACGAAAATTGGCAACCTCGCAACTCAAGTGGTAGTTATGGCGGGAGCTATAGTGTACATGGTGCTTTAGCTAATTCAGTAAATACAATTTCTGTGGCGTTGCAAATGCAAGTGGGTGTTCCCAAAGTGAAAAAACAAGCCGAAAAAATGGGGATTACCGCAACTATTCCAGACGTGCCTTCAATTGTATTAGGAACCGCAGATGTCAATCTTTTAGAAATGGTGACCGCCTACGCAAGTATTTCAAACGGTGGCCAATTAGTGCAGCCTTATATGATTCAAAAAATAACCAATGAGGAAGGAAAAGTATTATTTGAGGCAAAGCCGAAATATAAAGGGCGTGTTGCCTCAGAGAAATCCATTAAACAATTGCAACAAATAATGGGCGAAGTTATAACAGAAGGCACCGGAACGTCTTTTAATAGCTACAACATACCGTTTAATATTATAGGGAAAACAGGGACCACTCAAAATAATGGTGACGGTTGGTTTATAGGAGCATCGCCAGAGATTGTTGTGGGCGCTTGGGTGGGTACACAAGACAAACGTGTACATTTTAAAAGTACTAGTTTAGGCAGTGGAGCAAGAACAGCGATGCCTATGGTAGCTTCAGTATTTAAGAGTTTGAGCAGTTGGACACGACCTATGCTTACAAATTTTGAATATGAAACTCCATATTTTAAATGCCCAGCTTATAGTGAACTCTCTGCAAATGAAGCAAAAAGTTTCTATGCAAGCGACTCAACCTATCTTAAAGAATTACAACTTAAAAGCATGGTAATTTCTTTAGATTCTCTGCCTTCTAAAACAAGTGATTCTCTTGTAGTTCAATAGTACTTTAATTCTTTTTTACTACGCCCATAAACGCTACAATTTCATCATATCGCTTACTCCAAGGCCAAAAGTATTGCAATACCATGGGCACGTGTTTTTTCTTCAGAATTTGGGGTTGTACCGCTGGTTGAAAATTGTGCAATTCTTCGAGAAAACGCGCATTTGCAGTTTTGATAGATTGGTATGTTTTACTTCCTAAATAAATTTTAAATGGTGGGCTCGTTTTAGAAAGAAAATAAACTGGAGAAGCATCCTGCCATTTTGCTGGCTCATTAGTCCACGTGGTGAGGTAGTCATCTGTAGTTGTAGGAGGATTGTTTTCAAGATAATGCTTCATGTCTAACGCCGCGGCATCATTTAAAATTATTCCTGAAATACTCGCTGGATCAATCCCATATTTAGGGTTTAACGTTGCAAGCGCCACTAAATGTCCACCAGCCGAATGTCCCGTTAAATAAATACGACTAGGGTCACCACCATAATCGGCAATGTTATTTTGTGTCCATTTGATAGCTTCGGCAATTTGACGTGCCATGGTATCATAATTTGCTTGTGGGCTCAAGGTATAATTAGGCAATACGCTCACCACATCATGTTTTACAAAATTGCGGCCAAGAAAACCGTAGATGTCCTTGCTACCAGTATTCCAGTTTCCGCCGTACACAAAAATGAGCACGGGTTTTTTTACACTTTTATTTTCTTCGGAAATGTTGCGGGAATTAAAAACGTTTAGCTTCGGGATTTCTCCGTCTGTTTTAATTTTAAGTTCGGGAGTGTTTAGGTATGAAATATCTGCATGTTTTTTAACGGCGCAGCTTGTAAATGAAATGATAAAAAACAGAACTCCTAATAATTTAAACATCATGTATAATGGATTTAATATTTCGGCTTTATGCCTACTAATAATACGATAAAGATAAGCGCTTGGTTTGGAGAGTTCTGTTAAGATGATGGTAAGGTTTGAGATTGTAGTTGATGGTTTATGAGTATCTTTAAGCACTATTGAAATCCCAAACATTTTTATTTATGAAGATTTTTTCTGCCGTTGCTTTACTAGTGTTATTTGTTTTTTCTAGTTGTAATGAAATTGATCCCAAAGGAGAGAAGGAGGTCAAGAGCTTTGTGCAACAATGGAACGCCAATCACACAGTTTTACGTGCGCCTTACTTGAAGCAGCAGTATATGGATGAGGTAGATTATTATGATGAAAAGCGCACAAAGGAACAAGTGGCGCTGGATAAAAAACTGTTGTTTGAGCAATTTCCAGACTACGCCCAGACCATTGTAAATGGAGAAATAACAGTTGTAAAAGAGGCTGGAAATTATTTAGCTACGTTTATAAACAGCGTTACTTATAATGGTGTAACAGCAAATTATCCTTCTTTTTTAGCGGTGAGTTTTAAAAATGGAGAATTCAGAATTTTACGAGAGGGCGTAACGCCAGATGCAGTTAATCTAGACGCGCCTATATTTCCTAAAAATAGAATGAATAATGCCCAACTCATTAAAAGCCCACGACTTTACGGCGACTTTAACGGTGATGAATTATCTGACTATGCGTTTGTAGAATCGCCAGTAATTAGTTCAAATACTGCTACCGCTAATCAAAATACTGAAACAGTTTTTTGCGAGGGTGTGTGCACAAGTATCATACGTTTTAGTAATTCAACGCTCAAATCTATAAATGTTGAAAACGCTTATAAATCACAACTTGAAAACCTAAGAGACCTCAATGGTGATGGCGCTGACGAAATAGGTTTTTGGAGTTTTAAAGACAACTCAAAGAGTCTCTACATTTACGACGTGGCAAACAGTAAACTCATTACTCCGCCACTTGTAATTAATACCGCTATTCACAAAAAAATAAAGCTTATAGACGTTATCAAAAAAACGGGACCTAGTAAGATTACTGTTACTGAGAGTGTCAACGTAGATGGTAAATGGAAATTGGTGAGTAGGGTTGTGGGGGTGGAGTGAGTTTTTATTTAAAATTTATAGGCAAACCTACTCCAATCCCAAAACGGAGATCGTCATCTTTTCCATTTGGACTCAAGCTTAAATCTGTTCGGTCGATAAAACCCTGAACAGTAATAATTGGTGAATCCTTTTTAGCATTTTTAATATCAAATAAAAGACCAATTCGCATGGGAGAAATTTCTTTGTCATCAATGTTTTTTGAACTGCTAAAATTTATAAATTGATATCCAAAACTTCCAAAGACTCCTACGGGAAGAGGAAATGGATAGTAATATAAGTCTATTGAAAATGTACTGCCTATGCCATATTCATAAGTAGCATCGCCAATATATGCTTCATTATCATTGGTAAAAATTATTGGGTTTCCAGACACATCGTTACCCAACGAGCTGCTAAGGTTGAGAGTGCTGTTTCTAAATGATGATATATTTGATGCTCTATTAGCCCCACCTGTTAAACGGCAAAAAACTTTATCTGGTAAAATTGAGATATGTTGGTAACTGCCTCTCTCATAATTAAAATTAAAAGAACCCGTTATTCCATAAATATCTCCAGTTTCATTATCAAACATCTTTGAGAATGCAAGACTCTCATCTAGTGTAAATCGTTTAAAGCTTTCGCGTTGATAATAAGGAGTCAGTCCTACAAAAATCATTTGTGTACTAGTCCATTTTGCTTCGGCATCTTTACTTTCAAGTGCAATGATTTCATTTTCTAATTTCTCCATGATATAATTTTGTTGTTCAATGTAATCTGAAATCAATTTTTCATCACGGTACAAATCTGTTATTTCTAAAGGGTTTTTAGCTATAGCGTTAGTTGTCCCAGTTGGGATTATATTGGGCAATATAACTCGACTGTTTTTTTTAGCTTGATAATCTTTAGGGTCAAACATGCTTTTTGATAATACCTTCATTGCTTCATACCCCTTTACGTGTTGGTCATTTATATATCTTTTTGATATTGTGAGTAATTTAGTTTCAACTTTTTCTTGTCTTACAATGTCAGTTTTTGCCAACGATGGGATTGTAGTTGTTATAATTGATTTGAGCGTATCATATTTTGCAATTGCTTTTACTACTAATTGTAATGTCGCTAATTTGGTTTTGGTTTCTTCAATGGGTGATTTTGCATTATACCCAGATTTAGACCAAACATTCCTGAATAAGTTAAAACTTATTTTTCCTTGCTCACTTCCATTTTGCTCATCAAAAAAATACACTCCGTTGCTCGCTGCCAAATCAGCTTCAAGAGTTAGCACCCCCACTTTACCAGTAAAAAGGACACCACTTAGCTTAAGGTTGCTGCCTTTTTCATTGAGCTCTAAACTTAAACCTTGTTGTGGCGAATTTTCACCTAAAATTAAATAACTAAAGTCTTTTGTTATTTTTTTGTTGAAAGCCTGCCTACTTACCAACCCTTTTTTTTGTTCTATGGTGACTTGAGATATTACGGGTATATTGATAAACAGTAACAAGAAACTTATTTTGATGTATTTTAAATAATGCATAATGTAAATACTTTGGTTAGTAGTTATAAATTTAATAGTATAGCCAACATAAAAATATACCCATTAAAGGGTATATTTAGTTTGTAACTAATTGAAATTTATTAATTTATAATACATCTTTTCAAGTCTAATTTGTGAATTTTTAAATATTAAACAATAACAAGAACTTATGTTAAGTTTTACAATTAATACCACCCCACCACATTTCCGAAGCCACAAAAAACAATGTTCGCTCCCATTCGAAATCCTATATTTAAATAAACCCAAATAACTAGACATATACGTGAGCAATACCTTAAGTGAAGACCGAAAAATGAAACAACAACTTATAAAACAAAAATTTGTTAAATTCAATCAAGCAAAATATTTGCAATTTAAAAAACCCTAAAACAAAAAAAAATGCTTTCAAACCATGAAAATTAATCCATGTTTTGAAAGCATTTAATACTTAAGTAAATTGTTACTCTTCTTCGTTTTGTCCTTTAATAGGTTCTTTTCTATTCTCTTTTGAGTTTGGTTTCCCTTTATCTCCTAGACCTTCGGCATGAGGAATAGGGTGTTTTGATTGCGTGTCTTTATAATTTGGCTTTTCCATAACGTATAGTTTTTTATTAGTAAAATGTTTGATGTGTAATTCTATTACAAGCTATTAAATATCCATGCTACTTAATTGAATGCTAACATTATTTAACAATAAAGTGTTGGTAAATAGTTAAAATAGGGAGGTTGTTGTTGATTAAAAAAATCGTTTAGCTAGACAAGTTTTAAATATAATAACTACAATTATTTTTATAAATTATAGTCACCCCACCACATTTCTGAAGCCACACAAAAAAACATTGCTTGCTCCCACTCGAAAAGCTATATTTGGAAGAAACCAAAATATATTTAGTAGTAACTAAAAATACTTTAGAGCAAACCTGTTCAAAAAAGCAGATAAACTGCGTAAAATTTTAATGCATCGGAGTACGAACACGTTGTGCTTGGGCTTAAATTTTCAAAATCCTTATGATAAATCATATCAAAAAATATATGAAAGATTAATAATAGTTTTAATAAAAATTTTTGAGTTAAAAAATATGTTTAATCTGTATTATAAACCCCCAATGGCAAAAAACATAAAACAATCCTCTTGGAAAACTATCATTCTTGAACTTATAGAAACCATCTTAGAAAGCTTAAATAAAAGAAAACGCACTTGGCATCAACATGTGGTTCCATTTGAAGATGACTGGGCAGTACGACGGGAAGGAAATAAACGCATTACATCAAAACATAGAAAACAAAGCACAGCAATAAATAAAGCAAAAATTATTGCTAAAAGAAAAAAAGCAGATGTTATTATCCATAGAGCAGATGGAACAATAAGAGAACGTATTAACTATGATTAGAACATTGAAAAAATCAAATTAACCCCATAAAAAAACCAACTCAATTGAGTTGGTTTTTTATTATTTTTTATAAGGAGATTTTTTAACCTTACCTTCTTTGCTATAACCAGCAGGGTCGTTTGATTCTGGTACTTTTTTAGGATCTTCGCTTGTAGGCTCAGTATCTTCAGGTTTACTATTGGGCTCGCCAGGATAATCCTGATTTTTAATCTGCTGTTCGTTCTTTTTATCTTTATCTAGCATAGGTGTTTTTTTATCTTTTGCGCTCATATAAAATTTCCGCATGAGCGGAAATGGTATTAAAACTTACCGAAACAAGTTTAGTTAATATTAATTATTGAACCCTAGTAGCTTTGTCTTTATCTCCGTACTGGTTTTGGTGCTTCTCTTTTTGAGGTCCTTTCTCAGTTTTAGGATTTAAACTTTCGGCTTTATCAGGTGTGTTTTCTTTTTTAATTTGTTCTTTCTTATCCATAATTATTACCCATATTATGGGAGTTTTATTTTGTAGCTAATGCTTCTAATCTAAGCATATAAGCTATATTAATAGTTAGGCATTATCTCTAGGCTGGTGTTGTTCTCTGCGTTGTTCCACCTGATTGTTAATTTCGCGGCCATCTGCTTCATTTGCTTTTTTATTTATGGCACTATCTTTTTTACTTGTAGTTTCTTCTTTTTGTCCAGGTATTTTTTTTGAATCGTCCATAGTGTAGTTTTTTGATTATTTAAATATCGGGAACTGTTCCCAAATTAAATTTAGTTATAGAAAAAGGAACAATGAAGAATATTAGCAAACCTTAACAGCAAACGTTAAACAATTGTAAAAAAAAATCGGTTATAAGTAATGAACTTAAAACCGATTTATTATTTTATTTCTGAGTGCTTATACTCACATTATTTTGTCGCGAGTCCTCCAAAGTTTAATACAATAGGTCTTTCTTTAACATTCGTTTTTATGTATAGGGTTTCTTTAAAACTTCCCTCACGCGCTGGATTAAATTTTAAAGTCATAGATGCTTTTTTTCCAGGAGCTACCTCTTTAGGCATTTCAATAATTAAACAATGACAAGAGGATGTGCTATTTTCAATAACTAGCGGCTCAGTACCATCATTTATAAACTCAAAACTTTTAGTGGTTGTTTTTCCTATAGCTGCATCTCCCATAGTAAATACGTGCTTCCCTAAATTCATCCTTGGTCCTTCTTTAGGTTCAAATGGAGATTCCATCATTTCTTGTGCATGCATCCCAACACAAGCTATTAAAGCAAATAATAATATGTAAATTTTTTTCATAGCATTTTATCTTTAATATAAAGTTACTTGAAATAGAGAGGCTTGGATACGTTACTGCGTATATTCTTACGAAAAACAGTTATTTGTAGGAATAGAGCCTAGGTGTATACACGTATAAAGTTAAAATAAATGCTTAAATGTAAATTGAAAACAATTATAGCGATTAATTTATATTTCCGAAGTACTTAAAATATCATTACATAATTTTACGTTCGCATTGTAATTTAAAAATTCCGATATTTGTATCAAGAAAGTGACTTTGTGATGCCTATACAACAATAAAACTGTTTTCTTCGGAAATTTTAATGCATCATAATAATCGAGTCACTCGCCTAAAACTACAAATTATGGCAGCAGAAATTAAAAATTTAAAAGATTTACAAAACACAGAGTACGGCTTAAAAAAGCTCTTTAGTGATGCCGAAGATTTTCTTCCGCTCTTAGGGACAGATTATGTGGAGCTTTATGTAGGGAATGCAAAACAAGCAGCACATTTTTACAAGACTGCTTTTGGATTTCAAAGTGAAGCATATGCAGGATTAGAGACGGGATTGAAAGACCGTGTGTCGTACGTTATTAAACAAGATAAAATTAAGCTTGTTTTGACAACGCCGCTTACTAAAGATGGCCCTATTAATGATCATATAAACTTACATGGCGATGCCGCAAAAGTAATTGCATTATGGGTTGATGACGCAGCGAGTGCTTTTGAAGAAACTACAAAAAGAGGTGCAAAACCATTTTTAGAGCCTACAAGAGAAGAGGATGGTGATGGCTATATTATTAAATCTGGTATTTACACGTACGGCGAAACGGTACACATGTTCATCGAGCGAAAAAACTACAACGGTATTTTCCTTCCAGGATTTACAAAATGGGAATCTCACTACAATCCAGAACCAGTAGGCCTAAAATTTATTGATCACATTGTAGGTAACGTAGGTTGGGATGAAATGAATACATGGTGTAAGTTTTATGCTGAGGTAATGGGCTTTGCACAGATAATTAGTTTTGCAGATGATGACATTGCAACAGATTATACGGCACTCATGAGTAAAGTGATGAGTAATGGTAATGGTCGTATCAAATTCCCAATCAACGAGCCAGCAAAAGGAAAGAAAAAATCTCAAATTGAAGAATATTTAGATTTTTACAATGGTCCGGGAGTGCAGCATTTAGCATTAGCGACAGATGATATTGTTGCAACAGTATCACAAATGAGAGATAGGGGTGTAGAGTTTTTATATGTACCAGATACCTATTATGATGATATTTTAGAACGTGTAGGCGATATTGATGAAGATGTTGAAGTGCTTAAAAAACATGGAATTTTAATCGACCGAGACGAAGAAGGCTATTTGTTGCAACTTTTTACAAACAACATCCTTGACAGACCCACAATGTTCATTGAAGTCATTCAAAGAAAAGGAGCACAATCCTTTGGAGTAGGTAATTTTAAAGCATTATTCGAAGCTATTGAAAGACAACAAGCAAGACGCGGAACGCTTTAACTATTTAATTTAAAGTAAAAGACAAACCTCTCCAATTTTCAATAATTGGAGAGGTTTCTTTATTTTTATAATCACCCTACTTACAATTTTTAATAAAAAAAATAGTATTATTAATATGATTCAACAACTTATAAAATCTCGTCGTTCTGTATTTCCAGAACAATATAATGATGCTCCAATTACAAAAGAAGAGTTACATCAAATACTAGAATCAGCAAACTGGGCGCCAACGCATAAGCGCACAGAGCCATGGCGATTTAAAGTATTACAAGGTGTGTCAAAAGAGGCGTTAGGTAATTTTCTTGCTGAAACATTTAAAAAAACAAGTTCTAAATTTTCAGAATTTAAATACAATAAAATAAAAGATAAATGCTTAAAAAGCAGCGTTGTAATAGTTATTTGTATGGAGCGTGATCCTCAAGAACGCATTCCAGAATGGGAAGAAGTTGCTGCAACAGCGATGGCAGTTCAAAATATGTGGCTTACAGCACATTCTTTAAATATAGGTGGTTATTGGAGTAGTCCAGGCATGATTCAATATATGGATCAGTTTTTTGATTTGAAGGAAAAAGAGCAGTGTTTGGGTTTTTTCTACATGGGAAAATTTGATGGCAAACTTGAGGATGGAAATAGAAATTCAGGGATTGAAGAGAAGGTAGTCTGGATGGAATAGTTTTAATTAATATGTATTCGTCTTAAAAAAGTGCTTCCCTAAATTCAAATACTTTATAAATAAACAGTCCAAGATACACCAGCGTAGCCATAAACTTCATAAATGTTGAAGCGATAAACCCCATAAAAGAACCAAAAGCAGCCCTTAATGCTATATTGCTTTGAGTTTTGTTAAAGACAACCTCGCCTACAAATGCACCTGCAAATGGACCTACTAAAATTCCAAAAGGGATAGGAGCAATTACCCCTACAAGAAGTCCTATTGTTGTTCCGTAAATGCCAGCTTTGCTACCACCATATTTTTTAGTTCCAACAGCAGGAATTACATAGTCTAAAATATAAAGTATGATTGCAACAATGCCAGTTATAGTTATAAATGTCCAATCAAAGTCAATTTTAGGGGAGAGGTAAAGTGCCACTAAACCTAACCAACTCACAGGTACACCAGGTAATACAGGTAAAAAACTGCCAATAATACCCACTAGCATTAAAATAAGTCCAAGGACCACAAAAAGAATATCCATAATTAATGGTTAAATACTTTAATAAGACTTCCTAAATATTAAAATGTTACATTTTATAACTAAAAAATTAGTTTAACTAAAAATTTAGTTGTAAGTTTGATTTCAGAAATAAGATAATTATCAACTTGATTTTGTTTAAAAACATTCATAATCAAGTATATATATAAACTAATAATCCATGAATAGTAAACAACTTACAAAAGCCGAAGAAGATATTATGCAAATCCTTTGGGAGTTAGGAGAGGGAAATGTCGCAGCAATTGTGGCGCAATTTGATGAGCCCAAGCCTGCAACAAACACAGTTTCTACAATTGTAAGAATTTTAGAGAACAAGGAGTTTGTAAATTATAGAAAAGAGGGAAGAGGGCATATTTATTTTCCTATTGTAAAAAAAGAGGTGTATAGTAATCAATCTATCAACAAATTAGTTGATGGTTATTTTCAAGGTTCCTTTAAAAGTATGGTTTCTTTTTTTATGAAGAAAAATGATATTTCGGTAAAAGAGATGGAAGCAATCATGAACGAAGTAAATAAAGAAAAATAGTATGATACATTATATTTTACAGGTTGTCGCTTTTCAGCTACTGTTTCTTGTAGCGTATGATTTGTTCCTTAAAAAGGAGACATTTCATAATTTAAATAGATGGTATTTATTGGGTACACCTATTGCGAGTTTTATACTTCCGTTAATTAGTGTTTCGAGTATTAGGGAACAAATTCCCACAGCGTATGTGGTTGAGTTACCTGCAGTTATTATTGGTGATGTAACATCGGCTAACGGACTTGCAAATACATTTGCATCAGGATATTTGGATTTGTTTTTATTTTGGAAAATAGGCGCTGCTATTGCACTTTGCTTATTTATTATAAAACTGGTTAAGCTTTTTAAACTTAGGTCCCAAGGAGTAGTTTCTAAAATGGATGGTTTTCAATTAGTTGAGCTGCATAATTCAACTACAGCATTTTCATTCTTAAAAACAATTTATTTAGGGTCTAATATTTCCGAAGTGCAGAAAGAGAGCATACTATTACACGAACTTGAACACGTTAAAGGCAACCATTCTTTAGATTTGCTTTATTTTGAAATTATCAAAATTATTTTTTGGTTCAATCCATTGAGCTACACCTATCAAAGTAGAATGCGCACGTTACAAGAGTTTATAGCAGACGAAAAAGTAATTACAATTCAATCCAAAAGCCAGTATTATCAAAGCCTTTTATCACAGGTTTTTGGCACCGAAAATATTTCATTCATCAATACATTTTTCAATCATTCATTAATCAAAAAACGAATAATCATGTTACAAAAATCAAAATCAAAAAACATTGTACAGTTAAAGTATTTAGTGTTAATCCCGCTAGTATTTGGAATGTTAATTTATACTTCTTGCTCAGGTCAATCCAGTGAAGAAGGATATAATACTGCTAATTTTGGCTCAGAGTCAAACAGTGAAATAATACAGAATATAGACAGGCTTACCGAATCTATCGCTAAAAATGGGGGTTTAACTGCAGAGGAAGAACGTGCATTAGCAGCGTTTACAGTTTTAACATCACCTCAAGGAGTTGATCATCCAGATTTTGATAGTGATAACGAATTTCTAGAAATCCCCTTTGGAGTTATAGAAAAAGTTCCAACATATCCAGGATGTTCAGGAACAAATGAGGAATTAAAGTCCTGTATTCAAAAAAATATAATGTCTTTCGTTGTTAAAAATTATAATGTAGATGTCGCTCCTAAAGAGCTAAGTGGTTTACAACAAATATATGTTCAATTTAAAATTGATGCACAAGGGCAAGTATCTAATGTAAAAGCAAGAGCTCCCCATTCTTCGCTTAAAGAGGAAGCAATTAGAGTGGTTTCAAGTTTACCAACTATGCAAGCAGGAGAACAAAGTGGCAAAAAAGTAAGTGTGCTTTACTCATTACCTATAAATTTTAAGATTGAAGAATAATACCTATTTCATACTACTTTTATGCAGTCTAATTTTTATTAGCACTCACGCCCAGAAATCAAATATTGATGCTGGGCGTGATGTTGCTTTATATTCTCAAAGTGGCGATAGTCTTTTTGAATTAGGGGATTACAGTCGTGCAATTATAGAATATCAAAATGCAGAAATAGATGCGAATGTTCATTTCAAAATAGCAAAAAGTTATGAGGCGCTAGGTTTCTCAAAAGAGGCGATAACACATTTTAAAATGGCACTTGAAAAAGATGCAAGTAACGTACTTATTCAATATAATTATGGTAAGTTGCTGTATTCCCTCGGAAATATAAAACAAGCAAACCCCGTCTTCGCAGCATTGGCAGAGAATAATGCAGAAAATCCAAACTACCCCTATTACCAAGGTTTATTAGCCGAAAAAGAAAATGATACCCTTGCAATCCCTTTTTATTTATCAGCGCTTAAAGATGACCCAAATCATCTTAACACTGTGTACAGACTCGCAAAAATACTAACCGAAAAAAGAAAATTTAACCAAGCAAAACTATACATAACTCAAGGTTTAAAAGCAGATGAGAAAAGTAGTAAGTTTTTAATTTTGAAAGCTCTCTCAGCATTTTATCAAGATGAATTTCATGATGCGATCACAAGTTTTAATAAGCTTATCGAACTGGGCGAGGGCACTGAACAATTTTTAGAAAAACTAGCCATTAGTTATGCAAAAACATATCAATATCAATTAGCGGTAAATACTTTTGAAAAGCTCATAAAAGAATATGATCCCAAAAATGCCTCATATTTTTATAATCTAGGAAAATGTTTAATGGGAATTGAACAATATGAAAAAGGAAGATTAAATATAGAAATGGCAATAGCATTGCGAACCCCTTCTTTAGATAGTGAATATGTTTCAATAGCTGCAAGCTACAACCGTGAGAAAAATTACAAAAAGACTATTGAATATTTAAACAAAGCAATAAAAGAAAATCCTTTTAATCAATATGCCCAATACCAATTAGCAATAGCGGCAGATAATTATTATGAGGACGACAGTGAGGTGCTCAAGCTCTATGAGCAGTATATTTTAAATTTTGACAAAGAAGGAGATTTTTATCAACTTGCCTTTACACGTGCTAATGATTTAAAACAAAAAATCCATTTGAGTAAGGAATAATTGTCTAGTTAAAATTGTGTATTTTTCAAGTTCCATTTTGGTTACTAAAAATGAAATACACAGTTTTCTTATTCATCATTATTATTGCAACATCTTGCAACTATTTTGAGACTGAAAAAATCACTTCGGAAACTTTTTACACAGAGGAAATTAAAACTATAGATTTTAAAGACGTTGACACATTTCCTGTTTTTAAAAGTTGTGAGAATAGTACCGAAAAAGAAGCTTCAAAGCAATGCTTTATTAGCGCATTAAGTGATACCGTTACTGGCGCACTTCTAGACCGCAATCTAGTAGCAATGCAAGATCTTGATGAAACAATTGCTGTGTCTTTTCAAGTTTCTGCAAAAGGAATTATAGCAATACAGCATATTGAAATAGACAGTCTCGCCGCCTTAGAATTTCCGAAGTTAAAAGAATGGATTTCACAGCGCCTTGATTCAATGACGCTCATAGCTCCCGCCTATAAAAGGGGGATTCCAGTGACTACTGAGTTTACATTGCCTATTAATTTGAGTACGGGGAATAATTAAAAAATAAATTTATACCCCAAGGTTACATCAAGTGGAAACTCATCATTTTTTTCTAATCCTACGGCAACTAGGTCGTTTAGAGACAGCGTGAGGTAACCATTACCTAGTTTGTAATCTGCACCTAACCCTAAACCACCAATGGCATCAATAGTTCCTCCGCTAGTGTCAACAATAACCGTGGTGCTCTCACCAGGATTTCCTGCAACGGGTGTTATTACAGTTCTTTCATTTTTGATGTAAGAATACTCAGCTACTTTTATGTTTGCAAAAAGATCTAACGTTTCAGATTTAATAAATTTAAAACGGTAGTTGAATGAAACTTGTGAAGCAGAATATGCGTGATCATCTGCATCTAGAGTTTGCTTAAATCTAAAAACAAGAGAATGTCTTTTTAGTTTATTTGGGTCTAATACTTCGTATTCTATCCCTAATGCTGTGTGACTTGCGTTTGTAGGGTTAGCAGTATATGCAGCATTATTAACTCCTACAAAAGCACCCAATCTATGTTGTAGTTTTATGGGTTCGTTGTAAGAGTAGTTTGTATCTTCACCTGCATTGTAGCTGTTAAAAAAATTGCGTAACGAACCTAATGTAAGTTTTGTATCCTTAACTCTTGATGCATCCCAGCCAGTTTGCTGTTGTAAAACTACTTTGTATTCTTCATTATAATCACCGTTTGAGTAGGTATTAGTAAGTTCTGTTATAGCTGTTCCCTTTTGAGAAAAGAAGCGATATTCTCCTTCAATTGTATTCCATAAAAGGGTGATGGTGCCTTCTGCCTCAGTGTTGAGTTTGTATTGCTTACCATCAATTGTATATTGTTTTTGAGCAAAAACAGCACTCACAACTAGTAAAAATAGTACTGTGAAAAAGGGACGTAGGATTTTCATTATTTGTAGGATTTGGATTATAAAGGTACAGATTTTTTAGAATTCAACCTTTAGCTAGTTTTCTTCTCAATATTTAAAAATCTCTACCCTTCCAGTTGTATCTCCCTTTAATAGAGCCAACGACAACAATCATTGTAGTAAATGGATAAATAATAGCACTTTTTACTACGGAAATGAATCCCAGTCGTATTCCAAAAAAAGAAGCCGATTGATAAAGTGCAATCGCGTCAAGGATTAATTTGAGTATAAAATAAATAAGCACATGCCACAGTATTGAGAGGTTGAAAACACTCCATAAAACACCAATAATAATAGCTGCATTAGCTAAAAAAACCAAAAGTCCGATTCCTTGTGAAAATTGATTTTTTACCTTGCTCGTTTTTGAAGCCCAACGTACCCGTTGATTAATTACACTTTTCCAGTTTTTTTCGGGTTGGGTAAATACAATAGCATTCTTGACTCTTAAAAATTTGACACCGTTTATATTACTCTTTTTTGCTTTTTCTAGCATAAAAATATCATCGCCACTAGCAATATTGGTATTACCTTCAAAGCCATTGAGGCTCTCAAACAAAGTTACCCTATACGCCATATTTGCACCATTTGCCATTATGGGTTTTGAGTATCCAAAGCTTCCCATTCCTACCCATTGCAAACTCAATGCGTCTAGTTGTTGAAACTTATTTAAAAAGCTATTGTTGCTGCTATATGCAATTGGTCCACAAATGAGTGATGGATGCTTTTTATCTATAAATTGTGCATAAGTTTCTAGCCAATATTGTGGTACTATACAATCAGCATCAGTAGTGATTATCCACTCATTTTTTGCTTTTGAAACCGCGAGGGTAATGGCATCTTTTTTTGGAGATTTTGATACGTTTTTATTCGTTAAAATTTGGTAGTCAATCGTAGGGTCAATACTTGTATTTATAACAAAAATGGAATCATCACTAGAAGCATCATCAATAAATATAATTTCAAAAGATGATTTTGGGAATTTGAGTTTATTAATACTTTGAAGCAACGGCAAAATGCGGTGTTGTTCATTTCTAAAAGGAATTACTATGGAAAATTTAATAGTTGGAATTTGCGATGTTTGATCATTTCTTAAAGCATCTTGAAACTTTTTTAGTTTAATATTTCCGAAGTACAGAAGAAGTATTAATAATGTATATAAACAGCCTATTATGAGTAATGCAATGCTCATGCGATTGTATGTTTATAACGTGCAACAAAATAACTGCCTAACACGGCTGGGATTATGGTATTAAGTACCCACATGGCTAATACAGTGGCGAGGACAATAACTTCATCAACACCTATTATAGAAAATAACCACACAGCTACGCCTCCTCTTACCACCACATCAAAAATAAACACTGAAGGGAGAATGGATACCAATAAGTACATTGCGAAAATGAAAAATATGGTTAGATGTAATGAAATTTCAGCTCCAAAAAAACATAATAAATAGTAAAATAAATAGCTGAAAAGTACATATCTAATTACTGAAAACACCATAACTTTTATTTTTATACTAGTATCAATAATACCATAGTAGCGCCACACATTTGCGATAGAAAAACCTTTTATGAGCAATTCTCTCTCTTTAAATAAATAGACTAAAAATGCAAATAACAGAGCGACTATGCTTAAGAGAATGAGTGTGGTTGTTTGCAATTTTAAATCATAATTTAAAACAATGAATAAAATTCCTATTGTTCCAAAAATACAAGTAACAGCCATCTGTGAGCCACTGACTAAAAAATTGAGTAAAAGAATTTTTTTTCGCTTATCTGCGGCGTAAAAATATGCCTTTGCTCCATAATCGCCTATTCTATTTGGTGTAGTAAGCGACACCGTTAAAGCTGAAAGGCTTTCTTTTAAAGCTCGTAAATATGAAATGTGTTGTAAGTGAGATATGGCTATTTTCCATTTTGAAATCTCGAAAAACCAATTGCCTAAGACTAAAATAAAAATTAGAATTAGTTGTCGCGTTAAATCTTGTGTGGTATTTTGAAATGGTGACTTTAAAATGGTAATTACAGATGCATTAGTCTCAGCGAGTTTTATGTATATGTATATAAATGTTGCTCCAAGTATTAATACTTTTAGTGCAACGAGTAGATATTGTTTAGCTTTGTGAGAAAGTGAAAACATATTGCTACGAAAGTATTAAAAAGTATTCTAAAGATTAAATAATCATTTTTATTTTGGGATGATATAAATTAGAATTAGCATGCCTGTTTGAGCGCAATCGAAACCCCCTTTAAACGATATGTTTAAAAATCCAACTATTTTTTTAAAATTGAATAATGTCCATAAATAAAACAGAAAGAATCATATTAGGCATTGACCCAGGAACTACAATTATGGGTTTTGGGTTGATTCGCGTAGTGGGTAAAAAAATGGAATTTTTACAATTAAATGAACTTCAATTATCAAAATATGATGATCATTATAAGAGGTTAAAATTAATTTTTGAACGCACTATTGAATTAATAGACACGTTTCATCCAGATGAGATTGCAATTGAGGCTCCTTTTTTTGGTAAAAATGTGCAATCCATGTTAAAACTTGGTAGGGCACAAGGAGTTGCAATGGCCGCGGGGCTTTCTAGAGAGATTACAATTACAGAATACTCGCCAAAAAAGATAAAAATGGCAATTACTGGAAGCGGAAATGCGAGTAAAGAGCAAGTGGCAAAAATGCTATTGAACACGCTAGAGGGACTTAAAAAGTTACCTAAAAACTTAGATAGTACAGACGGGCTCGCAGCTGCTGTATGTCATTTTTATAATACAAATAGAGTTGCGGCAACTGGTAAAAGTTATTCAGGTTGGGCGTCTTTTGTAAAGCAAAACGAGAAAAGAATTGAAGGAGGAAAAAAATAGGTCGTTTAAGTATTCAGTAAATAAACTGCAAACTTTAACTGCTACTATAAACTAAAAAAAATGGCCGGAATATACATTCATATCCCTTTTTGTAAACAAGCGTGTCACTATTGCGATTTTCATTTTTCTACTTCTCTGCATAAGCGAGATCAAATGGTGGCGGCAATTTGTAAAGAATTAGAACTTCGGAAAAGCGAAATGGTTGAAACTGTTCAGACTATTTATTTTGGTGGAGGAACACCATCCTTGTTAACAATCGAAGAATTAAAAACTATTCTTGATACAGTTTATAATCAATTTCATATTTCCGAAGCACCCGAAATTACGTTAGAGGCAAACCCAGACGATATAATATTTAATGAGCCTATCGATGGACAATCACAAATTAATATTTTTGAAGCATATAAAAACATAGGGATTAACCGCCTTTCCATTGGTGTACAATCTTTTTTTGAAGAAGATCTAAAATTAATGAACCGCGCTCATAATGCAACCGAGGCTTTAGCATGTATTAATAAAGCAAAGGAGCATTTTGATAATATAAGTATTGACTTGATTTATGGGATTCCAAAAATGACACGCGAACGTTGGTTAGAAAATATAAAGATTGCTCTAGCATTAGATATTCCTCATTTATCCTGCTATGCATTGACTGTAGAGCCTAAAACAGCACTCGAGAATTTTATTAAAAAAGGGATTGTTCCTCCTGTGGAAGATGATGTGGCGCAGGAACATCACAAGTTATTATTAGAATATACAGAAGCTTCTGGGTATGATAATTATGAGTTTTCAAATTTTTGCAAACCTGGTTGGGAGTCACAAAATAACACTGCATACTGGCAAGGAAAACCTTATTTGGGCATTGGTCCTTCTGCGCATAGTTATGATGGAAATGCAAGGAGCTGGAATATTAATAATAACCCACTTTACATAAAAAAAATTACAACGGGCGAACTTCCAATGGAGCGTGAATCACTTTCTAAAACAGATAAGTATAATGAATATGTGATGACACGATTGCGCACAAAAAATGGTGTCTCTTTTACTGAAATTTCTAAAAATTTCGGCACAAAGTATCTTGAGTATTTAGAGCTCCAAATGAAGGAACATATAACATCTAATTTCCTTATAATTGATGGAGAAAATTTGAAAGTGACTAAAAAAGGGAAGTTTTTAAGTGATGGGATTGCTTCAGACTTATTTTTATTAAATTTAGAATAAAATTATTGCTTAAATAAGCATTACACATTATCTCATTAAAACTATTGAAAGCAACTATCACTTTACACGCAACGCGAAAAGCAATTGATTTATCAAAACCTATTGATTTATCAATCACGTTAAAAAACTCAGATAAAAATCCGTTAGCCTGGTATTTGGAAAAACCAAAAATTTCTCCTGTACAATTAGATGATTGGGTAGGGAGTGTTGAAGCTGGAGCTTCTGTAAATTTTAATAATATAGCATTTAATCCGCACGCTCATGGAACGCATACGGAGTGTTATGGTCATATAACAAAGGAGTTTTATTCCATAAATGATGCATTGAAAACCTTTTTCTTTATGGCCGAAGTTATTACAGTTGCCCCTGAGAATAGGGAAGGTGATCTTGTAATTTCAGAAGCGCAATTAAAAGAAAGGTTGCACGGTACTACTCCGCAAGCCGTTGTAATTAGAACATTGCCTAATACAATTTCAAAAAAAAGCCGAAAATATTCTAATACAAATTGGGCATATCTGCACAAAGATGCTGCGACGTACCTTCGTAAAATAGGTGTGTTGCATTTACTTATAGATTTGCCAAGTATAGATAAGGAAAAGGATGATGGAGCTTTGTTAGCGCATAAAGCATTTTGGGATGTTCCAAAAGCACCAAGAAAAAAGGCTACAATAACAGAGTTTATTTATGTTCCTAATAGTGTTAAAGATGGAAGTTATGTTCTTAATTTGCAAATAGCTTCTTTTGAAAATGATGCCTCTCCAAGTAAACCAATACTTTATAAACCACTGTAATCGTTTAATTTTCACATTAAAATGAAATCAATATTAAAAGCAGAAGAGTTTGCATTATTTATTTTAGGTATTGTTTTGTTTTCATTTTTGCACATGAGTTGGTGGTGGTTTCCCGTATTATTACTTTTGCCAGATGTAGGTATGTTAGGATATTTATTTGATTCAAAAGTAGGAGCATTTTTCTACAATCTTTTTCATCATCGTGCAGTTGCTGTCATCTTATTGCTAATAGGATATTTTAATGACGTTCATGGCATGCTTTTAGCCGGAGTCATTATGTTTTCGCATATTGCATTTGATAGAATGCTAGGTTATGGACTCAAATACCCAAGCAGTTTCAAAAACACTCATTTAGGCGAAATAGGCAAATAATAAATATGGAATTACTTTTTATAGGACTCGCAATTGGCTCCATCATCGCATATGTTATTTTTCTTAGGTTTAACAATTTGCGTAGAAAAGGAAAAACCTCTTCGCAAAGTGTCATCTTAATGGAAAAAATTAGGAGCGTTTGCAAGTTCATTACCGTAGAGGGTGATTTTTCTGAAATTTATCACTACGAAAATGTACAACAAAAATGGCTTAATTTACTTTTGGGAAAAAAGAAAGCCCTTGTTCTTATTGAAGCTAGAGCATATGTAGGGTATGATTTAACCCAAATTAAAATGCAAGCAAACGAAGAAACAAAAACGATTATTATTAACGAGTTTCCAAAACCGCAGTTACTTTCTATCGAAACAGATTTTAAATACTATGATAAGAAAGAAGGCTGGGCAAATCCCTTTACGGCAGAAGACCTTACAGAGATTAACAATGAAGCAAAACAGCATATTGTAGATAAAATACCTAGTAGCGGCCTCTTTGATGAAGCTTCAAAACAGGCGCTAGACACCATAAATTTAATTTCACAGCTAGCTAGTACAATTAACTGGAAAGTTGACCATACAGCGTTGCATATTCCTGAAAGTGCAAAAAAAATTAGTGCATCAAAAAATGAGTTATTATAGTATGACTTCGGAAATAAAACGCGTAAAGTTTTTGCTGCTGTTTGTTGCCACAGCTTTTTCATGGTCTGTTTATTCTCAAAATAACGATCAAGTAGATGCAACGATACAATTATACCCAACGACGGTAGATTCGGCAGAGGTGTTATCAACATTTATAACAAGAGACTTCACTTCCGAAGAAGATAAAGTACGTGCAATTTATACGTGGCTTATAAATAATGTTGCCTACGATCCTTCAGAATATAAGAACTTCAATTACAGTTTTAAAAATTATAGAGAGCGTAATAAAAAAGAAGAAAAGTCGAGAAAGCAAATTATTAAAAGGACGTTACAAACAGGGAAAGCTGTTTGTGAAGGATATGCTATGGTTTTTGAAAAACTTTGTCAGCTGCAAGGCATTGACAACTATCTTGTAAGAGGTGATACAAAGACTAGTTTTACAGATATAGGAAGACCATTTGCAAATAATCATATGTGGAATGTTGCTGTAATTAACGGAACATCTTTTCTTTTTGATGCAACCTGGGGAGCTGGAAAATTTATAGGTTCTTTTATTAAAGAGCCCACATATAAATATTATAAGGCAGCACCTAAAAAACTTATTAATACTCATTATCCTGCTTTCTTTGAAGATGCCTTTGTAGAGACTGAGATAACAAAAGAAATGTTCTCAAATAGACCTATAATAATAGGAGGTTTTCTAGAAATAGATGATATTATTGAACCTGCAAGTGGTACTATTCAAGAAATGTTAATTGATAACGGAATAATAGAAATCGTTGTGGGAGCAACAGTTGATGCAATAAGCTATAGTTATGGCGAAGAAATAAAGATGGTTGCAGAAACAGAACATACAACTTTTGATAATCAAACAACATTTAAAATTCCATTAGAATTGGGAGTGAAAACCTTATTAGTATATTTTAATGGAAAGCCTGCTTTAGGTTATAGGATTAATTAAAATAATATAATGCACGTAGAAGATTTTAGAGCATATTGTTTGACTAAAAAAGGAGTGACAGAGTCTTTTCCTTTTGATGAAAACACACTTGTTTTCAAAGTAATGGGAAAAATGTTTGCCCTCTGTGGTCTTAACAGATTACCTACTCAAGTAAATCTTAAATGTGACCCAGAACGTGCCATAGAATTACGTGAAGAATATGATGGTCTTATTGTTCCAGGCTATCATATGAGCAAAATTCACTGGAATAGTATTCTTATTCAAGATAATGTGCCACAGCCTTTAATTATAGAGTTGATTGACCACTCTTATGAGTTAGTAATAAAAACTCTCACTAAAAAATTGCAAGCAGAGCTTGCAGCACTATGAAAGAAAAACAACAAAATTTTTATAAAAAAACAATTGAGGAAAATACAACGACCTTAAATAAATTAAAGAAAAAATTGCTTCTTTCAAGTATTTTGAGGCTTGTTATTTTTTTAATAATTGGGGTAGGTGTATACGTATCTTTTGGGAATGCAAAACTTGTATTAGCGATTATAGGAGGAGGAATAGTGCTTTTTCTTTTTTTAGTTTCAAGACATTCAGATTTACAATATCGTGCTTCGGTATTACGGCAGCTTATCGCACAAAACGAAATTGAACTTAAGGTATTAGCATATAATTTTCATCAATTACCTGACGGTATAAAATACAAAAACCCACTACATTATTATAGTGAGGATATTGACCTTTTTGGGGTTGGATCCTTTTATCAATACTGCAATCGAACGTCATTAGAGAGTGGAAGTGATGCACTGGCATCCTATTTATTAAGTAATAACATTGATAATCTAGAAGGCAAACAAGAGGCGGTTTTGCAACTTAGTCAAATGCCACATTGGCGTCAACGATTCTCGGCGATTGCATCTTTAGTGAAAGTTGAAACATCTGCGGCAACAGTTCATAAATGGATTACTAATTATAAAAAATTTATTCCTTCATGGGCACCAATCATTTCTACAATTTTCTCATTGATTTCGGCAATAATGATTGCGCTGTATTATTTTGAGATTATTCCAGGACTAGCTTTGTTTTTTTGGTTTTTAATTGGGTTAGGTATTTCAGCAATTTATGTGCGTAAAGTAAATGAGCTTTCTTCGCATACAGGTAAAATACAAAGTACTTTTGAGCAATTTTACAAGCTGCTCTTAGAAATTGAAAATGCAAAATTTAATGCACCTTTGCTGTTAGAAAAACAAGCCTTGGTTAATGAAGAAAAACGTAAAGCATCTACATTGTTAAAACAATTTTCTTCTCATTTAAACGGGCTAGACCAACGCTCTAATATGCTTATTGGCGTATTGTTAAATGGATTTATGTTGCGCGATTTAAAGCAAAGTTATAATATTGAGAAGTGGATAGAGAATCACTCAAAAAAAGTTGTTAGTTGGTTTGAGGTTATTTCTTTTTTTGATGCATACAACAGTTTAGGAAATTATCATTTTAATCATCCCACCCACATATTTCCGAAGGTATTAAAAGAAGGTATTGTATTAGACTCTAAAGATTCTAATCATCCTCTATTACACCCAGAAACTGCTGTTTCAAATAATTTAAATATTGGCGAAGGTGAATTTTTTATAGTTACAGGGGCTAACATGGCAGGGAAAAGTACTTTTTTACGCAATGTAGGATTACAAATAGTAATGGCAAACATAGGACTTCCCATTTGCGCAACTAACGCAAATTATACGCCAATTAAATTAATAACGAGTATGCGTACCACAGATAATTTAACAGAGGATACATCGTATTTCTTTGGAGAATTAAAACGTCTCAAATTAATTGTCGATGCTATTAAATCTGAGCGTTATTTTATTATCCTTGACGAAATTTTAAAAGGAACAAACAGTACAGACAAAGCCATTGGCTCACGCAAATTTGTAGAAAAGCTTGTGCGAAGTAATGCCACAGGAATCATTGCAACACACGATTTGAGCTTATGCGAAGCAGCAGATGATTTCAAAGAAATTGAAAATTATTATTTTGATGCACGTATAGAAAATGATGAACTCTATTTTGATTATATGCTTAAAAAAGGAATTTGTCAAAATATGAATGCTTCATTTTTACTAAAAAAAATGCAGATAGTTGATTAGATGGATTCATTAACCCAAATCGTATTAGGTGCAGCTGTTGGCGAAGCTGTATTAGGAAAAAAAGTAGGTAACAAAGCAATGCTTTACGGCGCAATTGCAGGCACCATTCCAGACCTCGATGTCATTGCACGCTTTTTTGTCGATACTGTTACAGCGCTTGAAATCCATCGTGGATTTTCTCATTCCATTTTATTTTCAATTCTTTTTGCTCCTGTTTTTGGGTGGCTAGTTTCGCGATGGGAACATACAGCTAGCTGGCGGCAATGGTCTTGGCTTTTCTTCTTTGGGTTTATTACGCACCCATTGCTTGACGCCCATACTACATGGGGGACACAATTATTTTGGCCTTTTGACTTACGATTAGCGTACAAAAATATATTTGTCATTGACCCATTATACACACTGCCATTTTTAGTGTTTTTAATCTTGGCAATGCTTCGGAAACGTAACGACCCCAAGCGCCGTTATTTTAATTCCCTTGGTTTGTGGGTGAGTAGTATTTATTTATGCATCACGTTGCTTTTAAAAGGAATCACTTATTTTAAATTTCAACAAGCTTTAAAGGATCAAGGGATTCAGTACATAGAATTAGAAACAAAACCAGCACCCCTTAATACCATTATATGGACAGCAAATGTGGAAACAAAAGACGCCTATTTAATCGCAAATTATTCTTTGTTTGATACTAAACCTATTACTTTTTCTAAGCATCATAAAAATCACCACTTACTTGGCGACCTTGCCAATAATAATAAAATAAAACGGCTGGTAAACCTTACTAATGGATGGTATATCATTCAAGAAAAGGAAGGTAAATTATTTTTTAACGATTTACGTTTTGGACAATTGTCAGTAGATACCGCTGCTAAAGATTATGTGTTTAGTTACAAACTAAAACAAACGGGTGATGGATTATACATTTCAGAAAACAAAAAACGCCCAGAAGATGGGAAGAAGCTACTAGTTGATTTGTGGCAACGATTGAAAGGGAATTAGTTTTTTATTAGTAGCTTTATGTAAATCTAATTGTTATGAAAAAATTTTACTTATTGATTGGTTTGTTTCTTTTCTCAGTATCAAGTGTAGTTGCACAATATGAGTGTAATAATTTGGCATATACGTATTATTTAAAACAGATAAATGCTGGTGGTATTAATCAATGGATATTTTATAATGATGAGGTTACAAACGTAACATTAACCTGCCCCGACGATGGCAATGGTGATTTTAATTTTGTTACTACATTTTGTAAAACGGGAAGAGCAAATGTTGTCTCAAATGGAAATGGAACAGTTTCATTTCTTAACCAAGAATTTCTACTCGATGGTGACTCATGTGTTCAAGATGATAACCCAGCATTTGAAGATGCATTCTATTCATTTTTTACAGATGATTTGAATGATGAGTTTACTTTTCAATATGGATGGATTCATGGAGGCGAACCTCCTGGGCCAGAATTCATAAATTTTCTGTACATCTATAATTCATCAAACGAATACGTTTATTTTGAAGATTACCCTAATGGACTTTTGGATGTTAACAATAACACACTTCATTCAATTTCAATATCTCCAAACCCTGCCGAGGACTTAGTGACTATTGCACACGATAATTTTGAATCAACTGTTTCTCAAATTTCCATAATTAACATACAAGGTACATTAATTACTACATATGAAGCAGATGATAATTTTAGCCAAGTAGATGTTTCACTATTAGAAACTGGCATCTATTTTCTTATTATTGAAACTAACGAAGGCAATAATTTTATTGAAAGATTTGTCAAAAAATAATTTTATAGGCTAATTAAATTTAGCAAACACAATATTTTAATCACTTAAGAGCTCATATCTGCTACAATTTTCCATTCCCCGTTTATTTTTTTGAAGACAATCATAAAATTGCCATTAGCGTCGCCTATTTTTCTTTTCAAAAAATAACGCCCCATAACCCAGTAGCTATTTGTTTCAATTTGCGAGATATCATCTATTGTAAAATTTAAGGTGCCACTGTGTTCTTTAGTAGGATACCCTTTAATGTAGTTGTCTAATGTTTGCTGCCATCCTTTTGTTAAACCACGGCTTCCATAAAATTTGAGCGAATCACTTTTCCAATACCCTTGCATAAAGCCTTTAAGATCGTTTTGACTCCACGCAACTTCTTGGTATTTCATCACTTCTAAGATAGCAGCTTTATCTTGTTTGGGTGTTGTTTTTTGTGCAGCACAGCTTGTGAAAAATGCAATGCAGCAAATAAATAGTATGTTTTTCATATTCGTTTTTTTTAATAATGGTTCATATAATCTTCTTTAAAAACTTGAGTTAGGCGTACTATAAGTGTTGATGCATTTTCATGACTGAATACTAAAGGGGGTTTTATTTTTAAAACGTTGTGTTCAGGGCCATCAGTACTCATTAAAATGTGCTTTTGTTTCATTCTATTAGCAAGGTAAGTAGCGTGTAATGGAAGAGGGTTTTTATTGTTATCTACAAGTTCAAACCCTAAAAATAAACCAGCGCCGCGTACATCGCCGATAATTGGAAACTCAATTTGCAATTTCTTTAATTCAGCTTTTAAAAATTCGCCAACTTCAAGTGCGTTTCTTTGTAATTCTTCTGTGTCTATAATATCAAGGACTGCATTTCCAATAGCGCAACTCACAGGGTTCCCACCAAAGGTGTTAAAATACTCCATCCCATTTGCAAAAGCATCAGCAACTTCTCGCGTACACGCAACTACGGCAAGAGGATGCCCATTTCCAGCAGGTTTTCCCATAGTAACAATATCTGGAAGTACATCATGCATTTCAAACGCCCAAAAATGCGAGCCAACTCTTCCAAAGCCCGTTTGAACCTCATCAGCGATACAAATACCACCTTCTTTTCTAACATACTCGTAAATCTCTTTAAAATAGCCTGCGGGAGGAACAATTTGACCACCACAACTAATAATAGGTTCGCCTATAAAACCAGCAATTTTTTCATCAATAATTTTAAGATGTTCAATATGGCGTTCTGCATAACTTGCATATTTACTGCCCGAAGTTTCCCACGCATGGCGCCCTCTATAGGGGTCTGGTAAGGGTAAAATATGAGTGTGCTCTGGTTTTCCTTGCCCGCCCTTTCCGTCAAATTTGTACGAACTTACATCTATAGCAGCATTTGTATTACCGTGATACCCTACCTCAATTGCCATAATTTCTTTTTGGCCTGTTATAGTTCGCGCCATTCTTAGAGCAAGTTCATTAGCCTCACTTCCCGAATTTACAAAATGTAAAACGCATAATTCTGGAGGTAATTTTTTTAATAATGCTTGAGAATACGCAGTAATGCTATCGTGCAAATAGCGTGTATTTGTATTTAAAACAGCCATTTGCTGTTGTCCTGCGTTCACAACCTTAGGGTGTTCGTGGCCCACGTGCGCTACATTATTTACAGTGTCTAAATATTTTTGTCCTTCATTGTCCATTAAAAATACACCATCGCCTCTTACAATATGTAATGCTTTTTTATAAGAAACACTCAGCCCTTTTCCTAGATGCTTTTTTCTGAAATTTAAAATAGTATCACTCGGAGTATCTAATTCAGTTTTTAGATTTGCATTTTTGAATAATAAATTTGGATCGGGACAAATGCTTTTCCAAACTTCTGTTTGCTTCGGAAAAGTAACTCCCGGAAAATCTTTAGTATTGCCCAACATACTGAGCATTATTTGAAAATGTAAATGTGGCGACCAGTTTCCATTTTCTTGAGGGGTTCCTAAATATCCAATGCAATCCCCTTTTTTAATGGTGTCTCCTATTTTTAAATTTTGAGAACTTTCCGAAGAAAGATGTCCGTATAATGTGAAAAACGACATGTTATCAATGTGATGTTGCAAAATTATCAAACCACCATATTGTTTATATCCGCCTTCATTATTTGCGGTAATAACAGTGCCGTCAAACATACTATTTACAGGAGTTCCCGAAGGTAGCCAAAAGTCAATGCCTAAATGTACCGTACGACTTTCTGGCCCATCATTTCCTTCTTTGTCAAAATCTGTTGAAGTGTAAATGGGGCGTGGTTCTAAATAGCCGTTAGCAATTAGTTTAGTGGGATGCTCCTTTTGGAGTTGGTTGACCTTGTATTCAAATAAATCTAGATTGTTAAACTCATGCCTACTTCCCATCCATTTGCTGGACACTTTTAAATCTAGAAGATAAATTTCTTCTTTAAGTTGGGTGGGAAATAAATGGGTGAAACTAAAAGTGTGGTTTTTTACCCATTCAGTGAATATTTCTTCTTTGGGGTGCGGATTGTAATCACAAACACTACGAAAGCTATAATATGCAAACTCACTTGAAATGAGGTGCCATTTTTTAAGCAGCTCCCAAGCAGGTTGTTCGCTAATAATATGATACTCGTTTGATGGGTCAACTTCTTTTCGAATAGAAGATTTTGTAACCGAAATTACTAACCGTATCCCCACTAAAATGTACAAACAATTTAATTCTTTAGGAGATAAACGATAGGATTTATTATAACCTTCAATAACATCCAGCGCAGCTTCTAATGGGTCTGGTACATCCATAGCAGCATAAGCAATTAAAATGGCTAGGTCATTTACCGTTTGTGTAAAAACCGAATCCCCAAAGTCAATAATACCAGAAACGGTAGGATTTAAAAGATCTTCTGAAACGAGAATATTATAATCATTTACATCATTATGAACTACACTTTTGGGTAACTTAGCATAGCTATCTTGAATCCCTTGAAACAAATTTTGAAAAGTAGAAATAATATTTTTTTCTTCCCCTTTAAATCTGTCGAGATGATCAAGTGTCCATAGTGCATTTGCTATATCCCAATCATGTTTATTATTTGACGCGGGATGAGTAAAGGATTTAAGTGCCTGAGAAATGGCTCCTGCTTTGCTTCCTAAGTCTTTACGTAACGCTATTGTTTTAGGATTTATAGTTGCCCAAACTCTTCCAGAAACCCACCCTTGTAATCGTAAAAACCTATTGTCTTTAGTTTGTTCAAAATAATATAGTTTTGGCGTTTCAAAAGCTAGTTTTTCTTCTCGTAAATGTGCTAAAATTTTATTTTGAAAATCTTCAAATTCGGCATTATTGCTATTTGATATTTTAAAAAGAAAGTTTTCAGAACTATCAGACTCAAATTTGTAATTTAAATCTACATCACCGGGAAGTTTTGAAACGTTACCTTTTAAACCAAAATACAATGCAATTAATTTTTTTGCCTCTTCAATTTCTTGTGTTAATTTCATGTGCATTTCTTTGCACAACCAAATTAATCAAAATCAATTTGCAGACAATAGAATCTAAAGCATACTTTTTTGTTTCTTGTAAAAAGCATCAGCTTGTTCTTCCATGAGTTTTCGGGCAATTTTCCGCTTGTAGTCATAAATTGCTTGCTCCTCGGCAATGTCACCATACACACGATTGTTTACTTCAATATCAGTAGTTTTTAAAATATCTCGTTGTGCCTTTTGCTGTGCAACCCATGATTGTACAGTACCTTCTTGTTCGGCTAATTTGTAGTCGTAAGCACCTTTTGGAGAAAGTAGTTTTGCAATTATGGGCGACGTTTCAATCGCTAGGAATAGTAAGAATATAAAAAAGGAGGGAAGCCACGGCAGTTTGTTCAAAGCATTAATTCTCGCCATTAATCCATCAAAGCCATTAATAATAGGTTGTGTAGATGCTACCTGCGTTTCATAATCAGTTTTAATTTGCGCTATTTCTTTTTCTGCTTCGGAAATTTTTGCTTCATTAACCTCTTTAAGTATTTTAAAATCCGCTAAGGCGGCATCATGTTTTTGTCTCTTTTCGGCATAGACGGGGCCTTTTCCTAATTTGTTAGTTCCGCTAGTTCCTTCAGCTTCAGAAATATAAATGTCGTACAAGCCATTAACTGCTATTTCTTTTTTAGCAATCTCTTCTTTAAGACTTAAAATTTCAGAAGTCTTCGCATCAATATTCGGTGTAAATTGAAGTGCCAATTGGTCTTTGTTATCTAAAGTCATTTGGTTCTTTTCCGTCAAGAGCACTTGATTAATTTCTTTTTCAAAAATCTTCATTTCCAAAGGTTTTGAAATCACTATGGCGATGATGAGTGCAAGAATGATTCTGGGCGATGCTTGGATAAGTTCATCAAAAAAGTTGTCTCGTTTTTTAATAGTTGAAACGATAAATCTGTCTAGATTAAAAATTAATAATCCCCAAATCAACCCAAAAAAGATGGCGGTGAATACACTGTCAAAAACAGTGTACAAGGCAAATGAGCCAGCGATTGCTGCCATAACAGCAGTAAAAAATACGGTAGCGCCTATACCTGCATATTTAGTATTTTCTCCCGCGGAGCAGTCTTTAAGTATGTCTGTGTCTGCACCCGAGCAGAATATGAAAAAGCGTTGTAGCATAAGAATGTAATTAAAGTGTATGAGTTTATTAGAACGCTAAATGCCTGATTTTGTTACATAAAAAAACCTTGAAATATTTCAAGGTTTTAAAATAGTGTCTTTTTGAATTTTTATTTTTGAGTTATTTTCTCTCCTTTTTCATTAACAGCTTCGCCATGAACTGTCTTGTAGCTAATTACTCCATCATTTTTTACATATAAATAAGTCTCCCCGTTAATTTCAATATAGCCAGAACTATTTTTCTCTTTTTGCGCTCTAATAGATTTTAAAGTATCGTAATATACATCTGTTCCATTTTTATTGACGGGGCCGTCTCTCTCAATGATGACTGCAAAAGGCTTATTTTCTTTATAGTCAGTTCTAATTTTAGATTGTGGATGTCCCTTGATAAAATTAATAGCATCATCTGCACTAATTACTTTTTTTCCATATTGAAACCTAACATCTTCTTTAGCCATATCAATTATATAATCTAATGAATTAGTGGGTGCAGGCGGTGGAGGTGACGGAATATTTGATTTCTCACCTTTTAAAACTTTGGGAGCCTTTGGTGCAGGTGGTGGTATGTTTGATTTTTCACCTTTTTTTACCTTTGGGGCTTTAGGTGCAGGAGATGGTGGAGGTGGTATATCTGTTACGTTTAATCTTTCTATTTTTTTTCGTGTGTCCAAGTATATAGTCTTTTTTCCAAAATCATTATATTCAACCACTTCAAAAGCTTTTATATTATTTTCAGTAACAAATGCAATAGCTTGGTTAAGTGTTGCTCTATTGTTGTTTGTGCGGTATGATGTGCTATTTCCATCAAGATTATTTAATTCTTTGATGATTTGATTTTTCGTTTTGTTTTTCGCGTTATAATTTTTCACTATTGGATAACCATTACCATAGCCTAAGTGTTCTGGTTTGCATTCGAGGTGAGGCCAAAAAATACTCAAGCCGCCCGTAGTTTTTGAATATTTTGTTTTCTTAAACTCACGATCAAGGTCATTTAAAAAATCTTCTGAGGTGTTTTTAAAAGAAGTACGTGGTTGGGTTTGTTTAAAATCTTTCTCAGTCCAGTCCTTTGTTGCTGCGTCAACATCGTTTTTAAATGTCTCTAAACTTGAAACTTTGCCGTTTACAATAATTGTATTGAAATCAACTGCTAGTTTAAAAAATTTAAGGTTGTCAGTATCAAAATTTAACGGCTCATCTTGAAATGTAGTAATAGGAGTTTCAGTTTCAAAGTTCTTTGTGTAGAGGTTAATTTCTGGATTCTTTTTAAACAATGCAATTGCTTCATCGCTAGAAATTTCAGCGTCCTTATAAATAAACTTTCCGCCTTTTTTTGCTACTGCAATAATATGATCTAAGGTTTTTGTATTTTCAATCTCATTCTCTTGTGGAACTGGAGGAATGGTGATAAAGTCACTTTTAGAGGTGGATTGTTTATAAAGTGCAGTATTTTTAAAAGCACGATTAACACGGTTTATAAAAGGTGTAAGTGTGTTGTCTGTGGTAATACTCACACGATATAATTTAAAATCTTCTACAGACCATTTTTTAGTTACAGCATCAATTTCAGAACTAAAATTATCAATATCTGTTTTTTTATCGTTGACATAAATGGTCATTCCATTAATGGCCACTTTAAGTAGTGGTTTTTCTTCAGAAATATTAATTGCATTTTCAATGTGTGATTCTTCTGAAATTTTAGCGATTTCTTTAGTGGTGCTAAAACCGTAAATTGAAACTGCCAATACTGGAAGTATTAATAAGCTGCGAAGCAATGTTGCTCTTTTTGATGCTGTTGTTTTCATAACTGTGAGTCGTTTTTTTACCTGCCCAAAAGCATTTGATGAAAATAATGCTGTTAGGCGGTTTGATGAATGAATAATAGAATTTGCCAATACTGGCGAGCTAGCGTTTGATGAGAACGCGAGTAAAATATTTGAATAATTGTAGGCATCTGCACCGCTATTTAATACAGCACGGTCTGCTAAAAATTCGTGATTGAGTTTGATGCTTCTTTTGTACAACCAGATAAAGGGATTGAACCAAAACACAACTTGTAAAAGTTCTATAAAAAGTACGTCAATGCTATGTTTTTGAATTGCATGTGCTTCTTCGTGCATTAATACTTCCTGCGGAATTTTTCCGTTTTGATAGTCGTCTTTATTTAAAAATACATAGTTGAAAAACGTATGCGGAATGGTTGCCATTTGTAATAACACGCGAAACACTGAAACAGATTTCTCTTTAGGGTTTTGCTGAATTTTTTTTATAATCTGAAATAGATTTTTAAAAAATATACTTCCAAATATTAGTACGCCTAATCCGTATAAACTCCAAATAATTATTGGTGTATAATTTACTGTTGGAGTAATGTTTAGATTTTGTTCAGTCGTTAAAATTTCCGTGGAAATTGGAAAATTTGTAAAAGCTACTGGAGCAACTTCAACGTAAGTTGTAAATACAATTAACGGAATTATTGCTGCTGCGATAAAGCTACCCAACAAATAAAACCGTTTGAAGGTGTGCATTGCTTGTTGCTCTAAAATAAGTTTATAGAACGCATAAAATAGGGCGAGGCAAGCGGCAGACTTTAAGATATATGCTTCCATGGCTATTTAGTTTTAATTTGGTCGTTGATGATTTTCTTTAATGCCTCGAGTTCTTTTTTAGAGAGGTTTGTTTCTTCGGTAAAGAAAGATGCAAATTGTGTTGCACTATTGTTAAAAAAGTTTTTGATGAGTCCATTAACGTGTTTTGAAAAATAATCTCTTTTTGCTACGAGCGGAAAATATTCTCTAGAGCGACCGTATTGAATGTAGTCCACAAAATCTTTATCCTGCATGCGTTTTAAGAGCGTCGCAATGGTTGTTGTTGCGGGTTTGGGCTCTGGATATGCTTCAATGATATCTTTCATAAAAGCGCGTTCCTTTTTCCAGAGAATTTGCATTAAGGTTTCTTCTGCATTAGTTAAGCTCATGTTCTACAAATTTAGATTGTGTTCTACAAATATAGAGTTTATTTTTTAATTCTACAAATGTAGAGTAATAAAATGTTTAATTTATAATTTCAACAAGGTCGCTTGTGTTTAAATTTTCGTTTTTCTAATTTCTACTTTGTCTTACCTTTACCGTTAAATCAAACAAAGTCGCTTGGAGGGTTAAAATTTCCGCTTTGCGTATAGCTATTATGAATCAAGACATTGAAAGAGAAATAAAAAAACGAGCCGAAGACAAATGTGAGTTGTGTGGACACGCAGAGCCAGAAAATCTTCTGCTTTTTGAGGTTCCAAAAACACCCGAATATATTGAAGGTGCTGATAATGGTTTACAGGTTTGCACCACGTGCGAATCTCAATTTGATAGCGAAGAACGTGACATAAATCACTGGCGCTGTTTAAATGACAGCATGTGGAGCACTGCTGCGCCGGTACAAGTTATGGCATGGCGAATGTTGCACCGTTTGAAAAAAGAAGGTTGGCCACAGGATTTATTAGATATGATGTATATGGAGGAGCAGCGGTTAGAATGGGCGGCGGCAGAGGGTGATGCAGAGGATAAAAGTAATGCGCTTGTTCATCGTGATGCAAATGGTGTAATATTACAGGCAGGTGATAATGTGGTGTTGATTAAAGATCTTAAAGTAAAAGGATCTAGCATGGTTGCAAAGCAAGGAACTGCAGTACGGAGAATATCATTAGACCATGAGAACGATACCTACATTGAGGGGAAAGTTGATGGAATTCAAATTGTGATAATCACTGAGTACGTGAAGAAAACATAGGTGCGAAAAAAAAAACCTCTCAGTTTTTAAAGTTTGAGAGGTTTAGTTCTTCTTCGGAAATATGTGCTATTTACTCATTTGAGTAAAATGATGAAAAAACTGTGGGATGGTCTCAATCCCTTTTAAGTAATTCCAAACTCCAAAATGCTCGTTAGGTGAGTGAATAGCATCACTATCAAGCCCAAATCCCATAAGGATGGTTTTGCTTTTTAATTCCTTCTCAAAAAGCGAAACAATTGGGATACTTCCTCCACTACGTTGTGGAATAGGGGTTTTGCCAAAGGTGCTCTCATACGCTTTTTCTGCAGCTTTATATGCAATGTTGTCAATAGGTGTTACGTAACCTTGACCACCATGATGAGGCGTTACTTTTACAGTTACACCTGCTGGAGCAAGGCTTTCAAAATGTGTTTTGAACAATTGTGTAATTTCTTTCCAATCTTGATGAGGTACCAAGCGCATAGAGATTTTTGCAAATGCTTGACTTGCAATCACGGTTTTAGCTCCTTCGCCTATGTAGCCGCCCCAAATTCCATTGACGTCTAGTGTAGGTCTTATGCTATTTCGTTCATTAGTGGTATATCCTTTTTCTCCATATACCGCATCAATATCTAGTGCTTTTTTATACTTCTCTAAGTTAAATGGCGCTTCGCCCATTTTCTCTCTTTCTGCTTTAGTAAGTTCTTCTACTTTGTCGTAAAACCCTTTTACAGTAATATGGTTATTTTCATCATGTAGTGAAGCAATCATTTTTGCTAGAACATTAATAGGGTTTGCGACTGCACCCCCATACAATCCAGAATGTAAATCTCTATTAGGTCCAGTAACCTCAACCTCTACATAACTTAATCCTCTAAGGCCAGTAGTTATACTAGGAATGTTATTTGCAATCATTCCAGTGTCACTTATTAAAATTACATCATTGGCTAATTTTTCTTGATTGCGCTCTACATACCAAGCAAGATTTACACTACCAACTTCTTCTTCACCTTCAATCATAAATTTTACATTACAAGGAAGTTGATTAGTAGCTGTCATAAATTCCATTGCTTTAACGTGCATGTACATTTGTCCTTTGTCGTCACAGCTACCTCTGGCAAATATTGCACCCTCTGGGTGTAGCTCAGTTTTTTTAATTACGGGTTCAAATGGTGGGCTGTCCCAAAGATTTATTGGATCTGGCGGTTGTACATCATAATGCCCATAGACTAATACCGTGGGTAAGTTTTTGTCAATTATTTTCTCACCGTAAACAATAGGATAACCTGGTGTTTCACAAATTTCAACATGGTCACAACCTGCTTTCTCAAGACTTTTTTTAATGACTTCGGAAGTTTTGATAACCTCGTCTTTGTATTTAGAATCTGCGGATATTGATGGGATTTTTAGTAATTCAACAAGTTCATTTAGGAATCTGTCTTTATGTTCTGAAATATACTCTTTTGCGCTTTTCATAGTCTAATTTTTGTTTGCCCAATGTAACAAAAAAGAAGTAAATTAGAGGAAGCTAACTACAGAATTTATGAATAATAACGCGATAAAATTACCTTTTCACTTTTCGGAAGAACTACTGCTTAATGATTTAAAATATTGTAAATCACTAGAATTTGTCAAACATTATAGCACTGATAATTATGTGGGAAATTGGAATTCAATATCGTTACGTTCGATAGATGGATTACCTCAAAATATAAAGGCATTTGATCCCATGAATGATAATTGGGTTGATACTTATTTGTTAGATCATTGCTTTTACTTTAAAGAAATTATTGATTTGTTTAAATGTGATAAATATGCAATACGATTGTTAAATCTTGCACCAAATAGTCGTATCAAAGAACATACAGACCATAACTTGGGCTATAGTGATGGGGTGTTTAGAGTTCATGTTCCAATTGCCACTAATAATAGAGTGCAATTTGTTATAGGTGGTGCACAAGTGCCAATGAGAGTAGGCGAGTGCTGGTATGGTGATTTTAATGTTTCTCATAGTGTTTGTAACTTAGGTAATACTGAGCGTGTACATTTAACGATGGATTGCAAAAGGAATGAGTGGAGTGATTCTATGTTTAAAAACTCGGGGTATGATTTTGATTTAGAGAATAAAATTGAAATTTATGATGATGTTACCAAGAGAAGTATGATTGCTTCGTTACAAGAAATGGATACAGATGTAGCAAGAGCGTTGATAATCAAGCTGCAAAATGAACTTAGAGAATAGATAGATAAAACAATTGACAAAAAAAGGTCTTTTTTTTGTTCAGATTATTGGGATTATTTATATTTGCACTCCTTAAAGCGGATGTGGTGGAACTGGTAGACATGCTAGACTTAGGATCTAGTGCTTCACGGCGTGCAGGTTCGATTCCTGTCATCCGCACAAAAAGACTTCAACTAACGTTGAGGTCTTTTTTATTTTCTACCTATTATACGAGCGATTTAATGTTTTTAAAATTTCAGCATAAAAAAAACCACACAATAAATAGTGCGGGTATTGTAATGATATTAAAAGTAATTACTGTTTTTCAAAATACTTCACAATTGTAATAAGGTCTGTTTCATCCTCAATATTAAGTTTTTTGTCTTTAGCATACTTTTTAAGAAAATCTGCTTTTTGTCCAAAAACTTGATATTTGTCATTTTTAGAATCTGGTAATTGGAAAAATCTTTTTCTTTTTGTAACTAAAAAATAGAGAGGGTTGTCGGTAAACTTGGCTGGTATATCTCTGGTTAAAGAGGTGTGGGACTTAAGTGGATAGCGTACATCTTTTGCGTGTTTTTTTAATATATCTACTTGTGTTCCTTCGTAGAGGACTTCAAAAAATTCTCCATTTTGAATACTACCCTCAAATGGGACTAATACAAAAGTTTGTTCTTTAATTTTAACTATTAAATCTGGAACCTTTTTAAGGTTAATTATATCAAAGTTTCTAGTTTTTAAACTTTCTTTTGTCTCAATTTGCTTTGATATAACATTATACCTTAGTGCTAAAAGTGGAGAAATGAGCGAATCTTTTATATAGACAGTACCATATTGAAAATCTGGATTAACATATGGTGTGCCAATATAAGAACTCTTGTCTTCAAAATTAATTTTAGAGGCGTCTTCATCGTTCTTGATTTTCATTTTAATTATATCTAAGTCTGTAAGTTGTTGACTGTAGATAGTCCCGGAAATCAAAAATGATATTATTGCAAATAAAAGTGCTCTAATCAGATTCATAATGCTAATTTTTTTCATTAAAAAAGCCTTCGTTTTTATCGAAGGCTTAATTTAAATATAATTTTTAAATTTAAATGGTTTCAAAATACTTAATAGCTTTTAAGAGATCTTTTTCTTTATTCAAATCAAGACGTTTTTCTTTAACGTATTTTTTAACTTGCTTTTCTTTATCACCAAAAACTTTCAATTTTTTATTTCGTGAATTAGGAAATTGATAGAATTTACCAACTTTAGTCACTAAAAAATATTCTGGCTCGTCTGAGAAGCTTGCTGGAATATCTCTTGTAAGTGATGATGTGGCTTTCTTTTCTTCGTCAAAATCCTTAATAATTTTTTTATAAAAATCAACTTGTGAACCTTCATAAATTACTTCAAAATATCCGCCTTCTTCAATTCCGCCTTGATATGGAACAAAAACAAATATTGTACTTACAATTTTAACAAATATATCTGGAGATTTAGTCAAAACTTTTGCATCATCATCTGGAGATGTAAGTTTTTCTTTAACTTCCATTTCATCAGCAATTGCATTATATCTTAATGCTACATTTTCTGCTAATAATTTTCCGTCTTTATAAATACTACCCGGAAGGAACGAAGCATTATTATAGGGGGTTCCTGTATATGTATCTGTATCTGCAAAACTAATACCTTTAGATTGCCTTTTGATATATTCATCCATTAAAAACAGATCTGAAGCAAATTGCTTTCCATTAAAACTTTGTGCTGAAATATTTCCAGTCAATATGATAGCTAAAATTATTATTATTTTTTTCATTTTTATGTTTTATATAGAATTTTCAAAAACCTTGCCAGAATTTGTATCTTAATTAAATGAACATAAACTTATAGGGTATTATAAAAATCAATAGCTGAAATCAAATCATCATCTTTTCTTAGATTTAGATTTTCATTATCAATATGATTTTTCATTGCTTCTTCTTTATCAATGAACAATCTTTTTCTCTTAGATTTTGAGTTTGAAAGCTCCATCAAAGAACCATCCTTTATTTTCACATATAGAGTTTCTTGTTCCTTAAAAGTAGCAGGTACTGAGCGTGCAATAGAATTCACAGATACTTTACCCTCTCTATAATCCTTAGAAAGTTTTTTATACAAAGAGATATTTTTACCTTCTCTCAAAACGTTAAAATATCCATCTCTCATATTCTTGTTTGGCGAAGGTAAGAATACAAGTGTTTCATTTGCAATGCTAACGTGTATGTTCGCATCTTTCTTTATTACATTTGCTACTGTAATTCCGCTATTAAGTCCTTTAGTCAACTCAATTTCTTCATCTAGGACGTTATATCGTAAAGCTACATTGTTTGCAACAACTTTTCCATTCATGATTATTGAACCCATTTGGAATTCTTCATTCATATAAATTGATCCATTAGTATCCTTATAACCCTTAAATATTGGGGTTGTTTTTGAAGATATGTAATTTGATTCAATTTGCTGATCATTCCCCATATTTTGAGCAAATAAACTTGAGGTGATTAGTAAAAAAAGTGAGACTGTAATTGGTAAGATTTTCATTTAGTTTTATTTTAAATTTTCATAGCACCCAAAAATACATTTTATGATTCCTGTAAATGTTAATTATTTGTTATTATTTGTGTAGAAATGTACATCTCTCTGCGGAAATGGTATAGAAATCCCTGCAGCTTCTAATCGTTTTTTACCTTCTTCTAAAGTAAACCATCGCGCATTCCAGAAATTTTCATTAGTAGCCCAGTATCGTAATGATAAATTAACAGAACTATCAGCTAACTCAGCCATCACTATCATAGGCATTTTATTTTCTACCTTCATTATTATTTCTTGCTCCATGGCTAACTCTAATAATATATTCTTTGCGGTTTCTACACTACTATCATAAGATATGCCAAAAATGATGTTTTCTTTTCTTATGCCTTCAGTAGTGAAATTGATAATAGTTTCATTTGATAATTTTCCATTAGGTAAAATGGCTTCTTGATTTCCAAAGGTCAATAGTTTTGTATTAAAGATTGAAATTTCTTTTACAGTCCCCTCAACTCCTTGCGCTTTGATGAAATCTCCTACTTTAAAAGGCCTTAATAATAAAATTAAAACACCTCCTGCAAAATTAGAAAGAGAGCCTTGAAGTGCTAGACCTATTGCAAGACCGGCTGCTCCAATAATAGCAATTAGTGACGCAGATTCAACACCCAATTGAGTAATGACTAATACAAATAATATAATTTTTAAGCTCCAGTTTATAAGGCTAGCAATAAATTTTTCCAACGTAACATCATAATCTTTACGTTGAAAGAATTTGTTAATTAATCTACTAATCACTCTAATAATCCATAATCCTATAAAGAGCATTAAAACTGCTAATATTAGATCGGGTAAAAAGTCAATTAATTTTTGACCGTATTTTTCAATGTAATAATTTATATCGTTAAACTTTTCCATCTCTTTTTTATAATTTTATTGGGTTTATTGATTTTTTTACGTCTGTTTCTGGTAGTTTGCAAGCGTTATTTACACATATGTATATCATAGTTTTTCCATCTATATAACGCTCTTTTATTAATGGCGAATTTCCTTCTGTAATACTCCCCGCTAATAAGGCGTTAGGTAGATAATAGGTGTTAATTGCCTTTATTTTTTCTTTTGCATTTTTTCCAACTACAACTACTTCGTAGTAGCTATTTTTATAATTCATTAACAAATCTAGCCAGTTTGAAAATCCAGTAGGGTACTGTTGAATTTCGGGGGTGACGTTTGCTAGCATTTGTCTTGCAACCTCGTTATATTTATTGTTGTCAATATAATGTGCTAGCTTAAATAAGTTTTTTGCATGGATTGAATTTGAAGCTGGAATTACATTATCACGGTATTCAAAATTTCGACTTACTAACGCTGGGTCTTTATCGTTTGTATAGTAGAACATTTGATTTTTAGTATCAAAAAAATGTTTAAATGTGTATTCGGTTAATTGATTTGCAGTTTGTAGCCATTGTTCATCAAGACTAGCTTCGTATAATGAAATGTAGGCGTCTATAACAGTAGCGTAATCTTCAAGATATCCATTAATATTGCTTTTTCCATTTTTATGATTTCTAAATAAAGCGCCATCTTCTTGTAATACATTATCTTTAATAAAATTTGCATTTTTCAACGCGATTTTTAAATAATCTTTATTTCCGAAGACTTTATAAGCATCAACATATCCTTTAAGCATTAATCCATTCCATGAAGTTAAAATCTTGTCATCCAATCGAGGTTTATTTCTTTTACTTCTGAAATTTAGCAGGATTTTTTTCCATTTTGTTTTTTTCTCTTGGAGCTGTTTTAAAGAAATATTGAAGTTTTTTAAAATTTCAAGATCACTCTTGTCGCGGATTAATACATAATGATTGTTTTCCCAGATTCCATAGTTGTTTATATTATAATATTCTTTGAAAATTTCAAAATCATCACCTATTTGGGTTTGTATTTCTTCTTTTGAGTAAATGTAATAAGCACCTTCGTTTAAATTTCCATTTTGATCAATACTGTCTGCATCTAACGAGGAATAGAAGCCGCCATTTTTATCTGTAAGTTCTAAGGCTACAAAAGCTAGTATACCTTCTACAACTTCTTTATAAAGAGGATTTTTTGTCGCTGTATAAGCATCACTATAAAGACTTGCCAGTTGTCCATTATCGTAAAGCATTTTTTCAAAGTGCGGTACATGCCATTTTGTATCAACACTATATCTAGAAAATCCACCTCCAATGTGATCGTATATTCCACCATAGGCTATTTTTTGAAGTGTATTGTCTACATAATTCATTAAATGTTCATCTTTCTCTTGCTTTGCATAGCGTAATAAAAATGCATAGTTACTAGGCATCATAAACTTTGGAGCTCTATTGAGACCGCCAAACTTGTGATCAAAGCTTTCAGACCATTTTTTTACAATTTGATTTGTGTTGAAAGTTGGGTAATCTATTTTATCAGTATTTAAAGGAACTAAGTCCATACTTTTGATTCCAGCTTCTAATTGATTTGCATTTTCAATTAATTTGTCTGGATCTTCGACGTATATTTTTTGAATTTGCTCTAATGCACTAATCCAATCCCTTTTTTTAAAGTAAGTTCCTCCCCATACTGGGCGCCCATCAGGAAGCGCAACTACATTTAATGGCCACCCTGCGCTACCAGTCATTAATTGAACTGCATTAATGTATATCTGGTCAACGTCTGGTCGCTCTTCTCTATCTACTTTAATGCTTATGTAGTTTTCATTCATAACATCTGCAACGGCATTATCTTCAAAACTTTCATGTTCCATGACATGGCACCAATGACATGCAGCATACCCTATGCTAATAATAATAAGCTTGTTTTTTTCTTTAGCAGTTGCGAACGTTACATCATTCCAAGCAAGCCAATCAACTGGATTGTTAGCGTGTTGTAATAAATAAGGGCTAGTCTCATTAACTAATAAGTTTTTAAATTGATGTGTGTTCACAATATCTTTTTTGGAAGAGTTACAAGAAGCAAATGTTAAAAGTAAAACAAGTGTAACTTTAACAGTGCGCATGGGAATTAAAATAAAATACGCTCTTGAAAATATTTTCAAAAGCGTTTAATTATGTAAAAAAGCAACTCTTATTTAACCTCAAATGTAATTTTTACATTCACACGAAATTCTGTAACATTATCGCCATTAACAACAGCTGTTTGTTCATTAAGATAAACAGATCGAATATTCTTGACACTTTTTGCAGCATGTTTTACTGCATTTTTTGTTGCATCTTCCCAGCTTTCATTTGAGTTTGCAAGTACTTCAATAACTTTTAAAATTGCCATAATGGTATTTTTATTGATTAATAACTGCTTGCAAATTACAGTTTTAAAAAAGGCTTTTTCTGAAATTTGAGTTAAAAGAAATAGATTTTTTAATTATAAACAGCTGTGTTTCAGTTGTTGTTTATTAAAACTAAATTATAATTTATCCATTTATAGCTTCAACAGTAGTTACACGTCCTTGTAGCATCTCTTGCATCATTGTTTGAATTCCGTTTTTTAAAGTAATGGTTGAAGAAGGACAGCCACTACATGCACCTTGTAAAATAACTTTTACAGTTTTACTATCAGGATTATAAGAGTCAAATGCAATATGTCCACCATCACTAGCAACAGCAGGTTTAATATACTCATCAAGAATAGAAATTATTTCTTTTTCAGTTTCTGAATGATCATAGTTTTTAGCGCTATTGTTTGTTGGTAACGGTGCTAACTCATCTGTGTTTTTCTCTTCGGAAATTTTAATTTCATCAGCACGTTTCCGAAGAAAATCATTCGAAAATATCGCTTTTCCTTCTTCAATAAACTCTCTAATGAAAGAACGCAATTCATTTGAGATTTCAATCCACTCAACGCTATTGTATTTTATAACAGAAATATAATTTGAGCTTATGAAAACTTCTTTTACAAACGGAAATGTAAAAAGAGCTTTAGCTAAAGGAGCATCTACTGCGTCATCTATATTTTTAAACTCAAAGGTGCCGTCAGCTAATGGTTTGTTTGCTACAAACTTCATAGCAGTTGGATTAGGAGTGCTTTCTGCATATACTGTTACAGGTACTTTTTTTGAAACTTCTCCCTCACTGATAACCTCTGCTCCGCTGTTTAAATATTCGGCAATAGAAGTAGCTACTTCATCTTGTACTGTCTCCCAGGCTACAATATTATATTTTTCAATTGCGATAAAGTTTTGAGAAATGTAAACAGTTTTTACAAAAGGAAGATGGAATAATTGCTGTGCTAACGGGCTTGGTTTTGCCTCGTCAATATTTGCAAATTCAAAACTTCTTGCTTGTGTTAAAAACGAATTTGCAACAAACTTTACAATATTTTCGTTATTAGTAGGTTGTACTGTTATATTAAAATGAGACATGTAACGATTTTTTTTGCAAAAATAACAAAGAAAATCAATGTATTCAATATATTTGGCAGTCATTAAACCTTCTTTTTATGATTAATCATTTACTCGATATATGTATTTTTTTAATACCATTTTTTTGGTTTTTAAAAAGTACTGTTGAAAGGATGATTGCTGAGCAACAATCTATAATGTATATTTTTTTTGTTAGATTTAATTTGGTTTCATCGTTCTTTAGTGATCGCTATGTCAATCAAGGATCTTATTTTAGGTTTAAATATAAAATTTGTAAACCCAACGAATTATAATGGTCAAACATCGTTTCTTTTATTTTCGAGAAATTATGTAGCGGGTATAAAAAAACAGTCAGTATGAAAAGATATCTACTCATTTTGTTATTTTGTTTTTCAGGAACTTTACTTTCTCAAGTAGAGCCAATTACGCTTTTTCAACAATTTAACGGAAGGCTGGATTTTACAGGTGTAGGGAATACATTAAATGCATCAGCAAATCCAGGATCTTGTGATTTGTTAAGTGAAAGTAGCGCAGAATTGTTGTTACAGCCAACTGAAACAATAGTATCAGCACATTTATATTGGAGTTCACCTTGGGTCAATGCAATAGGAGGGGATTTTAATGTAATGTTAAATGGTTCAGCTGTTAGTGCCACCAGAGATTTTCATTTAATAGCAGGTACAGGAAATACATATTTCGCTGCTTATGCAGATGTTACAGCAATAGTTCAAGCTACTGGTAATGGAACCTATACTTTTTCTGGTCTTGAACAAGACTTAATTGCTACTGGTGCTTGTAGTAATGGTACTAATTATGGAGGATGGGCAATGTATGTAATTTATGAAGACCCAGCTTTGACTCAAAACCAAATATCACTTTTTGATGGATTGGAATTTGTTTCAGCAAATAACCCAAGTATAGATATCACTATTGGGCCTCTAGATGTTGCAAGTGACCAATTTTCTAAAATAAGTTTTTTAGCTTGGGAAGGTGATATTCCTAACCCTAATATGGAATCTTTGACAATAAATGGTCAATTGATCTCAAATGCTCAAAATCCACCAGATAATGCTTTTAATGGAACAAATAGTTATACAGGGTCTACCACATTATGGAACATGGATTTTGATGCCTACGATTTGCTGGGTATTATTGCTCCAGGTGATGCGGATATTGATATAGCTTTGACTTCAAGCCAGGATTTTGTAATGGTAAATAATATTATTACAAATGTTAACTCAGAACTTCCAGATGCTACAATCACAATTGATGCGATAGGGGTATTGTGTGATAATAGTGATATTGATGTTGATTATACGGTTTCAAATATAGATAGTACAGAAGCTCTTGAGCCTGGATTACCCATTGCTTTTTATGCTGATGGAGTTTTAGTAGGACAAGCAGTGACTACTGGAATAATAGCTATTGGCGGTTCTGAGAGTGGTACTGTAACGTTGAATTTTGCTCCTCCAACTCCCACAGTGTTTAACTTAAGAGCTGTTGCAGATGATGATGGAACGGGAATGGGTACAGTAGATGAAAATAATGAAAACAACAATTTTTTTGATTTAGTAGTTGATTTGTCTCAACAGGGATTAGATCTTGGTCCAGATTTGTTTCCATGTGTTAATGAAATCGTTACTATAGGTCAAGATTTAGGGTCTGATTTTACATATCAGTGGTATTTTAATGGTACCTTTTTGCCTAGTGCGACAGGACCATTTTATAATCCTACGCTGTCAGGAACATACACTTTAGAGGCCTTTAGAGGTTTTTGTACAGTTAATCCTGACATGATTGATGTAACATTTCAACCTGATCCTGTAGCTGGAATCCCAGACGATTTAGAGGCTTGTGATGGCGTTCCTAATGATGGATTTGCGGTTTTTGATTTAACTTTAAGTATACCTCAAATCCAAAATGGTCAAACAGGAACTACGGTTACTTTTTATAGAACTCAAGGGCTAGCAGAATCTGCAAATTTCCCATTTGCAACTCCTAATATGTATACCAATACTACCGCTTCCTTTCAAACGGTGTGGGCAAGATTGGAAGTAGATGCTTTTGGTTGTTTTGATGTCGTCCCTTTAAATTTGATAGTCAACGACAGTCCTTCTATTACCTCCCCCATCAGCGATTATTTTTTATGTGATTTAGATGGAGATGGTTTTGAGACTTTTGATTTAACGAGTAAAGACGCAGAGATTTTAAATACTCTTGTTGATGTTGACTTGAGTTATCATGAGAGTGAGCTAGATGCCCAGAACAACACAGCACCAATTATTCCTGCAGATGCCTATGTAAGTAGCAATACCGTTGTTTGGGTTCGTGCAGTAAACTATGAGAACGGTGACCCTAATGGCGCCGAGCTTTGTACAACTGTTGGCAGTTTTAATTTAGTATTAGGACAAGTACCTGTTTTTAATGTGCTTCCAGAAATCACAGCCTGTGATGATGAGATAGCAGACGGTATTACAGAGTTTGATTTAAATAGTAACAATACAGCGATAACAGGAGGAAACACTGGTCTTAATGTTACGTATTATAGCAGCTTGGCCGATGCACAAGCACCTATGAACGCCCTTGCTGTATTTTATACCAACCAGACCAACCCTGAGGCAGTATGGGTACGTGTGGAGGACAATATGAGTGGTTGCTATGGTATCTTTGAGAGCCAGTTAGTAGTGATAGCACGTCCAGAGGTTTTTCAACCAGATGACCTTATTTACTGTGACGATGATAACGACGGTTTTGGAACCTTCACTTTGGAAGATGCAAGTGAGCAGGCAGTAGGAGGTAACCCATCGGGAACCTTAGTAGTAACCTATCACTTAACCCAACCCGACGCAGACAACAATGTACTGCCACTAATGAGTCCTTATGATAACGAAGTGCCTTTCGATCAGGTGGTATACATCCGCGTGAGTGATTTAGCAACAGGCTGTTACAACACTACCATAGTGCATCTAATCGTAGAGCAAACCCCTCAAATAACAGACCCAGCCCCATTGGTGGTTTGTGATACAGACGCAGACGGTTTTGCTGTGTTTAACCTTATAGAAGTAGAAGACGATATCCTTTTTGGTCTTACAGG